>NZ_PYAW01000002.1 GCF_003014755.1 Chitinophaga niastensis | reverse complement strand
AGTATCAACAAGGTCTGCAATAAATGATTTTGGGTTTATTTACGATGTTAACGCTTTGTTAAGGCATTGATTATCAAGACAGGTACATTGAAAAAAGTACCTGCCTTGATAATTTTATTTATGCAACGGCACTATACAGCAAGGAATCAGGCAAAGCAAGATTAAAGATGCCCTTTAACGTCTTCATGTCAACGCTAACTTTGCTGGCTACAATCTTTGCATAGATCTGCGTCGTCCTGATGGATTTATGACCCAGCATTGCGCTTACTGTTTCCAAGGGCACACCATTCGCCAGTGTTACCGTAGTGGCAAATGTATGACGGGCGGTATGTGTAGTGAGGTTTTTATTAATTCCGCAAAGGTCCGCAACCTCTTTAAGATAACCGTTAAAACGTTGGTTGCTGTTTATAGGCAGGAGAACATTATTCGCAACGCAATAAGGATGATTTTTATATTTCTGCAGGATCTCTTTTGCAATTGGTAACAAGGGTACATTCTCACGGCACCAGGTCTTTTCACGGTTTTTAACAATCCAGTCTTCGCCATCAAAAAATTTTGCAACATTATCAGGAGACAACATCAAAGCGTCCTTATAGGCATAACCGGTTAAGGCCATAAACAGGTAAGCGTCTTTAGTTTCCTGCAAACGAGGTATGGTAAACTCCTTATGATATAATGCACTGAGTTCGTCCATATCAAGGATATCACGGTCAGGATTAATGTAAGTACAGACGAAATCTCCCAATGGATTATGGGTTAACCATTTTCGTTGCACTGCCAACTTTAAAAGCTGCTTGGTGTTTTTCAGGTACTTCATTGCAGTGTTATCCTGAATCCCTTCCGTCAGTGTCATGTAATCGAAGAAATCCTCAGCAAAAGCGTATTCGATTCTATCGAGTGGAATATCCGGCATTTTAAATACCTCCTTCAAGAAGATAGTAATCTTGTCCTTGGTAGTGACCCATTTTTTCAATGTACCAGGAGAACGTTTCTCTTTTTCTACCTTCTCTTTAAATTTTGCGTTGTGGAAGTCAGCTACCTGTATTAAAGTCTTTTTCTCCTGATTAATACAGAGGTGAGCATTCTTTATCATGGTGGGTGTAACGGTGGAACCCTGGGCTTTTAATAGGTTGTAATGCCGGAGTAATTCACTTTTGACATGCTGGATCTGCGTATTTATTTCTATGGCTTCCGTCGATTTACCAATGATGGCCGCAGCTTTCTTGTCGAATTTTTTGGGGTCAATCTGGTATCCCAGCGAGAATCCATCCCGGGGATGACCATTAACAGTTAATCGAACGCAAATAGTTGCTTTACCAGCTGTGTTTCCATTGGCGTATCGAAGGTGAAACAGGATTGATAAGTCTTGGCTTACTTTCATCTTCAAAAAGTTTTAGGTTACCGATTGGTTTTGTTTGGCGTTAATTGGTTCGGTTTGAGTTCCTAAAACCCATTATAGATAAGCATCTCCGGGAAAAGGATACAGTAAATTAAAAAATGTTACTGTATCCTTTTATGTATCCTTTCAGATTCGTTTGATGTAGTTTACCTTAATATCCTAAAAGCAGAAAAGCCGCGTAAATCCTACGATTTATGCGGCTTTGATACTGTTTATTTTCTTTGTTGTGATCCCCTTGGGACTCGAACCCAAGACCCATACATTAAAAGTGTATTGCTCTACCAACTGAGCTAGGGAATCATTTACCCCTCATTTCTCTAAGGGAGTGCAAAGATAGGAATTTCTAAATTACTTCCAAATTTTATTCGCTTCATTTTTAATTATTTATCTCATCTATATTTATCCTATATATAATTATGTAGCCACCATGGCTACTTACAAGGTATAAAAAAAGCTTCCCGGAAATGTTACCAGGAAGCTTTTTATTTATCTTTTTACACTTACCGATGTTGGATTAAACTTCGCATCCAGCATCTTCATAAAATATCCTCCCACTACACTCCTCGCCTGAAAGCCTACCATTTTACCATCAGTAGTTTCATGCCAGTCGCTCAGCGGAACACGTGTATGCGTGCCCGTTACATAGGTATATATCGGCTCAACGAAAGCCTTAAAATCAGCGGGGGTGCTTGTCAGTACTGCCGTCCACATGATCCAGTCCGACTTGGTGTAAGACTTCCGGCTATCAAGTGGTAAACCATATTTATGCTGACGGGTAAGGTAGTAATCTGTTTCCTTTTTGTAAACAGTAGCCGGAAAAAGATTAAAGTTCAGGACTTTGTCCCATACCATATTATATTTCTGGCTCCAGGTATTTTTACTTTCAAAAGCCAGACTGAAATGATCGCCATCATCAGCCAGCTTAATCCAGTTGGCAGCCATTTCTTTTGCACTTTTTTCATATTTGGCAGCTACGGATGCATAACCCAATTGCTTTGCCAGCATAGCATACGAGCGAATACCTGCAATAGCTTTTAAAGAGAGATTTGTATTGCGGGCAAGATGACCGGCAAAATCATCTGTACATAATTGATTCGCCGGATCAAAACCTTCTTTCAATAAATATTCTGCCCAGGTAGTCAGTGTTTTCCAATGCTTTTTGGCGTAGCCGGCATTGCCTTCTGCTCTGGCAATAGCACCGGCAAGGATCAGCATATTACCAGATTCTTCTACCGGCATACCTTCATCATATACCTGTCCGTTTGCCAATGGGTAGGTGCCAAGATCGTGTGCTGCATAAGGTTTGGTATACTTTCCACTTTCAGAGAAATAGAAAATACCATTCATCATCCCTTTTAATAAATCAGGATTATAGAGTAAAAATAATGGTGCAGATGGATAAGTTACATCTACTGTATTGATACATCCATTACTGAAATTTTCTTTAGAGAGAAAAAGGATATCACCCTGCGGACTCTTAGCCAGCTTATGTGCTGCAATACTCTGGCGATAGGCCAGCTCACAGAGTTTCGCATAGGTTTCTCCGCCAGCGTTTACGGCGTCGCGGTGCAGCTGCTCATTAAAAAGACTACATTTTTTTATCACCGCAGCATAATCATCATAAGCAATATTTAACTGTTTATCGATGGTTTGTGTGGTATCATTTTTCCACCAGGCTTTAATGTTGGCAGAAAAATACTGTAACGCATATACGTCGTCATAGCCAAGCAGGAAAAGCTGCTCCCTGCCGGTTTTATCTACATCTGCTAATTTAACAACCGTGCTTAATACCAGTTCTTTATCCTGCTGCGTGCCGGCAACGGATTCATTTACAAACGCCTTCATGGCATCTCCAGCGGTGCTGATATACTGCACCGTATTAGCCGAAGCTGGTGCTGCTACATACATGTAACCCCAGTCGATACGCAGGTCGTCGCCTTTTTTCTGCAACACCGGCTGTACTTTTGTTCCCGCTTTTAATACTGATAATTTACCTGTCGTATACTGTGTCGTAGTAACCGGTTGCGAAGGTACATTCACACATAAGTCGGTGGATGCGCCGAAATATAACTGCACCTGGTGTGTAGCATCGTCATTGGCAACTACCTTGTAAGAGATGTATGAAACTGGCCTCGACAACAACGACAGATCACTCATCAGCAGTGGAGAAGTGAATGTCAGTGTAAGATTTACTTTACCACAGGTAAACTGATAACGTGTTTGCGTAGCATTGATATTTACAGATGTTTGTACGGCCTTCTCAATGCCCTGATCACCGGGAGCTTCCACCTGCCTAGACAAACCCGCATCCAGAAAGGCGCCGCCGGCAGTATTCCGGATATGAACAGCGAGTACGTTGCCCGTGCTTTTCAATTTACTTTTTACAGCATCCGGTATAGGCAGATAAACATATTTATTCAACCAGCCATTGTGTTCGTAAATCTTATCGCCGTTGAGATATACCGTAATATTATCATCATGAGAGATTTTCAATTGCAGATTTCCTGCAGATAAGCCTGCACTGTCAAATGTTCTCCTGGTCCATAGATCCTGGCTCTTCCAGGAGGTACCACTCAAACCGGAATTATCGCTAAACGGGGCGGTGCCTGTTTTCCAGGACTGATCATCATATGCAGGATCCATCCAGCTGGTGGTAGGCTCAGTTTCCGTGTATTTCACCTGGTAAGGCTGGTCCTCACTGGTAGGCACCACTCCTTCGTAACTGTTATCCAGCTTGCCTAATACCCGGTAAGTAACCCCGTCTACCTTCACCAGGCCGTTCAAAGACTGTGTAGCCCCCGTCCAGTGCCTGGTAGCAGTGCTGTTCAAGGTGTCGGAAGCAGACCAAATACTGAAATAAGGATCATGTGTAATCAATGGATAAGCAGGCGCCTGCTGCTGTGCAGCTGCACCGGACCCCATCGCTAGCGTTGCCAATAATACGAGTGTACTCTTCATAACGGGAATTAAGCTATTAAGTGTAATGTTTACAGTTAATGAATTTATTACAATTTTCGGGAGAATCATAACCGTTGGTAAATTCTTTAGTAAAAACACCTGTTCTGATTGCTATCAACGTAATATCTGAAGATGGTGGGACCTGCGACCGGGAGTAAATGATCAGCAATAAAAAAGCGCAGACCCTACTTATCGCCTTGGAGGCCCTGAGAAGCCTTGTCAGTACGATACTCGGATCTACGCGTATCTTCAATAAAATAAATTTCGTATGCTTAGGGAGCGCAAAAATACACTTTTACAACAAATTCTTCATTAAATATTAAATAATAAACAATACTTATTGGTACCAGTCGCACTACCCGGGTTAATAAAACAATACAAACCATTCCGGCTTATGACGGATCAACTCCCCTATACCCCATATCAGCATGGCCATCCCCAGGGCTCCCCAGGCTTTCCTGTTTTTCCAGCTCCAACCCAGCAATACCGGTATTTCCCAATATTTGATCAGTATATATAACAATATGCCTCCCATTCCTATCCAGGACATTAACAGCACGCTCAACTGCGCACCTATCAATATGGCAGCAACAAGGAAGCCCACAGTAATCACCTGCATCCATATGTAGTTTTTAATACCGCAGTAAGTGATCCGTTCAATGGAAAGCAATAACAGCATAAAGGTGAGACAAACAGTGAGTACCAGCACCGGCTGTATCACTACTACCGGCAGTGCCAGCATTAACACCCAGGCCACCAATGTGAGAATCACGTAAGCGGCTATACGCCGGTCGTTTCCATGCATCCGGGAATTGGCAAAAGGATAAAATAAATGGCTCAAAGGCGCTTCCAGTCTACGTAGTGGCGGCAAGGCATATACACCTACCAGCGCGGGTATCGTTACTTCGTAAGGATACCACAGATCCGGACAAACATGTATCACCCATGCCACAGCTGCGGTAGTAAGACCAGCAGGCACAGTCACCTGCAGGAATGCCTCCCATGGCTTATTCTCATTTTTAAGGGTATTCTTTACCACATCTTTATAATCCGTAATGAAATGTTTACGTGTAACGATGGCCGTTAGTTGCGCCCAAAAAACGAAAACGCCCACGTGAATCACGATAGTGCGTATCACCAAATCAGGTACCCGGGGGCCAAAATAAATGCCCGCAATACTTATCAGCAGCAATTCATACGTAAGCATCCGGGGAGAAAACAGCCAACGGAACAATGGAGAGAACAACCTGACGAGCCAGTACCGGATCAATCCCCAGTAACGACTCAGGAGCTGTACCAGTGCATAAGCGGCTACCAGCGCCGCCAGTCCCAGTAACAACCGGGAGGCGGTAAACAGCCCCCTGAGTGCCTGTAAACGCGAAGGCTTTTTTATAGTATACTCCAGCTCCGTATTCACCAGCAACTCCGTTGCCAGCAGGCCTGCCTGTTGCACCGTCACGTTGCTGATCTGATGCTGTTGCCAGAAACTATCTGCCTGTGCAGGCGTAGCATAGGTTCTTAAAGTACCATATTGATAAAGGACCGTTCTTTGTTGGGGCGTGAGTGATTCCAGTACTTTTGCCAGCTCAGTATCTGTTGCAAAGGCAACCTGGCAGGTGATTAACAGGAACAACAAAATTTTTATAATGCGCATAGATGGTATCAAAAATAAGAAAAATACTTTTCCCGCAGCTGTTGCAGATATAAGATTGCCGCTGCTTTTACCTCCGGCGAATAAACAAGCTGCATATCTGTTTTAAACGAAAAAAAATCAGGGGGGAAATAATACAGCAACGGGTCATATGTTATTGTTCACTTATTACAGCAATATAAAATAAAAAGGGGGCATACTAAGCCCCTTCATACAAATTTTATTTGCCGGCTCCCAGCCATGCATCAGGCACCGGTTGCAGCTTGCCGCCGTTTACACTGTATTCCAGTTTCAGCATGTACCCGCCCCCACCTTCTACAAATGCTACCAGCAGCGGATGCCAACCTTTTTCCAGGGCTACCTGTCCGCTTTTCTGGAAAGGCGCATGCCAACCATCGTTATTCACTACTTCCTGATCATCTATGTAAAGAATTCCCCCATCATCACAGGTAAGATAAAAACTGTAAATACCGGTAGCGGGTACATTGATGTAGCCATGCAGCTTAGCACCAAAAGCACCACCGCCTTTACCCATGCCTTCCGGTATAATTACATTGTTGATACGGAAAGAGCTGTCTGCCGTTGCTTTTATTTTAGTGGCGCTTTTAAAAGTACCCTGGTAATAATCCAATTGCAATCCGGGGAATGCATCCTTTACCACGGTGGCTTTGAGATAATCCGATTGGCGGTAGTGAAGCGTATAGATATCACCACGGTTACCGGTAGGGCTAAAGGCCGCCAGCTTCATTGTCAGCGGTTTATTGATAATGAAGTTCTTAGGCAATATAGCAGAAGCGGTATCCGGAATAGTACCGGTGGTGGTATAACGGATAGTCATATCCGTTAGTGGCGGCTGCACACTCAATGTTGCCTTGTCTACGAACACATTATCTTCTGTAAACCCGTCCAGATCAGGGAGGCGGTAATGTACGCCCAGCAGGTCCAGTCTTTTATAATGTTCGTTTAGCCGTTGCAGGTAGTTATTGTAATCAGCATGATGCGTCCACAATACTTCTGCCAGTGCGGTCATGCGGGGCATAAACATATAATCTGCACGTTTTTCGGAAGGAATATATTCTGTCCAGATATTTGCCTGTGCACCAATGATGTGAGTAGCTTCCGCAGCAGTAAGCCCTTTGGGTACCGGCTCAAAATGATACACATTATAAATGGAATTGCGGTCAGGGATGCCGTCAAAATACAGCGGATTACCCGGCGTCATGATCACCTGGTTACCGTGTCTGGCGGCTAATACCGGCGCATCAGGCACCCAGGAGCGCCAGTACATCAGTACTGCTGTTGGACTGATACCACCCTGCAAAATTTCATCCCAGCCAATCAGCACTTTGCCTTTGGATTGGAAGAATTTTTCCATACGCTTCACAAAATAGCTTTGCAGTTCTTCCACATCTTTCAGGTTGTTAGCCTTCATGGTGGCGGCACAGGCAGGAGAAGCAGCCCAGCTGGTCTTTTCTACTTCATCTGCACCAAGGTGAATGTATTTGGAGGGGAATAATGCCGCTATCTCTGTAAATATATCTTCTGCAAAAGTAAAAGTAGCTTCGTTACACGGACAGACAGGCGTTGAAAAGTCTTTACCCCAGCCAATTTCACCGCTGCAACTCAGAAAAGGGTAAGCCCTTATAGCAGCCATCATATGACCGGGCATATCTATTTCAGGAATAATTTCTACATGACGTACAGCTGCATATTTGATCACATCCTTCATTTGCTCCTGTGTATAGAAGCCACCATACAGCGTTTTACCATCTCTCTGGATAATATGTTCCTGATCTATGGCCATATCCGGGTTATCAACGGCCTTCTTCATACAAACGGAATCCTGGTTGTTAAACTCACGCCAGGCGCCTTGTGATGTAAGCAGCGGATATTTTTTTATTTCGATGCGCCAGCCCTGATCGTCTGTCAGATGCAGGTGCAGCTTATTCATTTTGTATAGTGCCAGCAGGTCAATGAATTTTTTAAGATAGGCCACGGAGAAAAAATGACGGGATACATCCAGGTGCATGCCGCGCCAGCCGTAGGTGGGATGATCTTTCAATTGCATCGCCGGGATGGCTATCTTTTTAAGATCGGGTGCTGCGGCGTCTTCTATAATGGGTGGCATTAACTGACGCAGTGTTTGCACTGCCCGGAAAAAGCCGGTGGGTGCTTTGGCAGTGATCACAATTTGTTGTGGGTTTACATCCATTGTGTAATCCTCCTCTCCTGCCAGCGCCAGATTCTGGCGCATGATGATAGCGCCTTTAACTGCCTTATCAGCCGTAGGCAATGGTTTGCCAAGGGCTTGTGTAAGCAGCAATTCCAGTTGTGCGGTTTCAATTAAGAAAGGCGCAGGATCGGCAGGCAATACCAGCCTGGTAGCGGGTGTGATCACAAACTCACCGGTTTGCGGCACCAGCTGCTGCGGATAAGGAATGATCGGGTAGCGCTGCTTTTGCGCAAAAGTAACCTGCAGCAGCAGGCACAAAGCTCCTGTAAGCTTTAAAAATTTCCACATAATTATCTCGTTAAAGCATGATGTTTCCAATGGGCAAACGTAATAAGAATAGCCGCTGCAACCTAATGTGATATTGACTAATCATACGGTAATATTGACAAACTACGCGCTGATCAATCTTTGTAATCATCAATTTTCAACAGGGCAAAAAATTCTTCTTCGGGCAATTCTTTTACTTCTCCCGGTTGCAGATCACCTAAAAGAATATCTTCGATAGACACGCGGATCAGGCGCTGGCAGCGGTGATGCACAGCTGCTACCATTTTTCTCACCTGGTGAAATTTTCCTTCAGTTAATGTAATGAGCAGCCAGGTATGTGGTGCATTGTTGGGCAACTCACGCGGATGATCAAACAAACCTGCCGGCCTTTCTACAATTTCCACGCGACAGGGAGTAGTAATATACTCCACCGATTCGGTGATACAAATAGGCACGCCTATTTTCAGTCGTTGCAGTGTTTCTTCACTCACATGTCCTTTCACCCTTACCAGGTACGTGCGTTCATGTGGCTGTTTGCCCTGAAACAACAACCGCGTTACTTTTTTATTGGTAGTTAAAATTAGTAGTCCTTCCGAGAGATTGTCCAATCGCCCGATGGCGTGGGTGCCTTCCGGGAAATCGAAAGCCAGTTCACCCAGCAATCTCACATTGTGAGAGCTGATAAACTGCGAAACCATGTCGTGAGGCTTGTTGATAATAAAATAACGATAATCCATAAATGGTCCGCAAAATACGGGATATTTCACGCAAAGGCGCATAAGGAGCAAAGGCGCAAAATAATCATCTTTGCGCCTTTGCGTAAAATCCTAAAAACTATATCAGCAATATATCTATCCGGTGAGCCTGCACCAGCTGCGCCTGCTCAGACCAGGAAAAAACGGTAAAATAACCATCCTGGGAAGCTACCAACGCATGGGAGTCGCGCTGATCATGTACAAATTGTGCCGCAGAAAGATGCCTGGTACCACCAATGGCCGATGGATGAATAAGTGTTGGCTCCCCTCCTTCTACCGGTTCTGTCAGCAACACCTGTTCTATTGGCATAGCTCCTTTGGCCCTGGCTATTTTAGCGCCAAAAGCCAGCAGTTCCTGCTGATCGTTGATGATGGTGGCGCCATCTACAGCAGTAAGACCTGTAATGTTTTCCACTTCCCGTCTCAGGGCATTTTGCCAGAAGATTTCCGTGACTGTTTTTCCATCGTACCGCAGCAGATCTGCTACACCGGTAAATGCCGGAGACACGGGATATTGTAAGGGGTGAATGATAGATTCCCGCCATTTGTTACTGTTGGTAGGCGTTACCAGCAAAATACCACCCCGCTTATGTGCCCGCATAGACACTGCTATCTGGATCAGCACATTTACACCATTATTCCATAAGCAGGAAGAAGTGAGTCCCAGTAAGGATTTAAGGATAGGCGGACTGTCGGGTAACTGGCCACTGTTTTCATTTACCACCTTTACCTGGTCGCCACGCAGCACCGCCACATTGGTAAATTTGCCCAAACCCGCAGCACGCCGATGTTTCACCACCAGTAAACCGGGCTCTGATACATCCAATACGAAACACAGATTGGGTAATTTGGTGGTAGTACCCCACACATAAAGCTGATCTCCATCAAACCAGATACCTACATGAATGCCTGGCCGTTCCACCCCTGGCGCCAGTTTGGTAAGCAACTGAGGCGTAAGCGGAAGGCGCTTTTCAAATAACAGGGGATTAACCGCCTGCACAGGCGGCAAAAAAGCCAGCGAAATACGGATGGCATTGCCTTCTTCTTTACGCAGGCTGGCCCAGAAAGCCACATCAATAATTTTCTCTACCTGCCATGCCGATGGCACGGTGGCTAAATCGTCCTCTTCATTCTCCTGCGCTGCAGAGAGATGTTTCTGGAAATGCGCTTCTATCCTGTATGCTACCTTTCCAGCAGCCTGATATGTTGATCCATTAATTATTTCCATAATTCCAAATTCACTTTTGAGTCCTGCATTAATTTTGATGCTAAATTAACGCTTTTCAACACGCTGTGAGCGCAGGAAAGTAGGAAGTAGGCGGAGCGAAGATTTTAGCGGATTTTGTCTTTCCCAGGATTAGACTGATTATGCTGATTACACTGATTTTATTTTTTTGATTTAGATAGATTTAAAAAGGTTAGCGAAGATTAAAGCGAAGATCGAAGCGGATATATTCGCTTTAATCTTTTTAAATCTATCTAAATCAAAAAAATAAAATCAGTGTAATCAGCATAATCAGTCTAATCCTGAGAAAGACACTTACCGCGGCATATTAATCGTATCCATAAACTGCTTCAGGTAGGCATCTCCGATAGGGATGTTGTGTTCACCAATAAAAATACGCTGCCGTTCAATACTATCTATTTTATCCAGGGCAATGATGTAGGATTTGTGCACCCGAAAAAAACGATATGGTGCGAGAATTTCTTCAAAACTACGCAGGTTCTGTAGCGTGAGTATCTTTTGTTTGGGTGTTTGTATGGCTACATAGTTGCGTAAGGCTTCTACAAAAAGAATGTCTTTGATATCAAGACGGATGATGCGTTTATCTGTTCTTACAAAAATATATTCATCAAATGCAGGAGCTGCCATACTGCCTACCAATGGTGTTCTGCGGGTAATTACCCGTTGCACGGCACGGGCAAAGCGCTCAAAGGACACTGGTTTTAAGAGATAGTCAATGGCCTCCTGATCAAAGCTCTCTGCTGCATATTCATCATAGGCAGATACAATGATCACGTCTGTACCGGCTTGTTTTAACTGCATAAATTCTATCCCGCTGAGTTCCGGCATTTGTATGTCCAGGAATACCAGGTCCACTTTTTCATGCTTTACAAAAGCCAGCGCTTCCAACGGATGATGAAAGCTTCTGAGCAATTCCAGGTCCGGCGTTTTTTTGATGAACGCCACCATCACCTGTGCCGCCAGGGGCTCATCATCCACAACAATACACTTCAATGCCATACGATTACCAGTTGACCACCAAATTACAATAATATTCCTGTTCTGTTTCTGTGATGTCCAGCTGATGCTGACCGGGATAGATCAGCTGTAAGCGCTTACGCACGTTATTCAGCCCTATGCCACCAGTTTTATCTTTATGATAATTGCCTTTAAAATTATGAACACGGAAAACCAGCCGCTGTGCATCACATTGCAGGGTGATGGTGACTGCCTTCTCCGGTTGATTGGTAATACCGTGTTTGAAAGCATTCTCTACAAACGGCACCAGCAACAGCGGTGCAATATTTTTCTCCGGTAACAGTGCCGGTACGGAAAAAAGGATGCATTCATCACAGCCGGTGCGCAGCCGTTGTAATTGCACAAAGTCCTGCAGATAGCAGATCTCCTCTTTCATAGGGCTACGGTAATCAATATCCGATGGCTGTTCCACCATATAGGCCAGCAGCGCTGTGAGTGTTTTGTTGGCAGTCACCACTTCCGGCGCACCCATCAGCGCCAGCGAATAGATACTGTTTAAGCTGTTGATCAGGAAGTGAGAATTCAGCTGCATTTTCAGGAACCCGGATTCTGCCTGTGCTTTCTGCTGTTGCAGCTGTGCCCGGCGACGGTCTTCCTGCAACCAGAGCATAAAAAACTGGTATGCAAAAGCCATCAGTACAATGATAATACCCTTCCATAAAGCGTTTACAACGTATTCTCCAAAGGTGGTATACAAGTCAATCCGGGAATGGGTTATCCTATCCAACCGGTATCCCGTATATAATATATCTTTCGCAAATATCCATCTTGCAAAAAAATATTTTAATAAGATAAATCCGATGAACACCGGTAACAGCTGCCATAACAACTTCCGCCAGTGACGTTCTTTTATAAAGAGGGGTATGATCCAACGCACATATATGTAAAACTGCAGGAAGTTGAGCAACCCGAAGAACCCGTTGTTTATGTTGCTATAACGCAGTACCAGGTATTTCGGGTTAGCTGTAATCATCAGCTCCATGCCATAAACAATAGCCATCCACAACAACAGCAATAAAAAGAATTGTTTTATATTATGCATGCACCGGATATAACTTCGTTTTAAAATGGTAGCTGCCAATCGACAGGGAGAGTACATGCTGGCCAATATGGATCTTTGCCAGCATGGGTTCCGTTGAACCGGCCTGTTGCTGTAAATGCTTTTCTGTAGCGGCTTGCAGCAGCAAAGGAGTGATCATTACCCGTTCCTCTATCCCATCCATCTCTAGTTGCAATAACTGATCGTTATGCAGTAAGCCGCGTAATTCCAGGTACTGCTGATAAAAATATAACTCCTTCTTTAGTGGCACACTATCCTGCTCTACGGCTTTGTCGTATAACATATATCTTAATAAATCAGAAAAGATCAGGATGGCCTTTACACCTTCTTTATCACGCTGCGCTTCATTTTCCAGCACCGGCGTGAGTGCCTGCAGGTATTTCAACAGCAAACGGCTGCCATCCTGCATGCGCTCATAACGTTGGTGGGCTTCCTCCACAGCTGCTGTCAGGTTACGGTCCATTGTTTCTGTATTACGCCATTGCAAAAACAACCGGTAACCATATGCCAGCAAAGCTACGCCCATACCTGTTCTGATAGTCCGGAGCTGGTATTCCCAAAAGGTGAAATATAGCTTTGGCCTGCCTATAAACGTAATGGCTTTTATCAGTACCTGGTCCTGGAAAAAACAGGCTCCCAGCAAATATTTCAGCAGCCCGAAACTTAATATAGCAGCTATTATATATAGCGCCATGCGTATATGTTGGCGGCGCTGCACTGGTTCTGGTAACAGCACAAATACCAACAAATAAAACAGGTTAAAATTAATAAAGCCATATAATCCGTATTGTGTTGTTATCATTTTCATCGCCATAACAGAATGCCAGTTCCCGCTCAGCGAAGGGTAAACATACAGCAGCAGCAATGCCATAGACACCGCCAGGTGTATGAAATACCGGTAAAAATTATATGGGTTTTTATTATTCATTGTTCCATTGAAGGTAATATATGTAACAGGAGTTTACATAGAAAATCAGGCATTTATTTTTCGTACCTGTCAATTTCCTGCACGTACTTTTTTGTATCCGGTACGTACTTTTTTTCTTTTCGATAAATTCCTTCTTTCTATATTGGCAGCCTATTTCGGGAGTCATAATCAAAAACCAACCAACCATCAACCAACCAACAATTGTATGAGAAAGCTACTCTTATTTATCCTCATCTGTATGATAAGCATGTCTGCTTATGCGCAACAGGTAGTTAAAGGAACAGTGAAAGATGCCACTACCAAATTGCCGGTACCTGGTGCCACCGTTAAAGTAATAGGGTCGTCCAAAGGGGCCACCACTAATGAAAAGGGCGAATTTGAAATTACAGTGCCGGCCAATGCACAGCTACAGATCAGCTCCGTAGGCTTTGAAAATGTAGTGGTGCCCGCCAGCCTGATCCAAACAAAAGCCATTATGATGAAAATGCAGGCCATATCGCTGACAGATGCCGTGGTGGTGGGTTATGGCACCCAGCAACGATCCAGGGTAACCAATGCTATCTCTAAAGTAGGGAGCGATGCGTTATCGGCAGAAAAAAATATTGTCAGTGATGTAGGTAAAGCGCTGCAAGGTCGTGTGGCAGGAGTATTTGTAGCCAACAGCTCCGGCACGCCTGGCAGTACTCCCATCATACAGATCAGGGGTGTACAAACCACCAATGCCGTTTATTCCAACCCATTGCTGGTAATAGATGGATTGATAGTGGAAGGCAGTACTATTTCGCTCAACAGTATCAACCCACAGGATATTGAATCGGTGGAGGTACTGAAAGATGCGGCATCCGCTGCCATATACGGTGCACGCGGATCTACCGGTGTTATTATTGTTACTACTAAAAAAGGAAAGTTGAACAGTAAGCCAACATTTAATGTCAATGCGTATACGGGTTTGAATGGTATAAATACTTCCAGGAGAATGCTGACGACAGATGAATATAAATCGGCTTTCACTGATGCACGGCAGAACCGCATCGGCGATATTAATCAACAGCTGGCGAATCCCGGTCAGCTGCCCCCCTCACAAATTAACCGGCTCAATGCAGAAAAGACCAGGCTGCAAAGCGCTATAGACGGCCTGCAAATGGCGGATAGAAGTACCGACTGGATCGCTGCAGTTAAAAACAATCATGCGCCCATCAACAACATCCAGGCCAGCATGAATGGTGGTACCGACAAAGGCAGTTATTATATGTCGTTGGGAAGATATGCAGAAACAATGGCTATTGGCAGGGGATCATTTGAAAGATATACCGGTCGCTTAGACCTCACCCAACAGGTAAACACCTGGCTGAAACTGAATGGTAACATTAATATTACACAGTCGGCCAACAAAGACTTCTCCAATCCGATTATTGCCGCTTTCAATGCCAGACCAGATACCCCGAAAGATCCGGTACGCAATGCAGATGGCTCTTTGGGTTATTACGCAGGACAGCAACAGCACCCGATTGGTGTGATGAATGATGTGGACAGCAAAATCGCTAATACCAGCTATTTTGGTGGGTTATCTGCGGAGATTAAATTACATAAAACCCTACAGTTCCGCTCTTCCTACAATGTTACAAAATACAATGTACTCAGTAACAGCTTTCAGTCGCCACTGGGCTATGCTGGCGCCTTCAACCAGGGTTACTATACCACTAACGGTAATGATAACTTCTCTTATAATTTTGACAACTACTTTACCTATAACAACCGCTGGAAGAAACTAGGCGTAAACGGTACACTGGGTTATACATTTTATAACAACCAGCTGAACTATTTTGGTTACGAAGTGGATGGCTTTCCTAAGATTGACGGTATTACCGGTGCGGCTTCCGCAACCACTTACGGCAGTGTATTTGGTATTGCCGGCAAGAACCTTAACAACAAAGAAATATCAGACGCTTATTTTCTTCGTGGCGGTTTTGACTGGGATGGCAAATACCTGCTGAATGCTTCTATTCGCCGGGATGGTTCCTCTAAACTACCTGCCAGCAACCGTTACAGCTGGTTCCCTTCCATTTCAGCAGGCTGGGATATAGCAAAGGAAAATTTCCTGGCACACAATACCTGGATCAATCAGCTGAAACTCCGCAGTAGTTATGGTATCAGCGGCAACATTCGCCCTGTCGGATATTTTGATGCACAAAATTTGCTCGTGGCCACCACCAATGTTGGCGATCAGGCGCTGAAACTAAACTCCACCATAGGTAATCCGGACATCCACTGGGAACGTACCAAACAAGTAGACGCCGGTATAGATATGGCATTCCTACAAAGCCGTTTCACCGTAGCGCTGGACTATTACAACAAAACTACGGATGGACTCCTGAGTAAAAATAATGTTTCCTGGGTCTATGGTGCAGCAGCTATTCCGGATAATATCGGCAATATCCGCAACTACGGTGTAGACCTTGAACTGGGTATTCATAGTGCCCCCGGAGCCGTAATTGGCTGGGGGGTAGAAACAAATTTCAACGTCAACCGCAACAAGATCCTGTCCATGAAAGATTCATTGACTAACTATGGCGCCTTTGTATTTGGCGGTCCTTTTTCCAGGGCAAAAGTAGGCCAGTCGGTAGGCTCCGTGCAGGTATACCAGTCGCTGGGGGTAGATCCGCAAACAGGTGACATGATGTACAAGGACGTAAACAATGACAAAAAATGGGATACCAATGATATGGTAACCATCCCTATTGCCTTGCCTGAATTTACCGGCGGCACTAATCTCTCCCTCAGCTATAAAGCCTTTAAGGTAGAAGCGTTATTCAATTATGTGGTAGGTAATAAGGTCTATGATTTTTATGAACAATCCCTGCGCAATTATGACGCGGATTACACTGGTGTCATGAATAATAAATTTGATATCGTTAATAAGCGCTGGAAAAAACCAGGCGACATTACCGATGTACCGCGGGCCATCACCGGCGTACATGGCGCGGGACAAACAACAGACTGGAACTATCGCCCGTCTACCCAGTTTGTATACGATGCTTCGTATGTGCGTTTACGTAACCTTACCGTTGCCTACACCGTACCAGCCAGTATGCTCAGCAAAGCAAAGATCAGCAGAGCAAGGTTATATGCATCGGCGCAAAATCTGTTCACGCTCACCAGGTACATCGGATTTGATCCCGAAGCAGCTAACATCACCGGTATTGTGAGCACGAACCTGCCTAATCCGCGTTCTATGGTAATTGGTATTGATCTGTCATTTTAATCTGTATCTACATGAAAAAAAATATAGTATATCATATAGCATTTACCGGTTTATTCCTGCTTACTGCCTGCAGCAAACAACTGGGTGACGTAAATCCGAACACGCAGATAAGTCCTTCCCAATTAAATAAAACCAATCTGCCTTTAGTGGTGAATGGCGCCAAGCTGGCGCTCACCAACAACGGGTTCTATAACTATTATGTGTTGCAGGATATCATGAGTGATGATATGGAATCGCTGGCACTGCCTGCTTATGAAGCTAATAATGTACCTGCTGGTGATACCTGGCTCACATGGGCCTATCAATATCCTTATCAATGTATAGGTAATGCGAACCTGGTCATTAATTATGCGACACAGTTTCCCGGTGACACTAGCGTACAACAGCCTATGGGAGAAGCTTTTCTGCTCCGCGCCTATTCCTATATGCTCCTGTCTGAACAGTTTGGCGGTGTAGTAATAGTGAAGGGAAATGAAAATCCGAAAAGCAGGCCCGGACGGGATTCCGTTGGTGCTGTGAATAGTTTCATTGAAGCAGATCTGAAACAGGCCGCTGCTAACCTTCATGACTATACGACAAGTACAGCAGGCTCCAAACAGGCTGCACAACTGCTCTTAGCCAGGTTATACCTGAACGGGGGACGTAACGATGAGGCGCTGTTGATGGCCAATGCAGTGATCAGTTCCGGTAGATTTACGCTCCAACCTAAATTTACAGATATATTCAAATCCACTGTAAATACCAGCGAATCACTTTATAAGATCAATGAAGCATCAACGAGTGGAAGCAACAACAGTGGTTTACCAGCTATGTATGGACCGGGTAGCATCGCAGGAGCAGGTATTGCCGGCAGCGGTACTACCTGGGCAGATTCCTTCCTCGTGAAATCTTATGAACCCACAGATGTGCGTGGTACGGCCTTTGTAAAAGCGCAAGGCACCGGTATCACCAAAGCAGTCTATTTCCTTACCAAATTTCCACAGGAGATAACGCCTTCGTACGTGATATGCCGCTATAGCGAAGCGCTTCTTATTGTAGCAGAAGCCAATGCCCGCAAAGGTATAGTAGATGTAACTACGTATAACCTGCTCCGTAGTGCGCGCAAAGCCAGTACACATATGAATAGTGACTTTGCTACACCACAGGCATTTTTAGATGAGATAGAACAGGAAAGAAGAAGAGAATTTATCGGGGAGCGCATGCGCTGGAATGATATGCGCCGGTTTGGTAAAATAAACGCCTTCCTTCAATCTTTCCAGCAACCGGCTTCGCATGTTTTGCTGCCGTTGCCTTCGAGAGAATTCACGGTGAATCCTAACCTGGAACAGAATCAAGATTACACAAAATAAACAGACCGACCATGAAGAAAACAGTTTTTAAGATGTGTGCGTCGTTAGCCATGCTGGCTTCACCAGCCGTATTGCTGGCGCAGAAAGTACCGATTGTCAAAAGCATCACCGTAAAAGGGACCATAAGATTCACCGATCCAAGACTGGACAGCAACTGGGTGTTACTGGAAAAAGAATCTTTATCCGGTAAGCCCAAAGTGATTGACTCCTTTCTGCTGGGAAAAGACAATACCTTTTCCTTTAAAATTAAACAGGACCATCAAAGTGCTTATACCATTGAATATAAATACTGGGATCGTGCTACTTTCTGGAGCGATGCGGACGTAAAAATAACGATGAGAGGTTATGATACCGCCAGGGTTAAAATGAAGATTCCGCATAAAAACAGTGTAGAAGGCTCTATGGATAATAGTTTTATTCAGCTATATACCCAGATTAACGATCTCCACTATTTCCGGACGATAGAAGAATATAATACGGAGTATTATGCCAAAAAAGCAACGGATACTACCTGGTACAGCTATATGAAAAATCATAAGAAGTACAAAACTTCAGCGGAGGATTATGCAGATCGCAATGAGTTATTGCTGCATACATTTCACGACAGACCCGTACTGATATATGATATCCGCAACATGGCCGGAACAGAAGACGGGGAGAAATATGATAAGGCCATGCAGCTGCTGGAAAGCCTCATTACCAAATATCCCTGGTTAACAGAAGCGCAACAGCTGAAACAAAATATCATCAACAATAAGGCACAGGCCATGCGACTGAAAACAGGTCAGCCTATGCCTTCCGTAAAATATCCTGACCCCAACGGTACACTGGCGGGCCTGGAGCAATACAAAGGCAAATACTTGCTGGTTGATTTCTGGGCAAGCTGGTGTGGTCCCTGCAGACAGGCTATCCCGAAAGTAAAGGAGCTTTACACACAGTATAAGGAGAAGGGTTTTGATGTGGTAAGCATTTCCATAGATACCGATAAAGCCGCCTGGAGAAAAGCTATGAAAGATGAAACTATGCCATGGCAGCAGCTTTTGAGCGATAATAAAGAAAAAACCATGGAACAATTTCAGTTCGCCGGCATTCCTACTTTGTACCTCGTAGATACAGAAGGAAAAATCATAGAACGTTTTTCCGGGTATAGCGAAGAAACGGAGGCAAAGATTAAGCAAACCATTGCCCAGGGTACCAAATCCATGGCCGAAAAACAACCTAAAACTATACCAGCTATTCGTTTTTAAAAGATATGTATATGAACAAACCAACCATTATAATGGCCGGCAGCTTGCTGCTGGCCTCTCTTCAGGGTTTACTGGCACAACAGAAACCTTACACCGTAACCGCTAACATCAAAGGACAAGGCGATTATAAAGTTACATTGAACTATCATACCGCAAAAGGAGCTGTACGGGATACGCCACAAGTCATTAACGGCGACCAGTTTATTTTCAAAGGAAATGTAGAAGGCCCGGTATTGGTGACGGTAATATCCGGCCACCCTGCCAGTCGCTTTGAAATGTCAAAGGGTGGTATGTTTGTACCTGCACCACGTTTAGAGTTTATACTAACTGGTACGAGCATACGAATAGATGGTGATGCCACCACCTTATACAAGGCCACCGTAAAAGGCGGCAAAGAAAATGATGAACTCAATGCACTGAAAAAGAAAACGCTGCCCTTAACACAAAAAAGCTGGGAGATGAAGCAACAGTCGCTGTCACACCGCAGGCCGGAAGACAGCACACTCCGCAAGGAGCTGATGGCGGAAATGGGCAAAACAGCCGATCAGACAAAAGAAGTGCAAAAACAATTCGTTGCCACGCATCCGGCATCCTACGTGAGTATCACATTGCTGACCACTATGTACAGCGATTATACTGCGGCTGAATATGAAAAAGTTTTTAATAACCTGGCGCCCGCATATAAAGAAACCTTCCTCGGTAAATATGTTGCCGGTAAAGTAGCGGGCACCAAAGCGACGGAGTTAGGCGCCACCGCTATCAATTTCACCAAAACCGATAACAACGGACAGCCGTTCACGTTATCTTCCCTAAAAGGAAAATATGTACTGCTGGATTTCTGGGGTAGCTGGTGCGGTCCCTGCAGGGCCAGTCACCCGCATCTGAAAGAGTTATATACCGAATACAAAGGCAAAGGGCTGGAAATTGTAGGTATCGCAGATGAAAAAGCCGGCGAACTTGAACAGGCTAAAGGTGCGTGGCTGAAGGCGATACAGGGTGATGGCCTTCCATGGATACAGGTGTTGAATAATTTTGGTAAAGAGAAAGATGACCTGGTAACAAAATATGCCATCTCTGGTTTCCCTACCAAAATACTGCTGGATAAAGATGGTAAGATCATCTTTAAAATTGTGGGTGCTGGTGGTACGGACCTGGATGAAGCGCTGAAGAAAGTTTTTTAGCTTTTAGCGGTTAGCTTTTAGCGGTTAGCTTTTAGCGGTTAGCTTTTAGGAAAATGCAGCGGAGATGATAGTATATAAGTGTTTATTTCCGCTGCATTTTCCTAAAAACTAAAAGCTAACCGCTAAAAGCTAAAATAATATTACTAGCGGAGAATATTGCGCTAGCAAAATATACAGGGAGTAGTAATTTACCCATCCATGTAACCATGTATGGAAATTCCTACTTACAATGAAAAAGAACTGATACAGCGCCTTGCTCAAGGCAATGATGCTGCTTTTGCCAGCCTTTTCCACCATTATCGTCACCGCATATACGTAATTGCCTTCCGGCTGCTGGGATCTGGTTCCCAGGCAGAGGATGCCGTACAGGAGGTGTTTATGAAGATGTGGTTAAAGCGGCAGGTGCTGCACGAGGTGGAACACTTCAAGGCTTATCTTTTTACCGTTGCCCGCAATCATATTTTCACCTCGCTTAAATTGCTGGCCCGTGAACAGCGGATGGAAACAGAACTATCTGCTGCCGTATCAGCCATACCGGATGAAAAAGATGTCCATATTATTCACAAGGAATATGAACAGATCCTGCAACGCGCCATTGCGCAGCTTCCCCCGCAACAATGCCTGATCTATAAACTGAGCAAAGAAGAAGGCCTTAAAAGAAATGAAATTGCCGCGCGGCTTCAGTTATCTCCCGAAACTATAAAAGTACACCTGGCCAATGCAATGCGGTCTATCCGCGCCTTTTGCCTGGCACGTATGGACCTCAATACTTTTCTCTGCCTGATCTGGTTTTTGAGCTAAATCGATTTTTTTTTGCAGACACTAACCCATCTGCTTCTTTTTGTAGTCTCCTTATTAAGTACACTAAAAAAACAAATCATCATTCATGACAGTATCCCGTTTCAGATACCTGTTTAACCGGTATTATAAGCAACAATGTACGCCGGAAGAACAGCAGGAATTGATGTCAATGCTGGAGCAATCCGCACATGATATTGAACTAAAACAGTTGCTGGATACATTATTGCTTAACGCCGAAGAAGAAGAGGATGCCGAAGAAATAGCAGCTATGCCGGATCACATAGCAGCCGGTATCCTGCAAACCATCATGCAGGAGCAACCCGCAGCACTTCCCGTTGTAAAGATAAGGTCCTTACCAGCATGGAAACGCATAACAATAGCCGCTTGTATCCTTGGCGCCCTGGTAACAACAGGATATAAGTTATATATGAAAAGCAGTGCTCCAACAACAACAATGGCTACCACACGTTCTGCCGGTACCGGGAAAGACCACGCCAGGCTGGTATTGGGAAATGGTACCGTTATTGACCTGGAGCAAAACAAGCAGGAGGACGTAAATGTGCAGGCAGGTTTATCAGCCAGCAAAAAAGATAATCAGCTGGCTTATAATAATACGGTATCCAACGGAGATAATAATATAAAGCCTACCTGGAATACCGTGTTTACAAACAAGGGAGGCACTTACCAGGTTGTATTACCCGATGGTACCAAAGCGTTGTTAAACACCGCTTCATCTATCCGTTTCCCTACCCTGTTCAAAGGCCACGAACGCGAAGTGGTTATACAGGGAGAAGTATATTTTGAGATAGCGCCAAATCCGCAGCAGCCTTTTATAGTAAAAGTCGATAACATGCAGATCGCGGTACTGGGTACTCATTTTAATGTAATGGCCTATGAAGATGAAAAAGAAATCCGTACCACTTTACTGGAAGGCGCTGTAAATGTGATCAATGAAGCAACTACCAGGCGTTTGCAGCCGGGGCAACAGGCATCGCTTAACAAAGCACAGAACGATATTACCATCAGCACTGCTGATATTGATTTAGCTATTGCATGGACGGAAGGACGTTTTGAATTTAATGGCAACATCAAAAGTATTATGCGGCAATTAGCCCGCTGGTACGATATGGATGTGGTATATGAAGGCGCCGTAAATGATAAAGCCTATACGGGTGCGATTCCACGAAAACAAAACCTGGCAGAAGTACTGCAAATGCTGGAGGCCACAGGTAGTATTCATTTTAAAGTAACCGATAAAACAATTACCGTAATTCCATAATCACCTACAATACACCACCAGTTATGAAAATAGAAAATAGTCAACCAAAACCAATAATGGCTTAACAGCACGCAGCGCAGTTTAAAGAGGGTGAATAATATCCGGGCGATTAACACGCCCCTGGCTATGCTATGTCATCACCTTCCGCAACGAATGGTATTTATCAACCTTAACACTAAAATCTGGCAGCAACAAATGATGCAAACACATCCAAAAGTCCGGCTCCGTGCCCGACTCATTCTTTTGTGCACAAAAATCCTTTTCCCCATGAAACTAACCTTTCTACTGGTGCTCTCCCTGATATTGCAGGCAAATGCAACAGGATATGCACAGCAGGTAACGCTGCATGTCAAGGCAGCTTCGTTGCTGGATGTAATGAAATCTATCAGAAAACAAACAGGCTACCTTTTTGTATTTGATCTGGAGATGCTCAGCAATGCCAGACCAGTAGATTGTGCCCAGGATGAGGTACCCCTGGAACATGCACTGGAAGTGGTTTTTAAGGATCAGCCACTTACCTATTCCATCGTCAATAAAACGATCATCATTAAACGAAAACCTGCTATTCCTACCTCTGTGCCGCAAAACCTGCGCATCAAAATAAAAGGGCAGGTAACAGAAGCCAGAGGTACACCTATGGTAGGCGTTAGCGTTGTGAATAAATCATCCCATACCAACTCACTGACCGATGAGATGGGCATATTTACAATAGAAGCCAATGTGGGCGATAGTCTCAGCTTTTCCATGATAGGAATGATACCCGTGACGGTACAGATAAAAAATGAGAAGCTGCTTAAAATAGTGATGCAGCAAAAAGTATCCGATGTAGGTGAAGTAGTGGTAGTGGCCTATGGTACACAGAAAAAAGCCAGCATGGTTAGTGCAGTTACCAGCATCAACCCTAAAGAGCTGAAAGGCCCAACCAGCAACCTTACCACCATGCTTGCCGGCAGACTGGCCGGTGTTATTTCCTATCAGCGCAGCGGTGAACCCGGAAAGGATAATGCCAGCTTTTTCATCAGGGGATTGACCACTTTCGGCACCGGTAAAGTAGATCCACTGATATTGATAGATGGTATGGAATCCAGTACCACCGATCTGGCCCGCCTGCAACCGGATGATATAGCCGGCTTCTCTATTTTAAAAGATGCCACCGCTTCTTCGCTGTATGGCGCGAGGGGTGCTAACGGAGTAGTACTGGTGAACACCAAATCAGGTGTGGAAGCAAAAACTACGCTTAATGTGCGCTTCGAAAATTCTATCTCCAGCAATACCCGCAACTTCCAGTTTGCAGATAATATCACTTACATGAAACTGGCCAATGAAGCGGTGCTGACAAGAGATCCACTGGGCATTGTACAATATCCGCAATCTAAAATTGATCATACGGCCGCAGGTGATGATCCGTTGTTATACCCTAATAATAACTGGATCAAACAATTGATTAAGGATTATACTGTTAACCAGCGCACCAACTTTAGTTTGAAAGGCGGTGGAAAGGTAGCACAGTTCTACATTGCAGGCACTTACAACGTAGATAACGGTGTTCTGAATGTAGACAAGCGGAATAACTTTAACAGTAACATCAAACTAAAAAATTATTCGCTCCGGTCTAATGTCAATATAAATCTTACCCCTACTACACAAGCTGTCGTGCGCACCTATGGCCAGTTTGATGGATACAATGGCCCTGTAGGCGGTGGTGCCGGACTGTTTGCACAAACAGTATGGGCTAACCCGGTAATGTTTCCTGCATCCTATCCCGGCAGCTATGCGCCGGAATATAAACATCCATTGTTTGGTAACGCCGTAAAACCAGGATTCTCCGGTGTCCCCGGTGATGCCAGCAACCTGTATAATAACCCATATGCCAACTCTGTATCCGGCTATCAGCAATACAACACTTCTACCCTGCTGGTGCAACTGGAAATGAAACAGGGTTTTAAATTTCTTTTGCCCGGTCTTACCGGCAGGATGATGGCCTATACAGAGCGTTATTCTTATTTTGACATCACCCGTCAGTATTCGCCTTTTTTCTATGGTATGAGCTATGATGCTTACACAAAAAATCCGACGTTACAGCCGCTCAACACCAACGGTACTGAATATCTTAATTACAGTCCGGGTAACAGGGTACTGAATACTACTTCTTACATGGAAGCGGCGGTGAATTATAGTCAACAGTTTAACAAGGTGCACAACGTGTCTGGTATGCTGATCGGCCTATTCCGCAATTATCTCAGCGGTAATGCCAATGATCTGCAAACCTCACTCCCGCATCGCAACCAGGGTATATCCGGCAGATTTACCTATGATTATGATACCCGTTACCTGGCAGAAGTGAACTTCGGTTATAATGGCTCCGAACGTTTTGCTTCCAATCACCGCTTCGGTTTTTTCCCGTCTGCCGGCGTTGCATGGAATATTCAAAATGAAAAATTCTTTAAGCCACTGGAAAAAACAATTGATAAGCTGAAGTTAAGAGCTACTTACGGACTGGTAGGTAACGACCAGATTGGTAATGAGAATGATCGCTTTTTTTACTTGTCTGATGTAAATATGAATGCCGGATGGAAAGGCGCCAGTTTTGGAGAAAAGAACAGCTACGGCAGGCCAGGCGTAAATGTGAACCGGTACGAAAACCGTGATATCACCTGGGAAAAATCCTACAAAACAAATCTCGGATTAGAATTAGGCCTGTTCAATGCCCTGAACATACAGGTAGATGTATACAAAGAACATCGCACCAATATATTAATGGTGCGTAGCACTATACCAAGTACCATGGGCCTCAGTGCGCCTATACAGGCCAACGTAGGAGAAGCAGCCGGTAAGGGTGTGGATCTCTCTATGGACTATACGAAAAGTTTCAGCAACAACACGTTCATACAATTGCGCGGCACCTTTACTTATGCCACCAGTAAACTGCTGGTTAATGAAGAACCACAATACCCCGAAGCTTATCGCTCACATGTAGGGTATTCACTGTCGCAAAACTTCGGCTATATAGCAGAACGCTTGTTTGTAGATGACCAGGAAGTAGCTAACTCCGCTTACCAGAACTGGGGCCAGGCAGTAATGGGCGGAGATATCAAATACAGGGATGTAAACCATGATGGTAAAATTACAGAAGCCGATATGGTACCCATAGGATTGCCTACCACTCCGGAGATTACCTATGGCTTCGGGTTTTCATTTGGATATAAACAATTTGATCTGAGTTGTTTCTTCCAGGGATCTGCACGTTCTTCTTTCTGGATAAACTCTTACATCATTTCTCCTTTTGTACTCAATGGCGGCGGCCAGCATGGCTTATTGAATGCAGTGGCCAATGATCACTGGAGTGAAAGCGACAGGAATCTGTATGCTTTCTGGCCACGACTGAGCAATTATTTTGTCAACAATAATAATCAAAACTCTACCTGGTGGATGCGCAGTGGTAATTTCCTGCGATTAAAAACAGTGGAACTGGGATACTCATTCCCCAAATCATTGTTGGATAAAGTGCATATGACCAATACGAGGATTTATGCCAACGCATTAAACCTGTTTGCGATCAGCAAATTTAAAACCTGGGACCCCGAAATGGGCGGCGATGGCCTTGGCTATCCGGTGCAACGGGTAGTGAACATTGGTATTAACGTTGGACTTTGATTAACCGTTTAACTGTACAAAAATGAAATACAACATCGCTCATTTATACTCCTGCTACCGCCGGCAAATAAAACAGATCCTGTTATGTTTGTTGCTGCTGCAACTACCGGCCTGCAAAAAATTCCTGGACGTAGTACCGGACAATGTGGCTACCATAGACAATGCTTTTACGTTGCGGCTGGAAGCAGAAAAATATCTTTTCACCTGTTATTCCTATCTCCCGAATGACGGTGATCTCTCGTCCAATCCTGCTTTACTTGCTGGTGATGAGTTCTGGATGGTACGCCCCTACAGCACCAGTGATGCACCCTGGCAGATAGGACTGGGTTTTCAGAGTGCCAATAATATTTATATGTCTACCTGGAACTACAATTTCCAGGCATTGCGTGATTGCAATATTTTCCTGGACAATGTAGACAAGGTAGCAGACATGCGACAGAGTGAAAAAGACCGCTGGAAGGCAGAAGTTATGTTTCTGAAAGCCTACTACCACTGGATGCTTTTACGCATGTACGGTCCCATTCCTATCATTGATAAAAACCTGCCTATTTCCAGCACTTCAGAAGAAACCAAAGTACCACGTGTACATGTAGATAGTGTGGTAAACTATATCACTGCCCTACTGGATTCTGCAACTATAAACCTGCCGGGAATCATTACAGATAAAGCCACTGAGCTGGGCCGCATTACTAAACCAATTGCATTGGCCATCAAGGCCCGTATACTGGTAACAGCCGCCAGCCCGCTGTTTAATGGCAATATCGAATATAACGGGTTCAGGAACTATGATGGATCTGCTCTGTTTAATCCCGCTTATGATGCGCATAAATGGGAAAAAGCAGCTACTGCCTGCAAAGCAGCCATAGACATGTGTGAAAATAGCGGCATGCAGCTCTACAAATTCAACCAGCTGGGTGTTACACTTTCAGATACGCTCACCAGGCAAATGACGATACGAAACAGCGTTTGTGAAGAATGGAATCCTGAAATTATCTGGAATAACCCTAACAGTAAAACTTATGAGTTACAGCGGCAGTCTATGCCACGACTGGATCCTGCGAGGATAGCCAATGAAATAAGCCTGGGTTGTATAGCACCCACCATGAAAATAGCGGAACAGTTTTACTCGGATAAAGGTGTACCCATTAACGAAGATAAAACATGGGATTATGCCAACAGGTACCAGCTGAGAACAGCTACAAAAGCGGAAGGAGAACTGATACAGGAAGGTTATCAGACAGTCTCGCTACACTTCAACAGGGAGCCCCGCTTTTATGCTGATCTCGCCTTTGACGGTGCTGTATGGTATATGCAGAACGGTATTTTTCACATAGAGAGCAAAGCAGGCCAGTGGCAAACCCGGAAAAATATTTATGATAACAATGTAACCGGTTATTTCGCTAAAAAACTGGTCAACTGGAAGTATGTGATACAGGAAGGTCAGAGTATCCACATAGAACCCTACAGCTGGCCGGTGATGCGCCTTGCGGATCTTTATCTCTTATATGCAGAGGCATTGAATGAACAGAGTGGCCCGCAACCCGATGCCTTTAAATACATCGATCTCGTGCGGGATAGAGCCGGTTTAAAAGGTGTACAAACATCCTGGAGCAACTATTCCAGTCAACCCGGAAAATTCCAGACCAAAGAAGGTTTACGGCAGATTATTCAACAGGAAAGGCTCATCGAATTTTCTATGGAAGGCACCCGTTTCTGGGATCTGCGCAGATGGAAAAGATCTATGGAAGAGATGAATAAACAGGTAACCGGATGGGATGTAGAACAGTCGGATCCCATTTTTTACTATCGCATCAGAACACTGTACCGTCAAACCTTTCAAACACGCAATTACTTCTGGCCGCTTAGTTCCTGGGACCTGCTGGCCAACCGTAAGCTGGTACAAAACTTTGGATGGTAATCACCTTTTACTTACTTAAAAAGCTGATAAAATGAAACCGTATAAATTATTGCTGCTAACCGGCCCTCTTTTTATCCTGATGGCCGCCTGTACAAAAGAAATGCATACGCCTGTGAATGGCAAAGGAGACAGACCAGGTATCTTAAAGAATGTAACTATTCAGGATTTACCCGGTGCTGCGAAGATTACTTATAGTCTGCCTGAAAATAAAGATATCCTGTATGTAAAAGCTGAATACGAAAACCAACCAGGTGTAAAGCGGGAAATAAGATCTTCCTACTATAACAATGCATTGATTGTAGATGGTTTTGGTGATACATTACCTCATGTGATTTCCCTGTATGTGGTAAGTCGCAATGAAGAACAATCCGATGTCGTTACCACCACCGTACAGCCGCAACTGCCGCCGGTGTTATCGGTGAGTCACTCACTGGTGGTTAAAGCTGATTTTGGCGGCATAAACATCGCTTTTGCGAATGTCAGCAAAGCAGACATCGCTATCGTTACTCTTACCACCGATTCAAGCGGGGTATTTGGTCCTGCTGATACACATTACACCAAGCTGCAAGCTGGCAGTTATGCGGTGAGAGGATATACCGCAGATAAAAGAAAGTTTGGCTTTTTTATCAGAGATCGCTGGGGCAATCAATCCGATACGATGATACAGGAATTTGTACCGCTCTTCGAAAAATTGCTGGACAAAAATAATTTCAGAGAAGTAAAACTCCCCGGAGATGTAGACTACGGCTGGGGGTTACCCATCCCTAATTTATGGAACGGTACCCTGTGGCATTCTACAGATAAGCTGGATGGCATGCCGATGTGGATCACTTTTGATTTGGGTGTAACCGCGCAGCTGAGCCGCATTGGCTTATGGCAACGCCCTAATGAATGGTTATACCTGCAGAACAACGTACGGAAATTTGAAATCTGGGGCTCTGTAAATCCACCGTCTGATGGCAGCTGGAATAACTGGACCAGGATAATAGAACATACCGTAATAAAGCCTTCCGGACTGCCGGTAGGATCGGTTACACAGGACGACAAAGACGCCGGTGCTGCCGGTGAGCAGATGACCGTACCTTTTGATGCACCACGTGTAAGATACATCCGCGTAAAAATATTGCGGACATGGACAGATGGTGGCTATGCCGCAAATATCCAGGAGATGAGATTCTGGGGTAACGATAAATGATCATCATCACAAAAAAAATTCTATGCGCATATTGAATAATATCATTTTCCTGCTACTCCTGCTCACAGCCATCAGTGCCTGTCGCAAGCAGGATGATTATAAAAAGTTCCTGGAAGGAGGCGAAATCATCTATACCGGCAAAGCAGATTCTTTATTGGTACATTCGGGCCGCAACCGGGTACAATTGTCCTGGTTGCTGATCTCAGATCCCAAAATCGTAAAATCAAAAATATACTGGAACAACCGGAATGACTCTGCCACACTGGATATTAAGCGCAGCGGCGGCGTAGATACCATTCGTTATATTGTTAACAACCTGGAAGAAAGAGCCTATACTTTTGAAATATTTAATTATGATAAAGATGGCAATGTATCGGTGAAAACAGAAGGCACCGGTATCGTTTATGGTCCGTTGTATGAAACGGCGCTCCTCTCCCGTGCTTTTAACAATGCAGAAATGCAGAATGGCCATGCAGCAATATCATGGGTCAACATTGACACTACCCGCGGTATCATTGGTATGCAATTACAATATACCACCAGTGATAACACGGCACATGATACCATCCTGAAAGCACATCCGGAAGGACAGGTAACGATACTGGATAATTATCTTTCTATGAGCAGCTTCCGCAGCCGCACCTTATACTTACCGGATACCCTGGCCGTAGATACTTTTTACACCGCCTGGGAAACAAGAAATATTAAGGAAGATGTAACGCAGACATATATACGAAATGCCGGCAGTCCTTTTATCAAAGATCCTGCAAAACCCTTTGGCGGCCGCTTTGGGCAGGTACAAGACTGGCAATACAACAGTGAAGCAAGTAAAAATGGTACTTATGATGAAATAGGTGGCACCGGCAGACTCACCCTCTGGATATGGGACAACGGCACCATTACCAATGGCAAAATATATCAAACCATTACTTTGCCCGCCGGGAGCTACCGGTTTGAGGCTACCGTATCCAACATCGATAATACGTTGCAGGCTACTTACCTGGCGGTAGCAGCAGGTAATCAGCTACCTGATGTGGAAAATATCAACACCGCTCTGTCGACCTCAAAATTTAGCAGTAATGCTAATAAACTGGCATCTGCAGCCTTTATCCTGGCAGCACCAACAACTGTCACAGTGGGCTTTACAGGCTCCCTGAGCTCACCGGCAGAACAAACGATCAGGATTAATAAAGTATCACTAATGAGAGACAAATAATTTTTTAACAGCTCAACTATTATGACTAAACAACTCAAGCAATTACTGATAGCAGCACTGTTATGTGCACCTGTCATTTCTCTGCAGGCACAGGAAAAAAAGAGAATCGGGAATGAAACAGCCGAACAAAAAGAACAACGGATGGCCTGGTGGACACATGACCGCTTTGGCATGTTCATCCACTGGGGACTGTATGCCTTGCCTGCCCGCCATGAATGGGTAAAGCACAATGAGAAGCTCACCAATGAGCAATATCAGACCTACTTCGATGTATTTAACCCGAATCAGTTTGATCCAAAAACATGGGCCAAACAAGCGAAAGCAGCAGGTATGAAATACGCGGTGCTCACCACCAAACACCATGAAGGCTTTTGTTTATTTGATTCAAAATACACGGACTATAAAGCCACTAACACACCCGCCAAACGCGACCTGGTGAAAGAATTTGTAGATGCATTTCGTGCGGAAGGCATTAAGGTAGGCTTCTATTATTCGCTGATAGACTGGCATCATCCTGATTTCACTATTGATGCCGTACACCCGCAACAACCCGCCGGCGATGCTGACAGCGCCTATGCGCGGCTCAACAAGGGAAGGGATATGAACAAATACCGGCAATACCTCCGCAACCAGATAACCGAACTGCTGACTAAATATGGCAAAATAGATATTCTGTGGCTGGACTTTTCCTATCCCGGCAAACATGGTAAAGACAAAGATGACTGGGATGCCGTAGGCTTGCTGAAAATGATCCGGAAACTGCAACCATCCATCCTGGTGGATAACAGGCTAAACCTGGATGAATACGAAGATGGCGCTGACTTCCTCACCCCGGAACAAGTGAAAGTAAATGAACTGGCACCCTACCGTGGCAAAACCTGGGAAACCTGCCAGACCTTTTCCGGCTCCTGGGGATATTACCGCGATGAAAACTCGTGGAAAAGCACGCATGAATTATTGCAGCTGCTCATCGGTTCTGTGAGCGGAGGCGGTAACCTTATCTTAAATGTAGGCCCCACTGCCCGCGGTGTATTTGACTATCGCGCACAAAGCGCCTTAGGCAATATCGGCGAGTGGATGAAGGGAAACAGCGAATCTATTTATGGTTGTACTTATGCTCCTGAAATATATAAAGTGCCTCAGAATACCATGCTCACCTACAATCCCACTACCAAAAGATTGTACGTGCACCTGCTGGATTACAGCAACACTTTAACCTTACCCGGCTATAAAAATAAAATTAAATATGCCCAGTTCCTGCATGATAATTCAGAAGTGAAATTTTCAGTAGCAGCAGATGATAACATCATATTAAATCTGCCGGAAAAGAAGCCCAATGTGGAAGTGCCGGTGATTGAACTGGTGTTGCAGTAGTGTTGTCTGAACTGTGATTTTTATGATTAGTGTGATTATCCTGATGAGCGAAGATCTTAGCGGGTTTTGTCTGAACCAGGATTTTTAAGATTGAATGGATTACCCTGATGGGTGCCGAAGATTATAGTGAAGATATACGCGTATATTTTCCAAATCAAACAACATAACATCCATCAGGGTAATCCATTCAATCTTAAAAATCCTGGTTCAGACAAAACCCGCTAAGATCTTCGCTCATCAGGATAATCATACTAATCATAAAAATCACAGTTCAGACATCCGCTAAAACCCCGCGAACAGAAAGTAGCTTCCTGCAAGCGTTAATGCAATTGCACCATACCATAACACACGTTTGCGGGTAAGTATGGCGATCGCTGAAATAGCGATGGCAATCTGGAAAATGGTTACTGCTTTAGCAAAGTTCTTATGTTGCTCCAGATGTGTTTCTGATGCTTTCTCATGTGCTTCTGCCGTTTGTTTGATGGTTTCTTTTTCTTTTTCGTAGCGTGCTATCCGCTCTTTGTTATCACCGGGTATTGGCGTGGACGATACCTGCAGCAATATTTTATCTGTTGCCTCAGCTAATTCCGATTTAATACTTTTGGATTGGTAATACGACCACTGATTAGAAGCTTTAATTTCTTCTATCATAGCCTCATTGGCATGATGGCCACCCAATAATCCTGCAATAGCGGCTAATACGGCAATGAATGCTGTAGATAAGGCTAAATACATCACCCATCTTTCTCTTGCTTCTTCCGCTTTTTCTTTTATTGCCTCATGCAGGTGTTCCGTAGGAACTTCCATCTCTTCCATAAAATAATTATTAAATTGAAACAATAATGTGTGTTAAATATACGTGGATTGTGTTATCTGCCATTCAACCGGCATCAACCTTAAGCCGATTTTAAGGCGGCTTCCTGCAACAATTGCGGTAAACTATTTGTTTTTCATCTACGTTTCCACCTTTAATAAAAATATCCGCATGAAAAAGACAATGCAACCAGCAGCAGGTATCAAAGTAAAAGTAATCCTTAACGGGCCTTATAAAGTAACCGGCGACGTGCCTTTACGGCTGGAAACCATTGGTACCACTGTGCATAAGGAATCGGAAAAATGGATACCCGGGAAAAGTTTTCCCGCAACGGAACAGCCATTTTATCTTTGCAGATGCGGCCATTCAAAAAATAAACCATTTTGCGACAGCACCCATAAAACCATTCATTTTGATGGCACTGAAACAGCCGGACATATCCCCTATGTAGAAGCAGCAGATATAATGGAAGGCCCCGACATGCTGCTCACAGATGTACAGGGCTTATGCGCCTTTGCACGCTTCTGCGATCCTAACGGACAGGTATGGAATATGGTGAACGATACAGATGATCCGGCGGTTCATGCACAGTTTATTAAACAGGTGGGAGCATGTCCTTCCGGCAGACTGGTAGCCTGGGACAAAGCGACCAAAACACCGATAGAGCCCGAGCTGAAGCCGGCTATCGGCATTATTGAAGACCCTTCGAAAGGTGTGAGCGGGCCACTCTGGCTGCAGGGAGGTATCGAAATCACAGGCGCCGACGGTGTACCTTATGAAGTGCGTAACCGTGTAACACTCTGCAGATGCGGTGCTTCGGCCAACAAACCCTTCTGCGACGGCTCACATGCCTCCATTGGTTTTAAAGATGGGCTGTAGCCGCAGCCTTGAAACTTAATATGCAGATTTCCCGTGGCAATGAATTATATTTATTGTCAAAAATCACTGCGGGATACTCCATTCAAAGTTATGCCACTGCGATTATCCCTAAATAATTCATGTATGAAAACTAGTATTATTACCACCTTCCTTGCCGGTGCTATGCTGTGCTGCGCGGTTACATTAAAGGCGCAAACACGCAGCCTTTTTAATTTTAAAGATCTCAGCGGATGGCATATTGATGTACCGGCAATGGACACCGATAAATCCGTGAAAAGCCCTTTTATTGTGCGCAATGGCGTATTTGTGAGCCTGGCTAGTCCACAGGGACACATCATCACTGATGCCAGCTACCAAAACTACCGGCTGAATGTAGAATACCGCTTCCCCGCTAAACCCGGCAACTGTGGTGTACTGGTATTTGCCTCCACTCCGCGTGTATTGTATCAGATGTTCCCGAAATCAATTGAAGTACAGATGCAGCATAAAGATGCAGGTGATTTCTGGTGTATCGGGGAAGATATTACCGTACCGGATATGGAAAAAAGGCGCGGTCCTAAAAGCGAATGGGGTGCTGTAGATGGTAAAAAACGCAGGATCAAAAATCTCACAGACGGATCAGAAAAACCACTGGGAGAATGGAATACGCTGATCATTGAATGTGTGGGAAATGCTATTAAAGTATGGGTAAACGGTGACCTGGTAAATTATGGTACCAACTGTACCGCCAGCAAAGGCAACATTGCCATTCAGGCCGAAGGTTCGGAAGTGGAATTCCGTAAAGTAGACTTTACGCCGATTACAGCATTAACCAAAAACGGGCATTAATTGCAACATCATTTTTGTTGCTTTACCTGTTTTGTTTTTTCCTCCTGTTCTATCTTCTCCTGTTTTGCTTTTCTCCGGAAGTAGCCTCTGAACAGGAAATTATGTTTTAACGCCTCCATATTCTCATCCAGCTTGCCAGTGCTTGCTTCCAGGTTTTTGATGGTTTGTTTTAATGATTCCGCAAAATCTTCGTCCTGTAGCAACATGCCGGCAGGCGCTTTGGGATTATGGAGATTTTCATTGATACCGGAGCTGGCATGTTGCAGGTCCAGCACCACCTGGTTGGCATGTTGTGTTACTTCATTCATTTGTGTTATGGTTGATCTCAGGTTGGAGAACACAAGGGTATCAGTTACCAGGTCGTTGGACAATGCGCCTTTGGTTTGCAGTTTTGCGGTATACGCCGACAATGCACCGGTAAGCCGCTGCGTATTATTGACAGTAGTGCGGAGGCCTGCCATAGCAGTATTCAGGTTATTATAGATGGTATCTTCTGTGAGCAGTTTGCCCATGGTACCTTGTCCATCTACCATCTTTTTAGTGATCACTTTGAGATTATCGGTGATCTCCACCAGGCTTTTGTTATTTACCTGCAGGGTATTCATAATTTCTTCTGTACTTAATCCACTGCCTACTGCGAGCTGGTCATCTTCTTCAATAACGGGCATACCAGGCGTTCCACCGGATAACATCACAATCTTATTACCCATTAAACCATCAGAGCTGATGCGGGCAATTACATCTTTATGCAGATATTGCTGGGCGCTTTTATCTATATTCATCAATACGAGAATCTCATTTGTTTTCACAAAACTGATCTTCTTTACCGTACCTATTTTCACACCGGAATACAGGATGTTCCGGCCTGCAGAGAGTCCGTTTACATCTTTAAATATGGCTTTTACCTGCACCGACCTGTTAAATAACTTTTGTTGTTTGCCCAGCATCATGATGGCGGTGACAAAGATCACCAGGCCCACAAAAACAAATATCCCCACAATCACGGCGCGTTTTTTTCCTGTTGCTATCATAGCTTTACTGTATAAAGTTATAATCGTAAAAACTTTTTATAAGCTCCTCATTTCCGGTAAACACTTCATCAAAAGTACCCTGACTGATAAATTTGCCATCATCCATTACAGCTATCTTATCCCCTACTGATTTAGCGCAGGTAAGATCGTGGGTAATGATGATGGAGCTGGTATTGAATCTTTCTTTTACGGCATTAATGAGCCGGTTGAGTTCCATACTGGTAATAGGATCCAGGCCGGCAGTAGGTTCATCATACAACATAATTTCCGGCCGCAGGATCAGGGTGCGGCCGATACCAATTCGTTTTTTTTGTCCGCCAGACAGCTCAGCCGGCAGCTGGTTAATGGTTTCCGGCAATCCGATGGCATCCAGTACGATGTCAATCGTTTTCCGGATTTGCTCCGGGGTGAATTCCCGGTTATTCCTTTTGAGGGGAAAGGCCAGGTTTTCCCCTACTGTCATACTATCATACAAGGCGCTGCTTTGAAAGGAGAAGCCCACTTTCAGGCGCAGGGCACGCAAAGCCACATCATCCAGCTGGCTCACTTCCTCACCCAATACTTTTACCGTACCGGCATCCGGCTTGAGTAACCCAATGATAATTTTTATCAGCACCGACTTTCCCGTACCTGAACGGCCCAATACCGCTACGTTTTCGCCTTTATGCAAGTCCAGGTTAATGCCCTCCAGAACATGTTTCTCTCCAAAAGATTTATACAGATCCCGGATGCTGATCACCGTTTCATTCATATCAATATGTTGCATATTTTTTTTCATAAGCTACCGGATTGCATTCATCACGTGAACAATAATCACCTCTTCTATAAAGATCAGGAACATAGATACCACTACAGAAATATTGGCCGCCTTACCCACACCCATGGTGCCTTGTGAGGCATTGAACCCCTGATAACAGCTAACCATCCCGATGGTGAAACCATATGCAACGGACTTAATTAATGCCGTAGAAAAATCAAGGAATGTTACCTGTGTAAACGCACTATCAAAAAAGGAAATAAGACTGGTTTGTTCGTGGGCATGCACGTCAAGATAAGATCCCATACAGCCCACCAGGGCATTGTAGAACATCAGCAGCGGCAAACATATGGTCGTTGCCGTTACCCTGGTAACCACCAGGTATCTGAAGGGATTAATGGCAGATACCTCCATGGCATCGATCTGTTCTGTCACCTTCATAGATGCCAGCTCCGCACCAATACTGGACCCAACCTTACCGGCACAGATCAATGCTGCGATCAGCGGCGCCAGTGCCCTTACAATGGCAATGGCTACCAGTGACGGCAGCCATGCAGTAACGCCAAATTCCGATAACGTAGGACGTGATTGTTCTGTAAAAACCACGCCCGTAATGAAACCCGTGACCGTCACCAGGGCCAGCGACTTATATCCCACCTGGTAACATTGATGGATAAACTCTTCTACTTCTATGGGAGGTCGGAAGGCCTCCCGGAAGAAGCGGAGAACAAATAAGGAGAAGTCATAAAAAAGCAGGAAAAATCCGTCAATTTTAGCGGTGATAATTGGTTTATCGGGTTTATCGTTGGTAGAACTCATCTTCTTGTAAATGCTTACACTAATTACAATTCTATGCCGGTTTTGTTAAGCAGATACGCATTTAAAATACAAAGTAATGCGAAAGCGGGTGTTAACCCAATGGTACACTCATTGTCCAGCATTCATAAATTTTGCCCTCCCGGAACTTGAGGATGTCCGTGCCCACTACGGTAAATTCTTTCCCCACTATATCACCTGCCTGGCCTGTAAGCCCCGCATATACGCCGGTAGCCTTCCAGTAACAGGTAACCGTTTGTTGTGCTACATCTACAAACGGACCTGCATCTGTAGCGTATTCCAGTGCGACGTACCTGTTACGGATGTGTTTATGCGGATGGAGGCCTTCGGCCTTTGTCTTTTCTTTAGCAGGATTAGACTGATTATGCTGATTTTTCTGATTTTATCTTAGCGAAGAGTTTATTATAATGTCAGGATTATGCCACCAAAATAGTTTCTTCCCGGTGAAGGATTATAAAAACGGTTACCTGCTGCATTCAGATCATTACCCAGTGCGTATTTTACATTCAGCAGGTTATCAACGCCGCCCTGTAAAGTTACATTATAACGTTTGTGCAACGGCAGCTGCCAGCGGGCTTTGGCCTGAAGCAGGTGATAGCTGCCGGCATATACACTGTTATCGTCATTCAACGGAATGCTGCTGGTAAAAGTATGCTGTACGTACAGCGATGTTTGTGCCGGGAACTGTAAGCCCAAACTGCTTACCAGCACGTGTTGCGGCACACCCGTAAGTTTGTTGCCCGAATAATTTTTACCTGCACTGATATAATTGTTGAACTTAAAATTACTGTAAGTATAATTTTCCTGCCATTTGATACCCCGGATAGCACCCTGTTGCCGTGGTAATAAGAGCCACAGCATGCCCTGCAACTCCAGGCCGGTTTGACGTGTACCACCAGCGTTCACAAAATATTCGGTGCCATCATCATGCAGTTTGCGCACAATAGCATTTTGCATACGGTAATGGAACAAAGCAGCATCCAGCATGGCGCTGCCGCGACGGGCATAGATGCGTACGCCCGTTTCATAGTTCCAGCCGGTTTCCGGTTGCAACGAGGTATTAATAACGTGATCGGCTGCACGTATTTCGGCGGTTGCCGGTGGCGAGTAGCCGCGACTCACGGTGATACGCCCCGTAATGTAAGGACTGAACAGGTAAGAGAAAGAAACCCTTGGCATCAGCTGAGGTGACAAGTTCACTTTCGTGTGCCCGTTAGTGTTATAGCTGTAGCCGTAATAATTCAAACTTATTGCTGCTTCCACCAGGAAATTATTAACGGTAGCCTGGAAGCGGGTGAAGAAAAAATACTGTGCGGCCATCAGTTTATCTGCTGCCTGCACTGTATCCCGCTTGCCCTGCCGGTTACCGTAGTTAACGATATCAGACCCGGTTTGCTGCCATTCCAGACCGCCCAGCCACTTCCATTGCAAAGCGGTATGATGATCGGGATTGTTGATCCATTGCAGGTAAGTGCGTATCCCTGCTGTATTTTCATCTCTTACTTCATAGTTGGTGAGGAACGGATTTTCAAAGTGTGTATTGGCGCCAAATACCGACAACACCTGTTGTAACCGCGGATTAAATTGCGCTTCATGTGTGAGCCCTCCCTGGAAAGTGCGGTTATAGATGCCTGCCTGTTGCGTAACAGCCCCGGGAAGTGTGTTGGTAGCTGGTCTTGCTGATTGCGGATTCGCCTCGCTTTGCGCCAGCGTAAGACCACCGGGTGTACGATACGAAAGATCTGAATAGAATGCCAGCAACTTCAGCACATAACCGGGTTTATATTCCCATCGTTGAGTGGTTTGGGTATAGGATCTTTTCAGCGCTGTATTCTGCCGGTAACCGTCTGATTGCTGATAGCCCTGTAATACCTGCAGCTGGTAGTTATTCCATTTTTGCTGCCAGGCGATGCTGCCATGGAACAAGCCATAGCTGCCACCTTGCACGTTTACCTGTAAATGATGCGTGTCATTGGGCGGTGGCGATAGTTCCAGTCGCACTACCCCACCGGAGTTGGCCCCAAAGAGGCTGCCGTCCGGGCCTTTCAGGATTTCCGCCTGGCTCACCGCATCGGGGTCTATGAGATTCAGGTAGGCATTACCTCCTGCATCCGTCAGCGGGATATCATCTATATAAATTTTAATATTACGGATACCAAAAGGCGAACGGAGTAAACTACCGCGTATGGATAAACGATAACTGCCGGGTGATCTTTCCTCCATGCGTAAACCTGGTACCGTGTTCAAAGCGCCCAATAGTGAAGCACCCTGCTGTAGCTGCATATCAGCTGCAGACACTATACTCACGGCAGTGGGTATACGTTGCAAAGGTGACTTTGAAAAGTAAGATTTCACAATTACTTCCGGCAACTGCTGCAGCGTATCCTGCTGTGCCAGCAACCGGGAAGCAGATAACGTGATTAATATAGCAGCCCCCGACAAAATGCGCATGTTCATAAAAATTATTAAGTCGCTGTATCAGGGATACAGCGACTTAATATATAAATATTTCTGCGGATTACTTATGTATTTGTTCCGGAGTCATGCTCCACCCCGGTTTATTGTTGCCGGATTTGCCCTATTTTTGCATCACCATTCCTTAACAGCACCGTAGTAATTATTGAAGTATGAAGTTAATAATATCACTTTTTTTCTCGTTGATCCTGTCATCAACACTGTTCGCACAAGACAGCACCTTCAGGATTTCAACCACCCATCTGACTGGTAATTTTTATGTGTATACTTCCTATGGGAAGTACGCCAACACTATATTTCCGGCCAACGGGCTTTACGTTGTTACCGACAGCGGCATTGTAATTATTGATACTCCCTGGAGCGAAGCACAAACGCAACAATTAATAGATACACTCACACAACAATATCATCAAAAAATTGTGCTCGCCATTGCAACACACTTTCATGATGACAGAACTATCGGATTGGACGTGTTTAAAAAAAATGGCATAAAAACCTATACCAGCAAGCTAACCGCGGATTTGTGCAAAGCCGGAGGTTACAAACAACCCGAATTTACTTTTGATAAGGATACCACTTTTACTGTAGGTAAGTTGCGCATTCAAACGTACTATCCCGGCGAAGGACATACCAAAGACAACCTGCTTATCTGGTTTCCAAAAGACCAGATACTTTATGGTGGCTGCTTTATAAAAAGCCTGGAAGCAAAAACAATTGGCTTTACCGGAGATAGTAATTTAGCGCAATGGCCGGCATCACTGCATAACGTGGCTACACGTTTTAAACATACCAGGTATATTATTCCGGGACATCAGGGCTGGCAAGGGAATGCGGAGATGATTACGCATACGCTGGAGCTGTTGAAGTAGGAACGGATACGAATACCACCCCCATCCCCTCCTTGTTACATGGGCTTTAACAGCTGCCTCACTATTTCAATCTGCCCGGGACTAGCCTTGGTTTTATCATAAGCCAGATAAATAGTATTGGTAGTAGGTACGTTTCCTATCCAAACTTCTTTCAAACGGCCCTGTTTCAGCGGTTCCACTGCGAGGTAGTTGGCGGTGACAGTCATACCATTACCATTACTGATCGCTTCCAGGATGTTATGCATATCAGGGATGACGTAACGAGGCTTCATCACCGGGCGCTTGGCGAAATTCTGTAGCCAGAATCGGCGGATAACAGCCAGGTCGCTGCTGTAGGCAAACCAGTCCTGTTTTAACAACCAGTCCTCCGCTTTATCATGTTCTTTATTGGCCAGGTAGCCGTCCAGCACAGTTGTGTCCATATCTGCATTGGCAACGATTGTGAAGCTTTCCATGAATAAGGGTTCATAAGTGAGGTGTTGCCCTTCGATGAGTTGTGCGGCAATCACAAATTGAATATCATTCTTTTGAAGTTTTGAGATAAGGTCTTTCGTTATCCCAAATTCCATTGTTACCATGGCCGGAAGCCGGGTGATATTTTTTGCAAATAAGCTGTAAAAAATCTCCTTTACAGCGCCTATGTTGATATACGGCAGCTCCTTATAAATACAACGATGCCTAAAATCTGTTTCTACATTCTCCAGTCTTGATAAAGGCTCAATAATCTGTGTATAAAACATTTTACCATAATCTGTTGGCACAATACGGGGCTTGCGCTCAAACAATTTCATGCCTACATGTGCTTCCAGCGCAGAGAGGTGCTGCCCCACATTAGGTTGTGAAATAAATAGCTCCTTAGCGGCTGCTGTTAGCGAGCCTGTTTGATAAACAGCCTTAAAAGTCCTGTACCATTCTAAATTAACCATACTGCAAATTATAAATATTTTTATGAACCTACATAAATCAAGCTATTTTATTTATAGCATATATCCACTCACCTTTGCAACAGTTTAATAATTTTTAAAAGAGATGAAAAAGATCGCATACATCGGCTGTTTAGGCTTGATAGGCATTATCACAACAGAATTTGGCATTATCGGCATATTGCCACAGGTAGCTACCTATTACCGTATCAGCATCAATAAGGCCGGCATCCTGCTAAGTGCTTTTGCTCTGGTGATTGCATTAACCGGTCCGTTTATGACGCTGCTCGCCTCGGGCATCAACCGCAAAAAAATCATGCTAGCGGGCATGAGTATCTTTTTGCTGACCGGCATTGTATCTGCACTGGCACCTCCTTTCTGGCTACTGGTGGTGATGCGCATGTTACCGGCCTTCCTGCAACCCGTATTTATTTCTTCCGCCATTGCAGCAGCAGTGCGCCATGGCGATAAAAAACAGGAACATCAGCTTATGGGGATTGTACTGGGTGGTATTGCCATCGCCATGGTGACCACCGTGCCTTATGCTACATATCTGGCGAGTGTTTATACATGGCGGACATCATTTATTGTTCAGGCTATCGTAAGTGCCTTGGCACTGATCAGCATCTTCAGTGCATTACCATCTATGCCGGTAGCGGAAAAAAAATCATACGGCACACAATTGAAAATATTGACCCGACCGGATTTTCTGCTCAGCAGCGCTATGAACTTCCTGATGATTGCTGCCTGGTTTTCTACCTATAGTTATTTTGCTGACTACCTGGGTAAGGTAAAACAGATGAGCCCTCAAACCATCAGCTACATGATGCTGCTGTTTGGCGTTACCGGCATACTGGCCAACTGGCTGGCCGGCAGGATGCTGGGCAAAAGTATTCCGCTTACAGCCGCAGCTTTCCTGTTGGGCACCATCTTCATTCCTGCAGCTTTATATTATGCCGGCAACAACTCCTTTGCTACCATGATCGTGATTGCCATATGGGGATTTTTATATGCGCCCTGTTTCCTTAACGCTGCCGCCTATATGATATCCGCCGCTCCGGATGCCATGGAATTTGCCAATACACTGGCTATCTCCTTTGGTAACCTGGGCGTATCTGCGGGTACCATCGTGGGTGGATGGGTGATTGCCAACTATGGCATCGCCCAGGCCCCCTGGACAGGCATGGCGTTTGGTGTGGCTTCCTTGCTGATGATTGCACTCAGGAGCAAACTGGAGGCAGGTGCAAAGAAGCAAGTCGAAAACCATTCCTTTCGTCACATATAATTACATTTCCATCACATTTGTTAACCCAACTCCTTCTCTTCCTGTAATTTTTGGGAAAATATCGCTGCTCACCCAAAACTACACTACATGAAAAGAATATTCCTCCTCCCTGTTGCAGCCGCCGTTTTGCTATTGCTTAGTCAATGCAATGTACAGGGAGGCACCATGAAAACTTATTTCTGGACACATACACATCCGGACAGTACTTACTATCTTTATATTAATGATACTTACAAAGGTGTACTGCCCTACCAGGATAATGCGCCTACCTGCGGCACTGCGGCCTTACAACAGCAAACACTTTTTATACCGCTTCCCTCCGGCACCTATAGCATTGAAGTAAAAGATAAGCAGGGTAATGTAAAACTGCTGGAAACTTATAAACTCCATATGAGCAGAGGGAATATCTCCCTTAGCCTCACCACAAAAATGCCTTCCGTTGGCAACAAGAGAACTGCGTCGGGTGATTGTGACATCGAAGAATTATATTTCTGAGGCATCGTTTTATGATCATCATCAGTTGACAAAAACATCATTGCATGTTTAAAAATTACTTCCAGCTCGGCTGGAGAAATCTGCTGAAAAATAAGCTATCCACAATCATCAACATCGGCGGACTGTCCATCGGTTTAGCCACCGGCATCATTATCATGCTGTGGATTACAGATGAATTCGGTTTTAATGCTTTTCATGCGCATCTGCAGGATATCCATTTACTCATGCAACACCAGAAACGGGATGGCACCTTTTTCACCGGCTCGTCCACTCCTGCCCCGCTGGCAGCTGCATTGCGCAGTGATCTCCCTGAAATAAAATATGCCGCCCGTTCCTCTTACGGCGGTCAGCAACTGATCAAAACAGGCGACAAGAACATCTATCAATTATCTCTCTATGCAGATCCTGACTATTTTAATATCATGACTTTCCCTGCCATAGCCGGCAATCCGGTTACGGCGCTGCGTGAGCCGGGATCTGTGGTATTAACCGAAAGTGCCGCCGCCAGATTATTTGGTAAGGCAGATCCCATGGGCAAAATTATCCGGCAAAATAATACACATGACCTGAAAGTGGCTGCCATCATTCGTGATATCCCTCCCAACAGCACAATGCGCTGTGATATTATACTGCCTTTCCGCCTTTTTGAACAGGAGAACAAAGACTGGATAGATAAATGGGATAATAACCGGCTCCTGACCTGGGTACAACTACAGCCTGGCGCCGATCTGCCGGGACTTAACCACAAACTGGAAAAATTATTCCTGGAAAAAACGCAGGACTCCACCGAACATTTGTTTGCTTATCCTTTTGCAGATTCCTGGATGCATGGCGCCTTCAAAAACGGTAAACCCAACAGATACGGCGGCCGCTTCCAGGTGGTAATGCTGTCAGGCATTATTGGTTTGTTTGTTTTGCTGATTGCCTGCATCAATTTCATGAACCTCGCCACTGCACGCTCTGAGCGCCGTGCCCGAGAAGTAGGTGTGCGCAAAGCGTTAGGCGCCTCCCGCAAGACCATCATCTTTCAATTTCTGGCAGAAGCCCTGTTAATTACTTTCCTGGCTATGCTACTGAGTATTTTACTGACACTTATTACGATACCTGCACTCAACCGCATATCCGGCAGAAGTATTTCTTTTGGCTTCTCTAATTGGCGAATATGGTCAGGACTCCTTAGTTTAGTATTATTTACCGGGCTTGTAGCCGGCAGTTACCCCGCATTCTTTCTCAGCAGTTTTCAGCCCGTGAAAGTTTTAAAAGGTGTAATCAGCCATCATAAAGGTGGATCTATATTGCGCAGGAGTTTGGTGACCTTTCAGTTTGTCCTTTCCATTATTATGATCATTACTACCATCGTCATTTATAATCAACTCCGCTACGGGCAAAACAGGCCGGTAGGCTACAATCAGGACAACCTGCTTGAGATACCAGCCAGGGGTGATATGACAGGCAAATTTAAAGTCCTTAAAAACGATCTGCTGCAAATCCCTGAGATAGTGAGCGTATCTGCCGGCACAGATAACCTGCTGGAATATGGCGGTGCTACCGATGGCATTCAATGGCCCGGAAAAACACCTGATCAGAATTTTTCGATAGTGGTTTCCTCTATACAATACGACTGGGCCAGAACAGCCGGGATGACCATGGTAGCCGGTCGTGAGTTTAGTCCGGATTATGGCAGCGACTCCACCGGCTGCATCGTGAACCAGACGGCGGTTAAAAAGATGGGACTTAAAGAGCCGATAATAGGTACCCTGTTAGGCAAGAATCCTATTATTGGTGTAGTAAAAGATTTCGTTTGCGACAACCCCTTTAATGGTACCAGACCGATGGCCTTTTATCTCGGCACCGGTGCTATGAATCATTTTTTTATCCGTCTGCGTGATGGTGTTGATCCCCAACAAAGTCTGGTTAAAATTGAGCAGGCAGTAAAAAGAAGTAACCCGGAATACCCCTTTGAATATTACTTCAACAAAGAAGCATATCAGAAACAGTTTGATGGTATCCGTTCCGGACAGCTGATGATCAACTGGATAGGTGGTATGGCTATCCTGATTTCCTGCCTGGGGCTCTTTGGCTTATCTGCCTTCCTGGCGGAACGCCGTAACAAAGAAATTGGTATCCGTAAGATCATGGGGGCTAATGCTGTCAGGATATGGTTTATGCTAACGCAGGATTTCCTGAAACCTGTTATCATTGCTTTCCTGCTCGCAGCACCACTGGCATTGATTATTATGCAGCAATTACTGCATGGTATAGAATACCGTATTGAATTGCAGTGGTGGATGTTTTTATCGGCAGGAGCTTTGGCTGTTATCATTGCGGTGGCAACAGTGAGTTATCAGGGAGTAAGAGCAGCAAGGGCCAACCCGGTAAAGGCGCTGCAGGCGGAGTAAGTCAGGTGTGTTTCCTGTAAAAGAATAAAATAATCAAGCCAACAGCCATTATAATGGTTATTACCACCGCCAGCCAGCGAATGATGAGGAGTGGCCAATTGTGATGCAGCGGGAGTGCAGTAATTTCAGCTGCATCTAACCAATCCAATTCTTCATAACGATCAATTCTTTCCTGGGGGAACTGGTAGCGCAGGTCTTGCCATTGTTTTTTTACGATTGCATTTTCACGGATGAGCTGTTCCAGGTAAAGCTCTTCTTCCTCAGAGATATTCCTTGCCAGCCGGGATATCATTAAACAATGTACATAGTCCGGAGTGTCTTTTAAATCAACCATTTTAAGCTCTTTTAGAAGCGTGCAGCTACACAAATAGGAATCACGCAACAGGGGTAGTCAAAATAGAGTTTGATGAGGGCTTCAATTCTTTATTACTAATATACACATGTGAGCGGATAAAGGTACTATTGAAAAGGATAATCTCTAAATGAAATCTCAGTGTTGCATGATGTTCTTTCCTGTTAGCAGGTTTTCTCAGCCTTTCAACAATGTGTTACAACTTTATTCTTTTGAAAAAAGTCATGCTGTATTCGCAATACAGTAACAGGGTTTAACTTTGAATTAGTAGTAAAGAAAAACTGAACTGTAGCAACTCCCAATTTAATCCCATCGCCAGGCTTTAGTAACACATGGAGAAGCCGAAAACCATTATAAACGAGTGACAGTATTGTCAACCAAAGTTTAGCTTTTTGAGGCTAAAAAGCAACTATCATTATGAAATTTAACATTAAGCAAAAAGCAAGGGTTATGCTGATAGCCATCATGCTTTCCGCAGTTATTGGTGGTGCGCTGGCATATAACGCACGACAGATTAATATATTCTATTCAGCATCTACACCATTAGGGGCTTGTACTATACGTGTATCTCTCACCTTTTGTATTACAATAACCGTAGGGATCACCACTCGTCTAAGTACTGCACCAACCACTGCTCCCTGTCCGACTATAAGGGTTACCATTTGCCTTTAATCATTATTTATAGCCAGTATCTCTTTAATTACCTTCCATCAACAGACCAACTCCTGGAGTTTTGACAGTTGTGTCCAGCTCCAGGCCATCATCGATGCCTTTTAGTTTTGCGGGGATTCCTCTGGTCATCCATTTAGGAGCTGGCTTATCTTTTAGATAATGATCAAAGAATTGGGCCATACGGATATTGAAATCATCGCCATCTTTACCGAAAACACCATGGTTGCCTTCATATACCAGCATCCATGACTTCTTGCCCAAACGACGCAATGCCGTGAAAAGTTCTATTGCATTGGCAAATGGGCAAACACCATCATTTTTTGTATGCATCATTAAAAGGGGTGTTGTAATTTTATCTGCCTGTAAAATAGCGGAGTTTTTAATATACCGCTCAGGCTTTTCCCAAAGGCTTGCTCCAAATCGTAACTGGCCTGATTCATACATCCCCTGCAGACTCGCACCATAAGATATTAGCCCACCATAACCGCTTATTAAGTCGGCAATGCCCGATGCGGAGCAGGCGGCGGCAAATATATCCGTCTGGGTGATCAGATAATTGGTTTGAATAGCACCCCAACTAAGCCCCTGTAGGCCCATTTTCTTCGTATTTACATATGGGAATCGTGATAAATAGTGAGCAGCAGAAACCACTGCATTATAGGTTCCCTGAAAAGGATCTCCTATCGTATAATGAATATCAGGTGTAAACACCAGGTAACCATTGCTAACATAACAGGGAATACAAATGGTTCCTCCATCAGCCAGGTCAGGTTTCAGATATGCATTTAATCTATCAGACTTTATTTCATAGTAGTGGAAGATCACCGGATATTTCTTTGTTGAGTCAAAATTTTCAGGCTTGTAAAGAATCCCCTGCAAAGCGCTTCCATCCAATGATTTCCAGGTATGCAGTTCAGCTGAGTACCAATTATATTTTTTTTCAGGATGAAGATCACTTAACTGGGTAAAAGTTTTAAAGTTTGTTGTGCTAAAAAAATTTGGGGACTCTGCGGCATTCATGCGCTTTATGATATACACTTTTACATCCGTTGCTTTGACAGGAGTAAAATTGGAGCGACTGGGGAGATATGGGTTGTCAGTAACATCATAAAGGTAAGGGCCCATAGTTAGTGAATCAGGATCTCCCGTTTTACCTACTATTTTTCTATAAAAGCCATTATCTTTCGTATTCCGATTAAACGCAGTAAAAATAAGTTCCTCATTTCTTCCCAGGGGATGGCGAGGATAATCATCCAAGGCCATGAAAAATACAATGTTGTGTTTGAGGCCAAAGCCATTAGTCAGATTCAGCGCGGGAGTTTTTCCTGTTGGATCTATTTGCCACACATCATACTGATCATAGATGATTACCGCTGCATCCTCCTTCATCCAACCTCCTATTACTCTACCATAATCTCTTTCCCAACTGGTTGCAATCCCTTGCGTAATATTTCGGATCACGCCCGAAGCTGTTTCATAACTAAAATATTCTTTTTGTTTCTTATCATAGTAAATTACATATTTACCTTCCGGAGACATTTCTACCCAAAAATTGTCTGCTAACCAATCCAATGGTTGTTTTTCTCCATTTTTAGTGGATACAAGATACCAGGATAGTTTGCACGCCGGATTCCAATTCCATTCTCCGCTCTTCCCATCGCTTTGCTGATGACGAATCATTGCGACAGTATCCTGTGCATGATTAAAATCAGATGACGAAATTCTTTCAAAAGCCTGTTCCAGTCGGACAATATGGCGCTCCGCTATATTGATAACAGCTGCATAACTTTCAGGTCCTGATTCATCAAATTGTTGCGATTGTAATTTTGTGTCTGTATAACTCCAAACATCTACCTGTACTCCATTTGGTGAAGGCTTGTTACCTTCCTTTTCTTCTAATGTAAAAAACAGGCGATTACCATCTTTACTAAAATGCTGGATACTGCCTAATGCTAAACCATTCTCTATACCTGGTGCGTGTTTAGTCGCTAAATTGACGGCCCTGGCTGTTCCGGCTTTATAATACCAAATGGATTTTTCTTTTTGACTGTTAATTTTACTTTCAACGATAAAAGCGAGTTGCGTTCCACCTGCATCTAAAACAATATTTTCTATTCCGGTTCCCTCCCAGATAGTAGCAATATTTCCATCACCAAGGGTTCCCCATCTCAATGATTGGATAGTGTTGGTGTCTTTTTTAGATACCATTTGCAATACTAACACCCTACCATCAGCACTAAATAAATAGTCCTTAACCGAGGAATAAGATATTTTTTTACCCGTTTTAAGATTCATTGTCACCACTTCTTTTTCTAATGTGTTCAATTGATATGCAAGCCATACATCACTGTTTTCATGCTGGAGCTTAAAAGAATTTACCTGAGGGATATACGTGATGGTAGTGCTACCTAATCTGACAATACACAAGCTGTCATTAGGGTTAATACACACTGCCGTCTGGCTATCCTGCGTAAACTCAGCACGATCAACATGCTGTATTTCTGTCCTCCAATTACCTTTGATCGCTTGTAATACCAGTGTGCGACTTCCTACTGGCTGATTCATAATGCTATACATGGCATAATTCCCATCATTGCTAATAGTAGCTCCTTCAACAGATGGCCATTTGTCATATACGCTGGAATCAATGAGTGGTTTCTCAATATGTTGGGATCCATCTTTACTTTCCCGAAATAATTCTTGCGCAAAGCAGATGGTCGTAGAAAATATAAAGAGAAGAAATAAAGCGCTTTTTCTCATTACTAAGAATAGTTTTCTAAAGTGGCTTCAATTCAATTGTAATGTTCATCTTTAATAGTCTTTGCTGTCATATTGCTACAATAAGGAAATTAATAAAACAACTGCAGTCAGATAACAACTTCAGGGCACTTTAATTATATAAGACTCATGCATAACTATTTTATGGCAAGGCATTGCTGTATAGTTGTTGTGTCGTTGCTATATTGTTGTTGTGTTGACATTGTGTTATCCTTGTGTCATCCTTATATTGGGCATATATCCTATCCCATCCTTTGTAAAGATTATCACTTTCTGCACATTTTTTCTCCTTTTCCTGCAAATCCTAAATGGTAGTAATACATCAACTTTGGAGCATAGACAAAACATGATACTGCAGGCATACTAGTTCTTCACCACAATAACTCATTCACTTTAAATTCTTAAATCATGATACATTCAAAAAAGGCCGTAATGCCTAACGTTGAGACATCAAACTTAAAACAGATTAACGAAAGTATTTAAATCAATAATTTCTTTAATCTACTATCTTTTTATCACGCTTTTTCAGGAAATAGGAAAAGCTCACCATGAAAAATCGTTGTAGCACCCTCGTTTGCACATCTTCTATATAGCTTACTCCTATATTCCGGCTAATACTCACGTTCCGGTTCAGCAGATCGAAACCTTGCAACTTGACAAGGCCCTGCCGGTGTCGGAATATCGTTTTGGAGACAGAAGCATTCAGCATCAAGACATCAAGATTATAGCCCGCTGCACGGCCAGTATTAAGCATATAATTAAGATTACCACCAATAATAAAGCCCAGTGGCAGATTTACATTACAATCCAAAGAGAAATTATAATTGAAATAGTTGGTGTTGTTATCTTTTTGTACAGAATATTGTACCCTGTTATAATTAGCACTGGCGGCAGTTGAAAAATCAAATAACTCCTTATACACATAATTAAAGCTGAGACCCTGTGAAATAGACATATTACTGGTATTACCTAATATGCCATTGATATAACTTACATCATGAATAAGATTAAACGCAGTGTTGGCATTAATAGCCGTCTGCTGTTTCTTAAGGGGAAAACTATTTACCATAATGAAGCTAATGTTATAAGCCCCATTCATGTTCAGTGGTTGGCTCACCTGCCGCCCCAGGGAATCGAACCAATTGGCGTTAATGATCCTATTATGTGTAAATCCTACGTTCATATTAGCAGAAAAACTGCGTAAGCTATGTGCATTAAATGCATTATATCCCAACGCAAAATTATCAGTAAGCGCAGGTTTTAGATTGGGATTACCTAGTTGTACATATAGTGGATTACTATTATCCGGCACAGGCTGTAACTGATTAGCACTGGGGGTTTCTATGCCAGCAGAATAAAAAAATCTCAGGCGCTTACTATTTGTAAAGGCATAATTAAAAGAAGCTGTAGGATAAAAATTTGTAGTGCCTTGCTGCAGGTAGCTATGCTGACTGATATTAGTATTATCCATATCGTTTACCAACATATTTAATCCAAAAGTATAATCGTATTTCTGCTTTTGTGTGCGAATGTTTATCCCCGCAAAATGTGATGCAGTAATGTTCTCAAAAGAATTACTCAGGCTATCGTTCAAGTGATCATATACTCCTTTGGAAGGGGTGTAGTCGTAGGCAAGCTTATTTGATGAGGTATTAAAGCGGGTGTGGACATAAAGAATGTCCAGAAAACGATCTTTAAAAATCGGTTCAGTATAGGCAAGGAATAATTGAAGTACTCCATTCCTCCCATTAAAGACATTATGCTGATTTATACTATCTCTATAAATTTCTGCATTAGGTTGAACAAATAAGTTATTGGATATATTATAATTCTTCCTATCATTATTGCCATATCCGTATATCAAAGCAATATTTAACATACGTCCTGTCTTTTTGAATTTCTTCTCAAAAGACATATTACCGGAGAAGTCGAAAACTGATCCCATATTTACATTATGAATAGTTCCCTCGTTTAGCAATTGTAATTTACTTCCTAATGATTTGTACATATTATATTGCAAACTGCTGCTGTTGACATAATTGAATCTATTAATAACAGACAAGGTGTGTAATGAGTCAATCTTGTAATCTATATGTAGATCCATTCTATAACTAGTATTATTATCCTGCGTTTGAGATTGCTGATTATAATAATTAGTAGAATCCTTCAACATATTCTGACGAGCACTATTACGCTGGTTCTCTATATGATTATTGTCTATAAAATAGCTACCACTTATGATCAACTTCTTACCAATATCTTCACTATAATTAACACCACCGTTCCAGTTACGAGTAACCCCAATGCCATCGCTTACATCCTTACCTCCCTGGTAACCATTTGTATTATTTCCACTACCCAGGAAAGATAGCTGTTGATGATCACGAAAGCGGTTCAAACTACCATTTCCGGCAAAGCGTCCATCTGTTCCATAGCCGGCGGTCACTTGGCCGGAAAATGTATTCTTTTTTTCTTTTTTGATAGTGATATTAATGGCTTTCTCTGTTCTACTATCATTGTTACCACTATACCCCTCCTTCTCTGGTTTTCTATCTATCAGTTGCACCTTATCTATCATCTCCGCCAACAAATTCCTAGTGGCTAATTTGGGATCATTCCCGAAAAAGGGCCGTCCATCTACCAGCACCATTTTTACTACTTCACCATTTACCCTGATAGTACCGTCCCTATCTACCTGTACTCCTGGTAGTTTTTTCAGCAAATCTTCTATGACAGCGTTTTCCCTGGTTTTATAATAGCCGGCACTAAATTCAACAGTATCCTTCTTCAACGCCATTGGAGGCTTTGTTTCCACTATTTCTACCTGGGCCAGGGTTAGTCCTGTTCTTTGCATAACAATAGTGCCCAGATCAGTTATCCTCTCCTCTATCCGGATCTGTGCAGGGCTTAATAAAGGCTGATATCCCAAATAAGTAACATACAGTTTGTAATTCCCGACCGGAAGACTGTCGAATGCAAAAATTCCATTCTTATCAGTGAAGGTCAATGCAGCACTAGACGAGTCTTTAGCATGCAATAGTGCAACAGAAGCACCTGATAGCGGTCCATGGGTTTCTTTATCAAGTATACGTCCCTTGATCAGGCTTTTGGGGTTAGCCTGGGAGGATGCGTGCAGGGTGCACAAGACAGCAACAAACAAGAGCAGGAAATTCTTCATATTGAGGGATTACCGGGTCTGTAAATTCTGCATTTTAGTTGCAACAGGATAGCAGTAATTTTTCTATCTAATAAAATTGATAAGGCGTTCTTCCTTCAGGGATGATTCCAAAGATTCCCGATAATTGATAAAAAGCACTGAGCTCAGAATACAGTGGCAGGTTTTAACTTTAGATTTGATTGCATTATAGCAATCAGGCACAACTACAAAGTAATTTTGAACACTATGGATATTTGCTGCTCCAATCGCTGAGTATTAACCCAATAGCAATCCCCTCACGTTATCAACAATCCCGCACATGAAAAAGGCAAAGTTCTTGTTAACGGCAATTGCTGTATTGACTATATTTAGTGGCGTTTTAGCATATAGAGCAAGTCAGCCGGTTATATTCTATAGGAATGGGGCTGACGGTAAATGTACAGTTAGCATTCTTACTTTTTACAGCACGACTACCTGTTCTGATCCAAATGCTATTCGGGTAGGTCTCTGGACAAGGTCCACAACAACATCTTGCCCCACAATATGTGTGAAAAGAACGTTATGAGCAGCAGATTGAACATAAAATGATCCATTATGATAAAATTTTTGTTCTTTCTTTTCCACTGGCAGTCAGGATAAATGGCGCACAAATGAAGAATGACAGAAAAAAATCTCTGCTGAATGCGCGTTGCAGTGAATGGGTTTAATTTTGAATTATAACAAACGGAAAATAATAATAACAGTAACTAATAACCTAATTTCCAATTAACCATAAAGACAGGCTTTAGTTTAAGTTCACTGGAATTCTCACTATGCCACCACCAGGAGTCATCACAAGTTGGCAAACTTATAAAAGTAAACCCTCAAATTCCATTAATTCTTAAAACGAGCATTTCATATTTACATGATTAGCAGTCATCCATTTTCTTTAATTGTATTTCGAAAACCTTAACGAATTTTCATTTCAGAAACATTCACATTCATCCATGTACAGGATACTAAGCCAGTAATAATGGTCTTTAGCACCTGGTACTATCCAATGCTCACTTCCTCTTTCAGAGAAAGCTATTCCTTATGGGATGGTAAGTAGTGAGTATGCACAGCAACGGTAGTTACTTAGGAAATCAATAAATGTTATGCCATGAACAAATCCGACATTCCTGTAAATCCAATTCCTGACAGTGTAATAAACGATAATGCAGCCAATGGGGTACATTCCAAACAACCCGCCAAACAAAAGGCGATTATAATTGGAGCAGGACCTGCCGGTCTTACTGCTGCGTATGAACTATTGAAACGAACGGATATTACACCAATTATTCTCGAAAAATCAGGAGATATAGGTGGCATTTCAAAAACAGTGAACTATAAAGGGAATCGTATAGATATTGGCGGGCATCGCTTCTTTTCCAAATCAGACAGGGTAATGAATTGGTGGATGAATATAATGCCCATTCAATCTACCGGGGATGATAGCTTTACCATTGCATATCAAAATAAGTCGCGCGAAATCAAACCCAATGCTTTCCATACTTCATCTAATGGTGCTTCAGCGGAAGATGACAAGGTGATGTTGGTGCGTCAGCGCTTATCGCGTATCTATTTCCTACGGAAATTTTTCACCTATCCCATTCAGTTATCACTGGATACGTTGACCAAGCTGGGAATAGGCAGAACGATCAACATCATGTTCTCTTATCTGAAAGCACAACTATTTCCGCGCAAACCGGAAAAGAACCTGGAAGATTTCATGATCAACCATTTTGGGCATACTTTATATGCGTTGTTCTTTAAAGATTATACAGAGAAAGTATGGGGTATTCCCTGTAATGCTATCTCTGCAGAGTGGGGGGCACAGCGTATCAAAGGAGTTTCTATCAGTAAAGCTATTCAACATGCCATACAGACTACTGTAAACCGCAAAAAGAAAAGCAATGATATAGGCCAAAAAGGCACAGAAACCAGCTTAATTGAACAGTTTCTTTATCCAAAATTTGGCCCCGGACAATTATGGGAAGAAGTAGCCCGCCAAGTAGAAGAAATGGGAGGTAAGATATTAATGCATCATGATGTGAAACGCATCTATACCTCAGACGAAAATAATGAAGTGGCCGCGATAGCTGCCATCAATAATATAACAGGTGAAACCAGTTTACTGGAAGGTGATTATTTCTTTTCCACGATGCCGGTGCAGGAACTGATTGAAGATATGGACGGCACTATACCCGATGAAGTAAAGGAAATTGCGCGCGGACTGCAGTATCGGGATTTCATAACAGTGGGTATTCTGCTGAAACGCATGTCTTTCCAGGATAAAACCACAGGAGAATGGAAACCATTGGAATTAAAAGATACCTGGATCTATATACAGGAAAAGGATGTGAAGGTGGGACGTTTACAGTTATTTAATAACTGGAGCCCATTTATGGTGAAAGACCCGGAGACTGTTTGGGTAGGTATGGAGTTCTTCTGTAATAAGCAGGATGAGTTCTGGAATATGACAGATGAAGATATTAAACAACTGGCTATAAGTGAACTGGAAAAAATAGGGTTGGCTTCCGTAGCCAATGTGTTGGACGCAACTGTGTTGCGTATGGAGAAAACATATCCGGCGTATTTTGGCACTTATGATCGGTTTGATGTAATACGTCAGTTTACGGATAGATTTAAAAATCTTTTCCTGGTTGGTCGTAATGGCATGCATAAATACAATAACTCAGATCATTCTATGCTGACGGCAATGGTGTCAGTAGATAATATAAGTGCAGGTATAACGGAGAAGACAAATATATGGTCGATTAATACGGAGCAGCAATATCATGAGGAAAAGGGAACAGAAAAATCAATAGCCGGTAATCCAGCTAGTGAGGCTAGTGCAATGCAAAATGAATCACCCAAACAGCAACCTGTCAGGAATCTTGATTTCAAAGATTTCATATTTAAAAACCCAACCAATAAATGGTTTGTATGGATTGGCATCGTAGGCCTTCTGGTACAGTTTATTGTTTTTAAATTCTTATACCCTTACGCTAGTTTTATCAATGGGGATTCCTATGTTTACCTGGAAACAGCATATCATAATTTTGATATAAACACCTACCCTGTTGGTTATTCTAAGTTTCTACGCTTATTCAGTGTAATTACAAAATCCGATACCGCACTGATTGCTTTTCAGTATCTGCTTCTGCAGACAAGCGTATTAGCGTTTGTATTTACAATATTTTACTTCTATAAGCCAGCAAAGCTGACTAAAATATTGTTATTTGTGTTTATGCTGTTTAATCCAGTGTTTTTATATCTCGCCAACTACATATCCAGCGATGCTTTTTTTCTTTCGCTTAGTTTGATATGGTTTACACAATTGCTCTGGATTATATATCGACCCACTAACCTCTTAATTTTGCTGAATGCTCTGGTATTATTTGCAGCTTTCACAGTACGGTATAATGCCTTGTACTACCCTCTTATAGCTGGTATATCTTTACTGTTATCCAGACAAAGAATATTAATCAAAATGGCTGGAATCGGAATAAGCATTGTATTAATCGTATTATTTGTCCAGTATACCAGCAATAAGTATTATGAACTTAGTGGCAAACGACAGTTTACTCCTTTTACAGGCTGGCAGATGGCCAATAATGCTATGTATGCTTACCGTTATGTAGACAGCCAACACGTTAAAAAAGCACCACCCAAACTACAGCAGTTAGACAAAATGGTACGCACTTATTTTGATACTACCCGTGATGTTCAAAAACATCCTGAAGAAACGTTAGTTGCAAGCACAGTATATATGTGGGATCCCAGATCCCCACTGCAAGTATATATGAATGAGCAGTTTAAAAAAGATACTTCTGCGGGGCCGATAAAAAGATGGGCCACTGTGGCTCCATTGATGGCAGAATATGGATCCTATCTAATCCGCGAGTATCCGGTTGAGTTTACCAAACACTATTTATTACCCAATGCATTAAAGTATTATGCTCCTCCCGTAGAATTTCTGGAACAATACAGTACAGGAGTAGATACTGTTCAGCAAATAGCGCAGGTTTGGTTTAACTATAAAACTAATAAAATAAAAAGTCATTTTAAAGATTTTAGAGTTCGTGTACTGGACTTTTATCCCATATTGGTTGGTATAATGAATGTGGTATTCCTATTTAGTGCTTTTAGTTTTATTCTATTACAAGGTTATAAACAATATTCCAGGCTTAAGCTGGCACTATTACTGGTTGCAAGTTTGTGGTTAGTTAATTTTGGATTCAGTGTATTTGCTTCTCCTATTGCACTTAGATTTCAACTATTCCCAATACTCGTTTCTCTTTCATTTACCTTTTTGTTGGTTGAATACCTTATTAAAGCTGCAAATGGTTTCGAGATTGATACTAATAAACTGAAAGCCGAAAGCTTGGTAACAGAGGCTAAAGGTGTAACGGCTTGAAACCTGGTATTTAAAAAGAAACATGTGGAATCTAACAACAAATAGTATCCATTATGAAACAGAAAAAAAATTTACACCTAGTTGCCTGGTCAATTGCTGGATTGCTTTTATACATGGGGCTAAGTAAGTTAATGGACTATACAATTTTAAAAAAACAAATTGCTGCTTCTGCTTTTAGAAGGCCAGAAAAAACGAAGATGAAAGGGAAATTGTTACCATCGTTCGATATGTTACTTCCTGATAGTAGTACTTACTTTAATACAAATGAGATCCCTGTTGGGAAACCGGTTGTATTTTTTTACTTCAGTCCTGAGTGTCCGTATTGCCAAGCTCAGATGAAAGAAATCATCAAGGAAATCAATCAACTGAAAGATATACAATTCTATGTTTTGACACCATTCCCTTTCTCAGAAATGAAAATATTTTACGAACAGTACCAGTTAAAAAAATACCTGAATATAACCACAGGTATTGATTATAAGAATTTCTTTGGAGACTATTTTAAAACCCAAAGTGTACCATATATAGCTATATATGGAAAAGATAGGTTGTTCAACGAAGCGTTTCTAGGAAATATAGATAGCAAACAAATCAAAGTAATTGCTGAAGAATAAACTTGTTGCGCAGCATAGGCTGATTTTGACTTGCAAGCAGAATTAGCCAGGAAATATGGAGAAGCCGAAAACCATTATAAAAGAGTAGGCAAAATTATAAAAACAAAGTTTAGCTTTTTGATTCTAAAAAGCATCTATCATTATGAAAAAAGCAAAAATCGCGTTAACAGCTATGGCTGTTTTAGCAGTTGTTGGTGGAGCATTGGCTTACAGAGCAGCAAATCCAATTAAATACTTTAAGGAAGGTATCCAAAATCAGTGTACAGTTCTGACCTTTCAGGCAGTTGTTCCTTCTACAACTGGTTTTCAAACAAGGCTTAGTACAGCATCAACTACTTTGCGTTGCCCATTAATAACAGTAACAACTGTACAATAATTACCATAAACGACTTTAAGTCAGAGCGAGCAACATCGATTTCGTACTGTTTATCTGGCACTCCAAAAATGTCGTTTAGAAGGGCTAACCTAATCATAGGTTGGCCCTTTGCCTCTGTCTTTCTTTGGCATCTTTTTTATACAACCCATTTTGTATTATTATCATTATTGGGGTGATTGAACTGCTATGCAAGGGTTTAGCAAACAACTTGTATAGGGAATAAAATCTTCTATTAGCCAAATTTTAAAATAACACAATAAAGCTGGATAATTTTCAGATATAATGATTGCTATGATTCTTATATTCGAAAGGCATAAGCTGCAGCAGGAACCTTATTCTGTAATTTCAATAAATGCTCTTGCTGAACATTTAGTAAGGTGTCAATACTCATTTTTCACCGTTGATTAGTATATAAATTTCATTACCTTATTTTTTTATTCTAAAAACAAAAATCAATGAAAAAGGCAAAAATAATGCTGACAGCTATTATTATCCTAGCAGTTGTTGGTGGGACATTGGCTTTTAGAATAAAAGCACCAATACGTTACTATATGGAAGACTCAAGTCAACAATGTACTGTCCCAACTTACCTTCAACTCACTACCAGAGCATGTTCGTATCCAAATGTATTTCTTACACGACTCAACACAGCTCCAAGTCAAACACGTTGCTCCCAAGTATGCGTACAAACAATTCAGTAATTATCATGAAAGAGGTTGACACTAAGACTACAAACTTTTTCTACAATACCCAATATTGCACACCTGCTTTTTATACAAACAGCATTGCCCTATTCAGAATATGAAAAGTACTCACTTCTTCGGAACAATTTATAGATGACTAATCATTAACGACTCTACAGTGAAGATATAATAAGACAAGTAAATTTCATCACTTTAAGTTTAGCTTTTAAACATAAAAAGCATCTTATTATGAAAAAAGCAAAAATCATATTGACAGTTACCATTTTACTGGCAACTATTGGTGGAGCAATCGCTTTTAAAACCAGACAGATGTTTCCATATTATAAGAATGATAACAGCTTTCGTTGCACCGTTCCCATAAAGACACTCCTTACCACTACTATTGCCAGTGATCCTAGTGCTTTTACTACAAGGCTCAGCATATTCTCTACTTCAGGTTCTTGTTCTGTTTTAACCGTAAAAACATCCTTTTAGTTGCCATAAATGGCTTATAGCTGCAAAGTAATATGCCTTCTGATGTTTTAGAAGAAATTATACCCAAAGAGGTAATCCAATGGAATACCTCTTGGGTAAATTTAATTCTAGAAATTTCATTTACCGGATTTCACTTTTCCCGGTTTTACGTTCTTCACAGGATTTAACTTTTGGTAGCTTCTTAAACAAACCAGGACCAGGTGTCCTGATACTATCATCAACTTCCAATCCATTATCAATCCCTTTCATTTTAGCTGGTATGCCCTTAGTCATCCATTTAGGTGCCGGTTTATCTTTTAAATAATGATCAAAAAACTGGGTCATACGAATACTAAAATCATCTCCGTCTTTACCGAGAATTCCATGATTACCATTATATACCAGCATCCAGGATATCTTACCCAAATGACGCAGCGCTGTAAAAAACTCCACGGCATTGGTAAAAGGACATACCTTATCGTTCTTAGTATGCATCATTAAAAAAGGAGTTGTCACATTATCAGCCCATAAAACCGCAGAGTTTTTTATGTACGAATCAGGCTTTGCCCAAAGGGATGCCCCCATGCGATACTGACCGGATTCATATAACCCTTGAAAACTGCTACTGAAATCACTTAAACTTCCATAGCCACTGATCCAATCAGAGATACCTGATGCTGAACATGCTGCTGCAAACAAATTTGTATGCGTAACCAGATAATTTGTTTGAATTCCACCCCAACTACAACCCTGTATGCCCATTCTGCTTGAATCAACATAAGGTAATTTGGAAATGTATTCAGCAGCAGATACGACTGAATTGTAAGTGCCTTGCATAGGATCACCTATGGTATAACGGATATCTGGGCAAAATACCAGGTAACCATTACTAACATATGAAGGGATGTTAATTGTGCAATAATTTGTTAAGGCTTCTGGCTTTAGATAAACATTTAGCTCGTCAGATTTTAGTTCATAGTAATGAAAAATTACCGGGTATTTTTTTTGGGGATCAAAGTTTTCGGGCTTATAAAGAATCCCCTGTAAAGTACTGTTATCCAATGACTTCCATGTGCACAATTCTGTTGAGTACCAATTATACTCTTTTTCGGGATGTAAGTCACTTAACTGGTCAAAGGATTTAAAATCTGTTGTGCTAAAATAATTTGGCGATTCATTGGCACTCATTCGCCTTACAATGTACTTTTGTGCATTTATTGCCTTAATTGGAGAAAAATTCGCCCCATTAGGGAAAAAGGGATTACCTATTATATTATAAACGAAGGGGCCCATAGCTAATGAATCCGGATTTCCTCTTTTACCCAATGCTTTACCATAAAACCCATTTTCTTTAGTATTCTGGTTAAAAGCGGTAAAGATAAGTTGCTCATTCATTGCAAGTAAATTATGAGAATCATTATTTAATGCCAAAGAAAATACAATATTATGCTTTCGCCCATAACCATTGGTAAGATTAAGAGGAGGAGTTAAACCTGTTGGATCCAATTTCCATACATCATTATGATCATAAATAATTACTCCCTTATCATTCTTCATCCAACCTTCAATGCTCTTACCATATTCTTTTTCCCAATTAACTGCAATACCATGCGTAAGATTATGTATGATACCTGAGCCTGTTTCATAAGTGAAGTAACTCTTTTGCTTATTGTCATAGTAAATCATGAACTTCCCTTCTGGCGACATTTCTACTACTGCACTATCATCCAACCAATTTATTATCTTTCTTTCTCCATTTTTGGTAGATATAAGATATCTTGTGAGCTTACAAGCAGGGTTCCATTTCTCCTCTCCGCTCCTACCATCACTTTCCTGATGAAAGATCATTGTCAGAGTGTCTGATACATTATCATAATCGGATAACAAAATTCTTTCATTCTCGTTTTCCAGCCGAATGATATGATGATCATGAATTTGGATAACGCCGGTATAACTATTAGGGCCCAATTCATTCAGTTGCTGTGATTGCAGTTTGGTATCAATATAACTCCAAACATCTACTTGCGCATCATTAGTTTCTAGTTTTGGACGCTCCTTTTCTTCTAATGTAAAAAACAGGCGCTCACCATCTTTACTAAAGTGTTGGATACTACCTAATGCTAGTCCTTTATCTATACCTTGCGCCTGGTTAGTTGCTAAACTAACTGCCTGAGCAGTTCCAACTTTATAGTACCAAAATGATTTTTCTATCTGACCATCTATTTTATTTTCTACCGCAAAAGCTGTTTGAGTACCCTTCGCATCCAAGACAACGTTACACGCCCCAGTTCCCTGCCAGAACCTAAAGATACTTCCATTATCAAGGTTTACCCAGCTCAATGACTGATTAATGGAACTATCATTTTTTGATGAAGTTTGTAACACTAATACCTTTCCAATAGTGCTAAACAAATAATCATTGACAGCTAAATAACGTCTTTCTTGGGCAGTTTTAAGATTCCAAACCACCAACTCATTCACTGGCGTACTTAATTGACAAGCCAGCCAACTTCCCCCATCCTTACTATAAAGTTTGAAAGAAGCTACATGAGGGATATATTTCATGGAAGAGCCGCCTAAGGCAATGATGCAAACGCTATCAGTCGAATTAGATAAAATAGCAAGATGGCTATCCTCTGTAAATATAACATCCCTTCCCCCTTGAATTTCTATTTCCCATCTTCCTTTTGTAGCTTGTAATACCAATGTATGGCCACCGACGGGTTGATTCTCAATAGTATAGGCAACATAGTTTCCATCATTGCTGATTGATGCTGTTCCTTCAACTGATGGCCATTTGTCATTTACATTGAAATTAAGTGGTGGTTTATCAATATTCGGGGATAATTTGTTACCTACCTTGGATAAATTCTGTGAAAGGCAGAGAGAGACGAAAAATGTAAAGAAAAGAAGCACGAATAATTTTTTCATTCTTTAATGAAATTTTATATAATAGATTTGATTATTCCTATTAAATACCTGCAGGAATATTACATTTATTCTCCTATTCTTGGATAAGGAAATTAATAAATCATGCTGCAATCTCAAAGAAATTACAGAAAATTGTATTTATAATAATTCCTATTAGGAAGAAAAAAGAACTGTAAAATACAATACGATTAAAATAGTATTTCCTATGACGGCATCCAAGCAATTGATCGGAATACAACATCTGAATTTACATCCATCTTTATAGTGATCAATTATTCTTTAGGAAACTATAAGTACATATGACCTATTCTCTTTTCAACGCTGAATTCTTATAGATGAATTGCTCCAGCTAAAGATATATTTCTGAAGAAATATATCTTGAAAGCCTAACAATAATTAAAAAATGTATATAACATGAAGTGTCTTTAACACTTAATTATTCTTTATCTTTTTATACTCACTTATAGCATTATTATATAAAGATTAAACGCATTTTCAACACACTCATTTCTCACCATAATAACATAACATTATTCAGATGTGAATCATGGAATTGGAGCTCCCTGACATAATTTGATAACCTTCTGAAGACTTAATTCTTTTATGCTATAATAATACACATCTGAAGAATCAAAAGTACTATAGGATGTTACTAGACCTAAAGTAATAACGGAAAATTCTTGCAGCTTTACTGATCAGGATTTAACATTCAGCATGAGCTTTACTAGTAACCATTCAAATCCTAAAAGGTTTGTTTAAAAGGATAAATCGAATATCAAACACTAAACTAAGGTCAATAACTATGTTAATATACTGTTAATCCAATATTTTTACAAGAAATAAGGAGAGAATCGTAAACTATTACAAAACAAGGTACTTGGGCAGGTACGAGAATACTTGGGTTCGCTCTCACTTTGTGCATACTGAGTATATTGATTGGAATAAAATCAATCGTATAGCCGCTTCAGTTATGGCTATTTTATATAATTATTAAATAAATGCTATCGGCATAGTACCTTATCATTTCGGGAAGTGTATTATTATAGGGTCATCATGAATATTTTTTGCTTATGATGCCTAGCAAAAATGTATTGCTAAGATTACCTACTTCAATATTCTTAAAATAGTTATTTATGGCAAAGGTATTCCTGAGAATCTTAAACTTTAAGTCTCTTACTTTGATTCTATTGTTATTCTTTTCCGGCTATTTTCTCCAGGTCCAGGCAAACTCTTGTCGGCAAATCCATAAAATTACATTATCAGCAACTAATATTCTCCTAGGTGATGTGTTTAAAACCATTCGCAAACAAACTGGTCTTACCGTCACATATAGTATCAGGGAGACTAAAATAAATGAAAAAAAAAGGGTCACAGTTAATTTTATTGAAACAGACATTAATGATGCAATGACCTTTCTATTAAGCGATAAAAAAGACCTGGCATTTGCATTTGGTGATGAGGCTATCATTATTTTTAAAGATGATAATTCTAAAAAAAAACCGTTTCAGGGAAAAAACATAAGTGATACTGTCCCCTCCACATTTCCCCTCACTGGCAAAGTGACTGATGTATCTGGCAATTCATTACCTGGTGCTACTGTGATGGTAAGAGGGACAAAACATGGTACAACAACTGATACTGATGGAAAATTTCTCTTACCCAATGTAAATAAGGGTGAAATAGTAGTTGTTAGCTCTGTTGGCTTTTCAACAATGGAAATACCTGTAAAAAGCAAAAGTATCTTTGCCCAATTAAATACTTATGTAAATAGCCTCGATGAAACTGTGGTTATTGCTTATGGCACAACAACAAAGCGAATGAGTACAGGAAATATAAGCACCATAAAAGCTGCAGACATAGAAAAACAACCAGTGAATAACCCCTTATTAGCCATGCAAGGTCGTATACCAGGCATATTTATTACTCAGGCAACAGGTTTACCAGGGACCGGGGTCAATGTACTTATTCAAGGGAAAAACAGTATTGGTAATGGTAATGATCCACTTTATGTGATTGATGGTGTGCCCTATACATCTCAACTACTACCTAGTATTAATAGTAGTCTTGGAAACATAGCAATTAGTTCTAATGGTGGTAGCCCTTTTAATTTTATCAATCCATCGGATATTGCAAGTATAGATATCTTAAAAGATGCAGATGCTACGGCTATTTATGGTTCGCGAGCGGCCAATGGTGCTATACTGATCACTACTAAAAAAGGGGTTGCTGGCAAAACACAAGTAGACATAAATATGCAATCAGGATTGGGAAAAGTAACACGGAAGCTTGATTTACTGAACACCCAACAATATCTTCAGATACGTCATGAAGCATTGCAAAATGATAGTATCTCAATGACTCCTACCGATTATGATATTAATGGTGTTTGGGATACCACACGATATACTGATTGGCAAAAAAAACTGATAGGTGGAACAGCTCAGTATACGAATATTCAAGCAACTGTTTCAGGCGGAAATACTAATACTCAATACTTAATTGGTGCCGGGTATCATAAAGAAACAACAGTATTCCCCGGTGATTTCTCAGATCAGAAAAATTCCTTACATTTTAATATCAACAGTAGCTCCCCCGACAAAAAATTTCGCATACAGTTATCAGGAAATTATTTAATCGATAATACATTGCGACCAAATACTGATTTAACTCTTGCTGCTATGACTCTCCCTCCAGATGCACCAGCACTTTATAATAAAGATGGTAGTCTCAATTGGGGACCTCTCCAACCTGACGGCAATTCATCTTTTTTTATCAATCCACTTTCCAATTTATATAATAAATTTAAAAGCAAGACTAATAACTTAATTAGCAATGCTCTTTTAAGCTACCAGATTTTGCCTGGATTAGACATTAAAAGCAGTTTTGGATATACCAATCAACAAATAAATGAAACTAATACTACCTCATCCTTATCTGTTCCTCCGGAGCGCCGTGCTCCATTTAACCCGAGAAGCGCCTATTATGGCAACAATAACATCAACACATGGATTATTGAACCACAAGCCACTTATAGGCATTCGATCAGCAAAGGGAAATTAGATGTTTTGGCGGGAGCTAGCATCCAGCAAAGCAATAGTAGCCAGCTGCAACTATTAGGTACGGGATATAACAGTGATGCAGTTCTGGAAGATTTAAAATCTGCAACTGCAGTAATGGTTCAATCAACGATTTTATCTACATATAAGTACAATGCAGCATTTGGGAGGATAAATTACGCCTGGGAGGATAAATATATAATTAATTTTACAGGTCGCAGAGATGGAAGCAGCCGTTTTGGAGCAAAAAATCAGTTTCACAATTTTGGATCAATTGGCGTTGGCTGGATATTTTCCACGGAAAAATTCATTCAAAAAACGCTGCCCTTCCTCAGCTTTGGAAAGATCAGAGGCAGTTTTGGAACCACCGGTAATGATCAGATAGGTGAATATCAATTCCTGAATTTATATAACCCGGTTGATGGTGTAAGCGTACCATATCAAGGTGCTTCAGGGCTTCAACCAGTTAATATAGCAAATCCTTACCTCGCTTGGGAAGAAACAAAAAAGTTGCAATTGGGACTAGATGCAGGATTTCTAAATGACAAAATTTCAGTTACGTTAAATTATAATCGTAATCGTAGTTCCAACCAATTATTAAGCTATCAACTACCTATTTTTGCAGGCTTTGGAAGTATCGAAAGGAATTTTCCAGCCACGGTACAAAATTCAGGATGGGAATTTTCTCTATCCAGTAAGAATATTAATACCCGCAACTTCAATTGGTCAAATAGTGTCAATCTGACCATTCCACAAAATAAACTGATAGACTTCCCCAATATAGCCAATTCAGCATATGCTCAAAAACTTATCATTGGAGAACCGATCACAATAACTAAGGCCTACCATCTGTTGGGGGTTGATCCTGTTACAGGTATATACCAATTTGCAGACAGTAAAGGGAATCCGACTCCCCAACCTGATTACACAGATCAACCTGTGTCCATTAAAACAGCCCCGGCTTTCTACGGAGGCTTCCAAAACAGTTTTCGGTATAAAGGACTGGAGTTGGATATTTTGTTCCAATTTGTAAAACAAATAGGCCAAAATTATTTATTCGGAAGTATACCCGGCAACATATATAATAATCAACCCACCAATATATTAGATCGTTGGCAAAAGCCCGGCGACAAGACCTCCATTCAGAAACCAAATTCTGATTATAGATTATTTGTGCCGTGGGTGAATGCATCCTTAAGTGATGCCGCTTGGTCAGACGCTTCTTATATCAGACTTAAAAACTTATCGTTATCCTGGCAATTGCCGGAAGTATGGAAAACAAAGATTCATTTACAAAATTGTAGGATATATATACAAGGACAAAATTTACTTACCATCACCAGGTATATCGGGCTCGATCCGGAAACACAAAATCAATTTATCCTACCTCCTTTACGAGTATTAACAATGGGTATCCAAGCCTCATTATAATAGTAAATAATGACTCGGAGAAGCAACAATCAGGAGATCAAACAAATAAAGATCAAATATTATGCAATCAAAATACAAGACCTACTTTTTGAAACTAAGCCCAAAGATATGCAATGCTACTTTTCCCTATTTTACTCATCTAACTTCGTATTATAAATTAATGATGTTGATCTTCTTACTTAACATCTTTGGGTGCAAAAAATTATTGGAAATAAATGCTCCAGTTACTAGTACCAATGCAGCGAATGTTTATAATTCAGATGCCACTGCAGCTGCTGTTTTGACTGGTATATATGCCAAGACAAGTTTGAGCTTGCGCGGTGATGGATTAGCCAGTTTGTCACTATTCCCAGCATTATCAGCAGATGAATTGACACTTTATGGAGGGTCATCGAATAGGCAAGCCGAATACATCGAATATTATTTGAACTCATTAAACAAATCTATTGCAGGAGGTACTGATTTTTCCAATTCTACCTATCTTACTATTTTTATAACCAATTCGGCAATAGAAGGTTTGACCCAATCCACTGGTTTAACACCAGCTGTAAAGCAACACCTTCTTGGCGAAGCTAAGTTTATGAGAGCCTTTTGTTACTTTTACTTAGTTAATTTATATGGTGATGTCCCGTTAGCAACCGGCACTGATTATACTGTAAATGCGTTACTTCCCCGAACTATCAAAGCTAAAGTTTACCAACAGATAATTGTGGATTTAAAAGAGGCTCAAGAGCTTTTAACTGACGGCTATGTAGCTGCAGACGCACTAACGTCAGCTAATGATAGACTAAGGCCTAACAAATGGGCCTCGACTGCCTTATTAGCGAGAGTATATTTATATACTGAAGACTGGGCAAATGCAGAAATACAGGCTACTAAAATCATCAATAACTCGTCCCTATACAATCTAAATACACTTAACAATGTATTTTTAAACACTAGTACAGAAACCATTTGGCAATTGCAACCTGTTTCAAATCCTGGGTTAATTTCTAATACCCAAGATGCGAAACTTTTTGTACTTCCAAGCACTGGTCCAACTACTGAATATCAGTATCCTGTTTATTTGAGTAATAATGTTGTAACTAGTTTTGAACCAGGTGACCAACGAAAAATCAATTGGGTTGATAGTGTAGTAGTAAATAAAGATAGTTTAACGACGATCACTTATTATTATCCGTATAAGTATAAAGTTATTGCTCCCAATGCTCCTGTTACAGAATATACTGTGGTATTACGATTAGCTGAACAGTATCTCATACGGGCAGAAGCAAGAGCCCAGCAAGGAAATATTACAGGAGCTGCTAGTGATTTAAATGTAATCCGTAACAGGGCTGGTCTGCTTAATACAACAGAAAGTACAAAACCTGGACTACTAACAACTATTCTCCATGAACGGCAGGTCGAACTATTTACAGAATGGGGGCATCGGTGGCTGGACCTAAAAAGATCAAATATCGTTGATACAGTTATGAGTAAAGTTACTCCGCAGAAAGGTGGTATATGGAATAGCAATTGGCAATGGTATCCTTTTATATTATCAGACTTATTGAGTGATCCTAATCTAGTGCAAAATCCGGGGTATTAAAATACCCTACTCAATCAAAGAGAAAGGCAAAAACACGTAAAAGATAATTACCATATTAATTAATTCCCATTTCTATTTTAATGAATGTGCAAGCAATAGTACTTATGACTTACGGATTAAGTCTCGGGCAGACTCATACAATCTGGTAGATTTCTATCAAGAAAAGCCGTATTAAGCAAGGTATGCGACTTGAAGAAAATAATACAGGGCAGCAATTACTGGTAAAAAACAGACAATAAATACATTTTACGGATGTTATGCCACTTGGTGTGGGCTCTGCAAGCATATATCAGATTAAATTCTATAAAAGAAGGATCAAGTAGATACCCAATAGCGAATTAATCTATGAAGTCATTGTTGGTTTCACTGATACTATTCTCTTTGTAGACAAGGTTGTCAAAGCACCAGATGTTAATGAACAGTACTTTTTCTTACCCAAAAAATATAATAGAAGCTAAAATCACCCGGATTTTATATTCTCATTAGTTAGTGCTGCTAAAAAAAGATGGTCATTAAATCCAAAAGAACAAATTAATAAAATTGCACATAATGATCCATACATTCTAAAGTAAAATAATCGGGTACTTAGAAAACATACCTACTTCTTCAAATGAAAAATGAATTGAGTCTAAATTTTACATAATGACAAAAAAAAATAACATTCTGACACTATTGGCACTAATAACAACTAACTGTTATGCACAGGATAATCATATCTCATTATCGAAAGATCTGAGAGCTGACAACTATAGCATGCAGCCTATCCATATGCAATCCCGATGGGCAAAGGATGTGAATCCTGCAAATGCATTAAAAGAATATCCACGTCCTCAAATGGTACGTAAAAGCTGGCAAAACCTAAATGGGCTTTGGGAATATGTAATCACAGATTCAAAAAATTCTATTCCTACTAATTATGAAGGAACAATATTGGTTCCTTACCCAATTGAGTCCGCATTATCTGGTGTACAGAAATCACTGACACCAGACCAGCGTCTATGGTACAAGCGAAACATTCAGAATCCTATTCTTGCTAAAGGCGAAAGGTTACTTCTACACTTTGGCGCAGTAGACTGGCAAGCGACCCTTTTTGTGAATAAAAAAGAGGTAGGGCAGCATTCTGGTGGATATCAAAATTTTTCATTTGACATCACTGATTATTTACAACCCGGCAACAATGAACTGCTTGTAAAAGTGTATGATCCTACCGACCAAGGGCCCAACCCGCACGGTAAACAAGTACTCAATCCTGCCAATATTTACTATACTCCCTCCAGTGGTATCTGGCAAACGGTATGGATAGAGAAAGTACCAACTACACATATTATAAACATTAAAACCACACCCGATATAGACAAAGGCTTATTGAATATAAATGTGAACACTGCTAATGAAGCGAATGACTTAAAGATAGAAGTAACAGCAAAAGCAAGTGGAAAGATAGTTAGTATCAAAAAGTTGCTACTTAGCTCCGTTCAGCAAGCCTATAAGGAAGCCGCTTCTGAGATATTCTCAATGACAATACCTAATGCACATCTCTGGTCACCAGACGATCCATTCTTATACGATCTTTCTATAAAACTAGTACGGGGAACAAAAACAGTAGACCAGGTAGAGAGTTATTTCGGGATGCGCAAAATCAATATTCAAAAAGATGAAAAAGGAATAGATCGTATCTTCTTAAACAACAAATACACCTATAATCTTGGAACCCTTGACCAAGGCTTCTGGCCTGAAGGGTTGTACACTGCACCTACAGATGAAGCATTAGCTTTTGATATCAAAGCAATTAAATCAATGGGGTTCAACACTATTCGGAAACATATCAAGATTGAACCGGAAAGATGGTATTACCATGCTGACAAAATGGGTATGCTGGTATGGCAGGATTTTGTAAATCCTCCTCATTCCCTTCCGGAAGGGTCCAGACAAATTTTTGAAAAGGAGATGCAGGAAACAATGGATCAATTACACAACCATCCAAGCATTGTCACTTGGGTTCTTTTTAATGAAAGATGGGGGGCCTATGATCAAAAAAGGTTGACCGAGTGGGTAGAAAATTACGATTCCAGCAGGATTGTAAATGGCCATACAGGTGAATTATTATATGTGAATAATGAATTACGTGACCCATCTGATTCTCCCTGGATCAGTAGTAATATGACGGATGTACATGCTTATCCTAATCCAATGAATGCACCTGCACAACCAGGTAAAGCAAGGGCACTCGGTGAATTTGGTGGTGTTGGTGTACCTGTACCCAGTCATGAGTGGAATGATCTGCAGGGATGGGGTTATATCCAGGTAACGCCTGCAGAATTAAAAGGGAAATATGAAATGATGACCAAACACCTTAAACAACTGGAAGCAGAAGGCTTAAGCGCTTCTATTTATACTCAACCTTTTGACGTAGAGGGAGAAGAAAACGGGTTGCTTACTTATGATCGTGCAATAATTAAGATACCAATAAATGAGATCCGGGATATTAATAAAGCGCTTGTAAATCAAACAAAAGCTTTTGCACTGGATCCCCAATTTGTCATTGCTGAAAATATTGACATTAACGATAACGATAGCAAATATGAAGCGTTTCTGAACCAATATGAAAAAGGAAAGCGAGATTCAGCCTTCTTAAGAAGACTGACGTTAATCTCTTTAAGAAAAAAGGACCAGCCAAGAGCAACACAATTTGGAAATGATTACATTAATATATTGAAAGAACCATATTCAAAAGAAAATTTAACTTTCATTCGGCAAATTACCCGTACCTCTAAAGACAAGGGCTTTGAACTGTTCAGAACGCAATCAGAAAAAGTGAATACTATACTTGGGGAAAATCAAGCTGAAGGGGAAGTAAAACAAATCATAAATACTGAAGAAATATCACCTTATATAAGTGGGGATAATGCCCATCCTGATTGGGATGCTATCCAACAAAGGGTAATCAATAAATATGGTAGCCTAGGAGAAGAATTTATTTTGGGGAAGCGTATGCTTTACTATTGGATAGTTACAAAGGATTGGAATAATTTTGCAAAATATTATGTACTTTATTTTGAAAAAGCACTTAAGCATAGCGAATACCACATCAATAATGCATCATGGACCTTATTTGAACACGCAGATAATCCCAAAGTGCTTGAATTTGCAGCAAATGTGATGAAATACAACATTGAAACATTTGATCAATCTCCGGAGGCATATGACACCTATGCTAACCTACTCTATAAGCTAAAGAAATCAAATGAAGCAATCCAATGGGAAGAAAAGGCCCTGTATCTTAAAAGGGATTCCCCTGATGAAAAAGAATTTGTCGACGCCTTAGAAAAAATGAAAAAAGGCATCCCCACCTGGCCAGAAAATAAAAACTGATAAAGAAGCAATAAGTACGTATTCATACTTTATGCTCAGCTTTACATATAAAAATAGGATTCTTCAAAAAAGATAAGATGAAGGTTAACATCTTATTACAAAAGTCGTCGCTGATAGTCTTGTTGGTGACTTAATTTCTAAAAATCGCCAGGTAATCGTCAAAACATTATCATTTTATAAAAAATTTTCTCATGGCGTAGTACGTTGTAACTGTCATATGTGTTTATATTATAAGCAATAACCTAAGTGTAGCAAAAGATACAACTCATTTCATTGCTGCGGTACTGATATCTTACATCATTACAAACCTTAAATTAATGCAAATGAAAAATCCACCTGAGCAGAATCCTATGAAAATACTCTGGATCGAGAGAGAGGATAGTGACTACACTCCTATTGAAACCGTGCCTTCAGAATTTATCCCGCTGATACTTCCTTATGCAGGTGTTTATTTCAACCAGGACGCAGATTGTGATACACTTAGCCAGAACATTAAACTACCGGATTTTTCTATATGGAGCCACGAAATATATGCGCACGAGAATATCATCCTGGCTCCACAAACCCCTTATCAGATACTGGCACTACACTTCATGGAAGCAGATGGTGTTGTGGCAGATATTTCCCACAGGGGACTTTTTCTGCTAAATGAAAAAGAAGTGAACCTGTTTAACCTGCACGCACGCTTTCACACAGCACAAATGGAAGCAGGAAATGTTATATTTAGTTTTCACGTCAATATTTTACCGGCTTCTCTACCAAAACTTATAAATAAGTATCCGGAGCTGCAGCACCTGGCATCAATGGAAATAGACACCACAAGCGGACCGCTTAATAAAAAACCTTATAAGATCAGCGCTGCCTGCCAGGAGCTCATCACAGCTATTTATAAATGCAGATTAATTGAAGAGCAGGCCAAATACTACCTGCACAGGTGTTGCATAGATCTTTATATCAACTTTGCCCGCCAGGATAAGTTATCAGGTATCATTAATAAAGTAAGTCCGGCCATGAGAATAACTTTGAAAGCCGTGTTTGATCACCTGAAAGAAAATATAAAGGAAGTATTTAATATAAACCGGCTGGCATCCCTCTATGAAGTGCCAGTAACGGAGTTAAAGGAAGCATTTGAACAAATGTTCTTTATCTCTCCAAAAGCTTTCGCACATCAGCAAAAAATGATGGCAGCATATAGTCTGGTCGTAAAGACTAAACAACAGTTGAGCTTTATTGCAGAAGAAACAGGATTTAAGAGCTGGAATGCGCTGCGGAAAGCGTTTGAAGCATACTACGGCTACACTCCTATCAGCGTTCGCAATGCACAGTAAAATGCCTATAGTACTTTCTTATTCCAGGATGTGTCTAATTAAGTGAATGTAATGATAAAATATTTCTCTCCCTGAAAGTACCACCATTGTTTGCTAATCGTCAACCAGCTAAATTAACAAACATGCAACCTAAACAACCAACTACAAATCAGGAAAAAATACTCTGGATTGAAAGAGATGACAACAACTTCACTTCTATTGAAACCTTGCCGGCAGAATTTCTTTCAATGGCATTTCCTTATGCCAAAGTTTATTTCAGACAGGATGAAGATTGCGATACACTCAGCCAGAACATTAAATTACCTGGCTTTTCTATTTGGTGTCACGATATATTCGCACTCAACGACATTATCCTGGCGCCCAAAACACCTCATCAAATTCTGGCGTTACACTTTATGGTAGCAGACGGCATTGTCGCAGATATTTTCAACAGAGGAGAATTTCTATTGGGAGAAAAAGAAGTCAACTTATTCAATCTGCACGCGGCATTCCATACAGCACCGGTGAAAGCAGGAAATCAGATCTGTAGCTTCCATATCAATATTTTACCTGCTGCACTACCCGACCTAATAAAACAATATCCGGCACTGCAACACCTATCGACATTTGAAATTGGTATGGTAAGCGGTCCGCTTAATAAAAGCCCTTACAAGATCAGCGCTGCCTGCAAGGAACTCATTACAGCAATTATCAATTGCAGGTTTATTGAGGACCAGGCAAAATTTTTCTTACGCAGATGTTGCGCAGATCTCTATATTAACTTTGCCTGCCAGGATAGGTTATCTGGCGTAACTAATAAAATGAGTCCGGCTACAAAAGAAACCTTAAAAGAGATCTTTGATCACCTCGTGGAGAATGTACAGGAAGTATTTAATATACAGCGACTGGCATACCTGTATGAGCTGCAGATTACAGAGCTGAATACAGGTTTTGAACAGCTATTCTTTATCACTCCTGAAGCCTTTGCTCATCAACAAAAAATGATGACAGCATATCGTTTGATTACAACAACAAAAGAGCGGCTGGGTGCCATTGCCACCGAAACAGGATTTGATAACTGGCATGCCCTGAAGAAAGCCTTTGAAGCATATTACGGCTGCACACCAGCCAGCATCCGTCATGCACAATAAAACATTCACTTACCAACTCATTAACGAACAGGCCTCAAAAGTATTTTTGAGGCCTGTTTAATTTAAAGCAAGATAATCAACGCTTTTCTCCTACACGCTTCACTGCATTATCCTCTACCCATCTCCCCGTTTTATCTGCTTTTACAGGCACAAATGCGCACATGTGGTTTTGGTACTTATAACTATGCGGCACCCGCATCAAAATGGTATTCCATCCTTTTTTTAATGGAATAGCTGCAGGAGTGCGTGTCCAGTAAAATTCCTCATCGGTGTAAGGGATCTCACTGGCCGGTGTTTCCCAAGTAGCTTGCAGGTACCTGTTGGCACCAGGTTGCAGCCATTGAGGCGCCGGTACGGGTTGATTGTTAATCCAGATGTTTCCGCCGTTGGCATCCCATTGACCTTGTGCTGGAATACCACCGAATTGCCGGTTAGAGCGCGCAGGCATTTCAAACCCAACCCAGGCATGCATTTGCTGCGGTTTGTTACTATAAATAAACGTACGCACATATACGGTAAACAAAGTATCTTTTTCCGGGTCCTGCTTGTTTAACAGTGATTCAAATAGTAATACGCCGCCAGTTACCCGTTGCCAGATTGCCGCCGGGCCGGGTCCTTTTTCCCGCGCAAAAGCAGCGTCGCCGGGTTTATAAGGCCCGGTCATTTGCCAGGTAATGTTGCTGAAGGCTACAAAAGGAAATGGTTGACGGGCAAAAAAATGATCACGATACCACGCGAGTCGCTTTTCGAACTCCTGAAAGTACTGTCCTGGTGTTGTATTAGCGGGAGGCATTACTTCCATATAATTTTTTGCGGTGCCAGGTCTGCCGCACCACAATGCTTCACTATAGGTGATGGCGCAGGGCCATACGCCATTGTACAGTAATATCTTTTTCTTATCATCTACCCGTACATCCGGCCAGCAGCAAAGAATACCGCCTAAAGCAACGGAATCTCCCTGTACCCGGTTGCATGGTTGCTGGAAAAAATAACGTTGCATATTTGATAATACATCTCCTGAATTAAGGTAGCCTACGTAAGAATCTACAAATGGTGTTGTTTGCGCAGCTGCATTTATATTGTTCGCCCCATCTATCCAGCGTTGTTCAATGGTGTGGGTATCTCCTTTCAGTCCGGGATTCCAGACCATGAGGGTTCTCCTATTGGCCCTCACCCGCGCGGCAATCCGTTTCATAAATTCATCCGGATGCGGAATATGCACTTCATCAGATCCGATGTGCAGAATGGGGCAATCTGCTGCGGGAATGACAGCACAAAATTCATCTATCAGTTTTTCCAATACGGTGATACCTTCTTCTGTGCCCATTTTAAAGCCAAACGTCTTTTGAAAGTACGCACTATGCCCCGGCATATCTAATTCGGGAATCACCTGTATACAGTGCGCTTTTGCATATTGAATAAGATCGAGGATCTCTGCAAAACTATAAGTACTGTCCGGATCGCGACCTGCCTTTCTATTGGCCGGATCATTCAGTTGCGGGAAAAGTTTACTTTGCGGACGCCAGGCAGGATTATCTGTCAGGTGCCAGTGAAAGGTGTTAAATTTATACGCCGACAGCTGGTCCAGCTGTAGTTTCAGCGCACTGACCGACTGGAAATTACGTCCGTTGTCATGCATAAAACCACGCAGGCCAAAGGCGGGCCAGTCGCGGATGCTGCATTGCGGCAGCTCCCACCCTTTCTCTTTTTGCTGCAATAATTGTTTGAAGGTTTGTACGGCATAAAAAGCCCCGGCGGCATCTTTTGCGATGATAGTAATACCGTTGGGCGTTACGCTTAACTGATAACCTTCCGCTACCGGTGTAATGTTTTTATCAATGCGCAACAATATACCACCTACGGGAAAAGAGCTTTGCTCACGTAAATGGCTCAACGTAATACGAACATCATAGCCAGCTAATATTTCCTGTAAGGAAAGAACAGCATTTTTTAGCGTGTCTGATTCATCCGGATAAAAACTTATCGTCAACTGTGTTGGAAGCGGCCAGTTATCCTGGTTCCAATGCACCTCCTGTGGAAATGGAATCAGTGCTGCCCTGGCGGCATGCAGGGTTTCAAGTGATTGGGGGCCGCGCCATTCATCGGTGGTTTGCTGCGCCCGTACTGCTGCCAACAGCAATAGCAGGCAACTAAAGAGAAGAATACTTTTTTTCATTATTCAGGTTAATTCCCTGGTAAAATACCAAATTCTACCAATTATCTGCGCTGATAAGGGAAATACGAAGGCCTGTTTAAACCGTGTGGCAGCCGACACCTCTTCCGGCGCAACAGCAACGGCTGGTTCACTATGGAAAAGGGAGCGCAGATTTTCTTTGAGATGGTAAAGGTCACCATGTTTTGTTACACCGGCAGCAAAACCCGTCTCCCGAAGTGCAGGAGCTTGTTGAACATCATATGATTTTGAATACCAGATAACCGGCGTTTGCTGAAAGCGCTTTATTTTCCGGAGCTTACGGAGAAATAGTACACCTTCCTGCTGCGGTTGTAATATGTCTAAGAAGATATAATCGGGTGTAAATGCCGGCTGCTTTTTAAAATAGTCCAATGCCTTATCAGTATCATCCTGACAAACACATGCCTTACTGATTTGTAACAGATCCAGTGCAAGATAGAATTGATTACGCCGGTCGCGGTCGGCGTCAATTAACAAGCAGGTCAATTTCTTTTTCATTGCAGGATAGTTTTGTTGGCTGCTGCAAAATTACTGCATAGTCACTATCTTTCCCAATGCCGGTAAAATCACTACAAAGCTGGCACCCTCACCAGGCTTGCCTTTAGCGTAAATATGTCCTCTATGATTTAACACAATTTTATTACACAAGGCCAATCCGATACCGGTACCTTCAAAAGTAGCACGATCATTTAAGCGTTGGAATATCTGAAATATTTTATCTGCATAAATCTGGTCAAACCCTATACCATTATCGCTTACCACAATTTCATAATAGTCTTTATCAGCATCCAGTACCGGGAATTCCAGCATATCGGCCTCTCGCATCATGCTCGCAGAAATATGAATAACAGGCGTTCTGGAAGGGGTAATAAATTTCAGGGCATTACCCAATAAATTATAAAACAGCTGATTCATTTGCAATGGAATGGCCGGTAGCTTCGGCAGATGATCGATGCTGACCTGCACGTTATGCTGACTGATCGTTACTTCAAAATCAGTTAATACCTGCTGAAGGATTTCATTCAGATCTGTTGGGATAAATTCTTCCTGCACATGCGCCAGCCTTGAGAAATCCAGCAAGTCCCGGATTAACTGCGACATGCGCCTGGTGCTCAACATCACTTTTTCAATATACAGTTTGGAGGCATCATTCAGCACTTCCTTGTTAATGTTCAGGAGCATGCCCGCAAAAGTATGGATCTTACGCAATGGCTCCTGTAAATCATGGCTGGTCACATAGGCGAACTGCTCCAGTTCCTTATTGGATTTCTCCAGGTAATAATTAGCTTCCTGCAATTCCTTGGTACGCTGTTCCACCATGGCTTCCAGCTTAAAAACCAGCTGCATATATTTGGATTCACTTTCTTCCAGTTTCCGCTTAGCGCGTACTGTGTCTGAAATGTCTGTTACCATTACTATCACGCCGGTAATGGATTCATCCATATCCCGCATGGGCTGATACACGAAGTTGTAATAACGTTTTATCTTTTCCCCTTTCAGCAGCCATTCCAGGGGGACTTCATTACCATAATACGGCTGGCCTGAATAGAATACCTGGTCCAGTAAATCTTTAAATCCCTGTGGGATAAGCTCCGGAAATACTGTCAGCAAAGATTTTCCCAGCAACTCACTTTCCTGCATATCCACTATAGACAGATAAAGCTCATTCGCCAATTCCACCACATAGTCCCTGCCTTTCAGGATAGTTATCGCCACAGGCGCTTGCATGAACAGGTGGTGAATTTCATTAAAAGCATGCGTCCTGCTGTGGGATACTTTGATGCCGGCAGCTATGCGCGACAAAAGTTCACGTGCAGAAAATGGTTTGGCCAGGTAATCATCAGCTCCAGAAAGCAACCCTTCAATAGTAGCCTCTACTCCTGCTCTGGCAGATAGCAGCATCACAGGAACATTTACCGTAACGGGGTTTTCTTTTAATAACTTTACCAAACTAAAACCATTTATGCCCGGCATCATCACATCGCTGATAATCAGATCAGGTATACGTTTGGCAATCATATGAAGTAAAGCATCTCCGTCTTTTACAGTAGCCACCTCATACTGATCGCTTAACAAGCGCCTGATATATTCTCTCATATCAGCATTATCATCTGCCAAAATAATATATGGCCTCAGCGGGTGATGGTTCTCAAAATTATCCGGATGGTCTTCTTCTCCCCACATCAGTGCTTCTTCTACAAAAGCATTGTATGGCTTGTGTTCCAGCGGCAGATTGTCGGGAGCAATTTTATCTGCCGGCAGATGATCTTTACCAAGCGGTATAGACACCGTAAACGTAGAACCTAATCCTTCGGTGCTGGTTACATGAATAGTACCTTCGTGCAGCTTTACCAGTTCATGCACCAGGGAGAGCCCGATGCCGCTGCCTTCCTGGCTGCGGCCTGCAGTATGCATCCCCCGGTGAAAACGTTCAAAAATTTTATGAAGGTCTGAAGGTGCAATACCAAGACCAGTATCCGCCACTGTTAATTCCACCTGGTCTCCGCGCTGGGTAACCCTCACCGCTATGGCCCCTTTTAACGTATATTTGAAGGCGTTAGATATCAGGTTAAAAACAATCTTCTCCCACATATCTCTGTCTACATATACCTCATCATCTATAAAATCATAATTCACCACCATCGTTAATCCGCCTTTCCGCATGGCCTTGTCGAAGTGGCTGATTAACTCTTTTGTAAAACCAACAATATCTGTTTTAGCGTAGCTGGCGTGTATTCTGCCGGCTTCAATACGGGAGAAATCCAGCAGGGAATTCACCAGTTTGAGTAAACGTAAGGTATTACGGTGTGTTAAGGTTAACGACTCCTTTATATCGGTGCTCAGCGCTTCCGGATTACGCAGGATCTCTTCTACGGGTCCCAGTATCAGCGACAACGGTGTTCTGAATTCGTGGCTGATATTACTGAAAAAGGTCGTCTTGGCGCGGTCCAGCTCCAGTAATGCATTTACGCGTTGTTGTTCTTCTTCCAAAGCTTTAACGCTGGAAATACCCGCTGCAAACTGATCACAGATCAGTTGAAAAAAGCTTTGGTATTTTTCATCCAGCTGCCGGAAAGGATTTAGTCCCGCGATCAATACACCATAAGGTGCTGGCTGTCCGCTTTGCCATACAGGAATCACCAGGCCATTGTCCGGCACCTGTTTCCAGGCACCTGCAGGTAATACCCCGAATTTCGCTGTGAGTCCTTCCACCAGCAGCGGGCGATTCAGGGAGATCGCTTCTTTCACCGGCCATAACAGACCGGCATCATATATATGCGTAAACTGGGGGAAAACCTTTTCAGATAAACCATCCAGCGTGGTACCTGTCAGCCCGCCTTCTTTATGCAAAGCATAAAAAGCAGCAAAGGGAATGTCCTGTTTATTTTCTGCCAGCGCCTGTAACGTGTGCGTATACACGGATGTTTGTGTATCGCTTTTTGTATTAAACCGGGTAATATCTTTAAACGTTCTTAATTCTCTTTCGAGGAGGATGCGCTGTGTATCGTCTGTATTGGCGCATAAGATACCCGCAGTGTCACCTTTATCATCCGGAATGGGGCAGTAAGAAAAGGTATAATAAGTTTCTTCCGGATAGCCGTTACGATGCATGATCAGCAACAGGGCCTCGTCATAGGTACCTTCACTTTTATGGATGGCATTATCCAGCCGGGGACCAATTTCGTCCCATATTTCTGCCCATACCATTGCTGCAGGCTGACCTAAAGCAGCAGGATGTTTACCGCCAACAACAGTTTTATAGGCATCGTTATAAATATTAATGAGTTCCTTCCCCCACCAGATAAACATCGGCTGACGGGAAGTGAGAATGATCCTGATGCAGGTTTTTAAAGGCTGCGGCCATTCATCCATACTACCTATGGGAGAATCAGTCCAGTTGAAAGAACGTATGAGTGCACCGGTTTCACCACCTCCCGAAAGGAATCCAAACTTTCCTGCAAACTGGGTATCTGTAGTGTCCATTGATGGCTCTTTTATCATTTGTATCAGAATAGATGCAAGGTTAAGTACGTACTGTAATCAAAACTGGTTGTCTTCCGTGGAACAATCATCAGCCGAATTCCACACTCTCTTGCTAAATTGTGTAGAAAATTACACATACCTCCACTTAATGCTCAGGTCATAAATTGAAGGTACAGTAAAAATACAGCTGCCACCGTCATAAAGATGAACGCTATACCGCCCAGTATATTGGACCAACGCTTATTTACGTATTTGCCCATTATTCTCCTGTTATTACAGATGTGCAGTATTACACTGATCATCAGCGGAGCTGTTAAACCATAAAGTACAGCGGTATAAAACAATCCCTGGACCGGACTTACGCCAACATAGTTGATGGCCAGTCCTACACCTAATGACAATACAATGATGCCGTAAAATGGTTTAGCCTGGGAGAACTTTTTATCCAGTCCCTCTTTCCAGTTAAAGGTTTCTGCAAACATATACGACAGGGAGCCGCATAGTACCGGAATAGCCAGCATGCCCGTACCAATTATCCCAATAGCAAACAGCCAGTAGGAGAATGCGCCTGCAAGCGGTTTTAATGCACTGGCAGCCTGTTCAACGGTTGTTATCTTTGTGGTACCATGACTGAACAGCACATTACCGCAGGTGATAATAATAAACATCATGACAAGGTTAGAGCAAAATATCCCGGCGGTAACATCCTGTCTTACATCCGTCAGCAACTGTTTATTTACCACTACCCTTCTTCGTTGATGTTTAATATCTTCTGCCTCCATAGTAGCCTGCCAGAAGAATAAATAAGGAGAGATGGTAGTTCCCAGGAAAGCCACCAGCATTTCAATATAATCCTTTGAAAAACTGATATGTGGCAGGAAGATGGACACTGCTACTTTATTCCAGCTTGTTTTTGTGATAAAAGGAACGATGAGATATGCCAGCAATACAATACAGGTGTATTTGAGGATACTGGCTATCTGCTGATACGAAAAGAAAATCATGCTCACCGTAATGAAGATGGTGAAGCCGATAGTGAAAACAAATGCCGGTATACGCGGAAATATTAAATTGGATACAGCACCCATCCCTGCAATATCTGCCCCTATATTGAGGATGATCGCCGGAAAGCTCGTAATGACTATCACCCATAAAATCCAGCGGGGATAATGTTTTTTTAGTGTGCCGGTCAGTCCCATGGAAGTTATTGCACCTATCCTCGCACACATCTCCTGCACCGCCACCATCAAAGGAAAAGTGATGACGGCCGTCCATAAGGTAGCAAAGCCAAATTGCGCACCCGCCTGCGAATAGGTGGTAATCCCGGAAGGATCATCATCGCTGGCGCCGGTAATTAATCCCGGCCCCAGCTTAGACAAAAACCGCCGGAAACCTTTCTGCTCAATCGGTACCTCCTTTTTCATGTGGAATAAGTTATTGTATGCTGATACCGTTTATTTATCCGGAAATTTTATCTGTTCATAAGCCGGTGCCGCTTCCATAAAGCCCAAAGGAGTAAACTGTTTTCCATCCTGTTCATGATAAGCAATGAAAAAATGTTCCAGCTCTTTAATCATCTGTAAGGAAACAGCATCCACATCTTTATACGCTTTGGATGCCAGCGGAATGGCTATATAGCGGTCGTTCCGCGCTGTTTTACCATCTCTTTCTTTTTGCTCCGCCCTGATAGCGCCTAATAAGCGGCACTTGATCAGGCAGCCCGGAAAACTCCTGAATTCCGAGATCACCAGCACATCCAGCGGATCGCCATCCTCTCCTTTTGAACCAAGAATAAATCCGAAATCATAAGGGAAGATCATGCCGGCCGGCAATATTTTACTCAGTACAAAAAATCGGGAGGCTGGGTCAAAGTCATATTTTTCACTACTCCCTTTAGGTGTTTCGATAACAACGGGTAACTCTTTAATAATCATGCGCACAATTTGATGGGTCAGTAATAAAAGGGATAAAGAGGTCTTGTATGCGAAGGAACAAAAAAAGGACCAAGAGATTAAAATGATTTTTCGGAGCCTCCTAACATCCGTATCTTGCAGCTTTTTTCGACCATTCATTTTGAATCAATCCCGCATAGTAAATGAAAAAGCTAGTATTAGTATTGGTAGTTTGCGCCCTGGGAGGCAGTGTCAGGGCACAGTTATTTGATCGCATCAAAAATAAGGTGCAACAAAAGGTCAATGACGCAGTAGACAAAACGATAGATAAAGCCACAGAAGCGAAAAAGAAGGATACACCGGCCAGCGGCAATGTACCGGATGTAAAGGCCACCACTGAAAATGGCGCAGTTAATACAACGGCTAACGGCAACGCAGGTACGACGGTTAACACCAACATCACTTCCTATTCCCGTTTTGATTTTGTTCCGGGAGAAAAGATCATCGTGGAAGAATCATTTTCCCAGGATCCCATCGGCGAGTTCCCAGGGCAATGGAATACCCACTCCGGTGCGGAACTGGTTACGGTAAGCAACCGTCCGGGTAAATGGCTCCGCATACAGCAAGACGGCGTTTTTTTCCCGGAATACATCAACAGCAACTTCCCGGATAATTTCACCCTGCAGGTAGATGTGATGGCCAACAATGAAATTTCCAACATCGGCTCCTTAGCAATCAGCCTGATAAAAGCAGACAATACCGAGGAGAAATTTAACTATGGTACCGCCGCCAGCACCACTACCCCCTCTTTCAAGGTAGAGTTAACGCCAAGATCCAGTGGTAGCGGCGTATTCAGGTACTCTTCCAACCTGATCGAAGAACATTCCATCAGCGATATAGCTGCGTTTAATGTGCCTAAAAAGAATTTTGTGAAGGTGTCTATCTGGCGCCAGAAACAACGGGTACGGGTATACCTGGATGATAATAAAATACTGGATCTGCCACGTGCACTGGACCCTAACACCATCCTCAACACACTGGCATTTCATACCTACGCACCAACCTTTGACTCTCCGGACGGCGCTTTCTTTATCAGCAACATACGCCTGGCAGTAGGTGCACCGGATACCCGTAATAAACTGATCACCGAAGGAAAATTTGTTACCCATGGCATCTTATTCAATACCAACAGCGATGAAATCCAGGCAGAGTCCTATGGTGCGCTGAAGGATATTGCCGCCGTACTGACAGACAACCCTGCTTTAAGGGTGAAAATTGTAGGTCATACAGACACTGATGGCAATGAGCAGCTAAACCTGGACTTGTCCAAACGCAGAGCGGAAGCGGTAAAGACAGCCCTCAACAAAACATTCAATATTGATCTTACCCGTATGGAAACTAACGGCAAAGGCAAAACGCAGCCAATAGATAATAATACCACCGATGTTGGCAAAGCTAATAACCGGCGGGTAGAATTTGTGAAGATATAGATGACAGAAAAGGGAACCTCAGTTCCCTTTTTTTATACCCCTACTGATTCTTAGCCTGGAAAATGCCTCCCAAAAAGATGTTAAAATTGTCGGCATAAACCCTTATTTTACTAAGCAATTGCCACAACCATGAAATTGCTTCTCCCCCTACTGTTATCCTTCTCCCTGCTATCTGTTCAGGCGCAACAGGCCGATAATAAAATTGTGATTGGTACTATTGATCATGTTTACTCCACTGTACTAAAAGAAAACAGGACTATCTGGGTGCATGTACCAGACAATGCAGACAAACTACAACGCTATCCTGTATTGTATTTGCTGGATGGGGAAGATCATTTCCACGCTACAGTGGGTATGGTAAAACAAATGAGTGGCGTATGGCCGGATATGATAGTGGTAGGCATCATCAACACTTCCCGCAACCGGGACCTTACACCCACGCACGCAACTGCGGACAACATGATAGACAATACCTTTGCCAGCATGTCTGGCGGTGGTGAAAACTTTATCCGTTTTATTGAAAAAGAACTGATCCCGTATATAGATTCTTTGTACCCTACAGCTCCTTATCGTCTTTTCAGCGGCCACTCATTGGGCGGACTCACCGTAGTAAATGCGCTGATCCATCATACCAAATTGTTTAATGCCTACATCGCTATTGACCCCAGCTTATGGTGGGACCATCAGCAGCTATTAAAAGAAGCCGAAAAAGCGCTGGCCACCAGGAAATTTGATCACACCTCTTTATTTGTTGCCATGGCTAATAATATGCCTCCTGGTATGGACACCATCAGTGTATTAAAAGACGCCAGCCAGAATACGGCTGTAACCCGGTCTGTGATCCCCTTCATCAAAGCCCTGAGAGCCAATAGTAACAATTGTTTACGCTGGGACGCCAAATTTTATCCTGGTGAGCGCCATGGTACCGTGGAGTTAAACGGCGAGTATGATGCACTTCGTTTCCTGTTTAACTATTACCAGTTTAAAACAAGTATGTTTAGTTATGATCCTGCATTGGACGTAGACTCAGTGCTGACGGCACATTTCAGGATCATCTCTGAAAACCTGGGCTACACTGTTCTTCCAGCCGAAAGCCAGGTGAATAACCTGGCCTACATGTGCATGGGCAATAAAAAAATGGACAAAGCCTATTTGTTGTTCAGAAGGAATATCGACAACTATCCGCAAAGCGCCAATGCATACGACAGTATGGGCGACTATTACGCCGCTGCAGGCAATACAGCGAAGGCTATTGAAGCCTACAGCCAATCGCTGCGTTTACAGGAAACAACTGATACAAGGAAAAAACTGGAAGCACTGAGTACCGGGCAATAAAATTGAATACTTAAAACTTATAATTAAACCCAATCGCATACACTTCATCATTCTTTGCATCAAAAGGCAGGCGGCCATTGGCGTAGCTAACATAGAAGCCGGTGGTAGATTGTAACGCCATTACAAAATACGTTTGTGCGTCGAGGTTAGCGCCCTTTATGGCCTTAGGCGCGTTCAACTCCCGGTAAATTCTAAGATCGGCATTAAAAAAGATGTTTTCCTTTTTCACCCTTGTGATGAATGTCCGGAAGCTCGTTTCAAATTTTAGTCTTGGATAAGGCGAAAGATTTCCTGCCAGCTTTTGCCGGATGGAATCTTTTGTTGGCACCACATAATCGCCGGAGAGCTGCACCGTTGGGATAGTGGAGCCATACACCGTAAAATTTTTATCTGCCCTTGTAATAAATCTTAACAGCGCAAAAGGATAATCAAACACATTCAGGTGAGCCAGCGTGGAATGTTTATTCCAGGCTTTGGCTCCTAAATCAATAGCAATACCGGGTACAAATTGTGTTTTAGAAAAATCCTGGTTTGATTCCAGCGAGGCTTTAGGTGAAAAGGCGTAATAATACTGGTTGGTGAGATTTAACTGGCTGCCAAATGTCTTCCACAACGCTTGTGCAGCAGGGCTTTTCATGTCCTGTATAATTACCAGCTGATCTTCCAGATCATTTAAACTGCGAAAAACAGCAGTATCATTTGCCGCTATTACGCCGCCTGAAAAATGGGCGTAGCGATAATCAATTTTTGTTTCTAAAAAATCATTCGGATTAATGGATTTTTTAAATGCCACATTGCCTTTGGCCGAAATACCAAATGAATTGGATATCCTGCCTTTCTTCTTTTCTACATAGTTAGCATAATCATAACTGAAATCGTAACTGAAACCCAGGGACGCATTTGCGTTATCGGTAGTTTGAAATGTTTTAAAGAGGATATTAAAATCGCTCAGAAATTTATAGCCACTGTCCTTTTCAAAGGCACGGTTAGTGAAAAGTTTCCAGATCGTATTATATAGGTCAGCGTTTGCCTGCAGGGAGTCCTTCACCCCATTGGTGATGGTTTTCTGGATGATAGCAACATTGGCAGGTGTAGCACCGTTTCTTTCCAGTTGTGCTTTGATAGGATCTAATTGTGCATTTAATGTCTGGGCTTCCAATGTAATGGAGAAGATCAACAGCGCGCATGCCAGTAACAGGTATTTCATCATATTTTATTTTGTTTCTCCCCAAAAGATATAGGTGTTATCAAGTACTTCGGCCAGGTCTTTTAGCTGCTTTTCCGGATCAATTAAAATACTATTCATGGCAGTCATAGCTGCTGCCCTGTCAATATTTTTTTCGTAGGTAGCGCCGCGGCCCAGCCGGAAAATGTTGTCCAGTTGATCGGCGATGATATTGGCTTGTTGCTTCTTTATATCAGCGCTGCCCAACACATTATAAAATGTCAGGTCTTTGATATGTAACTCTCCGCTGTCATCAAAATTGGTGGAAAGCTGCTGCATTAAGGAGAAGGTTGTCCAGAGTGTAGTGCATGCACGATTATTCTTTGACCAGGTTGCCATTATTGCTATTTTTATAAATATTCATAGGGTATTTGCTACGTATCGCCTTAATGACTGCTAGTTTTCATAGTGGTCACCTTTTAATTGCCGGTTAAATTTTATCTGCGAAAGGTAATATAAAAAATAAAGCCGGGTATCTCTCCCCAAAAAAAATTGTCGTAATTAACCCTGTATATTGTCGTTTTTACATATCCTTACTTTACCGGAATGGTGTTAAGTTTGCTTCATACATCCTAAAACTTTAATCATATGGCAACAAAAATTTTTGTGAATCTACCCGTTAAGGATCTTAACAAATCGGTAGCGTTCTTTACTAAACTGGGTTATACGTTTAATGGGCAATTTACCGACGAGAATGCTACCTGCATGATCGTGGGCGAAGATATATTCTTCATGTTAGTAGTAGAAAACCTTTTCAAGACATTTACCAATAAGGAAATTTGCGATACCACTAAAAGTGCAGAAGCCATTATGGGGCTTTCGGCCGATAGCAGGGAAGCAGTAGATGCGCTCGTTAGCAAAGCTGTAGCAGCCGGTGCAACAACGCCTAATTCGCCACAGGACCATGGATTTATGTATAGCCATGGATTCCGGGATTTAGACGGACATCAATGGGATGTGTTTTATATGGACCCCAGTACAATACAGCAGAATTAAAATATCTCCTTCCGCCGTATGCTAAAATAATTACCCCATGGGTCTTGTTTCTTTTGAGACAAGACCCATTTTTGTTTTAATGGCATGAGATACCATTTTGATTGTCATAATCACACCCTGTTTCATGTAATAAATGAGTCTACATTTGTTTGCAGTAAACATTCGCAGAATTAAACAAATAAATCATGGAAAAAGAATTACTGACAGAGATAGACAATACCGCTGCTGATCTGCTGCAAACTATTGCTTCTTTTAAGGAAGAACAGATCAACGTTGTTCCGTTTGAAGGCAGCTGGACAGCGGGACAGATAGCAGAACACCTGAGTAAGGCAGTATCAGCAGGTATCCTTTATGGCAATGTGGAGCCAACTGATCGTCAACCTGATGAGAAGTCACCTGCTATTAAAGAAATGTTCCTGAATTTTGCTATCAAAATGTCGTCGCCGGATTTTGTGCTGCCATCAAACATTGAGCATAAAAAAGAAGAGATCCTTCGTCATGCAGAAAAAACCTGGGCAGATATCAGCACGGCGGCTCAAACGCTGGATCTCTCTTCCACCTGCAAGGACTTTGATATGCCCGGATTTGGCCCGCTTACAAGAATGGAGTGGATCCGGTTTATGATGTACCATACACAAAGACATGTACACCAGTTAAAAAATATTCACAGTATGGTGTAGCACTTTGTGAAGGATGACTTATGCTTTACTATAAATAACCTTATAGTAAAGCATAAATCATGCTATTTCATTTATAGGTAAGGACTTATCAATTTGCACCCATAATTGATAAGTATGAAAACAGCGAATAAAATAATCCCTTCCGTCAAAACACTGGGAACAGCCAAAAGTATTATGCCTGCTGCATTGTGGGCGCTCACCATCAGTGCATTTGGTATCGGCACTACGGAGTTTGTTATTATAGGCCTCTTACCTACTGTTGCCAAAAATCTGGCGATTTCCATTCCTGCTGCTGGTTTACTGGTTAGCTTTTATGCTATAGGCGTTGCCGTAGGAGCACCCATCATTACTGCATTAACCAATAAGATACCCAGGAAACAACTGCTCATTTACCTGATGCTGTTGTTTATTGCGGGTAATGTACTGGCGGGCATTGCACCGGGCTTTATTCCTTTGGTGCTGGCAAGGATCATTACAGGTTTTGCACATGGTGTATTCTTTTCGGTAGGCGCTACCATTGCCGCAGCCGTTGTACCGGTTGATAAAAGAGCCAGCGCTATTGCCATCATGTTTGCAGGATTAACTGTAGCCATGGCAACCGGTGTGCCGTTGGGCACCTTCATTGGCCAGCATTTTGGGTGGCGGTCAACCTTCCTGGGTGTAGCAGGATTAGGTGTAGTGGAACTGATGGCCAACATCTTCCTGCTTCCCGATATACAAAACGACGCAGTGGCAACAATAAAAGAGCAATTCAGTGCACTCCGGAATAAAAAACTGGTGCTCGCATTTCTTACCACCCTGTTTAATTATGCCGGTGTATTCCTGGTGTTTACGTATCTGTCGCCCTTGCTGATGGAGGTTACAGGGATATTGCAGGATATGGTCAGCATCATTCTTCTCATATACGGTATTGCTATAGCCGTGGGCAATATTGCCGGCGGAAAGCTGGCTAATAAAACGCCGCTGAAAGCGCTGATCGGCATGTTGATATTACAGGCGGTGGTGTTGCTGATCTTTACTTTTACTGCGCATTATACCACACCTGCCATCATTACCCTATTTGTAATAGGCGCCTTATCCTTTGCTACTGTACCTGCTTCACAGCTATACGTAGTACAAACATCAGAGCGTTCCAATCCGGCTATTATCAATGTGGCTTCCGCATTCAATATTGCTTCCTTTAATGCCGGGGCGGCTTTGGGCGCTTATGCCGGAGGATGGGTGGTTTCATCTGCATTAGGTTTGAGTGCAGCTCCCTGGGCAGGCGCCATCTTTATGCTGCTGGCCATAGGTTTGGCGCTTATCAGCTACCAGGCAGACAGTATCCCTGAAGTAAGACCGAACACCGGTGATAGCCCAGTCTCCGCGCTGTGTTAGCTAATGACAGGAGGTCAAAAAAAATTTCACCGCCTACAAGAGATGAGATATATTTGTAACCAATTGGTTACGTTAAATATTGAATCTCCTGTCATTAAAAAATTTGGAAAATGCAGAAAATAAAAACCTTCTTAACGTTCGAGGGAAAAGCTGAAGAGGCGATGAAATTCTATATTTCTTTATTTGAAGCATCCGCAATATTAAACATTACACGTTATGGCGCCAATGCGGCAGGCCCTGAAGGAACGGTCATTCACGCTACTTTTTCTTTAAACGGACAGGAATATATGTGCATTGATAGTACCGTCAAACATGCCTTTACATTTACCCCGGCTATGTCACTTTTTGTTGATTGTGAAACCGAAAAAGAAGTAGATCGTTTGTTTTCGCAGCTATCAGAGAATGGACAAATTTTTATGCCGTTGGCAGCATATCCGTTTAGTGAAAAGTTTTGTTGGGTAGCAGATAAATATGGAGTTTCCTGGCAGTTAAATCTTTTGAAGAAATAATTAGCGGAAGAATGCTATTTATACAACTCAGATGGCAGGTAATGCTACGTTATCCCATAGGATCTACCGCTTTACCTGTTTGTAAAATAAGAAATTACTTTATCCTTTTCTACAGCTAAATGAAGATCCATTCCTTTTTCATCAAAATAATTGCATAACGCTTGAATATCATCTGCATGTCTTTCTACAAAAACAACAGGTAGTTGACTAAGAAAATATTCGAATTCTATCTGTTTGATTCCGTTACTATTAAATCGACCAAGTGCCTCTCCTATTATATAGAAAATTCCCCAATCAGGATGATTTAATTCTACCGTTTTTTGCAATTGTCGCATCACAAATAAAATACCTGATAATGGGAATGGGTCGCATTCTTCCTCATCTGTAGGGGTCACGTGCTCCGAACCTCGTCTTACGCTTGCCCATGTATCTTCATCCCATAAAGGTTTTAATTCGCCATTAACTGGATTATCAATTAACCCAACAAGAATGCGCTCATCTCTTTCGTTCTTTCTTTCCATTACGAAGCCCAGAACATACATAGCAACTAATATGCTATTAGTCTTCTTAAATAAGACTTCACATTTTTCTTTAAACAAAAAGAAATTTAATGTCATTCTCTATACGGTATTTGTTCAAATCAATACTATCTTTTCTATCTTCCCGCTGATAAATTTTTATTACTACAGCGTCAATTCCATTTGAATATTACAACGTTCATACGGCGTAATACGTCCTACTACTTTTTGAAAACCTAACTTATGATATAGATTGATGGCGGGTTTCAAAATTGTATTGCTCTCCAGGTAAATTTTAGCAGCTCCCAGGGATCTTGCTTTTTCAATAACAGCATTGCCCAACATCCAACCTATGCTTTTGCCTTGTACAGTAGGAGAAACGGCCATTTTAGCCAGTTCAAAATCGTAGTCGGGATCATTCATTTTAATCAGGGCACAAACGCCAACCGGCACTTCCTTATACAAAGCAACCAAAATATGGCCGCCATTCTTCAGGATATAACCCTGGGGGTTGTCCAGTGCTTTATAGTCGGCTGCTTCCATTTTAAACCAGGTGGAAATCCATTGTTCATTCAACGCCTTAAATGCCTGCTGGTATTCCGGCCGGTAATCTACAATTTTTACATCCTGGCTTTCCCTTGCTTTTTTCTGCAGTTGCACTCTGCGTAAGAGTGTTTGTTGTTCCAATAAAAACTCCCATTCTTCAATGGCTTTCCACAAGTCGTTCCTTGTGCCGGCAGATATTTCTTCTATCGCATTGTTTACGTCTGAATATTGATCTTTTATTTTTTCAGTGATCTCTTTTCCTTTGGGAGTCAGGCTCACCATGTTTCTTCGGCCATCGGCCTTATCTTTTTTTTCTTTCACCAGTCCCTTCCCGGACATTTCGCCGATAATTTTGCTAACCGACGGGTGAGAATGGCCTATCTCTTTGGCAATGGCTGTAATGGTTTTAGCCGCTCCATTTGACAATACATAAAAGACAGGAAACCATTTCGGGTGCATGTCAATATCATATAACTTGTATATGGCTGCTGCGTCTTCCGTTATTTTATCGGTCAGCAAACGCAGCCTGCTTCCCAGTGCCATCTTACCCACTGTATCAAAAAAATTCATACGCTGTGAATTTATGTAGTTAATTATGTAACCAGTTACGTAAATATAAAACAATATTATTTATCTTCAAAAAATTAAGGTAAGCCTTATACAGATTTATCTTGTTCAAAACCGGACATCCCCTGTTACGTAAACGGACGTTTTAAAATGCTTCGTAAAACATAAATGATTGATTAAGGCCATTTTAATAAACCGGCATTCCTTTGGCGCATCATAGCGCTTTGGCTGCCGTTATATTACAGATCAGCCAACAACCAATGCAACAAATTACCAGCAGTTATGATCAAAAACTATTTCAGGATCGCCTGGCGGAACCTTTTTCAGAATAAGGTCCTGTCGTTTATCAATATTTTTGGCCTGGCTACAGGTATGGCATTTGCCCTGCTCATTTGTTTATGGATACGGCAGGAAACCAGTTACGATACCTTTCATGAAAACAGGGACCGGATAGCCCTGGTCATGCAAAACTCCCTCTTTAATGATCAGAAAAACACGATAAGTGCCACTCAATTCCCGGTATGTGAAGAACTGAAAACCAACTATCCCGAAGTTAAAAGAGCCACTAAACTATCCTGGAATACCAAAGCCGGCCTGCTTGCAGGCAATAATAAATTCACCAAAAGTGGCATCTATGCAGATCCTGATTTCCTGGAAATGTTTTCTTTCCCGGTAATAAAGGGAGATGCTAAAACAGCTTTGAACGATCCTAATTCGATCATATTGACGGAATCGCTGGCAACTGCTTTGTTCGGCACCAAAGATCCTATCGGTCAGCTTATAAAACTGGATAACAGATATGATGTGCAAGTGACTGCAGTAATGAAGGATATTCCCAAAAACTCTACCATCACCTTTGAATTTTTGGCGCCGTATGAATTTCAGGTGCAGCATAATGATTTTGTAAAAAGCAACCGGCACAATTGGGCGAATAACTTCATGATGAATATGGTGGAACTAAAGGCTGGTGCGTCTATGGACGCGCTCTCCAAAAAAATTGGTCCGGTGATCATGCAAAGGGATAAGAGCCTGAAAAATCAGACTTTATTTCTGCAACCTATGCAGGAATGGCATCTGTATGGTGATTATAAAAACTGGGTCAATGTAGGCGGTAAAATACTATATGTACGCCTGTTTGGTATCATTGGCATCTTTGTACTGCTGGTAGCCTGCATCAATTTCATGAACCTTTCTACGGCACGTTCCGAAAAAAGGGCAAAAGAAGTGGGTATCCGCAAAGCTATTGGCTCACGGCGCATACAGCTGGTGATGCAGTTCTTAAGTGAATCTATGCTGACTGCTTTCCTGGCATTTTTACTTGCTATCTGTTTAATACAATTGTTACTTCCTCTCTTAAAAGATATTGGGTTCGAATTTATCTCCCTTAATCTGCATAACGCTTTCCTGCTGGCAGCCATGTTTATTGTTTGCCTTGCAACAGGACTCATTGCCGGCAGTTATCCGGCACTGTACCTCTCCTCATTTTTGCCTGTCAGGGTATTAAAAGGAGCAGTGAAACAAGGTCAGAGCGCCGTTACTTTCCGCAGGGTATTGGTGATTTCACAGTTTGTTATTTCTACCGCTTTAATAATAAGTACGGTGATCGTATTTCAGCAGATCAGGTATGCGCAGAACCGTTCCCTGGGCTATAACCCGAACAACCTGCTCTCCACAGGCACCTCTCCGGACCTGCTGAAAAATTACGACCTGCTGAAACAGGACCTGTTGAACAGTAACTACGTGGAAGCAGTTGTAAAAACCTCACAACCCATGACCACCATCTACAACCGATGGGGCGATTTTTCATGGGAAGGCAAAGACCCTAAAGCAAATATTGCTTTAGACGCCATTATGACAGATTGGGATTTCGAAAAAACAGCAGGCTTAAAATTTAAACAGGGACGACCTTTTTCAAGAGATTATAAAACAGACTCAAATGGAGTGATCCTGAATGAAGCTGCTCTAAGAATAATCGGATACAAAGACCCGATTGGTAAAACAATGAAATCGGGCAACAGGCAACTTACCATTGTTGGTATAGTAGAGAATATATTACTGGATGATCCTTTCAAACCTGTTACGCCATTGGTCATCCTTTTTAATCACAGTGCGACCAACAGCGTGAATAATATTCTCATCCGGCTAAAACCGGGAGCAGATCTGAAAAAATCGCTGGCTGCTATTCAACCAATTTTCGAAACCTACAACCCTGCCTTCCCGTTTGAATACAATTTTGTGGATGATGATTTTGATAAGAAGTTTGTAACGGAAAAACAAGTAGGCAAATTAGCAGGCATTTTTGCGGGCTTAGCCATTTTTATTTCCTGTATGGGTTTATTTGGCCTGGCTATGTTTATGGCTGAACGCAGAACCAAAGAAATCGGCATTCGCAAAATATTAGGCGCTTCAGTAATAAACCTGTGGATGTTGTTATCGAAAGAATTTATATGGCTGGTAATGATAGCCTGCCTGATTGCCTCCCCGTTCACGTTTTGGTTTATGAAAGGTTGGTTGCAAAATTACGACTATCATATTAATATCAGCGGGTGGATATTTATTATTACGGCTTCGTTGGGCTTGGTGATTGCCTTGCTCACAGTGAGTACACAGGCGATTAAAGCTGCATTTACCAACCCTATTAAAAGTTTAAGATCAGAATAATACGGAACAACGGTTACCCGGTTATGGCTGCTTCATTTGGGCAGCCAGCTGCATAAATTGCAGCACCTCTTCATTCACATCTTCCATTTGATACATCCGGAAATGATGATTGAATTGGTGGTCATCGCCGGGAACCTGCGCTATTTTTATGAAACATAAATTATCCGGATAAGGCTTTTCAAAAGGAAAAACAATGTGCACAAAGTTTTTGCCCAATTGTGTAATCCAGGCCACCGTCGCATTTCCACTGGTGATGCCTATCATGGTTTTAGTAGGACGCAAACCTATTTCCCCCAGCTTTTTGTATTGTGCAATAAAATGATCAAATAATGCCAGCGTGTGGTCCGATTTGCCGTTTAAAAAAGTAGCTATCAATACATCATCTGAAGCACTCAACTTATTATGACCCATATCCTGCTTTTAATTTTATGAAGATGATGGACTAAAGATATATTAAAATCTCCGCGAATCTTTATGCTCAAAAGATGTTCATCTATACATAAACACAGCGGAAAAAGTGTTGGATTACCGGGCTATTATAAAAGCGGGATCCTAAGATAGAAAAAATAATTGAACTATGTATCGCTGTAAATCAGGTTTTAACGTCTTTTAGATAGGCAAATCCTAAAATTATCAGTAATTTCGCCCCTGGTTAATTTTTTACGTACAGCATTATTTATGATCAAGACATATTTCCGACTTTTATCTTTCGCAAAACCAATTGAGAAATTCGCAATTCCTTATATAATATTCACGTTGCTGGCCATTGCGTTTGGCACCCTTAATCTCGCGTTGCTGGCTCCTTTGCTCACTACCTTGTTTGATCAGAGTATGGGAAATGTTGTTACCAAACCTGAGAATCCCCTGGAAGTATTCAAACTTTTGACCTATTACGCCAAATGGGCGAGCAGCACCTATGGCATGCAGCGCACGTTAGAATATGTTTGCCTGACCATTTTCGCCTCCGTAGTACTGGGTAACCTGTTTCGCTATCTCGCCGAGCGTATTATGGAAAATATGCGCATACATACGTTGTTAAACCTCCGGAAATCGGTATTTAACAGTGTAATGGACATGCACCTGGGATTTTTTAATAATGAAAGAAAGGGAGAGATCATTTCCAAAGTATCTTCCGATGTGCAGGTGGTGCAATATTCCGTAACCGGCACCTTACAGGTGATCTTCAAGGAACCGCTGACCCTGATCACTTACCTGGTGATGTTGTTCATCATTTCTTACAAACTCACGCTGATGACGATGCTGGTGATCCCGGTATCTGCTTTTATCATCTCCAAAATTGTTAAACAGCTGAAACACCAGGCAGCAGCATCACATGAGTCTTACGGCAATATGATCAGCTATCTGGATGAAGCGTTGGGTGGTATCAAGATAATTAAGTCATTTAATGCTACTGATTATATCAAAAACAAGTTTAACGACGAGAATCTCCGTTATTCCAATATTATCAGGGCTATGGCCAGAAGACAACAGCTGGCTTCTCCGGTATCGGAAACCCTTGGCATTGCAATGGTAGCCTGCATCGTATTGTATGGCGGCTCTTTGGTGCTTTCCAAACAAGGCGATATGAGTGCGGCAGAGTTTATTGCCTACATCGCCCTGTTTTCACAGATCATGCGACCAGCTAAAGCCCTTACCTCCTCTTTCAGCAGTATCCACTCAGGTGTTTCTGCAGGACAGCGCGTACTGGCCCTTATAGATGAAAGGCCGGCTATCGTGGATGCTCCGGATGCTAAACCGGTAGATAGTTTTAAAGAAGCTATTACTTTTGAAAATGTTTCTTTTGCCTATAACGACAGAACCGTATTGCATAACATCAACTTTACCATCCCCAAAGGAAAATCCGTAGCGATGGTAGGGCCTTCCGGAGGCGGTAAATCTACTATGATGGACCTCATCCCCCGTTTTATGCAGCCTAAGTCCGGCGACATACTGATAGACGGAAAGAGCATACAATCCGTTACCATAGAGTCTTTACGCGCCCTGATGGGTATTGTAAACCAGGAATCTATTCTTTTTAACGATACGATCTTTAATAATATCGCTTTCAGTAAGCCGAACGCCACTATAGAAGAAGTAACTGCCGCCGCCAGGATTGCCAATGCGCATGACTTTATCATGGCAACGGAAAATCAGTACCAGACTAATATAGGAGACAAGGGGGTGAAGCTTTCCGGTGGACAGCGCCAGCGTATTTGTATAGCCCGGGCTGTTTTAAGCAACCCCCCTATCATGCTGTTGGATGAAGCCACTTCCGCACTGGATACGGAATCTGAAAAACTGGTACAGGACGCCCTTAACAACCTGATGAAGAATCGTACCTCCCTCATCATTGCGCACCGCCTGAGTACTATTCAAAATGCCGATCTGATCATAGTCCTGGAAAAAGGAAAGATCATTGAACAAGGCACCCACCAGGAATTAATCGAGAAAAAAGGATTGTACGCCAGGTTAATAGACATGCAGACGTTTAACAGTAATTGATTTTTCTAATAAAATACTTAGTCTCGAATGGTGATCTTTACCATCTGTTCCAACAACTACCTCGCCCAGGCTAAAATACTGGGTGCATCTATAAAAAAGCATCACCGGGATATAAAATTCTATATTTTTCTCTGTGATGAAAAACAGGAAGCAATTGATTATGCATCTCTCGCAGATGAAGTAATACCCGTGAGCGCCATAGAACAACAACTGCCAGAACTGGCACTCCGTTATAATATTATAGAGCTGAATACTTGCATAAAGCCACACGCAATAGCATATTTGCTGAACGAAAGGAATATTGACAAAGTATTATATCTTGATCCGGATATTAAAGTTTTTGCACCGCTGCATCACCTGTTTGAGGAACTGAATACTGTTTCCATCCTGCTCACACCGCATGTGTACACACCAATACCTATTGATGGCAAAAAGCCCGGGGAAAATACTTTCCTGAATTATGGCTTATATAATCTCGGCTTTATTGGTGTTAATAAAAGTAAGGAAAGCACCGCCATGCTGGCATGGTGGAAGGAATGGACCTACAAGCTTGGATATATTGCACCAGAGAAAGGCATCTTTGTGGATCAGCTACCGATTAATCATGTACCTATATTTTTCAGTAATGTAAAAATATTACAGGATTATGGACTAAATATGGCTCCATGGAATATCCATGAAAGATATTTAAGTGAGCAAGCCGGCAAATATTATGTGAATGATACTGAAACACTGAAGTTTTATCACTTCAGCTCATTCAAAATAGATACGATGGAGTTGCCATTGGTTCATTATGACCGCTTCACAATGGCCGAAAGGCCTGACCTAGAAGGTATTCACAAGGAATATAATGAAGAATTAAAAGCAGCCCGTCATGATTTTTACCAGCAGTTTACGAGCAGCTATTCTATCACGCGGGAAGCTTATCTAATAGAGCAGGAGCAGGAAGCTTATCCAATAAAGCAGGAAAAAAAGCTGTTGAACAGACTGTTAAAAAAGTTTTTTTAGCGTTTGTTCAACAGCTAATCAGTTATGACTCCCAGAATTCTTTTCCCAGCTTCAGTTTTACTTTAAGACGCTTGAATCGTAAACGCATGTACGTTCTCCAGCCCATTCCTTTCCGGATAAGCTGTAGTTTGTCTTCACGGAATGCCTGGTCTTTAACCGCTGAGGAAAAGCCTCCCATATGATATCGCACAACGGTAAGCGGATAATGTATCTTCTTAAAGCTATTATCGCCCCACAACAGGATGTTGAGTGCATAATCAGCCAATACTTTATAGCGCAGGTTATAGGTATATTTTTGAAATACGGTTGCCGGATAAAGAATAGACTGATGGTTCATACAATGTTTGGCCAGTCTATAATTGCTGAAACTGCCTTGTAACAGTTCCAGGGTTCCGGGGGCATCGCCATAATAAGCTTTGCTGTTGCCATAATAAACTGTGTGGTCGTCTTTAAGGTGTGCCGCGAGTTCACTGAAACCAGGCAGCAAACGGTCATCAGCACCTAAAAAATATATCCATTTTCCACGTGCCATCCCGATTCCTTTATTCAGTGCATCGTAGATACCCTTATCCGGTTCACTGGTCCAGGTAAGCATGGGAAGCGTAGCGTCTTTTAAAATAGAAATGGTTTCATCTTTACTACCGCCGTCCACTACAATAATCTCAAGTGCTTTTACTGCTTGTGATGTGATGGATTGCAAACATTCTCTAAGGTGTTGACCTGCATCATAGGTTGCGATGATTATACTAATTAATACATCACCTGATCGTTCATTCATTCGATTATATATTAAATTGCATGTTAAAATTAACAAACAAATGTCTAAAATAGTACATGGAAGTTATTATTGCATTATAATTACCGAGTGAACTACTTTATCCAACTGAATTACGCAAGATGACAAATTATAACGTACAATCTCCTATTCTATTCATCATTTTCAACAGACCGGATGTGACCAGGCAGGTTTTTGAAAAAATAAAAGCTGTAAAACCCGCCCGCCTGTATATTGCTGCAGACGGTCCCCGTAAAGGCCATGCAACCGATGCCCGGCGCTGTGAAGAAGCCAGAGCCGCTGTTGCCGGCATCGACTGGGAATGCACCGTTAAAACACTTTTCAGGGAAGAAAATAAAGGATGCAAATTAGCCGTATCAGGCGCTATCAGCTGGTTTTTTGAACAGGAAGAAGAAGGCATTATACTGGAAGATGACTGTGTACCCAACAACAGCTTCTTTTATTTTTGTGATACCATGCTGAATAAATACAGGCACGACACCCGTATCCGTAACATCACCGGCAACAATCTGCAACATGGTAAAACCTGGGGTACAGGCAGCTATTACTTTTCGCAACTCAGCAATATCTGGGGATGGGCCAGCTGGAGAAGGGTATGGAAAGAATACGATGTTACAATGTCGAAATATACTGAGGAAGATGTGGTAGCACAATTACCCAAGATTTGCGATGACCGCTTTTTTGTATTGGAATGGCTGGGATTTTTCAAGAACGTGAAAGCAGGTAAAATAGATACCTGGGATTATCAGCTGCAGTTTAATACTTTCTTTGAAAACGGACTATGTGTAACGCCTAATGTAAACCTGGTCAGCAATATAGGTTTCGGGGTAGATGCCACACACACGATCCTTTCGGATGCACATAATGCCAACCTCCCGGTGGCTGAACTTGGCGAAATCACACACCCGCATATTATGCTGCCCGAAAAAGCAGCAGACTACTACTTTCTGAACAGCGAATTTAACCTTGCGGCAAAATGGAGAAGATATAACAAACCCAAGCGACGCATTAAAAGATGGCTGAAAAGCTTTTTCGCTAAGTGAATTTTATCCGTGATAATAATTATTTTAGTAAGCACTTTATACTAGTTTGGGATGACATCAGTAAATTATGAACTTGATTATTCTATCATCATCTGCACATATAACCCGGATGAACGTTTATTAAAACGTTGCCTGGAAGCTGTTCTCCAGCTCGACCGGAGCGGTATCAGTGCAGAAGTTATACTGGTGGATAATAACAGTACAATACCCGTAAGCAGCCTGCCATTAGTGCAGCATTACCTTGACAGGATGCCTTTCATGAAAACCATACTGGTAACAGAGCAGGGAGTTAAATATGCACGCATGGCAGCTATTGAACAAGCCCGCGGCAAACAAAGCGTTTACTTTGATTACGACAATGAGCCTGCGGCCAACTATCTGCAGGAGCTGAAAAAACTAAATGCGCAATACCCACAGGTGGCTGCCTGGGGACCAGGAAATATATGGGTAGATTTTCTTGACGGGATACCTGCTGATATAGCCGGCTATGCACAGATTGCCTTCCAGGAGCGACATGAAAAGGAGATTGCTTTTGCCGCCGAAAAAGAATGGCAGACCTGCTACCCCTTTGGCACAGGACTTTGCACCTACACCGCCATGCTGAAAGAATACAATAAATATGCAGCGGATGGCCACTTTACACTTGCAGGCAGAAAAGGCAGCCAGCAAGGCAGCGGGGAAGACACCCAAATGGTTTTACTTTGTATCAAAGAAGGATATGCCGCCGGCGTGGCACCCGCTTTACATATGAAACATATGATTCCGGGCAGCAGGGCCAATTTCAAATATCTGCAAAAACTAGTCTACGGCACCAGCATATGTTATTATACCTGTATACTGGAAGTATTTCCGGAATACCAGGAAAATGTGCAACGAAAAGTAATACCGCCGGCGAAGTTTTTCAGGAAGACTTTTAAAAAATTACTGGCAGCGAAGTGCAGCACCAACCCGGTAAAATCGTTAGACCTGATCAATTTCATTGGATTAAATACAGGCGCCTACACGGCTTTAAACAAACCAGTTCCCACAGGCGTTATCACCATATCAAAATATTTGAAGCTAAATTAAAAGAATACCGGATAAGCCATAATAGATAGACCATAACGGATAAGACCATAACTACAGACTGTAACGGATAGACCATAGCGAGTAATCATATTGAATAAATCTCCAAAGAATGGATGATCAGTATACTACGAGTCAGGAAAAACGGTCCGGTAAAGGAGTGTCCGTCATTATCTGTTGCTACAACAGCGCAGCAAGATTGCCGCAAACCTTGTGGCACCTGGCTGAACAGCTGGTTCCCGAAGATTTCTCCTGGGAAATCCTCCTCGTGAACAATGCCTCAAAAGACAATACTGTTGCCAGTGCTATCGAAATATGGCATTCCTTCTCTCCTTCCAACGCTACCTTCAGGGTAATAGAAGAACCAATACCAGGGCAGATGTATGCACGGAAAACAGGCGCCATCGCAGCGAAATATGAATGCCTTGTATTTTGTGATGATGATAACTGGCTTGGCAAAAATTACGTGTACCTGGCCTGGGAAATGATGGCGCACGACAGCAACATCGGTGCCGGCGGCGGACAAAATGCACCTGCCACCGATGCCCCGGAATACCCCGACTGGTTTGAAGAATACAAGGATAAATATGCATTGGGGATTCCCGCTCAAACATCCGGTGATGTTAGCCACAGAGGATTTGTATTAGGTGCCGGACTTGTTACAAGAAGGCTCTTGTTCCTCAGTATCAATGACGAAAAGTATCCTTCCCTGCTCAATGGACGGAACGGAGAAAAACTAAGTACCGGGGATGACTTCGAATACTGCAAACGGCTGCTATTGTGGGGATATAAGCTGCACTACCAGGCAGATATGTATTTAACGCATTTCATTCCTAAAGAAAGACTGACCATTCACCACCGCGAAAAACTAATGGAGGGTATTATGGATTCCAGGAAAGTGTTAGGGGAATATGATCTCGCTGTTAAACTGAACAACAGGAATAAACATAAAAACAGGTGGCGCCTGCTCTTCCTGGCTCCGTTCAGGATCATCGCTATCAAATTAGGGATCAGCAGCAGGGAAGTCATTAACGAAGCCATGACCTTCTTTTACCTCTCCCCTTTTTCATCCAAATCTGATTATACCCGGCTCATGATCAAAAAGTTCCTCTATCGCCAATCATAAAAAGTAAGTTATCTAACATATGTCTTATAACTAAAAAACAGTAATATGCTTTTTAAAAGAAAACAACCCTCACAATCTTTGTTTAAGATATTCTCGTTTTACAATCATCTTGTTAATCCGGAAGTACCTAAACAGCAGCGGGCTGTATTTCAGAAATTTGGGTTAAGCATCAACCAGATTTTTGATAAACGCTTTAGCCATGGTGGTTTTCTTAATAGTATATGCAGGCATGTAAAAGATACGGATTACCTCATTTTTTTTGATATTGATTGTATCCCTACGAGAAAAGAATGGTTTCAATTGCTGCTGGCAGATCTCCTGGAAACACGCACTATTGTGGGTGCAGCACAAACAGCCAATCACCTTCGGGATGCCAGAAACCTGTATGTATCTCCTTTCTTTTTTGCCATATCAACCGCCTATTTAAAAGCACTTGATTATCCGGATATGAATATGTTCCCGGATATGGATGCCGGTCAAAACCTTACTGAACACGTTATCAGAGATGGTGGCAACGTTAAATACTGGTGGCCCACTGAAATTGAAGAAGATAAATGGTCCCTGTATCATCCGGAACATACCCGTTTTGGCCCCGGTACTACTTATAACGATGCTATCTATCATGCATTTTATTCAAGGGATAATTTGTCAGATGGCTTCTTTAAAAAATGTAAAGCAGTCTTATCCTGATATTGATATCTCCCTGATAACAAAAGACATGGCCATCCTGGTAATTAAGGGAAATAATCATGTCTTTTATAATTTCAGGGCTGGTTACACTACGCTATAATTAATTGCTACCTTTGTATATTAATTAACAGACTGCCATGGAATTTGAGAATACTGTTTATGAGGCCCATCTGGCTGTAAGAAAGGAACCGGTTAACCTGCACAAAGATGATCTTCATTTATTTGAAAAGGTTTTAACAACTCCTATACATAAAACAACACTTTCAAAATTTAAAAATGTAAGTATACTCAAAGACACTTTTTTTAGTCTGCGGCATTTCACTTATTACCTTCACCATTCTCATTTATCGAAGGTTTCCAACAAGTCCTTATTAAAAAGACGTTTACTTTTTTTAAAACCTGCACATACCATACCGCGTGCCATATGGGTTATAAATGAATGGAGTACAGAGTACTTCCACTGGCTCACCGATGCGCTACCAAGGCTGCTGACAGCAGGTGATTGGCAAAATACCACGTCGGTCATCCTTCCCAAAAGATATGCAGACAAACCTTATATCACCCAAAGCCTGCGGATGCTCCAGGTGGAGGTGATATTTTATGATCCACGAAGAAGGGTGAGGGTAAAGGAACTGATCGTACCCAGCTATACTGCTCCTACCGGGAACTATAATAAAACGTTGATACAACTTATACGGGATAAATTCATCCAAAAAAGTGAACACGAAATTAATAGAAAAGTTTACATCAGCAGGCAGAAAGCTACCAAAAGAAAGATCACAAACGAAGATGCCGTACAAGCCGTGCTGCTCAGGCGGGGTTATGAAATCCACTTTTTTGAGGACTATAGTTTCGAAAAACAACTGGAAATTATGTCCCGCACCAAAGTATTGGCAGGCCTACATGGTGCGGGGTTAACCAACATGCTTTTTATGCCTCCCAATGGCCGGATTCTTGAACTCCGGAATGAAGGAGATGATCACAACAATTGTTTTTTCTCTTTGGCATCAGCAGTAGATCAGGATTATTTTTATCTTGTTAATCAAGGTTCTTCCAGGGATACGTATATTGCTGATATAACTGTTGATACAACACAATTGGATAAGGTTTTACAGCTGATGGAGCACTAAAGCTCCGGAGCACACAGTCATGTAACAGATGATAACACTTGAAACAGCCATATATCTTGGTACCAATACCTCCAGCTTTTCAGCAGGCGGCGTAGTGGTAAGTGAAACAGAGTACCAACAGCAGGTTTCTGAAGACTGGCATTGTCATGAAAATCATCATATCACCTTTATCGCCAGAGGTGGCAACCTGGAACAGCGGACACACAAGGAATACAGTGTGCAACCCGGCGATGTGCTACTCTATAACAGCGGGGAAATACACCGTAACAGGAACACACAACTTCCTTCCCTCAATATTAATGTGGAGATAGGAGATACTTTTTTAAAACAATATGAGCTGGATTTTAACCAGGCATCTGCTGGTCATCCTGATCTCAAACTGGCCATGCTCAGGATCAGAAACGAAAGTAAGATAGGTGACAGCAGCAGTGTTGTGGCCATCCAGCAATTACTCCTGCAGGCATTCAGTGCGGAGGTTACCGGCAAAACCCGTGTAATACCGGCATGGGTCCATCAATTGCGTGAGCTATTACACGATCGCTGGAAAGAAAATCTGACGCTGGATGAACTGTCTGCCATCCTGCAACTACACCCTGTCAGCATCTCCCGTTATTTCCCACATTACTTTCATTGCACACTGGGCGTTTACATCCGCAAGCTGAAAGTAGAAAGAGCGCTTTCACTGATGAAACAATCACACCACTCTCTTACCGATATTGCCTACACCTGCGGTTTTTTTGATCAGAGCCATTTTATCCGGGCCTTTAAATCTTACACCGGCTTCCGGCCAGGTGACTATATGAAATTATAGCAGGTTAATCTGGTACAATTTCATTATCTGTCCCTGATGCAACTTTACAATATATTATCACACACCAGAATTATGAAAAAATATATTGTAAACACGCTGTTGCTGTGTATACTGGCAGCAGGCCATGTGCAGGCACAGGATTTTTCCAAAACGGAAATGCTGGCTGCCATTAATAAAATAGCTGTACTGCTGGAGAAAAATTATGTTTCCGAAGCAAAAGGGAAGGCTATTGCAGATCATCTTTTACAAGAACAGCGACAAGGCGCTTTTGACAAGGTAAGTTCATGGAAAGAGATGGATACCCTGACCACAGGGATATTAAAACGGTTCAGTCATGACGGGCACTTATATGTGCGAAATAAACCGGCCGTGGCAAAGTCCCTCCTGACAAAGGATACAACTGCCGACGCAGGAGATGATATGTTTTTCTACGGTCCCCAAGCTGCAATCAATAACTATGGCTTCCGTGAAACGCGCATACTGGAAGATAATATAGGTTATATCAGGCTGTCGGAAATTAACATCTCACGTAAAAGTCTGGCGTTACTAAATGCAACGATGTTATTTGTAGCCAATACACGCGCACTGATAATAGACCTTCGGGATAATGTTGGTGGTGGCAGTGATGTGGACGCTGTATTTGAGAGCTTCTTTTTGCCACCCGGCAAAACAATACTGATATCCCGTAACCGGACAGGTATAGAGGAAAAGGTGAAAACAGTGAACTGGCTTACGCAGCCAGCCTATACGAAACCGGTGTATGTGCTTATCAATAAAAAAACCGTTTCTGCGGGAGAAGAGATTCCCTTTGTCTTACAAAAAAACAACCGCGCCAAAATAATCGGACAAACATCCGCAGGTGCTGCCAACATGAACACTTTTCTTTACGTGAATGATGCACTCTTCCTATCTGTTTCTATTGCTGCGACTACCTATCCCGGCACTACCGATTCATGGGAAGGAAAAGGTGTTGAGCCTGATTATACAACAGCACCAGGGGAAGAGTTGGAACGCGCGAAAAAGCTGTGCGAAGAAGAAAAGCGCTGAGTTTATTACGCAGTACTTTGCAAACCCTTGCCTGCCTGGCTTCCTTAAGAATAGCTGTCAGAAGATAACTATAACGCATATATGCTTTTTAAAATATTAAAGATAATCAACACAACATATTGATAATCTATATTTTAGATACCTTTGCGGTCAAATACATCCAACATGAAAAGAATGTTATTGACCTCACGTTACGGCCTATACGCTGTTATAGCCATTGCTTTTATGGCCTCCTGCGCTTCTTCAAAAAAAAGCACCAGTCAGCATGCTTATATGAATGAGCAGTACAAAGAATTGAAAAATATATTGAATGAAGCAGATGTAAGCATTATCAAGGACAGTCTGAAAGTCATCTTCCCCAATAATGTACTCTTTGCCTCTTCATCGGATCAGCTGAATGATAAGATCAAACCAACGTTTGAACATTTTGCTGATGTGCTGAACAAATACAATAAAACCAAGATCCTTATCACCGGACATACAGATAATACCGGCGCTGCCGATTACAACCGTGAGCTATCCGAAAAGCGCGCTACTGCCGCAAAACAAATGCTCAATACAGATAAGGTAAGCAACGATAGAATGTTTACCTGGGGACTGGCAGATCGTGACCCTATCGACACAAATGATACAGAAGCCGGTAAGGCAAAAAACAGAAGAGTGGAGTTTGTGATATTGTATGATGTAAAAAATTAACTGATAATAAAAAACCGCATCCTGGCAGATGCGGTTTTTTTTATGTCTTCTTCGATATGCGTAGATCTAAATTTTAGCCCGGATATCATTCAATTTCATCATCATCCATTCAGCATCATCCGCTATCCACGCATTATAATCGGCTATTGCATTCATACGTTCCTCATCAGTAATATACCCGCCTTCTACCATTTGCAGGCCTCTTGACTCCGCCACTTTTGACCAGATGCCGGCTTTATCTATAAAGGATTCCTCTCCCCTTTTATATACTTCATTCGCATTTAAACTTGTTATTGAATGAAATCCTAATTGGTGAAAGGAGGCTGCTAAGTGATCAGCAATTTCATTGTCCATGCCGGCATCTGCGCGCCAGTTTAAAAAGGCTTTATAAAACCTCGCCATACTTGCTGGTGGGGCCGGTTTCCATTCTAATGCAGTATGGTTATAATCTAAAATTGATATTTCGCCATCGGGCTTTAATAAGTCTTTAAATTTCAGCAAAGCTTCTTCAGGGTTGCTTAACCACTGTAACACACGGGCAGAAACAATCAGGTCAAATTTTTCTGCCGGGTTGTACTTAAATAAATCTGTTTCAATTAATTCTAAATTACTGATAGCTGCATAATCCGCTTTTCCCTTAGCAATTAAATGATCGCTACTATCTATGCCAACAACATATCCCTCTTCACCAACCACATTGGCAATACCTGCTGAAATGGCGCCAGTGCCGCAGCCTACATCCAACACCCTCATTCCCTTTTTCAGGATGGGGATTAAGGTAGCATAACTATTTTGCAAACTCCTGCTGTCTAATACTGCGGATGTTCCTTTTGGCATCTTAGCTCTTTCAGTTGCTTCATTTTTCATGCTTATAGTTTATATGATGGCGTTCATCATCGCCATCCGCTAAAGCTATAAAAAAACGGGATTAATTTATTGTGCTAAAAAAATGAAAAATTTGAGAAACCGAATAGTAGCGCGTATATTTGCAACCAAACGGTTGCTTAAAAAATAATAAGCACGGGAGTAAGACATCTTCAGGCAATAGGAAACACCGCAAGACGAGGCACTATCCATCTCACTGGTCATCAATCCTTATAACACTGACAGACAAAAAAATGTAATCGTATGATAACAACCAAACCGAACGACATTGACGAATATATCGCCGGTTTTCCAAAAGAGATTCAAATAATTTTGGAACAGGTTCGTGCGACTATTAAAAAAGCAGCGCCTGATGCAACAGAAAAAATCAGTTATGCCATGCCTGCTTTCGCGCTTAAAGGTAACCTGGTTTACTTTGCAGCTTTCAAAAATCATATCGGGTTTTATCCGCTACCGATAGTTGATGAAGCATTAAAAAAAGAAATTTCTGTTTACAAAACAGGAAAAGGTTCGATTCAATTTCCGCTGAACCAACCAATGCCTTTAGGCCTGATAACCAAAATTGTAAAATATAGGGTACAGCAGAATCTAAAACCCAAAGAGAAAAAGTAAGGGGGATTGCCGTTCCAGGTACCTAAGCGAAAAGGCCGGATATAACTCCAGCCTTTCCATATACTATTTAAAAAGAAATTACATTTTTGCTTTTACCTTACGGGGAATCTTGCCTAATCTGCCTTGCAGATCTTCCGGTAATCTTTCTGAGGCATCCTCGCACAGCGGCAGCACTTTATCAAAAAACAATCATTATTGTCTGATACGAATGAATATATATAATTATATTTTACATAAATAAATTGTGTCGATTGCAGCTTTTCCGGGTTGTTTAAAATTTTTTTTCGGAAGATGTCCAATTTCTGTCCTACCGATCATTATTGTAGTGTAATCACATTCAATAACGATTAAAATAAAACAAAATGGTACAGAGAATTAATGTTTTCGAAAAAGGTCAAAGCGCAATGAAGTCTTTATATGGCTTGGGAATATACCTGGCGAAATCACCGGTTGAACAATCGCTTTTTCATTTAATTTATTTCAGGGTGTCACAAATCAATGGCTGTGCCTTTTGCCTGGATATGCACTCCAAAGATTTGCGTGCAGCAGGTGAAACTGAACAGCGTCTTTTTGTTTTAGATGCATGGAGGGAAGCACCTTTTTATACTGAACGTGAACGTGCCGCACTGGCCTGGGCCGAAGCCCTGACAAAAATCAAGGGAGGTCAGGTACCGGATGATATTTATGAAGCAGCGAGGGAACAATTTTCTGAAGAAGAACTGATTGATCTTACTTTTGCGGTTATAACCATCAACAGTTACAATCGTGTTAATATTGCTTTCGGCGCTGCAGTGGGCACTTACCAACCCGGCGCATATGCAGTGTCAGCAAAATAGTGCTTAATTCAGGCAAAAAATTAATTTAATTCATACATTCAATAACATATTAAAATAAGAATAAAATGAAAGACTTCATGTTAATATTCCGTCAGCCGAGCTATGACTACAGCAATACACCAAAAGAAGAGATGCAGGCCATTGGTAAAAAATGGGCAGACTGGGTTGGAGGCATAGCTGCGCAGGGAAAATTAACCAACAATGGTACCCGCCTTGCTTTGGAAGGCAAAGTGCTGAAAGCGGGTGGTGTTATTACGGATGGCCCTTTTGTTGAAATCAGGGAGCGGTTAGGTAGTTTTATAGTTGTTAAAGCCGACAGTTTAGAGGATGCAACCACATTAGCCCATGGCTGTCCTGCCCTGGATGCCAATGGCAGTGTTGAAATCCGGGCTATTATTTAATACATCAACATTAGCAAACAAAAACCCACTCTCCTGCGAGAGGGGTTTTTGTTATTATATATGGAAAAAGCGCACGAATCTTTAAAACAGTTATTCCAGCAGGAATTTTCCAAAATGGTTGCCGTTATCAGCAAACTTTTTGGGTTACAACATATTGAAATAGCAGAAGACATTGTGAGTGAAACATTTTTGCTGGCAACGGAAACATGGGAAACCAAAGGCATTCCAAAAAATCCAACCGCATGGCTTTACACGGTAGCCAAACAAAAAACGTTATATCATTTCCGAAGAAATAAAATCTTTGAGAAAAAAGTACTCCCCGAATTAACTTCAAGGGAGGAAAAAACCATTGAAATAGAAGCATTAAATTTTTCCCAGCAAAATATTAAAGATAGCCAGCTACAAATGCTTTTTGCCATATGTACTCCGGCCATTGCCAGTGAAGCCCAGATTGGGTTAGCACTGCGTATCCTCTGCGGTTTTGGTATTGATGAAATTGCCGAGGCCTTTTTATCCAACAAAGAAACCATCAATAAAAGGCTATTCAGAGCAAAAGAAAAATTGCGCATTGAAAAAGTAAAGATGGAACTCCCATCGGAGCATGAAATAGTAAACCGCCTCGATAATGTCTTACACATTATTTACCTGCTTTTCAGCGAAGGTTATTATTCCAAAACGCAAAATCAAATTTTGCAAAAAGACTTGTGCTTAGAAGCACTGCGCCTGGGCGTAATGCTAACAACCTATGAAAGAACCAACCGGCCCAAAACAAATGCTTTAATGGCGCTCATGTGTTTTCATGCCTCCCGGTTTAATGCCAGGCAAACGAACGAAGATGCTGCCGTGCTATACGAACAGCAAAATGAAGCGCTATGGGATACCGCATTAATAAATCAGGGCAACCATTTCCTGCATCTTTCAGCACAAGGAGATGAAATAAGCTCCTATCATTTAGAAGCAAAAATTGCTTACTGGCATTGCATAAAAGAAGATACCCGGGAAAAATGGGAAGACATTTTGCAATTGTATAATCAGCTGCTGCTGGTTAATTATTCCCCCAGCGTGGCCCTTAACAGGACTTTTGCATTATACAAGGCCAATGGGCAACAAGCGGCTTTGTTGGAAGCTGAAAAACTCAAACTGGAAAACAACCATTTCTATTTTCTGCTGCTGGGTGAACTCTACAAAAACATTGACAACATCAAAGCAACATCAAATTTAAAAAAGGCTTATGCTTTAGCCAAAACGCAAACTGAAAAACAAGGTATCCAGGAAAAAATCGATAGCCTTACATAAAAATAATCTCCCCTATTGTCCTATTTCAGCTTTCTCAGTACTTATTATGATGTAAACAAATAATTACACTACATCAATTAAAAATCAAAGTCATGAAAGAGAATAAGGACATAAGATTTACTTCCTCCCGGATCCGCCTCATCGCCTACTGGGTTACCACCGGAATCATTGCTTTAGAAACAGGAGTTGGATCAGTGTGGGACATCATGAAAATACCATTTGTCCGCACTATCCTGGAGCAACTAGGCTACCCCTCTTATATGCTCACCATTATGGGTGTATGGAAGGCCCTCGGCGTGGTAATACTGCTCGCCCCGCGTTTTCCCCGACTCAAAGAATGGGTGTATGCCGGACTGGTTTTCGTTTACTCCGGAGCTGCTGCCTCTCATCTGGTCATCGGTCATGGTGCTGATGCAGTGGGTCCGGTCATCTTCGTTTGCCTCACGATTGCTTCCTGGGCGCTGCGTCCACCAGCCCGCCGCGACTTTGCGCCGCTGGTTATTCGTGGAGAACAAGGAGCCTCTACTATAATTACCTCTTCCCGGGGCAACAGGATCGCTTACTGGGTAACTACTGCGCTCGTTGTGTTCCAGCTGGGATCAGGAGGAATTGGAGACATCCTGCGACCATCCTACCTCCTGGAAGGCATGACACATCTGGGCTACCCGGTTTATTTCTGTGTAATCCTCGGCGTATGGAAAGTGCTTGGCGCATTGGCGATACTCATCCCACGCTACCCCCGGTTAAAGGAATGGGCTTACGCCGGCACTATCTTCGATCTGACAGGAGCCGCTGCCTCCCATTTTGCGATAGGTGATGGTGCCGGAAAGCTGGTGTTTCCGCTCCTCTTTACTGGTATCACCATCGCCTCCTGGGCACTGCGTCCGCCGGCCCGCCGCGATCTTGCACAGCGTTAAGTTGTACATTTAACACAGCGATAATAATATCCATTACTCACTAATTATTTTTTATCAGCACATGGAAGCAGTAATAAAATACATTGGTAAAATACATTCCTCCTTAAAAAAAATCGAAGAATGCCCTTTGCAGGAAAATGAAAATGCCCCGGAAGCAGTGATAACAATTTTTCCGGAGTTTATTGAAGGTATCCAGAATATAACTGTGGGCTCGGAAATACTATTATTAACGTGGTTACATGTGGCTAACAGGGCTGTCATTAAATGTTATCCCCGGAATAATCAGGATGCTCCGCTTATTGGTGTATTCTCAACAAGATCTCCTGATCGTCCTAATCCCATTGGTATTCATACGGTAAAAGTGCTTTCGGTCTCAGATGATGGTCTGATAAGCGTTTCAGGGCTGGAAGTTATTGACAATACGCCCTTAATTGATATTAAGCCGATATGGAAGAAATAGATCAAACTATTATTGCCCGGATAAAAAATACTATTTATCGGCATTTTTTACCCGGGCACAATAAAATCAAACATAAAAATTGATTTTTATCCTCACTTCATTGTCTTGCTTAATTCATATAAGCTTCCAATATCTTCTTTTCCTCCGGCTTTACAAACTGTCCGTACTTGTCCAGGTATTCCTTCGCCACTGATTTAAACCCGGCTTTATCCTGTTTATTTAACAGATAGATAGTTTTTGCCCGCAGGAATATTTCTTCTCCTGGTGCGCCATAAGGTTTAATCGATGTGTGAATGGCTTCCCAATCCGGATTGGTGCTGTCATCCGAAACAAATGGACTGATCTGGTCCTGATAAATAATATTCATCATTTTTGTTTCTGCCTGTCTTGCGCCCATCGCGTTGTCAACGGCTTCGATGTTATTTGTGATGATAGGGAAACCGTTGTCTTTAGTACTGTTTGTTACCTGCATCACATAGCCGAGGTCTTCTGCCGAATAAGGCTGTTTCATCAAAGCAATATATTCGCCGCCTATCCTGGTTGTTCCTGCTTTATCGCCCACCTGTGTGGCCATCATCGCCAGTTTCTTTAAAAAAGGTGCATCTCTCCTGCCATCTATGTATTGCTGTAATAACGCGCTATAAATGGTTCCGGGCTCTGTCAGGTCTGCATCTTTAGCAATTATTGCCGGCATCTCTCCCATATCCGGATTTAGCGGGGCATGGATCTTTCTTATTTCTGTAAAGGGAATTTTTACTACTTCCCTGTCATAGGTTATCAGCCCATTCTGTTCTCCTTCCACATCAAATGGCTGGGTGTAGATACTGGCAGATAAACCTTCTTTTTGCAGCAATTGCAAGTGCTGGTTCATGATGGTGTATTTGGCTTTCAACCCGGCGGGTTTTTCCATGATGTAGCCCCATGCGCTGCTCGTGTTCCACTGGTGATCGGGAATGAAGACCCCGATGCCACCAAACTCGCCCAGTACCCTGGCTTTACCGGGAAGCTGCAAGGCATTCATCGGATCCGGGTAACTGTGTATATCGGTCATGTCTGCACTTACGTAGGCATTAGGACTCGGACTGCGCAGTTTTCCGTTTACATACAGGTATTCACCGGAGTGCCCGTTCACCAGCCGGGAGGGATCTGTGTGTTTAATCCACTCCGTTAACCGTTGCTGATCAAAGCGTCCCCACTTCTCATTGAACAATACCCAGGTAGTGATGCAGGGGGAGTTGTGCAGCTGCGCCAGTGTTTCTTTACATTGCTGTTCAAAAGCTGCTTTAGCTCCTTCAGGTAATCCCTGGTTGGGATTTACCATATCCTGCCAAACCAGCATGCCCAGTTTATCTGCCCAATAATACCATCTTGCAGATTCTACCTTGATGTGTTTACGGATGGTATTAAAGCCCATCGCCTTAATTGCCCTGATGTCAAACGACAGCGCCTCATCAGTAGGCGCCGTATACAGACCATCAGGCCAGAAGCCCTGGTCAAGGGTTCCAAGGTTAAAATAAGCGGCATTATTTAAAAAGATACGATCTACTCCTTTATCATCTTTGCCAATAGAAATCTTCCGCATCCCGAAATAACTTTTCACTTCATCTACCACTTTACGGCCTTTTAGTAATCGTACAGATAAGTCATACAGAAAAGGATTACCAGGGGACCATAGTTGGGCGTTCTTCACCGGCAGCTGCAGTACTGCGCCACTCGCTCCTTTGATAGTGCCGGTCTCCGTACCGTTTGTTAAAGCAGTGGCCTCAACGGTATAACCCGCAGGCGCATTCACAGTGAGGTGAAGCACCCCTTTATCAATATCAGGTGTTATCCGTAGTCCTGTGATATAATCTTTCGGCACCCTTTCCAGCCATACCGTTTGCCAGATACCGGAGCTTGGGGTATAATAAATATCCGCAGGATTCAGCACCTGCTTGCCATGTGGACCAACACCCTGATCTGAAGGATCATAGACCTTTACCAGCAAGATATTATCTCCGGGTTTAACAGCATCAGTAATATCAATAGTAAAGGCCGTATAACCACCTGTATGACCGCCAACTTCCTTACCGTTGAGGTACACTTTGGTTTGCCAGTCTACCGCCCCAAAGTGCAGCAAAGTACGTTCTCCGTTGGCAGCAGGAATGGCGATTGTTTTTTTGTACCATAAACGCTGTTCTGGTTTCAATCCCTTTTTCACGCCCGACAATGCCGATTCCAGGGGATAAGGCACCAGGATCTGTCCATCGAAAGCGGAGGGTTTGGCATTATCATCAGCTGTAATGGCGTACTCCCACAGACCATTCAGATTTTGCCAATCTTTGCGCACCATTTGAGGGCGCGGATATTCTTTCAATGCATTTTCCGGATTTACATCAGCTGCCCACCGGCTTTGCACCGGTATAGGTTGCAGCTGATAATTTTGCTGCGCTTCCGTATTATTTACCAAAAAAATCAACAATGCAGTGGCTGGAAACAAATACTTTTTTACTGGTTTTAACATGGCTGGTTTTGTGCTTGATTTTAAATAGATGGTTATTAAAAAGCCGGTTGATAATGCTTACCTATGGAGTCCGTAGATCATCTTTGGGGGATCAAAATATTAGCTGTGTGCCAGGCAAATACTTCTTCAGAATATATAATTACCAAGTAAAATAATGATAAAATAGGTAAGTTCATCATTAAAAATAAAAAAAAATGAAAGCCGCATAAATCTTACGATCCATGCGGCTTTTGCAACCGTTTGTAATTCAAAAATGCTACAATGCCTTAATGCGTATATTCTTGTAATACGTTTTGTTTCCGTGGTCCTGTAATGCAATCACACCAGTTTTAGCGTTACCATAATCAGGATAATCTTTCCATTTGCCGGCGCCTTTTTTTTGGGTCCAGTCAGCATCCCAGGCGGTGAATGCCACAATTTTTTCGCCGTTCAGCCAATGTTCTACATGGCCTTTGTTAAAAATGATACGGCTTTTGTTCCACTCTCCTACCGGTTTCAGTTTTTTGTTAGCGCCTGCGGGATGCATCGCATAATCGGCGCCAGCCTGTTGCCAGTCGTTTAATTTTTGCGGGTAAGTAACATCGTCGATGATCTGGTATTCCGGACCGGTTTCGGATGGCCCATGATATTTTTTATCTTCTACCACATGGTACATAACGCCGCTGTTGCTGCCTTTATCTACCTTCCACTCCCATTCCAGCTCAAAGTTCCCGTACTTTTTATCGGTAACAATATCTTCGCTGGAAGCACCTCCCCCGCATACCAGCGCGCCATCTTTTATTTCCCAGTTGGCAATGGGCTGCATACCCTTATTAAAGCCATGCCAGCCATTAAGGGTTTTGCCATCAAATAAATTTACCCAGCCTTTTGCAGCAGCCTGATGGTGTGTACCGCTGTCTTCTCTTACAGTTGCCTGGCTGAAAGCAGCGCTCAGCGCAATACAGCCAACGGCAGCAGACAATACAACTAATTTTTTCATGTTTACATTTTTCAAAGTCTACATCTAATTTTAATACCCGGTATTTTGTGTCAGATTATTATTGATAGAGATTTCATTGTTAGAAATCGGCAGATGAATTGATTTCTCCTGTACATAACCGTTGCCGAATTTAGTTTCAATGAGTCCTCCGTCTGCGCCGCGTACTTCAATCGGATAAATATCTTTTCCAATTCCCCAGCGTCTTACATCATCCCAATAGAGGCCTTCCAGCGCAAATTCAATTCTTCTTTCATGGCGCAGCTTTGCACGCGCATCACTTTGCGATAAGCTGGCTGGCAACGCAGTGATCTTTACATCAGTACGGGAAGTACGAATCTGGTTGATGAGTCGTATGGCCTGTGGTACATCTGTACCTTTTTCTATCAACGCTTCTGCTTTCGAAAGTAATACATCTGCGTAACGGAAAATAATAAAATTTAATGGCTCTTGCCCGGCTACTACCTGCTGTGTTTCTATAGTATATTTCCTGATGGAATAACCTACTTTCTGGCCGGTATGGTTCTTAATTTCCACAGGATATAGTTGTCCCTGGAAATACGCACCAGGCCTGAGGATGGTAAAGTCCAGCCGCGGATCTCTGTTGACATAAGGCGTAGCCGGATTTACCGGTGCGCCATCGATCGTTTCATAGGCATCCACTAAATTCTGGATAGGTGCCACTGAGTTAGACCCATCTATGCCGTACTTCATATTCTGCGGCTGCCAGTGACGATCAAAATAACTACCTTGTTGGAAAGGGCCGTCCATATATTCCACATCAAACATTACTTCTGCATTATTTTCATTGGCCAGCTGAAACAATCCGTGGTAGCTGGGGAACAGGCTGTACTTATTGAGTGCATCAATTTTATCTGCATATTCCAATACTTTATCCCAGTTGGCTTTATATAAATAAGCGCGCAGCTTCATTGCCAGTGCAGCTCCCAGTGTAGCCCTTCCCGTTATAGGTGCGGTGGTGCCCAGGCGTTTGATAGCCTCATCGTAATCAGCATGCACCTGTGCCCATGTTTCATCTTCCGAATTACGTTTCATGGCCCTGGCCTGGTCTGCAGTGATTGTTTTAGTGAATACAGGTACACCGCCGTAACTATTTGCCAGCAAAGCATAAAAGACGCCTCTTAAAAAATAGATCTCTCCTTTCATCTGTGTTTTGAGCGCATCGTCCATCGCTACTTTATCGATATTTTCAATAAAGGTATTGGCCCTGTTGATGCCGGTATAACATTGTTGCCAGCGGCCACTTACAATACCGCCATCGTTGGCTGAAATAGTTCCGTTACCTACCTGCTTTTCCATTCCTTCCCAGTAAGCCCACTGGTAGGCGTTGGGAGAACAGGCATCAAACCCGCCACCATAGCCATATACAAAAGATTCATGCAACACATTGTAAACACCGTACAACGCCAGGGTTGCATCAGATTCATTTGCCCAGAAATTATCTGTCGTGATGCGGTCATCCGGTTTTTTGTCCAGGAACGATTTGGAGCAACCACTTGCCAATAATGCCGTTGCTATTATTGTCAGAAATATATATCTCATAATCAGTTCAGTTTAAAGTTGCAGATTAATACCAAAAGAAGTGATAACAGGTGTCGGGTAAATAGTACTGCCGTTTGCAAAGGTGTTCTGCTCCGGATCAAAACCCAGGTATCCTTTACTGGTAAAAGAAGGCAGGTTTTGTACGTTGGCATAAATACTTCCGCCTTTGAAACGAATACTGTGCAGTAAAGATGCCGGCAGTTGATATGACAACTGTATATTCTTGATCTTAAAATAGCTCATGTTCTGCACCCAAAAAGAAGATTCATACCTGTTCCAGGTATCGTTCACGACTATACGTGGTAAAGTATTGCTGTGATTGTCCGGTGTCCAGGCGTCTTTCCACCTGGTGAGCAATGTGCCACCGGAAATACCCAGCGGTGTTGTCCATGCACTTTGGTTGTAGCCACTGATGCCCGCCAGTCCCTGTGTTACAATGTTCAGGCGCCAGTTTTTATAATTGGCGCCCAGCGTAATGCCATAGGTGTATTTAGGCAATGTATTACCCAGCGATTGTTTATCCTTATAATCCAGTTTGCCGTCACCATTTACATCTTCATATTTTAAATCACCTGCTTTAGGTATATACCCGTTATTTCTCATGTACTCGCTGGCTTCTTTATCAGATTGAAATACACCCACTGATTTATAGCCGTACAACATTTTATAAGGCATCCCTTCTCTGATGAGCCACAACTGATCCGGTGCATCTGCCCTGAATTTTGTTACCATATTTTTGATATAGGTGATATTTGCTCCAATAGAATAACTGAAGCCGGATCTATATTCCGGAGAATGATAATTCACGGAAAATTCAAATCCTTTGTTGCTCATCTTCCCGATATTCTGAATCGGCGCGCTTACTTCTCCCAGTGTGGAAGAGATGGGCAGTTGCACCAGTATCTGATCTGTATTCTTATTAAAATAATCCAGTTCAACAGACAATGCATTATTGAACAACCCTACATCCAAACCAACATCTGTACTGGTAGTGGTTTCCCAGCTGATATTAGGATCTACCAACCCGGTGATGGCAGCACCGGGTGCAAACTGGCCGCCCGCCGTATAGCTGGTACCGTTAGTTTGTGTAACAGCCCCGATGTATGGATAATTATTAACAGAACCATCCGAATTATTCGTGTTCTGATTGCCGAGCTGTCCCCATGAAGCACGTAATTTCAGCTGACTGATAGCCGCAATATTTTTGATGAAGTTTTCTTTTTCCATGGCCCATCCTGCAGAAACAGACGGGAAATAACCCCAGCGGTTACCTTGCCTGAACCTGGAAGATGCATCTGCACGAAGATTAGCTTCCAGCAGGTATTTTTCCCTGTAGTTATAATTAATTCTTCCGAAATAAGCCAGCATGCTCCATTCTGTAGTATTACCCCCGGCCTGTACATTGCTGGTACCTGCATCTACTTCATTGAGCCCGGCTTTAGGCGGGTCAGACTTCTGACCGGACATGGGTTTCAACTGATATGACTCTGCCTGTGTACCTACGATAACAGAAAAATTATGTACGTTATTAAATGATTTCGTATAGTTGAGCGTGTTATAATACACCCAGTAAAACTCTTCGTTATTGGCTCTGTAAAGTGTTATCTGCGAAGGATAATCTAATACCTTTCCCTGGATACCACCGGCGGTATATACATAATTGAGCTGGTTGTGTTTATCCCGGCGATTGTTATTTGACTGGCCGGTAAACATCGTTTTAAAAGTAAGGTCTTTGGTAATATTTGCTGTAGCATTAAGATTAGCCCTGAAAAAATTATTGACATACTGACTATTACCATCATACAGATCCGGCAGTGGATTACGGGAATCCACAATGGGAGAGCCATCCGGCTTCAGCGCCTGTGTAGCGCCGAACCGGCCGTCTTTTGTATATGGTGCGATAAAAGGATAACCACCATTGGACATAATATAATAAATGCGGTCAATCCCATCCACCGGGCTGTTCGTGATCTTGCGGGTGATCTGCACACGGCCGCCTACTTCCAGCCAGTCCTTTAATTTGTTATTGATCGCAAAGTTAACACCATAGCGCTTGCTGTCGGTTTGACGAATAATACCGTCCTGCGACAGATAATTAGCAGATAAGAAAAAATTTTGTTTGGCAGCACCACCTCTTACAGAAATATTGTGTTCCGTAATCGGAGCAGTGCGAAATATTTCTTTGTAAAAATCTGTATTCGGATAAAGATATGGGTCTTTGTTATTACCGAAATCATTCATCATATTCCTTGGAAACAGTGGATCACCGCCGCTATTCACCACAGCGCTGTTCCACAGGTTCATAAATTCCACACTGTTATTGATACGGTCATATTTCCTGCCCAGTTGCTGCATGCCGTAGTATCCGTTGTAAGATAACACGGGCTCCATATTATAGGTGCCTTTTTTGGTAGTCACCAGCACAATACCGTTTGCCGCACGGGAACCATATATAGAGGCAGATGCAGCATCTTTCAGGATAGTGATACTGCCGATATCTGCGGGGTTCAGCTCTGACAGTTTACCTTCAATACCATCAATAAGCACCAGCGGATCGGTGTTGTTTAAAGTACCAAAACCACGAATGCGCAAAGTAGCGCCATCGCCGCCGGGAGAGCCGGAGTTCTGGCTTACGAATACACCGGCCACCTTACCCGCCAAAGCCTGGCTGGGGTTAGTGATAGGCCTGTTCTCCAGAGCTTTATCGTAATTGATGGTGGCCACTGCGCCAGTGAGATTAGCACGCTTTTGTGTACCATAACCTACTACCACTACTTCAGATAATTTATCGAAAGAAGGTTTCATGATAATGGTTAGGGCTTCTTCCGATTTCACTACTACCTCAGCAGGCTGGTAGCCGATATAGGAAAAAATAAGTGTTTCGCCGGCATCCACTTTAATGGTAAAAAGACCATGTTCATCGGTGGTAGCAAAAGCTTTATTGCTTTTTGCTTTAATAGTAACACCTGGTAGTGGTGATCCGTCCTCGCCCAGCACCTTCCCTTTGATCACCGCCAGTATGGCTGCTGTAGCCATAGCACCGGAAAGTTCATTTGCCTGTTTTTCCTTAATAGCAATAATATTTTTTTCAATACTGTAAGTGAGTGCCTGATTTTTAAAGAGGCTTTCCAGGACCTGCAGTAAGTCTTCATTATTCACCTTGATAGTTACATGTTGTGCTTTTTTCAGCACATCCATTTTGTACCAGAATACGTAATCTGTTTTTGCTTCAATTTTTTTGAAGACCTTTTCCAATGGTTGATCGGTCACATTCAGACTAATTTTATTTGTTTGCTTTTCGGCCATAGCAGTGCCCCGGAAGACAGTGAGCATGCAGATAAGTAATAACAAACTTTTACGGGCACGGGCCCTCCCTGAAAGGAGTCTTTTTACAGGTTGTTCCATACTTTCGTGTTTAAGTGGTTAATGTTGCGACAGTAAATAGCCGGCTAGAGAATGCGCGTGTCTGATTTTATTCTACAATAATGCTGGTTCCATTGAAAGTAAACCTGGCGCCGTTTGTTTCCAGGCCCCGGAGTATTTCCGGTAGTTTCATACCGGGATATATTTTCCCATGGAAAGATCCCTGGTGGACTCCTCCTTTAAAAACAACGTGCACATCGTACCAGCGTGCAATTTGCCTGAATACTTCCTCCAGTGGCGTGTTATCGAATTGCAGGTAGCCTTTTTGCCAGGCTACTATTTCTTCAAGATTTGGTTGTGATACTGACAGTTTTCCGGTATTGTTCAACTGCGCCTGCTCTCCCGGTCTGATCTGTATTTTTTGTTTGTTCACTTTTACCTGTACACTACCTTCCAGCAAAGTGGTACTGACAGCAGGTTCATCTGTATAAGCATTGATATTAAAATGGGTACCCAATACCAGCACCGACATTTTTCCGGTAGCTACGCTGAATGGTTGATAATTTCCGCCGTTAGCGGCTACTTGTTTAGCCACTTCAAAATAGGCTTCTCCGGTGATGGCCACATCCCTGCTGTTGCCGGTAAATGCGGCGGGGAAGCTGATGGTTGATCCCGCATTCAGCCATACTTTGGTGCCATCGGATAATACAACAATGTACTGCGATGATTTTGGTACACTTAATTTATGGATACCAACAGGTTGCTGCTGTCCGGCAGCTACCTGCTGGTATTCAATTTCATTGTTCGCTGTTTTTGTGATGGTTACTGCTCCATCCTGCAGCGTTTGTCCGGCTGCGATAGCGTCCAGCGCAATGGTCCTTCCGCCCGAAAGCTCCAGCACCGCCTTATTACGCGATTTATACGGCATGGCTCCCTTTAACGAAACAGGATTACGTATATGGCTCTCCGTTATATGATGCTGAAACCAGGTAGCAGTCATTACAATAGCAGCCATTATTGATGCTGCCACGGCTACACGTAATAATATGATGCGCCGGTTACGACCAGGTTTGCTGATAGCATCGGTTTCATACAACTTTTCAAGCACAGCTGCTTTAGCCGTTTCCCTGTATTGCATTGCTTCCTGCGAATCCTCGTCCTCAAACAGCGGGGCATGATCTTCCCCTTCGGCCAGCCACGCTTCAATGAGCTGCTGTTCCTCCGGAGAAGCAGTACCATCCAGGTACTTTTCTAATATTTTTATATCTATATTACTGTCCAAAGTATAAGTCCCGGCTCCTTGCTGTTATCTTACACAACTATAAACGAGCAGAAAAGAAAACACCGCTATTGTATTTCTGATTTTTTTTTAGTTTTTTTATTCGCTACTTGATATGTAAGATGAATCCTTTATACGCAAGCGCTACCGACAGCGATCTGTTCCAGTTACTGAAAGAAGAAGATGTTGCTGCATTTGAGGCTATCTACGACCGCTACTTCATCCGGCTGCTTAATATAGCTTATAAGCGGATGGAGAACAAGGAGGATGCCCTGGAAGTGGTACAGGATGTATTTATCCGGTTGTACGCCAAACGTGCGCAAATTGAAAATACCGATTACCTGTTTGCCTACCTGCAAACATTATTGAAACACGGCATGATTGATCGTTTTCGCCAGCACCTGGTGCAACAGAAACAATATGCCGCTATCAAAGAGCAGGTGCAAACACATACTGTGCATGCAGCCGATCAACAAATCGACAGTAAAAAACTGGAAGAAAAAATACACTACATCATTAATAGCCTGCCGGAAAAATGTAAAGAAGCATTTATTCTGAGCAGGATGCAATACCTGTCGCACCAGGCGATTGCCACTAAAATGAGCATCTCCGTGAGTACTGTGGAGAAACATATTGTGAAAGCATTACAGCAGCTGCGGAAGCAGTTGAAGGAAACCAATGTATAAACCTTCCTAAAATAAAGAGGCCGCCTCTTTATGAAGAAACGGCCCCGATTACTTTTATACGATCCTCAGCTATTCATTAATTCCTGAAAATAATCCACAAATTGCCCTACATGATAACCATCCATTAAAGCGTGATGTACATGTACTGAAACAGGCATCATACTTTGTCCGTTTTGGGTGGTCATCTTCCCAAAAGATACTTTCGGGCAACTATCTTTAAAAGAAAAACTCCGCGCATGAGAAATAGCAGTAAAATTGATCCAGGGCAGCGAAGAATAATGGATTACATTTTCTCCGGACACTGCAGGGATAAGCCCTTTACTGTTTTGCACCTTTTCAATTTCTTGCTGAGCAGTGGTTTCAAATTGCCGGAAATCTTCATAAAAATCCATGTAAGCAAAACCAAATGTACTATCAGGACGATTAATAGTTGGAGAAGCATGTACTTTATCATACTCCCACACCTCATTATCCGTTATACGATAACGGAACGGAGCTATTGCATTAATTGCCACCAATGATTTATGCAGGTAATACAGGAAGAAGGAAGCACCCTGCTCTTTGGCCGCTGCATAGGCTTTGGTACAATCTATCTGCACACATACCCCAAAAAAAGGTTCTTCAAACTGTCTGAAAAAATCAAACTGATCTTTTCTGGCCCAGCTTTCTAATGCCAGCTTTTGTTTCATATCATCATTTTGGGTAGTATTTCCATAATAGTTTCAAACTGGTGAAAACGCAGATCTTCTACCTGGTGATCTATTTTTTCATGTGCCCAGGTAGTGTGATAAGGAATATGCACTCCATGTCCACCTAAAGCGATAACCGGCATTATATCTGACTTAAGCGAATTACCGATCATTAAAAATTCTTCGGGCTGGCAGTCCAGGTGCTTTAACAGCTTTTTATAATCCTTTTCCTGTTTATCGCTCATTATTTCAATGTGATGGAAATAATGCGCCAGTCCTGATTTGTTCAGTTTCCGTTCCTGGTCCAGCAGATCTCCTTTGGTAGCCACGACTAATTTATATTTTCCTTTCAGGGATTTCAGCACTTCTTCTACCCCATCTAACAATTCAATAGGCTTATTCAGCAGCTCCTGTCCATATTCAATCACCTTATGGATTGTTTGCAGACTGGCTGTATTTTCAGAAACCCGCAATATCGTTTCTATCATACATAACATAAAACCTTTTACGCCATATCCATATAAAGAAAGATTTTGCATTTCCGTTTTGAAAAGCTCCTGGGATACTGTATGATGAGGCAGGTAATCCTCCATCAGGGCACAGAACTTTTGCTCTGTTTCCTGGAAATAAGGTTCATTTACCCATAGGGTATCATCTGCATCAAAAGCGATCACTTTAATGCCAGTAAATGATTTTTGATGATTTTCCATTTGATATATTCCTATTTTTAAGTAAAAGTAAAACAGATTTTAAATAAAACCGGGACATTTGTCCCATTGTAAAAAATGATCAGAAACAATCTGGCTATATTAAACATTATTGAGCAGTATCAGACTAACAAAAAAGGAGCCGATGTTTTCCTGAAAACACTGGAGCCGGGAGAAAAACTGCTGCAACAGGGAACAACACTGCATTACGTGTATGTTATCAGGGAAGGTATCTCCAAATGTTATCTTACAGAAAATAATGGTAAAGATTTTATTTTTGAATTTCTGGGAGCAGGAGAAATTGTGGGCGAGATAGAATTTATAAAACATACCCGCTGTCTTTGTAATATAGAAGCACTCACCTCACTTACCGTTTACTGTATTACGTACGACTATTTTTCACAGCTGATCCGGATTAATCAACCATTCAATACTTTATTACTGGATGTACTGGTAACAAGGATCTATCACACATCTGAAAGAGCCTCCTATCAACAAAGATATCCTGCTGAATATAATACACTGAAATTATTATCGCTGCTGGCAGCCCATCAAATTGTATTATCCAAAAAGGATCTGGCAGACTACCTTGCTGTATCAATAAGGAGTTTCAACAGAACACTGAAAGACCTGAGAAATAAAAGTATTCTTCATCCGGAAGATTTTAATCTTTATATGGATAAAGTGGAGTTGAATAAGCTCTTGCATCAATATGAGGATTAACTGAATTCAAACCCGGACTATCCAACTTCAAGAAACGTAACATTATATAGCTCCCGCTGCCCCATTTTTACAGAAAAAAAATGATGTTAAAGATAATCGCCATGCACCCAAATCTTTCAAAACAATTGCCTGCCTTACTCAAATAACTTAACTTTTGACCATGAATAAAGGAATGTTCCTTGTATTGCTGGTGCTGCTCTTTAGCGTGCCGACAGCAAATGCCCAATTATATTTCAGGGAGAAATCATCACAACACTTTATGTTGCCTGGTTTTCAAATGACCCTTTCCAACAATTTTGAATCTGCTCATCATCCATACTCCCCGGTGTATATCGCGCTGCCTTTTAAAGATGAATACTTTACAGTATACGGTGAGCACCTGATCCTGAGTGCTTTTAAAAGGGACAGCCTGATACAGTTAGCAAATTTTCAGGGTGGCCTTTTCCGGGACAGCAGCCTGCAGGACAGCAACGCTTTCCCTTTCGCAGCACTGCAGGCAAGAGTTGTCAGGAATGGTGCTGTACTAAGGGATTGGCAGTATATCAGCAACATGACTTCCTTTGAGGACAGGGCTGTCACTTATACAGCCAATCCCCGCAAGCCAGCGCCTTCCTACTGGCTGGTGAACGACACCCTGGCAATTGGCGACAGCATCCTCATTGAACTTCGGAAGAAGAATGAACAGCCTTTTCTCAGGTTGCATGCAAAACGGGAAAATGCACACACGCAGCCATTCATGATGTCCTACCTAAGTGACAGCAGCACGTCCACCGAACTTTCTTTTATCAGTAAACAACTACTTTACAGTTTAAACAGAGTGTATGATACCCGCTTTTATAGCGACTGGCCGGGGGGTGGATTGCAGCTCAGAAATGCCAGGGTTTCAGCAAACTCCCGACTGGCTTTTTATTTCCGGGAAGAGACAAGCCATACCATGGATTCCATTTACTCCTACCGTATACTCGGAGGCCAATACAAAGATACTGCATGGCAGAAAACAGATGGCCTTATCCTGATGGCATCATTGCTTCACAACGCGGATTATACCCTTGAAGTAAAATACGCCGATGGTCACGGACAATTATCTACCTATACATTTAATACGCCGCCATTATGGTATCAAACTAGCTGGTTTAAAATTATCATATTTGCCCTGGCAGTAGCTATCTTGCTGTTATTGTTCTTTGTTTCCCGCGCAAGAAAAAATAAACGAAAAATGAAATACCTGCAGTTGGAAATGCAGGCGCTGCACGCACAGATGAATCCGCATTTCCTTTTTAATGCACTGGGCTCTATCCAGGGCCTGATGAATGACCAGCAAACCGCCAAAGCAAATAAATACCTGACAGGATTTGCTACACTACTGCGCAGTGCTGTTTCTCAGGGCAGCAAGGCGTTTGTTCCCCTGAGTGTTGAACTGAAAAATCTTGATAACTACATTGAACTGGAAAGGCTTCGGTTCGGGTTCCGTTATGAACTGGAAGTTTCTCCGGCTATCCAGACGGATCAGATCGACGTTCCACCGCTGCTTGCACAGCCGTTGATCGAAAATGCGGCAAAACATGGTCTCTCCGGCAAACGTGAAAATGGGATGCTCCGCATTCATATAACAAAAGAAAACGCAGATTTACTATTTTTAGTGATCGATGACGGGAACGGGTTTGATCCTGACAAACCGGCCAACGGGCATGGTATCCGGCTCACACAAGCGCGCATTGCACTCTTTAACCGGATGTATAAATACAGAAAAATATTACTGGAAATCAGCAGCTCCTCCAATGGTACCCGCTGCTGCCTCCGATTTAAAAACTGGATGGACAATGATTAATGCACTTATTATAGATGATGAACCTATCAATATCATTAACCTGCAACGACTGCTGGAGCAGCATTGTCCTGGTGTGCGGGTAACCGGTACTGCTAACGGAGCTGCTGATGGCATTACCGCCATTCAGCAGCTCCGTCCGGATCTTGTTTTTCTTGATATACAGCTGCCTGACAAAAATGGCTTTGAGCTATTAAAGGAGTTGCCTTCCGCAGATTTTGCGCTGATCTTTGTAACCGCATTTGATCAATATGGTATTCAGGCGGTAAAGTTTGCGGCGATGGATTACCTGTTGAAACCAGTGGACACAGAAGAGCTTAAAACTGCAGTAGAAAAAGCATCCTCCGTAATAGCAAAAAAGAAACAAAGCCAGCAAATGCAATACCTGGTTGAAATACTGCACCAGGGCCAGCAAAAAGACGAGCACCGCATTGCCCTTCCTTCGTTGAAAGAAACAAGGTTTGTATATACGAAAGATATTGTTCGTTGTGAAAGCAGTAACAGCTATACACATTTTTACATAAAAGATGGAGAGAAGATCACCGTAGCTGTTTCCATTTATGAGTACGAAGAAATGCTGGCCCCTTACGGTTTTGTAAGGTGTCATCAGTCGCACCTGGTGAACAAAAAATTTGTCAGAAGCATGGTGAAAGAATCCGGAGGATATTTATTGATGGAAGACGGCGTACAGGTTCCGGTATCGAGGGCAAGGAGAGATGAACTGAAGAAGGGATTGGTGTAAAGCGGGGGTACACCGTTCACGTTTTAAGCGTCTTCTGGCCTTTCTGCAACATGATCAGGGCCTTTTCGGCTCTTGTTTGCCGGGTAGCCTCCTGTTTTGCTGAACCAACCCAATCGCAATATCCCTGCTTGTAAGACTTTGAGAGGGAATCAAAAAAAGTCTTTGCCTGCTTGTCTTTTGCCAGCAATATTTCCAGTTCAGTGGGCACTCCCTCAATATGTTCTCCTTTTGGCAGCATCTTATATTTTTTGAATCTTAAAAATAGGAAATTATTTGTCTTTTCAAATAAAAGACAAATAATCACACTTTCAAAAGAACGTTGCCGGCCAGACAATGAGGGTATTGCTTATCCATTAAATATATTTTATTAAACCAAAACGGATATTGTGTTGTTAACATTTAGATAAACACCCTCATCCATCTCAATTCCTTCGCATAAATAAACAATTCGCAGCACTTTCTTTCAGCGATCGGGCATTCATCACGGTACATTCATCTTTCAAAAGATGGGTGAAATGCTTTTGAATTTATCTAAACATTTATAACATGAGATCTCTTATTTTTTCTGCGTTGTTGGCGTTATTGGCATTAAGCAGCTGCTTTCAAAAAGGCAATAAAAACGCTGCATTAACAGGCGATTCTGCGAGAATTATTGCGCATGATGCCTGGATATATGCGTTTCCAATGTTCAACAACTACAGAACCATGTATCTTTATGCATTGGATAAAAAATATCCTGATTACATTGGAGGATTTAATCAGTTCAGGAATTATACAAAAAGCTTTACATCCAGTGATACCGCCGTTGTTACGCCAAATAATGACACGCCTTACTCCTGGGCAATTCTTAATCTGAGTGATGAACCTGTTATTATAGAAGTGCCGGAAATAAAAGATAAAAGATACTACGCGCTGCAGTTCATTGATCTTTACACTTTCAATTTCGGGTATATTGGTAGTCGTACCACAGGCGACGGTGCCGGCAAATACCTGGTTACAGGCCCCGGCCAACAGGTTGATAAGCCAGCTGGCATTAATGGTGTTATCTCTTCTGAAACTAACCTGGTAACAGTTTTAGGAAGAACGGAATTAAAAACTGCGCCGGGCGATATTTAAAATGTAAAAAAAATACAGGCAGGCTTTAAGATCATCCCTTTGCATGAGTATACCAAACAAGCTGCCCCTCCTGTCAAAAAGTATGATTTATCATTTCCGGTATACAATCCTGGAGCAATAAGTTCCTATTCATTTATTGGATTGCTCAATAATTTATTGCAGTACAGCCCCCTGGTTCCGGAAGAAAAAGGAATAAGGGAAAGGTTTGCTAAAATTGGCATTGAACCCGGAAAACCTTTCGACAGCACCGCTTATAGTCCTGAAATACTGGCTGCAATTAATGATGGTGTAAAAAGTGCTGAAAAGGAATTGCAGGAAGGCACCGATAAAATTTCCAATGCCACCGATCTCTTTGGTACCAGGGAAATGCTGCAGGGAAATTATTTCAAACGGGCACTGGGAGCTGCTGCGGGATTGTTTGGAAACACCAAAGAAGAAGCTATATACGTTGGTATCAGGTCAGATAAAAACGGCAATTTCCTGGAGGGTAAAAACAATTATATCATCCGTTTCCCTAAAGGTCAAACACCACCAAACAAATACTTCTGGAGCATTACTTTATATGAATTACCAAGCCGTTTCCTGGTTAAAAATCCGATTAACAGGTATTCTATCGGTGACAGAACAAGCGGGCCTAAATATGACCCTAACGGCGATCTGACGTTATATCTGCAACATTACCCACCGGCAAAAGATAAGGAGCCTAACTGGTTGCCTACTCCTCAAGGTTCCTTTTATTACCTGATCCGGATTTATGGTCCCGGAAAAGAAATCCTGAACGGGGAATGGAAAGCTCCGCAACCAGCACCAGTGAAGTAATCATAACATTAGCACAAATGGCCGATCTTCAAACTAAAGTAATGACTGCACAAATGAATCTTTCAGCGGAGCAGATACCAGCAGTATATCAGGTAAATTTAAAAGAATAAGGTGATGTTAAAAGACTCCCGGGTTGCCAATGGTAGACTGGCCATTGGTCAAATTCAATTATAATATTTCTTCACCGCTCTTTATGATGAAACACAAAATAGTCAGGCAGAACTATTAGCGAAGCTTTAGATTTTTTATTGCTGCATTCAGGTGTCGTCTGAAGTAATAGTGCAACTAAAGCCAGCTCATAAATATTGATTATCTTTACCGCTGTAACCATAAAAGGCTGTTAGATATACAAGAAAAATCACCTATAAATAGGACAATAGGGATGATGTATATCAACAACAGCCTTAAAATATTCCTGGATTTTTATGCGCAATGCCTTTATTAAAAAAGCTGCACTGAAAACATTGAAAATTATTTCAATATCAGTAGCTGCTATATTCCTTTTATTATTTTTATTGCCTGTTCTCTTTCCAACAGCGATATCCAATAAAATAAAAACATGGACCAATAACAGCATTACCGGTGATTTGAACTTCTCGAAGGCAAGGTTATCGTTCTTCAACCATTTCCCGTCCCTGACACTGACCCTATACGATTTTAGCCTGAAAGGAGCAGCTCCATTCAAACAAGACACGCTGATAGCAGCGGATGAAGTGGCCCTGGGCGTAAACCTGGCCAGCATCTTTTCCAGCTCCATCAACATTGACGAAATATTCCTGACCAAAGGGAACATCCATGTTATGGTAGATGCTGCCGGTCATCCTAACTATAATGTGTATAAGTCCGGCCCGGCTACAGCTGCCAACCCCGCAGACAGCGGCAGTGCATCCCTGAAAATAGAACGCATACAAATAGAACACTGCAATATCATTTATGATGACCAGTCCCTCCCGATGTACATCCAGGCAAAGGAAGTGAACTATACAGGCAAAGGCGACCTGAGTAAAGCGCAGTTCGACCTGCATTCACAGGTTCGTATAGCTTCCTTCGATCTTAACTATGGCGGCACTTCTTATATCCTGTCCAAGAAACTCAACGGGGAACTCATCACGAAGATCAATACCAATTCACTGGACCTCGTTTTTGAAAAAAACGACCTGAAAATAAATGAACTGCCGGTAAGACTGAACGGCTCTTTCGGATTCCTGAAAAACGGCTATAGGATGGATTTCAGGCTCAACTCCAGGGAATCCAGCCTCCATGCTATTTTCAGCGCCCTGCCACCGGAATATGTTACATGGCTGGAGCATACAGATATACAAGGAGCTGCCGATGTGAATGCATCACTCATTGGCCAATACATCGCGGAAACCAACACCATGCCCGACCTCACCTTTAATATGAAAGTAAGGGACGGCGTGATCACCAATGCAAAAGCACCCGCTCCTGTAAAAAATCTCTTCCTCAATTTCCAGTCAAAACTGCCGCAACTCAATACAGATAGCCTTTATATCAATGTAGATTCTATTTTCTTCAATATTGATAAAGATTATTTCAGCTCTGTGATCCGGATCAAAGGCCTTAAAGCACCTGATGTTCATATAAAAATGAACACCGACATAGACCTGGAAAAATGGAGCAAGGCTGTGGGATGGCAATCCTTTGAACTGAAAGGCAGGCTGCAGGCGCACCTGCAGGCAGACGGACAATATGCAAAAGGTGTTGTATACCGGGGCTTGCGGCGGCATGCGGATACTGTGATCAGCAGCATCCCGGCCTTTAATTTAGCATCCACCTTCCGCAACGGTTATTTTAAATTTGCGTCCATGCCGCAGGCAGTCAGCAATATCAGTTTCAACATGCAGGCTTCCTGTCCGGATAACAACTACGCACATACGCATCTCAACATAGAAGACATTAATGCCAATATGCTGAGTAACTATATCAAAGGATTTTTCCGGCTCAGCAATGCCCAGGAACCATTGGTAGCAGCCAAACTGGAATCAGTGCTCCACCTGGCTGATATAAAGCAGTTTTACCGGCCCGACAGCCTGGATATGGCCGGTGATCTGAATATTGATATCAGTACCAAAGGCAGCTACGTGCCGGCTAAAAGGCTGTTCCCTGTCACCACAGCCAGGCTGACGATGAACAACGGCACCATACAAACAAAATATTACCCCAAACCTATTGAAAAAATAAATGTAGACGCCACTATTACCAATACCACCGGCACTATGCGTTCATTAAAGGTAGACCTCAAACCAGTAGCTTTTGAGTTTGAAGGACAGCCTTTCATGCTGAAAGCCGACCTGAATAATTTTGACAACCTTCAATATAATATTACATCCAACGGCATAATAGACCTGGGCAAAATATATAAAGTCTTTGCCTTGCAAGGCTATGACCTCAAGGGTTTCATAAAAACCAACCTGTCGCTCAGCGGCACACAAAGCGACGCCACTGCAGGCCGTTATAACAAACTAAATAACAAAGGAACACTAACGGTCAGGGATATAGCTTTAACATCCGAACTGTTTCCCCTTCCCTTTTATATCAAAAACGGCGTTTTCCGTTTTGACCAGGATAAAATGTGGTTCGATCAGTTCAATGCCAGTTACGGAAAATCGCTTATTACACTGAATGGTTTTTTAAGTAATGTGATCGGTTATGCTACGCAAAAAGATCAAACCCTGCATGGCACCTTTGACCTGAAAAGCGATTATATCCTGGTAGATGAACTGATGATGAACGGAAGCAAGAAAAACACTACTGCCAGCACCTCCTCCGCTCCTTCCGGCGTTGTTATGATACCCGGCAACCTGTCGCTGACACTGAATGCCGCCGCCGGCAAGGTACGATTCAAGGGCGTTGACATCAATGATTTCCACGGACAACTGGTAGTTGACAGCAACAAACTTCAACTGAACAAAACAGGCTTTAACATTATCGGTGCACCGGTTGAAATGGATGCTACCTATGTAAGCCTTCAGCCTAAAAAAGCCACCTTTGATTATCACATCAGCGCAAAAGAATTTGATATAAAACGTGCTTACAACGAAATAAAACTATTTCATGATATGGCCACTTCCGCTGCCAGCGCAAGCGGGATTGTAGGACTCGACTATCATTTAAGCGGCAAGCTGGATGAGAACATGAACCCGGTGTATCCTTCCCTGAAAGGAGAAGGTGTGCTGTCAGTAAAAAAAATAAAGATGAAAGGCTTCAAGCTGTTTAATGCAATAAGTAGCTCTACAGGCAAAGATGAAGTGAAAGACCCGGACCTTTCCAAAATAGATATTAAATCCAGGATCAATAATAATATTATTACCATCGATAAGACCAGGATGCGCGTAGCCGGCTTCCGGCCCCGCTTTGAAGGACAGGTTAGCCTTGATGGAAAGCTGAACCTGAAAGGGCGTTTAGGATTGCCGCCACTTGGCATATTTGGTATACCCTTCAACGTTACCGGCACCCAGAGCAATCCCAAAGTGAAACTGCGCAGAGGCAGCGATAAAGATAAACTGGAAGAAACGCAGGATGCAGATGATGAAAAGAACTAACCTCATGGATTATAAGACCAGGCTGAACGTTTTACTGCCCAGCACTTTTCCGTTCACTATGATCTCTATAAGATGCTTTCCCTTGTAATGTTTACGGGTGGTCAGGTCCCTGAACAGTTGCTTCTTTATTATTTGAACTTGCTGGCCTGGCAGCAGGGTAATTTCTTTCAGTTTAAACACCTTTTTTGATAATTCACCGGAAGATTTTGAATAATGAATGGCATAATCGATCACCAGCTTTTGCGGTGTGTTTTTTTCACTGGTCAGCTGAAATTCAAATTGTAATGCTTCCCCCAGCCGGATAACAGCTGCGCTTAATTTTAATTTATCGAGACGGACTTTTACATTTTTCTCGAAATTGAATATGGCAAGCGAATCCTTATCTCCTTTCTTAATCAGCGTACGGATGGCATGTTTAATGATCCAGCTGGTATGCGGGTTATTTTTATCCCAGCTTTTTACCAGCTGCAGCATGTATGCGGTATTATCTTTTGAAATATCATTCAGATGATTAGCCACTGATTTTTTTACATACAGCTCTTCATCTGCCTTTAATTTTTCCAGGATACCTGTTGTCAATGTCGGGTTCTTAATAATTTGTTCCAGTTTGAAGGACCAGGGAAGCCGGGGTCTGCTGCCTTCCGAAGCGAGTCGTCTTACATGCTGACTTTTATCTTCTGCCCACTCATTCAATACTGCCAAAGTTTTTACCAGATCTGTTTTTAAGAATTCACGGATGGCAAACTCCGATGACCCGAACGCGGTAAAATGTTTAAGCGCTTCCATCGAAAGATCAAAGTGGTCTTTCCCGTAAAGCGCCACAAAATCAGGCAGTACCAGCGCGGTATAGCCGGTATTAAGCAAAGGTGCTGCCCGGAACATTATTTCAACAGATTGCTGATAATTGGCAGGAAGGTACTTTTTAAGCACGATAGCAGTATTTCGCAATCTGCCATTCAGGGAAAGCCCTTCCATATTTTCGGTGACATCTTTGACAAAAGCTTCTTTATTAAAATTTTTATCTGCACTTGCAAAACCGGTGGCAAAATGCTGGTAAAATTTTTTGTTGAACATTTCCTTGAGAGGATCCATACAAATTAAGCTTAAATAAGTGCCTGCAAGATAACTTATTTTTTTACCGGATTTGATGGCCGCTGTACCCCTGATATATGCAAACACCAACGGAACGGAAGCAGAAAAGCCACATAAATCGGGCGATTTAAGCGGCTTTCAAAATATTTTTATAAACGAAAGATCAATTTACTTTGCATTTTCCAGCAAAGGACGTGGATCAAAAACTACCTTGATTGAGCTTATCCTGCCATCAACCAAACGATACCATCCGGATCCGTATGTAGTTACGCCACCAATCAAAATATCGTATAACAGACAAACATCATCCCCATCAACAAAGCTTTTTTCGATCTTATACTTTATTCTCATACGTTCCATATCACTAAAGTAGACCTCTGCCCCTTCACGGGAACCAAGTACCCCTACAAATAAAAGATCATCATTTACGTATTTTCTGCCCGCGTTATAATCCTCTTCATTCAGCGCCTTAATAAAGGATAATACAACTTCTTTTGCGTCATTGGCCGTGCCTTGCGAATTGTTTTGTGTCATTTTTTTAATTTAGTTATCAATGATTAAACCGCTATAAAATCAAATACTTGTTATGATCATATGCTGATTGTAATGTAAAGGTCGTTCGATCCATTTAATTTAACCTGTGACAATCGTCACAAAACAATGCTACAACCTTCTGCTGCGGATGCGGCTTAATGTTTCCCTCGCAACACCGAGATAGGACGCTATTTGTGTTAGCGACACTCTTTGTAAAACTTCAGGCGCATATTTTTCTAAATATTCATATCGCTCCTGAGCAGTCATCAGCTTATACATCGCTGCATGCTTTTCTTGTTTGGCAGCAATTTGTTGTAAACATTTCCTACCCAGCCCGTCAATCTCCGGGTCGTGTTCTGCCGCTTCACGCAACTTTTTCTTATCAAATCTTACTACTGTTACATCTTCACAAGCCTGAATAGAAAATTCAGATTTTTCTGCTTTGGCGAAACTGTTTATATTGGTGGCGATGTCATTTTCAAAAAAGAAATCCGTATTTATTTCCTGTCCGTCCTTATCGTAAAAAGCCCGGCAATAGCCCCCGCTAACAAAAAACAAGGCATCACATACCTTACCGGCCTCCAACAGGTACTGATCTTTTTCGAATGTTATTGTTGTCAATGCAGGAGAAAGGATCTCCCAGCTTTCCGCTGAAAAGTTGGTGAGAGAATGGATATATGCTAATAAATTTTTCATCGCTTAATTTTCAAACTCCAAACTTAGTATGAAAATCATTCCAGGACAATTTATTATGTATAGTTATGTAGAAATATTTTTTAACATAGATGTCTTAACTGCTCAAAATCTCTTTTAAACAGATGCTCAATTTGGTTGTTAATAAGCAGGTCGTCTGAATATTCCCAATTGCCTCCTGAAGTATATCCCTACCCGCGCAAGTGCCGGATGGGACTATCTAAATCAGCAGCGAAATAGCTTTCTTTGGTAATCTTGTTTCCATTCAGGCCATTCAGCATTGCAATCTGTCCTATATGAGTAGCCATGTCTAAAATGGGGCCTTGTAATAATTTTTTACTTATTTCTATACTTATTTCACTGTTAGCAATTACAGCTTCAAGTTCCTTTATTGCTGATAAAAACCGTTTTACTTCGTCTTCAAATTTAAGGCTTTCAGGAACCGGGCAGTTGAAATGCCCTTCCTTAATCATAGTCTTTGTTTTTGTTGCCAGGTCATACATATGATTAATAATTTCATTCGGACTTCTTGTGTGGTCACTAATTTTATAGTCCCCAAAGTTGTCTTTAGAACCAGCTGTTGCTTTAATAAATCTGTATTCAATTGCATTAATTGAGTGCTTCAATATTTCGTTCACTTGTGTCATTTTTTATGGTCTGCCTGTTTTTAAATAATTGCTGCATCAGACTACTAAATATAATATTCAGCATTTGATTATACAAGGGTAGTCATATGGACCAAATGAAATTTACCTTAGCTATAAAGTTGAATGTTTAGTATTTATGGATAATAAGATTGACATTACGTCATTTAAAAACTATTTGAATACACTTGCCCTTCTTAGTGAACAGGAGTGGAAAGAATTATTTCAGATACTTCATGTCAAACATTATAAAAAAAAGGAACAATTTCAGGCAGCTGGTAAAAGATGTATTGCTGTGGGGTTTATCCTGCAGGGATGTTTTCGTTCTGTGAGAGAGCATAAGATGATACTTTTTAAAACCAATTGAGTAAATTTGAATAGCTAACTATAATTACAAATTCAATGCCTGTTAAAACCGATACAAACAAAATTATACAAAGCCTCTGGATTGGGGAAAGCCTTTCTACAATGGAACATCTTTGTATCCAATCATTTTTACAAAATGAGCATGACTTTCATTTATATGCTTATCAGGATATTAAAAACGTCCCGAAGAATACGACCGTACTAGATGCTAATAGCATTATTCATGCTAATAAAATTTTTATAGATAGCAAAGGAGGGATAGCATCATTCTCCGATTGGTTCCGTTATAAATTACTTTATGAAAAAGGTGGCTGGTGGGTAGATATGGATTCAGTTTGTCTTCGACACTTTGACATGAAGGAAGAATACTGTTTTTCAACAGAACATGGTCATGAAAATGATAAAATCGTAAATATTGGTTTTATTAAATCACCCGCTAAAGCAGCCATCCTTGCAGATTGCTTAACGCATATAGACAATCTTGATCACAATTGCATAAAATGGGGAGAATTGGGGCCATCGCTTTTTAATAAAATTATTAAAAGCTACGATACCGAGTCCTACATTATGGCGCCGGAAACATTTTGTCCTATAAACTGGACAGATGTCTATAAACTTATTAGTAAACAAAATTACTCCCTTACAGAAAAAAATTTTGCCCTTCACTTATGGAATGAGATTTGGCGTATAGGGTATCTGGATAAAGACGCTATCTACCACCCGGAATCTATTTATGAACAATTGAAAAAGAAGTATGCCATCACAATTTAACTTTCTTATCAGTTACAATTGCGTTTACGTTTTAAATATGCACAAGTCGATTGCCTGCCATCTATTGACAAGTAATCAAAGAATAAATAACGGTAGGCGCTAAAAAGCAGGTTGTGGTACAATCGGTCGTGATTTAACTGCAATAGCTACTACTGTGACATGACAACAGTATGGAGAAAAATGTTAGTTAAATTGTAATAAAAAATACATTATTGATTTCCTTTTATTCCTGCTTATTTTTATACCATTGTAAATTACAGTTGAATGAGTCACATCAGGAGTCACATCAGGCTTCACAATAGTTTTAGTAGTACCATTGTCAATTAAAGTTGAAAGAGTTCCATTAGGATTCACAATAGTTCTAGTGTTACCATTGCCAAATACAGTTGAAAAAGTTCCATCAGGATTCACAATAGTTTTAATGCTACCATTGTCAATTAAAGTTGAAAGAGTTCCATTAGTATTCACAATAGTTTTAATGCTACCATTGCCCATTACAGTTGAAACAGTTCCATCAGGATTCACAATAATAGTTTGCGAAAAAGAATAGCTTATTGAAAAGAAAAATAGTATCAGTAGCAGTATTTTTTTCATATGGATTAATTGTTTAGTATTTTTTATAAAAAAACAACCGGATATTGAATACGAAATCTCTCTTAACATAAAAACCGTACCCCCAAACAAGGTGCATTTTACTGGATGCTTACTTCCTTACTATTTACACAAAAGGATTAGATACTACCGGGTCAGAGGAACTAAACCCCCAAAGCGCCAGATTCCACCTCCAGCGCTTTGTCGATTTAATTAAGTTCATAAAAACTTAATATTTTCAACGCTTGATCTGCATTATTAACTATTATTAATTAGCAACGCATCTCCCCTGGTCCGGACTCGAAGGATTATGAGTAGACACGCATGTGTATCCCGGATCGCACTTGATATCCATCCAATTACAATACCCCGCTGCTGCCCTTGAGGATCTTGTAGTTCCTCCTAGTATAGTTTTTCATTCACTTCTTGTCAATACTTTAACATCACTCAATTGTTGAGCGTTCAAATTCAGTTTTTTCATTTTTTTTAATTTAATTGTTTGATGATTCAACCATGTTCATTGTAAACATGTCGGTGCTTCTTTTCTGCCTTTCTGAGAAAGGCTTTAATATGAGATAAACTACTGTTTAGCTGAATGATAATTTACGCTGGTAAATCTTAGTACTACAAAAAGTGGCGAGACTGGAATAAAAAATAAATATTAATCTTCTAGTGGATAACAATTCTGGGTATCACAAAATCAGCCTTGGCCAATTATAAACGGGTTAAAATAAATTCCAAATCTTCTCTAAGGAAGATATAGCTAATTATTAGTTTTACCAAAAATGCTTACTTTTTCTAATGATTATTTAAAAATCATGGACCAATAAATAAACGCGGAACTTGTATGCCATAGATATTGCAAGGCATTGTAAGCACCAATTTCTCAAACGGCCTGATTTGTACTTTTCAACTTTTCATGATACCTCTGGGAGTTGCATTTTCCAGGTCTTCATGTGGTCTTCTGGCATTGTATTCTTCGATACATAAAAATACTAAGTGCTGCCAATGTGCAAATACTAGTTCTCAAGCAATGGAACTATATGCTCCCAACCTAACTGCTTTGCGAAATCTAACGCCGTTTTTCCCTTACCGGTTTTAATATTTTTATCCGCACCAAGCTGCAACAAAATTTCAACAGAACTTTTATTGCCTGATACTGTTTCCCTATGTAAAAGCGTATATCCAGCTTCGTCGTGGTTGGTTATTTCTTCAGGATGTTCTTTCAAAAATTCTATTAAGCGCTCCTTCATATTAATACTCATAGGGTGCTCAATGAGATGTTCAGGGTATTCCTTTTGTTCATAAACGAGCAAAATATCATGATAGTCACCAAAATCCAATCCCCATGCCTCATCATATTCCTTACGTTCCTGCTCCTCCATTGTTGACCTTAACAGCTGTATTGTAAATCCTCCATAGGTGTTTCCCTGAGTACTAAATAACCAGTCACTGATCTGGCTTAGCGGCACTTCAACAAAGTCTCCGTTCTTAATATTCGTCAGCTCATTTGGATCATTTATGAGCACTCCGCTAATCGTATCTCCATCAAATTCTACTTCGTTAATCCACATATGCTCTACGATAGGAGTTGTTTGATGCGCAACATGCTCCATGAAAGCTACTTTTACGCAAGCCACATCCAGTGCAGGAACAATTCTTCGATACTCCCAGGAAAGTTCTCTCCAGAAATACCGGAATGTTTCCTGTGCTTTATGAAAGGCTTTAATCATTTCCGGGTTATCTGCCTCAAAATAAAAAATTGTATTCTCTGTCATAATTGAATAATTACTGGATCAAATGTGCACGCCAAATTTAGCGCATGTTTTAATTAAAATGTTATGCAAATTTCCCTTCTCAAAAATTATATCAAAGACTTCTTGATTGAAATATCAAAAAATCACTTACTTTCGTAATCTACACTGCATTTCTCCTCAAGACTTAAGCCTTATAATATTATTTTAACCAGTAAATCTGATTCCTGACATTGTGCTAACGAAGGGCTGACATTGTGGTAAGAATATTGGGCAATATTGTATCAGTAGCAACATAATTCACCACATTTTCCTCCCTGCGTTGACATCGAGTTAACCTTATAATCTACTTCTCACTACCCTTATACAAAATCTCCATTTTTGAACATTTTTTCTCCATTTTTGAACACTTTAAATCATGGCTATTCTTCAACTTTAGGTTGTAGACTTAGTACAATGGATGCATGAGCAGGTACCGGCCATGTCAGTTTGCTGTTTTTGTTTCATTTATAATTTTCTTTATCAGGGAAATCTGTCCAAGGTGATAATGTGTATGTTCAATAACTCCGAGTAAGTTTCTATAATAATTTCCGTATTTGGGATCTTCAAAATCCTGGAATAGTTTTGTTTCATCTAAATTTTCAATTTGTAAAGCTAATTGTTCAGCTTCAGTAAATGCTTTAGTTACCAATTCCTGCCACGCTTCTTCAGACATTATAGGATTCAGGTCGAAGCTAAATTTATCATTTGCGTTTAAGGGTTCTCCCTGTAAGACTTTTAAAATAGCGCTCACATAATAGTTAATATGAAAAACTAAAACAGCGATAGTATTTAGGCTATGAACTTTTGTGGTTGCCTGTTTCCAATTTACATCTGCTAATGTGTCCTTAAGATTTACACTAGTCCAGTTACCACCAAAATGAACATCCCTGAAGTGCTTTGATATTTGTTTAGTTGAAACCATAATAAAAAAATTAAGTTACTGTAAACATGGGTCGCTTGCTATAACAGTTAAGGATCATCCATTTCTTGCAAAATACTAAAATCTTTCAATCGACTTTCCGGTAGTTGCTGATTGGGTATTGTTATCAGCCCAGTAAGCCAGGATGACAAATAGCCATTGAAACTGGGCAGACCAGGCAAGTGCGTTTACACTTGCGGGTGGAGGTCCCCAAAAATTTGAAATCTGTACAGAGACGAGCAAAAGGATATTAATCCAGAAAATAATCCTTGCTTTTGCATTTAAAGGAGTCGTAGAACGCAAATACAAAACAATTCCGGATATAAACAATATAAGTTCTACAAACAGTGTCCCTCCTATCGTAGCCCAAAGCGCAAGTCCTACTTTCACTGAAGAAGCAGGAAATAGCGGCAAATCATGAAAATGTACAATAAAATCCAAAAACCAATGACTGAGCACAGCTGCTCCCAATATCAGCGCATTTCTAAAATTTTTTTTAACCACATAATAAACCGTACCGAACAAGACAGCCAAAACTAAAGCTCCTACCAGGCTATGGGTAAACGGATAGCTTGTAAACGTAATGGTTCTTGTTCCTCCAAGTTCAGGATGCAGCACAACTTTTTCTACACCAAGCAACAATAAAGTCGGCCATATAAGGTCAGAGAACTGAACTGCCATAAAAAGTGTTCCCAGCGAGATCTTCGGGGCTATTTTCTTTGTGACCATCCCCAGTCCAAAATGTCCAATAAACATGAAAATTTGTTTTAGATTACTAAAGTTATTCAACGCCAGCAACCATTCTTATAACCCTTACCTACCCGGGTTTAAAAGTATGAATATCCAGCTCCGCAAATATTGCATTTAACCAGCATAGTGTACTTGATAAAAATCAAGAAATCTCTCAAACATGAACGTTTTAACAAAGCAATTTGAACGTTTTAACAAAGTGGCTTCGTCAAATTGAACCGAACTTTGATTAAAATTAAAATTTTAAATTATGCCAAAAGTCTGGTTTATAACAGGCAGTTCCCGCGGATTGGGAAGGAGTTTGACAGCAGCAGTATTAGCCAGTGGCGACTTGGTAGCCGCAACAGCCCGAAACCCGGAACAATTAAAAGATCTTGCAGAGAAGTACCCTGATAGTATTTATCCGCTAAGGTTGGATGTCACCAACAAGGCGCAGATCATTGCCGCAGTTGAAAATACGATCGAAAAATTCGGCCGGATAGATGTGCTGGTCAATAACGCCGGTTTTGGCATCATAGGTGCAGCCGAGGCTTATAGCGATGAACAGGTACGCAGCCAATTGGAAACCAATTTGTATGCACCCATAGAAATAACGCGTGTGGTATTACCTTACATGCGCAAACAGCGTTCGGGCAGGATATTACAAATCAGCTCGATAGGCGGCAGGGTGGGTAACCCCGGCCTAACCATATACCAGGCAGCAAAATTTGGTTTGAGCGGTTTTAGCGAGGCGCTGGCTAAAGAGGTTAAGCCGCTGGGCATACTGGTAACAAGCATTGAGCCGGGCGGTTTCCGTACCGGAGCTACTTCGATGACCTGTGCGCCAGAGGTAGAAGGCTATGAAAAGACCGTTGGCATGCGAATGGAGCTGTTTAAAAACAGTAACTTTATCCCAATGGGCGACCCCGATAAAGCCGCAAAAGTGATGATCGACCTGGTTGATAACCCGGAACCACCGGTACACCTGGTACTGGGTAGCGATGCGATAGGCAGGGTAAAACAAGCCAATGTTGTAAGAAGCGAGGAAATGGAAAAGTGGCTGCCGGTAAGCACTTCGACCGATGCCGATGATGCGGTAGATTTTACGCAAACAGAAATGGGTAAGTCGCTTTTCGGAGTGCAGCAATAATAAATTCAATTTGAATAATGCCACAACTCAATAAAAGACCATCGCCCATAGCATATTCCTGCTACGCTACCCGCCGCAGGGAGGGAGAACAGTTTATACCTGAGTATGTATTTAGCTACCAGGTATCGGGGACGATGATCATGAATGATGGTAACAAGGAATATATTTTTAAACCCGGAGATTTTAGATTCGGCAGGCGGAACCATCTGATGAAGTTTAATAAACTGCCGCCGGAAGGAGGCGAATTCAAGTCGGTTTCGGTTCACTTTGATCAGCCCTTTTTACGGAACTTCAGTATGGAAGCCGGATATAAAGCTGAAAAGCATATCAATGGTAACGCGGTAATCGACCTGAAACCTCACCCCTTGTATAAAAACTATTTTGATTCACTGTCGTCTTACATGCAGCTTAATGTGGAAGATGATGCCGGGTTGGTGGCTGTGAAATTAAGAGAGGCGATCCTGCTGCTGTTAAAAGTAAATCCTGAGATGAAAGACATATTGTTCGATTTCAGTGAGCCAGGAAAAATAGACCTGGAGGCTTTTATGAACAAGAATTTCCATTTTAATGTCAACCTTAACCGATTTGCTTATCTGACCGGCAGGAGCCTGGCTACCTTCAAGAGAGATTTCGAAAAGTTGTTCCACTTAACACCGGGCCGCTGGTTGCAGCAACGAAGGTTACAGGAAGCGTATTATCTTATCCGGGAAAAAGGCAAAACAGCGTCCGATATTTACCTGGACCTGGGTTTTGAGGATCTGTCACATTTTTCACTTGCTTTCAAAAAACAATTTGGGGCTGCGCCGACAAAAATTTAATCTGCGTTCTCCAATTTTTCTATTATTTGCTGTACTGCTCATCTGTTACCTGTTCCATCCAATCGACAGGCGAACCATTAAGCTTTTCCTGGATGGCAATATGGCTCATCGCTGTGGTAGCCGCAGCTCCATGCCAATGCTTTTCACCTGGCGGGAACCAAACTACATCCCCCTGGTGGATTTCCTCGATTGAGCCGCCTTCACGCTGCACACGACCAGCACCTGCGGTGACGATTAAGGTCTGACCGAGGGGATGCGTATGCCATGCTGTGCGGGCGCCTGGCTCAAAGGTGACCAACGCCATCACCACACGGGCGGGTTCTGGTGGACTACAAAGGGGGTCGATCCGTACCGATCCGGTAAAATATTCTGCGGGGCCTTTACCTGAAGGCTGTGAGCCGCTGCGCTTAATTTCCATAAATTTTCTATTTAAAATTTTCTAAACAATTACCGGGGTTTACAACAAAGATACACCAGTGAAAGTGCGGGGATTAATAATTATCAAACAAAAAATTAATGATTTCAAACAGCTTTTTAACGGAAAGCCTTGGGCTGTCAAAGTTAAATTTTCACTACGTACAAACTGCAATATTTCTTAAAAAATCGGAAACAAACTGAAATACCTGGTATGGTAAAACCCCTTTGCAGACTTTTGAAGATGCCTTACCTTAGTGAAGGAAGAATGTTGACAGAACAATTTTTTGTCCCCCTAAATCCTGCATCTGAAATATAATTTTTTTCCCTTCTGTCAGATTAAATACTATCTATTAAACCAATGATTGAAACAAATTTCACCCCTTTCCCCATCCTGACAACTGATCGTTTGGTTTTAAGGCAACTTGAAACAACTGATGACAAGGATATTTTTTCTCATCGTTCCGACGATAGCGTAAATACATACCTTGAGGATTTCAGGCATTCTTCCATTGAACAAACACAGGCATTCATTGACAGAGTACAAAAAGAAATAGCAATTGGCAAAACTATACTATGGGTAATTACCCAAAAAGGCAGAAACAAATTTATTGGGACAATTTGTCTGTGGAATATTTCGAAAGATGAATATAAAGCGGAAACAGGTTACACACTCGACCCTGAATTTCACAGAATGGGGTATATGAATGAAGCCTTAGTAAAGGTTATTGACTTCGGATTTAATAAAATGAAATTAATAACAATTGAAGCTTACGTCCATGAGAACAATGACAGTTCAATCCAACTCTTATTAAGAAACAAATTCAAACAGGGTGCAGCTCCTAAAAAAGCAGTCGGAAACAATAGAATTTTTTTCTCGCTAACAAGTGAAATAGTGTAACGTCAATACACTAAATTGTTTGACACCGGCTTATGGCCAAACTATAAAACACTTCCATCCTGCTTCGGTAGCCATTCCTCAAGAATATTCCCATGCAGCAAAAAGATAAAACGGTAATCTCCTATAACCCGGTTAATCCCGATGATAATTTGCTGAGTGTAGATGACTGCCTGGATCTTACACAGTAGTATAGGGAATCAGCTGGTTTGTACTGATTTTGACAATTATTTTGTATATATTCGTCATAATCAGAAGACAAAATGCTATATGAAAGGATACGCTTTATTATTTTTTTTACTCGTTTCATATTCCGGGTATACCCAGAATACCATCAATAACTACAAATACGTGCTGGTACCGGAAAAATTCAATTTCTCCAGGGAAGACAACCAGTATGGATTAAACACCATGGCCAAATCGCTCCTGGAAGAAAAAGGATTTTCCGCTTATTTTGATAATTCAGAAATACCAAAAGAACTTGCCGGCAATAGGTGCAATGCACTGAGTGCCGAGGTAGTGCAGAAAAAAGGACTGTTTGTCACCAACCTTACACTTTTATTAAAGGATTGCAGGGGTAATATCATTTTTAAAAGTAAAGAAGGCAAAAGCAGGGAGAAAGAATTTGCTGCTTCTTATAATCTTGCTTTAAAAGACGCCTTTACATCGCTGAATGACGTACCGTATGCTTATATTGGAACAACAAATGAGGGGCCCCAGCAAGCGGTTGCCACTACAGCTGTTCCAGCCCCCTCGCCTGCCACAACAACTGTAGTAGCAGAGATAAAGGAAGCCGCCGGAACATTATATGCCCAGGCAACAGCTAATGGATATCAGTTAATTGATACCGCACCAAAAATAGTTTTAACCCTACTTAAAACTTCGGTACAGGATTATTTTATTGCCGATAACGGGGCATCTCATGGGATAGTGCTGAAAAAGAACGGAGAATGGTATTTCGAATACTACAAAGACAATAAGCTTATTTCTGAAAAACTGTTGATTAAGTTTTAACGATTACCTGATCCTTCGCTTCATAGCAGATCAAATACAAAATTTCCAGTGCACATAAAAAAGCCTTCAAACAATTTGAAGGCTTTTTTCTTATCCAGTGTTACGTTTAACTGCCGCTATCTGACGCTTAAAATCGAACACCCGTGTCCGTATCCGTACAGCATACTTGTAAAAAGGACCGTCACAGAAGGTGTAAAAATGGCCACTACAGCCATGTAAAGCGATATCCAGACAAGTGGTATGGTAGTTGTCACAGACTGGTAAAATGCCTACGCTGACTTTAAAAGCTGTCGTTTGGCGCTTTATAACTTAACAGCTTAACAGTCTTTTTTAAATTAACCTTATGTTCTCGAACTACTTGAAGATCGCTTTCCGTGTTCTTTGGCGCAACAAGATATATGTGGTCCTCAACATTGTAGGCTTAGGTTTTGCCATTGCCTGTTGTATACTGGCTTACCTCAACTATAACTACAGGGCGAACTTCGACCAGCATCATGCTCACACCGAACACATTTACCGGCTAAACAGTGTGCGCATGGTTGATGGAAGTAAACAGCCCTGGGCCGTTATACCGTTACCGTTAGCGCAGGCAATGCAGAAAGAACTGGCTGGGGCAGAGCGGATTGCCCGCCTTAGCAGCGCTGCCGTTGTTGTAAAGATCAAAGAGAATACTTTCGACGAGCATATTCACTACGCAGATAAGGCCCTATTTGATTTTTTTACGTTCCCGCTAAAATTCGGAAACCTGTCTGGCTTTGACCAACCGAATCAGGTAATCATCAGTGAAACTTTTGCAGACAAATACTTTCCAAAGCAAATGCCGGTGGGTCAGTCCCTGACAATCATTGGATCGGAAGGTAAGCCTAAGGTGTACACGGTTGCTGCCGTAACGCAGAAGATTCCGGCTAATTCAAGTATTCAGTTCGATATCATCACCTCGTTTGAGAACGGATTTGTTAATGGGCAGTTAGCGCCTAATGACTGGGCGAACCCGAACCTCATTACAACATTTGCGGAATTAAAAAGTGAGCAAGCGACTCGTTTTGTAACTGCCAATCTTAATCCCTATGTAGCGCTTCATAACCGTAATCGCACCGATTGGCCTATAGAAAGCTTTTCCCTTCAACCTTTCTCTGAGTTGGCGGCCAGCTCGGATATTGATATGCCGGGATACGTATATGGCAGCCAACTGACGGTCAATCCCCGTGGTGTCCTCGTTATAGTTCCGGCCATCATGTCGCTGTTTATTTTAATTATTACCTGCTTTAATTTTACCAATATTTCCATCGCATTTGCCAGTGGCCGATTAAAAGAGATCGGTATTCGTAAAGTAATGGGCGGTTTCAAGAGCCAATTAATCCGGCAATTCTTAACCGAGAACATTGTTCTATGTCTATTAGCTTCCACATTGGCGTTGTTGTTTGTCTACCTACTATTGCCAGCAGTCATTCAGCTTACCGATGTTGATCTTTCGCCCAACTATGGCAAGGACTATGGCTTTTGGCTGTTCCTGGTATTCATTCCCGTTGTCAGTGCCATCTTTTCTGGCCTATACCCAGCTGTGTACATCAGTTCCTTTCAGCCAGTGCTGATTCTTAAGGGCAAAACGGCCCTTGCCTCTTCCAACCGTTTTACACGTTTCCTGTTGATTTCACAATTCAGTCTATCGTGCTTCGCACTGGTGGTTGGTATTGTTATGTCCCAGAATGCGTCATTTCAAAAGAAAGCCGATTTTGGCTATTCCATCAATGAAGTAGCCGTTGTAGAAATCAACAATCCTCAGGAGTATCGCGTTTTTAGTCAGGCCGTTCAGCAGTACCCGGAAATTAAAAGTGTAGCCGGATGTGTTCAACAAATTGGTGATGGCACCTACACCCAGACAGCCAAAACCGAAAATGGCCAAATACAGGCGCAGGTCGCGCGTATTGGAGGGGAAGCCTATCTTAATAGCATGGGGATCCGCTTAATTCAGGGACGTCATTTTTATGATACCGGTGCTGATGCTGATCAATCTATCCTGGTCAATCAGACCTTTCTGCAACGATTGCGGCTAACAGATCCGCTTGGCCAGCGAGTGACCCTGGACAGTGCCAGCTACACGATTGTTGGAGTTGTGAACGACTACAAAGAGTATGGCTTGCACGACCTAATACCACCTTGCGTGCTACGCATGGCTAAACCCGATGAGTATAAGTTTATGGTCGTTCGTTCAGATAAAGATAGATTGTCGCAAGTAACCAGGTACTTACAGGAAGCCTGGCACAAAGTGGTGCCCAATGTACCATACCGGGGCTATTTACAATCAGATTTAATTGAAAAGGAGATCCGGATGACGCAAGGCTTCAAGTCGATCGCTTTTTTTCTTGCCATAGTTACCTTGCTCTTATCAGCGTCAGGCTTGTTTGCACAAATTTCATTGAACATAGACAAACGAAGTAAAGAAATTGGTATTCGCAAAGTACTTGGTGCATCGGTGCTTCAAATCATTGGATTAGTTAACCGGGAGTTCATACGCATCCTCCTGATTTCATTTGTGGTTGGTTCAGCTTTAGGCTACTTGTTTACCAGCAAGTTTATTTTCCAGGTTATTTATCAATATCATCCTGATGCCGGGCCAGCGCCTTATATCGGTACATTCCTGATTGTCTTGTTTTGCTGCAGTGTTATCATCGGAACGAAAGTATACCAAGCTGCTAAGGCAAATCCAATAGAAAGATTACGTGCTGAATAGTATTTATTTTTGGAGCAATATTATTTATTGCTAAAAATTAATTCTTAGTGTGCTGGAGGTATTTTAAGCCTACAGCTTTCATACAAAGTAATATTTACTGGTAGCAATAGAAATGTGGGAACTTTATTATCTTTCCTGAGTTTCACATCATGGGCTAGCATACCTTTCGTTTCCGTTGCTGTTAAAGTATCACATGCTATAGCAATGCATTTAAAAACTAGTGGTTGTAAAATATCAAAATTAGTTTGGGAAGTGGGGAGTATTTTCCCCCAATCGGCCTTTTGATATGCAGGTAAAATTCGAGAAAATGCAGCTTTCAAAAATCGGGGACATTCCCTGGAAAACGCAATAGAATCAAGGGTATTATTTCGTACAATAATTGTCACTGTGGAGTAAACGTTACAAATCGAATCTACTATATATGGCAATCGAATAGTGTTGCATATCTGATTATTTAATTTTATACTTTCACTATTATTGGTGACAATAATTTGAGCAAAAGTAGTTTGACCTAATACTACAATCATGCAAATTAGGAATGCTCTTTTAATTACATTTTGTACCAGCGGTATCATTCGAATTAGTATTATTTATGTTAATAATATTATCTCTTTCTAACTGAGTACAATCGTTCAAAAATGCGGAAGTGCTATCTAAGCCACCCCAGGATAATGCAAGTGCAACACTGCCGTCTAAGTTTGGAAACAGCTCAGTTAATGCGTCCGCCACTATATTAGTATAGTCTTTTGCCACCAGGTTGTGATCTGATCCATTTCGGTCAGTCGTGGTAGGATTAAAATTCAGTTTCCTGTTAGTTACCCCCCCTTTTATTGACCCATTACGGCCCATATTATGTTAATATAATTACTTTGCAATAATTACATTAGCTATATATCCTAAACAAATTAGCCCGATTATATATTGTAATATTATCCAAAAAGAGAGGGGAAGATTTGCAACACGTATTTTTTCAGGATCAAGTTTTAAGCCCCAAAATATAAATCCCGTAAACATTAAGCAATTTAAAAATTTACTTACTTTTTTTCTTCTTGCATTTCGTTGACTTCCAACTAATTCTTCTTCAGCATCTTTAAATTGTTCTAAATTATACCCCTCATATATGATCTTTGGATATAAACAAAGATTTATGACAAAACAAAAAAGCATTAAAAAAAAGCATTGATAAAAATTAGCGTTTTGTCATATCCATAGTAATCCCAATTTTTTTGAATAAAATTTATAAACCAATGCCGCCCTTCATTGTTCATGAGTTGTATTCTTTGAACATCATACTTTCTTCGGGTTTCCGGAACATTCGAATAACGTTTTATAATCTGGTCATATAATTTCATTTTAAGAGCATACGGCTGATTTTTATCAACTATCAGATTTAAGCCATAAAGTGGAAACTTTAACTGATCAAGATCTATATTATTTAATATGATTACAGCTTCCTTTGAATAGGCTTGTAACTGAAGAATACCACTACCTTGCAGAGAGCTTATTTTACAAAATCTACCAATCTCAAAGAAACAATTTGAGGCAATATTAGACTTACTCAAAATCAGGCTATCAGGTGCACTACTATTCATAGAGGTCTGTTTATTCAATCCATCTCTCTCATAGGTTGTTAATTATTACTATATTTAATGTAACTATAAATAAAGCTCCATAAAACTGCCCCGATATCAAAAAGTATTTGATGAACTCAAAGCAAAAAGGCCGTAAACTCCAATTTATAGTGTTCAGGATTGGGAACAAGCTCATAAATATCCTTTCTCATTTTTTAACAAATATAAAATGCTCTCTATTCTATTCAGGTATGGAATTAAAGAACAATTCTGGAAGGGAACGGGAACCGGAAAGATTCCATGGGATTTTTGCCTATGCTTTTTTTAGGGGGAGTTCCCCTATGCTGAGCTTAAAGGTAAGAAAAGAAAATCCTGACCTAGAAGCGTTGGATGAGGTGAGAGTCTCACGTCCAGTGCTGTGAGAGGCTTGGGGTGAAATTTCTCTTGCCTACCCGACATAAAAATCAATGCTGTATTTTTTCAGTATCCCATGAAACTACTATTCAATAAGGGTTTCATTGGATTATGAAAAATATTCAGGGGAAATCATATTTTATATTTTATTGAATATTCTTTATTATCTTCCATAAAATATTTCCCTCATGAACCCTATGGATTTAACCCGAGATCTATTATTGCGGAGTAATACTATATAGGCACTGATAACCTTTATTTAGTTATTACCTCTTCATAACCAATATTATATTAATCCCCATCATCTGATTGATGTATAATCTATAGCATTTCCTATGTTATTAAGCCAACTCATAACATGTGGTTAGCGGAAAAATATATCCCTCATCATTTCAACTGTTTAAAATGCGCCCACGTTCTCCCCCTAAAATGCTTTATTATTTATGATAGATAACATCATTGAGAATTATACTGTAACAATTAAACCATTTAAATATGTTTAAACACAATTATTTACTTTGCATAGTACTCCTGCTTACTTTAGCTATTGGATGTACCAAAGAGCAGGGAAACAGAAAGGAAGATCAATCTGCACAAAAAAGTGATGACGCGCTCATAAAACTGCTGGTTAAAGAAGGCTATGACCGGAAAGATATTGTGGAGTTTAAAGACCGTTATGTAGTACAGGGAGATATTATCTTTTATAAAAAAGACCTAGAACAAAGGGTTGCTAAAGTAACCACTGAGCAGGCCCGTTCTCCTTATCTGGTATCTCCTGCATATCGGCATATCAATGTATACCTTAATGCAGGATCATTCAGTGCCGTTAACCTGAGTGGTATCCTTGATAACGTAATTGCTGCCTACAACGCAGTAGGGTCAGGCATTCAATTATCGAGGGTGTATTCAGCAGCTGCTGCTAATATCCAGATTGTTCAAAACAGTGGTTTACAATTGGGGATTTGTGGACAATCAGGTTTCCCGCTTTCAACCGGACAGCCTTTCAATACTGTTTATATTTCTGAATATACATTAACCTATTACAATCTTACCAGTGCGTCACAATTAACGTTACTGGTAGCGCATGAATTGGGGCATTGCGTAGGATTACGTCATACCAACTGGCAACCTTCAGGTGAATCAGCTGCTATTCCGATCCCCAGCACCCCATCTGCTGATGGCGCTTCTGTAATGAATGGCGGCACTTGTGGTAATAATTGGGGCGGCTTCTCCTATTATGATCAGGTAGCGCTTAAAGCACTTTATCCAGTCACTTTAGGAGGTCCAGACCGCCTGAATACAAATGAGCAATTATTACAAGGGCAGGTATTACGCTCAACGGACGGACGCTTTATCCTGATAATGCAAACTGATGGTAACCTTGTCATTTACTATTACAATGTTGCTCTTTGGAGCAGTATAACAGCCGGCAATCCAAACATCAACAGATGTGTGATGCAGGGAGATGGTAATCTGGTACTCTATGATACCGGAAATGTTGCACATTGGAGTAGCAATACCACTACTGGTATACCCGGGGTATTGGTTATGCAAAGTGATGGCAATCTTGTCATTTATCAAAATGGGGTGGGTCGCTGGAGTTCCAATACAGCTGGCTATTAAATAAGCTGTGCTGTTAAAAAATAAGAACAGGAAAGGATGCTGCTTCTCTTAGCAGCATCCTTTCTTTGTTTAGTAGCATATATCGTATCTATTTGACCGTTAGTCCTGAAATAATAATAAGATGATTATTATTTCATTTTAATATACGCCTACTGATAATATATAGCCCCAGGTGGCTAAGTTTTCCTTCACAGGCCAAAAGCCCCTCACATACTTCCCGCAGGCCATTACAATAGCTGAAGACACCATATAACAGGCTTACTAAATGAAAAGTCGGCTACCTGTATTAAAGTCTTTTTTCCTGATTAATACAGAGGTAGACCTTCTTTATCATTGTGGGTGTAACAGTGGAGCTCTGCGCTTTCAATAGGTTGTTGTAATGCCGGAGTAATTCACGTTTGGCATGCTGGATCTGTGCATTTACTTCAATGGCTTCCGTTGATTTGCAGATAATTGCTGTGGCTTTCTTATCGAATTTTTTCGGGTCAACCTGGTATCCCAGTGAAAATCCATCATGGGGATGACCATTAACAAGTTACCGATTAATTGGTTTTGTTTGGTGTTAATTGGTTCGGCTTGAGTTCATAAAACCCATTATAGATAAGCATCTCCGGGGAAAAGGATACAGTAAATTAAAAAATGTTACTGTATCCTTTTATCTATCCTTTCAGATTCATCTGATGTAGTTTACCTTAATATCTTAAAAGCAGAAAAGCCGCGTAAATCCTACGATTTATGCGGCTTCTCTATTGTTTATATTCTCTGTTGTGATCCCCTTGGGACTCGAACCCAAGACCCATACATTAAAAGTGTATTGCTCTACCAACTGAGCTAGGGAATCATTTACCCCCTCATTTCTCTAAGGGAGTGCAAAGATAAGAATTATTTTTTTCCAGCCAAATTTTCTTGCAATTAATTTTATCACTTACCGGTAAACACAAGCTTGTAGCGGATTACAGGGTCATCTTTTTCTTTTTCATCAAAAATATGCAACAGATAATACTTGCCTGTTACCCAGTCATTCACACTGTTATCATAAAACGGACTACCCGGATTTCCACTCTGTCCGCCGGGATAGATACCGTATGCTTCCGTTTTACTTGTTAACTGTACAATCATACGCCAGGAAGGGCCATGGGATTGCTTTGTAGCGTTGATAATATGCTGCCCGCCGCCAGTATTCAGGTGTTGTGCACTGAAAGCAGGAATACCACGGGAAAGGTGATTGATATCGGTGCCGCGGGATTTACCTAACTCCAGCTTACCGGCTTTGTTGAGCGCTGCCAATTCTTTAACAGTAGTGGCAAAAGCGCCTTGTAACAGCTGCGACAACGTTTCCTTTTGCGGCGTATTTATATTATCAATAAAATGAAAAGAAGTATCACGCAGCAGCAATTGTAATGTGGTGGTAGACTGCGGATATGTAAGTACTGAGCTGTCAGCGGGATTGAGCTCATCATGCCAGATGGTATCTTCGAGATGATACCAGAGCCTGTTGAATATGGTGGCCGCTTTGCTATCTGGTGTAGCCATGAAGTCCCACGACGAAAGCAGCTGCCAATAAGGCTGCTCCTGTGGTGTGAAAGCTGTACTGTCGATGTGCTTTTTAATCATCGGCATAGCAGCAGCAGCAAAAAGATTTTTATCATCATTCTGCAGCAACATCATGTCATGCGGCGTAATGGCGCTCATCGCAGCAAGGCGCTCATTGATCCGCTCACCACGGAAAAGATCAAATTGTCCGTAAAGACGATAAGGATACGTGCTGTCAGCAGGACGCTGATTGGCGGAGCTCACAAACCCACGGGCAGGATTTTTAATATGAGGCAGCTCATCATGCGGAATAAATCCCTGCCAGGCATATGAGCTATCACCACCAGGCATCACCCATTTGCCCTGATCATTCCATCTTAAAGGAAATTGACCATTGTGCCAGATAGCTATATCACCCGTTTTATCGGCAAATACGAAGTTTTGAGCAGGACAGGTATACGTCTTTAAGGCATTCAGGTATTCATCGTAATTACGGGCTTTATTTAGTTTGTAGAAGGTAGCCAGCTCATCTGAAGGGTCCAGCGCCTTCCAGCGCATGGCTAAAAACAATTGACGGGCAGTTTTATCGGGAAAAGTATTGTCAAACATCACTGGTCCCCATACGGTATAAGCCACCGTATCGTGTATAGTGGCGCCTCCCCGTACTTTAATATCTTCTACACGCAGGTCAGCAGCACGATAGGAGCCGTTAAACAGGTACTCCCTTAAGCCATTGCGGAACTGCATGCGGTAAAAATCCTTCACATCTTCCTCTCCATTCGTAACACCCCAGGCGATATGGTCATTGAAGCCAATAATCACACCAGGCGCGCCGGGGAGCGAAACCCCGTATACGTTCATACCAGGTGTGTGGATCTGTATTTCGTACCAGAGAGAAGGCAATGTTAATCCCAGGTGAGGGTCGCTGCACAGGATGGGGGCGCCCAGCTGGGTTTTGCTGCCGGCAACGGCCCAGTTGTTACTGCCGTTATCCGGATCGGGCTTATCCATTCTGAATTTCATGAAAGCGGCATCCATCGCCAGCTGACTGTCCGGAGGAGCCACAACCTTCACTGAAGCGGCTGCATAAGCGGTTCCTTTAGGAATAATAGGATCCAGCGTATCCTGAAAATCCGGGTACAACAGGTTAAAATCCTTCATGGAAAAGAGACGCCGCGCATTTGTATATTCAAGATCATTACAGGCTCCTGCCAGGTCATGCGCCATGTATTTCAATAGCAGCGCGGATTTAATGACATCCCATTTCTCTGGTTTATAATCTAATATTTTATATTCTACCGGTAAAGTAGCAGGTGTAAGTGTGGCAATATAAGCATTGATACCTGCTGCATAGGCTTCCACCGCGGTTTTAGAGTCGGGATTAGCCATCATCTCCCTCACCGTGCCTTCTGCGGCATATCCCATCCCCTCCCTCCGTTGTTTGCGATCATACTGGATCAGTTCGGGTCCCAGAATTTCAGACAACCGGCCGGCAGCAGCATAAGTCTGTAATTCCATCTGCCACAGCCTGTCGCGGGCAGTAACATATCCTTGTACATAATAAGCATCGGCTTCATTCTTTGCAAAAATATGCGGCACCATCCTGTCATCAAACCACACTTCTACTTTCCCCGACAACGCTGGCAGCAACAGCTGCTCACGCGGACGTTCACCTATAGCTTCTGCATTTTGCCAGAAGCCCGTTTGCGGACTTAACAAACTACCCAATGGCGGTATCTGTTTCAATTTGTGACTTAACAAATTACCCAATAGCGGTACCTCTCCCAGTTTGTGACTTAACACATATGTAAGCGATAAAGTAAATGCAGCGGTAATAATAGCGGGGATGATTCTCATATTACGTATCGGATGTAATATGTAAAATACATCAAATTTGATTCATAACCCGCCTAACGTTGCAATACTTTTAGCAAAAGATCTACTTCTTCGGGTGTGTTGAAACTATGAATCACAATACGTAGTCGCTCGGTGCCTTTGGGTACCGTAGGGTGCAGTATAGGCCTTACATCCAGCCCCGCATCCTGTAATGCGGCGGCTATTTTACGGGTGTTATCATTTCCCCGCGTCATCACTACCTGTATAGGTGTTTTGCTTGGTAATGTTTCCAAATGTTGTACCCCTGCGCGGAACTGTTGTATGAGCGCCGACAGTTGCCCCCGCACTTCATGCATAACAGGAAATGCGGCGTAACCTGCTTCTATGGCGGCTAACGCAGCTGGTGGCAAGGCAGTGGTATAAATAAAAGAACGGGAGAAGTTGATAAGATACGCACGTAATACGTTGGAACCCAGCACCACAGCACCATGACAACCAACTGCCTTTCCAAATGTATGTACGCGTGCAAAACATCTATCCTCCAGGCGCAATTCCTGTACCAGCCCCTCTCCTCCTTCACCTATCACTCCGGTGGCATGGGCTTCATCTACAACCAGGTGCGCCCCATATTGCTCACAAAGTGCTGAAATAGCCTGCAGCGGCGCCAGATCACCATCCATGGAATACACCGATTCTACCGCCACAAATATATTTCCACCGGCATTTTTTAATTTTTTTTCCAGATCCTCCAGATCATTATGCACAAACGAAAACGTTTGTGCACCAGACAACCGCATACCATCCCGGATAGAAGCATGAATCAGCTGATCGTAAATAATAGTGTCTCCTTTCCTGCCTATACAGGAAAACAAGCCCAGGTTAGCATCGTAACCGGAATTATACATCAGACCTGCATCAGCATGATGAAAAACTGCGAGGTCTTTCTCTACAGATGTTATCCACTCATAATTACCAGCCAGTAAACGCGAACCGGTACTGCCATGTGAGGCATGTCTTTCAACCAGCAAAGTATGTATATACTCCCGGATAACAGGGCTCCTGGCCAGTCCCAGGTAATCATTGGAACAAAAATCTACCTTATCTCCCGGCAAACGCAATTCCCTGAATGACTGCTGCTCTCTGCGTTCATCAAGCAGACGGGACATAAAAGAAGGTTCGTTTTTATTCATAAGACACAAGATTAGCGTGTAGCAATTTAGACTTTTCGGACATATCTTCGCAAAAATAACTAACAGTTGAAGGCTTAAAGCTAACAGCTATTCATATGAGCAAAGTATCAATACTCGGATTAAAACTACCTACAGACCCTCGTTGGGTTAACCTGGCAGCTATTTCATTGCAGGACATCCTCACTGATCACGCTTATTGCGAGCAAAAAGCGGCATCCTCCGCTATCTCGCTGATACAGCGTAATCCGGAAAGAATAAAAATGGTGGAAGAACTAGCACCTATTGTAACGGAAGAATGGGGTCATTTCCGGCAGGTACTCGCTGAAATGAAGAAGCGTGGCTTATCTCTGGGCAGACAACGAAAAGACGATTACGTTAATGCACTGATGGATAACCGCGTAAAAGGCGGTCATGCTGATGAGGCCTTCCTCGATGCACTGCTCATATTTGCGCTCATAGAAGCCCGCAGCTGCGAACGTTTCCGCCTGTTGAGTGAAGGTTTGGAAGATGAATACATGCGCGAATTCTATCGCAAATTTATGATCTCTGAAGCCGGTCATTACCGCCTTTTTATTGATCTGGCAAACGAATATTTTCCGGAAGAAAAAGTGAAAAACCGCTGGCAGGAATGGCTAAAAACAGAAGCAGAAATATTACAAAATATAGAAGTACGGGGAGATAGAATGCACTAATTAAATTGTCTGAACCAGGATTAAAGGATTGAATGGATTACCCGATGGATGCCGAAGATTTAAGCGGATAATGTCTGAACTGTGATTTTTATGATTAGTATGATTATCCTGATGAGCGAAGATAATCCTGATGAGCGAAGATAATCGCGTATATCTTAGGGATAAACAATATAACACCCATCAGGGCAATCCATTCAACCCTTTAATCCTGGTCAAAAATTAAAGCCCATATTCACATAAAACTTCAGCTGACCAGATTGATCACTGTACATCATTGTTGCCTCAATGGGGCCTAACCGGCTGCTATAGCCCGCCCCCAGTCCATATCCACTGAGATACTTATACTTGTTACCACCGGATAATTCCCCGTCATATACAGCAGCACCTACACGTGGAATCGCAAATATATTTTTAATAAACTCATATTGCCATGCTATCTGTACAGCACTTATTTTTGGAGTAATTACTTCTCCTTCATACAACCCTACAAAAGGAACCTGGTTACGGGTTACTGTAGACATACCGCCTACAAGGTATCCGTTCAGTACAGATTCATTGTAATTGAGATTATAACTGATATTACCATCAAACTCAATAGCTGATTTATGGCTTAGCGGGATGTAATATTTCATATTCAGGATGAAACGCTCGTAATCATTGAACTTTACACCGGCACTATCCAGGTTCAATTCCGTTCCGTTGGAATTTACTTTAATACCCGGATGCTGATTGTAAATATGTCCTGCTTCAAAATTCAGCAGCAACCCTTTCGTAGGATATATTTTCTGATTCAGTGAATTAATGCCATAATTAAAGTAGGTGTTCAGCTGATTGGTACTGCCCCGTACTTCCACAAAAGGAGAAAACTGTGGCTTATACTTAATATACTCCCAGCGCGTACCTGCACCAATAGACATATTCCGGCCAATAGTATATTGCATGTCTATATTGACGTTGGCATACTTACTGCGATACTGCTGCATCTTCCCGAAATTATCATCATAAAAAGTAAGCCCGTTATTTTCATAATAGGTACTTAATCCAAATCCAAAATTACGGCTGCGGCCCAGGTACTTAAAGTATTCTGCCTCCAGGCGCGGATTCTCGCTGATGGCTACGGTCACGAATGAACGGGAATTGGGTACAATGAAATTACGCTGCGTCAGATTCAACACCGCATTGGCACCGGTGAAAGTGTTATAATTCAATGCAAACTTTACGTAGGTCAACGGATTTTCTTCTACCTGAATATCCATCCTGCTTTTACCATATCCTTCGGAAGTAAGACTATACGTAATCAGTTTATAAAAACGGGTACCATACACATTCAGGATCGCATTCCTGAGTTGTTGCGGGGTATAACAGCCGTTGGGTTTGAGATGAAGCCTTTGCAGAAAAAATTTCCGGTCAGAGTGTACCAATCCGTTTACATGAATGCTGCTGATTTCAATGTCTGCTGCAAACGGCAGCCGGTCCGCAACAAACGGAGGCTCCGGGTATAATGCATTCAATGAGTCCGCCAGGTGCTTAAATACCGGGTACATCTCCCTTCCTTTGCGGCGGCCCACTTCAATGATAGAGTCTACGCTCCCAAAGCTGGCAGCAGAGTAATTTTCCAGCTCTTTATTCATTGGCACATAAATATCGCATTGTTTGATGGCCGTTTTAAAATCTACGGCATCTTTATACAATCCAAGCTGGTAAAGAATATCAAAGGGTGTTATCAGCTGATCCGCTTTGCGTAAGCCGCCACTCACGTTGGCGCCAATCACAATATCAGCGCCCATTTCTTTGGCGGTGATCACCGGGAAGTTACGCACCACACCACCATCCACCAGTTTACGATCCCCTATTTTCACTGCGGTAAAAATAGACGGGATGGCCATACTGGCGCGGATACTGGTCACTACCTCTCCGCTATCCAGCGTTACAATTTCGCCGGTAGCTACATCTGTAGCGATACACTTAAATGGAATATTAAAATCGGAAAAGTTTTTTACGTCTTTCACCGGCCAGCATAATTTGGCCAGCTCCAGCCACAATGCTTCACCGGAAATTACGCCGGAAGCGAGTTTGGGCTTACCATATTCAAAAGGGATTTCAATGATGTATTTATTATACTGCGTTTTTTCTTCGTAAGATATGTCTGTGAGCGCCGGCTGATTGGAGAACAAATCATTCCAGTTAAGTTTGCGGGCGGCCGCCTCAATATGATTACCGGAATATCCCATAGCATACAAAGCGCCAACAATACTACCCATACTGGTACCCGTGAGGTAATCCACTTTTAACCCGGCACTATCTATTGCTTCCAGTATGCCAATATGCGCCAATCCGCGGGCACCTCCACCACTGAGCGTTACAGCAACTTTAGGTCTGTTGCCGGTGTTTTTTTGCGCTTTCGCTACTATGTGAAAGGCAAAAAGGATTAACAACAATAAACTAGTAACCCTGCTGATACGAGATAACTGTCCTGGATTCATTTTTTTTGAATTGCCCCTTTATTAAAGATAAGGGATTATAGAGATTTATGAGTTTGCAGATTTGAGAGATCCTGATTTTTTACTTGCCTGTATTTGCGCCCATAACAATTATTCACTATCTTTTTCCCCGCAAAAGCCCTAACAGCTACAAAAAACCAAGTATGCAAAATCCACAAGCCACAAAAAATATCTGGCAGGTAATACTGGCTTCATCGGCCGGTACTTTAATAGAATGGTACGACTTCTACATCTTCGGCAGCTTATCTGCTATTATCGCTGAAAAGTTTTTTCCACCCAGCAATCCGCAGCTGGCATATATAGCTACCCTGGCCACTTTTGCCGTAGGATTTATTGTTCGCCCTTTTGGCGCCATTGTATTTGGTCGCCTGGGCGATATGGTAGGGCGCAAATACACATTCCTGCTTACACTGCTCATTATGGGCGGCTCTACATTTGCAATAGGCCTTATTCCCAGCTATCATACTATTGGTATGCTGGCGCCTGTGCTGGTACTCCTTCTCCGGCTATTACAGGGACTGGCCCTGGGTGGTGAATACGGCGGGGCTGCTACCTATGTGGCAGAACATTCGCCGGATAACCGTCGTGGTTACTACACCAGTTTCATTCAAACCACAGCCACTCTCGGGCTGTTTGTATCACTAGGCGTGATCCTTATCACCCGCACCGTGATGACACCTGAAAACTTCAATAACTATGGCTGGCGCATTCCGTTCCTGTTATCGGTATTCCTGGTGATCATGTCTTATTATATACGTATACGCCTACACGAATCACCTTTATTTACACAAATGAAACAGGAAGGTAAAACTTCCGCCAACCCTATCAAGGAAAGTTTTGGCAACAAAGAAAACCTGAAACTGGTGCTGATAGCGCTGTTCGGCGCTGCCATGGGGCAAGGGGTGATCTGGTATACCGGTCAGTTTTATGCCCTCTCCTTCCTCCAGAAAACAATGAACATAGAGTTTGTGCAATCCAATATTATCATTGCCATTGCACTGCTGCTGGGAACACCCTTCTTCATTTATTTCGGGTCGCTGTCTGATCGTATAGGCCGTAAAAAGATCATGCTCACCGGCATGCTCCTCGCCGCCCTGGCCTACTACCCTATTTACAAAGCCATGGACAACATAGGCGATATAAAACAGAAACAGGAACAAACAGCGGATCTCAGGATAGAAAGCAACTCATCACAGAATGAAGCCGGCAAACTGGTATCCAAAACCACACGTGTTCATAGCTATACAGACGGCAGCATCCTCCGGGATACAGACGGCAAAAAGGAACTAACGGTAAGCCATACACGCATGGCCTGGCTGGTGATCCTGATATTTATACAAGTGTTGTTTGTAACCATGGTATACGCACCCATAGCCGCTTTCCTGGTAGAACTGTTTCCTACGCGTATCCGGTACACCTCTATGTCGCTGCCTTATCACATTGGCAATGGCGTATTTGGCGGTTTATTACCCACCATTTCCACCATCCTGGTTACCAATACCGGCAACCACCTGGCAGGATTGATTTATCCGATTGCTGTGGCAGTAATATGTTTTGTGATAGGAATAATTTATTTGAAAGATAAGAAAGGGGTTCAGTTGTGATAATGTCTGAACTGTGATTTTTATGATTTTTTTGATGATCCTGATGAGCGAAGATTAGATTGTCTGAACCAGGATTTTTTAGGATTGAATGGATTACCCTGATGGGCGTTATGTTGTTTTATATTGAAGATATCCGCTAAAATCTTCTCTTTGATCTTTTGCACCCATCAGGGTAATCCATTCAATCCTAAAAATCCTGGTTCAGACAATCTAATCTTCGCTCATCAGGATAATCAAAAAAATCATAAAAATCACAGTTCAGACAGTTGGACTAAAATATGCCAGCAACTCCTCCATATTAAGCTGCGGATGCTCCGCCATTATCTGCTTTACCTTACCCGCATACGTACGCAAAAACTGTTGATGCTCGCTGCTTTCCGGATTAAACGGCCGGTGATGTGCGGCACGGTTTATTTCTGCAATGGTGTGTAATAATGGCTGGCTGTTGGGATGGATACAGGATTTTACTACCTGCTCCCACACATAATTTACTGCGGCAGCATTGGGATGTACCAGGTCATCTTTATAAAAGCGATAATCGCGCAGATCATCTATCACCAGCTCATAAGCCGGGAAATAAAAGAGGCGGTTAAATTTATTCACAAGGTGATGTACAGCCTGTAGCAGTATAGCTTTGCTGAGGTTATTCTCCACTACGCCATCGCGTATGTAACGCACCGGGCTAACGGTAAAGAGTATATTAATTTTCCGGTTGCGGAAAAACAAACGATGCATCACGTTATCCAGCGCAGTAACAACTTCATCTACTGTGAGTAACCGTTTGTAGAAACTGGCGGCGGGTACTTTATGACAGTTGCCTACTATGCGGCTGTTTTCTTTGAGTACATGGGCATGAGCGGAGCCAAGGGTCAATATGAGCCAGTCGGCGTTTTCAATACTGCGGGCAGCCGCGGCATGCGCGGTGTTAATCGCTTCCAGTGCAGCTTCCGGCGTGAGCGCAGAAAAACGGCTGTGATGATCCCAGCTATTCCAGGAGTCGTTGTGTTGAAATAAATCTTCTTTAGTATATATTTTTCCGTCGAGATAAGAAGTCAGGGCTTTAGTGATGCTCAACGGATTGTATAAGATGCCATGGGGGTTGATCACCGTATTAAACCGGTGCTCCTGCAGCTTTTCGCCTATCTCTTCAGCAAAGCAGGAGCCCAGCAGCAGCAGCTCATCTTTATATTGAATAGCTGACGCCAAAGGCTCCACGGGAAAGCTCAAATGAAATTGCATGTGTAACTGTTAATCTTTAAAAACGGCATCTGCCAGTCGCTGTGCGCCGCGCAGTGCTGTCATATCCAGCGTGAGTGGCTCTTTGCGCTGATGGCAAAATGCAATCATATTTTCAGTGGCCAGATTGCCTACCAGTTCATCTTTAGCCATAGGGCAACCGCCAATGCCTTTAATGGAGCTGTCGAAGCGCTTGCAGCCCTGTTCCCAGGCGGCCAGTACTTTCTCTTCCCAGTTATAGGGAGCAGCATGAAAATGTGCGCCAAACTCTACATCCGTGTAAGCAGGGATCAGGTGTTTAAACAGATCCGTGATTGTTTTAGGATCGGCTACACCAACCGTATCAGCGAGGGAAATAATACCTATCTCCATCTTCACCATCTCTTCTACCCACTGTAATACAATCTCCGGGCTATATGGGTCACCATAAGGGTTTCCAAATCCCATAGAAATATATACTACCAGCTCTTTTTTATTTTTTATACACAGCTCCTGCATGGAATGCACCTGTTCCAGGGATTCTGCGATAGTTTTATTGGTATTCCGCAGCTGAAACGTTTCTGAAATAGAAAACGGAAAGCCGAGGTAACTGATTTCGTCAAATACAACCGCGTCTTCTGCACCACGCATATTCGCCACAATGGCCAGCAGTTTACTTTTTGATCCTGATAACTGCAACCGGGGCAACACATCTTTAGTGTCGGCCATTTGCGGGATTGCTTTGGGAGATACAAAACTTCCAAAATCAATCGTATCAAAACCTACTTTTAACAAGGCATCCAGGTATTTCACCTTCTCATCCGTGCTGATCATCCTGTGCCAACCCTGCATAGCATCACGCGGGCACTCTACCAGTTTGAGCATAAAATAAATTTAATTGCGAATTGGACAGGTAGCAGCAAGCTGCTAAAATTTGTCTTCTCCAGGATTTTGATGATTAATCATGATTATTCTGATTAGATGCTATATTAAAAATAAACAAAATCAGAAAAATCATGATTAATCATCAAAATCCCGGGGAAGACAATTTCTGCCCGATTATTATATAGTTCGTTGTTTCAATGCTTCATACAAAATAATACCAGCCGCCACAGATACGTTGAAAGACTCAAAGTTGCCGGCCATCGGTATATGAAAAAGCACATCGGAGGCTTTTATCAACGCGGGGTACACGCCTTTATCTTCTGAACCCATAATCACTGCTACAGGCTCTTTCAGGTCGCAATCGTATAATTTTATTTCCGTTTCCATTTCACTCGCCAGCACTTTAATACCGTTGAGATGCAGGGTATCAATAGCTTTATTCAGGCTGTTAACACGGCAAACCGATATTTTTTCCAATGCACCTGCAGAGGATTTTACGGCTTCTTCATTCAGGGAGGCGATGCCTTTGTCCGGAATGATAATGGCCTGGGCGCCGCAACACACGGCACTACGGGCAATGGCGCCAATATTACGTACATCGGTAATACCATCCAGGATCAGGAACAGCGGCGTTTGCCCCTGCTCAATGACGTGTGATATTACGTCCTGCAGGTCCAGGTAGGTAACGTTGCCGGCAATAGCTACGCATCCCTGGTGATTAGCCTGGGTAAGCCCGTTCAACTTTTCCATCGGCACATAGTTCACGGGGATATTGTTGGCTAAGGCCAGGTCTCTGATTTGTGGGATAATATCGCCTGTTGCTGTGCGCAGCATGAAAATGCGCTCAATGGACTTGCCACTGTTCAGGGCTTCCAGTACCGGCTGGCGACCAATAATCATTGTAGATTGCTTTGGGCGCTGAGTCGCATACTTTTTGGGGCCACCTGACCCCTCTCTTCTTTCACCTTTGAAAGCGTTAAATTTCCTTTCCATGTGTTGCAAAGGTAACGGGTTTATTTGTTTAATAACCCCTCCAGGCCCATGAGCTTCACTTTTTGTATGGCAGCAACGGATAAGGAATCGGTGATGTCGAAGTTGTTCACCATCCGGTAGGCATCTTCAAAAGATATCTTTTTAACGATCAGTTGTTCTGTTTCTTCCGGCTCAGCCATACGTTGCTCCAGGCCACGGGCCAGATATACGATCCCGGTTTCATCGGAAACGGAATTAGACATATCCAGCCTGGTGATCACTTCCCAGTGACTGGCCACCAGCCCGGTTTCTTCCAATAGTTCTCTTTTGGCGGTATCCAGCGGATCTTCGCCCAGCGGGCCTCCGCCTTCAGGGATCTCCCAGCTGAAGCGGTTCAGCGGAAAACGGAATTGTCCTACGAGATAGATTTGCATATCGTCATCCAGTGCCACCACACCTACAGCCAGGTTTTTAAAATGAACAACGCCATAAATGCCTGCGCCACCGGCCGGGTTCAGCCCCTCATGATGTAATACACTGATCCAGTTATTGTCGTATCGTGTTTCGCTGGAATGTATAGTCCAGGGATTTTTTGTCAGGTCCATATTTTGAGGAATTACGAATTGGGAATTACGGATGTAAGCGAAGATCGCTTCGATCCGTAATTCCCAATTCGTAATTTGTAATTATTTATTTAACGGTAAATAATAGTAGTAAGAATTCGTATCTTTTATAAATCCTTCCCTTTCATACAATGCCTGTGCACCGGTATTAGCTACATAGGTTTGCAGCATTAACCAGGCAGCATTTGTTTTGCGGCCATGCGCGGCAGCTGCTGCTATCAAGGCTTTACCAGCACCTATCCCCCGGTGTTCTTCCAGCACATATAAATCATTTAATAACCAGCCCCGCTTCATTCCTACAGAAGTGAAGATAGGATACAACTGTGTGAAGCCGATAATTTCTTCTCCCAACAATGCAACAAATATGTTACTATCTTTATTTTCAATCCTTTCTGTAATGAATGCCAATGCACCTTTAAAATCAGGCGCCTGATCGTAGTAAGAACGATATGCATCAAATAATACTGCCACTTCGTTGGTGTGTAATTCCGTTGCCTGAATAACTTCCATGAGATGAAATTTAATTTAGTAAGTGTAAATTAATACATTTCACTAACAAAAGAAAAGATGCTCTGTCCGGTAAAAACCGGGGTGAACATCTGCCTATTAACTTCTACCTTAAAAATATATAGCTATTACTAATCTGTTATTGCCGTAAGTTTTTTCTTGCTTTTGTTGAATGCATTATTCACCAGGAATACGCCTCCTATTGTTACGAGTGAACATACACCCATTAACCAGGTGAGATTTTCATGCAGCAGCGTCCAACCCAGCAATACCGCTACAACAGGATTGATGTAAGCATAAATCGATACCTGTGCCGGCGGCAGATTATTCAAGGCAAACACATATGCTGAATAAGAAAAAACAGATCCTACCAAAATCAGGTACAACAGGCTTTCCCACAGCTCTGTAGTAAAATTGCCCACCTCCAGGTGTTGTCCCAAAAACAACATAGCTACCAGCAACATAATGATGCCACTGAAAAACATCTGAAACCCTGCACCATAGAGGTAGTTCACACCCAACGCCCATTTGGCGGTAAGTACTGATCCCAATGCCCAGAAAATACAGGAACAGAAAGCGATCAGTATCCCGAACTGAAAATCAGGGTTCATTAAACTGGATAAATAATTATAGAAGATACCCGCCACACCGCCAAAACCCAGTATCATACCAATGATCAGCTGTATACTCAGCCTGGTACGTTTCACTAAAAAGTAACTGGCAATAGTGATCCAGATAGGAATGGTAGCTGCAATAATAGCTCCCAGTCCACTTGGAATGTATTTCAGCGCCCAGGTAAGTAAACCGTTACCACCACAAAGCATGAGTGTACCTATTACAAACAACTTCGACAACACCGGCTTCTCTGGCAACTTATATCCCCTGAGTAAAAAGAATCCTGTTATTAAAAGGCCCGCAACAGCTTGTCGTAATCCGGCCAGCATAACACCGTGCATATGCCGCACGCCCACCCTGGAAGCCAGATAAGTGGTTCCCCAAAAAATACTTACAATGGCAAGCGCGATGTAAGCATTTGTATTTGATTTACGCATAAGTATATTGATTCACTATTTTTTCTGCGAGTCCTTTCATTGTATCGTAAGCTATTGTAACATCTTTTGCAGCCGTTCTCCAGTTGACCAATGCAGCCCTGATCCCTTGCCGGCCCTGGTATACGGTACCTGTCATACATACCACACCGGTGGCATTCAATGCTTCCAGGAATTCATTTACCGCTGCGGTCTGTACGTCTGCTGCTACATTCAGTGTGAAACAAACAACACATAACCGTACGGGCGACAACAACGTAAAATGAGGGTCTTTCTCCAGCAAATCACCCAGTTCCTGCGCGCGTGTAATATTATTTTCTACCAGCCACCGGTATCCTTCTTTACCATATGCCATCAATGAAAACCAGGCTGGCAAAGCCCTCTGCCGGCGGGAGTTTTCAGGGATGTAATTAATGAAATTAAAATGTGCTGCCGGATCGCCCAGGTAAGCAGCACCTGCATTCTGAAATACTTCTACCTGTAATTGCGGATGACGACAGAAAATCATGGCGGCATCATAAGGTACATTCAACCATTTGTGTGCATCAATAGTGATGCTATCTGCCCATTCCCAGCCTTTCAGCAGATGTTTATAAGCATCGCTGCAAGCGGCAAATCCACCGAAAGCCGCGTCTACATGGAGCCAGAAGCCGTATTCTTTTTTAAGTTCCACCAATGCTGCGATGTCGTCAAAGTCCACGGTATTCACCGTGCCCGCATTGGCTACATATATAAAAGGCTGCCCTTTATTTTCTTCGAGGTAATTTTTTAATGCGGCAAGATCCACGCATTCCCTGTTGGGCAATGTGGGTAACTTCACCAGGCTGTTTCTTCCCAAACCCAGCATAGACATAGCTTTGCCAATACTCGAATGAGGCGTGGCAGATACCACTTTCAAATCAGATAAACCGGCCATTCCATCTCTTCCAATATCTATTCCCCGCTGGTGGCCCAGCCACTGCCGGCCGATGGCCAATCCTGTAAAATTAGACATCGTAGCACCGGATACAAAGCAACCAAGATGTTCTTCCGGCAGGCCAAATAATTCTTTTAATAAAACAATGGTTTCCGTTTCTATATAAAAGGCGGCTGAGCTCTTATCTGATGAATTCAAATCCATGGCTGAAGTAAGCCAATCTCCCATCAATGCAGCGGGTGTAACGCCCCCTGTAACAAATCCCCAGTATCGTGGTCCTGCGGCGGCGGTGATACTATTTCCATATTGCTGCCGGAACATTTCCAAAGCGGCGGCACCGCCCAAACCCGCTTCCGGAAAGGCTATGCGGGAGGCCACCGTCACCTGTTTATCTGCTGCCAGCTTATCGATAACAGACAAAAATTTACTGCTGAAATCTTTGGACAACTGTAATAACTGATCTGTGTGCTTTAAATCTTCCTGCAATCTCTTTTCCATGATAACTGTTTAATAGGATATGATGATCTCTGATTCGAGATCAAAATTGAGATAAATAAAGATGTAAAAACAGATTCAGTTCTGTGTATTTTGAGCAGATCAGATTGTCTTGCTCAGGATTAAACTGATTAATATGATTACCATGATTTCTTTTTCTTGATTATAAAATGATTAGAGGAGATATAAGCGGATGGGAATATTCGTTAATCAGTTTGCAATCATCAGAAATCAAAAAAAATCATGGTAATCATATTAATCAGTCTAATCCTGAGCAAGACAAACGCCGAAGGCCTTCTCTCACATTAGCCCCGTAAATAAATCAGTGCGCTCATGCTCCAGGAGCCAGCGTTTACGCCATAAGCCGCCGGCATAGCCGGTAAGACTGCCATTGCTGCCAATCACACGATGACAGGGAACGATGATGGCTATCTGATTTTTTCCATTGGTGGTGCCTACAGCGCGGATGCTTTTAGGATTGTGGATACGATGCGCCAGTTGCTGATAGGAAATCGTTTGTCCGAAAGGGATAACCAGTAATTGCTGCCACACCGATTGCTGAAACTCAGTACCTGGCTGGGCAATAGGGATATCAAATACTTTTCTGTCGCCACCAAAATACTCATAGAGTTGCTGCGCACAGTTCAGCAGCACCGGAGGAGCTTGTGGAAAATCAGTAGCGGGTGTGTCGGTGAAATTAACGGCATTAATAAATTGAGTAGTGCCACTGATCAGTAGTGGTCCAACGGGAGTGTCTATACGTAGATGATACACTTCTTCTTCCATGCTAGTAAGTTATTGGGGTAATAAGGATCTCCACAAATAAAAGGTGGCATATGCCGCGTGCTCCTTCCATGATTTTGTATACTGTTGCAGTTCCGCCATGGAAGGCTTTGCTTCCAAATGTAATCTATTTTTTATTGCATTATGCAACCCTACATCTTCCAGCAGTATAGATTGCGGGAAACGCCGGTACTTCATAAGTGTGTAGTTGGCAGACCAGTTACCGATTCCTTTCAGCGCTACCAGGCTTTCGCGTGCCTGTTCATAATTCATGGCGCCGAGATCTGTTTCATTAAGATGTCCGTCGGCCATTTGTTTGGCGGTTTCAATCAGGTACAATGCCTTACTCCGGGAAAACTGCATCGGGGTGAGCTGATCAGGGGTCAGGGCTGCTATTACTGCCGGATGCGGATATAAATAATAATCGGTACCATCAACTATTGCATGGTAACCAAAATTAGTAATGAACCGTTGCCGGAGTGTATAGGCAAAGCCCAGGTTAATTTGCTGCCCAATGATAGGCCAGCTGATAGCCTCAAATAAGTCGGGCATGCCCACGAGTCGCAAACCGCGATACTCCTGTGCCAGCCCCTTTAACAAAGGATCCTTTTCTGTATAATCATAAAACGACTGCAAATTGGCATCCAGGTGCAACCAATGTGTCACATAACGAATAATAGGTGCTTCGGGTACCTGTCCTCCTGCAGGCGCTATCACCCTGGCTTCCAGGTGACCAGGTATGTCACCGGCTGCAATCTCCACCACTACGGGTTCTCCGTCTGCCAGCAGCATTTTCTGCAGCTTACCGTTGCGGATATAATGCAAACATTCTTTATCGGATCTTCCAAGGAAATGCAGGCATTCAGCAAAGGAAAAATTCTGCGCATCATTCACCGGTATTTTTATCTTTTGCCAGGTCATGAAGCAAAAGTAAAGAAACATCCAGAAGGCGCAAGCCCGATTCTTGCTGAAATTTTCTTACTCAGGATTAGGCTGATTATGAAGATTACCCCGATTTCTTTTTTTGATTATAAATTGATTAGCGGAGACCGAAGGGGGTATTGTCTGAACTGTGATTTTTGTGATTAGTATGATTATCCTGATTAGCGGAGATCTCAGCGGATATTGTCTGAACCAGGATTTTTAGGATTAAATGGATTACCATGATGGGTGTCATGTTGTTTGGCATCGAAGATATACGCGAAAATATCCGCTGGAATCTTCGGCACCCATCAGGGTAATCCATTTAATCCTAAAAATCCTGGTTCAGACAATATCCGCTGAGATCTCCGCTAATCAGGATAATCATACTAATCACAAAAATCACAGTTCAGACAATACCCCCTTCGGTCTCCGCTAATCAATTTATAATCAAAAAAAGAAATCGGGGTAATCTTCATAATCAGCCTAATCCTGAGTAAGACAATCTCAATCCGGCAGCGTCCTCGACGTTACCGCTATCCTGTTCCATGCATTAATAGTTACAATAGCCATGGTGATCACCGCTACTTCTTCGGGGGCAAACAGCGCTGCTGCTGCATTGTACACGTCGTCAGGTACACGGCTGGAAGATAAGAGCGTAACGGCTTCTGTAAGTGCCAGCGCTGCACGTTCTTTATCTGTATAAAAAGGCGCTTCCTGCCAGGCAGACAAACCATAAATGCGTTGTTCAGTTTCTCCCATTTTGCGGGCATCCCTGGTGTGCATATTAAGACAATAAGCACAACCGTTGAGTTGTGATGCACGAATCTTTATCAGTTCAGACAAGGTTTTATCAAGACCGCTGTTATTAACAGCTAACTGTAACCCTATCACGGCTTTGTAAGCAGCTGGCGCCAGTTTACTAATGTCCATTCTTGCTTCCATTATTTTGTTTTTTTTGTAGAGATCAATAAAAGAACTGTTCACGGATAATTTTCCCATCCTGTATTTCGTATACGCATAGCTCGTTTCGCACGTGCCGGCCAATATTTTCCAGCGTAACATCTACCAATAATTGCATAGCGAAATAGTTATCCGCGATGATGGGTTCAGAAATTTCCAGCAGATGTCTTTCCTTAATACTATTTAAAAAGGCCTGTTCTTTAGCCATGATGGCGGCTAACCCTTTTGTAATACGACCATCCGGTTCTATGTTCACAGCCTCTTCGTGAAATAGTGTGGCCTGTGCTTCCGGAAATTGCCAGTCCCGGCAAAGTTTCACCAATGTATGCGCAATGTGTCTGGTAACTGTCATTCGAATATATAATTATGGATACAAAATAACAGCAAAAAAAAGCACTGAAACAGATACAGAATTATGAAATTTAAACCATAACAGATTATCTTTAGGCAGATGAAAAAAAGCAACGGATTTATATATCTGCAACTGGCAGATAAGATTCAAACGATGATCAGTAAAGGCGTATATGGGATTGGCGACAAACTCCCGTCTGTGCGGTCTTTACACCAGGAGCATGGCATCAGCATCAGTACTGCTTTACAGGTATACCTGCATCTCGAAAAAAAGGGCTGGGTGGAAGCCCGGGAAAAGTCGGGGTATTTTGTACAGTATTCACATACCATACGGCCGCAACTGCCACCGGTAACAGATCCTATGCCTACCGCTGCGCGGGTACAGATCAACGAACGACTGGCCATGTTCCGGAAAACCAACAGTACCCACAAAACAGTTTCATTGATCGGCGCCTCTCCGCACACCTCATTGTTACCTGCAGGGAAATTAAAGAAAGCCTTACAGCAAACTGCCCGTGAGCTGACAAATTCGTATATCCCTTACGGTGATATTACCGGTCATGAACCCTTGCGCCGGCACATTGCCAGGCAATGCCTTAACTGGGGCCGCGCTATTTTACCGGAACAGATCATTGTGACCAACGGCGCCATAGAAGCCGCAGGCTTATGTCTGCGCGCAGTAGCCAAAGCAGGTGATACCATTGCTATTGAATCCCCTACTTTCTTTGGCTTATTGCTGACGATTGAAAGTCTGGGTATGAAAGCCATGGAAATACCTACAGACCCTGTTACCGGCATCAGCCTGGATAAACTGGAAGATGCCTTCAAAAAGAAAAAGGTACAGGCTTGCCTGTTTGTCAGCAACTACAATAATCCGCTGGGCAGCTGCATCCCTGACCCCAGCAAAGAACAACTGGCTAAACTGCTGCAAAAGTACCAGGTGCCGCTGATAGAAGATGATGTATACGGTGATCTGCATTTTGCGCCGGAGCGGCCTAAAACCATCAAAACATACGACCAGGAAGGCTGGGTATTATATTGCTCCTCTTTCTCCAAATCCATTGCAGCAGGACTTCGCATTGGATGGGTCATTGGTGGCAGGTATCACGAAAAGATAGCCCAGCTGAAATTTATGACCTCTGCGAGTACCGGCATATTGCCACAGCTGATGCTGGTGAAGTTCCTGGAGCAACAACGTATGGACCTTCACCTGAAATCACTACGACAATCACTCAGCATGCAAACCATGCAGATAACCAAGGCTATCCAGGAATATTTTCCGGCAGATACACAGCTTACACGCCCCAATGGCGGCATCAGCCTTTGGGTAGTATTGCCGCCCAAAGCAGACACCTGGCTACTGCACCAGAAAGCTGTGGAGCAGCATATTACTTTTACGCCCGGAGCACTGTTTTCCAGCCAGGATAAATACCATAACTGCATGCGGCTCACCAATGCCAACCCCTGGAATGAAGACCAGGCCTGGGCGATACAGACATTGGGAAAACTGATCTCAAAGCAATTAGCTTTTAGGAGTTAGCTTTTAGGAAATACAGCGGAGATAAAAGCAGAAATCTTCGCTGCATTTCCTAAAAGCTAACTCCTAAAAGCTAATCGCTTTGAAAACAGATGACAGTTTCGTAATTTTGGCCATATCAGATACTTACCGCTATGATTAAAACTGCCGATCATCTCTACCTGCAGGTAGCAGATAACATTGAACAGCTGATAGAAAAAGAAGTGATGAAGATTGGTGAGAAACTGCCATCCGTGCGTATACTCAGCAAACAGCAAGGCATCAGTTTAAGCACCGCCTTTCAGGCTTACTACCACCTGGAATCAAAAGGACTGATTGAATCAAGGCCTAAATCAGGCTATTATATACGTTTTAATTCGCGGCGCATGCCCGCCATGCCCGGCACCTGTGCCCCTGTAAAAAAGGCCAGCGAAGCCACCGTGAGCGATATGGTGATGGAAGTGTTCAGTCACATGAGGAGTCCCAATATCCTTAATTTCTCTGTAGCCACGCCTCCGGTAGAACTTTTACCGGCAGCAAAAATGGCCAAGGCAGTGGTACACGCTTTACGGGAGCTGCCCGCCAATGGCCTTGGCTATGAAGAGTTACAGGGCAATGCACTGTTACGCGGACAAATAGCACGTATGTCGCTCGCCTGGGGTGGCGCTTTCACGGCAGATGATGTGGTTACCACCAGTGGCTGTATGGATGCACTCACACTCTGTTTAACGGCCGTTACACAACCCGGCGACACCATTGCCATTGAAAGCCCCGCTTACTACGGTGCTATGCAACTGGCTGAAAGCCTGGGACTGAAAGTCCTGGAAGTGCCTACACATCCGGCTTCCGGCGTAGACCTCGATTATCTTGATAAAGCGATTCCCCGTCATAAAATAAAAGCCTGTCTGTTTGTAACGAACTACAACAACCCACTGGGTTCCTGTATGCCGGACAAAAACAAAAAAGAACTGGTGGGCATGATGGAGAAATATGATATCGCACTAATAGAAGATGATATTTATGGCGACCTCTATTTCACCAAACAAAGACCCGCCAACTGTAAAACATTTGATAAACACGGACATGTGCTGCTCTGCAATTCCTTCTCAAAGTCGCTGGCACCGGGCTACCGCGTAGGCTGGACCATGCCGGGGAAATACAAGGAGAAAGTATTGCTGATGAAACAAAACCACTCCATTGCCTGCGCCTCGCTCCCACAGGCAGCCGTAGGGCATTTTCTGGAAATAGGCCGCTACGAATTTCACCTGCGGAATTTACGCAAGATGCTGCATACCCAGTGTTTACGGTACTCTCAGGCTATCAGCGAATACTTCCCGGAAAGCACCCGCATATCAAGACCGCAAGGCGGTTGCGTACTATGGATAGAACTGGAAGCGTCTGTCAATACTTTTGAACTTTTTCAACTGGCGCTCAAACATAAGATCAGCTTCTGTCCTGGTCGTATCTTCTCTCTCCAAAACAAATACAGTAATTGTTTACGTATCAGCTTCGGTAATCCCTGGAGCAAACAGGTAGATGATGGATTAAAAACATTGGGCAAACTGATTCGCAAATTGCAGCAAGCTGCGGTTTAACTGAAAACAAAGCAGCCGGCTCAATTATTTTTGAGCCGGCTGCTTTGTTTTTGATATGATGGTGTAACTTTAAATTACTTCATGGCATCGGTAACAGATTTACTATCTACAAACTGCAGAAAAGAAATTCATGAGCATCCACTTTAATCATCAACTTAAGAGATTGAAATCATCAGCACAACATTACTCCGGGGAAACAAAAAAAAGATCATCCCGTTTGAAAGTTTAATCTACAACTCGGCAAACTGGCAACAAGAAAAGGTTTTACATCAACCATCTTCATAAAATCGGATAAAAAAAATAATTTTACTGAAGAAGAATGTAATGAAGATAATGCATTTGAGGAGATTGAAAAAGAAATTATCTCTCTGAATGCAAAACAATTTTTTTCTGCGTAAATTTGTCTCCTGTGATTTTTTTATCAAAAAAATACTTAGATTTAGTTTCTTGTTAAGCTCATATACTCAGAATAATCATTATCGTTTGTAAGCTCCATTAGAATTGTTTGTATCCGTCAGCCAACGTTCCACAACAGAAATCAAATTCCCCAGCAATGAAACTATCACTACATCCATCTGTAGGTATTGCTCGTTTGGGCAATAGTCCGGATCAGATTTGTCTATCCCCCCATACCATTGGCGGGCTTCCATTCAACGCCGATGCGCATGGAAATCAACTAGCGCCTATCACTCAGTTTAAAGATGGTGCCGGCCTGATAAAGCGTCAGGGACAGCCTTTCATGGTTTATAATGAAAATGGCGCAGAGCTTACACTGGATACGCCCAATGTAAAATCTATCACCTGGACGGTGCATCTGGCTAATAAAAAAGCTGCATGGTATCAGTACTCCGAGCTGGAAGGCAATCTGCTGTACGGCTATCGGAACAGTTATTTCTATCGCCAGGTACCATGGCGCAATCCTGATGTGGAGGGCCGGGGTGCGCGGCAAAGTCTTATTATAGACCCGGGGCCAAGAACTATCAGCGGCCGCCAGGAGAAAATTGCTTTTACAAAAGACCAGGCGCCTGCGGGATATCCTGTGCAATATCCTCCTGAACAGGTAAAATATGGTACACCTGTAACCACTCTCGGTGATCTGCTCACGGATAACGAAGGCAGGCTTATAGTGCTGGGCGGATATGGCCGTGCCGGCGGTGATGAGCCGCTGACAAGCTATGGAGGCTCCAACACATGGCATGATGATATTTCGGATGGCACCGTAAAATGTATCGTTTCATTTGAAGACAATACGCCGGATGTGCAGCTGGAAGCCTGGGTAATCGTTGGCTCACCCGACTTTGCGCCGGAAATAGTAAACATCTCCACCCTCAGCGATACCATGTTTGATGTAGGTGTACGCTATTTCAATCTGGTACCCGAATTGCGCACAGGGGCAAATTGGAATGAAAATTATGTTGCTAACTTCAAACGCGATATTTTACCTATCATCAACCGTATCAGCAGATACCAGTGGGTGGCTAATGTACAGTCGATGATGGCCTTCTGCTCCTATCAATTCGATTATGGAGATCCATTAGAAGCCAACAGAAATAACAGAGAGCAATATTTCTCCTACTTCCGCAGGCCTGATGGCGTACCGCCTCTCGACCCTCCGGAGGATCAGCCGCAGCAGAAGCTCTGGAAACATAGTGGCAGCGATTATTTCCCGATGATGCCACTGAATTCTGGCAGCAACTCGGTAAGCGAAATCAACATCATGAAATTCCTGGCGCTGGACGATACACAATATTTCCTCATGAAGCAATGGGCCAAAGGAAAATTTGAGAACACACCGGAACCGGCGCCTGGCCCTATTCACCCGATGGATGCCGCCAGTGTAGGCAATTGCGTAGGACTGCCCATGTGCCCCGGTATTGAAGTGACCTGGAACATGCAGAACCGGTTAATATACAAAGCACCTTATATCATCCTCCAACGTCCGGCCGATTACTATAAAACAGGGCTTTCTCCTGATGAGGATGAATGCCTCGGTAATGGCTGTGAGCCGGGAGATCTTACCAAACGTATGGCTTGTCCATGGCAGGCGGATTTCTTTCAATGTACCGTTCAGTATATCAACTTCACCAATCCTACTGTCAATAAAGTCAACAAACAACCGCTTCCACCCACTTACTATTCTTACTGGTGGCCACCTCAAAGCCCATGGGATGTGCTTACCGGGCAAATCACAGAGGAAGGCCAGGCGGCAGCACATGCTCCGGCCGGATTGCAGGTCAACTATCAAAGAGGCATCAACAGCTTCGTGCAGATGGTAGAACACTGGTCCGCACTGGGTTTCATCAGAGATCAGCATGCCGGCGAAAAAGGATTTCCGTACCTGGTAGAAACAGAGCGGGTGAATGAATTATTTACTTACAAAGATGTACCAGTAGGAGATATCAGCGGAAATAAGAGCGATGATGAAACCACCATACCGGTCTACTTCATCCAGGAAGACAAACAGGCCGTAAAAAAGATGAGTGCCCGCGGAGCCGCGCTGGTAGAACATTTAGAAACGCTTGCATTCAAACCTATTGCAGTGGCGGCCGAAGGTCTTCCGATGCCCCGCTCCGGAAGCAGGAACAGATTTTAAAAAGTATATGCAGATAGATATTTATACAGATATTTTCATTGCAGGCGGCGGTCCGGCGGGTACCGCCGCCGCTTTATGTTTGCTTACACATACCACATGTAAGGTAGTGGTGGCGGAAGCCAGCGCATACGACAACGTTCGTGTAGGCGAGCACGTTGATGCCAGCATATTCCAGCTGCTGGAATATGCTGGCATTCCGCGCAATGCCTTTGATAATGCCGGCATACAGGAAGGCTATAACAGTGAGGCAGCATGGGGAAGCGATAGGCTTATTTCGCGGCACAGCATCTATACCACAGAAGGCCGCAGCTACCAGCTGGACAGGCAACTGTTCGATCCCTTTCTGGCAGCGCAGGTGGCCACTCATGGCGGACAGCTGTTTCCGCGCACCAAGGCATTGCAGTATCAGCAAACCGCTAATGGCCATTGGACAATACTCCTTCAACACGAAACAAAAGGACAGTTTCATGTGCATGCAAAATTCCTGCTAGACGCCACCGGGCGCCAGGCACAGGTTTGCAGGCATCTTGGTATTCCCGGAAACAGATATGATCAGCTCACTGGCATTGGCGCCTACCTTCAGTTAGACGCAACGCATACACCAGAACAAAAAATATTACTGGAAACAACGCCCGAAGGTTGGTGGTATTATGCCACTATACCCGGAAACAGGCTGGCCGTAACATTCTTCACCGATAGTGACCTTATCAAAAAACATCAGTGGCAACACCACTATAACTGGAATCGGCTGCTGGCCACCACGAAGCACCTGCTGCCATTAACACGTGGCAGCCATGCCTATGGGAAGCCCTGGGTAAAAAATGCATTCACTCAAATTACCGATACTGCCTCAATAAAAAATTTCCTTGCCACCGGAGATGCAGCACTGTCCTTCGATCCTATATCTTCTATGGGACTCGGCTTTGCGATCAGCTCCGCATGCCATGCAGCACTGGCTGCAAACTTACACCTGCAGGGCGATTCAGCAAGTAGTATCAGTTACCGCAAAGACCTGCAGCAACATTTCCGCAACTATCTTCAACTAAGAGCATCCTTTTACAAAAAGGAGCAGCGATGGACGGAGGCCCCCTTCTGGGAGAGAAGAATAAAACGTATATCCGATACCGTTAGTACAGATTCGGACAATATTTAGCAAGAGGCACCAGAAGTGGTATTGATGGATTACATTTACAGCCATCATCTAAGAAGTTGTTTAAAAAAACCAGGATCCGGAAATTAGAAAAAAAAGAATCGATCACTTAGTTTGGATTTACCAGAAACAAACTATGAAACAGAGTTACCTACACTCTTTTGCGATAATTCAGGATCGCTACTCCATTCATCACCAATGCATATACGAACATAATCAGCAGGTACATACTGATATCGCTAAAGCCGCTACCCTTGAGCATTACCATGCGGATCACCTTTATAAAGTAAGCAATAGGATTTAACAGGGTCAACTGCTGTGCCCAGTGCGGCATGCTTTCCACGGGGGTAAATAATCCACTCATTAACATAAAGATGATAACAAAGAACCAGGCGATAAACATAGCCTGCTGTTGTGTGTCTGTAAAGGTGGAAACAAGCAACCCCATGCCCAGCATCACCCACAGGTAAATAGCTGCAAACAGGAATACCAGCCCTATACTACCTACTATTGGAAGATCAAAGACCAGCTTACCCACCAACAGGCCAAAAATCAACTCAAACATCCCTATTATCCAGAACGGTATTAACTTTCCCAGGATGAACTGGTACTTACGTATAGGCGTTACATTTAGTTGTTCAATGGTGCCGATCTCTTTTTCTTTCACGATGTTCATACCCGATAAAAATGCGCCGATCAGGGTTACCAGCACCACCAGGATTCCCGGCACCATAAACACCTTATAATCCATCCGCTGGTTATACCAGTTGGAGTAAGTGATTTCAATCCGTGCAGGACCGGTGTGCTTGTCCAGCGCCAGCCAGGAGGTGCGTATCTGCTGATTAAAATCACGGATGATACTATTCGCATAACCATTAGCCAACCCGGCTTTGCTGCCATTGATAGCATTTACCAGGAGTTGCAGCTGTGCCTTATTTTCCTTTACCAGGTCGCGCTCAAAGTGAGGAGGTATTACCAGGATAATATCTGCTCTATCCCCTGCTACGTCATCCAATGCTTCCTGCTCGCTGAAAGTATGCCGGTGCAGTTTAAAATAACCGGAGGCCAGGATCTTACTCACCAGCTGCTGCGACCATGGCGAGAGATCTCTGTCTATAACGTCGATGGCTATATTTTTTATTTCGTAGTTAGCAGCATAAGAGAGTACCAGCAATTGTAAAATGGGTACAATCAGGATAATGCGCAACATGGCCTTGCTGCGGAAGATCTGCAGGAACTCTTTCTGTAAAAGAAAACGTATGGTACGCATTAGTTCAAACGAATTTTAAAGTTCCGTATACTGATACCGAGAAAAAACAGGGTCATGCCTGCGAGTATGCCCGTTTGCAGCCATATGTCGCGCAACCCCGCCCCCTTCAGCATGATATCTTTTAATATGATGATAAACCATTTCGCCGGCATTACATTAGACAATACCTGTAACGGTTCAGGCATGCTTTCCACAGGAAATATAAACCCTGACAATAATACCGTAGGCATCAACAATCCCATCATAGATGCCATCATGGCCGTTTGCTGGGTATTAGTAACGGTTGAAATAAGAATACCGAGTGATAACGATGTTAGTACAAACAACACACATTCCAGTAACAACAGGAGGATACTGCCTTTGATGGGCATTCCGAAAATACCTACCCCCATACTCAGTATAATCACTGCATTCACAAATGCCAGCAGGATGTATGGCATTACTTTTCCTATAATGATCATCGCCGGCGGCAAAGGAGATACCAGCAATATTTCCATAGTGCCCAATTCCTTTTCGCGGGTAATGGTGATGGAAGTCATCATAGCAGATACCAGCAACAGTATCAGCGTCATCACACCCGGTACAAACAGGAAAACGCTCTTCAATGCCGGGTTATAACGCATACGCACCGTGGTATTAATGGTGAGTGGTAAATTATTTTGTAGTTCCAGTTCCTGTTGATAGCTGCTAATAATAGCGGTGGCATAATTGAGCAAAGTAGTGGCTGTATTGGGATCACCGGCATCTGCCAGCAGCTGCACGGTAACTTTTTTCTGATGAAAAAAATCTTCTCCAAACTTAGCAGGAATCACTACTACCATCTTTATTTCTCCGGCTTTAAAGGCCGTTTCAACCTGGTTGTTACTTTGCAGGTATTGATCTGTTATAAGATAGCCGGAGGCTACCAGCTTATCTGTGAGACGGCGGCTGTAGTAGTCGTGCGACTGATCCAGCACTGCAATTTTTGCCTCCCGGATTTCATTGGTGATCGCAAAACCAAAGAGGATGATCTGCACTACCGGCATCCCGAAGAGGATGAGCAGGGTGCGCTTATCGCGGAAGATGTGATAAAATTCTTTACGAACAAAAACCAGGAACTGATGCATACCTAAAATTTTATTTTCCTCTTGCCAGTTGTAAAAACACGTCATTCATTGTGTCTGCCTGATAATGCGATTTCAGCGCTACCGGTGTATCCAGGGCTTCTATCTTTCCATCTACCATAATAGATACCCGGTTACAATACTCCGCTTCATCCATATAGTGCGTGGTTACAAAAACAGTTACACCGCTATTGGCCGCTTCATAGATCATATCCCAGAACTGCCGCCGGGTAACAGGATCTACACCACCGGTAGGTTCATCCAAAAATACGATAGCGGGATCGTGCAGGATGGCCACCGAAAAAGAGAGCTTTTGTTTCCAGCCTAACGGCAACGCACCCACGAGTTGACCGGCCTCTTTTTCGATACCCAGCTTTTGCAGCAACTGTGCGGTTTTATCCTTTATCTGCTGGTTGCTTAATCCGTAGATACCACCATAAAAGCGGATATTTTCTTTCACTGTCAGATCTTCGTATAGGGAAAACCGTTGGCTCATATAACCAATACTTTTCTTTACTTTCTCCGTTTGTGTATATACATTGTAACCTGCTACAAAAGCCTCTCCGCTGCTTGGTTTCAGCAATCCACACAACATACGCATGGCGGTGGTTTTGCCGGCACCATTAGCGCCGAGGAAGCCAAAGATCTCACCTGGCAGCACTTCAAAAGTGATGGCGTTGGTGGCAATAAAATTGCCGAATTTTTTGGTGAGTGACCTGGTAATGATCGGATTCATAATGCTATGCGCTTAAAGCCATGAAACAGTCTTCTATACTGGCGGTGATCGGTAATATTTTCATTTCCGTATGTTCCTGCTGTTGCAGATATGCTTGCAGGGATGCTAAATCCGCCTCTCCGGCTTTCAACGTTACATGCAGGTATTCCCCAAAAGCATAACAGCTGGCTGTTTGCGGGAATGCACGAATAGCCAGCAGCAGGGCAAACATATTTTCTGCACGCACTGCCCAGATACGTTGCGGAAAACGATGGATAATGTTTTGCGGTGTATCTATTTCCAGCAAAGCCCCTTTCTGGATCAGGGCTACCCTGTCGCACAGTACCGCTTCATCCATATAGGGTGTAGATACCAATACGGGGATACCTTTCCCTTTCAGACCTTTTAACATTTCCCAGAACTCTTTACGTGATACCGGATCTACACCCGTAGTGGGTTCATCCAGGAACAGTACCACGGGCTTATGTACCAGCGCACAACACAATGCCAGCTTCTGTTTCATTCCTCCTGACAATTGTCCTGCCAACCGCTTTTTAAAAGGCGCGATCTGCTCATAAATATCTTTGATCAGGTCATAATTGGCGGTGATCGTTGTATTGAAGATGGTAGCAAAAAAATGCAGGTTCTCTTCTACGGTTAAGTCCTGGTATAAAGAAAAACGGCCAGGCATATAACCAGCTATTTTCCGGATAGCCTTGTATTGTTTTACTACATCCAGGCCATTAACAGTAGCGTTGCCTTTATCTGCCAGCAACAGGGTGGTCAGAATACGGAACAGCGTAGACTTTCCGGCACCATCCGGACCAATCAGCCCAAACAGTTCTGCTTCTTTCACTTCAAAAGAAATATCCTGCAGTGCCTGGGTAGCACCAAAGTTTTTATAAATACCATTAACGATGATAGGATTAGCCATGATTACTTTTTTGAGAATAATAATTCTGCGGGCATTCCTATTTTCAGGCTTCCATCATTTTTCACCTTTACTTTCATCGCATATACGAGGTTCGCTCTTTCTTCTTTCGTCTGGATAATTTTTGGGGTAAATTCTGCCTCATCCGATATCCAGGTAATGGTGCCGGGCCACTCTTTATATTTTCCATCCGGCATATCCGTTAGTACGGTTACCTGCTGACCAATCTTTACCTGTCCCAGTTGCGTTTCGCCTACATATGCGCGGAGTATAATTTCTGAGAGATCTGCAATTTTATACAACGACTTACCATAAGTTACCACCTCTCCTCTTTCCACGTATTTAACCAACACAGTACCATGAATAGGATTCACTACACGTGATTGTGTAAGCTGGTCTGCCACCTGCGCTACCTGTGCCTGTAATGGCTGCGTTTCGCTATTGTAGCCACTTACCTGTGTTTCCAGCGAAGACGCTAAGCTCTTATATTGTTTCTCCAGGATAGCAATCTGGGCATTAATATCATCCAGCTGTTTAGGGGTAGCAGCGTGGGCTTTGAGCAGGTTGGTAATACGTTGCTGTTCTATTTGCTGACGGGCTATCTGTTCTTTGATAACCTGCAGCTGAGGTTGAGCATCCGGACGTTTACTCAACACTGCTTTTATATTGGCCTGGAGCTGTGTTTTTTTCAGGTGCAACTGGGTAGAATCAATCCAGCCAACGATAGTATCTGCGGGTAATACCATGCCTTCTTCTACACCAAATACCAATAGTTTACCGGTACCTTCCGCGCCCACAATGGTTTCTACCGCTTCAAAATTTCCATAAGCATCTGATGTATGCTTGTTTGTGTTACAGGCACATAAGGCAGTGCAAAACAGTAGCGCAAAATGAAAAGCTTTCATGTATATATTATTTAGTAACCACGGATCAATTGATAGTTAATATGTGCCAGTGCCAGTTGCAGGGTATGTGTTTGCTGGCTGATACGCGCCTGTGTTTCTGCGTCCAGGTCCTGCACATAATCATGAACGGTAATGACGCCGTTGTCCAGTTGCGCTGCTGCCGCTTCTTTCACGCGAATGCGCAGTGCAATAATCGACTGGTCTTTTTCCAGTGTTTGCTGCAGCTGTTCTATTTCTGCCGCCTGTTGTGCCAGTTGCACGCGGGTATTGAGGGTGAAGGTGGCAGATTGTATGTCCACATTCTTTTCCTGCAACGTTAGTACCTGCTGCTCTTTGCGCTGGTAGTGCCAGTTCCAGAGGGTCCAGTTCAGCCGGACGCCGGTAATATAGAAGGGCGCAAAATCGTTGCTCAGCATATTCAACCCTGGCCGGCCGAAGCCACCTTGTACAAAAGCGCTTACCCTGGGGAGTTTGCGGGCGCCGGTTAACAATGATTGTTGTTGCAGTGCATTGCTTTGAAGATGATATAACAGCAGCTCAGGCCTGTTAAGTGTATCCGTCTCCGTTAGTGTTACCTGATCAGGCACAGTGCGTGTAGCCACACCCGTTAGCGTAACACCGGTGAGTAATTGCATCACGGCCAGGTAAGCTTTTTTGGACGATGCAGCTGCAATCTCCTGCTGCTGGGCTTTCAGGAGCTCTGCCTGTAGCAGGTCTACGCTGGAGGGCAACACTGTACCGTTGTTTACCCCGGCCTGTAACTTTTCCAATCGCTGTTGCAGGTCTTTTTGCGCCAGCTGTGAGGTAGTAATATATTCTGTAGATAACAATGCATTAAAGTATACCTGTGTTACCTGTTGTTTTACTTTATACAGTTCCACTTCTACCTGTTGTTGGGAAGTTTGTTGCTGTATAGCCTGTAAATCGCGCTGCTGCCGGGTAATGCCGCCATCATAAATTTGCTGGTTCACATCAATCGTAGCGCGGTATTGATCTTTGGCCAGTGGTGTTATATTAAGGCCGGGTAATTTAATGGGTAGTTGCACTACGTCTGATTGATAGGATGCTTGTCCGTTGAGTACGGCCTGTGGCAGCCAGGAGGAATTAATATTCTGCGTTTGTATCTTCAAAATATTATTCAATACCTGTTGCTGTTTAAGCAGGGGATAATTTTGCCGGGCCAGTTGCTGACATTGTTCCAGGGTGAGTATTGTTGAATCCTGGGCAGTGGCAGAGAGTGAAAACAAGACCCATATCCAGATCAGATGTTTCATTTTTAACTATTTAATTTAACCATTTAGTTAATCAACAGGCAAAAAAATTTAAGGCTTTAATGCTGCCATAATAAAGTCCACTACTTGTTTCTTTCGTTCTTCCATCATCATACGATACTGGATTTCATCGAGGCCTGCAATTGTTTGCAGCAAAGGTTTTGCGGCAAACGGGAAAATACACATCGATACAATGTTGAGTAATAATTGCAGCGGGCTTACTTTGCGGATCTCCCCTTTTTTCTGGACTTTCATTACTTTTTCTACAAAAGCCTGCACATCCGGTGGGTGACCACTTTTAGAAAACCTGTTAATAATGCGCTCCGGGTTTTGATGAATTTCATTCAGCACAAACATGGGCAGATAAGGATTCTTAATAAGATTGTTAATGTAATTTTCCACGATAGCAGCTACCATTTCGGCAAACGGCATATCCGATTTAAGGATAGCACTCAGTACTTTAAAAACGTTATCTGCGGCCTCTTCAAAAATGATATCAAAGAGCTTGTCTTTGCTGCGGTAATAGTAATGCAACATGGCCTTATTAATACCCGCTTCATCAGCAATATCCTGCATCCGGGCGCCGGAGAGCCCTTTTTGCATGAATATTTTTTTTGCTGCTGCTATGATCTGTGCTTCTGTGTTCTTCTCAGTCGCCATATTAACCATTTAATTTAACCATTTGGTTAACAAATTTACATAAAAAAACGAACGGGCAAAATTTATTTTATCCGTTCGTTAAAACAGCTGCTGCAAGATACCTGTATAGCAAGCGGTATCCTGCAGGCAGCCAATGGGGTTTACAATACAACTTAACAACCTAACAACTTTTAACCGTAATCAACATAGAAGATCTTTATGTCCTGGTTGCCGGTGCGGCGCTGTGAAAGCGCTGCACCGCAACTAAAGGAACGTATATTAACCGATCAACGGATGTACCATAAGGCCACCGTCTACATTATATTCTGCACCTGTAATAAAAGAAGCATCATCGGATGCAAGGAAAGACACCAGCTTCGCTACTTCTTCCGGTTGACCAACCCTGCCCAGTGGCATTAATTTGCCCAACAATGCATCGGCATCTTCCAATGCCAGTCCTACCTTTTCCAGCAATGGTGTGGCAATAATGCCGGGGTTCACCATATTCACTCTTATTTTCCTGGGAGCCAGTTCACGTGATAATGTTCTGCCAAAAGAATTGAGTGCTGCTTTGCTGGCGGAGAGTACGGCGGCACCAGGTGTACCGGAGTAAGCATTCAGGGCGGATAATAAGGTAATAGTACCTCCATCTTTGAGTAAAGGCAGCAATTGCTGTACGGTAAAGAAAGCACCCTTAAAATTGATGTTCATCACCTCATCATATTGTGATTCTGCAACGTCTGTGAAGGGAGATAACCGTGCCAGTCCTGCACTCATAACGAGTGAATCTATCTTGCCAAAGCGACCTTGTATATAGTCTGCCAATCGTTTTATATCTGAGAGGCTGGACTGGTCGGCAGTAAAGCCTTCTGCCGAATGCCCGAGTGCATGCACTGCCCGTTGCAATGCACCCGGATTACGGCCTGTAATCAATACCTTGGCTCCTTTCGCTAAAAAATCTGCTGCTGTTGCATATCCTATTCCGCTGTTACCGCCCGTGATAACAGCGATCTTATTGTTCATTGATGTCATGTCCGATTAGGTTTTAGCCGATTAATGGATGTACTATGAAACCACCATCTACATTATACTCTCCTCCGGTGATAAAAGAAGCATCATCAGACGCGAGGAAAGACACCAAATTCGCCACTTCTTCCGGCTGCCCTATTCTGCCCAATGGTATCACCTTCGCCATCAGCCCGGCGTTTATTACTTCCCTGGTAATGCCTTCCTTTTCGAAGATAGGCGTATCAATAGGTCCCGGGTTAACAATGTTGACCCTTATCTTCCTGCCTGACAATTCACGCGATAATGTTCTGCCCAGGGAATTAAGCGCCGCCTTGGTGGCGGAATATACGATGGCGCCTGGCATACCTGAATAAGCATTTATAGAAGATAATAAGATAATACTCCCACCATCATTTATTAAAGGCAGTAGTTCCTGTATAGTAAAAAATGCGCCTTTAAAATTGATGTTCATTAATTTATCAAAATCCTCTTCTGTCGTAGTGCTGAAAGGACCGAACTTTCCTATTCCTGCATTTACAAAAAGGATATCTATCTTCCCGTAAGTGTCACGTACATGGTCTGCTAATTTTTTTGCATCGCTCAAACTGGCCTGGTCTGCCACAAAGCCATCAGCCTGGTTGCCGAGTGTTTGCACTGCCTGCTGTACGGCATCCGATCTGCGACCTGTGATTAATACCTTTGCTCCTTTCGCCAAAAAATCTACTGCTGTTGCATATCCTATACCGCTGTTACCGCCCGTGATAACTGCAGTTTTGTTATTTAATAAAGCCATTATAGTTCGATTTATTTAAAATTATCAATATAATAAGATTAAAAAAATAGAGAAAACATTCTCTATAGATTCATTAATTTAAACATTTGAATATATAATCGTATAAAAAAAGCTGTTGGTTACCCGCCCGGTAGCACCTCAGCTTAACTTTAAAAAGAACATAGATAACTGTTTCATCATTTCCTTATTGATGGTCAGTTCCACAATTCTGCCGTTTTTGGAAGAATTCAAAACCCCACTATCTACCAGTATCTTCACGTGATGGGACACAGTTGGCTGCGATAAGCAAGTCAAATCACACACATCTCCACAGATCAGCTTACCCTTCCTTACCACCTCCATTATAATTGATAATCGATGTCGGTCAGCGATGGCATTTGCTGCTTTTTCTATAACTGCTACATCCATAGAACAAAAGTAATACTATTTTTGAAATATCGAAATATATCGATGGATTTATTTTTGAGGCCAGGCTAATTTCTTTTCCTCCAGCCTTTCCTTCCGGTACATGGCGGGCGTAACACCATAATATTTCTTAAAGAGCCGGCTCATATGGCTTTCATCCGTGAAACCCAGCTCATCAGCTATTTCGCCAATGGTTAAATCACTAAAAGATACCCGCAACTGCACCAGGTTTAGTTTATAAGAGATAATGAACTGTTGGATGCTTTCACCGGTTTGTTTTTTAAAATACTCCCCTATGTAATTAAGCGACAAATTAAATTTTGTTGCCAACACCTCCAGCTTCAACAACTCCGGCGTATAAATATATTTCCGGATATGCATGGTAATCTGACCAATCAGCGGTCCGGTACCCGCTTCTGTATTCAGGGTTACATCTTCCGCTATGTTTCTCGCCACAATATTCAGCAACAGCGTAACATAATGCTGCAGATTATTTTGATAATAAGGAGGTTTGCTTACATATTCTTCCATCATGTTATGAATGAGGGAAGCGATCATCCTGCAATCATTCACATGTTTAATCAACAACGGTTCGTGTTTGTTGTGATTAAAAAAGAGATATTCCAATTGCCGGAGCCATTCCCCGATACGTTCCTTCTCCTGTTGGGTGTAGCATTGCGACACAAACAATTCTGAAAAACGAATAGATACAAAACGCGTAGGCGTTTCTTCTTCAAAACCGCGGCAATCCTGCGGTGTAAATAAAAAGATGCTGCCTTTTTTATATGAAAACCTGTTTTGATTTACTATCCGCACACCACTACCCTCCTGGATCTGAATGATCTCAAAAAAATAGTACACCCGCGGACGCGGATTCCATTCAGACATATCTGCCTCAAACAATTCAAAAGGCGTATATAAATTCCGCTCTCCCATAGCCTGTAAAATTACAACACAAACCCCGGATTATACCTATTTCACCTGATCATCGCTCAATAATTTTGTGATATGAAAATAAATACAATGAAACTACTGGAACCCATCTCATCGCCATCACTGACACTTAACAATAAAGTTGTAATGGCGCCCATGAGCAGAAGAAGAGCAATAAACGGCATTCCCGGTGAACACATGGCTACTTATTACGGACAGCGGGCTACCGCAGGACTCATCATTGCCGAAAACGCCATTGTTAGTGCCAACGGCATGGGATACAGCCGGCTTCCCGGCATATACAACGATGAGCAAATAGCGGGATGGAAAAAAACAACAACTGCTGTACACAACAATGGTGGAAAAATATTTTTGCAACTGGTACACAGCGGAAGAATAGGACATCCGCTCAACCTCCCTGGCGGCGGCCCGCTGGTGGCGCCATCTGCTGTAGTTGCAAACGGAACTGTATCCACTCCGGAAGGCGTACTGCCAATGACTGTACCCGTAGCACTGAGTACAGTGGAAGTAAAAGAAATGATTCAGCTGCATTTACAGGCAGTAAAAAATGCGCTGACAGCCGGATTTGATGGTATAGAAATTCACGCAGCACATGGTTTCCTGGCGGAACAGTTTATGCATCCGCACAGCAATCAACGCACAGATGAATATGGAGGAAATATAGAAAACCGTACCCGCTTTTTACTGGAAGTCATAGCAGGAAGTGTTGCCATTGCCGGCGCTGACCGGGTAGGCGTCCGCTTCTCTCCTTTTGCAACACTCAATGATTTACCGGCGTACGAAGAAGAGATCGCTACACATATGTATCTCATTCCCAAACTAAACAATATGGGCATACGCTATATTCATCTCTCTGATCAATCTTCCAATGGAGATATACCTATTCCAAAAGATTACATCAGCTTGTTGCGCAAACAATTCAAAAACTGGCTTATTCTGAGTGGTGGCTTTGATGCAGATACGGCAGAAAAAACGTTGCAACGAAATGAAGCGGATCTTATTGCCTTTGGCAGGCCATTTATCTCCAATCCTGATCTGGTAGAGCGTTTCAGGTATCAATATCCGTTAACACCCGGTGATACAAAAACTTTTTATGAAGGTAATGACAATGGACTTATTGATTATCCTTTCATGATGATTTCGCAATAGTTGCAACCGGCATATTTTTATATTATCTTTACAAGCTTGCGCTGTTGTAATAACAACACCCGTAAGGAACTAAAATATGCCAAACAAACTATTGTCCATGATGCCTATGAAAAAGCACCTTTTATTACCCGTAGTATTCTTTGCTTTTACTGCCTGTCACGAAAGTAAAGCACCTATAGAAAACAGCACAGCAACTGCGCCTCCTCCGCAGGAAACGCCTGCCAAACAAGACGCAGTTGCCAATGCAACAGAAAGCAAATCACAAATCAGTACACCCTGCGCCATTTTTTATTCACCAGATAGTATCCAACTGGCAAAATTAAAAAAAGATAATGGAGAAGAAGCTTTTTATACCATTGCAGATGATTACCAGAATTACATGACAGACGCACGCATCTTCCTCGAAGGAAAAGGTGTAAAAATATTAGAACCAACCGGAGGAAAAATTAGTTTCCTTTCTAAAAGCGGCAGCAAAACTACACTCAACCTCAGCGATATTAAATACAGCTGGGAAGTATGGCTGTTTGATGGCAATGCATTGCATAAAGCCGATGTAACGGATTTTGAAGATGAATATCACAGGTACATGAAATAAAACAGTGATTATTATGATGAGCGAAGATTTCAGGGGATATTGTCTTTCCCAGGATTAGGCTGATTATACTGATTACCCTGATTTTATTTTTTTGATTATAAAAAGATTAGCGAAGATTAAAGCGGTTATACCCGCTCTGATCTTCGCTAATCTTTTTAAATCTTTCAAAATTCAAAAAACAAAATCAGGGTAATCAGTATAATCAGCCTAATCCTGGGAAAGACAATCTATCAAACGTGTGGCAGTTCTACAGTAAAAACGGTACCACTACCAGGCCGTGATACAACGCTGATATTACCTTTGTGCAGGCGGATAATTTTTTGCGAAAGCGATAAACCAATACCATTTCCATCTACAAAACGGTGATTGGCACCCCGGTAAAACGGGGTAAATATATGTGGCAGATCATCCCTGGAAACACCAATGCCTTCATCGGTAAAACGCAGGATGGTATAAGCTTTGAACCAGGTAACCGTTACGGTTACTTCCGGTGGCGAAGAAAATTTACAGCCATTTTCCAACAGGTTAGTAAAGGCTACTTTCAATAAATATTCATTGCCCGTAACAGATACTACATCGTCATCATCCTCATCTTCTTCAAATACTACTTTAATCGTGTAGTCAGGATGTGCCTGTAAAATATCCCGACGGGCATCCATCAGCACTTCATCCAAACGTATCTCTTTGAAAGTTATTTCTGCAGGATCGTAGCTGGCTTTGGCCAGGTCCAGCAGGCTGTTGGACAATTTCACCAGTTGCTGCGCATCAGCAATGGCGTGGTACATAGAAGCGCGGTATTCTGCTGCCGGCCGTTCCCTTGATGCAGTGATCTCCAGTTCCGCCATCATGGCTGTTAGCGGTGTTCGTAGTTCATGAGAGATATTGGAAACAAAATGTTTCTGCGCATCAAAAGATTGCTCCAGGCGATCCAGCATCAGGTTAAATGTAACGGCCAGTTCTGCAATTTCATCTTTCCCATTTCCTTCATCCAAACGCAGATCCAGGTTGGTAGCGGTAATCACCTCTACCTTGTCTACCATAGCAGAAACGGGCTTCAGGGCCTGATGGGAAAAAAATTGTGCTGCCAGTAATCCAACTATCACCGCTGCAAAAAAAGTAATAAACAGTGTCCAGGTCAGATTTTTCAATCGCGCGAGTCCGTATTCATCTTCTGCGGCAGCAGTAATAATATAGTCGTTACCGTTATGGCTGTATAAAAAACCTACTACCTGCAGCCCTGCCTGGTGAAACTCAATTTCTTTATGATCTGTAATATCCCGGATCATCGCTTTCGTTTCCTTTACCTTATCAATTTCCACGGCATCGTGGTACAATAAATGGAAGGCGGTATCATAGATGGCTACTTCTTCCTGGGAGCGGGAACCACTGGCATTTTTATAGATCAATTGTAAAACAGCGGGCGTTACTTTGGCATCCAGCAACAGGTTAGCCTTTGTAATAGCTTGCTGTCGCAGGTTTTTATAGTACTCTTCTTCCCTGTCATGAGAAAAAGAGAAATATACTACCAATGCAAACAGCACCAGCAGTGCGGCAATCACACCGGTAAAAAGTAAAGTGAGCCTGTTGCGGATTTTCATTATCAGCCTGCTTTAAAGATGAATCCCATGCCGGGCCTGGTGTGGATCAGCTTCACAGTAAATGCTTTATCGACTTTCTTCCGGAGGTAGTTGATGTATACATCAATGAAATTAGTGCCTGTGTCAAAGTGTGTCTCCCACACATTTTCAGCGATCTCTGTACGTGACAATACCCTTTCACTGTTTTGCATCATATATTCCAGTAAGCGGAATTCTTTAGGTGTAAGCGCTATTTCTTCTCCGTTACGGGTAACGATCTTTGTTTGCAGATTCATTTCCAGGTCGGCATAGCTCAACAGGTTATTAACTGGTTTAGCCACACCGGCATTACGTTTCAGCAAGGCACGGATACGTACCAGCAGTTCCCGCAGGTCAAAAGGTTTTACCAGGTAATCATCTGCCCCGGCATCAAATCCTTCTACCTTATCATCTGTAGTACCCAGTGCAGTCAGCATCAAAATGGGCATGGCAGGTAATGCTGCACGGATAGTGCGACTTACTTCCAATCCGTTTACACGGGGCAGCACAATATCTGTAATCACGAGGTCAAAATCGCCGCTCATAGCCAGTTTCAGACCAGCTTCCCCATCCCATGCCAATGTAACGGCATAGCCTTGTTCTGTTAATCCACGTTGAATCAATGCCCCTACTCTTTCTTCATCTTCTATCACTAAAATTTTCATCCTGTTTTATTTTGTCCAATGATCCCAAGCTGCCTTTGTAATTTTTGCGATAGTTGCCTCCCGCTCATCCTGATCGGCCTTTGCATCCGCAACAAATATAGCAATAGCCAGATGATGACCATTGGGTAACGTTATAATGCCTGCGTCATTAGTGGCCCTGGTTAAGCCACCAGCGGTACCTGAGGTACCTGTTTTATGTGCTACTACCGTTCCTGGTGGCAACAATCCTTTTATTCTTTTGGCACCGGGCCCGGAAGTGATCATCAGGTCCAATAGCAGCGCGTTACTGCTATCGGATAATACCTGTCCTTCGTAAAAGATCGTTAATAAGGCCGTCATAGCCGCTGGTGTAGACCAGTTCCGGTACTGCACCATTTCATCATTTACCTGTTGCTCCTTCTCCGTTGTAGCGATAGTCATTTGTTTAACACCCAACTGACGTACATACGTATTGGCGTTGGTGGTGCCGCCCAAGAGCCGTAACAGCACATCACAGGCCGTTCCATCGCTCGCTGAAATATTGTATTGTAATAATTCCCTGAGTGGAATAGCCACATTTCCAACCGGATATTTTTCACGGATAGGGCTCACGCCCCGGGGCATAATGTCTGATTTATTAACCATAACAGGCTGGTCCAGGGTAAATTTTTTCTTATCTACCTGGTCCAGTATCGCCATGGCAATAGGAAATTTATATACACTCTGCATCGGAAATTGCTGGTCCCGGTTATAGGACACCGTATCTCCGGTTTCCAATACCATCGCATATACACCTACTTTTGCCGGTATATTTTTGGAGATGGCAGCGATCTGTTGCCGGAGCGTTTGCTGCCCGGAGGATAAGCCTGATAACAATAGGAAAATGGCCATGATAGCCGGAAAATATAGTGTCTTATAGCGAATCATATGGAAGCTGGGATTGATTGCAAAATCAAATATAATTAAACAATCTACGGACTAAAATTAGAACAATTTGCCACCAAATAAGTTCCGTCTTCAATTTTACATTTAGAAATCCGCGTCCTTAATATTATTTTGGGCTCCAAATCCTGGATAAATTGAGCAAACCGATACTTGTTATAAAATTTGGAACGGCGTCCATTACCCATCAAAACGGGGATCTGGACGAGACGGTGATTGCCGGTATAGCCCGGCAGGTAGCAGAATTACATGCAGACTATCACATTGTGCTGGTATCTTCCGGGGCAGTAGCTGCCGGCAAACAGTTCCTCCGGCATTACAATGGCACCATCAGTGAGCGCAAAGCCGCTGCCGCCGTTGGTAATCCTTTACTGCTGAATAAATACAGCCGTTATTTTGCGCCGTATAATATTGCTGTCGCCCAAAGCCTGTGTGAGCGCCAGCATTTTTCCGACAGAGATCAGTTCCTGCAACTGAAACGTACCTACGAAGAACTGTGGGCCAGCGGTATCATACCCGTTGCCAACGAAAATGATGTGGTGAGCAGTCTGGAGCTGAAATTTTCTGACAACGATGAACTGGCCACCCTGATAGCCGTTGGCTTTGGTGCTTCTATGTTATTGTTCAGCACCTCCGTGGCAGGTGTACTGGACAGGTCAGGGCAGGTAGTACCTCAAATAGATATTATCGACAAAGCAGCCCTCGGGCTCGCGGATAAAGAGAAATCCAGCCTGGGTTTAGGTGGCATGGTATCCAAGCTCACTTTTGCCCGTTTAGCCACCAGGATGGGCATTAAAGTGGTAATATTCGGTATCCGTACCTTAGATGGCATTCTCAATGCCATTGCAGGCAAAACAGGTACCTTGTGCTTACCACAACCCTGCAGTATGCCTGCCCGTAAAAAGTGGCTGGCCAGCGGCAGCCTGGTAACCGGCAGAATACAAATAGATGCCGGCGCACAGCAAGCCCTGGAAAAGCGTCACAGCTTACTCGCAGTGGGTGTACAGGCTGTACTCGAAAAATTTGAATGCGGAGAAGTAATAGAGATTGTCAATGAAAAAAATATCGCTATTGCCGTAGGCAGAGCGAAAATTTCATCAGAGATACTGGACACAACGCAAAAAGCGCAGAATACCGAAGTGGCCCACGCCGATGATATTGTGCTGTTATAAAGCTAATAGACCATGGAAACTATACAACCCTTACTGGAAAAGGCAAAGCAGGCGACCGTATCTATACGTACCCTCCCTGATGCACAGAAACAGGCATTACTGCTGCAACTATCAGCAATAATACTGACACAATCTGATGTCATTATTGCGGAGAATAAAAAAGACCTGGACCGGATGCCCGATGAAGATCCGAAAAAAGACCGGTTGCTGTTAACTACTGCACGCATACGCAGTCTGGCATCCAGCCTGGAGGAGATCGCCGGATTACCGGACCCGGCTAATGAACTATTGCTCGAAAAGCTGCTGGACAACGGTTTGCGGGTACAAAAGAAAACAGTACCCCTTGGCGTGGTAGGCGTAATTTATGAATCACGTCCTAATGTTACGGTAGATGTAGCCGCACTGTGTATCCGCTCCGGTAATGTATGTGTATTACGTGGTGGCACAGATGCCTTTTATACCAATACGATACTTGTACAACTGATACAGGATATACTGAAACAGTTTGCGGTAGATATACATACAGTACAGTTACTCCCCACAGACCGCAGTCTGGTGGCTGAAATGCTGGCTGCTGTAAAATACATCGACATCATTATTCCCCGTGGTTCCCAGCAGCTCATTGAATTTGTGCGCGCCAACTCCAGGGTACCGGTGATAGAAACCGGCGCCGGTGTTTGTCATACTTACGTGGAAAAAACCGCCGACCTGCAACAAGCCGCCGCCATTGTCACCAATGCTAAAGTATCGCGCCCGTCGGTATGCAATGCACTGGACACGGTATTGGTAGATGAAGCCGTGGCAGCCGACTTCCTGGCATTACTCGCACCACAGCTCGCCCATTATGCAGTAGACGTATATGCAGACCCGTTAGCCTATTCTTTACTGCAAAAAAATAATTATCCGCAATTGTTTGTAGCACAACCGGAAGATTTCGGGCGGGAATTTCTCTCGCTCAAATGTTCTGTAAAAGTGGTACCTGATACATCCGCCGCACTGGCACATATTCAGACCTATTCTTCCCGCCACTCAGAAGCGATCATCTCCCGCGACACCGTAGTCAGTGAACGTTTCCTCAATGAAGTGGATGCAGCAGCCGTTTATGTAAACGCCTCCACCCGCTTTACAGATGGAGGCGTATTCGGACTGGGTGCAGAAATTGGTATCTCTACACAAAAATTACATGCACGCGGTCCGTTTGCATTGGAAAAACTGGTGACAGAGAAATGGTTTGTGTACGGTAACGGGCAGGTAAGAGAGTAGTCTGAACTATGATTTTTGTGATTAGTATGATTATCCTGATGAGCGAAGAATGTCTGAACTGTGATTTTTGTGATTGATATGATTATCCTGATGTGCAAAGATCTTAGCGGATGTTGTCTGAACCAGGATTTAACGGATTGAATGGATTACCCTGATGGGTGCCGAAGATCAAAGAGAAGATTTTCGCGGATATCTTCGATATAAAACAACATAACGCCCATCAGGGTAATCCATTCAATCCGTTAAATCCTGGTTCAGACAACATCCGCTAAGATCTTTGCACATCAGGATAATCATATCAATCACAAAAATCACAGTTCAGACATTCTTCGCTCATCAGGATAATCATACTAATCACAAAAATCATAGTTCAGATTACGCTACCGTTATCTGTGCATTCAAATACACATCCTGTATCGCATTCAGCAATGCAGTGCCTTCTGCCATAGGACGCTGGAAAGCTTTACGGCCGGAGATCAGTCCTGCGCCACCGGCTCTTTTGTTGATGACAGCAGAGCGCACTGCATCTGCCAGATCCAGTTCCCCTTCCGAGGCGCCGCCGGAGTTGATAAGTCCCATACGGCCCATATAACAGTTGGCTACCTGGTAACGACACAAATCAATTGGATTATCGGAAGTAAGCTGGGTATAAATGCGCTCATCCAGCTTGCCATAAGAAGAAGTGCCTGTGTTCAGCGCTTTGTAGCCGCCGTTGACAGTGGGTAGTTTTTGTTTGATGATGTCTGCCTGGATCGTTACGCCCAGGTGATTGGCTTGCCCCGTAAGATCTGCTGATAAATGATAATCCACATCTTTTTTAAAGGCATCATTACGAAGATAACACCACAGAATGGTGGCCATGCCCAGTTCATGCGCCAGTTCAAAAGCCTGCGACACTTCTACCAGCTGCCGGTCTGCCTGGTCGGAACCAAAATAAATGGTAGCTCCAACCGCTGTTGCGCCCAGATTCCAGGCTTCCTGCACCGTGCCATACATTACCTGATCGGCCTTATTGGGATATGTAAGGAGTTCATTGTGATTCAGCTTTACAATAAACGGAATGCGGTGGGCATAGGTACGTGATACCGCAGACAATACCCCGAATGTAGAAGCCACTGCGTTGCAACCGCCTTCTATGGCCAGTTTCACAATATTTTCAGGATCAAAGTAAGCAGGATATTTTGCAAAAGATGCGCCTGCACTGTGTTCCACGCCCTGATCTACCGGTAAAATGGACATATAGCCTGTTCCTCCCAAACGACCGTGATTAAATAGCTGTCCCAGGCTGCGCAGTACCTGCGGATTGCGGCTGGAGGGCTGATATATTTTATTAACCGTATCCGGCCCGGGCAGGTGCAGCAAGTCTTTGGAGATGGTCTTGCTCTCATGTTGCAGCAGGATATCACTATCTTTTCCTAATAATTCGCTGATTTTTTCCAAGGATAACATAAACATGCATTTTTTAGTAGGACTAATTTAAGGATTTAATGCCGCACAAAAACATAGCCAGATAAGCAGCTTTTTGTTGTTTTGTTAGCGAACCGGGGAGGAAAATAAAATATCAGTAAGGTGTGGGTTCTTTTTTCCGCGGTGTTTCCTCCCTTTCTTCTGTTACCAGTTCAGTGCCTTCAAATGCGCCTCCTGAGCCATCATGGATGATAGATTCTTCTGTCACGGCCGGTTCCGGTGTGCCGTGCTCTTCTTCGTTAGGATTGATACATACTTCCATAGAACAAATTTAATAATTACTTATAACTCTGGATTTATCATCTTTCTAAAAAAAATAATTTGCATTTGCCTTTCAAAAGAAATAATAATATAACTTTGGAAGAAGGATATCCAATCCTGATCAATAAACAAGGCGGATATATCTCAAAATACTATCAAGTGGAAATAACCCTAGAAGAGCGTTCATGTTAGAAGCCCAATATTTACAGCAGAAGAGCCTACAACAATAACAATATTTCATTCACGTTATAAGTCTATCCTGATTTTATTGCCTTAAAACCCTACGACGAATTACCATGAGTATGACTATAATTGACCGGATAAAGAAATCTGTCAACAATATTATTTACACAGGCACACACGGTATTGTTGATCAAGAATTAGCCACAAGGATAACATTGGTGAACACACTCAGTCTGGCATTAGTTATACTGATCGTTTCAGTTGGTATTATTTATTATTCACTGACATCGCAGCTCTCTATATTACTGCCAGCCTCTATTGAGGCGATATTAGCAGTTTCTCCTATATTCTTCAATCATTACAAAAAATATAATGTCGCTTCTTTAATTACTTTTTTCACACAATGCTTAGCGTCACTATACTTTGGCCTGCTTCTGGGAAATGTTATTGAGCTGCAAGCCATGGTTATCTTCCTGTTCCTCATCACTTTTCTGATATTTAAAGATGAAATGATCAGGCGCATATGTATTGGCACTTCTATGTTTATTCTTTTAGTACTGGAAGTGAGTTATTACAATAATTTAGTAACATTAATTCCCCTGGACCATACAACAGCTGTAATATTTAAAGCTTTATCTGTAGTAGGTGTAATGTTGCTTATTCTCATCGTTGGCAGACCTTACGTTAAAAGTAATGACGAATTACATAAAGCCAATCATTTCAAAAAAATGTATGTGTACCAGGTTACACATGAAATGCGGACTCCGCTCAATGCCATATACGGAGTAGCACAACTGATTAAGAGAGAAATAAAACTGGATGCGCATCTAAAAAAGATAGCCCCACTGGTGGATCATTTACTTACTGCCAGCGACAATGCCCGTCATATTATTAATAATGTGCTCGATATGGCGCAAATAGAATTAGGAAAAACAGAATCCGTATCTATTGAGGCTTTTGAGCTCACTCCCTTCATATCTAAAATAATAGAAGTAAATAAAATAATCGCCAGATCAAGGAATATCAAGATACACTTGTTGGTTGAAGATATGCCTGCCGTAGTTATTGGAGATACTTTAAAACTCAACCAGGTGATTACCAATCTGCTAGCCAATGCAATTAAATATGCAAATAAAAATAGCACAGTAAACGTAAGGGTAAAGTGTAATATGGACAAATGGCAAATGCAATTCATGAATCAGGGAAGCCCTATTCCTGCTGAAAAACTAAATAGCATTTTCGAGCCATTCGTTACAAATAAGAACAAATATACAGAGGGAACAGGACTGGGGTTATACATTGTAAAAAACAAGGTAAACTCCATGAACGGAACGATTAGTGCAGAAAGTTCTACTGCAGGAGACGTCTGCTTCACGCTTAATTTGCCTTTGAAAACGGGAACAATGGAGGATATAATACCTGAAGAAACAGGGGAAAGTACAGGGCAGGACCTCAGCAACATTCATGTACTGATAGCGGAAGACAATGAACTCAATGCAAAATTATTGACCCTGTTTTTTAATTCTACAGGATGTACTGTTACTATCACCTCTAATGGATTAGAAGTATTAGAGGAGATTAAAAAAAACATTCCCGACATAATCATTATGGATTATCACATGGAAGTAATGGATGGAGAAGAAACCCTGAAGGTGTTAAAGAGTACGCCGGCATATAAAAATATTCCTGTAATAATCGCTACCGGTGATATATACGCTGAATCACAAAAGGCCCTGATGATAGCTGGCGCCAATGCAATTATTGAAAAACCTATTAATCACAAAGACTTGTTGACAATAATGAATCAGCATGTACACCATTACGATGAGGAGTTACAGGAATAATCATTTCTTAAACTGCTCTTCTCATTACTTCTTTCAGTTGTGTTTCTGCCCATATGGAATTTGGCCGCTTATAGCGTAAAGTATGTACTTGCCATACCCAACTAGCCTGCACACAGCGTTCCAAGCCATCCAGGTGCTTATGCAACTGCTGCGCCATATCTTCATCGATAACCACTGCTATATCACATAATTCCCGAACATCTTTCAGTAAGGATATAAACTCACGCAACAGATCCTGTACAATACCACATGCCTGCAATAAGACTTCTGTAAGTGCGATGAAAGGATTATTGAGCGCTATTACCATTACCAAATTTGAGTCAGCGCTGTTATCAATAATTTCTTTTTCAAAAGAGAATAAATCATTCATTAAGCCCCCTATAGCAGCGGTAACATACTGCAATCTTTTTAACTTCAAGGCGGCTCCTATTCTAATCAACCATTCCTGATCTATAAACTGGCCTTCACTGTAATCTATCAAACTAATCACGTGATGCATTCCTGCCATATGGCAACGACTCTCTGTATACTCTGAAATGGATGGAACATGTCCCATCTCAGCAGCGTTACAATTTCTATGGGTTACCTTGATATGATAGGCGTACAATTGCAAAAATTCGTCAAACCAAGCTTGTGTTGAAGTATTTTTCATGTACTCAAGCACCTCCCTGTTGGCTATCTCAATGGGCTCCAATCCCTCAATGGAAGCCGAAAGTACCATCTCACTACCCATTCTGCTGATGACTTTTTCCGCTGATTCCCGCTGCGGTAACGTGAGTTTATCAAAAACTTCGCGCCCCATAGTATCATTCAGATAATAATCAATTGCCAGGTTTTTTACAATAGGTAACATCCGATCCAGGCCGGCAGTGGGGAACAAAAAAATAGCGCAGGTAATATAATGTTCCGCATTATCAATCCAAATGTTATAATCCGTTCCAAATGATCGGGCTGCCTCTGCCAGTGAAGATGCGAATGGATGTTTTTTAAAAGACCGGCAATACTCTTCGAGTCTGAATTCATCGTGATTAAATAATTGTAATAAGGAAAAACAGGTTTTTCCCTCAGCCATTACAGCAGCATACTCTTTTTGGATTTTTTGCATTTTGGCATGCGCCGTCCTCTGAACATTTTGTTTCATAAGTGTTAGTTTTAAAGTAAGAAATGATGATAATTACATATCTGTAAATACGATAATTGATTGCATTCGGTTAAATCGGTTAAAGGAGTGCTGGCTTCTGACAGGTACTAAAACATTCAACGATGAAAGGGAATATCGGATAATAGCTAATTTGGACAAATCTATTATACATTAATATACCACGGCTGACTGAAATATTACTGCTGCCGGCGATTCCATTATTATCCCCACGTCTATTTACATATATTTGTCCCCCGGAATGATAAAAAAAGACCTAAGTATGACGACCCGTATTGCGATTATCCGTCATGGAACCACTTCCTGGAACAAAGCCGGCAGACTGCAAGGCCATTCAGACATCCCACTGGATGAAGAAGGCATATTGCAGGCGCTCAGGCTGGGACAACGGCTCATGGGTGAGGAATGGGACCTGGTGTACTCCAGCCACCTGCTGCGGGCAAGGCAAACAGCGGCTATCATAGCGCAGGAACTGGGGATTGATACCGTAGAAGAAGATAAAAGACTGGGCGAAGCCGGTGGTGGCCTCATTGAAGGCACTACCGAAGAAGACCGTGTACACAAATGGGGCCAGGAATGGAAAAAACTGGACCTGGGCATGGAAAGCAATGAAGCTGTGGTTAACCGCGGCCTCGCATTTATCCGGGAAATACTTACCGACAATGCAGGTAAAAACATGCTACTGGTGAGCCATGGCAGTTTTATACGACAATTGCTGGCCGCCTTGTTCCCCGATATGCTACCCGTTCCCAATATGAAAAATACATCCATCACCAGGCTGCAATTCATCAACAATAGCTGGCATTGTGAGCTATTTAACTGCATCAGCCACCTCGAATAAGAATTACGAATTACAAATTGCGGTTATATCCGAAGATCGCTTCGATCCGTAATTCGTAATTCGTAATTATATTTGCCAGGCATGAAAGTATTATTAATAGAAGATGAACCTGCTGTAGTATCTGTCATTACCCGCGGGCTTTCCGAAGCCGGCTACGAAGTAAGCGTAGCCCTGGATGGCAATAGCGGCCTGCAAATGGCGCTCGACAACCCTTCATTTCTGCTCATCATACTGGATGTAATGTTGCCCGGCATGAACGGAATAGAAGTATGCCGGTCCCTGCGCAAAGCACAGGTAACGATGCCTATACTCATGCTCACCGCCCTGGGCACTACAGAAAATATTGTCATGGGACTGGATAGCGGTGCAGACGACTACCTCGTTAAGCCATTCAAATTACAGGAGCTGGAAGCCCGCATCCGTAGCTTATTGCGGAGGAAAAGCAATGCTGGTATAGCCGTTCCCGTTACCCCTCCGGGCGTACTCAGAATAGCCGACCTGGAACTGGATACGGATACCAAATCCGCCAACAGGCAGGGAAAAAACATACAACTTACCGCTACTGAATACCGGTTGCTGGAATATCTGCTTAAAAATCCGAGGAAAGTACTGTCACGCATGGAAATCCTGGAACAGGTATGGGGCATCGACTTTAATATGAACACCAAAGTAGTAGATGTCTATATTAATTATCTCCGTAAAAAAATAAATAAAAACAATCCGGCAGAACTAATACAAACGGTAGTGGGACTGGGTTACATGCTAAAAGAAAACAAAACGGATGAAGATACGTACTAAGATATTACTCGTATTTGCCGGTTTAACTATCTCTACGATACTCGTTATGAGTATACTGGTATATTATTTTGCCAACCAGCACTCTTTCGAAGACTTCTACAAACGACTGGAAATACGCGCCTATCTTACTGCTAAAGCTACACTCCCCTATTACGAATCCGACTCCGTTATCTATAACGAAATACGCGAAGAACATCTCGAAAAATTACCTGCCGAAAAAGAATATTTCCTGCAGGTAACTACCAACGGTATTGTACGCAAAGACGAACACCTTACCCTGCCCGACTCCTTCTACGAACAGGTACGCAGGGAAAATAAAGCTACCTACCGGCAAGGCGACCGCTTCTATGAAGGCGTGTTGTATAAAAGCAAACAGGGCTTGTATATCGTGATTGTATCCGCTATTAATCAGTATAGTGTGGAGTACCTGTCGTGGTTACGAAAGATACTGCTCATCTGCTCCATTGTATCGGGCATTATCCTGGTTGCTGCAGGTATTTTCTTCTCAAAATACATCCTGCGGCCTATCCGGCATATGATGGTACAGGTAAAAAATATCAGTTCACGCAACTTACACTTACGGCTAAACGTAGATAGCAGCGGCGATGAAATCAATGACCTGGCTAATACATTCAATAATATGCTGGACCGGCTGGAGACGGCTTTTGAAACCCAGAATAATTTTGTAAGCAATGCCTCTCATGAGCTAAGCACCCCGCTCACGGCCATTATTGGCGAAGCAGAGCTGGCCCTTAATAAGGAACGCACTGCAGAAAAATATATCTATTCCTTACAAAATATCCTCAACGAAGCTGGCCGGTTGGAACATATTACCAAAAGTCTGCTGCACCTGGCCCAAACTGGTTTTGATGGTAAAAAGCAGGACTGGGGCCTGATCCGTAGCGACGAGCTATTATTTACGGTGAAGTATACCATCGATAAAATGAGTCCTGGTAACCTCGTAACCATTGATTACAGTCTTTTTCCGGAGGAAGAAGAAAAGTTAGTCATCCCCGGAAATGCACAGCTGCTGGAGCTTGCGTTGAGCAACATAGTGATGAATGCTGTAAAGTATTCCAACAATCAACCAGTGTCTATGGCACTTGCCGCCACGGAAAAGAAAAATATCATCATCATAAAAGATCAGGGCATCGGTATTCCTCCCGGAGATCTCCCCTACATCTTCTCTCCTTTCTTCCGCGCCTCTAATACAGGACGTTTCAAGGGCTACGGTATTGGGCTGCCACTGGCCATGAATATCATCAGAATGCATAAAGGCGACATCATCGTGAACAGCCAGGTAAACGTGGGAACAGAGATCAGCGTGGAACTTCCACGGTAGCCGCTGCTTTTCTTACCGGATTCTTACCACATTCTTACCTCCTTTTAACCTCGCTCTTACTGGTTACTTACTACGCAGCAATAATTTTGCTGTTATAAAAGTTACCAGACATGAAAAACATACTAATACCAACAGACTTCTCCATTCGCTCTCTGAGCTATGTACACAGTATTGTAGCACAACATCCGTACGAGCCGGTGAATATTATATTTATGCATGCCCTGGAAATGCCGGATTCCTTGTTTGACCTCATTACGTACACCCGTAACAGCAGGCACACGGAGCTGATCACAGCTGACTTCCGGGATGGCTGCGAAATTATCCGTAATAAATATTCATCTGCTATTAACCAGCTGAAAGTAGAATTCTTTCACGGCAATACCCGTGCGGCTTTCCGCAATTTTCTGCAGGCACAAAATATAGACCTGATCATTCAACCTGCTGATCACGGATACAACCCTCCTTCCAAAAGAAGTTATGATCCGGAGAAACTGATCAGCAAATGCAAATACCCTGTGATGAAGATACAATTGCTAAGAAGTAAACCTATGGCGGCTAAATCCACCATATCAGCACTTTTGCTGGCAACAGAATAAAAGTAATATCATGCTACTGAAAAAAAACATCCCCTTAAAATATGTATTTGGTAAGATCCGGTATGAGCTCCTGCTGGTGACAATATATTCACTGGTGATCAATATCCTTTATTACCAATACGATTTCACCAACCTGGTGATTCCGTTAGGTGTACCGATGGTGCTGGGAACCGTGCTGTCATTATTGCTCGCGTTCCGCTCCAACCAGGCATACGACCGCTGGTGGGAAGCCAGAACTATCTGGGGAGCCATTGTAAATGATTCGCGCTCACTGACGCGGCAGATGCTAAGTTTGATGGATGCAACGTATCAGTCGGAGGAGATGCAGCATTTTCAGGAGCGCTTTGTAAAGCGACAGGCAGCCTGGTGTTATAGCCTTGGCCAAACGTTACGAAAGACAGATCCGCTCAAAGGTCTTGACAGACTACTATCAAGACGCGAGCTTAATTATGTGATGAGATATGATAACGTACCGGCTGCCTTGTTGCTTTTACATGGTAAAGACCTGAAACACGCCCTGGAACAGGGTTGGATCAATCAATACCAGCAGATTGCCATAGATAAAACGTTGTCGCGCTTATGTGATGCAATGGGTAAATGTGAAAGGATTAAAAACACCGTGTTCCCTGCTACCTATAGTTTGTACACGCACTTCACCGTGATCCTCTTTATTATGTTACTGCCGTTTGCATTGATAGATATATTAGGTTTTATGGAGATTCCGATGGTAGTAGCCATAGCAGCGTCTTTCCTGCTGATTGAAAAAATGGGTATTAATCTGCAGGATCCGTTTGAAAACAAGCCAACCGATACGCCTGTTACTACGATTGCACGTAATATAGAAAAAGATCTGCGACAGATGTTACATGAACAATATAATATGCCGGAAGAACAAACGGAAGTATCTAATTATTATGTGCTTTAAAATTTATTTGTGTTAAGACGCCAGATAATAGGGGCGCAATTTATAGCGTAATGACGGAAACCCTGGTAAATACCAGGGTTTATTTTTTTTGCATGTCCGCATAAGATAATTCGCTTTAAACCCGATCTTCGCAAAATTATTCTATCCCTATAATTATGAAAATCATCAATGATCCTGTTTTTGATATCGTTTGGTGGCTTCTTCTTTTCGTCTCCTTCGCTGTACTATTTACCAAGTTTGATAGTAAAAATATTTCACAAAAAATTAATTCTTAGTGTGTGTTGGAGAGAGTTTATAGTTGCATAATTCAAACATTTTAATATCTATTGGAAGCAATACAAATGCGGTTGTTTTTTTATTTCTAAGGCTTAAATCAGCCTTCAGCATTTTTTTTGATTCAGCAGTTGTTATTAAATCAGTACAGGTTTTGGAACTATAATTATAGGATAGCGGTTGTAAAATATCATAATCAGGAGTAGCTGGATGAAGTACATTTTTCCAATCAACATTTTTGTACACTGGTAAAACTTCAGAAAATGCAACTTTGATGAATTCCGGGCACTCTCTTGTAAACATAACAGAATCAATTACCTTATTATTTCGAACAAAAATAGTTATGGTCGAATAGGTCATGCATATTGAATCTACACTATTTCGCATATTGATTGATTTTTCCAATTGGAGATTTAATTTCCTATTGGTGCTATTATCAATCATTATCTTTTGTCCAAATGTAATTTGACATAATAAAGTACATGAGCAAATTAAAAACGCGGTTTTAATTGCATTTAGTCCCGGATATTCCATTTTGATAATTTAAGCTTATTAAATTTATATTATCTTGTTCTGCCTTGCTTAAACTAGTCCATGCAATAGTACCTTCAGCGGTGTTTTAATAGTTGATTCCTTTTTACTACAAGCATAAATAATTGCTACAAGGAATACAAAAAGAAAAAAGAATTTTTTCATAAGTATCTTCAAGGATATTGTTGCAATGAGATTAAAAACTACCAAGGTTTAAACCTTAATGAAATTATAAATTCTCAATTTAAAAATTGCATAGCAAACATTAACTGAATTTCATTAACAAACAACCCTTGGTGCATCAAAAGGACGGGTAATTGGTAGCGGAATACGCTGACGGAGCTTTTAGGGGTTCGATATATCCAAGGGGTCATACAGAATAATCATTCAATCTTTTTTTAACCTTTTTTAAGAGAAATGACCAAGGGAATGATTGCTACATTGAATTTGTAAAAGATAGCCTTGCCCTGAATTATGGCGCTTTTGCACAGATAAAGAGTGCATTTAGCTATAAAGACAGTAAGGGCTATAAAATCCCAACTGATAAAGCACATCTAAGCTATTGGAGCCAGGCATTATATCAGACCGTGGGTCATGCTTTTTGTTGCGAAGTTATTGCAAGCCTCAATTTATTTCTCCTTAAGCTCCAATAGTACCTGTCTTAACTTTTCCAGCCCGCTTGTAATTGGCAATAATTACTCCACTTGATGTAACAACACTCTCTGTTAATGTAAATGCTGCCGGAATCGTGTCATTGTCAAACAACTTTTTTCCTTTGCCAAGAGTCAACGGGTGAATTTTGAGCCAGAGTTCGTCCACTAAATCATGCTTCAATAGTAGCTGAACGAGCTTGCCACTGCCCCAAACTTTGAGGTCAGAACCTTTTGAATTTTTGAGCTTTTCGATATCTGCCACGCTTGTAAGGAACACTGTGTTTTCCCAATCTGACTTTTTCATGGTCATGGACATGACGTATTTTGTGACATCATTTTTACAAATAAAATCGATGGCCGTAAAAAGTATATGGAATGGTTTGGAGGATACAGTATGATACTTCATTCGGCTGATAATCTTATCATTCACAAATCCACTAAGCCCGGAGTTATAATTTTAGAATATGAGGTTCACGGTGTGGTTCATACAACCAACAAGTTATATGACAATAGATTTTGCTCGATAATAACAATTAAAGATCGGAAGATTATTCATTGGCGCGATTATATGGATTCTCTTGCAGTCGTGTTGGCCACAAGCTGAACAACACCGCATTAAAAATAAAAAAGCGACACAAAATCCAATAGGCGCCATCTAAACCAATTTCTTCGGCAGCGACAGCCAGATCAATAGACTGAAGCAATGTGTCACTAGTTGTACGGGTCTTATAGGCAGGATGGTTAGACCAATGCCCAAACGATAAAAATCCTATTTCCTCATAAATCTATTTTCAGGAGAAAAATATCCCAATATTATCTATTTTTCATTTGCTACAACAATTTCTTTCCGGCTATTCTCCCCTGTCTAAATTTAAGATATTATGTATTCTCTTTTCGGGTTCATTCTCCAATATCCAACATTATGTAATATTCTTTATATATTTGTATTGATTTAATTAATCTTCAACACCCCATGCACAATAATCTTCTTGCTTATATCAACCAGCATATATCATCGCCACTTACAAGCGAAGAAGAAGTCTTAATTAAAGCCGCCTTTCAACCCAAAAAACTGAGAAAGAAACAATACTTTCTGCAAGAAGGTGCTGTATGTAAATACGTTGGTTTTATTGTAAAAGGCGCTATGCGGCAATACAGCGTAGATGAGAAAGGCGTAGAACACATCGTACATCTATATATTGAAAATTATTGGGCAGCTGACCGCGAAAGTTCTATTATGCTGACCCCTTCTAAATATAATATTGATGCCTGGGAAGATACAGAGCTCCTCATTATTACAAGAGCAGAAATGTTGGATTTGATGGGAAAAATACCCGCCCTGGTTGAAATGATACGAATAATGGATGAAAGAAATGCCATTGCTAACCAACGTAGGCTAAACGCTACTATTAGTAATACCGCTGAAAAAAATTATGGAGAATTTGTCGAAAACCACCCACAATTTATCCAGCGATTTCCACAACACATTATTGCTTCTTATTTGGGTATTACCAAGGAAACTTTAAGCAGAATCAAAAAACAGGCAATGAAGTAATTCACCACACGTCTTTCTCTGTACAAAAAGCGTTGATAAATATCAACGCTTTTTTTTATCATTTCTCGTCGTTGCATGAGTTGCATACGATGTAATTTTACATTGTTAAACCAAGAAATAACATTAAAAAATTCAAAGAAATGAGCAATACAAATTTAAAAAACATACCAGCTACTCAACTCCTCCGCAAAAGTTTAGACACATTTCTCGCCCAAGACATGAAAGGTTGGTCAGCGCTTTGTGCTGATGATGTCGTGGCTGAATTTCCTTCTGCACCCGAGGGTACACCAGCAAGATTTGAAGGTCGTGACGCACTTTATGCTTATTTGAAAGATTACCCAAGCTATATAGATGTAAAATCTATTCCTGCTTTAAAAATTTACCCGACTGATGACGAAAATGTAGCCATTGCAGAATGGAGTGTTTCAGGCGTTGTAATTGGAAATGGTAATCCTTATGAAATGAGCTACGCTACTTTTGTCACTTTCCGTGACGGTCTTATTGTAAACTATCGTGAATATTGGAATCCACAGGCTTTTACGAAGGCTATGAGTGGTGGAAGTTTTGCTGTTGCATAGTACTTACAACGGCATTCTCAAATGTGTGTCATACCTGTCTTTTGCGAGCGATCTTTGAAAAATAATTTTAACGTGACAAAATTCTAATTACTGTATCATTATTAATTTAAAAAATCATGAAAAAGATATTCACATTACTTACGGCAATTTTGTTTGCAATTGCCCTGAAAGCGCAGTCTAACGAAGTGTTTGTCGGTGCAGATCTTATTGTATATAATGCAAAAATTACTACCCAGAGTCAATCACAACCGCAAGCTTCAGCGCTCGCAGTAAAAAGAGGAAGGATCTATGCGGTGGGTATAGACGCCGAGATACTTAGTCTGAAGGACAACAATACAAAGCTGATTGATGCAAACGGAAGGCGCCTAATCCCCGGATTAAATGATGCACACACTCATATCCTAAGCGAAAGAAGTTTCAATTATAATGTCAGATGGGAGGGTGTACCCACACTGCAGCGGGCATTGGAGATGCTGAGCGAGCAGGCGAAACGAACTCCGGAAGGCCAATGGGTCAAGGTAATTGGTGGTTGGTCGCCTTACCAGTTTAAAGAAAACAGGCTCCCAACCATGGACGAGCTTAAGAAAGCAGTTCCTGATAGACCTCTGATCGTTCAATACGCCTACAACCAGGCTTTTTTGAATGAGTTGGCAATGAAAGCATTCGGTGTGGGAACCGACCAGTTTCCAGGTATGCCTGGTACCGAATTTGAAAAAGATAAAGAAGGACATTACACAGGTATCGTGCATAGCTATACGTTCACCTTTATCTCGCTGGAATACCTGGTGCCTCAGGCTTCCTTTGAAGAGCAGGTGAGTTCAATAACAAATGTAGTTCACGAACTAAATCGTTTCGGCATCACTACAGCTCTTGACGCTGCGGCCGCCAGCGGATATGCCCAGGGGCACGCTCCCATAGACTTTTTGGCAAAGGAAAATCGGCTGAACATACGATTTCCCTTTATCGATATTCAATTTGGCGATGTTAGCGCCCCAACTATGGTAGATGCAGAGATCAACGCTATAACAAAAAGATCCCCCATAAGCCCGAGAGAAAATGTTGATCCAACAATGGCACATGGTCACGAGTATGAAGGTACAGGTGAAATGCTGCGGTTGGTGCTGCACGACCATGAAAACTTCGATAAGCCGGCTATCATCGTCAATAAAGACTCTATGCGTCTGTATATAAAAGAAGACGTTACCAAACTGGTGAAGAAAAGAATACCCTTCCGCATGCATATCAGTTATAATGAAAATATCACACCTTTTCTGGATGCTTTGGAAGAGGTAAACCAAAAGATACCTTTAGATGGGTTGCGCTGGAGTATAGAACATGCTGAAACGATAACGCCGGAAAATATTGCCAGGGTAAAAAAGCTAGGCGGTGGTATAGCGCTGGACGGCAAAATGGCCTTGCATGGCGATGGTTTTATAAAGACATATAGCCGGGAAAAAGCATTGCAAACACCACGATTGCGACTGCTGGTAGATAGTGATATTCCTCTGGCAATGACAACAGACGCATTCAGAGCCTCCTCATTCAACCCCTGGACAAGCATTAGCTGGATGATTACAGGGAAGTCTGTATCGGGATCTGAAATACTCGCAAAAAATAACCGTTTGATCCGTGATGAAGCGCTTAAACTATTTACTATCGGTCCCGCATGGTTCGAGCATCAGGAAGATGAGAATGGCAGGATTGCTCCGGGGTATCTGGCAGATTTTGCTTTACTAAACAAGGATTTCTTTGCCGTACCCGACAATGAAATAAAATCCATTTCTTCCGTATTAACAATCGTTGATGGCAGAGTTGTATTTGGTACGCAGGAATTCGGCAACTTGTCTCCAAAATTACCTGAAACCATTCCTTCGTGGTCTCCTGTAAAGTACTTCGGGGGTTACTACAGAGAGAATTGACGTTTAATAACAGGATACAAAAATTGAATTAAGCAACAACTTATAAAAAGCCATTGGCAAATGTCGGCGGCTTTTTATATCGTTTCTTATCGTCAGGGAATGGGTGCAATTTTAAATCATTCAATAATGAAGGAATGAAAAAGCAAATAAGTTTTTCTACAAAAGGAAACAGGGCTGATTTAGGTCCGTTAACCATGCAACGAATGTTACCCAACCGGTATGCCAATAAAGTTGGTCCATTTGTATTTCTTGATTATGTGGCTCCTGCTATTAAAAAAACGATTACCAAAAATGGAATGGGTGCACACCCACACAGGGGCATCGCTACATTAACTTATATACTGCAAGGCGAAGTGGAACATGTTGATAGTGCTGGTAATAGCGGTAAAATTTATTCAGGAGGTGCACAGTGGATGAAAGCCGGCGATGGAATTGTTCACGATGAAAATTTTAATTGCGATAGCCAAACCGATAGTAAATACATTCACGGTTTTCAGTTTTGGATAAATCTACCAGCAAAAAATAAGGCTGAAAAACCTGCATACATCCCTGTTCAAGCCAATAAAATACCTCAAAAAAATTTGCCAGATAAAAGCGGCTGGCTCAAAGTTATTGTTGGCAATTATGAAGAATTAAGTTCAAAAATTCCGAATTACTCCCGGCAGTTTTTGTATCAAATACATTTGGAAGCTGGCAAACAATTTTTAATACAAATTGAAAATAAACTTGAAGTAGCCGCTTTCTTAATCACAGACAATGTGATGCTAAATGAAACAACATTTCAAAAGAACGAATTTGTGGGGTTTGATAGCAATGCAGGTGAAATTGAAATAAAAAATACTTCCGAAAATGCTATTGACATGATGCTGTTTGGTGGCGAAGAATATACAGAACCTGTTGTAGCAGAAGGGCCTTTTGTGATGAACAACCAGGCAGAAATTATAGATGCTTACCGTGATTTTTATGCTGGAAAATATGGAAAAATAAATCTGGCTACTAAAATTTAAAAACAAATGATGATGGAAAAAGCAATAAATAAAGTAGCACTGGTAACTGGTGCAGCAACAGGGATTGGTCGTGCTATTGCCATTCGTTTGGCAAAAGACGGAATTGCAGTAGCCGTTAACTATGTAGGCAATCCGAAAGAAGCTGATGAAGTAGTAAATGAAATCAAAAATGCTGGCGGTACTGCATCAGTCTTTCCCGCGGATGTGAGCGTAGTGGCAGAAATTGGTAACCTTTTTAATGCCGTAAGTGCAAAATTTGGCGGAATTGATATTGTAGTGGCCAATGCGGGAATTGCCGTAATGGGTATTCCCATTATTGATGTTACAGAAGCAGACTTCGACCGCATCAATGCTGTAAATTATAAAGGAACATATTTTGTGTTGCAACAAGCAGCCAAACACGTTAGGGATGGTGGACGCATTATTCAAATATCTTCAACGAGCTCACTTTATCCGGCAGCAGGGCTTGGAATTTATGCACCAAGTAAAGCCGCAGGTAAAGTAATTACCGAAATCCTGGCACAAGAACTTGGGCATCGTCAAATATCAGTCAATAGCGTTTTTCCAGGACCAACAACGACAGCTCTATTACAAAAGGAGATTTCAAAGGAAGAAATGGAAAGAATCAGCCAAAATATGAACTTAGGAAGAATGGGAGAGCCTAAAGACATAGCAGGCGTTGTTGCATTCTTAGCCGGCCCTGAAGGTGCCTGGATAAATGGACAACAAATAATTGCAAATGGAGGTGGTAGAATATAACTTTCCTGAAGGGGTTTTATATGATCGCAAAAATGGTACACATCGACCCGTGAAAACCAATTTCATTCTTGAGTTAATCTCCCGTCAGTTAAGTATTTATGGGGAAACGAAAAAGCGACACAAAATCCAATATTGAATTTTGTATCGCTCTTTGCGGAGAGTCAGGGATTCGAACCCCGGGACCTGTTACAGTCAACAGTTTTCAAGACTGCCGCAATCGACCGCTCTGCCAACTCTCCAGGCTGCGAAAGTATAAAAGGAATTCATTTTAAAAAAATTTGTTTTACTTTTTTTTGTAAAAAAATTTCGTTAAGACACTGGCTCCTGCTAATAATTTATAGTAGTCCTGCTTGTAAAGCCGCTCCTGTCGCTGTTTACATCCATCAGCATTACTTTACAAGCTTCTCTTATCTGCAATTTTTTATTTCTATCCTAATATGCTACTTATCTGTATCGCTTTACCCTGGCTAAGCAACACCGGCTTTTTCTTCAGTGTAGTCTGCAAATTGCATACCTGCCTTTGTGTGGGGCGGGATAACGGAGAAGTATATACGATATTGATAGAAACGATTCCATTTTTTTATTCAAAGCAGGAAACAACTTTTATGCAGACCTAAAATTGCAGACCAGCGTATGCAGTCGGAATGAATTATATATTTATTATATATAATAGTTGTGAAAAATTATTCCACAAACACCCTTTTTCGTAAATTTAATTATGAACATATTCTTTGAAGGACCTGTGCTTTGGTCACAAATTGATGCTAACATGCACCTGCGGCACTCTGCTTATGCTGATTTTGCCGCACAGGCACGCTTAAGTTTATTGGAACAGGTAGGACTGGATGCCTCGCAGTTTATTCAGCTTAAATTAGGCCCTATTCTCTTCCGCGAGGAACTATTCTATCACCGGGAAATCAATCCCAATGATAAAGTGCGCGTAAGCTGTGAAATGACGAAATGCAAAAGTGACGCCTCCCGCTGGTCTATTAAACATGAGATTTTCCGTGGAGATGGCACTAAATCCGCTACAGTATTAGTGGACGGTGCATGGATAGACACACAAAAACGTAAGCTGACGGGGCTTCCGGCAGAATTACTGGAAAAGTTCAAAGCCATCCCCCGTAGTGAGGATTTTGTAGAAGAAACTTTATAATCCCAACGATAAAAATACACAAATGGTGGGAAGACCGATGGTTTTCCCACCATTTGCATATTTTTACCTGCTGCTTAATGGCTTGGTATCATGATTATATACCTGCCTGTCTGATTCAAGTTCCTTTATAAAGGGTAACTGGTTCTGTATAAATTCACGGGTAGATTGCTCCAGGTAATTATCCAACTGAAAGAACTTAGCGGCTCTCGTAGCACCCAGCAACTTGTTCATGCGACGAAAATAACGCATCTGCAAACGGCCAAATTCAAGATCATTGTTAATGATTTCTTTTGTCAGCGAATTCATTTTTCTTTCATCAAGCGAAGAAAATTCTTCATTATACATCTTTAACAAAGCGATACGCTCAGACAGCCAGGGGCTTTTCTCTGTTTCATATTCCAGAAATGCTGATTGAAATGCGCTCTCTTCTACCGGCGATATTTTTAGAAACTCATTCAGGAGGGACTCTTTATTTTTCCCGAAAATCTGCGTCACAAGATCCTCATCATTGAATATAACAGCCGTTGTGGGCGTTGTTTGAGCGGTCAGCCGGCAAGCGGCGCTCAGGATCATCAACAAACAAAACAATTTTTTCATGTGTTGAAATTTTATAGTGATTGGCTCCTATGAAACCCACCGCCTGCGCTTGTCCCCCTGGGGTCGCTGAAAAGATGACCGAAAGTTTTGGTGTATTGTGTTTCCTGCTCATGCTGCTGAAATTGTAGCTCCATGCATTTGCGCTCCGGCGATTAAGATCTCTTTCTCGTGTAACTATGTTGTAACTGTAATGGCAGCTTTTATATGTAGAAATGAAAGTCAGTGGCTGGAGGAGATACATTGCTGTTTTACCCTGTAGGGTGGAGATATTATAAAGTTCTTCTTCTCTTGCTGTTGCACGCAAGGAAATAAACTGGCAGGTTTTCAATAGCAATCTCTGGTATAACCTCATATGCTTTTGCTTTCTCGTTTGAAAACATTGAAAGATGAATAGATACATGGCAATCGCGTCATTCGATTGCCTTGTATGTACACTGCAAATGATAATGGTAAATTGTTATACCGGGGATAGTACTAATAGATAAACAACCTTGCCTGTGAAATAGTTGCAGTGGAAGCATATTATTAGCTTAGAAGATAAGTATCTCTAAAAAAATAACCCCGGCACGTTTATGCCGGGGTTATTCACTTTAAGAAATGTGGTGGTATTAGTTCAATGATGGGTGATCAGCCTCCGATTCACACCGGCCTGTGCCAACATCCACCTGAAATCAAAGCATAATGTCTTTAATATACACCTTACCGTAATTGCCCCAGTCTTTTAATGATTTGGAAACTATTTCCTTTAATTCAGCCGAATTCACTTTTTTCCCTTTGGTAGCTGGTTTCAGTGTTTCTTCTTTAATATCATCTATCAGTACTTTGGTGGCAAACCAGGTTACATGCTCATGTGGCATGGCCAACCCCAGGATCATTCCCGGTAACCCGGTAAAGGATTCCGGGCCACCAGGCGTAATGATGGCATCCGTATAATAGGCTACTACATAAATAGAATCCATGATAATGGCATTGGCACGGCGGCAGTCAAATCCGGCAATCTTGCGGGTTTCATCCGTAATTTTCCATTTAATCTGACGGAGGGAATCCTTTACGAGGAATAGTTGCTCAAACACTTTTTTCTGTGCCACCGTTTCCTGTGTGGGCAGGGAAGTATATATCACATTTGCATCTGCAGGAGATTCCCGCATCCTGATATTATCCGGGTTCTCTCTGCCCGGCTTATATAGCGTAGATTGGGGAGCAAAATACAGATCAAAATAAGTGGTAGTAAATTTAGGCATTTCTTTCTTGGATAATTCCAGCCACGAGCTATTCTCCGAGCCTTTAAACATCTCATCCAGCATGGCGTGCATATTCCGTTTTTTCTCAAATTCTATCCTTCCATGCTCCAGGAAGCTTGCCTGCTGCGCGCTGGCTGTTCCGGTCACTAAAACCAGGCACACACCTATCAGCGCTATCAATGATTTCATAAAATACTGTTTCATGGTTAATGATTATTTGGCTACGGCTCCTCCTGCTTTATTAAAATTCCATATAAACGATAACAACGCATACCGGCCAATAGTGCTGTAAGTGTTCTGCGTAATATTACTGCTGTTTACAGACCTGCTGAAACCTATGTTTTGTTTGAGGATATCATTTACAGAGAAATTAACCTGCACCGCGTCTTTCTTACCAAATTTTTTACCCAGGTATGCATTCCATAAAGCCACGTTATTATTAGCAGTAAACACTTCTGTCTTTTGCCGGATATTATAGGTAAAATCAGAATGCAGCTGGAACTTCAGGGGTAAGTACAAATCAAATTCATTGGTTAGTTGATACACCCAGTAATTAGTGCTGATCTGTTTCTGTACAGAGGAAACACTATTGGTATAAGTAGCGTCCGCACGTAAACTCACCTCATATTTCTTTTCTTTTGATTTTCTCATGTTAATACCTGCGGTTGTATTGGTATTGTTGGTAACATTCAGTAAAGCGTTGACATAGTTTACATTCCTGTTGTAGCTGCCATCCAAACTATACCCAACCCTCATGTCCAGTGGTTTAACCTTCCAGTCCATATCAAAATTCAGCTGCACGCTTTTAGTACCATCCACATTCACCGTCTGACTGGTCCTTTTACCGCTGGCATCTATCGTACTGCGATCACTGAAACTATTGCTGGTGGTATTATAACTCAGCCAGAACCACATGCCCCGCTCAGTCATTATTTTATAATCATTATAAGAAAGCGTAAATCGATTGTTGAAAGCCGGCTTCAGAAAAGGATTTCCTATATAAATATTCAACGGATCTTCATTTGTACGTATTGGTTGCAACTGGTTAATACCCGGTTGCTGTGTATTGCCCTGGTAATTAAAAGCGATCGAACGCTGCTGAGAAAAAGAGTACCGGAAATTGGCCTTTGGATACCAGTTAACAAAGTTCCTTTCCTGCACTATATCTCTATACATATCCTGCTGATGATAAGCATTGAAACCTACATTGCTACCCAGGTTAATGCGCACTTTCTTATTCGTATAGGCATAAGCGATACCTCCTTTATGTGCCAGCATATTAAACGCGTAATCATTGCTGTATAAGGAATCTGGTATACCGTATTTACCACCACTATCTTTATTATAAGAATTTTTATTGGAATGACTGTTACTGATATCAATACCATAGTTAAATACCAGTGAAGATGCCACTGATAATGGTTCTGTATATGTAAAATTGGCATTCACGTTTATATTTTCATTATTGGTGGTTTTATATTGATCTATTTTTTGAAGTGAATCCACCACTCCTTTTTTAAAGAATTCTGTAGTGGCATCCAGGAATCCATTGCCTTTAGTGCTGCTATAGTTTTCAAAAATATTGAGTGAGATGGTACGTCCTTTCTTCTTCAGCTTTTTCCTCCATAACAGATTGCTGTTTAAGCTACCGATATCGGCAATGGCGGATAACTTACGCTGATTGCGGTTCACAAGGGCACTGTCTTCTGCCAGAAATTCCGTGCTGTGCAAACTATTAGTAATTTTATGATCCAGCCCGCCATCTACAGAGAGTTTTATAGAAGAAGAAGAATCGATCTCTATCTCATAGTTTCCATTGACGCGGTTGCGCAGGATGCTGTTATTGAATTTTTCCTGAGACCTGCTATAATACAGCGTATCCGGCAGCAGATACTGAGTGGAGGTAGTACTGTTACCATCTACATACATCTGCATTACTTTATAGTTGATATTAGCTTTCTCCTTATCCTGGTTCCATTTATTATTAAAATGCAAACCTCCGGTTTGTACCAGCGGATAACCCTGTCCGCTATACTTTCCATCCCAACCTTCCAGGTCATCCCCTCCTCCTCCACTTATATAAAAATTACCACTGCCATCCGAAGTGGCATTATCTGCAATACTTTGCCCGAACTTCTCCCGCTCCCCCCAATTAAGACCAGTTTTACCGGTATTAGATAAAATACCGAAAGCAGCAAATTTCATTTTATTCTTAAATATATTCAGCATCGCATTGTTATCATGAAAGCCGTCCGGGCCTGCACCCACATTCACTTTACCGAAGTATCCGTTCTTTTTGCCATCTTTTAATTTCAGATTTATCGTTTTAGCTTTTTCCCCATCATCAACACCGGTGAAGTTAGCCTGATCACTTTTTTTGTCGTACAACTGCACCTTATCTACCATGTCTGCCCGCAGGTTTTGCGTTACCAGTGTAGGGTCATCTCCAAAAAATTCTTCTCCGTCTACCAATACCTTTTTAACTTTTTCACCCTGGGCCGTTATCTGTCCTTTATTATCTACCTGGATACCGGGAAGCTTTTTAAGCAGCTCTTCCACAGAAGCATTGGCCTGTGTTTTATAGCTGTCTGCATTAAACTCTGTTGTATCCCCTTTCATTTTAATGGCGGCCACTTTTTGTTGTATCACTACCTCCTGCAGGAGCCTCGACCGCTGCGTAAGCATAATCTTATTCAAATTAACCACTGAGGTATCAGCTAACGTCAATGTCTCTACGTAATCCGCAAAGGCAGGGTAGCTAATCAGCAGCACGTACTTGCCGGCAGGGAGATTATTCAGTTCAAATCGTCCGGCTTCATCTGTACGTGCAAATTTATATAGCACAGAATCTTTTGCATGGAGCAGGGCAATAACGGAATGGGAGAGTTTAACGTGGTTAAGTGTGTCCAGCACATTTCCTTTTACAGCAGCCCGTTGGGCATAACACAGGCTCACGACGGCTAAACAAATAATGAGCGTAAATATTTTTTTCATTGCGGAAATCTACAGGTGATTTTTTTACAGATGCAACAGTGCTAAAATTCCACAATAAAATTTAGAAATTAAAGCGGTGAATGATAAACATCTGTTAAACTCCAATCTACTTATCATGTAGGGTTTACAGAGATGATATAGATAGATACAGATTGCATCTGCGCTTATTAAAAGTGCCGTAGAAATTGTATATTAAACACTGTAAGTATATCCATCCTCGTTATGAAGCAGGAAAATTCTCTGAGAAGTAGTCATTGGTTTGCACGTAGTGGCAAAGATGGCTTTATTTACCGTGCCTGGCTTAAGAAGCAGGGCATTCCGGCCTATGAGCTGGAAGGCAAGCCTATTATCGGTATCTGTAATACATGGTCGGAGCTGACGCCCTGCAACTCGCATTTCCGGGAACTGGCGGAGGCCGTGAAACGCGGCATACTGGAAGCCGGCGGCTATCCGGTGGAATTCCCTGTGATGTCATTAGGCGAAACCCTGATCAAACCCACCGCTATGTTGTACCGCAACCTGGTGAGTATGGATGTGGAAGAATCTATTCGTGCTAATCCGCTTGATGGTGTGGTGTTGTTATGTGGTTGTGATAAAACCACACCGGCACTGGTCATGGGTGCCTGTAGCGTAAATATCCCCGGCATTGTAGTGTCCGGTGGCGCCATGCTTACCGGCAGGCATCGGGGCAAAAGCATTGGCACCAGCGATATCTGGCGTTTCAGCGAAGACGTAAGGGCTGGTCGCATGACTAACGAAGAACTGGCCATGGCGGAAGCCGGCATGTGCCGGAGCGACGGCCATTGTGCTGTTATGGGTACCGCCTCCACTATGGCATGTATGGTGGAAGCACTGGGGCTCTCCCTTCCGCAAAATGCTGCTATACCAGCACCGGATGCTGCCAGAAAAGTACTGGCACAACTATCCGGCGTGGAAATAGTGAAGATGGTGAAAGAAAACAGGCGATTGTCCGACATCCTCACCAGGCAAGCCTTTGAGAATGCCATCCGTGTAAATGCTGCTATTGGCGGCTCTACTAATTTTGTAATACACCTGCTGGCTATCGCTGGTCGTATAGGAGTGGAACTGGACCTGCAGGATATAGATACCTTTTCCGCGAACATCCCACTGATAGCAAATTTGCAGCCTTCCGGAAGTTACTTCATGGAAGACCTCTACTATGCAGGCGGATTGCCGGCTGTGATGAACGTATTACTCTCCCATCTCCATAAAAATTGCATTACAGCTAACGGAAAAACAATAGGCGCCAACTATGCACATGCGGTGAGCTATAATAAAGATGTCATCTCTTCCCTGGAAGAACCATTCAATGCGCTTTCCGGCATTGTTGTATTAAAAGGAAATATCTGCGAACAAGGCGCCGTAATAAAACCTTCCGCCGCCAGCCCGCACCTGATGCAGCATACAGGCAAGGCAGTAGTATTTGAAGATATCGATGATTATAAAAAAAGGATTGATGATCCGGCATTGGATGTGGATGAGACAAGTATTATAGTACTCAAAAATGCAGGTCCTGTTGGCTATCCTGGTATGCCCGAAGTAGGTAACCTCGGCCTGCCCGCAAAGCTGCTGGCCAAGGGCATTACAGACATGGTCCGTATTTCTGATGGCAGGATGAGCGGCACCGGATTTGGTACGGTGGTATTGCATGTATCGCCGGAAGCAGCTACCGGCGGCACCCTGGCAGTTATCCAGGATGGTGATATAATTACACTGGACGTCCACAACAGGTCGTTGCAGGTAGCCATCACGGCAGCAGAAATTGCCCGTAGAAAAAAAGCATGGAAACCCATACATACCTCCGCTACGCGCGGCTATGTACAATTATATCAGCAACATGTGGAACAGGCGCACCTGGGCGCAGATCTTGATTTCCTGAAAGGCAGCTCCGGCAGTGAGGTGACCAGAGATTCACATTAAAATTCCCGTTATGAGGTTCGAAAAAAAAGTAGCGATTGTAACCGGTGCCGGTCAGGGTATTGGGTTTGAAATATGCAGACAGCTGGCCAGACAAGGCGCTACTATTATACTAAATGATATAGACGAAACATTGGCTGCCAGTGCCGCAAAAGCGATTATTGCAGACAACGGCGCTTGTATAGCCATGGCCGGAGATTCCAGCGATATCCTGTTTATACAGCAGCTGGTAAATACCGCTGTAACACAATTTGGCAGCATAGATATTGTTATTGCCAATGCAGGCATTACTTTGTTCGGTGATTTCTTTACCTATACCCCTGCTGCTTTTGCCAGGGTAATGCAGGTGAATCTTGCCGGCACTTTCTTTCTCGCACAAACCGCCGCCAATCAAATGAAACAGCAGCGCCGTGGTGGCGCTATATTATTTACTTCTTCTGTAACCGGCCACCAGGCGCATAAAGACCTGGCAGCCTATGGTATGAGTAAAGCCGCCCTGGAGATGCTGGCTAAAAATTTAGTAATAGAATTATCGCCGCACAAAATAACGGTAAATACTATTGCGCCCGGCGCCACCCTCACGGAACGTACGCTGGATGATCCGGATTATGAACGTACCTGGTCGTCCTTAACGCCCATGGGACGCCCGGCGCAGACCCTCGATATTGCTAATGCCGCCTTATTCCTCGTATCTGAGGAGGCCAGGCATATCACCGGCCAAAGCCTGATCATTGATGGCGGATGGACAAGCATCAGTCCATCACCTTACTGAGATCAGCTCCAACAGCTCTTTTGCATTCAGCCTGGCTGATTGATCACTACCTTCCAGTAATTGATCTGCCAGATCACGTTTGCTGTTATGCAGCTCAATAATTTTTTCTTCAATGGTATGTTGCGCTACCAGCCTGTAAATAGTAACCGGCCGCGTTTGTCCGATACGATACGCCCGGTCGGAGGCCTGTTCTTCAATGGCTGGATTCCACCACGGGTCCATATGAATCACATAATCTGCTGCCGTGAGGTTAAGTCCAAGTCCACCTGCTTTGAGGCTGATTAAAAACAGCTGTCCCTTACCTGCCTGAAAATCTTTCACCAGTGTATCCCTTTGTGGCAACGGCGTTGCGCCATCGAGGTAGAGATAAGTAATGCCCAAACTATTTAATGCTTCTTTCACCAGATCCAGGTGTCGTACAAACTGGCTGAACACCAACGCCCGGTGGTTGTTGGAAATCAGCTCCTGTACTATTTCCTGGAACACATTCAGTTTAGAAGAAGGGATATCAATTTCTGCGTCTATCATTTTGGGATTACAGGCAGCCATTCTTAACCGGCTGATTTCTGCCAGTGCACGAATATGTTGCTGCGCCATACTGCCTTCCTGTGCCTTGATATTTTCCAGTGCTTTGCGGCGTAATGCCTCATAAAAGGCCGCTTCATCCGGGGATAAACTGACCAGCTTAATAATTTCTGTTTTAGGCGGCAATTCGTCCAGCACACCGGTTTTGGTACGACGCAATATAAACGGCGCGATCAGCTTTTTCAGGTGCTGCTTCACCGTACTTTCCGGATTACGAACAGATGGGAATACGAACTGTTTATTAAAATGGTCCAGCGTGCCCAGCAAACCAGGATTGAGGAAGTTGAACAGGTTCCAGATTTCCCCCATATGATTTTGTATAGGCGTGCCCGTTAGCATGAGTTTAAATCCTGCCTGCAAAGACATGGCTGCTTTAGAGGTTTTTGTCTGGAAGTTTTTGATGGTATGTGCTTCATCCAGTACTACAGTGGGCCATTTCACGGCTGCCAGCAATTGTTCTTCTGCCTGCAGCAACCCATAGGTAGTAATCACTACATCAAAAGGACCCGCCGCTTTTATCAGTGCAGCACGGTTGCCATTATGCAGATACACTACGTTAAGCGAAGGCGCAAAGCGGGTAATTTCGTTGCTCCAGTTAGACACTACCGAAGCCGGACAAATCACTAATGCCGCTCCTTCTCCGCCGCGATGCAACAATAAGGCAATAGCCTGTATGGTTTTACCAAGGCCCATATCATCAGCCAGACAGGCACCGGCGCCCCAGGCGGCGAGGTGTGTCATCCAGCGGAACCCCTCTTCCTGGTATGGCCGTAAAGAAGTTTGTAACGTAACAGGCACCGGCGGAACCAGTTCCATGGCAGTTTCCCGCTTCTCTTTAAACGATTTCCACGCCACATCTGTGCTAACAATGCCGGCATGTTGTAACAGCTCATCCAGCGCAGGCGATGCAAACTGCTGGATCTTCACCGTGTGGCGATCGATAGTAGCGATGCTTGATAATTCGTTTAGCCGTCTGCGTAATTCACTCGTCAATGCCAGATACTCTCCGTTCTGCAACGCAACAAATCTTTTCTTAACTGTTCTGGTTGTATCCAGTAAGTCTTTCAGTGTGAGTACGGTAGTTTCATCTACTTTGAGCTCACCGTCGCACAGGAACCAATGATCCTTTTCTTTCAGGGATACACTCAAATCAGGGAAACCTGCCGTTTGTTTTATTTTGTATCGTTCTCCTTCCGGCCACTCTGCTCTTACAATCTCCGGATATTGCCGGATAATTTCCAGCAACTGCAGGCAGTCCAGCGGATCTTCAAAAATGATCGTATCGTCAGACAGGTCCTGTGCTATCGCGCCCTGTATGTAATTCAGTAAGGCAGTAACATTTGTTTTCTCCCGGTCCAGATCCCTGATAGCCTGCCAACGTTCTCCGTTACTGATACCAATGATGTTATGCGCACCTGTGCCAGGCTTACAATACGGCGGATCAATGGTGAATGGTTTCACATACAATGCCGCCTTCAGGCCTTCACCCAATGGCAGCAACTGAATCACAATACGGCTATCGGCAGGTCGTTTACTGATGTTGGTAGCAATATCGCCCATATCAGCATGAATGGTGATGTGGGCACCCACACTCTTTAACACCTGTACCAGCTTATCTTTTCCTGCTGGCGGCACTAATGGTATTTGCTGTAATGTTTGCAATAGCCGGCGCTGCGAAGCAGTGAGACTTATAATCTTTAGCCTGGTATTGGTTTCTTTTACAAAAACAGTTTCACTTACAAAATCATCGATGTTAGTGCCGAAAACATATCCCTGCGTAGTTTTATTGACACTCAACTCCGGTTGACCTTTTAAAATTTCTACAGAAATGGTGGGATCATCTGCTAAAAATAAAAAAGGATGTCCGGCAATCTCCAGCCATACCGTTTCTGCAAATGAAAATGATTCTCCATCATAATTATAATAGTGATCTTTCTGCACAGTATTACCTATCCTGAAATCCTGATCTGTCATGGCTTCCGCCTTTCCATCCTTCAGTTTTTTCAACGGCACATTTCTCCCGCTACTCCAGGTATTATTTCCCTGTGACGTTTGCAGTACAGGCTGGATCTTATAATGATCAAAATCTATGAGATAGATCAAACGCGATACAACAATATTTTTTTCTTTTTTTGTAAGATGATCATCTGCGCCCAGCAATGTATTCAGGAGCCGCTCCCAATCGGCTGTTTGTTCCATCTGGGAAAATACCGGCAACTGTCCTGTAATACCCGCAGCTTCCTGAAATTTACTTTCATATCCCAGGTAATCATCTCCCTTAAATAAATATAAATATTCGTAGGTCAGTAACCGGTAGTGACGCTCCAAACCCATGCTCAGCAACCTGCCTGCAAGTGGATTAAAAGTGCGCAGCAACTTGCTTTTAGGATGCAGCAACTGCAAACACATGATCGCCAAATAACTCAGCAGATAACCCTCCCCTCCTTCCAGCAATATCAGTAACAGGTTTTCTGCCTTTTCCTTTCTGCCTGCGTGAAAATGTAATAAACAAATGGCAGGTGTAATGGCAGGAAACAGCTTTCTTTCGTAGGCCGTTATAATTTTTGTGATCACCGGATTTGTTTGTTCACCGGGCAATACCGCCAATGTAAATGCATAATAGAAAGCAAACAATGGCGATAGCGGCAGTGTATTTTTTTTATCGTACTGCCGTTGCCGTTTGATGCCTTTCTCAAAAGCGGCGAATGCTTTTTCCGGTTGCCCGCTGTACAATAAAATAACAGCCTGGGCATATAAATCATCTGCGTCATTATCTGCCGCAGGCAAATTAAGATGCCCCTGCAACAATAACAGCTCGGGAAAATTGGTATTGTACTGTTTCCGGAATGCCTCCAGTTCCTCTACCGGCGGCATTTTCAGCAGGTTATATTTCAGGGAGAAAGAAGAAATTTTATCGATGCTATCCTGGCTGAAAATCTTCAATAGATCTGCATAAGCCGGGAAATATAACAGGTAAGATAAATACGGTTGATACTCATTCAGCTCCAGCTCTATTTTTTTCACAGGAGGAGATAACAAAAATCTGTCGCCTGTAAAATAAGCGGTGAGCAATTGTTGCAGATCCTGCAACCGTGCGCTGGTACTATAAAACGCATGTACTGCATACCGCGTTCTTTCCACCATACCCGTATATTGGGATCGTTTAATATTTATGGGGAACAATGCAAAATTCATCTCTGGTATCAGTGAATAGTTACCAGTCACGTTTTTGATCACTAATCCTGTTGCCGTCAGTTGTTTCAATATATCACTGATCCTGGTATTCGGGATTTCAATGATGCGCTGCACCACATCTGTGATAGTATGTGTTTCCAATGGATACATATATACAGACAGCACATCCATCACCAGTTTCACATCATTTTCCTGCGACGTGTATTGCTGTAAGTAAAAGCTTTCGTTGATCATGGGTGCAAAAATAGCTCATTATTGCGTGAGGCAGGGCCAACATTATATTTTTGTTATCTGCTAAAATGGATAATTTTTTAAACAGGTAATTAATTAACTTAATAAACAACCTACGCCTTATGCCACTTATTCCCTCATCATTCAGACAATTCATCCTTAAAGAAAAACGGAACCGGAACTATTTATTGATAGCAGTTTTAGCAGCCATAACGCAATTAATAATTTTTAAGCTGTTGTATCCTTATGCGGATTTCTTCTCAGATTCCTACAGCTATATTCGTGCCGCTGCATCACATTATGATGTAAGTATATGGCCTATCGGATACTCAAAGTTCTTATGGTTGTTCCACCAGGTAACTTATTCAGATACTGCGCTTGTTGCCTTTCAATACTTGTTTGTTGAAGCAATGGCATTGTATTTTTTCTTTACTGTGTGCTATTTTTACCAACCAACTACTCAGATCAGTAATATCATTTTTATTTTCCTGTTTTTTAATCCTTTGACATTATACCTGAGTAATTATGTTTCCAGCGATGCGCCCTTTCTGGCCCTCAGCTTATGGTGGGTAGTACAACTACTCCGGATCATACACCGCCCGCGGCCATACCAGGTAATAACACATGCATTACTGGTAGCCGTTGCTTTTACGTTCCGGTATAATGCCATGTATTACCCGGTTATAACGGCCATTGCTTTTATTTTATCCAGGCACAAAGTGCCTTACAAAATAGTTGGTATTGTATTGCCGTTGCTTCTTATAGCCACCTTTGTTAACTATACCCGGAACAAAGCCTATGATCTTACCGGTACAAAGCAGTTTTCCGTGTTCAGTGGCTGGCAGCTGGCCAATAATGCCTTGTATATGTATCCTTATATACAGGTAAAGGAGCAGCCTCCTGTTGAATGCCGGGAGTTCCATAATATGGTGAATGCTTATTTTGATAGCATTCCTTCCGAGTTTAAAACAGTATCACCGAGGGACGGGGCATTTTACATTAAATATCCCACGGCGCCACTAAAACAATACCTGGAAGAACATTTTAACTGGGAAAAAGATAGCACGGGAGGCATTCTGGCCTGGGGATCGGTATCTCCGATCTATGGCAGCTATGGAAGTTTTTTGATCCGGCACTATCCGGTTGCTTTTGCAAGGTATTTTCTGTTGCCGAATGCTTTGAACTATTGTTTGCCACCGCTGGAAAAACTGGAAGTTTATAATACAGGAAGTGATAACGTTTCTGCAACAGCAAGTAGTTGGTTCCATTATCCTGGTACAAAGGTCAAAGTGGTGTCAGGCACAATACAGGGAGCTATATTGCTGCTTTGTCCGGCTATATTCCTGGTAATTAACCTCCTTTTCTTAGGAAGCCTCGTGGTATGGATAAAAACAAAATGGCGGAAAAGTAATGAGCCTGATTTTAAGTATGCACTTCTTTTAATGGTGGCATTACTGGTTGTTAATGCTGCGTTTAGTGTAATGGCTTCACCAATTGTGTTCAGGTACCAGGTATTTCCGATGATGATATGTTTCTCCTTCTTAATGTTGCTTATAGAGAAGCTGGAGGTATTGGAGAAATAATATGCAGCTGTTATTTAAGATGTAAAATACTGTCGTTATCGAAATAATAATCGATGTATTGTGAAAACTTCAATCCGTCTAAAAAGTGCCGAACCGGTTTGTTACGATTCATAGAACCGGTAAATGGTTTGTTATTCGCGGCCTTTACATCAATTTTCACCACTACACCGTAAAACCGGTGGATAAGTGTAGCTATTTCTTCCATGGATGCGGCATGGAATAAATGTATGCCTTGTCGCCATGCAAGGACGTCACCTTCATCAAATTTCTCTGTGGACATTCCTTTTTCTGGTGTAAATGAAATTTCATAGCCAGGTTTTAATATGGATGTTGCATTACCTGCTTCCATTTTTACGGCGCCTTCCACCAAAGCAACGCTTACAGCGTTACTGTCGTAGGTATTAACATTAAATGCCGTACCGAGTACCTGTACCGTAGCACCGGGCAAGTGCACCAGGAAAGGCTTACCGGCATTTTGGGCTATTTTCAGATAAGCTTCACCATGGATAGTAACCTCCCTGGTATTGCCTGTAAAGGCAAGCGGAAAATCGAGCTGTGTTGCAGCATTCAGTTCTATCTCCGAGCCATCCTGCAGGTGAATACTATAATCTTTTCCGGCGGGTACTGTAAGAGAAGCTGATTGGGGTGTAGCAGTATCATAGCTATAGGTCAGTTGTTTGTTTTTATTATTTAATATGATATTGCCTAATTGCGTACGGCCCTGCTGGTTACTTAAATCAATGGTTGGGCCATTCCTCAGTTGCAACTGAATATGTTCAGCGATGGGTGGGCTGCTATCTTTTTTCTTAGTAAAAAAGATATACGAGAAGAATCCTGCCATAACAAATAGCGCAGCCATGCCTGTCATGTACCTGACTATTGTCTGGTAGTGTTCCTTTTTTCTTATTGCAATCCATACTTTTTCAGCACCAGGATACGCTCTTATTTCCTGCAACCGATTCTCAGGATACATATTAAGCAATTCCAGGTAAATGGCATTTGCTTCCTGATCCTCAGCTATTACCTGGTGCAAATAAGTCTTTTCATCCTCCCCGATATTTCCTGAAATCTCAAAAAGTACCAATTGGATAAGATATTCTTTATCTATATTCATCGTCATCCTATGCATAAGGAACAAAAACCAGAGTAAGGTACTATTAAGATTAATAAATTATTAATTATGCTTTTCTTAAACTGATACGGAGTTCTTTAAGCGCTGTCAAAACCTGGTTCTTAACCGTTTGCAAACCAATTCCTCTTCTGATGGCAATTTCTTTCTGACTGATACCTTCCAGGTATTGCATTTCAAAAACAGCGCGACTGGCGGGAGCAATATTATTGATGGCATGACGTAGTTGTCGTCCCAACTCTTTATTCTCCAGATCTGTTGGATTAACAAGTGTATCCTTTATATATGTATACTGTTGTTTACGTTTCCTGGTTTTATTATGTGCTCTGATAATGTTCAGGCAATGGTTTCTTATTGCCCCATACAAGTAATTCCGTAAAGATGATTGTATTTGTACAGATCCCTTCTTCAGCCAGAGCCAGACAAATACCTCCTGCACGGCATCGTGGGCTTCATCCTCACGCTGCAGGGTTCTGTATGCTTCCATAAAAAGCAGCTCCTGGTAGCGGTTTACCAGGGTAGAAAAAGCGGCTTCCTTTCCTGCCTTTACAAGATTAAATAATTCATTATCACTTATTTCATGCATCGGCGTTTCAGTTAATGCTACTAACATGACAAATATTTTCTTGCTATCAGATGCTCAGAGCAGGATAATGGTTTTAAAATTTGTTACGCTGCAATTAAATTAATATTCTTTGGGATTTCGTAAATCGGATGTTAAGGAAAAATGGTTTTTTGTGTCGCTTAAAAAAAGATGGATGGCGAATAGTACCTGCCGCATTAATCGGTTCCTTCTATATAGCAAGTAATATTTCCCAATGCTGTTAAGAAAAGATGTGTCATGAATATTACCAAAATGCTTCTCTCGGCTTTCATAACCGACCAACAAGTGTATCTGTGATGTTTTTCAGTATATGCATAAGTAGTCAATCTATACCGGCTGCTAACATTATTATAATCTGGTATAAGCTTTCCCCTCAAAGTGATCAATGTGATAAAACCAATCTCATTTACTCAATCCATCCTTTTAAAAGGCAATTATGGGAATCATTTTTAAAACCAGGCATATTGTATTTGTGTTAGCGGCATTAGTCGTCTCACTGCACTTTTACTCTCCTTTGGCAGCACAGGAAACAGGAGATCAGAAAATTACTGTTTTCGCCAATAACACACCACTAAGATCAGTGCTGAAGAACATTGAAAAGCAAACTGATATGCGCTTTAATTACATTGACAATGAACTAAACGTCAATGAGAAGGTAACGGTTCGATATGAAAATCTACCGTTAAACTCGGTGATGTCAGCGTTATTGCATCCTAAAGGATTAGCATGGAAATACATAGATAAGAATATTTATCTGCGAAAAAATAATGATGCCGAAAAAAAAGAAAACGCACCGGTAGGATCAAAAGACACCATAAGGTCATCGGCTATCAGTGGAAAAATCGTAGATGAAGAGGGGGCTCCGCTACCTGGTGCGACGGTTTTAGTGAAAGGCACCCCATTAGGTACCAGTGCGGATGCGGAAGGGAGATTCTTTCTTAGCAATGTCCCTGATAATGCTAATCTCAGAATTAGTTATACCAGCTATGAGCCACAGGAATTACATGTAAAGGTTAAGCAGAATTTTAAAGTGATCCTGAAAAAAATAATAGGGAATTTAGATGAGATGGTAGTTATAGCTTATGGCGCCACTACGAAAAGATTTAATACGGGTAGTGTAAGCACTGTAAAAGCGGAAGACATAGAGAAGCAACCTGTAACAGATCCGATTATGGCACTACAAGGCAGAGTCTCTGGCCTTTACATTACGCAATCATCAGGTATTCCGGGAGCAGGACTTACTGTCAGGCTTCGGGGACAAAACAGTATCGCAAATGGAAATGATCCGTTATACATTGTTGATGGCATACCTTATACTTCAACGACCTTAACAAGTCCGGATTTCGGTGGAGGGGCAGTGGGAGGCCCTCCTGATCAGGGAGGAGGGCTGAGTCCTTTTAATAGTTTGAACCCAGCGGATATTGAAAGGATTGATGTACTGAAAGATGCAGATGCTACCGCTATCTATGGCTCTAGGGGAGCAAACGGAGTTATTCTCATCACCACAAAAAAAGGGAAAGCAGGCAAAACTAAATTTGATCTGAATATTTCTACAGGTAATGGCCAGGTGCCTCATATGATGAAGCTGTTAAATACGCAACAATACCTGGAGATGCGGCATGAAGCTTTTAAAAATGATGGTGTAATACCAGGCTCAAGTGATTATGATATTAATGGTGCCTGGGATACTACCCACTATACTAACTGGCAAAAGGTGCTGATCGGCGGAACAGCTAAATTTACCAATATCCAAACATCATTATCAGGTGGGAACCAGCATACACAGTTTATAATTGGAGGAGGATATAGCAAACAAACTACGGTATACCCTGGTGATTATTATAACCAAAAAGCTTCACTGCATATAAACTTAACACATTCATCCATCAATGAAAAGTTTCGCTTAAATTTTTCGGGCAGTTATGTCAATGACGACAGTAATTTGCCCAGTACTGATTTTACAGGTAATATTAGCCTCGCACCTGATGCACCTGTTTTGCATGATGCTGCAGGTAACTTAAACTGGCAGAATAATACTTTTATCAATCCTTTAGGGGCCACTTTAATACATGCGCAGGCAGTTACAGATAACCTTATCAGCAACTTAGGTCTTAATTATGAACTACTCCCCGGATTGGTGATAAGAAGTAGTTTGGGTTTCACGCATATTCAAATGAATCAAACCATTCAAACACCTTTGAGTGCCTACCCTCCTTCTTATGGTAATATAACTTTTCTCAGAAGTAATTCATTTGGAACGAACGATCTAAAAAACTGGATTATTGAGCCACAAATCAATTATGTAAAAAGTATTGGGAAAAATAAATTAGAAATATTAATTGGATCCACCTTTCAACAAAATTTACAAAACTCTATTGGCCACTACGCTTCAGATTTTTCAAGTGATGCTTTAATTCAAAATGTTTCCGCTGCTACTACAACAAGAATAGCAGGAAATAATTATACAAAATACCGGTACAATGCCATTTTTGGACGCATTAATTACAATTGGAAGGAAAAATACCTGATTGACTTAACTGCCAGACGGGATGGTAGCAGTCGTTTTGGGCCAGGCAGGCAATTTGGTAATTTTGGGGCAGTGGGAGCTGCATGGATTTTCTCACAGGAAGATTGGATAAAAAACAGCCTTCCTTTTTTAAGCTTTGGAAAAATCAGGGCAAGCTACGGCACTACTGGTAATGACCAAACACCCGATTATCAATATTTAAGTACCTATCAACCAAATTATAATCTATATCAAGGTTTGGCAGGACTCTATCCTACCAGAATACCTAATCCCGATTTTGGATGGGAGCTTGTCAGAAAAATGGAATTAGGTTTGGAAACAGGTTTTATGAACGACAGAATATTTTTTAATGCCAGTTACTATCGCAACCGAACAGGTAATCAATTGGTTGGCTACGCTCTTCCAAATATTGCCGGTTTTTCATCTGTTCAATATAACTTACCTGCTACTGTACAAAACAGTGGTTTTGAATTTGAATTAAATACCAACAATATAAAATTGAAAAATTTTACATGGAAAACACTTATCAACCTCAGTATTCCGCGTAATAAGCTCATCAGCTATACTAACTTCGAAGGGTCGCCTTACAATAGAATCTATACAATTGGTCAGTCTCTTTTCAGCAGAAAATACTATCAGTATACAGGGGTTGATCCTGAAATAGGTTTATATACAGTGAGGGATGTTAATAAGGATGGCTCAATTACTTACGACGACCGTATAATAGCAAAAGAGCTAACTCAAAAATTTTTTGGGGGAATGCAGAATAGTTTTTCATACAAAGGCTTTCAACTCGACATTTTCCTTCAATTTGTAAAACAGACAGGAAATGATTTCCTGGGATTTTTTCCATCTGTAGCAGGGTTTGTTAATCAGAATGTGCCAATCGATAATTTAAAAAGGTGGCAAACAAAAGGTGATATAACCAATATCCAACAATTTTCAACGGGCACCGGTCCAGCTGATCCAGCTCGAGTTTGGTATACTAATAGTGATGCCAACATTGTTGATGCTTCCTTTATACGTTTGAAAAACTTATCTGTTTCTTATGCCCTACCCACGAACTGGCTGCAACGGGTACACCTTCAAAATATAAGAATCTACTTACAAGGCCAGAATCTGTTCACCATAACTGGTTATAAGGGATTAGATCCGGAAACACAAAGACTGGGTTTGCCACCGTTAAGAATGATGACAGCTGGCATACAAGTATCTCTTTAATACAAAAAAGAATTACTCTCTCCATAAAAAGAAAATATGAAACAATATAAATCCGTACTACATCTTAAAGAGACAGTCAATTCAAAAAAACAGTTATTCCTTGTTTTTTGCCTAATCTCCTTATTGATAGTTCAATCCGGGTGCAAAAAATTTGTAGATGTTGGCGTACCCAAGACACAATTGGCAACCGGAACAGTTTTCAGTGAGAACAGTACCGCTACAGCCGCGCTAACTGCTATTTATGCACAAATGTCTTCACTAAGAGATATTTGTAAAATTACAGGACTATCCTCAGATGAATTTATTAATTACGCAGCAGATCCCTCATATGCCAATGCATATAAAAATGCACTCATTGAAAATAATGCTACTTCCCTTTTCTGGATAAGTTCATACAATTTTATTTACCAGGCCAATGCCGTAATTGAAGGCCTTCAAAATAATACTGGCGTTAGTGCTGCTGTAAAAAAACAATTAACTGGTGAAGCTAAATTCATACGCGCTTTCTGGCAATTTTATCTGGTGAACCTCTATGGGGATATCCCCATTGTGACAAGCATAGATTATACCGTAAATATAAAGGCCTTTCGCTCTACAAAAACTCAGGTATACCAACAAATTATTGCTGATCTAAAGGATGCTCAAAACTTACTAGGCGATAATTATGTAGATGCTCATAATGCTATTACAACAGATCGGGTAAGACCTACAAAATGGGTAGCCACGGCTTTGCTTGCACGGGCATATTTATATGCAAATGACTATATGGATGCAGAAACACAGAGTACCATACTGATAAATAATACACAAACATTCTCTTTACTTAATACTCTTAATGACGTTTTTTTAGCTAACAGCAACGAAGCGATATGGGAAATAATGCCTCCGGGAAATACCGGTTATAACACAGATGAAGGGAATTCATTCATATTAACAGATGTACCCAGCCCTATTAATGGTGTAAGTTTAAGTCAACAGCAATTAAGTGTATTTGAGCCGGGAGATAAGCGAAGAACAGATTGGGTCGATAGCATTATTATTTCCGGCGCAACTTACTACTTCCCCTATAAGTATAAAATACAAACAGGAGGGGATATTAAAGAATACAGTATGATGCTTAGGCTGGCCGAACAATTCTTAATACGGTCAGAGGCAAGGATACAACAAAACAAATTAAGTGAAGGAGTTGCTGATCTGAATATAATTCGTAATAGAGCGGGACTTAATAATACAGCCGCCAGTACAAAAACTGAGCTATTATCTGCTGTTATGCATGAAAGACAGGTTGAGTTATTCACAGAAGGATACCGCTGGCTGGATTTAAAAAGAGTCAATATCGTGGATGCAGTAATGAATGACGCTACTTTGCAAAAAGGTGGTGGAAAATGGCAAAGCTATCAACAACTATATCCCATTCCTTCAGATGATATAAGAAATGGTATTAATCTAAAACAGAATCCGGGATACTAAATGTTAGAGATAATAATCAGCAAAAAATCAACATCTATAGGTTCATAATAAAAGTAATTTATGCATTAGTCATCGAATAGTTTTGAACTCTTTAAATATGCGAGCAAATACAAAAGAATATAAAATGAAAACACTCATTATAACAGCGGTTTTTATTATGGGCTGTGCCACAAGAGTTATAGCACAAAACCCGGTACACTGGAAATACAGTAGTGAAAAATTGGCTGACAGAACCTTCCAGGTACATTTGACTGCTACCATAGATGATGGATGGCATGTATTTTCCCAGGTTCAACCTCCGGATGCTGTTGCTGCCCCCTCACAAATAAAATTCACCCATAACCCTTTAATACAACTACAAGGGAAGATAAAAGAAGTAGGCAAAAGAGAAGTCTATGAGAATAGGGAGATTGGTATCAGTGCATACCAATATGCCGCTACCTTGGATTTCGTGCAAATAGTTCAGCTAAAAACTAATGCAAAAATATATATACAAGGGACCATCGTGTTTATGGCTTGTACTAATGAAAGTTGCCTTCCACCAATGACCGTTCCATTTACTTTGCAATTACAATAATACATGGTAAACAGATCCGATTATAGTTTAACAGGACTAAAAAGAGCTTGCTAAATAATAATGTCAGTAATATATGCAAGACAAATAGTAACATCATAATTAATAAAGCATCTATCATATTTAAAATCAGATAATAAAAATGAAGAAATTAATTTTTTCTGTATGGGGAATAATTTTCGCCATCAACGTTTGTGCTCAGGCCAATATAAATAATATGGGCTATCCTGAAATAGGGCGTAAATGCCCCGATTTTACTTTTAAGGATGTAGGAAATTACTCAAAAAAACAAGTTTCTTTAAATGATTTTAAAGGCAAATGGATAATTCTGGATTTATGGGATAAAACATGTGGGGGATGTATAAAAAGTTTTCCACATGTTAATGCTTTGCAAAAGGAATTTGGAGATCAGATACAGTATATACTGGTTGGCAAAGAAGATCCGGAGAACGAAATAAGGAAGGTTTATACTAAATTTCAGAAAGGTCTAAATCTGCAGCTGGCATATACTTTTGACTCAACTATGTTTAATCGATTTGACGTAGGCAGAGTTCCATATGTCCTTGTTATTGATCCTAAAGGTATCGTACGTGGCATAACAATCAAACTGGAAGCTTCCGATATAGCAACGTTTCTTGCCGGAAGACAACCGATCTTAATAAATGCATATAGAAATAATGAAGAACTACCATCGTATGATAGCCAATCTCCATTTTTAGTACATGGTAATGGTGGAAATGATACCAGCTTTCTATATAGGTCTTTATTGGCTATATGGCATCCAACAGACCCAAGTTCCCCCTTATCTGAACTCGACTACCTGGAAAATGGAAGAATTCAACCTGTGGGAGAAGATCTAATCAGCTTATATATGCTGGCATACGTTGGTAGAACTGCAATCAGGTTTAATGACTCTCTTTATGGGAAATTTTTCGATGATCCTATTTTGGAAGTATCAGATAGCAGTATGTTTCAGAGCCCTGATCACCAAACCGAGAAATTATATAGCTATAGTCTTAGTGTACCGATTTCAAAGGCCAGCAGGAATTATCTAATGGAAGTAATGCAACGCGATCTGAAGAATTATTTTGGTTTTGATGCAAATATTGAAACCAGGATGATGCCCTATTGGAAGTTGGTTGCTACAAAAGAAGCAAAACTAAAATTAAAAACAAAAGGGCAAAGCTTATGGCCAGAGGGAAGGGTGGATACCGGATTTGTGGCGAAAAACTTTCCAATGAGAACATTCCTTCATCAACTTTCCGGGCTTGATCTTCCGGTTATTGATGAGACAGGGATTGAAGGGAACATTGATATTAGTATGAATTGTATCTTAACTGATTTTAATGAGATCAGAAAAGGGTTAAGAGCAAATGGTATGGATTTGATAAAGGGGACAAAAAAGATGAATGTTCTTGTAATCAGGGATCCTAAAGTGAATAGAATTGTCAGTAATTAAATCATACGTACACACAGATTACTTTATTGAACAATAAATTGTATCAGATACAGTCATGTATATAGAATGGCCTTTTACATACTCTTGCAGAAACACTATCTTTAGTAAAAGAATGCAGCTGGAGGGTTTATCTCCAGCTGCCTAAAAATCAACTAATGTAAAATCAATTACTGGCTATTACAGATTAAGCTATTAAAGTTGGGTCGTTTCCTTATGCAATATGCAATTACTATTGATCGTCCATACAATTCTATGAAGCGGCCCGCCTGCAGTACAAACCCTTCCAATACCAAAACAGGGGGTGCTAAAAAGCGTACACACTATACCATTTGTAGTAAGCACCTTTGCTGACTTATTTCTATTGCTTCCCATCGTTGAGATAGCACCAGCAATAGCTAAAATAAAAGTAGTAGCTCCCATCAAAATTCTTGGAGTTGTCATATCATGTTTTCTTTTAAGTTCAAAAAGAAATAAAATTTCAAAGATTATTAAATAATCATCTTCTATTCTTTCATTTTTCTACTTTCGGCTCTTCTAAATTATCTAGCTTGGTTAGGTATTATTCATCACAATAATTAATTTAAGCAGAATGGATTACGGGATAACGGTCTAAATTTGGGAACGAAGGTAAAAGTGAACAGGCTTGTGATCAATGCCTGCCAAATAGGAATATTATTTGGGACTAGATTATCCATCTGCTTGAAAATCTAATCTAATGTCGGATCCAATTATAGCTTTTAATGATCTAGAAACAAAGGTCCTATTGAATCCTATAGAGTTTGTGAACTTGGCAATTACTATTAAGTGTCCATATGGTTCTATGAAGTGCAGTCATTGTAGTACATAAAGGGCCAATAACGTTTATGCCGCAATTGCAATTAATAAGCGTACATACGATCTTATTTACAGTAAGTACCCTGCCATTTATATTTCTGTTACTTCCCATTGTTGAGATAGCGCCAGCTATGGCTAAAATAAAAGTAGCAGCACCCAGCAAAATTCTTGAATTTATCATATTATGCTTGCTTTTTGAATTTAAAAAGCAATAAAAACTTTAATGGTTATTAAACAATCATCTTCTATTCGTTTTGTTTTCTGCTTAACTTATCCGGACTGGCTATAATAAATCTGGTGTTATTCATCACAATAATTCATTTAACCAGAAAGGGTTACAGGATAAGGATTTAAATTGGGCAAGGAGGGTAAAAACGAACACGCTCGTGATCAAGGCCCAGACAATAGGCATGTTATTATTGAAGCATAAAAATAGTAAAGCTCATTACTGCGCATTAAATTCACCATGTACAAGTGTTAAAATAGCGCGGAGTTATTTTTTTGAAAATGCTATCTTACCAAAAGAAAAGCAGCTGGAAATAGATCATCCAGCTGCTTGAAAATTCAACCTAATGTCGGATCCAATCATAGTTTTTAATGATCAAGAAACAAAGGTCCTATTGAATCTTATAGAGGTGGTGAAGTTTGCAAGTACTATTAACTGTCCATACGGTTCTATGAAGTGCAGTTCCTGTAGTACAAATAGGCTTAAGATTATTAAAGCCGCAATTGACGCTAATAAGCGTACACACTATCTTATTTACAGTAAGTACCCTGCCATTTATATTTCTGTTGCTTCCCATTGTTGAGATAGCGCCGGCGATAGCTAAAACAAAAGTAGTAGCTCCCAGCAAAATTCTTGTATTTATCATATTATGTTTGCTTTTTAAATTCAAAAAGCAATAAAAACTTTAAATAATTAAATAATTACCTACTCTTTTTCAGGTTTTCGGTTTCCCCTGTTTTATCCAGCCTGGCTGCAGCAAAACTGGATATTGTTATTATTATTGCGCACAATAATTCCTTTTGCTCCAATATTTGAAGCAGTTCAAAATATTAATACTAAAAAATTAAAGCCTGTTTTAATCAGTAGATAATAATAGATAATCCAGCTTATCCGGCAATTGATATTTCATCAGGAAATGAATAATACCACTACTTCCTGTCATCAGATCGGCTACAGGATCGGGGTAATCGTTCATAGACCAATACCTTACACCATCTTTATTTTCAAGAAGCGTATGTGCAAAGGAATTTGCAATCCAATTTGCCCGATGTTGCCATTCTTCCTCTTTAAAAGCTTTATACGCTTCCAGGTAAACTTCTCCCAATCCGGCTATGCCCATTGCTTGAGAATAGTCAACATGAACCGGGCAGCTTGAAAGTGCTTGTAAAGTACCTGTTGCTATTTCTTTATAAAATGGATCTTTAAAATGCTTATATGCTTTGATAAATACTAATGCTATACCCGGAATGCCAATATCACAACTAAATTGGCTTATTGACTTCTTTCTTGTTGCATCATTCCAATAATAAATATCCTTTTTCCTGGTCGATTGTCTTTTCAACCAACCCAATGCTTTCCTGATAGTATTGTTCAGGTGTTCATCAGGGTACAGATTAGCGTACATTAGTAGAAAACAAACGATGCCTGAGACGCCATATGCCAGGCCAATTATTTTGTTTTTTTTGCTCCCTGGCGTATTATCCGTGTTCCAGGAACCATCATCCTGTTGCTTAGCAAGTAATGTTTCCAAATACTGGGTCAATAATGGCGTAGTAAAGTCTGGGGATAACCAACGCCTGCATTGAAGCAAGGCAATACCTTGTCCGGCTACACCAGCGGCTAGATCCAAATTCTCTGAAACGTTCTGAAAACATTGTTGCAGGTATAATTTATATTCATTGTCCGGAGCTAATAATCCCGCATTCATTCCCTCAGATATAGCCAAAGCAATACCAGCCGCCCCCCCATAGAGCTCAGGCTTTAGTGTTGAAATATTATTCAGGCAAGTAGCCTGTAGATATTTCCAGCTATTGGCATATCCTTCCATAATGGGATCAATATTGTAACCAAGTATTTTTGCTTTTGATAGCATATATACAATGCCAGTCATACCATTATGTAGTTCTGCCGAATACGCTCTCTCTACCTGCACCGTTCCCATCGATTCATCTTTTTTAAGTATTTGAGCATCCCACAAACAATCCTCAGTCATTAACCGGGTACTTGTTAGTCCCTTTAGTGCCGCATTAATCAAATCTGTGAATTTCTGCTCCCGATCCTTGTCAGGAATTTCTGCGCTTATATTCTCAACTTGTGAAAGATGCATTACTAATTCACGCTGATATTTCTCAATATTTTCTTTAATGGTTTCCAGAAGAGGTCTTTCCTGGGGAGTAGTACTTAAGCACTTCGCTATTGTATCACTCAAAAACTCATTTCTTGTAAAAAAAAGCAGGCTTTTAATAAGTTTACCAGGAACGTTTATACCAAATTTAACTGGCGTCAGACCTGTGAAAATGAATGCCATCAGTGCTCCTATAGCGTAAATATCTTCTTTGATGGTAGGTGTTTGCTGCGCCTCTTGTTCAGGTGAGTAATATCCGAATGTACCTAGCTTAAATGCCGGATATGGTTTCCTGTTAGCCAAAGAATAAGAAAGTTCCATATCAATCAAAAAAATCCGACCTTTCTTATCTATTAAAAAATTATTAGGTGTTATATCCCGATGTACATATGCTCTTTCATGGAATCGTTGTATAATGGTTATTATTTTTAACAGGTAACCAATCAATAATAATTGATTCGCTGCGGATAGCTGAAACCAACTATTTCCTTTGTAAGTAGATAACACAATATTTTCTAAAGAATCACCCTTTATGAATTCCATCACCAGGTACATATCATTGTTCTCCTTAAATAAATCGAAAATTTTGGGAAATGGAATATCATTAGCAAGGTCTTTACAAAGTTCATGTTGCCACATTAGCCGGTCCTGTATATCTCTTCCCTGTTCATCTACCCACATATTGTATTTCCCTTCCTTAATGATGCAATGCTTTATGTTCAAAAATCCTTTTATGTAAATACCTTTTATTACCCTGCCTTTCGCATCTGGTTTGATAACAGTCAGCGGTTTATAAGTATTTTTTAATAGCTTCTTGGATACAGGTACCTGAGGTTGGGTAATCTCACCAAATGGCCATACCACATTTTCTGGTAGCACAAAAGGGATGGTATAATAATCCGGTACTAATTCACCCTTTGTGTTATATATATACCTGATTTCGTTGCCGGGCGCTTCTCCATCAGGAGTATCAGTCCTCATAATGGGATTAAAACTTCCATAACGGGTATAAACAATACTACCCAAATGTATATTTGTAGGGATAGCTGGCCCTCTGAATGATGCAGTTAACCGGATTAACTTTTGTGCCAACAGCAGTGCCTCCTTATCTGTTTTAGGATAAATGCATACCACCTTACCAAGCTTTGCATAACCCAGGTTAGCATCTAATAAATATTTAGCTATTTCATTATTTCTGATAATTTTAAAGGGCACATTTTCCCGGATCAACTCAGGAATGACTATTTCAAATAATGCTGACAACTGAGGTTTAATGACAGACAGATGTAATATCCAACCTTGCACCTGGATGATTTCACCAACCTGCAGGTAATAGTCAGTATTTATATATTGCAAGCCATATTTTTCAAGGGTATCTGCAAAGTTTATATATTGCCTGCTATCGGGATTTGAATCGTTCTCTGTAATAAGTGTTTTATTACTCAATATGTCCTGCATATATTTTCAGATTATGTAAAACAGTATTTGTTTATTGTTATTTTACAACTTATTTACTTCCGCCATAATTTGACTCACTTTAAACCCTCCCTTTATAACAAGTTTCAATTGCTTATGCTTATCATAAAGGGCTGAAAAAGGAGCTGTATTTACTTCGAAATACTTTGGAAATGAAAAAGTATAATCTCTTCCCAAAGTAATATTGGGGTAATCAGCTAACTTATGATCCTTGTTAAAAGCCTTCAGCCGGTCAATAGGATCAATACTGACAAAGTAAAATTGAACTGATTTTAATGAATCCATATTTTTAAGCAAATCAGTCGTTTGCTCTTCACAATGCTCGCAATCGGGGCTAATAAACATAATCATTACAGGCTTCCCATCAGGTATTTTGCTGGTACTTAGCTTAGTAGTACTATCAAGCAGCAATAAATTAAAAACCGGGATATCACTTTTTTTATTGCATGCACAAATAGTTACGCAAAAAATAAGCGCACAAAAAAGTACTTTCTTCATATCGTTCAGTTGAAGGCCTATTATTTATGTATACTTAACTTCCTGTAAATCGTCCCGTTTGGCTTGAAACCATTTACTGCTTAACAATACCCCAGTGAAGGCAAGTAAAGTGTAAAATAAATTGAAGAACAGGTGTTGCTTCCATGTCATTTGTTTAATGATACCTCCACAAGAGCAAGGCAGGCTATGATGAGGTACAGATACCAACATATAGCCAACATATATGGTAAATGCACTCATCAAAAACAGGGAAGCAAATAACCCTGTTTTTTTTAGCCTGGGTATTAATAAACAGCAAGCAATTAATATTTCAATTAATGGAATCCCAATAATTAATACCGGTACAAAAACCCTTGGCAGGGGCTGTTGCGTCATCTGAACTTTAAAGGATCCAAAGAGGAGCAGCTTAGTTGCCGCTGTATACACAAACAATAAAATCAATAGATAGGTAATAACGTCAACAATAGTGTCCCGTTTCATAATTATGAATATTTTAGACTTCAAGGCATAATTGAGTCACCTCATTTCATGGTACTGAAATGAAAAATGTAAAAGAAATATTTCTTGTATAGTACTGTTACTATGGTTCTTCTGAGGTAGTTGTTGGCATAAATCTATGGATTGTAGGGTTTTAATACTCCTTGGTTTTTCCGAAAAGCAGTGCTCAGCTGATAATTCTCAACTATTAGCTTGTAAATTATTATGTTGACCTATGGGGGATAACGCTGCAATCAAAATGTATATCTCTATCCCTGTTCTGTAAATGTCAAAAATTAATTTTAAATTAATGTTCAATAATTCGAATAAAAAAAACTACAAATCTTGGTCGCTTGCTATTTTGTTCTTCTCCAGCCATTTCTGCCGGAATTCTCTTGGTGAACAATTATGAATTTTTCGAAATACGAATGAAAAGTAATTGGTGCCCGCAAAACCTACCTGGTATGCAATGGATGTAACCGGTATATTGGTAGCCTCCAGTAATTGAGCAGCCCTGCTTACTCTCTGCTGTTCTATATATTCCTTAGGCCTGATACCGAAAAGCTCTTTAAACCCCTTTTCAAAGCTGCGCAGGTTCATACCTGCCTGTTTGCTTAAAGTCTGCACCTTGAGTGGTAAGTGGAAGTTATCCTGGATAAATACCTGGATTTCCCGCAACCTGATTTGTTGGTCTATACTTCGGTACTGTTTTTTATCAGCTACTTCCAGGGAATTAAAATAACTGATTAGCAGGTCATTAATTCTGGCATGAAAAAAAATATGCTTAGCTGGGCCTGTTAAATTACACTGCCTGATAGCATCCAGTATTCTTCGTTCTTCTATATTTACTTTGAAAGTGGATAAGGCATTTCCATTCTGTGACCGATTCTGCTGCGCATCATATAATTGCTGAAAGTTAGGGTGCTGTGTTACGAAAGAAAGTAAAAAATCGTTCGAAAATGAGCAATAAACGGCCTCGTGCTCATCTACTGCAAAGGATGCAGTATTTTTTGAATCGGCCGGTATGTAATAGCATCCATACATGTTTTTACGCAGCATTAAATTACCATAACCCTGTAATTCATAAGAGATATTCCCTTTTAATATACAGACTATAGCTACCATAGGCTGGTCTATAATGGTATTCAGTCTGATAGGTTTTCTGATGGAAAAATTTAACCAGCCTATTACCCACGACTTACTCCTTATCTCTTGTACAGAAAAACAACCAAAAGAACCTTCACTAAACTCAACAACAGCATCTTTAAAAGCGTGGCGCTGGTAATGTGGCGGTAGTTGGTTAGATGAGATGGTATTTCCTTCAGATTTTGATGATAACAGGAATTTCATAGTAGCAGGATACTCGTCTGTAGTCATTCTATCAATAATTTAATGGATGATGCTATCAACTCACCCAACTGCTCAGGGTATTAGTGCCGGGTCAAATGTATAGGCGCTAATAGGATAACAACCGGGAAAGCATCCTTACAAATTAGCAGTCGCCACTGCTACTATACGGCGATAATAAAAACTTAACATTGGAGCCTCCTGCTGCTGATCATCAATTGTTAACGGCAAATGTAATGATATAAGGTGCATTTATCGTATATCCGTTGGCGTTATATTTCTCTTTAAAAATAATGCACTAAAAAAGGAATAGATACATTTCTATTCTTTTTTTAGTGCATTATTTTTTCTCTTTTTCATTCCGAACAGACTGGTTTGTATATTTTTATTTAAAAAAAATTAAGGCAGTTAATTATTTTTTTGGCATTACTGATCGCAGTTTCGGTGGGGGTTCCAAACTGCTATAAATTCAAAGATTGGATTGTTCTAAGTCAAGCAACCATTTCTTTCTTAATAGTCCACCGCCATAACCAGTCAGGTTGCCATCTTCACCAATTACCCTGTGGCAAGGAATGATGATTGAAATCCTGTTCATTCCATTTGCATTGGCAACAGCACGAACAGCTTCCCGTTTATTCATCGCTATGGATTGTTGTTTATAAGAATGGGTTGCTCCATATGGAATAGTTTGCAACGTTTTCCACACGGATTGCTGGAAAACCGTACCTGGAGCAAACAACGGCACTGTAAATACTTTTCTTTTCCCTTCAAAATATTCGTCCAGCTCCCGCTTTAGTAATTCAAAATGTTTGTTAGCACCCTGAATAATATTTGCATTTAGTTGCTTTGCTAACGCCTTCAATTCTGTTTCTAACATCTTACGGTCGGTAAATTCCAACAGACAGATACCCTGCTCCACTGCACATGCAAACATTGTCCCCAATGGCGTTTCAAGCCGCGTAATGTTTATGATTTGTTTATCTTTACTATTGGAAGGAGATACGCCAAAAACAGATTTAAACGAATCCGTGAATCCACTTAAAGATTCATAACCTGAATCAAAAGCAACAGCTGTAATTGTTTCCCCCTGTTGTATTTTTTTAAATGCAGAATTAATACGAAACATTCTTTGATAAGCGTGAAATGTTATACCATGATTTTTCAAGAACCACCTTCTTATTTTGCTTGGTTCAATTCCTTTCTCCATTAAATCTCCGTCCTTAAATTTTGCAGACGGATTTATGTTTAATTCGTTCAGTATGGCTTTTATAAAATCAGGTGTCTCTCCTAATTTTTCTAAAGGATTACACACTTTGCATGGTCTGTATCCTTTCAATATTGCTTCCCTGGTTGTTTTGAAAAATTCAACATTTTCTTCTTTCGGCTTTCGTGCGGTGCAGGTTGGCCGGCAAAATATTCCTGTTGTCTTAACCGCTGCGACGAACGTACCCTCATAAGCAACATCCTTCTCAACAAGTGCTTTATACATAATTTCGTTAGTCAACATCTTTATCCATTTTTTTCAAAATTAGACATGTTCAACCAGGCGTGCAACCGAAAACTTAACAAGTATTTTTTTATCTGCCTGAGTGATCAGCGAATACACCTTATCAAACTACTTTTGCAAATGAGCACTTCAAAAGCAGGCTACTACAAGTACGCCAAAAGTCCTTGTTGATAATGAGAAAATAAGCATTTGCCCCGTTTTTTGTATATTAGTAGCACTGCAGCCCCCTGCTGCTTTTAGTTACCTCACCCAAATGATCTCTTGTTATGGACACTGCACTTGAACAGATCCGTGAACAACAAAAACAATCCTGGAATAAATTTTCCTCCGGATGGAAAAAATGGGACGCCTTTACTATGGATTTCTTGCGACCCATGGGCGAAGCTATCATACACAGCCTTCAATTAAAAGATAAAGACCTGGTGCTGGATATTGCCACAGGTACAGGAGAGCCCGGCCTTACCATTGCCCGGCTCATACCGGGCGGAAAGGTGGTTGGTACCGACCTCTCAAAAGATATGCTGATCATTGCCCTTGCTAATGCCGAGGCAAAAGGTCTGAAAAATTATGAACCCCTGGTCACTGATGTCTGCGAATCACCCTTTCCTGCTAACACCTTTGATGCCATCAGCTGCCGGATGGGCTTTATGTTCTTCCCGGATATGCTACTGGCTGCCAGGCAAATGTACCGGGTGTTAAAGCCCAAAGGAAGGCTCGCAGTAGCAGTATGGGCAGGACCACAACAGAATAACTGGGTCACCACCATCCTTAGTGTCATTCAAAAACAACTGGTATTACCACCGCCAGCACCCGATGCGCCGGGCATGTTTCGTTGCGCCGGGCCGGAAGTGATGAGTGAACTTTTTAAAAAAGCAGGATTTAAAAATATTGTGGAGAAGCAGATTAGCGGTACAGTAGATTACCAAAGTTTTGAGCGTTACTGGGAAATGATGATGGATGTAGGCGCACCGATTGTTGCAGCTATGTCCGGCGCAGATGACGCCACAAAAGCAGCTATCAAAGCTGAAGTTTCAAAAGAATTTGAGTCCAAAAACATAAAAGGGGAAGCTAAACTGGAATATGCAGCAATTATAATTGCTGCAGAAAAGTAGGAGTACTAACAGATAGATCAATTGGTTCTATATGATTATATACAGCTGCTATGGTGACTAAAATATCTTCTCTGATAGAGCTCATGCAGGCACTAGCCATGAATCATCCTCAAATCCTCGAATTACAAACTTCAATTCTTTGTCCTTATGCTATCTTTTTACCACCGGGCTATGCCCTTACGGGTGCGGACAAGGACAAATGCCTGCTCAGTTTCAATAATGGCGATGGTATTGGCATTACAGCCAACAATGTTATTAGGAACCTGACCATTATGACCACGCCATCCTGCAGAGCCATTTTTTCGCAAACAGGTTTGACTGATATGGGGACGGTTACATTAAACAATCTTTCGGTAACAGGACAGGTTTCTCTTATGATACGCCAGGGTACAAACAGACTTATGCTCAATGCCGATAACGTAGATGTAGTTTCCTGCGATGCACGCAGATACAGCGAGCAACCACAAAAATATGGTGTAAACGTTTATCAGGGTGCTTTCACTGTTTATAATTTTAATGGAGATCCTAATAGCAACATTATCGCTAATATTACCAACATTACAGTTGGCAGAAAAAATGCACCGGTCATTGGCTCCGGTATTTTTGTGGGGGGCTATGGCGATAACGGCGGCTGGGTGGTACTCGAAAATCTTACTACCGGAGCCGTTTATGCTAATGGCATGCTTCCTTATGGCACTGCAGATATAATTACCGGCGGTGTATTTATCGTTTTTGGTGTTAAAGCCCAAAACGTTACCAACAATGGAGAGATTGTAACATATGGTGTAAATGATATGGTACTGGATACCTGGGGTTCAGTAGATAGCTGGACGGTGAATGAAAAATTAACCTCTTACGGACCAAGTGGAATCGGTTTTGTGAATTTTGGAACAGTGAACACTTTTATAGCCAAAAAGGAAATAATCACACATGGTTTAGGCGCCAGAGGCTTTAATCAATACGACGGCACCGTAAATACAATTAAAATGAAATCTATCACCACCTACGGTGATGGCGCTATTGGGATACAAGTGAGCAAACCTATCGGAAGCATTGAAATGGAAGAAGGCATAACAACACACGGCTCCATAGGAAATACTTTGGTGAAAGGTCTGCTGATGCCGCTTCCAGCCATAGCCTTCAGCATTAAACCCGGTGGCGAAGTACAAAACTTAGTAGTGAAAGGGGATATAATAACTTATGGAGATGAGGTGAGCAGCTATACTGTGGAAGGTGGAAAAATAAACAGGATAAGTGTTTCAGGACAAGTAGCCGCTGAAGGAAAAAATGCAAATGCCATTGTTATCAGTAATGGTGGAACTACTCCTTTAACAAATATAAGAGCATCCTCAAAGTCGGGTAAAATATTGATAAATGAGGGCGGGAACATTACCGATAAAAGTGGTTTTACAGAAGTGGTTTAATTGTGGGCGGAAAATCCTCTGTCAGGGATTTATAGCTGGTATGCATTGAAAACTAAAAACCGGAATTAATATTGAATTCACAAAAACAGCCTTCAGATCCAATGACCTGAAGGCTGCTACGTTCCGCTGTTTCCAGGGAGTTATCTTACTTGCCGAATAATGCCATGATCCGTTCTTTAACTTCCGGATGATGAAATGTTTTTTCGTGCATCTGTACCTCTTTTTTAATGATGGCTGCTAACTGTTCCCTTGCCGGCCCCACCAGGTGATCTTTGAGCGTGATCAGCGAATGCAGCGGCTTGTCTGCTATCTGTCTGGCCAGCTCATAGGCATAGGCCAGCACTTCATTCCTTGGTAAAACAGGATATGGAATACCCCTTTTTTCCAGCTGTGCTCCCCGGTAATTAGCAGCGGTTAGCAACATTTCATGTGCAAGGCTTACACCAAATTTCTGAGGAAGTATATAGGTAGCTCCCATGCCGGGAGTAAAACCATATTTCATAAAATTGGTAGTGTAAATACTTTCTTTACTCAGCACAATAAAATCGGCAAACATGCCGAAAATAAATCCACCGCCGATACCATGTCCCTGCATGGCTGAGATCACTGGTATGCTGCAATCCTGTGCGAGACTATACAAATTCACATCCGTAAAACTTGCTCTCCCTTCATAGATGGCCAGCAGGGCTTCCTGCGTTCCTCCGGAAGCAAAATAATTTTCATAACCGGTTACGATCACCACCTTGAAACGTTCATTATTTTTAATGGTTTCAAAAGCCTGTACCAGACCATTCATCAGGGCTTCTGAAAAACCGTTCTTATGCACTTTGTCCTGCATGGTAAGCTGCACTATACCAGGTTCTGTTTCCCGCAGATCTATAACGGAGTCCATCATACTTTATCTCGTTTATAAGAAGTAAAAGTGTTAGTGTTCCCATGGAAACAGACCGGTCTTAACATAGCGCTCAATGCGCTGCAGATTTTCTGTATCAGAGAACACCTCTTTGTTGGCTTCAATAGCCAGTGACTTTGATTGTGAGAGATCATAAAGAGATCTCATAAGATGCTTGTAACGTACTATTCCCTGTTTGGACAGATATCTCAATCTTAACAGGTGTGTACGTAACAAGGTATCTCCTGTTGCATCATAAGCGTCTACCAGCCCCCAGGCATGCGCCTGATGCACAGGTACCGGCCTGGTCATCAGTGTAAGGTATTGTGCCTTCTGGAATCCGATACGGCGGACCAGGAAAGGCATTACACAGGCAGGCAACAAACCGAATAATAATTCTGAGAGACTGAATTGTGCGGTTTCATCTGCAATAACTATATCACAGGCAGCTACAAATCCTATCCCTCCGGCATTGGCTTTTCCACGTACGTAAGCAATACTTATAAACGGCCCCTGTGCGAGCTTCAGCCATAGATCATACAGTGGCTCCGGCCCTTTCACCTTTCCATTATTATTGATGGTAGCTTCAAAATCTGCTCCGAAACAGAATACTTCCGGCAGGCCTTCCAATACTATGATGGTTGCCGTATCCTCGTATTGTGATAATACACTCAGACATTCTTCCACTAACAGATCATTGATGGTATTATTTGCCTGCGGACGAAAAAATTGAATGAAACATACCGGCGACTGAAAGCGGACCTTAATAGTATCATAGTTCATGCTATCCATTCATATTTACGGTGAAACTCCCTGATTTCTTTGAGATACAACTGCTGTTTTCCTGCTGAAGCAACCCATGCTCCCGGAATCAGCTGTGTATCCAATTTTACATTACGGGTACCAAAACGAATAGTGCCACTTCCTGCCAACAGCGTCTCATACTCATTCATAGAAAGATGATAACGCTCATCCAGATTTTTTTGCAGCCCAAGCTGGTGTTGCCTTACCTGGCTGTCTTTAGATACCACACCACTGTAAAATTCTGAACAGCAACCAGACCCGTAGGAGAAACAACCAATACGTTTAGGTTCTTCGAAATCTCCGTGGTCAATAGTACTTGCAAGTGACATAAAAACAGTGCCTCCCATTATATTACCTACCCGCTGACAGTAAGTAAGACCGGGTACTACCCGTTGCCGGAAATCCACCTCAATTTGCGCAGGAGCTACTACCTTAGCTACTTTCCGCATCATAGTGCGGTGAGCGCCCTTCACCATGCCTCCAAAGGGAGTATGAAATGATAAGTATTGAAAGGTTTGCTGATAGTCCACACCTGTAACACGTTTGCTGTATTCACTGTAAGCCTGTTCGCAGCAATCGAGATAAGACATCAGGGAAAGATCAGCATCTCCGGCTTCACTATCGGGCACCGGGCGACAAGTATCCATTACTTCAAAACCATAGTAACCGTTGGCGCCTACATCTACACGGAATACGTGTGGCTGGTTGCTGATAAGAATAGCAACGGCACCAGCCCCTCCACTGGGCTCCGCAAATGACCAGTCTTCTGTCATTGCCTCTCCTCCTTCTACCACCATAAACCGCGAAATATCCGTTGCCACTACCAGCGCTTTAGCTCCCGGTGATGCCTGCGCCAGGATAAAGTTAATAGCCATCTGAAACCCTGCTGTACCTGAGTAACAGGCCTGTTTGATTTCAAACAGCCGGCAATTCCGGTTCAGTCCCAGGTAATGATGAACATATGTGCTGATAGATTTACCAAAATCAATACCCGATTCTGTACATGTAATGAGTAATTCTATCCTATCTTTTTCTGCCTGTGAAAGTCTGTCCAGCAGAGGTTTTGCAGCATTTACCGCAAAGGTAACCGGATCTTCATGAGGTAAAGCCACGGCCTTTTCTTTCATCAGTAAATTTTCAAACCTGGCAGTATCCAGCTTACGATGTTTTGCCAGTTGCATTACATCGAGATAAGCAGAGCCACCAAAAACATTCATGGCTTCTATTCCTACGTTTGTCATACTAGTTTTTTTAAGAATGATGGCAACAGCCGTCTTTTAATTTTTAATATCTGCGAAGGCAGATAGCAGTATTGATGCCTCCGAAGCCGAAGCTCAAATTCAATGCATGCATTATCTGATGATGTACGGGGGTTTGTTTTACCCAGTTCATGGCGGGTACAACAGGATCAGTGAGATTTCGGGTAGGATGAAGTATGCCGCTTTTCATCTGCAGTAATGTAGCAATAACTTCCACTGCTCCGGCAGCAGTAAGACCATGCCCGGTAACTGATTTGGTGGCATTAATATATGCATGTGAAAGGCCGCAGTCCTGCAATGCCTTCAACTCAGTTGCATCACCTGTTGGCGATCCACTGCCATGTGGATTGACATAATCAATTTCTTCAGAGGTGATCCCTGCTTTTTCCAGCGCGTTACGGATAACCGTACATTCACCTTCGCAGGATGCATTGGGATTGCGATTGCCATCCATCGCAATAGCCCAGCCCGAAAGGACAGCATAGGGTTTTATATTTCTGGCGGCAGCTGTTTCCGCCCGCTCAATAACCACAGCACCGCAGCACTCTCCGAAAATAAATCCATCACTCTGCTGATCAAAAGGACGGCAAGCCCCGCCCGGATCTGAAGCATAACTGGTTGACCCCATAGCACCCAAAGATCTGAAACCCTGCAGCTCCCAATAAGAGAGGTCCATCAGGGCGCCCATGGCAATACAAACATCCACCTGCCCGGATTGAACCGCCTGTATAGCCTGCAAAATGGCTACCTGCCCGCTGGCAGATGCGCCTCCTACAGTATATGACATACCACGGATACCAAATGTTTCTGTGCACAGACCACATACATCCGTGTCCATAAAAGTGAAGCCATACACCGGCCGGAGAAATGCCTCCCTGCCCCTGTATGCATCGCAGGTTTGCATGAGTTCCCGCTGTTGTGTATTAGAGCCACCTACCACCAGTCCAATCCGGTGAGGCGCTACTTCAGACAACCGCGCTTCATTCCATGCTTCTTCCAGCGTAACTAATGCTACGCTTCCTGTAAAAGAGGCTGTCCTCAACATCTTTTTAGAAAAATGTTCCGGATATGTGATGTCCCCAATTTCTGCGCCCAGAAAGGAAGTCCCTTGCTGCCTCCCCGGCCGCTTCATGACATCAAACGCATGCCGGCCTTCCAGCCATGCATTCATCACTGCTGTTTTTCCCTGGCCGGTAGCGGTGATAACACCTACACCGCTAATCACAGTATCCGTTGCACTATTGGTTTTCATACAGCAGGGTTGCCAGTTCATCAAGGTTTTTCGCACCAAACACTTCCACCATAGGTATCTGCAATGATAACGACTCCATTGCAAGGGAAATGATTTCAGCGCGATCTACTGAGTTGGCACCCAGTTCTTTCAACTGATCGCCTGACTTGAATGTATGATCTTCCAGTTCAGGAATTACCTCACAGGTATGTTGTACAATCATCTTAAAAATTTCTTCTTTATTCATTTTATTAATTTTGACGGTTATTTTTTTTCATCTGCCATTACCCATGTATGATAAAATACCTCTTTAATATTATTCAGTTCATCTACTTCTTCGCCAGCGCAAACCAGCTCCTCATAAGGGCTTTCAGTCAATGCATTTATAATTTGTTTTATTCTGATTACGATGGGCTTGAAATGATATTTACTGATAAACATAAATTTATCTTCCAGCTGAGGCGCCATCAATGCCTCCGTTTTTAGGGTATGATTTACGAGTACACCCATTTCATTCAGGAACTCACATATAATCGTTAATGTGTACTTTTTCATAAAAATGTGCTTTAAAAGGTGGTGAAAGAATATTGTTGCTTCAGCAATTGAAGTCTTCTCAACTCATCCCTGAAAGGACTCATAATATTATGGTGAACAGAACCAGATGCGGGAGACAGCATTTTCGACAGCAGATTTTTTAACGTTCCGGAAGGGCTGCAATCAATATAAAAATATTCGCCTTTGCGCTCCAGTTCTTTCACGGCCTCATTAAAACAAATGGGTTCGCGCACTACCTCCCAGTAATAAGCCGGGCTGGTGGCATATAACTGTTTCGCATACACGCCGGACAAAAAGGGTATGGTGGGATTTGAAAAACTAATATTCCGGAAACTATCCATAAAACCATCTCTGGCGGGGTCCATCATCTGCGTATGGAAAGCGTATTTTACAGGCAGCTGGCTATATACCTTCCCTGTAACATCCAGGTAAGCCTTTAACCTTTTTAATGCCGGATCATCGGCAGCTACTATAAAATGTTCATTATAATTCACCGCAGCAAGGGTAATATTCCGAAAGACTTCCGGTTCCTGCTGGTATAATCCGGGATCATCCAATACCGCCATCATACCTCCTTTGCGGCATACCTGGTCAATATGCTCCGCCTGACGGATAAGTGCCGCCAACATATTCAAAGGATGCACAGCACCTGAAACAGCGGCAGCCACCATTTCACCCAGGCTATAACCCAGCACATAAGCAGGATAAATGCGCAACTCTTCCTGTAACACTTTCACCATTGCATATTGTACCATAAAAAGGGCCGGATTGGTATAGCGCAGATCATCAAACACATCCCCCATCTTCTTATCCTTATTGTACACCTGTTCTATTACTGAAGTACCCAAGATACGGGATGCCTCCTCATCGAGCCATAACAGTGTATTACGAAAAGTAGCGTTGGAACGATATAATTCCTCGCCCATATTAAAATACTGACTACCCTGTCCTCCAAATAGAAATACTGCTTTATGCATATCATCTTATTAATTCATCTAAAATAAATGTGCCGCTTGCAGGCATCAGATTACACTTCCCGTAAGCACCTGCTCCGTTTTCCGGGAAGGGGGTATACCGGAGCTACCGAGGCTGGTAAAGAAATCACCCAGATAAACAGCTGTACTCAACATCAGCAACATGGCTATTTCGTCTGCATGCCTGTTTCTCCAGGGATGTAGCGCAGTTCCTTTAACCCATTGATTAAAGGCGCCTAATGCCGGGCTACAATGCACCTGGTAATCTTCTTTTATTTCCAGATTACCGGAAAGTGCGGCTGTCATGCTACCGGAGAAATAAGACTTAAATACGAGGCTCATTTTATATTTAGGGTGCTGCAGGGCTTTACTGATTTCAGCAGGATCTTTTTGCTGGATGAGTGTATCAAATACAGTTTGGAGGCTATTTTTGAAGTAACGTTCTTCCAATTGTGTTCTGTCTTTTACCGGTAGCTCGTCGAGGCTTTCGTAACGGCGATACAGGTCGAACAGTTTGTTGGCCCTTGCAGGAAAAAACAGTCCTTTTTTCAGTACCTGGATTTTGGTTCCCATTTCAAACAAGTCACCTGCAGGCGCATAATCCGTATCCTGTATGTTCATTTCCACCAGCATATCCTTCACGCTATTACTGGTGCCTGCTTCCAGCGTACATTGATTAACAGAGCCGGTCATAATAAAGTCCGCACCCAATAAATAAGAAGCTGCTGCCGATTCCGGTGTACCTATTCCACCGGCTACGCCTACACGTATTTGGTATTTGCCGGAAAATTTCTTCCCGGCCTCATCGCGCATGCGGCGTATAACAGGTAGCAGTGCATAAGGCATTCTGCGGTCGGTATGCCCTGCCGAATCAGCTTCCGCACAAATATCGTCTGCCATGGGTAAGCGTTGCGACCATTCCGCCTGTTCAGCCGTAATAAGGCGCTCCTCCAGCAGCCTGTCTACTATCTGTTTGGGGGCCGGTTCCAGAAATATTTCTACTATTTCAGGCCTTGATAGTTTTGCCATTATACGATTGCCGGCAACAATATTTCCTCCGGCATCCTTATATAAACCTTTCACTCTATAGTATACGATCGCTTTACTCAGTCCCAGGTAAGCAGCTGCCTCCACATTTTTCACACCGTGCCTGATGAAAAGTGCCACCAGTTGATCTTCAGTTTCCGGTCTTTCGGGATGACTCCAGAGATTCACACCATAAGGTATCTCTTTTCCTGCCTGCTCCTTTATATATTGTACAGCCTCCTCTACTTTTTGTATCGTTAATCCTTCTGTACCCAGGAAACTCAGGATCCCGGCCTGTCCTAGTCTTAGCACCTGCTCCTGCGACGCAATGCCATGAAACATAGCACCTGCTGCATAAGCATACTTAACGCCGTAGGTTTGCCGGAAACTCTCCGCACCCAGCTGCGTAGCCTGTAATTGTAGCGCTGCAACCGGGCTTCCATTTTCATTTACAGGAACAAAATTCTTTAACCATAACGGATATACGCTGCCATTGCTACCTGTTGTTACTTTGTCTGCCACCTTCAGCGCCGGCTTTGGCGGTATAATATTCATTTCGGCGGCTGTAAGCGGATTGGCCTGGATAAAACCCATCATCTTTGTCAATACATCTCCCGGGCCAATTTCATGGAAGGTTATATCTCCCTGACATATCAGATAACTAACGCTTTCATACCATTTTACCTGGCTGGCTATTTGCCTGGTTAATCCTTCCGGAATAAGAGCGGCTGTATAAGGCCGGGCAGATACATTCGCTATAACCGGTATCTGTGGCGGAGAGAAGGATATCTTTTTGACATATTCTCCAAAATTTTCAGCAGCATCCTTCAGATAATGAGAGTGAAAGGCACCACTTACATTTAACGGATAATATAGTTTGGCGCCACTGGCTTCAAAATTCTTTTGCGCAGCGAGTATATCTGTTCGTAACCCGGAAATAACAATCTGTTCTGCAGAATTATAGTTTGCAATATCTATATCCGTATAATTAAATGTTTGCAGTATTTTTTCAACAGCCGGCATCTTCAGCCCCAGCAAAGCCGCCATGCCGCCGTCTTTTACAGCAGCCATAATTTCAGCTCTTTTCTTCACCAGTTGCAAACCTGTTTCAAAAGAGAATACGCCTGCTGCAAACAAGGCCACATATTCGCCCAGACTGTGTCCCAAAACAAAATCGGGTTTCTCTTCATGTGCTATCCTGTCAATGTAGGTGAGTGCATTCACTACATACAAAGCGGGCTGCGTATAAGCTGTCTGATTTAACAGCCGGTCCGGATCTTCCAGGCACAGGGTGGTAATATCATATCCCAATATATCATTGACCGTGGCTGTGTAGGCAGGATACCGGGAAAACAACTGTTCTCCCATACCCCTGCGCTGTGAGCCCTGCCCCGGGAATAAAAATGCCTTCATCATAAATGAATATTGAATATTAAGGGTTGAGCATAATAATTTATATCAGATGCGCTCTACATCGCAACTTTCAATCTCTACAGATACTGCCTGACTGATTACCGGCAATTTGATTACAAAACGTACCTGGTTGGACTTACGCAGCAGAATTCCTTCCATACCAGAAAAAATACCGTGCACTACTCTTACTTTATCTCCTATACAGTAATAGGATTCCTCATAAAATTCGCCACCACGGCTTTCAATCCTTTTGATCTTCTCGATTTCATCTTCACTGACAGTAACCGGCTGGCCATCAAAACCAACAAAATATATTACCCCCTCCATCCGAAGAATTTTCACTTTATTCTCCAGATTTATTTTTACAAAAAGATAGTTTGGAAAGATGGGACTTTGCATTCTTTTAATACGGTCGCTCCATTGCTTCAGCTCCACCCTTACAGGAAGATAACATTCGATCTCCTGGGATAAAATGCTTTGCAGGACCTTCTTTTCATACTTGGGCCGGGTATACACAACATACCATTTTTTCTCAGCCAATGAAGGGACTTCCCTCATGAATACGGATAGCATAGTAACGGTTTTTTTACAAAAAAAGATAAAGTGAACAAGCTGGTAACCAGCATAGGGAAGATGATAAAAGAGAGGGAAATACATACCGGACTGGATAGTACTTCTCCGGAAAATCAGTCCTATATCCTTGGTTATTTGATTACCTGGCGGGTATGGCTCCGCCCATGTATGTCACAAAACATATTAAAATCATTAACAATCGTTGTCAAAATTTTGTACCGGAAAGTCTGGCATTTTTCTCAAAAGTCAGTCTTATATTCTTTGGCTATTTTATTTTACTTGACGAGCATAGTTTCCACTAATTTGTGTGACAGGAAAATTACATAGTTTAACAAAAAAAAATGATCATTTACTAAATTTGAGGGTCAATGACAAATAACTCCTTTCATAGAGATTTTATTCAGGGGTACCTTCATTTGTTCATGTAAAAATAAAAGCTAAATAGGAAAAACAAAGAGCCATTCGTAACTAAAATAACAAATTATATATTAACCAGCAAGTGAAACTGCATATTTCAATAAATATAATTATTCCATGACAACATGTAACTGTTGCAGCACTTCTTTTCCTGCATATAACTGCTCACAAAAATTAACAATAGCTTCATGTGAAGCAGGATCTGACAGCATCATCATATGATTGGGCGATGCAGCTTCCATCATATGAAAATGCGGCAATTGCCTTTCCCACTCTTCCCAATAATTGAGATGATCCAATGAAGAATGCCCTGTATCCGGTACTGTAAAGTAAGGTGATAATTCCCCATAAAATAATCCGCTGCTGTTACGGAAAAAATAACAACTCACCCCATCCGGGTCTGGTAATGGTTGCACGGAAAAACTATCCATATCATATCCGCGTTGCACTTTCGCACTTTGCGCTACCAACTGATGCATTTGTGCAGTGGTTTTAGTGAGGCCCCTTTCGTTTGCCAATACCATCATCTGTTCCCAGTATTGCTCATCTGGCAAAGTCATATCTACTGCATCACGATGAATCAGCGTTTCGTGAATTTTTTCGGGATGGTGTAAAACAGCAGAAAACAGCATCATATTTACTGCCTGTAATATACCGGTTTTATGAGCATTGTTTATTTTGCCCATCTGTAAATCACTTGTATAAACCGCATCCAGCATAACAATGCTATTGATCGTATGACCCAACTCCTGCAACTGCCGCGTTATTTCATATGCCAGTATGCCACCAAGTGAATAGCCTCCCAGGTCATAAGGCCCTGCTGGTTGCACCGACTGCAACGCATGAATATAATACGCTGCCATTGCCTGTACGCCCTGCAACGGAGTCCGATCTGTCATCCATCCCCTGGCCTGCACACCATAAAAAGGCCGGTTGCATTTTCCGGCAATGGTGATATAGGATTCCACACCACCTTGTACCGGATGAAACCAAAACACCGGCCGGCCTTCATTTACCTGGTTCAGATGTACCAGTTCAGGAAATTGTTTGTTTGAGGCAGGACGTCTTTGCGTGACCTGTTTTGTTGGTTGCGGATGTCCATTATGTGACAACGAATGAAGACTACAGATTTCCGCGGCCGTTGTACAGGTAATCAATTTACTGGTTTCAACATCAGCGGAAATCTGGGATTGCAACTGCTGCATTAGCTGCACCTGCAAAATGGAATCAAACCCATATTGCTCCAAAGGTTTGTTCACATCTATCTCCGAAGGCGACAACCCCAGCAAACGTCCCAGTATATCCATTACCGTTGTATTTACCGATTCAGTATCCTGCTCAACTACAGTATCAGCTAATGTAACATGTGACGTAATAACCGGTGTGCCTTCTATCCAGCATCTTCTTTTTTCAAAAGCATAAACAGGCAGTAAAATTTTTTGTACAGATATTCCTTTATGCAACTCCTCCCAGGGGATCACTCCACCTTTTACCCAGTAATGTGCCAGTTTCTCCGGATTGTTTTCTGCCATTAATGCCCTGGTAACTGTTTCTGCCAACTCCCCGGAAAATAATGAGCCAATACCGGCACGTTCTCCTTCTTGCATGATTACAAAAACAGGTACGCCAATAGTCACTTCTTCCTTCCTGATCAGGCGTAAAGCTGCATGCAACCCGCCCATTACATCCTCTATTGTTGTTACTACCAATGCCAATCTATATTCCATCGCTTCTCTTCCTGTCTGCAATGTATAAGCCATGTCAGGCAGGTGTATTTCTTTTGCTTCTTTTACAAATGCCTGCAGCTGTTGCGCCATCACTTCCAGCTGCATTTGGGTTTTGGCAGACAACACCACTATCTGTGGCGCCGGCAAAAACACTGGTGCTATTTTTCCTGTAATGCCTGTATATTCTTCCAGAATAACACTGGCATTAGATCCACCGGCGCCAAATGCACTAACGCAAGCCCGTCGTGGATAGTTATTGTGTGTGTTCCAATCAGCCAGTTGTTGTTGCAGATAAAAAGGGGAACCTTCAAAATCAATTTTAGGATTCAGTTTTTGCGTGGTGATGCTGGGTACCAGCTGCCGGTAGTGTAATTGCAGCACTGTTTTTATGAGCTGCGTGATGCCCGATGCAGCTTCAGCATGGCCAATGCCGGACTTCACTGCACCAATGGCGCATCTGTTTTTCTCTTGTCCGGCCTTTGCAAATACTTTGCTCAACGCAGTCATCTCAATGGCATCACCTAATGCAGAGCCATTGGCCGCTGCTTCAACATAACTTATGGAATCCGGATGCACACCTGATTTTTTAAAATTGTCCTCCATCAATTGCACCTGCGCCGCCAGATTTGGTATGCTGTAACCACTACTATGCCCACCATGATTAGTAGCCGTAGCGCGTATTACAGCCAACACCTGATCTTTATCGCGAATGGCAGCAGACAGTGGTTTCAGTAATACTGCGCCTACCGCTTCAGCTGGCAGATAACCATCACCATCAGAAAAACTTCTGCTGTTAACATGGCTGCCCAACATCTGCGCAATTCCTAATCCTATATATTTGGAAGGATTCAGGGAAAGATTCACCCCGCCGGCTATTGCCAGCTGGCAATCTCCATTGGCAAGACTTTCACAAGCCATATGTAAGGCTACCAGCGCGGAAGAACACATCGTATCTACTGCTATGCTCGGACCCTGCAGGTTAAAAAAGTAGGAAACCCGGTTTACTATAGCACTAAAAGAATGCAATGCCAATATCGCATCCTGAAAAACATCGGGAGGTAAGGGCTGATAGTGCTGATGCATGGCTCCTGCAAACACACCTACCTTTGCCTGGTATTTTTCCCGGAGATGCGCGCGGGTATAACCTGCATGCTCAAACAGATGCCATACTGTTTCCAGAAACAGCCGCTCGTTTGGGTGCATACTGGCTGCTTCTCTGGGAGATATATTAAAAAACAGCGGATCAAACATGGTCACATCATCCAGAAATCCGCCCCATTCACAAAGTGTTTTCCCGGTTTGCGGCATGCCGCCTTCAAAATAATCGGGTAAGTTCCAGCGATCCGCCGGAACCTTTGTGATACAATCCTTTCCCTGCTGCAGATTTTGCCAAAACGCTTTTACATTGGCGGCGCCCGGGAAACGCCCTTCCATAGCAATAATGGCAATATCCTCCCGTACACCCACCGTTGCAACTGATGGTGGCATTTCCTTTTCTGCTGTAACTTTTGCAGTTGCAGGCAGCGCAGTGCCCTGCAGGAAACAATGCGGATATGTTTCTCCCAAATGCTGAGCCAGTGAGGCGATGGTGGTATATTCAAATAATAAAGTAGGCGATAAAATTACCTTTAGTTCCTTTTCAATGGATTGTACCAGTTCCAGCAACCCCGCAGAGTCAAGCCCCATTTCATAATAACCTGCATGCACATCAATACGCATAGCCGGCTTCTTCAGGTGCACTGCCAATAGCCGGCGTACAAGTGCTTCCGCTCCTGTCAGTGCATCGATACCTGTTACAGGGGTTGCAACCGTTTCTGCTACCGGATACGGAACTACGTTGTTCTCCATTAAACCTGTTCCACGTACCAGTTTGCTGCTGAAGTTTTTCAATTCCGCTACTTTCTGACCGCTGACATTAAAAAATTCCAGGGTAAAAGTGATCAGCTCTTCTTTTCGTTGTACCGTAGACGTTAATATCCTTACATAACACTGATCCTGTAACAATGCGCTTGCCTGGAATGATTCATAAAACAGGGGAAGAAAAAGTCTTTCTTCACCAGCCAACAGCTGCTCTAAAAAAACGGCTGCCCCAATAGCGCCGGTGTCAATAAGTGCAGGATGGAACATAATTTCTGCGGTATGACTGTTATCTGCAGCAATTTCCATTACCGCAACTGTTGCTGCACGATAAATGTTACCTGTTGTTTTCATCAGTCCGGTGTGGACCATTTCGCGGCTGCTGCATACGGCATAAATTTCATCCAGACTGATCTGCTGTACATCTGCTGTTGTTATACTAAGGTCCAGCATCTCTGTGAACAACGCCGGAGCTGTTTGTTGCATAATGGCAGTTGCATAACGTGTCCTTTCGGCAGCGGTAATACCATTCCGATGTTCGCTCCCCTCCATGAGTACCTGCCACTGCCCCGGCTCCTTTTCTGTACAAATAAGATCCAGTACCACGGCCGTATCTTCGCTTACAATCAGCGGATGGTAAATACTGAGATGACGTAACTCGAGTGCAGTGTATTCATAACCATGCTCTCTGAAAAACTGGTACATCATATCTATATAAGCCAGTCCCGGTAACAACGACTGTCCGTAAACTCGATGATTACCCAATACCGGATGATGTATATTGATAAAAAACTGATCCTGCATATATCTCTGCATTAAATGTCTTAAATAATTTTTTCCCAGAACCCTTTGCGTGATATCGGCATATGTCCGTTCCCGTTAGTATCTGTTGCTATCATTTCATTGGCGGCTGCTCCGGCAGGCACCGAACCATTCCTATTTTTTTGCAGCTGCCCTGCCGGCATTTTCCTGTTTATCTTATTACGTTTCAGCGCAGGCAGTGACAGTGGTTTCCGGTAAATATTACCGGTATTGGCAGTCGTTCCTTTTGTAACAATTACATGCACATTCGTACCACCATCGGCAAAACAATTAATCCCTGCCACTGCCGGATCAGCATTCCAGGAAGAACGTTCCCGGCAAAAACTGAATGGAGAAGCACCTATTTCATAATGCGGCATGGGTTGCTGACCTGATAAAAAAGGTACCATCTCACCATGATGCAGCATCAGCAGCACCTTAATCAATCCTGCCATTCCTTCTGCACATAAGGGATGTCCAATATTGGGCTTGATGCTGCCCAGCACACATGCTTTTGTGCTGTTTTTGCGATATACATCTTCTATGGCTTTCAGTTCCAGCAAGTCCGTTACTGCCGAGCCGGAGCCATTGGCTTCCATATAACTGATGTCCCCGGGTTGGTAACCACTGCGTACAAGTCCCTGTAACATCACCGCCTTCTGTGCCTGCAAACTAGGACTGGCAGGACCTGCCGTACGGCCATCATTATTTACGGCAACTGATTTTATTACACCGTAAATCTGATCTCCTGCCGCCTGTGCATCTGCCAGCCGTTTTACCACCAGCATGCCTGCCCCTTCTGACAACAATACACCAGACGCCCGTGCATCAAAAACATGAAAGGCATTACCCGGATTTATTAAGCCACGCTGCTGAAATAACTCCATGGCGCCTCCTGGCTGCAACAAACTTACTCCTCCTACCAGCGCTGCTGAGATATCTCCCGTTTGCAAAGCCTGAGCGGCCATATGTAGCGCTACAAGTGAAGAAGAACAAGCAGTATCCACTACAACACCAGGACCGCGCAAATCAAAAAAATGACTCACATTGGCTGCCAGATAATTCTGTCCTACCGCTACTATAGGGTTACGCGCTGATAACAGATCTGCCACCGATGGCTGATGCTGGCTGCGGCCTCCCAGGTACACACCTATTGGCTGACCTTTCAGTTCATTGTGATGATAACCTGCATGGTACAACGCCCGCAGGCTTTCCTCCAGCACTATCAACGCCTGAGGATCCATAGCTGCAACATCAGCTTCCGGCAATAAAAAGAAGGCCGGGTCGAATATGTCTTTATCTTCCAGCAATCCGCCATATACCGGCGCACCTCCCCCATTCCACTCCGCACCGGAAAGTGCACTCAGTCCACTCCGGCCTTCTGATAACAACTTCCAGTAAGCATCCAGGTCAGGTGCACCAGCAAACCGGCACGACATACCTATGACAGCAATATCTTTGTCATAACTGTTATCCGGCTTCGGCAATACCGGCAACGGCATTCCACCGGGGATATTTTTTTCGGTTTTTACAGGAATATTGACAGGGATAACTGTAACGGGCATACGATTATCTTCCGCTATTCCTTTTTTGAGTACTGCTGATAACGCCGCTCCATGATGTGATTCCAGCCACACAGACAGAGAAGACAAAGAAGGATATTCAAACAACAAAGACGGGTCCAGCGTTTCCGGTATACCTTTATTTATCTGGCGTAATAGCTGGGCCAGCAAAATAGAATCTACGCCGTAGTCCTGGAAAGGTGTGTCAGTATCCAGTTTTTCTACAGGTATTTTTAACTCCCGGCCAAATAACTCCAGTAACCATTGCAGCACATCCTGCAATAAGGAATGGTCACTGTTGGTAGATGTAACCGTCTTACCAGCGTGGAGTGTAGTAACCGGCAATGCTGACAGCAAACGGGCGGGATCAAACACCGCCGGATCTGCCACTGCTGCCAACAATGCTCCGCTGCGACCACTTGCCAGCACCTGATCCAATAACCCGGTACCTTCTTCATTCAGTAACGTATGTAAACCTGTGGCTGCATACGCACCTCCTTTCACTTCTCCCATACCTGTTTCCTTCCAGCTGGGCCACTGAATACTGATCATCGGACAAGGACCGGTATGTGCACTGCTCAGATAGTCCATATAGGCATTACCCATCACATAATCACTCTGACCGGCAGCCAGCACCGGAAGTGCTGCTGACACGGAAGAGAACAACACAAAACAATGTAAAGGCTGATCTTTAAAAATTTCGTAGAGGGTATCCAGTCCGCCTACTTTCGGAGACAATACGGCTGCTATTTCAGTCATACGTTTACGGATAAACGCAGGATTTTGTATGTCCATCATACCGGCACTATGGATAACACCCCGCACAGCGCCCAGCCGTGATACTGTTGCTGCTAATGCCTGCGCAAATGCAGCTTTATCTGTTAATGGAACCGTCAGTATTTCCACCTGTGCACCCAATGCTTCCAAAGCCAACAAACCTGCTATCCTTAAACCATCCATACTATCCGGGGCATAGTTATACCATGTATCTCTGGCGGGTAATTGTTCACGTCCGCATAATACAAGCCGTTTAACGCCGTAATGTTTTACAAAATGTGTGGCAAACAATGCGCCCAGTCCACGGGTACCTCCCGTGATCAGCAGCACCTCTTCAGGACCAAACTGCAAAGTACTTCCGGCTGGTAACGTAAGTGCTGATAACACCGCGCTGTAGCGCTGTTGATCATGCCGGTAAATTACTTCGGACTCCTTACTATCTATATTATATTCTGTTGCAATAAGAGATGCCAGCGTTACTTCATCAATGAACATCGCTGCATCCATATGACGCGAACGTAACTGACGGTATTCATGCTGTAACATCCGGAACAATCCTGCTGATAAGGCTCCGCTCAGTTGCTGCGAGGGTCCTTCCTGCGATTCCAGCCCCCGGCTCACTGCCAGGAGCATCAATCCTGCGCCATTATCCCGCTCTATCAGTTGCTGTAACAATGGCAACCAGCCAAGGTCCTGTGCACACGCCGTTCCGCAGCCCAATAAATTTATACAACCACTGTATGGTTGCTGCAAAACAGCCGGTAACGGACCTTTATCTGTATTTAAAATATCACTGCCAGGGAAATAAGCTGCAACCAGCTTTGCCAGCGTTTCAGTTGAGTTATCCGACAGTACTAACACAGGCCCGCCGGCATGAATGCCTGCATTTGCCGGTGCAGCCTCCCATTGCTTTTCCAGGAAATAATTGTGGCGTAAAGCAGCTCCTGCTTCGTGTAGTCCTTCACGTGGTACAGGCGCCGCAGTAACTTTAGCTATCGCATCAGGAATCCAGTAACGTTCACGGGCAAACGGATAAGCAGGCAGACTAACCTTACGTGGTTTTACATCACTATACAACCTGTTCCAGTTGAAAGTCAGCCCTTTCACCCACAGCTCCAGCAGTTTTTCATATTTGCCTTTTTTGATCCAGGTATCAAGCGTATCCTGCATATCCTCATCAGCAGTAAAAACAGAGAATGTTTCCTTATTGCCTTTGGTTTTACCCTGATAAAACCGTTCCGGTGTATCTTTTCCTGCCAGATATCCGGCCAGTACATCCTCCAGGATCTGCATGGAACTAACGATAAAGGCTATACGCTCTTCCATGGCATCCCTTCCGGTTTGCAATGTATAAGCAATGCCAGGAAGTTCTTCCGCTGTAAGATCTCCCTCGCGGATGACTTCCAGTAGTTGAACTACCTGTTGCCGTAGCTGTATCTCATTTCTGGCAGATAACAGTATAATAACAGGAGGTAATGCTATAGGGAGGTTTGATGGTTGGGCAGGAATATATTCTTCCACAATAACATGCGCATTACTGCCACCAGCCCCGAATGCAGATATACCAGCCAGGCGGGGATACTCCTTCGTAGTATCGTTTATATTTATCAACGGACGTTCCCATGTGTTGCAGGTTTGCTGCACAAAAAACGGCGTGTTATTAAAATTGATGTTGGGATTCAATGTGGTGGAATGCAGCGAGCGTACTAACTGCCGGTGCTGCATTTGCAATAATACTTTTGTAAGTCCTGCAATACCTGCTGCGCTTTCGCAATGACCAATATTTGACTTGGCTGCACCAATCGCACAGAACTGCGTATCGGAGGTATCACTGCGAAATGCTTTGCTCAGTCCTGCTATCTCAATCGGATCTCCCAATGAAGTACCTGTTCCATGTGCTTCAATATAACTGATCATACGGGCATTGATCCCCGCTGATGTTAAAGCATGTTTGATCACCGCTGCCTGTGCATTTGGATTAGGGACGGTATAACCATTGGTTTTACCACCATGATTAACAGCTGAGGCCCTGATAACACCATATATGTGATCATTATCTGCAATCGCCTTATCCAGTGTTTTTAACAACACCGCACCTACTCCTTCTCCGGGTACATATCCGTCTCCTCCTTCTCCAAAACTTTCACATTTCCCTTTGCCCGATACAAATTTCCCCTGCCCCAGCATCAGGTATTTATTGGGATGAACAGAAACATTAACACCACCGGCGATGGCTACTTCACATTCCCCCTGCTTAATACTCTGGCAGGCCAGATGAAGTGCTGTCAGAGAAGAAGAACACATCGTATCAATTGCCATACTGGGACCATGGAAGTTGCAATAATAAGATACCCTGTTGGCAATAGAAGAAGGATTGCCCGGGATAGCCAGCGGATAGCCCATTGCGGTGAGTTGTGCACCATACAGTTGGTACTCCTCATACATTACTCCCACAAACACACCGGCACTACGCTGTTGTGCAGCCAGTGTTTCGCGCGTATAACCTGCATCTTCCAATGTTTCATACACACATTGCAGAAATAATCTTTCCTGGGGATCTATCATTTCCGCCTCCCTGGGAGAGATATTAAAAAATAACGGGTCAAACTGATCTACGCCGTTAATAAAACCGCCCCACTTACTGTATGTTTTTCCGGGTTTGTCTTTATCCGCATCAAAGTACAAACGATAATCCCAGCGATCTTCCGGAATTTCCGTGATACAATCTTTACCATCTACCAGATTTTGCCAGAACTGACGGATATTATCAGCCTGTGGATAACGTCCGGCCAAACCTATGATGGCAATATCAGGCGCTGTGACTTTATTTTCTTCTTTGGGGGCCACCGGTGCTGCAGTAAAGCGTGCCCGCCTGTTGGGAAGCTTTTCCGGCAACTGGCTGGCAGGCGCAGGGGGCGTATATTCCGGCAACTCCGTAGGTGCTTTTACGTTATCATCAGGTGCAAGCTGTGCTGACAACTGTGCCGGATGACTATTAAGAAAATAGGTTGTCAGTTCACGGATATTCTGATATTCAAAAAATAATGTTTTGGATAAAGAACCGAATGTTTGTTCCAGATGATTGGTCAGCTTCATGACCATTATTGAATCAATCCCATAATCTTCCATAGGGGCATCTGCATCTATTGCAGCTGCGGGTAATTTTATGACAGATGATAATAGCTTTTTAAAATACAGGATAGCTTTTTCGTTGAGATCCTGTGGGGCATTGCCGGTAACGGTTTTTACCGCAACCTCCGTAGCGGGTTGCGTTTGCTGTTGTACCGCTGCCCGGATTTTTTGCAGATCACCGGCCATTACCATTACCTGTGTGTTTCCTGTTTGCAGCGACCTGTAAAAAGCCTGCATACCATGACTGGTTTCCATGGCCACAATACCCAGATCCTGTTTCCATTTCTTTTCTTTGTCTTCATCCACCTGCATACCGCCTTCTTTCCATAAGGGCCAGTTAACTGACAATGTTTTCCCCTGTCTTTTACCGGCGATGCGGAGTTCATCACGGTAACGGGCATACGCATCCATGAACGCATTGGCAGCAGCATAATCCGCCTGTCCTATATTACCTGTTACAGCAGTACCTGAAGAGAAGAACACAAAAAGATCCAGTGACAAATGTTTGGTGGCGTCATCCAGATTAAGCAATCCGGTTACTTTGGCTGCGAGCACTTCCTGAAATTCAGTAGTGGTTTTCCTGAGGATAAAACTGTCACGAAGCACACCTGCGCTATGAATAATACCATTCAGATGGCCAAAAGTAGTTTCAATAAATTGTATCAGGCGGGTACACTCCTCCGGATTACAGATATCCGTTTGTTTGTAGATTATTTTAGTCGCCTTGGCAGCAAAGGACAACAACTGCTCTTCCTTCACCGGCGATAAAACAGTACGCCCGCATAAAATAAGCGTAACATTTTGGGAACTGGCAGCAATTTCTTTAGCAAACAGCCATCCCAATCCGCCAGCGCCACCGGTAATCAGGTATACCCCATCATCCTTCCAGGGCAATGCTGGCGCCTCTTCCGGAGCTACAAGGGTTTCCCATGCCGCTATCCGGCGCTTTCCATCTACATAGCTGATATCAGCATCTGCAGGACATTGTGCGCACGCTTCCAGGTTATTTACAAGTGTTGCAATAGCTGTTGCCGCTGGGAGGCTGATCACCTGTCCGATCAATAGTGGATTTTCCAGGCGGGCTGTTTTCAATATACCTGAAAGACCGGTGTATAATTGTTGTTCGGGTTGATCTCCGATCAGCAGCTGCACTAATATTTTTTTTGCAGGTCGTTTATGGAATAAAGATTGAATGATGTTAAAAAGCTGGGAAGCATACTGCGAAAAATACGGATCTGTAGTAGCAGCATCTGCAATCAACAGCTGGTAATCTGCTCCGGGCATGCGGTTTAGCATATCTTCCCTGGAAAAATGATTTAAACCACAGGAGATGATAATATGTTGTTCATAATCCGGTGGGGCTACATTCAGGACTGGCGGCTGTTCTTTCCAGTAAGGCAGGGAAAGCAGGGTATTGTTTGCTGCGACCGCATTGTTATCGATCGTACGGGCAGACAACCCTTTGAGACTTACACATATTTTCCCTTCGTCATTGCACAGATAAATATCTGATTGCTGCAAGGAACCGGTATCACGTGAACGGATATACGCCCATTTAATGTCTGCACAATCGTCATAAATCTCCAGTGATTCCAGCGCAAAAGGCAGGGCTGGTGGCCGGCTCTTATCTGAAGTACCGAACAGCAAGGCAGCAGATGCCTGCAATGCCGAATCCAGCAGAGCCGGATGCAGCGTGTATTCGTGCTGTGTAGCCGCAATAACCGATGGCATCGATAATACTGCCAGCACTTCGCCTGTGCCTATATAAACAGTTTCCACACCCCGATGCCCCGGCCCGTAAGTAAAACCGGCAGCACTAAAAATTTCATAAAAAGCAGCAGCAGTTAACTGATGTTTTGTACAGCGTGCCTTCAGCGCGGTGATGTCCAAGAGAGATGCTTCCGGTGTTGCGATAAATACTGCGCGGCCTTGTGAATGTGTGGTAATGGTATCCTTATCATCCGCTATGCCGGTATATATTTCAAATGATATTTCACCATTATCTTCCGGATAAATACCCGTGTGTACCTCCATGGGCTGATCTGTAACATCCAGTGGTACAATCCAGGCTATATTTTTAAACATCACAGATGATCCTGCGGGCCGTTCCCGGCCAGCAGCGTATACCACTGCCGCGCGGGCCATTTCAAGGTAAGCTACCCCCGGTAGTATGCGCCTGCCCTGTATCACATGATCTGCCAGGAAAAACTCATTCCCGCTGAAATGAGTAGTAAAACGTTGTTCTGAAAGATCTGAAGTATTCTGATGTAATAACGGATGAATAAATTCCTTTGTATGCCGGGATGATACTTGTGTTAACTGTTCATTTTCCGGTATCCAGTAACGTTCATGGGCAAACGGATAAGTAGGCAGACTGATACGCTGTGGAATAGCCGTGCTGTACATCAGCAGCCAGTTGATATCGAGACCTCTTACCCACAACGATGCTATCTTTTTCAGCTGGCCTTTCTTCAGCCATTTCATAATAAGGTCGCCCGAATCATCATCTCCCGAAAAAATGCTTACCGTATCCTGATAATTTTTCACCTGCCCTTCGCAGTAAACAGCACTGCCTGTGCCGCCGATAGTATAGGCCCGGAGTTTGTCAATCAGATCAGGAATATCCTGTATGATAAATGCTACCCTGTATTCCAGTGTTTTCCTCCCTGTTTGGAAAGTAAACGCAAGATCAGCCGGTGATATTGCTGTTGGTTGTGATGCGGCTGCCTGTAGTGTGTGCAACAGTTTTTCCGCATAAGCCATCAGCCTTTCCTTATTCTTTGCCGATAATGGAACTATGAACTGACGGCCGGGAACAGGTGCGGTGGCTGATGAAACGGCAGGTATATATTCTTCCAGGATCACATGTGCATTGGCACCTGTAGCCCCAAAAGAACTAACAGCAGCACGGCGCGGACAAGTTACACTACCACTTGCACCTGGTATCTCCGGTTGCTGCCATGATGTAGTTTCCTGTTGTACATAAAATGGGGAAGCTGTAAAATCAATATATGGATTCTGTTCAATGGCATGCAGAGAAGGTACCAGTGTTTTACGCTGAAGCTGTAACAGCACTTTAGACAATCCTGAGATACCTGCTGCTGCTTCTGCATGGCCTATATTCGATTTTACGGAGCCAATCGCACAATATTGCGTATCAGTGGTATGTTGCCGGTAAGCCTTTACCAATCCCTGTATTTCAATGGGGTCGCCGAGGGATGTGCCGGTACCATGTGCTTCCACATAAGAAATGGTACGGGGATGAATACCTGTTTTTTCCAGACAGGAAAGAATCATATCTGCCTGTGCAGCCGGATTTGGAACGGTAATACCACTGGCCGCTCCACCGTGATTAATGCTGCTACCCTTTATCACGGCATAGATATTATCGTGATCTGCAACAGCTTTATGTAATGGTTTTAATAATACTGCTGCTACACATTCTCCTGAAACATATCCATCTCCGTTTTTACCAAAGGTGTGGCAATAACCATCACTGGAATGCATATCCGTTAATCCATAAGATAAATATTTCCCCGGATGCAGGGAAAGATTAACACCTCCGGCAAGTGCCACTTCACTTTCGCCATGCCTGATACTTTCCAGTGCCTGATGCAATGCTGTCAGAGAAGAAGAACAAACTGTATCAATGGCCATACTGGGTCCGTGAAAATTACAGCAGTAGGAAACGCGGTTGGCGATAGGTGCATAATTGAGTGACAAAGGAAATTTAGCTCCTGCAGCCATCGCCTCTGCACCAATCAATGCATAATCTTTATGCATTACCCCTACAAACACACCCACCTTATTTCTTTTATCGTGTTTCGCGGTTCCTCCCAATGTTTCCGGCGTATAACCGGCATCCTCCATTGTTTCCCAACATACTTCCAGAAAAAGGCGTTCCTGCGGATCCATGATCTCTGCTTCTCTGGGAGAGATCCTGAAAAAGACCGGATCAAAACAAGCCGGGTCTGAAATAAATCCTCCCCACCTGGATATGTTTTTTCCGGAAGGAGATAATACTCCTTCATGCTGCCGCCAATTCCAACGTGATGACGGAACTTCCGTGATACAATCTTTTCCGTTTACAAGATTTTCCCAGAACGCCTGTATGTTATCTGCTCCGGGGAAACGTCCTGCCAGACCAATGACAGCTATATCTGTTGTTTCAGTTAAATGCTCTTTCCTAACAGTATCGGCTATACGATTATCCGCAACAGGCTGCAATAAATCCGGAACAGCAACAGATGATGGCAATGCAACCTTTTGTTGTCCGAAACAATGGCTGTAATGTTGTACCAGATAAGCGGCAAGCGCGGCAACAGAGGTATATTCAAATAAAAGTGTAGGCGCCAGCAGGGTATCTGTTTTCTTTTCAATGGCCTGTACCAGCTCCAGCAGGCCGGGAGAGTCCAGCCCCATTTCGTAATATCCCATCTGCACATCAATAAGATGCTCAGGCCGCTGTAGCCGCTCTGCCAGTAAAAAACGTAAATAGTTTGCTACTTCTGTATAAATATCTTCCACCGGGGGCATGTTAACAGTAACCGCTTTAGCCGGCTGTTGGATAGTTCCCGGCTCCCGTACCAGTTTATTGGTGAAGTTCCGCAGCTCTGCCACCTTTTGGCCCGCAGCATTAAAAAACTCCATGGTAAGACTCAATAATTCTTCCTTTCGCTGTACAGACGATGTATATATACGCGTAAAACATTTGTCTTCCAACAACGCAGCAGCGCGAAAAGGGCCATATGATAAGGGAAGGAATAAACGTTCTTCGCCGTTCATAAGCGGCGCAAAAAGTAAGGCGCTTCCCGCCCCGCTTCCATCTATCAACACCGGATGAAACATATAGTCTGTTACAGTTGGTAATGCTGCTGCTCCAACCGCTATTTCCATGACTGTAACGGAACCTGCGGAATAAATTTTTCCATCTGCTTTCATGAAGCCGGTATGTACCATATCACGCATCCTGCAGGCCGCATAAATATCTTCCAGCTGCACCGGCGCATCGGCTGTTTGCAGTTGTGCGGGTATATCCAACGTGTCTGTAAATACTATCGGTAATGTTTCCTGCATGACAGCTGTAACATAACGTTTCCGATCTTCCGACACATCACCGTTCCGCTCTTCTCTGCCTTCCACCAGCACGTGCCACTGACCTGCTTTTTTTTCTGTGCAGATAATATCCAGCAACACCGCTGTTTCGGCAGTCACCATCAGCGGGTGGTAAATACTGAGATGTTGTAATTCCAGACTGGTATAATCAAATCCCTGTTCCCGGAAGAACTGATACAACAGATCGATATAAGCCAATCCTGGTAATAAAGCCTGTCCGTAAACGCGGTGATCACCTAATATGGGATGATGAATATTTATAAGCAATTGATCTTTCATGGTTCTTTTTTTTAATTACGGAGAGAAGCAATCTTTTCCACGGATGCTGTTTTTTTCCAGGCGCTGGTAACCCTGACGGAATCTTGTGACATTGTATTTTTCTCCGTATATGCTTTTACGTGAGGAGTTACTACACTGTTCCTTACCGGCCTGCGTTGCATGAGCGGTAAGGGTAAAGGATTCCGGGTAACACCATCCGTATTTGCAGCCGGTGCCGCACTAACAATTACGTGTACGTTGGTACCACCATCAGCAAAACAATTGATGCCTGCCACTGCCGGGGAAATATCCCATGAAGTACGCTCGCGGCAAAAACTGAATGGCGAATGACCGATATCGTAGTGCAGCATAGGTTGCTGGCCGGATAAAAACGGTACTATTTCTTTATGATGCAGCATCAGCAATACCTTGATCAATCCGGCCATTCCTTCTGCACACAAAGGATGACCTATATTGGGTTTGATACTGCCGAGCATACAGGTGGCACCTTTAGCACTGCGGTATACTTCTTCTATTGCTTTCAGCTCCAGCAGATCCGTCACTGCTGAACCGGAGCCATTGGCTTCTATATAACTGATATCACCCGGCTGATACCCGCTGCGTATAAGTCCCTGCAACATCACCTCCTTCTGTGCCTGCAGGTTCGGACTGGCCGGGCCTGCCGTGCGGCCATCATTATTCACGGCTACTGATTTTATTACGCCGTAAACGCGGTCTCCTGCTGCCTGCGCATCCGCCAGCCGTTTTACCACCAGCATGCCGGCGCCTTCTGATAATAACACGCCGGACGCACGCGCATCAAAAACATGAAAGGCGTTTCCACGGTTTAACAAGCCACGCTGCTGAAATAACTCCATGGCGCCTCCTGGCTGCAACAGGCTAACCCCGCCAACCAGCGCCGCCCTGATCTCTCCTGTTTGCAATGCCTGCGCGGCCATATGCAAGGCTACCAATGAGGAAGAACATGCTGTGTCCACCACTACCGCAGGGCCCCGCAAGTCAAAAAAATGACTCACATTGGCTGCCAGATAATTCTGCCCTACTGCTACTATAGGATTGCGTGCAGATAACAAATCAGCGACCGATGGCTGATGCTGGCTGCGACCTCCCATATATACACCTACCGGCTGGCCTTTCAGTGCTGTATGACTATAACCTGCATGGCACAATGCAAGCAAACTTTCTTCCAGCACAATCAGCGCCTGAGGATCCATTGCCGGTACATCTGATGCAGGCAATAAAAAGAAGGCCGGATCAAATAAACCCTTATCCTCCAGTAAGCCTCCATATACCGGCGAATTTCCGGCATTCCATTCCGGACCGGAAAGAGCACTCAGGCCACTGCGGCCTTCTGACAGCAGTTTCCAGTAAGCATCCAGATTAACTGCACCTGCAAACCTGCATGACATACCTATTACCGCTATATCATTGTCGTGGCTATTAACCGGCGCCGCTACTATATTTTCTGTTTTTACAGTGGTGCCGGCAGAGATAACTTCAACGGGTATACGTTTATTTGCTGCAACCGTATTTTTAACCACCGCAGATAAGACCGCACCATAATGTGACGTCAACCATACAGACAGTGAAGACAAAGAAGGGTATTCAAACAATAAGGATGGATCCAGCGCTTCCGGTATTTCTTTATTGATCTGACGCAACAGCTGTGCGAGCAAAATGGAATCGACACCGTAGTCCTGGAATGGAGTGTCCGCGTCCAGCTTTTCTATTGGTATTCTCAGCTCCCGGCCAAACAATTCCAGTAACCATTGACGTACATCTGCCAGTAAAGAATGATTATTTTCCGTAATTACAGCGGCACGGGAAGGTGCCGTTTCCGGTACTAACAGATAGTTATCCGGCGGGATTGCAGGATTAAATACTGCAGGATCTGCCACTGCGGCCAGCAATACACCTCTACGGCCACTGGCCAGTACCTGGTCCAGTAAACCAACACCTTCTTCATTCAGCAACGTGTGTAAACCTGTTGCTGCATATACGCCGCCTTTCACAGCTCCCATACCTGTTTCCTCCCAGCTGGGCCACTGTATACTGATCAATGGACAAGCACTCCTGTGCGCACTGCTGAAGTAGTCCATATAGGCATTGCCCATTACATAATCACTCTGACCGGCTCCCAACACGGGCATGGCTGCAGATACAGAAGAGAACAATACAAAACAATGCAGCGGTTGCGCTTTAAAAATTTCATACAGCACATTTAGTCCTGCTACTTTTGGTGCCAATACAGCGGATATGTCAGTCATACGTTTACGGATAAACGCAGGATTATGTGGGTCCGTCATACCGGCACTATGAATGATGCCCTTTACAGGACCCATTTTGGACGTTATTGCTGACAAAGCCTGTACAAATGCAGCCTTGTCGGTGAGCGGTACTGTCAGTACTTCCACCTGCGCACCCAGCGCTTCCAACGCCTGAATGCCTGCTATTTTAATTCCGGTAATACTATCTGTTGTATAAGTATGCCATGTATCCCTGGCCGGTAAAGGTTCCCGTCCACACAACACCAACCGTTTAACAGCATAATTTTTTACAAAATGAACTGCACATAAGGCACCGATTCCACGTGTTCCTCCTGTGATCAGTAATACTTCCTCCGGGCCAAACTGCACTTTAGTTCCGGCAGTTGCCGCCGGCAACGTAAGTGCTGACAACAATGCACGATACCGCTGACCATCCTGCCGGTACACGATCTCCGGTTCCCGGCTTTCCTGGTTGTATTCTGATACGATCAGTGATGCCAGTGTAACATCATCTATCATTATGGCTACATCCATATGACGCGAACGTAACTGACGATATTCATTTTGCAGCATCCGGAACAATCCTGCTGACAAGGCGCCACTTAACTGTTGCAGGGACACTTCCGCTGATTCCAGCCCACGGCTCACTGCCAGCAGCAGCAAGCCGGCACCACCCTGTTCTATCAGTTGCTGCAATGGGGGTAACCAGCTAAGATCCTGATCGGATATCGTTCCGCATCCTAACAGGTTTATACAACCGCTGTAAACTTTCTGCAAAACAACGGGCAACTGATCTTCATCTATATAAAAGATATCGCTGCCGGGGAAATGAGCACCAACCAGGCCTGCCAGCGTTTTAGCTGAACTGTCTGACAATATTAATACCGGTCCGTTTGTTTTACCTGATGTGGTTGCCGGTGCGGGCTCCCATTGTTTTTCCAGAAAATAACTACGGCGGGAAGCTGTTTCGTTTAGCCCTGCACGTAGTGGTTCATCGGTCGTTTGGCTGACTGCCACATCCGGCACCCAGTATCGTTCACGGGCAAACGGATAAGTAGGTAAACTAATTCTGCGGGGTTTTACTTCCTGATACAATCTGTTCCAGTCGATCGTCAAACCCCTTATCCACAAGGCTGCCAGCTTCAGCAATTCTTTTTTCTGCAACCATGTTTCCAGCAATGGTTTTATATGCTCCTCCTCTTCTTCTATCTTTTTACCCACCTTACCTGTCATAATACTGGCGTAAGTGGCTTGCTCCGTAAATGTCAATAGTGATGTCAGCAAAGCCGGTTTTGTATCAGCAACAAAAGCCATGCGGTATTCCATTGACTGGCGCCCTGTTTGCAATGTCCAGGCGATATCTGACAACACAATATCTTCCTGTGCGCTTACCTGCAAATAAAGTGCTGCTGCATATTCTTTCAGCTGTTCCTCACTTTTGGCAGACAATACAAAAAGCAGGGGAACACCTGTATCAACAGGTGTGGCCGGCGATTGATATTCTTCAATGACCAGGTGTGCGTTGGTACCACTATACCCGAAAGAGCTGATAGCTGCACGTCGTGGAGTGGCAGCAGTAGATACCCAGGGTTGCAAAGAAGTATTTACATAAAAAGGGGAATCATCAAAATTAAAATGTTCATTAGGTTTAGAAAAATGTAAGGTCGGTACGAGCTGCTGATGCTGCATAGCTAACAGTACTTTCTGTACGCTTGCTACACCTGCCGCTGCTGAAGTATGACCAATATTACTTTTTACAGAACCCAGGGCACAGAAGTTGCGCTGGCTGGTTTTCTCTTTAAAAACAGTTGACAAAGCCTCCAGCTCAATCGGATCACCCAGTTTAGTACCGGTACCATGCATTTCCACATAACTGATGCTTTGCGGATCTATCTTATATCTCTCATAAATCTCCCGTTCCAGTTCAATCTGACTATTAACACTAGGTGCAGTCATCCCATTTGTTTTTCCGTCCTGGTTAATGCCGGAGCCGATGATTACGCCATACACCGGATCCTTATCTGCTACTGCATCCGTTAATCTTTTTAGTACCAATGCGCCCACTCCTTCACCGGGCACAAAACCATTGGCGCTATCATCAAATGTTTTGCAACGGCCTTCCGGAGAGAGCATACCCGCGCTGCACATTCCCATGTATGATTCAGCAGTAAGATAAAGCGTTACGCCGCCTGCCAGTGCCATATCCACCTCTCTGTTCAGCAAAGCCTGACAGGCCAGATGTGTGGCTACCAGGGAAGAAGAGCAGGCGGTATCAATAGAAATGGCGGGGCCTTTCAGGTTGAGGTTATAGGCCACACGTGCAGCAGCAATTGAAAAACTGTTGCCCGTAATGTTAGCAGATGCCGCCTGACTTTTATACTGCAACAGTCCATATTCGTTGCTCATAATGCCGAGGTATACGGCACATTTTTTATTACTTAAAGTTTGCCGGGTATAGCCCGCATCCTCAAATGACTTATAGGCTTCCTGTAAAAAAAGGCGTTGCTGCGGATCCATGCCTTCCGCTTCCAGCGGAGTGATACTAAAAAACAAGGGATCAAAAAGAGCAATGTCATCCAACGCACCTAACCATTTACAATATACTTTTCCCTTCTGATAAGGAAGTGGTGCATAAAACTCGTTTACATTCCAGCGGTCCACCGGCACTTCACGTACACAATCCCTTCCTTTCTCCAGATTATCCCAGTATTGACGAAGATTACCTGCACCAGGATATCGCCCTGACATACCAACAATAGCAATACGCTCCGGGTACGAAACATCTGACGTAGGTTCGTTTACGTTATACTTCACTTTATTTTCCTGCTTCACAGGAATCTCCGGTAAAGGTGCTGCCTGTCGTTTCATTTTTTCCAGTACCGATCTGGCTTCCTCCATACTTATTTCCCCTGCCTGCAAGGCTTTCAACACTTCTTGTGCACTCATAGGAATAACTTTAGTTTACGAAAAGATGATTTAACAACTGGTCTGCCTGTCCCACATCGAGGTGGCCGTTCTTTACCTTTAACAGGATATCATCCATTGAAAGGGTAACAGCAGCCTGTTCTCCGGCCTGGCTATCCTGCAGCACCTTAGCCAGATAACGGGCTAACTCCTCTATCGTAGGATAATCATATAATTTTGTTGCCGGCAATGCAGTTCCATATTGTTTATTGATAGCACGGGTCCACTCTACGCCTACAATAGAATCCAATCCCATATCAACAAAGTTTTTATCGGTCGCTACTTCTTCGGGTAGCATAAACAATGCTTCTGCCAGACTGATCACCAGTCCCTGCTGCAAATCACGTGTGGATACAGTTGGCAACGATATAGTAGCAGCTGCCGGGATATTTTTCTCCACCTTTACCGGCTGCTCTTCAGGAGGTAATGAAAAGAGTGAAGGGTCATTGCCAGCCACTGCGGGCTTTTCCAGCTGTTTTAATTCATTTTCCATGAAAGCAGCAAATAAAAGGATAGTTGGATAATCATATACCCTGAGTGCTGCTACAGCAGTGCCATATTTTTTATTCACTGCTCTTACCCATTCCACACCTACTATAGAATCCAGCCCTATATCCACCAGGTTTTTTTCTTCATCCACATCTTCGACCTGCATAAACAGGGCTTCAGCCAGACTTGCTGTCAGCTCCCGCCGCAATTGTTTATTGCTGATAGTAGTTGTGATAACAGCAGCAGGCATCACAGACGGAGCTACAACTGGCGGAGCAGTAACATGTGTTGTAGCAACGATGGCCTGAGCTACCCCCCGCAAGACAATGCCTGTTGGTTTATCCCGCATAATATTTTCCGCCACTACTGTTGTTGTTAGTGGTTGTAATCCCTGTTGCACCACTGCTTCAGCCTGCAGCGGTTGTGTAATTGGTGCAACCGGTGTATGTGCCGTAGCGGCTACCTTTAACAGGTTATCCGGCGACCAATAACGCTCGCGTGCAAAGGGGTATGCAGGAAGACTAATCAGCCCTCGTTTTACATCAGTATACAATCTGTTCCAGTCAATTACAAAGCCTTTGATCCAGAGCTCCATCAGGCGGGTATATTTCTTTTGCTGCATCCATTGTTCAATAGCAGGTTGCAGTGCGTCCTCAACAGATAAGTCGGACAAAGTGCTTTTACCATCCTTTATCTGCCCACGGTAAAATTCACCTGTGTTTTCCACGTTGCCGGTGAACAATACCAGCTTCTCTTCCAACTCCTGCAAATTATTCACCGTAAAGGCGAGGCGTTCTTCCATTGCCTCTCTGCCCACCTGTAATGTGTAGGCTATATCTGCAAGCATTGTTTCATCCGGAATAGCCTGTCGCACAAAGGCCAGTAGTCGTCCGGCCATTTCTATCAAACGGTTTGCGTTACGGGCTGATAGGAGAATGATAACAGGTAATGATGCTGTTGTATTTTTTTGCTGTTGTCCGGATATATATTCTTCAATAATGACATGTGCATTGGTACCACCGGCACCAAACGAAGAGATACCAGCCCTTCTGGGAAGCGTTGTTTCTACACCGTTAGTATGCACTACTAATCGTTTCCACTCCTTCAATTCCTGTTGTACGATGAAAGGTGTTCTGCCAAAATTGATATTAGGATTTAATACGGCAGCGTGAAGGCTTGGTGCTATTTTGCCATGTTTCATCTGCAGCAATACCTTCGTGATACCAGCAATACCGGCTGCTGCTTCCAGGTGTCCGATATTGGATTTCACCGCACCAATGGCACAAAACTGCTGATCCTGGGTATGATGCCGGAAAGCCTGTGTAAGCCCCGTGATCTCTATGGGGTCCCCCAGCTCAGTACCGGTGCCATGGGCTTCTATGTAACTGATTGTTCCGGCGTCTATACCGGCTTTGTCCATTGTTTCCCTGATCAGCATTCCCTGGAGTACAGGGTTAGGCACTGTGTAACCATTGGTCTTTCCTCCATGGTTAATACCGGAGCTACGGATTACACCATAAATATGATCATTGTCTGCAATAGCTGCTGATAAGCGTTTCAACAGCACTGCCCCGACTCCTTCACCAGGTACAAAACCATTACCTCCTGCTCCGAAACTCTTGCATTGTCCATCTGCAGAAAGCATACGCTGTGCACAAAGACCGATATAACCGGAAGGATGTACATAGAGATTCACCCCTCCTGCTATAGCCAGTTCACATTCCCGTAAGCGCAGGTGTCCGCATGCCTCATGAATAGCCGTCAGAGAAGAAGAACACATCGTATCTATTGGCATACTTGGCCCCTGGAGATTAAACAGGTAGGAAACCCTGTTGGCCACAGAGCTGAAAGACGTATGCGGATAAAATGGTTTCCCGGCTTTCCATAATTCCGGTCCATATAAATCAAAACCTGTTTTTGTAATGCCTGCAAATACACCTACCCGGTGTTTATATTTTAACGCCAGTTGCTCCCTGGTATATCCGGCATCTTCCAGCACTTCCCAGCAAGCCTGAATAAACAGGCGTTCCTGTGGGTCCATATTAATAGCTTCCCGCGGAGAGATATTAAAAAACTTCGGATCAAAATCAGCAAAACCTTCTAAAAATCCGCCCCATTTACTGTAGCTCTTGCCCTGTTCTATCGCTGCTGCTTCATCCGGATTAAAAAATCCATCTACCGGCCAGCGGTCGGCAGGTATTTCTGTAATACAATCTTTCCCGGTTGCCAGGTTATTCCAGTATTCTTCCAGCGTGGCTGCCTGCGGATAACGCCCGCTTAAACCAATGATAGCAATAGGTTCCGGACCATCCTGTGGTGCATGAGCTACCGGTGCAGGAGATAAAGGTGCAGTGATATGAAATGTGTTTTGACTATCGTCAGATGCTGTTGTTGTTGTAATATTTTCTGCTACGGTAGCGGCAGTAAGTCCTGTCCACTCCATACATACCTGTACATGGTCAGTTACAAAATAATCCGCCAGCGCATCAAGCGTCTGATATTCAAAAAACAGGGTCTTGGACAGTTCACCAAATATAACAGCCAGTTTCTGATTGAGTCGGGTAATGATAAAAGAATCAATACCATAAATTTCCAGGGGCGCTGCGGCATCAATTCTGGATATATCCAGTTTAATATCTTCTGCCAGCAATAGCTTCAGCTGATGAGTAGTTTTTCTACGCAACTGTGAGGAGGCAGCTGCCGGTATAACGGGAACAGGTATACGCTTTTTATCAGCTGTGCCGGCGTCCTGCAAAAATGCACGCATGGTGGTGGGATAACCTTCCCATATCATTACATGCGTCTGCGCATATTGGAGGCTTTTATAAAACGCGGCAATACCTGTCTGGCGGCGCAAAGGTATCATGCCTGCTTTTTGCAGGATGGTATTACGGGTGGCGTCATCAACAGCCATACCACCTTCTTCCCATAATGGCCAGCTGATAGCAAGTGTTTTTCCTGACCGTTTTCCTTCACGAACAAGTTCATCACGGTAACGGGCATACGCATCCATAAAAGCATTGGCAGCAGCATAGTCCGCCTGCCCTGCATTACCCATTACACCTGCACCGGAAGAAAAGGCTACAATAAAGTCGAGTGGCAGGTGCTTGCTGGCTTCATCAATATGCAGCAATCCGGATACTTTGGGAGATAATACCTGCAGCAGTTCTGCTGTTGTTTTTTTGAAGATGTAATTATCCCGTATCAAACCTGCACTATGGATGATACCATCCAATCGTCCACAGAGAGATTGTATATCCAGTATCAGTTTATCAGCCTGTTGCAAATCACTTACATCTGCCTGTTTATACAGCACTTTTACACCGCGTGCAGCAAGCGCAGTTATGCGTTGCTCCTGTTCTCCTGACAGTGCTGACCGTCCACAAAGCACAAGCGTTATTCCTTTGCTCACGACTGCCATTTCTTCTGCAAAAATCCAACCCAATCCACCGGCGCCACCGGTAATCAGGTATACACCACCCTCCTTCCAGGGGAGTGCAGGTGTACTTTCCGGCATCGTCATTTCTTTCCAGCCGGCCACCTCACGCTTCCCATCTTTATAACGGACATCCGTATCCAAAGGATTCCGTGCACATTCCAGTAATTGATTGATCAGGATTTCCGGATCTGTGATAGCTGAAGAAGTACGTATCAGCTGGCCGTAAAACAATGGATTTTCGAGTCTGGCTGTTTTCAGTATACCGGCCAACCCGGCAGACAATTGTTCTTCCGGCTGATCTCCGATCTGTAATTGCACTAAAATCTTCTTCCTTGGCTTGCTGTTGAGTAAAGACTGCACTGTGGTAAATAATTGTGCAGCCTGTTGCTGAAAACGTTTATCCGTTTCAGTTATACTTCCGGCTAAGCATATATATTGTACTTCCTGTATGCGGGCAGTGATTTCTTTTGCATGAATACCTTCCGGAATACAGCTTATAACCAGGTGCTGTTCGTATTCAGGAACTGTAACTGCTGATTCCGCAGCTTGTTCTTTCCAGTAAGGTTGCAGGAAGAGTGTATCCGTTTCCGTTACCCGTTCCGCAGTTGCTGAAACCTGTGCTGTTACTACAGCAGGTGTTACCCAGTAATATTCCTGTGCAAACGGATAAGTGGGAAGATGTACCCGTTGTGGCAGCACATCGCCGTATAACAATGGCCATGGCAATTCATAACCCTGGCAATACAACTCTGCCAGTGCAAATAAGGTTTCCTGATATTTACCAGGCTGGTTATGTAAAGACTGACTGTTTTGCAGCAGTTGCGTAGCATATTGCTGTAACGCTGTCTGCATGCGGAAGTCGCGGGGTACCTTGCCGGTAAATACAAAAGGAAGTCTTTCATTACGTCCTGCCTGTTTCCAGCCATGTACTGCCTCCTGCCTGTTTGCAACCACCACAGCACAACGGCATGCAAAATGCTGCCGGCCTTCCAGCAATGTATAAGTGATAGCTGACAGGCTGCTGGCGGCCGTTTCCGGCTGTTCCAGGAAAACCACCATATCCCTGATCTTATTCCGTAAGGCATCTTCTGTTTTGGCAGACAATACTACCATATAGTAAGGAGCCTCCCTGTTTACTACTGCAGGTGAAGCATAACTTTGCAATACCATATGTGCATTGGTACCACTGAAGCCAAAGGCACTCAGTGCGCCGGTGCGAAGTCCGTTTGTTTGTTCCCAGTGCCTGCTGGTTTTATTTACATAAAAAGGACTTTCTTTCCATTTGATATAGTCACTTTCCTGCACACAATGCAAACTGGCAGGAATTGTTTCATGACGGAGTGCCTGCACCAGGCTGATAAGACTTACCAGACCAGATGCCGCCATTGTATGACCGAAATTTGTTTTGGTGGAAGTAAGTGCACAGAAAGCCTGTTTTTGCGTGTAACTTCTGAATGCATCGTACAATGCATTTACTTCCACAGGATCACCCAGCCGTGTACCAGTACCGTGTGTGACCAGGTAGCTGATATCTTCAGGGATAATCTGATACCGGTCATACACGTCCTTCAGCAGGGCCGTTTGTGCTACACCACTGGGCGCAGTAATTCCATTTGTTTTACCGTCGTAATTAATGCCACTGCCTTTGATGACTGCGTACACCGGATCACCGTCTGCTATTGCGCGGGATAAGCGTTTCAGCACCACTGCTGCAACAGCTTCTCCGGGTACCAGCCCGTTTGCCTGCCTGTCAAATACCGCGCACTTGCCATCATCAGATAACATTCCTGCCTGTCCCATCCAGATAAATGCTTCCGGTACCAGCACCAGGTTTACACCTGCTGCAAGCGCGGCATCACATTCTCCGGTGCGCAAACTCATACATGCCTGATGCACAGCAACCAGGCCTGAAGAGCAGGCCGTATTGATAGCCATCACAGGACCGTTGAGATTTAGAAAATAAGCCAGGCGCGATGCCAGTATTGCATTGTGATTGGAAGTGATTGTGCTTTTTTCTCTGGTTAGCATCTGATAGTCTCCCTCTTCCACGCCAACAAACATTCCGATTTTACCGGTGTTTAACTGAGCGGTGAGGTACCCGGCATCTTCCAATGCCCGCCACGATTCCTGCAACAGGAGCCGTTGCCGGGGATCCATCGTTTCAGCTTCCCCGGGAGATATTTCAAAAAACAACGGATCAAATTCGGCTACTCCCGGAATACAACCACACCATTTGCAGTTGGTTTTACCGGGTTGTGGTTGTGGACCATCATAATACAGGCGCCAGTCAAATCTTTCCGCCGGAATTTCTTCTACAGCATGTTTTCCCTGCACCATGATATCCCACATCTCATCAATATTTCTGGCCTGTGGGAAACGTCCGCTCATGCCTATAATGGCAATTGGTTCCTGCATATTTTCTGTTACGGGTGATGCAGCAGGTAATACCGCAGATGAAGCTGTTACTGCAGATGTAGCTATTACCGGCTCTTCTTCCCCGTAAAAAGTTTCCATCATATCGGTATGTGCTGTTGCAAAATACTGTGTCAGTTTTTCGAGGGTAGAATAACCAAAAAACAATGCCGGTGTAATATCAAGCTGATAATGCGATGCCAGCAGTTGAGCAAACTGGGCGAGGCTGATAGAGTCAAATCCGAAATCAGCCAGGTTATCTTTTATATACAGGTTTTCTGCCCCAATCTGTAGTAATCCTGCTGCCAGCTGCTTCAGATCCTGCTCAATGCAATCAGGTAAAGATATCCCTGCCCTGCGTGCCATTACCTTCTTTTCGCCTGCATCCATTACCACAGTGGCAGCTTCTTTTTTATCAACTGCTGTTAATCCCAGGAAACGATGTACCCTTGCAGGTTGTCCGGTTATCACCAGGTGCTGGGTCCGGGATTGTAACAACAGTTTTTTAAACAGGTCTATGCCTTCTGTTGCTTCCATCAGGCGCAATCCGCTCGATTTCAGGTACATTTTTGTTGTATCATCTCCTCCTACCTTCATGCCCTCTCCATTCCATAATGGCCAGTTGATCACAGCCGTTTTGCCCGGCAAAGAAAGGCTACTACGGTAACGGGCATACGTTATAAGGAAGCGGTTTGCCATAGCATAATCGCAGGAGCCAAAATCGCCCATTATTCCGGAGGAGGAAGAAAAGTAACATACAAAGTCCGGCGACTGATCCTGCAGGAGTTTATCCAACACCATTACACCAGTTACTTTAGGTGCCAGTACCTGCTGAAAATCAGCCGGTGACTTTTCCAGCACACCTTTATCTGTTGAGATACCAGCTGCATGAATAACACCATTTACAGGGCCGGAATGTAACAGTACCGGTTGCAGCGCTTCCTGCATCGACATCTCATCACATATATCTGCCTGAACATACCATACTTTGCTGCCAAGATCTTCCAACGCTTTTACGCTGGCCTGTTTTGCAGCATCCAGTGGTGTACGTCCTGTTAATATCAGATTTACCGGATGCAGACCTGCGAAGTGGCGGGCAAACAATATACCTAATCCGCCGCAACCACCTGTGATCAGGTAAGTGCCTCCTGCCCGGATCATTGAATCCGGATTATTTTCTATGATAACAGGATGTATTTTGCATACCTCCCGCCTGCCTTGCTGGTAATGTGCAGACTTTAGAACGGCTGCCTGCAACTCATCACGACAAATCAACAACCATTGTGACAAAGCAATATGACCGGCTTCCCCAAAAACGACTGCCATCTGTATTTGCGGCAATATCATGCCTAATGAACGTTCTATACCCATCCATGATTCGATATGACAACGTTCAATACCATTATGATAAAGGCCTGTCAGTAATACCCGCACATCTTTTACTTTACAGGCAGACAACGCCTGCAGTAAAAACAGCACAGGTGAACTATCTTCCACAAATACAGTAGTGGTTAAAGGCCAGCCATATAAAACACCATCTATTTTGCCAACAGTAGCCGTTATATCATTCAATGCGCGTTCATAAGTACCTTTCTCTGCTGCATTTATCCGGTAATGATGTGCAGCATATTTTTCATAGCTGCTTCCCGGAGCAATGAAGACAAGTGTTACGCCCGCATATGCCGTAGCCGACATATGTTGCTGTGCGGTTTCCTCCAGCATACACACCCATATTTTGTCTTTTATATTTGTGGTGGCTATCAGGTCAACTGCTTCCCACACCTCTTCAAATGTCATCAGCTCATAAGCTACATCGCTGGTACCGTGGGCTTCCTGCGCCAGCTGTTGTTTTTGTACCGGTGTTATAACAGGTGCGCTTACAAAGGCAGGTACCCAATAACGTTCAGTGGAAAATGGATAGGTAGGCAGGGAAATACGGCTATAGGTATCTCCTGCATATAAGTTTTCATATAATAACGTATATCCCTGTACGTATAATCCCGCTACAACGGCCAGCCGTTCCAGAAATTCAACATTATTGCTGTTATTACTGCTACAATACTGTATGCATTCCTCACCATATTTTTTTAATGATTCCTGGTCTTCAGTTATCTGCCCGGCACTATACACCTGTGGTGCTTTTCCGTTATCCAGCCAGTTTTTGAGTGCTGTTGCCAGTTCATTTGTATCCTTTGCTACTACTGCCAGGCGGTGTGTAAAATGTTTTCTTCCCATCAGTAATGTGTAACTGATGTTACCCAGGTCGGCACCGGGAGCATCATCACAAAAACTGCTTAACCGCCGGGCGATCTGCTGCAATTGGTGCGGTGTACGAGCAGATAACAGTACAATATATCCGGGCTTCATTACATGTGTACGTACCACCTGTGGCGCCTCTTCGATCACCATATGTGCATTGGTGCCGCTGGCACCGAAGGAGCTGGTAGCGGCGCAACGTGGGCGATCCCCGGTGGCTGGCCATTCCTTTAAATCTGTGTTCACAAAAAACGGGCTTTCGTCGAAGCTGATATTTGTGTTTCCTTTTTCATAATGAAGAGAAGGGGGTATTTGCCGGTGCTGTAAAGACAATAATACTTTGAAGAGGCCTGCAATACCAGCTGCCAGCTGTGTATGTCCGATGTTTGTTTTTACAGAACCGATCGCACAGAAATATTGCTTGTCGGTATATTTCCTGAAAGCGCGCGACAGCGCATTAAATTCTATAGGATCTCCCAGTTTTGTACCGGTACCGTGGGCTTCTACTAATTGTATATTTGCGGGGTCAATATCAAAACGTTCATAGATCGAACTTTCCAGTCGCTCCTGTGAAACGGCACTGGGTGCAGTAATTCCGTTGGTAGTACCATCCTGATTAATTCCTGAACCACGTATCACGCCGTAGATATGATCTCCATCTGCCAGGGCTTCGCTTAAGCGTTTAAGTACCACTACGCCTACCCCTTCTCCCGGTACAAATCCATTGGCCCTGTCATCAAACGTATAACAGGTACCTGTAGGTGAAAGCATGCCCGCTTTACCGGCAGATGCATACAACCACGGTGTAGACTGTACGAAAACGCCACCTGCCAGCGCCATGGTTGTTTCATGTTCCCATAATCCCTGGCAGGCAAGATGCACCGCTACCAATGAGCTGGAGCAGGCAGTATCTATTGAAACCGCAGGTCCCTGCAGATTAAGATAATAAGCAATGCGGGCAGGTATTACAGAACTCATGTTACCCCAAAAAGCCTGAGCGGGTATCTGTTCATTATTGCGGAATAGTTGCTGATAGTCTCCTGCACCACATCCTGCATATACACCACATAAACGTCCATCCTCACTTTTTCCGGCGTAACCTGCATCTTCCAGTGCCTTCCAGGCTTCCTGCAGAAACAGCCGCTGCTGCGGATCCATATATGCAGCTTCATTTCCTGATATGTTGAAAAACAAAGGATCAAAGGCAGCTATATCATCCAGAAAACTACCATGGTTGCAAAAGGTCTGATCATCAGTAGCATAAGCAGCCAGGTCCCAACGCGTTACTTTTTCAACCAGGTTGGTACCGTTGGATAAATGCTTCCAGAGCTCTTCTATGTTGTTGGCACCAGCAAACCGGCCACTCATCCCGATAATGGCAACAGGTTCTCTGCTGTCATGCGATTGGCCTTTCTGCTGTCCTGCGGAAGCCGGCACAGTATTATCGCCGGCACCCGACAACGGATGCGGAACCGCTGTAGCTGTAGTGACACGTGACGGTATCCTCACTGGTTTACATGCTGTATAAATATAACCTGCCAACCTGTTTACTGAGCTGTAATCAAACAGGATCGTTGTTTCCAGCGACAGACTTAAATGATCATTCAGCAGCTGCACCAGGTGTACGCCCGTTACAGAATCCAGCCCATAATCAGCAAACGAATCATCCGCATCTATTTTAGCAGCATTTACTTTCAGCGAATCTGATAATAACTGCGTAATCAGTTTCCGTAAATAAAGTTCATCCGGTAAATTGCTCACCTGTACTTCTGCTGTAAGCTGCTGTGATGGCGTGGACGGCGCAACAACGGAAGACGGTGTTGCTGCAGTGATCCAGTAAGATTCTCTGGCGAAGGGATAGGTGGGCAAACTGATCCTGCGCGGTCTGCCATTTTCATATAACCTGTTCCAGTCAAAGGAAAGTCCCTTTACCCAAAGATCGAGCAGCTTATCATATTTACCACGCTGTATCCATTTATCTACTGCTTCCTGCAATTCTTCATCAGCAGTAAAAACGGCCAACGCCTCGCGGCTGCTTTTGCTTTGTCCCCTGTATACGGCAGTGTCGTTATTGTCATCAATAAAATCCTGTAATTTTTCCACTACTTCCGCTATTGATCGCGCAACAAAACCCAAACGTTCTTTCATGGCATCGCGACCGGTTTGCAAGGTGCAGGCGATAGCAGGCAAGTCTGCTTTCTCCAAATGACCCTGCTGTATTGCTGACAGCAGCAGTACTGCCTGTTGCTTTAATCCCTCTGTTGTAAGCGCGGACAATACGATGATGGCAGGATGCACTGCTACAAACTTTGAGGTAGTATGCGGAATATATTCTTCTATTACGATGTGTGCATTAACACCACCAAAACCAAAAGAACTGACACCTGCACGACGTGGCAACAACCTCCCGTTACTATCCTGTAAGGCCTGCCATGGCTGCGATTGTTGCACTATATAGAAGGGGCTGTCGCTGAGTTCAATATATGGATTGATATTATCGCAGTGGAGACTTTTAACCAGTGTTTTATGTTGCAGCTGCAACAATACCTTCATCACACCCGCAACACCAGCGGCCAGTTCCAGATGTCCGATATTACTTTTTACAGTTCCCAGACCACAATGCGCAGTATTTACGTCCCTGCTGCCTGCAGCTTCGTACAATGTTTTAAAGGCCGACTTCAATGCATTGATTTCAATCGGGTCACCCAGCACGGTGCCGGTACCATGCGTTTCTATATAATTAACCGTTGCAGGATCAATACCTGCTTTTGTGTATACTTTTTTTAATAAGGCAGCCTGTGCAACCGGGTTGGGTGAGGTTAATGAATTGGCACGTCCGCCGTGATTTTCAGCGGTGGCACGTATCACGCCATAAATATGATCTCCGTCTGCTTCAGCAGCAGACAATCTTTTCAGCAACAACATGCCTACACCTTCTCCCCTTACATAACCATTTGCCTCCGCTGAAAATGTTTTACACCGGCCATCTTCACTCAACATACCTGCTTTGTTAAAACTGATATGTGCTTCCGGTGTTACAATGGTATTTATGCCGCCTGCAATTGCCATATCACAGGAACCATTATTAATACATTCTACTGCCCGGTGTATGGCCACCAATGAACTGGAACAGGCTGTTTCTACCGGTTCACTCGGACCGTGAAGATCCAGAAAATAACTCATGCGGTTAGGGCCTACAGAAGCTACCATACCTGTAGAAGAAAAACCTTCGATGGCCGCATTGGATCCTGCTACCAGCGAACTATAACTGCTACCCATAGTGCCGGCAAAAATGGCCGTTTGCGTTCCTGCAAAATAATGCGATGCATAACCGGCATCTTCCAGCACTTTCCACACATACATCATGAGCAGTCTTTGCTGAGGATCCATCATCTCTGCTTCCTTTGGTGATATGCCAAAAAACAGCGGATCAAATTCATCTATGCCATCAATAAATCCTCCCCATTTAACATTCGTTTTATTTACTTCTTTCCTTGGATCTCCATAATACGCTTTCCAGTCCCAGCGGCTTTCAGGAATTTCTGTAATACAATCTTTACCTTCCAGCAGATTATTCCAGAATTGAGTAAGGTCCGCAGCCATCGGAAAACGGCCGCTCATACCAATAACAGCCACCTGGTCTGGTGTTGGATTCTCATACGGGCCGGTGGAAGCTACCTGCGGTTTTATGGTATCACGGGAAGCATACTGCCATGATGCATTTGCCGGCTTTGCTTTTACCGGATCAGGTACCGTTGTTCTTTTTGCTGTTATTCCAAAATACATATTCAACTGTTCAGTATACCTTTGAATCAGGTATTCGGTCAGTTGTTGCAGGGAAGCATGTTCAAAAAATATGGTGGGTGTTAGACGCAGTTTAAATTGCTGATTCAGTTTATTCGCCAATTCAGTGAACGTGATAGAATCAAATCCATAACTGCTTAATGGCTTCATCACATCCAATCCGCCGGCATTTCTCCTGATAATATCTGCCGTCAGTTTTTGCAACACTTCCATTAATTTAGTTTTCAGCAACGGATCTTCCCCATGGCTGATTGTTTGCTGAACAGAAGTGGGATTATGTTGTGTCAATGCAGCTATTCCTGCTTTCATTAATGGCACATTACCTTCCATCACCATTACCTGTCCCCTGCCGGATGCCATACATTGGTACAGTGCCCGGATACCACTTTTTGTGTGCATGGGTATCATGCCGGTGCTTTGCGTCATCAAATGCCTGGTAGCTTCATCCACCTTCATTCCTCCCGCCTCCCACAGTGGCCAGTTTACAGACAAGGTAATACCGGAGCGATGTTTAACTGCCACCAGTTGCTTCCTGTATGCTGCATAGGTATCCATGAAATAATTGGCAGCCGTATAATCGGCTTGTCCTGCATTTCCGGTGATGACTGCTCCTGAAGAAAAACATACAAAAAAATCCAGTGGCAACGCCCGGGTGGCGATGTCAAGATTTACCACACCTGCTACTTTAGGTGCAAATACTTCCTGTAATACGGTTGTTGTTTTGCTGATAAGGTAGTTATCGCGTATCACACCGGCCATATGCAATATCCCATCCAGGCGGCCATAGGCAGACAACAGATCGTTGATCAATGCTGTCACTTCCTGCAGGTTGCTCACATCTGCTTTCTTCCGGATCATTGTTGTATGCTCCGTGGAAAATGCTTCTACCTGCGATTTTATGGTATGCTCCGGTGCAGAACGTCCTGCAAAAACGAGCACTACTTCTTTGGCGTTGCGGGCAATTTCTTCAGCAAACAATTGCCCCAATCCGCCGCCACCACCTGTAATCAGGTAAACGCCGCCGTTCTTCCATGGCAGCTGTATGGCTTCCTCTGGTACATTTATCTCACACCATTCTTTTACCAGCCTTTTTCCGTTTATATAACGGATATGACTATACGTTAACTGATGACTGCTATCCCTCAGTTGCACCACCATCTCATCGGGTTCTTTTGCGGATGTTGCCAGCAGTTGTCCGGTAAAGCCGGGATGTTCCAGTTGTGCTGTCATCAGCAAACCGGAAAGTCCTGACAATAATAATTGTTCATCTTCCACGCCTGTTACCACCTGTAACAGCACATTGTCTTTTTCCTCAGACTTCAGTATCCCCTGAATTTGCAGCAACAACTGCTGTGCATAATTCTCAAATCTGGCTGCCGGCTGTTGTTCATCAGCAAACAATGAAATACATGATACACCTGGCATACGCTGCATGATGTATTCCGGCAACATCATTTCTTTTTCACAAAAGATAACATGATGTGCTGCAAAACCATTTGCTGTATTTGTTTGGGAAGATACCACCTGCTCCACCCATTGCGGCTCCAGCAGCAACGTACCGGTGGCTTCAGGAAGCACGGAGGTTGTTCCGTTTTCGGTAGCCCTGAAAGAAAGTCCTTTCATGCTTACACACAAATTGCCCTTGTCATCGTACAGGAGTACATCCAGTTTCTGTACCTGGTCTTCCGGCGCACTGCCACTGCTGATTAAAGTCCACATGGCCGATGTACAGCGACCACATACTTCCAGCTCATCCAAGGCAAAAGGCAGTGCCAGTCTTAGTGAATTATTGCTTCCCGGTGCCATCATCAGCCCCAGGGCAGGCGTCAATGCAGCATCCATCATAACAGGGTGCAATACAAACGCCAACAAGCTATCTGCCACCATTTCAGGTAAGGCAAGCTCGCCTAGCGCCGTTGTTTCTCCTACATATACTTTTTGTACTGCCTGGTAACTTTTCCCATGAAAAAAACCAATGCCCTGCAACCTGGAATAACAATCCTCTGCAGTCAGCATACGCTGACTGCATTGTTGCAACGCAACCTCAATATCCAGTGATGGCAGGTTTACAGCTGACTGTATAATGGCATGTCCCTGGCTATGTATAATAACATCCTCCTTTCCTGCATCCGGCTCACTGTAAATCTCAAATGCAATCCGGGATGCATCTTCAGGGAATAGCCTGATATGTATTGTTACCGGCTCCTTCGCTGCCAGCACAGGTTGAATCCATACAACATTTCTCAGGGATATATTATACTCATTTTCCTTTGCATGGATGGCTAAGGCGATAGCAGCACGTGCCATTTCGAAATGAGCGACACCGGGTAATATTTTTTGCCCGGATACCACGTGATCAGCTATAAAAAATTCCGTTCCGTTGAAGGTGGCAGAAAAACGCAACCCCGACAAACCGGAAGTATTCTGCTGTACCAAAGGGTGCAATACCGTATGGCTGCTGTTGTTGCTGGTCCTGGCATCTTCCAGCGGTATCCAGTAACGTTCCCCCGCAAAAGGATAGGACGGCAGCATAATTTTCTGCGGTGCATGACCATTGTATAACAAGCGCCAGTCAACATAACCTCCATTCACCCAAAAACCGGCCAGCTCATCATAAACACCTTTACTGATCCATTCCCGCATACTTTCTTCCTTTGAAATACGCTTCAAAGACCTGCCGCTGTAAATGCCTGATGGCCATTCCTTACCTGTGGCAATAACTGTCAGTTTTTCTATCAACGCACTTATGGAACTAACGGAAAAGGCTATACGCTCATCCATTTCTTCGCGGTATAACTGCAAAGTAGCCCCAATGCCGGGCAGGTGCTGATCATTGAATTGTTGGTGACGGATATACTGCAACAGCTGTAGCACCTTTGTCTGCAGGCTATCCGTTCGTTTGGCAGACAGCGCAATGATCACCGGTTGTCCGGTAACAGGTGGCAACGTTTTTTGCGGCTGATTATATTCTTCTACCACTACGTGCGCGTAAGCGCCGGCAATACCAAAAGAGCTCACTCCCGCACGCCTTGGCATACCATCCGGGCTTTTCCACTCTTCCAGTTGCCGGTTAATATAAAGCGGTGAATTATCCAGCTGTATATAGGAATTTAGTTCCTTAAAATGTGGCATAGCAGGTATCTGGCGGTGCCGCAGTTGTTGCACCACTTTCAGGATACCAGCAATTCCGGCGGCGCCTTCTGTATGTCCTATGTTGGATTTCACGGATCCTACCGCACAAAAATGCTCCTTGCCTGTAAAACGTTTAAATGCTTTCTTAAGACTATTGATCTCTATAGGATCACCTAATCTGGTGCCGGTACCATGTGCTTCAATGTAACCCAATGTTTCAGGTGCTATGCCTGCACTGGCCCATGCTTTCAGAATTACATTTTCTTCTCCTGCTATGCTGGGAGCTGTCAAAGAAGGTGTATAACCACCATGCAAAGCTGCTGATCCCTTTATAACAGCATAGATATGATCTCCATCCCTTTCTGCTTCCTGCAAGGGTTTTAATAATATAGTGGCAATAGCTTCACCCGGCACATATCCGTCTGCTTTATTATCAAAAGAATGACAATGACCCGAAGCAGATAAAGCACCGATACTGGAAAAATAACGGTAATGAGTAGACGATAACAACAGGTTAACCCCGGATACAAAAGCCATTCCGCACTCCTTGTTACGTAATGCCTGGCAAGCGCTGTGCAATGCAAACAAAGAAGAGGAGCAGGCAGTATCTATTGCCATACTGGGTCCGGTGATATCAAAGAGGAAAGAGATACGATTGGCCATCATGGGTTGCGTATTTCCCGTTCCTATATAAGGATCTACCGGCAACTGCATTTCCGCAATAAGGTCTTTGTAATCATGACAGCAAACACCTACAAACACACCCGTATCTGTTCCTCTCAGCCGGTTGATATAACCGGCATTTTCTGTAGTAGTATATACACTCTGCAATAACAATCGCAGCTGAGGGTCCATCCAGTCGGCCTCTCTGGGAGAAATATTAAAAAAGCCCGCATCAAATTTATCTACATTACTGATGAAACTACCCCAACGGCAATACGTTTTATCTTTTGCTTCCCTGTCTTCATCAAACCAGGGACGGTAATCCCAGTGATCCAGCGGTATTTCCCCGACAAGATCCTTTCCGTCACGGAGATGTTCCCAGAACTGATCCAGATTTTCTGCACCGGCGAAAATGCCATGCATGCCAATAATGGCGATATCATCCTTTTCAATGTTTTGTTGTTTATCATTAGTAGCAGTATTGCTGAACTGTGGCGCAGCCTCACGGACAGGAATATCCTGTATACCTGTAACAGGATGTGGCATATCTGTTGTGAAAATCGAAGGATGTTCTTTACAGAAGTAAGCTGTTAATTCCAGCAGATTAGGATATTCAAAAAACAAGGTTGGGTACAATTCCAGGTTGGCAGCTACAGCTATTTCTTCTGTCATAGCAACCAGTTGTTCGGAAGTCAGGCCCAGGTCCATCAGATTCGTTTCAGGACGGGCCAGTAATACTTCTCTGCTGACCATTTTACTCAACCGGTTTACCAGGTATTCCTGAATACGGTCTGCCGGATCCGCTGCTGCCGGCATATCATTTATTACCGGTGAAACCGGGCGGATCTTTTTCATGGCACAACCATTATACACTGCCAACACTTCTCCTGAATCATCCATCAGCGTAGCATCAAAGAGAAACATCTCTCCTGAATCCTTTACAAGTTTTGCCAGCACCCAACCACTCTTCAGCTGTTCTTGCTTACTGAAATAAATATCTTTTATGCCAAAGGGCAGATAAGCCGTTTGTTCTTTTTCCTGTAATAAAGGAGTTATTGCCAGAAAAGCGCTGTTGATCAACAGCGGATGTAAATCATAGAAATGCTCTTCCGATTCATTCCGCAATTCCACCTTTGCCAACACCTGATTTTCATTGGCGTATAAAGCAGCAATAACCCGGTAACTTTCTCCCAGTTGAATACCGGGATCAACGTCATAGATATAGGTAAAATCAGGCAGCAACTGCATGCCCGCCATGATTTCAGTAATGTTTTTATGTTCCTGCTTAAAGACTGTCTTACATATTTGCACAGCAGCCAGCGGTGCCCACGGAACTGTAGTGTTATATCTGCCACTTACCTGTATATCTGCGCGGTCTTTCTGCAATACCGGCAAAACAGTTATTTCCAGCTGTTGTGTTTTTTTTATGATAAAAGGTTTGATAAAAGATAGATGATGCAGCTGTACCTGCCGTTCATCAGGAAACAACCTGAAAAATGTATTGATAGCAAGACTGGCACTGGTAACGCCCAACAATACCTGTTCCCCGTTTACCTGGTGATCTTTCAGAAATGGTTCATCATATACATATATCTCCGGCTTTAATCCGGCGATGCCGTTATCTTCACGATAGCGCGACTTCCAGGCTTTCAGCTGCTCTTTTGCGAGTGCTGTGCTGATCTTACCTTCTTTAATCTGCTGGTATAAAAAATTCAATTGTTTGTCCATTGTTGGTATCTTTTTCACGATGTGATCAACTGATTAAATTCAGCTGCTGATATTGTACCGCCGGCTATTTTATCCAGGAGCTCCTGATAAAAAATATCCTCTGTTTTATCCTGTGGAGTATTGTTGAAATCAAAGGAGAGATCATGATCAAAAACATAACCAGGCAGGGAAATATCTGGCAGCCCCACAGCAGGAGATAATCCCCTGAAATCTATATTGCTCCCTTCGATCCAGTATGTTGCCAATTGCGGAAAATCCTTTTCTGATATGGATTTTTGCAGCGCTATGGCGGCAATACGCGGTTTAGCACCGGAAGGCTCCAGCCGCACGTAAACATCCGGATCCCCGTTTACCCCCTGCTGGCTACATAACAAACGAAGCACAGACAGCAGGCTTTCTGCTGATGAGGTAATAACAGCTATCCGGTAAGGCAGGTTTTGATTACGCTGCTGCAAGGTGCGCGCTATATCCGCTACCTGTACAGCAGAATTTTCCTCCAGGTACTGCTGCATTTTTTCCAGATAATGCCATAGGCTCCGGGATGTACCCGCAGAAAAAACAAACAACTGTTTTTCCCCGGGTGCAGTTGGCGTTTCTGTCTCTTGCCGGTTTATATTATACTCCTCTACGATCAATCCTGCATAAGCACCACCGGCACCGAAAGAATTGATGATACTCCTTCTGGGCAACACTTTCCCGGTAGTATCATCCACTATTGCCGGCCATGGACTGAGTGATTCCTGCAAATAAAAGGCAGTATGTTCCAGTTTTATATTAGGATTTCTTGGGCTGGCATTAATAGAGGGCACCAGTGTTTTATGCTTCATCTGTAACAACACTTTACTGAGCTGCGACATTCCTGATGCAGCTTCCAGGTGACCTATATTGGATTTTACAGCACCCAGTGCGCAGAAATGCTGTTGGTCTGTATATTGTTCAAAGGCCTGCTGTAAAGCCACTACCTCAATAGCATCTGCCAGTAAAGAGCCATTGGCAGCAGATTCTACATAACCAATGGTAGACGGATGAATACCTGACCTGCGGATGACGTGGCTGATCAGCTGTGCCTGTTGTTTGGGATCTGGCGCGGTATACATCTGTCTTCCGCCACCATGATTTACAAAACTACTTTTGATAACTCCCAGGATGTTATCATTATCTTTCAATGCTTGTGAAAGCGGTTTTAATAATACTGCACCAACACCTTCGCCGGGAAGATAACCATCTCCTGCGCCGAAGCTTTTACTCTCATGGCCGCTACCAAGGAATCCGGCATGTTGTAATGCCACATATTTGGAAGGTTCCAGCGTGAGATTAATTCCTCCTGCAATAGCCATAGCGCAGTTTTTCTGGCGTAAACTCTCGCAGGCAAGATGTATGGCAGTCAATGAACCGGAACAAGCCGAATTAACGGCTATACTGGGGCCGGTAAGATTAAAGAAATGAGACACCCGGTTGGCAATCTGCCATTCCGTTCCGTTGGAAGTAAGTACGGCCTGTTCTGCTCCGGGTATATTCCAGGCATACTGATTATACATGGAACCTACAAATACACCCACGCCTGTTTCAGCCGCAGTTTGCAGATCCTGTAAAGCGAGATTACTATAACCGGCATTTTCAAAAGTAGCCCATACCGTTTCCAGGAAGAGCCTTATTTCAGGAGATAATTCCGGTACGCGGGCCGGGGGGATATCAAACAGGTGATGATCAAAGTGGTTGATCTCCCGGAGAAATCCGCCATAATATTTATGTGCCGGTTGCAATAACGCTTCTCCGGTAAGTGTATGCAGCAGGGAACGCGTCCACCTGTGCCGGGGTAATGGGGTAATACAGTTATCTCCTGCTTTTAAATGCGCCCATAATTCCTCCAGGTTATCCGACAAAGGATAACGCCCACTGATGCCAATGACAGCAATATCTTCGTTCTGCTCAGCCGGCGTATCAGGCTCCTTCTTTTTCCGGGTGCGTATACTGCTGACAGTATCCGCAGACAATGTATCTGTATTATAACGGGAACGAATAAACTTATGCTGATGATGTTTTTCAAAATAAGCCGACAACTCCTGTACAGATGGATATTCAAATAAAATTGTTTTGGGCAGTTCTCCTGTTATTTTTTCCCATTCACGGATCAGGTTCATCTGCATGATAGAATCTATCCCAAATTTATCAAAGGAAATATGCGGGTCTATTTCTTCCGGAGACAGCTGCAGTGCTGTTGACAACACCTGCAATATAAACCCGGTAATATCAGATGGTGCTATTAATGGTGCCAACGGAGTTGACGGCACCTGTAAAAATTGTCTCAGCTGCGGCGCGTTACCAGCCAGTATCAGCAGTTGCGGGAATCCGGAAGCCAGACTTTTGTATAGCGCGTTTATACCGGTTGCTGTCTGCAAAGGAACGATGCCGGTTTGCTGTAACATAATCGTGCGTGCTGTTTCACTTAACTGCATCCCGCCCGACTCCCACAGTGGCCAGTTGACCGACAATGTTTTTCCATGCCGCTGACCGCTGCTTACCAGCTCATTACGGTAACGGGCATACGAATCCATAAAGGCGTTGGCAGTGGCATAATCCGCCTGACCGGGATTACCGATTGCTCCTGCCCCGGCAGAAAACAGGATTAAAAAATCCAGCGGCAAATCTTTACTGGCTTCATCCAGGTTAATTAATCCGGCTACTTTAGGCGCCAGTACTTCCTGTACTTCTGCTGTTGTTTTCTTCAGCAGGAAATTATCCCGGATTACACCGGCAGCATGAATAATACCATCCAGCCGGCCATAAGAAACACGGATTTCCTGGATGAGCGCGTGCACCTGTTGTGCATCACTCACATCTGCCTGTTTGTATATCACCTTCGCAGCGATTCCGTTGATCCGCTGTTGTTTGTCGGGAGGCAATGCTGAGCGACCACACAGCACCAGTGTTACGTCTTTCGTATTGGCGACGATACCGGCTGTCAGCAGTTCTCCTAATCCCCCTGCTCCTCCTGTGATCAGATAAACACCTCCGGCCTTCCAGGGCAATGATGGCGCTGCTGACAGTGTTACCTCTTCCCAGGCAGCCACCCAACGTTTGCCACTATGGTAGCGAATCTCTGTATCACCAGGTGATTGCGCACATTGTTCCATCCATGGCACCAGCGTATCTAACGATGTTCCCACTGTAGTTTGAATAAGTTGTCCGATAAACAATGGATTTTCCAACCTTGCAGTTTTCAGCATTGCTGACAGCGAAACATTTAATTGCTGCGATGGCCGGTCATCTGTCAACAACTGTATCAATACTTTTTTTCCGGATCTATTGTTCAGGAGAGATTGAATAGTATTAAACAACTGAACGGCGTATTCACTAAAACGTGTAGCCGTGTCCGTTTCCTGCGAAAGCAGTGTTATGCCTTTTACCCCGCTCATGCGGGAAACGATCGTCTCTGCTGTAATACCATCCGGTCCGCAACATATTACCAGGTGTTGATCGTATAACTGTGGCGCCTGTACAGCTTCCTGTATTTTCCAGGAAGGTTGAAAGTAAAAAATATTTTGTCCGGTTGATATCGTTTTTTCTCCGTTATCTTCTTCCAATACCCGGGAAGAAAAACCGGTGATACGCACACAAATGCTGCCGGCTTCATCGCACAAATCAATATCCAGTAGCTGTACTTTTTGTACCGCAGCGGCATTATTACGGTAACGTATAAACGCCCACATTGCAGCCGTGCATGGCCGGTGTATTTCCAGTGATTGAATGGCAAAAGGAAGGGAAGGTTTTAATATACCACTGTGTATAGCCATTCCTACAGATGCCTGCAATGCCGCGTCCAGTAACGCAGGATGCAGGACAAAAGGCGCTTTCATAGCAGGTGCTTCAACGGGCAGTACCAATGATGCCAGCAAACGTTCTTCTCCTATGTACGCTGCTGTGATACACTGATGTGATGGACCATAATAAAATCCCAATGAACGAAAAGTATCATAAAAATCAGCCGCTGATAATACTCCGCGGTTGCAGGCCGCTTTAATAAGCGGAAGATCCAGGTCAGGTACTGGTATTGATTCAGTGGCAAGCGCATATCCCTGACTATGTATTACGGGAGCAGTACCTGCTGTTTTTTCTTCTGTATAAATTTCAAACGAAATCCGGCTATCCTCTTCCGGCAGCAGTGCGATATGTACTGTCTGCGGTTGCTGATCCACTACCACCGGCCGGAACCACACGATGTTTTTCAGTTGCAGTATACGTCGGGAAGGCAACACTCCGCCCATTGCCTGTAATACAGCCATGCGGGCCATTTCCAGATAAGCGGCTCCGGGAAAGATCCGTTGGTCATTAATAACATGGTCCGCCAGGAAAAATTCCTTTCCTGTAAACACAGAAGCATATCGTAATCCGGACAAGTCTGCGGTATTACGCTGTAACAACGGATGAATAAAATCAGCTGCCACTGCAACAGCGGGCAGGCTAGCAGCCGGATCTGTTTTCACCCAATACCGCGATCCGCCAAAAGGATAGGTAGGGAGTGATATTCTGTTATATCCTTCCTGTGCGAAAAGCATCTCAAAATCCAGCACATATCCCTGTACATATAGTTCTGCCACAGCAGACAGCTGCTCCGTATATTCCTGTACGTTAGTAAGCTCCCGGCAGTTGCTGATACAATCGTTCCCATACTTTTTGAGTGCAGGTTGTTCCCTGCGATCTTTTTCCGGAATAGCTGCTGTATATACCTGTGTTACATTTCCCCTGTCCAGCCATTTCCTGAGAAGGCTTACCAGGTCTTTCATATCACGGACCACACAAGCCCAGCGGTGTTGCAATTGTTTTCTTCCAAGCAGCAGCGTGAAACTCATGTTGCCGCAATCAGTACCCGGCTCCTGTTCACAGAAACCCAGCAGTTGCCTCACACGTTCTTCCAGCTGAATAGTAGTGTGGGCAGAAAGAACGATCATGTACGCCGGTTTTGCCACGTGTTGCCGCTGCAGCTCAGGTGCTTGTTCAATCACCATATGTGCATTGGTGCCACTGAATCCAAAAGCACTCACTACAGCTGTACGTTTCTTTCCCGCAGTAACTTCCCAGTCTTTCAGATCTGTGTTAACATAAAACGGACTTCCTTCAAACCGTATACTGGCATTTCCTTTTACATAATGCAGGGAAGGTGGTAGTTGTTGATGTTTGAGCGAAAGAAGGACTTTGATTAATCCGGCCATACCTGCAGCTGCTGCCGCATGACCAATATTTGTTTTAACGGAACCGATGGCACAATAAGATTGTTTGTCCGTAAATTTCCTAAAGGCGTTGGTCAGCGCATTAAATTCGATGGGGTCACCCAGTTTTGTTCCGGTGCCATGTGCTTCCACCAGTTGTATGTCGGCGGGATTAACATTAAAGCTATTGTATACCTGGCATTCCAACCGTTCCTGCGATCTGGCGCTGGGGGCTGTGATACCATTGGTAGTGCCATCCTGGTTAATACCTGAGGCCCGGATCACACCATGAATATGATCTCCGTCTGCCAATGCATCTTTCAAACGTTTCAGTACTACTACTCCTACGCCTTCTGCGGGTACAAAACCATCGGCACGATCATCAAACGTATAACAATGACCGGTAGGTGATAGCATCTCTGCTTTGGTACCGGACAGGTAAAACCAGGGAATGGTTTGAATAAATACCCCGCCGGCCACCGCCATCTCTGTTTCGTTTGTCCACAGGCCCTGGCATGCCAGGTGTATAGCAACCAGTGAACTGGAACAGGCAGTATCTACCGCAATAGCCGGTCCCTGCAGATCGAGGTAATAGGATATACGTGCCGGGATGACGGCAGCCGCATTTCCCCAAAAGGCCTGCGCAGGTGCATTGTTTCCGAAAAGTTGATTGTATCCGCCTCCGTTATATCCTACATATACGCCGCATAACTTTCCTTCCATATTGCTGCCTGCATAACCTGCGTCTTCCAGCGCTTTCCAGCCTTCCTCCAGAAACAGCCGCTGTTGCGGATCCATATAGGTAGCTTCCAGTCCGGAAATATTGAAAAATAAGGGATCAAAACGATCTATATTACGAAGGAAACCACCATACCGGCACAACGCTTTTTCCGTATCTGCAAAGGCAACGTCATGTGCTGCAAGATCCCATCTGGTCACTTTTTCCACCAGGTCCTTTCCATGTAGTAAATGTTCCCATAATTCACCGACAGAATCGGATTGTGGGAAACGTCCGCTCATACCAATGATGGCAATCGGTTCTTTCTCATTACCACTAACAGGCGCCTTTTCACTCGTTTGTAATACCCGCGCTGTTACTTTCTCTGCAAAGACAGGCTGCCGCGAATTGGTTTGCAAAGGCGTATGCGCAACCGGAGCTATCGGGGCTACAGGTGACGCCGGTGTAACAGGTGGCACTGGTGCCGCAGGACGGATAGGCGCTTGCGGCGGGACAGGCTTTTCAGCCACCGGACTGACTACAATCTGACAGGTAGAAAAAAGGTGTGCCGCAAGACGGCTGGCTGTACTGTAATCAAATATAGTAGTTGTTAAAAGTTGCAATTGCAGCCCTTCATTGATCAGTTGTACCAGTTTAACACCTGTAATAGAATCAAGACCATAATCAGCAAAAGGTTCCTCCGGATCAATTTTGCCTGCATTAATTTTTAATGCTATTCCCAGTTTTTCTATGATTAATTCGCGGATATCAATCAATGACATTTTTTCCGGCAACTCATCATGCATAACAGCAGCTGTAGTATCTTCCACTGTTATGCCCACCTGCGGCTCATGGATTTTTGCAACCACCGGTTGTGCTTCTACGTTAACGGCTATACGAACAGGTGCTGTTTCTAACACAACAGGGGACGCTGACAATGGCTGTCTTATGATACCATCACTTTCTGCAGCAATGATTTGTTGTCCCCATTGGTGTGATGTTGCAGCAGGAAACAACACATTGGCAAAACCTTCCTGTTTTAACACACGCTCCCATTGTTCCGGGTACAGACCCGGACTGCCGGGGATACGCAAAGCGGCATCTTCATACAACCACCAACCGTCCAGCAAACCGAAAGTAAGATGCGCAAACAGCGAATGAATACTCAGTTCATTCATTATCAGCAGGCCATTCCGGGCCAGCAAGGCTTTGGCATTACGGAGGGCGTGATGAATATTGCCGGTAGCATGTAAAACATTGGATGCTATTACCAGATCGTAGGTACCTGCTACAAAACCTTGTGCTGATAAGGGTTGCGTTGTATCAAATATTCTGCAGTTAAGATAAGGTACCGCTGGTGCAAAAACGGTTTCCGCATGCATGATAAAAGCCCTTGACAAATCTGTATAACAATATTCCTGTATGACAGCTGCATAAGGCCGTAATTGTTCAAATAAACCGGCACTGGTTCCACCGGTTCCGGCGCCTATTTCCAGTATCCTTATTTTTTGTGAGGCATCTTTTTGTAATCTCGATGTTATATAGGTTATCACCGTTTTTTCCAGCACTGCATTAAAATAATCAGAAACAGTGTTGCCGCGGTAAATACCTTCTACCAGTTTCATGGAGGCATCCGGGAACATCACATCTGTAGCCAGCTTCCTGCCGGAAAGAATATCCGGCAAAGCTTTCAGCATAATAGCTGCCAGCGCCAGCTGTGCTTTTTTATTCTCTTCCTGCTCACTGCTGCTAAGAAGTTGTTGCCATACCCCATCCGGATTTTCAGCAGAACGTGGTATGATTGTAAACCAATCCCCGGCCTGTTCCAGGTAGTGTTGACCGGAGAGAAACACCAGGCTCTGTTCCAGCCAGCGATGATACCGCGGTTGCAGCCCGGCCTGCAAGGCGGCCAGTATAAACTGTTTTTCATGCAACAAACCCAGCGACTGTAGCTGCATCCATAATAACTTACCAAGCAATACATCTGTTTCGCGGTAAGATACCAGCAGCTCATTTCCGGGAGGTTTTACCAACCCCGTTGCTGCTGAAATGTTTGCGCTTATATTTTCCAATACAGCAGGAATAGTATTACGCAATACACCGATACGTTCTTTAACCGGCAACTGTGTTTCCACACCGGCAGACCCGATAGTTTTAATTAATACCATCTGATCCACAGGTAAGGTAAGCAGCTGTTCAAGCGCTTCCATCGCCTCCGGTGGTTCTATAGACCCCATGCCCGCAGCTGCCATCCGGCTGCGGTAGGCATCTCCTGCTACTATACCGATGCTCCCCCAGTAACCCCAGTTCATTGTTTTAACAACACAGGGCCACTGTTGTGAAAGCTGTTTTGCAAAAGCATCCTCAAAAGTACTTCCGGCCGCATAGTTGCTCTGACCGGGCGTTTTAAAGAAACTGATGATAGAAGAAAAGAACAACACAAAATCCAGTGGTTCCTCTTTAAAAACAGTTGCCATACAAACACTCACACCGGCTTTTGCCCGTAAGGCCTGCTCAAATATGGATTCATCCATGTTGGCCAGGCTCTGATCAGACAAGACAATAGCAGATTGTATTATCCCATTTATCGTTCCATATGCAGACCTGATATGATGGTAAGCTGTAGTCAGCTCAGTAAGACTGGCTGCATCTGCCTGTACATACTCCGGGGTGATACCCGGTGCCGACAGCTTCTCGAGTTTAGCCTGTATGGCCGTATCCCTCACGCTGCGGCCAATCCATATGATTTGTGCCTGATAAGTACGGATCATATATTCCGTCCATGCACTACCTATACCACCGGCGCCGCCAATCACTACATATACGCCTCCTTTCCGGTACAGTGTATCATGGGTAGCAGGTTGTTCCAGCAATGCCAGTTCCTGACGATACCATTGTTCATTTCTATATGCCAGTGCATTCCCATCTGCATCGGAAGGTAATACTGCAATCTGCTCCCATGGCAGTATTGCTGTTGCAGGGATGTCGGCAAGACGGATGCGCCAAAGGGGGTATTCTTTGGCCATTGAACCGGCCAATCCGTGCACCGATGCATGGGTAGCATCTATACTGTCCTGCAGATGAACCGCGGCGCATTGCCGCGTGATGATGGTCCAACCTAATGAAGTGGCAGCATATCCTTTTTGCAGTAATGCCTTAACAAGCCGGAAACAGCTGAATAAGCCTGTTTCCGGCGCAGTAGCTGCCGTTACGGGATCTATCTGCGGGGCCAGCCAAATGATATGCGTAAACGGATCCTGCGGCAACATAGCGGCCAGTTGGTCAGCAGTAGTTGCTTCCGCGGGATTCAGCAGATATGCCTGCGGATAATATTGTAATAAAATATTTCTTTCGGCTGCTGTGCCACCTGCAATTAATACATTTTCCGTTGCAGCCGGAGAGGCGGGCAGCTTTGAAACAACCGTTGTTTCCCATACCGGTGTCAGGGTTAACAGGTTAGTAGTGTCAGCTGCAGTTTTATTGGTGTTGCGCTCTTTCACTTTGGTTTCCGGTTCGGGAAGGTTGGTAGGCTCTGGTACCCAGTAACGTTCTTTTGCAAAAGGATAACCAGGCAAACTTATTATCCGGGGTTTTGATCCATTGTACAACTTAAGCCAGTTAAAGGAGAAACCTTTCACCCACAGCTCCAGTAATTTGCTGTACTTGGCTTTTGTTATCCAGGTATCAATAGCATACGCCAGATCTTCATCACCGGTAAAAATAGCTACGGTGTCCTTATTACTTTTAGCATGCCCGGTGAATATATCCGACAGGGTATCACTGTTATGGATATACGCACTTAGCTTTTCTCTCAACTCATCAATAGAATATACCATGAAGGCAACACGCTCATCCATCGCTTCCCTGGCAGTTTGCAGCGTATAGGCGATGTTTACCAGGTCTGTTTCGGAAAGGGCATGTCCGTTTATATATTCCAGCAGCTGGGTTGCCTGTGCCCGCAGGCGGTCTTCGTTTCTGGCAGATAAAGGAATGATAGCAGGAAAATCATCTCCTGCGCTTATACACGGGGAGGCATCTTCCTTCGCTATATATTCTTCCAGTACAACATGCGCATATGCACCGGAAAAGCCAAAGGAACTAACACCGGCACGGCGTGGTATTCCTGCTGCGGTTTTCCATTCCTGCAGTTCCTGGTTAATTTTTAATGCCGATTTTTCCAGTTGTATGTAACTATTCAGCTGCTTATAGTTTGGCATGGCAGGTAACTGCCGGTGTTGCATCTGCAGTATCACTTTCAGGATGCCTGCCATACCGGAAGCCCCTTCCACATGACCTATGCTCGCTTTTGCAGAACCAACAGTACAGAATTGTTCTTTACCGGTAAAGCGCCTGAATGCTTTTTTCAGGCTGTTGATTTCAATCGGATCTCCAAGGCGGGTGCCGGTTCCATGTGCTTCAATGTAAGTAATCGTTTCCGGTGGAACGCCAGCATCTTCCCATGCTTTCAGAATCACGTTTTCTTCTCCTACCACGCTGGGCGCCGTTAAAGAAGGCGTGTAACCACCATGCAAAGCTGCTGATCCCTTAATCACTGCATAGATACGATCTCCGTCTTTTTCAGCTTGTTCCAGCGGTTTTAACAGTATACTTGTCACTGCTTCGCCGGGTACATATCCATTCGCCCTTTCATCAAAGGAATAACAATGCCCTGTTGGGGACAGCGCACCTATGCTGCAGAAGTAACGGTAATGGGAAGATGCAAAGAGCAGGTTAACGCCCGAAACGAACGCCATGTTGCATTCATTATTGCGGAGTGCCTGACAGGCTGCATGCAAGGCTGACAATGAAGAAGAACAAGCTGTATTATAAGCAATGCTGGGGCCTTTAAAATCAAAATAAAACGAAACGCGATTAGCCGTTACCGTTTGCCCGTTGCCTGTCCCAATATAAGGATCTGCCGGATATCTCTTCTCAGCAATCATCTCCAGATAATCATGAAAACATACTCCCACAAAAACGCCGGTGTTAGTACTTCTCAGCTGGTTAATATATCCGGCATCTTCTCCGGTATTGTAAATACTCTGTAACAGCAATCTCAGCTGAGGATCCATCCAGTCTGCTTCCCGTGGTGAGATCTTAAAAAATCCGGCGTCAAATTTATCTACATCACTGATAAAACTTCCCCACTTACAATAGGTGCTGTCTTTTGCCTCCGGATTTTCATCAAACCAGGGACGATAATCCCAGTGATCCAATGGTATTTCTGTAATAAGATCTTTCCCCTCACGCAGATTTTCCCAAAACTGCTCCGGATTTTTTGCACCGGCAAATACGCCATGCATGCCTATTACCGCCATATCGCCGCGGTTATACTGACGTTGTGGTGCAGGCTTTGCAGCAGGTGCTGCGAGTGGTTCAGGTGTTGGTTTAACCGGTGGTACAGTAGCCGTTTCAGCAGCACTTCTAACCGCATGCGTTTTCCCACCCATATCTCCCAGCAACCGTATAAAAGTATCCTCATATTCCTGGCAGAAAAATATGGCCAGTTCTTTAATGTTCGGATATTCAAAAAACAAGGTAGGATTCAGTTCCAGCTGTGTTTCATCTGCCAGCATGTTAGCAATATTTACTAACTGCGCAGATGTAATACCAGCTTCCATCAGGTTAGCCTCTGCGCCGGATATCTTTACCCCGCCGATCTTACGGAGTTTGTTCAGCAGATACGTGATCACTTTACCTTCCAGTCCTGCTACTGCAGCCGTTGCGGCAGCAACGGGCGGAACTGCCACCGGAGGCGCTTCAGCCGGCACATTCACGCTAACGGGTATACGAACTTTCTTCAGAGAATACCCCGTATAACTGATCACCACTTCCGAAGCGTCATTGATGATATCTGCATCAAAAATAATAATCTCACTGGTATGCTTTACCAGCTTTACCAGTATCCAACAGTTTTCCGGCGCTTTATCATTATTAAAACGGATTTCTTTAATACCAAAGGGCAGGAAACTACCTGCAATATCCAGTGTGGTTAATAAAGGGAACAGGGTTAATAAGGCACTGTTGCTGATCAGCGGATGCAACGTATAGGCATGCTGGTTATCCGAGCGCGCCTGTTCCAGAGAAACCCTTGACAGCGCCTGATCCTGACCGGTATATAATTGCATAATGGTCCTGTAACTATTGCCCCAGTGTGCATCTGCATTCAGTGTATAGATTTTCTCCAGGGGAGAAAACTCCTGTAACAATGGTTTTAGCTGTTCTATATTGATTGTCCGCTGATCTGTTATACAGGGTTGCAATATTCCGGCAGCAGCAAGGCTCCATTCATCCGTATCGTTCAACCGGAACTTTGCTTCGAAAGGTATTTTTTCCTGGTCAGGTGTAGCTATAATTGCAATTCTTGCCTCCTCTCCTTTTTCAACCTGTACAGGTTGAAAGTAACTCAGTCGCTGCAGACTTACACATTTCTCAGATGGATACTGACGGAAAAAATCATTGATAGCCAGACTAGCGTGGGTAGCGCCGATCAGGATCTGTTTACCTGCGATCACATGGTCTTTCAGGCAGGGTTCATCGTAAGTATATCTTTCAATAGTACTGCCGGTAGACTCACCATTTGTTGCCTTCATTTTTTTTATTTCTGCCAGCGCATCCTCCACACTTATTTCCCGGCGTTCTACCTTGTCAAATAAAGATTCAAAAATTTGCTTACTCATTTTCATATCCAGGGTTTTCTATGCTTGAATGAATTTCATGGCTTCTTCTTTTGATAATTCGCCATTAGACAACTGTTCCAATATCTGCCGGTAGGTAAGTGTGATGGAATCAGCCACTGGCTGCTGCTCATTTATGCGACGGGGATCAAACACCAGCCTGTGATCGAAGGCATATTTCGGTAACGTTATCAACGCTCCTTTATAAACTGCCATCAATCTGCTGAAGTCAACAGGCGACCAGGTAATCCATTTTACGGCTAATTCATGCATATCGCTATTCGCTGTTGCTGCAGTTTGCACTAATCCGTCATCAGCAGCATCTTCTTCCGGTGGTTCAGCAGCCAGATACACGCCTTGTTGCGATACCGTATTCTTTGTTTCCAGCAATAATATAAGCCCGGCCACCAGCTCTTCAACAGAAGCAGCCACTATAGCAGCTCTGTAAGGCAGGTACTGGTTATTCCTTAATAAAGTGGAGGCAATAGCTGATGCCGATAAGTCAGGATTCCTTTCCAGGAAATGCTGTAACTTTTCCAGATACAGCCAAAGACTTACAGGGGTTTTCGCTGAAAAAATAAACAGTTGTTTACCAGATACCGTATCAACAATTGGCTGCTGCGATATGTACTCTTCAATGACCAGGTTAGCATAAGCGCCTCCTGCACCAAAAGAATTAATCATACTTCTTCTCGGCAGTATTTTTCCTGTAACATCATCCTGTAAGGCAGGCCATGGGCTAAGGCTTTCCTGTAAATAAAAAGCGGTGCGATCCAACTTTATATTCGGATTCCGTGGAACTGCATTAATGGAAGGCACCAACGTTTTATGTTTCAGCTGCAATAAAACTTTGCTTAACTGGGAGATACCGGAAGCAGCTTCCAGGTGTCCGATATTCGACTTTACCGCACCTAATGCACAGAATTGTTTTTTATTGGTAAAAGATTCAAAAGCCTGTTGCAGGGCGATCACTTCAATAGCATCACCCAGCGCAGAACCATTGGCGGCAGACTCCACATAACCAATGGTAGCGGGATCTGTACCGGAACGGCGAAGAGAATTTATAATGAGCTGTGCCTGTTGTTTGGGATCGGGCGCATTGTATAATTGCCGGCCTCCACTATGATTGATAAAACTGCCTTTAATAATACCCAGTACCTGGTCATTATCTTTCAGTGCCAGTGAAAGCGGTTTTAATATTACCACACCGGCACCTTCACCAGGAATAAAACCAGTATTGATGCCGAAACTCCTGCTTTCATTTCCATTTCCCAGTAAATCTTTTTGTTGCAGCGCTGCATATTTGGAGGCAACCAATGTAAGGTTCACTCCTCCGGTAACAGCCATACTGCAATTACCTGTTCTCAAACTTTCACAAGCCAGGTGAATGGCGGTAAGTGAGGCAGAACAGGCAGTATTAACCACCAGACTGGGGCCGGTAAGATGAAAGAAATGTGATACCCGGTTAGCAATATGCCATTCAGTAGCATTAGAGCTAAGCTCTCCCAATGACGGTGATGGCATGCACCAGGAATATTGATTATACATGGCACCTACAAACACACCAGCTCCGGTCCCATGCGTGGTTTGCCATTCCCGCAATGTATGCCTGCTGTAGCCTGCATCTTCCAATGCTTCCCACACCACTTCCATGAACATCCGGGTTTCCGGCGATAGTGCAAATACATCTTTGCTGTCAATATCAAAAAGATGATGATCAAATTTGTCTGTATTATCGAGATAACCACCATAGTGATGCTCTACCCCATTCCATCGATGAGCAGGTGTTTCCCGGATACAGTTATCACCTGCTTTCAGATGTTCCCAGAATGCGGTGATATCTGCTGACAACGGGTAACGACCGCTCATCCCTATGATGGCAATATCGTCCGTCTCCCGTGTGTCTGTTGGCAGAACGGGGGGAACAGCCAATGCAGGAATTTTATCTGCAACTACGTTATCTGTTACAGGAACCGGTGCATCAACATTGGCTGCTGCAGGAACAGACAAGCAGCTGGCATAATTCGTGGCCAGGTAATCCGCCAATTCCTGTACTGTTACATATTCAAAGAACAAGGTAGCAGGCAATGCACCTGTCACCTTTTCCAGTTCTCTTATGAGGATTACCTGCAGAATAGAATCAATACCATATTTTTCAAAAGCAGTGTTTAATCCTATCCTTTCCTGCGGCAGCTTCAGCACTTTAGACAAAATCTTTTTTACCAGCTGCTGTGCTGATACCGTTACATCTGCTGCCTGTAAGTGATGCGCAGGCGGAGGGGCCTGTGTCACAGCGCTATCTGCTGCAAGTACCTGCTGCTTCGGTAAACGAAGTGACTGCCTTACAATGCCATCGCTGGCAGCGGCTATTACCTGGTGTCCCAGGTCGTGTGCAACGGCTGCCGGGAAAACAATGTTACTGAATCCTTCCCTTCGCAGTATTGTTTCCCAGGTATCCGGTGCTACTATCGGAGATCCCGGTATACGTAATATTTCATCTTCATACAACCACCATCCGTCCAGTAAACCGAAGGTAAGATGCGCTACCAGCGCTTTCCTGCTCAATTCGTGTAACAACAACAGTCCATGTGCAGGCAGCAATGCTTTAATGTTGCGAAGCACCTGTTGAATATTAGCGGTGGCATGCAATACATTGGCAGCAATTACAATATCATAAGTGCCCGCTTCTATTCCCTGTGAAGCTGCAGGCTGTGTGGTATCAAACAGTTTGCATTGCAGGTAAGGCACCTGTGGCCCGTACATTTCTTCCGCATGCAGCAGAAATGCTTTTGAAATATCTGTATAACAATATTCTGCAATGCCGGATGTAAAAGGACGTAATCTGTCGAACAATACAGTACTTGTCCCCCCGGTGCCGGCGCCTATTTCCAGCAGCCGGATCTTATGTGCCGGGTTAGCGGCCAGTCTTTTTTGTATATAATCTATTGTACAATCAGCCAGTACCTGGTTAAAATAACCGGAGATCTTATTCTCTTTATAAATACCTTCTACCAACGCCATGGAAGAACCGGGAAATATCACATCCGTAGCTATCTGTTTGCCGGTCAGGATTTGAGACAGGGCACGCAGTGTATGTTCTGCCAGTAATAAGTGAGCCTGCATACTGGCATCTTCCAGCCACGCCATTTTTTGTTTTTCCCATTGCTGCCAGGCAAGTGCCATATCCACTTGCGCTATAACGTTGACTGTATAATGCCCGTCATGATAATCTATATAATGATGGCTGTTGAGAATTGATAATGTTTCCTCCAGCCAGCGATGATAGGATGCCGGTAATTTCATGGCTGCCCTGAGGGCTGCAAAAGTTGACTGCCTTTCGCTGAACAGGCCCATATGCTGCAACTGTCCCCACAACAAATTGCATAACAACGCATCCAGCTGTACCAGTTGCTGCTCCTTTTCTTTCTTTATCTGTTCCATGCCGGTATCCCGCATGGTATTTTTGTTATTCATTCCCGTAAAAAATACAGGAGTCATACCATTGTATAACGGTGCCGGATATACGCTGATTTTTTCAAGCGGCATTATATTTTCAGCTGATAGCGGACGGGTGGTTTTCAGCAGTGCAATACTGCTGAACGGTCCGCTCAACAAGGATTCCAGCGCAGTCATTGCTTCCGGCGGCTCTATAGAACCTATACCGGCCGCGGTTACACGCTGACGGTAATCACTCGCTGCCACAATGCCGGTGCTACCCCAGTAACCCCAGTTCATTGTTTTTACAGCGCAGGACCAGTGTTGTGAAAGATACTGTGCAAAGGCATCCTCAAAAGTACTGCCAGCAGCATAGTTGCTCTGACCCGCATTTTTAAGGAAACTGATAATGGAAGAGAAAAACAGTACAAAATCCAGTCTGTCTCTTCCGAATACTTCCGCCAAACAAATGCTCACTGCTACCTTCGCATGCAAGGCTGCCTGGAATGCAGACTCCTCCATCTGCGACAGGCTTTGATCAGACAACACAATAGCCGATTGCACAATGCCATCTATACGTCCGTATTTACGTATTACTGCTGCACGGGCTTCATTCAATGCTGTTACATTGCCGGCATCAGCGCTGATGTATTCCGGTACAGGCCCTGCTGCGCCCAGCTGTTGCTGGTGTAACAAAATTTCTTCATTTGCTGCACGACGCCCTATCCAGACTACCTGCGCCTGGTAAGTCCTGATCATATATTCGGTCCAGGCACGGCCAATACCGCCTGCACCGCCTATTACAACATACACCCCGCCTCTGCGATATAACGATGCAGTTACAGGAAATTGTTCTACCAGTGCCAGCTGCTGTTTATACCATTGTCCCTGCCGGTAAGCCAGGGCATTACCCTGACTTTCTCCGGGCAGGGATAATATGTTTTTCCAGCGTATATCCATGTCCGTTGGCAGATCAACCAAACGTACCAGCCAGTGCGGGTATTCCTTTGCCAGCGAACCTGCCAGGCCGTGTAATGCTGCATGGGAAGGATCTGTATGTTCCTGCTTATCGATGGCGATACATTGTCTTGTAATAAATGTCCAGTCCAGCGTATGCCTGCCATAACCCTTCTGCAGCAATGCCCTGATCAGCCGGAAACATGATACCCCATCCTCCTGGGCGCTTATCAAAGAACGATGATTAAGTAGTTGTCCTTCACTGCCGGCAGCTATCCAGATGATATGTGTAAGTCCGTCCGGCAACTGAGCTGCCAGATCAGCTGATCCGGCATGAAGTACCTGCGCCTGCGGATAATAAGCCAGTAATGTATTTTGTTCTGCTGCCGTACCTCCGGCCAGCAGGACGCGGATATTGCTTCCGGTGGTAAAAGGTAATGGCACGATGGGTGTCGGCTCCCACACAGGTGTGAGCATAAGCGTTCCTGAAAGCGGGTCTTCGTTCACCGGCATCGCTTGCCGGGAAACCACATTTCCGGCGGCTACCCGGGAGGCAAAACCTTTCATCCTGACACATAACTTTCCGGAAAGATCATACAGGTCCACATCCAGTTTACGCACATTTTCATCTGTTGTAAAAGATGTGCTTAAACGTACATGCGACCACATATGCGTTGTGCATGCCTGGTAAATGTCCAGTGAATCCAATGCATAAGGCAATACGGTTTTGCTGTCTCCTTGCTTATTATGCAACACAAAACCTACAGATGCCTGTAAAGCAGCATCTATCATGGTGGGATGCAATACAAAATCCGTAAACGTATTCCTGATTATACCAGGTAATACCAGTTCTGCCAATACCTGGTTATCACCTGCATACAATTTGCTGATTGCCTGAAATCCGCTGCCATAAGCAATGCCAACGGACCGGAAGTAGTCATAACATTCCTCTCCTGAAAATATATAGCCGTTACATTGTGCACGAATCGCTGTAATATCTGCTATCGGAACCGGGCCTGAAGAAATCCATACTGCCCCTCCTGCAAAGCAGTTTATTGCAGCGTCCTCTGTTTTGATATGATCGATTTCAAACCCTGCTTCCTGATGATCTTTTTGATGAAGAAGTACCTGTACCGTTACGGGTGCGCCATCAGCTACTATAGGCCTTGCCCATACAATCCGGTTTAACTGCAGATACGTTCCATCCTGTTGTTGTCCGGCTGCCTGTTGTATGGCAGCACGCACCATTTCCAGGTAGGCTGTTCCCGGCAACAAACGTTGGTCTTTCACACGGTGATCTTCCAGAAAAAATTCTGTACCGGTAAAAACAGTGCTGAAGCGGATACCTGCAAAACCCGAAACATTGTTGTGCAACAAAGGATGAAGCACTTCACCTTTCGGATTATTTTTCGTACCCTCGTTAACGTTATCACTGCGGGTACTGCCGTTGTCTGCCCAGTAACGTTCCCTCGCAAATGGATAAACAGGCAGGTGTATGATATGCGGTAACTCACCTTCATACAGCAGCTTCCAGCTAACAGGGATTCCCTTCACCCACGATGCTGCAATTTTATGCAGCTTCTTTTGGCGGATCCATAATGCCGTTTCTTCCGCTGCTTCCTTTAAAGCTGTTTGACCTATACCACCGGTTACCTGTCCGGTTACCATATCATCCATGATTTCCCCGCGTATAAAAACTTCCAGTTTTTGCAGGAGCATTGCCACCGTATCTGCTAACAGCACCATCCGGTATTCCATTGCCTGCCGGCCTGTTTGCAGGGTGTAGGCAATATCTGCGGGCCGGAGATCCTGCTGAGCAATAAGGGCTGCTCTCAGATTAACTGCGCTGGTTTTTAATTGCGCAGCACTCTGGGCAGATAACACAAACATCAATGGCTCATTGCTCTTTTCTTTAACAGGAGCAACGTTCTCATATTCTTCTATTACAATATGTGCATTGGTGCCACTGAAACCGAAAGAACTCACAGCAGCCTGACGTAATTTGCCGGGAGCTGTTTCCCAGTTGCGCAGCTGTGTGTTAATATAGAACGGACTATTTTCCAGGTCAATGTGTTCATTCAGTGTATGAAACTGAATAGTAGGCGGCAGTTGCTTATGCTGCATTGCTTTCAGCACTTTGATGATCCCGGCTGACCCTGCGGCCGTAAGCAGATGGCCTATATTACTTTTTACAGAGCCCAGTGCACAGTATTGTTCTTTTTCCGTAAATGCACGGAACGAAGCAATAAGCGCTTCCACTTCTATCGGGTCACCCAGTTTGGTACCTGTACCGTGTGCCTCTACCAGAGAAATATTTGCTGGATCAATATTAAAACGTTGATACACTTCTTTCTCCAGGGCAATCTGCGAATTAACGCTGGGAGCAGTGATACCATTGGTTTTACCATCCTGATTGATGCCCCAGCCACGAATAACGCCATATACAGGATCTTTATCCCGCACAGCATCTGATAATCTTTTTAATAAGATCACACCTGCTCCTTCTCCGGGTACATAACCATTCGCCCGGTTATCGAACGTAAAACAACGCCCGTTTTCCGATAACATATTTGCCTGACTGGTGAGCAGATGTGTAAGCGGACCTGATAATACACATACACCGCCCGCAAGTGCCAGATCACTGGTGCCAAGTACCAGGCTATTACAGGCCTCTGCTATGGCTACCAGCGATGATGAACAAGCCGTATCAATTGCCAGACAAGGTCCTTTCAGATTTAACAGATAAGAGATCCTTGCGCTGAGGATGGAAGTAGATACACCCATTAATCCCTGTGCACTCAACCGTTGCTGATCCATCACCTGACCATAATCACCTGTACCGCAGCCTACGAAAACACCACAGCGGCTACCGGATAAAACATCGGGATCAAGACCGGCATCTTCCACGCAATGCCAGCAGTTTTCCAGGAACAACCGCTGTTGCGGATCCATCAGCTCTGCTTCTACAGGAGAAATATTAAAAAATAAGGGATCAAAACAATCGGCATCTGTTACAGCACCCATCCACTTACAATTGGTTTTTCCAGGTGGCTGTTGCGGATCATAATATTGAGCTATCGACCATCTGTCCGGCGGAATTTCAGTAATACAATCTTTGCCTTGCGCTATATTCTCCCAGAAGATATCTGCATTTCCTGACTGTGGAAACTGGCCAGACATACCGATGACTGCAATGCCTTCATAAGCAGGTATGACAGGAGTAATCACACCTTTTTGAACCGGTGTATTATCCGTATTATGATATTTTACAGCAGACTGTTTATGCGCTATCATCTTCTGTATGCATTCGGCCGTATGGTCAGTCATCGCCTGTTGCGTATGACTGATAATGACCTTCCCGATATGCTGTCCCTGATCTACATAAGCCAATGCATCTTTTAACTGGCTTACAGGATAGATGCGGGATACAATGGGTATGATCCTCCCTTCTTCCACCCAGTCTACCATCCGTTGCAGTACTTCTTTTCCATACACCCCTTTGTCAAAACCTAAACGGCGCAGATCAATACTGTGAACAGATTGATTAGCCGTGAGCCGCGACAGATCAAGCATGGTACTTACTTTCAATGCATGCACAGCCAACTCCAGGTAACGTCCGGAGGGAGCCAGGCAATTGATCCCTTTCTGTATACCGTCGCCGGATAACATATTCAACACCACATCTACTCCTCTGCCTTTAGTGATATCAAGTATTTCCTTATCGAAGGCGTTAGTTTTATAATTCATTACATACGGCACCTGCAGCTGCTGCAAAACTTCCAGCTTAGCAGTTTTGCCGGCAGTTCCATAAATCGTACAGTCCTTCAGGTTAGCCAGCTGTATTGCCATCAGACCGCAGCCTCCGGTGGCAGTTTGTATCAGTACCTGTTCTCCTTTTGCCAGCGCACCGATTTCAAATGCGGTATATACCGTACCAAAAACCACCGGCAAACTACAAGCTTCTTCAAAAGATACATTTACAGGTTTACGAACCGTATTTGCCGCCGGAACATTTACATAAGCTGCATGCCCACCTAACTGTTTTCCTGTGATGGCAACCACTTCCTCACCAATAACAAAACCACTTACATCAGCGCCCGTTGCTGTGATAACACCGGCCACTTCAAAACCAGGTACAAAGGGATAATCGGGCATAGTAGGATATAATCCTTTCACGCACATCACATCCGGGAAATTGATAGCGGAAGCCTTTACTGCGATGATTACCTCATCAGGAGCCGGCTCCTGAACAGGCCATTGCTGCAGCTGTACTTCATTTAATGTATGCACACTGTCAACTACCAGCCCATAATATTCGCCCGGGTCGTTGATCAATTGTTGCGGCGGGTTTATCGTATATTCTTTGACGTTATCAACCGTCTTTTCCGGAACAGATTTTTTTTGCTTTTGAGCTATTTCAGCTTGCAGTATTTCAGCAAACTCAATAATAGTAGGATAATCGTATACTTTAGTAACGGAAACGGATACACGATATTTCCTGTTCACAGCTCTGATCCATTCCACTCCCACGATAGAATCCAATCCCATCTCAATAAATCTTCTGGAGGGATGGATGCTTGCAACTTCCATGTACAGGGCATCAGCCAGGCTGGCTGTCAGTTCCTCCTGCAATTGCTGCAACGGAATAAGCGGGACCTCTTCTTTTGCAATGGCTTCCTTAACCGGTGGTTTCTCCGCAGCAGCTCCGGGTACTGTATGGCTGGAAGGCAACGATACAGGAGGAAGTGATACTTTGGCGCTGGTTCCGTTATCAGTTACCTTTAGCTGTCCGTTGCCAGATAACGGCTGCAACGCAATTCCACTGGGCTTCTTATCTACCGGTGGTACTTCCGTTGTCTGCTGGGAAGCACGGATCATTTCCATGGCCTCTTCTTTGGTAATCCGGCCACTCTTCAATTCCTGCAAAATATATTGAAAAATATCTGTCATCTTATGATGGGAATAATGTTATGAAATGAGATTATTTCCAGAGAACCGGCGAGATCAGATCTCCCTGATTCTTTGCAGCGCGATATCAAGTGAAATGGAATTATTAAGCATATCATCGAGCACCTGCTCATATAACATACTTTCTGCATCCGGCTCTTTTGTCAGCAACGGCAATGCCGGGAGTACCTGCTTTTGTTTCTCCTGTAACCAATAATGTTTCCGTGCAAACGGATAGGTCGGTAAATGGATACGTTGTGGCGGAGTGTTGCCGAACAGTGGCGTCCATACTATATTATAACCCTGACAATAATGCGTTGCCAGTGTTTGTAATATTTTCATATAGTCGTTTGCGTTATCATTCGATACAAAAGCCTGTCCTGTCAGATCCTGCAGCCGTTGCAGCTCCACTTTCTGTTCACGGAAATCTGTTGGTACTTCTCCCCTGTACAGGTAGGCATTTTTTTCATCCCTGTCCCATTGCTGCAATAAGGAGATAACCTCCTCTTTACTGGCAGCCAGGATCATGCAGCGATGCTCAAAATGCTGACGGCCTTCCAGCAGGGTATAACTTATTTCAGCTATGCTAAGAGATACTGCTGCTGGTTGTTGCAGGAAGCGGATCATATCCCTGATCTTTTCCTGTAAGGCAGGTACGGTTCTGGCAGAAAAAGCCAGGGGATAACAGCTCATCGTAACGGGAGCAACTATCACAGGAGGCTGATACTCCTCTACTACTACGTGTACGTTGGTTCCGCTGAAACCAAAAGCGCTGACAGCTCCGGTACGTATGGCTTTGTCTTTTTTATCCCAGTATCGGGTTGTTTTATTTACATAAAAAGGACTGTTGCTCCATTCGATATAATCACTTTCTTCCTCACAATGCAGACTGGCAGGAATGGTTTGATGGCGCAGTGCCTGCACCAGGCAGACAAGGCTTACCAGTCCCGATGCTGCCAGTGTATGACCGAAATTTGTTTTTGTGGAAGTGAGCGCACAGAAATGTTTCTCTGTTGTATACTGTTTAAACACATCACGCAGTGCATTGATCTCGACCGGATCTCCCAGTCTTGTACCAGTGCCATGTGTTACGATGTAGCTGATATTTTCCGGCGCAATAGCATACTTTTCATACGTTTCCTTTAAGAGGCTTGTCTGTGCCATACTGCCGGGAGCAGTGATACCATTGGTTCTTCCGTCATAATTCATTCCGCTGCCGCTGATCACTGCGTATACCGGATCACCATCAGCTTCTGCTCTGGATAAACGTTTCAATACAACTGCCACTACTGCTTCGCCGGGTACCATACCATTGGCTTTTTTATCAAACACAAAACATTTACCATCAGCAGACAACATGCCCATCTGATCCATCCATACAAATCTTTCCGGTAGCAGCACCAGGTTTACACCAGCCACAATCATGGCATCACATTCATTATTCCGCAGACTGGCACATGCCTGATGCAGCGCAGACAGACCAGAAGAACAGGCTGTATTAATGGCCATTACCGGACCATTCAGATTCAGGAAATAAGCCAGTCTTGATGCCAGTATAGCCGTATGCGTAGCCGTTACATTCCGTACGTCTCCATTGAGCAGGTGGTAATCACCTTCTTCCACCCCCACAAACATGCCCACCCTGCCGTTCTTTAACTGCTCAGGCCCGTAACCTGCATCTTCCAGCGCACGCCAGGCTTCCTGCATCAGTAAACGCTGACGCGGATCCATTTCTGTTGCTTCTCTCGGAGAGATATTAAAAAATGCAGGATCAAATTCTTTTACACCCGGTATGCAACCGCACCATCTGCACTTTGTCTTTTCCGGATCTGTTTCCGGATTGCCGCTGTATTGACGCCAATCAAAACGATCTGCAGGAATTTCTTCCACAGCGTTTATTCCCTTTTCAAGCATATCCCACATTTCGTCTGTATTACGGGCCTGCGGGAATCGGCCACTCATACCTGTTATTGCAATTGGCTCCGGAGTACCGGATAACGTTACAGCCATGCTGCCTTTGCTGCCCGGATCTGTTTTTTCCTGTTGTGGAACATCCACCGGAGTTATTATTTTATGATAGCAGGCAACCATCTCCGTGTTGAAGGCAGCTATAAAATGTGCAGTTAATTTTTCCAATGTTGGATATCCGAAGAATAATGCAGGAGTTATTTCTATTGCGAAATAAGTGGAGATACGATTTGCAAAAGCTGTTAAGCGCACAGAATCAAAACCCAGGTCTGCCAGGTTTTCTCTGTGATCCAGCTTTGCTGCAGCAATATCCAGGATATGGCTGACCATCTCCTTCAAATCTTTTTCTATGGACACTTCCAGTGGCAGGTTGTTATTTTTAACCGGTGTATTTGTGGTGGTAAAGGCAACAGGTAATGGCTGTACCGGCTGTTGTGAGGACGATGCAGCTGTAACTGTACTTTTATCCAATCCTAGAAAACGTAGCACCCTGGCTCGCTGGCCGGTAATGACCATATGCTGGATGCGGGGCTGCGACAACAATTTCGTGAATACCGCCATGCCTTCCACTGTTTCCAGTAGTCTTTGTCCGCTGGATTTGAGATACATATGTGTAGTTTCCCCGGCTTCAAACTGCATACCACCTTCTTTCCATAAAGGCCAGTTGATCACTACTGTTTTGCCTGGTAGCTGCTGCCTGTAACGGTAACGCGCATACGCATTCTGAAACCGGTTAGCCATGGCGTAATCGCAGGAACCGAAATCTCCCAGAATACCGGAGGAAGAAGAAAAATAACATACAAAGTCCGGTGCATGGCCTTGCAGCAGGTGATCAAGTATAATTGTTCCTGCTACTTTTGGTGAGAGTATTGCGCGGAAATCTGCCGGAGATTTATCCAGTACACTTGTATCCGTAGCAATACCAGCTGCATGAATTACCCCGTTAATATTTCCTGTTTGTATGAATATATTTTGCAACAGGTTGCGCATGACCTCTTCATCACAAATATCTGCCTGAATATACCATATGTGACTGCCCAGCTTTTCCAATGCGCTGATGGCAGCCTGCTTAACTGCATCCAACGGAGAGCGCCCGGTAAGAATCAGGTTAACCGGATGCAGTCCTGCCAGGTAGCGGGCAAATAATAAACCCAGTCCGCCGCAGCCGCCTGTGATCAGATAGGTACCACCCGGTTTGAAATCCATTGCGGGAACATCTTCCAACACCACTGGTCTGACAGTGCATATTTGTCTTACTCCACCATCATAATAAGCACTCTGCATCTTAAATGCCTGTAATTCATGCATACATTTCAACAGCCACTCCTGCAATACATGGTCTGCTGCCTTACTAAAAACAACCGCCATCTGTATGCGGGGCAATATCATACCCAGTGAGCGTTCTATGCCTGTCCATGATTCGAGGTAACAACGCTGCTGCTCCGTTTGATACAGACCCGTTAATAAACAACGTACGGCCTGTATTTTGCAGGCCGTTAATGCCTGCAACAGCAGCACTATCGGAGTGCTGTCTTCTATATAATCTGCATTAGTGAGTGCCCAGCCGTAAAGCACCGTATCTATTTTACCCACACAGGTAGTAATTTCTGCGAAGGCCTGTTCATAGCTGCCGGCAGCTGTTGGCTGTATAGTATACCGGTGTGTTGTTAGTTTTTGATAGTGATTACCGGGAGCAACAAAGACAAATGTTATGCCGGGATGGATCGCTGCCACCAGCTGTTGCTGTGCAGGTTCTTCCAACAGACATACTACTATTTTTACGGGTTTTGTTTCTTCTCCTGTCAGTTCCTTTATTTCCCATACCTCTTCAAAGGTGAGCAGTTCATATGTTTCAGCGGCAACTGTTGCTGCTGCAGTAGTGTTGTTGCTACTGCCTCCTCCTTTTCTGCAACGCTCTTTCGCAAAAGGATAAGTGGGCAGGCCGATTTTACCGGGCGTACCTGCAGGATACAATTTATGCCAGTCATATGATACCCCTTTAGCCCAGTAATCCAGCATTTTGTCGTAGTTCTTTTGATGCACCTGCAGATCTATCAGTTGCTGCAAATCCGCTGTACTACCCATCAGGGACAGGGATGCTTTATGCTCTTTTGTATTGCCCCTCCACAAATTCTTATCCGCTGTTCCGGCAATAAAATTGCTCAGTTTCATGCTGAGATCAGCGAGCGTATCTGCCGTAAATGCCAGGCGTTCATCCATGGCTTCACGTCCGGTTTGTAAAGTATAAGCTATGTTCACAAGATCATTTTCTTCCGGCTGCTGCGTGCTGATAAACTCCAGCAGCTGCGCTGCTTTTAAGCGAAGCCGCTCTTCATTTTTTGCTGATAAGACTATCACAAACGGCCCTGTAGGAAAAGGTAAATCAGTAGGTACAGGTGTATATTCTTCCACAATTACATGCACATTTGCACCACCTGCCCCAAAGCTGCTGATACCTGCTCTCCTGGGCACTTCCACACCATTTATTACCGGCCGTATCCAGGGGGTGGTATTGGTTTGTACTACAAAAGGTGTTTGTGCAAATGATATGTTCGGATTCAGCTGTTGTCCGTGCATCAGGTTTTTTACAAGTGTCCGGTGCCGGAGCTGCAGCAATACTTTGGTTAGCTGCGCAATGCCGGCAGCTGCTTCTGCATGACCAATATTTGATTTAACAGAAGAGAGTGCACAAAATCCGGTATCAGCCGTATATTTTCTGAATACATCTGTCAGCGCAGCTACTTCAATCGGATCTCCCAGGCTCGTGCCTGTTCCATGTGCTTCCACACAGCTGATACTTCTGGCATCCATATCACAGTTTCTCAAGGCTGTTTCAATAGCCTGCGATTGTGCTGCCGGACCAGGGATGGTATAGCCGTTTGTTTTACCAGCGTGACTGGCAGCAGTGCCTTTGATCACACCATAAATATGATCTTTGTCTGCCACTGCTTCACTCAGCGGTTTTAAGAAAACCACACCTACCGCTTCTGCCGGTACATAACCGCTGCCTCCTTCACCAAATGCACGGCAACGGCCATCTGTTGCACCAAACTGTTCCTGCGAAAGCGTAATATATTTACTGTTATGAAGCGAGAGATTTACGCCACCTGCCAAAGCCATCCTGGATTCGCCACGCCGGATGCTTTCACAGGCCAGATGCAGGGCCTGCAGAGAAGAAGAACAGGCGGTATCTACTGTAAGACTGGGACCAGTAAAATTCATCACATAAGATACCCGGTTAGCAATGGAATAGATCTGGCTGTTGGCCACATACATTTCCTTACCAGATTGTCTGGCAGCTTCCGCCATCAGTAACTGATAATTATTGAAGGTAGCACCTGCAAAAACGCCGATGCGGTTACCGTAACCTTCCTGCTCCAATGTTTTGCGCGTGTAACCTGCATCTTCTATGCAGGCCCATGCTGCTTCCAGGAATAGTCTTTCCTGCGGGTCCATCAATGCTGCATTGCGGGGGGAGATATTAAAAAATAAAGGATCAAAACAATCTACATCTTTCAAAAAACCACCCCACTTGCTATAACTGAGGCCTTCTGCCATTGCCCTGGAAATATCCGGTTCATAAAATCCTTCCAGCGGCCAGCGGTCGGCTGGTATTTCTTCTATACAATCTTTGCCGGCTACCAGGTTTTGCCAGAACCGGGCCAGCGTTTCGGCCTGCGGATATCTTCCTGATACACCAATAATAGCGATGTCCGTATATCCATTTACGTTAGTTCTGCGGGATGAAATATCTGTGTTTGTTTTATTTACTAAAGATGAATTAACTGTTGCAGGCGCCACCGGAACAATGGTAGAACCGGTTTGCACCAGTAAAACCATTGCCTCCGGCCAGGTGTCCACCAGGTATTTTGCCAGTGCGCGGATAGTATGGTACCTGAAAAATAAAGTAGTATCCAGATGTCCTGTCCACTTTTCAATTCCTTTGCTGAAATGGGTGATCATGAGAGAGTCCAGCCCCAGTTCCTCAAAGGTTACTGTTTCATCCAGTTTTGCGGAAGCAATGCCTGTGATGGCAGATAACAACATGGCGACTTCCTTTTCTACTGCCCGGAGGACAGGCATTTTGTTGCCATCTGCCTGTATGGCCGGTTTGACGGTAACGGCAGGAATGATGGTATTACTTTCCGGTATCCAGTAACGTTCACGTATCAACGGATATCCCGGCAAAGGTATTCTGCCATATTCCCCGGCTGAAAACAGCGTGGCAAAAGGCAACGTATAACCATTAACGTATAACGAAGCTACTGCTGATAAACATTCTTTGTATTCGCTGGCATCGGGTGTATGCCCGCATGTCCGGATACATTCCTCTCCATATTTTCTGAGCGCTTCCTGTTCCTGGTATTCACCTTCCTGTAAAACCGCTACGTTGATACCTGGAACATTGCCTTTTTCCAGCCAGCTGCGGAACAGGTGCTGCAGCTCATTACAATCAGCTACTATACAGGACAGGCGGTGGTTAAACTGTTTTCTTCCCATCAGCAAAGTATAACTGAGATCACCTGTATGCAGGTCCGGATTTTTTTCACTGAATGCCAGCAGCTGCTGTACCTGAGATTTCAGTTGACCCTGTGTTCTGGCAGACAGTACTACCAGGTAAGCTGGTTTTACTGCATGCCGGCGCAGTGTTTGTGGTGCTTCTTCAATAACCATATGTACATTGGTGCCACTGAACCCAAAGGCACTTAAGGCAGCCTGTCGTGTATGCCCTGACGTTATACGCCATTCCTGCAGTTGGGTGTTTACATAAAAAGGGCTTTTATCAAACCGGATACTGCTGTTGCCCTGCCGGAAATGCAGACTGGGTGGGATTTGCCGATGCTGCAGTGATAACAGGATCTTTGACAGTCCCGCTATACCCGCTGCCGCAGATGCATGTCCCATACTGGATTTGATAGAACCAATAGCACAATACGCTTGTTTGTCTGTATATTTTCTGAATGCGCGTGTTAACGCCTCAAATTCAATGGGGTCACCCAGTTTAGTGGCAGTCCCGTGGGCTTCCACCATCCCGATATTTTCAGGATGGATGTTAAAACTATCGTACACCTGGCATTCCAGGCGTTCCTGCGAATTGCCGCTGGGTGCAATGATACCGTTGGTAGTACCGTCCTGATTAATAGCTGATCCCCTGATCACACCATAGATATGATCTCCGTCTCTCTGGGCATCTGCCAGCTTCTTAAGTACTACTGCACCTATCCCTTCACCGGGGATAAATCCATCTGCACGTTCATCAAAAGTGTAACAACGACCAGTAGCTGATAACATACCAGCTTTACCTGCCAGCAAATAAAACCTGGGGGTGGACTGCACAAATACACCACCAGCCAGCGCCATACTTATTTCTCCCGTCCACAGTGCCTGACAGGCAAGATGAATGGCCACCAGAGAGCTGGAACACGCCGTATCAACAGCTATAGCCGGCCCCTGCAGGTTCAGGTGATAAGCGATACGTGCCGGAACCACCGCATCCGCATTGCCCCAAAAGGCCTGTGGAGGCGCCTGTTCATCCAGCAGTTGCTGGTAATCACCGGTATGACATCCTACATATACGCCGCATAAACGGTTTTCTTCTCCATTGCCGGTATATCCTGCATTTTCCAGTGCTTTCCATCCTTCTTCCAGGAACAGCCGCTGTTGCGGGTCCATGTAGTTAGCTTCCAGTGCAGTGATGTTAAAAAACCAGGGATCAAACAAGTCTATTTTATCCAGGAAGCCACCATGATGACAAGGAGGTAACTTTCCATCTGATGTGTAGGAAGACAGATCCCATCTGCTCACTTCTTTCACCAGATCGTCGCCATTAGACAAGTGTTCCCATAATTCATCCAAAGAATCAGCACCAGGAAAACGACCGCTTATCCCAATAATGGCCACCGGCTCTTTTTCGACAGGAGCCGGGGTAACAATTGGTAATGATAACGGTATGTTAGCTATAACCGGTATATGCGTTTCCGTTATTACCGTCTGCGGCTGCAAGGCCGCCGTCAGCACATCCGCATACTCTTTAGCTACGTATTGGGTAAGCTGCGATATAGTACTGTAATCAAACAATGCAGACGTGTTTAAATTACATCCTGCCGCTTTGTTGATCTTCGTAATCAATTGCACGGAAATAATGGAATCTACGCCAAGCGCAGAAAAGCTATCATCATCCCTGATATGTTTATCTGCTGTTTTCAGTATGCCGGTAATACTTTCCCGGATAATTTTCCTGGTGTAATTTTTCAGCAGCTGCGGAGTGACGCTTTGCGGCGCTGTTATATTCCGGCGTTTATCCGATACCGTTAGTATGTTTTCTTCCGCCTTTGCCGGAGTACCTTTTATGATAATGCCCGGCAGGCTAAGGTTAGGTACTGCCTTGATCAGTGCCACCTGAGAGAGGGAACCGGTAAGCAGTTGTTCCAGTGCAGCCATAGCCTCAGGAGGTTCTATGGAACCAATACCTGCGGCAGTCATCCGCCGACGGTAATTATCTCCCGATACAATGCCTGTACTTCCCCAATAGCCCCAGTTGATTGTTTTGACAGCGCAGGGCCAGTGTTGTGAAAGATATTGAGCAAAGGCATCTTCAAAAGTGCTGCCTGCTGCATAGTTACTCTGTCCCGGAGCTTTGATAAATGCATTCAGGGCCGAGAAGAACAAAACAAAGTCTGGTTTATCCGCTGCAAATACCTGCGCCATACAAACACTCACGTCCACCTTTGCATGCAACGCTGCCTGGAATACCCGTTCCTCCATTTGCGACAGGCTCTGATCTGATAGTACAATCGCTGATTGCACAATGCCGTTTATACACCCATATTTTCGAATGATCGCTTCACGTGCTTCTTTCAGCGCCGCTGCATCTCCGGCATCTGCCTGCATGTATTCCGGCGCCGGACCTGCTTTTCCCAGCTGTCTGCTGTGGAACAATATTTCTTCATCTGCCTTGCGGCGACCTATCCATATTACCTGTGCCTGATAGGTCCTGATCATATACTCCGTCCAGGCACGACCAATCCCCCCTGCGCCTCCTATTACCACATATACCCCGTTCTGACGATACAGAGAGGTGCTTGCCGGAGATAGCCCTATAGGTGCCAATTGTTGCCTGTACCAATGTCCATGACGATAAGCCAATGCATTTCCCTGGCTATCTGCCGGAAGAGATAACAACTCCTTCCAGCGTATATCCGTATCCGTTGGCAAGTCAATAAGCCGAACCGCCCAATGCGGGTATTCCTTCGCCAGCGAGCCGGCCAGTCCGTGCAGCCCTGCATGGGTAGGATCTGTTTGTTCCTGTTTATCAATGACGATGCATTGCCTTGTTATAATCGTCCAATCAAGTGTTTGTGTAGCATACCCCTTCTGCAGCAATGCCCTGATCAACCGGAAACAGGCAAGTACGCCGTCCTCCTGCGCTGTTATAAAAGCGTTGTAATGCTGTTGTTGCGATCTGCTTTCTGTGGCTATCCAGATAATATGTGTAAGTCCTTCCGGCAACTGAGCTGCCAGCTCTTTAATATTATCCGTATGCAGCAACTGCGCATTCGGGTAAAGCGTCAGCAGTGCATTTCTTTCTGCAGTAGTACCACCTGCCAGCAGCATACGGGAAGTAGCTGCAGGAGCAATGTTTACCGGTGTAACCGGGAAAGTTTCCCATACCGGTGCTAACATTTGCAACGCTACACCCGGTGGTGTAAATGCCTGTGCAGCAGGAGCTGCTTCTACCCAATAATGGTCCCTGGCAAACGGGTATACAGGCAGGGAAATTCTGCTATAATTGCCTGCTGTAAACAGGCGATCTAACGGTAACGCATATCCTTTAACAAACAATTCAGCTACAACTACCAGCTGCTCAACATAATTTTTCACAACGGGTATTTGTTCGCATTGCTGTATGCAGTCCTCCGCATATTTCTTCGCTGTTGCCTGTTCTTTTTCATTGCTATCAGACAGGTTGCCTGAAAACAAATTTAACCCGGCGCCCTTATCCTGCCAGCTACGCAGCTGTGTTTTAAGCACTTCCAGTTGACTGGCTACGCAGGAAAAACGATGTTGAAAATGTTTTCTTCCTAACAGTAAAGTATAACTGAGATTACCCAGGTCAGTATCAGGAAACTGTTCACAATGATCCAGCAGTTGTAACACCTGTTGCTGTAACTGTTGTTCACTCCGGGCAGACAACACTACCAGGTAAGCAGGCATTTGCAGGTGCTTGCGTGATTGTAACGGCGCTTCTTCAATCACCATATGAGCATTGGTACCACTCAAACCAAAAGAGCTGAGTGCCGCAACACGGGACTCATAGCCGGTTGTATCCCAGTCTCTGAGTGTAGTATTTACATAAAACGGGCTTCCTTCAAATGCAATATTTGTATTGCCCGTATTATAATGCAGTGAAGCCGGCATCTTTTTATGCTGAAGTGATAACAATACTTTTATCAATCCTGCTACACCCGCAGGTGCTGTTATGTGACCGATATTGGTTTTAACAGAGCCGATAGCACAATACGCCTGCCTGCTGGTATACTTCCTGAAAGCACGGGAAAGCGCCTGAAATTCAATCGGATCACCCAGGCGGGTACCGGTACCATGCGTTTCCACCATTTGTATTTTATCCGGATCAATATTAAAATCATCATATACCTGGCATTCTAGCCGTTCCTGCGAAACAGCACTGGGTGCAGTAATTCCATTGGATGTTCCATCCTGGTTAATACCTGATCCACGGATTACGCCATAAATATGATCTCCATCCTGCAATGCATCTTTTAATCTTTTTAATACCACTACGCCTACTCCTTCTCCCAGCACAAATCCATCAGCGGCATCATCAAAAGTGTGACAACGGCCGGTTGGGGACAACATGCCTGCGCGGTTTGCATCAATAAAGGAGTTGGGTGTAGACTGAACAAATACGCCACCTGCCAATGCCATAGCAATTTCTCCTCCCCATAAACCCTGACAGGCCAGGTGTATTGCCACCAGTGAGCTTGAACAGGCAGTATCAACCGCAATAGCCGGACCGTGCAGGTCCAGGTAATAAGCAATACGGGCGGGTACAATGGAACTCAGGTTACCCCAGAAAGCCTGTGCAGGTATATCTTCTCCGTCTTTAAACAGTTGCCGGTAATCACCGCCATTACATCCTACATATATTCCGCATAACCGGTGCTGCATGTTATTACCGGCATAACCTGCATCTTCCAGCGCCTTCCAGGCCTCTTCCAGGAAGAGCCTTTGCTGCGGGTCCATATAAGTAGCCTCCAGGGCTGAGATATTAAAAAATGCAGGATCAAAGGCAGCAATGTCATCTATAAAACTACCCTGATCACAATAAGTTTCACTCTTCTGATAAAAAGCGGAAAGATCCCAACGGTTTACTTTATCTACCAGGTCGGTACCGTTTGACAGGTGCTCCCATAACTGATTAACAGTGTCGGCACCTGCAAATTTTCCACTCATTCCTATTATCGCTACCGGCTCTTTTTGTATTACTTCTTTCCGCGACACCTCCTGCTGTACAAGTGATTTCCTTTTGAGATAAGCAACAGGAGCTATTTCCGGTACAAGTACCCTGGTATCTGCAACAGCAATCACCGGGTTACAATTTTGAAGGATGTATGCCGCCAGGTTATTTACAGAACTATAGTCAAACAGTATGGTGGTTTCCAGGGATATTTTCAGACTGTCGTTCAACAGCTGCACCATACGTACACCGGTGATAGAGTCCAGACCATAGTCTGCAAAAGGTATATCCTTATCTATTTTTGAAGGATCTGATTTCAGGGAAACAGATAGCTTCTCTATTATCAGTTCTTTCACATGATCTGCCCCATTTTCCGCATTTCCAGGAGCACTGACATTCGTTTTATCCGGAGGTTTCGGAAGGTGACGCGCTACAGCTGTTGCTATAACCTGTGAAGCCGCCACGTGTTGACTTATCACACCATCACTTTCAGCTACCACTACCTGTTGCCCGCATATATGGGCAGATGAGGCGGGATACCATATGTTCTTCATTCCTTCCTGTGTAAGTACTGTTTTCCAGGTTTCAGGATACAGGCCGGGACAACCAGGTATCCTTAACGCAGGATCTTCGTATAACCACCATCCCTTTAACAGTCCAAACGTCAGATGAGCAAACAGTGATTTATCACTTACTTCATTCAGGAGCAAGAGTCCATTTTTTGCCAGCAGTGTTTTGGCATTACGAAGGGTTTCTACTATATTTTTTGTTGCATGTAATACGTTGGCGGCAATTACCAGGTCATAGCTTCCGGGCAGGAAACCCTGTTGTGCTACCGGCATCGCAGCATCCAGCAATTTATAGGTGAGATAAGGTACCTGTTCACCATAAGCATCTTCTCCATGTAACAGGAAAGCCCTGGAAATATCTGTATAACAATATTCCCGGATCTGTGCCTCATAACCGCGTAAACGTTCAAATACGGTGGCACTGGTGGCACCGGTACCTGCGCCGATTTCCAATATGCGTATCCGTGAGGAAGGGTCCTGTTGTAACCTTTCCCTGGTATATGCCAGCACTGTTTGTGCCAGTACTTCATTAAAATAATCAGCTACTGCATTTTCCCTGTAAATACCAGCCACCAGTTTAGCAGAAGTACCAGGGAACATGATATCTGTTGCCGGAGTGCTACCACTGAGGATCTGCGGCAATGCACGTAACATTGTTTCTGCTAAGATCATCCATGCCGCTTCACCACTTTGTGCTAACCAGATAGGTCGCTGTTTTTCCCATTCCGCCCAGCCATTGGCATGTTTCTCTAATTTCGTATATATATTTCCGTTAGCTTCCAGATAACCATCTTCTACCAGTATCTCCAGGCTTTCCTGCAACCAGCGGTGATATATAACCGGTAGTGAAACAGCAGTACTGACAGTATCCAGGGTAAAATGTTTTTGACGAAATGGTTCCAGTTCCTGCAACTGTGTCCATAAGAGGTTGCGCAAAGCAACATTTATCGCAGCTGAAAAAGAAGAAGGTGACGGAGCTGTAAGAACTTGTAAAAATGGCAATGTTTTTATAGTATCCAAAGTGGCAGGAAGCACTCCATCCACCAACCCTCTTTTTTCACCGGATAAAGAGAATCCTTTCAGTCCGGCAGACGAAGTAGTTTTCATAAATACTACCTGTTCAAAAGGGCCTGACAATAATTTCTCCAGCACCAGCATTCCTTCTGCCGGCGTTATAAGACCGTGACCATTTTTAATTACCCATTCCTGCAATGCGTCGGAATCAGCCACCATACCAACGTTTCCCCAATAGCCCCAGTTAGCGATCCTTACTTTACAGGCCCATGTATGGGGAAGCCGTTTTGCAAAAGCATCCATAAATATGCTTCCCGCCGCATAATTACTCTGACCTCCATTCCTGATAAATGCAACTACCGAAGAAAAGAAAAGCACAAAATCCAACGGTTCTTTTTCAAACACCTGTGCCATACGCACACTCGCATCTACCTTCACAGCATAGGCCTTTAGAAATCCTTCCTCCTCCATACTGATAAGATTGCGGCCATGTAATACCATGGCAGCTTGCACCACCCCATGGATCCGCGGATATTTTGATTTGATCTGCTGATAAGCCTGTGTCAATGATGTCAGATCAGTGGCATCGGCACTGATATATTCAGGCATAACACCCGCTAATGCCAGTTCGTCCAGCTTAGTCTGTATAGCATCATCTTTGGGCCGGCGTCCCAGCCATATAATTTGTGCATTATAGGTACGGATCATATATTCACTCCAGGCCGCACCAACGCCACCAGCACCGCCTATCACCACATATACCCCGTTTTTACGATAGCCTGATACCATTGGTGCAGGCAATTCCAATAAGTCCATCTGCTGATGATACCACTGTCCGTTACGATAAGCCCTGCCACTGCCTTCTGCATCGGGTGTCAGCGTAAAAATTTCTCCCCATGGTATATCCTCCTCTTTTCTTACATCCGCCAACACAATTTTCCAGTGAGGACATTCTTTGGCAAGTGCACCTGCTATTCCTTGTATACCTGCATGTGTCAGATCCACTTCTTCGCCGGGAGTAACGGCCACGCAATTGCGCGTGATAACAGTCCATGATAATGCGGCATCGCGGTAAGTATGCAACAGTGTTTTTATCAGGCGAAAACCTTGCAACACACCTTCCTGCTGACCATGTATGATAGCATCATCTGTTAATTCCAAATCAGCACCGGCAGCGGTGATCCAGATAATATTTTTTACGGGAGGTATGTTTTTTAATTGCTGTTCAAGTACTTCCTGCGTATCACCCACACTTATTTCCAGCAATGTGGCCTGCGGATAATATTTGCTGATAGCTGCCGTTTCTCTTGCGTTACTTCCAATGATCAAAACCTTTTCAGCAACATCCGGGATGGAGGTTGTCAATGCAGGCGTTGTTTTATTCCATACAGGAGCCAGTTGCCACGTGCCTGCAGTCGGTGCTGCATTATCTTTAGACCTGGAAGCCAGTCCGGCGATGCTGATACAAACAGCTCCCTGATCATCGCACAAATCAATATCAAATTGCTGTATGCTGCCGGTTGATGTTTTATGCTCACTGTAACGGCTATACGCCCACATCTCACCCTTGCAGGTATTATGTATGCGCAGGGATGTTAATGCAAAAGCCAGCGCCGGAGATGTATGCCCATCCATATGGCGGAGCATGATCACCGTTTGCATAGCGGCATCCAGTAATGACGGATGAAGTACAAACAAACCCGCTGTATTGCTCACTTCAGCGGGCAATTTTATCTTCGCCAATAACTGACCGGTTCCTGTGTATATTTCCCTGATACCCTGGAATGCCGGACCATAAGTTATGCCTGTGGTATTAAAAATCCGGTAACATTCGTCGCCGGGAAAATGCTGTTTGCTGCATAGTGCCAGTAACCCGGCGATATCGTATACTACTGTCTCCTGCACGGCTGACAGCAGGATATGCCCGGTACTGTAAATCACTTTTTCTACAGGGGCATCTTCCTGGATGTCATATATTTCGTAGGATATTTCCCCATTATCTTCCGGATAAAGGCTGATATGTACGGATAGAGGCACTCCATTAGCCACTAACGGTCTTGCCCACACGATATTTTTTAACTGCACCATTGTTCCCGGTGGCTGAATGCCGGTAGCATATGCAGCCGCTGCACGTGCCATTTCCAGGTAAGCTACTCCGGGCAGTATATGCCGCCCTTCTGCCACATGATCTGCCAGAAAAAATTCATTACCCGTAAACGTAGTGCTGAAGCGCTGTTCGGTGAAGTCAGAAGTGTTCTGATGAAGTAAAGGATGAATAGTAACCGGTGATAATGTGGGCGACACAGGCAAATTTTCTGCTTCCGGTATCCAGTAATGTTCCCGCGCAAACGGATAAGCAGGCAGGCTCACACGTTGAGGCTGTACAGTATACATCAGGTTCCAGCTGATATCCAATCCCTTTACCCAGAGTTCTGCTATTTTTTTTAATCTTCTTTTTTTCAGCCATGTAAGAATCAGTTCTCCTGAATCTTCATCTCCCGAAAAAATTCCGGGAATATCAGGATGTGCCTTTACATGCCCTTCCAGGCAAACTGTCGCATCTATATGACCACCTGTTACAAAGGTCTTTAGCAGATCAGTCAGCCCGGCAATGTCCTGCACAATAAACGCTACCCGCTGCTCCATGGCTTCCCTGCCGGTTTGCAGGGTATAGGCAATATCCGTGAGTGTTATTTCCCGGCGCCCATCCTGTTGTAAAGCGTGCAATAATCTGGCTGCATAGGCCAGCAGTCTTTCCTTGTTTTTTGCGGATAGCGGCACCAGGTAATGCAAACCCGGTTCAACTGTTTCCGGTAAGGAAACGGATGGTATATATTCTTCCAGGATTACGTGTGCATTGGCACCGGTAGCTCCAAATGAACTCAGTGCAGCCCTGCGCGGAAAAGATGTTTCCCATGGCGCCACCTGCTGCTGCACGTAAAAAGGAGAAGCGGAGAAATCAATATAGGGATTCAACTCACCCGCATGTAAGGAAGGCACCAGTGTTTTATGATAAAGTTGTAATAATACTTTTGACAGACCGGAAATACCGGCAGCGGATTCCGCATGGCCGATATTAGATTTTACAGAACCGATAGCACAATATTGCTTATCAGCAGTGTATTGGCGATAGGCCTTCACCAACCCCTGCATTTCTATCGGATCACCAAGGGAAGTACCTGTGCCATGAGCTTCCACATAGGAAATACTACGAGGGTCTATGCCTGTTTTTTCCAGACAGGACAGGATCATATCTGCCTGCGCCACCGGATTGGGAACATAGATACCACTGGCGGCACCACCATGATTAATGGTACTGCCTTTGATCACCGCATAAATATGATCATGGTCTTCCACAGCCTTATTCAGCGGTTTTAATAATACTGCCGCCACACATTCTCCTGAAACATAGCCATCACCACCTTTTCCAAAAGCATGGCAATACCCGTCACTTGCATGCAGATCCATTAAACCATAGGATAAATATTTATCAGGATGCAGGGAAAGATTTACACCTCCTGCCAGTGCCACTTCACTCTCTCCATGTCGTATGCTTTCCAGCGCCAGGTGCAGGGCAGTTAAAGAAGAAGAACACACCGTATCTATTGCCATGCTGGGGCCGTGGAAATTGCAGGAATAGGATACCCGGTTGGCTATCTGCGCATAGTTCAGTGACAGTGGAAACTGTGCTCCCTTCTGCACTGCTGCTGCACCTATCAGCGCATAATCTTTATGCATTACGCCCGCAAATACACCTACTTTATTTCTTTTACCTTTTCCGCTATTACCCGCCAGTGTAACTGGTGTATACCCTGCATCCTCCATTGTTTCCCAGCACACCTCCAGGAATATACGCTCCTGGGGATCCATCGTTTCTGCATCCCTGGGAGATATCCTGAAAAAAGAAGGATCAAAACAATCTACATTATTTATAAATCCGCCCCATCTGGAAAACTGTTTTCCAGATGGCGATTTCATACCATCATGCCGATGCCAGTTCCACCGCTCTGCTGGTACTTCTGTGATGCAGTCCTTTCCGTTCAGCAGATTTTCCCAGAACTCAGCTATATTATCCGCAGCGGGATAACGGCCTGCAATGCCAATAACAGCGATATCCGTTGTGTCGGGTAACCGCTGTGTTACCGCGGCTTGTTCATTTATAACGGGAACGTCTACACGAATATTGGTCGCACTTGCCGCTGCTGATCTTATTTCGGCTGTACCACCAAATACATCCGGAAAAACGTCAGAAAGATATTCCGCCAGTTCAGCGATGGTAGTATATTCAAACAATAAAACAGGTGAGAGGCTGGTATTAAGCTTTTGGCTGATCGTTTCTACCATCACCAACAGCGACGCAGAACTGAGGCCCAATTCATAATACCCTGCTTTAATATTCATCTGTTCCGCAGGCTGACCGATGCTCTCTGCCATCAGCTGCTGTAAATATTGTATTGCCTGTATAGATGCGCTGCTTACACGTGAATTTTGCTGCTTTGGCGCTGGTTCTTTTATATTTTCTGTCCTGGCATCCGCCGCGTTAGTTATTCTTTGGGGATTGATCAGTCCTGCTTCACGAACCAACTTATTACTGAAATGCTGCAATGCTGCCACTTTCTGCCCTTCTCTGTTGAAGAAGGTGATATTAATATCCAGCAGATCTTTGCGTCGTGTGAAGGAATACCGTGCCATGCACGCGTCCTGCAATAATGCAGTGGCATAAAAAGATTCATAAAACAGTGGCAGGAAAAGCAGTGCCTTCCCATTTTCCTGTAAGGGAAATAACCCGGTACCCATTGCAGCACCGTCAATAAGTGTAGGATGAAACATAAAACCGGTAGCACTATCAGCTGCATCAGCTCCCACTTCAATATCTATGAAGACATCATCTCCTGTTTTATAAATATTACCGGTAGCCTTGATAAAACTATGATGTATCAGTTCAGCCGCTCTGGCACGTTGATATACTTCCTCCAGACTGAATGTTTCTTTTGCTGTTTGCCGGATGGTAACTATATCGATCTTGTCATCAAATACCCTGGATGACAAAACATGCATTTCAGCTGTAACATAACGTCTTTTTTCCTGCGCAGTTATGCCTTGTTGCACTACACTGCCTTCTATCACGATCTGCCACTTTCCTTCATCATTTGCTGTGCATTCAATATGAAGCAGGATATCGTTGTCAATATCCACCGCCAGCGGATGTTGAATAGTAAGATTACGTAATTCCAGTCCCCTGTAATCATGCCCATGTTTACGGAATACCTGATATATGAGATCGATGTATGCTAAACCGGGCAGGATTGCCTGTCCGTATACGATATGGTTTCCTATTACCGGATTATTGAGGGATATATTTATATGTTCCGTTATCATGATTCGATACTGTTAAAAGGTTTCCCAGATCATTGGTGCTGGCATTAAACTATTCACTGGTATAGGGTTTTTCTTTTTATCCACGGATACTACCGGAATGGCAGCATGTTTTACCAGTCGTTTGTTCAGGGCAGGTATTGGTAAAGGTTGTCTGCAGATATTATTGCTCTCTGAAGCTGGTGCTGTTGTTACAACAACGTGTGCATTGGTACCGCCATCTGCAAAACAATTAATTCCTGCCACTGCCGGGGAACTATCCCAGGCTGCATGTTCACGGCAAAAACTAAATGGTGAAGCAGCTATATCATAATGCTGCATGGGTTGCTGACCAGATAAGAAAGGCACCATTTCACCATGATGCAGCATCAGCAGCACCTTGATCAATCCTGCCATTCCTTCTGCACTCAACGGATGACCAATATTTGGTTTGATACTCCCAAGCACACATTTTTTTCTGCTGCCATTGCGATAAACTTCTTCTATTGCTTTCAGCTCCAGCAGGTCAGTTACTGCGGAACCGGAACCATTAGTTTCTATATAACTGATTTCACCTGGTTGATAACCACTGCGTGCAAGCGCCTGTAACATCACATCTTTCTGTGCCTGCAAATTAGGACTGGCCGGACCTGCTGTACGGCCATCATTATTCACAGCTACTGATTTTATTACGCCGTAGATGCAGTCTCCCGCCACCTGTGCATCTGCCAGCCGTTTTACTACCAGCATACCTGCACCTTCTGATAATAACACACCAGCAGCACGTGCATCAAAAACATGAAACACATTTCCATGGTTTAATAAACCCCGCTGCTGAAATAATTCCGTCGCTCCTCCCGGCTGCAGCAGATTTACACCTCCCACCAGTGCTGTGGAAATTGCTCCTGTTTGCAACGCCTGAGCTGCCATATGCAAGGCCACTAACGAAGAAGAACAAGCTGTATCTATTACCACCGCAGGACCACGCAGATCAAAAAAATGACTCACATTCGCTGCCAGATAATTCTGTCCTGCTGCTACTATAGGATTACGTGCAGATAACAACGCTGCCGCCGATGGCTGATGCTGACTTCTGCCACCTATATACACACCTACCGGGTGTCCTTTTAACTCCGTATGACTATAACCCGCATGGCACAATGCACGCAGACTTTCCTCCAGTAGTATCAGTGCCTGTGGATCCATTGCAGCTACATCTGATTCCGGCAATAAAAAAAAGCCCGGATCAAATAAATCTTTATCCTTCAGCAAACCACCGAATACCGGTGAACTTTCCGCATGCCACTCCTGGCCGGAAAGGACACTCAGACTACTACGTCCTTCTGACAATAACTTCCAGTAATCATCCAGGTTATCTGCACCTGCAAACCGGCACGACATGCCAATTACGGCGATATCGTTATCATGATGATTAACCGGAGCAAACATTGTATTGGATATAACATTGACTGCTTTAACAGGTATAACCTCAACTGGTATACGATTATTTTCAACCACTGTATTTTTGAACACAGCAGACAAAGTCGTTCCATGATTTGATTCCAGCCACACAGCGAGGGACGACAAAGAAGGATATTCAAATAATAAAGAAGGATCAAGTACTTCCGGTATTTCCTTATTGATCTCGCGCAACAGCTGCGTCAATAAAATAGAGTCTACACCGTAGTCGTGGAATGGTGTGTCAGCATCCAGTTTTTCTATTGGTATTTTCAATTCTCTTCCAAACAACTTCAACAACCAATGTAATACACCTGATTGATTGTTACTCGTAGCGGTAACCGCCGGAACAGTATGGGGAGCTGTCACCTGTGGTACCAGCAGTAAACGGGCCGGATCAAATACATTGGGATCTGCTACTGCGGCCAGCAATACGCCCCTGCGACCACTTGCCAGCACCTGGTCCAGTAAACTCAGTCCTTCTTCATTCAACAGTGCATGTAACCCGGTAGTTGCATATGCCGCTCCTTTCACTTCTCCCATTCCTGTTTCTTTCCAGTTGCCCCACTGGATACTAATCAAAGGACAATGGCCCTGGTGTACAGTGCTGAGATAATCCATATAGGCATTACCCATCACGTAATCGCTTTGACCGGCGCCCAGCACAGGAAGCGCTGCAGATACGGAAGAGAATAACACAAAACAGTGCAGGGGTTTCTCTTTAAAAATATTATACAGCACATCCAGACCGTTCACTTTAGGCGACAATACGGCGGTTATATCCGTCATACGTTTACGGATAAACGCAGGGTTATGCGGGTCCGTCATGCCGGCACTGTGAATTACTCCACGCACAGGTCCCAGCCTTAATTCCGCTGCTGACAATGCCTGTGTAAATGCCATCTTATCTGTTAGCGGTACCGTCAGCACTTCTACCTGCGCTCCCAACGATTCCAGGTGTTGAATGCCCGCTATCTTTACACCGGTAATACTGTCTGTTGTGTAACTATGCCATGTATCCCTGGGTGGTAATGGCTCCCGGCCGCACAACACCAAGCGTTTTACACCATAGTGCTTTACAAAATGAACGGCACAAAGCGCACCCAGTCCGCGGGTGCCTCCGGTAATCAGCAACACCTCTTCCGGGCCAAACTGTATGCTATTGGTTGCAGGTAAAGTAATCTGTGAAAGCACAGTGCTGTAACGCTGTCCATCTTGCCGGTACATTACTTCAGGTTCCCGGCTTCCCAAACTAAATTCAGCTGCGATAAGGGATGCCAGGATAATTTCATCTATGGTCATCGCGGCATCCATATGACGCGAACGTAATTGCTTGTATTCACTTTGCAACATCCGGAACAATCCTGCTGATAAAGCACCGCTCAACTGTTGCGAATGTGCTTCCGGTGATTCCAGTCCCCGGCTTACTGCCAACAGCATCAATCCGGTACCGTTATCCTGTTCTATCAACTGCTGTAGCAGGGTTAACCAACCAAGGTCCTGTACAGATGCCGTACCGCAGCCCAACAGGTTTATACAACCGCAATAAGGTTGTTGTAAAACAGTGGGAAGCTGGCCTTCATCTGTATAAAATATATTACTCCCGGAGAAATAAGCAGCGACCAGATTTGCCAGTGACCTGGTTGACCTGTCGGACAGGATCAGTACAGCCCCGCGAGCAGGGCTCTCTGCCACTGCCGGTGCTATCTGCCATTGCTTTTCCAGAAAATAACTGCGACGTGAAGCAGCATTGGTTTCGTGTAGCCCTGACCGTGATGATATGTTAGCTGTATTTGCCTTAAACACTTCAGGAAGCCAGTAACGTTCACGATCAAAAGGATATGTTGGCAGGGCAACCGGAGGTACATTGACAAAAAAGGATTTCCAATCCAGTTCATATCCTTTCGTATATAATTCTGCCAGCACCATCAGTTTATCACTGTATGATGCTGCGTCAGTTTTGATGTTGTTGTTCAGTTCTTTAATAATAGTCTGACCTAACTGCACAAAAAGCGGCTGTATCTGTTTTGTTTTTTCATGCACATCTTCTTTGAAAAAGGCTGTAGTATGGCCTTTGGTTAACACCTCGTTTATTTTTTCTTTCAACGCCTCTTTGTTACGCACCACATAGGCTATACGTAATCCAAAATGTTGTCTGCGCAACATTAATCCGGCACTGATAGCGGAAATGCTGTTATCCTTTTCTTCATTTTCCAGCCAGTACAGCAGGTCTTTTTGTTTTTGCAACAAGGCAGTTGCTGTTTTTGCAGATAAACAAATGAGATAATAAGGCGTTGTATGATCATCTGCTTTTATAGGACTGTCTACTTCTTCCAGTACTACGTGAGCGTTTGTACCACCAGAACCAAAGCTGCTCACACCGGCTCTTCTCAACATTTGTTTTTCCGTCAGGTGCCACGGTTGATGAGTAGATATGAAATAGAAAGGTGAATCAGCGATAGAAAAACGGGTATTCTGTTCATGAAAATGCAGGGAGGCAGGCAGTTGTTTATACTGCATGCAGAGTAATACTTTCAGTAAACCGGTGATACCTGAAGCAGCTTCCAGGTGTCCGAGATTGGTTTTAACAGCGCCTAAACCGCACCAGGCAACGGGCCTTATATTTTTATTTCCAAATGCGTCTTTCAATCCGGTAATTTCTATCGGATCTCCCAGGGGCGTACCTGTTCCATGTGTTTCGATATAACTGATCGTTTCCGGCAGCACATCCGCATCACGGAAGGCGGCTGTCATCAGGGCAGCCTGCCGGGCCGGATTAGGCACGGTTACGCCACCTGCCAGTCCGCCGTGGTTTACAGCAGATCCTTTAATAACGGCGTATACATGATCCTGATCCAACAATGCTTTTTCCAAAGGCTTCAGTAACAGCAGCACCGCCCCCTCTGCCCTGACATAACCATTTGCTGCATTATCAAATGTTTTACATCTTCCGTCTTCTGCCAACATACCTGCTTTATAATAGGCAATGCTGTTTACAGGATGGCACATGATGTGGATTCCTCCCACCAGCGCCTGCTCACATTCACCGGAACGAAGAGATTTTACTGCTTCGTGAACAGCTACCAGAGAGCTGGAGCAGGCAGTATCCAACTGAATGCTGGGGCCATGCAGGTCATAGAAATAAGAAATCCGGTTAGGCAGCATAGACATGGAAGCACCTATGCCATAGTGAGCATCTGTATGCTCAGGATGTTTATCCAGCAGGCGGTTATAATCGGTACCACTTGCGCCGATAAAAACACCGGTAGCACTGCCCGCAAGGGATCTGGCCGGATAACCTGCGTCTTCCAGACACTCCCAGCTCATCTCCATCAGGATCCGCTGCTGCGGATCCATCAGCTCCGCTTCTTTTGGTGTAATCCGGAAAAAAGCGGCATCAAATGTATCTATCTCCTGCAAAAAACCACCGTTATCAATGCCTTTGTGTGTGTGTAACGGATCAATGCCTGCAGGCCATTCCCATCTATCTGCCGGTAACTTTCCAATAGCGCTCCTTCCTTCCTGTAACAGTTTCCAGAACTGTTCCTTATTATTAATATTGCCAGGCAGCCGGCATGATACCCCTATAATCGCTACTGCCTTGTTATCTGCTTCAGCGGTGAGTTGCGGAGGTTCAAATGATGGTTGCTCCTGTTGCGAAGCTGTTATTTTTTGTTGCTGTTCCTCTTTTACCGGCGCAGTCATTATCGTTTTAACTACTGCTTCATTTACCGCCAGGTAGTTGATAATTTGTGTGCCGGAACTATGTTCAAAGAAAAATGAAGGTTCCAGTCTGATTTTATATTCGTGGCTGATCTTCTCACTTAACTCCAGCAGGTCAGCAGAATCAAGTCCCATTTCCATCAGTGGCCGTTCCAAAGAAAAGCCATAATCATCAGGCTTACGCAGGATTAGCAGGATGGTATTGGTAACAAATGCTGTTACTGCGTCCTTATTTCTTGTCTGTAAAATCTTTTCATCTGCCTGTGTTTCGGTGGATATATCTTTTCTTTTACGTCTGTACACATCATAGGTAATCAAAACCCCATAACCTTTGTTGTGATGATCGCCAGGACGATACCCTGCCACCGGCTTTACAATCTCTGCTCCGTGCATGGCATGAAACCTCAGCGTAGTATCCACCAGTGTACCACGCTCATTTTCGAGGTGGATGTAGGCATTATAATCAATAACAGTATGATGCTGATAATCTTTGCAACGCGTAATACCGGCCACTGTTTCTACTCCCTGCAGTAAGCTGCATTGCTGCAACATAAATTCCAGGAGCTGGTCACCGAAATTTCCATGTTGCCATTCCGGCAAAATATTTAATCCCAGTAGCTGAATGATGGAGCCATCGTTACGGTGCAGGTCTTCAATGGTTGCGGCCACCACATTTTCCAGATCTGACAATTTTTCAATACGCTGTGAATACACTACGCCTACAATTTCGCCATTCAGTTGCAAAACCATCTGCCCTTCCGGATAATGGGCCAGCCTCTTTTCCAGGGCTGAAGCAGTAGTACAGAGATAAGCGGGCCAGCAGTCCTTTTCCAGCTTTATCAATGCGGGCAGGTCTTCCTTCCGCGCATATCTTACGATATAGTCTCTTCTTTCCAGGTAGCTGAGGGTGATACGACAGAAGGGCATCGTGCGTGGATATTTCGCAAAAAAATCGGGATGCGGAAATAATCCGACGCGGGCTGCAGCCATGATAAACGTATCTGCTTCCACCAGCAATTGTTGTGAAAACCTGTGATAGGCATCGAAATGCAGGCTTTCACACTTGTCAGTAAAATTACGGATAACGGCAGGAGCCAGACAATGAACCTCCAGCAATATGAGTCCATGATTACCTATAACAGATGACCAACGTTGCAGATGTGCTATCAGGCTTTGTAATACTTCATTTACCGGAATTTCATTTCCCTTTGCATCTGCATATACTCCGTTACCGGAAAGAGGGAAAATATCCTCCGCATTATCCGGTGGTGGAATATAAGGCCTGTCGTGATCCAGGAAAGAACGAACATGTAATATATTCTCTACATCCTCAATACCCATTTTTTTGAGATCAGCAATCATTTGTGCCGGATCTCCTATATCACCTTTCACCAGTTTGTGATCAATACTATTTAAGGTGATAGCTGTTTCAACCAGCGCTTCACTATTGAAATCTGCCCCAATCATGGTAATAGGATAGGTATCCAGTACCTTTCCCCGGAGGGTTTTGTCGCGGATGATCTCATAGATTTTTTTCAACAGGGCACCATTACCACAGCCCATATCAGCAATGTAACGGGGTTGCTTTTCAAATGGTTCCCGGTTGAATAATCTCACGATAATATCCTCCATGCCGGAGAAATACTTTTCATGCTGAAATCCGCTACCCTGCACATTTAATGTACGGTCTACATGTTGTTCACTATCCACATTATCCCGGGCAAAGACAGCTGCACAATTACCAAAAATCACTTCATCTATTTGTCGCAACATAGGTTTGTATGAAACCACGGTGGCAGTGATAAAGATCCGGTCTGCCAGGTAATGGCCCATATCAGAAATATGTACACCTGTTTCCTTTTGCAGTGCCCATCCCTTATTCAGAAAAAGTCTGATGATCTCTGCACGAACGGAAGATGCAAGGGAGGAAAACAACATCCCGTCCTTTGGTATGTCAGGCGGCAGCAGTTTTTTTTCTTTCAGGGCGAGCAATAAAGGTACTACCAGCATACCATCCAGGAATGCGCTGATAAGCGTATGGGGTGCATTCCACTGGTTTACTACACAATTAATCCATTTATCAAGACTGTATTTACCTGACGTATCGTCAATATACGCGTTGAAAGGAAAATCCATCAACTCCATAATGTCCGGAGGAATATATTGATAGGAAGCGATTTCGCGGTGAAGCCGGTAACCGTCCTGCTCATTCTTCGAAACCCAACCTATGGATTCCAGCATTTGCAGCGCAATGCGTAAATGCCCTGCATTAGCCGCTGATTTTTTAGTTAGAACTGCAAATGAAATATAAGCATCCTCTTGCAGTATAAGGAAAAGGCCCTTTTTTATGCAGCTGTCAATTACCGGAATAGCCACCAGGCCATGCGCATAATTATTCAATACCGTCAACATCGAAAGCAATCTTTTAAGCTGAAACTGTTAAAGAGAAACCCTTCATCTGCATAGTAAGATGAAGCGGCAGATTATTGCATTTAGTAATAAAATAAAGCAAGTGGATTAGTATACAGACAGCATAAGGCTCCGCCGTCTAAAGTCACAATGACTTAATTATTCAGGGTTCTAAATCAGTAAATTAAATGTGGAATTTACTCAGGCGATGATATTTACAATATTAGCAAAATAAAACTAATTTCCAAATTGCGTGTAAAAATTTCTACATCATATCTCTGTTAATTATTCAACTGAAAAATAATAGCAGTCATCCTAAGTAATATTGAAAAAATTTCAGTGCACGTGTTCCGGTTTGTATTATCTTTAAAGAACTATGCTACACAAGTAAACCCTTTTACATCCTAAAGAAAATCCTCATGTCACGTTTTTTATTTGGTAGTGTGCCGCTTTATGGTCACGTGAATCCTACTATTGGTATGGCACAGCAATTAATAAGTGACGGTCACACTGTTGCGTATGCCTGTCATCCTAAAATGAAACCAATACTCGATAAAGCAGCTATTCCTTATCGGGAAGATTTTCAATGGGGAGATGCAGTGGCCTTCTCCAATGAAACAATTGCAGCCGGTAAAAAATTATTACTGCCATGGATTCTGAAAAAGAAAATGAATACCACACCGGCAGAATGTATCATATATAAACTGGAAGACGGCGTCAGAGATTTTCTGCAGTTAATAGACACCTGGTCACCGGATGTATGCGTATTTGATACCATGTTCTATCCCGGTATACTGGCGGCAGAGATACGCGGTATTCCATATGCGATCAGTTGTCCTACACAAATATTGCTGCCGGGTACAGCAATTATTCCGCAGGAAAAAGGGCAGCCTATGAAACTGTTTAACAGAACACTGGTAAGCATCATGGTTTTTTTTCTTGGCAAAATTACCCGCGGCATCAATAAGGTAAGGAAACAATATAATCTTCCGCTGCAGGAAGCGTTCTGGAAACACAACTCTCCCGCCCTGTATATGGCTTATACAACTGAGGCGCTTGAGTACAAACGTTCCGACCTGTTACCGGAAACTTATTACATAGGCCCGTGCAGCAGCAGGAAAGTAGTAGGTGCAGATGTTGATTTTCCGTGGGATTGGCTGGATGGCCGGCCGGTTGTATTTTTCACGATGGGTACCGTATACATTAAAAGGAAAATAATCAACCAGATGATAAAAGCTGCGAGGGGAGCCTCCTGGCAACTGGTTATCACTTTAGGTAATGGACTACAATCGGAAGAATGGACAGACCTTCCCGAAAATGTGCTGATCAGAACTTATCTGCCACAATTGGCATTACTGGAAAAAGTTAATGCAGTAGTTTGTACCGGGGGATTTGGAACAGTAGGGCAAACATTGCTTGCAGGTGTACCTATTGTAATGATACCTCAGATATTGGAACACAGGATCACCGGCAGTAAGCTTGTAGATCGTAAAGCGGGTATCACTATTAGTTCCTGGCGTGTTTCTTCCAAAACATTACGTACAGCCGTAGATCAATTGCTGAATGATCCTTCCTATGACAAGCATGCAAAAGAAATTGCAGCAGACTTTGGGAAATGCAACGCATCAGTTACTGCAGCCTGTTTGTTGGAAAACCTGGCAAGCAAACGGGCACCAATGCCTCGTCCGGAACACCAGGAGCCTACCGTATACAGCAATAACGTGCAGGAAATACTGGATACTGCTTATGCATCGCAAGCAACCGTATAACCATATATCCCGGGAGATCAGGTGATTGCCCCGGGATAAAGCAATATAACCGATTTCTGACATGCCTTTTGAGTCATTTATGATCAGGCGGAAAGAGGGAGTCTTTCCGATGTATATAGCCATTTCCAATAAACAGCTGAAGGAATTATTGGAAGAAGAGAAAAACTTTCTTCATCCGGAGGAGCGTGATTATTTAAACAACTTGCCCCAGGGGACACGAGGACATAGCTTCCTGCTTGGCCGGTATACGGCAAAACTAGCCGCCTCGGCATATACAGGCGTTCCTGCTACGGAACTACTAATCAAACCTGGTGTATTTCAGCAACCGGTTTTGCAGGGAAGCAACGTCAGTAACGTTCAATTGAGTATTGCGCATAGTGGTGAATGGAGTATCGCCATTGTATTTCCTGAATCACATCCTGTGGCCGCAGATGTGGAAATTATAAAATCAGGTAATGATCTTTCCAGGTTAATTCCACTTACTTCCGGAGAAAACAAAATGCTGCATGCTTTGCCTTTTGGCCTGGACGCCTCAATGACGCTGGCCTGGACTATAAAGGAAGCTATGTCTAAAGTAATTAAAACCGGCCTTACGGCCTCTCTGGAAATATTTACCATCAGCAGCATTGAACTCCGGGACAATTACCTGGTATGCCAGTTTACCAACTTCGCCCAATACAAAGCTATAGCCTGGATTGAACACCATGCAGCCTGGTGTATAGTACTGCCCAGAAACAGTGATCCGGATATCAGCAAATTGCACATTTTGCGACAGAAAGCATTGCATGCGGAAAGTCAGCCGCATTAGCATATTTCCCCTGCAAAAGCAATATTCCCTTTTCCGCATCCAGCAAATCTTTTTTGATGCTTATCGTCTTTGCGGTGAGGCTGTCTAAAGTTAGATTAAGATGCAAAGCATCTTCTTTGGCATATGATAGTCTTCCTATTTTCTGATTCCATCGATCTGAATACCATTTTCTTTTACCAGGCCATTCTTTAGGACGAACAACTGATCTGTGTACAGACGTTACTACAACTCTGACAGGTATGGGCAAATATGCTTTCAGTAGTATAGCCAGGATAGTTTCGCTGTCTTTTCCTTCACGTAATAATCATAATGCTTTCCCAATAAGTTGTCTGTATAAGGCATGTGCCTTATACTTTTTCTGTAGCTGCTGGTATACTGCTGATGCTATCTTTGATGCAGCGCCAAAGAGTCCGGCATTTTCCATGGTTTTATGGAAAACGGGATCTTTTTTTACCCGCTTACCCGTAAGAGAACTCTTTGCCCGCAAATAATGTTTACCTGCCATTTTATAAATGCAGCAACCGGAAAAGGTACCTGTAAATGGGAAATTATCACGGAGCCTTACCATAAGATATGATTTCAGGGTAATAGATAACAATCTCTTTTCTTTATAAATTTAAAACTTTTATTAAAATTTATAAAGATAGCTGCTCCGGTGCTTTCCCAGTGTCATCATTGTGCTATCATAGGGAGTTAAAGCGTACTACATAGCTGCACATTGGTCGGTGGCTGACAGAAAATTTAAAACACCTTGGGAACTTCTTTCTCCATTCTATATAGTGAATAGATACCATACGTTCATTTATAATCCTCATTACAAAAAATAAGCAAAATTGTTTATTTTTGCTGTATGCAGGAAGATATATCCATATTAAAAGGATTGCATCCAGGAATAGTATTAGAGAGGGAGCTTAAAAAAAGGAAGCTTGCCAAGGGGTCCTTTGCTCTTTCAATTAATGAATTTCCTCAAACCCTGGGAGCTATTGCCAAAGGGAAAAGGAATATGAATACAGCGCTCGCACTAAAGATTGAGCATGCTCTTGGTATAGAAGAGGGGTATTTTATGATCTTGCAGGTATTTTACGAAATCAAAGAAGAAAAACGAAAACAATATAGCAATCAGCATCCTGATCTTTCAAAATTGAGGGCTATATTATTTTGGGATACCAAAATGGAAAAAATCGATTGGCAACAGCAGAAACGAGCAGTTATTCAACGGGTTTTTGAACGTGGAAATGATCAGGAGAAGGAGGAAGTCAATCGTTTTTATGGTAAGGCCGCAGTTAATCAGGTATTGAAAAATAAAACTCAAAAAAAGGATGCCAGCTAAATTACACTGGAATATAGTTACTCCATTGTTAAAATCAATTCTTCTTCAATTAATGCGTTGTGAATTGTTTGAACAATTCCGACTTGTAGGAGGAACTGCGCTAAGCCTTCAAATAGGCCATCGTTTATCAGTAGATATAGATTTATTTACCGATGCTGCATATGATTCAATAAATTTTAATGCAATAGATAATTATCTACGTGAGACATTCCCATATGTTACTGACCCAGGACCCGGACCGGTTGCCATAGGAAGATCTTATTTTATTGGAACCAGCGAGGAAGAAGCCATAAAACTTGATCTTTATTATACAGATCAGTTTATTCAACCGGAATTAATAGTGGAAAATATTCGAATGGATACTATAGAAGAGATTATTGCAATGAAGGTAGATGTGGTACAACGCGGAGGACGTAAAAAAGATTTTTGGGATTTACACGAAGTAATAGAAATGTATTCTCCTGAGCAAATGATAGACCTACATTATCAGCGTTATCCATATAGCCATGATGAAGCTATTATCAGGTCGAATTTTGTAGACTTCTCAACTGCTGACGATGACTTTGAACCTATCTGTATGAGGGGAAAACATTGGGAATTAATAAAACTTGAAATTATAGAACATGTAAAAGAGAATACCAGATAGATCAGGTGTTTAATGACTGAAATAAATTACTTAAAAAATGATTTCGCCTGACACGCACCATATTTAAAATGAAAAAGCGGTACAAAATCCAACATTGAATTTTATATCGCTCTTAGCGGAGAGTCAGGGATCACAATCGAACCCCTCTTTCATATTTTAGAATTTGTTAGTAGATTAAAAATAACATAGCCAGCTGTTAGCATAATAACTTAACCAGATTAAACTCGGGGGCTTTTGCCCAACCAGTAGAAAAGCAATACAAAAAAACCATTTACGGTTCTCATTGATAATATTTCTATTTATCTATCGCTACAGTTTGATGTTTAAGTTCGGCAATGCGTACTACTAAATCTGCTAAACGGTTAGAATACCCAAATTCATTATCGTACCAGCCCACAACTTTTACTAAATCGCCTACAATGGAAGTTAATAAAGCATCGAAGGTACAAGAATAAGGATTATCAATGATATCTACAGATACGATGGGGTCTTCTGTATATTTCAACACTCCTTTCATCGAAGCTTCTGCGGCTTCTTTAAACCTGGCATTAATTTCATTTACATTTTCGGGTCGTTTTTTCAGGATGCAGGTAAAATCGGTAAGCGAACCATTTAAAACTGGTACGCGTATACCCGCTCCACCCATTTTACCTTCTAAATGCGGAAATATGGTGGTTATTGCTTTTGCGGCGCCTGTAGATGTGGGTATAATGGATGCCGATGCCGCACGCGCTCTGCGAAGGTCTCTATGTGGTGCATCATGCAGGTTTTGATCTCCGGTCATAGAATGAATGGTGGTAATATAGCCGTCTACAACTCCCCAATTATCGTCTAAAACTTTTACCATCGGCGCTGCATTATTAGTAGTGCACGACGCATTAGATAACACAGATGATGTAAGATCTATTAAATGATCGTTAACCCCTAATACTACCGTAGGAATATCTTTATCCGGCGATGGCGCTGATACAATAACCTGTTTGGCACCGGCCTGCAAATGCAATCCGGCGGCGGACCTGGTAGTAAATTTACCGGTCGATTCGATTACTAAATCGATACCCATATCAGCCCAGGGCAACTTCAGCGGATCACGCTCTGCTAAGACACGAATTGGTTTCCCGTCAATAACAAGGGCATCGGCTGTGGCCTTTACTTCGCCTTTATACTGACCATGTACAGAATCGTAACAGTAAAGGTGTGCCAATGTTGGAGTATCTGCCAGATCATTTATTGCAATTACTTCGATCCCTGTTTTTTGGAGCAATATGCGTAAACATATTCTGCCAATACGCCCAAAACCATTAATTGCTATCCTCATGTTTATGTAGTTGTAACAGGTAAAGTTATTTGATAACGCCCAAATAACAAAAGGCTATCTCATAGCTTTTGCAAACATAGAGACAATCACTTCATTTAATTGGCTAATTATTAAACCTAAGGGAATTTACTTGCGTCTACAACAAAAAATCAGTGTTTATTTCGATGACCTTCTTAAAGAAAATCACAGGAATTACTCAAAACATACCCATTCATTCGTTTTCAGGGAAATAAGTGAATAGTTTCAGAGAAATCGTGGAAATAATAACGTCTGATATACACGACAATAAAAACGAAAGCGTGATGCTAAATCCAGTAATGAATTTTGTATCACGCTTTGCGGGGCAGAGGGGACAATGTTCGAACCTATTTGTATCTGATTTGAGCAAAATCACGAACTTTATGGATAAGTATTACCGGAATGAGGATGGAATCGGGGGAGTTTATCTCTTTGAAGAGTTTCACTGGTAAGGGGTAGCTAAGATGAAGGTTCAGGCTAAAAAACTAATTATGTGGGATACTAAGGACCTTATAAAGCAGGTTTCACAGCATAGGAAACTAAATATTGTTATCAATACTCCTCACGGAAAGCTCCTCCTTCCCGCTGAATTTGATATCAATATATTCCTTCCCCATCGCATGGCTGCATATCTGTTTGTATTTGTAATAAAAGGAAGTTCCCAACATTATATAGACCTGGAGGAGATTACAGTAAAGGAAAGTAGTGCGCTTTTCGTGTTGCCCCATCAGATTCATCGTATTCACCGGGATTGGAGCCAGGTAGGAAACTGGTTTAAATTAGCCTTTGACCATGAGTGTATGTCTCTGTTGCCGCAATCATATGATTTTCTGTTGAATCCTTTAAACACCCCTGTTGTAAACCTGACTGAAGAGGATCAGACAAGGATCATTCCAACACTGCAATCTATCGCGCAAATTTTAAATACAGAAAACACGGATACTGCCTCAATACTGCTTGCTCATTTAAATACATTATTATCAGAATTAAATTATTGCTACTTCCGCAACAATAATACAAACAGAAATAGAAATGGGATGCTTTCAATCTATCTTGATTTCAGAAAGTTGATTGAACAAAGACTAAGACAACAGCCATCTATTCGGTTAATAGCCAGGGAGCTTAGTATTTCTGAAAATAAGCTATATAAAGTAGTGAGATATTTTTCAGGTGTTTCTCCAAAAGTATATGTTATTCAGCAGACTATTCTGGAAGCTCAGCGCATTTTTTTTTATCAACCCATTGCTGCAAAAGAAGTGGCTTATATACTGGGGTTTACTGACCCGGACTATTTCTCCAGACTATTTAAAAAAAATACCGGAAAGACTATTTCGCAGTTTGTGAAAGAAGTGCAGAATTTGTCCGGCAAACATGTTGATTAATCCATCCAGATTGCTTTTGAAAACGGCAACTTAGCTTTTCAAAAACAATATATCTATGTGGCAGACACTCATTCTTAGTTTTTTCATGGGGTTAATGGGAGCTAATGGCATTCCTCATTTCATAAAAGGCATTACGAAAGAACCCTATCCTTGCTTATTAGGGAATGCTCCTATTCCAAATCTGATTGCTGGTTGGCTGGCTTTTATTATTGCCTGCTTATGTGCTTATTGGGCGCATCTGAAGTTTTACCCATTAGTTGCATTTTGTTCCTGTGCATCAGGCGCCTTGCTTATCGGCCTTTTTCATGCAGGGCCTGGCGCTATAGGCAAACCTGAATAAGGTAGCATAAAATAATTGGGGGAAATTAAAGAGAAATCGACTAAAAAGAAAAACCCGCGACTAGCGCGGGTTCCTTTGAATTTTTGCGGGGCGGTTTGCAAATAAGTGCTTTTTAAGAAGTTCGAAATTAGTCTTATATTATTCAGAATGCAGGATCTTCACCGGATTGGTCAAAGCCGCTTTGAAAAGGATGCTTCGCTAAAGCTATTGTTATAAGGAATTTTTGACAAATTCGCCTTTTTGTGTAGCTATCTGATTACCCCACCCAACAATTGCATCAAGTACAGGGGTGAAAGACTTGCCAAAATCAGTTAAACTGTAAACAACTTTAATGGGCGGCTTTTCTCCATAGACTTGTCTTGAAATCAACTCATCTTCCTCTAATTGTTTTAATTGCAAACTCAATGTCCTTTCAGTAACACCAGGCATTTCCTTTCTAAGCTCGCTATACCGTTTATGTGCATCCTTTAAATGGTATAGAATAACCGCTTTCCACTTTCCTCCGACCAAATCCATAGCTACACTCACAGTGCAAGGATATAATTTGTTATTGACTTTTATAAAATCACTTTGACATTCTATTCCCATAACATTTATTTGATAAAGCTATCCTAATGGATAGTTATTGTAAATCTATTGAGCTATAAATAGTTTTGCAACTATATTTTTTATAGTTACAAAAATCACCTAAATAACAGAAAGCATGGTATTTAATTTAAAAGAACATGAGACAATAACACAAAAAGATAAACCACTCATTACTATCGTTGGTGTTTTGGGTAAGCAAGGGCGCAGTGCTGCACGCACTTTGTTACAGAGCGGGCGTTATCGTGTACGCGGTATCACTCGCCGCGTTGATTCACCTGAGGCGCTTAGTTTGGCAGAACAAGGGGCCGAATTTGTGCGTTTACCGCTTGATCTGGGATATAAAAAAGACTTTGTGGAAGCATTCCGTGGCTCGGATGGTGTTTTCATGATGACACCAAGTATTGTCCCACCGGCAACTCACGAGATGGAGTTGGGTAAACAGTTGGCGGATGCGGCGATTGAAGCAGGAGTACGGCATATTATCTTCAGCAGTTTGGAAAATGTGGATAAAATTACGGGAGGAAAAATGTTTGCTCCCCATTTTACAGACAAGGCCAAAATCGAAGAATATATTCGTATGCTACCAGTCACAAGCTCGTTTATTTACATGGCTTTCTTTTACACTAATCTGATTGAATTTTATCCGCCTGATATGAAAGGCGATACGCTTGTATTTCCGATTTATTTACCAAAGGACTTCCGTGCACCATTTGTTGATCCTCTTACTGCCACAGGTCCTGCTGTTTTGGAAATTTTTTCGAATCCAGGTCAGTATACTGGTAAGTCCCTGCCAGTAATCGGCGATATTATCTCACCCCAGGAGATGGTCGATACTTTCATCCGTGTCACAGGTAAGAAGGCTGTATACAGTTCTGCATTCACACGGGAGGATTTGCTTCATCATTTCCCGGAATTTAGTTCAAATGAGATTTTAGTGCGTGAGATTTTGGGGATGACAGAATACGCAGTTGAATATGAATATTTCAGAAAAGATCGCGACCTGCTGTGGAGCCGACAAATAAACCCGAGCAGCCTCAGTTGGGAACAATTTCTGCGCACCACTGGTTGGAAAGGCCAAAAACTTTCGTATTGATTGTTACTTGAAGGCTTTTATCAGAACGTTAGACTTATAAAAATTAACAAGATAGAATAGATAGTGTAACATTCCCATAGTTTCGGTCGATTTGGACCTGGAAATTTTAATAAAAAAAGCCTTCAGTTCGAACGAATCTGAAGGCTTTCCGATGGAATCCGATTCCCCAAATGCTGAAATTGCAATAGGAACTGATCAATAATTTATTCTGATCTTCCCTTTCAATATATCTTAATCTGTCTTATTCCGGTTCAGGTCGAAAAAATCACTTTTTTCACCAATAGCCGTTCTGACACACTTCATAATAGCTTCGTGCAAGTCGGTACCCGAAGCATGCAGGGGGTCAATAGCCTTTACCAATAATGTTCGCAATGTAAAAAGCTCCTCTCTGTTATATTTTTTCGATCCTTTTACCAATTCCAGCTTCATCAGCTGCTCCTGCTGATTCTGTTTGGGATTGAAAATTTCATTTATATGGCTGCATTGGTGGCAGACGCCATTCTTGTTGATTAACGCGCACCTGTTTTCAAAAGTATCCGTCATAACATTTCTGGCATCATTTAACAAGTGTTTTATCACACCTTCGGTCTTCCCGAGGATGAGACAAATTTCCTTGATTTGAAAATCGTAAATATCCTTTAACATCAGCGCGACTTGATTTTCTATGGGTAAGGTCTTTGAGATACAAGTGAAACAGAAGTCCATATGCTCTTTCATTTCGTAAGCCCCGGCACCCGATGTATCATGAACCTTCCAGAAGGCCTGCCTGACCTCCTCCGAACCTATGGCCAGGTCTGCTCCCCGATCCTGGGCATCAACCTGCCATCTTCTTAACTTCCGTAAATGATCATAGGCAACGTTGGTGGCTATTTTGAATACCCATGTTTTCAGAGAAGAATCCTGGTTAAAGGTCGATATCTTAGTAAATGCCTTGATAAACGTATCATGCGTCAGGTCATCTACATCATTACGATCGGTAAGTAAGCGGTACAGGTAAGATTTCAGCTGGTTTTGAAATTCGGCAAACAGTGTTTGGAATGCATTGATATCGCCGGATATGGCCGATTTGAGGATGTCTTCCCTTTCCATTCAATTCATTAATAAATAAAAAAATGAGGTTGCAGCCTTCCGCCCGAAGACCGCAACCGTTAATATACTATAATATGTTCAGCTTGCCGCAATCCACATCAACAATATGACTGTTGAAGGCTGCCCCAATTTCAGAGGCAAGGAAAGCAGCCGTTTCGCCGACTTGCTTCAATGTCGGACTCGTCTTTAATATGTCGAGGGCTTTGTACTGTGCAACCAACTGCTCAGAAGGTATTCCGAGATTTTTTGCGGAGGCATCGATCCATCCGGAGATCCTCTTCGTCTCCATTATGGCGCCGGGGCAAATACAGATCACCTTTATGCCATCCCCACCCCATTCAGCGGCCATCACCCGCGTCAATCCCTCAACAGCTGCACTGGCGGCCGTGATGCCCGCCAAATTGGGAAGCTTGGTCCTGGATAACGCAGCCGTGAGAAGTAAGATAGTTCCCTCGGATCGGGTTTGCATCATATATTTCGCCGCTACCCTCGAAGTAAGGAATTGTGAACCACAGATCTTTTCCATCGGGGCCATAAATTGTTCGAAAGTAGCCACCGTTGTGAGCGGACGGCCACCCATCTCGCTATAACCAACCCCGATACCATTGAATACTACATCCAGTTTGCCGTTGTCCGAGACGACCTTTTTTAAAAAGTTGTCTATTTCGGTCTCATTCAACGCGTCCACTTTGGCGGCTTCCGCACTTCCGCCGCTCGCTTTGATCTCCTTGGCCAATGCTTTTACGGCATCCAGGTTCCGGGCGGTGACATACACCTTTGCCCCGTGTCGGGAAAACGATCGCGCAACTGCTCCTGCAATTTCTCCCGATGCCGCAAATACGACGGCTACTTTGTCTTTTAGATTTTCCATTTTGTTTGGATTTATCTTTTGACGATTCAGCCATACAAAACGGTCGGTTTTTTGTGAAATAGTGCTAAATTAAAAGTAAGTGATTGATTATGATCTATTTGTGAAGAATGTTTTAGGTATTGCCATATGGGGAGAAAAGATTGCCTACGTCCCGCGTGATGTGGCTCCAGTGAGCCTGGATGGGCCTCAATAAAAGAACAACTGTGCCGCACTAGATGCGCCATTCGCCATTCTTAATGAGTTTTTGGTGCCTGATAAAAACAAAAAAGCCTGAAATCTTACGATTCCAGGCTTTTTCTTGGTTTTGATACCATAGTGGCGGAGAGTCAGGGATTCGAACCCCGGGACCTGTTACAGTCAACAGTTTTCAAGACTGCCGCAATCGACCGCTCTGCCAACTCTCCAGGGACGCAAAAGTATAAAAGGAAATCAAAATAAAAAATTATTTTGAGAAATATTTTGAAATCAGCCACCAGAGCAGATAATTACGAATTACGAATGGCAAATTACGGACCTAAGCGATGATAATACTAGTCTGTTGATTCAAAAATTTGCCTGATGAGTCTTCGCTTTGATCCGTAATTTGCCATTCGTAATTCGTAATTGCTATTTCCAGCCGCCACCTAAAGAGCGGTATAAATCTACCATAGCACTTAAGCGCTGGCGATCAATATCTGCCTGCCCCAGCTCTGCTTGGAGCGAACGTGATTGTGCAGTTATTACTTCCAGGTAGTTGGCCATACCACTGCGAAACAGCATTTGCGCCTGTTGCACCGCCAGTTGCGATGTACTCACCTGTCTTACAGCTATCTCCTGTTGTGTTTTTACTTTATCCAGTTTTACGAGTGCATCACTTACCTCGCCAATGGCGTTCAATGCCGACTGCTTAAACTGTATCACGGCCTGTTCACGCTGAATTTTAGCTACTTCCAGCTGTGTTTTCAGTGCACGGTGCTGGAATATAGGTTGTGTTACACCACCAGCCACTGTACCAAACAGCGAAGCAGGAAGGTTAAACCAGCTGCTTGCTTTAAAGGCATTTAAGCCCCCGTTAGCGGTTATACTCAGCGTTGGATACATATTGCCCTGCGCTGCGCCAACCTGCGCATTTGCGGCTACTAAGCCCATTTCGCTGGCACGTACATCCGGTCTGCGACTCACCATCGCCGCAGGAATACCTGTTGGCAAGGCATCCGCTACCTGAAAATCACTCAGCTTGCGGCTACGTGTAATCGTTCCCGGTAGATTACCTGTTAAAATGCGGATAGCATTCTCCTGAATAGCAATCCCCTGTTCCAGCTGCGGCAGTAATAATTCTGCTGTTTGTTTTTGAGAGATGGCCTGTTGTACCGCCAGTTCTGTAACCTCTCCGGCTGTTTTCTGCAAACGGATCATCTGTACAATCGTATCGCTGAGTGCCACATTCCTGCGGGCAATGCTCAGCTGATTATCCAGCATCAGCAGGTTAAAATAGCTATTGGCAATGGAAGCCACCAACCCTGTTTGTACAGCATGCTGTCCTTCATAAGATTGCAGGTAACTGGCCAGTGCCGCCTCTTTCTGGCGACGGATCTTACCCCATATATCCACTTCCCATGACATCCCCACTCCTACACTATAGTCTTCGAGATGATCTCCCAAATGATTATTGGACAGGTTCAAACCAGTGAAACTATTCTTAGAAGGAAAATTGGTATTAGCAGATAATGATGCCGTAAAAGCCGGCAGCCAGGCCACTTTGGCCTGTTTCAGGTATGCCTGTGCTGTTTCAACTCTTTTCACCGCCAGCTGCAGATCATAATTACCCACAAGAGCGGTATCAATCAACTGCTGCAAAGTGGCATCTGTAAAAAATTTCTTCCATTCCATTTCTGCTATGCTGCTGTCAGAAGGCGCAACATTGCCAAATTGCTGAGGCAGCGCCACCGGGGGCCGCTCATAATTGCGGCCAACCCGGCATGCTGCTAACCCTACAACTAAGGACAACAACAAAAAGTAAAATGAGCTATATCTTGTTTTCATTTGTCTTTTTTCTGATTCTAATAATAGATAATGCTGATATTTTAGTGTACCAGCTTTGTCTCATGTTCTGCTTCCAATTCCACTATCGGCTTACGGCTGATTTTCTCTTGCAGGAACTGGAAAATTACAAACAGCACAGGTATGATGAATACCCCCAGGACCACCCCGGTAAACATGCCACCTACAGTACTCCAACCGATCGAATGATTGCCTTTGGCAGATGCGCCTTGTGTAAAGATTAATGGCAACATACCAACAATAAAGGCAAAGGAAGTCATCAATATTGGACGAAGACGAAGCTGTGCTGCTTCCAAAGCCGCCTCAACAAGCTTATAACCCGCCCTTCGCCGTTGTATGGCAAACTCCACAATCAGGATCGCATTTTTAGCCAATAATCCTATCAGCATGATCATACCTATTTGTACGTAGATATTGCCCTCTATGCCGCTAAAGCCAATGAAACTATATACACCTAATATACCCGTAGGTACAGTAAGGATTACTGCCAGTGGCAGGATGTAGCTTTCATACTGTGCAGCCAGCAGGAAGAATACGAACAATACACTCAATAAAAACACGAACGCAGTTTGGTTCCCTGCTCTTATCTCTTCCCTCGTAATACCCGTAAACTCATAGGCATATCCTTGTGGCAATGCCTTTTTCGATACTTCTCCAATGGCTTTAATTACATCACCGGTACTATAACCTGGTTTGGGTGTAGCATTAATGGTAACAGCACTATACAGGTTGTTTCGTGTAACTGTTTCCGGGCCATATACACGTGTGAATTTGGCCACTGTGCTTACCGGTACCATCGTACCCAGGTTGTTCTTTACATAAATAGCATCCAACGAACTTTTATCCATCCGGTATGAAATATCGGCCTGCGCCATTACGCGGCTATATTTCCCGAAACGGTTAAAGTCTGAAACGAAACTACTACCATAATACGTTTGCAGCGTATTCAACAAATCACCAACAGATACACCCAATTGTTTCACTTTTACATCATCTATATCAATTGTGTATTGTGGATTACCCGTATTAAAAGTAGTGAACGCACTTGCCACTTCTGGCCGCTGACTTAATGCACCAACAAAACCCCATGCCGTTCCTGCTAATTTCTCCAGCGATCCGTTTGTTCTGTCCTGCAACATCATTTCTACCCCGCTCACATTACCGAAACCCTGTATTGTTGGAAAACCAACAAAAAAAGTTAAGGCATCATGTACTTGCATTGATTTGCCTAACAAACCGCCTGCAATAGCAGTCGGGTCTTTTACAACACCTCTCTCCTTACGATCTTTTAACCTTACAAATATCGCAGCATTAGGGGAAGCGTTCGCATTTGTTACGAAGTTCATCCCATTTGCAGCCCATACATCGCTCACCCCCTCATCTTTCATCGTAATTTTACTAATCTGGCTCGTTGCATTCTCCGTTCTGCTAAGTGAACTACCGGGAGGTGTTTGGGTAATACCAACTACGAACCCTTGATCCTCATCTGGAATAAACCCGGTAGGTGTTGTTTTGATCAGCCAAACTGTAGCAACCACTACAAGCAATAATCCGGTAATGGCCACCCATCTGTTCTTCAGCAGGAATTTGATGCTCCGTATATATCTTGCCGTCATTGCATTAAAAGCGGTATTAAACGCATCGAAGAAGCGGGCACCAAAACCTTTTTTCTCTCCACCTTCGCCTATATGCTGATTCTTTAAGAATAAAGCACACAACGCCGGACTTAGCGTTAACGCATTCACCGCAGAAATAACGATAGCAATGGCCAGTGTAAAGGCGAATTGTTTATAGAATACGCCTGCAGGACCTTGTACAAAGCTCACTGGTACAAACACTGCTGCCATTACCAATGTGATCGAAACAATCGCACCGGATATCTCACTCATCGTTTTAACTGTTGCCTCTCTTGCCGGTAAATGCTCACGTTCCATCGTTGAGTGTACGGCCTCTACAACCACAATTGCATCATCCACCACAATACCAATAGCCAGTACCAATGCGAACAATGTAAGCAGGTTAATGCTAAAGCCGAATAATTGTAAGAAGAAGAAGGTACCTATAATCGAAACTGGAACAGCAATTACCGGGATCAATGTAGAGCGCAGATCTTGCAGGAAAACGAAAACCACGATGGCCACAAGGATGAATGCTATGATCAGTGTTTCTTTTACCTGGTCGATAGATGCATCCAAAAATTCCTTCGAGTTGTACATTATCTTAAACTTCATGCCATCGGGTAACGCCTTTCCAAATTCTCCAATCTGTCGTTCCAGCTCGGTAAGAATTTCATTGGCATTGGAACCCGGTGTCTGCAAAATACCAAAACCAGTAGCCGGTTTGCCATCGAGCAAATTCGAGGCAGTATAACTATAGCCACCAAGTTCAACCCTGGCCAAATCTTTAAGGCGAAGAACAGAACCATCGTTCTTTGCCTTAATCACCATATTTTCATACTCTTCAGGCTTATTTAACTTTCCCTTGTATTTAATAATATACTCGAAAGATTCTTTACTACTTTGTCCCAAACGCCCTGGTGCAGCTTCTACGTTCTGATCTTTGATCGCATTCATCACTTCTGTTGTAGAAAGATTATTAGCAACAAGCCTGTCGGGTTTCAACCAGATACGCATCGAATAATCTTTTGAACCAAATGGCTGTACCTGTGCCACCCCTGGTATACGTTGCAACTGAGGGATGATATTAATTCTTGCATAGTTATTTAAGAACAGTTCGTTATACTTAACGCTATCCTCGCTATATATCGCCACAAACATCAGGAAGCTGCTTTGCACTTTCTGTGTAGAAAGCCCGGCTTGTAATACTTCGGGAGGTAGCTGGCTATTAGCTTTAGATACGCGGTTTTGTACGTTTACCGCCGCAATATCAGGATCCGTTCCTTGTTTAAAATAAACTGTCAAGGTGTAGCTACCATCGTTGTTGGAATTGGAGGTCATGTACGTCATGTTCTCCACACCATTTACCGATTCTTCTATCGGGGTAGCAACTGTACGGGCTATCACCTCCCCGTTGGCGCCAGGGTAATTGGCTATAACCTGTACAGATGGCGGCGCAATCTCAGGAAATAAAGCCGTAGGCAGGGAGAATAAAGACAACCCTCCCAGTATAACCAATATGATAGAAATAACCGTAGATAACACCGGCCTTTCAATAAATCGTTTTAACATAAATAACAATTATGGGTTGCGGTATGTCCGCACGAACGCAAACAGTGCATGTGTGTAACAACACTGCCTGCGTCACAATTTGAATAATGTTTTGTGTAAACGTTCTTAACACTAGCGTGCTTTCGCGCTTAATTATTTTAAAGCAGCGGCTTTGCTTTCAACAAACTATCTATAGATACCATCTGTGGCTGAATAACAACGCCATCTTTTAAACCACCCATCATCATGGTAGATTGAGAAGATAATACAATCTTATCTCCCACCTTTACGCCATCAGTAACAAAATAATAATTAGACGTTTTGCCAGAAATGGTGAGTGGTTTTGTAACGATTTTATTGCTATCGGCCACTGTATAAACGAACACTTTGTCCTGCAATTCAAACGTGGCTTCCTGAGGAACTACCAATGCAGAAGCATGTAAAGTAGGTACTCTGACTTTACCAGTACTACCACTTCTAAGTACTCCCTGTGCATTAGGAAAGCTGGCACGTAAACTAATTGCACCCATAGTTTTGTCAAACTGCCCTTCCACTATTTCAACTTTTCCTTTTTCAGGATAAACACTTCCATCTGCCAGGATTAATTCTACCGCAGGCATTCCTTTTACTTTTTCAGCAACGCTATTACCTGGATATTTTTCCTTGAATTTGAGGAAATCGGTTTCACTCAAAGAAAAATAAACACGCATATCCTTTACTTCAGAAATAATAGTCAATGCGCCTGCCATTCCTCTGCTAATAAGGCTTCCCGTTTTAAAGGGAATACTACCTACATAACCATCGCCAGGTGCGCTAATATTTGTGAACCCAAGATTGATACGGGCGGCTTCTACCTGGGCATGTGCCTGGGCAACACCAGCTTTCGCTGAATTGTAACTTGCTTCGGCCGATTTTAATTGAACATCCGATACCACATTATTACTAAGTAGCGGTTTCAATTTATCAACGTTGATTTGTGCATTCTCTAATGCCGCTGTTGCAGCTTGTAAATTTGCAGTGGCATTGTTGAGTTGCTCAACATATGGTCTTCTGTCGATCGTGAAAAGTGTTTGACCTTTTCTAACGTAATCACCTTCATCTACTGAAATATTCGTTAGATAGCCATCTACCTGTGGTCTTATTTCCACATCACGGGTTCCTTCTACCGAAGCAGAGAAATCCTGAAACGTTGTAGCAGGTAATGTAACTGCTTTAATTACAGGTAAAGATGCTGGCGGTGGTGCCTCATTTTTTGCCTGCGATGTACTACAGGCAGACAATACCGAAAGAACAAAAAAACTATAAAGTAAGCCTGCCGGCAATGCTGTTAATGTTGATTTCAATGGTTTCATACTACATTTTTTTTTGACGACTAAAAATAAAATCCCCCGTCGCGACTCAGGCCAATAAAAAGCAGCCTTGCTTCGCAGCAATCAATATCAATGACAGCAATCGGGTTGTGGTTATACAGGTAGATAGCCCCGCAATACCCAGGGAGATATAATGTTACAGCACATTACACGTCTGAGCACAGCAATATGTTACTACTGTAAAAAAGAAAATGAAGGTTTGCGGTTGGCCGCTAATTAATTCTCATCGGTTTTCAAATTTATAATGATGCACGGGCGACATCATTTATTAAATACGATGCAAAAATAGATATTTAAAGTTAACGGACGTTTAAATTATTACGGGTTTAATTGTACTTTTCACGGATACTCTTTTGAAAGGAGACAGGCGTATATCCTGAATGCTTTTTAAAGAAGCGATTAAAATAAGCATCATCTTCAAAATTTAATTGCGCCGCAATCTGTTTAACAGAGTGCTCTCCCCAGTACAGTAGCCGTTTTGCCTCCATAATACGCTTCTCATCAATGATGAATTTAGCATTTCTTCCCAGCAATCCTTTCACTGTATCATTCAAATGCCCCGGTGATATATACAACATCTCTGCATAATCAGATACCTGCGCCTTTTCACGAAAATGGCGGTCTACCAGCATCTTAAACTGACCGGCTATATTATATTGCGAACTCTCTGCATTCATCCAGTAACCGGTAGGTTCAGAAATACGCCCACAGGCAATCACAAAAGCATTCAGCAAACTACGGATCACGGCATCCTTACGCGATCTGTTACTCTCATATTCTTTGGTGATCAAATCTACATAAGACATTACCTCTTCCAGCTGATCTTCATCCAGCGGAATCAATCCTGAACTGAATACACAACGCCAACAGCTCACTACATCCTGCATTTCCGGTACCAGGAAATCCACCACAAAAGCCAGGTTGATCAGCTCTGCATCGCCGGACATCCCATGTTGATGCACCTGGTTAGGTTCCATCAGCATAATTGCCGGCGCCTTTACTTCATATCTTTTAAAATCTATCGTCTGCGTCATACTGCCCTTAAGCAGGATATCTATACTATACCCATTATGACGATGAGGTTCACATAATTCCGATACATCTGGTTCACAGCCATCCCACTTACCAATGAAAAACTGCGCGCCTTCTTTACAGTCCTCTAAACGATAAACCGGTATACTTGCTACACTTGCTATTTCCATGTTCGTTTATTGGTTTATTAATGATCAGGTTACTATCAAATAACTTTTAAAGTTAGATGATTATGTTTTGTCCTGTATCTATAGTGATATAGATAATGCCTATATCACTATAGATAAAAAATACCATTCACCTCAAATCCATTAATCAACGGTTTCCTTGGGCTTCTCCTGCACCAGTACCAGGTCACTCAACTTCACATTGATAGGTATGTTACCGATCTTTACAATTGCACGCTTATCGCGTATCTCCAGCACCTTACCTACCTGTCTGTTAGTGATTATTTTTACCTGGTCGCCCACCTGCACCTGACCGCTGATCTCTTCAAATTTATCCTTCACTTTCTTATCAAGTTGGTCGGTATGCTGCTTTTCACGGCGACGGAATAACAATATCTCTGCTTGCTTCATCACCTTCTCTTTATCATCCGCCCGCTTCCACTCTATCACAATCTGCTTCAGCTTCCGTTCCATATCTTTCAGGTATTGCAGGTCGTCTTCCTTAATCTGGTTCTGCAATTTCAATAAAGTATATTGCTGGTGCTTGCGTTCTTTATCTGCTAAAATTTCATACTCTTTCTTCAACCGCTCATTCTCCTTCAGCAATTTTTGCAGGTCTTTTTCTTTGGTCTCCACTTTCTGCAAATCCTGTTCCGCCTTATTCAGCAACTTATCCAGTTGAAAGTGACCTTCATCCACCAGTTTCTTGGCACGTGCAATTAAAGCCGGTTCCAACCCGATGCGCTCTGCAATAGAAAAGGTGTACGAGCTGCCTGGCTTACCCACCATCAGTTTATACATGGGCATGAGGGTTTGTTCATCAAAGCCCATGGCCCCGTTGATGATACCCTTCACTTTGTTGGCCATCACTTTCAGGTTAAGATAGTGCGTGGTTACCACACCATACGCATGTTTCTTCGCCAGCTCTTCCATGATCACTTCGGCAAAAGCCCCACCCAGATTAGGATCAGAACCACTACCCAATTCATCTATAAAAAATAACGTTTTACCGTTGGCGTTCTCCATGAAGTATTTCATATTCTTCAGATGGGAACTATAAGTACTCAGCTCAAACTCCAGCGACTGTGTATCTCCGATATGGATCATCAGTTGTTTGAAGATGCCCATCTGCGAAGTAGGATGCACCGGCACCAGCAAACCCGATTGCAGCATCAGCTGTATCAGTCCGATGGTTTTTAAGGTAACCGTTTTACCACCCGCATTGGGGCCACTGATCACAAGAATATGCGCATCCTTATCCAGGTTAATATTCACCGGAATAGTAGGCTTCTTGTTCTTACGGTTATACAATAATAGTAACGGATGATACGCCTGTGTTAAATGTAACTGTGGCTGCGGTAACAACATGGGATAGTTAGCATCCATGTCCAGTGCCAGTTTGGCTTTACCTCTGATAAAATCAAAGGTGCCCAGGATCTCATGGTAACCATTCAGCAAAAAAGAATAACCGCCCAAAGCGGCTGTCATGGCTTTCAGGATGCGATATACCTCGCGGCCTTCTTCTCTTTCTAACGACTGTATATCATTATTCAGCTCTATCGTTTCTTCCGGTTCCAGGAAGGCGGTTTTGCGCGTATCAGATTCACCATGAATAAGCCCTTTTACCATGCGCTTATTTTCAGCGTAGATGGCCACTACCCTGCGTCCATTCAGGAAGGCTTCTTCCTGATCCGCCAGGTAGTTGAGCTTCTGCAGCTTTTGCAGGATGCGGTCAAAGATGCGGCGCAGATCTGAGCGTTTACGGAAAAGCGACATCCGGATCTTTGCCAGTTCCGGAGATGCGTTATCACGTACCTGCCCCGTTTCATCCAGCACTTCGTCAATGGTGGCGGTGATCTTTTTTTCGTAATGTGTGTCTTTGATTACTTCAAACAGGCCGGCATACTGTGTACGCCTGTCGTGATCAAAAAAGCGCACAATGCTATGCATGCTTTCTGCCAGTTTGCGCAAAAGCATCGCCTGTTCACCTGATAAAACGGCTCCTTCAATAGACAGGAGGCGCAGTTCTTTTTTCAGGTTCAGAATATAATCATTGGGGAAATTTTCCTGCAACAGGGTAAGCTGTTTGTATTCATGTGCCTGTTGCAAGGCGGTTTTAACGTAGTCTATATGCGTATGCAGGCGGAGGTCCGAGGCCATTTCCTTGCCAAGTTCCGTTTTACAATGCTCTTGCAGTAATGCCTGAACTTTATCGAATTCCAACTGCATTAACGCAGATTCAGGAAAATATTTCAAGTGATATTTATTTAAAGTAAGAAGGCACAAACAATCGTCAGTTGTTTATGGCCAGTTAAAAGGTTTACTAGTGCACATATAAGCGCTGCCAACAAGGTGGCGGAGAAGTATTATCCGGGAAATTAATTATCTCTTTTTCATCGGCGATGTCATTATGCTATCAAACGTATCCGGTTATTCCCGGCTTTTTATATCTGTTCCTGCTGCTGCTGACGTATGTTTTCTTGATGCTTTCAGGGGCCTCATGGGTTCCTATAAACTGCAAAAGAATGTTAAAGTTACTTAACTTGTCGTACTCCTGCATCATTTATTACGTAATTTATCAAGGATACAGGTTTTATAAAGATGGTCAGACAGCCTGCAATCCGGCTACAGTATTATATTTGACAACATATTAAAGAATGATACATCTTTAAAATTTTATTTTTATGAGAAAATATGCAATATTCATTTGTTTAATAGCCACAGCACTTTTTGCCTGTGCGCAGCATAAAAAAGATAAAGTACCCGGCGATATGGAAGTAAGTAATAACGTAAAAACAGCAACGGCCACCTTCGGAGGCGGCTGCTTCTGGTGTACAGAAGCCCAGTTTCAGGAACTGGAGGGTGTAATAAAAGTAGAATCCGGTTATGCCGGCGGTGCTGTACCCAATCCTACCTATGAACAGGTATGCACTGGTACTACCGGCCACGCAGAGGTCATCCATATAACTTATGATCCTGCCAAAATAGATTATGAAGAACTGCTGAAAGCATTTTTCCTGAGCCATGATCCCACCCAGCTGAATCGCCAGGGTAATGACGTAGGCACACAGTATCGCTCCGTTATCTTCTATAATAATGATGAACAGCAAGAAAAAGCGGAATTCTACACCAAAAAATTAAAGGAATCAGGCGCATATGATAAACCCGTTGTAACGGAAATAGCACCGATGACCACCTTCTATAAAGCAGAAGATTACCACCAGAATTACTATAAGCAGAACGGATCACAGCCATATTGCACCTTTGTGATCAGGCCTAAACTGGATAAATTTAAAAAAGCATTTAAGGATCATCTGAAAAAACAATAACCAGGTAAGATTTTCAGATTTTGGGAGATAGCCATTTTGTTTTTAAGGAAGATATTCATCAGAAACTACATATCTATCACTCAAAATCTGAAAATGTTTTATTAACTTATGCGATAGTTAATAAAAACTGTTCCACCATTAATGATCACTGAACAAGCATGCCCCTCGTGCGGTAGTACTGACCTTATCCGCACAGTGCCGGAAAAAGACCCATTCAATGTAATGGTAATCTGCAACAAATGCCAGCGGGTTATTTCCGGAAAAGACACCACATCAGCTACCAGGGCACCAAAACGAGACATAGAAGAAAAAACTATCCAGCTTTGCCTCAACATGGGCCTTATCTATGGCATCAGGTATTACCTGTCGGAGATGCATAAACTGCCCGGCAACGAAATCAGCCTCTCAGAAGCTAAACAGGCAGTAGAAGCCATGGTAGAAGCCCGGGGTCTCACCAGCGCCATAAAGAAGCCTAATAAAAACGGCTGTGTGATTGCCCTGATCCTGCTGCTGCTCATCATTGCCAGCATCATCTTCTTCTTTACCCATAGATAAAATTTTTCCGTTCTCCCCGATTACCGTACTTTTGTACTGTAATAAAGTCAATTACAGAATGAACAACGGACGATTTCCTATCTCATTGCACATACTCACGCTGATGGCCAGCTATGAGGGGGAATGGTTGTCTTCCGACCTTATTGCCGGCAGTATCAACATCAACCCGGTACTGGTCCGCAAAGAAATCAGCAACCTGCGCAATCATGGACTGATAGAAAGCAAAGAAGGGAAAAACGGCGGCGCTACCCTGGCCAAACCGGCAGATAAAATCCGGCTGTCGGATGTGTATCATGCCGTACAACAGGCCTCCCTGCTGGGCAACAGCAAGAACAGGCCCAACCCGGCATGTGCAGTAGGCAAACAAATTAATCAGCACCTCGACAAGCTATACCAGGATATAGAAGGGGCACTATTACACAAATTAGATAAAATGAGCCTGGCCGACTTCTTACGCCAGTTCGGATAACATTCATCATCAACGGCATTGCTGCCATCAGGAGGAATAGCATGCAACTCAACGATCTCAAAAACATTACCAGCGATTTTAAAAGCAGTAACCAGATGCCCGTGTTATTTATCGGGCACGGTAATCCCATGAACGGTATAGCCGACAACGCTTTCACCCGTACACTAGGGAAAATGGGACAGGGACTGCCGCAAAAACCCAGCGCCATTCTTGTGATATCAGCACACTGGCTTACAAAAGGTACACATGTACTGGTAGCACCACAACCGCAAACCATCCACGATTTTGGCGGATTTCCGGAAGCACTGTACCAGGTACAATACCCCGCACCCGGCGCACCGGAACTGGCGCGCGAAACCAAACAACTCATTACTTCCACCAATGTAATAGAAGATGACCACTGGGGCCTGGATCACGGCTCCTGGACGGTATTAAAGCATATGTACCCCATGGCAGACATCCCGGTATTTCAGCTGAGCATCGATTATCAACAGCCACCGGAATACCACTTTAAACTGGCAGCGGAGCTGAAAGCCCTGCGCAGCAAGGGTGTACTCATCATGGGCAGCGGCAATATTGTACATAACCTGAGACAGGTGGTGTTCTCTGACAACGCCCAACCATTCGACTGGGCCGTTTCCTTTGATGCTACCGTGAAAGAGAAACTGGAACAAGGCGCCTTCATGGACCTGGTGAATTATCATAACCTGGGCAGGGAGGCACAATTATCCATCCCCACCAATGATCATTATCTCCCTATGATCTACACCCTGGGATTGGTGAATAAAAACGAAGAGATAAAATTTACTTACGAAGAAATACAAAATGGAAGCATCAGTATGCGATGCTTCCAAACAGCTTAATCAGCTCTTAAACTCTTTGCAGGATTGGCCATTGCAGCTTTCACCGCGTGGAAACTGACAGTGGCCAATGCTATTATCACTACCGCCCCTCCGGTGAACACAAATACCCATATGCTGATGCCAATGTGATAAGCAAAATGACTCAGCCACCGGTCCATTACCCACCATGATAAAGGAAATGCCAACGCCGCCGCTATTATCAGCAGTTGCAGAAAGTCTTTCGATAACATGCGCACAATACTACCGGTAGAAGCCCCTAATGTTTTACGTACACCTATTTCTTTTGTTCTCTGCACTGCCGTGAAAGCAGCCAGCCCAAAGAGTCCCAGGCAGGCAATGAATAATGCCAGCATGGCAAACAGCATAAATATCACTTCCTGCTTCTGCTCACCGGCATACTGTTTCGAAAAATTATCATCTACAAAACTATAGTCGAAAGTATGTTTCGGGTCAAATGAGTGAAAGGTTTTCTCAATGTAAGCCAATGCAGCAGGCACATCTGTCTTGCTCACCTTTACACACATATTATCTTCAAAACTTGGGAAAGGCGACATTTCCAATACCAGCGGTGCTATTTTATGTTGCAAAGAATAAATATGAAAATCCTTCATAACGCCAATCACTACACGCTCTACCCTTGTACCCTGCTGATCAATTTTAAACTGCAACCGCTTGCCTAACGGGTTCTCCCACCGCAATTCCTTTACAAGGGTTTCATTCACCAAAACGGCATAGCGCCGGTCAGCCTCTCCTGTGTCAGAAAAATTACGTCCGCTCTGCAGCGTGATACCCATTGTTTTCAGGTAATCTGCATCTACAAAAAAATTCTGCGCGATATATGATTCTTCAGAGATACTACCATTTCGCTCAAAGAAAAATCCATGTCCACCTATATTATTTCCTCCTATCGGATTACTGGCAGCAGCAGCATGCAGCAGCAGCGGATTACGAAGCAACTGCTCTTTCACCGCACGGAGCTTGTAGCGCATATCATTATCCGGAATATGAAAAGACAATACCTGGTCTTTATTGAAACCAAGATTGGTTTGCATCACATATTGCAACTGATCGTAAGCTACCAGTGTACTGGCTACCAGCACAATGGCAATAATAAACTGAAAAGTAACCAGTCCTTTCCTGAATCCCGCATGACTACCAATGCCCAGCTTGCCTTTCAACGAATTGATGACCCTGAACCCAGACATGAATATAGCAGGATAAATACCTGCCAGCAAACCGGTGAGCAAAGATAAAAACACAATAGTGCCCAGTGTACGGGCTATCCCGAATTGCCAGATAATAAAATGTCCGCCGCTGAATGTATTGAAAAACGGTAATGCCAGTATAACCAGCCCCATTGCCACCACTGCCGATATACCCGTTAACAACATAGATTCGATAAGGAACATATGAGCGATATCATCTCTTCCCGAACCCAGCGATTTCCGCACCCCTACTTCTTTTACACGAGCCGCTGCACGGGCAGTAGCCAGGTTCATATAATTAATACAGGCAATCAACAAAATGAGTAACCCTACACAAAGAAAGATGTAGATATACTGGATACTTCCATTAGAAGAAATTTCATAATCGAGATTAGAATGCAAATGAATATCGTGCACCGGCTGCAGCTCCATCTTATAGCTCACATTCCCCATCCGTGGTTTTAAATATCTTTCAAAAAACGCCGGGAGCTTGCTTTCCAGCTCTTTTGCGCTGGCTTCTTTATCCAGTAACAGGTACGTATATACGTCAAAATCCTGCCAGCCGTTTGCATTATGTGCCGGTGGTAATACCCGCAATGCACTGAATGAAAAATGAGAATTGGATGGTACATCTTCCATCACCGCCGTAACGGTGAAACTGGAACTATCATCCATCAGCACCGTCTTCCCCACTGCATCATCTACGTTACCAATAAGTTTTTGTGCCAGGGTACGCGTTAGCACCAGCGCATTAGGCTGCGACAATGCCGTAGCGGCATCACCAGCCAACAACGGAAAAGAAAAGACACTGAAAAAAGAACTGTCCACAAAAAACAGGTCCCCTACTTCCAGCCTCTTTTCACCACACTTCAATGCTGAACCTCCCTCCGGATCTACCCGCGTAATAGCCGCTATCTCCGGGTAATCCTGCTTCAACACGGCAGCAAACGGAGAAGAAGTACTGGCCAGTTTAAGATTACCGCCCGACCACGTAGCATGATTTACTGCGCGATAGATGCGGTCACTATGATTATAAAAATTATCGTAGCTGGTTTCCCGTTGTACATACAACAATAACAACCAGCAAGCAGCCATGCCAATAGCAAGACCGGATATATTGATCAGTGTGTAATACTTGTATCTGACGAGATTACGCCAGGCTATGAGCAGATAATTGCGAAACATAGTGATAGATTGCGGTTGAAAAAATCTCCCTCACCTTTCTCTTTCCGCTTACAAGAAATGAAAAAACATGCCATTCACATTTTCGCTAACAGCTAAACTATAATAAATTCTCATTTATTTCAATATGTTCGCTTTTGATACAAGTACTGTACGATATTATGCTTTGAGCAGATCCCCTTCTTTTTGCACGAGATTATTATCAACACTGATATCAATGGCTTTCAGGATCTCTTCTTTCATTTCTTCTGTTACCCGGCTATAACCAAACATTTTTGCAATGAAAGGCACTGCTTCTTCCCGTTGAATGGCCACGGCATCTTTCACTACTTTTTCCAGCGCAACACCCATTTCTTCTACAGAAATATAACTGATCTTACGCGCTGTAGCTGGCAACAGGCTTCTGTTACGTACAACAGGGTCCGGCAGGGAAGTATCCCAGAGAAACTGCCCTTTTATTTTTATTCTTTTACTGGCATCAGAATGCCGCACTGCATGACGCAATACCTCACGAATACGTGGCCCTACCCGTGTAATGCCCGCTGCTTCCACCATGCGCCGCGCTACTTCATCAAAATGCACAGGGCTTTCCACAGTTACTACCTGCTCTATCCAGTTACAAAGTTTTCCAATAGGCGAAAGATGAAATTCCTGTTCTTTAATGTCATCGGGTAATACGGCTGTTTCATAATCAGGCACTTCCGCTGCTGCTTCAGGCACAGCCTCCCGTGTTAAAGCCAGAGGCGCCTCTTTCACGATATCTGCTGCTACCTGGTCATCTATTGCTAAAGCTGCTTTTGTTTTTTCAATAACCGCTACCAACCGGTTTAATTCACGCGCCGGATAACGGAACCAATCTGTACTCCATATGCGGTGAATCTTCCAGCCAATACCCTCCAGCACCTGCTGCCGCAAACGATCACGGTCACGGGCAGAGCGGGCAGAATGATAGGCAGCACCATCGCACTCTATGCCTATCAGATAACGACCGGGATTTTCTGCATCTACAATGGCCAGGTCAATATAAAATCCTTTGGACCCTACCTGTTTCCTTACAATATAACCCAGCGCTTCCAGTTTGGCAGCTACATTTTCTTCAAACGGACTATCCGCCGGAAGGCCCGTCTCTGCAGTCATATAAAGCTTTCCATGCTGCGCGAAATACAGGAAATTCTTCAGCGATTGTATGCCATAACTTTTTGTTCTGTTGATATCAATATCATCTGCAGTAATATTGGTAAAAACTTCACAACGGGTTTTAGCCCTGGTAATTAATACGTTCAGTCTTCTTTCCCCTCCTTCATTATTCAGCGGACCAAATGACATGGCTACATACCCTTCTTCCGTACGGCCGTAACCGATAGAGATGAAAATTACATCCCGCTCATCTCCCTGCACATTCTCCAGGTTCTTTACAAAAAAGGGTTCATCCTGGTGACCAATAAAGAAAGATTCCAGCTCCGGAGATTTACGGCGGCGCAGCTCCAAAGCATCGCTGATGGCTTGTCTTTGTGAAGTACTAAATGCTACCACACCCAAACTCAGCGCCGGATTCTTACACGCATGCTCCATCACCGCATCTGCTACAATCTCCGCTTCCTTAGGATTGGTACGGGTTTTACCACGATCATACGCAGTATCTTTCAGGTGATGAAATACTAAACCCTTGCGTTCTTTTGAACCCGGACTTGGAAATATCACCAGTTTATTTTCGTAAAATTCATGATTGGATAATGTGATCAATGATTCATGGCGGCTTCTGTAATGCCAGCGCAGCATACGTTGCGGCGCACCCTGTGCATCGCATAATCCTAAAATACTCTGCATGTCAGCTGTCACGTTATCTTCATCATCCACTTCTTTAGTCAGTGAATCAAAGAAACTGGTAGGTGGTAATTGTTTGGTATCACCTACTACTACTAATTGTTTACCACGAAGAATAGCGCCCAAAGCCTCTACCGGTCTTACCTGGCTGGCTTCATCAAATATCACCAGGTCAAATTCCAGCACCGATGGTGGCAGAAAATTAGCGATAGACAATGGGCTCATCATAAACACCGGCTTAATGGTTTGTATAGCCAGACCCGCTTCCTGCATGAGTTTGCGGATAGGCATATGACGTGCTTTCTTGTTAAATTCTGTACGGAGTATGTTTACCTGTCCGCCTGCATCTACCCGGGGCATCTGCTCCCAGTGCTGCAACGCGGCACGGGCACGGTTATATTGTAAATTCAATACATCTACCTTGCGAAACTGCTGTACCATTTCCTCGTGACCGGCACGCTCAAATTTGCGCAGCGCCGGCTGCGACTTCACCGCTGTTTCTACCAGGTATTCGTACCACGTTTTTTGCAGAGCCGTTTTCAACAAACGGTGTGCCTCGCTCCAGTCGCGGGCCGGCGTGATAAGGCATTCCAGCCTTTCCCCGATGGCTGTTTCCATCACATTATTCCAGGAAATAGCATGATATATTTCCGGAAGTTTATCCGTCCATGTTTGCAATTGTTGTTGCTGCGCTGTAAATAAAACAGGATACGCAACATTATCCATTTCCAGCTTTTGCAGCACCTGTCTGCTACACTGCTGTTGTTCCGGTAACAAACGCAATAATATTTCCTGGTCTGCACGGGCAGCAGCGGGATCTTTCGTTTTGCTGAGATAGTCCAGCACGGCCGGCGGACAGCTACCTTCTACAATGCGTTGATGCATTTCCGTTAGATAGGCTGCAGCGGTGGATAATGTGGCCCAATCAGTTTGTGATTTCTGCCAGCGGCTGCCAAACAGTGTTTTAGCCAATGCAGCATGTTCTTTCAATATGGTATCATGCCTGCGATATTCCATGATGGTATCTACATACTGCAGTTTGTCATCATTATCTTTTGGCAGTGGATTTTTACATAATGCTGCCAGCTGTTTATTGCTGCGCTTATAAGCACCTATCAGGAACTTATACCATTTGGTGCCATGTGCCAGCAGATCCTGGCGGATCTCCATCACATTTTGCTCCCACGCTTCCGGGATAAAAACAGCTCCGTATTGCTGCTGAATATCAGTAGCACGGCAGCCGGCAGTCAACCACTCATCGATATCCTGTTTATTCAGCCACCATTCTTTACGTGTAATATCCAGTTCATGTAAATCAGGCTGACGGGCAATCAGGTCGCATATAGCAGCCAGCTGCTCCACAGCGGTAGCTTCCCGGGGAGAGGCAATGCCCATCTTTGTCGCAATGCCAGTAGCGGCTTGCTCCAAGGCAACTAATGCCGCCAATGCAGCTTTCAATAATTTAGACAACGCCTCCTGTTCATGCGGCAATAACACAGTGAGGCGGCTACCCCGAAATGCTAATTCCGCAGGTACGCCTGTTACCTGCAAACATGCCTGGATGCGCTGCGCCAGTGCCGTAGCCCTGTTCATAGTAGCAGCATCCCAGTTTTCAATTTGCGGCAATTGTAATACCGGTAATTCAATACCTGCTATTTCTTCGTTTAGCCGTAACAGGTGGCCTATCACCTGGTGTGCATTCAGTCCGCTTTTTTCGATAGCACCGTTTACAGACAGGCAATAGTCATTCAATTCTTTTTTGTAACCGCCGAGTAACTGCACTTCTTCCTGTAACTTCTGAATAGAAGGGCGTCCCAGTTCCAGCACGCGCCGTAGCTCCTGATGCAGTTCTTTTTTATTGGCTTTATGACTGTGTAATTCCAAACAGGCTTCTCCCAGCTGAATATTATCCAGTCTGCGTTTCACCACTTCCAGTGCAGCCATCTTTTCAGCTACAAACAATACTTTTTTTCCTCTGCCAATAGCATCTGCTATGATGTTGGTAATGGTTTGCGACTTACCGGTGCCTGGAGGTCCCTGTATCACGAGGTTGCGGCCTTCCTGCACTGCCAGCATAGCCATGATCTGTGAGCTATCTGCATCTACTACCTGGAAGAGTTCATGTGCATTCGTATCGTTATCAATAAACGCATCTTCCGATGCTTGTGGTAAATTGTCCGAAAACCCGCCACCAAAAAGACTTTGAATAACCGGGTGCGTAAGCATATCATCTTCCTGTTGCCATTTGGAAGCATCCAGGTCGTTATAAATCAGGAATTTGCCGAATGAGAAAAATCCTAACTCAATTGCATCCGCATCTACTTTCCATTTAGGCATATTCTCTACTGCTTCAGCCACTGCAGCAAAATAAGCCTGCACATCAAAATCTTCTGTTTCCGGTAAATCCGGAATAAAAAGATTGAATTCCGATTTCATTTTTGCTTGCAGCGAAATATTGCCGCCTACTTCTTCCAAAGAATATTTTAAACGGAAACGCTCGCGCGCACTGGACCTATCCAGCGATACCGGTATCATGATCAGTGGTGCTAACCGGGCTTCTTCGCTCCCTGCATCTTCATACCAATGCAACATACCCAGCGACAGATACAGGATATTCACCCCCTGCTCTTCCATACTCATCCTGGCGGCATAATAAGTATTCAGCAGCTTCGCATGAAGACTCACTTCATTTTCATTCGTCTGCAAACGGGTATCCGTTAACGCTTCTTTTGAAACCGGCTCATTGTACACCACCTCCGCATCATCCTTTTTCTTGTCGGGACGTCCTAAAAAAGACATGGTTTTACCATCTCTCACCAGTATTTCATAAATGGCGGCAGACTGTTCCTGTACAATATGTAAACCTTTGCTGGCGGGCAGCTTGTAATTCAACAAGGGGTTCCGAAGACCTAAATCAAGTAATTCCTTGCGGGATGATTCAAGTTTGGTTAATATGGATGCGATCATAATTGCTATCGAAGTAATGAAAAACGTTACAAATATAATTTTATAAACGGTGAAGGACGTGAAGAAGTATATAAAAAAAGAAAATGCAATTGCTTTTTACTACTATAAAAATAATCCTAATGCTTAACTGCATTATCATCACGTTTTTCAGCGATTAGCCGGGAGAAAAATACAAACCAGTTTTCCATCCATAGTGCTAACAGGTATCTCATTATTGTGAGTGAGCATATAAATCCCGGTAAAGACTTCGTGATGTTGAATATACAAAAAATAAAGACCGGATGATATCCTGTTTTATACCTGATCTCACGATAACGCCTATACGTTGTGTATCATTGCTGCAGTTATGCATTGCAGCAGTAATAATTTATTATTAATATCAATCACCGGAGAAGTAAGCAAAATCAATTTTCATGTCGCAATTTTGCATGATCAACATTGTTAACCAACATTGTTAACTTTTGAAAAATTGCTACAACTAAAACAGGGATAAAATGAAAAAAGCCCGCAGAATGCGAGCTTTTTGAGTGTCCCGGATTGGATTCGAACCAATGACCTACTGCTTAGAAGGCAGTTGCTCTATCCAGCTGAGCTACCGAGACTTATGTTGTTGTTTTCCCTGTTAATGTCAAATAAATTGCTATATTTATCTTTCGTTTTGGGAGTGCAAATTTATGTAAATTTCTTCCAATAAATCAAATTTAATTTATTTTTCTTTAAATATTGACGTGAATACTATGGATGTACAAATGGAATCAAGCTGGAAGGAAGCGTTGAAAGATGAATTTCACAAATCGTATTTCGATCAGATTGTTATGTTCCTCAAGCATGAAAAAGCGCTGGGAAAAATCATTTATCCGGCGGGCAACCTGATCTTTAATGCTTTTGATAAAACACCGTTTGAGCAGGTAAAAGTGGTGATCCTCGGACAGGACCCTTATCATGGAGCCGGACAGGCACATGGGCTTAGCTTCTCCGTTCCGGATGGTGTAAAAGCTCCTCCTTCTCTCGGAAATATTTACAAGGAAATGAAAACAGATCTTGGGCTGGAAATCCCTACGAGCGGCAATCTTAGCAAATGGGCAGAACATGGCGTATTGTTATTAAACGCCTTCCTTACCGTAAGGGCCGGAGAACCTGCTTCTCACAGCAAAATAGGTTGGGGAGATTTTACAGATGCCGTTATCCGCAAAATTTCAGATCAGAAAAAAGATGTGGTATTCCTGCTCTGGGGGCGCTTTGCACAGGATAAACAATACCTGATAGATGCTACCAAACATCATATATTGCAGGCAGCACATCCCTCTCCTTTCAGCGCCGACAAAGGCTTTTTTGGCTGCAGACACTTTTCAAGAACAAATGAAATACTCGGTAAAGCCGGCATAGCACCCGTAGATTGGCGACTGTAATAGCTATTAGCGTTTAGCCTTTAGCTTTTAGCGCTCAGTCACCCCATTAACTTAATTAAACTTAAATTAGTATAGCTAAATGCTGATAGCTAAGTGCTAAAAGCTAAAGCTAAAAGCCATGTTTAAAAATATCTTCGGCAGAATATTCGCGCTATGGGCACTACTGCTATTTGCAGGCACCATGCTGGTCATTTTTATTCCTATCTGGATTATCTCTTACTGGCCGGATCCAAAGAAAACAAAGGGCTTTCTGGCCATCGGACGCCTATGGATGGACATCTATATGCCACTGATTGGATGCCCGGTAAGACGAAAAGGACTGGAACATTTTGCAACAGGTCAAACCTATGTAATTGTATGCAACCACAATTCACTGATTGATGTTCCCGTTACTACAGCAGGTATACCCGGACCTAATAAAACACTGGCCAAAGCATCTATGGCGAAAATTCCGCTTTTCAGTGTATTGTACAACATAGGCGGTATCCTGGTAGACCGTAGCAGTGAAGAAAGCAGAAAAAACAGCGTGATAGAAATGAAACACGCACTGAGCCTGGGTATGCACATGCTGCTGTATCCGGAAGGCACACGCAATCGTACGGGAAATCCGCTGAAACCCTTCTACGACGGAGCTTTTGCGCTGGCCATAGATACGCAGTTACCGCTGATTCCTTCGCTCCTGATGCATACAAAAAAGATCCTCCCGGCAGGTAAAAAAATGTTCGCATGGCCACATCATATCGATTATCATTTCCTGCCACCAGTACCTACCACCGGCATGACAAGAGATGATGTACCTGCATTGAGAGATAAAGTTTTTAAGCAGATGTGGGATTATTATACAGCCAACAATGAAGTGTAGTTTCACGCAAAGTCACAAAGAAAAAAAGTCGCAGGTTTGCGACTTTTTTTCTTTGTGACTTTGCGTGAAACTATAAATTGCGTGAAACTATAAATTGTAGAATTGCCGCGATCGGTTTATCCGCAAATCCCGCAGGATACCTGCTTTCGGACTGATGGTAATACTAAACTGCCGGAAGGTTCCAAACGGAATCAGGTTAATGGACATTTGCCAGCAGTGCAGATCACGTGAGATATACATGTTGGTATAAGCAATCTGCATATTGGTAAAATCAAAGCCGGAATTCAATCCAATTTTCCACTTGGGTGTAAGACTAAAATCACCGTTAAAACTAACATACTGCGTGATACGTTTTACTACACCACCGGAATCAGGAATAATGGTATTGGTATAAGATAAGCTATAAGACAAATCTACCTTCCAGGGAATATCAAAATCCACATACTCTCCCGGGTTGTTACGCACCATTTGCAACTGTCGCTGCTGCGCCGCAAACGCAGCATCCGTAGATGATGCATTCGCAATGGAATCTATTTGTTGTTCTTTATTCTTACTCTTCTTATCCTTGGATTGGAACGACGTACTCATGGAAATACTCGCGTTGGTCAATCTGCCTAAACTGATCTTTCCCTGCTGCCAAACATATTTATCCAGCCTGCGGCCACGGGCATCCGTCTGATACGGATCTATATTACCGCTGGCCGAAATATTCAGTTTATCAAACAGGTTGGTACGGGCATACAAACTGAAAGTAGATAGCTTAAAGGAATCCGCTACCAGGTTATAACTGCCGTTAATGCCAAAACCATCCAGCAACTTCACTTTCTTTTCATGGTTACCTGTAGTATCCTTTTTCGAGAATATCTTCATCTCCAGGTTGTTGTCCAGGCCAAAATTAAGCCCTCCAAACGCTCCCGGCGAGGGTACGCCTATGATTGCCCCGTCAAAATAGGAAACACGTGATTTGTCGCCTTCTTTATTATACTGCAGGTCGTAATAGTACTGGCTGGACAAATCGGGACGGTAGCTGGCACTTAAAGTAGGCCGCATCACATGACGGATGGCTTTTATCTTGGAGTTTTTACTGAAAGCATACATCCCATACAATGCAGTAGATAATGACACACTCGCACTGATGTCGCGGGCAGAATAGAATCCCGGAATATAAGTAGTATCAATAGCGCCTAAAGTATCAGTACCGGGATTAAATTTCTTAGGATCCCAATGGCGTACAAACTTCTTGGTATACCAGTATTCTGTATAGTTAATACCCGGTGACAGCGTCAGGGTTTTAAATATAGGAATGGAAAACGAAATAGGAATGTTGTGCTGCATACCTGTTTGCATCGCATCCCACATTTGTTGACGGCCAAACAGGGAGTCCTTGAAATTGGCCTGGTTACGCAGAATAGTATTATACGAAACGCCTATTTTCTCATACCATTTAGGCTTGCCCACCATCTCTTTTGGTTGGAAAGGATAAATGGTATTCACCGTGAAAGTCGCATCCGGGAAGGAAATAGACATATCCCGGGTACTCAGGTTCTGTGATTCATTCAAGCCCACCGAAAGGTTATAAGGCTTACCCTGCCAGTTTTTAGAGAAGGTGATAGAGGTCCCCATGTTATTGTTTACACGGGTATTATAATCATATACATTGTACTTGTTATAGGAAGAAGTACCAAAATTTGCCGAAGCGCCAAAATTCACACCAGGACGAGCCTTGCTGTCCATGCTATGATTCCAGGTAACACGAAAATCTTTGGAGGTACTAAATTCCGACTTCACCTGCGGGTCTCCGAAACGGGTATTGGCAAAACTGAGATTTAAGCCCCCGTTGTATTTATACCGCTTTCGGTAAGTAGGGCTGGCCGTGAGGCTCCAGCTACCATAAGAATACACATCGCCGCGCATGGTGAGATCAAAATGTTCTCCCATACCAAAGTAATAACCACCGTTTTCAAGTCCCATTCCCTTTTGCTGATTCACCACATATTGCGGCGGCAGGATGCCCGAACGCTGCCCCTGGGTGATCGGAAAAATGGCAAAAGGAATGAATAAAGGTGTTGGAATCCCTTCTATTTCCAGATTTGCCGGACCGGAAATCACCAGTTTATCAGGGATAACCTTTATTTTGCGGGCTCGGAAGCTAAAATGGGGGGTATCCAGGTTACAGGTGGTATATCCGTTTTTAAAACCGAAAATGGTGTTATCAGCGGCTTTTTTAGTTTGTTCGCTATGAATATAGCCTTCGCCATATTGAGAACGGGTATTGTAGATCTTTGCTTTTTGAGAGGTAAAATTGTACCGGAGCGTATCTGATTCAAAGCTTTGACCACCGTCGTTCATCACCGGACGACCAAAGATTTTGCCGGCGGTATCCTTTGCATTTGTAGCTTCCAGTACACCGGTAGCCTGATCAAAGTTCATTTTTTCCGCTGCCAGATCAATGGTTTTATATTTTGTGGTAGCAGTGCCATAGAGGTAAAAGCGTTTATCAGGTACCATCAGGATGATGGAATCTTTGGCTTTATAGTTTACCGGTGCATCCAGCGTGTCTTTCGATACCTTTGGGATGAAAACCGTGTCAACAGTTACGCTTCCACTGGTATCAGTACCCCGTAATACCGCATTGGTATCGGCTACTGTAGCAGGAATGACCGGTGGACGTTTGACTTTAGCAGTATCTTTTTTAACAACCGGAACGGTATCTGCCAAACTTTTGTTAAAAAATACAGTTGTGTGTGGCCTCGTGCCTGCAACTGCATCTATAATAAAGGGAATGGCAATGAGCATACCGGCAAATACCAGGTATGTCTGTCGAAAAAACTTTTTATAATTATTTTTGTAGCTAGACTTCATGTGTTATGGCGGGCACAAACCTACAAGATTTTATACAATATATTACAAATGGTAACTTGTAAAGTTTGAACCGCAACACATAAAAAGATAGTGGAAACACCCATGGAGCAAGCGAATTATTAAATTAACAGATAAACTTATTTTTTTATTTTTTGCGATAAACAGCACCCATTAAAATGAGAATCATGCGCTGGAACCGATTTTGGATTTTAGGACTGGGAACACTATTCACCTGTACCTTTTTTATTCAGGCAAAAAACAATCCAGTTTCCAGGAAACAGGATAAGCCTATCAGAACGATTGTAATTGATGCCGGCCACGGCGGTGAAGACCCCGGTGCGAAAGGCAGCTATTCCACTGAAAAACAAGTTACCCTCGAAGTAGCACTGAAACTGGGAAAGATCCTGGAAGAGAACATGCCGGATGTAAAGGTAGTGTATACACGAAAATCTGATCGCTTTGACGATCCGCGCAAAAAAGCACAGATTGCCAATGACAACAAAGGGGAGCTGTTTGTATCTATCCATTGTAATTCTACCGGAAAAATCCGTAAAGTAACCGGCTACAAAACGGTATACCATAAGAAAGGTAGACGGAAAGTGGCTACCAGACAGGCTATATACGCCTACTACCCAAGCAACGCAAAAGGCACGGAAACGTATATATGGGCAACCAGCAAGAACAGCGCTAAAATGGAATCACTGAAACAAAACTCGGTGATTGTACTGGACGCCAACTCAGAGGAAACCAAACAGTTAATGAATGATTCCGATCCGGAAACGTTCATTTTGCTCAATACACTGAGGAATGCTTACTTTGATCAGAGCCTCCGCCTCTCTACCCTGATCGAGGATGAATTTACAAGGGTAGGACGTATCAGCCGCGGTGCAAGACAAAGAAATGAAAAAGGAATCTGGGTACTATCGGCAACGGCTATGCCGAGTGTACTGGTGGAACTTGGCTTTATCAGCAACCCGGAAGAAGAAGATTACCTCAATTCCAACAGCGGTCAACAGGAACTGGCTAACTGCATCTATAAAGCAATTAAGCGTTATCGTGATGAACTGGACAGGTTTACCAACAGCCGCAACAACACCCAGCAATCTGCTAAAGAAGAGCGAACAGGCAGCGGACCACATGCCTACCTCAAAACAGGTAAATCCCGCAAAGGCAAGCCTGTAGCACCTCAACAAAGCGACAGCTATTGCGTACAATTACTCGTTACAGATAAATTTTATAAACCAGGAGCTTCCATTTTCAGGAAGCTCCATGGTGCTGTTACCCGCGAGCAAGTAGTCATGAATAAAAAAAAAATGAACAAATATACCCTGGGCCGGTTCAGATCAGACGAACAAGCCTCAACTGCCCTACGCAAGGCCCGCAAGCTTGGATTTAAAGATGCTTTTGTTACCTCCTGCTAATATTATACCACCCCAATACCCCCACAACAATTCCCCCTTTTCCTCTCTTTTATTACTAACATTTTTCCACGATCACTTCCCGTGCATGCTTTTTGATTATTTTTGCGTGAACGTATACGAATCTCATGCTCAAATTATCTAATGAAACCAAAGTAGGCATATTGACGGTACTGGGTATAACCTTACTTGTGCTGGGCTTTAATTTACTGAAAGGAAAAAGCCTTTTTTCACATAATAAAACCATTTATGCCGTATATCAGCAGGTAAACGGATTACAACCATCAAACGCAGTACAGGTAAATGGTTTGGTAGTGGGTAATGTAGCCAACCTGGAGGTAATGGATAAAGATGCTTCCAAAATCCTGGTAGCTATTACCATCACCAAAAAAATTGAAATCCCCCGTAACTCAGTAGCTCGTATCAGCAGTGACCTCCTCGGTACTAAAACGGTGCAACTGGATCTCGGTAACGCTACCGAAAAGCTGAAAAGCGGTGATACCATCTATGCAGCTGTAGACGGCTCCATGACAGATGCACTGAAAGAACAGCTCAACCCACTGGTAAAAAAACTGGAAGGTACCCTGACTAATATAGACTCCGTACTACTAACAGTAACCGCTATCCTGGACACTACCGCAAAAGGTAATCTGCAGGAAGCTATCAGGAACCTGAATACTACAATGCGTAACTTTACACATACCTCCGCCTCTTTAAACGGGATGATGGATCCTGATAAAGGCAGTGTTCAGAAGACTTTCAACAATCTCGCTGCGGTGACAGGGAACCTGAAAGATAATAACGCAAAAATTAACGGCATACTGGACAACGCTCAGAAAACAACCGATGCACTGGCAAAAGGCAACATCGATAAAACACTGCAACAACTCCAGCAAATGGCTACTAACCTGAACCAGACCATCGCTAAACTGAATAATACCGACGGTACAGCGGGGCTTATACTAAATGATAAAAAGGTTTACAATAACCTGCAGTATTCTTTGGGTAACCTGAATAAGCTGCTGGAAGACCTTCGCGTCAATCCTAAGCGCTATGTACACTTCTCTCTGTTTGGCAAAAAAGATAAAACGCAGCCGTTACCTTCAGACACAGCAACGGCCAAATAATAAGCATCAATGCATCGATATATAAAATCAGGAATTCTCCTGGCCATAATATGCCTCGCAGCAATATTACCCGCCAGCGCTCAGTTTCCGGCAAAACCTGCTCCGAAGACGGGTTCTGTTATTGAGATCATACACGCGGATTCATTGATCATGAAAGAACATGATTCAATCAATGTAACCAAATTCATGGGCAATGCCATCTTCAAACAGGGCACTACCCTCTTTAATTGTGACAGCGCGGTAAAAAACAATAAGACCAACATCATAGACGCCTACGGGCATATTCATATTAACCAGGCAGACAGTATCCACATCTATGGGAATTATCTCAATTATGATGCGAATACGCGCATGGCTACACTAAAAGAAGATGCCCGGCTGACAGATGGTAAAGTCACCATCTCCGGCCCTGAACTACAGTACGATATGAACGCCAAAATAGGTACTTACCTGCACGGCGGTAAACTGGTGAACGGAAAAAGTGTGCTGACCAGTGAAGAAGGATATTATTACACGGAAACAAAAGAAATGCATTTCATGCGGAATGTATTACTGGTAGATCCGGAATATACCCTGAGTACAAATGAACTGTTATATAACACCGGCACCAAAATAGCCACCATCATAGCTCCTACTACCATCAATAATAACGATAAGAGCGTAATGTACGCTACCAGCGGTTATTATGATACAGACAAAGGCTACGGAAATTTCGGTAACCGGCCAACTATTGAAGATAGCAGCGGTACCATTACTGCCGATAATATAGAGATGGATAAATCCACTGGTATGGCCTATGCCACCGGTAACATGGTATATAAAGACACCGCTCGCAAAATGTCGCTCCTGGCCAACCGGGGTATCGTTAATCAGCGGGAAAAGACCATCCTGGCCACGCAGAAACCTTTGCTGATCATGGAAAAAAATAAGGATACACTGTATATGTCCGCTGATACGCTGTTTTCAGGCGTCATCAGGCCAGACGACAGTTTGTCTATTCCATCAGTAGCAGGACTTAAAAGGCTACCGCCATCACCTACCAAAGACCTCCGGGCAGTTAATACAATACGGCCACCCGAGCGGTTTACAGCAACCATACCCATCATAGCCAAAGGCGATTCTATTGCCCGCAAACAAAAAGATAGTATACCCGGTAACGTTATGATGTTTATGGCAGATAGCGCACTGGCCAAAACCAGGAACAAACTGGATACCTCCCTGGTAAAAACGGTGAAAATGGCACCGGTAAAGGATATCGTGATGCACGACTCCCTGCCGGGTATCAAACATCATGCAGACAGCATAGCTTTAAAAGCACCTAAAGACACCAGTGAACAACGTTATATACTGGCATACCATCACGTAAAAATATTTTCGGATTCCCTGCAAGGCGTGGCAGATAGTGTGTACTACTCTTCCAAAGACTCTATCTTTCGCTTCTTCGGAAGCCCGGTGCTATGGTCCAATAACACAACACAGCTGAGCGGCGACACCATCCTGATGTTTACAAAAAACCAGACAGCAGATAAGATGTTGCTCAATAAAAATGGGTTCATCATCAATCAGGCCGGTCCGGGCATGTTTAACCAGATCAAAGGAAATAACATTACCGGTTATGTGCTGGGTGAAACCCTCGACTGGATGCATGTGGAAGGGAATGCAGAAACCATCAATTATATTAAAGACCAGAGCGGTGCTTACATGAGTGTGAATAAAGCATTGTGCGCTATTATCAATATATATTTCAAGAAAGGAGAAGTAGACAAAGTAGTATTGATAAAAGATCCGGAAGGCACGGTATATCCATTTACACAGCGTCCTAAAGACCAGCTGCAACTGGAGAATTTCAAATGGGATATCAAACGAAAACCCAAGAGCAAGTACGAATTGATGCAATAGTACCACTTTAGAGATTTGAATATCCAGGCATTTAATTATTATAATTAAACGCCTGGATATTCAAATCTCTTTTTATTTTCTCACCTAAACCAAACGCTGTGATCAAGGGCTCTATCCAAATAATCCGAAAAACACTACTATCTCCGATTCACACTTTCATTAAAGATAGCCGTGCAGTTGGTATTGTACTCATTGTATGCACCATTGCATCTATGGTACTGGCTAATGCTGGTGTGCAGGAAAATTATGTGGGCTTCTGGAATACATTATTTGATCCGGCCGGCGGACATCACTATCAATACCATGCTTTACATCTCCCTAACTCCTACCTGTTATGGATAAACGATGGAATGATGGTGTTATTCTTTTTCCTGGTGGGCATGGAAATAAAACGCGAGGTGACGGTTGGTGAACTTTCATCCTTCCGTAAATCAATATTACCCGTGCTGGCAGCCATTGGCGGTATGCTATTTCCGGCGCTCATCTTCACCTTCTTTACTAAAAACTCTGCTTATACAGAGGGCTGGGGCATTCCCATGGCCACCGATATTGCCTTTTCACTGGGTATTTTATCTTTACTCGGCAGAAGAGTACCCGTAGGTTTAAAAATATTTCTGATGGCGCTCGCCATCATCGATGATCTGGGGGCTATCCTCACAATTGCCATCTTTTATACTCCCCACCTGGAAATAAAATATTTGCTGATAGGTGGCGCAGTATTTTTAATCCCTTTGCTCCTGAATTTTTTTAAAGTACAACGGCTGATATTTTATTTCATTCCCGGCATCATACTATGGTATTGCCTTTTCAACTCCGGAGTGCATGCTACTATTGCCGGTGTATTGCTGGCTTTTTGTATCCCTCAGGAAAAAATTTCAGACCTGGTACACAGCCTGCATCATCCCGTAAATTTTATTATCATGCCCGTTTTTGCACTAGCCAACACTGCAATACAGCTACCATCGGATATTTGGGGCGTATTGCACAATAACATCAGCTATGGCGTTATTGCTGGTCTGGTTATAGGCAAGCCACTGGGCATCTTCACCTTATCTTTTGTAGCAGTAAAGCTAAAACTGGCGACACTCCCCTCAAAATCAGGCTGGTTACAGCTATTGGGCGTAGGATTAATAGCGGGCATAGGCTTTACCATGTCTATTTTCATTGCTTCACTGGCTTATGTGGAGCGGGACATACAAATCATTGCTATCATCTCTGTAATTGCCGCTTCGCTGATAGCAGGCCTTGCCGGATTTATTTTTCTGCGCTTGCAGAAGCCGGTTGGCATTGTTATTGTAAAGCTGCCGTGAATGTAATTTCGTCGTTCATTTATACTTTGGAGAGAACAGCCAACGTTACTAACGCATATTTTTTAAGTACCAAAATAGCATCATCTATGAAAAAAGTCGTGTTACTTTTTACGCTGATTGCCATGGTGGCAATCCAGGCGAACGCGCAGAAAAGAAGCAATTACCGTAGCAGCAACGATCCAGCGAACTACAACACCGCTTTGGGTATTCGCCTGAATCCATGGATAGTTGGGTTCACTGTTAAACATTTTATACAGGGCCCTCATGCCATTGAAGGCCTGGTAACTACCAACCACGAACACAACAACAACGTTACTTTCACCGGTTTGTACGAATACAACTGGAATATAGGTTTGCCTGAGTTGACAATGTATGCCGGTGGTGGTGTACATGTTGGTATTTACGACCGTCGCGATTACGATTGGGATCGTTATGTAGACAAAGGTAAGGGTGCTTATGTTTCTCCCGGACTGGATGGTATCATCGGTATTGAGTATACCTTCAAAAAAATTCCTTTAAACATCAGTGCCGATCTGAAGCCTTATGTACAATTTGTTGGACCCACCAACTACATGGGTGAAGAGATCGGCGGTGTGTCTGCCAGATTTACTTTTAAATAGGCAGCCACCATTATTATAAACGGATCATGAGGCAAGCATGATCCGTTTTTTTATGTTCCTTATTTTGGAGTATTTTAGTGTACAACTATCGAACATGAAGATCTTCACTGCTGCACAAATCAGAGAGGCGGATGCCTTTACGATAAAAAATGAGCCAATAAGCAGCCCTCAACTGATGGAAAGGGCAGCCGGCAAATGTGCGGCATGGATTGGAGAACATTATTCGCAACAACATCCCATTTATATTTTTTGCGGGAAAGGAAACAATGGTGGAGATGGACTGGTGATTGCCCGCATGCTCCAGCAACAAGGCTATACCGTTAGTGTGGGTATCGTACAAAACAGCAGCAAAGCAAGCCCTGATCATATTCTCCAGCTACAAGCATTACAGAAACACTCCCCCTCAAGCCTATACGAAATTGGTTATATCACCGACTTCCCCGCATTGCCGGCCAACGCTGTAATAGTTGATGCCATCATTGGTACCGGCATCAACAAACCAATAGAAGGTTGGGTAGCAGGTATCATTCATCAAATAAACGACCAACACCACAAGCATCCGATAATAGCCATAGACATGCCTTCCGGCCTGATGGCAGATGTAAGTTCCCGTCATGCACCGGTTGTACAGGCACATCATACCCTGAGCTTTGAATTTTATAAGCTGGCTTTTCTATTACCGGAAAACGCTGCTTTTCCAGGCCAGGTACATATTCTGCCAATTGGATTGCATCCGGAATATATAACGCATACGCCTGCACGCTATCACCTTTCCGACAAGGAAATGATGCGCACCATTTACCAGCCGCGTGATCCTTTTGCACATAAGGGTACCTATGGCCATGCCCTGCTGATAGCTGGCAGCTATGGCAAAATGGGTGCAGCCATATTGAGTGCCAAAGCCTGTTTACACGCCGGCGTAGGGCTGCTCTCCTGCCATGTGCCACAATCCGGCTACCAGATCATGCAAATCAGTGAGCCCTGTGCCATGTGCATTACTGACGAGGGAACCGACTACAATACGCACTTTCACAGTAGTATAGATGCCAGTAGTTACAAAACAATAGGAATTGGTCCGGGACTGGGTACACAACCTGTTACCGCCCGCTCAATGGAACTGTTGCTGGAAGCCTTTCCGCGCCCGATGGTAATAGATGCCGATGCATTGAACCTATTGTCCGTATATCCGTACCTGTTATATAAGATACCGGCAGGTTCTATCCTGACCCCTCACCCCAAAGAGTTTGAACGTTTGTTTGGTGCTACCACCAATGATGTGGAGCGACTGGAGCTGTTATCGAAACAAGCCGTAAAGCTGCAAATCTACATTTTACTCAAAGGCAGATATACAGCTATTGCCTGTCCTGACGGCGCTGTATATTTTAATAACACTGGTAATCCCGGCATGGCTACCGGCGGCAGCGGCGATGTATTAACCGGTATATTAACCGGTTTGCTGGCCCAGGATTATGCCCCTAAAGCAGCAGTACTGTTAGGAACCTGGCTACATGGTTTTGCAGGGGACCTTGCCGCTGCGCATCTTTCGCAGGAGGCCATGACTGCTAGTGATATTATCTCCTATCTTGGTAAGGCTTTTCAGGAAGGCCTCTGATATGCATGTGATTTTTTCAATCTGAAATACTTATCCATGGTGGATGTGTGTAATAATTTTATTTATTACACACACAATTATTAATTTATGTTTTATATTCATTTGAAATACTTTTTGGAATCTTTTGATATTTTAATTAATAAGTTATTTTTGTCAACCACGTATTTATAAATTTCGCTTACATGAATATAGTCTATCTAGTTCCCTGTTTTGGAGTATTGGCTTTGATATTTACCGCTGTCCGAAGCGCCTGGGTTACACGCCAGGAGGCAGGCAATGAAAAAATGAAAGAAATAGCTCAGCACATTGCTGAAGGCGCTATGGCATTTTTGAAAGCTGAGTATAAAGTCCTTATTTACTTCGTAATTATTGCCGCCCTGTTATTAGGATACATGGGCGCTTCACATGCAAACTCTCATTGGTTTATAGCCCTGGCCTTTATTGTAGGCGCTGTATTTTCCGCTACTGCAGGGTTCATAGGCATGAAAATAGCCACCAAAGCAAATGTACGCACAGCACACGCAGCACGTACAAGCCTGGCAAAAGCATTGCAGGTATCTTTTACAGGTGGTTCTGTAATGGGTATGGGAGTGGCTGGCCTCGCAGTATTGGGGCTGGGTTCCTTGTTTATCATATTACAATCTTATTTTGGTGCGACTGCCAATACACCGGAAATGATTAAGACCATTGAAGTACTCACTGGTTTTTCATTAGGTGCAGAAAGCATTGCGCTGTTTGCGCGTGTAGGCGGTGGTATCTATACCAAAGCAGCCGATGTAGGTGCTGATCTGGTAGGTAAAGTAGAAGCAGGTATTCCGGAAGATGATCCCCGCAATCCCGCCACCATTGCAGATAACGTTGGTGACAATGTGGGTGATGTGGCTGGTATGGGCGCAGATTTATTCGGCTCCTATGTGGCTACCGTGTTAGCTACCATGGTACTGGGTTCTGAAACCGTTTCCCATGACTCTTTTGGTGGTATTGCTCCCATTCTGCTGCCTATGATCATTGCCGGTGCCGGTATCATCTTTTCCATGATAGGTACTTTGTTTGTGCGGATTAACGATAAATCAGGCTTAAGTACAAGTGTAGTACAGAAAGCCCTGAATATGGGTAACTGGGGCTCTATTGTGCTCACAGCTATTGTTGCCTATTTCCTGGTAAACTGGATCCTGCCTGATAGTGCGATGGTCTTACGCGATCATGCTTTCACAAGGGACCAGGTATTTGGCGCCATTATGGTGGGCCTCGCAGTAGGTACCATTATCAGCATTATTACAGAATATTATACTGCTATGGGCAAACGCCCGGTTAAATCCATCATTCGTCAATCAGCTACCGGTGCAGCTACCAATATTATTGGTGGTTTGTCTGTAGGGATGGAATCCACTGCACTGCCTATCCTGGTGCTGGCAGCTGGTATTGCCGGCTCTTTTGAACTGGCAGGATTATATGGTGTGGCTATTGCTGCTGCCGGTATGATGGCTACCACTGCTATGCAGCTGGCTATCGATGCGTTTGGACCAATTGCCGATAATGCCGGTGGTATCGCTGAAATGAGCGAACTCCCTAAAGATGTGCGCGAGAAAACAGATATACTGGATGCAGTAGGTAATACAACTGCCGCAACAGGTAAAGGTTTTGCGATTGCTTCTGCTGCATTAACAGCACTGGCTTTATTTGCTGCCTTTGTTGGTGTAGTGGGTATCAAAGGTATCGACATTTATAAAGCGAATGTACTGGCCGGTTTATTTATCGGCGGCATGATTCCGTTCATATTCTCCTCTCTGGCGATAGCAGCCGTAGGTCGTGCTGCCATGGCTATGGTGGAAGAAGTGCGCCGGCAGTTCCGTGAAATACCGGGCATTATGGAAGGTACCGGCAAACCGGAATATGATAAATGTGTGGCTATTTCCACAAAGGCATCTATCCGTGAAATGATGCTGCCGGGCGCTATTGCGCTGATCACTCCTTTACTGGTTGGTTTTATTGCAGGTCCTGAAGTATTAGGCGGCTTCCTCGCTGGTGCTACCGTGAGCGGTGTACTGATGGGGCTTTTCCAGAACAACGCCGGTGGCGCCTGGGATAATGCAAAAAAATCATTCGAAAAAGGTGTAGAAATCAATGGTGAAACCTTTTATAAAAAGTCTGAGCCGCATAAAGCTTCTGTAACCGGTGATACCGTAGGTGATCCTTTTAAAGATACTTCCGGCCCGTCTATGAACATTCTCATCAAACTGATGTCAATTGTATCATTGGTAATTGCACCCACCCTGGCCGAAAGATTTCATACCAAGGATGTACCTCCTCCAACTGCGAAAACAGAAATGGTAAATCCTCCGGCTAAAACAATCAGTGCCAAGGCCACCGCTTCTCTGCTGAAAAAATAAATTATTAATATAAAAGTGAAGTCCCGTTTGGCTAAAACCCTTACGGGACTTCGCTTTTAAATACACAACACCTCCTCTGCTCCCCCTCTTCGCACATCAGGAGCATCATATAAACCATAAAAATCACAGTTTTAAATTTGGAGATTAAAATATCTTTCCTACATTTGTACTGTAATTAATTTTATTACAGATTAAAACGATCTGTATTTTTTATCTTAATAACTGTAATATTTTTTATAACAATTAAAACAATCAGTCAGTAAAGGCTGTAATAATAACATCACATAAAACTAAAAACATGAAAGTAGCTATCATCGGCGCATCAGGATTCATAGGTTCCGCTATCTTAAATGAAGCATTAAACAGAGGACATCAGGTAACCGCTATTGTTCGTAACCCGGAAAAAATTGACATCAAACATGCACACCTTACCATTAAAAAAGGAGAAGCCACTAACGAGGCAGAAATAGCTACGCTGTTAGTTGGTAACGAAGCTGTGATCAGTGCTTACAACTCCCACGATTCCGCTACTTACGTGAAAGCAATACATGCTATTATCAACGGTGCTAAAAAAGCAGGTATAAAAAGATTCCTTGCTGTAGGCGGTGCTGGTAGCCTGGATATAGCCCCCGGTGTACAATTACTGGATACGCCCGAATTTCCTGCTGAATGGAAAGCCGGCGCCTCCGCTACCCGTGACGCTTTCCATGTAATTAAGCAAACTAAAGAACTGGACTGGACCGTTCTTAGCCCCGCCATGATGATTGCTCCAGGTGAGCGTACAGGCAAATACCGTTTGGGTAATGACCAGGTAGTATTTAACGATAAGGGAGAAAGCAAAATTTCTACTGCGGATTATGCTATCGCATTGATCGACGAATTAGAGCAACCACAGCATATACAGCAACGCTTTACGGTGGCGTATTAATTGTTTTTTCTCCCGATTAGACTGATTATGCTGATTACCCTGATTTTATTTTTTTTGATTTAAAAAAATAAAATCAGGGTAATCAGCATAATCAGTCTAATCGGGAGAAAAGACAAACTACGACCTTACCTTACCCGGGCTCACACCAAATTTCTTCCGGAAGGCATTACTGAAATGTTGTGGAGAGGAATAACCAGCTTCCTCTGCAATCGCGGTCAGGCTGCAATTACCCGCCAGGAGAAGCTCCCGGGCCAGGTCCAGCCGCCGGTCATTTATATAGCCGAAAACAGTGTTATCAAATACTGCCCTAAAACCAGACTTCAACTTAAATTCATTCAGCCCTGCCTTACGTGACAATTGCGCCAAACTAAGCGGCTGTTGCAGGTTTTGCAACAGCAACTCCCGGGCATGATATAGTCTTTCCAAATCCTGGGGAGAGATTTTGTTCCGTACAGGCGTACCCGTTGACGTATCGCTTTCTATCTGTTCACACTGCAAAGCCAGCAGCTCTATCGCCTTGGACTGAAGAAATAACTTTTTAAGGCCGCCCCGGAACTGACATTGACGTATTTCCGCCATCACAGCCCGCATCCGCGGAGTAATACGTGGATTGATCTTTTCGGCCAGCATGGCTGCCCGGTTACGGGCTACATTATTCGCCAAACCGTCCAACACGCTTCCATTATTATCTGCCAACTCCAAAAAACGTTCAGGAGTAAAACTCAACGAGAAAACCTGTATGTCTGCCTGCTTCTTTATCATCGCAGATTCTTCCTGATAAGGCGTGTACATCAGGTTATGTTCCAGCGTAGTAAACCGGAAATCTGCTGTAATACCCGCCACATTTGTAGTTACATCTCCATGCTCCATAAATAACATCGACACCCTGGGTGAAATATCCTCCACAGCAACATGAATGTTTTGGTATACATTGGCAGTACAGGAAGCGATATAAAAACCGTCAAAGCTGTATTCCACCACACTTGCCGATCCGAAATCAAGATTCAGTTCCTGGGTTTCCTCAACAATGCCACATGATGGGATCCCCTCCTTATAAAAAGGGGACACTTCAGTTAACAAAACATCTTTGGCATCATTCATTATTATTACACCCATAAAAAATCCGTTTCGTATAAATGTTAATCCTTCTCGTGTAACAGTTAAATGGGATAACAGTGGCAAATTTGCACAAAAATATTCCGAAATAATTAAATAAACATGCCATGATGGGAATATTCCGTACCAATATTACAACTGTTCAGGAGAGAAACAACGTTATTAAAGCAATTTTTGATCATTTTAAAGTAAATGCCTGCAGCGTGGACCTGGAAGACTGCGACAAAGTATTACGTATCGTTAGCCCTCAATCGTTAACAGAAGAAGTCATTATTGATTTCGTAACCCGGCTGGGGTTCCACTGCGATATCCTCGACTGACAAACCCTTTAACGTACAACTATAGGGAATATTGAATGATGAGATCACCGCTCTTCATAATTCAATATTCCTTTTTTGTTATTCCCCATATCTTCGGCCGGCTATTATCTACATAAAAAAAATAATTTATGCAGATAGGGGTAACCTATCCGGTACACGTCTTATATGCGTGTCACAAAATTCGAGAACCTCTTACTTAAAATTGGATATACCTTTTATGAAAACCAGGTCAACAATGCTGCTATCCTTTCTGCTATTGCTTTTAGCAGGACAAACAACGATAGCACAACAGCAACGCTATACTGTTAGCGGTTATGTAAAAGACAAACAAAACGGGGAAAGCCTGGTAGGCATCTCCATTGGAAAAACCGGTACCAGCGTAGGTACAGTTTCCAACGAATACGGCTTTTATTCCCTTACCCTCCCGGCCGGGGAAAATGAGCTGCAGTTTTCTTATATGGGCTATGCGCCTTATAAAGCTACTGTGAGCCTGAAAAAGAATGTTACCCTGGACATAAAACTGGAGGCCACCAGCAGCCAATTAAGTGTGGTAACAGTTAACGGGCAGAAGCAGGAAAAAAGTGTAAACACACTCAATACCAGCATCAATAAGCTGGATATCGCGCAAATGAAAAAAATGCCCACCTTCATGGGTGAAGTAGATGTATTACGTGCCATTCAAACCCTTCCCGGTGTAAACACAGTGGGAGAAGGTGCTTCCGGCTTTAATGTACGCGGTGGCAACAGCGATGAAAACCTCATCCTGCTGGATGAAGCACCGGTATACAACTCTACCCACATGCTTGGTTTCTTTTCTGTATTCAATCCGGATGCAGTAAAAAGTCTGAACCTGATCAAAGGCGGATTTCCGGCGGAATATGGTGGTCGTACCTCTTCTGTACTTGATATTCGTATGAAAGATGGTAATAGCCAAAACTTCAACGTAAACGGTGGTATTGGTAATATCTTCAGCCGCGTTTCTGTGGAAGGCCCGCTGGTAAAGGATCAGTCGTCCTTCATTGTAGCTGCCAGAAGATCATATATAGATCTGCTCATGAAACCTTTTGTAAAAGGAGATATGAAAGATACCAAACTCAACTTCTACGATATCACCGCCAAAGCCAACTACAAATTCAATAAAAACAATACCCTCTTCGTAAGTGGCTATTTCGGCAGAGATGTTTTCGGATTTGGACAAGACGTAAATATGAACTGGGGTAACAGTACCGCTACAGTGCGCTGGAACCATGTTTTCACGAATCGGCTGTTCCTCAACCTGACAACCTATTATAGTAAATATGATTACAGTCTGGCGTTCAGTAACGCCTCCAAGAAAAAAGCAAATGAAGATGCACAGGGCTACGACTGGACCTCCAACATTATCAACTATGGCTTAAAACCATCTTTTACCTACTACATTAACTCCTCCAATAGCCTCCATTTCGGTGTGCAGGGCATCTATTATACCTTTAAACCGGGTACTGGTATTGGAACAGAGGGCAGCATACAACATGTAAAAGAACTGGTCGATAAACATGCACTGGAATCAGCTGTTTACCTGGATCACGAATACAAACCCTCTAAGAAATTTGGTATTCAATACGGTGCCAGACTATCTGCCTATCAGTTCATAGGAAAAGGAACCGCCTACTATTATAACGACACCACACCAGGTATCAGAAAAACACTGACAGGTACAAAATCTTATGGCGCCAATGAACTGATCAAGGGCTATTATTACTTTGAACCCAGGATCAGCGCCAGGTATGCATTTTCAGACGAACATGCAGTTAAGTTAGCTTATAGCAGAACTACCCAATTCATGCACCAGCTGTCTAACACCGCCTCTCCTACACCACTTGATATCTGGACACCCAGCACCAACAACATCCAACCGATGATCGCTGATCAATACACAGCCGGTTATTTTTATAATGCTCCTAACGATGCTTATGAATTATCTGCAGAAGTATTTTATAAAACAACAGATCATCAGCTGGATTATATTGATAATGCGAATCTGCAACTGAACCCCCAGATAGAGGCAGATCTGCTTCCTTCGCAGGGTCGTGCTTACGGACTGGAGTTATATGCCAAAAAAGATATTGGTAAGACTACGGGATGGATCAGCTATACTTTATCACGTACAGAAAGGAAAACACCGGGCATCAGTATGAACGAATGGTTTCTGAACCGTTACGATCGTACACATAACCTGAATGTGGTGTTATCTCACACTTTCACCAAACGTACTTCCCTGTCGGCTAACTGGGTGTTTGCTTCTGGTACACCTGCAACATTTGCAGATAACAGGCTGGAATTCCAGGGTTGGGATATACCTTACAACAGCACTGAAAAGCGCAATAACTATCGCTTACCGGCTTATCACAGACTGGATCTGTCTATGACCCTGAAAGGCAAACAACTGAAACGCTGGAAAGGTGAATGGGTATTTTCACTGTACAATGTATATGGCCGCAGAAACGCTTACACCATATATTTCAAACAAAATGAAGATGACCCTACCAAACGGGAAGCTGTCCGCTTGTCTATCATCGGTTCCATCATTCCGGGTATCACATACAACTTCAAGTTCTAATTGTCCAAAACTTCAGATCAGATGAAAAAGTTATCATTCCTCATATTATTTGCCTTCATCGCAGGATTAACTGCCTGCGAAGACAAGATCAATCTGGACATTCCTAAAGGAATATCTTATCCTGTGCTGGATGCATGGATTACTACAGAAACAGGCGTGCAAAATATAAAGTTTACCATGTCTGTACCCTATACAGATAACAGTCCCGCACCGATTATCAATGACGCCAAGATTACGTTATTTGATCTGACCAGTGGCAGCTCTTACCCATTTGCATTTAAAGATAATATGTATAGCTATGATGCCAGCAGCAAAGCGATTGGTGTGATAGGTCATGCTTACAAGCTGCACGTGGAGTTTAAGGGAGAAATCTTTGAAGCATATGACAGCATCAAAAGAGTACCACAAATTGATTCCATTACCTATGAATTTAAAAAGAAGGAAGAGGCGATGAGCGGTAAAGAGGGCTACTATGCTACCTTCCACGCAAAAGACTTCGCTAATGGCACTGATTATTACTGGATCCGCTCTTATCGCAACGATACTATCAGGCGTTTAAAAGATGCTTTTTCAATAGATGGATCTTATGATGAAGGCGTATCTGATGGAGCCACTTTCATTTTACCTATTGCACAAGGCATCACTGATTATAGCAAACCTTTTCTGCAAGGTGAAAAAGTAATTGTGCGGTTATCATCTATTACTCACCCCAGTTATGATTTCCTAACACAGGTAGATCAACAGGTAAATGCCGGTGGCTTATTTGCCAAGGTGCTGGAAAATGTAAAAAGCAACGTCACTAATATCACACCAAATGGTAAAGGCAGGATACTGGGCTGGTTTGGTACCTCTGCTGTGAGCAGGGCAGAAAAGAGTTTTAAGTAAACGGAAACCATAGCAAAAAAGCTATTGAAGAGGAGTTGAAAGCTGATAATATTGGCTTTGATCACCTTTTCAATAGCTTTTTTGCTTTCTGCTATTTCAGCTAAAAAACTTAACTTCAGTAAGAAAGTTACAACGATATGCCTCCCAACCTGATTACTTATGCCATCCCAGGATTTGTATTGCTGATCTTACTGGAGATTATCTTTACAGCCATCGATAAAAAAAATCTGTACGAGCCCAAAGACGCGCTCAGCAGTATCGCCATGGGATTGGGTAATGTGTTTATTGGCATCTTTACCAAGGCAGTCATTTTCGGTGTTTATATTGCCATTTACCAGCTTCGGTTGTTTACATTGGGCTTTACCTGGTGGGCATGGATCTTATGTCTTTTTGCAGATGATTTCAGCTATTACTGGTTTCACAGAAGCAGTCATTCCATTCGTTTTTTCTGGGCATCACATGTCATTCATCATTCCTCTGAAAAATATAACCTGGCTACCGCCGTAAGACAAAACTGGACCGGCAATCTTACCGGCACCTTCGTCTTCTGGCTATGGATGCCATTGATAGGCTTTCATCCTGTTATGGTGATGAGTATGCAGGCCATCAGCCTGATATACCAGTTTTGGATACATACAGAAGTGATCAACAAATTGCCCGCGCCCATAGAATACATCTTCAATACCCCCTCCCATCACCGCGTTCATCATGGTTCCGATATAGCTTATCTCGATCGTAACCATGCAGGCATATTAATTATATGGGACCGGATGTTTGGTACTTTCACCCCTGAAGGCCAGCGCCCTGTATACGGGCTCACAAAAAATATACATACTTATAACCCATTACGTATAGCTACGCATGAATGGCTGGATATCTGGCGCGATGTACGGCATGCGCACTCCCTGCGGGAAGTCTGGCATTTTATTTTTGATGCCCCCGGTTGGAGTGCTGATGGCAGCAGGAAAACAACCCGGCAATTAAGGAAAGAACAAATGTCTGAACTGTGATTTTTATGATTTTTGTGATTATCCTGATGAGCGAAGATCACAGCGGATTTTGTCTGAACCAGGATTTAACAGATTGAATGGATTACCCTGATGGGTGTTATATTGTTTTATGTAGATGATATAAGCGAATATCTTCGGCACCCATCAGGGTAATCCTTTAAATCTGTTAAATCCTGGTTCAGACAAAATCCGCTGAAATCTTCGCTCATCAGGATAATCACAAAAATCATAAAAATCATAGTTTTTTTTTGCATTTACGAAAAGTATCGTACATTCGTTTACGAAGATATTCGTACACCAATAATCATCATCGTTTAAATCATTGCTTTGAAACATACACGGCCCACAGAAAGTGAATTGGAAATTTTAAGTGTTCTCTGGGAAAAGGGCGCCAGCACCGTTCGCGAGATACATGATGTCTTATCACAAACGAAAGATGCCGGCTACACCACTACCCTTAAACTAATGCAGATCATGCATGAAAAAAAGCTGTTGCATCGCGATACCAGCAGCAAAACACATGTATATACTGCCGCCATTTCACAACAGGTAACACAGCAACAATTATTGAATAAAATGATTGATACCGTTTTTGGTGGCTCCGCCTCACAACTGGTATTACAGGCACTCGGGCACCATCATTCATCGGATGAAGAATTAGAAAAAATCAGACAGTATTTAGCAGCCATTGAAAAACAACAAAAAGGATAACGGGTAAAACACAAATCATGAACTTATTACCTATTACCGGCGATCTCGTACGCGCCTTCGGATGGACTATCCTACATTCCATGTGGCAGGCATTCTTCGTATATGCATGCCTGCAGGTAGTGTTAAAACTATGGCCCCTGGCGAGTGCGCGTATAAAGTATAATTTGTCGTTGTTATCTCTTTCCGGCATTTTCACCTGGTTCCTGATTACCCTGTATATGCATGTACAGCGATTACAGGAAGCAAGGACATTTGCTATTCAACTCAGCGGCGACCATCAACTGCCTGGTACAGCAACAACATTCCCAGCAGTATATGCAAGCCAGGACCCGCTGATGTGGCTGTTTCCCAACCTGGAAGTTTGTTTTCCCATACTGGTAACACTTTATGTAGCCGGTATGATAGTGATGACAATTAAACTACTATCAGATCTTTTTCAACTCCAAAAAATCCGCACTACAAAGGTACAACCCATGGGAGCCGCATGGGATAAGCACCTGGACAAACTGGCCGCACAGCTGCAGATTCCCCGCAAGGTAAAACTGCTGATATCCAGACACGTACAGGTTCCTGTGATGATGGGCTTTTTAAAACCACTGATCCTCCTGCCTGTGGCCATGGTGAATAATCTCACAGAGGAGCAGCTGGAAGCCATTTTATTACATGAACTGGCGCATATCAAACGCAATGATTATCTGTTGAATATCTTCCAATCAATAGTTGAAACCATTCTTTTCTTTAATCCCTTTATATGGCTGATTTCTAAAACAATACGCCTTGAAAGGGAACACTGTTGCGACGACCTGGTTATTACCAGCACCGTACAACCACTGCATTATGCCCGGGCGCTGGTTGCGCTGGAAGAATACCGGTTAACTGCCAACCCGCTCACCATGGCTGTTGCAGATAATAGACAACATCTGTTTCACCGCATTAAACGCATCATGGAAATGAAAACTAAACATCTTAATTATAGCCAGAAATTTTTAGCAGTATTAATCATTGCTACCGGCCTGGTATCCATTGCATGGCTCAATCCTGCAAAAGGGAAAGATCATGAAACTGCACAGGTGAAGGAAAAACAAGTTACCAAACAAGTGGCCCCGCAAACATCAGTAGTAGTGGCGGTGAATACGACACAACAAGTAACCGCTACACCTGCAATCAACAGCTACAAATATTGCCTGGCAGCTGCTGTACGGGACACCCTTGATCCAACGGAACCGGTTATACCACCTACATTACCTGTAGCACCCACACCACTTGCACCGCTTACACCAGTTGAACCACTCACCCGAATTGAACCATCCCCGGACGTAGAAGTAGTGGACAATTCTCAGGAAGTAGTGATAGATAGTAGTGCACCACGTTCAAAGCAAATCAGGTCTACTATCAATGTAAGGGTGGCAAAAGATCCTAAGACAGGTAAACAACAAACAATCAGCAGTCAAACTACCTACAATGATGATTCCTGGGTAAATAAAGAAGAAATAAAAAAACAAATCTGCGAAGCACAAAGAAATGTACAGCAGGCTATGAAGCAACTGCATGAAGTAGATATGAAAAGAGTGCAGGCAGAAGTAAAAGCAGCCACAGAAAAAATTGACTGGAAGGCATTTTCGGTAGATGTACAAAAAGCACAACAGGAAGCTACAGCAGCATTAAAGAGTATTGATTGGGATAAGATCAACTCGGAAGTGAAAAATGCCTATAAAAGCGTAGACTGGAATGATATGAGTGAAAAAATGCATCGGGACCTGACAGCAGGTAAGCTGATGGCAGAAAAGGCAAGAAAAGAAGCAGAGATTAACATGGAGCTTGCCCGCAAACGCAGAGCGGAAGGCTTATTAGCAGCAAAACAAGGAAGAGAAGATGCATGGAATGCAAGAGAAGCGGAAGGAAGAGCGAAAGAAGCAACAGGAAGAGCACGGGCAGCAGCAGGAAGAGCAAAAGTTGCAGCAGAAAAAGCACATGCGAGCAGCCAGCAATATCGTGAAATGATCAATAAAATGGCTGCAGACAACCTGCTGGATACCAAAACAAATTATACCATAGAAAAAAACAGTACAGGTCTGTATATCAATGGCGTTAAACAACCAGCGAATGTAGCAGACAAATACAATAGCTATCTCACACAAAAAAATATCACTATAAAAGGTTCTCCTGATAACTTAAATATCAACGCAGAAAATTAATTATAGCTGCCTTACTGCAGCATAAATTCAGGCCACTACCGTTCTTCCGGTAGTGGTTTTTTATTTTAATGGTTCCCTTATCTTTATGCTTACAATCTAAATACGATAGTTTATGAGAATATTTTTTATTGCCCTGGCAATATTCGCCGTAGCAACGTTAAATGCACAGGACAAGAGTATGGTTATCACCAACCTGGTAAAAGGAAAAAGCAACCCTGCCTCTTCTGTAAAAAATCAGGGCGCATCAGGCACCTGTTGGTCATTCTCCACCACTTCACTGGTAGAATCTGAATGCCTGCGAAAAAAACTGCCGGCAATTGATCTTTCGGAAATGTTTACTGCCCGTAATATTTACATAGAGAAAGCCAAAAACTACGTACGCCGCCAGGGTAGCGCACGTTTTGATGAAGGCGGACTTGGACACGATGTGATCAATGCCATCGCACTTTATGGCATTGTACCCAATAGTGTTTACAGTGGCTTAAAAGACAATGCTACTATGCACAATCATGCTGAAATGGTAGGCACTCTGAAAAAATACCTCGATAGCATCATTAAAATAAAGGCACCTATCCCGGATAACTGGGCTGCACAGTTCACAGCTATCATGGACGAATACATGGGCAAACCACCAGCTTCATTTGAGTATAACGGTAAAACCTATACGCCGCAAAGCTTTGCTAAAGACGTGGTAAAGTTCAATGCCAATGATTATGTATTTCTTACTTCCTTTACGCATCACCCGTTTTACCAAAACTTTATCGTAGAAGTGCCTGACAATTTCTCCAACGGTGCCTACTACAACGTACCGCTGAAAGAGCTTATAGGCATTACGGAAACGGCCCTGGAAAAGGGTTACACAGTTGCATGGGATGCTGATGTTACTAACCGCGGATTTGCTTTCGGTAGCGGATTCGCATTATTACCATTCAAAGATCAATCCTTAAAAAAGGATAGTATTGATCCGGAAATGGCGGAACCAACTTACTCACAGGAGTCACGTCAACAGCTATACGAAGAACTGGTTACGCAGGATGATCACCTGATGCATATTACTGGTATTGAGAAAACCCCTAAAGGCAAAACTTTCTTCCTGGTAAAAAATTCATGGGGTGAAAAAGCAGGTCCTTTTGGCGGGTACGTGAATGTGTCAGAGGCATATTTTGCTATTAATACGGTAACTATTGTTGTACCTAAAGCTGCGCTGGACAAATCTTTCAAAGACAAATTAGCGCTAGCCAAATAAAAAGGAAAGGCAACGCAACAGTAGCAAATAATTTGTTGCGCCCGTAAGTCACTATTTGATATACGGAACAACCTGCAGCGAAAGCGAGATTAAAAATAACAAAAGCGCAAAGAAATTTTTACGGTTGTATTCAGTTGCATTGCTCCGTTAAATTTCTTTGCGCTTATTGTTAGGTCACAGATAACGCTGTACGCGACTAATTGGCATAGGGGAACACCTTGTTATCGGACCAGGGTTTATGAATGAAGGATAGCAAATCCCTTGATGTGTTGTACGCTATTAGTGCTGATCTCCAGCTCTTTTACGATTGACCCGGCAGGCCCTGTTCTGCACCAGGCCAAAAAATTTTCCATCACTGGTAATTCTGCTTCTGCTACTATCCACACGTTACCATCAGGCAGGTTCTTAACTTGCCCCTGCACTCCCATTAAATCAGCCACATGTTTAGCATTAGCTCTGAAACCCACTCCCTGCACACGGCCTTTCACAATAATCTCTTTGTGCACAATTGACTTGGTTACCATAAGTACGAATGATTAACTCAATAACTATCTTAAACAGCCCCTATCGTGATTGCATCTCACAGTAGATTGATATGGCTTACCTCAAATATGATCTCAATTTCGATAAAAACAATGGAACAAACAGCTTAACTCATCTAAATAAATTATCCAATAAAGGGAACTTCAAAACAACAGACTAACATCTAATTAACTTATGATAACAAAACTGCATAATACCCGTAACCAGTGATTAAAACAACTGATTGTCATCTCCCTGATTTATGGAAACAAAACTGGCTGGGGCCCAATACCTGTCATCAAAACAACTAACTATCATCTCCCTTATTTATAGAAACAATATTGGCCAATATCAACTACCAATGATCAAAACAACGGGTCATTAATTAACAACAATTAACACTACAATTAAAATTGTCTGAACCAGGATTTACCGGATTTAATTGATCCGCAGCATTTTATGAAAATGTGGTCTAACGAATCTAATAACACGCTGCGCTTTAACCGCACTCAAATGAGCACAAGTATGCAACGGCAACGGATGTGAAAGGATGGCTAACTTGAGGGAACAAACATTGATGAAAACTGAAGTAGGGGCTACAAATTATTATACTCGTTCATTCCTCATCAATCCTGCGAATCTACCATCCGGTAATTCCTGGCTCAGACAATTACTTACTACTTATGCAGCATAGTTAAATAATGATCCTACCATATGTTCAATATCTCCAAATACAAAATCTTTAACGCGCTCATATTTACCACCGGCAGCAGGCCTCTTCAATAAACTAAAACAATGGCAATTAAAGCTGCGTACAAATAACTGCTGCACCAATAACGGTAACACTTTATTGACTTCCCCATCTGCCAGGCCTCTTGCCAGCAAAATATGAGGTTTAAACGTCTGCGGTTTTAATTCAAAAGCCTGCATAACGCTGCGATGCAAATCTATCAACGGTTTGGGGTTAGCCACATTGATAAAAACACTGTTGTTTCCATCTGCATGTTTGAATGCATCTATCTTGGAGGTATAGATCGCAAAACCTGCCTGTTTCCGGGCTACCTCTTCGAGCATAGCTACAAAGTCGTCCTGGAAACGCTCCGGAAAGGCTGAGCGGAACAATGCCACATGTACCGGCGCTGCCGAAATACCAGCATCGTTCAACTCTGTTGCAACAAACTGACGGATACGGGTCACATCTTTTGTTACCAGCACATCCGGGTTCACCACCAACAAATAATCAAATAACTCTTCCGAAATTTCATAATTCGTATTCATAACCTGATATTTTAATTCTCCCTGTTAGAATGACAATACGAATATACAAACATTATTTGAAATTACTAATTTTTTTAGCATTTTTTACTAAAAAAATACGCAGTCTTGCTAACTGCGTATTTCTAAAGCATTTATGAAAGTTTCTGAATAATAGCAACAAAGTCGGCAGCTACCAGCGATGCACCGCCAATCAGGCCTCCATCAACATCAGCGCAGCCAAACAACTCCCCTGCATTACCCGGCTTAGCACTACCGCCATATAAAATAGATGTATGTAATGCGGCCTCACGGCCAAATTTATTAGCAATCTGCGATCTGATGAAAGCATGCATGTCCTGCGCCTGTGCAGAGCTGGCAGTAAGACCTGTACCTATTGCCCAGATAGGCTCATACGCAATCACTACATTTTTCAGTTGCTCCACAGTCAGATGATACAAACTTTCTTCCAGTTGTTTAGCTACATAATCATTCTGCGTTTCTGCCTGTCTGATGGCCAGTGGCTCACCGCAACAAAAGATTGGCTTCAGACCATTTGCCAGAACTTGGTCAATTTTCTTAGCCAGCATAGCATTGCTTTCCTGGAAGTACTCTCTTCTTTCAGAGTGACCCAAAATAACATAATCCACTCCTATTGATTGCAGCATTTCTGCAGATACTTCGCCGGTATAAGCTCCTGACTTTTCACTGTAGCAATTTTGAGCAGCTACATAAAAACCAGGATAATTTTTTAACAGCGACTTCGCTTTCAACAAATAAGGAAAAGGCGTAGCAACTACTACTTCCTGTCCTTCTTCCAATTTCAGCCCTGCCTGTAAAATGTCGTTGATCAGCTGTTCGCCCTGTGCCAGCGTAAGATTCATTTTCCAGTTACCTGCAACAATTTTTTTTCTCATAAATACTGTGATATTAAGTTTTAAGGTCTTTAAAATTTACCAGTTCATACACTGCTTCCAGGATATTCCGGTCCGCCTCTTGCAGTTCCCGGCCTTTTAAGGCCATCCAGCTACCGGCATCCCGGAGGGCCTCCGGCAAACGATAGGTCCTTTCAGTGTCCTCGCCACCCCAACTGAACGAAGGGTTGAATTTAGCCGGAAAATGCCCGCCAAATACATTGCAGGATACGCCTATCACCGTCCCGGTATTCAACATCGTATTAATACCACACCGGCTGTGATCTCCCATCAGCACACCACATTTCAATCCCGCCGGAACTGCTTCTCCTTTGGCTTCTACCCATACCTTCACCTGGGAAACATTATTCTTCAGGTTAGAGCAGGAAGTATTGGCGCCCAGGTTACACCATTCCCCTACCACTGCATCTCCCAGGTAACCGTCGTGTCCTTTATTAGAATAACCAAACAAAACGCTGTTTTTGATCTCTCCGCCACCAGTGCAAAAAGGCCCCAGTGTAGTGGCACCATATATTTTAGTGCCCATTTTCAAAACCGCTCCTTCCCCCATGGCAAATGCCCCCCTTATCAGGCAGCCTTCCATGATTTGCGCATTCTTTCCTATGTAAATGGGTCCCGTAGTTGCGTTCAATATGCTACATTCCACTGTAGCGCCGGGCTCCAGGAAAATATCCGTAGCATTGATCAATTGATTGGTGGATGATATGGGGGCAGATGTTTTCCCTTCAGTGAGCAGGGTAAAATCTGCCCTTATTGCTTTGTCGTTGAGCGCAAAGATATCCCATGGCATAAATATTCCTACTACTTCCCCCGGATAATTTTTTCGATCGGCCGGCGCCAACAGATGTACCTCCTGTCCCACAAAGGTTTTTGCTAACAAATGGTTGTCTTTATACAGTTCCTCATCCGGCTGAAGGGCAGCTATGGCCGCTATCAGTCCTGCATCAGGCAAGATATGCCCGTTCAACAGGATATTGATAGTATTACCATCTGCGCGGTGCAAGGGGAATTTATCCTGCAGGTGCGGTACAGTGAAATGACTAACTCCCGTACCCAGCCAGTGTTCCCATTTCTCCTGTATGGTAAGTATTCCTACTCTGCAGGCGGCAATGGGTCTTGTGTGTGTAAAGGGATATAACAAATCACGTACGGGCGAGTCAAAAAGAATGTAATTACGCTCCATAGGGGTTAAAAATAAAAAATCCCATCGAAAGCCGATGGGATTCTTTAAAAAAATATTTTACTAAAAAACTATGCTTTTTTAGCGTAGCGTTTGTTGAATTTATCAATACGTCCTGCAGTATCCACCAATACGTTCTTACCAGTGTAAAAAGGATGAGAAGTATTGGAAATTTCCAACTTGATCAACGGATACTCATTACCGTCTTCCCACTTTGCAGTTTCTTTGGTAGGAGCTGTAGAGCGGCTTAAAAAGCTGTCTCCGTTTGACATATCTTTAAATATCACAAATCTGTAACTTTCTGGATGGATTCCCTGTTTCATATCAAAAATTATTGTAAATACAGGGTGCAAAGTTAACTAATTTTCTTTAACACCCAAAGATTATTCGTAAAAAAATCAGGATTTCATATTTATATACTGCAAAGGTATACCCAGACTGGCTTCCCTGCAAGCTTGTATAACTTCCTGTAAGTCATCAATCTTTTTGGCAGTTACCCGTACAATATCGTCCATAATGGCCGCCTGTACCTTTAATCCGGAATCCTTAATCAGCTTCACCACTTTCTTGGCATCTTCCTGCCTGATCCCGTTACGGATAGGAATTTCTTTCTTAAACACCTTACCACTCTGATAAGGCTCCTTACTCTGGTCGTAAATAGCCGCATCCAGTCCCTGACGCATGGTACGACTCACCAATACATCCAATACCTGACCCAGCTTCATATCACTATCTACTTCTATATTCAACACCAGTTCTTTCTTATTCAGCTCAATCTCCACATGTGAACCCTTGAAATCAAACCTGTTGGTGATTTCTTTCTTCACCGTGTTGATGGCATTATCCAGTGTCTGTAAATCTACTTTGCTAACAATATCAAAGGACGGCATAACTATAAGATTTAATATACGAGCGACAAATATAAAAAAGAAAAAGCAGGTAGAGAACTACCTGCCGCACATATATCTAAATCTAAATTAATTATATCTTACTGATCTTACCCATACCGGATATAGCCTGTGTAATGCTGGGCTCGCCTGTATACTTCACTTTCCCCATACCAGAAACGCTGATATCCAGTTTTTTCTGCGCATTTACATTTGCTTTACCTGTACCGGAAATACCAATACGTACATTGTCTGTTTGCAAATCCAGGGCTGCAATATCAGCTGAACCTGAAATACGGTAATCAGCCTCACTGCTATTGCCTTTCAATTTTACATTGCTGGCACCGGAAATACTAACCTCCAGTTCATGGGTATTGATATTCAGATCTGCATCTGCTGCACCACTGAATTCTAATTTGATAAGATCACTCTTTAACAGGCCGTTACTGCTAAAACCACCAGCTCCACTGGCCGACAGCCTTTCCACTTTCTGCAACGTTATATACACGGTGATCTCTTTAGTAGGCTGGATGTTATACCCTTTCTTAGAGTGAATGTCCAGTTTACCACCGGAAATATCTGTAATTATATAAGGCAGTAAATTATCTTCTGCTTCTATTTTAATACTATGTGTATTGCCTTGCAGGATGATCACCTTATATACACCTGAAGTGCTGATATCCTTAAAGGGAGTAGCATTTCTGGCTTCCTGTTTAACATTCCCGTTACCTCTTATCTTCTCGTTACTGGATTGGGCGAAGGACATAAATACACCTGACGCCAGTAATAATGGTAATGCAATAAGAACATAAATTGCAAATCGTTTCATAGTGTAACTTTTAAATAATTAAATTTATAAAAGAGGTTTTAGAATGGCCATATTTTAAAAAGCTTCCAGCTTCACATCAGTATTAGTGCCCCGGATCTTTATCTGTGCTGCCGGCTCACTACCACTTCCCGCCTGCGCTGAATAAATCAGCGTTGAACCTTTTTTGTTGGAACTCACATTTTTAAGCTCCAAGCCGCCAGTACCCAGATCGCCGTACACCAAATTCACATCGAGCGACAAAGGTTGTTTGCGTGGGAATGCTATTTTTACATCGGCATAGGTCACCTGTAGATCGGCACCCTTGAAACCCATACTGGTCTTCTTTATCACAACATCTCCATAAGTCATTCTCAGATCTATCCGGTGTTGCAGTTCATTCAGCCGCACATCAGAATAAGTACATCTGCCACTCACCTGCTCCACCTGTTCTATTTTATAATCATCATAATTAGCAGAGATCGATAAAGTACCCAGTTTGGTAATCGTGTATTCGCTGTAGTTAGAACTGGCTTCCAGTGATCCCAGCTGCTCACCGCGCATGGTAGAGTAATTTCCTTTTACATTTACCTTACCGGCTTTTCCTATTTTACCTTTATCACAATAGTTAATTTTTAAAGACAGATCTTCAGCTTCCCGGATGTCGTAGGTGCAGTAATTAAGCGCCAGATCGGCTGGAAAAGTAAACTTGTCAGCAATCACATCTCCAAACTGATTATCTATTATCAAACGCTGCAAACTTTGTGGTATATATACTTCGTAATCAATATTTACATAGTCCTTTGAATCTATTTTGCCTCCCCATGAAAACCAGCCGGAGCTTTGCTTTGAAGGGTTGTATACGGTGCGTAAAGCAACAGCAGTAGGGCTGTTTTTATCCGTTGCAACGTCAACGATATCAGCTATCGATTGTGCTTCTGATTCTTTTTTTCCAAAGCCGGTAACGGTAATGGTAGCTTTGATCTCATTTTTATTCCAGGCATGAAGGATAATTTTACCGTATTTGTTGGAAATACTTAATACAGCATTATTACTTACCGCAAATTCTTTGTTGATTATTTTTTTGTAGGTCGTTCCATTATTATAGGCCTGTGACACCAATGGTAACAACAGCAATAACAAGCATTTAAATTTCAGCTTCATATCGTTTTTTTGTTTGGCCGGGAGTTACGTGCTTCTCGTGCAACTCTTCTAATATTTTATCGAGCAGATCAATTTTTAACTGATAATAGCGAACCATAGCGGCGCGTATCCTTTCATTACCTGGATTGTTTTTTAATTCTCTCTCCAGTGCTTTATAGGTGTCGTTACGCACCTCCAACTCTTTACGGGCGGCACTATCAAGACCAAGTTCTTCAGCGGGATAAGCATTGATCAGTTCCAGCTTTTCGTTTATGCGTGAAGTATAGTAGCCTTTTGCTTCCTGCATATCCGGAGACAGTGCAGCCACTTCCTGCTGGTGCTGTTCTTTGTTTTTGGTGAGATAGAATAATGCAGCAGCGTTTACCAACAATACTGCTATTACAGCCGCTTTAAACCAGTTCTTCGCCATCAGACGCACTACTTTGCCTTTACCGCTTTCCTGTAATTCTCTCTCCAGTGCGTCCCAAACTCTTGGTGAAGGCCCTGGCACATCAAAATCATCACGATGCTGTTGGATAAAACTTTCAAAATTGTCCGGCATTAACGAATTACATTTTGTTGTTTTACAATTTGTCTTACTTTTTCCTTTGCACGCATATACTGCGTTTTGGCGGTAGATTCAGTGATACCCAGCATATCAGCTATTTCACGATGTGAATAAGCTTCAAAAAGATAGAGATTCAGCACGGTGCGATACCCTTGTGGTAAGCCATGGATGGCTGTTTTAACAGCAGCTACCGTCATGGTAAATTGTGCTTCATCAACTCCCTCTTCTGCTACGACCTCTACTTCGTCTACTTCTTCAAAATACACTTTCTTTTTACGCAGTGTATTTAAACAATGATTCACCACTATCCGCTTAATCCAGGCACTCACGCTGCTGTCACGTTCCAGCTTATGAATGTTTTTGTGTACCTGCATAAAAGCTTCCTGCAAAGTGTCTTCTGCATCACTTACATTATTGGTCATACGCAAACAAATATTGTACATAGCAGCTGAATACGCATCGTATAGTTCGCGGAATGCGCGAACATCCCCCTTCTTGCAACGGTCTACTACATTCTCTGCTATTTGCGTCTGATTCAAGTTATTGGCTGATGCTTTCATTATAAAGACAGTAATTGTAAAAAAAGTTGCACGTTCGTTGTTAGGTTTTCCTGTTTAATATTCTCTCTGCCTGGCTGAAAATCGGCAATAATTGTCTTAAAGATTGATTATTATATATTTATAGAGATGGATGAAAAAAAATATCTTCTCGAAATTTTTATCAAAAATAATTCAAACCAACACCTGCCAGGATCAAATTCTACCAAACAGGCATTTTTTGTGACGAAATACATACATCCTTATTTAAAGCGTTTTTTAAGTGTCGATTAAGGGAAAACGCAGCCCAATGAGAGGCCGCGTTTTTCCCATCCTTATATACCTAAAAAACCATCTTTAGGGTAAGGATATATATTAATTACCCCCCTGTTTTACACGATTTTGTTCCGCTTCCAGTCCTGTCTGACGGTTACGTGCGGCCTTCACATTGTTGTTACCAAAGCGGTAAGTGAAAGTCATACGTACCTGCTGCGCATCCCACATGCTGGTTACAGCTGTATTTCTGCCGCCGTTATCAAAGGAACCACGGAAATGGTTGGTCTTCAAAACATCTGTCACATTCAGTTTCACGGTGCCTTTACCTTTCATTACCTTTTGTTGTAAACCCAGATCCAGGCTACCCATAGACTTCATTCTGAAAAACTCCTGACCTGCTATCTGTGGAGAAACATAGAAGATGGTTGCTTCAGCAGACAGATTTTTAGTCAGGGTAAATGTTTGCTGTGTGCGGCCAAAGAAACCGGTAGCAGCGAGATCCACTGTGCTGTTATTCACAATAGTCTGATACATCGCATAAGAAACGGAGATAGTGGTAAAACTTGTCCACCATTTAGTGATCGGCATCGGTACGGACACATTCAGGTTGAAGTTGTCAGCCTTGGCCACGTTCATAAATTTATACTTGAGCACAGTAGTATCACCGGTAGATTTGTCAACATCAGCTTCCAGTATCCTTGCCATCATATCTTTGGTATGAGAGTAACCGATAGAAGTAATGAGGAACTGTTTGAAGGTGTGTGTAATTTCAAAGTTATTGGAATACTGTGGTTTCAGATTTGGGTTACCGGCTGCCTTGGTATATCTGTCCAGGTAAAATTCAAACGGATTCAGATCCTCATAGCTCGGGCGCTGAATACGGCGACTATAGCTCAATCCCAGGGTATTGTTCTTATTCAGTTCATAAGTCAATGCTGCGCTTGGAAACAGATTAAAATAAGTAGAATCATTCTTTATCACGGTGTTATTCTGTCCTTTTACAGATTCAGAATTAGAAGAAATATGTGTTTGTTCTCCACGTAAACCTACCTGCACATTGAGTTTTTTGTATTGCTTATTAAAGTTGAGATAAGCGGCATTGATATTTTCCTTGTATATAAAATGGTTGGAACGATTTTCATCCAGTATCCAGTTACCACCTTTGAGAGAATCAAAACGGGCATTGTTATCTGTTGTTACAAAGCTCACTTTAACACCTGCTTCCAGTTTCGCCTGGTTTTTCAGCGGATGTGTATAATCAATTTTCGCTGTTTTAATCTCAATGTTGGAAGGCTGGTTATTACGGGAAGTATCGCTACCCATTATGTTTTTACCAATACCATCGCGGGTAAGTGCATATATCTGTGAGAGTTGTTTGTTAGTATTCTTCGCATAATCCAGGTCAATGTTCAGTTCTTTTCCGGTTGAATCCAGTATACCACGGTAGTTAACATTATAAGCACCTCTTTTCCAGGTACCGTTATCAGTAGTATTAGTGTGTAAGATAGAATCTATCACTTGTCCGTTACCTATACGGGTAGTAGCAAAGCTGGGATCGTTGTGATCATTTGCTGTCAGATCTACCATCACACCAATAGTGTGGCCTTTACTGATAAAATAATCAGCACCTATTTTACCTGCCTGATAGGTGGAAGTCCGTTTTGCAATGTTCGTCTGGTCAAATACCTTAAATTGATTATTGTCGGTTAATGTACGGTAAATGCCCAGATCATTTTCCTGTTCGCGGTAGCTATAGTTGTAAGAACCATACACATTAAATTTAGCGTTACGGTGATTCAGGTTTAAACCGCCGTTCCAGCGGGGCCACATACCGTAAGAGCCGCCCAGGGTAACATTTCCGTTGGTACCGTAGCTGGTATTCTTCTTTAATTTCAGGTTAATGATTCCGGAGTTGCCGGCCGCATCGTACTTGGCGGAAGGATTGGCAATCAGTTCAATCTGATCAAGATTGGACGCTGGCATACTTTTCAGCAGCTCGGCAACATCCTGGGAACTCATGTTGGTTTGTTTACCATCAATCATAATTACTACACCACTTTTACCTTTCATGGAGATGTTACCATCTTTATCTACAGTAATGGTAGGTGATTTTTCCAATGCTTCCATGGCAGTTCCACCGGCAGCAGTAATGCTGCTTTCCACATTTACAATCATTTTGTCTGCTTTCTGTTCTATAAAGGGCTTGCGGGCGGTTACATCAATACCTTTCAGACTTTTGGAAGCAGTTTCCAGTGAAACGGCTGGTACGCGAACGGTGGTAGTACCAACTTCAAAAGCGTTACTATATACTTTGGTCATACCAACTGAAACGGCAGCAACCAGGTATTTCCCCTGTTTCACCTGTTCAAATTCGTATTTACCACTGATATCTGCGATTGCACCTTTTACTAAGGAAGAGTCTTTTGCTTTTAATAAAGTAACGGTAGCAAATTCTACCGGCTTGTTGCCTGCCTGGTTAATTTGTCCTGCCACACTTGGACCATTTTGTGCCTGTGAGGTTAAAGTAGCGCCTAACACACTCATTGTCAATGTTAAGGCTTTAAAAATTGCTTTCATATAAAGGGCGATTTAGAATATTATTTGTTTGGTTTTTTAGGTAAAATTTTTTAGATCTTTAGCTCCTATACTACAGTAGTTAGACTACTACAGTAGATTAACTACTACGATGTAAAAGTAGGTATTATGCATTACACAGTACATAGCATTACACAAACGGTCATTAGAAAGGGACGAATGGTAAATAATGTATTGAATGATTAGAAGACGAATGGGAAAGGATAAAGTTGCACGGGGAAAACGGGTTACTTAAATAGCGGTTTTAATGCCGGATAGCCGGTATTATAACAGGATAAACAAACAGTTTTTATATTATATATTATAGGAAGATGCCTGCCTTAGTTTAAACTTTCATCTATATGGATCATTTTGCGATAGGTAGGTTTGCGGCGGTGGTAATATTGCATAGCATATACAAATAACACCATACAGCAGGAAACGATCAGCAACAACCAGGTGTTACGCAGCCACAGGAGCAGGTTAACAGGCGACAAAATACGACTTACCGTGGAAGCTTCCGGCACCCACATGGTGGCTCCATCGGTGCGGGGATTAAAATCCGTATAGTTATTACCGTTAGTAAAGCGGGCCACGCCTGTAATTGACTTCAACTGCTTTTGAATCAGGTTTAACTGGGAAGGATTACCAACAGCAGTAAAACACAGGGCACCTCTCCGGCCCAGCAGCCGCACTTCATAATTTAATATAGACTGATGGCTATACCTGAAATGCAGTATCCTGGCCCAATGCAGGGCATGTGTTTTTTTATCGTAATAAGGTGGGAAAGCCCAGTCCATACTGGTTATAATACCAAATCCTTTGCCCTGGCGCAATACATTCTCTTTTCTGAGATCTTCTTTCATCTCCTCCAGCAGTGTCGTATAATTTATTAACCGTGCATTTCCCTCATCCAGATAACCGGATGGTTCATAAGACACGAGAAATCCCCATACGTCTTTGTCGAGCGGCCCTACCCGGGCCGGCAATAACAAACCCAGTGAATTCGGATTTTCCGGATTCCCCCACACATGCTCTACCAGCACCCGGCTTTGGGTGGCATCTAAAAAGCGATAGCCATCCGGCACCTGCAAGGTGGCTACATTACCAAGCTGCTGCTCTCCTACCTTATAGGTAAAGGAGGAAGTAAGCATATCTATTGAATCAAGCTTGTCATATTTACCGAGACTGTCTTCCCTGTTGGAGGCAAAGGTATTGAGGGGACCTAACGAGCAAATAATTAATAAGCTGAAATAAAAAGTACGCATAACTCTAATTAAATAGTCATAGGTTTATTTATCAGCTCAACAACAATGGATAAACGCCAGTAACAGACGACAATAAAAAAATGGCTACAACAAATTTACAGTCATATAGTGCGATGACCCTTCCGGCAAAATACTTATTTTATTTATGCTGTCCAATAACATGTTAATGCGATAATACTAAAGCACCCGTAAACATATTAATTCTCCAACTGTAAATCAGCCAGTAATAAAGGCAGCTCCTGCTGGAGCAACTCAAAAAATTCACGCTCCTCTTTCCGGATGTGTGCCTCCAGGCTGGTAGCCAGTACATCCATAGATGCGTCCAGGTCAGTACTCACGGTGAGGGCGCTATACATACGCGAAATGAGGCGGTGTTCTTCCTGTAACTCCAGCATCATGGCATCTATAACAGCATTTTTGCCGGCACATTTTTCAAAAAGGTATTCTTCTTTCTGAATATGAGGCACCATTAATTCCTGAAATACCTTCACTATATATTCAAATTTGGCTTGTGTTTCCAATGGAAACCCTTCGTATGGCGCTGCATCTTTTTTCAGGTAGCGACATACAAATAAAAGACGCTTGTGCTCATGCGACAAGGATACTAAAGACGTGTGGCGTTGCATATAATACTATCAGGAAAGCGTGTTTGCGGCTGAATTTTTCTTACGGTAATAACCTATTAACACTATACCGCCAATGACCAGCAGGGTAGAAATGATTTCTGCCTGTGTTGGATGAAAACCGAAAATATCATACCGGGTGTCCACTCTTATTTTCTCTATAAAAAATCTTTCAACACCATTTAATATCAGATAGATACCAAATATTACGCCTGGTATCTTCACTTTTTTACGGATAGCCCAAAGCAATCCGAATAAAACCAGGCATACAATAATTTCATATAACGGTGTTGGATATACGGCAGTAGGTAACACTTTGCAATATTGTCCTTCACAACCGGCCAGCTGAATGCCTTCTTTAATTACGTTGTGCGGATACCCGTAGGCAAAGAACCAGTCGGGCAGAAAGCCCAGCGCAGCTGGTTTTTCAAAGGCTGCATGCGGAATTTTATCAACACTGCTGTATTGCTGCAGGAAAAAGCTGCTGTTCTTTTGTACCACGTCATTAAATGCTGCAGGTGCCATTTTCACTGAATGTCCGGTATTACTGTCAATGCCATAAGCACTGTTATAAATACCCCAGTCGCCATCGCCGGAGAAATGGCAGCCCATTCTTCCAATAGCATAAGCCAGCATTAATGCAGGTGCCGCACTATCAATGAGTGCACGGATATTAAATCCTTTTTTACGGGCGTAACTAATTATAACAATAGCAGCCACAATGAGGCCACCATAGAAGGTGAGGCCACTAAACGACAGCAAGGCGCTGATAGGATCCTGTACAAAGTCGTTCCAGTTTTCGAGATTATGAAAAATTTTGGCGCCCAGTAAACCTGCGATAGCCGCCATTACAATAATATCCGGTACACGGTGGTGAGGCATTACCATCACCATCTTCTCTTCAGGCTTAGGCAGTGCATCCTTTTTCTTAGTAGCATATTTGTACCAGGCCATTAAAGCACCTAATGCAATACCAGTGATCCAGCTTCCCTGGTTGGAAAAAATATATCCCTGAAAATCCTGTGAAGCCTTATCCCATTGAAAAGCAATGCCTAATACTTTAAACCCAAGGAGGAAACCGACAGTAGCATTGCCTATTATTTCAGCTGGTGAGGCAGGCAGCCCTGCAATTACTTTTTCCGGAATGCCTTTTAACAATCCCTGCGCTTCATAGCGCTTTAATTCACGCGTCAATATATAAGCTCCTGCTAAAAAAGCAATAGCTACAAAAAAGCCAAACGTTTGGAAAATCTTCAGAAACGGAATCTCTAAACCAAGCAGATCTCTGAATGCGTAATATAAATTAGGATACATAGCCGTAAAAAAATTGGTGATCTGAATCTTCCTATGAACAAAGCCGAATTTAATCAAAAGGAAAATCAAACCACCAAAGTACGATGCAATTTCGAATTTCTAAATTGGAAATTCGGAATGTGAATATTTAGCAATATTGTTCGAAAGCATCTGCGAGGTTCGCAGCAATCATTTGTGCTGAACGACCTTCAATCATATGACGTTCGATCAGGTGTACTAATTCACCATTCTTAAATAAAGCGATAGATGGGGAAGAAGGAGGATAAGGTAACAGGTGTGTACGTATTTGTTTAACAGCATCACCATCAAAACCGGCGAAGCTGGTTGTCAGCCTGTCTGGTTTCTTTTCGCTGTGAGCTACCGCCATCAGTACACCCGGGCGGGCAGTACCGGCAGAACAACCACATACAGAGTTGATAACTACCAGGGTAGTACCATCTTTCTTCAGGGTGCTTTCAACATTGTCTACAGTGAGCAATTCTTCAAAGCCGTTATCTGTCAATTCAGCCTTCATAGGCATTACTAGTTCCGCTGGATACATATAATTATAATTTTTTCAGTTTAGATTTTTCACAAAGTTATATATATGGGAGCAGAAAGAAAAAAAATGGATAAGAAAATAGACTTTTTGACACAATAACTACAATACAAATGACACAATGTCATAATCTGTAACTTTTTTACTAACAAAATAGCAGTTTTAGTGGCATGGTATCCCATTTGATCTGTACCCGGTATCAAACAAAAATTGATTTCACTAAAAAACTTATAGAAAACTATGACACACATTAAATTTAACCACAGCCCGCTCTCCAAATCATTTGGTATTGTTGAAGACATCCTCAATGGTGGATTAAACAAATATGTTAAAGACGATTTTCTGACCAACGATTATTTTACCACACATCCGCCGGTAAATATCGTTGAAACGAAAGATGCTTTCCTCCTGGATGTAGTAGCACCGGGTTTCTCAAAAGAAGATTTTAAAATCAGCGCCGACGAAAAGGCGATCACAATCAGCGCGGAAAAGAAAACAGAAACAAAGGTAGAAGGCGATAAACAGGTACGCCGTGAGTTTAACTTTAAATCTTTCAAGCGCTCCTTCACTATCAGCGAAGTGGTAGACGCCGGTAAGATCAATGCAAAATATGAAAATGGCATCCTGAAAGTAATCCTGGCTAAAAAGGAAAACAAACAGGAAGCGCCAAAAGAAATAGTAGTGGAATAAGGGAAATGTCAGCTTTCAAATAATAAAGTTGATCATAACGTGGGATTTAATGAAGAGGTGCCTTTACCGGCACCTCTTTTTTTATGTGTATAATTCACACGAACGTTGAATCTGCTTTTGTGTATTAATGCAATAATTTGCCCTTTCTAAGCACGAAGCAATGGTAAAATTCTTCCGGCAAGCCTGGTTATTTATAAAAAACATATATCTCAGCACAGAAAATGCTGTGATAGGAAAAGTTATACTCCATACAAATGACACCTACGAACAGGCGAAAATCAAATTGATATTTGATTATATCTTCTTCTATGTTGGATTGTTAATGAGTTTTCTGTTTCTGAATATGATAAGTCAGAATGAGGTGAATATAATCCTCATTCCCCTGATGATGATCATCCTGGTAGTTTGTCTTTTATTACTGAAAAAAGGAGTTTCCGCAGGATTCGTAGGTATGCTCACTTCTTTTTGCACTTTGACAATTCCTATTTTATCTTCCTTTTTCAATAACCAGGACCTAACGCCCAAATACGTGCTGATATGGGTTATGAGCATTTTATTATGTTACATAACGGTGAATTTGCTGACCGCCCTTACCTGGTGCATAGTCCTTTGCGGATACCTTATTGCAGTGGCGTCTATCAAAATAAATAATATACCCATTTTCATAAGTCCGGGTCATTCTCCCACTTTTGAGTACCTCGCTAATCCGGTTGTGGTAGGTTTATATCTACTCTTTCTGATCAGGGCATTAGGTCAGTATTACCGCAATATCATATCTATGGAACAACGGCGTACTGCCGAAAAACAAAAGCAACATTTATCCCTCATCAATCAGAATCTGACGAAACAATTTCTGCTGGTAAAAGGATTTTCCCGTTCCGGAAAATCGGCTTTTGTGAAGGGTGAACTGGAGCTGATAGAAGCCTGTTTTACCGAAATTGAGAAACAATGCGGGTCCGCTATCGACTATTTGAACGATTCGCAGGAAGAATAGACCTACACATCTGTGTGATATATAGGGATTATTTGCGTGATAACTTTTATATCATACCTGATAAGTAAATATTACCATTTGCACTATTTTCGGACATCTTGATAATAAATTATTGCCCCAACGGGTATCCTGATTAAAATAAGGGTTAAAAAAAATTACAACTTTTTGGTCTTATTCGGGAAGATATGTAGCCATATATTTGCGTCATCAAAATTCATCTCCTATTTTCCTTATGCTGATGACTCTTTTTATAACCTATGCCATGATAGGCTTTCAGTAAAATGAAAGCCTTTTTTTTATCAGACTGAAAGAAAAAATGAAAAAAATAAGCCCCCCGAATAATCGGGGGGCTTTCAGTAGGATTACTAACCCATTTTTTTAATAACCCAAAATCTTTAACATGCTTTGAGCGGTTTGCTCTTTGGCATACTGCCAATCTTTCAATTGACCGTTTTTGTCGTATCCCACAATCACATGCTTGGGCGAAGGTATCAGACAGTGTTTGATACCACCATAACCACTCAGCTGATCCTGGTAAGCGCCCGTATGGAAAAACCCGATATATAATGGTTCTCCGGATGCTTGCTGCTTAGGCAGGAATACGGCATTTATATGCTCTTCAGATGTATAGAAATCATATCCGTCACAGGTGAGTCCACCCAGGTGTACTTCCTGGTATTCCTGGTCCCATTTGTTAATGGGCAACATCAGGAACTTCTCTCCAATACCCCATGTATCAGGTAAAGTAGTAATGAAAGAGCTATCAATCATATACCATGATTCCCTGTCATTCTGCATCTTCTCACCTATCACGCTGTAAATTACTGCGCCGCTTTCTCCTACTGTGAAAGAACCGAACTCTGTGTAGATATTAGGTACAGGTACCTTATTTTTCTTACACATGCTCTTTATATTGGCAACAATTTCGTTTACGATGTAATTATAGTCGTAATCGAATCCTAAAGAGTGTTTGATAGGAAACCCACCACCCACATTGATACTATCCAGTTCAGGACAGATCTTCTTCAGCTGGCAATACAGGTTAATTACACGGTTAAACTGGCTCCAGTAATAAATATCATCTTTGATACCCTTGTTCATAAAGAAGTGAAGCATTTTCAGCTCAAACTTCTCATTGCCTTTTATTTTATCCACGTAATATTCAAGAATATCACGGGGAGGTATACCAAGACGGGAAGTATAAAAATCAAAGCTAGGCTCCTCCTCTGCAGCTACACGTAGCCCCAGTTTCACTTTATCTTTTATTCTTATATTTCTCTTGTAATCTTCCAGTTCTTCTTTGTTATCCAACACCGGAATAACATTCTTAAAACCACTGTTAACCAAACGCGCTATAGCCCGGGTATAAGCTTTGGTTTTAAAACCATTGCAGATAACGTAGGTTTCTTTATTGATCTTCTTCCGCTCATACAGTTTATTGACGATGTCAATATCATACGCGAAGGAAGTTTCTATATGCACCCCATGCTTCAACGTTTCTTCCATAATAAAGGAGAAATGCGAGCTTTTGGTACAATAGCAATAAAAATACTCTCCGTCGTACCTGTTCTTCTTAATGGCGTCATGGAACATCTTCTTCGCCTTATTGATCTGCATCCCGATTTTGGGGAGATAGGTCAACTTAAACGGTGTTCCGTACTTGTCAATCAATGCCTTAATATCCAAACCATTAAATTCCAGGTAGTTGTCTTTAACTTCAAAGCCCTCCTGGGGAAATTCAAAGGTCTGTTTAACCAGGTCTGTGTAGGTGTTGTTCATTTAGTACTGCAAATGAATTTTAGGAATTAGTAATAGAAAAAAAATTATAGGATAACAATCCTTTTTTCCCTCACTGGGAAACTCCTGGTTTACACACCTACGTCAGTTCGAACCCCAGCAAAATAGGTTGCAAATCTAAATATTTTGTTGATTGCCACCTTAATTTTTTTCGCGAGGTGTTGATTAAAAAAGTACAATTACCCGGGCAAATATACAAACTATTACAAACCAATAAGTTAAATAATATTATTTCGTGTTTGCCCCACCTCTTTTTAGTATCTCCATGGCCTGTTTGCCTTCGCAGAAAAGCAGATCCAATATACTGAGGTCGGGAATGAAACCTGTACGGTCCTGAAACACCTGGGTATATTCCGGTTCACCGGGAGATACAGCCCCCGGTAAGATAGTTTCGCGGGCATCTGTAACACCGGTCACATCCTTTTGATAACTATCCGTAAAAGTGACAGGCATTATAAGGCCAAGCTTGCTATTCGCCCATTCAAAACATGCGAGGTTCCAATCCAGCAAAAAGTCGAATGGTTTTTCAAACAACACTTCGAGGTCTGCTTCATAATATTCAAACCAGGGGGAACGGCGATAAGCAGACACAAGCGTTTTCCAATGCAGGGCTTGCCATTTTTCTTCATTACTGATTCTGACATCCTTCATTACTGTGCGCTGATTTTTTCCGCGGGCCAATGGCACACTTAAAATCATACGGCCATTTGGTCCGGCCACATAGCAACGATTCCTGTAACTGAGCTTTTGGTAGTGCTCATATTTTTCTATCTGTAATATATCGTGCTTAATTAAAGTTTTATATGCATTAATTGGTGGAAAATATTGAGATTCAATTAATAGCACTTCACTTTTTGCATTCTCTGTCATAATGTCAACTTTTTTGAGTTCCTGGTATGAAATCCGTTAATTTCACCTGACAATCACTTAGACCTAATTACTTAATAATTAACTTTAAGTGAATGGTTTACAATTCATAGCATTATAAATAATATGCTAAACAAATTAGCAAAGCAATACCTATCGCAAGTGGTCATGGAAATGCAAAAATACTAAAGAAATTAGTCGCTTTTTTGTTCATTTTTAGCGAGCACAGGAGGGATCACGAAAATAACAGATTTTTATAAAGGATATATTTTTTTATATGTGTTTTATATGTTATTAAAAAGAAGACTCCCCTCCTCTTTTTACCCGATCCCGTTAAATGTTTCCCAATTCAAATCCTGCTTTTTGATAACTAAAAGCTTTGCAGTAGGTTTGACATAAATTAAATACCTGTTCAGCCGATGAAAGCAATCCGATTATTTATGGCAATTTTTCTCATATGGGGACTTGCGAGCTCATGCGAAAAAACAAAAGATATTCAGTTTGTGAGGGTAGCCGGAATCACTATGGATGAGCTAGGTATGTCCAAAAGTATTGTACGGATGACCCTGGCATATTATAACCCTAACAATTACAAATTGCAATTAAAAGATGCCGACTTCGATCTGTTTATTGATGACAGACCCGTAGGACATTCTTTACAGGACAGCATGATTTATATTCCCGCAAAAGACACTTTCTATTTTCCGGTGAAGCTGGAGATAAATATGGCCAATGTATTCCAAAATGCATTTACTGCATTTTCCAATAAAGAGGTGACCATAAAAGCAACGGGGAAATGTAAAGTAGGCAAGGGTGGTATCTACCTGCCATTTCCAATCAAATGCGAAACCAAACAAGCCTTAAATTTTTTCTGATAACCGGCAACCAATTAAGGTCATTATTTCCAGTAACTGCTTACTTTCTGCCACGGTTCTGATGGGCGACAGCTCCAATCCGCTGCGCAGCTGATTAATATCTTCCAGCAAATTTCCTTTCAATAATTTGTGCTGTTGCGCAACATGATAACTAAGCGCTGTTTTGAGCGTTGCCGCCTTTACACGGAAAGTATGCGGACTGTACCTCGCAGGATGCAGATGAATATATTGCGGCTTGTTTGCAGCCAGGCGTAATACCCAACGGGAACTATCGGACAATACCATCTCTGCATATCCCCCTTCTATATTCAGCAATTGCTCATAAGCTCCACGTGTATGAATACCAGCCTCATACAGTTGGTCCATAATTTCCCGGAAAATACCTGTAATATCCAGTTTACCTGCATACATATCCATTTGTGATCCGCCAATAGTGAGTAATTCAAAATGGAGTGCTTCCGGATTAAGTTGATGAAGATTATACTGAAGCGTAGTGAAGTGATGCTTCAGCGAATTAAACAGGATGGGATATGTGGTTGCTGTATTGATGATAATAAAAGGATTATTTGACAAGATACAGCCATAAACCGCCATACTGGTGGATTATGGCTGTATCTTCAATATTAATGTTTCTTTTTATCTTTTTCCATGCCACCGCCATCTTCAGGCTTTTTGCAGCAGGTCGGCAATTTTGCGTAAGACTCAGGATTGGCAGCTACATTATCTGCATCATATCCTGCATTGGCAATACCCGTTTTAATATTCTCAATGTTGGTACGATCAGTCCAATACTTAACGGTAGTGATATGCTTTTTGAAGTCAACTTTTACCGATTGTACACCTTCCTCCTGCTTCATGTACCGTTCAATACGGTTCTTGCAGGACTCACACTGTACGGTAGGCGTGCTGATATTTGCTGTTAAAATAGTCTTCTCTTTCTGTTGAGCCATAGCCATGCCTACACTGGCTACCAGGAACAACATTACTAATTTTAGGATACGCATAGTTTAGATATTATATGCCCGAATATACAAAAAAAGTGATATGCAATTTTCACTTACTTGCCCCATTGATCAGGTGCACTTCTCCAGGCTTGCAAAGTGGCAATTTCATCGGCAGAAACAATACCCTTTTCTTCTGCCAGCGAAATCATAGCACCATAATTACTCAGCGAGTGAAATGGAACGCCTGCTGCTTCAAAAGCTTTCACGGCAATGTCAAAACCGTAATTGAAGATAGACACCATGCCTATTACTTCCCCACCGGCTGCACGAATAGCCTGTACTGCTTCCAAACTGCTCTTACCGGTTGAGATGAGGTCTTCTACCACTACTACCGGCTGACCGGGTTGCAATACACCTTCTATCTGGTTACCCATGCCGTGTTCTTTTGGCTTGGAACGCACATAAATAAAAGGCAGTTTCAGCTGATCTGCTACCAATGCGCCATGGGGAATACCCGCTGTGGCCACACCGGCAATAACTGCAGCATCCGGAAACGTTTCAAATACCATGTTGCACAACTCTGATTTAATATAGTCGCGCACGTAAGGATAAGATAAGATCTTCCTGTTGTCGCAATATATCGGCGATTTCCAGCCGGAAGCCCATGTAAAAGGCTGTGCAGGACTTAATTTAACGGCCTGCACCTGCAGCAATCTTTCTGCAACTTGTTTTTCGCTTACTGTACTCATACAACCGCCAAAATTACTATGATTTTCATTGATTAAAAGAATTTGTTTAATCAAATTACCGATCCTCATTACATTTGCGGCATGCAAGCAAATATTACTATCTATCTCAACGAACGTCCACTGTTATTGTGCTCAGATCAGGAACCAATACCAGCCCACTTAGCAGCTGCCAAAGTATACACCAATCCCGATACAGAAAAGATGGAAAGTGTACTCCGGAAACTGGAAGACGGTAAAAAAGAAACGGCTATTTTCACCGCCCCGGATGTAAAACAATTATTCAAAAAAGTATCGCTGCATTTTACTACACTGGTAGCCGCCGGTGGTCTTGTCACCAATCCGGCAGGAGAAGTACTGATGATGTTCCGCAGAGGTAAATGGGATCTTCCCAAAGGCAAACAGGATCCGGGAGAAAACCTGGAAACCTGTGCGCTGCGCGAAGTAGCAGAGGAAACCGGTTTACATACGGTTGCGCTGGAACATAAGATCACGGAAACATTTCACTATTATCCGATGAAAAATAAAAAGGTGTTGAAACATACCCACTGGTACCGGATGCAGTTTACCGGCACCGAATTAACAGTACCTCAGATAGAAGAAGATATACAGGATCTGCAATGGGTTAAACCGGAGAATGTAGCGAAGTACCTGAAGTTTTCTTACGAGAATATCCGGGAAGTTTTCAGGGCTGCTAATATGTAATATATTGTTATTCAGCTATTTAGTTGCAGAAAAACAACCATTAAATAGCTGAATATTTTTTATCTCTTCGCAAGAATGGCCATAGTGAGCCTGCTCACACATACCAGCTTATGCTGGTCGTCTGTAATACGGATATCCCACACATGACTGGTAGCACCAATATGCAATGGCCTTGCACAGGCATGTACATAACCGGTTTTCACGCCACGTAAATGGTTAGCGTTTATTTCCATCCCTACACAAATCTGTTTTTCCGGATCAATAATCAATGCAGACGCCATACTGCCCACAGTTTCCGCCAGTGCGGCCGAAGCGCCCCCATGCAGTAATCCGTACGGTTGTTTGGTTCTGTGGTCTACCGGCATCATCATTTTAAGATAATCCGGCCCTATTTCAGTGAATTCCATATCCAGACAGTTGGCCATAGTGGAATCGCTGTATTCATTTAATTGGTCCAGTGAAATCTTCGTAGAATGCCAGATCGTTTTCATATCATCAGCGTTTAAAAATTATTTTTGAGACCGTTTAATACCTTCCATCACCTGTGGTGGAAGGAATGGCGCAACATCTCCCCCATAACGGTGAATATCTCTTACCAAAGTGGATGCGATACTTGAATACTGCGGTACGGTGGTTAAGAAAATAGTTTCAATTTGTGGCGCAATGGTGCGGTTCACATCTGCTATTGCCTTTTCGTACTCAAAATCGCTGACATAGCGGATACCGCGAAGAATAAAGCGGGCATCTATCTTCTTACAAAAATCAATGGTCAACCCTTTATAGTAAGCAACTTCTATACGGGGATCATCTTTATAAATTTCCCTGATCCATGCTATCCGTTCTTCCAATGTAAACATAGGGGTTTTGCTGCTGTTAACACCAATGGCAATTACCAGACGATCAAACAAATCAAGTCCACGGTTAATTACATCCGTATGTCCGAGGGTAATAGGATCAAATGTACCTGGGAATAAACAAATCCTCATGGCGGTTTATCGATTTAAAGATTATCTGTCAACGTTTCAATTCCTCCCGGTTAATAAAGATAGAGAAGATGGTGGAACCATAGTTCCTTTCAGAACGATAATAGGAATAGTCCTTGAATTTCTCATGTTGTGTATGCTCTACCACCAGCCATCCTTCGGGATTCAGCAATTCTTTTTCAAATACCAGCAGCGGTAACTGATCCAGTGTTTCCATCATGTATGGCGGGTCAGCAAAAATCAGATCAAATTTTTCTGTGCATTGCTGCAGATACTTAAAAGCATCCATCTTTACCGTTTTCAGGGTATCGATACCTAATGCTTTGGCTGTTTTGATAATAAATTCCGCCATAGCGGGATCTTTTTCAACCACCGTCATATCCGTTGCACCCCTGGAGGCCAGCTCATAGCTGATACTTCCGGTGCCTCCAAAAATATCGAGTGTTTTTAAAGAAGAAATATCGAGGTTATTTTCGATGATATTAAACAACCCTCCCTTTGCAATATCTGTAGTAGGCCTGGTATTAGGCATTTTTGCAGGTGGTTGTATTTTTCTGCCCCCACTAGCTCCTCCGATTATACGCATAACGCTAACGCATATAAATTATGAAAATAATAACCCGGTATTTCCTGCATTTTGGTAATGTAGTTGAAACCCGGTAGTCTTTGCACCCATTCCAGGTGCGATATAAATTTGTACATTTCCTGGTATACACCCGCATCTGTGGCCACTGCCCCTCCCAGCTTTACTTTTACCAGCTGCTCGTTCAAACCAAGTTGCCGCAACGTATTTACCAGGGTATACACCACATCCAAACCGGTCTGGTACTCACTTTCCTGTTGTATCTGTAACTTGCCGCCAACATAAATGGTTACGGTAAACGTATGTTGTTGTACTTCTACAAAAGCAACGCCTTCCTGCGCATGGAAATCAAAATCCAGCGGATAAGATTGCAGTAAAGCAGAATTGGCGTGGATCACCAGGTCAGTAGAAAATTCTTTACGTAAAAATCCCAGCAGGTCTTTATCTACACTATAAACATTTACCATTGGCACTCCGGGTATCAGGTCTGACAGTACAGCTTCCTGCATTTTTTCCGGCTGAGTTATATGGAGAAAGTCTTTTTTCATGGAAGGCATATAGTACACTTCAGGTACCAATACCCCGCCGCCGGTATCAAAAGCCAGCAGGATGGATTTAAAAGCAGTAAACAGCAGTTTATCTGTATCAAATACTTCTTCTATCATTTCCAGATCGGCCATCGCCAGTTTCTGCGGCACAAAATGATAAGACTTCAACGCCAGGAACTTTTTTACAGCCGGGTCAAATACCACATAACTAAAAGTGCCACTTCCTACCAGCACTAATAAATGACAGGAAGTAAGGTCAGTTTCCAGCAGGGTTTCATCGTCTACTGTAAATGCAGGATGGATGTTGTAAGCCACGGCCATATTTTACCTTTCAAATGAAATACAATAATAATCTTTTTAGTTAATTGGTGCTTGTGTTTTGTTCATTTATATAAGGCAGATGATAAACATATAGCCATATCTTTGTTTTTTGGGATAATCTGATAAGATTCATGCAACTGGAAGCTACTAACCGGCAGATTATAAAAATTGCGGGTCCTATATGCCTGGCACTGATCATTCCGCAGATCAATCACATCACCAATACTGCGTTCCTGGGACGGTTGGGGGAATTTGAGCTGGCAGCCAACGGTATAGCGGGTATTTATTATCTCGTGATGTACATGATTGCCTATGGACTGAATAATGGCATGCAGGTGCTGATAGCCCGCAGAGCCGGGCAGCAGCAGTATGCGGGTATCGGACAATTATTTTCCAACGGAATACAGGTAGGCACTTTCTTTTCCCTGCTGGCTATATTCATTACCCTGCTGGCCGCCCCCTGGTTCTTTTCCAAAAGTTTACACGATCATCATATTTACCAGGCAGCCATTTCGTTTATCCGTATCCGTATCTGGGGCCTGCCTTTCCTGATGCTACTCAACATGGCCAATGCGTTTTATATTGGCAGCGGGCATTCACGGGTATTGGCGGTTACCTCTATGTTCCAGGAAATAATGAACATTTTCTTCGACTATGTCCTCATTTTCGGGAAGCTGGGATTCCCTGCCATGGGACTTAATGGCGCCGCCACCGCTTCCATCATTGCTGAAGTTACCGGTTGCAGTGTGGCTTTTAGTATCCTCTTTATTAAACGCTATCACCTGGAATACAGCCTGTTCAATTATCTGCGCCCAAGCTGGGTGGTAATCAAAAGCATATTAAATGTATCTGCGCCATTGATTGTACAGTTCCTGTTCAGCATTGGCAGCTGGTTTGTTTTTTTTATTTTCATAGAACACCTGGGAGAAAGGCCACTGGCCGTATCCAATATGCTGCGCAGTATCTTTGGCTTCTTCGGCATATTTACCTGGTCGCTGGCAGCTGCCTGTAATACCATGGTCAGCAATATAATAGGACAAGGACGACCGGACCAGGTATTTACTATTATAAATAAGATAGTCGTCATCAGTGTAGGCTGTGCCACCTTTGTATGTGTGCTCGTCAACCTTTTCCCTTATACGTTGCTGCATATTTACACCAACAATGCCGACCTGATTACTGCCGCCATTCCGTCTATACGCATTATCACACTGAGTACCATACTGATGTCAGTTGCAGCCGTGGTAATGAGTGGGGTGCTGGGAACCGGTAATACACGCATTAACCTGGTAACAGAAATTATAGCGGTTATAGGCTACCTGTTTTATTGCGACGTGGTAATAGAAAGAATGCGTAGTCCGCTGCAGTGGGCCTGGGGAGCAGATTTCATCTATTGGACTATCATCTTTGGTATCAGTTACTGGTATCTGCGCAGTGGCAGATGGAAAGGGAAGGAAATATAATAGAGAATTACGAATTACGGCTCTTCGCGAAGATCTTCCGCTGTGATCGTAATTTGTAATTCGTAATTTCTTATTGCATATCATCCAGCATCTTTTTACAATCCACTTTAATGCTCACATCGTCCTGTGTAATATTGCGGAGTGTTAATGCTTTCTTCAGCACTTCAATAGCCTTATCCTGCTGATCATTTTCTTTATAGGCCCTGGCCAGTTCATAATAATTGAGTAGAAAGGCGGGATCCAGCTGCCGGGCTTTTTCATAATTATTGATGGCATTTTGCAGAGAACCATCCGGCAAGCCGCCGAAGAGCATTTTAGCAGCACCTCTTTCAAAAGCGTTGAGGTTGGCCACTTCAAAATTCCATTTACCTAAAACGTGGTAAGCCTGTCCTGACGAAGGATTGAATTTAATGGCCAGTTCAGCGTAACGTTTTACATCCTTGGATGCAGCTACTTTGTCTTTGGCACCTGATATCAATGCTACACGTCCCATGGCGATGGCCATTGACAAATTCGCTTCTGCGCTATTAGGATTCACCTTTAATGCCTGCTGGGCGTAATTTTTAGCCTGATTAAAATAAGGTATTTTATCGTCTTTACTTTTCTGGCGATTACCGATCCGGGAAGATAATTGACTGGCCTGTGTTAAGGCGTCTATTTCGGTAGGTTGTATTTTCAGGATATCTTTATCTTTTTCCAAGGCTTCTGTCTCCTTCATCTGTTTTTCCAGCTGCTTGGCTTCTTCCACCATTTCACTAACACTTTGAGCCTTTACAGAAAAGACTGCTAACACAAAAAAGGAAACTGCCATGATCCGCTTAAACATAGGACAGGTTTTTACAGCGTGTGAATTTGTTGATTAACTAATAGATATAAATCTACGAAAATTACAAATTAAAAACATCAGAGGATCGGCAAAATTCTGTTTAATCAATATTCTTTTTCCAGTGAAACGAGGGAGTTACGGATACTGGCACCCATAGGTGGATTCATTTTACGCAGCGTAACAATACTTTTCTGAATGGCTGGATACCGCTGCTTCAGCACATCTGACAGCTCATATACTACCTCTTCCAGCAAAAGACGGGGAACCGCCATCACTGTTTTGGCTACTTCATAAATACCCTGGTAGTTAACAGTTTCGGATAAATCATCCACGGGCACGGTGCCGGGTATACGAACAGCGATGTCCAGTACAAAATCATTCCCGATAATTGTTTCTTCAGGGTAGAAACCGTGATAAGCGTGGAAAGTAGCTTGTTCGAGAGCAATCGTTAACATAGAAAGAGAATTACGAATTACGAATTGCGAATTACGGAGTAGTGAGGAGATCATAAACAGATCTTCGGGAAGATCTCCTCACTACTCCGTAATTCGCAATTCGCAATTCGTAATTCTTTTTATTATTGGTTATGTTCTTTAGCAGATAAATATCTTTCTGCATCCAGTGCCGCCATACAACCGCTACCAGCAGCCGTTACAGCCTGGCGATAGATTTTATCCTGTACATCACCACAGGCAAATACACCTTCCACAGCAGTCCGGGATGTACCTGGCACTGTCAGAATGTAATCCTGGTCATCCAGTTCCAGGTAGTCTTTGAAGATACCGGAATTAGGCTGGTGACCAATAGCCACAAAGAATGCACTTACCGGCACTTCTTTCTTTTCCTGGGTTTTGTTATTGAGGATTCTTATTGCTTCTACTTTTTTATCTCCTAATACTTCATCAGTTTCTGAGTTCCAGTAAACGATGATATTGGAAGTTTTCAGTACGCGGTCCTGCATCACTTTAGAGGCGCGCATTTCATGGCGGCGCACGAGCATATGCACGGTGCTGCACATTTTGGAGAGGTACAATGCTTCTTCAGCAGCGGTATCACCGGCACCTACTATAGCCACTTCTTTACCACGGAAGAAAAATCCGTCGCAAACGGCGCAGGCAGAAACGCCGCTACCGTTCAGGCGTTGTTCAGACGGAAGTCCCAGCCACTTGGCAGAAGCACCGGTAGCAATGATGATAGCATCGGCAGTAATTTCCTTTTCTTCATCAATGATTACTTTATAAGGCTGTTTGCTAAAGTCCACAGATGTAGCTAAACCATAGCGGATATCAGCGCCCATGCGGGTTGCCTGTTTTTCAAAATCCACCATCATTTCAGGACCCTGAATACCTTCCGGATAACCTGGATAATTTTCTACTTCAGTAGTAATAGTCAACTGTCCGCCGGGTTGAATACCCTGGTATAATACTGGTTTAAGGTTGGCTCTTGCACCATAGATGGCAGCAGTATAACCGGCAGGGCCGGAACCGATGATCAATAAATGCACATGCTCTTGTTGCTTGTTTTCCATACTTTGTTTGCTGTATAATTACTTGCTAATAATAATTGTCTTATAGGTTACTGCATACCCGCCCCAGTAGCCTAATGCGCCGGGTATATTCCCCAGTATTTTTGTGGGTGACGAAAATGGATTACCGTTACTGTTATATGCAAAATCTAATGTTCGCCAGAAGTCATAGGTAGCTTTATCAATATTACAAAACTTTAGTGTTACCGTATCTCCGCTGTTAAAGAATGCATATGTTTCCAGATCTATCGACTTATTTTTATTTACGCCGGCGTCTACAGGAATTTCAAATGTTGTGCCGTTAACTACCTCGTCATTAATAACGGAATTAAGTCCGGGTAAAAAAGGCTCGCTGTTACGCTTTGTGAAGTAGCGTGCGTAGTTACCAAATGCCGGCGGATCCGTTATCCGTGCCCATAAGCGGGCTTTATTGGTGTCACTTTTCACCTGCACTCTATGCCACCAAACGGAATCCAGTTTGAATGAATTGAGTGGTATAGTGGTGACGGATTCATATGCCTTATTGTCAGCGTTTATGCGTAACGTATAGATGCCTGACAATTTTCCTTTAAAAGCGGAAGCTATTTGATTGGGATCAGGTCTGTATACAAAGAACTGAACACCACCTGTATCTATTGTTTGTTCTGTGAGTGTCATGGTTTTACTACCATCCGACACCGTAACAGTAGCATTATGCACAAAAGAATTCAACAAGATTACCGGATCTATTTTAGCAAAATAGTTAAGGCTATGTGTGAGTATTACCTGGGGATAGGTACCACTTTCAAATTTACCTTCTACCACCAGTTGCTGCTGCTGCTGCGGCAGATTAACACTGATATCTTTTTCGCAGGCGGAAAAGATCAGGACAATCAGTGTGATAAAAGGCACGTTACGCATAGATTACAAAAGTACGGGGTGTTTCCAATATAAAAACACCGGCCATGTATTTACAAGGCCGGTGTTTTTATAGAATAAGAGGAGTAGTAAATTTATTCATTTGGTTAATCGGATAACCATATGGATGAATGAACTTATCCCAGGTAAGATTTCAGAGCGCCGCTATAGCGAGCTTTTTGCAGCCTTTTTATAGCACGTTCTTTAATTTGTCTGATTCTTTCTTTGGTCAGATCATATTTCTGGCCGATTTGTTCGATTGTTGCGCCATTTTCACCATCCAGACCGAAATAAGCATTCACTATCTCAGCTTCGCGAGGGCTCAGGGATTTTAACACCCTGCGGATCTCTTCACGAAGAGAATCTCTCATAACATCATCATCAGTAATATCTCCACCTTCCAGTAAGTCACCCATAGCTACGTCTTCTGCTTCATGTACCGGTGCATCCAGTGACATATGGCGGGTATTGCTTTGGAAGATATTATTTATTTCTGATTCAGACATCTCCAGGATTTCTGCGAGTTCCTCGGTAGAAGGCTCACGCTCGTTTTCCTGTTCAAATGCCATGTAAGCTTTATTAGCTTTATTATAGGTGCCAATTTTGTTTTGCGGAAGACGAACAAGACGACCTTGTTCAGCTAACGCCTGCAAAATGGATTGGCGAATCCACCATACAGCGTAAGAAATGAATTTGAAACCTTTAGTTTCATCGAAACGTTGTGCTGCCTTGATCAAGCCAAGATTACCTTCGTTAATAAGATCACTGAGGCTGAGCCCCTGGTGCTGATACTGCTTCGCAACAGAAACAACGAAACGTAAGTTTCCTGTAGTCAATCTTTCAAGAGCCTTCTGATCGCCCATTTTAATGCGTTGCGCCAAAACGGTCTCTTCCTCAGGTGTTAACAAAGGGATCTTCGAGATTTCCTGCAGGTACTTTTCTACCGCCTGCGAATCACGATTGGTGATCTGGGTGGCAATTTTAAGTTGCCTCATATGAAAAATTGTATTGGTTTATAAATAAAATAACAGCGAAAGAAATTTTTTGTTCGAATTTTTAAAATTATTAACTTACAAAGTTTCCCGCGCTTTATCCTTTTGATTCAAAATAAGTCTGCAAAGATCGTGCTAACCAATCACTCTACCAAATACTTCTTATATTTGCCAGCCATATAACAAAGTACAGTTTTATAACGGAATTTTATAGTGCTTTAGTCCCTGTCAGGCGATGGTTTATGCAAATTTTAACAATTGATAAAGAATCATTATTAAATTAATAACTTAACTAATTTATCATCAAAGCCATTGCAAATTTTTTAACAAAATGATTGACTTTAGAAGCGACACTTTTACACGTCCCGGTCCTGGCATGTTACAAGCCATGTTACAGGCAGAAACAGGCGATGATGTCTTTGGTGAAGATCCCAGTATCAATAAATTAGAAGCCATGATGGCAGATTATTTTGGCAAAGAGGCAGCCTTGTACTGCCCTTCCGGCACAATGAGTAATCAAATAGCCATCAAAGTACATACGTTGCCGGGGGATGAAGTGGTTTGCAGTAATCTTGCTCATGTATATATTTATGAAGGAGGTGGTATTGCATTCAATGCCGGTGCGCAGGTACACGCCATCATCGGAGACAGGGGCATGATCCGCGCCACACAGGTAGCGGCGGCCATTAACCCGGACGATGTACATAAAGCACGTACCAGCCTCGTATGCATCGAAAACACTTCCAATCGAGGTGGCGGATGCTGCTACGACTGGGAAGAAATGGTGAAGATACAAGCGGTATGCCGGGAACATGGCCTCGCACTGCACCTCGATGGCGCCCGGTTGTTTAATGCATTGGTAGCCACTGGTCAGGACCCAAGAACTTACGGACAATTATTTGACAGTATTTCTGTCTGCCTAAATAAAGGCATGGGCTGCCCAATGGGTTCAGTATTATTAGGTAGTCATACATTTATCAAATCTTCCAGACGTATCCGCAAAAAGCTTGGTGGTGGCCTCCGGCAAGCCGGTTTCATGGCTGCTACCGGTATTTATGCCATGGAAAATAATATAGCACGGCTGGAAGAAGATCACCGCCACGCTAAACAAATAGCCCAGGCCCTGCTGGAGAAATCATTTACCGGCCATATGCTGCCGGTAGAAACAAATATCCTCATCTTTGAAGTGACCGGCGATTGGACACCAAAGCTCTTCGCTGACTATCTCAAAAATGAAGGAATCCTTGTCATGGCTATCTCCCCTACACAGGTGAGAATAGTAACACATCTGGATGTAACACCGGAAATGGTTAATAAAACCTGTGAGGTGATTGCTGAAATGGCATAAATACTTTACCGCAATTCCCGACTTCATAAAATATACAAGCGGACGTACTGTAAATATCAATCTAACAAAGAATTTACAGTACGTCCACTTGTATATTTTACAGACGGAATACCCTTTTTTGGGTGCCTGGCTTAATCCTTCAGGTTAAAATACCTGGCTACTTCATTATAATCCTTCAGATTAATCGCCTGGCTTGCCCTTGCAGCAGCAGTTCCGGCTATCACCACATATTTGTAGTCATAGGAAGGGATCACGGCAACAGTTACATCAGGAACATTTACCGCCGCTGCATCTGTCTGCACAATCATGTAATAGATCCGCAGCTTCCCTGCTTCATAATTAAACTTGAAACTGGTTAAATACCCTGCATTAAAACCACGTATATCATAAGGCAAAGGTGACCAGACAGTAGCTGTGCTACCCAAACTTACCGGTGTTTTTAAATAAACCAGCACAGTGCCTGTATTAAAGATGCCCGCAGTTATTGCCGGAATATTCTTAAGCGCTGCTCTTGCAGTTATACCCAGTGCACCTCCGTTCCCGGTGCCTATTGTCCAATAATCAGTCACATAGTCAGTACTAACCAGTGTAAAAGTACCAGATACCACATTCGCATTACCGGGAGGTCCCTGTGGACCAGCCGAGCCTCCCGGCCCTGGCACACCAGCTGCACCTTGCGAACCTGCAGGTCCCTGGGGACCTTCTTTGGAACAATTAGTAAGGAATAAGGAAAGGAACACGAGGCATACCAGATATGGCAGCCTGCCGGAAAAAAAAGAGTATTTATTCATTTCAGAGCGTTTTGGATAATTAACAAGGGGTTTAATAATCACTCAAAATAGACGAGCCTGTTAAGAGTTTATACCGGGCTGGTTTAAGTGGCGTGAACAAATTCCTATCTGGCAGGTTTCCCCTGATATTTGTCCTGCAAGGGTCAGCCACCCCCAAACAAGACATAAACTAATTTCCATCTCTGCTGAATCTCCGTTATTTTTGCAACCTTATATTATGAATAGCATGGAACTTTCGAAAAACTACCTGCCTGCAACGGTTGAAGAAAAATGGTACCAACAATGGATGGACAAAGGTTATTTCCGCTCTAAACCGGATCACCGCCAGCCTTTTACTGTAGTCATTCCCCCTCCTAATGTGACCGGGGTCTTACATCTTGGCCATACACTCAATGAAACCGTCCAGGACATCCTCGTGCGCCGTGCCCGTATGAGCGGGTTCAACGCCTGCTGGGTACCAGGTTCCGACCATGCTTCTATTGCTACAGAAGCCAAAGTAGTAGACATGCTCAAACGGGAAAAGGGTATTGAAAAATCCCAGCTCTCCCGCGAAGAGTTCCTGAAATATGCATTTGAATGGAAAGATAAATACGGTGATATTATCTATCACCAGATAAAAAAACTCGGCTGCTCCTGCGATTGGGACCGTGTTACATTCACAATGGACGATCATTATTACGAAGCAGTAATAAAGGTGTTTGTGGATCTGTATAAAAAAGGTGTTATCTATCGCGGTGCACGCATGATCAACTGGGATCCCAAAGCCAAAACAGCTTTGAGTGATGAAGAAGTAGAATACAAAGATCTGCAGGGTAAACTGTATCATGTAAAATATGCGATCACAGATGGCGACGGCAAAGCTACCGGTGAGTTTATCACCATTGCTACACAGCGTCCTGAAACCATCATGGGCGATACTGCTATCTGTGTAAATCCAGCGGATGAAAGATACGCACACCTGAAAGGCCACTATGCAACAGTGCCGCTGGTAAATCGTCGTGTACCGGTGATCTTCGATACTTATGTAGATAAAGAATTTGGAACAGGTGCACTTAAAGTGACACCTGCACACGATATCAATGACTATAACCTGGGTCTGAAACACAACCTGGAAATAGTAGATACCCTCAATGATGATGGTACCCTCAGCGCAGCTGCAGTAGTATTTGTAGGAGAAGATCGTTTTGTAGCCCGTAAGAAAGTAGTAGCTACTTTAGCAGAAGTCGGCTTACTGGTTAAAGAACAGGAATATACTACCCGTCTCGGTTACAGTCAACGTAACCCCGATACCGTAGTAGAGCCGCGTATCTCTACACAGTGGTTTGTAAAAATGGCCGAAATGGCCAAACCAGCACTGGACGCAGTGGTAGAAGGTGATGTAAAAATCCATCCCGGCGACCGTTTCCTGGCTACCTACAAATACTGGATGGAAAACGTGAAGGACTGGTGTATTTCCCGTCAGCTTTGGTGGGGACAACAAATACCAGCCTGGTACACAACAGATGGCACTTTTGAAGTAGCTGCCACCGCTGCTGAAGCAGTAGCGCAGTTTGCTGCTCGAAATATCACCGTTACTGCAGATGCACTCACACAGGATGAGGACTGCCTGGATACCTGGTTCAGCTCCTGGTTATGGCCAATGGAAGTATTCAATGGCATCTCCCAACCTGATAACGAAGATATCAACTACTATTATCCTACTTCTGTATTGGTAACAGGACAGGATATTATCTTCTTCTGGGTAGCACGTATGATTATGGCCGGCCTGGAATTTAAGCAGGTAAAGCCTTTCAGCGATGTATACTTTACCGGTATGGTGCGTGATAAACTGGGACGTAAGATGAGCAAGCAGTTAGGTAACTCCCCTGATCTGCTGGGACTCATTCATACATTTGGCGCCGATGCAGTACGTTTCGGTATCATGATCTCCTCTCCTGCCGGTAACGATTTACTATACGATGATGCCAGCTGTGAACAAGGCCGTAATTTCTGTAATAAAATATGGAATGCCCTGAAGCTGGTGAAGATGTGGGAACAACGACAGGAAGATGATAGCGCCTCCAATGTTGCTGCAGATAATTTTGCGGTGAAATGGTTTGAAAGCAGACTGAATGAAGTACAGAAAGAAGTAGCTTCCCTTCACAACGATTTCCGTTTGAGCGAAGGGCTGAAAGCTATCTACAGCCTGGTATGGGATGATTTCTGCAGCTGGTACCTGGAGTGGGCAAAACCTGGTTTTGAACAACCTATTCCTGCTTCTGTATACCATAAAACAGTAAGCTTCTTTGAACAACTGATGCAACTGTTGCACCCATATATGCCTTTCATTACAGAAGAAATATATCAGCAACTGGCAATGCGCAGTGAAGACGATTCACTGATGATCAAACAATTTACCACACCTGCAGCACCGGTACATGCCACGCTGCAGGAAGGTTTGCTGGCAAAAGAAGTGATCAGCAGCATCCGCGATGCACGCAACAAACATCAAATCAAACCAAAAGATCCGATTGTACTGCATATAGAAACCAAACACGAAAATGCCTTCAAACGAATTGAAAGTATGCTCGTAAAACAGGTGAATGCCTCAGCTATCAACTATGTACAGGAAGCAGTGCCCGGATGTATTACGCTGGTAATACAGAAAGATAAATTTTACCTGGGCACAGAAATCGTACTGGACACAGCTGCACAAAAGGAAACACTGTTGAAGGACCTTACCTATCTGAAAGGCTTTTTAACATCAGTAGAAAATAAACTGGCCAATGAACGCTTTGTACAAAATGCAAAGCCGGAAGCGGTAGACGCAGAACGCCGGAAGAAGGCCGATGCAGAAGCCAAGATTCTGATGATCGAGGAAAGTTTAAAATCCTTATAATTTTTATGATCGCCCGGTCGTTACTATACCGGGCGATTTTTTATATCCCCATACTATCATGCTAAAACACCTACTTTATATTTTATTATTGGGAACTGCTGCTACACCGGTATTAGCACAGGCAAAGAAAAAAGCGGCGCCTGCTGCCGCTACTGTCAGCAACAAAAGGCCTACGAAGCTTCGCAGCAGCTGGGGTGTTTTTTTAAGTGATACACTTCCTAAAAGTGAAATAATAAAGCTGCTGGATTCCAGCCTGGTAGTGCGTGACGAAAAAAATGTTAAATACCCCATTATCTCTTTTGCCTTTACTTATGAAAGGCATGAACCCTACCTCAACGATACCACCGGACAACCTGCCGTTTATAAAGATTTTACCGGAGAAAATTTCAAACAAGGTTCCTTGTCCGCCTTGTGGAGCAGCCGTTTGAAAGAATTACTGCAAACAGGTGATATATTATATTTTGATGAGATCATCATCAGATACGCTGGTGAAAAATACTACAAAGCACCTGCGCTCAGAATAGATGTTAAATAATTTTAGTGGCTGAATAATTGCTGAATCGGGATGATAAAATTCACCCGGTTTTTTGCATTATCTACAGGATCCTGATCAAACAGGTGGCTGAAACGTACGCCAAACGTGAATGGCAGGACATTACCGATCCTGGTATCAAAGAAAAGCTCCGTACCCGCAGAAGCATAACGGGTATTAATATCTCCCCTGAAATAATTAGCCATACTATAATCATAAAACAGGTTAGCCCTGATACGGTTAAAGTATAATATCTGTGCAAAGCCCCAGTCGGGATATACCAATGGAAGATGGTAATTGGCGCCCAGCTTGTAAATACGGGTATAAAGCGGTGTATTATACCCTCTCGCATATACGAAGTTATCTGTAAAACTATAATTAAACTCGTTGTCCCGTTGCTGATAAGCAGCCTGTAATACCAGGTTATGATTTTGCCATAAACCCGGCAGATACTGATCCAGTCTTGCATACAACTGCTCTGCGTATAATCCGCTGGTGGAGCTGCTGTATTGCACTGCAGCATACTGACCGAAATGCGTGAAGATATTTTGCGTGGCTTTTATCCGCTGGTTGTTGAAGATCAGGGTGTGGGTCAGGTATTGCAGATCATTTCCTTTGTATTTTTTATCCCGATAGCTATGATTGATGTTATAATTGCTACCAAATGATAAGCTGCGGCTGTAAAGGCCGGCAGATAAGTTGAGCGGAATGCTGTAACCAACATGCGTTGTTATTTCATTCCAGTAAACACGCTCCCTGTTTTGATTAAGGCCGTTACGGTTTATCGTATAGTCAACACCGGTAGAGAGATAAGGGAACCATCCACCAAAAGTGAAGCTGGCGCCAAAGTCTGAACTACCTTCATTCCGGTTATACGTATAACCCAGACTGGTAGTAGTGGTGCTGAGGATGTTTTCGCCGATGAGGGAGATACCATAATCCGGGTCATTAAAAGAAGGTGCCCAGCTATGGAAGTTAAAAGGACGCGTGAACTGCGGATATTTTTTTACCGGTAGAGAATCGTGTGGCACTTTATCCAGGATATTACCGCCTTCTTCAAAATACGGTTGCAGCCAGGCGCTATGGTCTAATTTGCTGATAGTTACCTGCTGCCAACCCGCAGTTTTTACCGCGGCGTGGTATAATTTATATCCTTTTATAGTGAACTCACTGAAAACAAGACTGTCTTTTTCGTTGTCCAGGGCTACATGTAACGCACTGTTGCTCCGGTCTGTTACCTCATAAGTTTTTTTGTCAGATAACGTCAGCGCATACACGTCATTTACATCTTTATAACCGGAAGTAAAATAAACAGTATCCCCATTTACAGCCGGTATACCCAGCACAGTGAAGCTGAAAGGCGTGAGCACAGTAGATTCGCCGGTAGTCAGGGATTGCTGCACCAGCGCCATCTCTCCTTTCTGGTTCCGTACAGCACTGATGATAGCCTGGTCATTGGCCGCAAAACGAGGATAGGTGTAGTACCAGTTTTCCGGATTGGGCAATACTTTTTCTATGGTACCGGTTTGGGTATTGATCAGTTGCAGGCTGTACTGCATATCCGGCGTGGTGGCAGTAGCTATTACCTGCTGCCCGTTTGCGCTGATATCAGGAGAAAAGAATTTGCCACGGGGAGATACTGTTTTAGTGCTGCCGGTAGCCTTATCCCAGATGCGGATAACAGAAAAATCTTTCCAGCCCCAACGTGCATCAAAGCGGGCAGCTGCCCATACCGCCCGACCATTTTTATAACTGAAAAAGTCGTCGTATACAATGCCGGGTCTGACCAGCAACTGCTCTTTACCGCCGGCATTCAGCAAGTAGATACCAGGTACTTTATTATTTGCACTTTTCAACACCACCCATTCATTATTACCAGCAGCATATACATATTTGTAGTTAGTCACTTGTTTGGCAACAGGCATCAAAGGCACTGCCGGTGTAGTATCCGGGCGGGCCGCGTAATTATTCCATAGTGGCTGATATTCCTGCAACATGGCATGATAGAAACCTGTCACATTCTTGCCTGTCCTTTTCTTCAGGCTATGCGAGAGCGGATAAAAAACGCCACGGTAACGTACTGCATCGCTGGTAACGTCTCTCCAGAATGTTTGTCCGTAATGCTCACGGCCATAAGTATTCATGAGGTAACCTAATGGATAATGATCCGGAACAAAATCAACATACGAGCCATTGCGGATTTTCATATAGCTGTACTGTTTACCCGCCAGTGAGAGTCCGCGGAAACCGTCAAAGAAAGCCGGGAGCCTGCCTCTTCCCTGCGGACTGAGTGCTGTTTCCATTACTACCGCATCTCCTTCCCAAAACCAGTTAGGCACTGCGATGTTGGTAGCAGCGGCCTGCCCCAGTTCACCACCCAGGTAGGAAAACACTTTAGAAACACCCTGGCGGAAGTTCATATTTTGCAATACGTGCCGGTATTCATGCAGGGATAATTGTTCCACCCAGTTGAGTGAGCCCAGATCCTGTGAAGAAGGCGAAGGAGATAAATAAAATTCTGAGCGGAAGGGGCCTAGTTGTACGTACCCATTGGATTGCATTGTTTGGTTCTGCAATACAATGCTTACCTTTTTTTCCAGGTTACCGATAGAATGCCTGGAATAACGATTCAGATATTGTTCAATATTAGCTACACGTTCGCCCTGCAGGCTCATGCCCCGGGGGAATATAACACGTATAGTATCTGTATTGATCTGCTGCCATTTCAGCGATGGAGGGTTTCCACCAAATTGTTGTGCTGATAACGAAAGAGAGAAGAAAAAAAGAAAAATAATGGCAAGGATAATACGCATAGAATAATTACGAATTACGAATTATGAATTACGGGTCGAAACGAATGTAAATACCGTATAAACGAAAATATGTTTCTTTCGTTATATTTCAGTAATTAATATCTGCTTAAATCTTCGCTAATAGTCCCGTAATTCACAATTCGAGATTCGTCATTACTTAACATTCAGGCAAGCTGATAGGAATATTTACTGCGAGGCCACCATCAGAGGTTTCCTTATATTTTGAGTTCATATCCTGCGCGGTTTCCCACATTGTTTTCACAACAGCATCCAGTGATACTTTTGCCAGTTCAGGGTTACTTTGCAGGGCCAGCTGGGAAGCGGTGATCGCTTTGATAGCCCCCATCGTATTTCTTTCAATGCATGGAATCTGCACCAGTCCGCCAATAGGATCGCAGGTAAGGCCAAGGTGATGTTCCATGGCTATTTCTGCAGCCATTAACACCTGGCGTTGGGAACCGCCGAGGCATTCCGTCAGCGCCGCCGCCGCCATGGCCGACGACACCCCTATTTCCGCCTGGCAGCCGCCCATGGCTGCGGAGATGGTGGAGCGTTTTTTAAAGATGCTACCTATTTCAGAAGCAGTGAGCAGGAACTGTTCGATCTTATCTTCGCGGAAACCATCGCAGAAAATGATAAAATACTGCAATACAGCGGGTATTACGCCTGCTGCGCCATTGGTGGGTGCTGTTACCACGCGGCCAAAAGACGCGTTTTCTTCATTCACGGCTAATGCAAAGCAGCTTACCCAGTCGAGTGTATAGCTAAAATGCTCGCCTCCCGCCCTGATGGCTTCAATCCAGGAATTATAATCTGAATAGGTACGGCCTTTCAATAATTTTTTATTGAGTGCAGCAGCACGGCGTGCTACTTTCAGACCACCAGGTAACTCACCGGTAGTGTGGCATCCGCGGAAAGTACATTCCTGCATTACCCGCCATATATTGAGGATGCCCTGACGGGTTTCCTCTTCAGAACGCCAGGCTTGTTCATTTTCCATGACCAGTTCCGAAATGCTGTAACCTGTTTTAATACACCATTGCAGCAGCTGACGGGCGGTATCGATAGGAAATGGCAGGTCTACCTGTTTGCCACCACCATTGGCATCCCCTTCCTGTATAACAAAGCCGCCACCAATGGAATAATAAGTAGCTGCGCGTTGTTCTCCATCTGTAAAAGTGACCAGGAAAGTGAGTGCATTGGGGTGAAAAGGCAAAGATTCTTCAAAGAGAAAATCAATATCTTCAACGGGGTCAAAATCTATTTCATACTTACCCGCTACCAGCATTTTACGGCTACGGCGGATAGTATCCATTTTAGGATTAATCTGGTTTACGTCAAAAGTAACGGGATCGTCGCCGCAAAGACCCAACTGTACTGCAATATCAGTACCGTGTCCATGGCCTGTTTTAGCGAGTGAGCCATATAGCAACACCTGTAATTTGGTGATATCTGCCAGCCTGCCGTTATCGTCTATTTGTTGCAAAAAACGCTGTGCAGCCCGCCATGGGCCTAAGGTATGAGAACTCGAAGGGCCAACGCCTATCTTAAAAATATCGAATACGGAAATACATTCGTGTGCCACTGTTTTTCTTTATTTATCTGTAAAATTAACGGAAAGCGTGCGAATAAAACAAAAGGCATAAAAAAGCGGTCCAGGCTACACCGGGACCGCTTTTCCATTTATGCTGAACAGCACTATTTATTAGTGAAATCGATCAGTTTAACATTGAAAATCAATACAGCATTAGCCGGGATACCGCTACCTGGTGAAGTAGGGCCATAACCATAATAAGAAGGCAAATAGAGGTTTATTTCTCCACCTTTACCAATCTTGGGTATACCTATCTGCCAGCCCTGAATTACACGGTTTAAATCGAAGGTCGTTGAGTCATTTGAGTCAAATTTAGATTTATCCAGCAAGGTACCTATGTAGCCAACTTTAACGTTGCTGGTAGCCTTAGCGGTATCTTTTGTATCACCTCTCTTCACAATCTGGTAAAAAATCCCATAGGTAGAGTCATGCTTTACACCTGTGATATTATTGGCTTTCAGGTAGGTATCAATTTTAGCAGAGTCTATGTTAAATTGTGCCACAGCATCATAAGGTGTTGTGTTGTCTTTCTTTGAGCAGGCTGCGAGCACAACCAAAAATAATCCTCCCAACAAAAATACTTTCTTCATACGGTAACAGTTGCAGTTTGTTTATAAAATAAAAAGTAAAAATACGAATGGCAAAAGTTAATACATCCTACTTAATATTTACTAATTCTATTTCAGAAATAAGAATAGCATTTGGGGGGATTACGCCGGGAATACCAACGGAACCGAATGCCAGAGCGGGCGGAATGTATAATTTGATCTTTCCTCCCTGTGAAATTTTTTGCAGGCCTATTTGCCAGCCGGGAATATGATCTTTAAGCGGGCGATGATCGAAATCAGTAGCACCAAAGGAATTGCCTACTATTGCTCCTGAAATCAGTTGATTGGTATAGATAACGGTAGGAATGGAGGTAGCTTTTACAAAATGAACACTATCTCCCTGGGTAATAATATTATAATAGAGACCGGATGCATCCCGCTCTGCTTCTAAATTATGAGCGCGCAGATATGCCTGTATTTCGGTATCTACCCTGGCATCTGCCAGTGGCACCATATTCATGGAGGATTCTTTTTTCAGGCAGGCTGCGAGCGATATGAGCAGGCAGGCCATCATCAGTTTAAAAATTGTATTCATCCGCATCTATTTACATCTCGTTCTTTTAACGACGATTCTGTTCATAATGTTACAGGTTGACAGATTTTCTGCATAAAAAAACTCCTGACAGACCGAAGCCCGCAGGAGTTTTTTTTGTAATAATATAGATTAATAATCCATACCCATACCGTGGCCGCCGCCGCCCATAGCAGGAGCAGATCCCTTAGGTTCTGGTTTATCAGCGATTACACATTCGGTAGTCAGCAGCATTCCAGCGATGGATGCAGCATTTTCCAGTGCAATACGGGTTACTTTAGTAGGATCGATAACACCTGCAGCCAGTAATTTTTCATACTTTTCAGTGCGGGCATTGAAACCGAAGTCGCCTTTACCTTCTTTCACTTTCTGTACTACGATAGAACCTTCAATACCTGCGTTAGCAGTGATCTGACGTAATGGTTCTTCCACAGCACGTTTAACGATAGCGATACCGGTTTGTTCGTCTTCGTTTTCACCTTTCAGTTTTTCCAGGGATTCGATAGCGCGGATGTAAGCAACACCACCACCAGGAACGATACCTTCTTCAACAGCAGCGCGGGTAGCGTGTAAAGCATCGTCTACGCGATCTTTCTTCTCTTTCATTTCTAATTCCGTTGCAGCACCAACGTACAATACAGCCACACCACCGCTTAATTTAGCGAGACGTTCCTGTAATTTTTCGCGGTCGTAATCAGAAGTAGTTCCTTCGATCTGCGATTTGATCTGGCCGATACGAGCCTGGATATCTTTTTTCTGACCTTTACCACCTACAATAGTAGTATTGTCTTTATCGATAGTGATAGATTCTGCTTTTCCGAGGTAAGTCAGGTCAGCATTTTCCAGTTTATAGCCTTGTTCTTCGCTGATAACGATACCACCGGTAAGGGTAGCAATGTCCTGCAGCATATCTTTTCTTCTGTCGCCAAAGCCAGGAGCTTTAACAGCAGCAACTTTCAACGTACCACGCAGTTTGTTTACCACGAGTGTAGCCAGTGCTTCACCTTCCAGATCTTCGGAGATGATAACCAGCGGAGCGCCCTGTTGAGCTACTTTTTCCAGGATGTGGAGGATATCCTTCATGGTGCTGATCTTCTTGTCGTAGATCAGGATGTAAGGACTCGCCAGTTCAGCCTGCATTTTTTCGCTGTTGGTGATAAAGTAAGGAGACAGGTACCCACGGTCAAACTGCATACCTTCTACTACTTCTACAGTAGTTTCAGTACCCTTAGCTTCTTCTACAGTGATAACGCCGTCTTTGGTTACTTTCTGCATTGCCTGGGCAATCAGTTTACCAATTTCGCTATCGTTGTTAGCGGAGATGGAAGCTACCTGTTCGATTTTTTTGTTGTCGTTACCAACTTTTTCGGACTGTTTTTTCAAGTCTTCAACAATTGCTTTAACAGCTTTGTCGATACCACGTTTCAGATCCATCGGGTTAGCGCCGGCAGCTACGTTTTTCAGACCTTCGCCAATGATAGACTGGGCCAGAACGGTAGCAGTAGTAGTACCATCACCTGCTAAATCAGCAGTTTTGGAAGCTACTTCTTTCACCATCTGAGCGCCCATGTTTTCAATAGCGTCTTCCAGTTCAATTTCTTTAGCAACGGTAACACCATCTTTAGTTACGCCAGGAGCACCGAATTTCTTTTCGATTACTACGTTACGACCTTTAGGTCCCAGTGTTACTTTAACGGCATCAGCCAGGGTGTCGACGCCTTTCTTCATTTTGTTGCGGGCGTCTATATTGAAGAATATTTGTTTTGCCATAATACTTGTAGATTTTTCTTTTAGAAGTTAGACATATCCGGGAGGATATCATTAAACGATCGCCAGGATATCGGATTCACGCATGATTAAGTAATCTTCACCTTCGATAGGGAGTTCCTGACCAGAGTATTTACCGTACAGTACAGTATCGCCTACTTTTACTGTGATCGGCTCATCTTTTTTACCAGGACCAGCAGCCACTACGGTGCCTCTCACAGGTTTTTCTTTTGCAGTATCCGGGATAATGATACCACCAGCTGTTTTTTCTTCCGCCGCTGCAGGTTTCACGATTACCCTGTCAGCTAAAGGTTTAATACTTAATTTTTTAGCCATAGTAGTTTTTATTTAAAAAAGTAGTTGATTTTATGATCGCTCCTTCAGTCCACGAGAATTGTGCCAAGGCGGTTTTCGGGTCAAATTTGCAGATTACAAATGTAATGAGGCAATTTGATACTGACAAATCATGACAGTCCTCAGGAAAAAATGACAGGAATGTCACGCAAGGACGGTTTTTCACGCAAAGGCACAAAGCAGCAAAGGCGCAAGAATATTTATATAATATCTGATAAAAGCATTTCTTTGCACCTCTGCTGCTTTGCGCCTTTGCGTGAAATATCCCCAAATATGAAAATTTTTCTCTAGTTTTGCGCCCTCATACCAGTTCTTTTTTATACGATGATCAGTAGAAGAAACATCCGGGTAAAAGTAATGCAAACACTTTACGCCCTGGAAACGATGGAGGAAAGCAGTATTAAGCCGGGCACGGCCACCAGACTTTTAAATGAAAAGCTGGACCAAACCTGTCAGATCTTTACCTACTTACTTAATTCAGTGGTACAGGTGGCCCAATACGCAGAAATTGATGCGCAGGCCCGTGCCTCCAAACACTTACCCTCTGCCGAGGATCTGCAGGTGAATACCAAAATTGCAGGCAATGAATTTATTTACCAGATAATCAGTGACAAAGGCTTCCAGGTAAACCTGGCGCAATGGAAAATGAAGCTGCAAACAGACGATGATCTGCTCAGAAAGCTTTATAACCAAACGGTGGCAACGGATACCTATAAAGCTTATATAGCAAACGGGGACCGTACCAAAGCCGGCGAAAAGGAAATACTCGAATTCATCTATAAAGAAGTACTGTCGAAAAGTGAGCTATTCGTTCAGCATATGGAAGATACCTTCCTTCACTGGGGCGATGATGAAGAAATGATGACCATTCTCATCAACAACTATTTCAACAAGCCACATCTCTTCAATTTTCTACAGCTGATCAGTAAAGAAAAGCTCGATTACGCGAAAGAATTGCTGCTGACAGTAATTGATAAGAAAGGCTACTGCCTGGAGCTGATCAAACCCAAATTACAAAACTGGGATTCCGAACGTATTGCAGCCGTGGATATGCTACTGATGGAAATGGGTGTATGTGAGTTCCTCTATTTCCCTACCATTCCTACTAAAGTAACCATCAATGAATATATAGACCTGGCAAAAGCTTACAGCACGCCACAAAGCGGTCAGTTCATCAATGGTATCCTTGATAATATACTGAAAGACCTGGAAAAAGAACAGTTGGTTCAAAAACAGGACCGTCCAAAAAAGTAAGTGGGAAAAGTTATTTTTACTGAAAATAAGCAACACCATGAAGAAACTGTTCTGTTTACTTACCTGTGGATGCCTGTTCTTAGCCGCCTGCAACAATAACGGTAAAAACAAAGCATCTGAAGCCGGAACACAGGTTACCGGTAATAAAAATGCGGATGGAAAATCCTCCGTGTTGTCCTTTGAAGAAAAGGTGCATAACTTTGGAGAGATTGCCCAGGGTGAAAAAGTGGAGTATTCCTTTAAATTCACCAATACGGGTACCAGCCCATTGCTGATAGAGGATGCAATTTCCAGTTGTGGTTGTACGGTACCGGAATGGCCTAAAGAGCCGATTAAACCCGGACAATCCGGATTTATGAAAGTGATTTTTGACAGTCATGGAAAATCAGGCTATACAGAAAAGGAAATTTCCATCAAAACCAACAATGGCGATGGTTATGTAATGGGGCCGAAAATTCAGTGTAATATTATTACCAAATAGCATAAACTATTAAATCAATTATAGATGAACATCCTGAACATTTTATTAATGACGCCTCAGGCAGGAGCACAAGGTGGTGGTAACTCCTACATTTCGTTCCTGTTTTTTGGTGGTATGATTGTCGTAATGTGGCTCTTTATGATCCGCCCGCAGACTAAAAAAGCAAAACTGCAGAAACAATTTATTGATAACCTGAAAGAAGGTGATAAAATCGTTACCATTGCCGGTATCCACGGTAAGGTGAAAAAAATGAACGATAATAACACTGTTCTGATGGAAGTTAGTCCTGGTACCAACTTTACAATTGAACGTTCTGCTATCAGCATGGAATATACAGTAGCGCAACAAAAAGCGGCAGAAACTAAATAGGCAATAAGCCCAACAGGCAATAGGCCAATTATAAAAATTACGAATTACGAATTGCGAATTACGGAGTAGTATATAGATCTTAGCGAAGATAATATCCGCTTTTATCTACCTTTTACTCCGTAATTCGCAATTCGTAATTCGTAATTTTTTTTAATAACTTGGGGGCACTTATGTTAAAAGTTGGAATCACAGGGGGCATTGGCTCCGGCAAAAGCACCGTCAGCAAAATATTTGAGTTATTAGGCGTACCCGTATATTACGCGGACGACAGGGCCAAGGACATCCTGATAAGAGACCATGCATTAGCGGAGGAGGTTAAAAAACATTTCGGGGAAGAAGTATATGATGCCAATGGAGCCCTGAACCGCAAACACCTTGGCAATATTGTATTCAACGACAAAACAAAACTGGATATACTCAACTCCCTGGTGCATCCTGCCACCATCCGTGATTCTGAAAACTGGGCACTACAGCAGCAAACACCCTACGTGCTCAAAGAAGCAGCCCTTCTCTTTGAAACTGAATCTTTCCATTACCTCGATAAAATAATTGGCGTATATGCCCCGCAACCACTGCGTGTACACCGCGTAATGAAACGGGACAATATAACGCGTAATGAAGTGCTGGCACGCATTCACAAGCAAATTGATGAAAGGATCAAAATGCGTTTATGCGATTACGTTATACATAACGATGAACAGCAACTGGTGATTCCCCAGGTACTGGAATTGCACCAGCAATTGCTGAAAATGGCAAATGAGCAGTAAGGTTACCTCCGGTATAGCGACTCCTTCAACTAAATACTGTTTTGCCTAACTTTGATAAAAAGATGGATTATGGATACCGTTATTAATTCACCCATACAACTGACAGCCGGTGCTGTGGAAGAACTGAAAAGGCTGCTGCAGGGTGCTACAGAAGCGCCCTACCTGCGTGTAGGTGTTAAAGGCGGAGGCTGTTCGGGAATGTCCTATATGCTTGGCTTTGATGCACTCATGGAAGATGATGAAGTTTTTGATGTGTCCGGAGTACCGGTGATTATGAAAAAAGCACATGGCATGTACCTGATGGGAATGGAGATTGATTACCAGGATGGATTAAACGCACGGGGCTTTGTATTCAGAAACCCCGATGCCACCTCTACCTGTGGCTGCGGCAGTTCGTTTGGTGTATAAAATATTTTGATAAAAACGAGGCTGACCCAAAAGGTCAGCCTCGTTTTTAATTATCAGGGCTCAACTAGTGAGCAGGATTCATTGTTTGTATGGCAGCCCTGGTAGTTACATAATTTCGGCCACTATTAGGACCTTCCATATCAATACCATAAGCAAAAACGCCCCCCTTAGTCCCCTGAGTTGGCTGCCAGCTTGCATAAGCAGGCATCTGACCCGCCTGATAACCAGTACCGTCTTCATAACTTACACCTACTAAATATTGATTTGGGCTAATGTAAGGTGCATATGTATTAAATGTACCGGTTAAACTGCTGGCAGTTCTCCAATATGCCTGCTGAAAAACATAATTGACATAACTTTTAATACCGGCCATCAAAGCATTGCCATTCTGATTCGTATCATAAATAAGCAGCTTTCCTGTTCCCGACTTTGGCCCCAGGTATTGCGATAACGCTTTAAAAGTAGCTATTTGGTCCTTCAGTGTTTTTCCACTGGCAGTACTTTCTATATCTATATCATAACCATCATAATTATACTCATTGATTTTACTCATGATCCCCTGTACCCAGGTATTCAAACCGGCCGCATCTGTTGAAGCATTAGCATAGTATCCCCCTGTAAAAAACACTTTTGTTCCTCTTGCATGCAGATAAGGTACATAGGTATACTTCAGTGTATCCCAGTATGGATTACCAACCGGTGTATAATCTGTAAAAACACTTACAAGATCCACACTATCCGGAAGGTCTGTCATCCTTGTTTTATAATTACTATCTGTTACATGATCTCCCCAGGTACGATAATATCCTGCCATTAACTGATGCGGGCGCTTTTTATAAGCAATCAAACTGTCGAAGCTGCCCTGCAAAACTTTGTTTACAACGGATGATGTTTTCGTGGAAAGCTTTTGTAACGCGTTCTGCCTGACTTCCTTTGAACAGGAAACAGCAAGGGCAAAAAAAACAGCAATAAGGATGATCTGACTGAGATTGAATTTTTTCATTCCTGTAATATTTATATTGGTTAACTAATAAATACAAAGGCATGACGATGAGTTCTCACCGGTGATCGTCAGAGCTTATAACAGCGGGTAGTCCACGATATCGACAGATTTATCAAATCTGCATGCAGCACAGCATTATGCAGTAATTAAGGCATTGTTACACCAGGAATACTAATTGGGAAACGCGTAATTGACTATTGAATTTTACTTTCAAAAATGGGATTTTCCTGTTCACTCTCAGACGTAGAATTAATCAAAATTGGTTAATCAAGCATTTTTATCTCATTATAATAAACATACTACATTAACTACTATATCTAAAATAGCAAAATAACATATGCAAAACAAATGTTATTTTGCTTAGATCAGATAGTATTTTAATGACAAGACAACTGCGGGATAATAGAAAAGAGGTACTGAACCTATTTTACTATTGCAGCGAGTTTCTTCTCCAGCGCCAATCCACGCAGGTTTTTAGCCAATATCGTTCCTTCAGGGCTTAACAGGAAATTGGTGGGAATACCTTCTACTCCATACTCCTTTGATACTTCGTTTTTCCATCCTTTGAGGCTTGATACCTGTGCCCAGGTAAGTCCATCCTCTTTGATAGCTGCTTTCCACGCACTTTCACTTTCGTCCAGCGACACGCTTAGTATAGTAAAGTTTTTATTTTTGAATTTGTTATACGCTTTTACCACACTGGGATTTTCACCGCGACAAGGACCGCACCAGCTCGCCCAGAAATCAAGCAATACATATTTTCCCTTAAAATCGCTTAATTTAACCGGTTTACCATTCACATCATTTTGTGTAAACTCAATAGCTGGTTTACCAATAGCTACTTTTTCCATGATCACCAGTTTCGCCGCCAGCTTTTTACCGGCACCTGAATTTTGCAGTGTTGTATCCAGCTTGATAAACAGATCGTGTATTTCATTATAAGTGCCGCTATAAGTCATAGTATGCAGGCTACTGAGGCTTATAAAGCTGTGCGGGTTGGCAGTGATGAATGCCTTATTAATAGTAGCTTCCTGTTCTGCCAACATATCAAATATAGCAGTGAGGCTATCCATCCCTGGCTGATCATTTTTATTTTTTGCCAGTTTATAAACCTCGTACAATGCATTTCCCTTCGCGTTAATACGCTTCTTTTGCTCATTCAATGCTGCCGCATCCCGCTGCACCTGTCCGCCGGTAATATATGCGTCTTTCATCGAGTCTGCTTTACCGGCAATACCAATGATAGTATCTTCCAGGTACAGCGATAAATAACCCGCATAATCTTTCAGGAAGATCTGCGCCTTTACAGGCTCTTTTACGCGTCCTGTAAAAGTAAAACTTCCGTCTTTTACCACAGCGGTGTCAATGATACTGGAATCTCCTTTACTATAAGATAAATAAATGACCGGATCTTTTAATCCGTCCATTTTACCATTGATGGTATAGGTATCAGATACAACCGGGGCAACTGGTTTACAGGCAAACCACAGCAGGAAGATAGCAGACGACAACAGCAGAACATGGCTTCTTTTCATGATGATGTTTTTACATATTATTTTCATTGGCAAAGAAATAACTTTCGGTTGCGTTGCAGCCGCACTAAAGCAAATAAACTATCGTTCGATTGTCCTTGTGGCATGTTATAATAAAAAAACCTCCCGGCTAAGCCGGGAGGTTCTGATTTATCAAACATTCTTTCAGTTATCTCACTTTATTTAGTAGCGGGAGCTGCTTTTGGAGCAGTTACTGCTACCGCATCGCCTTCATTGGACAGTTGGTTCTTTTTGTCAAAGTCAACCAATACCGGGGCAGCAACGAAGATAGAAGAGTATGTACCGGTGATCACACCCACCAGCATCGCAAATGCGAAACCGCGGGTTACTTCACCACCGAATATAAACAATATCAGGATTGTCAGGAATACCGTGAGTGACGTCATGATAGTACGGCTCAGGGTATCGTTAATCGCTTTATTGATAACAGTATTTCTGTCGCGGCCATGTTTACCTGTTCTGAAGTATTCACGGATACGGTCAAATACAATCACGGTATCGTTCATGGAGAACCCTATCACGGTGAGGATCGCAGCAATAAAGTGCTGATCAATTTCCAGTGTGAAAGGTACCCAGCTTCTGCACCAGGAGAATACGGCCAGTGTTACCAACACGTCATGCAACAGGGAGAAGATAGTACCGATAGAGTACTGCCATTTGCTGAAACGCAACAGGATGTACAGGAAGATCACTATCAGAGAGAACACGGTTGCTTTTACAGCACCTGCGCGTAAATCATCAGAGATAGTTGGTGATACTGTTTGAGAACCGATCACAAAGCGGGATGCAAACACTTCAGGTGTTACAGACGCATCGTAGAATTTCTTCAAACCGTTATACAGTTTGTCAGCTACTTCTTTATCAACGGCCAGGTTCTGCTGTTCAACTTTGTAAGAAGTAGTAATGTTCAATTGGTTGGTAGAACCAATTGTTTTTACAAATACTTCAGAGTTGAATTCTTTCTTCAGCTCAGTAGCTACATTCTCTCTGTTCATCGGGTGTTCAAAACGAACAGTGAAGCTACGGCCACCGGAGAAATCAATACCGTGATCAAAGCCATGGAAGTAGGAAGACACACCTGCTACCATTACGAAAGCAGAGATGATATAAGCGTATTTACGTTTACCTACGAAATCAAAAGCGGCATGTTTAAATACTTTACGGGAAATTGGGGTAAAGTATTCAAAGTGTTTTTTCCTTTTCAGCCAGAAGTCAGTAACCATACGGGAAACCAGGATACCACAGAACAGCGACAGGAACAAACCTATGATCTGCGTGGTAGCAAAGCCCAGTACAGGACCTAAACCGAAGTAGAATAAGATGAAAGCCGTGAGCAAGGAGGTAACGTGACCATCCAATACCGGTGCATAGGAACGTTTGTAACCATCTGCCACCGCATCCGGGTAGGATTTACCATGCGTGAGTTCATCCTTGATTCTTTCGAAGATGATTACGTTGGTATCCACGGCCATACCGATTGTCAGTACCATACCGGCAATACCAGCCATTGTTAACGTAGCGCCCATAGAAGCCAGGATACCGAATGTAAACAGCAGGTTAAGCACCAGTGCAACGTTAGCTACCCAGCCGGCGGAGTTATAATACACCAGCATGAGTACGAATATGATTCCGAAGGAGATCATGAATGATTTAGCACCTGCAGCGATAGATTCAGCACCGAGGGTAGGTCCAACGATCTGTTCCTGTACAATTTGTGCACGGGCAGGCATTTTACCGGACATCAAGGTATTTGCGAGGTCATTGGCTTCTTCAATGGTAAAGCTACCACTGATAGAAGAACGGCCGCCGGCAATTTCTCCCATGATAGAAGGTGCGGAATAAACGATGTTATCCAGTACTACGGCAACGTAGTTCAGGGTAGCAGGATCTTTTGGATTGGTAGGAGCCAGTTCGCCGGTCAGTTTTTTCCACTCATGGGCACCAACGTTGTCCATGGTCATGCTGATTTCCGGTTGGTTGTTCTGGTCCATATCCTGACGTGCATCAATGATCCTATCGCCACTTACACGTGGTTCAGGATTAGTTGGATTCACTTTCAGGACGTATACAGCCATTGGGCCGTGTTTGTCTGTTTTATTTTCAGGACCGAATGCAAATACCGCGTCTTTAGGCAAAATGCTTTGTACAGCTGGTAAATTCAGGTAACGGCTGAAGGTAGCAGTATCTTTAGGTAAAATTCTACCGATAGAAGATCCAGGGTAGATGGTACCTGATTGTGGATCAATGTTCGGGAATAATACCATGAACAGCGGATTTTGTTTCTGCTGTTCTTTAATCTGCAGTTCTTTGGTAGCGTTTTTACCGGTATCAGCTTTAGCGCCTTTACCACTGTCTTTTGCCAGGTAATCGCTCAGGCTACCGGTTTTGCTGGTATCTGTTGGTGTAGCAGCGGCTATTTTAGCTTTAGCAGTATCTACAGCTGGTGTAGCAGATGCGCCGCCCAGTGAGTTTCTGATAGCTTCATTCATCGGGGTCAGCACATTCTGGAAAAATTCCGGACTGTTCTTATATACCTCTCTGAATTCCAGCTTAGCAGTTGCCTGCAGATATTTGTGTACACGGGCAGCGTTATCAACGCCGGCGAGTTCCACAGAAATGAGGCCTTTATTTTCGTCCAGGCTGATGTTGGGTTGTGCCACACCAAACTTATCAATACGTTTTCTCAGTACCGTAAAGGTGTTTTTGATGGCAACACGTGATGCTTTACGAATCATGTCCAGCACCTGCTGATTGGAGGAATTGAAAGTGATGTCTTTTTGATAAGCATTCGCGAAAATAGAAGCCAGTTTACCCTGGGGAGCTATTTCGGTGTACGCTTGTCCGAATAAAGTAACAAAATCGGCCTGGCTTGTCTTTCTCAGCTCATTTGCCCTCTCCAGCGCTTTGTTAAAAGCAGGATCCTTGGATTGACCGGATAAAGCGCGGATTACATCTTCCACGTTTACTTCCAGTACTACGTTCATACCACCCACCAGGTCCAGACCGAGATTCAGTTCTTTCTCTTTGGCCTTAGTGTAGGTGATATACCATGGGAAACCTGCAATTTGCTTGCTGCTGGTACTGTCCACGATCTCCTGTCTCCTTTGTTTAATAAACCCTTTCAGCGTATCTGAGTAGAAGCCCTGCAGTTCCTGGCTGCCTGGATATTTCTTTTCAGGTGTAGGGTATTGTTTGGCCACATCGTTCTCGGCCTGCTGCTCTATCTTCTTCTCATAGTTCCGCACCAAAAACGTGAAGGACAATTGGTACAAAGAGATAAGGATCAGTGCGATGGCAAAAAATCTTACCAGTCCTTTAAGTTGCATACTGTTTGTTTCGGGTTTATAAAAAAAATTTTTAAGAGTTGCAAAGATAGAATTAAAATCGATATATTAAAGCCCTTGTTAAAAGAGGTGCAAAATCAATCTACGCCTGAGTTTGCGGGCTTGTTGACATACTTTTTTCTAAATCTGCGATCCTGGTTGGTGTTAGTTTTTAATATTATTTCTTTGCTTTACAGTTCATAACAGCGACAAATATATGCAAACCCAACATTATCCGGCAACAGATAATTTCCTGGATGCTTTGCTGAAAGGTCAAAAAAGCCGTTTAGGCGCCGTTTTCAGCGATCCTGCTGCCTACCGTTTACAGATTATTTTTACCCGGATTGACCGGGACGCACGCCAGCATCCGCATTTTACGGATTATTCCTACGGTGTTTCGCCAGGCACCTATTATTACCCAGCTTCTACCGTAAAACTCCCGGGTGCTATACTGGCACTGGAAAAACTGTATGATCTGCAGATTGCCGGTGCCACCCGCAATACCCCGATGTTTACAGCGCCCCTGCCGGGTGTTAATCCGGGTGTATTACACGATTATTCGGCGGCAGACAAAGTACCATCTGTGGCGCATTATATTAAAAAAATATTTCTGGTCAGCGATAACGATGCCTTTAACCGCCTTTATGAATTTGTGGGACAGGAGCATTTTAACCGACGGCTGTGGGAAATGGGCTATCAGCAGGCCCATATCAGGCACCGGGTAGGGCTTCCCTTACATGAGGAAGCAAATAAGTATACCAACGGTATACGGCTGCAACAGGGTAAACATTTACTGTACCAGCAGCCGGCAATTCGTAGTAACCTGGTATTTCCTGCCCGGCAGGATTTTGCAGGACAGGCACATTACAACCACCAGGGGCAGCTGGAACGCAAGCCCATGGACTTTTCCTATCGTAACAAGCTACCTCTCACCCATTTGCATGATATCCTTCGCAGTATAATTTTTCCGGAGGCTGTAACAAAACAACAACGTTTCCGTTTAACTGAGGACGATTACCAGTTTTTGTATCGTTGCATGTCGCAATATCCGGAAGAATCTATTGATCCTTTGTATGATCCGGCACACTTTCCGCAAACTTATGCAAAGCTGTTGCTTTTCGGGGGAATGGGTGATCAGCAGATACCGGCCAATATCCGGATATTCAACAAACCGGGATGGGCATACGGCTTTTTAACTGATACAGCTTATATTGTGGATTTCGCCAATAATATAGAGTTCTTATTATCAGCCAGCATATTTGTGAATAAAGATGGGATTTTAGGAGATGACCAACAGGTATTTGATGAAATCGGCAAACCCTTTCTCAAAACACTGGGAGAGATTATTTACACTGCAGAACAACAACGTAATAAAAAATATCAACCGGACCTTTCCCGTTTCAAACTAAATTATAAAAACACAAACAGTCATATAACACACTATTAAAAACTGAGAGCAAATGCTTACCAAGAAAAATCGCGTATGGGCCGTAGTAGCCCTGTTAACCGGAGTAATCGGATTTTCTTCCTGCTTGAAAAACGATACGATCAGCACTCCGCCAAGACCACAGGCCAGCATATGGTTTCTGAACACCTCTACCAACGGTATAGGCCTCGACTTTTATGACAACGGTACCAAAGTTACAAGCAACAGTGCTATCGGTTTCAACTTCCAGGCAAGATATTCTGTGTATGGCGGTCCGCATAACTTTACATTTAAGAAAGCGGGTGCCGACAGTCTCGTTCTCAGCACCCCGGATTATCCATATGATTCTACTAAATTTTATACCTTTTTACTGTATGATAACCCGATAAAAGCAGCTACTGTTTATAGTGATCTCAGCAATTACACACAGGATAAAGTCTATTTCCGCTTTTTAAATCTCAGCAAAGAAGCCGGTCTGGTAGATGTATTCATCGGTAATACCAAAGTTGACAGTAACAGGATATTCACGCCTGCGTTTTCCAGCTCATTCTCTCCGCTGCCAAGCTTAAACATGAATGGTGTGGTGACTATAAAGCGCGCTGGCAAGGATTCTGTACTGGTTAGCAACAATAAGCTGAAAGTAACTTCCTTCCAGCAGGGTAATGTGTATACTGTTTATATGGCTGGCAAACCAGGCAGCCCTGCAGGCGACTCCTTAATGGTAGATGCTTTTTACAGTTACTACAACTAAAATCATTAAATTATACAAACGCAGAACGGACCGGTATTGCCGGTCCGTTCTGCGTTTGTATAGCAGCAACGATATATCTTTCCCGCTCTTTTCTACTTTTTTTCTGTAGGTTTGTTCTGGTCAATAGTTAAGATATGAATCAACTAGCAGAAAGGCTGACACGGATTTCCGAGCCTCAAACAATTAAAATGGCGAAACTCGGCCGCGAGTTGAAAGCCCAGGGAATAGACATTGTAGACCTTAGTATTGGAGAACCAGACTTTGATACCCCGGTACATATCCGGGAAGCAGCCAAAAAGGCAATTGACGAAGGCTACACACACTATACTCCTGTGGCAGGCTATGCGGATGTAAGACAGGCAGTAGTACACAAATTAAAAAGAGATAACGGTCTTGACTATACGCCGGAACAAATTGTAGTATCTACCGGTGCCAAACAGAGTTTGGCCAATGCAGTACTGAGCATTGTTGATCCGGGTGATGAAGTGATCATCCCTACGCCTTACTGGGTAACTTATTCAGAACAGGTAAGACTTTGCCAGGGTGTAGTTGTATTTGTTCCCTGCAGCATTGAAAATAATTACAAGATCACACCAGCACAACTGGAAGCGGCTATTACGCCCAAAACCAGGCTGTTTATGTTTTCATCTCCCTGCAACCCTACCGGTTCTGTATATTCCAAAACAGAGCTGGAAGGCCTCGCTGCGGTATTTTCAAAACATCCGCAGATCTTCATTATTTCTGATGAGATATATGAGTATATCAATTACGAAGGAAAACATGAAAGCATCGCACAGTTTGGCGATCTGATAAACCGCACCATCATCATTAACGGTTTGAGTAAAGGCTTTGCTATGACCGGCTGGCGCCTGGGCTACCTCGCCGCACCACTGGATGTAGCTAAAGCATGTGATAAAATTCAAAGTCAGTTTACTTCTGCCACCTGCTCTATCACGCAACGTGCTGCCATTACCGCCCTCACAGGCGAATTAACTACTGCCGTAGCCATGGTAGCTGAGTTTAAAAAACGCCGTGCTTATATACACGAAGCCCTGAAAACCATTCCAGGCTTGAAAGTAAATGATCCCGAAGGTGCTTTTTATATGTTCCCGGACGTAAGTGCTTTCTTCAACAAATCATTTGAAGATTCTCATATCAAAGATGCAGATGATCTTTGTATGTATCTCCTTCATAAAGCTAATGTATCCGCTGTTACAGGCGTTGCTTTCGAGCAGCCAAACTGTATCCGTTTATCTTATGCGGTAAGTATGGACAAACTGGAAAAAGGTGTGGAAAGATTGCGGACCTGGTTAGGGAAACTTGCGTAACCTACATATAAAATATTATTATATATTTGTGCGCATAAAACCTTTAGAATAAGATGGATGTGAATATGCAGAACCTCTTGTATATTGCTCTTGCGGTGGGCGCAATAGCAATTGTGTATCCAACAATTAAAGATCTTTTTAAGAAGCCTAAGGCGAAAGCCATGCCTGATGAGGAAAAGCCCGCACCTGTGAATGCTGCTATCCTTCCGTTACAGTTACAGGCATATGAGCGAATGGCTTTGTATACAGATCGTATTACACCGCAAAGCCTGATCGGGCGTATCTATCAGCCAGGATTTTCTGCTGTGGATATGCAGATATCGATGGTACAAAATATCAAAGCGGAATATGAGCATAATGTAACGCAGCAGATCTATGTATCTGCCACTACCTGGGAAGCAGTAAAAACATTGAAAGAGCAAACCATTTCCGTGATCAACCAGGTAGCGATACAATTGCCACCGGATGCACCGGCAATGGAGCTGAATAAACAAATTCTCGAAGTATTTATGCAGGCCGGCGAATCTCCTGCCGAGCTGACCGCTCAGATTATCAATGCAGAAGCAAAAAGGCTGATGAGATAATTACCGGGCATTAATGACTTCATTTAACAGATAACCTTTACCGTTAAACAACATATACAGCGGCGTTCCCTGATACCAGGGAATGCCGGCTTGTTTTACGTGTGCCTGCATGTGCAGGTGTGGTTCTGTACTGAAGCCGGAATTGCCTACACAGCCAAGGGCATCTCCCTTTTTTACGTACTGGCCTTCATGTACCACCACGCTACCCTGTTTCAGGTGTCCCATAAACACATAATAGTTGGCAGTTTCCAACAGTACCTGGTTGGTATTCTTAGGTCCGCGGTCCATAGCCGGCGGAATGTTATCCGGGTTATTGCTGTAAGCCCTTTTCACCAAGCCATCGCAGGGTGCATACACGGTATCATTGAAGATCGCATAATCATCGAGCTTACGTGAAAACACGGTATTAGCACGACCTCCCCAGCTATTGAGTTTTACAATATCCATGGCGTAAACGGCACCACGCAAACTAAAATGAAATAAATTGGTAGGAAGTCCTTTACCTCCCTGTAATACAAAGTATTTACCTGATTTAAAGGGAAAAGAAAGCTCCACTGTATGGGGTTTACCAGTGGTGCCCTCAAAATATAGCGCAGTAGCCAATACAAAAAAAGTAGTCATTATACCATTACTGACGCGCTTCCATTTTGGGGTGGGCGCCGCTACTTTATTATGTTTACGGAAAAAGTAGCCGGCAATAAATAATACCAGCAGTCCACCAAAAATGTATTTGGAATAAATGGAAAGATATACCCACGTACCATATAAATAGTCGAATACACCCAGTGAGAGCCCCATCAGCAACCAGGTAAAGGTAGCCGTCAACGGCCTGCTCCCGGCTTTCCACACGAGATATAAACTATATACTGCCAATGCCAGTGTAATGCCTAATAGGGAATAAATGATCATAATAGCCTGTCAAACTTTAACACAAAATATCAATATTTTTCTCTGCGGCGAAGTACCGTAATAATTATGTAACATTGCAACGCTAGTTTTAGACAACATGGAAAAGATTATTCAAACCGATTCGGGCATCACTATAGCTCCGCTGTACACCCAGCCAGTGGCTATGGAAGAACAACCCGGTACCTTTCCCTTCACAAGGGGTATACACGCCACTATGTACCGCGATAAACTGTGGACGATGCGGCAGTATGCGGGTTTCAGCACGGCAGAAGAATCCAATAAACGATACCACTACCTGCTGAGTCAGGGCGTAATGGGCCTCAGCGTTGCATTTGACCTGCCAACGCAAATTGGTTACGATTCCGATCACCCTATGTCTGAAGGTGAAGTAGGTAAAGTAGGGGTGGCTATTGATTCATTGGAAGATATGGAAATATTGTTCAAAGATATTTCCCTGGAAAAGATCTCTACCTCTATGACTATCAACGCCACAGGATTCATACTGCTGGCATTTTACATTGCACTCGCCAAAAGGCAGGGCGCAGATCTGAAAAAGATTTCCGGCACCATACAAAATGATATCCTGAAAGAATATGCCGCCAGAGGCACTTTCATATATCCGCCGAAACCTTCCATGCGCCTCATCACAGATATTTTTGCATACTGCAGTAAGGAAGTACCCAAGTGGAATACCATCTCCATTTCCGGCTACCATATACGCGAAGCAGGCGCCAATGCAGTACAGGAGCTCGCCTTCACCCTGGCTAACGGGAAAGCATATCTGAAAGCAGCCCTGGAAAAAGAATTGGACATCAATGTATTTGCAAAACGACTTTCCTTCTTTTTCAATGCTCATAATCACCTGTTTGAAGAAGTAGCCAAATTCCGTGCTGCCAGACGCATGTGGGCCAGTATTACGAAAGAGCTGGGCGCAACAGACCCAAAAGCACAGATGCTGCGCTTTCATACACAAACAGGAGGCAGCACATTAACAGCACAGCAGCCACAGAACAATATTGTACGCGTAGCCATTCAAACCATGGCGGCCACTTTAGGCGGCACGCAATCCCTGCATACCAACGGCTACGACGAAGCTTTATCATTACCAACCGAAGAAGCAGCCCGTATTGCACTGCGCACACAACAGATAGTAGGCTATGAAAGTGGTATTGCTGATACAGTAGATCCGCTGGCAGGCTCCTTTTATGTAGAAGCCCTCACCAACGAAGTAGAAAACAAAGCCTGGGAGCTGATTCATAAAATTGATGCCATGGGTGGCGCAGTAAGCGCCATTGAACAAGGTTTTGTACAGGATGAAATTGCCCGCAGTGCTTATAAATACCAGCAAGAGATAGAAAATAATGAGAAGATCATCATAGGAGTGAACAAATTTACTTCCGCGCAGCAGGCTGCTCCGGAGGTTTTTCGTATTGATGACAGTATCCGTAAAATACAATCAGATCGACTGCAATCACTGCGCGAACGTCGCGACAATGTGGCCGTACAGGCTATCCTGCAGCGCATTACAACAGCTGCCGGCACCACCGAAAACCTTATGCCATTGGTAGTGGAAGCGGTGGAGCATCTGTGTACACTGGGTGAAATAGCCGATGCATTAAGAGATGTATGGGGAGAGTATAAATAATTCTAAGCGTATTCAACATTCAAATGAGTTTAATTCACTACAACAACTGTCCGCTTTGTGGTTCATCGCAAATACATGAAGCACTCACTGCGAAAGACTATACTGTATCAAAAAAACCATTCGCCATATTCCATTGCGGTGGCTGCGAAGGCCGTTTTACACAAGATGTGCCGGACAATGAGCAAATTGGCCGCTACTATCAGTCGCAGGAATATATTTCCCATTCCGAAACTAAAAAAGGGCTGATCAACCGCTTATACCACAGTGTTAGAAAGATCACGCTGCGCTCCAAACAAAACTGGGTGCGTAATGCTGCTGGTATTAAACAGGGTGCATTACTGGATATTGGTAGTGGCACCGGTGCCTTCCTTCACTATATGCAAACCGGTGGCTGGACTGTTACCGGCCTGGAACCAGACGAAAATGCACGTCGTAATGCAAAGGATATTTACAATATAGATGCACTGCCGATTGAGCAGCTGTATTCACTGCCACCACAACAATATGATGCAGTTACCATGTGGCATGTACTGGAACATGTGCACGACCTGCACAGATACCTGGATCATATCCGTATTTTGCTGAAACCCGGCGGATCCCTGCTTATAGCGGTTCCTAACTATACTTCTTCCGATGCAGCACACTATGGTGAATACTGGGCCGCTTATGATGTGCCCCGTCATCTCTACCATTTCTCGCCGGCATCTATGGAAAAATTATTATCTCAACACCATATCAGGCTGATAAAAAAACACCCTATGGTGTTTGATGGCTTCTACGTAAGCCTGCTCAGTGAAAAGTATAAAACCGGTAAAAGCCGGCTGTTGGCAGGTTTCTTCCATGGCTTCCGCTCCTATCGCAAAGGATTGAAACAGGTAGACCGCTGCAGTTCTATTGTGTACGAATGTAAAATATAGTTTTTTCACGCAAAGGCGCAAAGAAATACTTTAATCAAATATCATTAAACCATTCTTTGCGCCTTTGCTGCTTTGCACCTTTGCGTGAAAAAAATCCACGAACAATGAAACCACTCTCCCACCATATTTACTGGATGGATATTGTCCGTATTACTGCCTGCTTCATGGTAGTAATAGCCCATTGCTGCGATGCTTTTATTGGTAACCTGAACATCCCGGAGGATGCTTTCTGGAGTTCCTTTTACGGCTCGCTGGTACGACCCTGCGTACCATTATTTGTGATGCTCTCCGGCTGTTTGCTGCTGCCAATGAGAGATACACCCCGCGTATTTCTTACAAAAAGATTTTCCCGCATACTCATCCCGTTCCTGATCTGGTCTGTATTATACGCAGTATTGCCTTATCTGTTCGGTGAATTTGGCGTAGCGGATATGTGGCATAATTTCACACACATTCCGCTGAATTTCAACAGCAAGAATGAACATTTCTGGTACATTTACATGCTGATAGGCCTCTATCTGTACATTCCCATTTTTTCGCCCTGGGTGCAAACAGCTTCCCGTAAAATGAAAGAATATTTTCTGCTGATATGGGGCATTACTTTATTTCTTCCCTATGTAAAAACTTATTTTCCGCAAATCCTCGGTGAGTGCGACTGGAACCCGATTGGTACATTCTACTACTTCACCGGTTTTACCGGATATCTGCTACTCGGTAATTACCTCCAGCAGTATCCACCAAAACTCTCCGGCGTACAACGTATCGTGTTGTGTGCGGTTTTATTTTCAGTAGGATTCCTGACTACTTTTTACGGATTTAATTATACCACCAGGGTACATGGTGTGCCGCAGGAATTATGCTGGGGTTATCTTACTATCAATGTAGTATTGATGACTGTGGGTATGTTTTTGCTATTTCAGCCTGCGACCATAAAAAGTAATACTATGCAGAAAGTGGTGGCAGATGTATCAGTGCTGAGTTTCGGGATCTTCCTGGTGCATGCTATGATCGTGAAAAGCCTGGTGCACCCTGCGATCAATACCCTGGCTATTTCTACGGGGCTTAAAATTCCTTTGGTGGCGGTGGTATCCTTTGTATTGTCGTATATTATTGTGAAAGCGCTGTCGTATTTGCCGATGAGCAAGTATATCATCGGATAGCTTTTAGTTGTTAGCGATTAGCTTTTAGATAAATGCAGCGGAGATGATGCACATAACATCATCTCCGCTGCATTTATCTAAAAGCTAACTACTAAAAGCTAATCGCTTAATTCACCAATTTCATTTCATCAATCAATCTCGTACATCCTGCATATTTATCTACAATAAATAATACGTATCTGATGTCTACCATAATATTACGGCAGATAGAAGGATCATAATTGATATCACTCATAGTACCTTCCCAGGTACGGTCAAAGTTAAGGCCCACCAAATGGCCATAAGCATCCAGTGCAGGACTGCCGGAATTACCGCCGGTACTATGATTGGAACCAATGAAGCATACAGGCATTTTGCCATTTACACCATAGCGGCCGTAGTCCTTTTTCTTATAGAGTTCAATCAGTTTGGCCGGTACATCAAATTCATAATCACCCGGAATATATTTTTCCATTACCCCGTCGAGGTAGGTGTAGAAGTCGTAATGAATGGCATCCCGCGGATTGTAGCCATCTACCTTGCCATACGTTACACGCAGGGTACTGTTGGCATCAGGATAGAAGCGTTTTTTGCCTGCCATTACGTCCATCTGCGCCTGCATGTAAGTACGTTGCAGGTTATTGATGCTGGATTGTATATCGCTGAGGGGTTTGCTTACATTTTCTACAAAACCTTTGCGCATAGCCATTACCAGGTGGGTAGCAGGATCTTTCCACATCTGCGCTACCACAGTATTATAAGGCTGTTGTATAAAAGATTTCAGTTTATCCATAGATGTCAGACCGGATGATGCATACAGTTGATCAGCCAGTGTACGGCCGTCCTTATTGTTTTCTATCCAGATCTGCTGGTATTCATTACCGGCATATTGTTTAGGTACACCTTTCGCGTAGATATCCATCAGGCTTATGCAAATATCGTGATCCACTTTAGCATTATAGTTCTGATAAAACGGCTGCATTGATTCAAGGAATTGCTGGCGCAGTGTTTCAAACTGGCCTTCTCCTCTTTCGTGTACATCGTTGAGGAAGCTGATCAGGCGGTCGCTTGCAGTGAATAGCTCTACGTTTTTCACGAGCTCACTGTAGTAGTCGCGGGCTTGTGCATAAGGCTGTATCTGGCGGTAGTAGCCATTTAAGGAATCCAGTGTGCCGGCATATTGTTGTTTCCAAACCGGATTGGCTTGCAACAGCTGCTTGTATTCCGCTTCATATTGCTGCTTTTTACCGATGCCATTGGTTTGTTTAACTCCCTGCATCTCACCCATCCACTTTTTCCAGTAATTGGCGGTACCTGCATATTTAGCAGCATATTGAATTTTGATCTGTGCGTCTTTGCGCATGTAACCATCCATGATTTTCAGGGCAGCATCACGCATTTCCACTTTGGCAGCATCCAATACTTCCACGGTTTGTTTTACACCTTCCGAGGGCAGGTATTCATTAGTACGGCCCGGAAAACCCAGTACCATCGTAAAATCATTCTGCTTCACTCCTTTCATGGAGATAGGCAACGCATATTTAGGCTTTAAAGGCACATTATCGCCCGAGTAAGGTGCCGGGCGACCATCTTTACCGGCGTAGATGCGAAACATGGAGAAATCGCCTGTATGACGCGGCCAAACCCAGTTATCCGTATCAGAGCCGAACTTACCGATAGAAGAAGGTGGCGCTCCTACCAAACGTACATCTTTATATGTTTCCGTCACAAACAGGAAATACTGGTTGCCTTCAAAAAATGGCTTTACCATTACATCCTGCCAGCTTTCTTTGCGGACTGTCTGTTTAATTTCGTTCAAACGCTTATCTATAGCCGACTGCCGCTCTTTTTCACTCATTCCCCCTTTCACATCCTGCAGGGCAGATTTGGTAACATCATCTATACGCACGATGAAAGTGGCGGTAAGACCGGGGTTAGGCAGTTCTTCCACTGCCGATTTTGCCCAGAAGCCATTCTCCAGGAAATTATTCTGCAGGGTGGAATGTTTCTGGATTGCATCATAACCGCAGTGATGGTTAGTGAGGAGCAGCCCCTGGTTAGAGATCACCTCCGCAGTACAAAAGCCGCCGAAGCTCACAATCGCATCTTTCAGGCTGCCTTTGTTGATATTATAAATATCCGAGGCATTAATTTTCATGCCCATTCCTTTCATCTCTTTCTCATTAAGAGTGGAGAGTAGCTGGGGTAGCCACATTCCTTCCGTAGCATAGGTGCGCCCTGTCTGCACAATGAGTACTAGCAGCAGCAGTGGCTTCACGATTCGTTGCAACATATCTGATATTCTTTTTATAAAACCAGCAATTTACTACAATTACAGGAGGCAGGGAAAGATAAGCCGGTGTTTCTGATCATTCATCGACATAAACGAGCTGTTTACAGAGATGCCGGTGTTTATTCGGTTGGATTGCCTGAATTTCATAACTATATCTGTCTTGCATGTTCCGCTTCAAATCTTCGGTAGTCATAGCTCATATCACGGGGTGGCTTATATGCCTGAGTTTACCGCTGTTATTTATCAGTGGGCAAACCGGCGACCACAAGGCCATCGCTATTCTGTTATCAGTAGATTACCTGGTATTCCTGGTTACCTACGTATCACTCTTTTATTTTCATACTAATTTTCTTTTCCCTCAATTATATTTCCGGAAACAGTATGTGTTGTATTTCCTGTCTGTTTTCCTGTTACTATTGATGGTCAATTATATGCGACCATTTGACCATCTGTTTACACGATTATCACATCATCTGCCCGACAGCAGGTGGCATCCTCATATGGCTCCAGGCCCCGGAGGCCCGAATGGTATGCAGCCTTCGGGAGGCCAGTCTGTACGGATAGATATTGTAAGCATATTCCTCTTTTTACTGACTATTGCATTGAGCATAGCCATTGAAACTACACACCGGTGGCGGCAAACGGAGAAAAGAGCGCTATACGCAGAAACCCGTAAAACGCAGGCGGAATTATCGTTTTTAAAAGCACAGATCAATCCGCATTTCCTGTTTAATACCCTCAATAATATTTATTCGCTGGCTATGACCCGCCATGAATATACAGCTGCCAGCATCATGAAGTTATCTAATATACTGCGCTATGTAACAGAGGATACAAGAGATGATTATGTGCTGCTGGACAGTGAAATTGATTGTTTGCGTGATTATATTGATCTGCAAAAATTAAGGCTGACCACTAAAACAAAAGTGAGGTTTTCTGTTACCGGCAACCCTGGCATCAAATGTATTGCACCATTGGTGCTATTGCCTTTCCTGGAAAATGCCTTTAAATACGGGGTAAGCAATCATGAGCCATCGGATATTATTATTCAGCTGGATACACTGGAAGATCATATCGATTTTTTTTGCAGCAATAAGCTGTTTCATTTCCCACCCGATACCACCCACACCGGTATTGGCATTACCAATACACGGCAACGGCTTGATCATTTATATCCCGACAAATATGAGCTGCGTATTAATGAAGATAACGGAGCTTATACCATTTTCTTACAATTACAGGTATAGCTGATGGAGATTAAATGGGGGATTACAAACAGCAATATGATAAACTGAAATACAGCGATTGCTATATACGACAGATTTGCTCAGCTTAATATAAACAAACCGCTGCATTCAGTCCATCATGCTAATTTCTTTTACTGCTTACTGGTAGAGGTAATTCAAAGCAATGATATCATTGGCATTAAAGGTACGGTCGCCACCATTGGAGCAGGCCAGCATCCAGGAGTCAGCATCAGGACCGCTGGGAGTACCAGGAATCCATACTGCACCAACACCGCCACTGCCTTCATCAATAGCACTGCCACCGCAACTGTAAGAACGATCCATGTAATCAGTATGACGCATACCGATACAGTGACCAATTTCATGTTGGATAACAGAGCCTACATACAACACGTCAGGATTACTGCCATAAGCTGCAGCATTGGTATTCATTTTAACTGTGCTGTAAGGGTTTCCGCTGCTGGTAGGGAAGCCGGAAGAACCCAGGGTAATGTAACCACCACTAGGTCCCTGATTGAACCCTTTGATAGTGATGTTTGGGGTACCGCTTGTAATACGCTGGAAAGTTACCCGCAATCCAAGGGCGTTATAACGCTGGATAGCGAGGTCTGCTCCATTGATGAACGCAGTTCCCAGATTGACTACTTTTATTGTGATCACACGGGGTAAAGCGGTTACCACATAATTGGTACTGTACTGTTCTGTTTTTGCGATACGAAGAACAGGGCTTTTAACTTTTCCTGCTTTCAGCTGATCTGCTGTGAGCAGGATGTCACCTTCCACGAGGTAACCTTCGTCTGTTTTCACAACATTCTGTGTACTAAAGCCATTGGCTTTGATTTGGGCTAACACATCTGCTGCAATAGGATTTGGTTGTGCTTCCTTTGGTGCATTGTTTTTCTGACAGGAAGCAATTGTGAAAGCGACCGCCAGGCAACAGAGGACGCTAAGGGTTTGTTTTCTCATCGGTTTGGATTTTTTGTTTGGGTTTTTTGTTTGAGTTTAGAGTAAAGAATGGCTGTATCGCGGTGTAGCTTACCGCAACAGAAGGTGAACAGACGATATATCTGCATAGAATAATGTATCCGGAAGAAGTAAGATGATGAACTGAAATACAGCAATTGATATATCAGACAGATAGATTTACGCTGACCAAGTAGCAACCTGCTGCATTCAGTTCAACATGCTATGTTTTCTTTAGGGTTTAATGATAGAGGTATTTTAAAGCAATGATATCATTGGCATTAAAGGTACGGTTGCCACCATTGGAGCAGGCCAGCATCCAGGAGTTCGCATCAGGACCGGTAGGAGTACCTGGAATCCATACGGCACCTACACCGCCATTGCCTTCGTTTATAGCGCTACCGCCGCAGCTATAGGCGCGGTTCATATAATCTGTATGACGCATACCAATACAGTGACCAACTTCATGCTGGATAACAGATCCTACATACAACACGTTGGGGTTGCTACCATACGCTGCCGGGTTGGTATTCATTTTAACTGTGCTGTAAGGATTTCCGCTACTGGTAGGGAAACCGGAAGAGCCCAAAGTGATGTAACCACCGCTTGGTCCCTGGTTGAAGCCCTTGATAGTAATGTTAGGAGTACCACTGGTAATACGTTTGAATGTAATACGCAGTCCCAGTCTGTTATAACGGGCAATAGCCGTATCCGCACCTGCAATAAAAGCAGATCCCAGGTTGGTAACTTTAATTGTAATAACACGGGGTAAAGCAGTTACCAGGTAATTGGTACGGTACTGTTCATCGTTTGCAATGCGAAGAGTAGGGCTGCTAACTTTTTCTTTCAACTGATCAGCAGTAAGCAGAATATCACCTTCTACCAGGTAACCATCTTCTGTTTTCACAACATTATCGGTAATGAAGCCATTAGCTTTGATTTGAGCTAACACGTCTGCTGAAATGGGATCTGGGGTAACTGCTTTTTGTTCGTCGCTCTTATTACTACAGGAAGCGAACATAAAAGCGACTGCCAGGCAGCAAATGACGCTTAATACTTGTTTTTTCATAATTCAGATTTTGGTTTTTTGGTTTAAGAAAAAGGTATCCCTATCGCTTGTTCCTGCGAACAAGCAACTGTTAACAATAGTTAATGCAAGCATTGATTTATAATGATAATATTATAAATACAATAGCTTCAGCTAATGCTTTTCTGCCCAAAAACAACAGTAAATCTGTGCTCTCGTTTTTGAAGACATACAACAGCTCGAATGCTTGTTACAGCATTACATAAAATTCTAATGGATTGGCTATGATTCAGTAATACCGGTAGTTTCCGGTGACTCAGACTTGCTCTTCAGATTAATAAATAGTAAAATGGCTTTTCGTATCGTTGCTCAGACTTTGTTGACTTCTACAATTCAGATTTTCTCTTTTCAATATTACAACTTTCGTTTTACTTAAAAAAAATATTTTGTTTTAATTCATATAAAAATTGCGCTGAAAAATTAATTGCTGTAGCTTTAAGTAGCATCGTAAACCCAATATCATTTATCTGTGCCGCATTCCTACATGAAGCAAAACATCTTAAAAATTTGGCCCCTATTACTTTTGCTGCTACTCTGCCGCAACGAAACGGCTGCACAAAAAAAAATCTATACCGATTCTCTTCTACTGAGATATGCAACAGATACTTTTTCACGTACACATTCCACAGCTCCATTGTTGATAAAATTCACCAATGCACCTACTGAAAAATCATTGCGTGAATGGGGGTTAATAAAGGCGCTAACCAGTCACCATTATATATTACGGCAGTTACCTACAGATAGCATTTCTCTGAAAAAAATAGTATACTGTTATACAGCTAATACTAACTGGAAAGCAACTACGCTGTTACTACAACAACTGGAAAAATTATCCGACAGCGATAGTATTACTATGCAAGTATCTTATGGCGATCTGTTACAACCACTTGCCTATGCAAACATAGTAACTACGCTGCCTCACTATGCTGCCGCAGTAGTACGCATTAAAAAACAGGACTGGACTGCTTTTATCAATCAACCAGCCATACGCATTGCAGACGTTTTGCGACATCCTTCTCCCGAAATTATTATTAACACCATCAATCCTTTTGTTAATCGTATCAATATAGCACAACAACAATTTCCTGCGATACGTGGAAAAAACATCACCGTTTCCGTTAAGGAAGATTTATTTGACACCACTGATATTGACCTCAAAGGCAGGTATGTTCCGTCACCGGGAGTTTCTTCCATCAATAGTTCGCATGCTACTATAATGGCTACATTGATAGGTGGCGCCGGTAACAGCGGAAGTAACGGCCTGGGTGTGGCACCGGAAGTATTATTCAGTTCAGCGGATTATAATGTTAGCCTGTTCCCGGATGACAATGCCTATTACAGGCAGTATGCTATCACGGTACAAAATCATTCTTACGGCACCGGTATTGAGAATTACTATGGTGCAGAAGCAGCTGCTTATGATCAGCATGTTTTGGAAGCAGACACCATCCTGCATGTGTTTTCTTCCGGCAATATTGGCACGCAAACATCAACCAGTGGCCGCTATCAGGGGATCGGTGGTTATGCAAACCTATCCGGTAATTTTAAGCAGGCAAAAAATATAATTGTTACAGGGGGCACCGATGGCGCAGCTCAGGTGATGGCACTGAGTTCCAAAGGCCCCGCTTATGATGGCCGTATAAAGCCTGAAATAGTAGTCTACGGGCAAGATGGAACCTCCGGTGCGGCCGCGCTTACTTCCGGCGTAGCAGCCCTGTTGCAGGACGCCTGGCGGCAACGGTTTAACACCCCTGCATCTTCGGCCCTCATCAAAGCCATTATCATTAACAGTGCTTCACTCCCCCGCGGCGTACTCCCAGGCTATGATCATGGCTTTGGCAGTTTGCATGCACTGGGTGCTTTGCAAACTATGCAGGAAAGTCGCTACCGCAGCGGTGTTGTTAGTCCCGCTACGCCTGCCGCCTTCGACATTACCATACCCGCAGGTATGCAGCAGGTAAAAGTAACCCTGTGCTGGAACGACCCGGCAGCGGCTGTAAACGCCCCTTCCGCACTGGTAAATGACCTGGACATGGTGGTAACTACCAGCGACAATAAACAGTACCTGCCCTGGGTGCTCAGCAGCTACCCGGCAGCAGACTCTCTTAAAATGATCGCACGGCGCGGTGTGGATAGCCTTAATAACATAGAGCAGATCAGCATAGATCACCCCATCGCCGGGAAACTGCACATCAGTATCCGCGGAACACGCCTGTCAACGCAGGCCCAATCCTTTTACCTGGCGTATGAATTCACCCCGCTGCAAACTTTCCAGTGGCAAAACCCTGTAGCAGGCAGTATCCTGAATGCTTCGCAGAATACGCCGCTGCAATGGCAAACTTCGTATAGTGGTAACGGTGACCTTTCGTATAGCCTGGACAGTGGCAGTACATGGTTACCTGTTGCACAAAATATAGCGATAGCGCAAAGCATGTACAACTGGCCGGTACCAGACATCTTCCATAAAATATTATTAAAACTAACGTTAACGGATACTTCGTTTGTGAGCGCACCCTGTTACATTTCCCCGATGCTCACTATACATACTGGTTTTAACTGTAACGATACTGCCCTTCTTTACTGGAATGCACAGCCCGGCGCAGCAGCCTACCAGGTTTATACACTGGGCAACAGCACCTTAATTCCGTATAGTCAGCCCCGTGATACCTTTCTTTTTGTTCCTAAAGCGCAGGTGGCCTCGTTGTACTTTGCGGTGAGTCCTGTTGCTGCTGCCGGCTGGACAGGCGCCCGCAGCTATGCCGTGAATTATACCCTGCAAGGCGTAGGTTGTTATATTCAGAATTTGCTGGCAGATAAAACAACGGATAACAAAGTATTGTTATCGCTCTCTCTGGGGAGTACCTATCATCTCAAAAACGTTTATTGGGAGCGGATTTCCGGAAAAAACTGGGCAACGCTCTCCACACAGCCGGTAGGTGATGCGATGCATTTTAATTACCTCGATAATAGCCCCTGGGAAGGCATCGTTTATTACCGCGTACGCCTCGAAACAATAGATGGTATAAATATTTATTCAGATCCGGTATCTGTACAAATATTATTCAATAACCATATACTGCTATTCCCTAACCCGGTGAGCACGCAGCTGACCATTTTAGATACGCAAATTCGCAGCAGGAAAATGCTGATAACGGATATGAACGGACGTATTGTATTGCAGCGCGCCCTGGAAGATATGCAGGAGGTAGTATCACTGCAGCAATTGGCTAATGGGATATACAATTGCAGTATTTACCTGGAAGGAACACGGATCTACTCTAAACAGTTTGTAAAACAGCAATAACAGGTTATTCAACAGCTATAAAACAAACAGCCGTTCTGATGTACATCAGAACGGCTGTTGCCGTATTTACAATAAAATGTTATTACAGGTGAATTGCTTCGCCGTAAGCTACTTCTATGGCGTCTTTTACAGCTTCGCTCATAGTTGGATGCGGGTGGATAGAATCCAGCACTTCCTGGTAAGTAGTTTCCAGTTTACGCGCTACTACTGTTTCTGCGATGATCTCAGTTACGTTAGCACCAATCATATGGGTACCTAACCATTCGCCGTATTTAGCGTCAAAGATCACTTTTACGAAGCCTTCAGGAGCACCGGCAGCAGAAGCCTTACCGGAAGCAGAGAATGGGAATTTACCCACTTTCACTTCGTAACCAGCTTCTTTAGCAGCTTTCTCAGTATAACCTACAGAAGCGATTTCAGGTGCACAATAAGTACAACCCGGAATGTTCATGTAGTCGATAGTTTCAGGTTTGTGTGCATATTTCTTTTCGCCGTATGCGATGGCTTCCACGCAAACAATCGCTTCTTTAGAAGCAACGTGCGCCAGGGCCTGACCAGGAACCATGTCGCCGATAGCGTAAACGCCCGGGATGTTGGTTTGATAGTATTTATCCACCAGTACGCGGCCTTTATCGGTTTTAATACCCATTCCTTCCAGACCGATATTTTCGATATTAGCTGCAATACCTACCGCGCTCAGTACCACGTCTGCTTCCAGGGTGATTTCGCCGGTTTGTGTTTTCACTTTAGCTTTAACACCATTACCAGTTGCTTCAACTGCTTCTACAGAAGCGTTGGTCATGATTTCGATGCCTTTCTTTTTGTATATTTTTTCCAGCTCTTTGGAGATATCTTCATCTTCTACCGGAACAATGCGGGGCAGGAATTCAACGATTGTTACTTTAGTGCCGATAGTAGCATAGAAGTAAGCGAATTCCACACCAATTGCACCGGAACCAACTACGATCATGGATTTAGGCTGCTGCGGCAAGTTCATTGCTTCGCGGTAACCGATCACATTTTTACCATCAATTTTCAGGTTAGGCAATTCACGTGAACGTGCACCTGTAGCCAGAATGATGTGTTTTGCATCGTATACAGTAGCTTTCCCGTCTTTATCGGTTACTTCTACCTGGCCTTTGGTTTTTACTTTACCATGGCCCATTAATACATCGATCTTATTCTTTTTCATCAGGAACTGTACGCCCCTGCTCATTTTATCAGCAACACCGCGGCTACGTTTGATCACTGCATCAAATTCTACTTTAGCATCACTTACAGTGATACCGTAATCTTTAGAATGCTGCGTATATTCAAATACCTGTGCAGTTTTTAATAAAGCTTTGGTTGGAATGCAGCCCCAGTTCAAACAGATACCACCCAGGCTTTCTCTTTCCACGACTGCGGTTTTAAATCCCAGCTGAGAAGCACGAATAGCAGCCACATATCCGCCGGGCCCACTACCAATTACGATTACGTCGTATGCCATATTGTTTTATTTTAATTGAAACTTGCCAAAGGTAGATAAATAATTACGAATTGCGAATTACGAATTACGGAGTTGCAGGCTGATAAAAGTGGAAATATCCACCCCAATGTACCCACAACTCCGTAATTCGTAATTCGCAATTCGTAATTATTTTATCTCAGGTCTACTACCTCTACACCAGGATATTTTTTGGCGTCAAAAGTAAAGGTGGCGTCACTCAGATCAGTATTAGGTGTAAAAGTGGTGATCTCGTAAGTGTAGTGGTTACCATTTTTCTCGAACACTTTCATCTTAGCGATGCTCTGGCTCTTCTTATCAACGGAAACAATCACTTTGAAAATATTCTTAGACTTATCGGTAGGTGTCAGTTCGATGTTCTGTAAAACTTTGCCTTTTTCGTTGCTGTCGGCGTTCATTTTATACAGATAATCTTTATCATAGAAATTAGTGAAAAGTTTGGCGGGTGTCATAGCGCCGCTACTTTGATCTACGTTATTGATAGTTACTTCATTCACATCTTTCGCATATGTCCAGGAAGTTTTGTTATCGCTGATAATTTCCTGTCCGGGCAGCGTTACTTTATATTTAGAGCCTTTCAGATAAACGACTCCTTTTTTTGAATCCGTTACACTGTTATTTGCGCCTTCTACCTTTAATATAAAATTAGCTACTACTGTCTTTAATGACTTGAATTTATTACTAACACCATCGAGTACTGTTTTTGCTTTAGGGTCCGTGGCACCCCTCGTTTGCGCCATGCCGCTGAAAATAACGCCACTCAACAACATTCCTGTTAATACAAATTTCTTCATTGTAGTTTTTTTTTGTTTTCTTAACCGGCAAATGACAAATGCCATGCCGGTATGACTAAGTCGGTTTTTACAGTATGCAAAAATCGGATATTTCACGAAAATGTGTAGCAAATTTTGCAAATAACCTCACATTATAACAAATTATTAAGGATCTCCTGTAGCTCACTCTCCGTTTTTACCAGTACATCCCTGGCCTTGCTACCCATATTAGGACCCACTATACTGGCAGCTTCCAGCTGATCCATGAGGCGTCCGGCGCGGTTATAGCCCAGTTTCATACGACGTTGCAGCAAAGATGTAGATCCCTGCTGAGCAGTTACTATTACCTGAGCGGCCTCTTCAAATAAAGGGTCACGATCTGCCAGGGTCAGCTCTTTGCCATCCACATCCTTGTCGTCCACATATTCGGGCAGCAGGAACGCGTCCGGATAACCTTTCTGGTTGCCAATGAACTCTGCCACATTTTCCACTTCAGGGGTATCCACAAAGGCACATTGCAGGCGCACCAGCTCCCCGTTAAAGGATACCAGCATATCCCCCTGGCCGATGAGCTGCTCCGCTCCTCCGATATCCAGGATGGTACGGGAATCTATTTTGGAAGACACCTTAAAGGCCACGCGAGCCGGGAAGTTGGCCTTAATAGTACCGGTAATAATGTTTACTGACGGACGTTGTGTGGCAATAATCAGGTGAATACCTACCGCACGGGCCAGCTGAGCCAAACGGGCAATCGGCATTTCCACCTCTTTACCTGCTGTCATAATCAGATCGGCAAATTCATCTACTACCAGCACTATAAATGGCAGGTAACGATGCCCTTTAAGCGGATTCAACCGACGCTGGGTGAATTTAACATTGTACTCACGGATATTACGCGTGCCGGCTTCTTTCAGCAAATCATACCGCAAATCCATTTCAATACACAGGGCATTGAGGGTATGGATCACTTTTTTAGTATCCGTGATAATTGCATCGTCTTCGCCTGGTAATTTGGCGAGGAAATGTTTTTCAATGAGTTTATAGAGTGATAATTCTACTTTCTTGGGATCTACCAATACAAACTTCAGCTGAGAAGGGTGCTTCTTATATAATAATGACACCAGCAAAGCATTGATACCAACAGATTTACCCTGACCTGTGGCCCCTGCCATGAGCAAGTGAGGCATCTTGGCCAGATCGGCAATGAAGTTTTCATTGTCGATCTTTTTACCCAACGCAATAGGCAGGTCCATAGTGCTGTTCTGGAACTTCTCTGATGCCAGCAAAGCTTTCAACGAAACAATAGACTTCTTCACATTAGGTACTTCGATACCGATAGTGCCCTTACCAGGTATGGGCGCGATAATACGGATGCCCAAAGCCGACAGGCTCAATGCGATATCATCTTCCAGATTTTTAATACGGGAGATACGAACACCTGCTGCCGGTACAATTTCATACAAAGTAACGGTAGGCCCTACTGTAGCACTGATTTTTTGTATAGAGATATCGTAGTTTTTGAGGGTATCGATGATCTGGTTTTTATTTTTTTCCAGTTCTGTGGTATCCTGTACAATTACTTTATCTGCACTGTGGTTTTCGAGTAAATCGAGTGTAGGAAACTTATAGTCACGCAGGTCCAGTGAAGGATCATAAGGATCTACCGGCCCCACTGGCCTTATGGCGGCTATTTCTTCTATTTCTTCTTCCTCATCTTTAAAAGTAGGTTTAATTTCAAATGCTACTTCTTCTACACCAGTCTTCTTTTTATTAACAGGTTTTTCCTCCGGTCTTTCTTCAATATATAATAATGGACCAGGGTCTTCCTCCTCCTCTTCTTCAGACAATTCATCTTCCTCTTCTGCTGATCCCGCCATATTTACCGGCGCCACTGCAGGTGGCATATACGCCGCGTGGGAAGGGATTACAGAGATCTCATCACGTTCTACGAGGTGCATTGGTGGCATGTCCTCTTCTTCCTCCTCATTATACATGGCTGGAGGTATCACCACTACGCCGTTATCTTCTTTTAATCCGTTTTTGCGGGCAGCGGGTGTAATGTCCTTTGCAGCCACTGGTGTACCAGCAGCTGTTTGTGCAGCTACCACAGGCGCTACTGCAGAAATGGGTTTAGGTGGTTTTATTTTTTTCTCCGGCCATTTGAAATTGAAATTAAATTTCCAGATGAGCCAGGAAAAACCCGCTACCAGCAAGAGCAAAGCAGTACCGGTTTTACCAATAAAACCCGATGTCCATTTATTCAATGCATTGCCTAAAGCGCCTCCCCACGGGAAGTCTGCATTGTAGGCCAGAAACGCCATGGTCATACTAATGAAAACTAATCCAAAGAGGATATACTTTACATTGCGCCATATCCGGAAAACGCGGCGACCAACAATAAAATTGATACCGATTATAAAAAAGAAATAACAAAACAGGTAAGCAGCGATGCCTACACCGTTGAAAAAGAAATTATGTGAAACAAAGGCTCCCAGGCGGCCCAGCAGGTTATCTACTTTAACATCGCCGATGAGTAATTCTTTGGTGGAGTAACGAAATACTTTATCCTGGTCATCTTCCCAGGTGAACAAATAGGAGGTGAAAGCAATAAAGCAATAAACAGACAGTAAAAGAAAAACCACGCCCAATACTTTATGGGTGCGTTCATCTTTTACGAGCTCTTTCACTTTTACCTCAGGCTCCCTGTCTTTCTTTAGTACGTCTGGATTGGGTGTAACGCCTTTCGGTTTCTTGCTTTCCGGTTTTTCGGTTTTCAGTTTATTCTTGGACATAATATAGCTTCAAAATTGGGACTACCTGGCGGTCGGCGGCAACTGTAAAATCCAGTGCATTATAAATTCCGGCACCAGGGGATCAATGGTTTGTTCCAGTTCTCCGTACTCCTCTACTGTACAGGATTGGCAACGTTGGAACAGGTGATTCAACCCGTCAAACTTACGGATTGTTATGAGGAAATTTCCATTTTCGCGCAAACTGCGTTCAATGGCACTCAGATTAGTGGCTGCATTCACCTGTATATCCCTGGACCCGTTAATCGCCATAAACGGACATTTGATCTGCTTCAGATACTTTAAAGGCTGGTAGCGCAAAAGAGAAGACTGCTCCTTACTGAAGCTCACATCTCCTACAAAAGCCTCTTCTGTAACATGTTGTTTAACCGCTTCAGAAGAAGTACGGTAAACCTCCTGCAATGCTGCTGTTGCAGAAGCCTTTGCCGAAGTAAGGTTGCTGTCGCCCGCCAATGCATCCCAGTAATTTTTGAGACGTACTATACGTGCATTGATCAGGCTATCAGACTCGCCAGCCATTTTACCTTCCATGAACATTTTCTGATCTACTATCTCACGACCGGGCAAGCCAACACCGGCCATAGATACTACAAATGCAATCGTTGGATTGTTTGCTGCCACAATCTGTGCTATCACAGCGCCCTCGCTGTGGCCTAACAAACCTATGCTATGTACATCCACATCTTTTCGTTTCTGCAAAAACGTAACTGCAGCGCGGGTATCGTCGGCAAAATCATAGATACCGGCATCACCATAATTGCCAGTGGAAGCGGCTACGCCACGATCATCATATCTTAGTGAAGCAATGCCATTGCGGGCAAAATAATCTGCCAGCACCAGGAACGTTTTATGGGAAGCCATCTCCTCATTACGATCCTGCGGACCAGAGCCCGTGATCATCACCACCACCGGGTATTTACCCATAGTAGCAGGACGGGTAAACGTACCAGCCAGGGTTACACTATCTTTTTTATTGTCGAATTTTACTTCCTCTGTATAATAGGGGTATGGCGGTTTAGGCTCCTGTGGCCGTTTGAACAGGTCTTCTTTATTGACCACCTTTTTAGACAGATCAAATTCACTTTGTTGTCCGTTCCAGGTAAACAATCCTTTGAACTGCGCAGTAGCCTGGTCCCACACACCCGTGTATGTAAATTTAATTTCGTCTATACGCAGCAACAGGGTATCCTTGCGGTATACCACGTTGTCAAAGCTGATAGATTCGTTTGTTTGATCGGGGCTCTGCATTTCTCCTTTATAACCATCCCCATCTTTCTCCAACACTACTATCAGGCGCTGCTTTTCGCCGTAATAAGATTTGGCTACACCGTACCACTTACCGGTAATACCGGCTTTATCCTGTGCCCCAGCCATTGTGCAAAGACAAACACTCACCAACAACACCAAAAATCCTTTATACATACGAAATGTGCTTTATGCTTTTATCTTTAGAATTCCCATCAGCAGGCAAATCCAGCCAGCTATGAAAAATACGCCACCAATAGGTGTAATGATACCAATACCTTTTAAACCTACATTACCAGTGACATTCAGCATGGTCATCAGATACAGGGAACCGGAGAAAAGAATGATACCGATAATAAAACATCTGCCAGCCCACTCTAACTGGCTACCAGGAGCATATGCAAAGAGGATGCCGGTAGCAATCAATGCAAATACGTGATAGAACTGGTAAGTAACGCCTGTCTTAAATGTTTCAATGCCTGTACTGTCCACCAGTTCTTTCAGTTTATGTGCACCAAATGCACCTAAAACCACTGCCAATGCGCCTAATACTGCTGCCCAGACTAAAAAACTTTTATGCATACTAGAAATTTTGCGTAAAGGTATCCAATGAAATATTATCTGATGAAATTATATGCCTGGATTGTTGATAAAAAGGCAGGCGTTCCGCCATCTTCTTTTCTACAAATCCCATCAGGTCTTCATCTTCCAGTTCTGAAATCAGCGGCCGTTTAGACTTTTTGCGTTGCAACCTTTCTACCATGGCTTCCACAGAAGGATTGATCCAAATAGTAGTGCCATGTTCGTTCATAAAGTCCATGTTTTCCTGAAAGCAGGGAGTACCGCCGCCGCAGGAAATCAGGAAATTTTCCTGACGGGATAATTCGCGGAGGAGCATACTCTCTTTCTCTCTGAAATAGTCTTCTCCTTTGGTAGCAAAAATATCGCTGATCGCCATCTCTTCTTCTGCAACGATCACTTCATCAAGATCGTAATAAGGCAGCTTCCAGTGGTCGGCCAGTTGTTTGCCCCAATAGGATTTTCCGGCACCCATAAAGCCGAGTAAGAATATTTTCATAAATAACTTAACAGTTAGTAATAATTCCTTTCCTCACGCAGGATGCGTCCATGCCAGGCATAGGTCGTTCTCCATTATGTATTGCAAATATAGCCGGGTATTTGAATCCTGTTTGTTAAAATCGGCCATAATAAAACCTGCCTGTTGAAAAATGAAGGGATGCAGCCGCATATTATCCTTAAAATCAACCTTTCCAAGTCCGTACCATTTAAACATAGCTTCTTTGGCGCTCCAGCAAATAGTTTTATGTGGCAGGGTATGCACGGGGTCTATAAATGATTGTTCCGGCGGCGCCAGGAACTTATGCGACACCAGTTCTATCTTCATTTTTACTTCTTCAATATCTATACCCACAGCAGCTTTGGTGCTCACAATAGCCGCCGCATAATCACCACAATGTGAGATGGAAAAATGGTAGCTATCGCACTCCAGTATTGGCTTGCGTGTGTTCGTTACCATAATCTGATGTATGGGAAATTCAGGAAACAGTGTTACCAGCAAGTATCTGCCTGCAAAATGCTGCAACCGTTTGTGCGGGTGATGAATATCCGGGCTGATGTTTACTTTGGTACGGAAAAAGGCTTCTTCTTCCGTAATCTTCCACACTCCCAGTCTCGTTTCCGGATCAATTTGTATCGTTCGTATTAATGGCATATCTTGCCAAATTAAAGCAAAAAAGCAGAAAAACAGCTTTTTTAGCTTTTAGCAGTTAGCATTTAGGTATTAGCAAAAACTAATTACTAATACCTAAATGCTAACCGCTAAAAGCTAAGAAACAGCTCACTAAAACTAAACGACACCCGATCATGATTCTGTCAGACAAACGGATACTGGAGGAAATTGACAAAGGCACGATCGTGATTGCGCCTTACGACCGGAAGTATCTGGGAACCAACTCCTATGATGTACACCTGGGCAGGTACCTTGCTACTTACAAAGACCGCATCCTCGATGCGCGCAAACACAATGAGATTGAGCATTTTGAAATTCCGGAAGAAGGTTATGTATTACATCCCGGCACCCTGTACCTGGGCGTTACGGAAGAATACACGGAAACACATGCACATGTTCCCTTCCTGGAAGGAAAGTCCAGTACCGGCCGCCTCGGTATAGACATTCACGCTACTGCCGGTAAAGGAGATGTAGGATTTTGTAATACCTGGACACTGGAAATTTCCTGCGCACAACCTGTACGCATATACGCAGGTATGCCTATTGGCCAGCTGATCTATTTTGTAGTAGAAGGTGAAGTGGAAATACTCTATAATAAAAAAGGAAATGCCAAATATAATGGTCGCACCATCAAGCCTGTAGAGAGTATGATGTGGCGCAATGAGTTTTAAAGCTATTTTTTTATTTAGATATTTTGTTTCAATGGCAAGCCATTTCTGAAACAAAATATCTAAATAAAAATTATTCATACCATACTTCTACCTCATATCCATCGGGGTCCAGCAGGAAGAGATAAGGTTCTTCCGGTGAAAAGTTGCCCTCCTCTTTAATACTCCCTCCCGCGGCTATTACCCTTTCTTTTATGATGCTGATGTCTGATGGTTTTTTCAACCGAAAGCCGAAATGCTGAATACCACTGCGTTTCCCGGTGAGTTCCGTACTCTCCTTTTCTTCCAGCACCAACACATCTTTCATACCAGGCGTTTCCAGTTGGGCAAAACCTTCATGACGATAAGTTAGTTGCATATCAAATACCTGTTGGTAAAAACGGACGCTGACGTCTATACGTTTTACCAGGAGCGCGAGATGAGTAAGACCAAAAGTAAGAGATGGTTCCATGAGAGGAGGTTTTTCTCTTTACCGAAGGTAATAAAATTGTGATCTTCTTCAGACAAAGTATATCACTTCGTGTGCTTCTGTGATCACAGGCACTTCAAGCTTACTGATCATACGCTCCATTGCAGCAGCGGGAACAATATCTTCCCGTTGTTTATTCTGATACAGTAGCTTACCTACGGGTACTTCTACATAAACAATTGTTACAGCAGCACGATAGGTAAAGAACAAACTGATCAACTGTTCCCGCATCTGCCTGGTGATGTTGGTTGCATTCCAGATGAAAGATTGTTGTTTGCGCAAATACACCCTGGCCTGCTCTTTAGCCGCCTGTATCACCTTACCATTGCCACTTTTATCAGCAGGACTAATTTTCATTTCCTTTCTGATATCATCCAGGGAGATGACCGGCAGTTGTTGATAATGCTGACGCACGTAAGTATCTTTCCCCGCGCCTGGCAACCCGCTCATCATTATTACATGCATAAGCGGCTGTTCAAAGGGCACATAATCCGGTGCATTGTCTTCTTTCAACAGGTACTGTATGCGTGCATCTGCAGTAGCAAATGCACGGGGTATGCCCCAGCATTCGTTTTCGCGGCACAGCTCTTCAAAACAATCCAACCGATATAGCAACTCCGCCTGATCTGCACAGCTGCGGCCCAATGCATCAGCACGCGCCAGTAAAGCCAATAATTTTGTATCTACCTCCAGGCTGGCTATGATAAGGGCTTTCCGCGGATCAGGTTTATCGAATACCCATAGCGGAAGACCATGATATTTCACCAGTTTGGCAATCTGTTCACGTATCAAAAATGGTGCGGGCACATCGCGGTACAGGATCTGCCGTACTTTCATTTCTCCTTTACGCGCATGCCCTGCAGAAGTAATGGAGCCATCCGGTTGTAAAACAGTAGTGCTGTATTTCTCTGCATCGTGGAGTAAAGCGGCCGCCCACAGGACCTCCTGCAAGGGTAACGATAGCTCCTGAAATGCCGGCAATCCCGCAAGCTCCTGCAATACCAACTGCGTATGTACAGCCACGTTACCTTCTGCATGATGTTGTGTATCCTGCGGTATATCTTTCATAACCCGCACCCAATCAAATGTATTTTCCAGGTAGGCCCAGTCTTTATTTTCAGTAAGCTGCCACATAGTTACCTCCTTCATTATTTAACCGTGCACGGCGCCAGTGGCGGGTCCAGTGCTGGTCTGTTTTCACATGCCCCTTGCGAACATATTTAAACACATTGTTAGCAAAATCATTGACCGCATAAGCAGCTGCGTTGCGGGAAACAATACCTTCTATTATCGTAGGCGCACCCGTATGCACGTCATGCGGTTCAAAAGTGCCGCGGGCATTTACCAACGCCAGTGTATCCTGTTCAAATTCCTGACGTGTAGCCGGTGGCGTTATACACTTAATTTCCGGCACCATTGGTAAATCCAGTATGGCAGCATAAAAGCGGGTTTCTTCCCAGCTCAGCCAGCGATCATCTTCCCGGATACCAAATACATAAAAATGATGGTCCAGGTTTTTATATTCAATAGAATGTACAGCGTATACGTTTTCCAGGAATACTTCCAGGTTGCCGAGATCATTCTTTATACTTTGCCAGTAGCGGCGTATGCTTTCCGTCCATGCAGAAGTAGTGGGTGCGGCATGAGAACGCGCAAACACGCCATGTTTCGAAAGACAATTATTTTCTCCGTCCAGCTTTTCTGTATGAATCAGCAACGGGATCTTTGTCAGCTCCTGCCAATATTCATGCTGAATGCGGTCATCGCTGGTATTGCCCGGCGAAAACGGATAATGATACGTACGGCCATATTTTTGAGAAACTGCCATGTTATCAGGGTTTAAGTTAAACAATACTATCACAGGCCGGTTCCGGGAAGGAACGGCGAAAGGAATAAATTAATATGCCTGTGACATTACATGGCGCAAGATTTTGCAGTTTTTATTAATGAAGGGCAAAAGTAAAGAAAATAATTAAATAGTATCTTACGCAAGCTTTTGAAAACAACAACAATCTATTGTTATGAAAAAAATCCTCCTTTACGCAACTGCTGCTGCAGCATTGGCTGCCTGTAACAGCAACAGCACCGGTAATAAAAGTAGTGGCTCAGACAGCACGCTGAATAATGCTTTCAGCAATTATGAGCAACGCTTTATTGATGCCTTATGGAAAGAGAATCCGGATTGGGCCACCTCTGTAGGATATCATAAATATGATTCCGTACTGATAGTACCCGATAGCGCTGCCACACAGGCTTCACTTACTTTTGCCAAACAACAGCTGGACTCACTTAAGTCATTTAAGCTGGCCGATCTTACTGATGCCAACAAGATCGATTTTCAACTGATAGAAAACTACCTGCAATCTACCCGGTGGGGCATCAATGAGTTGAAAAGCAATGAATGGGATCCATCTGGTTTCAATGTGAGCAACACCTGCGCTTTTATATTGAATGAAAACTATGCACCGCTGGAATCCAGGCTGCGCAGCTTTGCCAGCCGGTTGCAACGTGTTCCTGCTTATTACGAAGCAGCTAAAAAACAAGTGAAAGACCCTGTTCCTGAGCTCACCTCACTGGCGATAGATCAGAACACTGGTGGCTTGTCTGTTTTTGAAAAGGACTTTGTTGATTCTCTCCATAAAACCAGTATTCCGGCGGCAGAAAAAGCAGCCATGACTGCACAGGCACAAACAGCTGCAAAAGCTATCAAAGATTATGCTGCCTGGTTAAAAGCGCTGAAACCCGCGCACCCACGCAGCTTCCGCCTTGGAAAAGCTTTATACGATCAGAAATTTAACTACAACATACAGTCTTCTTTTACGGCATCTCAAATTTATGATTCAGCAGTAGCACGTAAAAGTTTTGTACATGGCGAAATGCTAAAGATCAGTAAGCAGCTATGGCCTAAATATTTTGGTAATAAACCTATGCCCACGGATTCACTGGAACTGGTTGGCCGTATGATTGATACACTTTCTGTGCAACATGTAAAGCCGGAAGAATTTCAATCTGCTATCGAAAAACTATTACCATCGCTGATTACTTTTATCAAAGAAAAAGACCTGGTATATATTGATCCTTCCAAACCACTGGTAGTGCGTAAAGAGCCGGCATATATGGCTGGCGTGGCCGGTGCATCTATCAGCGCCCCTGGCCCCTATGATAAAGGTGGCAATACTTATTACAATGTAGGCAGCCTGGACGGATGGTCTAAAGAAAAAGCCGAAAGCTATCTGCGCGAATACAATCAGTATATCCTTCAGATACTGGATATCCATGAAGCCATTCCCGGACATTATACCCAGTTGGTATACTCCAATCAATCGCCCAGCCTGATCAAATCATTGATGGGCAACGGTGCTATGATTGAAGGATGGGCAGTATATACTGAACAGATGATGCTGGAAAACGGCTATGGCAACAATGCTCCTGAAATGTGGCTGATGTGGTACAAATGGAACCTTCGTGCTGTATGCAATACCATCCTGGATTACAGCGTACACGCAAAGGATATGAGCAAAGAAGATGCGATCCGTTTGCTGACAAAAGAAGCATTCCAGCAACAGGCAGAGGCAGAAGGAAAATGGAAAAGAGTAAGTGTAACCAGTGTGCAGTTAACCAGCTATTTTACCGGTTACAAAGAAATCATTGATCTCCGCGAAGCTTATAAACAGAAGCTGGGAAAGGGTTTCAGCCTGAAAGCATTTCATGAAAAATTCCTGAGTTATGGCAGCGCACCGGTCAAGTACATTCAACAACTGATGCTGAAATAAGCTTTTAGATTTTAGTATTTAGCTTTTAGTAAAAATGCAGCGGAGATCAGGTATTATGCCTGATCTCCGCTGCATTTTTACTAAAAGCTAAAAGCCAATGGCTAAATGCTCCTATCACGTATCACATGTAACCTCATCCCATGGCTGGTCACGATAATTAATCAACCAGTTAAGCGCATAATGTCTTTCGTATACAATACCCGGGTGAATGGGTTCTTTTTCTCCTTTTATACGCGCATCTACACAAGCCCAATGCGCCCGGTAATACAAATCGTTGGCATCGAGGATTTCAGCAGCGGAACGCAGTTGCGTGGCACCTGCAAGAAATACAGCAGGATCAGAAGCAGGTCCGCGGAAAGGGAAAGCCTCTTCCGGTACCATGTCCAGGTTACACAGGTCGTTCATATAACCCAATGCAGGCACCTTATTCAATGCCCATAGCAATACCCAGATATCTTCACACTTCCAGGTTTCCTTTGTTTTCAGTTCCTCCTGCGGGTCTTGCAAAAAAGCTTTTTCCGCATCGGTTGTGCTATCCCAAAGATTGTGTTGCTGTAGATAAGTAGTTACAGCAGGTCCATCGAGATAGCCAAAAGCTACTGTATTTACAGCGGAGAGTATCGCTGTTCTGGTAGCTATTTCAGCAGCAGAGCGGATCACCACTGTGCTTTCATCCGCTATTACAGGGAGATTGGCACTGGTTTTCACACTCATTTCATTCAGTTGCTGTATACTACGATCCCTCCTGGTGGCTGCTTCGTCGGATGCTTCAGCAGGACTATCGAAATAACCGGACTGGATATTCACCACCAGGTTGGTAGCAGTAGAATGACCGTTTACATCCAGCAATAAAGCACCGGATTTATCCCAGAAACCTTGCACTTCTGTTTTGAAGATAAAGTTGTTTTCGCAGAAGAAGATGCCATCCAGCTCATGCGCCATTTCCATTACAGCGGCACGGAAATCTCCGTTAAAAGAAGGTTCTGCCAATATCACCACTTCCGTATTGATAGTCGTGATTTTTGCCAGCAGCAGGTCCTTCAGTGCTGGATTATCGGCCGGTAGTTGTTGTACAAAAGCGTACATACCCAACAGGTTGGCGATAATGGGTTCCTCACTGTGCATCAGCGTATAACCTGGCACTGAGCGTTGGCGATAAGTAATAGAGAGTGTACTGCCTTTACGTAATAGTTTTTTACCCGATATGATGGTAATACGCTCCCAGTTGTTGTCCTGTCCTGTTATGTTTACTGCCGATTCTCCAAAGTGAGCGCGCATACGAGCCACCACTTTGCCCATATCTATCTCATGCGTATAGAGCGTACAATTTTCCATGCTATTTTTTTCGAGGGGCCAAAGGTAGCCCAAAGGAGTCACGTTTTTGCAGCAGCAGCAAAATTTTATTCAACTTCACGGGATCATTGATATATGGAGATAAATCGAAGAGTTCTACCTTTCTGAAGGCCACCGGGTGACTTTCGCTCTGCAGCGAAATAGATCCTGATGATAATAATTTTCCATCCTGTTTCACTGCCGGATCAGCATGAGATACGTTGCCGCCACCAATCTGTGGTTTTTCAAATACCAGCACGGTGTCTTTATCTACTATATATTTAATTACGGAATCACGCAGTACCAGGGCTTCTGCATGTACCCATACATCGCCGTGAAAAGTTTTGGAAGTGGAGCTGATACAATGATCTGTGATTAATTTATCGTGCATCACCACGTTGGTGCCGGGTGTACAGAGATTGGAAGTACTGCGGTCGTCCTTGCCGTTACCACCCAGTAACTGGTCTTCCAGTGAAATGGGGAAGTCCTGGTCTTTGGTCATACTGGCTGCTGTTTGCCCGTGCAACATTACACCGCTATTGCGATAAGCCCATCCCGGGCCGCCTTTCACCTGGTCGCCGGTAAATTTGTATTCCACTACCACGAGATACGCGGAGAAATTCTTTTTATAGAAGATATGCCCGAATTGTTCCTTGAATTCATCGTAATGATCATAGCTAACTTTCAGCATGCCACTGTCTACACGGAAGGTATTACCAAAATTATCATTCAGCTCATGCCCGGTTATTTTGACATCCCAGCCTTTGAGATTTTTACCATTAAAGAGTTTCAGCCATTTATTTGGGGCAACCTCTTTTTGTGCTGAACTGTGAAGGCCAGCCAGGAGTAATAACGCGGTCAATACTTTTTTCATGTGTTCGTTTATTTAACCGGTTAAGATAGTTAATCAGGGAGAGAAATACAATATGCCTATACATAGCTTTACAATTTGATGTATGAATGGCATCCTACAAATAGTGTGTAAGAAATTACGCACCGTATCCATCCTGCCACAGGAATATAAATGGAATCCTAACATTTATCTTTATAAAAATCAATCATTTACTACATTTTCAGAAAAGTGCAGGGTTTTCGCTGCTTATTCCCCAAACTGTATATATGAATACCTTAACACAACAACTAAACGGTCACCATCCTGATCAACCTAAAGCAGGGCCATTATATGAAAGCTCCAATATCATTAATGTAACACCGGAAGGCAGAATTGTATCTATTTTTACCGGCGCCTGGGCACTGGGTAATGCCATTAGCCAGGTGGACAAAAAGCCTGTCAGCAGCCTTTTAAAGCTATTAGGAGCTGGCTATTTACTTTACCGCGGTATCTCTGGCAATTGTATTATTAATGGGTTTACTGGTAAAAGAAAAGTCGACAAACACACTGCTGCGGTGAATATAAGAACATCTTTAATCATCAATAATCCCAAAGAAGAAGTGTATTATTTCTGGCGGCAGCTTAATAATCTGCCCGTGTTTATGAAACACTTACAGTCTGTAGAAGAGCTGGATCCTTTTCATTCGCACTGGATTGTAAAGGGACCTGGTCGCATAGGTACCCTGGAATGGGATGCTGAAATAGTAAAAGAAATACCCGGAGAACTGCTTGGATGGCGTTCATTACCCGGATCATCGATTGCCACGGCATGCAGGGTTACCTTCCGGGAAACGGTTAATGGAGACACTGAAATAGATGTAATGATTACATATCGCCCACCAGCAGGCTATGTAGGTACCGGAATGGCCTGGTTACTGAATCCTGCTTTTGAAAATATGATCATCAAGGATATCAAACGATTCAAAGTTTATATGGAAACAGGGGAAATACTTAATTAGTAGTTAGCTATTAGCAAAATGCAGCGGAGATATAAGCGGATAATACAATCATCCGTTAATATCTCCGCTGCATTTTGCTAATAGCTAACTGCTAATAGCTAATAGCTAATTACTTTATGACAATGCTTCTCTTCTAAACCTGTTAAATGTACCCTGACTTTTATTGATCAGTTTCAGTACACGTTCGCGAACATCATCTCCCAGCCCACTGATTTCATGCTCAAATACTTCTTTCAGTTCTGTCAAATCTTCGTTGCTGCGTCCTATTAATCCATTTACTTTATGACGCCAATCGTCTGTCTTGGATTTGATTTTTTTGCGGGTTTTATCGCCACTATCAGGCGCTGTTAATAAACCAATTACTAGTCCGGTAGTTAATCCGGCTATAGCACCTGCTAAAAATTTGGTAGTAGACATAATTACTGGAGTTTTATGGTTTAACAATGATACGTGTGCGTAGTTCATCCGCACCTGCCTCTCAGATTTTCCAAATATCAGGCCAGTAATAGCTTGCATAACAGGATAATAATGCTGTTATTCTTAAAGAAATGTTATTGTATAAAATGGAAAAAATACCTGCAGAAGATTGGAGGAAGTAATGTAAAATTAAGAGAGACGCTATCCAGGACAACATCAGAATTGATATTGCCCCGGCAGGTGGATAAGATAAGCGTATTAGATAATGGAATTTATAAAAGTCAAACGGAGCAGTAAAATAAATACATTCTGGTATTTTTCAAACCTTTTTGAAAGATATGAAATAATAAATTTTATTAAAAAGTAAGACCCTCTCTCGTAAATGAATACCAGAAAGGATCTGCGTTATTTTTAATATATTATTAAATTTTACTTTGCATCCAGCATTTCAGTCACGAGACGGTTAAAGTCTGCCTGAAATTGTTGATAGTGTCCGCCAGTGCCCGGACCGGAGAAGCCGGTATGTACTTCTTTCACATTTCCTTTTTTATCGATGAAGATAGTAGTAGGGAAACCCTTGATAGCTGTGAGCTGCGGTAATGTTTTTTCACCTTTTTCAGGATCAGCGGGCGTTACACCGGTGATAAGCACCGGATACTGAACATCGAAACGTTGAAGGAAGCCAGTCAGGCTTTTCTTAGACTTCTCAAAATCTGTTGTACGCTCATAGGCCAGTCCTATTACTTCTACCCCACGGTCTTTGTTCTTTTTGTACCAGCCGTTCAGGAAACCGGTTTCGTCCATACAGTTAGGACACCAGGATCCCATCAGTGTGATCACGACTACCTTGTTTTTGAAGCGGTCATCTTTGATACTAACCTTCTTTCCGTTCATGTCGGGGAAGGTGAAATCCAGCTGCTGCTGACCGGGCTTCATAGTAGCAATCGTTCTTTCGTCCGGCAAAGCTGCGGTATCATTTTTAACGGCTGTCCAGTTTTCCAGGCCATCACCAATGCCGGCATAGAAACGGCCATTTGCAATGGAGTCTTTACTTACAACAGCGGTGAACAGGTAGGCATGTGAGCCGTCAAATGTAGAGAGGCGTAGCGTATCGCCGTCCACTACTCCATCCAGGAAGCGGTAGTCGCCGGTAGTGGTTAAGAAGGTACCGTGTACCACATTTCCATCCTGCTTAAACTCGCCGATCGCTTCTGATGGCGCTTTGTCTTTCTCTTTTGGAGAAGAAAACAGCGTTACCCAGCGGCCGGTAACATTACCCTTAGCCGGTGTATTTACCTTAAAGCGCTCTGGTGTATTGGCCACTGCAGAAAACGGAACGCTTACATCTTTATCTGCCAGATGCCTGATCCACTGCCCTTCTACTGCACTATCTGATGCAAATTTTGCTTTGAATTCAGAATCGAAGAATGGCATTTTAATGAAAAGAGAATCACCAGTTACCTTTACATCATCTACCAATAGCTTATCGGTTGCATTCAATACATACAGCACTTTTTTGCCGGCTGTATCTTTTACTTCAAAGTTGAAAACGATGTCTGCGCCATCTTTGCGGTGCAGCTTTGCCTGCCATACACCATTTGCCAGGTCTTTTTTAGTGTTGCCGGCATTGCAGGCGGCCATGCCGATGCCTGCCAGGCAATAGATCAATAGTTTTTTCATAAGTCTACATTTGTGAATAGTTCCTTTCGCCAAACAGCAGGCTGCCAATACGTACCATGGTACTCCCTTCTTCCAGGGCCATGGTGTAATCTGCGCTCATACCGATGGACAGTTCTTTAAAATAATCTTCCTTGTTAAAATAAGTTGTTTTAACTGATCCGAATAATTGGCGGAGCTGGTGGAACTCTTTACGGACCTGTATTTCGTTGGTGGTGTTGGTAGCCATGCCCATCATACCGGCAATGCGTACCTGTGAAAAATCAAGTGGGTTAGCGGCATATGTTTGTAGCAGTTGCTGTAACTCCTGCTCGTCCATACCAAATTTAGTTTCTTCTGCTGCTATGTGTACCTGTAACAGACAATGTATGACCCTTTGCTGTTTGGCTGCCTGTTTATTGATCTCCTGCAGCAATTTCAGGCTATCTACTGCATGAATGGTATGTACAAAGGGAGCAATGTATTTTACCTTATTGGATTGCAAATGACCAATGAAATGCCATTCAATATCTGCCGGCAAAACAGCCTGTTTATCTGTTAATTCCTGTACGTAATTTTCTCCGAAGATCCGCTGTCCTGCTGCATAAAACGCTTCAATATCGGCTACCGGTTTGGTTTTGGAAACGGCTACCAGTTTTGCGTGATAAGGCGACAGTTGAGCGAGTACTCCTTTATATGCGTCAATGTTTATTGCCATCCGGCAAAGATAACCATGAATTGCGAATTAGTGCGGAGGAGAAAGCCTTCGGCTTTTGTCTTTACCAGGATTAGGCTGATTAGAATGATTTTTCTGATTTTATTTTTTGCTAAATGATAACTTTCTCTGATTTATCAGTCATTACTGAATAAAGAGGCATATACTGTTAAGTAAAAAATAAAATCAGAAAAATCATTCTAATCAGCCTAATCCTGGAAAAGAAAAGACAAAGGCCGAAGGCCTTATATTATGATAATATCGCCCTGCTGATCACGATGCGCTGTACTTCAGAGGTACCTTCGTAGATCTGTGTGATTTTAGCATCGCGCATAAGGCGTTCTACGTGATATTCTTTTACATAGCCGTATCCACCGTGCACCTGTACTGCTTCTGTGGTTACCCACATCGCAGTTTCAGAAGCAAATACCTTGGCCATGGAGCCACTAAGTGTATAGTCTATGCCCATATCCTTCTCCCAGGCGGCTTTCAGGCACATTAAGCGGGAAGCTTCTATGCGGGTAGCCATATCTGCCAGTTTGAACTGGATAGCCTGGTGCTGGGATATTTCTTTTCCAAATGCTTTTCTCTGCTTGGAATATTTCAATGCCAGCTCATAAGCGCCACTGGCAATACCCAATGCCTGGGACGCAATACCAATACGACCACCGGAGAGAGTTTTCATGGCAAACTTAAACCCGAAGCCATCTTCTCCGATCCTGTTTTCCTTGGGTACTTTCACATCCTGGAACATGATGCTGTGGGTATCACTACCCCGAATGCCTAATTTATTTTCTTTGGCCCCTATGGTAATGCCAGGGCTGTTTTTTTCTACAATCAGGGCGTTGATGCCTTTACTGCCTTTTTCCGGATGCGTTTGTGTGATTACCAGGTAGATACTGGCCGAGTTACCGTTGGTGATCCAGTTTTTGGTACCGTTTACCAGGTAATGATCTCCTTTATCTTCTGCCACCGTGCGTTGGGAAGTGGCATCTGAACCGGCTTCCGGCTCACTTAACAAAAAGGCGCCTATCACTTGTCCGGATGCCAGCGGCACCAGGTATTTCTGTTTTTGTTCTTCTGTACCAAATGCTTCCAGTCCCCAGCAAACGAGTGAATTATTTACGCTCATCACCACAGAGGCGGATGCATCTATTTTAGATATCTCTTCCATTGCCAGTACATAAGAAATTGTATCCAGCCCTGCCCCTCCATACTTCGGACTTACCATCATTCCCAAAAAACCCAGTTCTCCCAGCTTTTTGATCTGTTCTGCAGGAAATTTCTGGTGTTCATCCCTCTCTATTACGCCAGGCAATAGCTCACTGATAGCAAAATCACGTGCCGCCTTTTGTATCATCAGATGCTCTTCCGTAAGTTGATAATCCATGGTTATAATTTTAAAAGTAATAGCCCCAAATTATTTATAAATAAGGACCTAAAAAAATGGTGCTACTAAAATTCAACGTTCTCCACCAGAATAGACAAATTATTGAATAAATCGTTACAATAACGCTACTGTATTGGATTTGGTTTATGTATTATATACAACTTTTTCACCATTACAGGGTCTGCTGCTTTGGGCATTCACATAAAATCCTGTAGCTTGCCTATAATGACGTGTTTATGAAGAATATTAAAATAATAGAAGTTAAATCAGAAATAGGAGCAGGAACCCGTGGCGCCAGTTTAGGTGTAGATGCGATTAAAATTGCGGCGCTGGACTTCATGAGCAACTTTTTTGTACACTTCCCCACCGAAGCAATTGAAACGGAGAACAAACTTTTGTTTGAACCTATTGAATCGCCCTATGCCAAAAGGATTAAAGGCACTTTCAATATGTATGAGCGTATCAGCAAGAGTGTTTGTGAAACGGTAAAGGCTAACTGGTTTCCGGTGCTGCTTTCCGGCGATCACAGTACTGCCGGCGCTACCATTGCAGGACTGAAGATGGCACATCCAAAATCCAAGCTGGGAGTAATATGGATAGACGCACACGCAGATCTGCACACTCCTTACACCACTCCTTCCGGGAACATGCATGGCATGCCTTTGGCCACCGCTATTGCAGAAGATAATATGGACTGCAAAGTGCACGATGTGGATGAGAATACCACCAAAATGTGGAACGCCCTGAAAAACATCGGTAAAATAGCTCCTAAAGTATTGCCGGAAGATATTGTGTTCATCTCCCTGAGAGATTTTGAAAAAGAAGAAGAACATCTCATTAAGCATTACGGCATGAAGGTGATCACCACCAGCGAAGTACGCCGTAAGGGACCTGAAAACATTTCCCGCTCTGTATTCCGTTATCTCAGTGATTGTGAGTATATCTACGTTTCTTTTGATGTAGACAGCCTGGATGCCTCTATTTCAAAAGGTACCGGTACGCCGGTGAGCAACGGTTTGCGCGAACGCGAGGCAGAAGATCTTATTGCCAAATTCATGCAACACCGCAAGATCTGTTGTTTTGAGATCACAGAAGTAAACCCCACACTGGATCGTGAAAACCTGATGGCAGAGATTGCGTTTAATATTTTACAGCGGAGTGTGAATGTACTGATGATGAACTAGGTAAGAGCTATTAGCATTTAGCTGTTAGCATTTAGCATTTAGTTATTCAAAAGAAGTCCATTTACAACAGCACTAAAAGCTAAATACTAAAAGCTAAGCGCTTTATTTTATAAGCGCTCTATTTTATTTTAAAGTAAGCAATTAACCAACCTGTTACCTCGCTATAGCTGCGGATTCCTTTTTCCTGCTTATTAGCTTTCAGATAGCGGTCGTACAGCATGGCGGAATAATCATCTACTTTACCGGTATATGCCTCATAAAAAGTGATAATGGATTTATAATCCGCTTTCACGCCAGGGAGCGTTTTGTTCCATATGGCTTTGGCGAGGGTAGTATCCTGGTGCCCTAATTGCCGCACGCTATACATAAACATATCAAAATTGGCTGCATAACGGAAATGGCTATCCGGAATGCTGGTAGCAGCGAGATAGCCTACAAAATTAGCATCTTCCTCCGGCGCATATCCCAGCTGGTGGGCTATTTCATGACATGTAATAAAAGGCTGCAGCACGGCAGGTACGGTAGTATTTATCTGTGCTTCATTGGTAAATGGATTGAGGTAGCCGGTAGTTCCGGTATAGTTAAGCCAATTGCCAAACATAGCAGGTTTTACACTCACCCCTCTGTAACGTAGTGCGGGCCAGGTTTTAGCCGCAACCGCATAAGCGCCCACCGCTTTCTGAAACATAGGCGCCCCGGAAGTATCTGCCACCATTGCGCCCAAAGTATCGCCTGTATTGGCTTTGTCCTTGTTTACCAGCTGCAGCAATGTATCGGAGAGCTGATATAATTGCTGCGTATTATAGGGCCCTGATACCAGACCTGTATCTATTGTAAGCGGGTTACGTTCGTAATTGAATCCCCAGAGAATGAGAAAGGCAAGATATACTTTGAGCAGAAAATGTATGCCCCGCAAGACTTGCAGACCAGCATCCTGCCACGACAGGCGGATGAGTTTATAACATAGTTTTAACAAATAAAATATCCCGCTAACAATCCAGGCAGTATATATTACATCGCCAACACTAAATGGTACTATACCTGTTATTTGTCGAAAAGCCAGACTACTCCAATCATACCACCTATGAAAGTAGAAATCGCTAAAGCGGTTACTCCAGGCAAATAATCCTTTTAACAACAGTATAGCCGTAAGTGTTAGTACTATACGGACTATTTTCTTTTTAATTTGGGCTTTCGTTTCCATATAAGTGGCGAAACATGATAGATGAAATTTTACAAAAACAATTGAGTGCGGCGCTTTCCGAACAATTTAAAGTGAAAATACATATTAATGAGGCAAAAAGCGTGCATGGTGGCGATATAAATAAAACTTTTCGTATAGCCACCAACGAAGGATATTATTTCCTGAAACTGAATAACGCTGCACGCTACCCTGATATGTTTGCCCAGGAATTTGCCGGACTCGAGGAACTGCGGTCTGTACAGGCCCTCCATGTGCCTAAACCCCTGGCATACGGGAGTTTGAATGGCACCTCCTATCTGGTCATGGAATTCATGACCAAGGGGCAGGCAGTGCCGGACTTCTGGGATAATTTTGCTGCCGGACTGGCCCGTCAGCATCGTGTTACAAATAAACATTTCGGGTATGCCATTCCTAATTACATTGGTTCCTTAAAACAGTACAATACACCATATAGCAGCTGGGCGGTGTTTTACGCCTTCAACCGGCTGATTCCACTGATCAAAATGGCTTATGATAAACAGATAGTGGAAAAGGGTATGGTACAGCAGGTAGAAGCACTTTGCAGGCAGCTGCCGCAGTTGTTTCCGGCGGAGCCACCAGCTTTATTGCATGGTGATCTGTGGTCAGGAAATTTTATTGTAGGTGCAAACGGGAAAGCCAGTATTTTTGATCCGGCGGTGTACTTTGGGCACAGGGAGATGGATCTGGCCATGACAAGGCTTTTTGGTGGCTTTGATACGCGGTTTTATTATGCTTATCATAACGCCTATCCACTGGCCCCGGGTTGGCAGCAGCGGATAGGTGTTTGTCAGTTATATCCTTTACTGGTGCATATGCTGTTATTTGGCGGCAATTATTATAACAGTATCAAGGAAGTGTTACAGTCTTATTAATCATTACCACCTTCATGGGGTGCATCTATAAAGCCTTGCATTTTCCTGTATTCTTCTTCTACCACAGGATAAAATTTATATACTTCTTCTCTTATTTCATTGAAAAGCCGCGAGATATCGTTGCTGTGCAATTCCTGGTTTACGCGGAGGTAGTTTTCCAGTTCCTGCATTTTTGTACTGATCCAGGTAAGGCCCACCATGGCGAAGTTGGGCTTAAGTTTGTGTACCTGGAATTTGATCTGTTCCCATTCGTGGTTATCTACCAGCACACTTAATTTTTCCACTTCATCGCGGATCGTTCTGATAAAGATTTCAAACAGGTCGGCAGCATAGGAGATATTATTCTCATAGAGATCTGTGAGATACTGTACATCCAAATCGTTATTAAATTCAAATCCGCTTAAGTTCTGCACTTCTTCCATTATTATTTCTATTTCGTCTTCGTTGAGATATTTGTTAAAAATTTGCAATAGCTGATCTGGCGTATAAGGTTTAGTCAGGATATCGGTGATACCGGCGGCTCTTGCCATCGTAGCAGTACTTTCCATTGCCACTGCCGTAGTGGCTATTACCGGTGTGGCTACATTAGGCTGATTTTCATCGGCCCTGATCTTTTGTGCAAGTTCCAATCCGTTCATACCGGGAATACGGATATCCATGAGGATAAGATCGTATTGACGGGACTCCAGGAAGTAGGTAGCATCCGGGCCGTTAGTAGCCAGCTGATAATTGATTTTATATTTTTCCAGGAGGCTCATCATGTAGCGGAGGTTCATCGGGTTATCTTCCACTACCAGCACCCTGGCATCTTCAAATGATCTTTGCTTCAGCTTCCGGCTCTGCTTTCCTCCTATTGCGGATAAAGGCTTACGGCTGTCCATAAAAGGAAGGTTAAAGCTAAAACAGGTATTGAATCCTATGATTTCTTCCACAACAATAGTACCGCCCTGGAGTTCTACCAGTTGTTTAGCGATGGCTAAACCCAGTCCGGTGCCACCATATTTTTCACGAATATCTCCTTCTGCCTGTTTATAATTCCGGAAGATGAGCTCCAGTTTATCTTTCTTGATACCTATACCAGTATCACACACACGAAAGCGGATCCAGAGTTTATTATCCTGCCAGCTTTCCTGCATGGCTTTGATAGCAATTTCACCTTCATTGGTAAACTTCTCTGCATTTCCTAACAAATTGAGTAGTATTTGGTTCAATAGCACATCATCGCCAATGAGCCAGGTGTTGAGAGAGGCCTCCAATTCTGCTATGATTTTAACAGGGCGCCGGCCCAGCTTCAGTTCGAAGGTATGCCGCAGGGATTGGATAAGTTCCCGGAGGTTAAATTCCCGCTGATTTACCTGTAGTTCACCGGCTTCTATCCGGGAAATATCGAGAATATCACTGACTATCCCCAGCAGTATGCCGGAGGAGTGCTTAAGAATGTTGACATATTCCTTTTGCTGCGCATCCAGGGTAGTTTCTTCCAGCAGGTGTGCCATGCCGATAATGGCATTGAGGGGTGTCCTGATTTCGTGGCTCATGCTGGCGAGAAAGTCCTTTTGTGCATGCTGGGCCTCTTCCGCCAGTTTCCGGGCTTCTTCCAGCTCCTTTTGCAGCTTTTTCTGCCCGGTGATATCCATGTGGATACCGGCACCGCCTGTAATATGGCCGTTGCGGTCATATACGTTGGCTGAGCTGGCCAGTACCCAGCGGCGGGAGCCATCTTTCAGTACTATTTCCATGTCGTACACCAGCGGCACATTTTCATCGAGGCGACGTTTACGCAGGGCCCGGGCGAATTTGCGGTTTTCTTCCGGTACAAACACATCCGTAATATTTTTACCAATGAGTTCTTTCTCATTATATCCTGAGAGGCGGCAGAAGCTTTCGTATACGCGGGTGATATTGCCGTTTACGTCTGTTTCGCACATGGCCGCGTTGAGATTATTGAGGATTACCCGGAATTTTTCCTCATTGCGTTTTATTTCTTCCTGCACATGATGCCGGCGGGTAATGTCTATTGCCTGCCAGATGCTGCCTTTAAAACGTCGTCCGTCGAACACCGGGAGGTAGTTGATTTCCCAGATCTGACCGTTTACAAAGGGTACTTCCCAACCAAACCAGGGTTTTTTCTCCTGTCGAAGTGCCTTCATTTTTTCTTCCAGCGGCACGTGTTCGGCGATCATGGGTTTAAAAAAGCGGATCAGTTCGGTATAAGAAAGATGAATGGGGGATATCCCGTTCATATATTTTGAAAATACGTCATTAACCCAAATGCAGCGGTGCCTTTCATCCGTTACCAGCATACCTGCGCTGGTATTATTAAGCCAGACGGTGATGGGTAAGGAAAAGATGTCCGGAGCGCCATTTGGTGGCATACCCGTATGCTCAGTGGCAATTATTTTCCTGCTGTTCTCTCCTGTGGCCTTCATCTTTTTTGATGGAATGGGGAATATGGTTTTCAAATTTATCGTTGCATTGCAAAAAACAGGTATGAGATAAAAGTTGAATTGATTACCTTTGCGGCTCGTACCTGTTTGCTACAAGATCAATATGGCTGATATTTTACTATATAAATATATATATAAATAGGATATCAATAGTGAACAAATTTATGAAATTTTTGCAATTGCAAATATTTAATTACCTTTGCATCCCTCTAAAAGTGAGGACATTGATATGAAACCACTCCGCGAATTTGATATTGCCTTTGTAGGGTTAAAACCAGGGGTGCATTCATTTCAGTATGCAATCGGAGATAGTTTCTTTGATAATTTTGAAGGGCCCAAGGATTTCAGTAATTGTGAAGTGAGCGTAAATCTCACGATGGACAAGAAGGTTAATTTCTTCCTGCTGAAGTTTGAGATAGGCGGAAAGGCCACAGTTACGTGTGACCGATGCGGCGAACCCTTTGAAATGCAGTTATGGGATGACTTCAACCAGATTGTGAAACTGGTAGATAATCCGGAAGAGCTGGATAATGATGAAGAAGATCCAGATGTAGCATATATATTAAAAACAGAAAGCCATATGAATGTGGCGGACTGGATATATGAATTCATCCATCTGAGCATCCCAATGCAACGTATACATCCGGATAATGCCGAAGGCAAAAGCGGATGTAATCCCAAGGTGATTGAAATGCTGGAACGAATGAATCAGCAGGCTAAAGAAAACGATAACCCAATCTGGAAAGGATTGGATCAATTTAAGGACAATTAAAAATTAAATAAAATGCCAAATCCTAAACGCAGACATTCTCAGCAAAGATCAGCAAAGAGAAGAACGCATTATAAGGCGGTAGCGGATACTTTAAGCACAGACAGCGCAACCGGTGAAGTGCACCTGAGACACCGTGCTCATTGGGTGGAAAACAAACTGTACTACAAAGGAAAAGTAGTGTTGGAAAAACAGAGCAGCGCTAAATAATTTATTTTACTATTTTTACCCGAGCTAACAAGAACAAACTTGAGTTACATGAGAATCGGGCTTGATATGATGGGTGGCGACTTCGCGCCCACAGAAGCAGTAAAAGGAGTAAAATTATATTTAGATACTGTTGCATCTGATGTGCACCTGGTCCTTATCGGAGATGAACAACAGTTAACTCCGCTATTGGCCGCGGCACAGCTGGACCAATCAAAATATTCAGTTGTTCATTCATCCCAGATTATTGGGATGGATGAACATCCTACCAAGGCACTGAAAGAGAAGCCACAATCCTCCATTTCTATTGGTTTTCATTTATTGAAAAATGAAAAAATAGATGCATTCATCAGCGCAGGTAACACCGGCGCCATGATGGTGGGCACCTATTATTCCATTAAAGCCATAGAAGGAGTGCAACGTCCTACTATATCTACTCTGGTACCCCGTGAAAACGGCACGTACGGCCTCTTGCTTGACGTAGGTATCAACGCCGACTGCAAACCTGAAAACCTTGCGCAATTTGCTATTCTTGGTTCCCTATATTCTAAGTATATCCTGAAGATTGATAATCCGAAAGTAGGCTTACTGAATATCGGCGAAGAAGAAGGTAAAGGTAATTTACTGGCGCAGGCAACTTATCCCCTGTTAAAAGAAAGCAAACAAATTAATTTCATCGGTAATATTGAAGGTAGAGATATCCTCACTGAAAAATCAGATGTAATTGTATGTGAAGGCTTTACTGGTAACATTGTGCTTAAGATGGCCGAATCATTCCATGAAATGGCGTTAAGACGTAATATTCAGGATGATTACATGAAGAAATTTGATTCAGAATCATATGGCGGCACACCTGTTTTAGGCGTTTCCAAACCAGTTATTATTGGTCATGGTATCTCCCAGAGCACAGCCTTTAAAAACATGGTATTGCTCGCTCAACAAATGATAGAAAGCAAACTGCTGGAGAAGATCAAAGAAAGTTTTGTAGCAAAGGAACAGCAGTAACCGCCGAGAAATAATTAAAAGACCGTTTCGATTTACTTCGAAACGGTCTTTTTGTTTTTCCCAGAATTAGGCTGATTATACTGATTACCATGATTTTTTTTACTGATTATAGAAAGATTAGCGGAGATTTCAGCGGATGTTGTCTGAACTGTGATTAGTATGATTTTTATGATGATCCTGATGAGCGAAGATTTGAGCGGATATCTCAGCGGATGTTGTCTGAACCAGGATTTTTAGGATTGAATGAATTACCCTGATGGGTGCCGAAGAACTTAGCAAAGATATTAGCGTATATCTTTCAAATAAAAAAACAACATAACACCCATCAGGGTAATCCATTCAATCCTAAAAATCCTGGTTCAGACAACATCCGCTGAGATATCCGCTCAAATCTTCGCTCATCAGGATCATCATAAAAATCATACTAATCACAGTTCAGACAATCTCCGCTAATCTTTAAAATCTTCTAAAATCAAAAAAAGAAAATCATGGTAATCAGTATAATCAGCCTAATCCTGGGTAAGACAATTCTACCCTCTTAACGGCAACTTCACATAAAACGTAGTGCCTTCATTGAGCTTGGTTTCAAACCAGATCTCACCACGGGTTTGCTCGGCAATATTCTTGCACATGGCCAAGCCCAGACCAGTACCGGAAGATTTAGTGGTGAAATTAGGCACAAATATCCTGGATTGGACCTCCGGAGAAATGCCTTCTCCGTTATCCGACACACTCACTATTACATAGTGATCTGCGGTAGCCTGCAACCGCACTACAATATGACCTTTCCTGCTTTCATGGATAGCCTGAATAGCATTGAGTAACAGGTTAGTAAAGAGCCGATTCATCTGGGTTTTATCTGCATACACATAATAATCCTGCGCTGCTGCGATATAATCTATCTCACAATCCTCATGATTTTGGTACAGCCCTGTAAGAGAATGTAATACTTCATTGATCAGCACCTCTTCATTGTTAGGCTCTCCTATGCGGGCAAAAGCGGAGAAGTCCGAAGCGATGTTAGAAAGATGTTCTATCTGCTCTACCAGCGTACCAGCCACATTACGGGACAGCTCCTTCACATTGGGCGAATCGCCGGCGATAGCACGCTGCAGGTACTGGATGCTCAATTTCATAGGGGTAAGCGGATTTTTAATCTCATGCGCCACCTGCCTGGCCATTTCACGCCATGCGCCTTCACGCTCGCTCTTGGCCAATCTGGCAGCACTTACTTCCAGCTTACGTACCATCTTATTATATTCTTTTACCAGTGCGCCAATCTCATCATCTTTTTCCCACTCAATTTCATCGTTGCGCTGGCCCAGATTAACGTGACGCAGCTTTTCCGTTACCAGTGAGAACGACCTGGTAATGGAGTTGGTAATCAGCAACGCCACCATGCCTGCTATGAGGAAAATAAATGCGTTGAAGTTGATCAATGCTACCAGGAAGTTGGAGATCTGTTGCTTCAACTCTGTTTGCGTTGCAAAATAAGGCACATTGAGATAAGCAATAACTTCGTGCGTATCACGATTACGCAAAGGCATGTAGCCGGAAAGGAACGGCATCGCTCCTATATATTCTGTATGGATAAATTGAATTTGCTCTAATCTGAACAACTTGTAATAACCCTGCGGATCCATTTTAAAGGAAATGAGTCCCTTGTCGGTCATCAGCGGCTGGGTGGTCAGTTGCAGGTTACCATCACGGTCATATACGTTGATATCCAGTGCGCGCTCCTCTGCAATATTAGATAAGGAAGCAGACAGTTTCTTCAACAATTCCGAATCATAAATATCCCCTACCTGATCCAGATCCCTTTGTGTTTCAAATACCTTCTCCACATCTTTTGCTACCTCCCGCATTGTTTTGCTAAGCCTTTCCCGGTTCTGCGATTCAGAGCGATAAATGAAAAATTTGATAGTGGTAATAGCCAATATCAGGAAGGAAAATACTACTACAAAAATGATGGTGCCATGTACTTTTTTACGGATACTCACGCTGATCAGACTCCTCAGATTACTGAGGCGCATCCTTGCTTTGATGAGCAGGTCCAATGCTTTATACACCACAATAATGAGCAGAAACAGACAGAACATGTAAGCAAACAAGGTGATGAACTCTACAAAAGCCCTGTTCTCCTTTACTACTATTACCACCTTATCGGCTGATGCGCGATAAATCAATTCGGAATAACCTTTTATTGATTTCACCGTTACATCTGCTGCCGGTACATCATGCGAATATAAACGAATGGGAAAGGGAAAATCATTGTTATTACTTACCAGGATGCCTTTGTCGTACACCGCATAAGAATATGCTGCAGCCGATTCCCTGCCGGGATCATTCACATCTCCTTCCACCAGCAGTTCCGGGTAGATCCGTTCATTACTGATAACATTGGGAGATAACGTATATACCAACCACCCTGTTACGGCATAATCTGCGTTGTGAAATTCTTTTTTAGCGATGTAACTATAATCATTGAAGCTACGCTCATAATAATAGAGATCGCTGCCCGTTACCCGCATGGGCGAGGCTTCCGACTCAAAAAACATGCGCTTGTTAAACGACATGAGGCTAACAGTATCTCCTGAAAACAGGGAGACACCATTTTCATCGTAAGCATAAATAGCTACTTTAAAACGACTCAGGTATCCCTGGAAATACTTTTGTAACAACAGGCTATCAAATGTTGATTTCCTGCCGGGTTTACCGGTTTTATCCTGGAAAAAATACTGTATCGATTCATCATGCTCTATTTTTTTTCCGATATCATTCAGTAACATTTCCAGGTAAGGATCTTTTTGTTTAGAGAGATCCTCCGCTAACTTCTGACGGGCATATATTTCTTTTTGATTGTTATAATATACCAGTGCGCCGGAAGTGGTAATGGTTAGCAGGAAGAGCCAGAACAAAAACGGTACTGTGGCTACACTGCTTTCGAAACGATCTGCCAGGAAATCCAGCAACACGATGTACAGCAGCAACCAGATCACAATGCTGAGTGAAAATGGCAGATCAGGATTATGCATGCGGAAGAGCAGCCAGATGATGCCTACTGCGGCCAGCCAGATGTATTTGGTACGATACTGAAAATTAGTCAGTTCATTCAACAGATAATTGATGATTTGCGAAAAGAAGAGAAAGCTAAAAGCGATGAAACCAAGCACCATAAATCCTATCAAGCTGTATTCCGTTAAACTGAAAGGGTTGGTAACATCGAAAGATATTTTGGAATCTATTACCAGGCTCTGGATCAGATCTGTCAGGAATTGCTCTACTACATATAATATCAGGCTGGCGAAGATGATGACCACACTCTGCTGCCAGCGTTTTTTGATGACCGGCGGATTGATGGTTTTCACGTGCTCGCGAAAGAAAAGGATCATCCAGAAAGCGAGTAATACGTTTACCAGCAGATCGCCCAGCGAGTAGAATATTTCATCTTTAGCATAGATCCTGGGATCAAAAACATTCAGCGCCCGCAGGTTAAACGGGAACGGATATACGTAGCTAAGCACCCTGAGGCCAAATACAATCAGAAACAGGAACAGGAAGCCATACAGCGGATTAGTTGTTTTAGCCAGCAGCGTGGCAAAGAGGTTCAGGAAGATGAGTACACAAACACAACCCAATACACGCAGAATAACACTTAATGTATTAGGCGGATGCGCATGCATGCCTGAATTATAATCAAGGTAAAACAGTGTTTGGTCATGCTCACTATTCACCGGCAGGATGATATGCTCCGGCAGCGCCAGTGCAGGTTGTTCCCGCAATATGCTGTATTCTTCTCCCAGCTCTTCTTTATGGTAGAAGTGATTAACGAGGTAACTGTTTTTAATCGCATACTCCAGTCGTACCGGAATAACGCCTACCAGGTACCGGTGGTGAGCGACAGTGGACTTCACTTTGCGGGTAATCACCTCATAATATCCGTTTTTCAGTTTCATGAACCGTGCCCCTTCTTCCAGGGAAATCTGCAGTTCTTCCGGCTGTACCTGGCTGGTGCTCCAGAAGGTAAGCCAGGTACCGGTACCACTGGAATCATAGGCAAATACGTAGTAGTTGAGGCCCGTAAGACGATCCAGCGTACGTTCATCATAATTGCGCTGAAAGAGGCTAAAGGCTACTGTTGTATCCCTTGCCAGCTGTTCAAAATCCTTTTCCCGCTGATGGATACTCTTTTCCATGCTGCGTTTTACACCCTGCGGAGAAGAGTAATAAGACCAGTAATTACTGAACAGGAAGGCAAAGGTGAATAACCATGCCGCAATAATGAGGAGATAGCCGTGGCGCAGAAAGAAGAGCCGTATTTCTTTAGTATCGATCAATGCTGTTCGGAATTTTGTTATGCAGATACTTTGTTGCTGTAGAAGACAATATCTAAACAGATAATTACTGTTCTGTAACTTTCACCTGGTTCCAGAGTGTATCCATTTCCGTTAGGGTCATGTCATTGAGTGTACGGCCTTGTTGCAGTGCGAGTACTTCCATTTCCTGAAAGCGGCGCTGAAATTTTTTGTTGGTTCGTTCCAGTGCATTTTCGGCATCTATTTTCAGGAAGCGGGAATAGTTGACCAGGGAGAACATCACATCTCCAAATTCATCTTCCATAGCATCCTGGTTGCCACTGTTGGCAGCTTCTTCCAGTTCGGCTACTTCCTCTTTCACTTTCTCCCATACCTGTGCCGTATTGTCCCATTCGAAGCCGGTTTGTTTGGCTTTTTCCTGAAGGCGCATGGCTTTTACCAGTGCCGGCAGTGATACCGGGACCCCGCTGAGCACTGATTTTTTGCCTTCTTTCAGTTTCAGCTTTTCCCAGTTCTGTTTTACTTCTTCCTCTGTATCTGCCTTCACATCTCCATAAATATGCGGGTGACGGTGGATGAGCTTATCACAAACCCCGTTGATTACATCGTTGATATCAAATTTTTGCTGCTCTGCTCCTATTTTGGCGTAGAACACAATATGCAGGAGGATGTCGCCCAGTTCTTCCTTAATGGATTGCCAGTCCTGGTCCGTAATGGCATCTGCGAGCTCATAGGTTTCTTCTATGGTTAGCTGACGCAGTGTCTGGATGGTTTGCTTGCGGTCCCAGGGGCATTTCTCCCTTAAATCGTCCATGATCTGTAAGAGTCGATCGAATGTAGCTGTCTTTTCCATATGCTGTAAAAATAGCCATACATTTTGGGATTTCGGTATTTTGGAATTTTGGCAGGCGGTTTCCCTGGAATGGCTATCCGGCAGGGGGAATCTCTACATAAAAAAATAAAAAACGGTAAATTGACTGTTAATTTCTTTTTCTTGGTAAAAAGGCCATTTTAATTACATTTGCGAGCTGTTTAAATATAGATTTTTTTTGATTTTGAGATGTCACATTTTCGGGCCGGAGGAAGTACTTCCATTGCGCTTAAATCATTAAATCTCTTTATCAAAAAATCCCAAAATGTATTGAGTTATGAATCCGAAACACATTGCGCTTATTTCATCGGAGTTAGGTATTGCAGCAAGACAAGCTGAAAATACCATGAACCTGTTATCTGAAGGATCTACGGTGCCCTTCATCAGTCGTTACCGTAAAGAAGTAACGGGTAGCCTGGATGAGGTGCAGATAGGCCGTATTGAAGACCTGCAGAAGCGTTACAAAGAGGTAGATGATCGTCGTGAGTTTATTATCAAAACTATTACGGAGCAGGGGAAAATGACCCCGGAATTACTGGCTAAGCTGGAAGATTCGTGGGTGCTGGCTGAACTGGAAGATATTTACCTTCCTTATAAGCCTAAGCGTAAAACACGTGCTACCGTGGCTATTGAGAAAGGGCTGGAACCGTTGGCCAAACTGCTGTTTGACCAACAGGACGGTGATACTTCCGCAGCAGAAACATTCCTCAATGAACAGGTAGCTACTTCAGAAGAAGCCCTGAAAGGTGCGCGTGATATCATAGCAGAGTGGATCAATGAAAATGCAGAATGCCGCGACAAACTGCGTAAATTATTTACCCATACCGGCAAGCTGACCTCTAAAGTAGTGGAAGGTAAAGAAGCTGCAGGCGATAAATACAAGGACTATTTCGAGTTTTCCGAAGATCTCCGGGAGATGCCATCTCACCGTATACTGGCCATACTGCGTGCTGAACACGAAGGTATTTTGTTCAGTTCCATAGCGCCGGTAGAAGAAGATGCAGTGGATATCCTTAATAAACAATTTGTGGCAGGTAAAGGTAAAGCCGCTGAACAGGTGGTCAAAGCCGCCGCAGATGCATACAAGCGTTTATTGCGTCCTTCCCTGGAAAATGAATTCAGGGCAGTAGCAAAAGAAAAAGCAGATACCGAAGCCATTGATGTATTTGCCGAAAATCTGCGTCAGCTGTTACTGGCGGCCCCATTGGGACCTACACCGGTGATTGCGGTAGATCCGGGTTACAGAACAGGTTGTAAGATAGTAGCACTGGACAACCAGGGTAATATGCTGGATAATGATGTTATTTATCCGCTGGAAAAAAATTATAAGAAAGATGATGCAGAAGCCCTGCTGAAGAAATGGGCCCAGCGTTATGATACCGCTGCTATTGCCGTTGGTAATGGTACTGCGGGTCGTGAAACAGAGGAGTTTGTGAAAAAGATTGATTTCGGGAAGAAGATCAATGTGTTTATGGTGAATGAGAGTGGTGCTTCCGTGTATTCTGCTTCAGAAGTGGCGCGGGAAGAGTTTCCTGATCATGATGTAACCGTTCGTGGTGCTGTATCTATAGGCCGCAGGCTGATAGATCCACTGGCTGAGCTGGTAAAGATTGATCCTAAATCCATTGGCGTAGGACAGTATCAGCATGATGTGAGCCAGTCGTCTTTGAAACAGAGCCTGGATCGCGTAGTAGTCAGCTGCGTGAACAATGTAGGCGTAAACCTGAACACAGCCTCCAAACATTTGCTGGCGTACATTTCAGGTCTGGGTCCGTCTCTCGCAGAAAACATTGTAAAATACCGCAAGGAAAACGGTGCATTCAGCAACCGTATGCAGTTGAAAAAGGTGCATCGCCTGGGTGAAAAAGCATTTGAGCAGTGCGCGGGCTTTTTGCGTATTGAGAACGGTGACAATCCTTTGGATAATTCGGCGGTGCATCCGGAGCGTTATGGCCTGATTAAAGAGATGGCGGAAAAGCAACACTGTACTATTCCTGAACTGATCGGACAGGAAGAGCTTCGCAAGAAGATCAATCCAAAAGATTACGTGAGTGAAGAAGTAGGTTTATTAACGCTGGAAGATATCCTGAAAGAGTTGGCTAAGCCGAGTCGTGACCCCCGTGATGAGATTTCTATCTTTGAATATGCCGAAGGCATTCACAAAATAGAGGACGTAAAAGCAGGGATGGTACTGCCTGGTGTAGTAACCAATATCACCGCTTTTGGGGCGTTTGTAGATATCGGTGTAAAGCAGGATGGGCTTGTACATATCTCCCATCTCTCCAATAAATTTATCAGCAATCCCAATGAGGCGGTGAAGTTGAATCAGCAGGTACAGGTGACTGTATTGGAAATTGATGTAGCCCGCAAGCGTATCTCTTTATCGATGAAAGATAATGAGAAAGGCGGTGGTAGTCATCAGCCGAACCAGCAGCAGTCAGCTCCACGGAAAGAGCAACAACAGCCGCGGAAAGATAAGCCGGCAGCAAAAGAACCGCCAGTGAACGATTTCCAGGCGAAATTGGCAGCGTTGAGGAATAAATTTAATTAAGCTCAGCGGAGGGGCGTTTGTCTTTCCCAGGATTAGACTGATTATGCTGATTACCCTGATTTTATTTTTTTGATTTAGATAGATTTAAAAAGATTAGCGAAGATCGAAGCGGATATATTCGCTTTAATCTTCGCTAATCTTTTTAAATCTATCTAAATCAAAAAAATAAAATCAGGGTAATCAGCATAATCAGTCTAATCCTGAGAAAGACAAACGTCCCCTCTTTAACGGTCAAACTTTTGCATCCATTGCAGGAATTTCTCCGGGTAATCTGTATCTCCTTTTTCACTGAAAAGCATAAGATTTCTGTTTACTGTGAAGCCGAGATAAATAATGTCCCTATCCATATCCACTGCTATAGCCGCTTCATCGAAGCCGGATTTACCTGGCATGTAGCCTTCGTTAAAGAGGATTTTATTTTCCACTTCTACCGGTGGGGTGACCTTATATCTTTCCAGGAAAGATTTTTTAGCTTTATTCAGGAGTGCTTCAAAGCGGCTTTTTAAAGGCTCTTTTTCAAAGAGGCCCGCCTCCACGGCATATTTGCCATTGAAACTAACGAACGCGTTCCAGGACGCCAACATATCTGTTTGAATAGTATCGCCGGCGGCGATCATTGTATCTGTAGGAGGTAAATTGATCTCATCTGCCAATACAATAGCTCTTACACTTTGCGCAGGCCCGTTACAGGCAAGGGCGTAAATAGTGAATGATAATAGTGATGTTGCAGAAATCCTTCTCACACTCATGGTTAATTTTTTTTGTTTCATAGTTAAGGGTTTCCAAAGCTGACAGGCACCACTTTCCTGTATGACCAGCTACAGTACGTACAATAAGGCATCGCCAATGGAAGGTTAACAACTCGAATAATAGAAATGTTTAATGGTTTTTCAATTTGTTGTTGTGCTATTTGCCTTTAAAGATGGGCGATCTTTTTTCCATAAATGCCTGCATACCTTCTTTTTGATCTTCCGATGCAAAGAGAAGATAAAAATTTTTCCGTTCAAAATGTAATCCTTCTTCCAGGCTTGTATCAAAAGCTTTCAGCACTGCTTCTTTAGCCATTTTAAGCGCCAAAGGGCTCATAGCAGCCGTTTCTGCAGCCAATTTGATAGCTTCCTGCAGGAAGAGCTCTACCGGTACCACCCGATTAATTAAACCTGCCTGCAAAGCCTCGGGTGCTGTAATAAAGCGACCTGTAAGTACCATTTCCATGGCCAGGGCTTTTCCTACCGCGCGGGTAAGGCGTTGGGTACCACCGGCTCCGGGCATCACACCCAGTTTGATTTCCGGCTGACCGAAGCGGGCCGTTTCACTGGCCACAATCATATCGCACAACATCACGAGCTCGCAACCACCGCCCAGTGCAAAGCCGCTTACCGCTGCGATGATAGGCTTTCTGATTTTTTTGATCGCGTCCCAGGTGCTGAACTGATCGATATTGTACATGTCGATGGCCGACTTTTCCGCCATCTGCTTAATATCTGCACCTGCCGCAAAAGCTTTATCATTTCCGCTCAGTACAATTACACGCACCTGTTCATCTGCGTCTAATATTTTCAATGCATCGCGTAACTCCCCCATCAACTGGAGGTTGAGCGCATTTAATTCTTTAGGCCGGTTTAATTGTATGTGGGCCACATAGGGCGCCACCTGCTGGTGTATAATGATGTATTCTGGCTGCATATTTTAAAGTTAAAGAAATAAGCCAAAGATAAGCCCCAGGAATATGATAAATACAAACACGGCAGCCGTTGCGTAGGTAAACGTTAGTATCCCCGCTTTCAACAACGATTTCCCAAACGATTGCTGATAGATATTCCTGAGTCCTAATACCAGGTAACCAAAAATTACCCAACTAGCTGTATTCATCACCCATTCCCAATTCAAAAAATATTCGAAGATGATGCCCACCAGCGCGAGGATAAATGCAAATGCATGGAAATGGATGGCAAAAATAGCATGATCAGCGTAAAGCCATTGCTTCTTCCGGCGGTACATCCATTTCATAAAAAGGGCAAAGAGCGGTAGCAGCAGGAACATAATTTTGGGCACATTGTGCTTGAACATTTCGATGATTGCCTTTTGCTGATCATTTCCATACTTCCGGCGCAATTCGATCATTCTTCTGGTCATTATACGTTCGCCCAATTCCGGACGCTCCTGCGGTGACAGCTTTGCCAATGCAGCATCATATTCCGCTACAGTTTTGTATCCTTTCATTTCATCAAACGCTCTCACCATCCTTCTCCCTGATTTGGAGGTGTCGTTCTTCAAAGCATTTTGCACACTCTCCGGACCACTAAACACCTTCACACTATCTCCCATTACCTGGGTCTTGATGACTGGCCCCTCATATCCGTCCTCATGTTGTAACGTAAATAATCCGAAAAAGAAAACGAAGGACACGAATACATAGAGTTTGATAGGATTGACATACCGTACTCTTTTGCCTGCCATATATTCCTTTGTGAGGAAGCCTGGCCGGAATAAAAGGTATTTCAGGGTAGTCAGGAACTGGGAATCATAGTGAAAAATGTCTGCCACAAAGTGTTTTACCAGGTGCCCAAATGTTTCATGGGGGACGGTATTTTCCTGACCGCAGTGGGTACAATATCTTTCAGGGACTTCCGTGCCGCAGTTGAGGCACTGTTTCTCCTTACGTAAAGGCTGTGTTTTCAAATGTAATCAGGTTAAAGACTGCTAAAGATAGAAAAAAATCCTACTTTATAATCTCCCCTCACAAAAACATACATTTGAAAAATTTTAAAATGATTTTTACGTTTTACTTTTGTAAAATGCACTTTATCGTTACTACCATTAAAAATCAGCGATTTACCTACATGAAGAAAACGATCTTACTGGCACTTGGAATACTTGCCTTAGCAGGAAAGGCCCGCAGTCAATACTTTTTCCAGGACATCTATAATACGCAGCAAACCGTTGCCACGATGGCGTTGCTGAAAACCAACAAGGTAAAAGTACAGGTAGTGCAAAGTATGGATGCCAATATGGACACCGATAATGACTTCCGTTGCGAACGACTGCTGAGCCCTACCTATCACCAGATGCGGGCTGTATCACAATCGCGTGCCACCGGCTATTCCGTTACCACTTCTTCTTTTTCACCCAAAGGGTTGCTGACCAAAACCACTGATAGTACTGATGCCAGCGTTACTATTACCCTTTACCGGTATGATGCCGGCAACAGGCTGCAATATATCAGCAGCACTTCTAGCGCACGTGACAGCAAAATGCGCTTCGATGAAACACGCAGCTATGCCTACGATACCACCGGGCATCTGTTGACCATGATACAGAAAAAAGGGAATAACAGCGATTCTGTTCTTGTTACCTTTAAAACAGATAGTACAGGCAATGTAATTGAAGAGCTGGAAACCCGCAAAGACATGCCGGGCAAAAGGACTTTTTATAATTATGATAAACAGGGTCATCTCACAGATGTGTTCCGTTATCATCCTTTAAAGAAGCGGATGTTGCCAGATTATATTTTTGAATATGATGATCAGCAGCGGTTAAGCAAGATGACAACAGTGAATGCGGAGCAAGCTTCTTATAGTATCTGGAAATACAACTACCAGTCGAATGGTTTACCTTTGAACGAGGAGTGTTATGGCAAGGGTAATGAATTGCTGGGAACGGTGAAATACAATTATGTTTTCAACCAATAGTCAGCATGTTAAAATTATAAGATGCATAAAATATTTTCATTCAACATGAAAAAAATTTTGCAGCTTCAAAAAGATTACTATCTTTGCAATCCCAACGAAAAAAGCCAATGGCAAAAAAGCGTTGAAAGTTCTTAAAATAATGCGAAAGTAGCTCATTTGGTAGAGCACGACCTTGCCAAGGTCGGGGTGGCCGGTTCGAGCCCGGTCTTTCGCTCTGATTATTCCCTCACAAACCCTGGTGGTGGAATTGGTAGACACGCGGGACTTAAAATCCCGTTCGCAGCAATGCGAGTGACGGTTCAACTCCGTTCCGGGGTACAAGAAAAGGCATCGATGAAAATCGGTGCCTTTTTTGTTTGTAATAGAATTACTATATTCAATTCATTACATATCTGACTTTATTTAACCACTCTTTGCATCATATGAATACTTACCAGCTTCAAATAGTAAAAGATGATTTACTTGGGAGTTTCAGTAAGAAAATTGATGCAATCGCTTTATCACAAACCTTTTCAAAATTGGAGGATGCTGAGATATCCACTTCCGATTTCAGCTTTTATACTTCCGTCGCTTCTGTATATTCAAGTAAAATTGAAGGTGAAACTATTGAATTAGATTCCTATATTAAACACAAAAGATTTGGCATTGAGTTTTCACCTGATTATACAAGAAAGATCGATGACCTTTACGTTGCCTACCAGTTTGCGAAAGAACATATTCCCAATAAAGAAAACATTTCAAAAGCCCATGGTATACCAACTAAACACATTGTAGCTAAAAACTGGCAGGGGCGCTTCAGAAATCAAAATATGTATGTTACTACAGACGATGGAAGGATTGAATATGTAGCAGCATCACCATTTATGGTTACTGCTGAAATGGATAAGTTGTACAATGATATTTCTACACTTTTACAAAACAAACTTGATATAACAGCTGCATTCTATTTTGCCAGTATGATTCACCTGGTATTTGTAAAAATACATCCATGGAATGATGGAAATGGCAGAAGTGAAAGGTTACTGGAAAAGTGGTTTCTTGCGCAACACCTTGGCCCCAAAACATGGTTTGTACAATCGGAAAAGTATTATTATCAACATCACCAGGAATACTATAATAATATCAGGTTGCTGGGACTTGAATATGATGATTTGAATTATGGTGCGGCTTTACCATTTTTGGAAATGTTGAGTACAGCGGTGTTAGGTAAGGAATAATGTTTCAAAGTTTTCACACTCTTTTCAGGATGAATAAAACCTCCCGTTAAAACTGTATTTGTTTTTGTGTTTGCCCTTGTATTTTATATCTATATCTATGTGCTAACTTTGCACTTTTGCTGAAATTAACTCATCTTACACCCATTTCTAGTTTCTAGCACCTAAACATTGAAATCAACAAACGAAAAAACCGAAGAACAAGGGCTTAAAAGAGGATTACAAAACAGGCATATCCAGCTGATCGCTCTTGGTGGTGCCATAGGAACAGGGTTATTCCTGGGGATAGGCCCAGCTGCTGTGCTGGCAGGTCCATCTGTTATTTTAGGTTATGCACTAGCCGGAATCATTGCTTTCTTTATCATGCGTCAACTGGGCGAAATGGTGGTTGAAGAACCTGTGTCGGGTAGTTTTAGTCATTTTGCTTATAAATACTGGGGGACATTCGCCGGTTTTGCCTCTGGCTGGAACTATTGGGTACTTTATATTCTGGTCAGCATGTCCGAATTAACTGCCATTGGGATATATGTACACTTCTGGTGGCCGGAAATCCCTTTGTGGTCTTCCAGCCTTTTCTTTTTTATCGCCATTAATATTTTAAACCTGGGCTCTGTTAAAGTATATGGAGAAGCAGAGTTCTGGTTTTCGATCATAAAAGTAGTAGCCATTATAGCCATGATTGGTTTTGGCACTTATTTATTGATTAGTGGAACCGGTGGAACACAGGCCAGTATACAAAATCTCTGGAGCGATGGAGGCTTTTTCCCAAAAGGCTTGCTTGATACAGACGGGAAAGGTGGCTTCCAGGGCTTGTTGGCGGCCATTGCCCTGATCATGTTCTCTTTTGGCGGACTGGAACTGATTGGGATTACCGCTGCAGAAGCCGACCAGCCTGAAAAAACAATACCTAAGGCCACCAACCAGGTTATTTACCGTATCCTGATCTTTTATGTAGGCGCACTGGTCATCCTCTTTTCTTTATCACCCTGGAAAAGTATCACAACAAACAGTAGTCCCTTTGTAATGGTTTTTGAAAATTTAAAGGGTTTTCAATTCAGCCTGGGGGGCAAAATCATTTATTTTACCAGTTTGATTGCAAATGTGTTGAACCTGATCGTTTTAACGGCTGCGCTATCAGTTTACAACAGCTGCGTATACAGTAACAGCAGGATGTTATTTGGCCTGGCTGAACAAGGGAATGCTCCTGCTTTTTTATCAGGCCTCAACAAAAACCATGTACCTGTAAAAGCCATCCTGGTATCCGGATTGTTTGTGGCCATTTGTATTGTTGTAAATAAGCTGATGCCTGAAAAAGCACTGGAGGTGCTGATGTCACTGGTGGTATCTTCTTTAATGATTAATTGGTTGATGATTAGTGTTGTGCATTTGAAATTCAAGAAGAATAAAAAGGAAGAACAGATTAAAACCAAATTCCCTTCCATTATCTATCCCCTGTCGAATTACATTTGCCTGGTGTTCCTCGTCAGCATTCTGATCCTGATGTGGATCACGGGGATGAAGCTTTCTGTGGCGCTGATCCCGGGATGGATTGTATTTTTATACCTTTGTTATTTGCTGGTCAAAAGGAAGAAACAACAAAAGGTTTCAGCACCATAATAAAAATAGTTTCAGCGCTTTGTTTACTTTATCCACGTTTTTAATGCTGCTATAAATGCTATTTGTTGGTCGGTATATAAATAGTGAGCACAGTTGTCGAGATATTTTAGTTTGTCGTTTCCAATCAGGTCCTGCAAGTTCATTACCTGTTCGGTTGAAAAAATTCCGTCATCTTTACCATATAAAGCATAAATCTTTATCTTCTCTGATTGTAAATGTTTCAAAACAGGCATTATACTCATAGTGGAATATTTTTCATTCTTCCAAAAACCTACCACTGCATCATTATTCTTTTGAGAAGAAAACTTCATATAACCAGAGTCTGATTGAAGTTTCGAGTATAAACTTTTGGCCAGATCATTTTGATTTTTTGTAGCGAAAAAACCGTTTTGCGAAGCGTGTTTAAAACAGGAAGCTCTATATTCAAATGAGCTTTTGTCCATGTTTTCCACCTTAAAAATATTGTTAAGGTTGGCACTGTCTTTTTGGGTTTGATAAATTACCTTAGATCTCTTTAATATTGTACTATATGTTTCCTGTTGCGAAAGCAGGGAACTAACAAGGATTAAAGATGTAACATTGTCTGCATATTTTTCAGTGTATAGCGTCGATACAATGCCACCAAAACTAAAGCCAATTAAAGTAGCTTTTTTAATGCCGAATTTTTTGTAAATGCCATTTAAGTCGTCAAAAGTTTCCTGAAAATTGAATTTCGCATTTTCGTCTTTCGAAAGTCCTTCGCCCCGTCTGTCATAAAGAATAACATAAAATCCATTGTCAGCAAGTTTTTGAGCGGTCGTCGCTTCGAAGGCTACTGAGCTGCTACCTGGTCCACCGTGAATAAAAATTACAGGTTTGTTTTTACTACTTCCATAAGCTTTTGTATAAAGTGTTTGTCCGCTTGTGAAAAACGTCGTTAAAAGTAAAACTACTAATCCTACTATTTGTTTCATCCAGTCAATTCGTTTTGTTTAGTTTAGTTTGGTTATTCGCAAATGACAACCAACACGACGTCTTCCGTCTTCATTTACATGCCATCAGTCATTTGTTTAAATAGAATTACAAAGGGCTGTGCATGCATAAAATTAATACCCGTATAGAACTTCATCGCCGGCATAAATTTATGGGTCATTAACGTGATGGTACCTAATCCGTGCTCAAGTGCATATTGTTCCGTATGCTTCTCTAAAAACTTTCCATATCCTTTTTTTTGCAAATCAGGCTCAATAAAAAATTCATCAATATACAGTTGCTCACCTGTCCACCATGTTTTAGTATGTGCGAATATTGCGCCTATAAAAACATTATTATCGTACAAACTAAAGCCCTTAAAATGGGGAGATGCTATATATTCGTTTAAATATTTTACCGCATCTTCAAACTTCCAGTGGTAATTCCATGGAGGCTGATTGTAGGCTTGTACAAATACCTTTGTATAAACTTCAATATCACTTTTATTGATTGGTTTAATGGTCATATTTGAGGTACTCATCTTAACAATTATTTAAAGCATCCTGTAATTTTTTCCCGAATTCACATACATTTGGTTGTTGCAGCATCGTGACATGATCTCCTGGAACATCAAAAACTTTCACCCCTTTTTGTGCATATTTTCTCCAACCCAGGCATTTAGCATCACCTACAAAATTGATACGGCTTTTGGCTTTAAAAAGATAAACAAAATTGTTAAACGGCATGATGTTATAAGCTTTGAAAGCCGTATGATGTTTTTGATTAATTAACCTGATCTGGCTATAAATCCCTTCCACACTGGGTTCCTTCAATATACCCAGCCTGTGGCCTAATCCGTTCATCTTTTTTAAGAACAGGTTGTATTGATAATTAAGTGTAGTGGAAGGGTCTTTGATAGATGATTTGATTATCCAGAGAAACTTAGGGAATTGCCGCATGATCTTTTTAGGGAGCTTTACATGCCATGATTTGTTAAAGATTGCATTTTCTGCGTCTGTGTCAAAAATCCCAAGCATTTTCACCTCTTTACCCAACGCAGTTAATTGTCTTTCCATTTCAACGGCAACATATCCGCCAAAGGAGTAACCAGCTATCGCATACGGACCATTCGGATTATGTTCCAATATCTCACCAACATAATGTCCGGCAATATCGACCATGGTTTCAGTGGCTTTACTAACTTCCTTCAGGTCCCAGGGCTGCAGGCCAAATAATGGCTGTTCATCATCCACATACTTTGCCAGCTCCTTAAAATTAAAAGTATAAAGACCATCGCCGTGGATGATATACAAAGGCATTTTATTTCCTGTGGGTTTAATAGGAATAAGTGATTGCCAGTTGGTGGTTGCATTCTCCTTTTCTATAGACGTTAATAAGGACGCAATAGTTGGGTTTTTAAATAAAATTGCCGCAGGAAGCTTTATCCCGGTTTTATTTTCAAAACGCGACATGATCTGCAGGGCCATAAGGGAGTGCCCTCCCAGTTCAAAGAAATTATCGTTAGTCCCTATCTTTTCAATACCAAATACCTCTTGCCAGATAGCTGTCATTATTTTTTCATCCTGTGTTAAAGATGCTGTATACAATGGAGCAGTTTGCCTGGGAATCTCAATATTCAGTAAAGCCTTCCGGTCAATTTTACCATTAATATTCAGGGGCAGGCTTTGCATTTCTACCCATATGATAGGCACCATATAATCCGGCAGCTTAGCTTTTAAATAGTCAATGATAACATGTTTATCAAAAGTTCCTTTTGGCACTACATAACCTATCAGATCTTTTTTACCATCCTTATCCTCTTTTGCGAGCACTACTGCGCTTTCCAGCTGTCCGCCCTGATAAAGTATGTTTTCAATTTCACCCAATTCAACTCTAAATCCCCGTATTTTTACCTGGTTATCTTTTCGACCGATAAATTCCATGTTCATTCCCGGCAGCATCCGCCCCAGATCACCGGTGCGGTACATTTTAGCTCCATGGGCCGCATTAAAAGGATCGGTTAAAAACGATGCGGCTGTTTTCTCAGGGTCGCCGGCATAACCTCTGGCTACGCCTACGCCCCCTATGAATAATTCGCCTGTAACTCCGGTGGGTACAGGTTGCAGCTGATCATTCAGAATATAAAAAAAGTTATTGGTAATAGGTTTACCATAAGGGATACTTCTCCAGTTTGCCTCAGTTTTTTCAACAACAAAATAGTTTGACCAAACAGTGGCTTCTGTAGCTCCACCAAGACTTATCACATTAGCTACCGGGAAAAAATGTTTTATTTTATCAGGCAAGCTTACTGGTATCCAGTCGCCGCTTAAAAATACAAGTCTTAAAAAATGCTGTTTATAATCATTGTTCGTTAATGTTAACTCCTTCACTAAATAATCCAACGTAGAAGGTACGGAGTCCCAAAAAGTAATGCGGTAACGCTGAAGCATCAACTGTAATTGATTAATATCACTTACTTCCGCTTGCGTTGCAATTACCACCGATCCGCCGGTAGCTAAGATTCCGAATATATCATAAACAGAAAGATCAAAACACATGGAAGTGATAAAGAGTAAGCGGTCATCGGCTCCGACTCCGAAACGATTGTTTACCCATAAAATGAGGTTCACCGCTGAATGATGCTCAATCATTACCCCTTTGGGTTTGCCGGTTGAGCCTGAAGTATAAATGGTATAAGCCAGTTGCCGGCTATCAATATATATGTTTAAGTTACTTGTATCGTATTTGCTAAGCTCAGCAGTGCTGATATTAATAGCCTCTGCATCGGGCATCAGGGAGTTAAGCGGGTACTCCTGGTCGGTTATCAGCAGGCTTACGGCAGAGTTTGAGAGTATATACTGCTGCCTGTCAATCGGGTAATCAGGATCTACAGGTATGTATGCGCCTCCGGCTTTAAATATAGCGTACATGGCTGTAATCATATCAAAACTACGCGCAACGAGCAAGCCGACGTTGTCGCCTGGTCTTATGCCGTGTTCAACAAGCAGTCTGGCCAATTGATTGGCCCGGTCATTTAATTCCTTGTAGGTTATTGACTTATTCCCAAGCTGTAACGCTATATTATCGGGGGTTTTTACTACCTGTTCCTCCAACAGTGTATGCAGCGTTTTATCCATAGGATAAGGCGCTGTCGTATCATTGAACATGGCTAGTTCACGTAACTCATCATCAGTAAGCATCGATAAGGTACCTATTTTTTGATTGGGTTGGTTTAATATAGCTACCAGCAATTGTTTGTAATGAGTAGCGATTTTTAAACCAGCTGCTTCATTAAACAATTTAGCACTATAAAGCAGCTGCCCCTCCATACCGGCATCACTTGTATATAAAACAAGCCCGATATCATAATTTAAAGCAACTTGCTTAAAAGCATCAATAGTCAGTGCTGCTGATGCCGGTTTGATAACAAACACGCCACTTAAGACAGCAGTATAATCTTCGTACGATTTTTCGTTCTGTTCCTTTGCTGCTTTTACAATAGCAATTAACCGATGTAAAGATTCGGTAAAGGTCTGTTCTCCGCTTAGTTCGTCATATACGGGTATCAGTTTATCATCCATCAGGGATGCAATATGGCTCTCCTTTTGATTGCCGTAACGATATAAAAGGATTTGAAATGCAGTAAGCAGCACATAATCAAGTGTGGTGTTAAGTTCTTTGCTGAATCCCAATAATTGGTTTATGAAACAACCATCTGCTTTAATAGCAACCGGGGTGTTTTTTATTTCGCTATCAGAGGGACCACCATTGCTGGATGATGAATAGAGCGGTGATTTCTCAGTGCGTAAGGGATTGCCACACATTCATTTAATAATTTTGATGTTACAATGGAGATAATTCTTTACGAGTCAATATTTTCAAAGTTTTGAACGGCAAGGGAAAGGAGATACTGCTGCTGAATGTAAATAAGCCCTGTTATTAATTGCCTTAGACCCAGCGATTAACGCATTATTAATGTCAAGAATTGCAAATTAGATATTTATTGTCAGTTTACAATATATTTATGTGACCATTCTTTAGATTTAGCAAGGTGAACGCTATTTTTTGATTACCTGCTGATTGCTTGTTTAACCACACAAACCTGCTCTTTTATTCACTAGATAAGGTAAGCCATCAACCTATAATTTGTTGAGATCATTCCTTAAACAGATGTGTATTATGCCAAGACATAAATATTATCTTACATTCAGGTAAATAAGATGAAAACCATCATTTTTTGCGATGGCATAAAAAGCTGATATGAATTATATAAAGTTTGCTATCTTTTATGATGTAAAAAAGCTTTGTGCTGATCTGGACGAGGTTTTAAAAGAAGAATGGCCTGCACATTTTAACACCAAAGACTTTAACGGGGACTGGCGAAGCATTTCCCTTCGCTCTGCAAGTGGAAACAGCCATGACATTTACGCTCATTCAGGCGAAACCTATAAGAATACACCAGCTCTCAACCGGATGCCATATGCAAAAAAGATCATAGATTCCTGGCATTGCGATAAAGAATCCATTCGTTTATTGTCCCTTGCTCCGGGGAGTATCATCAAGCCTCACAGGGATCCTGGCTGCGCTTATAGCGATGGCTCGTTCAGAATCCATATTCCTGTCCTGACCAATCAGGGGGTATATTTTACAATTGAGGAAGAACAGCTGCATTTGAAAGCAGGAGAATGCTGGTATATTGACTTTAGCAACACGCACAGTATTGTTAACGAAGGTAATACCAGCAGGGTTCACCTGATTATTGACGGAATAAGAAATGAATGGACAGATAAATTGTTCGCGGAGCATGGGTATCAACTTACAGAAAAAGACCTGCCTGCAAGCTACGATGCAGCTACAAACGCCAGGATCATTGAGGAGTTAGAGAAAATGAATACCGAAACAGCCAGAGATCTCATCGCCAAACTGAAAGCCGGGAAATGATCCCCCATTAAGCATCCTGTCCTTTTAAACAAAGCCAGTTCTCCATATGCGGAAAAGGTTTTGTATTTAGTTGCAGCGCGTTTTTCTCGTCGTAAGCCATTCCATGATATTGCAACATTGGCAAACCTATATACCTCCCGGCTTCAAAATTACGGATAAGGTGCTCGTGTTCTCCCTTATACCCGTGTTCATGAAAAACAATTTGCGCAGGAATTTGCAGATGTAAACAAGCGGCATAGCTCCATGCCAGGGCCATCAGCTCTCCACCTCTATGCAAATCAGTATCGGGCAAGTCCCCGTCAAGTTCACATCTGATGTGGTAAGGCTGTGTAGCCAGATGACCTGCTTCATGAAGTATATCACCAGGATATAATAAGCGATCGGAATCAATACTCAATCCTCCCATTTTAATTCTTACTCCAGGCAAAAAAGAAGGAGCATCATACGATTCGAGTACTACATGTAAACCAATCTCTTTCAGAAAATCAGTAAAAAGGGTGATGAGTGCTGTCTTTTCATGTGTAATTAAGGTAGCCTGCAATGTCGATATTTTTATAAAAATACAAATGATTTCCTTTCTCTGGTATGTTATTACTATTGGAGAAAAAAATATTTTCAGTGCGAAAATACCGCAATGCTAATAAGTAATTTGTACAAATAAACCTGAATTCTTATAATTTTTTCCTCATCAACCGTCACCTAAATTCCTTTATACGTTTATGAAAGAAAACGTTGCTTCCCCTGTATTTGAAGACCTCGCACACAAATGGATGAAAAAACTCGGTATTGCTGTTAATAAAGATTTTATTACACAGGAACTCCAGGCACATCCCGACTATCCGGCACTCACCTCTCTGATCGATTTTTTGGATATGGGTGGCATGAAATATTATGCACTGGAAAGTGAAAAAAAATATATCACTGAATTCAATTACCCGGTACTGGCGCACATAAAAGAGGCGGAAGGAAAAGGATACCTGATCCAGGTAAATACACCGCATGAATGGGATGAAAACGAAATCCTGGCAACACGATGGTCGGGGATAGTATTAATCCCTGATGAGCATCCCAGCTGGGAGTATGAAGCGAATACTCAAATAATAAAACAGGAACGCATTTTAAAATTATTTGCAGCAGCTACTGTTTTAATTATCCTGTTGGCCATTGGCTATGTATTCAGAAATAACCTGCAACCGCTAACAATTGGCTGGGGCTTATTATCACTTACCGGCGTAGCTATAAGTATAATGACCATTGCAACAGAACTGGGTATGCAGATAAAACTGGTAAAAGAAGTTTGTAATTCTGTTAGTCCCCGGGGCTGTGATGCTGTATTAAAAAGTAAGGAGGCGAAAGGTGTAGGAGGCATCTCAGTGGCACATGCAGCACTCTCCTATTTTATAGCGCAATTTGCATTTTTCATATTCAGCAGCAGCTCACCCGCCTTGTTATACACAGGTATGGTGGTGTCATTGCCATTGATAATAGTAGCAGGTATAAGTTTGTATTCACAAAAATTTATTGTGAAAAAATGGTGTGCCCTTTGTTTGGGCATAGTAGCGGTACTGGCTGTGCAATCCCTGGTTACCGTCCTTAATTTCTCTGCTGTTTATGCATCTTTTCAGGCTGTACATATAATCGCCTACTTTATTACCATGGCGTTAATCTGTGCATCTTTGGTACCGGTGAAAAATGGCATAAAAAGTATTCGCGAACAAATGAGCGCTGCACAGGATTTAATGAAATGGAAAAGAGACAGTGACTTATTTGCATTTCAGTGGAATAAAAACCCATATATCAATACCAATACCTGGAAAGAAGAATTACAACTAGGTAACCCGGAAGCTGCATTGCAGCTTACCATTGCCTGCAATCCCTATTGCGGCCCCTGCGCAAATACGCATAAAGTACTTGACAAGCTGCATCATATATACAAAGAAGTTATTAACATACAAATACGTCTTACCTGCGATCCCGATCACCCCACCGACAAAAAAACAATAGCTGTAAAAGCTATCCTGGAACAGGCCACCATACTTCAATCAGATGCACACAAAGCACAGATGTTATCTGACTGGTTTGAATGGATGAATTTAGAAAAATGGCAACTTAAATGGGCACCTGTGCAGGATAAAAATGTAACAGCGCTCATGAAAAAACATGCTGAATGGATGAAAACCGCTGATATAAAAGGTACGCCCACCATTTTTATCAACGGACGCGAATTACCACGTAAATACCTGCTGGAAGATTTGTTTCAGTTGATACCTGTACTTGTTGCATCTACTGCTGTAGCGGGAAATGGCGAATTAAAACCAATGGCGTTAACAGATTAATAATTACTTAATATCAGTAAAGCGGGTGTCTCCTACTTATGAAACACCCGCTTTTGTTATAATTCCATTACACACTACCGATTAAGATCCTTTACCAACACCATTGTGCAATTGTCGGTAGAACGCCGCCTGATAGCCTTTAAGGGTTGATACACCGGATCGTTATAACAATTTAATGCCGCTTCTTCCGACGGAAATTTAATGATCGCATTCATGTGTTTTGGTGCACCTTCTACGGCGATTCCTGCTAAATCGGCCGCAAGTACAACTGCTCCATATTTATGCAACAAAGCGGTTACCGGTGGACCATATTTCTCAAATTCTTCCATGTTTGTGATATCGTAACTATTGATATAATATACTGCCATTTGAACCGGGCTTTTAATATTAATAAGTGTATTCCGGTGGTGTAATGCCTTTGCAACGTAAATAAACGGTTGCCTGCCCCCGGTGGTGCGTGATATGATCCATAGTAGCATAAAATCCCTTTATCCCATTATCACCAGGGGCAATGTTCCCGATGCTTTCTTTTAATGCGCGGAAGGCACCTGTAAGGTAGGCGGTTGTTTCATCTTTACCTGCTGTTATGGCAGGAGGATTCCAGTCGGATTCCTTTTGTTTTATGAAGTTCTCTTCCCACCAATAAATCCCGTAGCCTATGTGATGAAGCAGCTCGTTAAAGGTCCAGATAGCATCTGCCGGTTTAAAATCGTAAGCATCCCGTGGCATGGCGGCGGCAACGCTTAATGTATAATTTTTAGCGTTTTCCAGTGTAGTTAATAATTGCTCTTTCATAATATTAAGTTTGATAAGCAAAACTACCCAGCAGGAATACAATAGATTTAAGGAAAATTGCTGTTTTTAAAATCGCATAGCAGACGGCGGTTTTCCAAACTGTTTTTTATAAGCAGCAGAAAAATGCTCCAGGCTATTAAATCCGGAAGAAAAAGCAATGGTTGTTACAGGGAGATTGGTGTTACAGATCTGGAGGTTGGCTTGTTTGAGCCTTATATCCAGCATATAACCGTAGGGAGTAGACGAAGTGATCTGTTTGAATATGCGGTTGAAATGAAATGGGCTCATATTCCCCAGCGCCGCTAATTGTGGTAAGGTAATATCATCTTCAAAATTTCCATTGATAAATTCCTTTACCGATTCTATAACGGGAAGATAATTTCTTTTATGCTTATCATTAAGAACCGGCAGTGGTTTCCCCTTATTGCCGGATGACAATACCAGCAGAAAAAGTTCGGTCATTAATTGCTCCACCCAAAGACGCGGGAAATGAGGTTTTGACAACAGCGCAAATATACTATGGTGAAGATATTCCATTTCCGGAGTCGCCTTCACCAGCACTGACTGTATATCTGGATTTTTAAAGAACCAGGAGAATTCCCCGGCCTGTTCTTTTAAAAGTCCTATACTTTCTGCCGGAAAAGAAAAAATGGTGCATTGATCCGGCATATCATGCACATGCCCCACCTGGTGTTCATACCCTGGTTTACAGAGTAAAAATAAACCGTTATAGGCGTCCAGATCATTTCTAAAAACTTTGAACTGGAAGTTACCTTTACGTATATAGGCAATCGCAAAGCTTTCCTGGTATTCTTTTTCAGACACGGTACACTGCTGACACCGGCATAAAAAATTATGTACTGTGCAAATTGATGAGTTATAAAGCGTTTGTATTTCCGCCTGCATTCGTCTAAGTTAAGCCATTAATGAAGATGATTTCCCAATATGGCTCAAATTTAATAGTGCATACTGACAACCCTATGTCAGGAAAGATATAACCCTCAAAATAATTTCCCGAATAGTCGCTGTAGTATGCTCCTGTCTTCCTGCAGAATTTCCGCCTTTCCTTCCAGCCTGAATTGAGGAGGAATTTCTTTGCCGGTGCTGGTAAACAGGTTATTATCCAGTTTTATTTCCACGTAGAAGGTACTATCAGTCATTACACCTGCACGCGATGTAACAGTGCCTTGCAACATCCCGAATTCGTCATAAGGATAGGCGGTTAATTTGATCAATACTTTTTGTCCGGCCTTAATTTTCCAGGTGTCTGCAGCTGCTACATCCCCACGCACGGCATATGTCTGCATATACGGTGTGATAACAACATTAGCGGGAACGACTTCCGGATAGCGGAAAAACCAGGCGCTGCCAAAAGCACACAATACCAGGATGCCTATCAGTGTGATGCCACTGCGCACAATCCAGGGTGGCATTTTACCCATGATCTCCTGCACTTCTTCACTACGTACCTCTTCCAGTGATGCATGGCGCTGGTGGCCATCCGACTGTGTTATTCCGTTCAGGAATGCTGTTATTGCGGCTTTATTTTTTGACATAATTGTTAACCTCCCAGTTCCAATTGATTTTTTACTAATTCAAAATAACTTCCGCGATGAGCAGTCAGTTCTGCATGTGTACCTGTTTCCACAATACATCCTTTTTCAAGTACAATGATCTGATCCGCATTCTTTACAGTACTTAACCGGTGAGCAATAACGACCACTGTTTTTCCTTTAAAGAACTGTTCCAGGTTATCCATAATCACCCGTTCATTATTGGCATCCAGGGCGCTGGTAGCTTCGTCGAAGAAAAGGTAATGCGGATCTTTATAAATAGCCCTGGCTATCTGGATACGTTGCTTCTGACCGGCGCTGATGCCACTGCCTGAATTGCCTATTTTGGTTTGATATCCCAGTGGAAGTTCCTCAATAAAGTCACGGATATTAGCTGCTTCTGCGGCATGGATCAAGCGGTTATTATTTATCTTTTCATCACTGATAGCAATATTTTTAGCGATGGTTCCTGAAAAAATGAATCCATCCTGCATCACGTTACCGCATTGACGGCGCCACCATTTGGGAGAGAGCCGCCGGAGTTCCTGGTTACCTACCAACAGCTCCCCTTCTGTGGGTTCATAAAACTGCAGGAGCAATTTCATAAGCGTGGTTTTGCCGCTGCCACTGGTGCCCACAATAGCCGTCACCTTTCCTTCCGGAATGATAAGGTCAATATCTCTCAACACATAAGGTGATTGTTTCCCGCCATATTGAAAGGACACCTGCTGAAGATGAATATCCTTGCTACTTTTGTTTTGTGGAGATACCACCATTTGTTCACCTGTTTCTTCCTCCTCACGGTTATGTATTTCTCCCAGCCTGTCAAGGCTAATCCTGGCATCCTGCGCCGACTGTACAAATGTCAGTAATTGCTCCAGTGGGCTATTCATTTGCCCGATGATATAACTGACTGATAACATCATTCCCAGTGTGAGATGTCCGTTCATCACCTCCCGGGCACTGATAAAAGAGATCAGGATATTTTTCAGCTGATTAAAAAACACGGATCCTAATTGCTGGTATTGGCCCAGTGCCAGGCTTTTCACACTTATTTTATACAGGCCCGCCTGCACGTGCTCCCATTCCCAACGCCTCGCTGTTTCGCAGTTATTCAGCTTGATCTCCTGCATGCCGGTAATTAATTCAAAGAGGATGTTCTCATTATCACTCATACGTTGAAAACGTTTATAATCGAGTGCTTTACGGCGGCGAAGGAAAAAGAATATCCAGATAATGGCGGCAGCACTGAAACATACAAATACCAATAATATCTTCAGGCTATAAATACCCAGCACGATGGTAAATACAAACAGGTTCACAAAAGAGAATAGCGTTGAAAGCGTAGTTCCGGTTAAAAAACTCTGTATGCGTGCATGGTCGCCGATGCGTTGATGGATATCACCTATCATTTTGGTGTCGAAGAACCGGATAGGCAGCTTCATTAATTTGATCAGAAAATCAGAGATGATATTGATATTGATACGGCTGTTCATGTGCAGCAGTATCCAGCTTCTGATCATTTCAATAGCGGTAGTGCCGGCAAATAACAACAGCTGTGAAATCAATACCAGGTATACAAATCCAACATTCTGCCGGTTGATACCATAATCAACCAGGCTTTGCGTGAGGAAAGGAGTTATCAGCGACAATGCACTTGCCAGCAGCACGCTCAGAAATAGCTGCACCACATATTTGCGGTAAGGGCGCAGGTATTTGAATAAAAACCGGAAACCGGTATGTGCAGATGAGGTGCCTTTTTGCTGATAAAAAGCGTCACCGGGTTCCAGCATCAATACTACCCCGAAATTATTATTGCCCTGCCAGCAACGTAAAAAAGTTTCCTTATCAACTTTCACTATTCCATGTCCGGGATCAGCTACCAGGATTTTATCATTTTTTTTATGCCGGTTGTATTCCTGCGGTGGCAACACTACAAAATGCTGCTGATTCCAATGCAGGATACAGGGTAATTCCACGTTTTCATCCAGCTGTTCAAAGCTGATCTTCACCGCATTGGTACGGAAACCTATTTTTTCGGCGGCCTCGCTGATTCCCAGTAAGCTCACACCTTCGCGGGTAATGTTTGCCTGCTCCCGCAGGTACTCCAGGGAATAGCTGCGGCCATAATGCTTTGCTACCATGCGTAAACAGGTAGGTCCGCAGTCCATTGCGTCCATTTGTTTGTAGAAAGAAAATGCCATTATTTTGCCGTTGCTACCATTGCTAATTGTGATAAATAATATTTTTCCAGGAAATGATACAGTACCAGTTCATGTTTCCGTTGTTTAGCTACAAATATTCTGTTGAGGAACATGTGTATATGACTGGCGATGATGCTCAGGTAACGCCCTCCCTGCAGGCTGTCTTCATCAGTTAACTGCCTGATCTCAGCTATCGCCGCTGCTGTAACAGCAGACCGCTGCCGGTACAAATCGGTTACTTCCGTAATCTCATTGGCTTCATCTGCTGCAATATTCATAAAAGATAAAATTTCCTGCTGATGTTTTCTGTATTTATCGTTGAGTAATTTATGTAATAATTTTGCGCCGCCAAATTCGGTGGTAAAACTTTCCCGCAAAGTGGCCAGCAATTGCTTTCTTTCCGTTAGGGTAAGACCAAAATCATCCAGCATTATATCTACCCCCCGCATAGCCAGCTTCCACCGGTACATCTCTCCTTCGGCCCCTTCCAGCATATTTAATATGCCCAGCACCGCGATGCTGTCGGCACAGAACAGCTGCTCACTATACATGATGGTGTCTGCACCATAACGTTCTATTTCACGCACGTAGGTATCACATTGTATTTTTTGCACCTGGCCGGTGCGTATATATTTTTGCAGTGCTGTTTCTATCAGGTGCAGGAGCACATCGTTATTAGACGGATGGGCACTATTTAAAAATCTTAATCTTATATGAGGTTGCGGGTCGCCATAACGCAGAAAGAAAAACTGCTCAAACAAACCATCTTCCTGCCATTCCGGTACCTGCTCTGCAAAATAACCGGATAATAGTTCTTCTGCTATCATGAAGCCGCAATAAATTTTTACATATAACCATTCACTTCCGGGAGCAAAATTGCGGGGTGTAAGCCGTGCCATAGAAATATCCATATCCTTTCCGGCAACAGGACGCGGCTTGTCCGACGTCAGCGTACAGGTTAGCGGAATCAATAATTCATGGGCATATATATTGTCTTCATGATCACGTACCACTCCGCCTTTTTCTTCAAATAAAAACTCTTTCAGTTTCACGGTAGATGACTTGCGTATCTGATCCAGCAGCACTTGTATACTTGCCGGTTGTGTAAGGTCTATCACTAATTCATTATCTGCTTCTGACAACAATACTTTTTCGGGCATTTCCTGTTTAGCCCTGTATTGCTCAAAGAAAAGTAATTGCGCGGCTTCGTCTTCACCCAGCTGTTCAATGTCTTTGGCAATCATGGTCCAGCATGCCCGGCTTACGATAATGTTTTTATACATTACGCGTGGCAGGCGTTGCCTCGAAGCGAAAACGCCCCAATCCCAGTGCAGGCTGGATACTACAGACTGGTGTTGCAGGTCGCATAAAAACTTATAAATGGGCAGACTGTTAAAGCTATAGTTATGCGCAGAACTTAAACGTGGAATTACCCGTTTATTCAAACGCCTGCTTCTTAAAACTACTTCATTATTTCTTACAGACACCATCAGATCAGATACAGGTATCTGGTAAGCCCCGGCAACACCGGCAACACCAATATAAGGAATTTCAAAAGGACGCAAGGCTGGCCTTATTAACACATTGGTAGCCCGTGCTTCCGGGAAATGCACTACTTCCGCCAGCACCACATCCGGATTGGCAGCAGCCTCGGCTTCCAGTACTGTTTTCACTTTTTCTGCCAGTTGTATATCGCCGTTGCAGAAGCGGCCCAATAAATTGGCCGCAGAGGGGCCTCCCATTGAATGTAAGGCAAATAAGTAATTACCTTTGTCTGCCTCTCCGGCAGCCGGAGCCAGCAAAGTGCCAAACAAATAAACGCTGCTGGCCATTTGTACGGTTTCCGGATCTCCCAGCCTGTTAAGGTCTTCATCTGTTATCATCACCGTGTCTTTGCCTTCACGGAGAAACTCCTCGTATTTATCGAGGGCTAACTGTTGCAGCAGCGACCAGTTCACCGTTGTATTTTCAGCAGGTGCTGCACTAGCCACATCTTCCACAAAAGGAGCATGCACGGTGCTTTCAATGCCGGCACCATAACCGATACCTGTTTCTCCATCCAGCACCAGGTTCAGTGGCATTTCCTGCGATTCATACAGTTCCCGGAAACGGGTGGCAAAACCGGACATATCTGACTGCCCTTTCGTATAGCCGTGACAGAGCGCCAGCAAACTATTTACCTGTGTAACAATACCCTGCATGAGTGTTTCTCCCATGGTGCATTGCGAGGCTGTCTTAAACAAATCTATCTGCAACAGATCTTTCGGTGCACTTAAAGGGAATGCTGTTTCACAGGTTTGGTGGATGGCAGCCAGCCGTGTTTGTTCATAATCCTGCTGCTGAAACAGCTGTTGCAGGGCAATAAGTCCGTCGCGCAATGCAGCTGCATCTTCAATAGATGAAAGGCGGTTGATTAAAACTTCCAGGTTATCAGTTCCTGTTATTTTCGGTTCAATATCAGCAATCAGGAGCTGCGCATCAATCAGTTCCCTGACAAAGGCTATAGCTTCTTCTTCCGGGATGGTATTGTCTTCCGTAAGAATTATTTGTACCATAGCCGGTATGGTGAGGCCACTTGCTGTTTCACGGATTATTTTCTCTATAAACACGGAATCTTCCACAGCGGTGAGCAGGTATTTGCGTCTGTTGTTGGTGATGGTATATTCTGCGTAGCGGTATTTATCGCCGCTTTTGTAAATGCTGTTATTGGGGTAATAATACAATACATTACTAACAGCCGGCAGCTGCTGAATATGATTGCATATTTTGGTGTAATAATCCATATCCAGGCGCACGTATTGGTGTGCATCGTGGATACTGTTGAGCTGCAGACTGGTAGCCTTATCCACAATTCCGGTAGTACACCCGGCAAACAAGCCATAGGGCGTACTCCTGGTACATGCCCGCACCCAGTATTTGTACAGCGACTTACGCAACTTATCTGTCTTTTTCTGGTTGAAGGCTGCGGGATCGCTGATATATCTTTCCAGTTCCTTCAGCAGGTCCTTTGAAGCGATGTACAGGGCATAGATGAATAAAGGATTGTTGTGCGCCAATTCGGGTAAACTGCCCTGCAAGACCTCCCTGTACCTGTTTATAGGAAAAAGCGGACTTCTTAATAAGAAGAATCCTGTATGTGACAATGCCATAGGTGATCCTTTATTTAATTTATTGGAAATATTTTCAGGAGAGCAAAAAACATTCATCCCATGATAATGGCTGCTGGTGCAGGTGTGATAACAGTGATAATCCTACGCCGCTGCCGCCGTCCAGCAGATCCCAGGAATAATCCCATTGTTTATCTTTTCCTTGCCATACTTTAATACCATGTTGACTTCCATCTTCTGAAAAGGAAATTTTTTCTACCGCCCTTTTATGCCAGTGTGTGGCGCATTTATAAAAAGCCATATCATTTGTTTCGAACCAGAATTTCCGGTAGAATGCAGCGATACCACCGGAGCCATGGCAGATGCAGTTATCCATGATACCGGCAGTTTCATCTGTATCGCGACGGATATTGTAATACATGATATTTATGGCATCGTCCATCCAGCTTTTTTCTGCCAATGTTTTACCACAGTGCCATAGGGCTATGGCTACATTCAAATCACCATAACACCAGGACAGCCTGCTGCTGCTGGATTTACCATCCAGTATAGCCGGATACAATGCATGCAGGGACGCAGCAGTAACTTTATTTTTATGATGAAGGATAAAAGTGATGCTTTCAGCAATAAGTTGTTTACATGCTTCACGGGCGATGCCGGCCTCGTATATTTTTGCCAGTATAATTAATACGGCACAGGAACCATGCGCGAGGCTGAAGGAGTTTACATAGATCCCCTGGGGCTTATCATGCGTAAAAAAAAATGGCAGGCTTCTGCCTTTATCTGTCATTTCGCTTAATTCAGTGATTGTATGCACGAAGTGTTCCAGGTGTGCTACAACATCTGTTCTTTTTGTGAAGCTCAGTAAAAAATTACAGATGCCGGCACTTCCATGAAGGAAATCGAAATTTTTGTTAGCGATATGAAAATTACTTTGTACGATAGCTGAAGTAATAAAATCTGCTGCCAGGTCATCCACGTTTATGTCCAGGAATTCGTGTCTGTTGAGATGATCCAATAACCAGAACGGGCCTGTATGTCCTGAGCAGAAAGAATAATTGCTACCTTCTTCCGGTGCATAGGCGGTGTATAATTTTTCCAGCAGTGCAGCAGCATTATCTGCCTGCTCATCCACATATTGTTCATAATAAAACATAAACAGTAATCCACCCCATGGGCCTTTGAACAAACTGTTGCTATAGCCCGGATCATATTTATCATGGCTGAGCAGGAGAATCATGTCGTTATAAATATGCTGTAACTGTGATGTTGTATTATTCATTTTCAAAAACTATTTGAAGTGTACAACCGGAAAAGCAGTTGCTTTCCCGGTTGTATGAAATGGATGCAGATGATGCTCATGCGCTGATACAGTCAGCTGCTCCTTAATTGATCCCACATACCTGCTGTTATCAAGGTATCATGCAGCAAGGACGGCCAGGAGCAGGACTGGTAGCTCTGCAGCTGGAAATCTGGCGGGTATCATCTGTACAGAAAGCTGTGGCAAAACCACCCAGCAGCTGATCTTGTTGTTCAACAGTCAGCTGTGCTACTGTTTCTTTGTTGAGCAACAGTTTTTTGCTCAGATCAATTTTTTTCTTTTTCATACTGTAAATAGAAAAATGAGGGCCCTCCCCTGTCTATAGCCATGGGGCGGTTGTTCAGCTTATTGATTAATGAGTTCTTACACAACCTGCGGGACAGGTAGTTTCATCTGTTTCTACGCAGCAGGCGCTCCACCGGGTCAATGGCATACCACCTACTAATTTGGATGTTTCCTGTTGATTCAGTTCTACAATGGCTTCTTTTTTCAGCATTAATTTTTTGCTGAGTTCAAGTTTTTTCTTTTTCATACTATAAATGGAAAGATTAGCGTCCTCCCCTGTCTATAGCCATGGGGCGGTTGTTCAGCTTATTTGTTACTGGGTAAAAACGCAACCATCCGGACAGGTAGGTTCATTTGTGTTTACACAGCAGGCACTCCACATGGTCCTTATACCGCCTACTAATTTGGATGCTTCCTGTTGATTCAGTTCAACAAGGGTTTCTTTTTTTAGCATCAATTTTTTGCTGAATTCGAGTTTTTTCTTTTTCATACTGTAAATAAAAAAATGAGAATCCTCCCCTGTCTATAGCCATGGGGCGGTTGTTCAGCTTATTTATTAATGCGTTCTCACACAAGCGTCCGGGCAGGTGAGTTCATTGGTGTTCACGCAGCAGGTGCTCCACCAGGTCAATGGCATACCGCCTACTAATTTGGATGTTTCCTGTTGATTCAGTTCTACGAGGGCTTCTTTTTTCAGCATTAATTTTTTGCTGAATTCGAGTTTTTTCTTCTTCATAAAAAGTGGATTTTGTTGGACATACCTCTCCCTGTAGCTGTTGGGCAACAGCCAGGATTAAAGTCATCCGGGATTAAAGAATAGATACTATCCTAACAAGCAACACATGCCTGCTGATGAGGCGGTATGGTTGCACAGGTTTCATACAGCGTGTATTCACAGGGAAATCGTCGTGTAAAGAGCTGTAATCCACCGGCTATAGCAGCCTGTTGCTGCGTATTCAGTGCAGCAATCGTTTCTTTATTAAGAGACAGTTTTTTCTCTAAAGGCATTTTTCTCTTTCTCATAAGAGGAGGGTTTACGGGTCAATTATATTTTGGAAGTAACCATTGTTGAAGCCGGGTTAACAGCCATCAAAATAGTTCGGGTCTAACAAAATGCAGGGCTACAGGCACATATATCCAGGTCTGGGGTGACTTTCACAAGTATCTTGCGGATCATAGGTATTGCAATACTGTGAAGCAGCACCACCCGCCAATTGGTTTTGTTGTTGTTTGCTGAGTGTGGCAACAGTCTTTTTAGTAAAAGACAGCTTTCTCTCTAAAGAAAGTTTTTTCTTTTTCATAACATACGTTTTCATTACAGTCCTCCCCTGTCTTTAACGAAGCAGTAACGCCATGGGGCGGTTGTTCAGCGTAAGAAATTGATGAAGGGAAATAAAATGATTTATGTGAATAGAGACATAGTGTGCCAGGTTATTTATGAGATTTTGTGATTTTGAAGATAAGTAAATTGATCTTTAAAAAAAAATTGTTTTTAAATAAGCATATAACATCTCATAAAGCATCCCTGACTTAAATTCATTTTGTCAGTTCATAAAAATGTAGTTATTTTATTAACCTCATTAACCACAAAGACGACAACGACAAAATAACCATTCAAAACGTCTTTCATGAAACACCCCTCATGCCCTTAAGTGGCTATCTGCTGTAATTCCAATCACTCATCACAATCAATTAAAACACGCACCAGTATGCAACGTAATTACCAACGTTTCCTCGGCCCTGTATTTAAAAGAGCCCGGATAGAAGAACGCCGGCAAGAACTCAACAGGCAATCCGCACTCCTTGGCGGAAAGGAAGGAATCCATACTTTCTACAACGAAGAACTGTACGATGACAAACAAAAAATTATTGTGCCCCCGGAATTTAACGGCAAAGACTATGTTACCTTTCTGTTACACATAGATGCAGAAATTGAACATGGCCTGATGCTGCAATACCTGTATGCAGCCTATAGTCTCGGCGGACCACAGGTCCCTGAAAAGTACCGGGATCAGATCAGCTCCTGGCAGGAAGTGATCCTGGGCATCGCCAAAGAGGAAATGGGGCATTTTGTTTCTGTACAGAATGTACTGAAACTCATTGGCGGACCACTTCATTTTGAAAGACAGGATTACCCCTGGGATACTCCTTTTTATCCGTTCCCTTTCAAGCTGGAAGCGCTTACACTCAATTCACTGGCTAAATACGTGTATGCAGAAGCGCCGGTATCATTTATAAACAGTGATGATCCGCTGGCAAAAGAGATCAAAGACAGGGTGAATGCAGAAGTGCCAAAAGCCAATACAGTAGGTGCGCTTTTCCATGTATTGCTGCAGCTGATACAGGATCCGGAGGTAATCAGTGATGAAATATTCCAGGCAGACACCTATCCGTTCCAGGCCAAATTTGATGAGTGGGGCCGTGGATACAAAGGCGGTCAACGTGGCAACACCAAAAAAGGCAGTCCCGCCGGCAGCCCGGATGTACTGGTAATGCCACTGGCCAGCAGAGATGATGCTTACAATGCCCTCAATGCTATTGCTGAACAGGGAGAAGATAATACAGTGGAGTCAGCAGAACCTTCTCACTTTATTCGTTTTCTGAATGTTTATAAAGAAATGCGTGATGTAGTGCATGAGGCAAACGGTGCCTGGACACCTGCCAGGAATGTGGCCGTTAACCCTTATATACCGGATGATGTGGAAGATGGCAGCACCGATCCTTCTGAAGGACAAACAGCAGATGAAGAAAGAGATAAGATCACCAATCCGGAAGCACAGAACTGGGGCCATCTCTTTAACCTGCGGTATCGGATGCTGCTGAATTTCCTTACCCACAGCTTTGTACTGGAAGACGGACTCAATAGTGCCGGTGCCATTACGCCAAGAGGACTTATCATTAATTCCACCTTCGGTGAGATGTATAATCTGCGCAGCATTGCCACTGTATTGGTACAACTGCCGCTCAACGTAGGTACCGGTAACAAAACAGCAGGTCCTCCTTTCCTCATTCCGTATACATTATCGCTGCCTTCCGGCGAGCATAACAGATGGCGCACACATGCCGATCTTATACAAGCATCCGCTAAAATGATACACACATTGCTGGTAACTACCCCGGAAAAAAATCATCGTTACCTGTACGCATTACATGAAGCAGATAATAAACTGCTACAGATCATCAATGACATGCTACAGATCAACGCTTAACATCACCTCAAAATAACAGCTATGAAAATCACTGAAATACGTATACTACCTCCTTTTGCCGTAGCCAGACTGGGTTCATCCCCTACTCCATTGGCGGCTTATGATCTTGAAATACCGGCAGACAAACCACTGGGCTTCCGCAAAATAGTACCTCAGCCCACGTTTACAGTAGACCCCACTACGCATGAAATAAGTGTAGATAAACCGACGGAAATTATTTTCAAAGATGCACAGGATACCAAAGACACCAGTGGCACTATACGCCCGGTAGCCCCTTTCCTGGAGGTATTTGCTATCACTGACGAAAAACCGGGAGTGCTGGTGCCCCTTACTACTGATCTGCTGGAACTGGCGGGTTACCACGTGGAAGATATCGTCTGGATTGTCTATCTGTACAACTCCAAAATAATGCGCAGAACAAATAACGATGGCGACAACATCATGGCTACAGTGGCTATCCATAACGATTTTGCACCCAGACAGGTGATGGCTGCCTGCGCTAATTTTCTACCCGGTAAAAAACTCCCACTGGGTACGGTGCAGTTCATTAAACCCAGCAAAGAATTTCCACAGATCCGTTTTCGTTATACGCCGGGCGGCGGTAAAGTATACGGCTCTTCTCTCAATAGCATAAAAGCCGAAGGACAGCCACCGACCCCTGATCCCAATATAAAAAATGCGTCTTATGTACTGTATGATCCAACTAAACCCTGGGCCAGTTACAGCGAATCACCCGATTTTAATCCCAACTACACGATGCCCGCACAGATCTTTGCAGGTTATGCAGATAACGCAGGTAATCAGCACAGCTGGGGATATATTGATGATGAATGCGACGGCACTATCATTTTTAATATAGGACCCACAGAACGACCAATATTGATTGCATCTGCTCATGTATGTGCCGGCCCCCCTGCATTTGCGCCGGATATATTGCCTATCCGTGCTATTTCTGATGAGCTGGAACAAATTCTTATGGGCACGGACAGAGAAGGAGAAGTATCTATTGATGAAGCAGAAGAAATTGTACGCCGGGCCATTGAATCCATCACGTTGATGAATACCGCTGTCATGAATGGTAATCCTATCAATGGCAGATGGAACGTGGCCAGCACAATGGTACGCCAGGATACCAATGATTTTGGCAGACTATTCGAGCCAATCATGGCCAGTTCCATCGTAGACAACCTGGCATTGCGTTCTTTGCATGAAAGGGTTTTTAATGGACTGAGTACCGGTATGGCTGCCTGGTTTGCCGATGCATTGCGCAGACCAGATAAAATAGGTGACCTCTCCGATAAAGAACGACGCAAAATGCCGGGACTGATGCGTGGCGCCGATGGCCGCGGTCTTACACTTACTTACCGCATGATCAACACAGTTATACAGGCCGCAGCATCTGCTATGTTCCGGGATAACGTGAACGCCTCTACGCAAGCTACACAGCATACGGAATCCATCAAAGCCAATGACTTCAACGCTCAGTTACATTACCGTGGACATGGCAACCCTTACAGTGTTCTGTCAAGAGCGGCTATTTCCAACTGCTTTCCCGGCCTGGAGTCCGACTTCAGAAACCTTTGGCGTCATATCTTTTTAGATCTTACTATCAGCGAAAATGATAACTATGTGCTGCACGATTCTACCGATAGAAAACTGCAGGGACGCCGTATTGTAGGCATCAATGGTAAGCCTACCATGGTAATGGGAGAAGGCCCGGTATTCCCCGGTGGCGACAGTGTTCCGCTCACAACGAAAGACAATCCGAATGGCGCCGCATTTATGGAGTGGTCCAATTTCTTTGCTTCACTGGGTGTGAAAGGTGGCGATACCCTTACGCTACAGTTTACACCTGGGGAAGCAACACTACCGGTATTGGTAACAGCCGAACAGCTGAAAGACACCACAGCATTCCCGGCCTATACTTTTATCATGCGTGAAATTTTTACGCCCAATAAAGCAGAAATATCGCGTGCATTACTGCGCCCGGGAGAACTCACACAAGGTCTGTGTGCCCCCTGGCAAAATGATTACCGGGAGTGTGCCTGTTACTACTGGGCTGCTACCCGTCCGGATTATGTAAACGTAGAACCGGGCGATAATGGTCTCAGTAAAGGAGATATGTGGCTGGCAAAAAGACGCACCGGTGAATATGTACCTGATAACCGCGTAGATACACGGCTGTTCAGTTACAACGATCTATTCCAGAACTGGGAAGGTGAACTCAACTTCATCATCAACGGCCGTGATGCGCTGAGCAGTGGTAACACAAACAACAAGGAGGCTTCCATCAATAACAACAAAAACAAACAATGATGCACGCCCCTAACGCTCCTGTAACAAAACATTCACTCACCGCGATTGCCGCTGAACTGGCGTCGCAGATAGCCAGGCAGTCATTGCCTGGCTCTTCTCAAATACATATTGTTCCCTCTACAGGTAACACACAGCTCTTCGTTAGCAATGGCAGCCGGTTACATAAGATCTCCGAAGCCGTGGAACAGCGCCTTCTACAGCTGATAACACAGCAGGATGAAGCTGCCATTAACATAGAACTGATAGCATTGGGACTGGATACCACCCCGCTGATAGATGATGTACCACTGAAAAGCCCGGGGATTTATGCCCTCTCCCTGGCCATTGCGCAAAAATGTAACATGGGCTGTACCTATTGTTACGCGGACCAGGGCGACTTCGGCGGACCAGCAAAAAACATGCAGATAGATACGGCAAAAAAATCCATAGACCTGTTGTTGAAAGATTGCACACCAGGTAGTAAAGTACAGGTTACTTTCCTGGGCGGAGAGCCACTTATCAATCGTAAGGCCCTGCGTGAAGCCACTGTGTATGCAGCGGCGGCAGGTGCACAAAATAATGTACAGGTCAACTTTTCCATTACCACCAATGGTACATTGCTGAAAACAGATGATGCCGCTTTCTTTGAAGAACATGGCTTTGCTGTCACTATCAGCCTGGATGGTATTGGCGCACAGCACGACAAACAACGCCCGCTGAAAAACGGTGCCGGTACGTATGAACAGATCATTGAAAAGATACAACCGCTGCTCGCTGCGCAGCGGCGCATGCAGGTATCGGCAAGGGTAACGGTTACGCCTACCCATATCAACCTGGGTGAAACGCTGTTGGAATTTATTGATATGGGCTTTCACAGTGTTGGCTTCTCTCCGCTGCTGCGGTCTGCAAATGGCCGTGATGAAATGACGAAGCAGGATCTGGAAGGGATGCTGCAGGGCATGATAACATGCGGGCTGATGTTTGAACAGCATGTGGTGCAAGGCAAGCGCTTTCCGTTTCTGAATATGGTAAATGCTTTAAAAGAAATTGCCAAAGGCACCCATCGTCCTTATCCCTGCGGAGCAGGCGCCGGCTATATGGGCGTATCTGCTGATGGCGATATGTTTGCCTGTCATCGTTTTGTGAATGAAGCCGCCGGCAGTATGGGCAATATCTATGAGGGTGTAGATGCCACGTTGCAGAATAACTGGCTGCAATCCAGGCATGTGCATAACCAGCTGCCATGCAATAGCTGCTGGGCCAAATATCTGTGCGGAGGTGGTTGTCATCATGAAGTGCTGGAAAAAGGCCGCCATGCCTGCGATTATATCAGGGGATGGCTGCATTATACGATGCAGGCACATGAACGAATGACCAGGCTCGCACCGGATTGGTACCGCTAGCGCAAAACAGGAACAATTACATGGAAACATTTGACATACTGATTATCGGCGCAGGCTCGGCAGGAACATGCGCTGCATTGCGCCTGCTCTCGCTCGGCTATCGCGTTGCCATGGTGGAAAACGAATCCTTTCCGCGGCCGCAGATAGGTGAGTCGCTTTCACCGGGCATACATAATATTTTTGAATACCTCGGCGCTGCGCATCTGTTACAACAGGATTACTGTCTGCATCAACTGCCGGCGCAGGTGATATGGGAATCGCAAACACCCGTTATACTTACAGCGCAGCTTCGTGGCAATGGAGGAATGGTCAACAGAGGTTTGCTGGATAAAGGACTACTGGACCTTGCCGTAGCAGGCGGATTAATTTTATATCAACCTGCCAGGTATGAGCGTTGTCAATACAATGATAATACCTGGCAGGTAAACATCCGGCAAGATGATATTTCCATCACCCTATCGGCTTTATTTGTGCTGGATGCACGTGGACGACGGGGTATCAGTCAACAGCAACGCCTGCTCACGGCACCTCCTATGGTAGGCTTGTGGGCTTACACACAGGCAGCTCATATGCCGGCAGCTACCTGTGTAGAAGCGGTTGAAAACGGATGGTGCTGGGGTTCTCCTATGCACGATGGCCGGTACAGGATCATTACCTTCATTGATCCCAAAGCGATAAAGCAACAAGCTGCTCCGCTGTTGTACAACAATATGCTGGATAAAACACAGCTATTCCAACAGGGGCTCAAACATGGACCACTACACGATATCCAAACCTGCAATGTTTTTTCCTATGCACACACACGACCCTGGCATAACCGGTGGCTGCAACTGGGAGAAGCTGCATTCGCTATTGATCCGCTGTCATCTACCGGCGTAGAAAAAGCCATGCGCTTTTCCCTGCAGGCCGTCATTGCCATCAACACTGTTTTGAAAAACGGGGAAGAGGAGCTGGCACAAAATTTTTATGAAGAGCGACTGATAACATCGGTAGTAAATCATACACAATGGACAGCACAATATTATGCACAGGCATGGCCCGGTGAAGCACATCATTTCTGGAAAGAACGATCCCATCTGTTCCTTCAGGATAAGCACAAACATGGTCCTTTCGCGCAGCAGTTAACAACCGCTTTGCATCAGCAACACCATATTTCACCCGCTTCTCCTGAAAAAACCTTAGATATACAACATGAACTGCAACGATTATGGAACGGCAAAATGCATATTTCATCTGCCATCACCTATGTGCAATCGCCCTGTGTAATAAACGACCGCTTACAAATGAAAACGGCCATACAACACCCTAACCTGCAACGGGAAATAGCTTTCCTGGAAACAGCAGAAATCCTACCACTACTGGTGATCGCAGATCAGGCGCACACATTTGGTAACCTGGTACAGGAATGGAGCAAGCTGCTGTCTTTCCCGCTGGCAGCAAAAATGGCAGTATATCTTTGGGATAAAAAGATCCTGTGTGAAACTATTGAAGAAGATTAAAGGCTTATGATAGTCATGACTATCAATTATGCCATTCGTCCCATTTTCTATTATATTAACTAATGATAAAAAAAACATAGATTAGATGCAAAATACCCATCACTTTAACACTTAAATTTTGATGAAAAACATTATCCTTATACTGGTACTTGCATTGGGAAATACAGCGTACGGGCAAATAAGCAAAGTCAATAAGGTGATAGATTCCTGCGTCACCAATAGCAATTTTAATGGTGTGGTATTGATTGCAAAAAGCGGGAAAATAGATTATCTGAAATATACAGGAATTGCCAACAGACACTATGACATCAAATTCTCTGAAGCATCAAGATTTCATATTTTTTCTGTTACTAAAACATTTACAGCTGTTTTAATCATGCAGCTGTATGAACAAAAAAGGATCAATTTAGATGCTACTATATCCACTTACTATCCTGAATACAAAGGCGAAGCCGGTAAAAAAGCTACTATCAGAAACCTCCTTACCTATAGTAGCGGCAGAGATACCAAAGAGATGAAGGACGTTTTGGATGTATACAGTAATGATATATGGACGGTGGATACTTTTATTACAAAATACTGTTCAGAAAAATTGATCGATACGCCCGGCACTAAATTTAATTACAACAATGGCGATTACATTATACTGGGTAAAATAATTGAAAATATTTGTAGAAAACCATACGAAGATGTATTAAGAGAAAAGATATTGATTCCGCTTAAAATGCAGCATACAGATTATCTGCATCATAATGATATTATAAAGGGTATGGCCGAAGGTTATGCTACAGAAGACAGCAGCAACACCAAATTAACGATGCCTACTAATTATTACATAGATAACCTCTATTCAGCCGGGGCGATGTATTCTACACCGGAAGATCTGTTAATTTTTGATCAGGCCCTTTTCAACCACACTATACTAAAAAAAGAAACGGTTGACCTCATGCTTACTTCCTATAAAAACCTTGGTGATGCAGCATTTGGCCTTTGGGTATATCCGAGAAAATTCGGTAATGTAAATACTGTTTTTGCTGAAAGACAAGGAGGAGGTTATGGGCATCATTCCAACTGGGTGCACCTGGTAGATAAAGATCTGACATTTATTTTATTATCAAATACCAATACGGTTGATCTGAATAAAATGCGATTGCAGGTAATAGCTGCTTATTTAGGTCAATATTAATTTCCTGAAAAGGCATCGGTTTGTATCGATGCCTTTTTAGTTTGTGACCAGGCTGCTATGCTACTACCCGGATAGTCCAGAAATCACTGCAATATGCTGCGCTGGAAATATAGGCGTATGGCATCCAGAAAAAACCTTTTAATCCCCAGTTTTCTCCCCAGGAATTACGCACCAGCACTGCCTGCCGCGCGTCGTCGTAGCCTACAGCCACTGTTGCATGACCACCTTCTACTTGTTCTGTTAACAGATCAGGCATTGGCATTATCCCGGTAGTCCTCACTGCATCAGATATAAAGCTGGTGTATACTGTAAAACCGAAAACAAATGGATAACCTTCTGCGAGGCAACCTTTGAGTGTATTCAGATTTAATATGAGACGCTGGTACCCAAGTATCTGATTCTTCAAACCACTCGTGTAGCAAGATTTTGGAGGCTTTACAGCGAACTTTGCTCCGGGGGCAGAAGTATCGTCATAGGGCCAGTGTGTTTCATCACAAACGCCTTGTTTATTGAGCGACTTAATACCATCCCGCAAAAAAGCACCACTGTCTGTGCTTACTGTATGCTCCAAAGCACGTTCATTATAGTAAATGAAAAGCCGGGATGGGTAAAATAATTTGTTGGTTTGTTTTTTCCGGTCGAACTGAAATGCGCCGGATAAAGCGTTGGCGGTGCAACTGCCGAGCGCTCCCTGATCGTAAATTTTACCAAAGCCATTGCTCAGGTCAGTTTTTGCAGGAAGTTGTTGCATTACTTTTAATGGGGCGGCATACATATAATCCCTGGCATCAGGTAAGTCGGGGAGCCAACCCATTTTATACTTTACGGGCGTTGTTTGTTTTGCTTTTGCTTTTGCCATAAAAAGAATTTTTAGGGTGAATGGGATTGCGGTTTCGGGGGATATTGGGGTCAATTAAAGGTACGCACATTTTATGAGCAGGAAAATACCCTGAACTGCTGAACTACAGCAGGCGATCGGAAATGAACACCTGCTGTATCAAAAGCGGACAAACAGTATTATAATTTTCCTGTAAATTCATGATTTTCAGGTATTAGCTATCAGGTATTGTATTTGTACAGCACACGTCACTCACTATTTCATTTCTCTATAAACAAAGATGTAATGTTTAAATACAACATCAGTATTATATGGCGTAATCTTCTTAAAGACCGCCAGTTTACCATTCTTAACCTGTTAGGATTGTCTACAGGTTTGGCCTGCTCCTTATTCATATGGTTATGGATCTCGGATGAATTGAATGTAGACAAGTACAATGAAAAAGATCCACAGCTTTACCAGGTGATGGCTAACCAGAAAGCGGATGGTGGCATCAAAACAATGCCGGCTACGCCGGGGCTGTTGGCCAAATCATTAGGGGAAGAAATACCGGAAGTTGAGCATGCTGTATCTGTACTTCCTGCTTCCTGGTTTCCGTATAAAGGTATTCTTTCAAATGGGGATACACATATCAAAGCAAGCGGGCAGTACGTTGGAAAAGATTATTTCAATGTTTTTACCTGTCATCTTATAGCAGGCAACAAAGACCAGGTGCTCACTGATAAATCTTTTGTTGTTATCTCCGAAGAACTCGCAAAAAAACTTTTCCATACAACAGAAAATATTGTTGGCAAATCATTAAAATGGGATCAACAGGAGTTTGGTGGCTTGTTTACGATCTCCGGCATCTTTAAAAAAAATCCTTCATCCGCCACTGATCAATTTGACCTCCTGTTCAATTACAGCCTGTTCCTGGAAAAAAGACCCGAATTATTGCAGTGGGGGAACAATGACCCGAGCACTTATGTAATTGTAAAAAACGGGACCAATATTGATCTGCTCAATAATAAGATGAAAGGTTTTGTACAACAAAAAGATAAAGATGCCGCCAGCAGCTTATTTCTTACACGGTTCTCCGACAGATATCTTCATGGGAACTATGAAAACGGTGTACAGGCAGGTGGCAGGATCACCTATGTAAAATTGTTCTCCATTATCGCGATACTGATACTGATGATTGCCTGTATCAATTTCATGAATTTGTCTACAGCAAAGGCTTCCCGGAGGATGAAAGAAATAGGTATTAAAAAAGTAATGGGCGCCAGTCGCGGTGGGCTTATTTTGCAGTACTTAGGCGAATCCACGCTAATGGCTTTTTTATCCCTGTTCGTTGCTATTATCCTCATCTTTTTTTTATTACCGGTGTTTAATGAAATTGCCGGTAAACAATTGAGTCTGCATGTTAATAGCATGCTTATTTCCGTTGTTCTGGGCATTACAATACTTACCGGCCTTCTAGCAGGCAGCTACCCGGCTTTCTATCTTTCCCGTTTTAACCCGTTAAAAGTATTAAAAGGCAAATTAAATACTTCCTTCGGAGAACTGCTGATACGTAAAGGTTTGATAGTATTTCAGTTTACTTTATCTGTTCTTTTTATTGCCGCTGTTTTAATCGTCTACAAACAATTAAACTATATACAATCAAAGAACCTGGGATATAACAGGGATAATATTATTCATTTTGAAATTCCATTGGCGATGGATACTGTAAAAATGAATAATGCCATTGCTTTTGTAAATGAACTAAAAAATATCCCGGGGGTAATCAATACTTCCAGCTATTATCATAACCTGCTGGGCGACCATGGTGGCACCTCCGCACTCGAATGGCCAGGGAAAAATAAAAATACAAATATTGATTTTTCCAATCTTGAAGTAGGCTATAATTTCCTTGAAACTGCTGGTATCAATATTAAAGAAGGGCGAAATTTTTCCGGCAATGTCAATTCGCATAAAGAGATTATCCTGAATGAAACTGCTATAAAAAGCATGGGGTTAAAAGATCCTGTAGGAAAAACCATTCAACTCTGGGGTGAGCAGCGACAAATTGTAGGCATTGCTGCCGACTTCAACTTTGAATCATTATACCAAACGGTGAAACCATGCTTCTTCCAGGTTTTCCCTGTTATGCCTAATGTGATCGTTAAAATTAACGGCAACATGGAACAACAAACGATAGAAAAAATAAAACAGTCTTACTTAGCTTTTAATCACGGGATGGCGTTTGATTATCGTTTTCTGGATGATGATTACCAGGCACTTTATTCCTCAGAAAAAAGAGTGGGTATTTTATCCCGTTACTTTGCGGGCCTGGCCATCATTATATCCTGTCTTGGCTTATTTGGCCTCTCAGCATTTACCGCACAAAGAAGACAAAAAGAAATCAGTATCCGCAAAGTTGTTGGTGCTTCGATAAGCAGTGTTGCTTTCCTGGTATCAAAGGAATTTTTCAAATTGGTGCTGATTGCTGTGGTATTAGCTTTCCTGCTTGTATGGTGGCTCATGAATAACTGGCTGAATTATTTTGCATATCGCATCCACATTGGATTTGATATCTTCCTCATAACAGCGGCTACGATAACTATCATTACTTTGCTGACCGTAAGTTTCCAGGCCATTAAAGCGGCCCTTGCCAATCCGGTTAAAAATCTGAGAACAGAATAAGAAGCTCAAAATTTTGTTGATGCCATCATTGTGGCTGCTTTCACCTGATAAAACAACGAGATGAAAAATCAATACGCCCGCTCCGTCAAACAACCTTCGGCTTTGACGGCTCATATTGATTTTTGATTTATCTTGGCAGGGAAAGCAGCCAACATCTGATGTTCCACGTCTCTCACATACAGGAATTGCAACGCCGTATTACCTTGTACGATGATGAAGCAGCATACAAAGAACTGTTCATCCATTTCTACAATCCATTACTACAGTTTGCCAATTCATTTGTACGCTCCAACCAGGTAGCGGAGGAAGTGGTATCTGATGTTTTCATCAATATCTGGGAGATGCGCCGGCGGCTGCCTGAAATAGCTCATCTTAAAGTGTATCTGTATGTCAGTACAAAAAATCTCTCCCTGAAATATTTACTTAAACAACAAAAAAAAGCAGCCATTTCCATCGACGAGGTAGTTGTGGACATAGAAAGTCCTGATTATAATCCCGAAGAACTCATAGTAAATGCTGAACTGATAGCCTCCTATGAAAAGGCGGTCAGCTCACTGCCGCCACGTTGCAAGCTCATTTTTAAGCTTATAAAGGAAGATGGCCTGAAGTACAAGGAGATCGCAGAAATATTAAATATCTCCGTTAAAACAATAGATAGCCAGCTGTCCATTGCGCTGGCAAAGATTGCCCGGGCCATTAATACCACCCTGAAAAAGCCTGTCCGCTTATAATCCGGCTGCCTCCATAATTTTTTTTATTTTCTTTTAGTAGATTTTAAAAGAAACGGGATCCTTATAGCAGAGCATCCTTTTTCACGTTATGACAACCAGGCGCATATGGGAACTTATAGGGAGAAAACTATCCGGCGAGGCATCTGCAGCAGAATTGCAGGAGCTGGAGCAGTTACTGCAATCCCATCCCGAACTTCATTCTCCGGCCAATACACTCACCGATATCTGGCAAAAAACGTTGCCTCCTCAGCAGGAAGATAATGCCGCTGCTGCCCATGAAAGGCATATCCTCCGGATGCAGGAAAAAGGTATCCCGATAGGTGATATGAACAAAGAGGTACCTGGCAAACTGGTAGCCATAAAAGGTCCTTTACGCCGGTATTTATGGGCTGCAGCAGCGGTAGCCGGCATTATTGTAACCATATCATTATGGCGCGCTGTTACGGTACGCAAAGCAGTGCCCGCCGCACTCAGTGAGGTAGCCACCCGCAACGGCTCCCGCACAAGTCTGGTGCTACCCGATGGTACACGGGTATGGCTAAACGGAGGCAGTAAACTCATTTATGATAAACAATTCAGCAATGGCAACAGGGCCGTTACCCTTATCGGGGAAGCTTTTTTTGATGTGGTAAAACAGGCCAGTCATCCATTCGTTATCCACACCGCTACTATGGATATCCGGGTGCTGGGCACGAGATTCAACGTGAGATCATATCCGGATGATAAAACAACAGAAGCAGCATTGATATCGGGCAGCATTGAAGCGATACCGAAAAACAGAACGGTAGCAAGCGTTATTCTGAAGCCCAATGAAAAGATTGTAGTACTAAATGAAGTAGCCGCTATTCCAACTGCTGCGCGCAATGCCAATACCGCAACGGCTGTCATTATTCAGCCTGTCAGCCATTATGCAGCCAAAGAAAACGCGATCACGGAAACCTCCTGGCTGGATCATAAACTGGTATTTAAAGATGAGTCCTTTGCAGAACTGGCGCAACATATGGAACGGTTCTACGGCGTTACCATTCATTTTACAGATAAACAAAAAGAAGAACTGCGGTTTACCGGAATCTTTGCACATGAAACCGTGCAACAGGCATTAAATGCCTTAAAAATGACCGCCGCTTTCCATTATTCCATGCACGACAATGACATTACTATCAACTAATAAATCCTCCGTTATGAAAAAACGTATTTACAACAGCTCATAAAACAGGGAATATAAAAAACGGGAAATGCGCCAACATTTCCCGAAGAAGCGAAAAGGAAATTTTGCTTACAATCAAAAGCAGCAAAGCTTCCATTACTATCACATCTATATTTAAATGTATGAAAAAATCGCTAATCTTTAGGGATCGGAATTTTTATGCCCTGAAAAAAGCTCTTTTAATTATGAAACTCACCGCGTTATTACTACTCGTGTGTTTTCTCCAGGTATCTGCTACACTGAAAGGTCAGGCTACCATTACCCTGAAACTGAAGAAGGTGGAGATTGCGCATGTACTGAGCAGTATTGAACAACAGGGTAATTACCGGTTTCTGTACAATAATGCGTTAACAGAAATCCGTAAAAAAGTAAATGTAAATGTCACCAATTCCAGTATTGAGGAATTGATGAATACCATATTAACCGGCACTACCCTCCGGTATAAGTTAACAGAAAATAACCTGGTAGTGATCATGTCTGATGCCCCGCAGATACAGGATATAAAGATCACGGGAAAAGTTACCAGCAATAAAGGCGGACAGCCACTTCCGGGCGTTACCATCAGCATCAAAGGTAGTTCCCACGGAACTGTTACAAATAACGATGGTAACTATACCCTCACCGCTCCTGAAAACAGTACGCTGGTTGTTACTTTCATCGGCTTTGCCAGCCAGGAAGTTCCTGTTAACAACAGAGCCGTGATAGATATAACCATGTCAGAAACAGTGAACCAGGTAGAAGAAGTAGTGGTAGTGGGATATTGCATGCAACGTAAGGTAGATATCACTGGTGCTATTGCCCAGGTAAAAGGAGAAGAAATTTCCAAACAGCCCGTACCCAATGCAGTAAGCGGTTTGCAAGGCAAAGTAGCCGGTGTGCAGATCATCAACAGCGGAAAACCAGGTGCTTCCCCCGGTATAAAAATAAGAGGAACCGGCACCATATATGGCAGCCCTAATCCACTCTATGTAGTAGATGGTGTCTGGTACGACGATATCAGCTTCTTAAATCCGGCGGATATTGAAAATATGAGCATCCTCAAAGACGCTTCCAGCGAAGCTATTTACGGTATCCGCGCGGCTAACGGCGTGGTGCTGATCACTACCAAAAAAGGGAAAGCAGGTAAGCCAGTGGTCAACTACAACGGATTTGTAGGCATACAACGGGTGACCAACAAAGTGAAAATGGCCAATGCCCATGAATATGCTATCCTGGTGAATGAACTCAACAAACAAAACGGGCAGACCACCGATGTTTTAAATCCGAATGATTTTGGCCAGGGCACCAACTGGTATAATGAAGCGCTGCGGAATGCCCTCGTTACCAACCACCAGGTATCAGTAAGTGGTGGCTCAGAAAAATCTACCTATAACTTTTCAGTAGGGTATCTCAAACAGGAAGGGATCGTAAAAACCAACGACTTTTCCCGCTTTACTGCCCGTTTGCAAAATGACTTCCAGGTATTTGAACCGTTAAGAATTGGTTATACAGTTACCGCCTCTGTGTATAGTTCCAATGATATACCAGAGTTTATTTTTACGCAGCTATATAACTCTGCTCCTGTAGTGCCGGTGCACAATGCAGACGGCTCGTATGGAGATCCCGGCAAATACAACCTGGGCGACGGTCCTGCTAACAACCCACAGGCAACACTGGATTTTTACAACCAGACTACCAAAAGACATGTGGTTACCGGTAGCGTATATGCTGATCTGCGTTTTGCCAAACACTTTACCTTTCATACCAGCGCAGGCGGAGAATATGGTGATAGTATCATCAGAAACTATACGCCTGTGTATGCAGCCACCATTAAACAACGGAACGATATCAGTGTGCTGATGCGCACCAACACAGACCGTCAGAGCTGGATTGTAGAAAACACCCTCACTTATGACAACAAATTCGGAGATCACAGTCTGCGGGTATTAGCCGGACAGTCTGCACAACAATACAAATTCTACAAACTGATTGCTTCTGCACAAAACGTTCCTAACAACAGCGAAGGAGATCATTACCTGAGACTGGGTAATACAGACGGACGCGAGGTAAAAGATGAAGGAGATCTGTATACAGTGTCTTCTTATTTTAGCCGCGTTAACTATGCATACAAAAACAAATACCTGTTAACCGCCTCCATGCGCGCAGACGGATCATCCAAATTCTACGGTAATCAGCGCTGGGGTTATTTCCCATCCGTTGGGGTGGGTTGGGTGATCAGTGAAGAACCTTTCCTGAAAAATACCCGCATATTTGATAACCTTAAACTGCGCGGTAGCTGGGGTAAAATAGGCAATGCTTCTGTACCTTCCAATCTGTCCGTTTTAAGAGTAGCGCAGGATCCTTATCTCACCGCTATTTTGGGTGGCAATGTTAATACCGGTGCCAGCATCAATTCTATTGTAGCTCCGGTTACCTATTGGGAAAGGGCTGCAGGAACAGACATCGGACTGGAAGCCAGCGTACTGAATAACAGGTTGTATGTAGAAGCAGGCTATTACAATAAGAGAACAGAGCTGGCTATCTTTGATGTACCCTTTCCGGGATCTGTAGGCACAAAGTCCAGCACTATCATCACCAACCAGGCCAATTTTCAAAACCGTGGTATGGAGTTCAGCGTGAACTGGAAAGACGGGATCGGAAAAAAATCATTCAGCTATGCTATTGGTGCTAACCTCGGCATCAATAACAACAAGGTGCTGTCTGTTGAAACCGGCGGCAATCCTATCTATGGTGGTGGCAATGCAGCTACAGGCGGTGCACTGGGTACCCGCACAATAGTTGGTCAGCCTATAGGCCAGTTCTTCGGTTACCAGGTAGATGGAATTTTTCAAACAGATGCAGAAGCTGCGGCCTCCGCACAACCCAACGCAAAAGCGGGTGACTTCAAATACCGCGATGTTAGCGGCTCCCATGGCAAACCGGATGGTAAGATAGATTTCAACGACCGTGTGCCGCTGGGTAATCCTAATCCGAAATATACTTATGGCATCAATACTTACTTCACGTACAAAGACTTTGATCTGACCCTCGATTTCCAGGGAGTAGCCGGCGTAGATGTATATAATGCCAACCTTGGACTGCGGTATGGCAATGAAAATTTTACCAAAGATTTTTATGATAAGAGATGGCATGGGGAAGGCACTTCCAACAGCTATCCTTCTGCTATTATTGGTGGCAGACAAAATTATCTCCCCAACTCCTTCTTCGTAGAAAGCGGCAGTTACTTCAGGATCAGGACCATGCAATTGGGTTATAGCCTGCCAGCAATGGTTACAGACCGGTGGAAAATGAAAAAACTGCGCGTATACCTGAATGCGCAAAATGCTTTCAACTTTTTTAAGTACAGAGGGTTCTCTCCTGAAATAGGCGGCACACCAAACAATGTGGGTATCGACAATAATGTTTATCCACTGTATGCCACTTATAATTTCGGTGTAAATGTCACCTTTTAACTAAACGACTACGATCATGAAAAATACTGATAAACTTTATATAAAGCGTATAGCCGGTTACGTTATACCGGTCATTTTCACCGTTACCGCCGGTTGCAGCAAAAGCTTTCTGGACGTCCCCCCACAGGGACAACAACCCAGCGAACAATTCTGGCAATCACAAGCTGATGCCACCAAAGCAGTGAATGCCATGTATGCCAATTTACGGGAATGGAAACAGGTAGCTTTTGCCTCCATTGCTATTGAGAGCCTGGGGTCTGATGATACCGAAAAAGGTAGTACTCCCTCCGATGCCAGCTTCCTCACCAATTTCGATAATTTCAGCGCCTCTCCTACAGAAGGACAGATACTGGATTTCTGGCAGGGCCAGTACCAGGAGATCAATTTCTGTAACCAGGTATTGGATAATATTCCGGCTATTACCATGGATGATGCACTGAAAGCACGTTACCTCGCAGAAGCCAAATTTGTAAGGGCCTACGCGTATTTCAGACTGGTAAGGGCTTTTGGAGATGTTCCACTAAGATTACATTTAGCGAAAAATGCAGGAGAATATAATCTTGCCAGAACACCAAAAGCGGAGGTATGGGCAGCCATTGAAAAAGACCTGACAGAAGCCGCAGCAGGATTGCCGCAGAGCTATGGCCCCGCTGATATCGGAAGGGCCACAAAGGGCGCTGCACTATCGTTACACGCCAAGGTAGCCATGTACCAGAAAAAGTGGACAGACGTACTCACTTACACCAATACGGTGATGACAATGGGTTATAGCCTGTTTGCGAACTACGAACAACTGTTCCGCATTCCAAACGAAAACGCTCCCGAATCCATTTTCGAAATTCAGGCGCAGCTGATTCCCGGTAATAAGGATGCTTCCAACTCACAGTATTCGCAGATACAGGGTGTGAAAGACGCTATTGGCGGCGGCTGGGGATTTAATACCCCCACTAAAGATTTGGCCAATGCTTATGAAGCCGGCGATCCACGCCGCGATGCCACCATTATTTTTCGTGGTGAAATAACACCGGAAGGCGATACTATTTCCAAAATAGGCGTTAACCCGATGTTTAATCAGAAGTCGTATGTTCCTTTCAAATTGTACGTATCAGGTTATAACGAAGGAGCTGGTCAGAACATCCGCGTGATCCGTTATGCAGAAGTATTACTGATGAATGCGGAAGCCGCCAATGAAACAGGCAATTCAGGACTGGCACTCTCTTCTTTAAATGCCGTGCGGGCACGCGCCAGGAACGGCAATCCGGGAATACTGCCGGATGTAACCATCACGGATCAATCGGGATTACGGCAGGCTATCTGGCATGAAAGAAGAGTGGAACTGGCCATGGAAAACGATCGCTATTTTGATGTAATCCGTCAGGGCAGAGCAGCGGAAATATTCAAACCGCTTGGATTTGTAGCCGGTAAAAATGAAGTATGGCCTATCCCGCAAAACGAAATTGATATCAGCGCAGGTAAGCTGATACAGAATACGGGATATTGATGATTATAAACAATACGCGATGAAATTTTTCAATTATATATGCTTGCTTTGCGCACTTGCATTCAATGTGCAGGCGCAGGTAAAACAAAAAAAAGCGGGGAATCATCAGCATCTTTCAGATACTGCATTGCTGGAACTGGTGCAACAACAGACCTTCCGTTATTTCTGGGATTTTGGCCATCCTGTTTCCGGGATGGCCAGGGAACGCAGTAACAAAGCCTTTGATTACGGTGATGAAGTGGTAACTACCGGCGGAACAGGTTTTGGTGTAATGGCGATGGTAGTAGCCGCAGAACGCGGCTGGATTACGCGTGATGAAGCCCTGACACGCCTGCTGAAGATGATCAGTTTTTTACAGAAAGCAGATAACTATCATGGTATTTTCCCTCACTGGCTGAATGGCAGCACCGGTAAAACGATTCCTTTCAGTCGCAAGGATGATGGCGGCGATCTCGTAGAAACCGCCTTTCTCTTCCAGGGATTGTTAACCGTGCGCCAATACTTTAACCATGATACGCCGCGGGAAAATGAACTGCGTAATAAGATCAACCGGACCTGGAACGAAGCAGAATGGGACTGGTATACCCGCGATGGCCGCAACGTGCTGTACTGGCACTGGAGCCCCAACAACGGCTGGAGTATGAACCACGAAATAAGAGGATGGAACGAATGCCTGATTACGTATGTACTCGCTGCATCATCTCCTGACCATTCCATCAAACCGGAAGTGTATCACCAGGGCTGGACCAGCAGCCCCTATTTCCGCAATGACCGCGAGTTCTATGGCATACACCTCCCGCTTGGATTTGATTATGGTGGCCCGCTCTTTTTTTCGCACTACTCATTTCTCGGACTTGATCCACGCGGACTGAAAGACCGCTACGCTGATTACTGGGAACAGAATAAAAATCATACGCTGATCAACCGGGAACATTGCGTACGGAATCCCAAAGGCTTTAAAGGGTATGGTGCCGATTGCTGGGGGCTTACTGCCAGTGATACTTACGATGGTTACAATGCACAGTCGCCGGAAAACGACTTTGGTACCATTACGCCTACGGCAGCTTTGTCGGCCTTTCCTTACACACCTGAATATTCTATGCAGGCGCTGAAGTATTTTTATTATAAGCTGGGCAACAAAATATGGAGCCAATATGGTTTTACAGATGCCTTCAATGAAACCCGGCAATGGTACGCATCTTCACACCTTGCCATTGACCAGGGCCCTATCATTGTGATGATAGAAAATTATCGCAGCGGTTTATTGTGGAAACTATTTATGAGCTGCCCTGAAATACAAAACGGATTAAAAAAACTGGACTTTACCAGTCCGCAATTAAAGTGACCGGATATGAAATTATTCGCCCTTGTATTTGTAGCGATGTTGTTATGCGGATTATCACACGCGCAAACCACTTACTGCAACCCGGTAAATATTGACTATGGTTATTGCCCCATTCCAAATTTTACGGAATGGGGCAAACACAGGGCCACTGCGGATCCCGTGATTGTAACCTACAAAGGAGATTTTTATCTTTTTTCTACTAACCAGTGGGGATACTGGTGGAGTCATGATCTCAGCAAATGGCATTTTATCTCCAGAAAATTTCTGCAACCCTGGCACCATGTATATGATGAATTATGCGCCCCCGCCGTATGGGTAACAGGCGATACCATGATGGTATTCGGCTCCACCTATACCAGCGATTTTCCTGTCTGGATGAGTACTGATCCCAAAGGCAATCAATGGAAAGTAGCCGTGGATTCCTTTGAGGCAGGTGGTTGGGACCCGGATTTTTTTCAGGACGATGATGGTAATCTCTATCAGTATAATGGCAGCAGCAACAGTTATCCTTTGTATGGTGCGGCCGTGAACCGCAACACCATGCAGCTGAAAGGAGCAAGAAAAGAATTGTACCTGCTCAACGATAAACGTTATGGGTGGCAACGTTTTGGTGAATACATGGATAACACTTTTCTAGATCCTTTTATTGAAGGTGCATGGATGACCAAACATAACGGCAAATACTACCTGCAATACGGCGCACCGGGAACGGAGTTCAGCGGCTATGCGGATGGCGTGGTGGTGAGTGATCATCCACTGGGACCTTTTACGCCGCAGGCACATAATCCTTTTTCCTTCAAGCCGGGAGGCTTTGCCCGGGGAGCAGGCCATGGCAGCACTTTTGAGGATACCAAAGGTAATTGGTGGCATGTGTCTACCATGGTTATATCGGTAAAGAACAGCTTTGAAAGACGAATAGGTTGCTGGCCGGCAGGTTTTGATAAAGATGGTGTTTTGTATTGTAATACTGTCTTTGGTGACTATCCACATTATTTGTCGAGAGGCACCAATACAACCGGCACCTCCTCTTTCACCGATGACACCAAATCTTTTACCGGCTGGATGTTGCTGAACTATAATAAGCCTGTTATGGTTTCTTCCACACTCGGTGGGTATCTCCCTAACAATGCTGTAGATGAAAATATAAAGACTTACTGGAGTGCAGCTACCGGTGACAAGGGAGAATGGATACAAACTGATTTAGGCACCAACAGCACCGTCAACGCAGTACAGATCAATTATGCCGATCAGGATGCTGCTTTTTTAGGGAAACAGCAGGATATCCGGCACCAGTACATATTACGCTATTCCACCGATGGTAAAAAATGGCAGATACTGGTAGATAAAAGTAACAACGACACAGATGTTCCGCATGATTACGTTGAGCTTTCAAAACCTGTGAAAGCAAGGTATATCCGGCTGGAAAACATTCATATGCCAACCGGTAAATTTGCTATCAGTGGCCTGCGTGTATTTGGTAACGGTAACGGGCCTACGCCGGATACGGTTAAAACATTTGTAGTACTTCGTACAGAAAAGGATAAGCGCAGCGCCTGGATAAAATGGCAGCCTGTTGATAATGCTTATGCGTATAATATATATGTGGGCGTTGCTCCGGATAAGCTATACAATTGCATTATGGTACATAATGCCAACGATTATTATTTTAAAGGGATGGATAAAGAACAAGTGTATTATTTTTGCATAGAAGCGATTAATGAAAACGGCGTTTCTGCAAAAACGGCGGTGATGAAGGCAGAATAAGATTAGTTATTTTATCTGCCCGCGCAGATACATTTTTCTCATAAAAAACAATCCACCCATCATCAATATGAACACCTTTAAAAAAACACCGGAACAGGAAGATAACTCAAAGCAGCAGCCAGCCTGCAAATCAAAGCAGGAACTTATTGAGAGATATGGAGGGATAGGACTTGACAAACAAAATGACCTGAGTGATGTAATTGGGGATAACGACTGGAATGTAGAGGTGACCAAAGGGGAAATTAGTTTTGGCGATCACCTCGTATTTCCTATGCAGATAATCGGTACTTTATCTCACACCTCCGGCACTTATCTCTGGGCATGGGCCAACACGCAGTCCGGTTTTCCGGAACACCTCCTCCAACAAGCCCTTCAGCTAAAAAAATATGGTGAGGAAAATCAAATCGACTACCTGACAAACAGGACGTTTAATGCTGAAATCAATGACCTTCATTTTTTAGGTATGGTGGCTTCCGGCATGTTCCGTTCCAGCGCCTATTATGTTGCGGACTATGGACAAGGCGCGTTGCTGGTAACTATCAAGAGTGATTTAATAGACAACATTCATACAGAAAATCATCATAGGATACTAACTGTTTTTCCGCAACTGATTTCATTATTTGAGATGAATCACCAACTTGCATTAAAGCATTATCTGACCGCAAGGGGCTATGAAATTACAGCAGACAGCGACAAATTAGCTGCCACCAAAAACGGGAATAATATCACTGCTGATTTTGACGAACTGTCGCGGCTTACCAGGTTGAACGGATAAACGTATACTGAAAGATGCACAGCCACCAACTCCCAACCCGGTATTGTTAAGTATGAGCAGCTATATAAAAAGTTGCCCCTGGTTATACAACCGGGGGCAACTCAAAAAATTCGATTAACGCTAGTGAATTACAACTAGAAACATACAAACACCCCTGTAGGGCAATTAAATGAACAATTAGTGGGGCACATATGGCCGCAGCTGGAGTTACTGAGTCCAGCAATTGCATTATCATTTTGAATTGTCTTGCTCAGGCTGGCAACTTTAATTTTGCCCAGGCTGAGTTTTTTAGATGTTTCTTTTTTCATACTAGATTTGGTTTAGATAAAAAAATACAAACACTAAGGAATTTAAACCTTTCTTATGGATGCTGAATAGCAGCATTGATCTTTTAAGGAGCATTTAATTTCACTGCGGCTGTCCGGCAGTCCGGATTTCCGGAACACCTGCTCCAACAAGCCATTCAGCTAAAAAATATGGCGGGGAAATCAAACAGACTACCTCACAAACAGCATGTTTAGTATGTAGCAGCTGTATAAAAAATTGTCCCTGGTTATACAACCAGGGACAACTCAAAAAATTCGATTAACGTTAATGAATTACAACTAGAAACACATACGTGCTCCGGTAGGGCAATTAAATGAACAAAAAGTAAGGCAAACATGGTGACTGTTGGAGTTGCTGAGACCTGCATTACCTTGCTGATTTGTGTTGTTCAGGCTGGAAACTTTAATTTTGCCAAGGCTGAGTTTTTTAGATGCTTCTTTTTTCATACTGGATCAGGTTTAGATAAAAAATAAAAATACTAAGGAATTTAATTCTTTCTTATGGATTCTGAATAGCAGCATTGGCCTTTTAAGGAGCATTTAATTTCACTGCGGCAGCCCGGCAGCGTATGCTGCAGGATGCGCAGCAGCTAACTTCCAAACCCGGTATTGTTAAGTATGTAGCAGCTGTATAAAAAGATTGCCCCTGGTTGTACAACCAGGGGCAACTCAAAAAATTCGATTAACGTTAATGAATTACAGCTATAAGCAAATAAACGGCCCTGTAGGGCAATTCTGTGAACAAATAGTAGGGCAAACGTGGTGACAGCTGGAGTTGCTGAGGTTCGCATTTACATTACCTTGTTGACTTGTCTTGTTCAGGCTGGCAACTTTAATTTTGCCAAGGCTGAGTTTTTTAGATGCTTCTTTTTTCATACTGGATCAGGTTTAGATAAAAAAATAAAAACACTAAGGAATTTAATTCTTTCTTACGGATTCTGAATAACAGCATAGGCTTTTTAAGGAGTATTTAATTTCACTGCTGCTATATCGCAATAACGTCTTCAATTATTTTGATTATTTCCGAAAGTCACGCTAATGCTTTTACAAATACATATCAATAACCAAAAAAAAATCATGCGCTCTTCCCTGAACATAAATTGATAAAATGCTGTCTGGTGATATTGCACCAACTAGTGTTTAATTACCTTTGCTGCATCCATCTCTTTCTGCAAAAGTCTTTTGAAATTTTCCGCCTCCGCAGCAGTGGTGGTGCCGGTGATCATTAGCTGCCCACCTTTAATAGGCTCTCTTATTAACGGAGCCGCCAGCAGATGATTATTGATGATCACCGCCATTCTTTTGCCAGTCATGCGGGTAGTTACCTTACTGAGTTTACGGGTGCCGGTGGCATCAAGCACTAAACTTAAGGCTGGTAATTGCTGTGCTTCTATTACAGTAGTTACTTTTTCGATCTGGCTTACGCTGATCACTGGTGCAGGATTTATGTACACTATTTTATTAGAGGCCGAGTCCTTAAAGGCATATGCGCTTTTCTTCACTACCATATAAAGCCCGGAGGGCACCTTCTTTTTAGATTGCGCCATCAGCGAACCTGTGCTCCCTGCAATAATTAAGATGGCTACTAGCAGTCTGTTTGTTATATAACGCATTGTGTTTTGTATTTGAACTATGTTAACAGAGATGCAAATATAATATTCCTTCGTACCAATATTTTTTGCTCCATTATTTGATAATTAGTAAAACAAATTCTATATTGATCATAAATAATCGTAAACGATCATAAATGATCATCTAAAAAAACACTGCAATAAATAAACTGATATCATGGAAAAAAAGATGCTGACTATTTTAATTGCCGGCCCATACCGGTCGGGCACCAATGATGATCCTGTATTAATGGAACAGAATTTAAGGAAACTGGAAGACATGGCTTTGCCTTTATTCAGAGCAGGACATATTCCGGTAATCGGGGAATGGTTTGCCTTGCCACTGTTAAGAGCAGGAGGTTCTACACGTCCGGGTGATGAAGTGTATGAAGAAATCCTATATCCTGTTGCCGGACGTTTAATTACAAAATGCGATGCTGTTTTAAGGATAGCAGGGGCTTCCAAAGGAGCAGATGAGGATGTCAGGATTGCAAAGGAAAGAGGTCTTCCTATTTATTATAAACTGGAAGACCTGTTAGCTGTTGAATAGTGTGATGGATTGGTTACGCGGGCTGCTTTCAGATAAAGTCTTTTATACACTCATCTCTTGTTTATTGTATTTATTCCGATATTCAAGTGGGGTAAGCCCGGTAACTTTTTTGAAAATTACCCTGAATGCTTTGGTGTCGGTATAACCCACATCATAAATTACTTCGTTCACATTTTTACGGCTCGTTTCGAAATCCCTTTTTGCAGCTTCTATTTTTATCCGTTGAATATATTCCATCACGGTGTTACCCGTTGATTTTTTAAATCGCCGCTCAAAACTTCGTCTCCCGATGGCTGACATATCAGACAGTTGCTCAATCGTAAGTTTATCCTGGTAACTTGTTTCAATAAATTCCTGTACCTTTTTTATCGGCTCATCGTTGTGTGTTTTTTGTCCCTGAAAAATAATAAAAGGCGACTGGCTGTCTCTGTCTATTTCTATAGCATATGCTTTTGCCGCGGAAATAGCGATATCTCTGCCTGCAAACTTTTCGATCAGATAAATGATCAGGTTGAGATAAGAGTAGGCGCCGCCACTCGTATAGATTCGATCCTCTTCAGTAATGATCTTATCATCCATCAGGCGTACATCCGGAAACATAGTCCTGAACGTTTCGGCAAATTTCCAGTGGGTAGCACAGGGTCTGCCTTTCAGTAAACCTGTTGCTGCCAGGAAAAAAGCACCGATGCATAAGCTGGCTACTGCCGCCCCTTGCTGGTACTGCGTTACTATCCATGGAATAAATTCCTTATTCAGCGCCGCGGCTGCTGACTGGTCACCATGCAAAGAAGGAATAATGATCAGATCTGTTTTTTTCACCGCTCCGATCAGTGCGTCCGGGTTTATTGTGAATAGTCTGTTTCGTTGACTGGTTTCGCTAGCAAGCCCTACCAGCTGCACATTAAACATTGGCGCTCTCCCCTTTTCAGCCAGAAAAGCATTTACCTCTGAGAGTATCTGATAACTACCCTCAATATTGACTAAGCTGCTATGTCCTAGTGGGACGAGGATGGAAATGTGTTTCATCCCATAAATATAAAATATTTTACGCCGGAATTAATGGCTGAATTGTTATTATATCCCCTTCCAGCTGCCTTTCCCTTGCGATGTTGTATAACGTTATCCTGGGAAATCATAAAAGATATAAGCCAATAAACTTCTCTAGTTCAAAAACTTCTCTTTTATGATGCCCTTCTTCTCTAACTAAACTTACATTAGCAAATAATAACAACATCTACCCTACACTCATCAAAACCAATTTTAAACCATTATGAAAAAAGTATTGCTATGCATGTTACTCCTTCCTATGCTGGCTATAGCGCAGGATAAGGGTATCCATTTTGAACATGGACTCAGCTGGACCGACATACAGGCCAAAGCAAAAGCTGAAAACAAATATATTTTTATAGATTGTTTCACTACCTGGTGTGGTCCGTGCAAATATATGTCGGCCAACATTTTTCCGCTGGAAAACGTAGGCAACTTTATGAACGATAAATACATCAGCGTAAAAGTGCAGATGGACCAGACTGACAAGGATAATGAAGAAGTGAAAAAATGGTATGCCGATGCCAAAGCAATCGAAAAGGACTACAGCGTACGCGCTTATCCTACCTTCCTTATCTTTGGACCAGATGGCCACATTGTAGACCGGCAGGTAGGTGGTGGTGAAGCGGAACAATTTATTGCAAGATGCGCAGATGCACTTGTACCTGCAAAACAATACTACACCCAACTGGAAGAATATAACAAAGGAAAAAAAGATGCACCGTTCCTCCGGGAATTAGCACTGCTGGCCTTATCTAAATATGACGAGAAAAATGCAGCTGCATTTTCCAAATTATATCTCGATCAGCAGAAAGATCTCTACACGGAAGAGAACCTGCAATTTATCGGCAAATTCACCAAAAGCAGTAAGGATGTAGGTTTTGATATGTTCCTCCATCATGCCGATAAAGTAGATAAAGTGCTCGGCGATGGTAAGGCCGAAAATATAGTGATGGAGATTGTAGCACAGGAAGAGGTTTTTCCACAGCTGATGAAGAATGATCAAAGTACTCCTGACTGGGCAGGCATAGAAAAATCCATTAAGGCCAAATATCCTGCACTGGCGGAAGAATTACTGCTGAAAACCAAAGTACAATATTACTCTTACGTGAAAGATGCAGATAATGTAGTTGCTAACATCGTGGCCTATATGAAAAAATACGGGCATAAGGCCGCTCCACAACAACTGAATGAATACGCCTGGACCATCTTCGAAAAATGTAATGACATGCAGTGTATAGAACAAGCACTGGAATGGAGTAAACGCTCTTTCAAAGACGCAGAAATACCTGCTTTCCTTGACACTTACGCCAACCTGCTTTATAAAGCCGGTAAAAAAACAGATGCCCTCGCATGGGAAGAAAAAGCAATGAAACAGGCCGGTGATGAAGAAAAGAAAACTTATGAGGTGACGCTGGAGAAAATGAAGAAAGGAGAAAAATATTGGTAGTAGAAAAATAACTGGTTAGTATAAAAGAAATGGTGTTCAGCTTTTTATCCGGCCACGGATAGAAACTGAACACCATTTCTTTTATGAATTTTATACCTGTATATTGTTATGGGTATTAAATACAGTAAAACAGTTATCTACACCTGTAAAATAATTATTTTCAGTAAAATTCTCAGTAAAACGATTAATGCTTATTCTGAACCTATTAATTAAATCGTTATACATCCGGAAATTCACAGGTCCTTGGCTTACCTTAGCAAAAATTTTTAATTGTCCAACCCACTTATTGTAAATTATTATATGAAAAAAACCGTTGTTTTCCTTGCTTTACTGGCCACTTACTGTACTTGTTCCGCGCAGGAATCAGATGAATGGAAAGAACCCGGTAAAGAAAGCCAGGCTTATCATACATACAGAGAGAAGATCACCAGGCCTCCCTATAACCTCCAAAAGATCAATACCCTGATTGAGCAAATCAAATCTGATGACAATGAAAATGCCGTGCTTAATCAAAAAATCTATCTGTCTCTTTCTCTCCGCGAAAAATTCACTTATCATGTAATTCATCCTGAGTCCTATAGCCAGAACTGTGATGCTATGCCACCTATACCGGATGAGGATAAAAAGATCTTCGCACAATTACCTGATGCATTTGGTGAATATAGCTGGAGTGAACGGCAGGTAAAGTTTTTCAGCGCCAACCACGATTCAGTGGTTGCATACATCAGCGCTTCTATCGGGAGAACTAACAGGATCGGGGTTAACTTTAAAAAAGTTATTACTGATATAAACGCAACAGAAATGATTCCCTTACTGATCAGCACTTATAATACGGATCATAAAGACCACGATATACTTACAGTGCTGATGCTGCTGATGAAAAACAACGAATATGCCCCTTTCCTCGTTTCCCCCTCTTACAAAAAATTATTTGCCAACCAGGAAACAAGTTACCAGGCATTCTTAAATTTCAATACCCCTAATGAAGAGCTGATCATCAACAGGGCAACCAGTTTTTACAATGGACTTCCGAAAAAAAATTAGCTGCACCCTCATCTTACTGTTGACATGCCTGCACATCATGCAGGCGCAGGATAAGCCGGATGTTGTTTTAGTACCCAAAGGTCGCTATTGGGTGGGGAAACAACATCATCTGCTCAACCCGCTGCGCGAAGTATATGTAGATAGTTTTTATATCGCTGTATATGAAACAACCAACCAGCAATTTGCACGTTTTATATCAGCTACTGCCTATATCACAGATGCCGAAAAAAAACATGATGCCCTCGTTTTCAGACCGGGGCTGCAGGAATTTGAATGGGCAAACGATTCAACCGCCTGTTGGCGATTTCCTAATGGCGTAAGTCGGGGTGGCATTGAAAATAAAATGAATCATCCTGTTACCTGTATCAGTTACCAGGATATACTGGCTTATTGTCAATGGGCGGATGTAAGGCTCCCTACGCTGGAAGAATGGGAGATTACCTGTCGCGCCGGTGCTGCCACTGATTATTTTTTCGGAGAAAAAGACGATGAAATAGGCAGGTACGCCAATATCTGGCAGCAACGCAATCATTTACAGGCCGATAGTTCAGACGGTTATGTGTTTACGGCGCCTGTAGGCAGTTTTTCGCCTAATCCCTGGGGGCTGTATGATATGTATGGGAATGTATTTGAATTCTGTTCCGGTAAGATTAAAGCAACAGAAAGCAGTACGCTTGCCCATGCCCGCGGCGGCTCCTGGTGGTGCAGCAAAGCTTCCTGTCATTTTTTTAATTCTTATGATATTGGTCGTGTTAATAAACGTGCCTCTTTCAGCAATCAAGGTTTCCGGATAGTAAAACAGATCCCATCTAAATAATTACGAATTACGAATTGCGAATTACGTTTATGAGCGAAGATCGCTTCGATACGTAATTCGCAATTCGTAATTACTAATTATTAAAACTTATCCCACCAAATCCTTCCTTTAGTATCCTGTGCACCAGCACCATAATTCGCATCTTTTGCCATCATAGCCTGAACAGCTGCAGTATAATTGGTCAGATTCAGCGTTGAACTTACGCTAAAATTATTTCTGCGCGGAACGAGCAGATTCCTGCTACCATCCCAGAGATTTTCCAGGTATGCAATAGAAGATCCGTCGCCGATATGGCCATTGTTACCAGCTCTCACATCTGTAAACTGAGGATAACCGGTACGTTTCCAGGTAGCCCATGCTTCATCCGGTTGCATGAGGTAATGCACCCATGCCTGTGAATAGATACTCTGTAAACCTAAATAAGGAATACCTGCCGGCGTAGCAAAAGCGCCAATGCTTACGGTATCTGCTTTAGGAACTTTTGTAGCCACCGCAAAAGCCTGGTATTGATTGAAGGATGCCTGCACACCTTTATAATACCATTGCGAAGCTGTTTGCCCCAATCCGTTTCCACCTTTTGCGGCTATCTCCGCCATCATAAAACAAGTTTCCGCATAGGTTACAAAATATGATTTCATTTTAATGGTAGCTCCATCAGAAAAAGCTTCATCTGTATGCATCAGGTTCTGCTTAGACCTTTGATCAAATCCTCCAAAACCACCGTTCTTAACAAACAGGCGGGATTGTATGGCAGATAAAAAACCTAAGGTTTGATTTGTACCATCGTTAAGGGTAAATGTTTTATTTCTATCCAAACCGGTACTGCCGTAGGTGGCATCTCCTGCTGAAGCGGGAGATGCATGTTTACCCCAGTAACGCACCTTGTTTTCCGGTAGCGCTAAAGCAGCCTGAGTGGCTGCATTACCGTTTACCTTCGTTGTCAGGTATTGATTGGAGTTATCTCCAAAATCATTCTGACGCAACATAAAGTTAATACGAGGGTCATGTGTAGATTTCAAAAACTCTACAAATGAATAACAAGCGTTGTAATTAAAGAGGATCACATTAATATCATCCACATTATTCATCCAGTCGCGGGTATGATTAATAGCGAAGGAGCCATCGTTTGTAGGATCTGTTACTGACGGTGCAATCAGCTTACTGTCGAAGTTTGTTGCGATATCAGTTAATACAGCCGGTAACTGGGCAGGATCGCGTTTTTCGTAACGCTGTGCAATTTTGATGCGCAATGTATTCGCTAATCCATACCACTCACCATAATCACCTCCATAAAACAAATCCTGGTTGCCTAATGCGATCTGACCATTTGTGTTATTCTTTAACAAAGTGGCTGCATCTTTTAATTTCTGATCAAAAACTTTATACAGATCATAATCAAAATCATATGCAGGGAGCGGATACTTGGCATCATTAAACGCCTGACTGTAGGGCAATGCACCAAAAATGTCTGCCACCCGCCATGCGTGATAAACATCCACAATAACACAAATTGCTTTGAGTCCCTGGTAAGTAGTTTTTTGTGCATCCGGCAGTCCGTCAATTTTATCAATAATGCGGTGCATATCTCTGCCGGTGGAATTAAAATAATCGGTATAAAAAGGCAATGCCGGATCGGCGCCTGTTGCTTTTGTCGGGTCACAATATTTAGCGGATAAGCTACTGGTGGTTACCGCATCAGGAACAACATATTGCAAATAAGACAAAGTAGTTCCATATCTTTTGGATACGTGATCACGATCACCAAAGTTAATATCAGCAGTAGCGCCGGTAAACAGGTACTCCGGATTTACATCAGGCAGCAAATTTGGATTGGTGTTAATGTCGATCAGTGTTTTTTTGCACGACTGACTTAAAGTAGCCAGTGCAAGTAATCCTAGTATATAATTAGTAGTCTTTTTCATCTTTAACATTTTACAGAGTAATGTGAATGGAAGCAGCATAATTACGGGAGAACGGTACTCCACCTGTAATGAAGGGCCTGAATGGATCATTACTTTGTATAGATTCCGGGTTCTGACCTCCTGTTAATGTTCTGTACATGTAACCAATATTACGGGCCGTTAAAGTTAATCTTGCTCCTTTTAAATGGATTCTATTAATGATAGCAACCGGTAATCTGTATCCCAGCGTAATTTCACGTAACATCACCCAGGAATTTTTGCTGATAGATTCGTTGTTGTTAAGATTTGTTTCCCATCCGTAAAAAGTATTGTAGTATAAAGAGGCTTTAAAAGGCTCTACTAATTTTTTATCATATGCTTCCTGGAAAGTCATACCGGCAATACTAACCGTTGGCTGCAAAGGACTCATTTGTCCTTCATCAAATACTGCTTTTGGAATAACACCATCATAAATTGGTTTTCCACCGTCCCAGTTAGGGTCCGTACGTGCTACGCCTCCATGTGCCTGATCGCGGAATTGCAGGGTTTGCAATGGTGTTCCCTGACCCATTGCGTATGCATAGGACTCTGAATATACATATCCGCCAAAACGTCCATCTACCTGTGTAAATAAACTAAAGTTTTTATATCTTAAAGTAGCGCTGATACCACCTGTCAGATCTGGTTCCACCTTGCCTTTGCGGGGGTTCTCAGAACCGGCAGGCAGCAGGGTGAGGTTGTAATTAGCCAGGTCATATTGTCCGGCAGCATTTGTAAAACGGTTTCCGAATGTTATTAACGGCCACCCTGTTTTAGGATCGTTTTTGGTACTGGCAGCAGCATCACCTATGTTTGTTGTCAACACACCAAAATCTCCGCCTTCATAGGCATGTACGCTTACCCCTTCATAATTACCACTCAGGTTCCAGTCTTTAATGCCATTTCCAAATTCAATTATTTTGCTCTTGTTATGTGCCATGTTAATAGCGAAATCCAGTCCCCAGTCTTTTCCACGGATAGGCGATACATTTACGAGCAGTTCCAATCCTTTATTCTGAATATTACCAGCGTTAAAGAACACCTGGCTGTATCCTGTTTCCGGTACACCATCCAGGCTGATTAACTGGTGGAAGGTATTTGTTTTATACCAGGCAAAATCTACATTGATCAGGTCTTTAAACAGGCTGAAGTTGGTACCCAATTCTATTGTGCGTGATATCTGTGCTTTCAGATCGAGGTTAGGTTTGATATTAGCATTGTATTGGGTGGCTGTACCAACGGAAGCACCATTCTGATTAAAAATGGTAGCCGGAGAATAACCAACACCTGTTTGATAAGGGCCTGCAATACCAGAGTTTCCTACATTTGCCCAGGAAGCTCTCAGTCTGCCGGAAGATAACCAACCTGGCATACATTTCTGGAATTGGTCATAGAAGGAATACGAAAGGTTGACAGAAGGATAAAATATAGAGTAGTTATTTTTTGCTCCTACTGCAGCTACAGGATAAGTTAAAGTAGATCTCCAGTCATTACGTCCTGTTATTTCTAAGTTTAAGAATTGTTTATAGTTCAGGTTTAATATTCCTCCCACCCCAATGGTTAATTGAGAAGGATATTTAGGACCGGGGATACTATTATATCCATAATAATACTGGTTTTGAATATTCATGGAAGAGTTGCCAAGGAAGAAGCGATTAGGAACACTCAGCTGCCCGTTAATACTGGCGCCATAATTTTCTCCCATCATATCGCCATAGTCTTCATTGTATAATCTTAAGTCGATATTCAAATCCTTGTTCATCACTTCTTTAGTGGCATGCGCCATAAATAACAAGGTGTAATCTCCGGAATAGGTACCGCCGGAAGCATAGTAGCCACCAACATTGTTAGTACCATTGCCATAATCTTTTTCTTCTGTCCGTATTTTGTAGAAATTGATATTACCTCTGGCAGAAAAATCTAACCATGGATTTACCTGGGCTTTAAGTTGCAGATATCCCAGGAATGAATTTTCGTGTCTGTAATAATTATTTTTATCAAATCTGGAGAAAGCATTTACAGCTGCTCCCAGGTTGGCATATGTATCAGCAAAATCCGGTGTGTTATCTGCTGCACGATAAGTATTATGCCAATCCGCAAAATCTATATTTCTTGGTAAATAATAGCTGTTAAATGCGAGGTTTTGTCCGCCGCTATAGTAGTACCTTCCCTGGGAGAAGAAATTTTTGGCAACCGTATTAGCATAGCTGATACCAAAATCAGTAGAAAATACATTGTTCAATTTGGCGCCCACTTTTAAATCAAGTGAATTTCTCTTCATCGCATTGTTTGGCAATAATCCATTGGTATAGTTATTTGAATATGACAAGCGATAATTAAATTTCTCTGTAGCACTGCTGATAGCAACGTTATTATTTACGTAATTGGCGTTTTGATAAAAAGTTTTCCAGTTATTGGGCTGTGGAGAATATGGCAACATTCTCTTAGGATTATATGCAGCAGGGTGCATGCTGCCATCCATTACCGGGCCCCAGCTGGCGTCTGTTTTAGTTTGTGTGCCATCTGGTCTGAAATTACCTTCTCTTTCAAAATAATCTCCCTGACCATATACATTCTGGTAATCCATCGGCGCTTTGTATATCCTTTGGGTCTGGTAAGTAGAATTAACTTCTACCTGGAAACCTTGTCCGGCCTTTGCTCTCTTGGTAGTGATTACAATGGCACCATTTATACCTCTTGAACCATAAATAGAAGTGGCGGCTGCCCCTTTTAATACGGTAATGGACTCATAATCATCGGGATTTAAGTTTTTTAGTTGTGAGCCGGCATCAGCATTATCTGCATCCGATACATTATTACTTAACACGTTACCATCTACCACAAAAATTGGCTGGTTCACGTTATTGCCGGGAGTACCCAGTACCTTAGCGCCCCTGATTTGAATAAATGGTGAAGTTTGTACACCGGCTGCTGTCATTACACTCACATTAACACCTGCCACTTTACCCTGCAACGCCGTAATCGGATTCACGGTGTTGGTACGTGTCAGTTCTTCTCCTTTAACGGTGGTGAGGGCATAACCTAAATTTTTGTCCTGTTTGGCAATACCCAATGCCGTTACCACAACTTCTCCCAATCCGCTGGTACTGGCTTCCAGGGCTATCGACAGCTTATTGCTTTCACCTATCTTAATTTCCTGTTTTTGGAAACCGATAAAACTAATTTCCAGCACATCGCCGGGATTAGCGTTGATGGTAAACTCACCATTCACATTGGTGGTGGTTCCTTTATTAGTGCCTTTAATTTTTATAGACACCCCAGCCAGTGGTTTATTATCCGTTCTATCGGTAATGACCCCTGTTATTTCCTTTCGTACGGAAATGCTGTTGGTAAGATTTTCTTTATAGATCTTATCTTTTTCTTTTACTACTACTGTACTTCCTACAATAGCATAGGTAAACGGCTGGTCCTTAAAACACATATCCAGTGCTTTCTCCAGCGTTTCATCCTTTACTTCTATTGTCACTCTGGTTGCTTCCTTCATCGATAATTCATCAAAAAAGAAAGCGTAACCTGTTTGTTTTTTTATGCCGCGGAAAATCTTCCCGAGAGAAGCATTTTTCTCAGAAAGGGTAACCTTCTGAGAGTAGGCATGAGCACTCACCTGCAGACAGGCGGCCAATAGCATAATGGCTGTGCACTTCATAAAGAGCAGTGTTTTGGTTAGTGTACGACGGTCAAAATACCGGCGTATACAAAGAGAAGTTTGCATACTTTTGTAAAGGTTTTGGTTGAACAATAATGCAGTTTGTCAAAATGATTGTCACATTTGGGGAATCAAAACCAGCCACCGTCCTGACTCTCACCTCAGGGCGGTTTTTATTTTGAAATCCCGGTATTTTGGTTGTCTGTTCCGTTTTGGTTGTCTATATCTATAAGCAGCGTTTAGTAGCTGCTCTTCTATTTAAGGCAATACGACAATCTTTTTATCTTCAATTCTAAAATGTATTTTACTTTCTTCCAGTATTTTTAATACCTGTGAAACATTGGTATTACGTGAAATCTCTCCACCAAAGCGGCGGTTGGCAATGTTTCCTTCATAAACAATATCTACATCATACCAGCGGGCTATTTGCCGCATAACGCCGGGTAAGTCGGCCTGATCAAAGGAGAAATAACCGTTTCTCCAGGCCATTACGCCTTCTGTATCAATATCTTTATATAATGACAAGTTTCCTTCCTGGTCTAATTGCGCTTGTTCTCCTGGTTTCAGAAGTTGTTTTGCATTGCCTTTGGATACCAGCACACTTCCCTCCAGTAGCGTAGTTTTGATAGTATGCTCATCAGGATAGGCGCTCACATTAAAGTGTGTGCCCAGTACCTGCACATCCATACCATTGGCGTGTACAACAAAAGGAATTTTCTTTCCGTTACGGGTGGCTTTAGCTACTTCGAAATAGGCTTCCCCGGTTATTTCTACCCGTCTTACATCTCCGGTAAAAGCCGTGGGAAAGCGAACAGAAGAAGCAGCATTTAACCAAACGCTGCTTCCATCAGCTAATACCAGCTGAAACTGTTTGCTTCTTGGGGTTGTTATTGTATTATATAATAACTGTTCATTGTTTTTGTCGGCGGTATTGTAAGTAATACGCCCCTGGCGGTTAGTGATTTTTGTTTGGCCCTGCACCGCCAGCAATCCGTTACCGGCGCTATCCAGTTTAATTTGTTTGCCGTTGGCTAATATCAGCACTCCTCCCACTGTGCCGGGAGCGATATCGAATTGTTTAGTTACGGAAGCTGTCACCGGTGGTGCCGGTGTTTTTTTAAATAACGGCCAATAACCACTGATGGCTATAAGTAGGGTAATACAAGCTGCAACAGCTATACCCGGTATCCTGCGTATATTTTTCTTTACCGGGGTACCGGGAGCAGTCACCATCATGGTGGCGAATTTCTCGTCCCAGTCTATACCACTCTTATCTTCCACGTTTTTTGCCTCTTCCCAGTGTGCTTTCAGCACAGCACTCAGGACTTCCATATCTTCTTCGTGTCCCGCTTTGCGCAACATTTCCTTAAGATCGGCTTCCGAAATCTTATTGTCCAGGTATTGTGCTACCAGGAATTTCCATGCATTGACATCCCCGTTTACCATAATTTATGCGCAGCAAAAAAGTAATCCGCTATAAGTAAGACGAATAAACCGGGAGGTATAACTAATGCCTGGTAAAAAAAATATCAGGTTTGCATGGGGGCCAGTAGTTTGTAGTCGATAGCACATTTGATGAGCATGGCTGTATTACGGGCATGGAACTTGCCCAGCAGGTTCCTGCGGTGGCTGTCTACCGTATCTGCGCTGATAAACAGTTTCTCAGCGATTTCATGGTTAGTATGTCCGTTTGCGATGAGCCACAACACTTCCTTTTCTCTTTTGGTAATATGTAGTTGTTGTGTTTTGGAGACCCTGCCTTCTGCTTTCAGTGCGTGTTCCAGTTCAGCGGAGAGGTAAGTATGACCGGCATACACTTCGTGAATGGCCTTCAGCAGTTCTTCTTTGTCGGCGTTTTTCATAAGGCAGCCGCTGGCACCGCTTTCCAGCATCCCTGCGATGTTGCTGTAGTCTTTATGATAACTCAGTCCCAGCACTACTACTCCGGGGTATAATTTTTTTATGATAGCGCATAGTTCAGCACCGCTGATATCCGGTAACAGGGTGTCTAAAAGAATAACATCTGCTGTATGGTTTACTAAAAAATTAAGGCATGATACGCCGGTACGCGTTTCCCCTGCCAGCTGGATATCTTTTTCCAGGCTGAGTAAGGCGCGCAACCCCTCCAAAATTAATGGATGATCATCAACAAAATATAATCGGATCATGGTTTTTCAGGTTTGCTGTAACGTTGGCATGTTGGTATGTCTTGGCATAACAATCACGGGTGAACACAATTAAAATGTCCATTTACTAGTATCTGTAATATAATAAAAAAATCTCAGGGCAAACGCTTCATGAAAGGTTTAAGATATGAGTAAGCAGTTTCCCCAGGCAGGTTTAGTGTCTGTATCAAGAAAGCTGATCAGGGATAACCCAATACCGGCAATTCCTTCCAGTACATTGTAGCTGTTGGTATAGTTAGGATGATGATAAAACTTGAATCCTGCCGGGCCGTCGGTCCAGGTATTCATTTGCAGGGTTGTTTGCAGCCAGTCGGTGGCGCCTTCTTTCAATAAAGGATCACCGGTAGCTATAGCAGCCTGTTGCAGGATATGAGCAATACCCGCGCTACCGTGGCAGATACAGGCATCATGTACTGCCCCGTTTTTTACATCCCTGAACTGTGCAATATTTTTGAATATATTATGCGCTTCTTCTTTATAATCATTCCGCTGCAGGCGCTCACCGGCACCCCATAACGTTGTAGCGATGCCAAGATCGCCGTAACACCAGCCCAGCCGGCTATGTGCCTCATTCACAATTTCATTGGCATCATCTACCATGACAGGGTAAAGAGAATGTCCTTTTTCACCACCCGGTTTTTTTGCAGCCAGCAACCATTTTACACTGCCTTCAATAAGCGGGGCAATGGTATCCACCGCAATACCCTTTTCATAGATCCTTGCCAGTACAGCTATAATGGCTGGCACTCCATGGGCCAGCCCCATGTTAAATAAGTTGCGGTCTTTTTGTTCCAGGCTGTTGCTTGAAAACTGATCTTTCCAGGTAATACCCGTGGGTACAGTGATAGCTGTATTTTTAAGATGCGATACTATCTTTTCCAAATGTGTTTGCGCAGTAGGGTTCGGCAATCTTTCGAGGAAATAAAGTGCGGTGCCTAATCCCTGGTGCAGGAAATCGTTTCTGCCTACGCTTAATTCTGCCTCCATAAAATCACTGACAATGACATCGATATCCACGAAGGCATCCGACATATCATCTTCTTCAATGAACCCCATTGTAATGAGATGCTGTATACACCAGGCCACGCCTGCGATCCCACTGCAGTGAGAACCATTCATGGGTTCTTCAGATAATGCCTGCAGGCATTTTTGTATAATTTCATGTACTTTAACCAGGTGTTCATCCCGGGAGGTGATCTGGTAATAATAGGCGTAAAACAAGGCACAGCCTGCATATCCACCTAATAGTCCTGTGTTGGTATCGTTTGTTGTAAACTGGTCCAGTTCATCGCTGATCTGCTGTAACAGCGATGCTGTTTCTTTTTTATGATCCATATATTAAAAGCCGTTATAAAAACAGGTAATGGCAAAACACATACTATTCAAAAGTACGTGCTTTGCCATTGGGTAAAAAGTTTTTTAATATTAATTAGAAACGACAGGAATCCACACTGCAAATAGGGGCACCCTGGCTCATATTATTCGTGCAAATACGGAATGAATCACAGGCGAAAGATCCTGCCAGTTCATTTTTTGTTGATTTAGAAAGGCCGGCTACTTTTATTTTGCCAAGACTTAATTTTTTTTCGGATAGCTTTTTCATAACACTTATATTTTAAAAATTACGGGTACTCAATCGATACAAATAATATCCCTGGATGGTCCGTGACAAATAATTTTCAGCGAACAATTCCATGTTGTCGTCAGTTGTACGGCATCACTTTGGGTTTTGCTGAGAGCGGACACTTTAATTTTTCCGAGATACAATTTTTTTTCAGATGGCTTTTTCATGCCTGATCATTTTTTAAAAACATGGATCTTTTGAAATCGGTGGTGTACACTTCATAAAAAGACTGCAACCAGTGTAGGTTGGGGCTTTTCCATCTCCTTTTTCAAGGCTGCTGATACTTAATTTTGCTACTTTAACTTTGCTAAGTACAAGTTTTTTTTCAGGTGTTTTTCTCATGATACAAATTTATTTGTTGAATAATAAAAGAAAGCGAGGCCAGGTTCTTTGAGGATATTAAAAATTATAGGTTTACATAAATAACGGGTTCCATTATAAATGTAGGTAGAAAGTCAGAAAATATAGATCACGGAAAAGCGTGATTTTTAAATGTGTATGTTAAAACACAGAATTTACCGGTTTTCCGTGATATCCTTCAACAGTATAAACAATTACCTTCATCCACTAATGTTGCGCTTGAGCTATGACCCAATCCGAAAATTTTTATATCGTAAGAACGCCACTTTTATCAATTAGCCTTCCGGATCAGTTAAAGAATGTTTCCAACACTACCCTTGCAGCTGCCATAAAAGAAATTTTTCAGGATGCTTACCTGCAGGAAGCTATTTATATTGCCTCCCCTGAATTATACCAGGAACTGGAAAAATGGCAACAGGGCTCACTTAAAAATGAAAAAGAAATCAATAAACTGGCGGCAGCGCTATTTCGCTATCTGCTGCGTATGAGCAGCCGGTGTACTCCTTACGGGCTTTTTGCAGGCTGCGCCACCGGCGCACCGGGCAACCACTCTGCTATTACACTGGCTGGCCGCCAACAGCATAAAAAACACTGCCGGCTGGACATGAACTATGTAGCAGAATTAGCTGCTGCTATCACTGCCATCCCTGAAATAAAAGAACAACTGCTTTATTTCCCTAACAACTCTTTGTATAAAATAGGCAGCCGGTATCGTTATGCTGCATACACCATTAAAAATAAGATCCGTAATTATTACCTCACCTCCGTTAACAGCAGCAACTATCTCGATAAGATGCTGCGCACAGCGGAAAAAGGAGCTACGCTCCCGGCTATACGTAATAGTATTGTAAATGAAGAAGATAATATAAGTGCAGAAGAGGCCGCCGCATTTACAGATGAACTGTTGCAAAACCAGCTGCTGGTAAGTGAACTGGAACCTACCGTTACAGGAGAAGAATTTTTTTCCCACCTTGTTCAAAGGCTGGATACCCTGCAACACACTGCGGCATACCAGGCTCCGCTGCATCGTATACAGGAACTGCTACGTGACCAGCAGGCAGGAATAGAAAAATATACCACCACACATTCACTGGTTACCTCTATTGTTACGGATACCAGTAATAAAGATCTTGTGCAAACAGATCTCTTTCTGTCTACTACACAGAATACGCTCAGTAGCACCATCATTAACGACATCACTTCGCAAACAGCACAGCTATGGAAACTTGCCAGGGCTAATAACAACAGCGACCTGCAAAATTTCTGCAATGCTTTCCGTCAGCGTTATGAAGAACGGGAAATACCGCTTAGCCTGGCACTGGATACAGAATCAGGTATAGGTTATGCCGATCATAGTAACAGCAATACAGACCATACTCCGTTGGTAGATGGTATTTACCCCACACCTGAAGCCAAAGCAGATACAATTACCCGGAACAAAATACAGGCATTTCAGGCAGCACAACTACAGCAATGTTTACGGCAGCAGCACAAGGAAATCGTTATAACAGATCAGCAACTCGAAGACCTGAAAGATAAAGACGTCCCTACATTGCCATACAGCACGTACCTGATGGGCAGCCTCCTGGGCAGCAGCGCAACGGCCATAGATGCTGGTGATTACCTTTTTGATATGACTGGCTGCAGCGGCCCTTCAGCGGCCAACCTGCTGGGCAGGTTTTGTCATGGTGATGAGGCGTTGACAGATAAAGTGCTGGCCTGTCTTAAAGCAGAAGAAGCAAATGATCCCGATAAGATCTATGCGGAAATCATTCATTTGCCGGAGGCCCGCACCGGCAACATACTCATGCGTCCCCGGCTGCGGGACTATGAAATTGTATATTTAGCCAACAGTCATACCCCCGACGCCTACCAGATCCCACTGGCAGATCTGATGATACGTGTACAAAACAACAAAATCGTATTGCGTTCTAAAAGGCTGAATAAAATAATTATTCCCCGACTCAGTACCGCACACAACTTTCGTAATGGCTTACCGGTATATAAATTCCTGTGCGACCTGCAATACCAGGATTACCATGCCGGCATCGGCTGGCAATGGCAGCTCCCCACGGAAGAAGTCTTCCTGCCGCAGGTACGTTATGGTAAAATTATCCTGAGTAAATGCACCTGGATACTGCGCAAAAAAGATTATCCCGCACTTTCCAAAGAACAAACCAAACCTTACAGGGAAATATTTGATGAGATACGCCACCAACTGCAATTGCCCCGTTATGTAGTGATTATGGAAGGAGATAATGAGCTATTGATTGACCTGGAAAACGAAGCGGCCCTTCACCTGCTGGCCGCCACCCTGCTCAAGAAAGACCAGGTTACCCTACAGGAATTTTTAAGTACGGAAGAAAACTGCTGGATAACTGGTCCGGCCGGAAAACATACCAACGAGTTCATCATTCCGCTGAAAAATGTTCCGCCGGAAACCAATAAACCATCCATTGGTACTGTTATAACGTCTTCTCATGAAATGCCTGCCAGGCAATTCATTCCCGGTAGCGAATGGCTATACGTAAAACTTTATTGCGGTACCCGCAGTGCAGAAAATATATTAAAAGAAGTATTGTGTCCGTTAACAAGTGAATTAATAGCAGCAGGCGTCATTGATAAATGGTTTTTCTTACGCTATACAGACCCGGAACATCATTTGCGGATCAGGTTTCACAATGATACCAATAAAGAATTCTGGAAAGAAGTACTGGATAAATTGTACAATGCCATGCAACACTTTGCCGACAAAGACATGGTATACAGGATACAAACAGATACCTACGAAAGAGAAATAGAACGTTATGGCGCAAACACGATGGCATTCAGTGAAACCATTTTTTATTATGACAGTGCCGCTGTAATTAATATCGTCAACCTGCTGGATGAAGAAGAAGGAGAAAATTACCGCTGGCTGCTGGCTATCAGGGGCGTAGACATGCTGCTCAATGATTTTGGGTACTCTCTGACCGAAAAAACAGCATTACTAAAAATGCTGCAAAAAGGTTTCTTTGACGAGTTTGGTGGCGGCAAACCTTTACTCCTCCAACTAAACGACAAATACCGGGAAGAGATGCGAAAAGTGAGTGGGATACTTGATCCTTCCCAGGATGAGGAAAATGGCATAGAAGAAGCCATTGCACTTTTCACTATCAGATCTCAGCAAATAAAAACAGTACTTGCTGAAAAAGGCATCATCAACCGCGATGATCTGCTCTCCAGCTATATTCATATGTTCCTTAACAGAATACTATTATCCAACCAGCGCAAACATGAGCTGGTTATATATCATTTCCTCAGCAGGTACTATGACTCTATGACAGCCATCCTTAAAAAACAGGCGAAAGAGCCGGTACCCGCAAAAAATAACCGCTAAAATTATCTCTCCGTATTTTCTACATCCTCTAAACACATATTAGTATGAAAAAGAAAAACGAGAAAAAAATGAAACTGGGTTCAATTAAAGTTGCCAAATTGAACATCTCCAACGAGGGGAAAGGTATCAACAAAGATCATACGATCTTTACCACTACAACACACAGGACGTATGATTGTTAATTTTTTAGTGTTTTAGTTTCAGTTTAATTGGCTATTCTTTTTTATAAAGGGTAGCTAATTTTTTTTAAGGCCAGAGCGCTCGTGTTGCGGGAAGTTGCATTAGTTCTGTATTTATTCATTTCAATTCCTCTTGGTGCGATTATAAGTCGTTTCAGGTTACCATGAAACGACCCATTGTAATTATTTCAATTCCTCTTGGTGCGATTATAAGGTGTTCCGCCTGTAATACTCACCACCATGGTAACCATTTCAATTCCTCTTGGTGCGATTATAAGGACATTGGCAGGCCAGGCCCGCCCAAATGAATTGTTATTTCAATTCCTCTTGGTGCGATTATAAGGTTTTAAGTATATCGTGTATATCGCGTGTATTATACCATTTCAATTCCTCTTGGTGCGATTATAAGTTTGATATGACTTACGGGCCATTTCCCGGAACCGATTTTCAATTCCTCTTGGTGCGATTAAAAGTTAGTAACATTAGTTGTAAAAGTCGATATTTGACCTGACAATAATAAAAACTAGATCAGGCTTCACCTTACACAGATGGTAAAAATAGTTTCAAAAAACCAGTGTTTTTTGAAATATTGTAATAAACACTACATTTCAGGTAATGAAAAATGGTGGAGGATAGATTTAACAACATATTCAGGAATGTTGCTGATTGTTCCATCCGAGGCACGTACTAAAGCGTGGATTACAGATATTTTTTGCTGCAACTCTTCCTGATCAATTTCTGCACTTAAAACAGGCTGCAGGCGCTCAATGTGGGTGTCATCCATATTAAAATGGGTGCGTAATAATTTCGATTTTTTCTATATCCATAATGAACGTTTTTTGAAATAAGCTATTTCGGACTTTTGATGTCTTTTCTTTATAGGGAAGGCATTTTTCTATACATATGATAATTTGCAACTTACATTTTATTTTATCATAAAATCATGATAAGGCATTCTTGTCTCTATAGAATAATTTCCAAAATATTCTACGGATTTTGTCTTGTAAATATGCACTTCTGTGACCCTAAAATTTAAAACCGGATCTACGTTCGGAGTTCGTACTAAGACAATTGTATTTTCTTCGTTCATAGCCCATATAAGTAAATCTAAGTTCCTTGGTTCTTCCGGTGAATCGTAATTTCTAATGCCGACATGACCAAATTGATTGACTATTGCTTGCTCCAATTTATTGTCTGTATCATTTACAAAGAGAATTATATTGTTAATGATTTTATTTTCATTCGTGGAAATGAAAATATATGGAATGCTGATCGATTGCATCAATGAATCTGATGTTTGTAAGACATAAAATGAGCTATCATTTGGCCGTGTAACAAATAAACCTTTATCCTTGAAGGAGCTAAACGGAATAATATTTGAGGCATCTTGAATATTCATTCCAAGCCTAATATCGTTTATCCCGGAATTAGTAATCTTAATTTGTGCCATAGATTTATATGGTGCATATCGTTAAAAGTATCATGCAAATGCAGCTCGCTTTACGAAGATATTTAAATGTACATTGGAAACATATTTTTATAATATTCATTTGAGAATAATTAATACACTAAGGTAATCCATTTGGGCAGCCATATACTGCCGAATTAATTGGAACACCAAGATTCATTGGAGGTGTAATTGTTGCACGACCTCCCCAGGTGCTCATATATTCATTCATTTGGGCTATAAAGTATTGGCTCAAGGTAATATCTCCAATCGTTGGATTGTTCGCATACAACTTATATGTGGCTAACATTGCTGAATTTTCTGCCCTGGATGCAATGCTTGCGGCTTGTGCATTACCTATTCTCCCTCTTAATGCATTTAAAATATACTACATCCCCGCCGTCTGTAAATGCACTCTGTTATGAATCTTTTCAATTCACTTGGTGCGATTAAAAGGACACACTGGCTTTTGCCAATGGTAAATTATTTTCATTTCAATTCCACTTGGTGCGATTAAAAGAAAGTAAGTATTCGAATTGCTTCATCCAGATCCGTATTTCAATTCCACTTGGTGCGATTAAAAGAAAGTAAGTATTCGAATTGCTTCATCCAGATCCGTATTTCAATTCCACTTGGTGCGATTAAAAGATAGTACCGGGCAACAGTTATTAGATGCTAGTATCTCATTTCAATTCCACTTGGTGCGATTAAAAGAGAAACGAATGAAGCGATGGCTATCTACAAAGAGGTATTTCAATTCCACTTGGTGCGATTAAAAGCGCATTGATGGGGGTGTTTAATGTTCCCACTTTTATATTTCAATTCCACTTGACCACGACGACCGGTATGGAGAAAGAAACGGCGTACATTATTTCCTGCTGAACAGCGCCAGCTACGTGTACACCGACTCCGGAGCACATTTCTATAAAGATGCGCTTTTTGCCTTTGTAACGCTCGATCCTTCGGGATGGCTGCATATTGAAGGCCGGTCAAGTACATACCGGGATCCTGTGCCGGAAAAATTAAAAGCCCGGTTTCCAACCACCATCAGCAAACATGCTATCAGATTATTTGAAGGTAAGGCCAACAGCTAACAAAAAAGGAGTTACCATCACTGGTAACTCCTCTTCAATATCATACAATATATACGCTCCTATAATTCTCTTACCCAAATATTCCTGAAACTGATCGGCTCACTTTTATCACCGTGTGCCTGCAGTTTAATAGGACTTGCACCATGTGCCTGACGATAGGCCGGTGCTCCGATGTATTGTGTTGGTCCTTTCAGCTCTACGTTGTTCTGTACCACTACACCGTTAAAGATCACCGTTACATGAGCTGGTTTAACCAATGCGCTGTCTGCACCAAAAACGGGCGCATTCCAGATCACATCATAGGTTTGCCATTCACCTGGTTTAACAGCGGGATTAGCCAGTGGAACAAACTGTTTGTAAATACTACCGGCCATACCATTGGTGTAGGTCTTGTTGTTATAAGCATCCAATACCTGTAATTCATAGCCGGCATCGCCTTTGCCGAGGGAGGCCAGGAATACACCGCTGTTACCACGCGCCTGTCCGCTGCCGGTGATATTTGCCGGTACACGCCATTCGATATGCAGCTGGTAATTATTGAACGACTTCTTCGTTTCTATATTACCCACCTGCTTATTTACAGTGAGTAGTCCTTTCTCTACTTTCCATTTGGCTTCGGTATTCCTGTCGTCAGCCATTACCCACTGATCCAGGTTGGTGCCATTAAATAATATGATTGCATCTGATGGCGCACCGCCACATTGTTTGCTTGCTGTTACTACCGGAGGCACAGGAGTATATACTTCTGTATCTTCAGGCTTCGCCTTTTCCTGCGCATTTACTGCACAAAATCCCCCTGCTAAAAGCAAGGTTAGTAAGAATTTTCTTTTCATAATCTATTTTTAACTGGACTAAGTTCCTTGTTTACGCAAAGGTTCCAGTATGCGCTGGCGGGCATAATTTCCTGCTCAAAGGCAAAACACGTGGAATCCTGGTCACAATAATATACAAATTATTATACTATCGCAAGCATTTTTTATAGATAATTGCCCGACCGAATCATTAAGTTAGAGATTTCACTTGATGCGATCAAAAAGGCTAACTGGTCATCATCAAGGGCATCCGGGGCTATAATTTCAATTCCTCTTGGTGCGATTAAAAGTTTCATCTCCTCCTCATTGCCCTCCCGAACCAACTATTTCAATTCCACTTGGTGCGATTAAAAGACTAACGGTGGCCAAAGCTGAAAACCTTTAATAATATTTCAATTCCACTGGTGCGATTAAAAGAAAAAACAGATCTATTATGCTCTTAAGATACTTAAATTTCAATTCCACTTGGTGCGGTTAAAAATCCCTCCCAACAAATCTAATAATTATTCCCCCTCTTTCAATACCCCTCAACATTAACCCTCCAACCAGTAATTTCCATTTGATAACACACAGTTAATACTAAAAAACATTATTTGTGGATCATTTAAGTTTAATTATAGTGCGCTACCATGAAATGCTGCCAAACACCTTCCCTTTGAAAGCTACCGGCTATTCAGAAACAACTAAAAAATAGTTATCACTATATGAAATCAATCTTAATTATTTTCTCTTTTCTCGTCACTGGATTAACAACCATACAAGCGCAGGAAGCAGCCGTTAAAACCGGAGAGAAAAAAGCAAAAAGTGTCGCCTCGGTAAATCTTATCCGGGGACCCTATTTACAGGTGGCCAGCAGCCATAGTATATTAATCCGCTGGCGCACAGATGTATCTTCCAGAAGTCGCGTTAAGTATGGTACAGCGCCTGGTCAGTTAACGCAACAGGCGGATGATGCCAACCTGGTTACAGAGCATAAGGTGAGTTTAACCAACCTGCAGCCTGCTACAAAATATTATTATTCTATTGGTGGCTTTCAGGATGTGCTGCAAGGCGACAATGAAAATTATTTCATCACCTTACCGGAGGCTGGCCAGACTGGTGTTTATCGCATAGGTGCATTAGGTGATTGCGGTGATAACTCCATTAATCAGCGACAGGTAAAAGAGCAGGTGATCAAATACCTGGGAGATAATTATATGAATGCCTGGATCTTACTGGGAGACAATGCTTACTCCGATGGTACAGATGCTGAATTCCAGAGTAAATTTTTCAATATTTATAAAGATGATCTGTTGAAGAGAAATCCACTGTTCCCCGCACCGGGCAACCATGATTATCATGATACAGATCTATCTGCCCAACATGCGCAGGAAACACATCAAACAGCCTATTATCAAAATTTTTCCATGCCCGCCCAAGGCGAATCTGGTGGCGTACCTTCCAAAACGCAGGCGTTCTATTCCTTTGATCTTGGCAATGTACATTTTCTCTCCCTGGATTCTTATGGTAAAGAAGATAGCGCTTACCGCCTGTATGACACCACCGGGCCACAGGTAACCTGGATTAAAAAGGATCTGGCAGAAAATAAAAATAAAGGGTGGGTAATTGCTTACTGGCATCATCCGCCATATACCATGGGTTCTCATAATTCTGATCAGGAAGAAGAACTGATTAAGATCCGTGAAAATTTTATTCAGATACTGGAACGATATGGTGTAGACCTGGTACTGAACGGGCACAGTCACGATTACGAAAGATCAAGAATGATGAAAGGACATTATGGCCCCGCCGCTTCTTTTGATGCCGCCAAACACAATATCAGCGCATCTTCCGGCCGGTACGATGGTGCAGATAATTCCGCTCCTTATGTAAAGGATAGTGTGCACAATAATGGAACGGTATACGTGGTGAGCGGTTCAGCAGGAAAGCTGGGCGGCAAACAAACCACCTATCCGCATAATGCCATGTATTTCTCTGACGCAGACCACGGAGGGGCGAGCATGCTGGAAATACAGGACAACCGCCTCGATCTGAAATGGATTTGTGCAGATGGTACTGTTCGCGATCAGTTTACCATGATGAAGAACGTAAATAAACATACGGATATCAAAATAAAAAAAGGCCAGCAGGCAGTATTAACGGCCTCATTTGTTGGAAAATACAAATGGAACAATGGCAATGCTAATACCCGCAGCATTACGGTAACGCCCGGTACTGGCGTCACCAAATACACTGTTGCAGATGAGTTCAACAATATAAAAGATACCTTCAGCGTATATGTTTCCAAATAGTAAAAAAAATATCATCTGGCCTTGCTTTTTTTTGTCTGTGTTATGTATGGCATGGACACTGAAGCCAACGCAGGATAATATTGGTCTTACAAATACAGTTGAATATTTCAGGGCAGGTTCCGCAACTTTTGCGGCGGCTGCCCTGAAATTACAGGATGCTATCAGCGCTATGGATGCGCATCAACCCCAAAGCATCACCTCCGCAAAAAATGCACTGAGAGCATGCCGCCAGGAATATAAAAAGATGGAGTGTTTCATGGACTACTTCTTTTATAGTTCGTCTTTAGTGTATAACAGACCTCCCAAAATAGAAGTGGAAGAACCTTACATGGAATACCAGGAGCCCACCGGTCTCCAGCAAATAGCCGCACTGCTCTTTGATAAAGATCCCTTTTCTAAAAAAGAGGAATTACTGGCACAGACAGCGGTAATCACCTCTTCTTCAAAAGATCTTGGTGCATTGTTGTACCAGTTTACGGCCACCGACAAAGAAATCATGGAAAGCCTCCGGCTGGAACTGGTACGTATTTATACACTGAGCATTACCGGCTACGATGCGCCGGAACTGAAAAGCGGTATCCAGGAAGCGTATCAGGCTATGACAGCTATTCAATACTGCTTACAACCTTTTTTGCAGGCAACAGACCCTGCAACCAAACGCGTATCCGAAGGACTCGCGCAATGTATACAATACCTGCAGCAACATCCGGATTTTGACACCTTTAACCGGCTCGAATTTTTATCTGACTTCGCCTTACCATTGCAGGAAAACCTTAGTATACTCATACAGGCACGGCACCTATACTTACATACCAGGAGCGCCTTAAATTACGATGCTAAAAATTTATTCAGTAAAAATGCACTGAACCCTACGGCTTTCCCAAATGCTTTACCCACTAACAAACCGCTGGTAGCATTAGGCAAAAAACTCTTTTTCGAAAAAGCACTATCCGGAAACCTGCACCGGAATTGTGCCACCTGCCATCAGCCGGAGAAATACTTCAGTGATGGCCTTCCAACCAGCATTGCATTTGATGGGAAAAGTCATGTTAAGAGAAATGCACCCAGCCTGTATTATGCGGGCTTTCAGTATGCACAGTTTTGGGATGGCAGAGAAAAAAATCTTACCGGACAGATAGAAAATGTGATCCGTAACCCAACGGAAATGAATGGTATACACCAGGTGGTGATTGGCAGGATCAAAGATAGTATTGGTTATCAGCAGGCATTTAAACAGGCATTCCCTGCTACAGAAGATGCGGTTACCATGCAAAATTTATCTGTTGCTATTGCAGCATTCATCAATACCCTGGCTCCTATGAGCGCTCCATTGGACGATTATTTTGCCGGCAATAAAAATGCATTAACGCCACAGCAAATAAACGGGTTCAATTTATTTATGGGGAAAGCACAATGCGGCACCTGTCATTTTGCACCGCTTTTCAATGGACTAACACCTCCGCTATATCAGCTCACAGAATATGAAAATACAGGGCTTACTGCAAATGATAATTTTCAGCATCCTCAAAAAGATAATGACGCCGGAAGATTTGATTTCTTCTCCATTAGTTTTTATCAGGGTGCTTTTAAAACACCAACCGTTCGAAATGCAGCGATGACAGCACCTTACATGCATAATGGCGTCTTTAAGGACCTGGAAAAGGTAATGGAATTTTACAACGCAGGTGGTGGCGCTGGCCTGGGGCTGGTTATTCCTGATCAAACATTATCCGGCAAACCGCTGGGACTTTCATCACAGGAAACCAAAGATATCATTGCATTTATCCAGGCCCTGACGGATAAAAATTAAGCAGCTTTCTTTTTAGGTTAAGCCCCACAGTTTTCCCTTCCAAATCTTTCCGGAAAATATCATACAAAACGAAGCAGGCACCGATGTATATCCGTGCCTGCTTTGTCTTGTATGATGTGTGAGTTAATTCACCGCTGCCTTTACCGGCAACTGCAATTCATAACCTTTACTGCCTTTATACACGTATCGTTGTTCTATAGTAAACTTGCCTTTCTTCTTACCCTTTACCAGGCTTTGGATTTCAGCAGGTAAACTTTCGATATCGGTAGATTTGTAAATTCCTTTTATGGTGATGACAATATCCCGGAAATATTTTTTATCGCTCATCGGCACGCTGTATTCGCTTGTCCAGGAACACAGGTCTGGTTGGTCACTATCAACTGTTTTTTCGATACCATAAGCCGCCATTACCTGCTGGTAGCTACCATTGGCGCCGGCAATCAGGAAATAAGCACCGTCAAAAGGGCCGCCACCACCGCCATTGCTGTGCTTGATCATAAAGGCATACTGGTCCTGCCCAATCAGCAAAGGTTTGGGGTGCGGGCATTGCGAAAATGCACCATAGGCCCCAATGGCTGGCTGAAACATTCTTAGCTTCCAGCCACTATCGGTTAAAACAAATTTTGCCAGCCCCAGCAAGCCACCTGTAAAACGGGAAGTCTGCGCACCGTCTTCATCAAACGCAGAATGGTTAAAGCTGATGACCTTATATTGCATACCCGACGAATCTTTGAAATCCATCACATTCATTAAACGGGTAGCTACGCCCCCTTCATAAGGAAAGGCCCCATTGGCATCTTCATTCACATCCGGGTATATTTTAGTCTTGCAGGTTTTACATTCCCAGTTGATTAATTCATTGGTGTAATCTTTTCTCACCAATTTATAATGTTTACCCGGAAAGAGCTGTAGCAAAGCTTTTTGTCCGTCAAAAGGGTCGGGCACCGTGAGCGTACGGTTTTGTAAAATGGTGTCACTCACGTTTTTCTTTATCAGGGATTCATCGCCGGATTGTGCGAAGCTGGTGGTGGCCAGGCTAACACTCAATAACAAAAAGGGGAACAGGTGTTTCATGCATGCTTAAATTAGAGATCAAATTGTTTTTATGCATTGGTCATGTACTTTTATCTTTACTTTGTGAAAGTCCATTGAAATGCGGATGCAAATGTAATTTATTAAGGATAACTATAATGACCCAAAAACATGAATGGTGATAAACTCATAAAATACCTGGGATATTCTTCTAATCATCCTGATCTGCTGGCGTTTTTAGAAGCGCAGGAAATAGATATACACCAGTTACCCGATCTAAGTTTACCAGATAAAAAGCTGGATAAAAAGAAGCAGGTCTACTTCAGATACCGGGGTATTACATTAGTATTTGAAAGGGATTATCCGGAGCAGGCAGAGAAATTGCGCCGGAGCGATCCTGATGGCAGCCACAATTTTAATCCGGAAGATTTCCGTATTAAAAACCCGGTAGGTGATGGTCCGCTTTACCTCGACCATATTATTTTTTCCAAACCTGAAGCCTATAATATTTTTTCCCAGCCTGAAGTTCCTGAAAAACCGCTCCTGTTGCCATTCGGATTACAATGGGAAGATAACGGCAAACGGCAGCAGCAACTATTTGGTCCTAAGAATGCCCATGGAGATCCTAAGAAGCCTTATTATGAGGAAGATGAATCAGACTACTACCATAACAGTTACAGGGTAGCTGTTCAGTTCAACCGTTTTGATAAGGAAGAAAAACTGCAGGAGCTCAATGTAAGCCTGAAAAAATAAACCGGGCATCTTCCCCGATCAATTCTTTTGCCCTTAAAAAGGCTTAAATTCGGCGCTGTTATACTATTCCAACGACCGTACCAATTAACCGCATCATGAACCGTTTTGACCGCTTAACCGCTATCCTGATCCATCTGCAATCAAAGAAGCTGGTACTGGCTCAGGAAATGGCCGATCGCTTTGATATCAGTTTACGTACTGTGTACCGCGACATCCGCTCCCTGGAACAGGCCGGGGTACCGGTGATAGGCGAAAAAGGACTCGGCTATTCCATTATGGAAGGCTATCGCCTGCCACCGGTGATGTTTACAGAAGAAGAAGTGATTGCCTTTTTAATGGCAGAAAAAATCCTTGAAAATCATGCAGACCTTCAAAACAGCGAAAGATTCAAATCTGCCATGTTCAAGGTGAAGGCCGTTTTACGCAATGCACAAAAGAAAGTACTCGAAGACCTGGAAGAGAGCATTACCGTAAAACATAAAAACTCCGAACATAATTACCTGGTAAACGATACCCTTCCCCAGCTTATTAAAGCCGTAGGGGAGAAAAAAACACTCCACTTGCAGTATGCATCTGAAGAAGGTACCACCGAAAGAGATATTGAACCCATCGGTATTTTCCATGAACACGGTACCTGGAATGCCATCGCATTTTGTCATCTGCAAAAAGTGTATCGTCATTTCAGGATGGAACGTATCTTTTCAATATCCTTTACCAATAAGCCTTTCCACAAGCAACACCCCTCCCTCAGTGAGTACCTGGAAAAGAAGGAAAAGGAACAACAGCATTCTTTCCCGGCAGTTATCGACGTAAAAAATGAGATGGTACGCTACCTGCAGGAACAAAAGTTCAACTATGGATTTGTGAGCGAGAAACAGGGCAAAACCCATACCCGCCTAACTTTCAACGCTCCCTGCATAGAAGCCTTTTCCAGGTGGTACATCACTTTTGCCGATCAGGCTTCTATTATAGAACCGGCATCTTTAAAAACACTACTCAAAGACCGGCTGCTGGAGGTGCTGGAAATAATCTCCTAGCCCTGTTTTACAACTGACATACTGTTGTCACACCTCCGGGTTAGCTTTGTATTCAAACAACACCTGAATATATGACCAGCAAGGATATAGCTCATCAACGCCTTTTTCACCAGCAGATGGTTGATTCACATTTTACAGACCCTTCTGCGTTGGTGGGATGGATGGGTTGTATACAGGCACAGGACTTTGCCGGCGCTAAATGGGGCATCGGCAACCGTATAAAAGGTATAACGGATGCGGCTATAGAAAAGGACTTCAACGACGGAAAGATCCTTCGTACACATATCCTGCGCCCCACCTGGCATTTTGTAACACCGGCAGATATTGGCTGGATGCTGCAACTAACAGCACCTAAAATAAAAGCATTTAATAAACGGCTACACGCTAAACTGGAGATCACCGACAATGATCTCAAACGCAGCAAAAAAATTATTACCACCGCATTAACCAACAACAAACAACTTACCCGCACCGCCTTGTTGGTATTATTAAAAAAAGCAAAGATCAATACAGATGATATCCGGATCAGCTTCCTGATCATGGATGCAGAACTGGACGGACTTATCTGCAGCGGCCCGCGGCAAGGCAAACAGTTTACTTATGCCCTGCTGGAAGAAAGAGCGCCCGTCATTAAATTAATTGATACAGATGCCGCCATTGCAGAATTATCCAAAAGATATTTCCTCAGCAGAGGACCGGCAACCTTGCAGGATCTTGCATGGTGGAGCGGATTAAGTATCAGTGACGCCAAAAAAGGTATTGAACTGAATAAAAAACAGTTGGCGCATATGGTAGTAAATGGCCAGGCATATTGGTTGGCCGCCGATACCAAATTCTCATCTAAACAAACACCTACCACTTACCTGCTACCTTCCTATGATGAATATGCCGTTGCCTATAAAGACCGGAATGATATACTCCGGCCGGAATACATAGAAGAAACAGGTTATGGCATTTTTAAACCAACCATAGTAATAGATGGACAAATAGCCGGCACCTGGAAACGTACGGAACAAACGCAAAAGGTAATCATCGAAACAAAACTGTTTAACAATACCAATAAAACTACCGCTGCCGCTATAACCAAGGCTACCACTGCCTATGCTGATTTTTTGGGTAAATCATTATAGCATCTGTTCACATCCTGGATAAAATTTTTCTATCGATATAAAAAAACATAATTCCGCAAATACTTGCGAGGTGGATGGGAATTTCAATTCCGCTTGGCGCGATTAAAAATTCATCTGTTTCATTTAAAGCTAAAGCCGCATAAATCTTACGATTTATGCGGCCTTTCTCATTCAGCCACCAGGCAAGACCTTAAAAAACTTATCAATGCCCGAGTTCCAGTTGATTTTTTACCAACTCATAGTAGAACCCTTTTTGTATGGCAAGGGATTCATGATCACCAGTTTCTATTATTTTTCCTTTCTCCAGAACAATAATCTGATCGGCATGCTTAACTGTGCTCAGCCGATGAGCAATGATAACCACTGTGCGGTTCCTGAAGAATGCGTTTAAATTGTCCATGATCTCTTTCTCGTTCTTTGCATCCAGGCTACTTGTAGCCTCATCAAAGAACATTAACTCAGGGTCTTTATAAACAGCCCTCGCAATGAGGATGCGCTGTTTCTGTCCGCCACTCAGCTCAATACCGGACTTCCCGATCTTCGTGTTATATTTTAAAGGAAGATGATGAATAAAATCCTTGATACAAGCTATTTCAGCTGCCAGCTCTAATTTCTTCATATCCGGATTTTCGTCTGCAATGGCAATATTATTGGCAATAGTGCCACTGTATATCCAACCATCCTGCATCACTACACCGCATTTTTTTCTCCATTCATCAGTATTAATATCGCTCAATTTTACTTTATCTACCAGGATATCCCCTTGCTGAGGATTATAAAAGGCAAGCATCAGTTTCATCAATGTGGTTTTGCCACTGCCGCTACTGCCCACAATGGCTGTAATTTTACCTTTAGGAACAAACAAACTTAGATTTGAGATAATATAAGGATTGAAACTACCATCGTATTTGAAGGATATGTTATTCAACTTAATTCCATAGTGGGTTACCGCGGGGATAATTTTTGAAGCATTATTCTCATCTTCTTTTTTTTGTATCTCATCAATCCTTTCATGAGAAAGCTTCGCGTCCTGTATACTCCGTATACATTCAATTATCTGCATTACAGGACCGCTTAATTGACCGATTACAAAACTGATGCTCATCATAATACCGATGGTCATCTGGTTATTTATGACCATCCATGCGCAAATGCCTGTTATAATAATATCTCTTAACTTATTGATAAAATTTACTCCTATAAGTTGGTAATAATTCAGGTAAAGCGCCTGGAGAATTATTTTATTTATCTTCAGTTGAATATGTTTCCACTGGTGAATTTTTGCAGTTTGTGCATTATTAATCTTTATTTCGGGCATGCCCATGATAAGCTCATAAACATTGTTCTTATTCTCAGACAATAAAGAAAATCTTGAATAATCCAATATCTTTCTTTTACCAAGAAATAAAACAATCCAGATTACAGCGGTGAGTGTACATAATAAAAATACACCGAAGATCGTCCTGTTAAAATAAATCAAAATGGCGGAGAAAGCCAGCAGGTTAAAAATAGCGAAGATGAATTGTATCAGCCGGTATGTGAGAAAACTTTGAATTCTTTCCTGGTCGTCTATCCGCTGAATCAAGTCTGTGTTTAACCTGGTATCAAAAAAACTAACCGGCAACCTGATCAGCTTCTGAAGAAATTGCGACAGGTAACCGATGCTGATGTTAAAGTTCAGTTTTACCAAAACAACAGAGCTTAGGCTGTCGAAGATACAATTGCCAATAAATAGAATCAGCTGGGACAGGATGATCAACCATACGATATGCATGTTTTTTAACATGACGCCCTGATCAATCATTCGCTGGAATAATAATGGAGCAGCCCAATTGGTGACCATTGCCAGCGCAAAAAGGATACAAGCAATTGAAAAATTCCAGCGATATTTATTCAGGATTCTACCAAAGGCAGTAACAGCCTCACCATAGCTGCTCTTCAACCTGGATACCTCTTCTTTTTTATTGGCAAACTCGTTTCCTGGTTGCAGGATAAGCGCTACTCCTTTTTCTTCGTCTCCCTGCCAGTCTTTTAAAAAAATCTCTTCCCCCAGCTGAATCTTGCCATAACCCGGATCTGCAATATGAAATATTTTCTTACCGTTACGTTGCTGGTGGATTTTATAGAGCACTACATAGTGCTCCTGCCGCCAGAACAAAATAGCAGGAAGCGGAATTTTAAGCAATTCCGCCATCGTGATTTTTACCGGAAATGAATGGAACCCCGCCCGGGTAGCCCCTGCTACTATATCCTGAAGCGTTATGCCTACACGCGTTGCCTGGCAATAAGTTTTCAATTCCTGCAAGCTGATATGTTTTTTATAATAGGCAGCAACCATGCGCAGGCAGGAAGGACCACAATCAATGGACTCGAGCTGGTGATAGAAAGGGAATTTCATTTAATGTACGGCAGTTATTTCCTTGAACTTATTAAGTACCACTTTATCTTTTTCCTTTTCATCAAAGGAATATACGCAATAGTCTTCCAGGTTAAGATGTTCTATCGCATGTTGTGAACATCCCCCATTGCATAGTGGTAAAATGCGGCAAGACAGACAAGGCTTATTATGAAATTTTGCCTCCATACGTCTTGTGGGAGAACCCTTTTCCCAAATTATTTCACCGGATTCATTAATATATCCCTCTCTCTTACCGGTGGTAAAATCCCTGGCAGTGCATTTAAACACCTCTCCGTTATAATTAATCACCGCACTGTTTAATTTATCAGCATAGCAGGAATCGCGGACATTATTTGGAGAAAGATGGGAGGATACTCTAAATCCGGCATTACGGAAATTATCAGCCTTTTGCATAAAATGAAGGTCAGCATTAGCATCTGTTTCCTGCCATACTTTATGAAAATCAACTAGCATATAGCTCTTATCCACCTGATCAAGATCCATCAGATCTTCGATGATCCTATCGCAATTTAAAATGTTATCAGCAGTATAATTAATGCGCATAGTAACATTGAACTTATTACGTATCAGCAATTTTATATTGTGAATAATTTCCTTGTACGAGCCTCTCGTTTCGGATACATACCGTATTTTATCATGATCTTCACCAAAACCATCCATTGTTATCTGAAAATGAGCAGCTTTCTCTTTTTCAAATATTTTTATCATCTTTTCATTGATCAGAAAGCCATTGGTTGTAAATGTAATGGAACCGGCAATATCATGCGCAGCGCATGCCTTATTGAAATGCTCCATAATAGGCTGCACAATATCATAGAAATATAGCAATGGTTCTCCGCCAAACCAGGATAGATTAATTCTTTTCAGGGAACGGCTGGTGGATACAAGATTGCTGATGAAAATATTTGTCCTTTCAATAATATCCTCATTCATCCTGGAACTCTTGATATGCGTTTCATAGCAGTACCAGCATTTAAAATTACAGTTCATGGTTGGATTGATGGTAAGTCTGTAATCAGATTGATCAAGGTCTGTTTTACGACTTACTTTCTTTACTTCCTCTACTTCATCCCGCTCATTTTCCACTAAATAGCCACCGTCTATCAGGGCCTGAAAGAATGTGGCGTGCACATTTCTTAATTCATCGATGTCTTCCGCTTTAGCTGCAAATAATAAATCCTTTAAAAGGGGTTCTAAAATTAAAAACTGGTTTGAAAAAGAATTATATAACAGCATCTTATCACTGTATGGAAGAACAGTATTAAACTGGCTATATTTCATATTTGAACTGGGTTTAACGGTTATAAAAAGGGATACCGGAAAAGATATCAGGACATGGGCTTAGCCTTGTCCTGATATCATCATTGAATTACAGCTATGCTCATACACCACAATGAGCAGCACAGTTACCACCATTACAGTTATTCGTAGGGGGGGCAAGAGTGACTACTGCAGATGATGCCTGAATAGCAGCAAAGCCTCCAGTTAACATACCTTGTTGATTTTCTGCAATAGATTCGAGTGAGGACAGTAATTCCTCGAGTTTTTTATTTTCCATATTTATTTGCAATTACCCTTACTCTATTTAATATCAGGCTTTTCAGGTACCGCCTATGTTGCGCAACAATATTTTTAATGTGAAGACCGGTCAATAATTTCCTGGTTGGATGTATTGCGGCTTTTCACAGTTTTCATTTTTTTATTTCCAAATCCATAACTCACTACCATTCCTAGTACACGGGTATCATTTCCCTGTTTGATCCGGTTATGAGAATAGTCATTATCAAATACAGTACTGGGTACAGAGGTATTCAACAAGTCAATGGAGAATAGTGTGAAGGTGAACTGCTTTATTTTTTTCCGGATACTTATTTCCAGCGCTGCGCTTTGCCCTGCCTTGCCCATGCTTGTTTCCTGCGGCGTATTATAACTGAATACAACGTATCCCGTCAGCTTTTTTTCCTTTGATATGTAAATTGTATTATCCAGATAGGCACTGCCATACATTGCACCACGGTTTATATACTGCCCGGGTACAGCTCCCTGATATTTCCTGTATCCAAGTGTGAATGAAAAATTGGATTCAATTATACCATTGCAAAATGATTGGGCAATGGAAGAGGTGAGTGTATAGTCATTACTTTGCCCGAAATTGAAATACTGATATTTCATGGTATTATTGCCGGAATCCGTAATAATAAACTGGTCATAATCATCCCGGCTGAATTTATGATTCAATAAAAAAACATACTTTCCCGATAAGGTATAGGAAAGCTCCTGTGTAATTACTTTAGCTGCCTGAAGGAAAGGGTTTCCCTCTGCATAAATGTCAGCGCTGGTATAAAAGCGGAATGGGTTGAGTATATTGAAATCAGGGCGACCAATATGATTAGTAATGCTATAGGCAAACTGGTGGTTGGCAGCAGGTGTAAAATTTATAAACAACGAAGGAAATACACTCCAGTATTTTTTACGAAAAGATTGATTGAGATTTACTGTAACTCCTTCTATGTTTGTATTCTCAGCTCTCAGGCCAACAGTTGTTTCCCATTTACTATTCCATTTTTTGCGTAAGGAAGCGAAAGCAGCGTTGATCTGCTCCTGGTATCTATAATGGTTGCTCCTGGTGCTGTCCTGTTTATAAGTATCGGTATTCCACAAGCCAAAGAACAGGTTGTTATCAGACTTTGTATTAAAATATTTAATACCGGCAGTGATGTCAGTGTTTTCATTAAAAGCGTACTTGTAGTCAATTTTCCAGGATAAGTTGTCAATTTTCTGAGGTAACCTGGAAATGAAATTATTATTGGTACGTATTTTATTTTCCTGTTGTATAAAATCATAATAATTAAAATAATCTACATCCACACTTAAGTAACCTCCCAAGGAATCGATATTGAACTGATAGTTAAAATTAATATTGGTAGAATGACCCTTAAGTTGTGAAAGCGTTTGTGTTTGTAGAGAAGAGTCCACATGGTCGCTCCCCTTTTGCCGGTAAAGGGTACTGGTAAAGTCGCGGTGATGCTGATCATTATTGATAGTATTGATGATCAGCCCGGCAGTTTGTTTCGCATTGATGTCATAATTTAACTGTAATGTACCACCATAGAAATTTTTAGGTTGAATCCGGGTGATATCATTCAGATTTTCATCGTTATTTTTTTTATATAATACGGCTGTATGTTCTGTTCTCAGGTGCTTCATCCTATTGCCCCAGACATTTAAAGAGGCCCCTATTTTGCCGTGGCGGTAACTGATATTATTAAAGGTACGCTGGGTGTTGTAAGCAGCCTGTTCATCTGTAACAGAAACCCGGCCTTGCAGGCCATCTGTATCGGGTTTCTTTAAAACAATATTGATAATTCCGGCGCCGTCGCCTGCATCAAAAAGACTGGAAGGGTTGGTGATTACTTCAACCTTCGCGATATTATCAGCAGGCATATTTTTAAGGAGGTAATAAAGCGCTTCCTGTCCCATAAGATTTTTACGGCCATTAATATATACGACTGTATTTTTTTTGCCTGCAATAAACAAGGCGCCAAGGTCATTTGCACTTACGAGAGGAACATGTCTAAGTATATCCCAGGCATTGTTTCCCGACAATAAGGGATTACCATTTAAATTAAAAACAAAGCGATCAGATTTCTTTTCAAACAAAGGTCGTTGCGCTTTTACAGTTACCCCTGTAAGTGTGGTGGTTGAATCCCTTATCAATATGATATTACCCAGGACCGTATCTTTAAGATCTCTTCCTGGTTCTATCACGCGTTGTTTTTTAACAAACCCTATCCTGCTTACTTTTATAATCATCATACGGGGAAAAGAAGTATTGCAGATAAGATGATAATAACCCTGTTCATCCGAAACGGCAACACATAAAACTGTTGAATCTTCCTGACATTCTACTGAGGCAAAACTTATTCCTTTCTCTTCTTTTTCAACTATCCTTCCGCTAATAGAAATTTGGGCCACTGTATTAACAGTACTCAGTAAAAAAACAATAATGAAAACAGACACAAACAATAGTGTCCTTTTTTTGAGGTAGATATTACTAACATGTGATTTATTTTCTGGTAGCCAATGAGGAATCCGCACACTATCTCTAGCGCAACTGCTGTTGTTTTTTGAATAGATCATAAGTATTAATGATTCTTTCGCATTATAATTACTTAAAGGGTACTAGGTTAACACATAAAGTACAATTACTGCAAATTCGCCGAGGGACCCGTTGTTAGTTCAAATTTTGGTTTATCTTTTATTGTATATAAGAGTTGGTCAACTAAACACTTTAAGCATATCTCAATACAATAACTCTAATAAATATAAATAAAAAAAATTAACACCCAATTCTTTTTACATTTTTTATTTTTTGTAAGAGACGGGAACTGGTCAGGTGAAGATTGATATTCGTGCATGGCGCAGCAGAAAATGCTGACAGTGTTGATCAGGTAGATTTAAATAACCGTATTTCAATTCAATCGTAAACTATTCCTGAGGTTACAGAAAATTGGAAGACTTAAAGTTGTTATACCTGAAGCCTTTCTTTGTGTTCCCGGTTTTGTGGATTTAGCTTAAACGGATTACTCATTATCCACATCAGAAAATATCTTATTAATGATAACCGTGTTGTGCATTAAGCTCTCTTGTGGGCCAGGCATGGCAATATGTTCCCCTTTGCCCTGGTATACTGCAACGTGACCGATGACTGCCAGAACAGGCCTTTTAATATCGTCTTTAGCTCCCCTATAACATAAACCTGGCGGTGAATGCCGGGGCATCATAAAAAGCTATTTTGTTCTTTTTAGGCATCGTGACAGATCATTTATAGCAAATTTCTTAAAAAATTGATCTAATTTTCCGGTTATCTTTTTCCGGAGATGATATAAACACCGAATACTAATGATAGATGATATTCAATTGCAACTCAGGACTGTCCAGGTGATCCGCTATGTAACGCCGTTGCGTGAAGGCGGCTCGCTCCCTGCTATTGCAGAAGCAGATGATGGTTTTTTGTATGTACTTAAGTTTCGCGGCGCAGGACAGGGTGTGAAAGCACTCATCGCCGAATTGATTGGTGGCGAAATAGCAAGGGCAGTAGGTTTGAAGGTACCGGAACTGGTATTTGCCGAACTGGACAGCGCCTTTGGCCGTACCGAACCTGATGAAGAAATACAGGACCTGCTCAAAGCCAGCGTGGGCTTAAACATGGCGCTGCATTACCTTTCGGGCGCTATCACCTTTGACCCCACCGTTAGTACAATAGCACCTGACCTGGCATCAAAGATTGTATGGCTGGACTGTTTGCTCACCAATGTAGACCGTACTCCCCGCAATACCAATATGCTGATGTGGCACAAGGAATTATGGCTGATAGACCATGGTGCATCACTCTATTTCCATCATTCGTGGCACAACTGGGAAGAACAGGCCAAACGGCCTTTTGTACAGGTGAAAGACCATGTGCTGCTGCCACAGGCCAGCGAAATAGATAAGGTGGATGCTGCGTTTCGTTTAATACTTACGCCTGAACGCATCCGCAACATAGTGGCCTTAATCCCTGATGAATGGCTGATCAGCGGATCATCTCACGAATCGCCAGAGGAACACAGACAGGTTTATATTGAATTTTTAACATCCAGGATCTCCAGCTCCGAAATTTTTGTAAAAGAAGCACAACATGCAAGAAAATCACTTATTTGAGTATGCCGTTATACGCATTGTGCCAAGAGTCGAACGTGAGGAATTTCTCAATGTTGGAGTGATTCTCTATTGTAAACAACAAAGATTTTTACAGGCAGTATTCACATTGGATGAAGAACGGCTACGCACTTTTTCCCCTCATACAGATATAGCAGAGGTAAAAGCTTACCTCGATGCCTTTGTAGAAATATGCCATGGTGGCAAGGAAGCAGGCCCCATTGGCAAACTCGATATTGCTTCCCGTTTTCGCTGGCTCACGGCCACGCGCAGCAGTGTGGTACAAACATCAAAAGTACATCCGGGCTTTTGTGGCGGAGATGCTGCGGAAACGCTTAACCGCCTGCATCGTCAGTTGGTATTGTAGCAAAAGGCCGCTTTTATCTTTGTATATGGAGCATTTCCTCAATAGATAATACGCCAGTTAAATTATTTAGCCCCCAGTTTTGTATTTGCGTTAAAAGCGGCAGTAAAGATTGTCCTGTTTCAGAGAGCGTATATTCCACATGCTGCTTTTTAGGATCATATTGTGTACGAATAATTACGTTATCCCTTTCCAGCTCTGATAAGTGCTGCGAAAGCACTTTCCTGCTGATATTCGGTATGATCCTGTACAATTGGTTATATCGCAGTGGTCCCTCTGTAAGGTAACAGATAATACATGGCTTCCATTTGGTAGCAAATATTCTGAGTGTAGCAATCACAGAACAGCTATAGTCTGCCAGTGTATCATCCTGCTTTTTTACCAGTAACCTTTTAGTAACTTCTTGTTTCATGTTTCACCTGCCTTTACTTTTACAAAAGATAACAGCTAATATAACTAATTTTTAAAAATATTACAGATGGAATACTATTTAGCCCAGGTGAACATAGCGAAGATGCTTGCCCCGCTTGACAATCCGGTTATGGCCGACTTTGTTGCCAACCTGGATCGGATCAATCATATAGCAGAGAACAGTGAAGGGTTTATCTGGCGACTGAAAGATGATCAGAATAATGCCACCTCCATAAAAATATTTGATGATGACTATTTACTGGTCAATTTGTCGGTGTGGAAAAATGTGGATGCATTATTTCAATTCACTTATCAATCAGATCATGTAGAAATTTTCAAAAGAAAAAAGGAATGGTTTGAAAAGATGTCGGATATGCACATGGGGCTGTGGTATGTTCCTGCCGGGCATTTGCCCACTATAGCTGATACGCAGGAACGGCTTACTTATTTAAGAAATAATGGAAGTACACCTTTTGCGTTTACTTTTAAAAACAGGTTTACACCTGCAGATGTAGTTAATTTCTAACCACAATAGAAAGGCCGGAAACGTAAGTCCCCGGCCTTTTTAAAAGATTTTTACACACATTAAAATCCATACCTCAATCCCAGCTGCATTTGCCAGCGCGAGGCAAACGGATCCACAGAATATGGTGTTCCCGGATCTATAAACTGATAGAGTGGATATCCCTGTGAACTACGCACCGGAATGTAAGGCTGTAATCCCACACTGGCAGTAGAGTTATAGGTATTGGAAGAGAAATAAACTTTGCCCAGGTCTTTGCTGATCAGGTTAGTCAGATTCATGATATCCAGTGAAAAGGTAAGCGTATGTGGAGATACGTTCGCCTTCCCGGCATTAAAGCAGATCTCCTGTGAAAAATGAAAATCAGCATTATTATTCCAGGGAGTACGTCCTTCATTGCGTTCCGTAAACTTGCCACGACGGGAATGCAGGTATTTATTACCATCAATGAATTGATCAAATGCGTCGGCCTGTTGCTGCGGGGAAGCAATAACTTTTCCATCTGTTCCGTAAACAGGTGCAAAAAAATTAGCTGTTTCGCCTTGCGCAGGGATGTACGCCAATCCTATCTGCTGCGGCGTGTTCTGCGGCGTGTAGTTTACAAAACCATACGTAAAGGGACTGCCGGATTGCGCCGTTATAAACAAAGAAAAGTTACTGGTAAATGTTTTAGACCATACTTTACGGTACGACACATTTACAACGATCCGGTGCCGGATATCAAAATTGGAGTTGGCCAGCGAAGGATTGTTGGGGTTCAGTGCCTGGTTCAATTGCCAGTTAGATTCCATCGAATTACGGATACCGTTGGCCAGGTCTTTTGACTGGCCGTAGGTGTATGCTCCGGAAAATCCAAATCCGTTATTAAAATTACCCGACACCTGCGCGGTAAGACTATAACGGTACCCCAATGTAGTATTACTCATTTCATACGCATTGGCCAGATTAGGATTCAAGGAATTCTGGCCGGGGAAAATAGGTTGTCTGCGGAAAGCGGCGGCTGTATCAAAAGCCATGTATGTTGGATTATCCGTCAGGTTCACCTGCTGAAATTTCACATCTTTGATAGTTTTAGTGTAAATGCCTTCCAATGTATATTTCAGTCCGTGCTGATCCTTCAGATCAATGGCGAGACTTCCTCTTAATACTTTAGGCATTTTAAAAGCATTATCCACCACATCGATCTGTGTCTTACCTGCATTCCGGTTACCAACTTCCTGTCCGTTAGCAGCCGCAAAACCCGCAATACCGGGCGCACTGCCGGGTGCATGCACCAATGGGTTGCCCTGGAATACATACGGAGGGTTACCATCTGTTTTCTGGTCGTAGGCGCCATAGGTATCACCGTTGTTATAATAAGCATATCCCAGCCATGCAAACGGAATCCTGGAAGTGAACATACCCAGTCCCCCACGCAGGATCCCGCTTTGATCGCCCCTCCAATCGTAGCGGAAACCCAAACGGGGAGATAGTTGTATTTGTCCCAGGTAATTTTGTCCGATCTTATTCAGTGGCGTATACAAATAAGTATTCCCGAGATAAGGATCCGTTTTTGCGTTTTGTGTTTTTTCGCTCAACGCTTGTTTCTGCGGTACATCTGCATAATCAAATCTTAACCCGTAAGTAAATTTTAATTTGTCTGTTACCTGGTATTCATCCTGTGCATAGGCACTGTAAAAATTGATGTTGAATACTGCTCCGGGATGAGATAAAATATAATCACGGTTGTTATTATTATAATTATAGTTGCCCTGTACCCTTTCCGGGTTGTTGCTTAAAAAATCATGGATACTCTGGTAAGTAACGCGGCCATTCCACGCATTCACAAAGCCGTAGGTGATCTTGTATAATTCGTTATGCGTACCAAAGGTCATAGTATGCGCGCCTTTATTGATCACCATATTATCGGTAATTTCGATGGTCCGTTGTTTTTGATTAAAGATCGCTGCTTCACGGTCTGTGCCCAGGAAGATGGTAGTACCGGGTGTTCTGCCTACAATCTGTACCTGTGGAAATGCGGGATCACTGGTAGGATCGCGGTAGTCGTGGATAGCTGTGTAACCGGCTACAAAGCTGTTGGATACCTGGTTATTAAATCGTGTTTTAAACTCTGCAACAGTAGAGCTTTGGTTATTGGTTTGTTTGTAGGCAATGCTTCCGAAACGAAAATCAAACTGGTCACGTTCCATATTGATGGCCTCCGAATGAATAGTATTGTTGCGGATGGCCAATTGATTGCGTGTACCGATGTTCCAGTCCAGGCGGTTAAAAAATTTATTGGAACGGGAGTAGCTGTTGTACTGGCCATAGGTGCCGGGATCAAATCCCAAATCATGCAGACTATGATCACGGATATCTGTTGCATCCTGCAAACTTAATGCTGCGGCTGCACCGGGGCTTCCGGCTACCTGCAGCACGGGTTCCTGGCGGCGGGTAATTTCTTCATTTGTAAAAAAGAAGATCTTATTTTTCATAATAGGAAAGCCTGCCCTGAAACCTGTCTGATAGTCGTAAAAAGCAGCGGGCAGTTTTTTATTTAATTCAGTACCTGTGCGGTCAGGTCCGGTTATGGAAGCATTGCGCCCATAGGCATATACAGCCCCATGAACTTCGTTGGTGCCTGCCCGTGTAACAGCGTTAATACTACCACCGGTGAAGTTACCGATCTTCACATCGTATGGAGCAATATATACCTGTATATCTTCAATGGCATCGAGTGAAATAGGATTTGTTCTGGTAGAAGACCCCGGCATGCCGGAAGTACCTGTTTGTCCGCCTACTGACGGGCTAAACCCAATTGCATCGTTATTGATAGCGCCATCAATGGTCACATTATTATAGCGGAAATTCGTACCTGCAAAAGAGTTGTCCTTTGAGCCCTGTGGCACCAGTTTCGTAACATCAGTGATGCTGCGGTTGATCATAGGTAACTGATTAATCTGATCACGGGAGATATTCTGACCAGTACCATAGGTATTAGCGGCTGGTCCTTTTTTCTGTCCTTTTACTACTACTTCGGAGAGTGATTTTGTGTTATCTGTCAATACTACATTTAAGGTGAGTGTTTCTCCCAGCGCAACCTGCGGGATATTCCTGGTTTCGGTATTCATCCCCAGAAATTTTATAGCAATGCTATAAGGGCCTCCTACTCTTAAACCGGGTAAATTGTAGCGGCCATCAGCACCGGTAGCAGTGCCGTATGTTGTACCGGAAGCGGTGTGTACTGCCACTACTATAGCTCCGGGGAGTGGTTGTCCTGTACCGTCTTTCACCATACCACGCAGTCCCCCACTGGTTTCCTGTGCTATTACATGCCCTGGAAGTAGTCCGCACAATAGTATCCAGAGGAATAACACTAACACCTGATATTTAGGTAAATGAATTCTCATTTTTTGTTGTATAAAAAAAGTAAGCAAAAATGATTTTAAGGAATGATCACCTGGTCTACCACCTGCACTACGCCATTGGTGGCTATTACATCAGGGCGAACAATATGCGGGGGCACTACATTTCCGGAAGTGGTGAACGTAATACCATCAGCCTGTATCTTATAAATCCGGGGGTTCACAAGATCAAACAAGGCATCACCCAGTATGGTACCGCCTAAAAAAGAAGAGGTTAAACTGGTGCCGGGCTTAAAATAAAACTGGATAAAGCTCCGCAGCACCACAGGGTCTGCCTGTTTAATAGCATTTACATCAGCAAATCCATATGCCCCAAAAGCGGCATCATTAGGCGCCAGTACAGTCAGGCTAACATATAAGCCATGATAACCAGGAAGCGGGTTAGCTTTCACAAAAATGGTATCATATCCTAACAGGTGAGTGGCGGCAGTAAACAGCGTCAGGTCCGGCGACTGCTGTATAACGTCTTCCATATTACCGACGGGCGGAAAGGCTACCCTGCCCAGCTTATGCACAATACCATCTCCCAAAATAATATTCGCGGTTGTAAGCGGGATACCATTCAGGAAAATGCCAAAATAGTTTTTGGTGATGGTGGGCCGGTAGACAGGGTTCCGGGAAATGGCCACCTGTGTGTAAAACCCGATCAGGCTATTGCTGCTCAGGTTACCATATACGAAATGATATTGCAGGATGAATGCCAGTGCTTTGGGATCATACGCGTTGATCCTGTCCAGGGTAAGACCGGCTACTTTAAAAGCCGAATCTACCGGTGCAAATATCGTATAGGGGCCACCGTTAGAAAAGGTAGTATCATTCAGCATACCTGCCCGTTCCAGTGCTGCTTTAAAGAGTGTGAGTTGCGGATCTTTGCTGACATACTGCAGCAGCGTGGATTTAGCCGTAACTACCAGTGTATGCTCCTCTTTTTTACAGGCTGTCAGCAGCAACAATAAAAGCAGCAAATGATACAGCGCAGCGTTTTTATATAAGTAAATATTTTTCATACAGCTATTGTAAACAGTGTTAAGGAATTAATACGGCATCTGTTTCATACAATACGCCGTTGCCGCAGGTAATACTGGCATAGTCAAAACCCGGATTATACTCCGCCGGAGTATAGATACGGGCTGCATTTCCCTGGTTTCCCCTGCCCAGAAAACTGATGGCATTATAAGCGGAGGCGTTACCATTAACTGCCACCTTTCCATTGTTTAACATGATCATGCTTTTGCCGGGTGCAGTAGCAGTAACACGGTAAAGATCTCCCTGGTAGAACCGGCCTTTGATCATATGATATTTCAGAATGGCGGCCAGCTTATCAGGAGCTGCATGGAGAATGGCATCTATGCTGCTGATATCAATGCCAGGAAATTTACCTGCCGAATTAATAAAAGCCTTATTGGAAGGCGCCAGCACGGTATACACATCATTGCCGGATAACAGCGCAGTATCCAACCCGCTGCGTTGCAGTGCAGCACTGAACATCGTAAGATTGGGTTCATTGTGTACAAAACCTGCTATGGTTGGATATATCTCAGGGTTAAGCACGGCTGTGAGTCCCTGTACCATACCATTTGAGGCCGGATTATCCAGGCTTTCCACTTTTACACCATTGACAGTGACTACCGTGTCTTTTACATTCACAAACTTCTTTACATACAGATGACCACCGCTAACAGTAGTGTAAGCTGTATCTGTGCCTACCGGCAATCCCCTGAAAGAAAAACTGCCATACAGCGTATGATACCGCATCATGTTCCGCATCCGCTGCGAAGAGATAAAAAGAAATGTATTCACAGTAACGTTGATACCAACACCCAGATTTCCCCATGAATTATTATTCGGTGCTAAAAAAGTAAACGGGCCGGGTGCTGCCAGGCTATCCTGTAAACCAGCATACATCAGGCACACATTGACTACGCTGAAATTAAAATTATCCTGCAACACAAATTTTATACGGCTGTTATATCCCGGATCTGTAGTGGGAGCAGGTGCATCTTTATCTTTACTGCAACTCAGCATCGTCCATGTTATGCAAAACAACAACATGGCATGTATACAGTTGCGATGAGTAATAAATCCCTTTTTCATCATCAGTGGTATTACTTAAAAAAATTTAATTATTAGGATAAAAAAGCTGGTCTACTTTATACAATGCACCATTGGTAGCCACAAAATTGCGCACCGGATGTGCAGGATCAGTATCCTGCGGAATGCTGACAATTATTGAATTCCACTTTACACTGGCAACACCCTGTTGCCCGGAAAACTGTAATCCTGTTAACCATTTCATATTAGTGTCACCGCTCCCCAGGTCTCCTGTAATCCTTCCCACGTAAATATTATAGATGTTATTATTGATAGCCGGATGCAACATATCGCTGTATAATAGGAGGGCATTGAATATCTTATTTCCGTACAATCCATAGTTGTACAGCATATGTCTTTTCACGACGCTATCCATTGGCGGATAATTGAATTTTGGAGCATTCTGATCATAACCGGTGGGCGTACGCAGGTCATATTTACGGATATCATCTACCGTAAAAAAACCTGCTTTATTAAATGCTGCATTGGTAGGAGCCAGTATAGTAGGCAGGCTCCCACCTTGTGCTGTCAACTTTGGATGAGAAAGCCAATAAACATCGTTGGTAGCCGAATCATTAACACCCTGCAATGATTGCAGGTAAGCCCCGCGGATACTATCGCCCAGTATCAGTGCCGCTTTAAATAAACTCAGGTCCGGCTGCGAAGCAATCACATCATATAAATGCTGCTCAGGCAGTGCCGGTAATAGCCGGGTGATGGGATAAATAAAACCATTGGAAGCAGGAATCACTGGTGCATTTTTCCTGACAGGGAAACCGTTTAAAAAAAGCTGACCGGCCTCCTGGATGTATAACGGTGCCGTATATACGGTATGTCCACGATAGGGATCAAAAGCAGTATCCTGGCGGAAAGACAATGCTCTGATACTTAATACGCTGCTGGTCATGGCCAGATCATCCAATGCGCCGGCAACAAAATGATAGGTGATGAGTTTACGCAGGGAGTCAATAGAAAGGCTGCTGATGGTGTTTTCATCCAGCCCGGCAGCTTTCATCGCGGAATCTACCGGAGCAAAGATGGTATACCCTTTGGTAGAATCGATCCATGCAGATAATCCCAACCGGGTATATGCCTGGTAGAATAATTTCAGAGAAGGCTCACCTGCCAATGCTTTATTGATATCGCCATTTTTGAAGGGCGCAGAATGTGAGATAATTATATCTGAATCCGATGGCTTCAAACAGGCACTCCACGCACACAGCAGACTACACAGCAGCAGGGTACTTATAACATGTTTGCGTTGCAATATTGTCTTCATAAATATTTTTTCAGCGGTATTGGCAGTTATTTAATGATCAGGCTATCCGGTAAGGCCAGGAGTTTATTTGTTCCATGCACTACACCATTCAACGCGGGATGGTCGGGGTCATCCAGCGTAACCATATCTCCATATACAAATGGATTACCGTAATAAGGAGGCGTATAATTATTGATGATATGGATATAATCAAAAAGTGCCAAGCCTATCTTATCAGACCGGAATACCATTAAGCAATCCGGGGTTACATACACCGGTGCATCATTTGGCAGTGGCGCGTCCTTAAAATCTGTTTTAAAGAAAAAACCGGTTTTCATGATGGCTGCACCAAACAACCATTTTTTATAGTGCAGGGTATCCATGGCTGCAATAGCTGCTGAGTCATAGCCACGTTGCAAAAATGCCTTATTGGTAGGTGCCAGCACCACAAAAGGGCCAGGAGCCGTCAATCCTTCCAGCAACCCAAATTGTTTCAGTGCCTGTGTATAAAGACTAAACCTTGGCGTACGCACCAGGTATTCCTTTACGGTAGCAGCCGGATATTCCAATACACGGTCAATAGCATGTATCACACCATTACCTGCAATAATATCTGCTTTCTTCACTGTAGCACCATTGATATGCAATGCAGGTATGGCACCATTCTTCACAGGTACAGAAAAATAAACATTGGGCCCTGCTATGCTTTTAAAAGGATAATCGATCGTTTGTGGTACAGTAGCCATGGTAACAGCTCCCGGTAATATGTGATAGCTGATAAGTTTTTTCAGCACTGCTATATCCATATGTTGTAAACTATCCGGTGTAATGCCGGCGCTGGCAAAAACGCTGTTATCCGGTACCAGCAATGTATACAGGCTATCGCCGGTAATTACCTGATCCAATCCGGCACGCTCTACGGCAGTATAAAACATAGCGTACGTGTAATTATTCTGCAATACAGCAGCAAGTGGCCGTGTATCTTTTGATACGGGCGGCAACACATCGTCTTTTTTAATACAGGCCTGCAGCAGCAATACCCCCAGCAGGATGATATAAATTTTTTGCATGATGTTATTAGTTTTTAGGCACTTCATTGAATCCTCGCTGTATCTGCATCAGGTATACTCTGTCGTACACCATTTCCATAATATTCAGTGTGCTGTAAATGTGTAAGGCATTGCCGGTATTCACCACCAGGTTAAGATTGGGCGTAAATTTTTTAATATAGGTAGTATTCACATTGTAATTATTAAAGATGGTGGGATCACCGGCACAGATCAACGGAAACGTTGGCCCTACATTGGCGGCATCTGCCAGGTCAAAACGTACATGAGGCATGGATCCATACCTGGTAGCTCCTCCCCCTATTAAAACAACACTTTTATCCAAATAGGTACGCAGTGTATCCTGCCGGAAAAAATAATTACGGGGCAGCATTGGGAGCGCCAGGTACGGAATAACAGTATCCATTTTTGTTTGCAGCGTGGTATAATAGATGTTATTATAACCCGGCAACGGATTATAGGAAGGATCTAAGGGTTTGAAGTCTGAAGCAATATCATCGTAAATATTATAAGTATAATAGATGCTCACATTATCTGAAAAAGCAGGCTTGAAATGATACTGTGAAGACCTGGGCTGCACACCGGAAAGATTTACAAATCCTGCATAGATCTTATTTTCTTCAAAAGACTGATGAACAAAGGCTTCCCGGCGCAAATACAAGCCATACTTATTATTATCCAGGTCGCGCGCCACTACTTCCATCGTATACACCTCTCCTTCTTCAAAATTAACGGTAGTATCCAGCAGTACATTACTGCGAATGGTAGCAGAAAGATTTGGAAAAGAAGTATTATTCTGCGGCCTGTTCACAAACAGGATACGGTGTTTGCCTGCAGGCACCTGTGCCCAGGCAGAAAGATCAAAACCATTGATGGCCGGCGCTGTTAATACATGCGCATTACCCGGATATTCAAAGTTCACCGGATTCAGGTTTACGACGCCTCCGCGCCCGTCGTTGGTTGTCTGCCCACTGGAGCTATTAGCTTCATTAATAGGATAAGAAAGACTGAATAGTTGCCTTGTTCCTAAAAAGTCTCCAACAATGGCTCCTGTATCTGCCACACCGGCAGCATCTGTATGCGGGTCCATAATGAAGGTCAGGAAAGGCACGCCCTGTCCGTTGTGCAAAAAATCCACACTATAAGCCATGTCATTGAATACCCGCAGGTATGCCGGATGAGAGAGCAAAGGAGCTTCTGCATATTTTTTACAGCTTGTCATGGCAATAGTCAGCAGGCACAGGAAATGCAGGATAATATATTTTTTCATATAGGCTTACTTGTTATGTTTAATCAACACGAGTCGTGCATGTGCACCAGGCTCACTGCTACCAAATGTTTTTCCAACTAACGCCACTGTATACACGCCATTTTCACCCAACGGCAGTTTACCGGGTGTATATAACGCCGCATTGCTGATATAGGCTTTAGTGGCATCCAGCGGGGCAATGCCGCTCAGCAAAGTACCCGGTATCTCCGGCAGGTTGCCGGGTTCCGACTTAAACACCCGGATCAGGCGGGGCAGGATCCCTCCATCTGAATGTTGTCCGCCAAGTGTAGAGAATTCCTGGTATGGCCCCAGTGAGTAGATGATAGCAGGATTCCGTTCCGGCATCCTTCCGGTAGCCTGTGCAATATATGCGCTGGGATAGCGGATAGTATCCGAACCATTGTTCGATACCGGCAGGAAAAATTGCTGGTCATTGGTAAAAGTGGCATAGGGCAGATCAGGACTCAGGTTGAGAAAGCGTGTCTGCACTGCATAATTATCCCTGGTTCTGCGGATAGTACCATCGGTACCATCATCAGGCACCGGGCTGTTAGGACTGTTAGGTCTGTACAGGCTTCCTGTCATATCGTTTGATTCAAAAAGCAGGTCTGTTTTTCCATCTGGTTTTTCGTATACCCAGATGGTGTAGTTATCATAAGGATACAGATTGATATCAGCCGTTGCCAGCACTGTTCCCTGTGCATCTGTTGCCTGTACCGTGTGATGACCCTGGATGTAAATAGTATATGCAGGATGTTGTGCCATATCCTGCGCAGTATTACCTATATAATCCAGTACACCGCCTGCTGGTTGTCCATCTACCTGTACCGTTACCTGTTTGCCAGGCAATGCATTCACTGCCTGCATGCGTGCATAGGTGTAGTTTACACCGGGATCTACTTCTGTAATCACGCGGTAAGAATTAACAATGCTGCCGTATCTGGATGCCTTGTCGCAGGAGAAATATTCAAAAAAATTAGGTGTGATCACAATGCTGTATACGCCGCCTGGTTTAAATGTGCGTACCCGGCTAATAATACCTTCCTGTGATAACACACCGGCAGCACAGGGATTCTGATTAGGAAGCTGCGGCAATTCTGCCAATTGTTTGGTGGGATCAATACTCATCCCTCCGGAAACAAAAAGCTTAAACTGGTAAGCACCATAAGGCATTTCTACATAAGGCGAAATACTTCCCTGCGCAATATTGTTGAGCAGATCATTTACTTTACTCCCGTCTGAATAAGTTAAAGATACCGGACCATTTAGTCCCAACACATCCCTTGCTCTTCCAAGATTGATGATACGTACTTTAAAATTTTGTCCGTTGCTGGCCGGCACATTATCCCTGTTCAGCACCCTGATAGTACCATCTGCCTGTACATAATAATCCAGCGGATGTAACACATCATTGGCAATGATCGTGTCCAATGAAAAAGGAAAATTAACATCAGACGCCCGTTGTTGCAGCAGCAGGTGAATCTTTCCGCTTTTATCCAGTAAGCTGTTGGGCACTGTAAAAGGACTGCCATTATCTGCATTCGGCCATGTGCCGGTAGGGAAAACAGATAATCCTACTTGTGTACTTTGCCCTGCGCTTCCGGTATTCCCCGAAGAATAGGCCGTAAGTGGGATATTATTAACCGTAACATCCAGACTGGTACCGGAGAAATTGAACAGGCGGATAGCAGATGCCGACTTATTGGACACATCCAGCAAGGGTATCCTGTTATCAACTTTATCTTTCACACAACTGTTCAATAACATTCCTGAAAGGAGTAACAGCAGTACCGTTATCGTTTTTATTTTTGTCATGGTACTAGAATAATTTATAAGTGAGGCCCAATGAAAATTCACTTCCTTTATTGTACTGGCGATAGATATATGTGGTACCATGGTATTTTCCATTATTACCGGGATTCGTGTACACCTGCTTAAATGCAGGATCAAGTATATTTTTTGCAAAGCCTTTGAGCAGAAAACGTTTACCTAAATGCTGGCTGAAAACCAGGTCCAGTATGGGAGCCGGCCGATCATACAAATCCGGTGTACCATCCAGTTGTACCTGTATCAGTCTTGCTCCAACCATATTAAAACTAGCAGTAACAATAGTGCCGGTACGGCTGTTATCATAATCTATATAAGTGTTGATAGAATAGGGTGCCTGTTCAAACACCGGGCTGGTAGCCGGTGAGCGGCGATCATTGATACGGGAGGCATCCAGGCGTTCCGGATTTTTATCTATCGTACTTACATCCATCAAAATATTGGTACCGAAAAATAAATGCTGCAATGGTTGCCAGAGTTTACCCAGATCCCGGCGTACTTCCAGTTCTATGCCATGTACCTGCCCTTTGTTAGGATCATTCTGGTAGATGATCAGTGGGAATTCAGGGGCGGTGGACTGGTTACCCTGCGACTTATAAATGAATACACGCTGCAAAGGATGTTCTATCGATTTGGTAAACACAGATGCGGCTAAAATTTCACCGGGGGCAGTAAACCATTCCCAGCGAAAATCCATGCTCCGGGTCAGCTGATTCTTCAGATCAGGATTACCGCCAATCACCGCAAACTGGAAGGGATCAAACTCGTAGATATTAGTCAGCTCCCGTAATTCAGGTCTGGCCAGCGAAGTACTGTAGGCCAGGCGCAGGTTCATATTTTTGAAGCGGGAATACACCAGGTTAAAAGAATAATAAGGCTTATAGTCGGCCACATAGCGGGTATCGGGTCTGTTGGTGTTGTAACTGACCTTACCTTTTAAACCAGAAGATGCATTGAGGTTTAACGGCGTGTATACGTTAGCGGTATCCACATGTGCGCTGATGTCAGTAGATTCAAAACGTACCCCACCAATAAAGCGCAGAGTGCTGGTCAGCTTCGTATCCAGCATACCATAAAAGGCCCTTGTTTCATAGGAGCCGTTGTAATTATTAGGCGCCTTACGGATCTGGTACAGGAAACCACCTACGCGGGGCTGTCCTTCTTCATCGTAGCTTGATGGATTTTGCAGGCCGATATAAGCAGGAGACACCACTTTATTGATATCACCTCCTACCTGGTTCATTACCTGGATATTGCCGCCACCTAAAGTAGTACCTGGTATCCCGAGAATGTTCTCTGTAAAGCTGCGATCCCGTTTCAGATAGTTACCACCAAACTTCAATTGCTGTTGCTGTTTTCCGATACGGAAATACTGTACCAGGTCAACTTTCGCGTTGTAATTATTTTCTTCCAGTTTACGGAACTGCCGCCCGTTGGGATCAGCAATAATGATACTGGCATCATTGCCGCTTACGCCGTGTACCAGTCCTGTTACAAATGCATAGGTATCGCTACCTATCCCAACGCCGTTGGGGTCTGCATAGCGCACTGTGCGCAGGTTAGCGAGATCACTGGAGCGGAAATCCGGATCATTCTGGGAACTTTTGGAAGAGCTCAGGTTGTAACTTAATTTAGGCGACCAGGTAGTATTAAACAACTGATGTTCTCCCTGAACATTATAAGTATCAAACGTACGATAGGATTGCCGCAGCTGATTGATAACATTGTACACAGGAAATACCAATCCGGTATTTTGCCAGGAGCCGGTGAGGTTACTGGCTTCCACTTCTGCGCCCCTGGTGCCGAGGAACTGGGCTTGTATTTCATTACGTGCATTAAAGCGATAAGTAACGCCAATTAACCCTCCGTAGTTCAGCGTCTTTTTTCCGGTATTCTCTGTATAGCTCAGGTATTTACCCAGGCGCGGATAATCCGGTGTAATAAAATTGGGCACATGCAGTGGTGCAAAGATTGCCGGTGAACCCGTAACTACGCCCTGAAAGAGGCTATACTGGTTGCGTTGCGCATTATAAATATCTTCTGTACGCTGGTAATAATTTGCGTTCACTACTACTCCTAAAGCACGGTCATGTTTAAACCGGTAAGTGTTGCCGAATGACACAGTATACACCTGGTTAGGATCTGCTTTCTGATAGGAAGTGGTGAGTACCGGATCAAATCCCTGCATGATGTTACTCACGTGCATAGCCTCCGCTGCAGCAGCAGGGCTTTTACGGCTCTGTATAAACATATCCTGTATCTGCACCAAACCGCCGGGGTATTGATTTCCCAGGTTGATGAAATCTTTTGAAAGATTATGTTCTTTTACTTTCTGTCCGAAAAATCCCGGATCACTGTTATAAAAGCTGTTATACTTTCCTCCCAGCCCTACATTTGAATTGTATCCTACCTGCGCGGTAAACTCCATGATGAGTTTTTCCGGAATAGATTTCGTTTTGAGTTCAATAATACCGGCAGAAGCATCCGCAGGACGATCAGGGCTCAATGTTTTGTATACTGTAATATTATCCAGCAATGCCGCCGGTACCAGGTCAAGCGGTACCGCACTCCGTTCCGGGTTAGCAGACGAAAGCCGGGCACCATTTAATTCAGCAATTACACTACGATCTCCTAAACCACGGATGGCTACATATTTATCATCTGTGATCGTAACACCTGTCACCCTTTGCAATGCCTGTGTGGTATTCAGGCTGGCCGTTTTTTCAATATTCTGTGCAGAAATACCGTCTGAAACAACTGCTGCATTTCTACGTTCATTCAGCATCGCAATTTCATTGGCTACTCTCCTTCTTGCTTCTACCTTTACTTCTCTCAATGCGGTGGAAGATGATTGCAGGCCAATATTCAGCGTTGCAGAGATAGATTCTTTTACGACAATACCGGATATTTTTTTTGTGAGATAACCAATATAGCGGACCTCCAGATTATAAGTGCCGGGAGGCAGATGTCCCAGATAATGTCCACTTCCGTTTGTCGTGTATGCTTTACCGTTAATGATCACGGCTGCACCCGGCAAAACTTCTTTATTTCCGGCGTCGTAGATGTTTCCTTCTATGACGCCCATGGCCGGGGGGAGTGTATTTTTTTTAATCGTCAACGTATGATCTGCGCTAACAAATGCTTTCAGCCTGGTACCATTTAATACCTTTTCCAAGGCCTGTTCTATTGTCACATGTTCCAGCGTAATGGCAATGGTGTTTTCAGGTATCAGATCTGCATCATAGGCCACTCCTAATCCGCCCTGGTTTACAATTACCAGCAATGCTTCCCTGATGGTAATGGCAGTGGACCTGATGGTAATAACCTTATTACTTTGCGCTATTGCAAACTGTGGCAGCCATAACGAGCATACCAGGCATAGGAATCCCCAAAATAAAAAATACCTTTTAGTAAATTTTAAATTCATAACATTTATTTCAGAAAAAAGAATATAAAATTGTTAGTTATACTAACTATTAACGGATGTTAGAAATCCAGACAACACCATTGCGCGTAGTGTGTTCCAGGTTAAGTGAATTACAAATCAAATCCAGTACCGCAGGCAGATCAGTCCTGCGATACTGTAAGGTTAAATGGATCTTTTCCAATGATGTATCCTGCAGGCGTATCGGAACGTGGTATATTTGCTCCAGTTCAAGCGCTACCTCTTTCAGTGCAGCCCGGTTAAATGTCAACTGACCATTCATCCAGCTCAGGTAGTTAGCTACATTGGAAGAAGTATAGTGTGTCAGCGCACCTTCCTTACTTAATATGCCGGCTTCTCCTTCCGAGAGTACCATGGCTGCATTATCTGCATGCCGGCTGTCCTGCAATGCCACGCGGCCATCTCTCACAGCCACCACCACCGTGGAATCCACCTGGTTACCGGACACATTAAAACTGGTACCCAGTACAGTGATATTCGCTTTTCCGGCAATAACAATAAACGGATGTTGCGGATTTTTTGTCACTTCAAAAAATGCTTCTCCCCATAAAAATATTTCTCTTTTCCCGTCATGATCATATCTGTTGGTGTAGGTAACAGCCGCATTTTCGTTGAGGTGTATAATACTTCCATCGGGCAGTGTAAGCGTTTTAGATTGGCCTGCAAGTGTGGCCAGCTGTATTTCTTTAATGGGGTGGAATAGGTTATAAAAAGAAGTGCCTTGTTTGAATGACAACAAACAACTTACCAACAACAGCACAGAAGCCGCTACAGCAGACACATTAATCAGCATACGCCTGTTCAGTATCCGCATACGCGGTTGTTTTTTTACACGAATATTTTCGGCCATCCGGCCCAATGCCAGATCCAGTTCTTCCTGTGAAAGATCCAGTGATTCATCCAATGACAACTGCCGGTACCACTCCTCAAAATGCGTTGCTGCTTCCGGATGATCAATACCATCAAAATATTGTTTAAGTAATTGTTTGATCCGATGCTGGTGGTCCTGATCCATATAAAGTAGCACGATATGTTACGCAGCTAGAATATAAGATGCAATTTTTTGTCCGGGGTACTAGTGGGAGATAAAATAAATCTGAGATTTAATATTGGGAGTAGCTGTAAATCACTATCAGCAATAAAGCAGTAAGGAAAAGATAGGTTATTTGTTTCAATTCCTTCCGAAGTGTGGCCAATGCCTTGGTAATATGGTTCTTCACGGTTTGATCAGAGAGGTCCAGTTTTCCTGCAATTTGTTTCACCGTTAACTCCTGGTCACGGCTCATGATAAATATTTCGCGACACTTTTGAGGTAGCGCGTTTATGATAGCCTTCAGGCTTATTTCCATCTCTTTGAAATGAATACTATCATCGGTACGTGATTTTGTATTCAGATCAAATCCTGCCATCTCTTCTATAAATACTTCATTATCTTTAAAAGAACGGAAATATTGTAGTATTTCATTCCGCATCATTTTAAATAAATAACCGGTTACACTCGTCTGAATATCAAGCTGTGCACGCTTCTCCCATAATTTAATAAAAACATCCTGCACCAGTTCCTCTGCTATTTCCCTGGAGTGCAATTTATGGGCGGTGAAAACATATAATTGGCTGGCATACTTATTATACAACGCTTCATAACTTTCCTCACAGTCAGCCTGAATGCCGGCAATAAGTTCCATGTCAGTAACCATAGGGAGTACCTTCATCAGCGCGTTTAAATTTGTTGTAAAGCTATCAGTAGCTTTTTAAACGCGGGTTATATTGACATTAACCTATTGTTATATTTAACACTATTCCACCCGCATACTTTTCACCGGATCTGCCAATGCTGCTTTAATTGCCTGAAAGCTGATGGTACCAATTGCAATCAGTAAGGCAATAATGCCTGCTGCCGCAAATACCCACCACGTAATACTTATCCTGTAGGCAAATATCTGCAACCATTGATGCATAAAATACCATGCGACTGGTGTGGCAATCAGAAAAGAGATAAATACCAGTTTTAAGAACTCTTTTGATAAGAGATTTACAATATCCCTTACCGAAGCGCCCATTACTTTGCGGATACCTATTTCCCGGGTGCGCTGCAATGCGCTGTAGGAGGCTAATCCCAGTAAACCCAAACAGGAAATAAAAATAGCAAGTACTGCAAAATTGAAAAACAGTTTACCGAATCTTTCCTCTGTACGATACTGCCTGTCAAAAAATTCATCCAGGAAATAGTAGTTAAATGGCCGGTTGGGAAGCAGCGCTTTCCACTTACCTTCTATTGCTGCAATAGTACCGGATAAATTACCGGATGCTACGTTCACAGATATCATATCACATTCATTTGGTTTGATACGCATAGTGAGCGGTTTGATATCTTCCTGCAGGGACCGGAAATGGAAGTTTTTTATTACGCCTATAATTTTCCCGTCTCTGCCCCATTGCCGGAAATGTTTACCAATAGCTTCATCGGAAGAAGCATAGCCAAATAATTTTACAGCCGCTTCATTCATGATCATTGCCTCCGCAGTATCTGTTCCAAAATCTCTGGAAAATGCACGGCCGGCGACTACTTTTATCTGGTACTGTTTAAGATAGTCGTAGTCTATGGAATAAAGATCGAGGTTAGCTACCTGCATGTCCCCCTGTTTATTTTCTATTTCTGAATAAGCGCCGAAATTAGCTGCTCCCGGAACGCTGGAGGAGGTGGCCACCAATTGTACCCTGGGAAGACCACTAATGGCCTGTTTAAAGGCTTCTTTGGCATTATCTCCATGTGTGTCTATCACCAGCATCTGCGCTTTATTAAAGCCCAGGTCTTTACTGTGCATATAATTCATCTGCAGGTATACCACCAAAGTACCGATGATCAGGGCTATAGAAATAGCAAACTGTGTTACTACCAGCCCCTTTCTCAATATAATTCCTTTGGTACCGGTAGCAAATCGTCCTTTTAATACAGTGACCGGCTTAAAGGATGACAGCACCAATGCCGGGTAGAAGCCCGCGAGCAAACCGATGCCGATGGCCGCCACCAGCAGCGTAACAATGTACCAGGGATTTTCAAAAATACCAGTACTGATAGTTTTACCTGCCAGCAGGTTAAACATCGGTAACAACGCCGCAAACAATATGATGGTTAATGCAAAGGCGATCAAACACAGCAACACACATTCACCAATAAACTGCCTGATCAATTCCATTTTGGTAGCACCCACTACTTTGCGGATGCCTATTTCTTTGGCCCGTTCTACTGACCTGGCAGTAGTAAGATTAATAAAATTAATACAGGCAATAAAGAGAATGAATATGGCAATAACAGAAAAGATATATACATTAGTGATGCTACCGCTTTCAAAGCCATCCCGTGTAGAATGCAGGTATACTTCTTTCAAAGGTTCCAGCAATAATGTATAAAACATTTGTGCCGCCTTTCGCTCTTTACCATTATGCCGCTCAATGAAGTCAGGGAACTTTGCCTCCAATGCGGCTATATTGGTATGCGGCTTTAACAGCAAAAAAGTAATAGCGCCAAAATTGCCCCACTGCTGATCTATACCAGGATTAAAACGTTCTGTGTTGGTAGACATTGACACCAGCATATCCGCCTTTATCTGCGAGTTACCCGGCATATCTTCCATTATACCTGTTACGGTGCAGGGCAGCAAGTCGCCTGTGAGTAGCAGTGTTTGTCCGATGGGATCTTTATCTCCAAAATATTTCTTAGCTGCAGTTCGGCTAAATACAATACTGCATTTCTCTTTCAGCGCCGTTTGCGGATTACCTTTTACCAACTTAAAATCAAAAACCCTGAACAAGGAAGAATCAGCAAACAATGTGTTTTCTTCCTGAAAACTAACATTGTCTTTTTTCACCAGCAGGTTGGCAAAGCTAAACCTGGTAAAAGCTTCCACTTCGGGAAAATCATGTTGCAGGTTCGGGGCAAATGGCCAGGGCGTGCTGCCGCCTTTAATTATTTCACTGGGTGTCTTAACGTCACAGGCTAAACGATAAATACGATCTCCTTTGGTATGAAAGGAATCGTAGCTCAACTCAAAATGCACATATAAAAAGATAAAGAAACAGGCCGTCAGGCCAACTGTCAGGCCCATTACGTTGATAAATGAAAACACCTTGTTTCTCCAGAGATTACGCCACGCAATTTTGAGATAGTTTCTGAACATTTGTAGCTGTTAATTTAAAGGCTGAAAATATTAAATGGATCCGGGTTTCACAATGCCGGCTATAAAACACCAAGTAAATGCCAGTATTTACACTTTTCAGCATCAACATTTATTACATTAACATATTATAACATTTGTTCATTTTTGATACAAATAATGTTCAATTCCGAACGGGCCATAAAACAGCCATTGTTAACGGTAATAGCATATTTACATTACGTAGCGCATTAAAATCAGATTAAAACATTAACTACATATTATCAAATAGTTAATTGACTATTATCAAATAGTTAATTGAACATACAGCACTAAACACCCTCTCCTTTTTTAAAGAGCTTTGCAGCCATTAAACCAAAATTGTTATGTCCTCTATCTACAAACTACTTTCACTACTAGTTGGTATTTGTTTTTCTCTCTCTGCCTCAGCCGGTATTATAAAAGGAAAAGTCTCTGATTCAAAAACACATGAACCATTGGTTGGTGCTGTAGTTGAAGCAGAAAACGGGAATGCGAAATATAAGACTGTTGTTAATCTGGATGGCAGCTTCATTTTCAAAAATTTACCGGAGGGTAACTATGGAATAAAGATCAAGTCGATGGGATACAAAGTATCCGAAGAATTTAAAGTAACGGTAAAAGATCTGAAAGATATTCAAACGTTAGGTAACATTGAATTAAAGAATGATGTCACAGAACTGGTAGCTGTAAACATAAGCGGCGGTAATAAACAAAGCGACAGTTATGTAAGAAGCATAGAAAAGAATGCAGATATGGTACAAAATATCTTATCTGAAAAAACCATACAGCTATTGCCGGATGTTACGGTGGCAAACGCATTACAACGTATCAGCGGTGTAACCATCCAACGCGACAACAGTGGTGAAGGCCGTTACGCAATTATTCGCGGTATGGCACAGCGATATAACAGTACATTGGTGAATGGCGTTAAAATACCCAGTCCTGATGATAAATATCGTTTTGTTCCCATGGACCTGTTCCCTTCTGATATGCTGGAAAGATTGGAAGTAATTAAAGCTTTAACCCCTAACATGGAAGGTGATGCGATTGGTGGTACCATGAACCTGGTAATGAAAAGCGCTCCGGATAAGTTTTTATTAAATGCAAATGTTGCAGGTGGTTATTCTACTTTATTTTCTGACAGACCGTTTAGTTCTTTCGATCATGCAGGAATGAAGAACGCATCTCCTGCCGAATTGAAAGGGAATAATTATCAGGCTACAGCAGCAGATTTTTCGCTGAATCATTTTCATTATTCTGATAAATCCGCTCCTGTTAATACTACTGTCGGTTTAACTATCGGCGATCGTTTTCTTAATAAAAAATTAGGCGTAATTATTTCGGCCAGTTATCAGAATTTTTTCAGAGGTTCCAATTCTACCATGATCACCCCAAGTGCAAATACTGATATACACCCTGTTCCTACTACACTAATGATTACAGATGTTTTAGACAGAAGATATTCTACCCAAACCAACAGGATAGCCCTGCACAACAAAATTGATTACGCATTTAACGATCGTAATAAAATATCCCTATACAATTTTTATGTACATCAGAATGAGTATCAAACAAGATATACCAACGATACTACTTTTGGTACCAACTCCTCTGCTGTTCAAAAATCAGTTGACATAGAATACAGGAGCAGATGGCAAATACAGGACATCTACAACGCTACCTTGCATGGAGAACATCAGTTAAGCAATAAAGTAACGTTTGATTGGAGCGGGGTATATTCTATTGCCAAGAGCAATGTACCGGATATGTCCATTTATAATTTTAACGGCAATGTGCTTTTTGATGGCAATGGGAAAGCAACAAAAACAGATTCTTCTACTTATGGAACCAGTGTAGGGCATACATGGCAACATAACTCCGACCAGGATCTTGCAGGTTATGCCAACATCATGTATAAGCCCCGTATTTTCCACCAGGAAGTAGAGCTGCAGGGCGGTGGATTGTATCGTTATAAAACAAGGGATAATTACTACAACGATTATACATTGAAGCCATCTTATGGCACCAGCCAGGCATTTCATACCATCGATACATTATCGCTTGCCTTTAACCCAACACAGAATGGCACTGGTAATGTTACTGCATTAGTGCCCAATAACTATACCGCACACGAACACATTACCGCTGGTTATGTACAGGCCAGATTTATGCTGCTGCCTGCATTACAGGTACTAGGCGGTGTAAGGATAGAAAATACGCAGCAAGACTATACCACTGTAATGGGTTTCGATTTTAGTCAAAAGAACGGCACCATTCATTATACAGATGTATTGCCCAGCGTACACTTCAAATACCTGCTGAGCAGCAAAGAAAATCTTCGCTTGTCCTATTTTAAATCAATCAGCAGACCAGGATTTGGTGACCTTATCCCTGCTCCTATTCGGGGTGAACAATTTACTGAACAGGGAAACCCTGATTTGAAACACGTTCGCGCCGATAATATAGACGTTCGTTATGAACTGTTCCCGGGTGGAGCAGGTCAGTTATTGTTAGGTGGTTTTTACAAACAACTGCAAAATCCGATTGAATACTTTGTAATTAACCAGGGTGGTCCCAGTGCGCTTGTCATAGAGGCACAAAATACCAATAAGGCTACTAATTTTGGTTTTGAAGCGGTATACACCAAATACATAGGTAAGTTCGGCATTTCAGCTAACTATACTTATACACACTCTGAGGTGACTACGCCTAAATTCACGAAATATTACGACAAAGCTTTAGCACAAACACAAACAGGAAGCACTACACAAACCAGACCATTACAAGGTCAGGCTAACCACGTGGGTAACGTTTCCTTATTATACAAAAATCCAAAGATCGGGTTAGACATTCAGATAGCCTTTTCTTACACCGGCGACAGGATAACACAGGTATCAGCATGGAATAATTTAGATATCTGGCAAAAACCATATACCCAATTAGACTTTTCGTTAGAGAAGAGTTTGTCCAAACACTTTTACTTCTTTACCAAAATCAATAATCTCACTAACTCAGCTAACAAACTGTATATAAAAGTTGATCCTGGCGTGTTAGACAACTTTATTACACAAGGATTGCCTAACCAGGTGGCTGGTAGCAATATCATCACTATGCAAAAAGAAGTTGTTTATCTCAGTTTCTTAGGAGGAATTAAATATAAATTTTAATTCATTCAACTCATAACACATCAAAATAATAGCAATAATGAGAAAAATACTAATTCCCGCGATTACCATACTTTCCGCACTCATACTGATTACAGGATGCAAAAAATGGGCGGAGGATAAGACAGATATTTATAAATACACGCCTGCAGCAGGGCAACCGGTAAGTGATGCTACTCCTTTATGTGGCTCTATTAAAGGCGTAATGCTGGCAGGAAAAACGTATACAATTGGTTGTGATGTATACGTAAACAAAGGAGATACATTGTTGATACAACAGGGTGTAACCATTAATGTAACCAATGGCGCAGGTATTGCAGTACGTGGTATACTGGTAAGCTTAGGTACCAAATCCCAGCCTGTTACAATGACTGTTCCGGGACTGGTAAAAGACAACACACCCGGTCTTGCTTATGCAGCAGATTCTGCACACAGCAGCAACCGCTTATGGAAAGGTATTGCCTGCGACACTTCCTGCCCTATGCTGGTGTTAAAATGGACACATATTGATTTTGCAGGAAACAGTTATGGTAAATCTTTTGGACCTGCTGTGCAGCAAAAACCAGGTACTTCTTTCAACCTGGTTTTCCAAAATCCCAATGGCTACTTTATTATGGAAGATTCCTGGCTGTGGGGCGGTACAGATGACGCTATCAGAATATCCAGTGGTAAAATACATATCTTCAGAAATACTTTTGAGAAAAACGGAGGTTCCGGTGGAGATATTGTGAATGTAAAAGGAGGCACCACAGGCACTATGGCTTACAACTTTTTTATCGGCACTGCTTATAACGGACAGAAAGCGTCTAATAAAGGACAGGGCATCGGTGCACCACAAACAAATGTAGTGATGTACAACAGCACTTTTGTAAATGGCGGAAGAGGCGTAGTACCCGGCCAAAGAGGTTCTACCGTAAATTTTGAAGAAGGTGCAAGAGGCGCATTCTACAATAACGTAGCAGTAAATTGCAGGGTAGGCTTCCGTGTGGTAAATAACCCGGCCGCTGATACTGCTAACCTTACTTACGGTAATAACTACCAATACGCCGATTCTTTAGTGATTGCCAACAACTTCTTTACAAGTGGTACGGTATGCACCAAGCCTCAGCCTACAGACCTTCCTAAGCCATCTACTTATTTACCGGCCAACTTCAACTACACAAATCCACAGTATGATGGTACACCTGTTGTGCAAAAACTGAATCCGTTATTTGTCAATTATCCTTTGCCAAGCCCTTATTCACCATGGGGACTTACTTCCATAGGAAATTACAATTTCCATATACAACCGGGTTCTCCATTAGTGGGCAAGGGGTATACTGGAATACGGCCATTTGTAGTGGTACCGGTGGATGCTGTTTACGGCGCTTCAGAAATAACCCCTCCTAGTGTGGATCTCGGATGTTTCCAAAGCAACGGATCAGGCAACCAGCACTAATCAATATATTCTTTCGCAATAAAAAATGGGAAGCCTCAATAGCTTCCCATTTTTATTTACCATACAATACCATCCGTGTAATGAAACTACATTATTCGCTTTTCCTTATCGGTTATGCTTTTGCAGTGGCCTCCTGCACTAAAGGCGCTAAGGATGTAATAACCACTACACCAGTAGCTAAAGACACAATGCCTTTGGCTAATACGGTTAATAAAACAGATACTTTAAAAGTAATGGCTTACAATGTGCTGAACTATGGAGACGGCTGTCAGGGTAATATCAGTACATTAAATGCATACTTTAAAACCATCATTCAATACACCCAACCGGATTTACTCAGCTGCGAAAAAATGAATTCGTTTGCGCCTGCACCAGGAGCAGCGGGCAACCTGGCAGATGAAATAACCAATCATGTACTGAATATTGTTTTTCCTGATCAGTATGCGTACGCAATGCCCACCAACACGGTATTTGCAGGTAATATGTCTGTTTTATTTTACAATAAACAAAAGCTAACCTATGTGTATACCAAAACATTAGTGGCTGCCATTACTGATTTCGACTTATACAAACTGTATTACAATGATGTAAACTTATCCATCACACACGATACTACATTTTTATATGTGGTAGTGAATCATACACAATCGGGTTCTTCCAGTACTACCCGCGATCAGCAGGTAACAATGGAGATGCAGGCATTGAGGAATAAATTCCGCTACCTGCCCAACTTAATTAATATGGGCGATTTTAATACCAGGAATAGTTTTGAAGATGGATACCAGGCTATCATCTCCTCAAAAGACAGTGCCACCATGATGAGTGATCCGCCGTTTTACCCGGATGGCAATGTACACTACCCGGCCAACTGGGATGTAAACCCCGCTTTATTTCCATCTTATCTTACTACGTCAACAAGAATGTCGGCCAGCATCCCTAATACCTGTGGTACAAGTGGTGGTGCAAAGTCCTGGTATGATCATATTTTTATTTCACCATGGCTGGTGAACGGCGCCAATTATATAAAATATATTCCCAACTCCTACCAAACAACCGGCAATGATGGTAATCGTTTGGGAGCAGATATTAACAGCAATAGCCCGGCTGCTAACAACGCTGCTCCGGCTCCTGTTATCAATGCCTTATTTCAGTTGTCCAATAAATACCCGGTTACAATTAAGCTGGCTGTAAAAGCAAACAGAAACGCGAATAGTCCTGCTGATCCGGCGGAAATAAACTAATAAAAAAAGTGCCTGTCATCATACGGACTACAGGCACTTTTTTTACCGATATTATTATTTAAGAGATATAGTGCTGCTTTCACCCCACACCAGCGGCGACGCAGGAGCATCGGGAGCGGTATCCCAAAGGCATTCACGCACTGTCATTGTTTTAGAACGGGTATCTATGGCAATAAACTGAAAAGAAAGTTTCGTTTCATCAGTGGAAGAGGATTTTCCTTTCATCGGAGAATCAACACGGAACGCAGGCAGATTGATGTCATTATCCGGGCCTTTGTAATAATAATATTCGTTGGCATTACTATGTCCGTGGAAATAGGCTTTAATATTCGGATGCTTTTTAATAAATGCAACAAAACCCCTTTGTTCTATCTTATCGTTTAAATCTTTCTTAACGGTAACTGAATCTTTAAATTTTTCTGTCAGTAAATTCTCAAACTTATCTTTTGCATTGATGGTATAAGGTGCAACAGGGTTCATGAAATGCTTCGGATCACCATCCGGCGGATCATGTGCAAAAATGATCACCGGTGTTGCTGTACTTACCTGCTGCAAGTCACGTTCCATCCATATCCGCGTAAGAGAATCAGGCCATATAGTGATGAACATAAAATGAATACCCGAAATATCCCTGGAATAGTTCACCTTGTCGGTAGCATAATTAAAAGTAGCATTGGTTTTAGGCACCGCAGGATGCATCATCAGGTTATAAATGCTCACCATAGCAGTAGCATCAGTTAATGGCTGTAAAGATTTATAGTGACCAATAGCATTGGAAACATCGTGGTTACCCGGAACAATTAAAAACCTTGTTTTCTTGTTACGATGATCTTTAGTGGTCAGCCCCTTCAAATAATCATGCGCAAACTCATGCCATGATACAGTGGCGCTTTGCAGGGGTACCTCCTGCCTGTTGGCAATGTCGCCGGTTTGGGCAAGGTAGTCAATATAACCAATCTTCTTTCCGGCGCCAACGCCGTTATCCTGCGGCAAACTAAGTCCGGGCAGGGAGTTTATTTTAGCTACCAGGACCTTGTTTACTATACGGCTGTTTACATTTTCTGCTCCCTGAAAATTTTTCCGGGTAATGCCATAATGTTGATCAGAGGTATATACTATTTGTAAAATTTTTTGGCTGTCTTTAGCCTGTGCGTTTGTTCTATTGGTAAAAGGGAATAATAACAGTAATAGCAGTAAATGACTGATCTTCATTGAATGATTGTTTAGCAAGCCGTAAAACTAAACGATTTTGTGCAGGGAACTAACCCACACTGTTAACTTTTAATCATTAATGATAAGCGGCGCTCCTTACCAAACAAATGTGCCCACACTCCCTGCAGGTAATACCGGCGTTGTCCAATTACCCTGGTACTTCAGATTAAAGGAAACGGCGGCATTATCATCATTCAATACAATCAATACTTTCTTTCCATCGGGCCTTTTAAAGGCCACGCCGGCTAAGTTGCCACTATTGCTGCTGCTGATCCTCACTGAACCGGCCGGTACAAATTTAGATGCCTGTGCAATGATATAATAGGCCACATTACGGGTCACTGTGGAGCCACTAATAGTTAAAGCGCCTTTGCATTCCGTACAACCACCCGGTGTATGCGGACCATAATTAGGATCATTTGCCAGATTCCATTCCAGCGCTACCCGGCTCCAGTTGCGCATGGCACCGATGATCACATTCTTAGTATGCCATCTTAGGTCGCCTTCAAATCCGCCTTTTGAGCTAGTCCATTGTTCCGTGAAGTAAACAGCTTTACCAGGTGCCGCATTATGTACGGCAGACAAAGCACTGATATCTCCTGCATATAAATGAAAAGCGCTGCCATCTACAAATTTTGCGGCAGCGGCATCGGCGAGAATCGTCTGTGGATAATCAGGATGGTCGCAGTTATGATCATAGGTAATAACTTTGGTAGATAATCCTGCTGCAGTAAAAGCGGGTCCCAGGTTATTTTTGATGAAGTCGCGCTGGTCTTCTGCCGCCATTTTCAGGCTGGGATTATTATCAGGATTCAATGGTTCATTTTGCGGCGTAATGGCATCAATGGTAATACCAGCTGCCTTCATCTGCTGAATATATTTTACAAAATATTGGGCATATACATCATAGTATTGTTTTTGTAAACTGCCCCCTTTAAAGCTTCCGTTGTCTTTCATCCATACTGGCGCACTCCAGGGCGTAGCTAAAATTTTTATCTGCGGATTAATCAATCCGATTTCTTTTAACAAAGGAATTAATCCTGTTCCGCCGGCCTGGTCTGCATCCAACGAAAAATGCGCTAAAGGCAGATCTGTTTGTCCTGCAGGAATATCATCATAAGAAAACGTGGTCGCGTTTAAATCTGATGCGCCGATACTGATCCGCAGATAGCTGATACCGATGCCGTTGCTGCCATTCCCAAACAGCTCCTGCAACAACTGCTTTTTATCTGCTCCATTCATGGCATTCAGCAGCTGCGCGCTACCGCCGGTGAGGGTGTAACCAAATCCATCTATTTCCTGGAAGGCCTGTGTACTGTCTACTTCAATCGTAGCATAACCGTTATTGTTGGTATTGCCAAACAACAGGCTACCTGTTTGTTGTTGCAGTAAACTTTGCTGATCACCTTTTGTGAGCCAGTAGTCTGCCTTGATGGTGGTTTGACGCGAAGTGTCAGCAGGCGCTGGTTGGCTGGCTACTTTACCGCCGGAGCAACTGCTACATGAAAAAATAATATTCCCAAAAAGTATGATGATAGCGAGCGTTGTTTTCATGTGTGGTTATTTAAACACCTCCCCCCTCCTTGTCAGACAGGAGGAGGTGTTAATTTCAGGTCACTTATTAATATTCGGGTTATTATCTATTTCATCCTGTGATATCGGGAAATAGAGTTTATCGGCTGTTACATTATAATTCAGCAAATTGCCATTACCATCCTTTACCGCATTCATCACGGCTACTGCACGGTTAGTGCGGATCAGGTCATACATGCGATGGCCTTCAAATGCCAGTTCCAGCTGTCTTTCTTTTTCAACAGCCAGTTGTAGTGCAGCTTGTGTGTTAGCAGGTGTATTACCTAATTTAGCACGATTCCTGATTTTATTAATATAGTACTGTGCGCCGTTGACACTATTATCCAGTTTATTTAATGCTGTTAATGCTTCTGCTTTCAGCAACAGGATATCTGCATAACGTAAACGATAGGTATCGCTTTTACCATCTCCATCTGGATACTTGTTGATAACCGGTACTGGTTGTGGCCAGTAGTCGTCTGTCCAGGGAGTAGTAACATATTGTATGCTGGCATTTTTTCTGATCGCGTCACCTTCTGCATCCCAGGCGTTTACCAAAGCATGGGCAGGGATATGGAATTTTTTCCAGTTGCCCCACATCCACGGTGTAGTCATGCCCGTTAGCCAGTTCTGATGTATAACACCATCGTTTTGTGTTTCCCAGATGGATTCAATACTATTTTTACCGGATACCTGGAACAGGCTGGCGAAATCGGGTACCAGGTCGTAACCCAATGCAGTAACGGCATCGCAATAGGTAACTACCTTATTCCAATCAGGAGTTGGCTGCTGTGCATACACTTTGGCCAGTAACGCATTTACACATCCTTTTGATACCTGGCCTTTATCTGGAACGGTAGCACGTACACGTGACAAAGCAAATTCCAGATCTTTTATGATGAATGCATATACTTCACCGGCTGATTTTTTTGAAGAAAACATACCGGTTACATCAGTAGGCAGGCTCATTACAACAGGCACTTCTTTCCATGTTCTGATCAGGTTAAAATAATGCCAGGCACGTAGAAAGGAAGCCTCTCCCAATATTTGCTGCATGCGTTCATCTGTCAGTTTAGGGTCCTTCATAGTGGGCACAAAACTGAGTACAAGATTACAGTTTTTGATATCTGTATACAGATAATTCCAATCTCTTTTTAAATTCCCGTTGGCAGAATTAACGGTATATTTATCTATAGAAAAATTCGCTGCATTATCTCCTCCCGCATAACAATTATCTGACATCACATCACCGTTCACCACAAAATCGGAAGTATAATATTCATCGTACAGGTTGTCGTAAGCGCCCTGTAACAGGGCTTCCGCAGATTTCATTTTTTCAGGCAATGCATCCGAAACAGGTTTTTTATCCAGGAAATCCTTTGTACAGGAGGCAAACAAGGCCATGCTGATTAATCCGGTTGTTATATAGACAGTAAATTGTTTCATAAATGGAATATTTTATTGTAAAAATCAAAACTCAGCATTCAAACCAAAAATAAAAGCACGGGCTTGTGGATAAGTACCGTAATCAATACCCATTCCCGGTCCGTTCGGGCTATTCTGGCTTACTTCCGGGTCAATACCACTGTATTTGGTGATCGTGAAAAGGTTTTGTCCGGTTACATATAAATTAAGACGGCTGAAGCCTGCTTTTTTTACAATAGCGCCGGTGAATTTATAACTTAAAGTGGCGGATTTCATTCTTACATAGGCACCGTTCTCTACAAAGCGCGAGGACACCAGGCTGTTGTCGGTATTACCTTTGGTGGCTTTGGGAATATCTGTTACATCTCCCGCATTTTTCCAGCGTCTTAACACTGCCGTACTTTGGTTTTTAGAATCATACAATCCTTCCAGTTCTATGCGGGAAGCATTAAAAATATCATTACCATGAACTCCCTGCACAAAAAAGCTGAGTTCAAAATTTTTGTAGCTGAAAGTGTTTGTTAACCCATAAATAAAATCAGGCTGTGCATTGCCAATCCAGGTGCGGTCGCCATCAGAAAGGGTTTTGCTACCATCCAGATCTGCATATTTAATATTACCGGTAGCAGGATCTACCCCTTCAGATTTATAGCCATAGAAAGAACCCAGTGGTTTGCCCGGTTCTACACGGATTGCTTTACCTCTTTCATATACATCACCATAGCTCAGGTTTTTAGAAAACGCACCCAGACTGGTTACTTCATTACGATTAAAGGAAATGTTGCCGTTGATATTCCATTTCAACTCCTTGTCAATGGCCAATGCTGTTATACCTAATTCTACTCCTTTGTTTTCAATATTGCCCACGTTATATCGCTGCTCACCGAAACCGGAAGAAGGAGGTGTTTGTACAAATACCAGCATGTTACTGGTTTTCTTGAGATATGCATCTGCGGTAACGGTGATACGACCTTTCAGCAAAGCGGCATCTACACCAATATTTGTTTGTGTAGTGGTTTCCCAGGTTAAACGATCTTTCGGTAAGTTATTAAAATTAAATCCACCTGTTCCGTTAGGAGAAAAAGTAGCATAGTAATCGTAATCACCGATACCATCATTACCTGTTTTACCCCAGCCTGCACGCAGCTTTAAATCAGAAAAAACATTTTGGTTGAAAAAGCTTTCATTGCTGATCCGCCATGCACCTGCAACAGAGGGGAACCAGCCATATCTTGAATTAGAAGGGAACCGGGAAGAGCCATCATAACGGAGATTGGCCGTTAATAAATATTTATCTGCATAACCATAATTTACCCTGCTCAGGTAAGAACGTTTGGACCACTGAGATTTGGTGGTTTCCTGTGTTTCCCTGATACTGGAGGCATTGAGTGTACCTACTGCACCATCACTATATCCCCTGGCCACATCGTTGGTGTAGTTATAATCAGATTCCTGCATCGTATGACCAATCAATGCCGTGATATTATGTTTGCCGATCTGTTTGGTGTAGTTGAGGGTATTTTCCCAAAGCCATACAAAACGTTCTTTGGATTGTGATTTACCATATCCTTTTTTCGATCTGCCAAAGTCAGTGGAATAAGGGTCCAGGAAATAATCATAACGGTTGCCCTGTGATTCCACCCCCAGGTTGGAGCGGAAATGCAGCTCCGGCAAGATGGTAAAATCAGCATTTACATTTCCCAGGAAGCGGTTGTCAACACTTTTTTGATCCGGCGCAAACGCATATGCAATAGGGTTTTGCCAGCTCTGCTGATTCACATTATTGGTGTAGGTACCATCAGGATTATAGATGCCCAGTGTTGGTGGAGATGTTAACGCAGATAAGATAGTACCGCCTTTTGCTACACCCATGTTATCCGGTACATCTACAAATACAGCTCTTGTAAATGCCAGGTTAGCGCCTACTGTTAACCAGTTCTTTACCTTATTATCCAGGTTGGCACGTACAGAATAACGATCATAATCGGCAGGTGCTACTACACCTTTCTGTTTCTGATAACCACCGGAGATATAATAATGGCCGCTTTCAGTACCGCCGGACACACCTACCTGTACGTTTTGTTCCCTGCCTGTTTTAAAGGTTTCTTTCTGCCAGTCGGTATTGTTATTATTAGGATCGGTATATCCCATTTCTGTCATCAGTACCTTGTAGTCTGTGGTGTTCAGTACACCTACTTTTTTTGCGAAAGAAGACGTGCCTGTGTAGGTATTAACAAATATCTTTGATTTTCCGGCGATCCCTTTTTTAGTCGTTACCAGCACCACGCCATTCGCACCGCTGGCGCCATAAATGGCGGCGGAGGAAGCATCTTTTAATACAGAAAAACTTTCAATATCACTGGGATTCAGGAAGTCGATGTTTTCTACTATTACGCCGTCCACTACAAACAGCGGATCATTTTTAGCATTCAGGGAAGTATTACCGCGGATGCTGATACTCAATCCTGATCCGGGTTTGCCGGAAGGAGCAGATACATTTACACCGGCTGCCTGTCCCTGTAAACCTGCGGCAGCACTCACAATGGGCCTGCTGTCAAAAGCATCTGCCCTTACTACAGACACCGCACCGGTAATATCTTTTTTACGTTGGGTACCGTAACCCACTACCACTACTTCATTCAGTTTGCTGTTTTCCGTAACGAGTTTTATAGGAATAAATACCTGGTCGTTGATGGCAATTTCCTGTTGCTGAAATCCGATGAAAGAAACCACCAGCACTGCATGTTTGTCTGGTACCGTCAATGTAAATTTTCCGTCCACGTCTGTGGTGGTACCCACATTGCTGCCCTTAATCCTTACGGATACGCCGGGCATAGGTTCATTACCATCACTCATTACCCTACCGGTGACCGTAACGTTATTAATTCCGTTATCAGACAGGTGATCTGACGGAGAAAGATAGAGCAGTATCTGCTCATTATCTATCACCTTAAAATCAATGCCCAACGGCTTTAATACATTATCAAAAAATTCTTTCAGCTTTTTTGATTCCAGCTTACAGGATACTTTCCTGTTTACATCAACAATATCGCTACTATAGGTAAACTTTACGCCGATCTGGTTCCTGATCTGGCTGAGCAGCTTTCGTACGGATGTCTGATCCGCAGAAATACTGATCGGCTTTTCCAGCACAGACTGGGACCGGGCCTTGTTTGCGTAGGTGGACAGTGAAAAAATAGTAGCAAGAATAATTTGAATAGCAGTTATTCTCATAACGTAGTAGATTACGACAGCAAATCGCTTTTTTTTCATAACTTGAGTGGCTTTGGTTCGTTAATGATAGTTTGCGGACATGAGGCATCTTAACCGCTGCAAACGGTTAATTTTCATAAAGCTGGTAATGCCCTACATTACCAGCTTTTCTTTATAACATTCGTATTTACATAGGCAATATTATTACGATCGCCGGGTTAATTACATCCTTTCCCTTTGATATAAATAGTTGTTCCTTTTACTTCGTAAGACGCCTGGATAGATTCACAAATAATATCCAGTTTCTCATATAGATTTTGTTTTGTTATATCTCCTGTAAAGTGGCAATTACTGAAGTGTTGATTATCTGTTTCTATCGTAATGGCGTACGTCCCTTCCAATGTAGCTAATACGTCATCGAGGGAGGTTTCCTCAAATATAAATCGTGCCGGCGGCACCCCGTTAGTGGCGGATATTACCGGTTTAGGATCATCCACCAGTGATGTTACAAACTGGTTGTTCTCCGGCTTAAAAGTTACTTTCTGATTAGGAGTGATAATGATGCTGTTGGCTGGCAAACCGGCGATTGAATCATTCTTCTTTTTCCGTTCGTATACAGATACTTTACCCGTTACTACCGATACCTCTACTTTGCTGGTCTTTTTATCATGGATCACGTAAAAGCTGGTGCCCAGTACTTCGGCTACAATACCTTCCTCTGTATGAACTATAAAATGTTTGGTACTATCATGTGTGATCTGAAAAAATGCATTTCCGGAGAGATAAACATCCCGCGTTTTGCCGCTGAACATTTCAGGATAATATACCGCACCGCCCGGCTGCAGCTGCACGATAGATCCGTCGTTTAATGTTACCTCCCTGTTCTTGTTTTCTTCATTATAAAAAAAAGAATAATTTTTGGGAATAGCTTCCTGTGTAAACAGTACCCGTGGCTGTACGGCAGACCGGTGCGAGGCCCAATACCAGCCAGCGGCTACTAACAGCGCGGCACACCCTGCAATAGCCAGGCGGTACAACTTTCGTGGCCGTAATGGTATGACAGGCGTTTCAGTGGTTACCGGCTCCCTGTTAACAGTAGCGTATACATTTGACCATATTTTACTTTCTATATCCTGCTTTTCTTCGGAAGAAAGTGCTATCTCACTTTCATTAATAAATGATTTGTACCATTCCAATACTACCTTTTCTTCCTGTGGAGAACACAGTCCTGCGAGGTATTTTTCCAGTAAATCGTCAAATTCGTATTGGCTCATGCAATCAGTTTGTCTGATTATACTGACGCAGTAGTGAAAGAAATCCCTAAAAGATTTGAAAAATTTTTTCAGAAGAAAAAAGGCAGGTAGCCTTTGAGGCGCTGCCGGAGCAGTTTAATGGCTTTGGTGATATGGTATTCAACCGCCTTTTCGGTCAGATCCAGGTTGCCGGCTATTTCCCGGACAGACTTATTTTCAAAACGGCTCAGGAGGAAAACGGTCCGGGTTTTCTCCGGCAGTTCTTTGAGGGTGCTGTCAATAGCTTTCAGCAACAGGTCCCGGTTCACATCCTCCTCTGTACTATTGGACACCGGCGGGGTGTGCAGCGATTGCCTGAACTTCTCTGCCGTAATTTTTCTCCGTTGAAAGTCATTTAAGATATTTCTCAGAGAAACTGCCAGGTAGGCCCCCACGTTATTAATCACTGCTTTCTGCCTGTTGGCCCAGAGTCTTTCAAAAATAGTTTGTATTAATTCTTCTGCTTCCTGCCGGGAGGTGGTTCTTTTGAGCGCAGCATTATATAGTTTGAACCAGAAACGTTTATAGATCTCTTCAAACGCGCGGATATCAGCATTTAGCTGAAATGCCTTTACTAAATCATCATCTTCATACAGGGAATAATTACTACTATCGTCTCTCATATTGCATTGCCAAACGTAAAAGCCAAAATAACGGTTTTTATCGGATGGTCCAAAATAAGGAAAGTTGCCAGTATGCCGGCAACTTTCCTTATTTTTCAGTTGGCAGATAACCTTATGCACCAAATATCTCCAGCAATTTTTTATTCATGGCGTCATCATCTTCGCCACCGCCGCCATAGCGCCCAATGATCATGCCCTGCGGATCAATGAGTATTTTGGTAGGCAAAGAATGAATACCGAAATGATCACTCAAATCTTCCGGATTCTCCACGCCCGTCTTTCTCTTATTCCAGTCCAATCCTCTGAGCACATGTTTCCAGATACCAATTCCATCCTGTTCTACGGCCTTTTTCCAGGCAGCTGTATTGCTATCGTCGTCTGATACACCAATCACTTCAAAACCTTTACTCTTGTATCGGGTATATAATTCTTTCAGATGCGGATTGCCTTTGCGGCAGGGACCACACCAGCTTGCCCAGAAATCAACGATGACATATTTCCCTTTAAAATCAGACAAACTAAGCGGCTGCCCGTTGATATCAGTTTTACTGAAAACATACGCAGGGTTACCGGGAGAGCCGGCACGCAAAGCATCCAGCTCTTTCCTCAGGTTTTTGCCGTCCATGCTTTGCTGCAACTCCGGCGACATCCTGGCGTAATAACCTTCTCCTTCCTGTAAAGGCATATTACTAACGCGGTAACGAAGCAGGTCGGCTGTAACATAAGAGTTGGGATGTTTATCCATAAATACTTTATCTGCCTTTTCCATTTCATCATAATAAGGCTCCATCTGTTCCTTCAGCTTATCTAATTTTGTTTTCAATGGCTCCAGTGCAGCGTCCCCTTTTTTTGCCCTATGCCCGGCTATATATTCCTTATTAAGTTTATCAAAGGCCTTTGATAATGGTTTCAGCTTTTTCATTACAGGCGCCCGCTCCGCTTCCAGTTCTTCCTGCTCCAGCTGTACTTTTGAGCCGGTGAGTTTTGCTTCACTGAAATGTCCTTTCTGTACTTTCAGTTGCATGTTGGCTGGCTCCATAAAAAAAGAGGCTACGTCACCTTCCCCATACATGGCAGCTTTTGAGTTGAGATAAAGCCTTCCCGTTAGCGGCTGCGATAATTGTCCATGAAAGCTAAACTGCCCGGTTTTAGACAACACACTATCTGTATGATACTTATTTTCTCCCTCACTGTAGCTGAGGTAGATATACCCGTTTTGCAGGCCCGCTACCTGTCCTGTAAGGGTGAATGGTTTGGTTTCCTGTGCCTGCAAATTAAGGTGGAGCAGGAAGATGCTACATGTGAAAATGCAATACTTCATCGCTGTAATTTTTATGAATGATGATTATTTCAGTATTTCTGCCAGTTTGGTATGGAGTGCTGTTCCTCTTAATTCCTTTGCAATGATGATACCTTGCGGGTCCATCAGGAAAGAACAGGGAATAGCCTGGATACCGTATTGCTGCGCCACTTCATTACGGAAGCCTTTGAGGTCTGATACCTGCATCCAGGGCATCCCATCCTGTGTAATGGCCTCTTTCCATTTATCGGCTTTCTCATCCAGGGAAACGCCTACTACTGTGAAGTTTTTATCTTTAAATGTGTTGTAGGCTTTCAGTACATTAGGATTTTCTGCGCGGCAAGGGCCGCACCAACTGGCCCAGAAGTCCAGCAGCACATACTTTCCCTTGTAGTCGGATAAGCGCACGGGTTTACCGTTTACATCCGCCTGCGTAAAATCAATCATTGGCTGACCGATAGCACTTTTCTTCAATATGGCTAACCTGTTTGCCAAACGCTGACCGGTAGCGGTTTGCTGTGCAGCAGGTGTCAGTTGCCGGTAAAGGCTGTCCAGCGGTGCATATTCACCAATAACAGCCATATCTGCAATCATACTCACACTTATTGCGCTCTCCGGATGCGCCAGGATATATGCTTTGGTACGTTCATGCCTTTGTGCACGCAGCGTTTCCAGTTGTCCTTCCAGAGCGGCTTTTGCGGTATCATTCCCTTTTACTTCGTCATACCTGTTATACAATACATTTTCTTTGCCGGTGATATCTGCAATGGATGTTTCGAATATTTTATAAGCATCCTGAATAGCAGAGCCGGTGATCTTTAACTGGTCAACAGAATCGATGTTGCCTTTGATCTGCACAGCTGCATTCTCCATGAACAGTTCTATGTACCGGGCAGAGGTACCGATAAATATTTTTTGCGGTTCCGTTATTTGTCCGCTCCAGGTGAATTTGCCATCCTTTACTTTCACCGTATCCGTTTTAGCGGAATCGGCTACGGGTATGGAAACATAAACAACGGAGTCTTTCAGTCCGGAAAGGTCTGCGGTAATGGAAGCCTGGTTGCTGTTAGCCGGCTTACAGCCACCAGTCAGTAACAGGGCTGCAATCATTGTTTTTGTGTGGATCGTCATGAATGAAGTTTTATGGTTTTAATAAAATAGGTGTACTCATTTCTGATAGCCGGTATTCTGATCACCGATCGCAGGATTACTTACAAACTCTGCATGTGGAATAGGTAATATGTACCGGATCTTATCGGTGATAGACGGGCGTAGTTGCTGTACGGTGGCAAAAGGCAAACGTAGTAAAGCCATCCATTCCTGTCCGTCTTCTCCTACCAGGTTCTTTGCAATTTCAAAATAGATCTGTTTCAATAGTTGGTCCTGGCTAACGGCATTATCCACTGCGGTAAAATCTGCCACGCCTGCATGCCCCATAATATTTTTCAGGATATCGCGGGCGGCCGCCAGGCTGCCACCGGAACGTACAATGGCTTCTGCTTTCAACAGGTATACTTCCGTTAAGCGGAAGGCATAAGCAGTTTCAGAAAGCGGCGTTGCCTTGGTGCCTTCAGCAATGTATTTAAGGAAATAATAAGTGCCGTCTGTACTTGGATTGGCACTTCCTGTCAACCAGCTTTCACGGGGATCATTCTTCAGCAAATCTTTCAAGGCCTGTTTGGCTACATACAAAGCAGAGGCACCCGGCCAGTACTGACTGCTGAGGTTATAGTAGTAAGTTTCCTGGTTCTGCTGCGGTTGAATGCCCAGTATTACTTCTTTGCTGCCCAGCCCTTTTGTATAAAAAATATCCTGTGCTTTAGGTTCCAGTGCATAATGGCTATTCAGTATAATACTATCAGCAAGATTAATAGCGGTTGTATAATCAGCAGGTTGCCCATGACTCATCATCACCCGCATCTTTAAAGCCATCGCTGTCCACCTCGTTGCATAATAATCAGGACGGTCTGCAGCTGCATTGGCAATAGCATCATCCAGGTCTTGCAGGATAAATGCATAGCTCTCATTTACTGTACTGCGTTTCTTTGCAATATTTGCCAATGTTACAAACTCGTTGCGTAATAAAGCGCCATGCGGGCTGCTGAGATCATACCATTCTCCATAATAACTTAATAATTTAAAATGTGCATATGCCCGCATAAAGCGTGCTTCGCTCAATATTTCTTTTTTACGGTTGCCGGTAAATTGTTTGTCCTCCAATGCTGTTACACCTTTAATGATGCCATTGGCAGCATTGATAAGCGCATAGGAAGAACTCCAGTAAATATCACTGTAACCGGAATTGGCATAGTCATTATCTTCTGCAGGATCAGGGCCGTAGCCATATCCGAGATAACCGGCAAACATACCGGGTACTACTTCATGCTCAAACCAGCTGGTAGTATTATTGTTGTTGGTGCTTACATTGGCAAAACGATAATAAACACCATTTAGCGCAATCTCAGCTGTACGCTGATCCAGGATAGTATTACCATCTACTTTTGCATTCTCCGGCAGTTTGCCAAGATCCTTTTTGCAGGAAGCGCCTGTTAATAACAATGCGCTGATAACTATATATATGATCCTTTTCATAATAATTTCTTTTGCTGTTTAAAATCCGAAACGCAGACCTACACTATATTGCTTCACAGTAGGAAAAGTGCTCACATCATTACTGCTATTGATCAGGCTATACGGGTTGTTACTTACTTCAGGATCAGGTCCCGGATACCTGGTAATGGTAAACAGGTTAGTGGCCGATACGTATAGGGAAGCATCTTTGATATGCATCCTGGTGGCTACCCTAGCTGGTAACTGATAAGTAAGTGTGATGGATTTTAATTTTAGGTAAGAGCCATCATATACATCATTGCTGGCAGAATAAGCAGTACCGTTTTGACCCAATATCAGTCTGGGTCTTTCTGATGTGGAATTTTCCGGTGTCCATCTGTCTAAAATCCTTACCCCTTTATTTGTATATCCGCTGATAAATTTATTTTGTCCATCTGCGAGGTAAAATATTTGTCCGCCGTAAGAGAAGGTCATCAAAGTAATCAGGCTGAAATTCTTAAACGTGAACGTATTGGTGAATCCACCGTAAAATTTAGGCTGTGCATGTCCAATCACATCATTTGCAAAATATCCGGTGCTGTCCAGTTTATACATAGGATCACCGATACCCAGGTAGGGCGCAAAATATTTAGCATACACAAAGGCCTTTTTATAATCTGCCAGTTCCTTTTCGGTGCGGATGATGCCTGTAAACTGCCGTCCATACAATAATCCCAGCGGTTGTCCTTTTCTTACAATACTGTTGCCCAGATTATATTGCGCTGTTGCTGCATCATCAGCAGGATTGGTAAAATCATAATTAATATCCTGAACAATGGCCCGGTTGCCGGAAATATTCAATGCACCTGACCACTGGAAATTTTTATGATTGATAAAATCGGCACGCAGATCCAGCTCCAGACCTTTATTATTGATGGTAGCAATATTGGAAATTACGCTGCTGTAAGAAGAACTGGGTGCAAGAGTAGCCGTCAGTAACAGTCCCGTGGTGTTTTTTTCGTAATACCCGATTACACCGCGCAGGTGTGATCCGAAGAGTGCGAAATCAAGCCCCAGGTCTTTTTGTAATGTAGACTCCCACTTGATTTTATCATTGCCTAACTGCGTAGGCACCAATGCATTGGTACCTCCATATGATCCGGGTGTATACAGTGTATAAAAAAGGTTATCCCCAAAATTTTGCGTACCGGTATAACCTGCACTGGCTCTTAATTTTAGTTCATTTACCCATTTTGCTTTTTTCATAAATGGTTCTTCAGAGATACGCCAGGCAATACCACCGGAAGGAAAATAACCGACCCTGTTATTAGCCGGAAATTTGGAAGATGCATCAGAGCGACCGGTAAAAGTGAACAGGTATTTTTCTTTCAGGGCATAGTTAGCGCGCATATAAAAACTCAGCAAAGAGTTCTGCCCGGAAACGCCCGTTGCCGGAAGCGTAACAGCAGCAGAGGAAATATTATTAAGATATTTATCATCCGGAAATCCTTGTCCGCTGGCAGAGAAAGAATTAAAACGGTACTTCTGCCAGGAAGTTCCGGCCACTACGTTCACCCGGTGATTTTCACTGAACTGTTTATCCCAGGTAAGTGTGTTTTCATAAAAAACATTGATATCCTCTGATTGCGCCTGGGTAGCTGTTCCGCCATTGGAGGTGCCAACACCATAAGGAGAAGCAATCACCGCTGTACTCGGCACATAGTTCAGCTGATGATAATTATTATAGTTAACAGAAGCCGTACTCCTGAATTTCAGATCTTTCAGGATATCATATTCACCCGACAACGATCCTATGAGTGAAGCTGTTTTACCTTCATTGATACCACTCAGCAGCGCCATGGGATTCTGGAAGCCCTGGTAGTCATCCCCGCCTATCTGTGATCCCAGAAATTGATGAACGCTGCCATCCGGATTATACGCCGGCAATGTAGGCGGCGCATACAATCCCTGTGCATAAATGCCGTTGGTTATATTGTTTTTGGTAAACCCGTAATCAAGATTTGTAATTACGCGGAAGCGATGTGTAATTTCATTATCCAGGCTAGTCTTTCCGGAGATACGGGAAAAATCGGTACCCCTTAATACGCCATCCTGTTTCGTATAGGCGAGAGAGGTATAATAACGGGAACCGGCTCCACCGCCACGTACAGAAATATCTGCATTATGGGACATGCCGTTACGTAACACCAGGCCAAGCCAGTCTGTATTGGCAGTACCCAGAAAATCCGGTTTCGTCAAAATGTTGGTGGCTTTCGCATCTGGTGCTTTACCCGCAGCTGCCCTGGCATCATTCAAATTTTTTGCTGCCTCTTTTAACAGGGTAAGGTACTGATCTGCATGCAGCAGTTTTTCTTTGATGGGCGTACTCATGCCTGTGTAATAGTTTGCTTCCAGCACCGGCTTCTGGTTCAGCTTTCCTTTTTTGGTAGTGATGATCACCACACCGTTAGCCGCTTTGGAACCATATATAGCGGTAGCAGAAGCATCTTTCAGGATATCGATCGTTTCAATATCGCTGATATTCAATCCTGCCAGGCTATTCAGTCCTCTTGCAAAGGAACCACCCACAGAGGAGTTAGGATCATCGCCACCAAAACGCTCTACCGGATTTACTGCTTCCGCCTGGTTTTGAATGTACCTGTTTTGTATAGTGATCTGTACACCATCTACAATGTATAACGGATCATTGCCGCCCAATAAGGAGGTGCCGCCACGAATACGGATCTTAGCTACTCCACCCGGAGAGCCATCAGCCTGAACTACCTGCACACCGGCTGCCTTGCCGGCCAGCGCCTGGTCAATGCTGGCAAAGGGAACATTCTTTACTTCTTCTACATTCACAGAAGCAACGGAGCCGGTGAGGTCTTTTCTTTTGGTACTACCATAACCTACTACCACATATTGTTCCAGCTCATCTACTTTCGTTTTTAATACTACCTCAATTTTCACTTTACCATCCAGCAGAATCGTTTGCGATTCAAAGCCCACACTGGTGATGAGGAGCACCGCGCGGCTATCTGCATTTTTAAGGATAAACCGGCCATCCTTATCTGTAATGGCTGCTGCCGTACTTCCTTTTACATGCACAGAAACGCCCGGCAGCGGATTGCCCTTTTCATCCGCTACATGTCCGGTTATATCTGCTGGCACCGGAATACCAGGCGACAGCATAAGCTCTGCAGGAGTGGCTATTTTACGGGATATTACAATAGTGTTCCCCTGAATATCGAAAGTTAATGGCCGGTCCTGTAACAGCTTCTCCAGCGCCACTTTTAAAGGCACTTCCCGTATCTGAATGGAAACAGGACTGATGTCCGATAAATCTTTACTCCGGTAAAAAAACAGGAAACCGGTTTGCTGCTTGATAACGGTAAATACTTCCGGCAGCGGCATGTCTTTACAGGTAACACTCACTGTTTGGGAAAATCCCCTGGCGCTCACCTGTAAAGCAAAAATGGTCAGTAAAATTGCGGTCAGTTTCATCACTCTCCTGATTTTGGTTGTACAAAGAATCCCTGGTTGATAGGATGTCCTGGTAATGAAAGCCCCTGGTAATGGCATAGCAAGCCTAAGCGGGCTGCGAACAACATTAATTTTCATACCTTAGATTGGTTTTTGGTTGACTATTTGTTTTTCTTCCGCTTATCAAAGCGGAAAAAAGCTTACCTAAATGGGTTAACCTTTAATCAAAACCTGGTGTAGACGCCAATCTTACCACCAGGTTTTTTTTATGGATAAAAATGAGATGCCCGTGCCCGGTGGACCTCAAAAAAAATTCATTACAGGCATGGATGGAATGCTATCTGTGCAGGTGTTGGTGGTTCCCGGCACAATAGTGCTGACTACTATATCAGCAATGGTTGATAATCGGTTTTAAATCACGGCAAAATGACAATACGTTTTCCTTCTTCAATTTTAAAGTGTATTCCAGCTTTTGTTAATACTTTCAGTAGTTCTTCTTCATTCAAACTTCTTCCGATTTCTCCATTAAAAGTTTCGGGAGGTACTTTATCTGTATATTTTACTTCTATATTATACCACCTTGCTAATTGCCGCATTACAGTAGGTATATCAGCATTATCAAAAGCAAAAACACCATTTTTCCAGGCAACAGCCTGTGTTACATCCACCTGCTTCAACAATGCAATGTCTTCACTTCCCCGCTTCACCCTCGTTTGCTGGCCCGGTGTAATGTGCTGCGCTTTGCTTCCCGCTTTTACCAACACCGCTCCTTCCAATAAGGTGGTATTAATAGTACTTTCATCAGTATAGGCATTGATATTAAAATGTGTGCCCAGCACCATCACTTCCATATCCTTCAGTTTTACATAAAAGGGTTGTTTTGCACTTTGTGCTACTTCAAAATAAGCCTCTCCGGTAATGGTCACTGCTCTTTCTGATCCTGTAAATAAAGTAGGATAGGTAATGGAAGATGCCGCATTTAACCATACCTGTGTACCATCCGGCAGCGTTACTTTAAACTGGCCTCCACGTGGTGTACGCAATGTATTGTAGGAAATGGCTGTACCCGGCTCCCCTGCGCTGTTGTGATCATATACAATTTGTCCTGCTGCTGTTTTATTTACCTTTGTACTCCCCTGTAAAGAAAGTAAACCATTGGCCGTACTATCCAGGTTCACCTCTCTCCCATCTGCCAGGGTAAGTATGGCCTGATCCCTGCCCGGTTTTATATGAAGCGAAAGGTTTTTAACGATTGTGTTATTGTTTTCCTGTTGCCAGAAATAAATGCTGCCAACTGCCAGCAGCGCCAGCACGGCTGCTGCTGCCCACCATTTACTGTGTTGCAGGGAATACATTTTACGAACGCGAACAGGCGAAGTAACAGCATGCAGGCGCTGCAGCATACGCTGCTCCAATATGGCTTCTGTTTCATCATCAGCCGCGGCTATATGCGCTGTTAACGCTTGCTCATCATAAGCATTATACCAATGCAGCAAACGGGCAATTTCTGCTTCACTGGCTTCGCCGGCAAGATATTTTTTTGATAAAACGGCCAATTCTTTGATTTCCATCCGCATGAGTGATTTATATTCCCTGTATAGTAGAGTCTGAAATTAAGACGGGTACCCTACCTCTGAAGAAAAAAAATTTTCTGGCAGGGAAGTGATGGGTCAGAAAAGGGCAGATAAAATATGAAAATAGTTCCGGAATTGTACACGCAAACGCTGCAAGGCCTTGGTAATATGTTTTTCCACCGCTTTTTCGGAAATCCGTAATTCCGTGGCAATCTCTTTATTAGACATGCCCATATTACGGCTATAATCAAATACCAGCCGGCATTTCTCTGGTAACTGCTGCAGCTGTTCCTGCATAGACTGCTGCAGAAAATGCAACTGGGCAGTATCATCTGCTACTGCCTGCACCGCTTCCGGCAATGCTTCTACTGTGGTAACCGGAATCATTTTGGAAAGTTGGGTAAACACTGCATAACGATTGGCCGTAGCCAGATAGGCAGGTAAAGACCTGATAACAGTTTGCCCCCTGCGCTGCCACAAACCAGTCAGCACATCCTGCACCACATCTTCCGCCATTTGCCGCGAGCGTAACCGGTCATACGCCAATACATACAAACGTTTCCAGTAGCGGTAATAGATGGCTGTAAACGCGTGATGATCATCTGCATTTATCATTTGTACTAAGTCAGCGTCACTAAGGTTGGAGTAATCAGTCATCATCTGTTACGATATACAATATAAAACGAATCCAAATCTGAAATAAGTATAGCAAACCTATCGTTGTTTCCAAAGGTATATAAAGCTATCTATAATTTTCATGATTACTGTTGCCAGCCGGTAATGTCCTTTTAAACCAGGGATATAACAAAATAAGATATCCGCATCTTATTCAGACATAATAGCTATATAGGATATCAAAAAAATGAATACTTTTATGACTGCCAGGGGACGCATGATAGTTTCACCCAAACAAATGAATACCGGCCAATTTTGTATAATGTTGTTATATCTCGAACCTAACCAATATTCGTAAATGAACAGGCAATTTTTCTTGATTAGTAGCATCGCTGCAAGTTTCCTGCTACTGGGAAGCTGCAATGATAAAAATGACAATGAAGACATTACCACTACTATCAACAAAGCAGGATCAGTGGAAACCATGATCACCACTAATCACCTCGATAGTACACACGATGTACTGATCACCACACACAAGATCTGGGCTAACTACAACCTGTATAAAACAGTGGTACATCGCGATACCGTGCCGGCACTTGGCATTGGTACCGAAACAGGGGAAAATGAGCATGGCGATACCAAAGAAATTAAACTGCAAAAGGATTACGAAATCTATGTCACCGTCCAATAGAAAAGTAAACAGGAAAAAATCAGTACATATACAATTGATACTGATCACGGCGGTACTGGCCAGCTGCCACAGACCCACACCTGATCATCAGCGTAAGGTGTATATGCGTGGCGATAGCACCGCCGGGTACAACCGCACCCATTATGGTGGGGGGCTTGGTGCAGTTATGTGGTATTATGCTTTCCGCCCTTACGGGTCTTATTATGGCGGCAACTACTACCGCGCAGGCTACTATTCCGGCGGTATCAGCGAACATGCCAATATGGGCAGCAACCCTGTAAAAGGCGCTGTCTCCCGCGGCGGATTTGGTGGTAATGGCTTCAGCGTATCTTCCTGATGCCGCTATTAACGTATACCCATTAACGTAATTACATGCAAAGAATAATAACAGCGCCCCGCAACAACTGGCAGGCCGCGGTGGAAAAGCTGGGATTTGGATTTCATACAACCGATGTACCTTACTGGGACGAAAGCGTTTACTACTCTTTCACCATGGGTGAAATAACAAACATAGAAAAAGCCACACAGGAGCTGTGGGAAATGTGTTTGGGTGCTGCCCAGCATATCATGGACAACAACCTGTATGTACGCTTTGGTATCCCTGAATGGGTGATCCCCTATATAGAAGCCAGCTGGCAGGAAGACCATCCGGCTATCTACGGCCGCTTCGACTTCTGCTATAAAAACGGACAGCTGAAATTACTGGAGTTCAATGCCGACACGCCTACCTCTCTTTATGAAGCCGGCATCGTACAGTGGTTCTGGCTACAGGACATGGACAAGTCAAAAGACCAGTTTAACTCTATCCACGAAAAACTGATCGATGGCTGGAAAACCCTGAAAGAATACCTACATCCGGGTAAACTGCATTTCACCTGTCTTAAACAAACATTAGAAGATCTTACCAATACAGAGTATATACGCGATTGCGCTATGCAGGCCGGTCTGGATACCAAACTCGTATTCGTGGACGACCTCGGCTGGAATGAAAATACCCGCGTATTTGTAGATATGGAAGAAGAGCCCATCACAAATATGTTCAAACTTTATCCATGGGAATGGATGGTTAGAGAAGATTTTGGCCGGCATATCCCGGAAGATAATAACCGTACTTTCTGGATAGAACCAGGTTGGAAGATGTTGCTCTCAAACAAGGCACTGTTGCCCATTCTATGGGAACTGTATCCTAACCATCCCAATCTCCTGCCCGCTTATTTTGATGCGCACGGCATGCAACGCTTTGTAAAAAAGCCGATCCTGTCACGCGAAGGGGCCAATATTGACCTGGTAGACAACGGAAAATTGCTGCAATACTCCGAAGGTAACTACGGCCGCGAAGGATATATTTTCCAGGAACTGTTTGAACTACCTTGCTATGATGGCAAATATCCTGTAATTGGCAGCTGGGTCATTGCACAACAGCCGGCAGGTATTGGTATCCGCGAATCCGATACGCTGATCACAGATAATAAAAGCCGCTTTGTACCACATTTGATTGATGGATGATGTAAATAATTCTTTAGTGGTATCACAAAATGTGATACCACCACTTTACTCCTCACAACAACTGATACTCCATCCCCAACTTTGGAAATCTTTTATACCTCTTTATTATTTATTTTAGCAGCCCTTTCGTTTTAACAGATATTAAAACGAAAATAAAAGCATGCTGATACTATGGCTCCGCAGATCGCTGATTTGGGGAGGTTTAATCAATATTAAAAAAGAAACAAAAAAAATGAAACAGTCTGTATTATTTATCTCCATTATTTTAATGTCATTTGTTTCCCGTGCAGTGTATGCCCAACAAAGTGATCCTGTTACAACAGTAAAAAAACTATTTACCTTAATAAGCAAGCCTAACAGCTTTATAAATAAAGAGGATAGCTGTTATGCAGCAATGGATGCCATGGATATCCTGAAACTGAATAAACCTTACATAAAAGTATACTTAAATAACCTCAAAAATACCGGGCTGTTTTCGTCCGCTTACTTATCAGCACAAAAGGAATATTACCTGGATATAGAAAAGGACATCAAAAAAGATGGCTACGGCACTGCCAGGGACGCTGATATGTATACCCTCAGCCAGGACCCTCCAGATAACAAAGTAGTACTGGCCAGGCTGCAAAAAGTAACGCCGTTAATATCCGGCAATGCGGCTACTGTCACCATCGATTTTAAAACTTCCGATCATTACAAACTAATTTACAAACTGGTAAAAGAAAATAACAGCTGGCTCATTAATAGCATCGATGCTACTTTTGGTAAATAATCATAACATATGAAACACCTTTTCCTTGTTTCCTCCATATTCCTGTTTATGTTCAAAATTACCCGGGCACAGGTACCTGCTTATGATGGCGGCTCCCGCTTTGTACAAGGATTTGCACGCATCACAAAAGGCAATGATCATTTTTATATAGATAGTACCGGCCAATACGCCTTTGATAATATACTGCCTAACAGCAACGATTACGGCACCGGCAACTTTACTGAAAAGGACCAGGATGACGATACCCTCTATCTGCATAAAAACCACGTGGTAGTAAGCAGGAAAGGCAAACTGGGCATATTAAGTAGCCAGGGAAGATGGCTCCTGCAACCGCTTTATGATACCATTGATACCCGCTGGGATTATATGTGGACCGTTTCCCTGAATGGCAAAAAATCACTTTACCTGCCTTCGGGGCTGGGTATGCCCTTTCGTTTTAATGGGGTGGGCTACCTGGATGGTCGCTATTTTGATGTGGAACAGGATGGCAAATGGGGCGTTTATGACCATCAAAAAGATCAGGTGGTTATCCCTTTTGAATATGAAGGCTTCGATTATTGCGGTGGCTGCGAAACAAAATCTGATTATGTATTTGCACAGAAAAATGGCAAATGGGGTGTGGTGAGTTTCAATAATGAAATACTGATACCCTTTGAATACGACCACCAACATATACAAATGCGCAGCGACGAGTGGGTATATTGTTTATTCAAAGAGGGTAAACAAATGGTCATCAATCTCCATACAAAAGAAGCAAAAACCGCTCCTGCTGAGGAAGAAGAGGATGATGAACAGTTGGCCAATGGTTTTGTAATGCATAGAAAAAAAGACAAATACGGCTTACTCAACGCAGCAGGAAAAGTAGTACTGGATTATCGCTATGATTATATCATTTACGACAGCACTGATGAGGACCATCATCATGTAGGCATCAATGTGGGCGGTAAATACGGCATAGCCGATACCACAGGAAAAATTATTATTCCGCCAAAATATGATGACTGGCTTTACTCCTATTCCGGTGAGTATTTTACCGGAAAACTACACGATAAAGACGTAGTATTTGATAAGAACGGCCAACCAGGCTTTCCTGATCTTTACGATCAGCTTGACAATATTACGATAGATAATTACGAAGGCAAAAGAAACTATCAACTCCTGGGATTGCAGAAAAAAGGATTACATGGCTTTTATAATCCTCTTACAAAAAAATTAGTACCTCCTCAATACACGAAGCTGGAAGCAGCGGATTACAACTATGCATCAAAAGGTTATTTCGCTGTAAAACACCTGGGAAAAAATGGTGTTATTGATGCCAATGGTGCAGTAGTGGTGCCTGCTATATACGATGAGGTTTCCTCCGCATATGGCAACAACCGTAATTACCTGGAGGTAAAAAGAAATAACAAAAAAGGATATTTTGATTTGCAGGAACGCAAAGAAATTGTTCCGACACAATATGATTATATAGAAGAGCTGAACGATACTGCTAAATTATTACAAACCACAAATTATCATGGAGCAGTTACGTTGTATGGTCTCAGGAGTGCAAAAGGAGAACTGATTTATCCTGATAAATTTAACAGCATTACTAAAGTTACACCGGAGGTCCTGTTATTGAGCCAGCCACTGAATGCCGGCAAAAACACTTACAGTGTATTCAATACTATCACACGGCAACTGTATCCCCTGCCTTATGATACCATAACACCCGCAGACCAGGATGCGCTGCTGATTGTTTCCCTGCAAGGCAAACGACAACTATATGATGCCGCCACCGGCAAAGTAATTTCCGGTGATTATACAAAACAGGGATTACCTGTTGATATCAGCACATTCTCAGGTGGAATGGCATCTTTTCAGCAGCAGGATAAATTTGGCTTTATAGATCCTAAAGGAAATGTGATTGTACCTGCTGTTTATGACGGGGTATTTTCCTTTGATCACGGCACCGCACTGGTGATGCAAAAGAAAGATAGTACAGATATGTACCAATACGGTTTTGTGGATTCTACAGGGAAAATAATTGTTCCGGTAAAATATGATTACATGCCCAACAGCAATAGCCATGATTATTGCGCAGACTCCTTCCTGGTCCTCTATAAAGCAAAAGAAAATCAACTGGATTACTACATGGGCTATGCCACCAACTACGGACAGATCATTATTCCTGTTGAATATGACCAGGTATACCAGGACGATTCCGGCAATGGTTTTTTAGTTAAAAAAGAAGGGAAATACGGTGTATTGGATAAAGCAGGTAACAGTATTATACCAACTATCTACGACGATATAATGCTGAATGAAAGGAGGTATTATGGCAGCACAAAAACCAGCTTCCGCTTTCCATTGCTTTGTGCTAAAGCAAATACCTTTCAATACATTACTGCTACCGGAAAAGCATTGCCGCTTAAACTGAAAGAAGTGACTGACTTCTTTGTGGCCACAAATGAAGCTGCCGGCATACCTGTTGAGGAAGCACCTGAACCAGCCCCCGGTGTACATGATTCTGCTATCTTCCATCCAGGAATCCAAAAAAAGATCAGCTCTATTAAAGGCCTTCGGCCTTTGTCTTTTTCAGGATTAGACTGATTAAGATGATTTTTCTGATTTTATCTTTCTTTATAAAATATCTATATCTGATTTCTATAAGATTATTGAAATGAGATTGGGTTCTTTATAAGAAAAAAATAAAATCAGAAAAATCATCTTAATCAATCTAATCCTGAAAAAGACAAAGGCCGAAGGCCTTCCCTACCCATTAATTACTTGTATGCTGATTTCCTTTACCATCAGTTGTATAAGCACCTAAATCCACGTTATACTTTGCATTCCCTTTTCCGATAGCCGGCGAACTGGCCTGTAAGGTAAGATCAGCCGTCAATGGTGCACCATTAGGAGATGCAAATACACCTGTAAAGCTTTTAAACAGCGGATCCATATTACCAACACTGGTGGATATCAAATCAGATGCCTGTGGTTTACCCACACCATCAGACGGATAAAAATTCTGTCTTAAATTAATATCAATCGTAGGTGTAACGGTGTTATCTGTGTAACTGACAGCAGTTGCATAAAACAGGTTATTACCGTACGTGGTATTAACTGCATCCGCATCTCCAAAAATCTCTATCCCCTGGTAACAATTTACAATGATGTTATTGTAAATATGACCAATAGCATTTAAACCTATAGACACTCCCCTGCCCGGTTCTGCAGCACCTCTGCGCCATCCGTTGGACAACAGCGTATTGTTATAAATATTCACAATGGTTTGCGGTAAAGGAGCAGATTTACTTGTTTCTAATTTAATGCCGGTACCAGCCTGACTAAAAACAACATTGTATGCCACATCTCCTGTTACAGCACCTTTCAGGTTAATCCCTTCTCCATCAGCTTTACCAGAGGAAGTAATGGTATTTCTGACAATGGTAACTTTAGCGCCGCTTGTTACGAGAATATTATCATCCTGTCCGTTGCTGAACCAGGAATCTTCGATATCTACAACAATAGGTGACTTCACTGTTAATGAAGGTCGGGCACTACCGGTTGGATCTGGTCCGCCGGTATTTTCCACACGCGTCCACAAAATTGTTACGGCCTGCGCCAGATCACATTTAAAGCCTCCCCATGAACCGGGTTGTTTGGTATCAGAATTAAAGCTGACAGGCTGATCTTTTGTTCCTACTGATTTTAATACGCCCTGTACAATGATCTGTGAATTATTCATCACCTTCACTGTAACACCGGGCTGCGCCAGCAAAGTATCGCCCGCTTTCACGGTAACATCCTGCAGGATGGTATAACTATGATTGGCCAATAAAGTTCCCTTCGCAAAAGCAGGAATGGTATCAGAAGTGATAGGATTAGAAGTAGGAATATCCGGTGGTATAAACGTTACTTCTTCCATCTTTGAACAGGCACTCAGGGTAACTGCTAAAACAATACCCATATATATTGAAGAAAGTGAAATTGCTTTCATAAACTGATTTTTGAAAATTAATGTGAATAACGCACGCCGATATTGAAATTGGCCTTGTAAATATCCTTACCAACAGTAATACCGTTGATCCTTACAATAGTGGGGGTATTCAACAGGTTATTGAATTTTCCGAATAAAGTAAAATGTTTGTTGAATGTTTTATCTGCGGAAAGCGACAGGAACGATTGTGGCTGTTGGTAATAATCATAATCCGTGTTGAAATACAGATCTGATAAGGTTTTACCCACATACTGATAAGCCAGTTGTGCAAATATTTGTTTCCTGGTATTTTTATACTCCAGCGACAGGTTCAATACGTTGTTTGCCTGTCCCTGTAAAGGCCGGTGCTGATATACGGTTCGTTTATCCACAGTAGGTGCCAGCGGATCAATTTTAGGCGCAAACACATCTGAATAGATATAAGTGTAATTGCCGGTAATACCTATATTGCCCCAGAACTTAGTGAAGGCAAGTTCCGCACCTGCAATCTTAGCTTTGGCAGCAGCGTTTTGCGGCTGATACACTAAATCACCACTGCTTAAGGATTGCAACACATTTTCAATAGGATTGGTTAAGCTCTTATAAAAACCACCTATAAAAAATTCTTCATCTTCCTTCGGATATAACTCATAACGGATGTCATAGTTATCTGCCACGGTGTGTTTCAGATTAGGGTTACCCATCTGGTTATAATCTGTCCCTAAAATAGTATATGGTACTAATTCAAAATAGTTAGGGCGGGATATAGATTTATAGTAAGATGCCCGCAGATTTGTTTTTTCATTCAGTTTATACTTCAACATGGCGCTGGGTAATAAGTCGCGGTATTTTATCCGGACATTATTAGCGAGTGTGGCAATATAGTTAGCATAATCAAATCCCTGTGAAGTGCCTTCCACACGTACGCCGCCAAAAACATCCAGCTTATGGAAAGACAATTTTGCCTGTCCGAAACCAGCTGAAATATTTTCAAAAGCGTGATAAGCATTCACATCATAATCAGCGGTGCCTTTTGGATTATACACTTCCCATTGTGCAGCATAAATATCTGTAAATGGCTGCTTGGTGTTACTGCTGCCCAGTATAGGACGCAGCTGGTATTGATCCTGCGCATTCTCCCGTATCTTATGACGATACAAGCCACCTGCCTTTAATTCCAGTACGGCGCTGCCAATGCTCTGTTTATAAGTAAGATTGGCCTGTACCTGGTCGTTCCTATCCGTGTTATGCTGCCAGATCCGGCTGATACCATCAAAATAAAAAGGAGTACTGGTGTAGTCCGCATTTATTTTATGATCAATGGCAATGTCTGCTCTGTCTGGAGATTTTTTAGCAGCACTGGAATAAACGCCGGCCCAGTCAAATAAGAAGTGACGGGAAAGTATGTGCTTACCTTCCAGCTTCAGGTTTTCCAGGTACTGATGATTTGTCAGCGATCTGTTATCATTGAATACAGATCCGGTACCCGGACCTACACGACCGCCATTACCACCGGTAATGGAAGTATCAATGCTTAAACGCGACTGTGCCATGTAGCTATACAGGAACACATTATTCAGCGAGAGTTTATTCCGGTCGTTGATATTATAATCCAGGTGGGCACTCAAACCATTATTCAACTGTTGGGTAGAATAAGTTCTGTTGGCCACGTCGGTGATGCCCGGCTTGAAATTATTTTTGTTATCCGGTGCTACAATATTAAACTCCGAATTGGTGCCGTAATATTGGTTCTGAAAATTATCCGCGATGAGCAAGCCCAGCTTGTTCTTTAAAAAACGACGTCCGTAGGTAAATCCGACCGTTGTGGTAGGCGGTGCCGTCTTATCCTTAAAATCGAGGTTAGAGCGGCTAAAATCGCCTGGTTTGGCTACATAAGCCGCACCATTTTTATCGTACATACTCTTTTTCTGAATATCCGATTTCGAAAAGCTGGTATATTTTCTGTCGAAAAATATATTACTGTAACCCACAGAAGCCATCGCCTTAAATAAAGGAGCATCCGGAGCATCTTTAAAAATAAGATTCACCGTACCACCAATGGCATCTCCTTCCATCTCCGGCAACAGTGATTTACTTACTTCAATACGTTGCAATAAATCTGATGGTACCACATCCAATGAAACGTACCTCGACTTTTCATCAGGACTGGAAATTTTGATGCCGTTAATTAATGTATTGCTATAACGTGGTTCCAGTCCTCTTACAATAGCATACGCCTGATCAGCGCCGCTGTTGCGCTCGATAGTAACACCGGACACCCGTTGCAATACATTGGCCGCATTAATATCCGGCGATCGCTCCATGGCATGTGCGCCGATTACATTGGTGATGTTGTTGGCCGTTTTTTCAGCAGACCTGGATGCCGCATCCGTTTCACCATTAATTTTACCGAATACGCTCACACTGTGCAGTGCAGCAATGGTAGGCGACAAGCTGATATTTAACGCTACCGACTGAGAACCGGTAATCTGAACTTTCTTTTCGTACTTCAGATAACCTATGTACTCAACTTTCATTTTGTAAGCGCCGGGCTTGATACCGGTCAACTCATACTTACCTTCAGCATCTGTTGTAACACGCTGATGAGATCCGTCGAGATGAACATATGCACCCACTAACGGCGTGTTGTTTTTTGCATCAAACACTACCCCTTTTACGGTAGCACTTTGTGCGAACAATAAACCAGGAAGAAACAACAGAAAAAATAGTAGACAGCAACGGTGGTTGATCATTGTTTTTTTTGACAAAACAATCGGCCAATTCTGAGTATAATCTGTAGTTTTGGCAGTATTACAAAAGCTTAATTATTTCATAATTATTAGTTAACATTTGAGGCGCTAATGTTAAGTAATTATTATGAAAATACTGTCTGAACCAGGATTAAAGGATGATTGTCTGAACCAGGATTTTTAAGATTGAATGGATTACCCTGATGGGTGTTATGTTGTTTTATATCGAGGATATCCGCGAAAATCTTCTCTTTGATCTTCGGCATCCATCAGGGTAATCCATTCAATCTTAAAAATCCTGGTTCAGACAATCATCCTTTAATCCTGGTTCAGACATTTATTCCGCTATAAACTCCGCTATATCTTTTTGCAGTTCCGCCATATGCGTAAAAAATATTCCATGCGGAGCACCTGCATACTCTTTATAAATACAACCCGGAATAAGTGCCGCTGCCATTCGTCCAAATTTAACAGGAACGGAAGCATCCGTATCGCCATGAATGATCAGGGTTGGAATGGTAAGCTTGCGCAAGCCCTCCCGCAGATCGCTGCTGGTAAGCACGCGGCTGCACTCTACTACAGCTTTCAATGAAGTTCGCAACATCATATTAATGGTCCATTGTGTAATGCCGGGTGAAGTACCCAAAGTATCCGGCAGATAAAAGGCATCGGCGCCATCATTCAGCCATTTTGGAAAATCTGTACGGAATGCATGGATGGTAGCTTCCAGCATCTTCGGTTCAATACCCTCCGGGTTGTCCGCTGTTTGTAAAAGGAACGGAATAGCTGCCGCAATAAATACGACCCGTGCAATACGTGCAGTGCCATATCTCTCAAAATAACGGGCCACTTCGGCACCACCCATAGAATGAGCTACCAGCGTTACTTCGTGAAGATCCAGCGCTTCCAGTAAACTCGCCAGATCATCTGCGTGCTGGTCTAAATGATAACCATGTCCCGGCCTGTCTGAACGACCATGACCACGACGATCCATGGCTATGCAACGCATGCCTTTATCATGAAAGTGAAGCATATGATACTCCCACATATCGGAGTTCATCGCCCAGGAATGTACAAATACAATGGGATTACCACCTTTCCAGTCTGTGTAAAAAAGACGTGTCTGATCATTGGCTTGTATAAAAGGCATAAAAACTAATTTTAGATGATTAATATTTTATGTAAAATTAGCTTGCCCACAACCTTTACTACTTACCTTTATACGACAATCATTTACCTTTTCACGACAATCCATCTTTTCCTTTAATAATACGCTCCAGGATGTTTACCACCATGGCGATCTCTTTATTATTAAGTGATGCAAAACCAAAACGCAAGGCATTAGCATTATGTGATACTGCACCATACCGGTATTGTTCCCCTGTATTCATCCGCAGGCCCAATGCAGCAGCCTTAGCGGATATCATTTTCAAAGGGAATTTTTTGGAAAAGTGAAGCCAGATAGCCATACCACCCGGAGGCACCGTAAAATGTACGGCAGCGCCCAGTCGTGTTTGTAACAGGTGACACAGCAGGTCACGCCTTTCTAAATACACCTTGTTGGATTTTTTCAAATGCCGTGCAATGGTGCCATCAGCCAGTAAATTAGCCAGTGCTTCTTCCGACAGGTTATCGCCCCGCAAGTCTATCAAACGACGCAACGCAGCTGCTTCCGCAATAAATGCCGCCGGCGCAATCATAAAACCAATACGTATGGATAGTCCGAGCGACTTGGTAAACGATCCTATATAAATAACGTTGCCGCCGTGATCAGCACTGGCCAGCGGAACGATGGGCGCAGAGCTATAATGAAAATCATAATCGTAATCATCCTCTATCACGGCGAGTTTGTAGGTACGGATAATAGCCAACAGCTTCATTCTGCGGGCAGCGCTCAGGGTAACGGTGGTAGGATGGTGATGATGCGTAATAATATAGAGCATCCTTATTTTCTTAGTGCGACATAACTGTTCCACCGCATCTACGTCTATCCCATCCTCATCTACCGGCACACGCAATAACCTGGCGCCCAGTTGCTCAAAACACATATCTGCAAAAAAATAATTGGGGCTGCCTACGATCACATAATCATCTTTCTTTATTACCATGGCAGCAGCTACATAAATAGCCATCTGTGCGCCACGGGTAATCATGATATTGTCCATTTCAATATTCAATCCACGGGTATCAGTAAGGTATTTCACCATCTCCTTCCGCAATGTTTCGCTGCCCGTAGGATCGCCGTACATCAGTATCTTATGGTAGCGCGGACTTTGAATGATAGACCGGCATTCTCTTACCCAGGCATTCAGTGGCGCCAGTCGCGCATCCGGGAAACCATCATTGATCACCAGGCTGGTGGCGGTAACTGGTCCTGGCGGTAATAAATTCAAAGATGGTACGGCAGGATATGAAAAGGCTGGCCCCTTCGAATAAGGAGAGGCCAGCACACTGAATGATCTCGGCTTGATAACCGGTAAATTAGCGGCTACCATCACCCCTTTACGCGCAATAGGCACTATCCAGTCCTGGCTGATCAGCTCTTCATAAGCAGCAATCACCGTTTTACGGTGCAGCTGTAATTGCTCCGCCAGCACCCGGCTACCGGGCAGGAATAAACCGGGCTTCAAAACGCCTTCCTGGATCAATCCTATTAACCGGTTAGCAATTTGCTGATATACAGGCAGCTTCAGCGCTTTATCAACTTGTATGAGTGTTTTATACGGTAACATCTGGACTACTTATCAATTGTTATGTGGACTACTAAGATACTCCAGCAAATCTTACTTTTGTGATATAATTATTCATTCAACAGTTACAAAACGATAAAGATGACCGAAAGATTTTTAATGAAAGACGTGGAGCCGGGTGCTTATTCAGCGATGTTAGCATTGGAAAAATATTTATCAACCACCGGTATAGCGCCATTGCACAAAGAGCTGATCAAAATAAGAGCCTCACAGCTGAATGGCTGCGCCTATTGCATCAATATGCACACACAGGAAGCCCGCAAAATGGGTGAAACAGAACAGCGCATCTACCTGCTCAGTGCATGGCGGGAAGCACCACAGTTCAGTGAAGAAGAAAGAACCATACTGGCAATGACGGAAGAAATTACGTACATCCACCAGAAAGGTTTAACAGAAGAAACCTATCAGAAAGCGATACAGCAGTTTGGTAAAAATGGTACAGCACAGCTGATCATGGCCATCAATATTATTAACGCCTGGAACCGGATTGGTGTTTCCACACACCGGGTGGCCGGAGAATAAACTAAAACTAAAAGATATGCCATCTGTTCAAACAGCCCTGGATGATAAGTCGCTGCTGGCCTGCAGCGAGGTAATACTTTTCCTGCGACCACATTTGCAACAACAACAACTGTTACAGCAAATAAAAGAAATGCAGCAGGAAGACTACCGGATTGTGTACATCACCGCAGATGAAGACCCTTCCAAAGTGGTAGCCTTCGCGGGTTACCGCCATATGCAAAAGCTCTTCAGCGGTAAAACAATTTATATAGATGACCTGGCTTGCCTGCCAGACTATCAGGGTCGCGGATATGCAGCCAGCTTGCTGAACCATATCAAGGCACTTGCAAAAACGGAAGGATTATCTTCTGTACAGCTCGACTCAGGACATGCGCTGTTTCCTGCGCACCGCCTGTATCACCGGCAGGGGTTTCGGATCTCTGCACATCATTTCACACAGCCATTGTAAATAAAGCCAATAGTGGGCGATGGATGACCAACGGGCCGGTCGTCTGTTGCCTGCTTATTGCTTATGTCCTAAAATGGCCAATACCACAGTAAGCTTATCATCAATCGCATTATCAGGTCCCACCTGGAAGTCCTTGCGATTGATCGTGAAAGTTGCCTTAAAAAGGCATCCCCCATTTGACATAGTAGCCGTAAACGGGAAGGCAATCTTTTTTGTGATGCCTTTTATCGTTAAGCTGCCCAATAGTTGGTAAGTATCCGGCTTATCTGTGGCAGTGATGGAAGTAGAAGAAATATGTATAGCAGGATATTTATCTGTATTAAAATATTTCTCCGCCTGCAAATCCTTATCCCGCTTATCAATACCGGTACTGATTGTTTTAACAGCTACAGTGGCTTCAATAGCGGCAGATTTGAGATCCTTCGGATCAAATTTAATATCTCCTTTCAACCCTTTAAAGTAACCGTTAACGGTAGTACTGAAGATAAGATGATTCACAATTTTGAACTGCACTTTTGAGCCCTCATCAGCAGGGATATAGTGCTGTGCAGATAATTTAACTGCGGCCAATATGCATACGCTCAACAATAGTATGCGGCTGATGGACGAATGTATGCTCATATAAGGTAGTTTATAACAATTATGCGGCTATAATGATGCCAGTAAATAATTAAGGCAAAGTTGGGTTATGCTCCGGTCTTGCCAGATGATAGCCCAGATATACCAAATACATCCCGTAAAATGTAGTAGTAGTGCCAAGTCCCAGGCCCACAAAAATTAATACACCGGCATCTGATATAGTATGCAACAGCGTCATAATAATGCCGCCCAGTGCAAAAAGACAAGCCCAGGTAGCCACATAATAATCTATTTTCCTTTCAAAAATCACTCCCATAGGATAAAAATGGAGGCCTACAATTAAAGCGACAGCAGGGATAGCAAACCTTTCCTGGCCTGATAAGTAGAGTGGAATTAATACTATTGGAATAGCAACACCTTCTGCACCGAAAATGATCCCATACCACTTGCTTATTCGTTTTCCTTTCTGTTTATCAGCTGCTGTAACCACATCAGGAAAACGTTTTGAAATGACGAATAAATAGCTGCCATAACCAATCATTATCAGGCAGGGGACCGCAAATATAATCAGTACCAGGTGGTGATCACGACCCTCAAATCCGCCTGTTGTGATGCCAGCCCACATCGATGTAAAAAGAGCCATTAGTAACATGCCACCGGCTATAGCCCGAACGACTGGTTTTGGGAAAATTTTTGCGGAGGGATTCATGTCACCAAGTTGAGGATTTATTAACGAATATCCAAATCCCAAAAGCATCAACGGACTGCTCTTGTGAAGCAACCCGCTGATTATCTGATCATCACGAAATAATTGATTATTGTTTTTTAGCTTCTTCTTTAAATGCGCTTACATATTCGCGCATGATCTCTGTGATGCTTTGCCCTATCAGGGTATACGTATCTGTGGGCAGATTGGCCAGTGATACGCGGATAGACCATTCCGGCCCACCAAAGCCGCCACCGTTCAATAATACCACCGCTGTTTTTTCTGCCAGCCGGAAAAGAATATCAGTGGGCTGCATTTTCTTTTTCAGCCACCGGGTAAAGTCATCTCCATAAACCTTACTGGCCCAGGACGCAATGTCTATTTCTGAATAATAGCCGGTGTTTAACGGATCTGTTACCTGCTCCAGTTCTAACTGATCCCACAATAACTTTAAGCGTTTATGCACCAGCTCCTGCGTGAGATGCTTGTATTTATTTTCTTTGTCCAGCAAAGCAAACAAACTGAATAAAGTCATTTGTGTTTGTTGCGGCAAAGACAACCCTGCTGTATGATTCAGCGCTACCTGCCTGCTATCGGCTACCATACGGTCGATGAACTTCAATTTTTCAGGATGCAGCGTAGTGGTGCTATAACGTTTCGCCAATTCCTTTTTGACTGTAGCTGGCAATGCTGCTATCAGCTGATCATAAATATTTTCCTGGTGAATAGCGATCACGCCTAAACGCCAACCGGTACATCCAAAATATTTAGAGAACGAATACACACAAATAGTATTGAACGGGATGGCTGATAACAGAGAATGAAATCCGTTTACAAAAGTGCCGTAAACGTCGTCCGTTACAATCATGAGGTGAGGGTTATCCCGCTTCACAATGTCTGCCAGCTTAGTCATAGTAGAAGGCTGTATCGCCCTTGACGGTGGATTGCTGGGATTCACCGTAAACAATACTTTGATCTTCGGATCTTTCAATTTCTCCAGTTCTTCATCCGGATATTGCCAGCTATGCCGTCCTTCTTTGGTTTCACCCGCCGCGTTGATGTATACCACTTCAAACTGGTAACGTTCCAGTTCAGGAATTTCCAGGTATGGTGTAAAAGTGGGTACCATCAATGCAATTCTGCAGCCATGCGTGAGCAGCTTATTCTGCATCAGCGAATCAAAAATATAGCACATAGCCGCTGTGCCGCCTTCCACCGCAAACAAATCAAATTTACCTTTGACTGATTTATCGCCACACATTTCCTGTACAATGTAATCATGTACAATGGCCTCCATGTGCGACAACATACGTCCCGGTACCGGATACTCATTCCCGATCACACTTTCCGCTAATTCAAATACCCATTCATCTTCTACAAAATCATGCTGCTGCAAACCATATAAATAGGCTTCCTGCAACAAAGCCGCACCGGATACATTTTTATGCAGCGCTAAAAAACTTTTAAACCGTTCTGCTATCCCGCTCTTTTCCGGTACGCCGGCAAAGCCATTATTTTCCGCCATGTTCCTGCGGCATTCTGCAATGCCAAACTGCCCCAGTAAAAAAAATGCTTCTCTGGGTACTGTAGCCACCCAGTTGGGATTGCCACGTCCCGCATTCAGCATTATTTCTGTGCTTTTTTCTGCTTTGTGCTGCGCCAGCGATATCAGCGTATTTTTTAATTCAAAAGGGCTCAGTTTCTGCAACGCAAGCTGCTCTGCAACGGTAGTTTTTATATAAGACAGTGACATAACTTATTTTTGATCGGTTAATACTTGAAGAAGTAACTCTGCAAAATGTCTTTATTGCTGGTTTGCGTAAGCCCGAGCATTAATAATAGCCTTGCTTTCTGCGGATTAAGATCATCACTCACAAGGGTGCCTAATGTTTTGTCATCCACTTCATCATAAAGCGTAACCCTGCCGGAGCCTACATGAGAAGATCTCACCACTATCACTCCTTTTTTAACGGCAGCATCAATAGCATCGTAAAAGGCTTTATTAAAATTACCATTCCCAACACCCGCTATGATAATACCTTTGTAACCTTCTTTCACAAAATGCGCAACAACACCTCCATCAGCATCTGCATCCATATAAGCAATACCAACTTTAGGCAGTGTTGTTAATCCTTTAATATCAAACGGGGTAGCTTTATTAGCAGCACGAACAGCGTTTAAATAGTAGATTACTTTACCGTCATATACCTGTCCAAGTGGCCCCAGGTTAGGAGAACTAAAAGCATCTACCTTGGTGGTATTTCCTTTTACCACATCCCGGCCATCAAAAATACTTTCATTAAACACCACCAACACCCCGCGGCCATTGGATTTGGGAGAAGCAGCCACCGTTACGGCATCATATAAATTTTTGGGGCCATCAGCACTGATAGCAGTAGAAGGACGCATAGAACCCGTGAGGACTACCGGCTTATCATGACGTACGGTGAGGTTCAGAAAATAAGCGGTTTCTTCCTGTGTATCCGTACCATGTGTAATCACAATACCTTCTGCTTCGTTATTGGTAAATATTTCGTTGATCCTTTTGTTCAGCTTCATCCAGATCTCTATCGTCATATCCTGACTGCCCACATTGGCAATTTGTTCTCCCGTGATATCAGCAATTTTTTCAATACCTGGCACCGCAGCCAGCAGCGATTTAATGGGCACTTTCCCGGCGGTATAAGCTGCCCTGTCGGCTGAAGCACCCTCTCCTGCAATGGTACCGCCAGTAGCCAGTATGATAATACGGGGCTTCTGGGCAAACGATGTTAAGCAAACAAATAATACGATAATGAGCGCAAATAAGGGTTTCATATATATTGCTTTTATGGCCAAAAGATTGTTACGGTAGGACTTGTCAAATCATAAGAACAAAAAAGAAATGGGATTGTTAAGGATAATTGATTTTTTTGTTTAGGCCTGGAGTTATATAAATAAAAAATGGAGCAGGAAATGCCGCCCGGCCATTCCTGCTCCATCAATACCTGCTATCAGCAGCAATTAATTTGCTTCCACTATTTTTTTCAGTCCGGCCAGCACATTTTTCCAGTTCTCAACAGAATGATCATATGCCTCCTGATTTTTGAAATTCACCTGCGTAACGGTGAGGTTGGTCTCCCCGTTGTGGTTATCGAGATGATAAACAATAGTGGCATAATTCTGCGGAAGATCTTCCGTACCGGAACTCAGATAGCTGAATGATAATAATTTTTCCTTTTCTATGTCAAGGATTTCCCCTTTCTCCACATAGGTATTTCCTTCCCATTCGCCGGAAAAAGTAATAGGGCTTCCCTTTTTCCAATCGGTATTTACATCTGTTCCAAAAAAGTATTGTTTAATGAGTGCTTTGTCAGTTAAAGCGGTCCATACTTTTGAGGCTGGGGCATTGATCCCGATTGATTCCGCTAATTTCAGTTGTTTATCCATAATATTGTTGTTTTAACAGATTACAATATTAAGCAGCCGGCTTTTATGCCGATTGCACATTACGGATTAATTCTAACAGAATTAGGTGTGATGCCAAATTTTTTCTTGTAGGCATTATTAAAGTGCTGTGGGGTAGAATATCCCAGCTCATAGGCTATTTCTGCCGAGGTTTTGCGGGTATCCTGCAAATAATGGGTAGCCAGCTGCAGCCGCTGCCCGGTAAGATATTCAAAGACGGTGGTCTGGAACGTTTCCTTAAAGCCACGCTTTAGTTTGTATTCGTTTAGCCCTACCAGTTGTACTATTTCACTCAGGCCGGGTGGGTTATCCAAACGCCCGTTGATTAAATCTCTCACGGCTATTATCTTCTCTTTATCAGTTTTATTTTTTATAAAGATATCCTTCTTGTCAGCCGCATAATTATAGGCTTCCACAGATAACACCAGCAGTTCGATACTTTTTGATAATAAGAATAATTTTTTGAGATGATCATTATACCTGCAATGCAGGATCTGGCTGATCACCTGTTGTATGGAAACATCTATAGGTCCCCAGTTTTCAGAAAGCAATACACTTTTCCCATTCATCACATCTTCACAAAAACGTTTCATATAATCGTTACCATCTTTTGTAAACCCGATGAACAGTGCTTTGGGAAACTGAATACCAAATGTTTCAATCTCCGGTGTTTTATTATCTACCACAATATCAAAACCGTTGGAGTACATGATATTGTGGTGCCCGCCGATCAAATCAAACGACCGGTCCAGCTGCCGGTAGGTAAACCTATAATCTCCTTTCAATCCGAAATGCAGCCGCACCACATCCGTTAGATTACTGGCTGTCAGCTGATCAGGCCTGGTGTAGTTGGTGAGGGTATGGGTCAGCCTGATATCATCACAATACCAGTCGGTGATGGTAGTGGTGAAATGATCTGTAATAATGGCTTGTTTATTATCCATACAATAAGCTGATTTCAGCAGGTAAAATTACTGAATAATTGTACAGGAGCAGGAATAATGCTTAACTTTAATAATCTTTGACATGCACAATTATTGCTGTTATTTTCACAAGTGACCATCACTTCCCCGCGCTACCTTTGTCAGATCAAACTTTACCATTCAAAAATAAGCTGCTATATGAAATACAGAACATTAGGAAAAACAGGTGTACAGTTATCAGCCATAGGATTGGGCTGTATGGGCATGAGTCATGCATATGGCGAGCCGGATGATGTAGAATCAATAGCCACACTGGAAAAAGCACTGGAGATAGGCATCAATTTCTGGGATACCGCCGACATATACGCCAACGGCAAAAACGAAGAATTGGTAGCCAAAGTACTGAAACCCAACCGCAGCAAGATTTTCATTGCCACTAAATTTGGATTTGTAAGCAATCCGGCGGAAAAAGGTGTTGCCTTTGATGGCTCCCCTGCTTACATGAAAAAGGCCGTGGAAGCCAGTTTAAAAAGATTACAAACTGATGTGATCGATTTATATTACGCACATCGCATAGATCCTAACGTACCCGTGGAAGAGATGGTTGGCGCTATGGCTGATTTAGTGAAAGAAGGCAAAGTACGCTACCTCGGCCTGTCCGAAGCATCCGCTAACACCTTACGCAAAGCACACGCAATACATCCCATCAGTGCCTTACAGAGCGAATACTCTTTGTTAACACGGGATGTAGAGAAAGATATATTACCTGCCTGCCAGGAACTGGGCATTTCATTCGTACCATTTAGCCCGCTGGCAAGAGGCCTGGTGACCAATACAGTGGACATTGCACACCTTGGCGACAACGATTTCCGTAAATCGCTGCCCCGTTACCAGGAAGAACATGCCGAAAACAACAAACAGCTGATAACCGGCTTTGCTGATATGGCTGCTTCCAAAAACTGCACCCCTGCTCAATTAGCACTGGCGTGGGTATTGGCACAGGGCGAATACATCATCCCTATTCCGGGCACCAAAAGAAGAAAATATTTACTGGATAACGCAGGCTCCGTAGAGGTAACCCTGAATGCGGCAGACCTGCAAAGCCTTGAAGCACTATTGCAAGCCTTCCCTGATACCGGCGACCGGTACAACGAATCACATTATAAACTGGTAGATAGAAGTTAAAAAAAGCTGTTAGCTGTTAGCCTTTCGGCAGGCTAACAGCTAAATATTATGATCACGGGGCAAGATCATCAACCGGGTTACCGGCCCTATCAGTGACTTCCTGAAACCTTGGTCAGCATTTGAAAAATACCCGCATATGGATAAAAACAAAACTGCAATAAGTATATTCAATAAATGTGCGAACGAATATCAGGATAAATTTATGGATATAGATTTATACAATGATACGTTCGATTTGTTTTGCAACAACATTGTAAAAGAGAATGCCCATATTCTGGAGATAGCTTGTGGACCAGGTAATATCACTAAATATCTACTGAAAAAGCGGCCTGACTTTAAAATCCTGGGAATTGATCTATCACCCAATATGATCGGCCTTGCTAAAATTAATAATCCCACAGCTGAATTTCAGTTGATGGATTGTAGAGATATTGGTAAGATTGATAAAAAATATGATGCGATAATGTGCGGTTTTTGTTTACCGTATCTGTCAAAAGAAGAATCTGTAAAACTAATAAGTGATGCCGCCGGATTATTAAAATCAAATGGTGTACTTTATTTAAGCACAATGGAGGATGATTATAGCAAATCAGGATTCAAAAGATCAGCTGCCGGTGACCAAATGTACATCAATTACCATCAGGCAGATTATTTGACGCGTGCCCTCAAAGAAAATGGTTTTAAAATTATAGATGTACAGCGTAAGGATTATCCATCGCAGGATGGAACAAAAACCACAGATTTATTGATAATAGCAGGAAAATAAAACAGCCTATCACCCAAAAGACAGCATTCAGCTGGATTAGTTTACTGCCCGCCAACCTGTTTGATTATGGCCATTGGTATAAAAACATCCCCCTTTCGTATAAAATCCTTCCCTGTACACCCGGATCCCCGTACATTTAGAGGATTGACCCAAAACAGCCTTACAACTTAGTTACTATGAAGAAGATCCTTTTCTTTTTACTACTCTTTTCTTCCACTGATTTATTTGCGTACAAGTATGGAGAGCATAAGGAAATAGGCGATAAAGCTTTTGAAAAATTTATACTGGGTATACATAACAGTCCCTATGCAGCGTTGTTTCTTAAGTACCTGAACATGGAAAGTGACAGTCTTAAGGGGAATTATTATTTCCGGGAGCTCTCCTGCGAAGGCGGCCACCTGATTTCTTATGGCGTTTTAAATGGCCTTAGTGGCGACCACGAAAGTAATCCTTTAGTGCTGGAGGAACAGCTGCGATTCAGGAATTCCGTTATTCAACGTATTATCGCTTTACATAACCTGTATATCGCCACCGGAAATCCGGCGGCGCCTGATAGTAAACTAACCAAGCTGGATTTTAATTACGCCCTGCAGGCAGCCTTTAATATCTCTCATTTTTATGAGTATAAAAAAACATTCCAGGAACAACTGCGTTTGTTTGATAAAAGCATCGTTAAACAATGTGAAACACCATCGCTGGTAGCGGAAGTGTTTAAGAAACTGGGCAAGACCAATGCCATCAATATGTATGTAACATTGCATACGCTGGCCATTGACTTAGCGGAGCAAAGCGGTGGTTTGGCAGCAACACATCCCGCAGAAGCTAAAAAATTATTGTTCTATGCTTTTCTTTTTAATGGATTTGCGGATCATTTTCTGGAAGATGCTTTTGCCGCCGGGCACCTGGTGGTAAACAGAACAATACTGGCGTCCATCACCAATAATAAAGCGCTGCACGACTTCTACTGCAAAAACGGTTGTGTGGTGGTGAATAAAAAAGCAGAGATCTGGCATGCCTACGGCGATGGAGAATTTAACAACGACCATAGTAGCTGGGCAAGACAATCATCACTGCAAAATGTACAATATACCACCTACACCCAGGAATCAGAAAGGGTCATAGAAGCGGTACACTTATCGCTGGACGATATCTGGCAGGCTTTCCACAAATCGTATACAGATACACGTTATACCCCGTTTATCAATACCATTCCGGATGACAAGAAGCAACAGGCAAATTTCCTGATCAGTAATATTCCCAGCCTGGCACTTGTTCCGATACCTTACAATTCTGATCTGTCTACTTTATTTGCTGATCAGCAGCAGATTACCCCTGCCATGCGAAAAGCCAATCAACCCCTGGCATACCGCAACTTTGTACGCAGCCGCGTAGCTAATTCGCTGGTGATAGGCACTTACGGCAATGGCTTTACCAATGCATATTTCAAGGGAGTAGATTTCAGATTTAATATCGGTAATTTCAGCAACAATTATTCCTACAACAGTAAAGGCGGTAAAAAAGGTACTTTCGATTACTGGCTTGGTTATACGGTGAGCTACAGTCTTTCTAAAACAGGCCCGGAGAAAGGTATCCGGGACCTTCCGCTCACACAGCAGGTACGGGCAGGCGTCAGAAGTAACTTCGACCTTTGGGTAACAGATAAAAAATTTATCGGGTTGTATAACTATACAGAAGCAGGGATACAATTCATTGATAAAAGAGCCAGCTTTGTATTTGTACCGGCAATAGGTTTTCAGCTGGCATCATTAATTAACCTGAACTATTACAATATGCCTGTATGGCTGCGCATACCGGCGCAATACTTCCTTCCATTAAAGTTCACCTATTGCGCTGTGCTTTCACCACATAAACCCACTAATTATTATTCAGGACTGGAGATGGATATTTTCTTTTGAACTATCTGCTTAATAATTTCTTCTTTACAAATTCATCAAAAAAATAAGCACGGTAATTATTACCGATGGAAATCTCATGCTGGTTAATATAAATAGTATTATTATCGAAAGTGGTGATACTGCCTACATTGATGATATATGATTTACTTACCCGCACAAATAAATGCGATGGCAACTGATCATAAATAGTTTTGATATTCATGGCAGTGATTATTTTCTTATCCTGTACCTGCAGCACTACATAGTCTTTCAGCCCCTCAATAAATAAAATATCTTTAAACAGTACATGAAAGAATTTACGGTCTGCTTTTACATACATAGAATCAGACGCTACAGAGGCAGTACTGTTGCTGGTATGCTGTACGTCCAGTAATCCCTGGTACACCAGGGCTTTGTTCACAGCTTTTTCAAACCGCTGCTGGTGAACGGGTTTTACGAGGTAATCGATGGCATCTACTTCGTAGCTGTTGAGCGCATATTCAGCATAAGCAGTAGTAAATATGACCAGGGTTTGCGGAGAAATAGACTTTGCAAAATCAAGTCCGTTCATACCCGGCATTTCAATATCTAAAAAAACAAGGTCCACTTTATTCAGCGATAAAAATTCCGCAGCAGACCCCGCATTATTAAAACAACCTTTCAGATTCAGCCGCGGATTGGCTGCCACCAGCAATTCTATGCCTTCCCGTGCCAGGGGTTCATCATCTACAATAATGCAGTTCATACGGGTATGGTTAAAGTGATGCTGTAATGATCGCTGTGATCATCTATCTGTAATGTATGCCGATGCGGATACTGCAAATCCAATCTGCGTTTCACATTGGCTAATCCCAGTCTGCCATACTTTTTCATCAGCTCGGGTGCAGCAGCGGGTTTCGAATTAATACAGGTAAAGATCAGCTTATCCCGTTGCCGCTCAAAATCCAACTGAACATACGATTTTTTGATGGAATCAACACTGTGTTTCACCGCATTTTCTACAAAAGTGATGAACAGGAATGGTGGTATCAGCAAGTCGCTGTTGGTAGCATCATAGGAAATTGTAAAGTCAAAATAATCACGACGTATCTTTTCCAGGTTCAGGAAATCATTCAAAAAATGGATGTCGGCACTCAGCAGCACCTGGCTTCTGTTACTATCGTATAGCTGGTAACGCAGCAGGTCTGATAGTTTGAGCAGGATCTGTGATGCCTTCACCGGATCCCGCTGTGTAAGCACATGCGCGTTGTTGAGCATATTGAACAGGAAGTGCGGATTGATCTGGCTTTTCAGCTCATCCAATTCAGCACTGAGTCGTGCGTTTTCCAGCTGGTTGATCCTGTGACTGTCCAATACCCAGCGCTGGAAGATCTTTACCGCTGTAGAAGCAGCAATGAAGATGCTGGTAATAATACCGAAAGAAAGTATGTCCATAGCAGTACTGTCATTTTTATCGGGCACCAGCCGGTATTGCGCCAGGATGGGCTTTAAAAGAAGTACGATACAAAAACAACCTATAATAACCACCAGTACCCACAGTATATACAAAAGGTATTTCTGCCTGAATAAAAATTGTGGCACCAGGTAATAAATGTTTATGTAAGGAATCATCACCAATAAAGAGAAGACGGCTGTTTTCAGTAATATTGTCCCAAACGGTGTCAATCCTGTTTTACCGGGAAACAGAATGATCAATAGCACAAAAAAATAGCATAAATGCCGATAGATCCGCATCCGGGGCTTCAGCAAAAAATTCAGAAAAGGATTTTTATAAATATCCTGCAGCGTGTCTATAGGAGCATCATTCATTGCTGTTAGTGTGATTTGGTGCTGATAGTATAAAAATAAGCAACCAGCTACATATTCCCCTATTTTTTAGACCAAAGCAGCGGGAAAGTATACTAAAGCAGGAAAAATCAGCTAGTTATTTATAATCTTAACAAAAAGATTTTCCAGGTCATCTTTTATCACAAAAATCTTATACACTTCAATACCTTGCTGATGCAGCAAGGCATTCAACTGCGCGGTGCGTTGCTGACTTTCAAATGCCACTGATATTTTTCCGTTGGCATACAGTGGCTCAAAATCATCTTTTAGTAACAGCATTGCTTTATCGGGGTCGTTTACTTCAATTTCAATACGGGCATGATTGGATTTTAATTGTTGCAGTGCGGACAATGTACCATTAAACAGTAGTCGCCCTTTATGGATGATACCCACATGGGTGGCCATCTTCTCCACTTCACTCAGCAGATGGCTGGAAATGAGGATGGTTTTGCCATGTGCAGTGTTCAGGTGGTGAATCAATGCACGGGTGGCAATGATGCCATTAGGATCCAGTCCGTTGGTAGGCTCATCCAGCACCAATAATTCCGGATCATGCAACAGCGCAACGGCAATGGCCAGTCTTTGTTTCATTCCCAATGAATAAGACCCGGCCTTTTTATTGCCTGCATCCAGCAAATCAACCATTTCCAGCACCTCATTAATGCGTTGCTTCGGACATTGATAGCTGCGCCGGAATACTTCCAGGTTCTCGCGCCCTGTGAGTTGCAGGTACAGGGATGGCTGCTCTATCAGCGATCCCACTCTTTTAAGGATAGCGATCCTGTTAGTGGCAATATCTGCTCCGAATAAACGAATGCAGGCATTCCTTTTTCTAAGTAAGCCCAGGAGCAGCCGGAGTGTGGTTGTTTTACCGGCGCCATTAGGACCTAAGAAGCCGTAAATGCTGCCACCGGGAATTTCCAGCGTAATATCATCCAGCACCAGTTGCTGCCCGAAATGATAGGATAAATGTTCAATCTGAACGATAGGCGTAGACATGAGATATTATTTATTCCGGTATAAAACTGGAGATAATATCCTGCAATAAAATAGTTATTCAACTAACCGATCAATTGTTTATACCAATAGTTATCCTTTTATCGCTACAATAAATTGTTGCTATTGATTAATTTCAAAAATGCTTCTTTATACATTTCGCCAATGGGTATCATTTCATTTTTGATGCGGATGGTATTGCGCTCAATCGCTTCAATCCTGTTAATGGCTACAATAAAGGACCGGTGCACCCGTGCAAAATCTGCTGCCGGCAATACCTCTTCCATTTTCTTTACATTTTGCAGGGTAATTATTTTGCCTGTGGTGGTATGAATAGCAATGTATTCTTTGCGCCCTTCGATATATAAAATATCCGGTATTGATATTTTCACCAGCTTATAATCTGATTTCACGAACAATACCTGTGCTGCTGCAGCAGCGGGCACTGGTTGCTGTTCCGGGGCGGCAACAGCAACCGGATAAATGGTATGTAATGCTTTGGTCGCCGCTTTTAAGAAGCGCTCAAAAGAAATAGGTTTCAGCAAATAATCCACTACGTTGAGGTCGTAACCATCCAGTGCAAAGTCGCGGTAAGCGGTAGTGAAAATCACTTTGCATTGTTCTCCGGCCAGTTGAATAAACTGGATACCACTCAGTTCCGGCATCTGAATATCTAAAAAAACCAGGTCGATATTTTGTTGCTGCACTGTATTCAATGCTTCCAGCGGATTCTTATGGGTAGCTACCAGTTCCAGGAAGGGCGTTTTTTTTATATAATCTGTTAATAACTCCAGTGGTAGCGGTTCATCATCAACAATCATACATTTTAAAACATGCATATCAGTTAGGTATTAACATTAATTTTATGGCATAGTAAGTATCATCTGTTGTTATTGCTAAAGTGTGCTTATCGGGATATAATAATCCCAGTCTTCTTTTTACATTTGCCAGTCCTATCCCGCCGGCACTGTCTTTATGTTCCCGGTTGATCTTGTTCCTGCAATAAAAAGATAATTGCTGTTGCTCCATTTTCAGCTGCATGATCACTGGTTCTCCTTCTTCATTAAGCACCGCATGTTTGAAAATATTTTCCACAAAAGGAATGAGTAATAACGGGGAGATGTTAGTCCGGGAAATATCTCCTTCCACGGATAACTGCAATGCGTTTGGGTTCGACATTCTTAAATGCTGCAAGGCAATCAGTTGTTCGATGTAGGCTACTTCTTTTGATAGTGGCACCTGCTCACTGTTACTTTCATACAGCATATATTGCATCATATCTGATAGCCGCATCACAGCATCGGCTGTTTTGGGAGATTGCTGATAAGCCAGCACATAAATACTGTTGAGTGTATTAAAGAAGAAGTGCGGATTGATCTGCGATTTCAGAAATGCCAGTTCTGTTTTCAGTTGCTGATTTTCCAGGTGCCGTTTAACCCGGTCGTTGCGGAACCAGTCGAGCGCAAACTGGTAAGCCACACTCACTGGCAATACCATACTGAGAACCCAGCCACTATGGAAAAAGAACTTCACTAATTTGAATCCCAGGCTGCCACCAGGATATGTGCCAAACAGGTAATTGATAAAAATGATCAAAGGCGTGTCTACCATCATCAGGCCTAACCAGCTAAGCAACAAGGGCCATACCTTTCTGTTCTTCATCCAGCGGGGAAAAATAATGAGCAGGCTCACATAAAAATTACCCACGTATAAAGCAAAAACAGTAAACCACCACGGAAGAAAGCTGATTTTACCGTGTATAAAACCGGGTGCCACCGCAGCAAATACGGCTACCAACATCCAGAAAATAATATGTCCTGCTATCAGCAGTTTCTTTGCCATGTTATAAAAGTAATCATATCAGGAACATGTCCATTGCCATTTCAATAAACGCGGGCATTATTTCTATCAACTCCTTTTCTTGCCAAACCAATCTCTGGTCTTATACTATTGCCTGTTAACGGATATATCCGCCTGTTTGGTTGAATTCATTCCTCCCCAACTATCTTATCAGATATTTTCATCTGATGAATTTAAAAAAATAACATGAACCGATCTTTTTTATTAAATACTTCCGCAGAATTTTTGAAATGCCGGAAAACGGTGGTCATCTGGTTAACCATACTGGTAGCAGCGTTGCTGCCTCCACTAAATTATTTCATGTTAATGGAACACCGGGAGCGCTTTATCCAAATGATGAAAAGAGATCCATGGGATCTGATATTTATGATAAATCTTGATAATGCAGCCACCGTTACCTTACCTGTTTTCTGTATTTTACTGAGCGCCACAATAGCTTCCATAGAAATACGGAATAACACCTGGAAGCAGGTGTACAGCCAGCCCCGGTCGCATGCGGATATTTACTTTTCTAAATTTATTGTGGTACAATATTATCTGCTGCTGTATTTTATTTGCTCCTTTATATCCAGTCTTACAGAAGGCTTCCTGCTACATGCCATGGATGCAGCTTTTCCTTTGTATTGGCAAAACATTCACTGGCAGCTACTGCTCACGCACTTCCTCAGGATCTATATTGGTGCATTGGCATTAAGTACCCTGCAATATTGGCTGAGCATTCATCTCCGGAATTTCATCGTCCCTGTTTTTATTGGACTGGGCCTATTGGCGGCGGGTTCGGTAGTCAATATGCTGGGGTATGGTCTTTATTATCCTTATGTATATCCGCGGATAATGCTTGCGATAAATATTGTAGGTAACCGGTATAATCATGCGGAAGGAACGGCATTTACTTATTGTTTGGGAGGTTTCTTGCTGCTATTGATGCCGGGGTTTGTTCCGCGCAGGAAAATTATCTGAACTGTGATTTTTATGATTAGTATGATTATCCTGATGAGCGAAGATCTCAGCGGATATTGTCTGAACTGTGATTCTTATGATTAGTATGATTATCCTGATGAGCGAAGATCTCAGCGGGTATTGTCTGAACCAGGATTTTAGGATTGAATGGATTACCCTGATGGGTGCCGAAGACCAAATGAAAGATTTTCGCGTATATCTCTGATAATTAAAACAACATAACACCCATCAGGGTAATCCATTCAATCCTAAAATCCTGGTTCAGACAATATCCGCTGAGATCTTCGCTCATCAGGATAATCAAAAAAATCACATCCTAAACACCTTCCCTCCTACCATTACTTCCTGTGTAGCCTCATCAAACGTGGCTTTCATGCCGGTACGATAGGCAGCGTTGCCCATAATCAGGGCAATAGAATGTGAGTAAGCGGCTTCAATGGGTGCATTGGGTTGCTTACGTTCACGCACACACGACATCCAGTTGCGTACATGCGCATTGGTGAGTGCATCACCGCCGGTGTTGGCGCTGGTGGTAACTTTTTCTGCATTGCTGAGTATGAGGTCTGGTAAGAGATTGGCGTGCATGCCCATTTCCTGCGCTTCTCTTTCAGTAAGACCGCCAGTGGCGCTTATTTTGTTGGTAGACATGTCGATAGTACCGCCATTGGAATAATATATTTCTTTTGTGCCTCCGGCAGAATTATGAAAGCGACTGCTATACATCACCTGGAATCCGTCACTGGGGTCGTTTTCCGGACCGTAATCAAATACTGCGGTGAGGGTATCCGGATTTTTACGGCCGTCTTTCCACATATAAATGCCTCCATTGGCTACCGCGCTGCGTGGATGTTTCAGACCGCTGAACCAATGCACCGTGTCTATCTGATGCGTCATCCACTGCCCAAAGATGCCGGAGGAATACGGCCAGAATAAACGGAATTCCAGGTATTTGCGCGGGTCCCAGCTATCCTGCGGACGACCGGCCAGAAAACGTTTCCAGTCGGTATCGGATTCACGGATAGATTTTACCAGGTCAGGACGACGCCAGCGGCCCGGCTGATTTACGTTCCAGGTCATTTCCACCATCGTAATGGGGCCAAACTTTCCTTCTTTGATAAAGTTAGCAGCGGAGTGATAGCTGGCACCACTGCGGCGTTGCGTACCCACCTGCATGATCCGTTTGGAATCTTTCACCGCTTTCAGCGCATTGCGCGCTTCTTCCATAGTTTCTGCAAATGGTTTTTCGCTATATACATCGCAGTTATTTTTTACTGCTTCAATGGTGTGATAAGCGTGTTGAAAATCGGCAGAAGCAATAAATACAGCATCCAGTCCTTTGATGTTATACAGTTCATCATTATTCATACAGGCTTGCACGTTATGACCTGTTTTTTCCTGCAAAAAAGCTTTTCCTTCCTCTCTTCTCCTGTTCCATATATCAGACACCGCTATCAGGTCGAAGTTCAGTTCTTTATTATTATTAAAGAAAGAAGGCAGGAGCGCTTGCCGGGCACGGTCGGAGAAGCCTACCAGTCCTACGTTTACACGATCATTAGCGCCCATAATGCGGGCATAACTGCTGGCCGGCATGCCCATAGCGCTGATAGTAATACCGGCACCTGCCAGTAATGATTGTTGCAGGAATTCCCGCCTTGTTTTTTTTGATGCTGACATGTGGAATTAGTTTTTGTTTATAGTAGTGTGTTTATTTATTGTTGGTAGCCTGATAAGCTTCATTCAGCTGTCCTTGCAGGTAATCAAATGCCTGTTTATATTGTTTGGCAGGATCATCCCAGCGGCATTCCATCATAATTCGGCCATGAAAGCCGATCTTACGGAGTGCTGCAAAGTAAGGCCTGAAATCCTGCCCGGTTACACCTGGTGCCGTTCTCGTTTCTCTTTCGGCAATATGGCAATGCACTAAATTGCCTTTTGCCTTTTCGATGCTGGCAGGCGATTCATTTTCTTTCAGCATATGATAGATATCTGCAGTGAGCCGGAAGTTGGGATGATTTACGGCGGTAACAATTTCATTGCCTTCCGCGAGGGTATTCACAAAATTTGTTTCTGAGCTGTTCAGATTTTCCATAGCAATGATGCAATCGTACCGCGCTGCAATGGTGGCCATTTTGCGGGCCAGCAACACAAATTGTTTTACCACCACGGCCTTGTCGGCGTCTGCAGATATTTTACGGGCTTCTCCGCTACCTAATACAATCAGCCGTATACCGGCTATTTTAGCGCGCTGCATCACAGAATCTACATAACCCAGTACCCTTGCTTCATTCACCTCTTTGCCGGCAATTTTAATATATCCGGGAATGAATACATTACAGGTTTGAATTTTACAACGGGCATGCCGGATGATTTGCAGTTGAGCGTTAAACTGCAAATCACTCACAGCGGGCGACAGAATTTTTTTCACGGTTTCTTCCAGGCAGGTAAAACCACTCGCCGCGGCTAAACTATCATTTTCAAAAGAAGTGGCAATACCAATGACAGGAAGTACAGGTTCCCGTGATTGTGCATTCGATTGCAAAAAAGAACCAATGAGTAGGGAAAAGACTAGTACCAGCTGTGTTTTCATAACGTTTGATCCGGTTTAAATGGAAAATGGAATGGTATAAGATAATATCAAATTCCGGAAAATCAAAACTTTTGTCTTTCTCCCGATTAGACTGATTATGCTGATTACACTGATTTTGTTTTTTTATTTTGAAAGATTTTAAAAGATGAGCGGAGGTTGTCTGAACTGTGATTTTTGTGATTAGTATGATTATTCTGATTAGCGGAGATTTTAGCGGAGGTTGTCTGAACCAGGATTTTTAGGATTGAATGGATTACCCTGATGGGTGTTATGTTGTTTTATCCGGAAGATATCAGCGACTATCTTTGCTTCGATCTTCGGCATCCATCAGGGTAATCCATTCAATCCTAAAAATCCTGGTTCAGACAACCTCCGCTAAAATCTCCGCTAATCAGAATAATCATTCTAATCACAAAAATCACAGTTCAGACAACCTCCGCTCATCTTTTAAAATCTTTCAAAATAAAAAAATAAAATCAGTGTAATCAGCATAATCAGTCTAATCGGGAGAAAGACAATTTCCGCTACTCTGCTGTAATATCCAATATATCTCCGGGCTTGCAGTTCAACACCCTGCAAATAGCTTCCAGCGTTTCAAAGCGAATCCCCTTTACCTTACCCGTTTTTAATAATGATAAATTAGTCATAGAGATGCCTACGCGCGTGGCGAGTTCTGTCAAAGACATTTTGTTCTTTGCCATTTCCACATCCAGGTTAATGATAATAGCCATTATACAAAAGATTCATTATCCGTTTTCAAATGATATCCCTGTCTGAAAATCTCAGACAATACAAACACCACAATGCTGATTATAATGGGCTGAAAGCCCCAGTAGATCTGAATCCGGTAAACATCGGCCAGGCCGGGGAAATCAGGTGGCAGCAGGAAATAGTTGCGCACACTATCAATAAACTGCAGCACCGTCATCATGAAAACAAACAGGCTGATTAAACGCAGCCGTCTTACATTCTCAAAGGCAAAAGGAGTATTGGCCTTCAGGGAATTTAAAATTTTACGGAGCTGATGTAAGATGCCAAATAACAGGAACATGGAAGCACTGAAAAATATCACCACATTTGCTACCAGCAAAGGCGTGAGCTTTACTTTTACTTTCAATACAGCTGCCGCATTGTTAAGTCCCAGGTATTGAAAAGAAGCACCCGATGATTGAATCGCAGGTAAATTATTTACCTGCTTAATGTATACCGGGATATCCCAGATCAGATAACCCATTTGCCAGATCTTAACAGCAATTACTACACTCACAATGCCCATTAATGGTATAAATATATACCAGGCTGCATTCACCACGAACTTCAATATCTTAATAAACAGACGGTTCATAGTTTTATTTTTTTATAAATCTACGACAATTATTTTATCCAAAACAACTATTTTTTTATGTTTTACGTAAAAAAATATAAATAAACCGTATATCTGTGAAGATATACGGTCGTCATTTTTTCCGTGTACTTTAATATAAATCATACTGCTTCTTAACGCTGTTGCTCTTTCCCGGATAATAAATACTAAAAAATATCTTTCAGTACTGTTTTAGCAGCATGATACCCGCACATGCCATGTACGCCACCACCAGGAGGTGTAGCGGAAGAACAGATATAAATTCCTTTGGCAGAAGTACGGTAAGGAGATACACGCAATGCAGGACGCGTATAGAGTTGCCTGATATCAATGATGCCACCGTTGATATCACCACCTACATAATTTGGATTATAAGCCTCCATTTGCCGGGTATTCATGGTATGTTTTGCCAGGATCAGTTCCCGGAAGCCGGGTGCAAAACGTTCTACCTGTCTTTCAATAACATTGGTCATATCTACCTCCGAGCCATTGGGCACATGACAATAAGCCCAGGCAGTATGTTTTCCGGCGGGTGCTCTTTCATCAAATAAACTTTGCTGCGAGAGCAGTACAAAAGGTGCCACGCTATGTTTTCCGGCATAGGCATTATGCTCCGACAAAGCAATCTCTTCGAATGTATTACCCAGGTGCACCGTCGCTGCCTGCCTGCATTCCGGCGCAGTAAAAGGAATAGGGCCGCTAAGGGCCCAGTCAATTTTAAATACGCCCGGACCATAACGGTAATGGGACAACTGCCGTTTGTATGGATCAGAAAATTTATCCCCGGCAATAGTTAGCAGCTGCTTAGGCGTAAGATCAAACAGCAATGCACGGTGCGAAGGCAACTCATCCAGCGTCCTAACGGTAACGCCTGTTTGAAATTCGCCGCCTAAGGTGAGGAAATGAGCGGCTAATGCATGGGTAATAGCCTGCGAGCCGCCTTTGGGAACAGGCCATCCATGCCGATGTCCGGCCGCAGATAAAATAATGCCAATAGCAGCTGTAGCCAGATTGGTCAGTGGTTGTATAGCATGTGCACACATGCCCGCCCACAAACCTCTTGCTTCCATCGTAGAAAATCTTTTTGATAACCCTGCCGCCGAACGCAATGCATTCATTCCAAACCGGGCCATGATAAGGGGATGACGGGGAAATGCCAATGGCCCCATACTATCTGCGGCAATCTCTTCCCAATGATCTGCTACCGGTTTAATCAGCTCCAGGTATACTTTTTTATCTACCCCCAAAGCTGCTGCTGTTTCTTCTAATGATCTCGAAAGGAAAGCAGCGGTGCCATTATCAAACGGATGAGCAGCCGCCAACGGGGAATGAATAAACTGAAGACCATAATCAGCCAGCGGCAACGCTGCAAAAAAGGGAGAACCCATTGCCATAGGATGCACTGCAGAGCATACGTCGTGGTAAAACCCCGGCAACGTGAGCTCCTCTGTACGCATGCCGCCGCCAAGGGTATCTTTTGCTTCCAGCAATAATACGGACACGCCCGCCTCCTGCAGCGTGATGGCTGCAGCTAAACCATTGGGGCCAGACCCTACGACTATCGCATCAACATCTTTTGTTTCCATAATGCTATTCGATGATACCCATGCCTATCAAAGTTAGGCATTTCTATACGGTGCAACATGTATCATTCGCTGCGATCATTAAATAATTAACTTAGCCTTTAATTGTCAAAACATTTATTGTCATACCCCATTTTTAACTTCAATTAAAACAGCTGCACATCATGAAAACAATCTATCTGTTAACAGCTGCGTTATGCCTGTTAATAACCACAAACGCATTTGCACAGCAGGATTCTGCTGCCGCACAAAAAGCCTGGATGGAATATATGACGCCAGGCCCGAATCATCAAAGTATGGCTAAAGCCGATGGTGACTGGATTACTGACATGACTTTCTGGGAGCGCCCCGGAGCACCACCTACAAAAGCTACCGGTACCTGCACCAACAAAATGATATTGGGCGGCCGCTACCAGGACAGCCGCTTTACCGCCACCATGATGGGAATGCCATTTGAAGGAATAGGCACCCTTGCTTATGATAATTCCCGCAAGGTATTTATCAGTTCATGGATAGATAACATGAGTACCGGTATGATGATACTGGAAGGCAGATGGAACCAGGATGCCATGGCCCTGGAATTAAACGGCAAAGTGAAGGATCCTGTTTCCGGCAAGGAAATGAACATCCGGGAAGTAATGAAATGGAAGGATGATGGCCACCAGCTCATGGAAATGTACCGCACTGCTGATGGTAAAGAATTTAAAGAAATGGAGATAAATTTTACACGCAAATGATTACTTGCTACCCCACCAATAAAAGCATTGCTGTACTTACAGTAATGCTTTTATTATTTCGGTAAACTACCCGGCGTAATATCGAAAAGCTTACTAAAAGTATATTTACTCTCTGAGTACTTTTATAGCTGTTCTCCTGTTTTCCTGCTGCTCTTCCTCACTACATGCTACGCCTTTCCTGCAACGATTCAGTAATTGAGTAGCGCCATACCCTTTAGCTACTAACCTGTTGCGTGATATGCCCCGGCCGACCAGGTATTTCACTGCTGCATTGGCGCGCTGCTGAGAAAGTTGCAGGTTATATTTATTGCTACCGCGACTATCAGTATGTGCACCTAATTCAATTTTTACAGTAGGATGCGACCGTAAGACTTCTGCCAGGCTATCGAGCACCAGGGCTGCATCCGGACGGATATTTGATTTATTAAAATCGTAATAAAGGTTTTTGATGATGAAAACAGCGCCTGCTTTCATTTTATTCTCCGGACAAATATCCTTTTTCAATACATCCGGTCCTTTCAGTCCACGAGTGTTAAATTCAATACTGTCTTTAGCGCGATTACCATTAGGCGTAATACGGATAACATAATCTGTTTCTGTTTCCAGCATGATGCTGATGGTTCTGCCCGGATCTGCCATAAAGCACCAACCTATACCACGCTGCCTGTTGTACAGGTATATACAGGCGCCATAGTACCGCGGACATACAGTGCCTTCAAAAGGAATCTGCAATGCAGGTGGTGTAATGGGTGTTAAAGATGGTGTTTCCGGTGCATGCCAGGCATAAATATCATCATCGCCTTTTCCTCCGGTCCGGTTAGATGAAAGATATCCGCTGCCATCTTCCCTGCTGACAAAATAAAAATCATCTCCGGAAGTATTCATGGGATAATGCAGGTTTTCCGGCGTACTCCATTGCGCCTTACTACCATTGGCTTTGAAGATATCAAATCCGCCCATGCCTACAAGGCCTTTGCTGGAAAAATAAAGATTACCATCCGGCGCAATGGTAGGAAATTCTTCTTCTTCACTGGTATTAATAGCCGGCCCGCAATTTTGAGGTGTTCCCCAGTTGCCATCTGTTTGCCGTTCACTATACCAGATATCAGTACCTCCCTGTCCCCCCGGCATATCGGAAGCAAAATATAATATGCTGCCGTCTTTGCTGAGGGCTGCATGTCCTACTGAATATTTATCAGGTTGATTATATGCAAAAGCAGTTGGCTGCATCCATTTCCCACTGGAATCTTTGCGGCTACTATACAACTCCAACCGCCGGCTGCCGGATATGACTACTTTCTCTATCTTCTCTTTTTGCACGGCGATGCGGCGGTCCGGATCTGTTACTGTAAACCAGGCGGTCTGGTAACCTTTATCAAATGTTACTGGTCCCACGTGGTAACGGTACTGGTTAAACGTTGCAGAGAGATCGCTCAGGTACACATTTCCATAATTGCTGCTATCTGCCAGGTATAATTTGTAGTAAGAATAATTGGTACGACCATACTTATTTTTATCCACTTCGCTGCCATGTGCCAGTTGATCACGTAATAACGAATCCGACATAAACACAATCCCTTTGGGATACCAGGTAGCTCCCCAATCAGATTTGGTTGTATTAAGTCTTGTTACATTACGGATATCATCCCTGGTAGGATGTTGTATCCACTGCATGGCTGCATCGCAGCCTGCAATGCGGTTTGCCACTTGTTGGGGCTGATTGTTTTTTTGTGCATATTGTGTGTAGGCGGTTTTTGCTTCTTCGTATCTGCCCAGGCTTTTGAGCATATCCCCGTAATACAGGCCGTCCTCTGGCTTTGTATCCGGCATGGTTACCAACTTGCCATACCAGCCGGCAGCATCGGTGTATGCATTTGTCTGCCGGTAGCAGTCTGCCAGGCGTTCCAGCGTTTTTATTTTTACCTTTTTCTTTTGGGCCAGTCTTTTATAAAGATTGGCAGCCCTCGCATAATCATGTTGCAGGTAATAGATCGTTGCCTGTTGCTCAAGAGATTTTTGTTCCTGGGCCCATATATACTGCGCCTGCAAACAAAGTATTAAGATGACACAAACTTTTTTCATAGCCGCATTTAATTAAGAAGGAAATCCTAAAATGCCAGTACACATCGATTCCGGAGCATGACAATAATTGGTAAGTCTATTCGGTTGCTAATGCTGTCGGGGTATATATTTTAATAATCTGCTATAAAAGCCATTCCTTTACCTGAACAAACGCAGGTCGTTATAAATTGTTCATTTTTACATACCTTTTTTTTCAAAATATCTGCACAAAAAAAGTGTTGTGATAATGCCTCTCTTCATATAAAAGAAATGCATCATCACAACACACATTATTACAAACAATAGAACAAACCTAAAACAAGGCCATTACAACCATTGGTGGAACTTCTTTATGAACCAGGTCTTCACCAGTTGTGTAAGCAGACAATATACCAGCAGGATACCTATCAGCCATGGGAAATAAGCCATTGGCAATGGTTCCAGCTTCAAACCCGCCGCAAACGGAGAGAAAGGAATAAAGATACCGATAGCCATAATAGCCGTGGTAAGTGCCAGTACCGGTGCAGTAGCCCAGCTTTGAATAAAGGGAATCTTGCGGGTACGGATCATATGCACTACCAGTGTTTGCGATAGCAACCCTTCAATAAACCAGCCGGATTGAAACAGGTGTTGGTGCTCCGGTGAATTAGCCTTAAAAACCTGGAACATCACAAAAAAGGTAATGTAATCAAAGATAGAACTGATAGGACCTATGAACACCATAAAACGTGCGATCCCTCCGGCTTCCCATTTACGGGGCTTTTCAATGTAGTCTTCATCCATCCTGTCCCATGGTATAGATATCTGTGAGATATCATACAACAGGTTCTGAATCAGGATCTGCACCGGTAACATAGGCAGAAAAGGCAGTAGTGCACTGGCGCCCAGCATACTGAACATATTCCCGAAGTTGCTGCTGGCGGTCATTTTGATATACTTGATGATATTACCAAAAGTTCTGCGGCCATAGATCACCCCTTTACGGAGTACCATTAAATCTTTTTCCAGTAAGATGATATCAGCGCTTTCCTTTGCAATATCTACCGCTGTATCTACAGAGATGCCCACATCTGCATCGCGCAAAGCGGCTGCATCATTGATACCATCGCCCATAAACCCTACGGTATGTCCTTTGGCCTGTAATACCCTTACCACGCGGCTTTTCTGGGCAGGACTCAGTTTCGCGAATATATTAATATCATCTATCTGACTGGTCAGATCCTTGTCTGAAAGCATATCCAGCTGGTTGCCCAGTAAGATGCTGTTAATAGGAATCCCAACATCATGACAGATCTTTTTGGTCACAATTTCATTATCGCCGGTTAATACCTTTAAGGTTACACCCAGCTTATGCAATGCTTCAATAGATGGTTTGGCAGAGGGCTTTGCCGGATCAAGAAAACCGATGAAGCCTGTCAGTACCATATTATTTTCGTCCGCCACGGAGTAGTTCAGTGGTCTTTCATCACATTCTTTGATAGCTACCAGCAGTACCCGCAAGCCTTCTTCATTCAGCTTCCTGGATGTTTTCAAAATACCTTCCCGCATAGCGGCATCAATAGGAATGATCTTATCATTTTCAATATGCAGCTGCCGGTCTTCACCCGGATCAAAAGCATGTGTGCACAGATCCAGGATTTCTTCCACCGCACCTTTGCAGATCAGCAAATGTTTATTATTCCGTTGTTCCAGGATAACAGACATTCTTCTTCTCTGAAAATCAAAAGGGATTTCATCCACCTTTTTAAAATAGTCTGCTACCTTTAAATAGTCATGTATCTCTACATGCTCCAGTACGGCCACATCCAGCAGATTTTTAAGTCCGGTTTGATGATAACTGTTCAGGTAAGCCCATTTCAGTACTTCATCATCATCGTTACCAAACACATTTAAGTGTCTTTCCAACACTATTTTATCCAGGGTGAGTGTACCAGTCTTATCTGTGCAAAGAATATCCATCGCGCCAATGTTCTGAATGGCATTCAAACGTTTTACGATCACCTTGCGTTTGCTCATATTCATAGCACCACGCGCAAGGTTAGCAGTTACAATCATCGGCAGCATTTCCGGAGTAAGACCAACGGCAACGGCTATACCAAACAGCAATGCATCCATCCAGTTGCCTTTGGTGAAGCCATTGATCAGCAGTACCAGCGGCACCATAATCAGCATAAAACGGATGAGCAGCCAGCTGACACTGTTAACCCCTTTATCAAAGCTCGTTTCCGCTCTTTTACCGGTAACAGATTTACTGATAGATCCGAAGTAGGTTTGGCTGCCGGTAGTTACCACAATGGCCATGGCAGTGCCGCTCACCACATTGGTACCCATAAAGCAGATATTTTCCAGCTCCAGCGGAGATCTGTCGTCGGTATTGGTAATGGTATATTCCCGCTTTTCAACGGGCAGGGCTTCACCTGTCAGCATCGCCTGACTTACAAATAAGTCTTTTGATTGCAGGATGCGGCAATCCGCTGGTATCATATCTCCTGCAGATAAAAATACCAGGTCGCCCGGTACTAATTCTTTGATATCTACTTCCTTTTTACCTGGCCCTTTTCTTAATACGGTAGCGGTTGTTTTTACCATACTCTTAAGCTGTTCCGCCGCCTTATTACTCCGGAACTCTTGCCAGAAGCGGAGCAGAGAGCTCAGCATCACCATGATAGACACTACTACCAGCGTTTTATAATCACGATCTTCCGGAGCAGCCAGGAATACATCGGTAATGAGGGAAATAACTGCAATGACAATCAGCACGCCGATAAAAGGATTAAGAAATGCCTGCAGGAGTTGCAGGTACCAGGCGGGTGCTTTTTCATGGTCTACATCATTGGCGCCATAGCGTATCCCTTTTTCATGTACCTGTTCAGGGGTAAGACCCATATCACTACTATCCAGCATGGCAAAGAAGAAGTCCTTATCGCGGTAGGCGGCGTTGTTCAACCTGGTAGCGGCTCTGGTATCGGGGGCAATTCCGCCTTTGCTTCTGGCGTGGAGGGCCAAAGTTGATTTCCTGGTGTCTTTGAGTATTGTTTTCATTACAACCTCCTTTTATTTTTAAAGATGAGTAACAGGGCTGCCAGTCCCACCAGGAACGCGTTCAGGCCGGGCTGGCGCTTTAAAAAAACAGCTCACTATCCATATGGTGCGGTATTATTTTTTCAAATGCCCTGCAAAGCTACGCCAGCCCGCTACAAAAGGCTTTTAGAGGGGAGTTAGAAATAAATTAGAAAAATATTAGAGCAGGGGTATTCAAACGATCTTCATCATCTCTCCTATCTCCTTCACCTGATAATCCGGGCAGCCACCGGGATAAGACGCTACCAGCGCACCCAGTGCATTGGCAAAAGCAAGGCATTCCTTTGTCGGACGCTGATGGAGCAGGCTATGCAGCAAGCCCGCCAGGAAAGCGTCGCCGCTGCCAATGGTATCTGCTACGGTAACGGCTATACCAGGTTGATAATGGCATGTATCATCCATAAAAAGCATGGCCCCATCGCCGCCCATCGTAACAACGATGGCAGGAATATTAAAGCGGGCAGACAACCCGCGTACGGCTGATTCTTTATCATTGAACAAACCATACCAGCCACTGATGAGTTCCAGTTCTGTTATATTCAGTTTTAATATATGAGCGTGTTGCAGCAGCCATTCAATATGCGGCTGAGAATAATGCGGTGCGCGCAGATTAATGTCTAATACTTTTATAACGTCTGTTGCCAGTGCATGCTCCAATGTTTTACGGGAGATATCATGACGCGAGCAGAGACTACCAAACACAAGATACCCGGAAGAGGTTTGTTGCAACAGGTTTGCCAGTGCAGGCTCCCAACTGATGAAATCCCACGCTACCGGATATACGATATCATAATGCACATCATGCGGATTCGTCATATCAGCATACACCTTGCCCGTTTCATGCATATTGTCCACCTGTATCAGAGAAGTATTGAGCCCATAGCCCGCCAGCATATCCAGCAGGGCCTTTCCGCGGTCATCCTTACCCACACGTGATACCAGCGATACGGCATCTCCCAGTTTTTGCAGGTTATAGGCCACATTCATCACCGCACCACCGGGTAATTCCTTATCCGGCATAATATCCCACAACATTTCTCCAAAACAAACTACCTGGTGTATCATAATTTCCTGGCTTTATTTATCTACAATAATAATGCACTTTTATTACCAGTGCATCATCATGGTTGTTTCAATTTCCTCCAGCGTTTGACCCTTTGTTTCCGGCATCACCCGCAAAACAAAGATCAGCTGCAATACCATAGTGACAGAGAAGAAAAATCATACTCAGTAAAATTCAGCAGATAGATACTTAATAATAATATGCTGCCTGATTTTCGCACTGGGCAAAGTGTAATAACTGAGATTGATAAAAAGTTATCAGAATTTATTCAGATAACGATATCTGTTTGTAGGTTTGCAACTATATCAAAGAATATTCATAACTTATTCTCAAACCCTCCCCTAAGATGCATACGGAAGAACATTTAAAAAGCTCGGATTTCATAACAGACATGGTTATAGGCATGAGTGACGGGTTAACAGTTCCTTTTGCCCTCGCAGCGGGCCTCAGCGGGGCCGTGACTAGCAACGGCATTATCCTCACCGCCGGCATCGCCGAAATTGTAGCCGGATGTATTGCTATGGGCCTCGGTGGTTATCTCGCCGGGAAAACAGAACTCGAACATTATGAAAGTGAATTAAAACGGGAATATGAAGAAGTAGAAAGCGTGCCCGAGAAAGAGATGGAAGAAGTAAAAGAAATATTTGCCGAATACGGTTTAAGTATGGAAGCACAAAACCTGATTGCATCGGAATTGTCTAAAGACAAAACAAAATGGGTCCACTTCATGATGAAATTTGAACTCGGTCTTGAAGCACCACATCCGGACAGGGCCCGGCAAAGTGCCCTTACCATTGGCATCTCCTATTTTATAGGGGGCTTACTGCCATTATCTGCCTATCTTTTTACGGATACGCCTCAACGTGGATTAGTAGGATCAACCATCCTCACTATCATCTGTTTATTTGTATTTGGGTATTTCAAAAGCAAGGTAACCGGACAGCCGCCGGTAAAGGGTGCTTTAAAAGTAACGATGATTGGTGTATTGGCCGCTGCTGCTGCGTTTGGCATTGCTAAACTGGTAGCATCATAATGCTACAGAAGTAACACAGAATTGCGTTTTACTTTTGTTGAAAATAAAATAATCATGAAGAACTACGCAATTATCGGATTAGTGCTTATAAGCGCATCCGCTTTCGCACAAAAAATTGATCAGTCAAAAGTACCCGCCCCTGCAAAAGCGGCTTTTGCAAAAAGTTTCCCGGCTGCTACCGGCGTTAAATGGGAACTTGAAAATAAAAATTACGAAGCAGGATTTAAAGAAAACGGCAAACACATATCTGCTGTATATGATGCCAAAGGTACCTGGATGGAAACAGAAACTGCTATTGCCGTTACTGCATTACCAAAAGCTGCTGCTGAATACGTAGCTTCCCATTACAAAGGTGCTAAGATCAAAGAAACAGCAGAAATAAAGAAAGCAAACGGAGATATCAACTATGAAGCTGAGGTGAATGGTAAAGATGTGATTTTTGATAGCAAAGGAAATTTTCTGAAAGAACAAAAAGGTTAAGTAAAGACATTTAAAAAATGTTGCAATAGCCTTCAGCAGATGATTAAACCAATACGTGATTGATGAAACAAAAAGGGATTTTACTAATACTCATCTTCTTTTCGCTGCATGCATTTGCTCAGGAAAAGAATTTGCACTATTACCTGGATCAGGGCAAACAGAACAGTCCCCTGCTGAAGGACTATCAGAACCAGATCAGAGCAGCACAAATAGATAGCCTGCGCCTGCGCGCCGCTTACGGGCCGCAGGTAAATGGCGTTAGTAACAGTACCTATGCACCAGCCGTTCGCGGTTGGGGATATGATAATGCTATTACCAACGGTGCCCAGGTAAGTGCGCTGGTTACAGCCACTAAAGAATTAAACGGCAAAAAAAACCTCAACAACCAACTGGCGGGTATTGCGATACAAAACCAGGGAACCCGGAATACGGCCAGAATATCTGAACAGGATCTCAGAAAAAATATTATTGCGCAATATATCACGGCCTATGGCGACTGGGAGCAATATAATTTCAACAGCAAAGTATTAACGTTGTTGAAAGATGAGGAAGTTATCCTGAAACAACTCACAAAAACGGGTACCTATAAACAAATAGATTATCTGACTTTCCTGGTTACACTGCAGCAACAGGGATTACTGCTAAAACAACTGCAAACTACCTATCAGAACAACTTTGCACAACTGAATTACCTCTGCGGCATCGCGGATACCGCCCTAACACCTTTACCGGACCCCGCACTGCTGATGGATCATTTACCTTACCTGGAAAACACGATATTTTTTCACCAGTTTGAGATAGATAGCCTGCAGCTGAGCAACAGCGATGCACAAATTAATTTAGCTTATCGCCCTAAGGTCAATCTCTATACAGACGGTGGCTTCAACTCTACCTTAGCGCTGGACCCCTATAAAAATTTTGGTGTAAGCGCCGGCGTTAGTTTGTCCATTCCCATTTATGATGGAAAACAACGAAAAATGCAGCACAATAAAATTGCTATTTCCGAACAAACACGGAAAAATTACCAGGAATTTTATTCGCGGCAATATTACCAGCAAATACAGCAGCTCTCGCAGCAGTTACAGTCTACCCAACAACTGATTGAGCAGGCCAATACACAGATAACTTATGCTGATGGCCTCATGCAGGCGAACAGGCAATTGCTGGTACACGGAGATGTACGGATAGCAGATTATGTTATTGCTATCAACAACTACCTGAATGCGAAAAATATTATCACACAAAATATTGTAAATAAATACCAGCTGATTAATCAGATTAATTACTGGAACAGTGCTAATTGATACAAGCCATGAAATTATTACAACTGCTCAGCGCAACACTGCTCGTTATTACCTCCTCCTGTCATACCAATGCTCCCGCAGCAGAAGAAAAAACTGCGGCAACAGGCACGCCGGTAACAGTAGCCAATCCGGAAACCGGTAACATGGAAGATGCAGTTGTACTAAATGCGACATCTTCTTTTTTATTAAAGACCTATGTGAAGGCAGTAGCCAATGGTTATCTGCAGGCTGCTAATATAAAACTGGGACAACACGTTACCCGCGGACAACTGCTGTTTTCACTGAAAACAAAAGAAGCGGAAAACCTGGGTAACACCATCAACAAACTCGATTCTTCTTTTCGTTTTACCGGGCTTATTCCTATCAAGGCTCCCGGTAACGGCTATATTACACAGTTAGCTACGCAGGCCGGCAACTACGTACAGGACGGAGAACAGCTGGCTACCATCTCTGATGATAACAGCTTTGTATTTGTACTCAATCTTCCTTACGAACTCACCGCCTACATACCCAAAAACAATACGGTAGAAGTACTGTTACCGGATGGTCAAAAGCTGCCCGGCCACATGGAATCACCGTTACCTACAGTAGATTCCGTTTCACAAACACAGAACTATGTCATCAGGGTACATACCACAAAACTGATTCCTGAAAACCTGATTGCCAAAGTACGACTCCTTAAATCGCTGAAACCTAATGCAGTATTTGTTCCTAAAGCAGCTGTACTTTCCAATGAATCGCAAAGTGAATACTGGATCATGAAAATGCTGGACAGCACCACCGCTGTAAAAGTGCCGATTCAGAAAGGAATGGAATCGGATAATAAGATAGAAGTATTATCGCCGCCATTAACGGCACAGGACAAAATCCTTATCAGTGGTAACTATGGCTTGTCCGATACCGCCACCGTCAGCATAGTAAATAAATAACAGGTATGAAAAATTTCTTTCTCGCATATAAAAATCCTGTTACCGTATTACTGGTGATTATCATAGCAGGTGGGCTGTTTACTTATGGTAAAATACAGTCGGCACTCTTTCCGGAGATCACTTTTCCAAAAATAAAGATCATAGCAGATGCAGGTCAGCAGCCGGTCAATAAAATGATGATCACCGTTACGCGGCCGCTGGAACTGGCTATCAAGCAGGTGCCTGATTTAAAATTGATCCGCAGTACTACCAGCAGGGGTAGTTGCGAAATATCTGCCTACATGGATTGGCAGGCAGATATCAATATCAGTCAGCAACGTATTGAATCCAAAATCGGGGAGATCAAAAATGTATTACCGCCGGATATACAGATCAATGTGGAAAGGATGAATCCTTCCATACTACCGGTTAGCGGCTATACGATAGAAAGTCCTGACCGCTCTCCTATTGACCTGAAATACCTGGCCACCTATACTATCAAACCGTTCCTCTCACAGGTGGAAGGGGTGTCTGAAATCCGCGTCATTGGTGGCAAAAACAAGGAGTATTGGGTGCAGCTGAACATGCAGAAAATGAATACGTTTGGCATCACCCCGGATATTATCAACACTGCCCTTAACCAGACCAACTTCATTAAATCCAACGGATACCTGTCGGATTACCGGCTGCTGTACCTAACGGTAACGGATGCACTGGTAGATACAAAGGAGAAACTTAATAACCTTGTTGTCAGCAATAACGGCAAACGTATTGTTACGCTGAGCGACATAGCAGATGTGGCTATCCGCGAAGCAAAAGAATACATTAAAGTAAATGCAAATGGCAGGGATGGTATCCTCATTGCAGTGATCAAACAGCCCAATGCCAACCTGGTGGACCTCTCCGACCGCATGCAGCAGAAAATCAATGCGCTGAAAAAAACATTGCCGGCGGATGTGAAGATCTCACCCTATTATGTACAGGCTGATTTTGTAAAAGATGCTATCAAAAGCGTAACCGACAGCTTGTGGATCGGGTTATTCCTGGCCATCATCGTAGCTATCATCTTTCTACGATCGCTCAAAGCCAGTGCCACTATACTTATTACCATACCAGTTACCTTACTGCTTACGCTGATTGTATTATACGCTACAGGACAAACCTTTAACATCATGACGCTGGGCGCCATTGCTGCGGCCATAGGATTGATCATTGATGACGCCATTGTAGTGGTGGAACAAATACACCGGACGCATGAAGAACATCCGGACGAACCTACAACTGTTCTTATTCAAAAAGCGATCAACTACTTATTCCCGGCAATGCTGGGATCTTCGCTCAGTACCATCGTTATCTTCCTGCCATTTTTATTGATGACAGGTGTAGCCGGCGCATATTTCAAAGTGATGACCAATACCATGATCATCACCCTGGTATGCTCCTTCCTGGTTACCTGGATTGGGTTACCGGTTATTTACCTGCTGCTCACCAATACCAAAAAAGAGCGTACTGCTGCCAAACAGGTACACCAGGGACATGATGTAAAAAAACAACGCTGGGTTACCTGGTTCATCACCCGCCCATGGGTGAGTGGTATATTCATTGTTGGACTGGTACTGGCTATTGTGTTTATACTGCCCCAACTGGAAACGGGCTTTTTACCGGAGATGGATGAAGGTAGTATTGTACTGGATTACAGCTCCCCTCCCGGTACCTCACTGGAGGAAACCGACCGCATGTTGCGGCAGGTAGAAAAGATCATTACCGCTATCCCGGATGTAGAAGCCTACTCCCGGCGTACGGGTACACAAATGGGGTTCTTTATCACAGAGCCTAATCGTGGTGATTATCTTATTCAGTTAAAAAAAGGCCACAAGGCTACTACCAATGCGGTAATTGATGCGATACGTAAACAGGTAGAATCCACACAACCCGCGCTGCGCATAGATTTTGGCCAGGTGATCGGAGATATGCTCGGGGATCTGATGACTTCTGTACAGCCGGTAGAAATAAAAATATTTGGTAACGATCAGCAAAAACTACAGGAATTATCCAAACAGGTAGCCGCATTGATCAGCAAAGTAAAAGGCACTGCAGATGTATTCGACGGCATCGTAATTGCGGGTCCGTCTATTACAATGGAACCTAATAGCAAGCTGTTGGCGCAATACGGTATAACACCCGCCAACCTGCAGTTTCAGCTGCAAACAGCCCTGGAAGGAAATGTATCAGGCGCCGTGTTTGAAAAGGAGCAACTGTCTAATATACGACTGGTATATCCGGGCAGCACTGCATTGAATGTAGCAGATATTAACCGCCTCCAGATCTTTTTACCGAATGGCAGACTGCGACCTATCAATGATCTTGCGAACGTAAAAGTAAATACCGGTGAAGCAGAAATAGCGCGGGAAAATCTACAGTCTATGGGCATTGTTACCGCCCGGCTGGATAACCGCGACCTTGGTTCTGTAATGAAAGAGATCAGCCAGAAAGTAACCGCAGAGATACTGTTACCTCCCGGCTACAGCATCACCTATGGCGGTGCATATGCAGATCAGCAACAGTCCTTTCATGAACTATTGCTGATACTGATTACTGCCAGCTTACTTGTATTTGGTGTCATTTTATTTCTCTACAAAGACTTTGTAGATGCACTGATTATCCTGATGGTGGCCGTATTAGGTATTGCAGGCAGTTATATTGCCTTGTACATTACCCATACACCGCTGAACGTAGGCAGCTACACTGGCTTGATTATGATTGTGGGCATCATCGGAGAAAATGCCATCTTCACGTTCTTACAGTTCAAAGAATCGATGCACCATACACAAAACGCAGACGAAGCCATTGTATACGCTATATCCACCCGTTTACGCCCTAAACTGATGACTGCCTTAGGCGCTATCATTGCACTGATGCCTATTGCACTGGGAATTGGTACCGGCGCACAATTGCATCAGCCTCTGGCTATAGCCGTGATAGGTGGTTTCATACTGGCGTTACCGTTATTGCTGATTGTATTGCCCAGCATTATGCGGATACGTTATAAAAAACGAGCTACCACGCCATCATCTCTTTAAAATATTAACTGAATTTAAAAACACCACAAAAGAATATCAATAAAAACAATACAAACTGAACCAGGTAGCAGATATGCAGACTCCTTCTCACTTTTGCGAGGCGATCTGCAATACTGCTGTCCTGGTCCAGTATTAGTAACCGGCCTTGTTTCAATCCCAGAGAGCGTAGCATAAATCCATTGTATGCCCTGTATTTTAGCTTATATTTATAAGCATGAAAACGGGCACTCCTATGGATAACAAAAACAATTGCTGGTCAAAGGATATCCCCACAGTATTGCAGGAACTAAATGCAACACCAGCGGGACTAACAAATAGTGAAGCAGAAAACCGGCGGAAAACATACGGACTAAATACCATTCAGTCCACCAAACGCCAAACGACCTTTTTATTGTTTTTAAGCCAGTTTAAAAGCCCTATTACCATCATCTTACTATTGGCAGCTGCACTGTCTTATGCGTTGAGTGATAACACTGATGCTGTCATTATCGTCATCATCGTATTACTCAGCAGTATGCTCGGCTTCTGGCAGGAAAAGGCCGCCGGTAATGCTATTGCGCAGCTCCTGGCAATGGTACGCATCAAAGCTACCGTGATACGGAATAATAAAAGCGGAGATATACCCGTAGAAGAAATTGTGCCGGGAGATGTGATACTCCTCCACGCCGGAGACTTAATCCCTGCAGATTGTTTAATAATGGAGTCCAGCGAATTATTTATAGATGAAGCCACTTTTACCGGTGAAACGTTTCCGGTAGAAAAGCTACCCGGTGTTTTGCCGGAAGATACGGTGCTGGCTAAACGAACCAACGCCTTATTCATGGGTAGTCATGTTATCAGCGGCACCGCAAAGGCCCTGGTAGTAAAAACCGGTACTGCCACAGAGTTTGGGCATATCAGTCAAAGTCTTAAAACCACTATTCCGGAAACAGAGTTTGCACATGGCATCAGAAAATTTGGTTATCTGCTGATGCAAATTACCATGATCATGGTGATCCTTATTTTCACCACCAATGTAATGCTGCACAAACCCATTTTAGAATCGTTGCTGTTTACACTTGCAATAGCCGTAGGACTTACCCCACAGCTACTACCTGCCATCATCACCGTCAACATGGCCAGTGGTGCACGCAGAATGGCAGCAAAACAGGTAATTGTAAAGCGCCTGAGCTCCATCGAAAACTTTGGCAGCATGGACACCCTGTGTTCAGATAAGACAGGTACCCTAACGGAAGGAAAAGTAAAAGTACATGAAGCTTCAGATTGTTACGGTCAGCAAAACAATGCAGTACTGGCCCTGGCAAAAATGAATTCTACCCTGCAACAGGGATTTAAAAATCCTATAGATGAAGCCATTGCAGCCCTCGATCTGCCAGACTTCCACGAGGCTACCCGGCTGGATGAAATACCTTACGATTTTATCCGCAAGCGCCTCACACTGTTGGTACAAGCGGCTGATCATCCTCCTATGCTTATCACCAAAGGAGCCCTTAACCAGGTTACAGCCGTATGCAACCGCGCACTCAATGCTGCAGGTGCAGTAATCCCTATTGAAGGCTTGAGCACACAGATCCAGCAAACGTATGAATCGCTCAGTGCTAAAGGCTACCGCACATTAGGCATCGCATACAAGGACTGGAAGAACAACGGCATCATACATAAGGAAGATGAGAAAGAAATGATCTTCGCCGGATTTGTATCCCTGTATGATCCGCCCAAAGCAGGCATAGCAGATACGATCAATGAATTAAGGGCACTGGGTATCCAATTAAAAGTTATTACAGGAGACAATGCCCTCATCGCTAAAAATATGACCGGGCAAATTGGTATGCCCGACGCAGTTATTCTGACAGGTGCTAAAATGCGATTGATGAGTGATGAAGCATTGCTACACCAGGTACTGATTACAGATGTATTTGCCGAAGTAGAACCTAACCACAAGGAACGTATTATCCTGGCCCTCAAAAAAGCAGGTAAAGTAGTAGGTTATATGGGAGATGGTATTAACGATGCATCTGCCCTGCATGCCGCAGATGTAGGCCTGTCGGTAGATAGCGCTGTAGACGTAGCAAAAGAAGCTGCTGCTATCGTATTGCTTAACCAGGACCTGAACGTACTGCTGGAAGGAGTAAAAGAAGGCCGGCGCACCTTTGCCAATACACAAAAGTACATCTTCATGGCCACCAGCGCTAACTTTGGCAATATGTTCAGCATGGCCGGTGCTTCGCTCTTCCTGTCTTTTTTACCTTTGTTACCCAAACAGATCCTGCTGACCAACCTCATGACAGACCTTCCTGCTATGGCACTGGCAGCAGATACCGTAGACGATGACTGGATCAGCAAACCACGTCGCTGGGATATTGGTTTCATCAAACGTTTTATGCTCACCTTTGGTATCCTTAGCTCTGTATTTGATTACCTCACTTTTGGCGTGCTTTTATTATGGTTTAAAGCCGGAGAGCAGGAATTTCAAACAGGCTGGTTTATTGAGTCCGTCGTATCCGCCACATTAATTGTACTGGTGGTACGCACCCGCAAAAGGTTTACACAAAGCAAACCAGGTAAATACCTCTTTGCTGCCACCCTGTTTGTAGCATTGTTTACATTGTTACTACCATTGCTCCCATTTGCCCACCTGCTGGGCTTTGTAGCTGTACCGCTCAAATTTTACCTGGCAATGCTGGGCATTGTTGCGTTATATATTTTATCAGCAGAACTGACAAAAAAATGGTTTTACAAGAACTATCAGTAAAACAGTTGTGTTATCCATGGGAATCTATATACAGTAAATGAAAATATCTTCCAAACAAAAAAAATGGATTAAATGGCTGCTGATACTGCTGCTTATTCGCATAGTAGCAGGTGGACTACTTTACTATATAACCGTATATAAGTTCAAAGAGATTGCAAAATATGCGGTAAAAAAAGAATCAAACGACACCTACGAATTTGATGCGGGAGATATTGACGTTTCCCTCTGGAATAAAAATATAACACTGAATCATGTTATCCTGTTTTGCAAAGATACCCTGCACGCAGATTCCCATTATGATGTGAAAATACCCAGGGTATATCTTTCCATTCAATCCTGGAAGGACCTGATCTTCAATAAAAAATTGTCGGTAGACAGCTTGTCTATCCTGCGCCCGCAGCTCATGATCCATGAGCATGTAGCCCGCAAAAGTATACAGGGAAATTTTCAGCTGTCTAACATATTAAATAACCTGGAAAACACCCTGCAATATGTAAATGCACGCATTATTCATTTACAGGATGGATCTTTTACCTATAGTAGGCTCAACGGACCAGCAGCTCCGTTGCATGTGGATCATTTCAATTTCTCCATCGTCAATTTCTCCAGCGTTACCAGTTCCGATAATCATATACTGGGCTCTGATGATGTAGATTTTTCTTTTGATAACCAACAATGGATACTCCCCGATGGCAGGAATACCATCAGTTTCAAACGGCTGCATTTCTCAGGCAGGAAACAGGTATTTGAATTAGACTCCTGCACCATTTTTAGTGCCGCCACTCCGGATAAAGGGGAAATGTCGCTGAATGCAGATAAATTTTATTTCAGCGCCAGGCACCTCCCCGCTATTTACATGCGGGAAGAACTGTTGATAGATACCCTCGTATGTATAAAACCGGTATTAAAATTTCCTGGTACCAAAACCACTGCTAAAGGCAGCCCCAAAACAATAGACAGCATTTCTACTGCATTGTTCAAAAAAATAAATATTAAATATATCACCGTAAAAGACGGTGCATTATTACTCAGGGGAAATACCACTACCGGCAGCACGCAGAAAACAAATGTAAGCATCTACAACCTCACTATCATGCATGATAGCACCCCCGCTATCAGCACAGACAGTATTCAGTTAAATCTCAATAAAATAAAATTCTATTCACTGGATAGTATGTTTCAGTTAACTGTAGATGAATTTACATTACACCACAACGATGTAATTTTTGAAAATGTAGTGTATGAGCCTACTCCCATGAACCATACCGGTAAAGGCTTAACCTTTGTTGCCCCTATATTGCTGCTCAAAAATGTGAGCCTGGAAGAGCTGTTGAGAAAAAGATTAAAAGCCGATGATGCAGAATTGCACCAACCCCGCATCACTTATTTAAATAAACAAAAGAGAAAGATCAAAGCAGCAACAGATACAACTGTAAAGATGGCTGCCTTTTATCAGACCCTGCATGGATTAAGTGAATTAATACAGGTGAATAATTTCCACATCACTGATGGGAATGTTAATTTCAAATTTTCCGGGAAATCATCCATGGTATTAAGTTTAAAAAGTGTGAACACAGATATTTTATTGCATAAATTTTTCATGAGCGATTCACTGGTAGATATAAAACACGCCATGCCTGATCTGCATATTAAAGAAGTGAGCATACAATCTGATAAAATAAAAGTATTGGCCAGCAACTATGTCTTTGATGGCCTCCATCGTCAGAACAGGGGAGAAAGACTGGAAGTTTCTCTCCCAAACGGAACTATCATATCCGGCAAACACTTCTACTGGGAAGTGTTTGACTGGGATGTATTTCAAAAAACAAAAGATATACAAATAGATGTGCTGCGTATCGGCGAATTAAATATCAATGCCCACAGTACTCCTGAAAAGCCACACTCATCCAAAAACCTGCCTGTTATCCGTATTGCCAGGCTGGATATCAACAACCTTCAGTTTCACAATGCGGGCATCGGCATACAAGCTCATTTCAACGCTACTAACATATCATTGAGTAATATCCGCACAAAGCAGCAATTTATTACCTGGGCACGCGCTGCCGGCCAGTTCTATAATATATCCATAGATAACGAAAAAATGAAAGCTACCAGTGCTGCCATTATTTTGAACAGCAATGGCACAACCAGGATTGAAAATGTAAATGCAACCATTCATAACGCTAACGGGTATACTAAATTACAGGCGCCTGTGCTAACGCTGCAAACCAATATTCACACCACAGATGTCCGCCACCTCGCTATTCACTCCCTTACAACAGATCAGCCGCAAATAGAGATATACACCACCGGAACACCTGAAAAGCAACAGCAAAAAGCAGTGCCACTACACATCACTATGGATAAACTGTTAGTAAACAATGCTGATGTCCACTATACAAAAGTTAATATAAAAGATACTACTAGCCTCCATACCAACATAACGGTTACTGCCAATGCCATGCACCTCAACAGCGACCGGCTACTGCAATACAACAACGCCGCCATTGACATCACACAGCTGCAATTAAACAACAACACCACCGCACTCACTATACCACAACTAACACTATCCCTGGCTAAGGGCCACATCACAAAAGATAAGGCCAATCACCTGGTATTTATATCGAACGTTTCATTAAAATGGAACAATATAAATATGCACCTGCGCAAAGCCGACAGCATGGAACTCGCTATTGAAAGGCTTTCCGGCATGTTTAATGATGCCGGCTTTACCTTCTGGCAACAAAGTAAACTGCCATGGCAAACATTTGCAGATAATACCACCATCATTGAAGGAGGCATCTATTATAAAAACAGGAAAATAAATATACAGGCACGCTCTTTTAGCCGGGACCCGGTACAAAACACTTTTCACGTATACGACTATAGTGTAACACCTAATTTAAGCCCGGAGGAAACCTTCCGCATTACAAAGTGGCAGCGCGATTACATCACCGTGAAGGGAGCAGCACTCACTATCAGTGGTATCCGCTTTAATCATCTCCCTACAGATACTACTATTACTATAAAAAAGATCATAGTAGACAAAACAGCTTTAACTACGGCCAGGGATAAACGAATTCCGTTTGAACATGGCATAGAAAAAGGGATGCCTACCAAATTAATTTACACCATCCCTTTTGCGCTGCACGTAGATTCTATTATTGTGCAACAGTCGGCGGTTACTGTGAATGAGTCATCAAAGGCCAACAACAAGTGGGCAGCAGTACCCATCACCGATATTACTGCTTCCATCACCAATTTCGGTAACACTTATACTGCAAAAGACAGCCTATTAGTGGTTGCCAGTGGAAGGTTACTCGATAACCCCATTCACTATTTTTCTTACAGCGAATCCTATGGAGATTCCTTGTCCTCTTTTTACGCGCAAAGCTACCTGGCCCCTATACAATTAACTGATTTCAATTCCGTAGCTATTCCTATGGCAGCGGTAAAGGTGAAACGTGGTTATGCAGACACTATCTATTCCAACTGGTCGGGCAATAAATACGCCACATTGGGCACCATGAATTTCTATTACAACAGATTGAATGTGCAGGTACTGAACAAAAAAGACGCCACCAAAAGAGGGTTCATGGCCAACCTCAAAACATTGCTGGTAAATGCTATCCTGCGCAACGCCAATCATACACCTTCCCGCATATTTTTTATCCGTGACACAGAAAAATTCATTTTTAATTATTGGGTAAAAGCGGAAACATCAGGTATGGTAACAGCCATGGGAGTTAAAAAGAACAAGAAATACCTGAAGAGATATAATAAGGTGGCAAAGCAGTATTCCTTGCCGAAACGTTGAATGTCCGTCCTGATATAAATTATAGCATACTATCATTCGTTTTAGGAGGTCCCGGATAAAACTGAAATTTTTACGGTTATCAACTTCTTTTTCAAAGAAATTCTTTACAAATCCCGTAGAATTTGTTGAAATTTGTCCGCATGTTGTACCCTCAAATCACTATCACTTTATTTTTAACATATCTTAATAACACAAGACGTTATGATTAATGCTTTAAAAGAAAGTCTGTGGAAACAATTCGGAGCAAGTATCGATACGCTTAAAAATGCTATAATACTATGGCCGGAAGAATACTGGAATACCAACAAAAAGTTTTTTTATAATGCTTATCATTGCTTAATATTTCTGGATTACTACCTGACAGTTCCGCCCAAAAACTTTTCTTCACCACTACCCTTCACCATTGCAGCACCTGACGATGTAATAGACGATGCAATAGGCGATGTAATACCAGACAGCATTTATAGTAAAAAGGAATTGCTTGACTATCTGCAATTAAGCCGTGAAAAATGTCATAAGTTAATCGCAGGCTTGACAGAGGAAAAATTAAAAGAACGATGGATAGAGGAGCCAGGAACTATGAATTATTCTGTGCTGGAAATATTACTTTATAACATGAGGCATGTTCAACATCATGCAGCACAATTGAATTTCATTTTACGGCAAGAAATAAATAATGCGCCGGGTTGGATTTCACAGGCTGAAGATGACTTGTGATTGGCTTTTCATAAAATAAAGGGCTATTGTTTATGCCCATATAAAAACAACGGCTTGATGCCTTTAATTATCGCGTCATCCGGTAGAAAATACCTCCTGCTCATTTACAACTATTTATACGACATTTGTTACCCAATTTTATGCTATTATGAAAGTTTGCATTGCTGAAAAACCAAGTGTGGCCAGGGATATCGCAGAAGTGATCGGAGCAAAACAACGCAAAGATGGCTACTACGAAGGCAATGGCTACCAGGTCACCTGGACTTTCGGGCATTTCTGTACCCTGAAGGAACCGCATGATTATTTTGAGCAATGGAAATTCTGGCGACTGGAAGATCTCCCCATGATCCCGCCCAGCTTCGGTATTAAGCTGATTGAAAACTCAGGTGTACAAAAGCAGTTTAAAATCATTGAAACACTGGTACAGCAATGTGAAGAAGTAATTAACTGTGGGGATGCCGGCCAGGAAGGAGAACTGATCCAGCGCTGGGTATTGCTGAAAGCAAAATGCGCAGTACCCATAAAAAGGCTATGGATCTCCTCCCTGACTGTGGAGGCTATCCGCGATGGTTTTCTTAAATTAAAAGAATCTGATCAATATAATAACCTCTACGCGGCAGGTAGTGCCCGCGCTATCGGCGACTGGCTCCTGGGCATGAATGCTACCAGGCTATTCACCAAAAAGTTTGCGCAGGGAAAAGTAGTATTGTCCATCGGGCGCGTACAAACCCCTACCCTGGCGATGATTGTACAGCGCCAGAAAGAAATCAATGCCTTCGTATCGGAAGACTACTGGGAACTGAAAACCATTTACCGGGAAACAGAATTCACCGCTACCATTGATCGTTTGCGCAATCCGGATAAAGCTGCCAAAGGGCTCGCTTATCTGAAAGAGCATCCGTTTGAGGTCACTTCTTTTGAAAAGAAAGATGGGAAAGAAGGAAATCCCCGCCTGTTTGACCTCACGGCCTTACAGGTGGAAGCAAATAAAAAATTCGGCTTCTCAGCAGATGATACCCTCAAATACATTCAAAATCTGTATGAAAAGAAACTGGTCACCTACCCAAGAGTAGATACCACGTACCTCTCCGAAGATTTGCATCCAAAAGTGGCGGGCATCCTGCAGGACCTGACACCCTACAGTGCACTCACAGCGCCATTGCTGGTCAATCCCATTCCAAAGCTGAAAACAGTTTTTGATGATAAAAAAGTAACGGATCACCATGCCATCATCCCTACCGGGATGCATCCCGGTGGCCTTCCGCTGGAAGAGAAACGTATTTATGACCTGGTAGCCCGCCGCTTCATTGCGGCCTTTTATCCGGAATGTAAGATCTCCAACACTACGGTGCTGGGTAAAGTAGGCCAGGTACCTTTTAAAGTAACGGGCAAACAAATCATTGAGCCAGGCTGGAAAGAAGTATACGCCAATGATGTGAAAGAGAAAAAGGAAGGTGAGGAAGAAGAAAAAATACTGCCTCACTTTGTAGCCGGAGAAACCGGTCCACATACACCCAGGGTACATCAGGGGAAAACATCTCCTCCCAAAGCCTTTACAGAGGCTACTTTGCTGAGAGCAATGGAAACTGCCGGTAAACAGGTAGACGATGAAGAAATGCGTGAAGTATTAAAAGACAATGGCATCGGCCGTCCATCTACCCGCGCCAACATCATCGAAACATTGTTCCGCAGAAAATATATCGAGAAGAAAAAAAAGAATATCTATGCCACACAAACCGGCATGGACCTCATTGATACCATCCAGACGGAACTACTGAAAAGTGCTGAACTCACCGGGCAGTGGGAACGTAAACTGCGCTTAATTGAAAAGGGCGAATATGCCATGGAAACTTTCAAGGATGAGTTGATACAGATGGTAGTAGACCTTACAAAAGAAGTAAAAACTTCCAGTTATAAATTCATCACGATAGCGCCAGATCCACCGCCTGTAGTAGAAGAGAAAGAAAAACCCAAAAAAGAAGCGAAGCCTAAAGCTCCTAAAAAAGCCGTTGGCGTAGAAGAAATGCAATGCCCCAAATGCAAAGAACATTTGCTGAAGAAAGGCAACACTGCTTATGGCTGCGCCAATTTCAAATTATGCGGCTTTAAAATACCTTTTGAAATACTCGGTAAAAAACTAAGCGACAAACAAGTCGCTGATTTGCTGAGTAAAGGAAAAACCACTAAAATAAAAGGGCTGCAAATGCCCGGTAGTAGTGAAGAAAGAGAAGGTAAGCTGGTATTGGGTAAAGATTTCAATATTGAAGTAGAATAGCCAACTAAAGTCGCAGTAGGGTACGGTCTGCAACTTTAGTTAACCAGGCGTAGCTATACTGTTGTTGTAACCCACCAGGTATTACCAAATGGATCAGTAACCCCACCGCTGCGGCCATAGGACTGATCTGTTACTGGCATGACTTCCGTTGCGCCTTCGCTGATTGCCTGTTTAAATGTTTCATCTGCATTCTCTACATGAATGTACAAACCAGCATTCTGTACACCCCAATCTTTACTGGTTTGTCCCATCATAATAGTGCTGTCACCGATCGTTATTTCGGCATGCATAACTTCGTTGCTGCCTTCTCTGTTATGGCGCATTTTTTCTTTGGCGCCAAATACTTTTTGGGTAAACTTAAGGAAGCCTTCAACATCATTTAATAGTAAATAAGGCATTACGCGCTGGTATCCTGCTGGAATTTTCATAATATTCAATATTTAATTGTTAGATCTGGATACAAAGTTGCGAAGAGTGCTGTTAATAAAATTGGAAAAAACCGACATTTTAAGAAGATGATGTGTTGTTAGTCCATCCAATTCGTAGCGCCACAAAGCCCGGAGAAATATTGTTTAGGATGCATTCCTGAAAGTGCCTTAAACTCATTAATAAAATGTGCCTGGTCATAATAACCACAGTTAAGGGCTATTGTTCCGAGGTTCTTAACGGGTTGATTATAGTAAGCGATGGCAGCCTGAAAACGGACAATACGTGTAAAAATCTTAGGGTTAAGACCGGTATAATGTTTAAACTGTCGTTCAAATTGTCGTTCAGATAAATAATACTGTTGCGCAAGTGCTTTTATGCTTGTTTCCGGATTTTTATGAATGATATGTTTTACAGCTGCAAAAACAGGCAGGTCTATGGTATAGTTAGCAGCAAGACGGGTTTCTGTAAACCGGCAAATGATTGCTATCCGTTCAGCATTATCTTTCGCGAGCATTATTTTTTCCTCAAGGTCTGCTCCATCTGCTTTTAAAACGGTCTTTAAATCAATAGCTACATCCTTTAATTCGGTTGCCGGCATTCCAAACAGCAGCGGTACAGCATGCGGATAAAAATAAACACCAAATATACCAAAGCCTGTATCTACAACATATTTCCTTCTTACCTCTGTAACTCCCTGTATGCCGGAAGAAAACGATTTTTCTGTTTTGCCGTTTGGCAGCATTTCATCAAATGCTCCCTGATAATGAAAAAGCATTTCCGCACAAGCATCTGCCATGCCAAAGTGAGTATAAGCCGAATCACTTTGCAATTCCCAAAAAAAACGGATGATATGGGCCAAATGCTTTGGTGGTAGTGTGGTTTGGTAATTCATCTGTATAAATTTACAAAAACCTTTTCTTATTACACATAAAAGCCGCAGGCGATGCCTGCGGCTTTTATGTGTAATAGCTGTCTTCTATCAATCTGTTATGCCTCTACCGCGGTAGCGACTGTTACCTCTTTCCAGGTTTCCAGGTCTTCTTTTATGGCAGCTATTTTCTGATATGCCATATTATATGCATCTTCACCCAGGAACAGGTGCAGTGGTGCTTCGGTGGCATCGGCTACTGTAATCAGGGCAGCAACTGCCTTTACCGGATCACCGGCCTGATTGCCGTCAATACTATGCTGATGTGCATTTTGTGTATCCCGTACTTCTTTATATGCAGCTATCTGATTGGCTGGAACCCCCAAAGAGCCTGCAGAGAGAAATGATGTTCTGAAATAACCAGGCGATACAATAGTTACCTTCACACCAAATGGTTTTACTTCAGCTGCCAGAGATTCTGAAAAACCTTCTACCGCAAATTTGGTAGCGCAATAAATACCGAATCCGGGGAAATTACCATTGAATCCGGCGATGGAGGAGATGTTAAAGATATGTCCGGATTCCTGCGCCCTTAAATAAGGCATGGCTTTGCGGATCACATTCAGAGAGCCAAACACATTCACATCAAAACTAGCGCGTGCTTCCTCATCTGATAATTCTTCCAGGCTGCCTATCTGACCATAACCGGCATTGTTTACAACTACATCAATGCTGCCAAAATGTTTTACAGTTTGGTCAATAGCATCACCTACGCTGTTTTCATTGGTAAGATCTACCGCCAATGGGAGAAAGTCGTTATTGGTGGCTACTTTGCGCAGATCAGCTATATTACGGGAAGTGGCAGCTACTTTATATCCTTTGTCTAATAATTGTTGTACCAGTATACTACCTAAACCTTTGGAGGCGCCGGTTACAAACCATACTTTTTTGTTACTCATAGTTTTGTGCTTTTTTGTTAACACAAAAGTAGATCACAAAACATCACTGGTTATTACGTCAATCAAACCAATTATTGCAAAATTCAAACAATTCTGAAAGAACCGGGTGTAACGCTGGTTTGCTTCTTAAAAAAGTTATTAAAATGCGCAGGTTCTTCAAAACCAAGGGCATAGCTGATTTCTGAGATATTCCAGTTGGTATGCTTTAATAAGGCTTTAGCTTCGCTGGTTAGTCGCTCAGAAATGTGTGTGGTGGTGGTTTTACCGGTAGTTTCACGGATAGCGCGGTTCAGATGGTTAACATGCACCAACAGCTGTTTCGCAAAATCATTGGCCGACCTTAAAACAAAACGTTGCGCCGGCGACTCTATAGGGAACTGCCGTTCCAGCAAATCAGTAAAGACAGCCGTAATACGCGACTTCGCATCTGCGTGTTGATACAGCGTTTCAGAAGGCTGCATTTTAAGCGCATAGTGAATAATTTCTGTCAGATAGTTCCTGAGAAGGTCATATTTATAGAGGTAATCAGAATTGATTTCTGCCAGCATCTTCTTAAACAGCTGACTTATTTCTTTATCCTGCGTTTTGTTTAATATATAGGTAGGTCTTCCTCCTGGCGCCATCATAGGCAGTTCATGAATATTACCTCTTGATTGCTCCGTAAAAAAAGATTCTTTAAAAATGCAGAAATAACCGCCATACTCGCCGGATAAAGATTCCCAGGAATAGGGCACCGTCGGATTAAAGAACATCAATGCGGTACCTTTTATCTCCACTGTTTTATCCGCATAATGAAACAGGTTATGACCCCGCACCAGGCTCACCTTATAAAAATCACGACGGCTATACTTAACCGTTAAGCTGCCATCTACTATACAGTCTTCCAGCCGGAATACATTAAAATGCCCGATGCCCTGTTGCAGGTTCTCCGGCAGCCAATTGAATTTCTGCTGATAGAACTCTTGTAAAGTTTCAGTTTTCTGCATGGAGCAAAGTTACAAAATTCAACCAGGATTGAAGCGGGTATTGTCTGAACTGTGATTTTTATGATTAGTATGATTATCCTGATGAGCGGAGATTTTAGCGGGTATTGTCTGAACCAGGATTTTTAAGATTGAATGGATTACCCTGATGGATGCCGGAGATCAAAGAGAAGATTTTCGCGAATATCTTCGATATAAAACAATATAACACCCATCAGGGTAATCCATTCAATCTTAAAAATCCTGGTTCAGACAATACCCGCTAAAATCTCCGCTCATCAGGATAATCACAAAAATCATAAAAATCACAGTTCAGACTATTCCAATCCCGCAATCACTTCATTATCCTTGTACTGCTTCTTCAATTCCACCAACCTTTTCTTCAATAAGGCAATCTCTTTTTTATAAGCCGGGTTGCTATAGCTATTATTTACTTCCTGCTTATCTTTCTCCAGATCATAAAATTCCCATTCTTTATTTTCATAAAAATAGATGAGTTTATAACGATTGGTACGCACACCTACATGTTTAGCCACGTTATGCACACCTACTTCGTAATAATGATAATAGATCGCATCCCTGAAAACGCCTTTCTGCTGTCCTTTTAATACCGGCACAAAACTCTTACCCTGCATGGAGGCAGGTATTTTAGTACCTGTCATATCAAGGATCGTTTCTGCATAGTCCAGGTTCATCACCATGTCTTCAGATACCTGTGTAGTATTGGTTACACCGGGCCAGCTAACAATGAGCGGGGTACGGAGCGACTCTTCATACATAAACCGTTTATCAAACCAGCCATGTTCTCCAAGGTAGAAGCCCTGATCAGATGTATAGATGATGATGGTGTTTTTGTCCAGCCCGTTTTCTTTGAGATAAGTCATCAGGCGGCCAACATTATCATCTACAGATTGCACGCAGCGCAGATAATCTTTTATGTAACGCTGGTATTTGTAGATGTCCAGCGCTTTTCCGCTCAGGTGTGCTTTATGAAAAGCATCATTCCCTGGTCCGTAGGCCTGGTTCCATTTTTCTTTTTGGGCAGGCGTAAAGCGGTTGTAAATGTATCTCCAGTCACCCGACAGCCCCTTTATAGAGTCTGGTAATGCTGAATATAATTTCAGGTCATATGCCGGGTCCATGTGGCGTGCAATGCTCATTTCCTGCTCATGCGCGGCCCTGGTGCGGGTGCTGTAATCATCGAAATAGGTAGCAGGTACCGGGAAAGTAGTGCTGTCAAATAAGTGATAATACTTTTCTTCCGGCATCCAGTTGCGGTGCGGGGCTTTTTGCTGGTAGATCAGAAAAAAAGGTTTATTCTTATCTCTCTTATCCAGCCAGGTCAATGCCAGGTCTGTGGTGATATTGGTCACATAACCGGGTATTTTTCTTTGTACTCCCTGCTCAATAAATTCCGGGTTGTAATAATTTCCTTGTCCCGGTAGAATGCAGGAATAATTAAATCCCTGTGGTGCAGTGCCCAGGTGCCATTTCCCAACAATCGCCGTTTGATAGCCGGCTCCCTGCAATATGCGCGCTACCGTATTTTGTGTGCTGTCAAATTGCCGGTCGTTATCAATCATACCATTGAGGTGATTGTACTGCCCGGTAAGCATGACGGCTCTGCTGGGGCCACAGATAGAGTTGGTTACAAAGGCGCGGTTAAAACGTACACCATGCTGCGCCAGCGCATCAATATTGGGCGTTTTATTCAGGCCATATCCATAAGCACTGACAGCCTGGTAGCCATGGTCATCACTCATGATATAAATAACATTCGGGCGACTTTGCTGGCTCTTTGCAGCAAAGGCCGACAGCAGGCATATGCAGATGCCAGGTATTAACTTGTGAATAAATCGGGTATACTCCATTGTGCGGTTGCCTATATAGTAAATATGATGGTTATTCGCTTTCAGAATAAAAGTAATAAAAAAGCCCGCATTTATATGCGGGGCTTTTTTTATCTTAACAGGCCAACAGTATATCTTCCTTATCACGAAATTTCCTGTCTTTATAATTTATAGGAACATCATTGATGGCGGCTAATCTACGTTGCATAAGCCCATCCGCATTAAACTCCCATAGCTCATTGCCATATGAGCGGAACCAGTTACCTGCCTGATCATGCCATTCATATTCAAAGCATACCGCAATGTGGTTATCGGTGAAGCTCCAGAGTTCTTTCTTCAGTTTGTAGTCCAGTTCTTTCTCCCATTTTTTTGTGAGAAACCGGATTACTTCCTCGCGGCCGTTAATGAACTGATCGCGGTTCCGCCATGTTGTGTCAACAGTGTATACCAGCGATACCCTTTGCGGATCTTTGCTGTTCCAGGCATCTTCAGCGAGTTGTACTTTTTGAAGGGCAGTTTCTTTTGTAAACGGAGGGAGTGGGAATTTTTGTTCCATGATTATATGGTTTTAATAATTATTAATTAGACAGATCGATCTGTCTATTTTAGTGATAAAAAAAGACAAAAGATGATCAGTCCCTTATTACTATAGCTTATAGCAACAGGATATTAAACCTTTCCTCTTTTGTTTACTGAAACAAATGTATAACGAATATTTCAAAAATAGACAGATCGATCTATCTTTTCTAAAATTATTTTCCCAGCCTCACAACAACCCGCCCGCCATTTTCCTGGCTTCCATCACCGGCCATTGATTGCGGAAAAGCTGGCTTTCCACAATAGCAGATTCAAACAGCAGGTATATATGGTCTTTCACAGACTGCTTCTCTTTTGTGAGGATATCCCCCAGGAAGGCACGCAGGTCTTTCTTATGATCCTGTATAATATTCAGTACTGCCACATCCTTCTCCGTAGTTTCAGACAGGATATTCAAAAAAGCGCAACCCCGGAAGTTCTCTTTCTCATTAATATCCAACAGGAAATCAAAAGCGGCCAGTATCTTCTCTCTGGGCTTATTAACACGGTCTGTGAATGTTTTCAGCGCAGCAAACCAAACATCATGGCGGTGGTTCAGAAACGCCATCAGCAGGGATTCCTTGGACTCATAATGCAAATACAAACTTGCCCGCGCCACACCGGCTTCCTGGATCACCTGGTTGATGCCGGTTGCATGATAGCCCTGGTTATAGAACAACTCAGTGGCAGTATCCAGTAATCGCTGCTTTGGGTCACTTACCTTTTGTTTCATGGTGTAAAGGTACTATTAATTAGCAAAAGACAGATCGATCTATCTTTATATCCGCTCACATAAATACTGTGAAAAAAACAATTCTTCCACTACCTTGTCAATCCGACACTAATTATTTAACTGAACAGCAACGAGCATGCATGCAATATTCCGGAAACTCTTTCTGCACCTGGCTTTTATACTCAGTTTTGCAATAACGGCACGAGGTCATGCACCTTGCACCCCTATTGATTTAAAGTGCGAATACTTAGTAACGCCCCTGGGCATTGACGCAGCTCATCCGCGACTGTCCTGGTTATTGGCAGATACCCGCACAGGTGCAAAACAAACGGCCTACCAGATCCGCGTAGCTACTGATTCACTATCACTGAAAACAAATCCGGCATGGACCACCGGAAAAGTAACTGCTGCCAACATACTGGCTGTATACCAGGGAAAAACATTGCAGCCCTTTACACGGTATTACTGGAGCGTGGAGGTATGGGATAAAGACGGCCGCCCGTCACCCGCTACCATCACTTATTTTGAAACAGGTATGATGAACAGCAGCAACTGGAAAGGCGCCTGGATAAGCGATGGAAATGATGTTAAACTAAAGCCCGCAGCCAATTTCAGGAAGGTATTTACAGCGGCCAAAACAATACAATCGGCGCGTGCCTATATCGCGGTGGCAGGTTTATACGAGTTATATATCAACGGCAAAAAAACAGGCAATCACCGCCTGGACCCCATGTATACCCGGTTTGATCGCCGCACCTTATATGTAACATACGATGTTACGGCCTCCCTGCAAACCGGGAAAAACGCCATAGGCGTGATGCTGGGCAATGGCTGGTATAATCACCAGTCTACCGCAGTATGGAACTTCCACGAAGCGCCATGGCGCGGCCGCCCCGCCTTTTGTATGGACCTGCGCATTACCTATACCGATGGCACGGTTGAAACCATCACCTCCGGCAAAGACTGGAAAACAGCCACAGGACCGGTTATATTCAACAGCATTTATACAGCAGAACATTATGACGCCCGCCTGGAACAACCAGGATGGAATACCACCGCATTTGATGACAGCAAATGGAAGGACGTGATTTATCGCTCCGCTCCTTCCTCCAACATTGTATCCCAACAACTACACCCGATTGAAAATGTGGAAGAAATTACTGCGAAAAATATGGTGCAGTTGAACGACAGCACCTGGGTATTTGACCTGGGCAGAAATATTGCCGGCGTTAGTAAAATTCGTGTAGCCGGCACCGTGGGTACTATCATAAAACTCAAACATGGTGAACAACTGGATAAAAAGGGACATGTAGATCAATCCAACATCATTGTGCATTATCGGCCAACAGATGATACCGATCCTTTTCAGACAGATATTTTTATCCTGAGTGGTAAAGGAGAAGAATCATTTATGCCCCGTTTCAATTACAAAGGATTTCAGTACGTGGAAGTGACCAGCAGCAGACCTTTGCAGCTCACAAAGGAAAGCCTGACCGGTTATTTTATGCACAGTAATGTACCTCCAACCGGGCATATCAACACCTCCGATACCATTATCAATAAATTATGGTGGGCCACCAATAATGCGTATCTCTCTAACCTATTCGGCTATCCGACTGATTGTCCGCAGCGGGAAAAAAACGGATGGACCGGCGACGCACAAATAGCCATTGAAACAGGCTTATATAATTTCGATGGCATCACCATCTATGAAAAATGGCTCGCGGATCATCGCGATGAACAACAGCCTAACGGTGTGTTGCCTTCCATTATTCCTACCGGTGGCTGGGGATATGAATGGGGCAATGGCCCCGACTGGACCAGCACCATTGCAATCATTCCATGGAATATTTATTTGTTTTATGGAGATACAACACTCCTCTCCCGTTCCTACGATAACATGCACAGATATGTAGATCATATTACGGAGATAAGCCCGGATGGCTTAACTACATGGGGATTGGGCGACTGGGTGCCGGTGAAATCCAAAACACCGGTGGAATTTACCTCCTCGGCATACTATTACGCAGATGTATTGATATTGGCAAAGGCTGCAAAAATATTTGGTAAGCAACCAGATGAAATAAAATATAAGGCACTGGCAGATAAAATAAAAACAGCTTTTAATACAAAATACCTTAACACCCGCACAGGCATGTATGGCGAAGGTGTACAAACAGAATTGAGCGCAGCATTGTATTGGGGCCTTGTACCGGACTCCATGAAAAGCAAGGTAGCCGCCAATCTGGCCAAACGGGTAGCAACAGATAACTTTCACCTGGATGTAGGTTTACTCGGCACTAAGAGCATCCTCAATGCACTGAGTGAAAACGGTTATGCAGATGTGGCTTACAAAGTAGCCGCACAACGTACCTTCCCTTCCTGGGGTTGGTGGATTGTAAACGGTGCTACCACGCTGTATGAGAACTGGGATATTACCGCATCATCTGACTTGTCCCGCAACCATATTATGTTTGGAGAAATTGGTGCATGGCTGTACAAAGGCCTTGGAGGCATTAAGCCCGATGAATCTGCACCCGGGTTTAAAAACATATTACTGTCTCCCAATTTCGTGGAGGGACTGGATCACTTTGCAGCCAGTCATGAAAGCCCTTATGGCGAGGTGATTTCTTCCTGGGAAAGGAACGGTGTTACAATTTCTTATGCGGTAACAGTGCCTGCCAACGCTACAGCTGATATCTTTTTTCACATCTCTCCCAAACAAAAAATATTTGAGAACAATAAACCCATTGTTACACAGGCAACCAGCCGGGGGCTATGTTACAAAGTAACTGCAGGCACCTGGCAATTTCAGATAAAATAAGCAGGATCTTTTTTGATCACTTCTACTCCTTTCTTTCCCGCTATGATGGCGGCATGTGCCATGTTGTAAAAAAGGGAAGTTTCCAGTATACCGGGGATTTCTTTCAAACGATGATTGATGCTGTCTATTGGCGGGAAAGCGCTGAACCATATATCGATGAGCAGATTACCATTTTCGGTGATCACCGCTCCATCTTTTTTATTACTCAACCGGATAACAGGATTAGCCAGCGAAAATAATTTCTTCACTTGTTTTATTACAAAAGGTACCGCCTCCGGTATCACTTCTAATACTATCGGAAACGTAGTGTAGAGCTGTGTTACATATTTTGAGCCATCGCCAAGCAAAATGAATTTATCTGCCATAGCAGCCAGCAGCTTCTCCCGCGTGTGAATACCACCGCCACTTTTCAGTGCATTCAACTGATGATCAAACTGATCACAACCATCAAAATACAGATCAAGATGGGATACTGATGCAATATCTTTCACCTTAAATCCATACTCCTGCAACAGCTGCTGCGTGTTAAAAGAAGAAGTGACTGTAGTGATACTTTCCAGCAGGGATGCCTCTTCCCGCAAATAATGAATGAGGTGTGCAATAGTGGAACCCGCACCCAGACCAATGCTGCTGCCGGGTTTTATATAGTCTAATGCCGCTTTTGCAGCCACTTGTTTCAGATCTTCCATATACCAAGTATTGAAGGATAAAGATCTGGTTAATTGTTGAATTGTAAAATTACAAGTGATGAAAGTAATCTGCCGGCAGGCAAAAAAATTTTTGCATATCGAATATTTTTACTTTATTGCAAACGATTGCATAAACACATTTTTCAACCGTTCCACAAAATGAAAAAAAAGCTCAGTGGCAGATGGTGCGAAGCTAACCAGCCATGACCGGCCGGATAGGGTATTGATTGCTTTTAATACCCCCGTAAATAACGTGGCCAATATCACACAAAGTGGATCCGGTATGGGAAGGCAATATCCTTTTTAATGTAGCAGGTGCCGGCAACATGCCCGTTACAGACTATATTACGGCCAACCCGTTGCTGGCAAGAAACAGTACAGGCACCTTCCACTTACAGGCAGGAAGCCCCGCTATTGGTAAAGCTTCCGGGTCTTATCCCTCCGTTCTCTATGACATGGATGGTCAACCACGCAGCAGCCGGCTGGATGCCGGTGCAGACCAGGTATCTGCAGCACCGGTAAAAGCACACATTTTAACTGCAGGAATGACAGGTTGCAATGGGGAGCAGCAATAACGGTGACGAGGGTACGTAGTTAGCTAAATATAAACACTCACTGCTATCATTTTGCAGTATAAAAAAATGCGTGCATTATATATTATCATGATAAAAAAACCTGCTTTTTTTATCAAAAAAGAACTACATTTATTATCAGATAGATATATACAACAAGCAAACCAAAATCTGAAAAGTAACCACCATTACTTTAGTGTTCCCTAGTCTGGATTAAGCCCAAATTATATCTTCATCTACTTTTGATTGTTTTTGCTGATTGATGTTGAAAGTAATTTTTTGTAGTGTCCCTGTCCATCATTGTCTGATGCAAATCATTTATATTTTGTATCAGCAGTAATAGTGAATCCCGCTTTCATTTCAATGCTACAAAATCACACTTTTTGTTTCGAACCGCTATGGTTCCGATACTGTATTACGTATACCCCTTAGCGTTAATTAACCAAAATCAATATTTGTTATGAGAAAAATTCTACTGCTGCTATTGCTGGCGTTAAGCGCTGCAGGCAGTTTGTCAGCCCAAACCCGCACCATTACAGGCAAGGTAACGGATGCCATGGATGGCACCCCACTGGCGGGAGTTTCTGTACATGTACCTAATACTACTACCGGAACGGTATGTAATGCCAATGGTGAATTTTCCCTGAAAGTAACTACTGCTGTGCAGGTACTGGAACTTACATTTGTTGGGTATCTTCCCCGGAAAGTTACCCTTGGAAACAATGATCACCTGGGGGTGGTATTGTTATCGCCCTCCGCCAGCGAACTACGGGAGGTACCTATTACCGGCTACGGGTCTATTGCTAAAAGTAAATATACCGGGGCATCTACTATTGTCACCAATAAAGAAATTGCCAATGTCCCTATTGGCTCGTTTGACCAGATATTACAAGGTAAGGCGGCCGGATTATATATCACTTCGGGCTCCGGTCAGCCGGGCGCAAATGCCACCGTGTTAATCAGGGGCGTAGGTTCTATTGAAGGAGGCACTGATCCTTTATATGTGTTAGACGGTGTACCTATTGAAACAGGGGTTTTCCGTACACTCAATCCCAACGACTTTGAAGCGATATCAGTATTAAAAGATGCGCCTGCAAAAGCCTTGTATGGCGGCAGAGGAGCTAACGGTGTAATTGTAATCACCTCTAAAAAAGGTAAAGCAGGTAAAACGCATTTTACCTATAATGGACAGACAGGCTGGAGTACACATACTCAAAATAAGTTTGATATGCTGAACTCCGCAGATAAACTACAACTGGAAGCAGGATTTAAGTCCGGCGTAGGCTGGGCATATTCCCGTAAAAATCCGGCTAACGCCAGCAAACCTGAAGCAACCCTTAAATTGTATGATGCTGCATTGGATTCACTCCGTAACATCAATACAGATTGGTTGTCGCTGGTGTACCGTACCGGTAAATTTACTTCTCAGCAACTGTCTGCATCCGGAGGAACCGACAAAACACAGTTCTATATTTCCGGTCAATATTTTTATCAGCAGGGAATTGCCATACGTTCTGACCTAAAAAGATATGCACTGCGTACAAACATAGATCATCAGTCAGGCAGATTAAAACTGGGTGTGCACATTGCAGCAGGCTATTCTCCCTCTAATTTTATAGAATCAGAATCCGGCATTGCACTGGCAAATCCGTTTGCAGCAGCCTACCTGGGAGAACCTTATGAAAACCCGTACGACAAACAGGGAAAGATCCTGACAACTTACCGGTTGCAGCAGATATACAGTGGTATACCACGACCATTATACGTCATCTCCAATCGTACAGGATCCAATGCACTGGCGCGGCCTGACGAGAGCTCTTCTCTAACTAACCAGTTAAAAACCACAGCCAATGTAAATGCATCTTTTGATATACTGGATGGCCTTTCTATCAAAACAAATCTGGGAGTAGATTTCAGAGAAACAGAGCAAACATCCAGTGCATTTCCTAATACCTATGCAGGTTCCAATGTAAAACCAGGCGGACAAGGATTTTTTTCAAAAGGAAATGTCCGTAACCTCCAACTGATCTCTACCAGCGGGTTTGAGTATAATCGTGTTATACAGAAAAAACATGAAATACTGGGTAATCTGTTGTTTGAAACCAACCGTCAAAGATACACCTCCTTTAACTATACCGGTTATGGCATCAACGGTCAATTGCTCAACACCCCTGCTGGTATTACTCCCGGCAACGTGGACAATGGACTCATACCTGTAGTAGGCGGTGGTAAAACAGAAAACGGTCTGAACTCCTATATCGCTTTTGGTACCTATACCTACGACAGCAGGTATACACTTAGCGGTAGTTACCGTGTAGACGGTTCTTCCAAAGTACCGGAAGCAAACCGTTACCATCCCTTTTACTCACTGGGGCTGAAATGGAATGCAAAGAATGAGTCATTCCTGCACACCAGCGATTTCCTTAGTACCCTGCAATTACGTGCCACTTACGGTACCTCTGCCAATGCCAATGGTTTTATCAGCGACTTTGGATATGTAGCGTCTTACGGTCAGGTAAATTATACCGACAAACAGGGCCAGGCCCCTACTTCTCCGGGTAATGCCAACTATGACTGGGAATATGCCAAAGAGTATAACTTCGGCGCTGATTTCGGTTTGCTGAATGAGCGTATATCCGGTACCATAGACTGGTACAGAAGAACTACCTATAACCTTTTCCTGGCACAGAAATATTCCTTTACTTCCGGCTTCAGCAGCCAGGTAGTGAACACAGGTAATATGCGCAACAGCGGCGTGGAAATGGTGCTGAATGTATATATCATCCGTAATCCAAAAAAAGAAATTTCATGGTCTGTAGGCGGCAATGTATCATATAACAAAAACAGGATCACCAATCTCGGACAGGCCAATGAATACCCTCAGGGAACAGCTATTGTACGGGTGGGACTCCCTTATGGAGCACATTACGCAGTGAAATGGGCCGGTGTGGATCCACAAACAGGCGATGCACAGTACTACACCAAAGACGGCAAAAAAACCAGTGTATTCAGTGAAGATAATAACGTAGCTGAATTTGGCACTTTTATACCACCTTGGGTAGGCGGATTTAATACCAGCTTTTCTTTCAAAGGAGCTACTATCAATGCCCTGTTCAGTTACGCACGGGATTTTACGCTCTTTAATAACCAACATTATTTCCTTACCAATCCTAACTATGTAGGTTCCTTTAACCAGGAAAAAAAGATGCTCACCTACTGGCAAAAACCTGGTGATATTACAGATGTACCCAGAACGGATGTGCCCAGACAATTTTCTTCACAGGATATTGAAAATGCCTCTTATCTCCGGTTCAGAAGTCTGAATATCTCTTACGCATTGCCTTCCAGGTTACTGCAAAAAACAAAAATACTGCAGGGTGTTTCTGTTTATTTCGCGGGAGAGAATTTATACGTATGGACTAAATACACCGGCCTGGATCCTGAAATCGGAGATAACCTGAGTCGTTTCCAATACCCGGCACAAAGAACTTACTCTTTCGGCTTAAACCTGACTTTCTAAAGTAAAATGCTCAATATTATGAAGAAGATAATATATATACTGGCTGCCACTTTCATGGGATTGGGATTGCAGTCGTGTACTAAAAATATAGACCTCCACCCTACCGATATTATTGATACCACCCGTGCTTTCCTTACATTAAGTGATGTGGACAAAGGGGTAATAGGCGGTTATGCAGGATGGTCTGCTGAAAATTCCATGTACGTTGGTGCCATCATGTCTGATGAAGTAAGATGGGGAAAAGACAACTCCGGACGCAATTACGGCATGTTACATAAATGGTCGTTCAGCTCCAGCGATGGGGATGCAGCAGGAGCCTGGTCCAGTCTTTACGTAGTAATTGACCGCGTGAATCACGTACTGGCAGATATTGATTCCGTACCGGCATTAAATGCCAACCAACAAGCCACCAAAAAACGTTTAAAAGGAGAAGCACTCGCCATCCGGGCTTTTGCGCACTTTGAACTGTTTCGGTGGTATTCGCAGGACTATACACCTTCATCACTCAGTGTACCGGTGATGCTGCGTTCTATCGTTTCAACACCTTCACGTAATACAGTACAGGAAGTGCTCGCGCAGGTAAATAAGGATCTCGCAGATGCCAAAGCACTGATACCTGCTACCTTCAAAGATATCTCCCGCATCACTAATATAGCTGTTGTGGCAGAACAGGCAAAGGTAGCCCTGTATTCCAAAGACTGGAAAAATGCTGCTGATTATGCGACCGCAGTTATTAACCAGGTACCGCTTATTACGATTGATAAATTCCCTAATCTGTGGACAGATCAGGACTCCACGGAAGTATTGTTTTGGCTCAAACACACTTCACAGGGCGATGTAACCACGCTATGGACAGATAATAATGGCCAGGTATTTTTCTCCCCTTCTTTTAAACTGATGGCGTTATATGATCAGACCAATGACGTACGCTATAATAGTTATTTCTATTTTGGCAATTGGGGTGGATGGGCTGAAAACTGGCTGGTAAACAAATTCTCCGGCCAAAATTCAGTGAACTATTTCAATAATGTAAAAGTGTTACGGGTATCTGAAATGTATCTCATACGCGCCGAAGCATTGGCTGAACTGAATGATATACCTAATGGTACCAAAGACCTCAATACCTTGCGTGCACAACGTATTAGCGGATATACCGATCAAACGTTTGCTTCTAAAGATAATCTGATCACTGCTGTGATGGAAGAGCGCTTCAAAGAATTGTTCCTGGAGGGTAACCGCTACTTCGATTTACGTAGAAGAAACTTACCGATTAACCGCGCTCCGGAAGATGTGAATCCCAATAATACCGGCACCGGTGACATCATGCAAAATCTCAACCCTACTGATTTCCGGTATATACTTCCGGTACCACAGGATGAAATTTTTGCGAATAAAAATATAGTGCAAAATAAAGGATACAATAACTAGCTTTTAGTGATTAGCTGTTAGCTTTTAGTTTGAAACTAGAAGCTAACAGCTAAAAGCTAATTGCTAATGCCTGACAGCTACCTGATAAGTCATTCCTCTTTTTGTATTAAAAACAATCATCCCGTTTTTATACTGATGCGGAATCACAACACCGCTACGATCCTTTACTACCGATGTTTCCGGCAGAATGATTTTACACAAGGCGCCATTGTTTGATAAAATGTTAGTCTGCTGTATTATTTTATTTTTCCAGGTAAAATCAACAACAAATCCATTTATTGCACAAAGTCCTTTTGCGGTTCCCGCTGCAAACTGTGCATTTGCAGGCAATGCTGGCAGGAGCCTGATAACATTTTCTTTACCGTGACTTTGCAGTAGCATTTCTGCAATACCTGCGGTAGCACCGAGGTTACCATCAATCTGAAAAGGAGGATGTGCGCAAAATAAATTAGCATAAGTACCTGCGCCGGAATTCATACTTATCTCACTGGTAGCAGAGGCAGGTACTAATAAGGCGGTCAACATTTTGTAAGCATGATCGCCATTGCCTAAACGCGACCAGAAAGCAATCTTCCAGGCACGTGACCATCCTGTGCCACCGTCGCCTCTTCTGTTAAGCGTTTTTTCAGCTGCAGCAGCCAATTCAGGTGTATCCCAGGGTGTAATTTCATCGTAAGGGTACAGGCCATACAAAGGCGATATATGACGATGATGCGGATCTGCTTCTTTATAATCTTCCAGCCATTCCTGCACGCCACCGGTAGTAGGACTGATCTGATCCGGCGCCAGGCGCACGAGTATATTTTTCAAACTATCGCACCAGGATTTATCTGTATTCAATATTTCCGCAGCCGCCAGGTTAGCATTGAGTATATCTCTGCATATCTGCATGTCTATGGTAGGTCCCATACAGGTTTGTCCCTGTTGCCCGTCAGGTAATACATATGCATTTTCAGGTGAATTGGAAGGTGCAGTTACCAGCCAGTGATGCACGGGCTCTGTGATTAAAACATCTTTATAAAACTTTGCAAGCCCCTTCATGACCGGATATACTTCCTGCAAAAACTTTTTATCATTTGTATACTGATAATGCTTCCACAAATGCGTAGCTGCCCAGGCACCACCGGTTGAAGTAGAGCCCCAGTCAGCCCCTTCGCCGGGAGATGTAAATCCCCATGGATTACTGATAACATGTGATACCCAACCATCTGCCTTATAATACACCTTAGCTGTATGCTGCCCATATCTGGCCATTTGTTCTACCAGTGTAAACAGTGGCTGATGACAATCCGCCAGGTTGGTAACTTCAGCCGGCCAGTAATTCATTTCTACATTAATGTCCAGGTGATAATCGCCATTCCAGGGTGTTTGGTATTCTTCGGCCCACAAGCCCTGTAAATTAGCCGGCATGCCGCCTTTGCGGGAAGAGCTGATTAACAGGTAACGTCCGAAATTAAAGTATAGCGATACCAGCGAAGCATCTTTACCACCTTCCTGTAAGCGTTGCAATCTTTCGGTAGTAGCCAGGTTTTTCACTGCATCATTGCTGTTGTCATCAAACGAAATACGGCAACGATTAAAGTAAGTGGTATAATCTTTTACATGTGCCTGTACCAGGGCCGGCCAGGTAATTGCTACTGCCTTGCTTATGTCGGTCAGCGCCTGGGGCATAGGATCCGGTCCGGGTGTTTCTACCTTTGGCCAGTTCATATTAGTGCGCATGGCCACCATTAACAGGCATTCATCCGCGTTATTAATTTCAATCTGATCATTATGCTGCACCTGTGTACCGCCTTTAGGCAATACTTTCAGTACAGCAGCGTATTTTACGCCTTCATCGCCATTACCGCCATTCAAAGCACCATTCATTTGTACCTGTCCGTTTACTACTTTTATGGTAGCACGTTCCTTGCGATACAACCCTGTACTGAATGACAGTGTACCCGGCTTATCGGCCACCAGTCTTATAATAACTACCTGTTGCGGTGCGGATACCAGCACTTCTTCCCTATAGTGATGACCGCCTCTTTCCCAGCTAAGTCTGGCCACCGCGCTATCTACACGCAGTTGCCACTGGTAATTTCGTACAGCCGATACCGTATCTTTCCAATGAATAAAAAGATCTCCCAGCGTTTGGTAACAGCCAAATTTTACATTGGCGCCATTTCCGTAGCCGGAGCCAGGGCCTTTACAAATAAAATACTGCTGCAACATTTTCTGCGCTTCAATATTCTTTCCTTGTAACAGCAGCTGTTGTATTTCCGGCAGATACTTCCCCGCTTCCTTACTATCTGCGTCCTCCACACCTCCGGACCACATAGATATTTCATTCAATACAATTCTTTCACTATTAGTATTCCCGAACACCATGGCACCTATGCGGCCATTCCCAAGCGGAGCAGCTGCGGTAAAGTGTTTGGCGGGTTCCTTGAATCGTATGGTTACATCAGATTGTGCAAATAGCGGGCAAGTGCCCAATAAAAGAGCAGCTTGTATCGTGGATATTATCTTGAACTTCATGGGAGTCAAGATAGAAAAATAATTGCGAATTACGAATTGCGAATTACGGATCGAAGCGATCTTCGCTCATAACTGAATAGCAAGAGGGATGTATTCAAGGAGAAACATTTCATCTCTTCATTAAAAATAAACAGCAAAAAATACTTATTTTTCTACAGCGTCCATCAGCTGGTACTTGCTGGCATTGGATAATGGATGTATGGGCTGTTCATTGCGGGCAGCCCAGGCATATGTGAAACATGCCCCGAAATAAAAGATCAGCGACGAATAAAACATAAACAGCAATAATAATACAGTAGATGCGGAAGCTCCATAGATGCTGTTGATACTGCTGTAAGTGAGCATTACTTTTAATACCAGTTTCCCGATGTTAAATAAGATACTGGTCACCAGTGCGCCTGTGAGTCCCACTTTCCACCGTGGACGGCCATCCGGTAAAAAATAAAATACAAGGAAAAACCATATTGTTACTATGATCACAGAAATCACATAGTTCAGCGCACTGTTATAATAGATGGCCAATGCAGGCAGATACAAGTCTATATACTTTCCCAGGAAGGCCTGCGCAGCTTCAGCAACCAGGTCAATAATAAATAGTATACCTGCAAAAACGATGACCAGCACACCTTTCATGCGTGATACCATTATTTGCCCAAAGCTTTTCTTTTGTGTGGGCCTGACTTTCCACAGTTCATTCAGTGAGCTTTTAATGATCTTAAAGAGTGTTGTAGCAACAAATAGTAAAAATACAAAGCCGCCGATAGCGATGATCCAGTTTTGTGCGATGCTCCGGAAAGCTTTGAGGGTATGGGTAATTGCGTCTGTGGTTTCTTTTCCAAACAGGCCTTCCAGTTGCTCCATTAAACGTTTGCCTACATGTTGCATACGGAAAATAAGCCGGAGCAGCTGTATGATAATTATCAATATCGCCGGCAACGCGAAGGTGGTGAAAAACGCAGTAGCACCTGCCATCCGCAATGGATCATTTGCCTGCAACTCTTTATATGCATCTTTAAAGGAGAGCAAAAAAAGTTGCCATTGCGGTAATCTCTTTTCTGTAGTAACATGTTCCATGCTTGCCGATTGATACTCAATTTACTGATTAATTTACTTTGCAACCAATCTAACCTGCCTGGTCTTGTTGTTGAAAATACAGTGGCGAGGGAAAACGTGCATATGGAATTTCTGAATACGATATTTATGTAAGTGATAAATCACAAATAAAAAAGCCTTGCTGAAAACAGCAAGGCTATAATACACTAATGGAGCTATTGTACATTGGTTGATTGAGTTGCTGGTTAGTTGGACTTATCCTCCAGCGGCGGATTTCTGAAAGGTACCCATTCAGCAATTTCGTGGATCTCCTCTTCGATTGATTCTAACCTCTCATCTATCAGATCAAATCTGTTATCGAATCTGACTTCCATGTGATCAATTCGCTCATCCATTGCATCGAATCGTTCATCCATGGCATTGAATCGTTTGTCCATGGCATTGAATCGTTTGTCAACAACGGCGAATAGTTCAACCACCGCTTCGAATCGCTTATCAATGACATCAAATCGTTTGTCTACAGAGTCAAACCTTTCCATAATTTGCTGCAAAGCTTCTGTTTCCATATACTTTATAAGTTTTGATGCGCTAAAATTAATGCATAAATAAACATCGAAAAACATATTCACAGATATTTTTTATTGCACTATTATCTTTAAAAAACCGCTATCAGCATGATTCTAAGCGTATCAAAATAAAAGTAAATTTTGTATAACTTTCTTATCTTTTAATGCTTCATCTTTGCAAAAAATTCACATGAAAAAACTGAAAGTTTATATCGCTATAGGCCTGGATGGATACATTGCTACAAAGGAAGGAAACATCGACTGGCTCACCGGATTCCCTAATCCGGAAGGTACAGACTACGGTTATACAGACTTTCTCGCTACTATTGATACTACCTTCATCGGGAATAGCACGTATAAGGATATATTAATCCTCAGTGAAACATTTCCTTATCCTGACAAAACAAATTATGTTTTTACCCGTGATGCAACGCAACAGAACACTGAGTTTGTGCAATTTATCAGCAAAGGCATTACTGCGTTTGTACGTGAAATAAAAGCGGGAAGTGGCAAAGACATCTGGCTGGTGGTCGGCGGACAATTAAATGGTGCACTACTACAGGAAGACCTGATAGACGAAATGATTATCCATATCATCCCGGTAGTATTGGGCGATGGTATTCCATTATTTGGCGGTATTGCTATGGAAAAAATTTTTAAACCAACAGCCACTAAAACATACAGTAGTGGCGTACTGGAGCTGCATTACGCACGCTGATTTCCTATACTCAACATATCTTCCGCCAGGTAACAGGGGAATCCCTAACGCCAACGGGCATACGGTGTTTTAAATACTTACGCCATTTGAGCAATTCCTCTTCCAAATGACCAGTCAGCCAGCTCATTTTCTACCAGCACAATGATCACATCGTCTTCACTCACCGGTGTGGTGGCTGCTATTTTTGCTGCAATAGATTGGTACAATTGTTTTTTCATTTCTACCGTTCGACCGGTTTTGGCTGTGATACGGATGTACAGCAGGTTATTGGTATGCGGCACATTAAAATAGCTATCAGGGGAAACAATATCTTCTGCGGGCATGGCATGAATCACCTGAAAATAGTCATCTACGGGAACGTTAAAGATATTGACAAGGCTATGATGAACAGCTGTTGAAATATCTTTTTTATTTTTTTTAGAGAGATGATCAGCAAGATAGATCTGTACGAAAGGCATGGCTATTGATTTACGATGATGTTTGATTGATTTTTTTTCAGCAAATAAATAGCTACAAAAGTAGCGGGTTTATCGTCATGTGCATTTTTAAATGCAGTGATCTCTTGTCCGGCTGCTTCGCGGAAAGCGTCGCCGGTATGCAGCAATACGGCCTCCTCTCCTGCCGGTTGGTAAAGGATTTCACCTGATACCACATAACCATATACTTCACATGGATGATGATGCACCGGTGCGCCCTGACCAGGTGCAAAAGTAATCTGATCCATGCGTACCTCTTCGATACTTGTTTTAGCTAATATCTGCTGGAACAATTGTTTGCGGTTGATAACAGTCGTTGGTGCTGATTGTGCCAGCAAACTCCCTGCGTATAATAACGGCATCATTAATAATAGTTTTTTCATGTGTGATGATTATTTCAACACAAACTTACCGTAATTTCATACTTTTACAATATTGAAACATTTAACGTCATACTTTAATAAAACTAAACTATGATAACAGACCTGCTGGACCTTGATTTACTCCGCACCTTTGTACTGGCAGTGGATATGGACAGCTTTGCCAGGGCAGCAGAACAGGTATCCCGTTCCCAATCTGCCGTGAGCCTGCAAATGCAGCGACTGGAAGAAATAACCGGGCATAAGCTGTTCCTTAAACAAGGGCGTGGCTGGCGATTAACAGCCAGTGGAGAACTATTGTTGGGCTATGCAAGGCAGCTGCTGGAAATAAATAACAAGGCAGTGGAGGCACTAACGGCCACGCATATAGCAGGACGAGTAAAGCTAGGGCTGCTGGCCGACTTCTCAGAAAGTGGGCTTCCATTAGTCCTGGCGCGCTTTGCCAGCGTGCATCCACAGGTAGAAATAGAAGTAACCATTGACCGGCAAGCAGTAATGCTGCAAAAGCTACAGGCAGGCAAACTGGATGTGATCACCACATTCGGAACACATACACCGGAAGATGCCATCGCAATTGGCCGGCTTCCCCTTCGCTGGATTGGCGGCAATAATAAAACAATAGCCCTGCAGGAACCATTACCACTGCTGCTGTTTGAATCGCCCTGTTTATTCAGGGCTGCCGGACTGGAAGCCCTGGACAAAGTAAAACGAAGCTGGCGCCCTGCCCTCACCAGTGCCAGTGTAGCAGGTATGTGGGCAGCTGCGCAGGCAGGCCTTGGAATTACTATCCGCACAGAAATGGGATTGCCCGCAGGCTGTATACCATTATCTGCCACAGCAGGATTACCTCCTTTATCGGAAGTACACATCTTTATGCTAACCTACCAAAAATCGCCTTCTCCTGCCGTAAAACGACTGATCGACATCTTACGTGAAACACTCACCGAACAGGTAAATGAGATCCGTAAAAGGACTAAAAAGCGGCACGGGCTATAAGATCAATGAAGTAGCTGATCTCTGTGGCTTTGCATCACAAACTAATTTTGGAAGGAATTTTCAGCAACAGTTTGGGATGCCACCAGCAGTATATGTAGCGCAGAAGCAATCGGATAAAGGGAAATAGGCAAGTGACTATTTTTTCAATTGGAGATGTGCTGTAATTTTTCTATTTTTATCTACCGGATACACACCGTATTCTTATAAGATATCTTCTTATATTTTTTCACTTTTCTTTCCCATAAGTCAACTTGTTCATGTGTTTTATTTAATCAATTAAATAAACCTATAAGTTGATTTTATGGAATTAATTCGTATCTTAGCTTCGAAGAATGAAGGGAGCCTTGATGGATTGTATTCAATACAATTCAAAGGCGAGTCCCAATGCGAGTATGATAAGCTATTGGAAAAATGGCGAAATCGATTGGAACTATTCTCATTTTTCAAAGAAAATATAAGTGACCTGCAAAACGGATTTTGGGGAAACATTACCATTGAAGAAGCAATGTCAATAACTGCTGTGGACGTAGATACCTTTGAAGAAATTCTCCGGATACACTCCCAGGGTGGCAGATATGAATTGCAATATATATTTCAGCCGTTATACAACCATGAATACAGGCTAACCTCTCTTCAAAAGAGTAAAGGGAAGATAAAAAGAAGTTGGTTAAGATTATATGCTCTCAGATTGGATGGTAATTGTTTTGTAATAACAGGAGGAGCCATTAAACTTACAAATGATATGCGTGCTGCTCATTTACAGGCAGAATTAAAAAAAATGGATCATATAAGAGCATTCCTACACGCAAAAGACATTTACATTCCTGATGACTTAAATTCATTATAATATGAATGATGAACAGAAAAAAAAATTTCTCGCACTGGTAAGCGATAAAACTTCTAGTTTTGAGGAGCGTGTTACTTTTCGCACAGAAAACAAGGCATGGCTTGCAAAATCAGGCGCTTTGGCAACTAAGATCATCATATTCTTAGACGCTCATAAAATCACACAAAAAGAGCTGGCGGAAAGACTTGGTATTTCGCCACAACAGGTAAACAAAATTTTGCAAGGCCAGGAGAATATGACCTTACAAACAATTACCGCTATTGAAACAGCACTGAATATTGAACTTATTAAAGTTGTATCTAATCCGGTACCGCGTGCGGCCATCAACAAGAATAGCGATCACGCATAAGGCTTCCCTTGCAACCCTCTATCCCTGTAATTATACTGTTTGCCTTCAAATTTTATCCTGATTCCCTGCCGGAAAAATAATATATTAGCGATATTCGAAGATCCGGAAACTGGCATCTGACACATATGCGCGATGATTTCCTATCGCCATAAAAGTACAATACGCGAAACCTTAAATCGATTTTCACTGTATGCATCTACCACAATTGATCATTGACCTGGCATTAATTCTAGGAGCGGCGGGCATTATTACATTATTATTCAGACGGCTAAAACAGCCCATGGTACTTGGTTATATCATTGCAGGCTTTTTTGTAGGCCCGAACTTTCATGTATTTCCCACCATCGCTGATAGCGAAGGAATAAAAACATGGTCCGAGATCGGCGTGATATTTCTGTTGTTTTCATTAGGACTTGAATTCAGTTTTAAAAAACTGATGCGGGTAGGAGGTACTGCTACCATCACCGCTTTTGTAGAGATAGCCTGCATCACGGTAGCGGGGTATTTTACCGGGCAACTGATGGGTTGGAGTTTTATGGATAGCCTCTTCCTTGGCGGATTACTCGCCAGTTCCTCTACCACCATCATTATTCGTGCATTTGAAGAATTAGGTATTAAAAAGAAATCATTTACCAAAATAGTATTTGGTGTTTTGGTGATAGAAGATATAGTAGTTATCCTGATGATGGTGTTATTATCCACCATGGCAGTGAGCAGAAAATTTGAAGGCACTGAAATGTTATTCACCATTCTAAAACTCCTGTTTTTCCTGGCGGTATGGTTCCTGGCGGGTATCTTCCTATTACCTACTTTCCTGAAAAAAATGGAGAAATACCTGAATAGCGAAACGTTGCTGATACTAAGTATAGCACTGTGTTTAGGCATGGTGATACTGGCCACAAAAGTGGGATTCTCTGCAGAGCTGGGCGCTTTCATTATGGGCTCTATCATTGCAGAAACTACCTCTTCTGAAAAAGTAGAACACCTGATACAACCGGTGAAAGACCTTTTCGGAGCTATCTTCTTTGTATCGGTAGGGATGCTCATTAACCCGGAGATGATTATGGAATACCGCTGGCCGGTATTATGGATTACGCTGTTAACATTATCAGGTAAATTTTTAAGTACCACGCTGGGTGCATTACTTTCCGGCCAACCGCTGAAACAAGCCGTACAAGTGGGTATGAGCATGGCACAGGTAGGTGAGTTTGCGTTTATCATTGCCACACTGGGGGTTACCCTGGGGGTTACCAGCGATTTCCTTTTCCCTGTAGCAGTGGGCGTTTCCGCTATTACTACCTTTACAACACCTTACATGATTAAGTTTTCTGTACCATTATACAACTGGTTGGAAAAAATCATTCCTGGCCGTTGGCTGAACGCGCTAAACCGCTACAGTGCAAGCTCTCAAACGCTACAAGGGGAAAGCGACTGGCGTATTGTATTGCGTAGCTACGTGAAAGTGATCGTTTTAAACAGTGTGATCATGCTGGCTATTATCATGCTAAACAAATATTACATTGGTCCTTTTGTTGTAAAATATCTCAACAACCAGTTATGGGCTAAACTGCTGTGCGTAGTGATAGGCATTGCTATGATGTCGCCTTTCATCTGGGCACTGATGATACAAAAAATATCAAGCATTGCTTATAAGGCGCTGTGGCTGGATTCCAAATACAATCATGGTCCGCTCGTGGTGGTGGAAGTGGTGCGTAACATAATAGCTGTAATACTGGTAGGTTTCCTGGTTAACCAGTTCTTTCCTTTCTGGCAGGCGCTCCTGGGAACTGCTATTGCTATGCTTTGCGTATTGCTGGTATTACGTTCACAGTTACAAAAATACTATCACCGTATAGAACATCGCTTCCTGGCCAATCTCAATGCCCGGGAAGATGCAGTTGCTGCTGCTAAAAAAGCGGCCGGCGCCGATTTGCTTCCATGGGATGCACAGGTATCGGAAGTGGAGATAGATCCCTGGTCTGCTCTCGTCGACAAGCCACTGGCAGATCTGCAGCTGCGTGAACAATATGGTATCAATGTAGGTGCAATCAAAAGAGGCAATATTACCATCTATGCTCCTACCCGCGATGAAAAATTATTTCCGTATGATATCATTACTGCCATTGGCACAGAAGCCCAGCTGGAAGAGTTTAACCGCGTAGTAAACACCCTGAACGTAGAAAGAAATGATGATGTGGCAGATGAAAACATTGGCTTAACCAGCATTGTAGTAGACGAACACAATGGCCTCAGAGGCCAGACCATCCGCAATTCCGGCATCCGTGAAAAAACAAAGGCACTGGTAGTGGGGATTGCACGGGGCGGTGAAAAAATACTCAATCCGGCATCAGAAACAGTATTTGAATGGGAAGATGTGGTTTGGCTCGTAGGCAACCGGAAAAAGATAACAGACTTTATGCGCAAAGATTAAAGCGAGAAGAAGGCCTTCGGCCTTTGTCTTTTCTTTAGCAGGATTAGGCTGATTTAGATGATTTTTCTGATTTTATTTCTTGCTAATCAATATGTGTACTGATTTTCTAAAAGCATATTATAAAACGATATAGGTATCTTTTAAAAGAAATAAAATCAGGGTAATCATCTAAATCAGCCTAATCCTGCTAAAGAAAAGACAAAGGCCGAAGGCCTTAATATTCGATTCGCACTAAACCTGTTTCAGAAACGCCCTCAACACATACTGCAATATGCCGCCATGGCGATAGTATTCAATTTCTATAGCAGAGTTCAACCTGCATTTTACCTGAAAAACAATATCGTCACCGGATGACGGTTTAGCCGTCACCGTTAGTATTTTACCGGGTGTAAGATCCGTTGAAACACCCGCGATGGTGAAGGACTCTGTACCGGAAAGGCCTAATGATCCGGCGGTTTCGCCTTCCATGTATTGCAATGGCAATACGCCCATCCCTACCAGGTTACTACGGTGAATACGTTCATAACTCTCTGCAATTACTGCTTTCACGCCTAACAGGTTAGTACCCTTGGCTGCCCAGTCGCGCGAAGAACCACTCCCATACTCCTTGCCGGCCAATATGATTAAAGGCACTTTAGTGGCCGCGTATTGCATCGCTGCCTCATAAATGGACATTACCACTCCTAAAGGAATCATCGTGGTAAATCCGCCTTCTTTTGGCGATAATTCATTTTTGATACGCACATTCGCAAAAGTGCCTCTGATCATTACTTCATGATTGCCCCTGCGGGAACCATAAGAATTAAACAGCCTTGGATCGATACCCCGATCCAGCAGGTATTTGCCGGCAGGGGTGTCTGCCTTGAAGGAGCCTGCAGGCGATATATGATCGGTGGTCACCGAATCACCCAGTTTCAGCAAAACACGGGCGTCTTTTATATCTTCCAAAGCCGCAGGTGTTTCCGGCAGCCCATTAAAAAACGGTGCTTCTTTGATGTAAGTAGAATCGTTACTCCAGTGATAGTCCTTGCCGGATGGTGCCAGCAAACCCTGCCACTGCTCGTCGCCGTCAAATATTACCGCATATATCTTTTCAAAATCTTCCTGCTTTACGGCAGCGGCCACCGCTTCATTGATTTCCTCCTGTGTAGGCCATATATCGCGGAGATAAACGGCGGCACCATTGGGATCATACCCCAGTGGGGAACCAAACAAATCAACATCTATACGGCCTGCAATAGCATAGGCAACTACTAACAGCGGCGATGCCAGGAAGTTCATCTTCACCTGCGGATGCACCCTGGCTTCAAAATTACGGTTGCCCGACAGCACAGAAGCCACTACCAGGTTACCTTTATCCACTGCTTCTGCAATATGCGGCGGCAAAGGACCACTGTTACCAATACACGAAGTACAGCCGTAACCGACGGTATGAAAACGAAGCGCTTCCAGCTCAGATAATAAACCTGCCCGTTTGAGATATTCGGTGACTACCCTGGAACCGGGCGCCAGACTGGTTTTTACCCATGGCTTTACATACAAACCACGACTGATAGCTTTTTTAGCAACCAACCCTGCACCTATCATCACACTGGGATTGGAAGTATTGGTACAACTGGTGATAGCCGCAATCGTAATAGCACCATCACTCAACACGTATTCTTCATTCTTTAATTTAATGCGAACAGATTTCAGGTAATCCACTTCCACCGCTACTTCTTCCACATGCTGCTGGATTTCATAAGTAAACGCTGTACCAGAACCGCCTTCGGAGAGCCAGGCAGTATCCCGGCGTTTACCTTCAGGCGTATACATGCGCTTGAATTCCTTATTGAGTAAATTCTCAAATTCTGTATGCACATCTTTTACCAGGATACGGTCCTGCGGCCGTTTGGGGCCTGCTACAGCGGATTGTATCTGGTTCAGATCCAGCTCTATGATATCTGAATAGGTAATATTTTCATTGCCATACCGCCAGAGCATATTTTCCTTACAATAAGATTCCACCAGTGCAATCTGCGTTGGGGAACGATTGGTACGATGCATGTATTGCAACGTTTGCGTGTCTATAGGAAAGTATGTAACTGTACAACCAAATTCCGGCGACATATTTGAAATGGTGGCCCTGTCTGGCACCGAGAGATGATCCAGCCCTTCACCGAACACTTCCACAAATTTGTCTACTACCCCGTACTTGCGTAACAGTTGCGTGATGGCCAGTACCATATCCGTTGCAGTAACACCTTCTGTAAGTCGCCCGCTGAGCTTTAGCCCAATTACCTGCGGACAGGAAAAATAAATAGGCTGGCCCAGAATGGCTGCTTCTGCTTCAATACCACCTACGCCCCAGCCTAATACACCAATGCCATTGACCATCGGTGTATGTGAATCTGTTCCCACCAGCGTGTCCGGAAACAACCAGCCATCGCGGCTAATCACGCCCTGAGCCAGGTATTCCAGGTTCACCTGGTGACAAATACCCATGCCGGGCGGCACCACCGTGAAATTATCAAATGCCTGCTGCGCCCATTTGAGCAACTGGTAACGTTCCTTATTACGTTCATATTCATAGGCTACATTTTTTGTGTAGGAGTAATCTGTTCCAAAAAAATCAACCTGCACTGAGTGATCTACTACCAGGTCCACTGGTATGGCCGGATTGATCTTAGCGCCGTCTTTTCCTTTACGGATTACCTCTGCACGGATAGAAGCAATATCCACCACCGCAGCTACACCGGTAAAATCCTGCATGAGCACACGGGCCGGCTTAAAAGGAATTTCCTTGTCGGTGCCCGCGGGGTCCCAGTTCACCAGGGTATCCAGGTGTTCATCCGTAATGGCAAAATTATCGTGGTTACGTAATACATTTTCCAGTAAGATCCGGATGGAGAAAGGTAAGCGGGAGATTTTCCTTCCCTCCTTTTCCAATTTGCTGAGCGAAGCGGTACGTGGTTGCATAGTGTGATATTGATGACAATTTTACCAAACAACGTTGCTTCCATTTTGTTTATTGCCATTTACACTTTCATCAACATTTCTACGGTATCTTTTTCGATAAAAAAATACTGCCATTCTGTTTCATCGCTGTCGCCTACCTTCATATGGCAAACCCTCAAAAATGGCCTATAAATTAAAAGTGCCGTCCACTTCCCGCCTTGTGCTGGAACATGCCCTGCCGCTGTATACTTCACCACTGCAGCAGCAATACATTGATGCTATTGATTTTAGTGAAACCAGCAGCCTCTCCTACGATTTGCGCCGCTCGTATCCACACTTCAGTGAAGCGGTGTGTTACCGCAAACTCAGTATCAGGGAAATGATCCGGGAGCGGATGCCTTTATTTCCTGCGCAGCAGGTGCTGATCCTGGGAGCCGGACTTGATCCGCTGTCTTTATATCTGCTCGAAAATTACAGAAGTAATATCATCAGAATATTTGAAGTAGATAATGGCTACATAGCAGAGAAGAAAAAAATATATGATGAAATATTGCCGCAAGAAGAATTAATTGAGTTTATCAAATGCGATGTAACAGATACTGCGCTGTTATCTACGCTACTGGCGCAAAGCGGCTACCAGGAAGATCTCCCGTCGATCATTATTTTTGAAGGCGTGATCCATTATATCACCAATGAAGAATTTATTCACCTGATGGAATTATTCAAAACACCTGACAAAAGAAATATTGTTATTGTAGATTTTTCTCTCGCAACGGAAGAAGTACCAGCCGGTTTTCTCCAATATCACCAGGGTATTATAACAGTGATGGAAGCATATATTAATGGTCGTTTCAACGTGAATAACCGCGCCACTATTACCGCTTTATTATCCACACTGGGCGCCAGGCTGGAAAGAATGGAACCACTCTGCTATACAGAAAAGAAAATTACCGGGAGCAATCACTTTTTCCATGCACCCGGCGAAGGGATAATGGAGATGGTTATCTTCCATCTCTAAAGCCACCAATGATCCTGTGGGTAATGCTCTCCCACGGTTACCGGTTCACCTATCCGGGGTGTGGTGATGGTCAGCCCCTGAGCAGCCGCACTTTTTACCGCCCGCTTGGGCGGTTCATTCCAGGGATGATTAGCCAGTGCAAATTTCCCCCAATGCACCGGCAACAATGCTTTGGCCTGCAGATCAATAGCTGCCTGTACGGTTTCTTCCGGTTTCATATGAATGAAGGGCCAGTTATCATTGTATTGTCCACATTCCAGTATAACAATATCAAAAGGGCCAAATTTTTCACCGATCTTTTTAAAATGAGTATCATATCCGGAGTCGCCACCAATGTAAATGTTATACCCGAAAATGTGCAATACAAAAGAAGCCCAGAGACTACCCCCTCTTTTCAGGCCGCGGCCCGAAAAATGTCGTGCAGGCGTAGCCGTTAGTGTAATATCCGGAGATATTTTTTGCGTTTCCCACCAATCCAATTCAGTGATATGTTCCTCTTTTCCCATGCAGCTTTCCAGGTCACGTGCCACCCCTAATGCCGTGTAAATGTTTTTGGTGCGTGGTTTCAGCTTTGCAAGTGTTTTTTTATCCAGATGATCATAGTGATTATGTGTGATGATCATCATATCTATCTCCGGCATATCAGCGGGCGTATAACCATCTGCTCCCGGAAATGCTTTGATCATAAAGGACATAGGCGAGGCACTGCCGCTAAACACAGGATCTACGAGAATGTTGACGCCCTTTACATGAATGAGGTAGGAAGAATGTCCGAACCAGACGATCACCGGTTTTTCGGAATGTAATGCCCTCAGATCCGTCTTTACCGGCGAAAGCGGTGCCAGTGGCTTTACATCGGCAGGACGCTGAAAGGTTTCCTTCAACATTTGATAATAAGTCACATCATCGGGTTTCATGGGGGTAAATGACAAATTCTGAAATACACCCTCTCTGAAATTTGCTGACTGTTTTATTTTTTCTTTTATGGAAGATGATCTTCGTTGCATGTAATAAAGTTAAAATAGATTTCCTTATTATCCTGAAGACGATCCAATCAGTTATATATTTTATAACGCATAAAAAAAAACCTGCTCACGAAGAGCAGGCTGTGCTTAACCTATTATGTGACAATTCACGAAAACAATGTTAACGTACCAGCAATCGCTTACCCCTCGCCATCAAACGTAGTAACCGGGTATTACCGTAAAAGGCAGAATGATATTTTGCATCGGCTTTCCTGCGTTCTCCGTATGCCCTCAATACAGCATCGGCGGTTACAATACCTGCTATTTTTTTGTCGGTGCTATTATCCAGTACAGCTAAAACATCTGGTTCATAGCTATCAAATAATTCTGTTACAAGATTGATATCATCGCCCGGATATACGTATGGAGCCGATTTCTCCAGCAGTTTATCCAATGTTGTATCTACATCGCCCGGCAGCTGCGCCTGGTTGAGGTATCCTTTAAACCGGCCTTCTTCATCCGTTACAATGAGGTATTGATGATAGTAAGCACAAACGCTGCTATCTATCAACATGCTCACCTGCACCGGTGTCATTTTTTCACGTACTACAACTGCCGGTTGCGTAATAACGGAAGCCACGCTGATCAGCTGCATTACATCCGGGGTGTATTCATCCGGTGCCGTAACGCCTCTGCGCCTGATTTTTTCTGTCATGATACTTCCTTTCATCAGGAAAAAAGAAACGAAGTAGGCGGCAGTACAGGCGCCAATTAATGGCAACAGCCCATGTGGCTGCCCGGTAGTTTCCAGTGAAAACACAATAGCAGTGAGCAAAGCGCGGGATGATCCGGCAAACATAGCTGCCATGCCTATCAGTGCAGCGGTAGCAATATTAATTTCGCTGCCCGGAAATATTTTCAGTACATATACACCCAGCAACGCGCCCAAAGCACCGCCAATAGTGAATAACGGTGCCAGTGTGCCACCGGAAGTACCACTACCCAGGGCGATCACCCATGAAATATATTTAAGCACACAAAGTGAAAAGATCAGGGCCAGTGGCAGGTTGCCGGTGAGTAAACTTTTGATGTTATCATACCCAACGCCCATCGTATGTGGTGCATAGTAACCTATCACCCCCACTACTACCGCGCCCAGCGCGGGCCACCACATCCAGTGGATAGGTAGTTTTTCAAACAGGTCTTCCACAAAATATACAGAGCGGGATACATAAGCCGCTACCACACCAATAACAGCACCCATCAACACATAGGTAACAAGCGCTATATCTGATACTGCCGGGATATCCGGCATTGTAAATACAGGATGGCTATTGAACAATAAAATATGCATACCGGCACCCGTGATACAGGCAATGGCTACCGGTATCACAGAACGGGGAGAAAATTCAAACAACAATAATTCTATCGCCAGCAAAATGGCTGCCAGCGGACTTCCGAAGATAGCTGACATACCTGCACAGGCACCGGCAGCAAGCAGTACTTTTCTTTCCGCAGCAGAAATATGTATCACTTGTCCGGTGAAAGAACCCATAGCGCCACCCGTAGCAATGATGGGGCCTTCCGCACCAAAGGGACCGCCGGTACCAATAGAAATGGCAGCAGACAAGGGTTTAAGTAAAGTAATGATAGGTGGTATCTTGCTTTCATTCAAGATGATATTTTCCATGGCTTCAGGGATACCATGTCCGCGGATGGCTTTGCTGCCAAAGCGCGCCATCACGCCTACCACCAGGCTACCGGCAACAGGTATCAGCACCACATACCAGCCCAGGTGATTAGCTGCAGGGCCACCCTCATCAAAAGAGAACTTACCGTAAAACGACAGGTTCGTGAATAAGCTGATGAGCATTACCAGCCCTTTGGCTACAAAGCCTATTGCCATTGCATTGATGCAAGCCTGTACACTCAGATACAATACTCTTCGTGACATATTACCGGCAAATTTCTGCTCTTTTTTATGACTCATAATATATAAAGTGACAATCTTTATTAAAATTTATCACAAAAATATGATCTAAATCATATTAAAACCTATTTTTTCTATAAAAAACACAAAAAAGTACTAGTATTGCAATCATGAAAAAAGCCGGCGCCTGCGATTTAAAGACATGTTTTCTGTGCCAGTTCTGCATGCCGGAGTGGATTACCGCGGTCTCGGACAACAAACAGCATCTCTTTTACAAGAAGGGCGAAACCATTTTCCAGGAAGGCGTGGCGGTTACCGGTATCTTTTTTTTGTATGAAGGCAAAGTAAAAGTGCATAAGCAATGGGGCGCAGAAAAAGATCTCATTATTCGTTTTGCACAAAAAGGTGATATTCTTGGTCACCGTGGATTGGGCAGCGGCCAGCGTTTATACACCGTATCTGCTACTGCATTGGAAGATACCACCGTGTGTTTCATGGACATCGCTTTTTTTGAAGCATCGCTGAAAGTAAATTCAGCACTCACTTTTAAGCTGATGCAATTTTATGCAGATGAATTACAGGAAGCAGAGCGGAAGATGCGCAACCTGGTGCATATGGATGTGAAAGGCAGACTGGCAGATGCTTTGCTGGAGATCAGCCGCATGCATAATAGCAAACAATTTAGCATCAGCCGGCAGGATCTTGCGTCCTTTGCAGGCACCACCTACGAAACCATCTACAGGATCATACAGGAATTTATTCAACAAAAATTAATTGAAGCAGAGGGAAAATCTATCACCATCTTACAAGAAAAAAAACTACAGAAATATTGTTGAAGAATTGCGAATTACGATTTACGGATCGAAGCGATCTTCGCTCTAAATCGTAATTCGCAATTCGTAATTCTTCAGCTAAATGGATTGTGTTAAGTGCAAGAGTTTTGTTTCATGCAAAATAGTTATGTTTTTTCCTGAAACAGCCACCATCCGCTCTTCTATCAATTCATTCAGGACTCTGAAAGTAGTTTCATAAGTTGCACCAATATAGGAAGCCAGGTCCTGCTTACTGAGAGCGATATCAATAAAACCTTCCCTATTAAATCCGAATTTTTGTTGCAGGAGCAACAATGCATTAGCTACACGTCCTTTCACAGACATATGCGCGAGGTTGCGCATATGCTTTTCAGAAGCCTGCAGCTCCTGTGCATAAAACAACATGAGTTCATATAATAAATCATGATTCACTTTGAGGGAGGACTGAAAAAAATCCATCTCTATAAAACAAACCTTCACCGGCTCCAAAGCCGTAGCTGATACGGGATACAAGTGATCCGTACCTCCTACACCCCTATGCCCTACAATATCTCCTTTTTGCGCAAAACGTACAATCAGTTCTTTTTCTGTGCCCCAGTGTTTATGCACTTTCATCCGGCCTTCATAAATAAAGTAGATGCCGGTTACTTTATCACCTTCCTTAAAAAGGGATTCCCCTTTGTTTAAGGTAAAATTTTTCCTGTGCGCTTCTACTGCCGGCGCCCATTCTTTGAGTGACAACCGGCAAAGGAGACAGGTTTTACCATCACAACCCTGTTTGTCTTTCTTCATGTAACGTTTGACTATTTTGTAGTTGTTGCAAAGTATCGTTCATCAATATAGTATGCAGGTTCACCACTTCTCCTACTACAATAATAGCCGGATTGCCCATTCCTGCGACCTGTACACGCCATACAATATCGTGTACCGTGCCTGTCACCATCTTTTGCTGAGGAGTAGTACCGTCCTGTATAATAGCCACCGGCATATCACTTTTACCATGTTGTGCAAAGATGTCCATGATACCTTCCAGTTTACTCATGGCCATTAATATCACTACTGTAGCAGTAGATTGAGCAGCCAGTTCAATATCCTTAGAGATACTACCAGCACTGGTAGTGCCCGTGGTTACCCAAAAACTTTCTGCTGTACCCCTGCAGGTAAGTGGGATCATTTGTGATGCCGGTACCGCAATAGCACTGGATATGCCGGGGATGATCTCCACTTTGATACCATGTTGTTTTGCTATTAATATCTCTTCCACTGCCCTGCCAAATACAAAAGGATCACCGCCTTTTAGTCGTACTACATGCCCGTGCGCCTGTGCCATCTCCACAATCAGCTGATTAATTTCCTGCTGTGATAAAGTATGACAGCCATATCGTTTGCCCACAAACTTTATTACGGCTTGTGGTGCTGCATAACTGAGCAATGATTCATTCACCAGTGCATCATATAATATGACGTTTGCCCGGCGGATGGTATTAATGGCTTTTAGTGTGATCATTTCCGGATCTCCGGGTCCGGCTCCGACTAAAGATAAAAATGGAATCGGCATAAGCATACATATTATGATTAAAATTATTTAATAGTTTTATTCACAACCATGCTTAAATTTAAAACAAAAACGCGTAATTTTATAACCAACATCATACACCCACCTAAAATATCATCTCCAAAACGCGAAATACTATTATATTAATTTATTTATAATATAATTTATTCTTTCCTGATCGATAAATGTATTCACATGAAAATTGTTGTAATAGGGAATGGCATGGTGGGTTATAAATTTTGCGCGAAGATGATATCCAAATCTGTCAACACCCCCATTGAGTTAGTCGTATTTGGAGAAGAACCCCGCCCCGCCTATGATCGCGTACACCTCACCGATTACTTTGCCGGCAAAACGGCAGATGACCTGCTACTGGCAACAGCTGAATGGTACACCGAACAAGGCATCCGGCTACACCTGGGCGACCCGGTACTCCATATTGATCGTACTAATAAGACAGTTCGTTCCTATAAAGGTATCACTGAAACCTACGACTACCTTGTATTAGCCACCGGCTCCGCAGCTTTTGTACCGCCGGTACCAGGCATCGATAAAAAAGGCGTATTCATTTACCGCACCATTGAAGACCTGGAAATGATGCAGGCCTATGCACCCAAAGCCAAAAGCGGCGTGGTAATAGGTGGTGGATTACTTGGACTGGAAGCAGCTAAAGCCTTACTGGATCTGGGCATTAGCAATACGCATGTAATAGAATTTTCTTCCCGCCTCATGCCGCGGCAAATAGACGATAAAGGATCTTTCATATTACAAAGCAAACTGGAAAGTCTGGGTTTGAAAGTACTGACCAACAAAAACACCAGTGCCATACTGGGAAACGAAACCGTTACCGGCTTACAGTTTTCAGATGATACCATCCTGGAAACAGATATCGTAGTAGTATCCGCAGGTATTAAACCCCGCGATGAACTGGCCCGGCAGGCTGGTCTGGAAACAGGCCCCAGAGGCGGTATTGTGGTGAATGAACAATTACAAACCAACGATCCCTTTATATATTCCATCGGTGAATGCGCCCTTTATAACAACATGATCTATGGCCTGGTGGCACCGGGTTATGAAATGGCAGAAGTGGCCGCATCGCATATCGCCGGTGAAGTAAAAGTCTTCACCGGTTTTGATATGAGCACCAAATTAAAACTCATCGGTGTTGATGTAGCCAGCTTCGGTGATCCGTTCTCCGATCCGGAAACATGCCACAGCATTGTATTTGAAGACAAACACAAAGGCACTTACAAACGTATCAACATCACCACTAACGGCCAACACCTGTTAGGAGGTATATTAATAGGTGACGCCAGCGCATATAATATGCTGCTGCAAACCACTAAAAACAAACTGGTACTGCCCCCTAATCCGGAAGACTTACTCCTGGGTGCAAATCGCGGCAATACTGACTCAGGTGCAGGTGTAACCGGCCTCCCCGACGCAGCCATTATCTGTAGCTGTGAAAGTGTGAGCAAAGGCACTATCTGTAATGCTGTTACAAAGGGTTTTGAAACACTCGATGAGGTGAAAAAATGTACCAAAGCCGGCACCTGCTGCGGCGGTTGCACTCCCATGGTGAAAGACCTGATCACCGCTACCATGAAGGCACAGGGCAAATACATCCGCAATGTGATGTGTGAACACTTCGCCTACTCGCGTCAGGAAATGCTGGATCTCATCAAAATAAAATCACTCCGCTCCTTTGATGAAGTACTGGACCATTATGGGGAAGGAGAAGGCTGTGAAGTATGCAAACCGGTGATAGCCTCTATCCTGGCCAGTTTGTGGAATGAAATGATTTTAGATAAAGGCAACGATACCGCGCAGGATTCTAACGACCGCTATCTTGCCAACATTCAGAAAGGCGGCACCTACTCCGTAGTACCGCGCATTCCCGGCGGAGAAATAACACCAGCAAAGCTGATAGCCATCGGGCAGATCGGTGATAAATACAATCTATATACGAAAATCACGGGTGGTCAGCGTATCGACTTATTCGGCGCACATCTCAGCGATTTACCGGATATCTGGGAAGAATTGATAGCCGCCGGGTTTGAAAGCGGTCATGCATACGGCAAAGCATTGCGCACGGTTAAAAGCTGCGTAGGCTCTACCTGGTGCCGCTTTGGACTGCATGACAGCGTTAGCTATGCGATCAGAATAGAAGAACGTTACCGCGGGCTGCGCGCACCGCATAAAATAAAATCAGCCGTATCCGGTTGTATCCGCGAATGCGCAGAGGCGCAGTCCAAAGACTTTGGCATCATTGCTACCGAAAAAGGCTGGAACCTATACGTATGCGGCAACGGCGGCTCCAAACCACAACATGCCATTTTACTGGCAGCCGACCTGGACAGCGAAACATGCATCCAATACATTGATCGCTTCCTGATGTTTTACATCAAAACAGCTGATCCGCTCACACGCACAGCTACCTGGCTCAACAAGCTGGATGGTGGCATGGATTATCTCCGCAATGTGGTGGTGAATGACAGTCTGGGTATTGCCGCACAGCTGGAAGCGGAAATGCAACGACTGGTAGACAGCTACAAATGCGAATGGAAAGAAGTAGTGGAGAATCCTGCCTTACGCAAACGCTTCTCCCACTTCATCAATGCACCGGAAGATAAAGATCCAACCATACAGTTTGAAAGTCTGCGCACACAGAAGAAAGCAGCAGAATGGAAATAATCTCTTTACACAAAAATATACTGCTATGTCTACTACTCAAACAACAACTACCAACTGGTTCTTTGCCTGTAAAACATCAGATGTACCTACCAACGGCGGTGTATGCGTAAAGTATAAAGATGAACAGATTGCCCTGTTTTATTTTTCCCGCAGAGATGAATGGTATGCAACGCAGAACCTTTGCCCCCACCGCCGGCAGATGGCCCTGAGTCGGGGTATGACAGGTACCGTAAAAGATGAGCCCAAAGTAGCCTGCCCTTTTCACAAAAAAACATTTTCACTGGCTGATGGCCGTTGCATTTCTGATGAAACAGAATGCTCACTAACAGTATATCCTGTAAAAATTATTGATGACCTGGTATATATAGGGGTAGATACTTTATTTGCAGCGATATAGTCTGCAAAACGAAACCCGGCAGCTGGCAGGCTAACCGGGCTTCTGATTCTAACATGTTTGGCACATTCAAAATCAATCAAAGTTACATGAAAAAATGGTTTCTTGGTGGGGCTTCGTTTATACTTTCGGGCTCGCTACTACAACAGCATTGTTATGCGCAATTATCGCTCGGTGCACAACTCAGAACGCGCACAGAGCTTCGCAACGGACAAGGCACCCCACAGCCGGAAGGCGCTACACCAGCTTTATTTACCTCTCAACGTACACGACTGACAGCCGGCTTTAGTGCTTACCGCATAAAGCTGGGTCTAACGGTTCAGGACACACGCGTATGGGGACAGGACGCTTCTACCATTAACCGCACTACTACTCCGGATAATAATGGCTTTATGCTGCATGAAGCCTGGGCCGAAATACTGCTGACAGATACAATATGGAAGAATAAAAGTCTCTCTTTAAAAGTAGGACGACAGGAATTAGTATATGACGACAGCCGCCTGCTCGGCAACCTCGATTGGCTGCAACAGGGCCGCAGACACGATGCAGCGGTGCTTAAATATGAAAGTACTGCCTGGATGATACATACAGGCGTAGCATTTAATCAGAACAAAGAAAATGCAGCCGGCACCATATACAACCCTACGCCACCGGGTAATTATACTGCCAATACCAATGGCGGCAATGCTTACAAGAGCCTGGAGTTTGTATATGCCTCCCGGAAACTGAATAAAGGCAACCTCTCTTTCCTGTTCTTCGCGGATCAATTCTCAAAATATCATACAGATAGTGTAGATCATCTCCCTGTAAAAACATGGGAAGCTACTACCAACAACCGTATGACCACCGGCTTATTTTACACACAACAGTTTAACAGGATGGCTTATACCGCATCGGCATACTACCAGTTTGGCACTAACGCCAACGCACAAACGGTAAATGGCCGCTTATTATCAGGTGCCTTCCAATACAGTGTGAGCAAAGCTTTTAGCGCAGGAGCCGGTGTGGATTATACCAATGCAGATTTTGATCCGTTGTACGGCACCCCGCATAAGTTCTGGGGCAATATGGATTATTTTTATGTAGCCAGTGGTTTTGGTAATAAAGGATTGCAGGACTATTACATAAAAACAAAACTAAAGCCAGGCACCCGCTGGGCGCTCACTGGTGATGTGCATGAATTTTACAGTGATAGTGAGATAACAGGTATGAGCAGAAAATTTGGTACCGAAGCCGATGTTACCGCCACTTATGCCCTTACTAAAATAATCGGATTTGAAGCCGGTTACAGCCACTTCTGGAGCACCGCCTCACTGGCCTCTCCCACAGTGAAAAATGTGAAAAATGCCAGCGCCAACAGTAACTGGGCGTATGTCATGATCATCATCCGGCCTGAATTTCTGATTAAATAATTCAACTAAATCTTTATTATGTCTGCTCCGCTCCATAAAATAAAAATATTCAGTCTCGCTACCATACAAATGCGCACGTTTCATATTACGTGGCTGATGTTCTTTGTCTGTTTCTTCGGATGGTTTGGATTAGCACCACTGATGCCCACTATCCGCACCGACTTAGGACTTACGAAATCACAGGTAGGTAATATCATTATTGCCTCTGTTTCGGGCACTATTATAGCGCGGCTTATCATCGGCCGCCTGTGCGATACCTGGGGACCGCGCAAAACGGCAGTGCGGCTGCTGTTGCTGGGTTCTTTACCTGTATTCCTGGTAGGGCTATCCAGGGACTATGCTTCCTTTTTATTATTCCGTTTAGCCATCAGCGTTATAGGCGGTTCATTTGTTATCACCCAATTCCATACTTCGCTGATGTTTGCTCCTGCCATCAAAGGCACTGCCAACGCTATTACCGGGGGTTGGGGAAATTTAGGTGGAGGTGTTACCAATATGGTGATGCCACTGATCTTCGCGGCTATTGTAGGTTTTGGTTATACCAAAGCAGAGGCCTGGCGGTATGCCATGATACTACCGGGGCTTATGATGCTGGGGGTAGCGTATCTCTATTATCGGTTTACCAAAGACACGCCCAATGGTAATTTTGACGAAACCCGTTATAATAAAACAGATAATAAAACAGATTGGTCCATTTTAGCCGACTGGCGCATCTGGGCGCTGACACTGGCTTACGGGATGTGCTTTGGCATGGAGATAACTTTTGACAACGTAGCATCGTTACATTTTGTAGATACATTTAAACTTTCTCAAAGCAGCGCTGGGTTCTGGGCCGGCATATTTGGTTTTATGAATCTTTTTGCCCGTGCATTAGGCGGGATTATTTCGGATAAAACAGGCGCAAAATTCGGCATAAGAGGCAAAGGATGGTTATTGGCTCTCGTGCTGCTGGCGGAAGGTATCGGGCTCCTATTATTTGCGCAGGCAGGCTCATTAACTATGGCTATTATTTCTATGCTGAGCTTTGCACTGTTCCTGAAAATGGCTAATGGCGCCACCTATGGTATTGTACCTTTTATCAATGAAAAAAATGCAGGAATGGTGAGTGGCATTGTAGGTGCAGGCGGCAACATGGGCGGTATGTTGTTTGGCTTTTTATTTAAGTCGGATAGTATCAGCTACGTACAGGCGTTCACGTATATTGGCTTTATAGTGATCGGCGTTTCCTGTATAGTCATGCTGACCAGGTTTAGCAAACAGCCGGAAGCCGCTGCCACCCGGCCTGTCAGAACACCAGTGGCCATCTCATAAATCATTTATTAAACCCATCGCATGCAAGCATCATTTAAAACCACCTGTTGTTACTGTGGCGTAGGCTGTGGGATAGTAGTGCATAAGGACCGGCAGGGAAAGCTGCATGTAGAAGGTGATAAAACACATCCGGTAAATAAAGGCATGCTTTGCTCCAAAGGCATGAACCTGCATTACACCGTTATGGATACATCAGACCGGTTGCTGTATCCTGAGATGCGATACCATCGTAACCTGTCACGGAAAAGGGTTACGTGGGATCAGGCATTGGAGAGAACAGCAGCCGTATTTACCGCCATCATAAAAAAATATGGTCCGGATGCGGTGGCATTTTATGCATCCGGACAATGCCTCACAGAAGAATATTATGTTGTAAATAAGCTGATCAAAGGTTTTATTGGCAGCAATAATATTGATACCAATTCCCGCTTATGCATGAGCAGTGCTGTAGCGGCTTACAAGCTGGCACTGGGCGAAGACGCGGTGCCGGGCACTTACGACGACATTGAACTGGCCGACTGTATTTTTGTAGCAGGTGCTAATCCTGCCTGGTGTCATCCTATTTTATGGCGTCGTGTAGAAGCCGCCAAAGCGGCCAATCCGGCGTTGAAAATAATAGTGAGCGATCCGCGCGCTACACAAAGCTGCGCCATTGCAGATGTACACCTGCAAGTGAATCCTGGCACCGACATCGTATTGCATCACGCCATAGGCCGCATCCTTATTACAGCAGGGCATATCGATAGTTCATTTATTACAGCGCACACCAGTGGATTTGAAGCCTACAAAACCAGTGTGATGCAACGCAGCATCGGCGAAGCAGCAGCTATTTGCGGCATTACAGCCGCAGATATATACACCGCAGCAGAATATATAGGCAACGCCAAAGGTTTTATGACCATGTGGACAATGGGCCTCAATCAAAGCGTGGTAGGGGTTAATAAGAATCTTAGTTTAATCAACCTGCATCTGATTACCGGGCATATCGGCAAACCCGGTAGCGGTCCGTTTTCCTTAACAGGACAACCCAATGCAATGGGTGGCCGCGAAGTAGGTGGTTTGTCCAACCTCTTACCGGCGCATCGGGTACTCAACAATCCGGAGCACCGGAAAGAAGTAGCAGCGTTTTGGGGAGGTACCACTTTATCAGATAAAGCAGGACTCACCGCTACTGAAATGTTTACTGCACTGCATGAAGGCAAACTAAAAGCTATCTGGATCATGTGCACCAATCCACTGGTGAGCTTACCGGATGCCCGTTTGGCTGAAGCAGCACTGCAAAAGGCTAAGTTTGTGGTAGTACAGGAAATTTCCTCCAAACCGGAAACGCTACAATATGCAGACGTAGTGCTTCCCGGAGCAGCCTGGGCGGAGAAACAAGGTACCATGACCAATGCGGAACGTCGTATCAGTTATCTCACTAAAATTACAGACGCACCCGGAGAAGCTTTACCAGATGCAGAAATCATTTATCGGTTTGCGCAAAAAATGGGGTATCACGGCTTCGACTATACGAATATGGCAGATATCTATGCGGAGCATTGCAGGTTAACAGCCGGTACACGCATAGACATCAGTACGCTGAATTATGAAACATTGAAAGAGAAAAGAAGCGTGCAGTGGCCTTATCAATCCGGCAATGGCACTCCCCGTTTATTTACAGATCATCAGTTTTATACCGATAATGCCAAAGCAGTTATTCACAGCTTTGACGATGAAAACAAATCAGAGCCCACCACACGGGAACGTCCGCTCATCCTTACTACCGGCCGTATACGGGACCAGTGGCATACCATGAGCAAAACCGGTAAAGTAAGTAAGCTAAAACAACATATATCCTCCGCCTTCCTGGAAATACATCCGGAAGATGCCCGGCAGCGAAATATACAGGCAGGTGATATTGTAGAGATCAGCAACAGCCGTGGTACCGTTCGTGTGAAAGCACAGCTGAGCAGCACTATTAAACAAGGTGTAGTGTTTTTGCCTATGCACTGGGGGAAAATATTAAACAATGATCTGCACCGCGCTAATAATCTCACCAACAATCTGCTCGATCCTATATCCAAACAACCGGACTTCAAATACTCCGCAGTACAGGTACAGCGCTATCAGAAGCCACAACAAAAAATAATTATCATCGGTGCAGGAGCTGGTGCCTGCGGGTTTGTGAAATCATACCGGGAACTGAATACCACCGATGAAATAGCAGTGTTCAGCAAAGAAAACCTCCCCTTCTATAATCGTGTGATGCTGCCGGATTACATCAGCGGCACCCAGCAATGGAAGCAACTGATTAAAATGACCAGGGATGAAGAGGATGTATATAACATCACGCTGCACAAAGGCGTGAGCATAGTGCATATAGACCGTACACACAAGCTGGTAACAGATAGTAACGGTAACGTACATACGTATGATATACTACTCATGGCTACCGGTAGCCGTGCAGCTACACTGAAGGATACGCCGGCGCTACCGGGCATCTTCACAATGCGTACCAGGATGGATGCGGATGCATTCAAACAACATGTAGATCCCACCAAAGGAAAAGTAATGATTGCCGGTGGCGGATTACTGGGCATAGAACTGGCCGCTTCTCTCAAAGAAATTAATATAGACGTAGGCGTTATACAGCGTACCTCACGCTTAATGGACCGGCAACTGGATACATTAGGCGGCAAACTGCTCTATGAAGAATTAACCGACAGAGGTATTGAAATTTATTATAATGATGAAATTGATCGTTTCACCGGACAACAACAGCTGGAAGGCATTCACATGAAGAGTGGCCGCTATATTGCCTGTCAGGCTGTAGTGATGTCTATAGGCACCGTACCTAATATTGAACTGGCACAAGCCGCACAGCTGGTATGTAATCGTGGTGTAGTGGTAAATGAATACCTGCAAACCAGCGATCCTGACATTTATGCCGTAGGTGAAATAGCCGCCTTTAATGGTACCCTCTATGGCATTACGGCGGCAGCAGAGCAGCAGGCAGCCGTAGTAGCCCGTTACCTGAATGGCGACATCAGTCATTATTACCAGGGATCGCTTTTCATGAACATTTTAAAAATGCATGGCACAGATCTGTGTTCACTCGGCATGGTAGAAACACCCAATGATCCTGCCTTTGAGGAGGTAGTCTTTATTGACAAAGCGAAGCGCTATTACAAAAAATGTATTATTCACCAGGACAGATTAGTGGGTGCTATATTGATCGGTGATAAATCAGAATTCACAGAATTTAAGGACCTGATCCAGCAGCGCATTGAACTATCAGATAAAAGACTGGAGTTACTTCGTTCCGGAAAAAAAGGAACACCGGTGCTGGGCAAACTGATTTGTTCCTGTGGCAATGTAGGCGAAGGAAATATCCTGGAAAAGATAGCCGGTGGTTGTCATCAGCTGCAACAATTATGTCAGGCTTCCGGTGCCGGGATGGGCTGCGGGAGTTGTAAATCAGAAGTAAAAGCCATACTGGAAAAAGCAATTCCCAAACCTGTCAAAGAACTGGTATAACGATGGCAAAACATACGCATACACTTTATTACAATTTCACCGGCGGCATTATATCGCCTGGTCATCTGCTGGAACTCTTAACCATAGCTACCGCCGCACAAGCCACCCATGTACGTTTTGGCTTGCGTCAACAATTATTACTGGACATACCGGAGAAACATTTATCGCAGTTCAAACAGGATTGTGTATCACAGCAAATCCATCTCTCCAACACCCCTAATATTATCAGCTCTTACGCAGCAGCTGGCATCTTTATACAAAACAGCTGGCTAAGTGAAGGAATATATAAAGATGTTTTCGATCTGTTTGATTATACGCCACAGCTTAAAATAAATATCTGCGACAGTAAGCAAACTTTTGTACCATTATTCACAGGACATATCAACTGGATCTCTTCTCCCTATCTTCACTACTGGCATCTGTATGTGCGTATTCCCGGCAGTCAGCAGCTGTTTTCATGGCCGGAGCTCATTTATACCAACAACATTGCTGCGGTGAGTAAGTTAGCAGAAACGTTGCTGAGTAATGACACATTGCCTGAAACATTGTATACGCTGGTAAAACAAACGTTGCCTTATATCAGTCGCGTGAAAGAAAAGGAACTGGATTTACCAGCGTTTCATTTACCCTACTATGAAGGCTTTAATAAATATGATAACAATTACTGGCTGGGTATCTATCGTCGTGATGAATATTTTTCCATTCCATTTTTGAAAGACGTATGTGCTATCTGCCTGGAAACCCGCACGGGTCAGCTATATACAACTCCCTGGAAATCGCTCATCATTAAAAACATTGATGTTATCCACCGCCCGTTATGGGATTATGTACTGGGTAAACATGCCATCAATGTGCGACATGCTGCCAATGAATTGAACTGGCAGGTAGAAGATGATTGCGAAGATGGGCTAATTCTGAAACGTCATATCATCCGTTATTTTGATACAGAAGATGTGCGTACTTATGGGCTGTGCTTCAGCGTTCGGGTTCAACGTCCCGCCAGCTTATTTGGAACAGTAGTTATTAAAAAGCAGGAGAATAAACATGGCAGCAAACTAAAGTACATGCAGCGTTACGACATATTGTACACTGCAGATTACAATGCCAACTCTTCCCAATTATTATTATACAGAGAAGGTGTATCCAAGGAACACCTGGGACCTTATATTGTAGCCTTATGCAAAGCTTTTTATGAACAGAAAAGTGAAGCAGATGTGCTGCAAAACTATGTAACAGAACAACAATCCCTGATCAGTATTACCGTACCAGAAAGGCAGGTATATCAATGCCGGCAATGCTTTACGGTATATGATGAAATGACGGGAGATGTAGAACAACAGGTTACACCGGGTACTTTGTTTACTGCATTACCGGCAGATTATTGTTGTTCCGTATGTGCTTCTCCGTTAGATGAGTTTGTAGCAATAAACGAAGGAGCATTGAGCGTATAAATTATAGTATCCTGCTGGGCGCGGAAATATTAATAGTAGAGCATATGTGTAACCTGGAAGTTTTACCGCAGGATGGGTTTACTTTCAGTGCTGTTCCACCCAAATTCAAAGGGGCAGGCACCTTCCCGGTACGGGCCATGGCCAGGCTGGGACATCACTAAAATTTTCGACGATATTTGTCTAATTTTGTCCTCTTCATGGCCACAAAAGGGATGTGTATAGTTGAAAATGTTAGCAGATATTCATAAAGGAACCGATGCCAGACAATACAGAATAGCCACATCTGTATTCTTTTTTATCTCCGGTCTGGGTTACTCTTCCTGGGCATCCAGGATACCTTCTATTCAACAGCAATTGCATCTGAACGAAGCGCAGCTGGGTGGTGTATTGTTTGCCCTGCCAATAGGCCTGATGCTTACCATGCCTGTTACCGGCAAGTTGTTGGGCAATTTCAGCAGCCGGAAGATCATGATCTTTGGAGCACTGCTCTTTAACCTGGTGCTGAGCCTCCCTGGTTTTACCACCAGTGTATGGCAACTGGCGCTGGTATTATTTTGTTTCGGATCTGCACGTAACCTGCTGAACCTGTCTATGAACGCACAGGCGGTACAGGTACAGCATCTTTATCCGCAATCCATTATGACCACCTTCCATGGCATCTGGAGCGTGGCGGGCTTCACAGGCGCTGCTATCGGCTACCTGATGGTATCCATGAATATTGCACCTTCTTATCACCTGTTACTTATCAGTGTATTGTTGCTGGTATTTACGATTTACTACTATCCCAAAACATTCCCGGATCAACCGGTAATAGAAACCATAAAAAAGCCCCCTTTTTCTCTCCCGGATAAATCATTACTAAAATACTCGCTCATTTGTTTTGCCTGCATGGCTACAGAAAATACAATGTATGACTGGAGCGGGTTGTATTTCGAAAAAGTAGTGCATACCACCAAACCTACAGCTGTGGCGGCATTCGTAATATACATGGTAGCCATGACTATTGGTCGATTTGCCGGCGACAGACTGGTAAAAAAGCTGGGTATTAAAACCATGCTGCAATACAGCGGCTGGTTCATCCTCACCGGCTTACTGCTGACCATTACATTCCCCTATCCCGTTACAGCGGGCATCGGCTTTATATTTGCCGGTTTAGGCGTTGCCTGTGTAGTGCCTCTGGTATTCAGTCTGGCTGGCAAATCAAAAAGTGCCAACAGCGGACAAACGCTGGCTTCCATTTCTACTATTGGTTATCTCGGGTTTTTAGTAGTTCCTCCATTAATCGGTTTTGTGGCACAAGCCACTAGTTTACGTTCGTCCTTTGCTATCATGGCTATTTGCGGACTGCTGATTGTATGGATGGTAAGAGGAATTAAAGAATAATTATTTCACCTGGTGCGCTCCCTTATTGATCTTATTGTTTACAATACGGGCATTACCATCTATATCTGTACTGCCATTCACTTCCGAAGAAATAATAACACCTGTATTTTTAGCCGATGAGTTGGACTGTATATGCAAATCAGGTGCTGTAATACTCATCAATAAAGGATCTACACCATAAGTAGAATTACTGTCGCCGGCAGATGCCGTTTTCCATTTATTAAAATCAGTAATGCTATCCCTCGTGCTGCCCCAAATCCACTGTGGTGCGCCGGTTGTAAAAAAGAGATTATTATCTATCACATTACCGGAACCGGAGTTGGTATATTTATGTACAAACACATCTACCGGTCGCGCATATACGATATTATTTTTGATCACATTATCAAAGCATAGCTCGGTGAGCCTGATCTCTCCTTCAATTTCATCAAAAGCACCCAATCCTTTATTGTTATAAAACAAAGTATTGTTTACTACATAGCAGTTACGGGTACCACCGGAAGTGTATCCCAGATAGCCTCCCAGGTAGATGCCGGTGCGCCAGCAGTTATACACAAAATTATTTCTTACAATACAATTGCTGGTAGGATACGCGTTATTTTCGCTTACAATGCCGATTCCCCTGTCGGCTTCGTGTATGATATTTCTTTCTACAGTAATATTCCGGGCACCATCTACATAAATACCAATAGCACCATGCCCGGTAGTGCTGCCTACAGGACCGCGTGTCATGTCGATGTTATATAATTCATTATCACTAATCACCCCATTGCGTGCATAGTTATATGCCGGGTTACTATTAGCGGCATAACCGCCGGCAGCATCAATACCAATGTTTTCTGTATTGTAAATTTTATTTCTGCGAATGGTGAATCCATCTACATAACCGTTGATGGTCAGGTTTTCACTGTAGCCTGTTTTGGTATCATGAATTTCATTGTCCTCTACCAGGATATTTTTCATCACATCGTTGGTGTTACCTAATATTTCTATACCGTGTCCGCTTCTTCCTTCGGAAGGGAGAACATTATGTTCGATGTTATAAATTTTATTTTTCCGGATGATGATATTGCCGGAGCCTGCATCTGCCGTTACACCATTTACATTGCCCCACGCAGTGCTGCTTTTTAAATTGCAGATATCAAAACCTTCCAGTACTACATAACTGGCATTGCTGATGCTGACCAGCGACTCTTTACCGCTAACAGACAAACCTGTACCATCAATCACTGCTTTTTCACCGGAATATGCTTTGAGGGTAATTAATTTTTCGAGGCGGCCTGAATGAGGGAACACTACTTTTTCATAATAGTTACCGGCCCTTACTATAACACTATCGCCGGGGATAGCTTTGCCCAGCGCAGTGTTGATGCTGCGTAATGGTGTTCCGATGGCTCCGTCGGCGACATCGCTGCCGGAAACAGCTACATAATAAGTATGCGTTTTAGTCATATCGGTAGCGGGTATGGAGGTACTACCCTTACTACAGGCGCCTGTAAGCAGTGCCAATAAAAAAATGTACATGTTCCTGTTTAACATAAATAAAAAAATATAAGGCAGCAGTACAATGTACTGCTGCCCCGGGTTTGCATATAGATTTATTCTGAAACTATCTTCCTGATCCTGTTATTGTTTTTATCGATCACATATACAATACCATTTTTGTCTACTGTAACACCGGTAGGGCCTTTGAAAGCAGCAGCTTCACCGATGCCATCTGTAAATCCTGCTGTACCACTACCAGCATAGGTTATAACATTCCAGGTATTGGCGCTGACCATACGGATACTCTGATCAGCATTATTGGGGCTACCGTCCCAGGTACCATTACCGGCTATGTATACATTGCCGTCATTATCCACAGCAAGCCCCCATGGGTATGAAAATTTTGCGGCAGTACCAACACCGTTGAGATACCCTGCAGTTCCGGCCTGACCTGCAATAACAGTTGGCGCCCAGGTGCCCGCCTTAAATTGTGTAATCGTTTGTGTGCCGTTACCTGATACATAAAGATTACCGGTCTTGTCAAAATCAATACCTGCCGGATAAACCAGTCCCGAAATAACAGCAGTATGAACTCCATCTTTGAGTAAATAAATATTACCGGATGGATCACAACTGGTATAATATAAATTGCCGGTTGATCTATCTATCGCTACACTCCAGGGTGACTGTTTACCAAAACCAATGGTGGTAGCTGTTCCATCTGGTGTAATTTTGCGGATATCATAATTACCCGGATCAACTGAATACACATTGCCCTGCGCATCGGTGGCTACGCTATAAGGGAGACTGAATCTTGCAGCAGCACCTTTTCCGTCGGCATACCCTGAGTTACCGGGGCTTCCTGCCAGGACAGATACATTACCGGCACTATCTATTTTACGGATACAGGCATTACCCGGATCAGCAACAAATACATTCCCTTTATCATCGGTGGTAATACCCATACTTCTGTACCAGGCCTGCCCGTTAAAATTAAACATTGCTTCTGTTCCTTTTCCATCTGAAAATCCCGCTGTACCATTTCCGGCCAGTGTGCTGACTGTTCTGGTAAATACATAGGTGAAAGGAGTGCTACTGATCACACTGTCCTTTCCTATTGTTACCACAAGATTGCCAGAGCCGCACCTTTTAGGCACCACCACCATCAGCTGTTTGGTGTTGGCGCCTACAATAGTGCAACGTTTACCATTAATGGTCACTTTTATATTGGTGGTATCTGTCGAAAAATTATCACCCGTGATCAATATTTCTGTAGTGCCGCCGCCAGTTGTGGGTGTGAAATCCGAAATCAAAACGGGCGTACCGTCGGCATGTTTTAAATCATTGTCTTTTTTACAACCGGCAAATACGGTTGTTATAAAAAGACAACCTGTAAGTATATATGAATTCAGTGGCCTGATCATAGCAGTTAGTTAAGAATTGAATAAAAAAAATTATTACCAGCCTGGGTTCTGCACTAATGCCCTGTCTCTTTCCAGGTCCAGCTGCTGAATAGGGAACAGGTACATTTTATTATCCCAAATTCTTTTCTGAAAAAGTGTTCTTTGATAAAAGCCGGTGAAAGAAAATCCAAGTCCGTTATCATTGGCATTTATATTCATACCATATATCGTCTGGTTTTCGGGCTTGCCCAACAGGAGCCGGCGTATCAGTGTATAATAACGATCACTTTCAAAACAAAACTCTACTTGTCTTTCTCTCAGTATGTATTTTCTCATCAGGTCCTGGTTACCTACAGCGGCAGGATATACGGTTTCAATACCAGGCAGGCCTGCACGGGTTCTTACCATATTGAGATAAGTAACAATGTTTGCATTTCCCGGATCATATTCATTTAACGCTTCTACATAATCCATTAATATTTCTGCATAACGGATAAGGATATACGGAGAACGGTAAGCTCCGCTGGACATGCTTCTGAGGTTGTCGCTCGGGCTGATCATTTTAGTAGGCAGATAACCGGTGGTAATACTGCTTCCCTGTCCTTTCATGCCGGCTTTTCCGCTATAATAAAGCTCCTGTCTGCCGGTGCCATCCTTATTGTTGTCGGAAGAAAAATAGTTTTTATCATCTACAGACACTGCAGGTACAACCGGGCGACCATTGTAACCGATATAAGCATAAAACCTTGGTTCACGGTTGGCGTACATGTTCCAGTCGCCTTTCTTCTGCTCCCAGTAATTATCGCCATTGGATGCTGCAAATCCTGTTTCCACATATTGGGATGCAGGATCGTCAATTGTTTTGCCATTTTTCATGCTGAAAGCATCCACCACATTTTGTGTGGCGTTATACAAATTATAACCGGCCGGGCCAGGAGTACTGCATATGGTGTAACCCCAGCGGCTCCAGTTCATAGTAGCCAGAATAATTTCGCTATTCCAGGTAGTGAGGAATAAATCGCGCACAGAAAGATAAGGATCGAATGCTCCACCACCGTTATCAAGGTTGGTAAACAGTTTATACTGATTAGAGTCAATAATAGCTTTTGCTGCATCTGCTGCAATCTTCCATTTATGCTGGTCATAACCTGCAGGCGCCAGCGGAGTTCCATCCTGATTTTTGAAACCGGCGAAGTTAGGATTACCATTCCATAAAGGGCTGGCAGCCAGTTGAGCTACCTTTTCCTTTACTGCCAGGCAAGCGCCCCTGGTAGCCCGGCCATTGTTACCGGAAGAACTCCATACAAAGGGCAATCCTGCTCCTGCCCTATCCATGAGTTCATTGATAAATGCCACGCAGGTATCAAAAGGTGCTCTCGGGTATTTATTATAATCTGCGTTCTGGCTGATGGTTCCGGTTACCTTTACAAAAGGACCATATTGTCTTAACAACATCCAGTAAAAATAGCCACGCAGAAAAAGGTTTTCCGATTTGTATTGTGTCTTCAGCTCTCCACTTAATTGGTCGGCCGGTACTTTGTCTATATTCTGTTCAAAAATATAAGACTCCCTGATAGCGGTATAATAACCACCCCAGTTATAATAGTACCAATCAGAAGGGCTCCAGTTGCCACCCACCATATATCTTACAAAGGTACCAGGAATAGAAACGGATATTTCATCAGAGGCACCAATATTGGCATAGTCGCCTCCGCCCTGTCTGGCGCTGTAAATATTGCTCAGATAGCCTTCTGCGTTAGCTCTTGTTTGCCATATCTGGTCTTCTGTTAAAAGGTTGTCGGGCTTTTTATCCAGGTATTTACTACAGGATACCAGCGTAATGGAAACAATACCAATAAAAAAAAGTAACAGGTATTTATATCTGGTCATAACATGATCATTTTTGTCTTGATTAAAATTGCGCTCTTACACCCAGGGTGACTGTTTTTGGATATGGATACTTAGCCGAATTATTACCTAATTCGGGATCCCATAATTTAAACTTCGAGAAGGTGAGCATGTTGGTGGTAGAGGTGTATACCTGCAGGCTGCTGACACCCTTCCGTTTCATACCTGGTGTGATGAAGGAATAACTTAGGGTAGCCTGTTTCAGCCGCATAAAACTACCATCTCTTATCCACCAGCTGCTGTTCACATAGTTATTATCACCTGTATTAGCCACCGTAATTCTTGGGTAGTGTACATTCTGATTCGGGTGTTCAGGTGTCCACCTGTTCATAATATCATCGATCACACTGGCAGGATACTGTCCCATACCTGCAAAGGGAACAATACCTACACCTGGTGCACCTGCGCCATCCACGGCTACATCTGTACCATTGGCCATAATACCTACATCTGCCACACCTGCAAAAATTGCGGAGAGCTCAAATTTTTTATATCCCAGGTTAAAACCAAAACCATATGACCATGCAGGGAAGCTGGATTTTCCAAGATAGGTCTGATCACTGCCATCTATTTTTCCATCATGGTTTAAATCCGCATACTTCACATCACCGGGATAAATTATTCTGGATTGCGTAGGGCTTTTTTCCACATCGGCCTGGCTGGTGAACAGCCCCAGGCTTTGGTAGCCGTAGAACTCACCAAACTTGTGTCCTTCCTGTTGCTGGTAAGCATAAATTGCTATAGGGTTATCTGCGTAAAGGATTTTATTTCTGGCATAGGTAACGTTACCGAATAAACGAATTGTAATGTCTTTTCCTATGTGATCTGTATATTCAAGACTTGCGTCGATACCTTTATTAATCATATTTCCTATGTTGCCATAAATGCTTGTAGAGGCATATCCGCCGATAGGCGAAATAGATCTGCGCGGCACCAGGATGGCACTTCTTTTATCCTGAAAGGCATCTACTACCAGGCTCAGTTTATTCCAGAGGCCTACTTCCAGGCCGATATCTGTTTTGGTTGATTTTTCCCAGGTTAAATTTTCCGTACCAATTACTTCTGTTGCAATTCCCGGGATATAGTTAGGCGTACCGGAACTACCGAAAGAAACGCCGCTAGCACCTGTTGAATAATAAGTAAGATATCCAAACCTGTCGTTGCCGCCAATCAGGTCATTACCTGTCATACCATAGGAGCCCCTGATCTTCAGGAGATTGAAAACATGCGCCAGTGGCTGAAAGAAATCCTCTTTGGAAATTACCCAACCTACAGATCCTGCAGGAAAGTAACCCCATCTTTTGCCCTTATCAAAATTTTCAGATCCGGTAGCTCCCATATTTATTTCAGCGAGATATTTATCCATGTAGGAATAAGTAGCCCTGGCTGCACCACTTTGACTGCGATAGGGAATAGAATGTTTCAGATCGCCGGCAGAGCCATATAGTCTGTTTCTTATACTACCTACCAGCAAACCTCCGAAGTTATGTTTACCAAAGCTGCGATCATAACTCAGGTTACCTTCCAGGTACATCATACGTTCTCCTGAAGAAGAAGAGCCATAGTTCAGATAGGTACCACCGGTCCTTGTCTGGTTATACAACAGGCTGCCATTTTCATTTCTGGCCGGAGCATACCAGAGATCATTATCACCCTTCCTGCTGTTATCAAATTCGCCATATGTATCAAAAGAAAAACGGGCGGTGGCACTCAGTCCTTCTGTAAACGCATCCAATTTCTGATTCAGGGATAATACAGATTGAATAGATGGCTTAAACTCTGTGCTGTAACCTGCATTCTGTACCAGGTTAAAAGGATTGGAGCCGCCATTATTTACCGGACCAGCCCATTTACCATCAGGATATGAAACGGGAAAAGAAATAGGGTTGGTACCATAGGTAGCGTACCAGATATTTTTGGCAGAGTTGCCTGGAAAACGACTGTTTACCAGCATAGAAGCCAGATTGAGGGAAAGCAATGTTGTTTTGGTGATATTCAGATCTACATTACTCCTGAAATCATATCTTTTGAAATTAAGATTGGGATTGTATTTGATGTCAGACACCTTGTATTGTCCGTCCTGATTATAAAACGACATAGACACGTAATAGCGCATAGCTTCTCCACCACCGCTTACATTTACATTGGCATTTGCCATAGCTGCCCAGTCTTTATAAATAGTCTTGATCCAGTTTACATTCGGATACAGATAAGGGTCTAATCCACTGGCAGTTTTCCTGATTGTTTCATCGGAGTATACCGGTTGATTCCCCATATTCACCTGTGCTTCATTATATAATTTCATATAATTAACACCATCCAGCATCTGGGGCAGCTTGGTTAAACCACTGAAACCTGTTTCTGCTTTGGCAGATACTTTTGGCTTACCAGCCACGCCCTTCCTGGTAGTAATGATCAACACACCGTTAGCGCCTTTTGCGCCATACACAGCTGTAGCAGAGGCATCTTTCAACAGGGAGATGCTTTGAATATCTTCCGGATCTATATTATTAAAAGCACCGCCAAAAGAGCTGTTTACATCATCCCGTTGTACACCGTCCACAATAATCAGCGGAGAAGCACTACCCGTAAAAGTACCAATACCACGGATGGTGAAATTCGGGTTATCATAACCCGGCTCACCGCCGCCGCTTTGCATAGATATTACGCCGGCTACCTTACCTACCAGTGCATTGGTTAAACTGCGTACCGGTGTTTGCATATCTGCCATATTCACTGTGGACACCGCACCTGTTACCGTTATTTTCTTCTGACTGCCAAATCCTACTACCACTACTTCATTGAGCTTATCTACTTTTGCAGTTAAGCTCACCTTCAGTGTTTTCTGATTCACCACCTTTATTTCCTCGGTATTCATTCCCATCATCCCTACTTTCAGGATATCATCCTTATTGGCATTGATAGAAAAAACACCCATCACATCTGTAACAGTACCTTTCTTTGTGTCTTTGACTGCAATAGTGGCGCCAGGTAAAGGATTACCATCGGCATCCATTACCAGGCCCCTGATCAGCCAATCCACCTTTTTTTCAGCCGGTGCAATAGAAGTAGCAGATTCATGTACTGCTTCCTTTTTGTCCAATACAATACGGTTACGTTGTATCACGTAGCTGATATTTTTATTCTTAAAAATAAAAGCCAATACATCGTCCAGTTTTGTTTGTTGAAAGTTGAGCGTCACTTTTTCCCCGTCGTTCAGCAACTGGTTGCTGTAAACCAGTGTAAGACCAGTCTGTTTTTTGATAGCCCTGAAAATCTGCAGCAGCGATACATCATTTCCTGTTACGGTTACAATTGATTGTAACGAGGGCTCCGGCGTTTGTGCCTGCACAGTGAAAAATGAAGTACATACAAGGCTGCATAGCACAAGTAAGCGTACCACTCTTCGCATAGCCAGTTGGCAGTGGCGTATACTTTTTCTCATTCGGGAATTGTTTACAAGTTAAAATGATTGTACAGCAAATGGCATTCACAAATGCTTTTCAACATAACTACATCGCTTTTATAAAAACGGGTGACAAGTGGAGTGAAGTTTTTTTTCAGACCCGCATAAAATAATTACGAATTGCGAATTACAGGCCAGCGCGATCTTCGCTCCTAACCGTAATTCGCAATTCGTAATTCGTAATTATTTATTTTAGCGTTATCTCATGACCAGATAACTGATATTCAATGTGGGCAGTGGTTTTAAGATCAGATAAAAAGTCGTTCAACCTGTTTCTGTCCATTAATCCGGTAACGAATCTGCCGGCAAATTTATCTTTATCCAGCACAAAGCGGACACCGTAAAAACGGGAAGCTTCTTCTATCAATGCTGTTAGTGACATTTTATGATAATAGTACACGCCATTACGCCAGGATAATACATCCTCTTCATCAAAATGATTGGTAGTGAATCCTTGCGCCGCCTCGTAGTCTGCCTTGTATCCGGGGCGAAGTGCTTCTTTTTCGCCATGTTTGCCCATAGTAACTACACTTCCTTCTACCAGCGCCGTTTGTACAGTGCCGGTGTGGTAAGTATTGATATTAAAAGAGGTGCCCAATACCTGCACACTGGTAAGCGTGGTATGCACAGTAAAAGGATGTTGCGCATCCTTCGCTACTTTAAAATAAGCTTCCCCTTCTACATATACTTCCCTGGCAGCCACCCCGAAATGGAAAGGGAAACGCAGTTGTGTAGCGGCATTCAGCCATACTTCTGTACCGTCCGATAAAGTTAATTTATAGTTTTCCCCCGCAGGTACTTCTAACGTATTCTGCATGGTATCTGCTGAAGTATATTGTAAAGCACCATTGCTGGCTGTCAGCGTGGCGTTGTGCAGATTGATTGTTTTTGCGCTGCTGTCTTTGTTCAGTTCAACAGTCTCGCCATGACTGAGCAGGAGCCGCACCGGCTGTTTGTTTTTTTGTAAAGCAGCTGCGGTAAACTTTGTAGCAGGTGTTGCCGTACGAAAAAAGAATACATAACTTCCGGTGGTAATGATTAATAGTACTGCAGCCGCAGCCAGGGCCTTTTTCATCATCACTACCCTGTTCCGTGCATTTCGTTCTCTTCCTTCTTTTATTGTATTGAGCGCTGTTTCAGAATTGATGCTGTCCAGGTAATCCTTAACATGTAATGTTTTTGCGTCCTGCTCCAGTGAAAGCCATTGTGCTTTAAAGGCTGCATCCTGCTCCAGCATCTGCTGCACATACCCTTCCTCTTCTGCCGAGAGATTCCCTGACAAACGTTCTATATATAATTCAAATATTTTCTCTTTTAACGTTTCCATGTTGTGCTGCCGTAGCCCATTAACTATTTTAATACCCTTTATTACTGATGGCATGCCGTAATACCTTCAAGCCCCTTTTCAGATGGGTTTTGAAAGAATTGATACTGATGCCCATTTCATCTGCCGCTTCCTGGTATCGTTTGCCCTGTATATATACCATTTGTATGGCTGATCTTTTTTGTGTAGCCATATCATTTAAGGTAGAAAGTAATTGCTTGTAATAATCTGGTGATGTTTCCGGGTTAGCCATACAGGTATCTTCCTGCAATTGGGTAAATGCCTCTTTATTTTCCCGTTCCATCTTTTGTTTTTTGATTTGAGTCAAACAACGGTTTTTAATAGCCTGGTGCAGGTATCCTTTGATATCTCCATTAAAATGCAAGTATAGTTTTTTATCCCAGATATCCAGGAAGAATGTTTGCACAAGATCATTTGCTTCCGGCTCGTTGCGCAGGAACCAATAAGCATTCAGGCAAAGCAGCTTATGATACTTCATAAACAAAGCATCGTATGCTGTGGCATCACCTTCTTTTAATCGCTGAACCAATTGTATGTCTGAAGAATGATTCATGTAAACACGAAAGCCATATTAGTAATAATGTGAAGACAAAATAATGCTCTATAGCCGGCGGCGGCTATCAGCTTATTTACAGGTATTATGCATTTAATGTAATGATTGAAGAAATTGCTTTCCTCACTGTTCACCACTGTATAATGACGTATATTTTTTTAAATTCCTGGTTGACTGAAAATCATATTCATCTTTACCCCAATACTAATTAATCAATTATTGCGATACTAAAGATGTTGGTCTAATGAATAGTTATTGCGAATCAAGGTAAATAATAAAAATGTAAAATCATAATCTATATGACGAAAAAATAAAAAGCTCCGGCAAATATACCGGAGCCTTTTCCACAGGGTTTCTACAGACAGCCTATAACTTAAAAAATATTTTTCTTTTGTATAACCAGTAACACAATCCCCACTCCAACCCTACAAAAAACCGACTAACTAAGGCTTTATCTTTTTAATACCCGGAGATATAGACTATTTAATTTAAGCGCTAAGAAGTGCAATTAATGCGTGGTTAACATAGTATGTTGTTTTCCCTATTTTATGCGCTCTTAATACATCTTTCTCTACAAGCTTTTTTAACCATGCAGCAGCCGTTTGTCGGTGTCCGATTTTTTTATCCACCAATGTTTCAACTTTCAAATAAGGCAAACTAAATATCAGTTTTAACAACTCGTAGTTAAAAGAGTTCCCAAGAGTAACTCTCATGGATTGCTCAATCTGCGACATGAGAAACAAAATAAGCCTGATTTTCTCTGTAGTCATTTGAGCTGTTTCGCTCAAAGCAGTAAGCATAAACATCACCCAATCGTTCCAATTATTTTGCTCTGTTACTCCCTGTAATAATTGGTAATAGGTAGATCTATGTTTTACTATATAAGCGCTCAGGTATAGAATAGGCTGCGGTAATATATGCTGTTGTACTAAATACAAACCGTTAAGTATTCTTCCCGTTCTACCATTTCCATCAGAAAAAGGATGTATTGCTTCAAACTGATAGTGGATTAATGCCATTTTTATTAATGGATCAAGTGGTGATAAATCCCGATCATTTATAAATAATTCAAGGCTGGACATTTTCTCTCTTATAACATCTTCTCCAGAAGGAGGAGTATAAACAGTAGCACCAGTAATTGCATTTTTAATAGCTGTTCCGGGTGTATTACGAATGCCGGCATTATTCTGCTTGATTGTTCTTACAATGTCGATTAATGTATTGGTGAGTATCAAATGCTGCTGACTTTGCATCTTCTCTAATCCTGCATATAATGCTTGTCTATAGTTTAATACTTCTTTCGCAGCATGATTGGTGGTTGTCTCTTCTTCTGAAGCAGCTTTATAAAGTTCATCCTGTGTAGTTACAATATTTTCAATGGCGGAACTATCCTTACTCTCCTGCAATGCTATTGTATTAATCAGCATGTGAGGATCTGGTAAAGATGCACATAGGCCATTAAGTTCTCCTAAATGCCGGGAAGCTCTTGCTAAATTGGTCAATATAGGGATGGTGTTCAAATCAGCTGCCGGAGGCAATGCCGGCAAATCATTGTAGGGTATATTATTATGTGCCATTTGCAAATACTTTCATGTCGAAAATAAGCTAAAAATTCAACATGAAAACAATTTCATGTCGAAAAATGACACGAAATTCGACATGAAATTATTTTTATGTTGAATCACCCTACATAAATAATACCGGCAATATCACAACCTTTCGTTAATCACTTTCACTGCCCCTCCCCGCTCCAGTACATTATGCTCCTGCCACTGGCTTTGCTGCTGACTCACCAGCTTACCAGCCTGCCAGGTCAGGAACTTAGCTTCCAGGCGCTCCAGGCACAATTGTTTGTTCTGTAACTGTGAGCGGCTGTCCATAGCTAACACCTGTAAACCACTGGGTTGATGTGTGCCACGCACAGCAGTTTCTACTTTATTCACATGTTGTCCGCCAGGACCTGATGCACGGCAGGTTTCCAGCACAACGTCTTTGGGGTTCCACTGCAATTGTGCTTTTACATCAAATACAGCTACGCCGGCAAACCAGTTTTTACGTTTATGAAACTGGCGATAAGGGCTTTGCGCAATCCATTGAATAGTACCCTGCCACTCGTTAATGAAAGCGGAGAGGTTGCTGCCCTTCGCCAACAATGTGGCGGAGAGCAGCGTACCGTTGATATCTCCTTTTACATTTTCCAATACCTCTATTATAATGTTTGCCTGTCTGGCCTGCTTCATCATTTTTTCCTGCACCCTGGCCACTACCCTGCAACACTCTACAGGTCCCCGTCCGGAAGTTATTTGTATAATTATCTGTTCCATAAAAAATTAATCTTTATTCATTCTTACAATAGCGGGCATAAACCGGCCTTGTATGTCTACTAATTCCTGCTGTGCGCCGATCACTTTTTCAATGTCTTTATACGCCAGCGGATTTTCTTCTACGCTGCCACCAATTAATGTTACGCCTGCATTGGCCAACATTTTCTTCAGACCAGACACCGTCATATTTTCTTTGGCCCTTTTGCGGCTCATGGCTCTTCCTGCGCCATGGGAGGCAGAGTACAGCGCATGGTCCACCCCCTTGCCCATTACGAGATAGGCAGCAGTACACATGCTACCAGGGATAATTCCCATTTCGCCGGCATGCGCCGGGGTAGCACCTTTGCGGTGGATGATCACCTTACGGCCATCTGCCAGCGTATCTTCCCATGCAAAATTGTGGTGGTTTTCCACTTTGGCCAGCGACTGCAAACCCAATGCCTTCAACAGATTGGTGTGAATGCGATCATGACAGGCTTTGGCATAATCACCGGCGAGGGTCATACCCATCCAGTATTCCTGTCCGGCTTCACTGTTAAGATCCAACCAGGCCAGTTGCTGCGCGGAACGTGGCAATTTGCAGGTGTCCATGGCAATACCGGTGTAATGCTGCGCAATATTAGCTCCCAGTCCCCTGCTACCCGAATGCGATAACAAAGCCAGGTATTTTTTTGGTGGCAATTGCAGCGCATTGTCTTCTTTTAATGTAATGATACCAAACTCCACAAAGTGGTTGCCACTACCAGATGAACCCAGTTGCCTTGCTGCTTTTGCCTGCAATTTTCTTAACAGCGCTGTGGTCTGAAACACCGGACTATCCAGCACTTCATGCTCCTGAGAAAATTCCAGGCCGCCTTCCATACCAAAGTGTGTATATTCTTTTAAGGCCACTTTTGTCTGATGAGAAAACCGTTTTAAAAAACTTTCTCCTTCATCAATAATAGTTAATGCCATACGGCAACCAATGTCTACACCTACGGCAAATGGTAACACCGCATTATCAGTAGCCAGCACGCCGCCAATAGGCAAGCCATAGCCGGTATGTGCATCAGGCATTAAAGCGCCCTGCACGGTTACCGGCAGCGACATAGCCAGCTCCATCTGCTGTTTGGCGGAACGTTCTATCTCTTTGGCACCATAGACTTTCAGTTGTCCAGTTTTTTCCAGTAGATCGTACGACTGGAAATTGCATTCCACCGGTTCATCCATAAAAGTGTCTGCTATTTTGCCTACAATTTCATCTGCGCGATACATTTCAGGAGCTGCTTTTATCGCTGTTAATAATTGAATAATGGCTTCCTTGTCATGATGCTTGAAATGCCTGGAGATGATGTTGATCACCAGACTTCTTGCCGTGTCATTGGTATAGCCTATTTTACTTAGTTCTTTTGTTTTTATACTGCCCATAAATGGTGATATATTTCCTGTTGCGCAACCTTTTGGGGCGCACAATAGCTGCACAAACAAATTCAGTTTGTGTAATGATGATATTGATAAGATTTGAGAATGGGGAAATCGCTGTTCTTGCGTAAAGAACATACCCTTCCAGGTAGCCTATACCAGGCTACAGATAAGCATTTACAGCAAACGAAGCGCGCAGCAGGAAGTATAACATCCATGCATGTACGAATCCTGTTTAATACAAAAGGAAAAACACTGCGTTTGCCTGTTTAGGCAATGAGCGAAAGGGGCGATATGTGAGTACGTTCTGTCATGATTCCTTGCTATTTAAAAAGTGATGAATAAGGAATTCGGATGCAAAGATATATTTATTTATGAAATACCAATAACTTGTTTTTTTTATTGTGCTACTTTGTCTCTTCTTGCCTGCAATTGACGAACTGCAGCTACTGCCCGTGATGAAGGAAAAATCCTGACTTTTTTAACATTTCCTGCCAGGATAAAAAGCTATTTATAACTTCACATGACGTAAATTTGTACCTCCCGCATATTTAACCTTCGGATACCCACTCCGGACGGGATTATTCAACAATAGTAAAACTTTTACTCATGGACAAACACCTTATCCGCAACGCTTACAAATTGTACTGGCTGGAGAACGGCAAAGCACCCGTTTCCGTATATGCGCTCTGCAAAATCGTGGATATAACAGAGGCATCTTTCTATGAAGAATACAGCTCCCTGGAAGCCATTGAAAAAGATATCTGGTTAGCTATCTTCCAAAACACATTGGATCAATTACATGCAGATGAAACTTATCATCAATATAATGCACAGGAAAAGTTGCTGGCATTCTATTTTTTATGGGTACAAAAACTGAAGGAAGACCGTAGCTACCTGCTTCAGCAACGCGAACATTTCCGTTTACCGGACTTCTACCGCAATAAACTGGAAACCTTCCACCATGCCTTCAATAAATATGTAGGCGATCTTATTAAAGAAGGTTATATATCCAGCGAAATCAAGGAAAGAAAATATATCTCTGATCAATATGTACACGGCTTCTGGGTACAGGCGCTTTTTGTACTCAAATACTGGCTGAAAGATACCAGTGCTAACTTTGAAATGACAGACGCCGCTATTGAAAAGGCGGTGAACCTCAGCTTTCAGCTCATCAAAACCAATACGCTCGATAGTTTGCTGGACTTTGGAAAATTCATTTTTACGCGGAAATAGCCATCATGAAAGAACAATCCAATATACCCACTTCCAAGGTGGAAAGGGCGGGGAAATTCGTTACGACAGGACTTAAGGTAGGCAGCAACTATATCAAACACTATACGCGCAAACTGATGGACCCTTCTACGACCAAAGAAGAACTCCACCAGGACAATGCCGCAGATATTTATAATACACTGAGTAACCTGAAGGGCAGTGCTCTGAAAGTAGCGCAGATGCTCAGTATGGACAAAGGCATGTTACCTAAGGCATACACGGAGAAATTTGCCATGTCGCAATACAGCGCACCGCCGCTGTCGGGGCCACTGGTAGTGAATACTTTCATGAAAACATTAGGTAAATCACCGTCACAGCTGTACGATAAATTTGAAATGCAGGCATCCAATGCCGCTTCCATAGGCCAGGTACATAAAGCCTCCAAAGACGGTAAAAACCTGGCAGTAAAAATCCAATATCCCGGTGTTGCCAACAGTGTTAAATCCGACCTCCGCATTGTAAAGCCTTTTGCTATCCGCATTGTAGGCATGAATGAAGTGGATATGGATAAGTATTTCGAGGAAATTGAAAGCAAGCTACTCGAAGAAACAGATTACAAACTGGAACTAAAACGCTCCATAGACCTCTCCCACGCATGCGCACACATACCTAACCTGCTGTTTCCCGGCTACTATCCGGAGTTATCATCAGACAGGATCATTACCATGGACTGGCTGCAGGGGCAGCACCTGAAAGAATTTCTGCTCACCAATCCGTCGCAGGAAGTGCGTGATAAGATAGGTCAGGCTATGTGGGACTTCTACCAATTCCAGGTACATAGCCTCAAACAGGTACATGCTGATCCGCATCCCGGCAATTTTTTGATGCGCCCGGATGGACAGGTGGGCATCTTCGATTTTGGTTGCGTAAAAGAAATACCGGAAGATTTTTATGTCAATTATTTTCTGTTGGTAGATAAAGAAGTATTAAAAGATGAAAAGCGCCGCCATGAGATCTATACCAACCTGGAAATGATCCATCCGAGCGATACGCCCAAAGAAGTAGCCTTCTTCTCCGGCCTCTTCCAGCATATGATTGATCTGCTTACACTCCCGTTTACGCTGGAAACATTCGACTTTGGCAACGAGGTTTATTTCAATGAAATATACGCTTACATGGATGAGCTGTATAACATGAAAGAAATCCGTGATTCCAAAGTAGCCCGTGGCTCACGCCATAGCCTATACGTAAACCGTACTTATTTCGGATTATATTCTATACTGAGTGATCTGAAATCCAATGTAATAACTGGTCCTGGCAGGATACAGGAATTAATGGCAGGAAAGTTATCTCATTAAAATCCTTCCGGGATCAGCATCCCGGAAGGGTTTCTCCTTCCACTGATTCGTCGTACAATTATGTTCGTTCGTCGCAACATTTCCGCTGCACGCGTATAAATTCCTAATTTGCCCTCATGAAAGAGGAATGGTATAATCAAAAATGGGCTATTATTGCCAGGCACGTGCTCGCCTGGGGATTTTTTTTATCGCTGCCGTTCCTGTTGCACCCTTCATACGAACATCGTAACGATGAGCATATGAACGACAAGCAAATCTGGGGCATTTACATGGCTATTTACTACCTGGAGCTTGTTATCATTTTTTACCTGAATGCCTGGTACCTGATTCCACGATTGATCTACAAAAAAAAGATACTTAAATACGTAGGCTGCATACTGGGTGTTTTTCTTTTTATGTATGCTACCCGTTGGGGATTTGGCAAAACATTGCTACACGAGGAAACAATGGATATTAAACCAACTATCCTGTTCATTTTTTTCTCCCTCTTCTTTATACTCAGTGCCAGCACCGCTTTCCAGATGATTGTAGATAAAATGAAGATGGAAAGAAAAATCAGTGCACGTGAGAATGAAAACCTGAAAACAGAACTATCATTACTGCGTTCACAGGTGAGTCCTCATTTTATGTTTAATGTGCTGAACAACATGGTGTCGCTGGCCCGCAAAAAATCGGATGTGCTGGAACCTTCGCTGATAAAGCTTTCCTCCCTGATGCGTTACATGCTGTATGAAGCAGATGAAGATAAAGTGCCACTGGAAAAAGAAATGGAATACCTGCAAAGTTATATCGATCTGCAGCAACAGCGATTCGGAAAAAACGTAGTCATCAACGTATCATTGGATGCACTGGAGAATCATTATGAAATAGAACCAATGTTGCTGATACCATTTGTGGAGAATGCCTTCAAACATGGTACCGGTCTCATTTCCGAGGCGCAAATAGATATCAGGTTGCATACTTCCGCTGATAAATTATTTTTTTCCGTGCGGAATAAATTCAATGAAATATCTGAAGAAATAAAAGATAAAACCAGCGGTATTGGTTTGTCCAACGTAAAAAGGCGTTTAAATTTGCTGTATGGAGATGATTATGTTTTGCAGATAGATAAAAAAGATGACTGGTTTGTAGTATCCTTACAATTAAACCTCCACTGATGATGAAGTGTATTGCCATAGATGATGAGCCATTAGCACTGGATCTGCTGGAAGATAATATCAGCAAGGTACCCTACCTGCAGCTGGTTGGCAAATGCAACAATGCTTTTGAGGCCATTGAAGTATTACGGCAACAAACAGTGGATCTTATCTTCCTGGATATACAAATGCCGGGCCTTACCGGTCTTCAGTTCCTCCAATCACTGGCCAGCAAACCGCTCGTGATACTGATTACCGCCTATGAAAAATATGCACTGGACGGTTTTAACCTGGATGTAACAGATTATCTTGTGAAACCAGTATCCCTGGAGCGTTTCATAAAAGCCTGCAACAAGGCTCAGGAGCTGCATCAGCTGAAAAGCAGCAGCAAAACAAACAAAGAACAAGCCGACTTTTTCTTCGTAAACGTAGATTACAGTTTATTAAAAGTGGTGTTCTCAGATATCATCTGGATAGAAGGCTTAAAAGATTATATCAAAATACACCTCAAAAGCACTACCAGACCCATTATTACCAGAATGAGCATCAAAGGACTGGAAGAACAATTGCCACCCGCAAAGTTCATCCGCATTCACAAATCCTACATTATATCCGTAGCCGCTATCACCTCCATCCGGAAAAACAGCGTTTTCCTGGACGAGCAGGAACTCCCTGTGGGAGATACTTACCGGGAGGCATTGTACACTATTGCCGGAAAATCAGGGTAATAGAGCAAATTTTCTTTCTCCCGATTAGACTGATTATGCTGATTACCATGATTTTATTTTTTTGATTATAAAAAGATTAGCGAAGATCAAAGCGTATAATATCCGCTCTGATCTTCGCTAATCTTTTTAAATCTTTCAAAATAAAAAAAGAAAATCATGGTAATCAGCATAATCAGTCTAATCGGGAGAAAGAAAATTTCAGCAGCTTGCTGCTCCTCACCTTTCGTAGCAACATTTTACCCGCTCATCTCATTTCCTGAAAAGAGTGCGTATCACTTCATACTTTTGCATCATCAGAATTTATAATAAAATGCAAAAGATCTACTTGTTTATCACCCTGTTTTTGCTTTCAATGAGTACACAGGCCCAGGCTCCTGCCGGTGCGGGTGGCCCCAGAATGCCAATGGGAAATAATGGGCACATTTATGGGAAAGTAATAGACCCCGACGGAAAACCTGTAAACTATGCCTCCGTTATCATCCTGCAAAACCGCATGGATACGGTTGCTAAAAAAATGAAAGAAGTACTGCTGAAAGGTGCGCTCACCAAAGGTAATGGCGAATTCAGCCTGGAAGAACTACCAGGCAGAGGACCGCTGAAGCTGAGAATTACGGCCACCGGGTATAAAACCTATGACCAGGCCGTTTCATTTCCTCCTTTCGACAAGGACCTCGGTAACATCAAACTCGCAGTAAGCACCACACAGCTGCAAGGCGTTACAGTGGCCGGCACCAAACCTATCATGCAAATGGATATCGATAAAAAGGTATTCAATGTGGAAAAAAATATCGTGAGCGCCGGTGGTACTGCCCTCGATGTAATGAAAAACGTACCTTCTGTAAATGTGGACATCGACGGAAATGTAACACTCCGTAACAGTGCTCCGCAATTGTACATTGATGGTCGTCCTACTACCCTCACGCTGGAACAGATCCCCGCCGATGCGATCGAAAATGTAGAAGTAATTACCAATCCTTCCGCTAAATACGATGCTTCCGGTGGTAGTGCCGGTATCCTGAACATTGTGCTGAAAAAGAACCGCAAGACAGGCTACAATGGTAACCTCCGCGCTGGCGTGGATAAACGCGGTGCCTTAAATGGTGGCGCCGACTTCAACCTGCGCCAGGATAAGGTAAACATCACGGCGAGCGTAATGGGCAACCAGATGAAAGGCCGTACTACAGGGACTACTGAACGTAATAATTTTTCAGACAATCCACCTACACTCATCAACCAGGATAACGCCAACAGAACCAATGGCGGCTTTGTTTTCGGTAAACTGGGACTGGATTATTTTGTTTCCAACCGTACTACTTTGTCAATTGCCGGCATTAAAGTACATGGCGAAATGAATCCAACGGAGATCATCGACATCAACAGTGATAGTCTTTATAAAGAAGGTCACCGCCCTGGTTACAGTCAGCGTACTTCCTCTTCCAACAACAAGTTCAACGCCAACGGCCTGGTACTTGGTATGAAGCACCTGTTCCCTAAAGAAGGCGAAGAACTCACTGCCGATTTCAATTACTTTGGTGGAAAAAGCGACAACAATTCGCATTACAATACAAATCACTACAACAACAATAACATTGTTGGCAATGACATGCAGCAAATCCTGGGTGGTGGCTCCATCAGCTTCATGACCATTCAAACGGATTATGTGAAACCATTTGCCAATAAACTGAAGCTGGAAACTGGTTTGCGCGCTTCCATCCGCGACACCAAAACCAACTTTAATAACTATACATATGATCACGGCAAACAGGACTATGTGTTGATACCAGCTGCTTCCAACAATTATAAAAACAGTGATAACGTATATGCGGCGTATGTCAGCTTATCCAATACCATTCATAATTTTGGCTATAAAGTAGGTTTGCGTGCAGAAAGCTCCGACTACACCGGTGAGCTGATCAATCTAAAACAGCATTTTAAAAACAGCTACCCGGTAAGTTTATTCCCTTCCCTGTTTTTAAGCCAGAAGCTGAAGCAGCAGCAGGAATTGCAGATAAGTTATACACGCAGGATCAATCGTCCTAACTTTTTCCAGCTGATACCGTTTACAGATTCTACTGATAAACTCAATATCACCAAAGGTAATCCAGGTCTGGTGCCTGAGTTTACACAGTCCGTGGAAATGTCGTACCTGAAAACGTTTAAGGGCAACAATACCTTCCTGGCGTCTATCTACTATAAACATACCGACAACCTGATCACCCGTTACCTCACCAAGGAAACAGATCCGGTGAGTGGCAGCGAATTGCTGATAAACACTTACATCAACGCTAATTCCAGCTACTCAACAGGTGCGGAACTAACGACCATGAATACACTGACTAAATGGTGGACAGTTACCGGTAACGTGAATATTTATAATTCAAAGATTAATACGAGCAGTGTGGGGCAGTCGCAGGACGCGATGTGGAGCTGGTTTGGTAAGGCCAACAGTACTTTCAAACTGCCGGCCAGCTTTGAAATACAATTAACCGGTACTTATCAGTCCAAAACCAATTTACCGGTAAATGATAATAAAGGCGGACAGGGTGGTCCGATGATGCAGCAGTCGCAGAACGCTTCTCAGGGTTATATTGCTTCTTTCTATGGCGTAGATGCAGCCATCAAGAAGAGTTTCCTGAAAAATAATGCGGCTTCCGTAACACTGAGTGTAAATGATATTTTCAGAAGCCGTAAAACGGATCAGTATTCTGAGAGCCCTTATTTTACACAGTACTACAGCCGTTTACGTGATCCGCAAATGATCCGTCTGAACTTTGCTTACAGATTTGGTAAAATAGATGCCGGCCTGTTTAAGCGGAAGAATATGGGCGCGGGCATGCAGGGAATGTCCGAAGTGATTCAATAAGTAATTATCCTATAAATTAAAGTGCCGGAATGTAAAGGGTAACACCTATATGTTCCGGCCTTTTTCATTTGGATATAATGATTGTACCGTATCGCTTTGCCATACTTTTTTTGTGTTAATGTTCATGGCGGAGATCTTGCCGGTATAGGCGGCACCTGTATCTATATTATTTACATTCATGGCTTTCATCGGCATAAATTCATTGTAAAAAATAGTGGGGGTATGTCCGATAAAGATTTCTTCATACAATAATAACCGCTCAGGATAATAAACGGAATTTTTATGTAGTCGCTTATCTGTAGCCAGGGCCAACTCCCAAAGGGTTCTGTCCCAATACCAGCTGCCTTCATAACGATCATTGGCAGGTCCGCGGAGAGAGGTAAATCCTCCATGTATAAAGAGCCGTTGTTGTCCATCTTCATAAAAATTCAGCAGCCTGTTATAAAAAGCAAGATGTACCTGCTTTTGTTCCTTTGACAGCGCTTCATAACTTTTAACGGTAGCGGATCCGCCCTGCTTCAGCCATAGCTCACCCGGTGAAATGCCTTTTAGCCACAACTCGCACCAGGCATCATGATTGCCTTTCATAAAAATACAGCGATGTTGCTGTTCCAGTTCCATCAGGTAAGCAACCACTCCGGCTGATTCGGACCAACCATCTACATAGTCGCCTAAAAAAATAAACGTATCTTCTTTTGCCGGCGCAATTCTCTTTATCAGTTGCTGCAAGGCTTTCAGCGCACCGTGTATATCACCTATGACGTAGGTTGCGGACATGTGTTAATTTGTTTGTACATTATATCTGTTCTGAGCACGTACTTCACACCAGCTGTCAGCAATGTTCCTTCATGTCGTAACGGATGATGAAAAATCAATGCCGTACCGGTTTCCGGACGAATCACCTCACCGGAGGCAAACAGTGTTTCACCACCGGTATACGTTTCATTCAGATAAATCATAAAAGTATATTGACTGGCTTCAAATTGATTCCGCTCAAAACTGCCGTCCCTGTGCATTTTAAAACGCTGACCCGGACTATATTTATAAAAGCGGAATAACTCATTTACACCAATGGCTACCCGGTTATCTGCTCCTTCCGGTGCAAAATTTTTCAGGCGATCCCAGATAAAGGTAGCATATGCTTCCTCCTTATACAATACCCTTTCATTATTTCGTACACCTTTGATCATACGTTGCACGCCGGAACCCACGTCTACTGTGGCTTCTTCATATCCCATGGCTTCACTTTTTCCGATGAGCGCCACACATTCCTGCGGAGAGAGGAAATTTTTCAGGGTAAAAATTCCGGGGGAATACAGGTATTTTTCCATAGTACATATTATTCAGTGGAGATATTAATCTGAAAGTTATTTTTCTTCAATTGTTTGTTAAACTTGTATAGTTCCGGATGCCTGTTCTTCAATCCTTCCCGCTTCATGCCGGTATTAATTACGTATTCCGCATCGAGTATTTTTCTCCTGAAATTTCTCCGGTCGATGGTGGTATGCAGGATGCATTCATATAATTCATGCAGCTCTGTGATAGTAAACAGGTCGTCCAGCAATTCGAAGCCTACCGGATAGTACAGTATTTTTGATTTCAGGCGTTGTAATGCCTGTTGGAAGATTTGTTTGTGATCGAAGCCCAGCACGGGCAGTTTTCTTACATTGAACCACTTCACATCGTTAGCCATGCTACCGGCTACCACCTGAAATTTAGCGGGATTAATCAGCGCATAGTACCCTACTGCAATTACGCGGCCACGGGGATCTCTGTCCGGGTCATCAAAAGAATATAATTGCTCCAGGAAAACGCCATCCATGCCCAGCTTTGTTTGCAGGATGCGGGAGCAGGTATACAGGAAGGTTTCTTCCATTTGCAGGAAACCTCCGGGCAGTGTCCAGCAATCCCTGAAAGGCGCTTCCTTCCTGTTTAGCAGCAGCACAGACAAGGTATTATTGTGATAACCAAATACCACCAGATCTACTGCCAGAGAGGGATTTTTATATTCGTGAAAGCGCTTCATATTTGATTGCGTCAATTTAACGTGAAGTAACTAATTTTTCAGGGGATGACCTAATTTTTTTCTGCAGGTGTGCAGGTGTAATCTGTTCTAAAAACAAAAAATGCGGCGCCAATAGCACCGCATTTTTTTATTTGGACCCGGGATAGGATTATTCCAGTCTTCTGATAACCTACAACTGTTACACTGTTAAGTAACGAGTAACAAAGATAAGTGTTGCAATGTATTCAAAGTATAGTGCTATCCCCCAGGTTACCAGTAAATTTATAGTCCTCCTGCACCAGGCCATGGCAACGGCTTTCCTGTTGCCTTTATCACCGGCATAGGCGCATGCCACTGCTGTAGTTGTTGCGAAAGCAAGGCGAGCAGTGCCTTCACTTTTTGCGGCTCCCGCCTGGCCAGATCCTTTTGTTCACCAATATCTGTTTGCAGATCATATAGCTCCGCAGCACCGGATCGCTGATCATATACCACCTTCCAGCGGCCTTGCCGCAAAGCGCTTTTGTAATTAATGCCCGGGCCATCATCAGGTATCCATTTATTGGGATAGTGCCAAACAAAGCTACGGGTACTATCTACGCGTGCCGGTTGTTTTAACAGGGGCACAAAACTTTTACCATCCACGGTTTGCACAGCATCATATAGTTTTATACCGGCCATCTCCAGGATAGCAGGAAAATAATCTTCAATGATAATGGGTTGGTCTGTTACGCTACCGGCCTGGGTTACGCCAGGCCATTTTACCAGCATGGGCTCGCGGATACCACCTTCATATACGGAGCCTTTGCCGGCACGCAGCGGCAGGTTCTGGGTATGTGGCCGGCCGCCACGGGGAGGCGCCAGACTTAAACCGCCGTTATCACTCATGAACATAATGATAGTATTACCGTCAATCTTTTGTGTGTGAAGATAATCCATCACTTCACCCAAACTTTTATCCATGCCTTCAATCATGCTGGCATATTGTGCCTCCGCTGTATCCAGCCCCATAGCGAGGTATCGTTGATAGTAGTTTTTATCGGCCTGCAGGGGGGCATGCACCGCATAATGCGCGAGGTATAAATAAAATGGCTGATGACGACGTATAGGTTCTTCCAATGCTTTGAGGGCTTCGCGTGTAAGTGCTTCCGTGAGGAAAATACCGCTGCCGTAATACTCTTCCAGGTCCGGCACCGCTTGTGCCGTGGCCTTTCCGGGCATATTACCATAATTTTCTTCTGATAAATAGCTTTGCGGGTGGCCGGCAGCATGACCGGCAATATTTACCAGGAAGCCCATATTATATGGATTTGCTCCCGGAGTGCCCATAGCGCCCCAATGTGCTTTACCCGCATGAATGGTATAATAACCGGCCGCCTTTAACAGGGAAGGTAACGGCGTAGCATACACGGTGTTGGCTATTCCCTGCACCGGGCTCAATCCATTAATCATCCAGGGAGCTGCTCCCAGCTCATCATCCGGCGCATCAGCAGGAATATCTTTACGGGGGGAAGTCCAGTTGGTGACACCATGATGTGCCGCATTCATACCGGTGATCATACTCACCCGTGAAGGCGTACAAACAGGTGTAGCGTATGCATTGGTAAACTTCATTCCCTCACTGGCCAGGCGTTCCATATTGGGTGTACGATAACGTTTATTCAATACCGTTAGCTGGTTCCAGAAGGGTACGGAAGTATCTTCCCAACCCATATCATCTACCAGGAATACAATAATGTTGGGGAGCGGTTTCACCGGACGCGGGTCTTTAAACTGCGCGTAGCTGCTGATGCTGATGCAGCAAATACCGTGGACTAAAAATCTTTTTATGTTCATTGTTCTTATTTTCCTGTTATGGCTGCCGCGGCCACTATATCCTTCACTTCCAATACTTTTTTAGGGTATCCGTATATGGTAACATTGATCATGGCTTGTCCCAATTCTGCTAATGTAGATACATACTGCGGAAAAAATTTACGAAAAAAAGGATACATCCAACTCAATGTCTTATAATACTTTTGCGTATGCTGCATGCCTTTGGTAGGATGCATATATGCCGGACGAAACATAAAAACCGCCCTGAACGGCAACTTCAGCAATCCATTTTCTGTTTTACCTTTTACCCTTGCCCACATGCTGCGGCCCCGCCCAGTACTATCTGTACCACTACCGGATACATAACAAAAAGTCATCTCCGGATTCAAGGCTGCCAATGTATTGGCCACTTCCATGGTGAGATCATATGTTACATGTGCGTAAGCATCTTCCTTCATACCTACTGATGATACACCCAAACAAAAGTAACCTGCATTGTAGCCATGCAGCTGTGTTGCAACAGGCAACAGGTCGTAAAAATTATTATGGATAATTTCTTTCAGCTTAGGATGCGTTATGCCACACGGTTTGCGGTTAATTACCAATATTTCCTTTACATCCGGATGTTGTAAACATTCATGCAGGACACCTTCACCTACCATACCGGTGCAGCCGGTAATAATGGCTTTAATTTCCATAAGGCAAGATTTTAATTGATACGGAAATGTAAAGTAATATTGTGGTATAAAAAAGGTCTGCTAAACAGACATATCAGAATACATTTTTTTTATTTCCATCTGAAAAAATATCTTTGCCCCACAAATTACCCCTACACGCTAAAACGTGTAATTGTTTAATCCGAATAAAATATCTTTAAAAACATGAAAAAATCTATTTTCTGCGCTGCTGTAAGCATAGCCCTGATAACAACATCCATATCCTGCAATAACAGCAGTAAAGAAGGAGCCGCCGCCTATGCAGAAAAATCTGCATCAAGTGCCAGTCAGGTGATTGAATACACCAACCTGCTCGTAGATATGTCAAACAAAAGCAATAATTACACCAGCCGTATATTAGGCAATCTGGATATTATTGAAAAAGGACTAAAAAACCCAACCGACGCATTTGCATTCAGCGGCGTTATACCGCCTATGGACATACCGTCCTTTAACCCTTCCAAGGTAACAGTAGACAAGCCGGTAGATGCTTTAAGCAAAGCAGACCAACAATTCTTTAAAGAAAAAGTAGCCGGCTGGCAAGCTACCTACAAGAATGTAGGCGCATCGTACAAGCTGTTGCAGGACTACCTGATAGCACAGGACTTCAAAGATGATAAAGGTGCAAAAGGATATGCCCTGGTAGATTCTGTACGTAACAATATACAGTCGCTATATGCACAAAAAACAGTACTGATAAAGAAAGTAAATGAGGTGGCAGATGCCAGCGAAGCCGTGATATTGAAAGATAGCCCGTTGAAAGACTATATACTGGCCATGAAAGCCGATATGAAATCAGTATGTGAATTCATCAACATACTGGAAGATGGCGGAAATGATTATAATAAGATCAGCGACAAGGCGCAGGCAGCTTACGATGCAATGGAAAAAGCACAAGCTGAACATGCAAAAATAGATAAAACCAACGCCGCTAAAGAACACAACGATGCTTCCTTCGACTCCTTTTACACCAGCTATCATGATTTCCTGCTCAATGCAAAAAAGATCATGCGCGATGCGAAAGAAAAAGGTGCGTTAACAGATAGCAATATCGAATCACTGAATGGTAATTACGATACACTGATCAGCCGTTATAACGCCTTTAACAGATAATAAAAAGAAACCGCAGCCAGGAATAGCTGCGGTTCTTTCTTATCCACTCGTTTATCGTTTTAAACTCACATCTTTAGCGGTGGCGAACTGTTGCAACGTGCTCCCTATTTCTTTTTCCAGGGCTTCGCCACTCAATTCCTTTTGCAGTGCCTTTTTCTCCAGCACCATCATCACTTTATATAATGGTTCGTTATTAACTTTCTTTTGTAAGTTGATAGTGCTGTTAGCACCGTATACCTTATCCCATCCTTTACGCACCAGCGCCCAGAATGCTTTATTTTGTTCCCACCATTCCTTTGCCTGCCGGCATTTAGTTTCGTCTACGCGGGCGTAGGTATTCAAGCCTTTTTCACCAACAATAACTTTATCCTGTCCGTTTGCTCTTACCACTTTCTGGTTATCCTGTTCGTGAATACTACCATTGGCGGTAATTTCATGATGATTAGTACGGTGTAGTACGTTATAATCCTTACGGGTGGTATATTCCCGGCGGGGCAAAGGTGCATCACTGCTGGCTTCCCAATAATGACGGCCATCGGCATGTACCCAGGTAGCAGTCCCTTCGTAACGGGGCTCATCATCCACACCAAATACTTTTTGTGTCCACTGCCCTTTTACCTGCGCAGCAGGCAGCTGTATCTTTTTCCACTGATTGTCCTGGTCATAGGCGAGTAATGCCTGGTTTTCATATTGCCAGTCTTCCGTCCAATGTTTGATCACATCTCCGCCTGCTACCAGTAAATGTTGCAATACAATACGGCTGCTGCTTTCATCCGCCACTGTGATGTATTCTATAGCATCCGTTATTTTATGATACCCTTTAGGTTTATACGTGGTATCTCCCGGAAAAGTTTCAGTGTATTCAAAGGTTACTTCGTGGCAACCACACATGTCTTTGATGGCAGCCTTATCCTGCGATAGTTTATCATTCGTCTTTTTCTGGGCAGTTGCACCCAGCGCCATGCAGGCACCTGCGATCGTTAATGCGATAATATTTTTCATGAAAATTTATAATTGAGTAGGTTATTTAAAATTGCGGGTACCATCAGGCTGATACACATATCTGAAATTATAGTGGCGACTCACAGCTGTTTCCGTAGGTGTGGCTGGTGCATCTTTATAATAGCTGCTGATCTCCAGCTTTGCATAATTACCGTTAGCGGTTTTCAATACAATGAAAGCACCGGTAACCGGTGAAATGATATGCGTAGTCATGTTATAGGAATACCAGCCGGTGATCGCTTTTTTTGCGGTTGCATCTGTCACATAACCATCTTCCGGTGCCAGCGTTAGGTTATTGTATATGCCGGTTACCACCTGTGCTGTTGCTTTACCCGGGCCACTGCTGCCACCGTTAATGATCAGTGTGGTAGCTTTAAAGCCTATATCCCATTTGGTGGTAGCGGAATCGCTGTTAGGAATTATTTTGTTATCTGCCAGGCTGTACAAGGTGAATGTGCCTTTGTTGGCGGCATCTGCATCCAGGTTTACAACAGTAGTAGAAACGATAGCCGGCTTAACTGGTGCTGCTTTATCATTATCATTTTTGCTACAGGAAGCCAGTACAGAGAGGGACAGCGCTATGGTGCCCAAAATAAAATGTTGCTTTTTCATATAGGTAATTAATATTTAGTGGTTTAATGACGGAATGTCCAGGTGAAGCCCGTTGTATATATGCGCCCTGGCATTATTGGAATATGTTGCGGATCAGTGTAATTAAAAAGGTTTTCCAGTGTAGCCTGTAGCCGCAGCTGCTGATGGAATAAGGATTTGGCAGCTGCCAGGTTTACGGTGGCATACCCGGGTACAAATTCGCTTTTGGTGTCGGGTGTATTATTGCCATTCTCATCAGTAAATCCATATTTACTGCGGTATAATACACGTGCGTTGGCATCTATCCCCAAACGGGAATGGATATACGCAATTTTGAGATTAGCCGCATGGTGTGAGCGGTTAAACAATCCGAAATACTCGCTGCGGGTGAGTGCGCGGGTTTCTTTGGTAGTTGCATCTTTGGTATATACTTCTCCCCTCTTTACTTTTTCAAACAGGTCATTATCACGGGTACGTAAATACTGATAGCCGCCGGCGATCTGCCAGTACTTACCAATGGTTTGTCCTAACTCTACTTCTGCGCCCCAGGTAGTAATACGATTTACATTCACATAACTATATACTGCGAGGTCGTTTGTTTTTACTGCGATGGCGCGGGTATCAATCAGGTTATTCACTTTGTTGTAGAAGAAATTCACCTTAGCGGTGGAATGAACAAACGGATTGCCCTGTACACCCAGGTTGTACGACCAGGAGCTTTCGGCATTCAGGTCTTTCAACTGTGCAGGATCGATGTTCACCTTTTTAATCTGTCCCTGTTGTTGCATCTCCTGCAAAATATCTGCTGCCAGCTTTGTACCCACCACCGTATATCCAACAGCGGCATTATTGAAATGCAGGTACAACTGCCGGAAGTCGGGGGCACGGTAGCCCCGACCTACGGAACCCAGTATACGCCAGGCAGGGTTTATCTGATAGGATATAGATAGTTTGGGGCTGAACTGCGATGGATATTGATTATGTGTATCGAAACGTCCACCCACTAATATATTCAGGGCATCCGTTGGTTTCCAGTTTTCCTGTAAAAATACATACCCGGTATTAAAAGCCATCTTGTCATCGTAACGGGTGGCTTCCAGTGATTCGTGTACATACCCAACACCCGCTGTGAGCTGATGTTTGGGATGAATGCGCCAGTCTGCCTGGTATTCAGGTTTTAAATAATTTTGTGTAAAAAAAGAAGCATCGTACGAACTTTTATCCTGCTGATAACGCATCTCTCCATCAGTAGCATAGCGGGAATAATACATCCGCAGTACCTGTGTAAAATTTTTGTTTGGTGTATTGCTGATATTCAGTGATGCGTTCATGTCCTTCTCTTTTCCGATATCATCTATCATTCCTTTACTGTCGGAGAAATAACTGTTGTATCGTTGCTCATAATATCTGCCGGATAGTATTGTTTGCCATTTGTCTGTCCAATTGTGCTGCCAGCGCGACTGAGCAGTCACGGCTTTAAAAGGAGATACCGTAGGCGAAGTAGTGTTACCTCCAAGCGTGTAGCCGTTACTGTTATAATAGTTAGCATTCACAGAAAATAATCCTTTGGTATAGGGAATCTTAGTACTTCCATCTATATTATAAGTACTGTTGGAACCATATCGTCCGGTAATGCTGGTTACGCCTTCTTTTTTTCCGGCACTCGTAATAATATTAATCACGCCTGCCAGCGCATCGCTACCATATAAAGAAGAAACAGGCCCTTTAATAATCTCTATCCTTTCTATATTACTTACCACCATCCTCGACAGATCAAATGTCCCGGCTGTTCTGCCTATCAGCGGCTCTCCATCCAGCAGAATGAGTGTATACTCCGCTTCCAGTCCCTGCATCTGTACACCGGTACCGTGATTGGAAGTGATGAACAAGCCGGTTTGTTCTGCCAGTACCTGTTGTAACAATACTGCACCCATAGATTGTATCTGTTGTTTATTAATAACGGTAACGGGTATAGGTACTTTATTCAACAATTGTTCATTTCGTGTAGCCGTTACCACTACTTCCTGTAACACTTTACTGTCAAGGGTTGTATCGGTTTGGGCAAATAGAGTCCCTACCCGCATCATGCAGGTAAGCAGGAATAAATATTTATACATCTTATTGTTGTGTGAGATTGTAATGCAAAAGTAAGGGCAGGAAAATTTTTATGTTTACGAGTTCGGGAAAGTTATTTGCGAAATCCGGAAATTGAAATTAGCAGCCCGAACAAAACATTAAACAAAAAAACACTTTGTTCATATCAAACAAAACGCTCCAATTTTGAACAACACATCGTTATTCCACCGGGAATTATTAAATTTATATAGCACCATTGTAAAAGACAACCTGCTTGTATGAATGACTCCATCAATTACATAGGTTTTGAAGTACTTTTTAACCATGCCACCATCGGTATTATGGTAGCAGACAGCAATTATATTATTCTACAAGCAAACCCATTCCTGCTTAACCAGTTTGGCTATACGAAAGAAGAAATTACCGGCTGCCAGCTGGAATTGTTGCTACCGCTCCATTCTGAAGAGCGATCCGGCCTGCGAAAAGATGGCAGTGCTTTTCCGGTAGAGGTTAGTTTGGGTACACATCATACACCTGCAGGGCAATTCACCATTGTATACGTAATAGACATCTCTGACCGTAAAATATCTGAGATAACGCAGCAGGAGCTGGATATACATCGCAAAGAGGCCGCTATTAAAGATGGTACACTACAGCGGATGAACAGTTTCCTCAATAGTTTGTGGACCAACGCCGGTGCCATGATCATCGTCATCAACCCGGAAGGATATATCAAATGGTTTAACCCCGCTGCCGAAAGGATTCTTGGCTATAAGGCAATAGAAGTGATTGATGTATGTACTCCGCTGATGCTGCACGATCCCGAAGAAGTTGCCCAGCGGGCAGAAGAATTTTCGCAACAGTTACAACAGGCTGTAGAGCCCGGCATAGAAACACTAACGATCAAGGCTAAACTGGATTTACTCAACGAATATGAATGGCAATACATCCGGAAAGATGGCAGCCGTTTACCGGTATCGCTCACCGTAACTGCCGTCCGCGATGCTGCCGCCATCACTGGTTACATTGGCATTGCCATTGATATGTCTAAAAGAAAACAAGCGGAAACGGAGTTGCGGAATGCCCTGGAAAAAGAAAAAGAGCTGAATGAATTGAAATCCAGGTTTGTGTCCCTGGCATCGCATGAATTCAGAACACCGCTGAGTGCAATTTTATCATCTACCTACCTTATTTCAAAATACGAAGCAGCAGAAGATCAGTCCAGGCGGAACAAACATATTCAGCGCATCATCTCTTCTGTAAATATGCTTACAGATATTCTGAACGACTTTTTATCTGTAGGAAAAATTGAAGAAGGAAAGATCCAGGTACGACATAGCAGCTTTGATGCCGGCAAACATGTAGGTACTATTATCAGTGAAATGGAAGGCCTGAAAAAACCATTACAAAATATTTATTATAAGCATCATGGCGCAGCACAGGCTAATCTGGACCCAACGTTACTCAAACACATTGTAATGAACCTGGTGTCTAACGCTATTAAATTTTCGCCGGAAGGAGCTGTTATTTCTATCCGTACACAATGCGGACCAAAGACTTTTGAATTATCTGTAAAAGATAAAGGCATTGGTATTTCGGAAGATGACCGGCAACATCTGTTTGAGCGATTTTTCCGGGGCCACAACGTTGCCAACATTCAGGGCACCGGCCTGGGATTGCACATAGTAGCCAAATATGCTGAACTGATGAATGGCACAGTGGCTTGTAATAGCGAACCTGGCAAAGGCACAGAATTTCTCGTTTCCGTTCCATTCCCTCAAAATTAACAACTGTGAATAAAATACTGCTGATTGAAGACAACCCGGATATCCGCGATAACATCGCTGAAATTCTGCAACTGGCCAACTACCACGTACTCACTGCCGCCGACGGTAAAGAAGGTGTGTCTATGGCACTGGAACACCTGCCGGCACTGATTGTATGCGATATCATGATGCCGGTACTTGATGGATATGGCGTATTACATTTGCTGCATAAAAATAAAACACTACAGACTACACCGTTCATCTTCCTTACTGCTAAAGCAGAAAAAACAGATATCCGGAAAGGAATGGAATCGGGGGCAGATGATTATATCACCAAACCGTTTGAAGGGACAGAACTTTTGAGCGCCATTGAAAGCCGTTTGAAAAGATGCGCAGAAATAAAGCAGGAAACAGCTTCCGGACTACATGGATTGGATGCCTTACTATCCACTACCACCGGGCGCGACCTCCTATCTTCTCTGAAAGAAGGCCGTAATACAAATCACTACAAAAAGAAACAAAATATTTATGTGGCCGGCAACCGCCCCGATTGTTTATACTACCTGCTGAAGGGCAAAGTAAAAACTTATAAACGTAACGACGACGGTAAAGAGCTGATCGTTGGTTTATACAATGAAGGCGATTTTCTTGGTTATTACGCCCTATTGGAGGGCAGCTCCTACCAGGACTATGCAGAGGCCATGGAAGACACCTTGCTGGCGGTAATACCAACTAAAGATTTCGAAACGTTGTTAGGCAGCTACCCCGAAGTGCTGCATAAGTTTGTACAATTGCTCGCCAGCCATATGGCAGAAAAAGAACAACAACTCATAGGGCTCGCGTATAATTCGTTGCGGAAAAAAGTAGCGGAAGCCTTGATGATGCTGGATAAAAAATACAATGCGGCGGGGAGGGAAGATTTTACGATTGATATCAGCCGGGAAAACCTGGCGGCCGTAGCCGGAGTAGCTAAAGAGTCGCTGATCCGCACCCTGGGCGACTTCCGGGATGATGCACTCATTGCGTTAAAAGAAGGGCAGATCACACTGCTCTCCAGGAAAAAGCTCACTGCTATGATCAACTGAGCTATACTCTTTCTGCTGCCACAAAAGCCAGGAAAGCAGCTTTCATGCGTTCATATTCCTGCACCATCTGTTCCATATCGCTTTTCAGCGTAGCATACTGATGCGGCGCTTCCTTCTCTGCAGGCTGACTTTCCAGCCAGTCCAGCTGCTCCCGTAACTCATGCCGCAACAGGATTAATGTTTCTTCTTTATCGAGCATGCTCAACTGAAACTCTTCTGCTTCTTCAATAAATGATCTTTTTGCGGTTCCTTTCAGCACTTCAGACAAATGATTGATCAACACTGCATTATCTGCCCGCAAAGTTTCCAGGATTTTACTCCAGGATTTACACAGTTGTTTATATTCCAGATCTGTTAGCCCATTATGTGCTTGGTGGTACATAGTGATAGTATAATATTGATATGCTAGTTGTAATATACCTGTCGTCCCTGCAATTTATCCGCGTTTCCCCATGCCTGCAAGGAGGCTATCAGATTGCGTTGTATAGTAATCACTTGTTTGATGCCGGTTATCAGGTCAGTCAGCTCAAGACTGCTATAATTAGCCGGAAAACCATAGTCTTTATCCACACAGCTCTGCAGGAAAGCCACAATAGCCTGACTCTGCCCAACAAACTCCTTTATCAGTCGCTGTACTTTAATATGATGATCATAACCCATATCCTCGAACATCCGCTCGGACACTTTTTTCTTCAATGCCGGTTTCATTTCTTCCTGCAGATTTCCCAATACCACTCCATTGTACGTTGTGATTGCATGGTAATAACCGGTGATCACATCATTAAAATCCGGATACATGTCCGGGCTGTTATGGGTGCCTTCCCGTATCACTTCATACAGGGCCTCCATTTTTCCTATCACCAGCGATGCCTGCGGAATAGCTTTGTCAGCTATTAACCTGCTCAATTCAAATGCATAACGTGCATGAAAATCAAACTTTCCCGTTTGATGATCCAATACTGCTTTTACACCGGAACGGGGCTTATATTGCTTGAAAATAAAATGGCCATACTGCCGCAAACGTTTGATAGGGAAAAACAGAAACCCTTCGCAAAATTTCCGCTGCAGCGAGGAAGAAAAAATTCCGGTAAACATATCTCGATTTTTTAGAGGTGCCACAAAAGTATCACTGCCTGTGACAACAGTGATACTCTTACAACAGCACATTGTCAGTTTTTGTTGATTTGATTCACATGCTTTGAGAACTCCCGGTGGATGTTCAATTGCAGATATGAAAATAACACCCCTGCCAATGCTGAACAAGGATATAGATTGGGTTCCTGCTGATCTTCGTCAATGTTTTAGGTGACGGTGGTCACCTATTCTTTAACCGGCACGTTAGCCGGTGGCTGGTAGTCCATGCAGCGGAATACAAGAAACTTCCTGACCACACGGCCGTGCAGCTTCACCACAATGGATGGCAGGGAGATGATGCCCGAAAAATAAGGCCGGAGTGTTTCCACATCCTGCTGCTCATCGATCTCATCATTTACATCTGTTAAAGAATTGATGAAGATGGCATTCCTGCCTTTCAGGGAATGGATATCTGTGCCTATAAAATCGAATTGCAGTGCATTTTCACCCAGTATATTTTTCGAATATACCAGTTTGCCGAGATAAAGATTCAGCATGGCGCTTGTCTTATAATCATCTGCAGAAAAAATAAAATCATCCGGATACTGCGCTGCTACTGCTTTAACACCGGTGCCTAATCCCTCCCAGCCTATCATCGTATCATCTGAGTGGATAGGCACGGGATAAAAAATAATTTCTACTGCCAGCCCCAAATGTACTATCACTGCAAAAAACCACTGCCAGCGGATATACCTGGAAGTTAACCAGGTACTTACCCAAATAATACCGGTAATATAAGCGGGCATCAACCAGTTGATCTTCACCCAATAAACAGGAGATAATATAAAAAAGCCTGCGAAAATGGGTACAAAAAAGCATAAGAGAAATAACTGTTCAGCGGGTATCCGGGTGATCTGCCATTTGTATTTGCGAATTATTTTATAGAGATAATAAAACAATGCAAACAGCAATACAGGCAGCAAGATAGCCGCCTGGTGGCCTATTACACCAAAGAAATCCAACGGATGCAGCTCTGCACCACTTACCCTTCCTGAAGATTGAAACCGGAACGACGCAAACTGGTTGCTCACATTCCAGATCACCACCGGTGAAATAGTAATACAGAAAAAGAGTACACTCAACACCAGCCATGGCGACCATAAATATTTGCGGTGTGTATCTGACAATAATAAATACAACACCGCCCCGGCAGGTAAAAATATAGCTGTGTATTTACTGTCAAATGCCAGTCCCATGGCAATGCCTGCCCATATCCAATACAAACGGCGCCCTTCAAATACCGCGCGATATATTGCAATCAGCGACAGGCTCCAGAACAGCATCAACGGCACATCCGGCGTAGATACCAGCGACAGCACCGTTACCATCAGTGTGGAATACAACAACAGCCACGCGTTCCATGCCCGGTGGCGCGAAAGGAATAATTTAGAGAGCTGATAAAAGACTAACAGGGTGCAAATGGTAATCAGGGTATCTGCCAACTTGATAACAAATACATGCGGACCAAACAAATCCGTAAAAGCCCGCAGTATCCACGCAATAGCCGGTGGATGATCAAAATAGGATAAGGCAAAATGTTGCCCGTAAAAATAATAATAGGCATCCTGCGGCATCGGCCCCATAATATCTATGAATGAAAGCCTTAAAAGACTAACCATACAGATGACGGCTACCATCCACTTATTTGCTGTGACATATGCAATAAAACTATTGCTCCGGGCTGATGCTTCCATGTGAAATGCTGACAGTTAAATATGACTGAAGAAGTAATGCTAAAAAAGATCTCCGCAATCCTCATGCCGTCTGATGCCAGAACCGGCATATTTGGCCCTGAAAGTTACTACATCAGCACAATATCTGTTCAGCTGTAAAATAAAAAGCGCAGGGGACCGGCTATTGGCCGGTCCCCTGCGCTTTTTAAATGAATTAATCTACTTTCAGGCTCTTCACCGGGTCAGCAATAGCTGCCTTCACTGCCTGAAAACCTACTGTAACAATGGTTATCAGCAAGGCGCCTGCCGCCGCCAGGGCAAACATGTACCAGCTGATACTTACCCGGTAGGCAAAGTCCTTCAACCATTGCTGCAACAGGTAATACGCAACCGGCGATGCCACTATAATCCCCATTATCACCAGTTTCAGGAAATCCTTTGACAACAGTGCTACTATCCCACCAACACTCGCTCCCAGCACTTTGCGGATACCTATTTCTTTAGTACGTTGCTCTGTTATATAAACGGTCAAAGCCAATAATCCCATTACAGAAATGAGTATGGAGATAATTGTAAATACACGTATAATATATTGCACACGGGTATAGCTGCTGAATAACTGCTGAAAGTTCTGATCCAGGAAAGAGTAACGCAGTGGAAACCCAGGCTCTACTGTTTCCCATAGCTGGTTGATACTGCCGATGGTTTTATCCAGATCAGCCGTGTTGACCTTTACCAGCAAAGCGCCACCGGACTGGAAAGAGCAATGACCATTGGAGGTACTGTAAAGCGTAGGACGCACCCTGCTTTCAAATCCCTGTACCTGGAAATCCTTTACCACCCCCACAATCTGGTAAGGTACGCTGTCGCAGCCAGCAAAGCGGATCTGTGAGCCAACAGGGTCCTGTACTCCTAACGATTTAGCCGCTGTTTCATTGATGATAGCCGTATTATCAAAGTCCTCCGGATGATTGGTAGCAAATAATCTTCCTGTCAATACTTTTATTCCCAGCGTAACAAAATAATCGGTACTTACCCTTACAGAAACCATAGGCTTATCATTACCGGCATAACGGAAATTATAGGTAACAGTATCCACTTCATTACTACCGGGTATAGCAGTGGATTTAGACACATACTGTACTCCCGGAATCCTTAATAACTTTGCTCTTGTTTGTTCAAAATTATCTTCACGGGTATTTTGCGTGGCTTCTATCTGTACCACCTGAGCCCCGTTAAAACCAATGTCTTTATGCCGCATATACTGCATCTGCTGCTCCATTACCAACACGCTGATAATAAAAAATACCGATACGGCAAACTGCACTACTATTAACGAATGGCTGAAACGTCTGCCTGTAATGCCCATCGTCAGATGACCCTTTAATACTTTAGCCGCACCCTGACCGGAAAATATCAGCGCCGGATATAAACCTGAAATTAATATGATCAGCAACAATGCACCGGCAGACTGCCACAGCACAGCATATGATTGCATTTGCCGGAAAAAGGATAAGGATAAACCAAAGGTATTATTGAACAATGGCAACACTAACACACAAAGCAATAGTGCCAGCACAAGGCTGATACTGCATTGCAGGGTTACTTCCAGCAGGAACTGGCTCAGGATCTGTTTACGGCTGGAACCCAGTACTTTTCGTACACCCACTTCGCGTGAACGTTTCAATGTTTTTACGAGCGATAAATTACTGGAATTCAAAGCACCGCTCAGCAGCAGCAAAGCAGCCAGTAAAAAGAGAATAAGTGTAGTATGAAAAGGACTGCTGCCAAAGCGGGGAAAGTTATGAATATCTTTCACAGCATCTATCATCAGTGAAGGTGTATGTCCTGTCTGTAAAAAAGAAGCGTATGTTTCTTTTCCTTTACGCACATGATCTTCATAGTAAGTACGGTTCACTTTATCCTCTAACTGCGCTACAGGCAATGCATCACGTAAACGGATATACGTAACATAGGACAGATTACCCCAGCCACTGTTCCGTGCCAAAAAAGGATCTCTCAATACCACCTCCGCATGCAGGTGTGATGGCGTTTCAGCTGCCTGGATAACACCAGTAACGGTAAAGGGGATTTGGTTAAACAGCATAATCACCTTTCCTATCGGATCACTGTTACCAAACAGTTTATGACTAACAGTTGCTGAAATCAGTGCAGAGGATGGTTCCTGTAATGCAGTAGCCGCATTACCTGCTACCAGGTGATAAGGGAATACCTGTAGAAAGGAGCTGTCTGCCATCACCAGATCTTTCTGATAAATTTTTTTATCTCCCTGGCTAACCAGCATATCATGCTCTCCGGATGGCTGAATGTGTGTATAAGCAATGATCTCCGGCAAATGCTGTTGCAGCAGTGATGCCAGCGGTATAGGTGCCTGATTGTTGGCAAAACCATTATCCGATTGCTGGGATACACGATATACTGCTTTCAATGAAGGGTCCCACTGATCATAACTGAGCTCATAATTCAGATAGAGCAAAATAATGAAAAAACTGGCCAGGCTAATAGCTAATCCACCTATATTGATAACCGCAGTAAACTTATTCTTCCATAAATTTCTGAACGCAATCTTACAGTAGTTCCAAAACATAGCACGAGGATTTTGTTTACTGCTCCGAAAAAAAATGCCTGATTATATACAGATTGACTATCAGCAATTTACAATTTACAAAAACAATCAGAACGTTCACTTTCAGCATAGCTGTTGTTCGTTTTTGAACGCGGTTGCTCATTCCCATTCTTTGCTATACTGGCGTGGCAAAGTTTTTCATCCATTCACTGTAGAGTTTCATCCGGGAATAATAAAGGATCATTATTTCCCTGTGAGCGCCCAGTTTTTTTCCCATGCAAAAAAATCCGGTTGCTTAAACTCCTTTCCTTCCAGTTGAGCTGTGAGTGCTGCTATAAACATTTTCCACCTGGGAATATAATAGTTGCGCATTAAACCCGACCATTCCTTATTGGCATATTCATGCAGGTCTGTATCCGGATTATCGGGGCCCCAGTAAGTAATTTGTGTACGTGCATTTTTCTCCAGCAATATTTTCTCCGCAGGTGTTTTGCCCAGGTGCTGTGCAGCTTTCAACCAGGTATCCAGCCGGAAGTGCGAATTACCGCTCAGCAGCAGATCCTGTTGTTGCATCATGGCGAGAAAACTGGCAGATATTTTTTTGAACGCACCCAGGTCCTTATTATGATAGGCTTTCACCATCTCTCCATATACTTCTTCGCCGTTATTGGATATTACCTGCCGTTGAAAATCGATCGCGTCAATTTCGTAGGTCGTATTATCTTTCATCCTGGGAGCTGCCTTCATAAACAAGGCTACTGCTGCTGCAAATTTTTGGGTATCATAGTTCCGCTTACGTGTACCCCATGTAGATACGGGGTGGTCTTCCATTGTAGGGCGTGCGCAAAACACAGATTCATTAGGTCCTTCCTGCAATTGCGGGAAGCTGCTGTAAGCAGTGGCAATGAGCCCCTGCCAGGCAGCCTGCATATCTGCATTGTCGGTACCATAACGGGAACGTACGTATGATTTTATCCAGTCCTTCACTTCCACATGTTGCGGATGCCAGGCCAGCTCCATCATAAGTTCATAGATCACGGGATTGTTGTGGATACCTTCCGGCATGATACCTATACCTTTAAGCAGTTTACCGTATGGACCCTGCGCTGCGCGGTAGGTTTCATCTGCAAAACGTTGCAGCTTACCATACAGCCCCAGCTTCTCACCAAAATTGGTTACGCTGCACCAGATAAAGGGAGTGCCTTCGTATCCTTTGCGTTGTTCCCAGTTGGCGGTATTTTCACCAAACAGTTCCTGCACCAATACTTTGGATTTATCCAGGCCTGCCAGCAACGCTGTAGACGGATTGGCCTGCCAGCCCTGTAAAATCCAGGTGCTGCCAGGGAAGTAGCGTTGCATTTCCTTTTGAATGCTGTGGGCAGCAGCGGTTACATCTACGCCGTTGCTATTGCCGCCTTCATGAAAGGGATCACCGGCAAAAAAGCGGATATCGCTGCCATATAATTTTTTCAGCTCTTCGTAATAGATACCGGAAATTTTTGTGAAGTTGCTATCGCCAGGCACCAGGAAGTCCGGGCGCTGAAAGCCTCCGGCCCACTTGCCCTGTGCTACTACATTGAGCTGCATCTTTTCTTTCGCATTCACGGGGATCATGCCGTAAAAGCCTTGCAGCACGGGTGCGATGCCCAGATCATGCATGCGGGCCAGGATCTGCTTTTCCAGGGCGGTCTGGTCGTCAATAATTTGTTGGGTAACGGGCCCACCCCAGCCTTCGAGATTGCCCATGAGCCACCAGGCAGTAAAACCCGGACCAGCCACAAACTGCCGCGCAGCTTCATTGCTGTAGCCCAGTCGCTGTAAAGTATGTTGCCATACCGCTTCCGTACCCACTGTAGCCAGCATCACATTTACGCCATTCAACGCCATCCAGTCCAGTTCATGTTCCCAGTCCTTCCAGCTATAGAAGCTCATCGTGTAGCTGATCGTACAATAGTTCAGCGCATAACGGTAGTCAAAAGTAGTATTGATATGCACCTTTTCTTTTACCGGCGGCAAGAGAGATACGGCCGCCAGGTTATCGCCCATATGCGACATACTACGATGACAATAATATTTCAGGTACCAGTTCAACCCCGCAGCTGCCGCACTGCTACTGGATGCGCTGATGTATACCTGCTTACCCGGTGTGCTGATTTCAAATACATCTTTCCCGTTTTCTGCAGGTATACCTTTCAATACCAGCGAAGACGCCAGCCAGGGTACCCGGCGTTGCGCCAGTTGTTGTACCGCAGGAAAATCCTGTGCAGACACGGAAGTGGAAAAGAACAGCAGTACCCCTGCTATCCAGCTTTTTCTGTTCATTAGTTTCACTGTTATTGTAATAAGATGAGATAAAGATGGGGAAAAATTTTACTAATTCGTAATTTCAATAAACGGATTACTACACCCTAAAATAAGTTGATATGGCCTATCAGATCAATCTCCCTGAACACATAAAAGGGCTGGATGACATTGCGGTAGCAGCTTCCAGGCAACAGTACGGCAGTAATACGACACCGGTACCAGATGAAAACCCCGTAGTGCAGGTGTTAAAGGAATTATTACAGGAACCTATGCTCATATTACTGATAGCCGTTACCGTTATTTATTTTATTATGGGAGAATGGGGAGAAGCTTATTTTATGCTGGCGGCGATTGCATTGGTATCCGGCATCTCCGTTTACCAGGATAGCCGCAGCCGCAAAGCATTGGAGGCACTGGAAAAAATGAATGAACCCCTGAGCAAAGTGATCCGCAATGGTGTATTAAAAAGTATCCCTACCATAGATATCGTTACCGGCGATATGTTGCTGATAACCGAAGGCAATACCATTAATGCAGACGGTGTAATTGTACATAGCAATGATTTTTCAGTAAATGAATCTGCGCTTACCGGTGAAGCCTATACGGTTTTTAAGCAGGCAGACAACGAAGATAACAACGTATATAGCGGCACGTTAGTGGTATCCGGGCTGGCTATTATTGAAGTGAAAAATGTAGGTGCCGGTACCAAATTAGGGCAACTCGGCGAGGCTATCTTAAATATAAAAGAAGAGGCTACCCCGTTGCAATTACAAATTCAGCAATTTGTGAAATGGATGGCAGTAGCAGGTATCATCGTTTTTCTGGCCATATGGTTATTTAACTACATCCGCAGCGGCAGCATTATGAATAGTTTACTGAAAGGACTTACACTCGCCATGTCTATCCTCCCGGAAGAAATACCCGTGGCCTTCACCACCTTTATGGCACTGGGTTCCAGGCGACTGATGCAACTGGGCATTATTGTAAAAAAGATACGCACCGTAGAAGCACTGGGCAGCGCTACTATCATATGCACAGATAAAACCGGCACTATCACTGAAAACAAAATGAGCCTGCAAGCAGTGTATAATGCCGCAGATAATACGCTGTATGAAACGGACAACTGGCCCGCCAACATTATTGCCATGGCTATGTGGGCCAGCGAACCGGTACCCTTTGATCCGATGGAGAAAACACTGCACCGGCTATACGAAAACAGTAACACCACAGATGAGCGTACGCAATACAATATGATACATGAGTATCCACTGGACGGCAAGCCTCCTATGATGACACATATCTATGAAGATAATGCCGGGCATCGTATGATTGCCGCCAAAGGTACGCCGGAAGCCATTTTAACCGTTTGTGCCTTAAAAGAGGAAGACAAAACCAGGATCATGCAGCAATTAAATGCACTGGCTGAAAAAGGTTACCGTGTATTGGGAGTAGCTGCATCTTCCTTTACAGGCACCGATTTCCCTGCTACACAACAGGAATTACCTTTTGCATTTATAGGCCTCATTGCATTTTATGATCCTCCCAAAGCTCATATCAAAGCTGTTTTCCGGCAATTTTATAAAGCAGGTATTGTTATAAAGATTATTACAGGAGATAATAGTGTTACCACCAAAGCTATTGCCGCGGAGGCAGGATTAGCACATGCAGATGCAGCCATCGACGGTGAAGCACTGATGCAAATGAGTACAACTGATATGCAGCAACAATTGCAAAAGGTTAATATTTTCACACGCATGTTTCCCGAAGCCAAGCTGGCTGCCATTAACGCACTCAAAGCAGATAGCGAGGTAGTGGCCATGACAGGTGATGGCGTTAATGATGGTCCCGCGCTGAAAGCAGCACACATCGGCATTGCCATGGGAAGGAAGGGAACAGAAATTGCCAAACAGGCAGCGGCACTTATTCTCGTAAATGATGACCTGTCCGCCATGGTAGACGCCGTAGCAATGGGTAGACGTATCTATACCAACATCAAAAAAGCAGTGCAGTATATTATCTCCATTCATATCCCCATCATGCTTACGGTATCACTGCCGTTATTCCTGGGATGGATCTATCCGAATATTTTCACACCGGTACATGTAATATTCCTGGAAATAATCATGGGCCCCACCTGTTCTATTGTATATGAAAATGAACCGATGGAGCGTAATGCCATGCAGGTACCACCACGACCTATCTCGCAAACATTTCTCTCTTTTCGTGAAATGAATATCAGCATCCTGCAGGGATTGGTTATTACAGCGGGTGTATTAACCGCTTACCAATGGAGCGTAGTCAACGGCTACAATGAGGTAGCTACCCGCAGCATGGTGTTTACCACGCTGGTACTCGCCAATATTTTTCTTACCTTGGTGAACCGCTCATTCTATTATTCTTTCATCCATAGCATGCGCAACCGTAATAAATTAATGGTAGGTGTTATCTGCACCACGCTTTTTCTGCTGGCAGCGATGTTATATATATCGCCCATAGCAAGCTTCTTCAGCATAGCACCATTAGATCTGCAGGAATTACTGGTTTGTGCGGGCATCAGTGCCGTATCGGTCTTGTGGTTTGAAATATGGAAGATGATTAAAAGATCTAAAAAAATTACACCATGAAGGTATTTGCAACAAGGGTTATTCCGGAAGAAGGTTTAAAACTCCTGCAACGTGCAGGCGTTATCGTTACCCAGTGGACAGAACTCCGTGATCTTACCCCCGAAGAACTGATTGCACATTGTAAAGATCATGACGCATTATTATATGCCGGTGGCAGAAAAATAGACCGTGCTTTTATGGAACATTGCCGTCATTTAAAAGTGATCAGTTTATTATCTGTCGGATATGATAATGTAGATGTAAAAGCCGCTACAGAACTGGGGCTCCCGGTTACCAACACACCGGGTGTATTAAGCAGCGCCACCGCAGACATTGCATTTTTACTCATGCTGGCTGTTTCCCGGAAAGCTTTTTATCACCATAAAAGAATTATAAACGATGAATGGGGGTTTAGCACACCTACTGCCAACCTGGGCATTGAAATAGAAGGAAAAACGCTGGGCATCTGGGGACTTGGAAATATTGGCTATGTGATGGCCAAACGTTGCCGGGATGCCTTTGGCATGAAAATAATTTATTGCAACCGGGAACGCAATGAAGCGGCAGAAAAAGAACTACAAGCAGTACAGGTATCTTTTGAAGGGCTCCTGCAACAGAGTGATGTGCTCAGTGTACATACCTCTCTGACAGCAGAAACAAAAGAAAAATTTAATAAAGAGGCCTTCGATAAAATGAAGCCCACCGCCATTTTTATTAATGCGGCACGCGGTGGTATTCACAATGAGACAGACCTGATAGCTGCACTGCAACAAGGCCGTATCTGGGGTGCAGGGCTGGATGTAACCAATCCTGAACCCATGCAACCAGGTAATCCTTTGCTGGATATGCCCACTGTGGCTGTGTTACCACATATTGGTTCTGCCACAGTAGAAACCAGGAATGCGATGTCAAGGATTGCCGCACAAAATATTATAGCCGCATTTGAAGGCAAGCCGCTGCCTAATCCGGTAAATCATATCTATTCATTGTAACTACCCGTTCCTCAGAGCGCCCCCAATGCGTTTCTGATACCTATCTTTTTTGTTTTCTAAACAGCCATAAAAGATACGCGGACGTAATGAATAACTTTCTATCCGCTTAATCGTTAACTTTAATTAAATGGCGTTTTATGAAAAAGGTAGCTATCATAGGCGGGCAACGTATTCCCTTTGTAAAGTCCTTTACTCATTATAATCATCTCTCCAACCAGGAGATGCTCACTGCCTGTCTGACTGCACTGATAGCGCGTTATCAGCTGTCGGGAAAACGTTTGGGAGAGGTAGCCCTGGGCGCATTACTCAACCGCTCTACCGAATGGAACTTTGCCAGGGAATGTGTGCTGGGCACTACACTTGATCCGCATACCCCTGCCTATAATATGCTAAGGGCCTGCGGTACCAGTCTGGATGCAACCATACAGCTAGGACTGCGCATTGCCTGTGGCCAGATAGAAACAGGTATTGCCGGCGGCAGCGATACCAACAGCGATATTCCCCTGCTATTCAAACAACAGCTGGCCTGGAAACTGACAGACCTCCGCAATGCCAAAACATTGGGTGCAAGGCTCAGGGTGCTGACTTCTATCCGCTTTAAAGACCTGACACCCGTATATCCTTCCATTGTAGAACCCAGAACAGGTTTATCAATGGGGCAGCATACCGAAAAGATGGTCAAAGAATGGGGTATCACCCGTGAAGCACAGGATGCATTGGCTTACCAAAGCCATATCAATGCTGCCAAAGCATATACGGAAGGTTTCTATAATAATCTTGTATTTGAATATAAAGGATTAAAAAGAGATACCATCATACGCAGTGATACTACACCGGAGAAGCTGGCCAAACTAAAACCGGCGTTTGACTTCAGCGGCAATGGCACGCTCACAGCGGGTAACAGTACCTTGTATACAGATGGCGCCTCCGCATTATTATTAGCTTCTGAAGAGTATGCACAGCAGCATAACTGGCCCGTACAAGCGTACCTGGTAGATGCTGAATCTGCAGCAGTAGACTATGTAAACGGTGAAGGACTGTTGATGGCACCCACGTATGCAGTAGCCCGTTTATTAAAACGCAATCACCTTACTTTGCAGGATTTTGATATTTATGAGATTCATGAAGCCTTTTGCGGGCAGGTACTCTGTACATTAAAAGCGTGGGAAGATGCGGCATATTGCAGGAAACTTGGCTGGGATACGGCACTGGGCAGTATTGACCGTAGCAGGCTGAATATAAAAGGTGGCAGTGTGGCTATTGGTCATCCTTTTGCAGCCACCGGCACCAGGATAGTAGCACAAACGGCTAAAATATTACAGGAACGTGGCGGGGGCCGTGCGCTGATCTCTATCTGCACTGCCGGCGGAATGGGCGTGACAGCAATTTTAGAACGTTAGATATCAAATACCTCTCTGATCTTTTCATTGGCTTGAGCAATGGCTGCTTTAGCAGCAGGCGTTTGCCAAAGATTATTCAGGAACATAAAAGCATGAATGGTGCCTAAATAACGTGTAGCCGTAACAGTTACTCCTGCTGTCATTAAATTACGGGCATAAGCCTCTCCTTCATCACGCAATACATCATGTTCTGCGGTAATGATCAGGGCAGATGGCAGCCCTTTAAGATCTTCTGTGGTAGCACGAAGCGGCGATACCGTTATTTCATTGCGGATAACGCCGGTCCCGACATATTCATCCCAGAACCATTGCATTTGCGCCCGCGTTAAAAAATATCCGTTGGCATATTGCCGATATGACAATGTATCAAAATTATGATCCAGTGTAGGGAAAAAGAGCAGTTGTAACAACAACTTTGGCCCGCCTTTTTGTTTTGCCAGCAACGTTACACCGGTAGCCAGGTTTCCGCCGGAACTATCACCTGCTACGGCGATGCGGGTAGTGTCCAGGTGGAGCACTTTTCCATTTTCTGCCATCCACATAGTAGCTTCGTAGGCTTCCTGCAATGCGGTGGGGTATATAAATTCAGGGGAACGGGAATAATTTACCAGCACCACAGCTACCTCTGCACCAATAGCTATTTGCCGCGCGAGCCGTTCATGTGTAGCAATATCTCCCAAAACCCAGCCACCGCCATGGAAATACATAACTATCGGTAACGCCCCTACGTTTTTATCCGGCCGGATAATATGCACAGTGATACTATGCGCATCCGGCACGTGAATATTTACCTCTTCTACTACCGCCGGTAACTGATTCAAATCAAATGTTGTTTGTTCTGCAGAGATAGTGGCCCGTGCTTCTGCTAACGAAAGATCAAACAGTTCTGGTGTACTTACAGCATTTAATGCCTGCAGGAAAGCGAGTGTATGAGCTTCCACATGTGGACCGGGAATGATTTCTTCCGGAAATTTGTCGTTGGAGTACATAACAATATTTTTTAAACCGGGGAATACCTGAAGTTACCGAATACCACGCATTTTGTCAAAAGCAAAAAAATCGCGCCAGTTAACTGGCGCGATCAGATATTATCAAATATAAAATATTATTTTTTAAGCGATGCAAGATCGCTCCACCATACCTCTTACCGGGTAAATACGATCATCAGCATTCATTTACTCATACCCTTTATTCTGTCCTAAAGCCGGATTCTTTTGGGTTTCCGTAGCAGGAATAGGTAATAAAGAATAATAATCTTTGTAAGAAGCCGACAATGCAGCTTCCTCGGTAACGGAAGCATCCCTCGCAGCCTGTGGATATTTACCCCATCTTACCAGATCCAGGCGGCGATGTCCTTCCCCACATAATTCTTTTGCACGCTCATCATAAATTTCATTGCGGAAGGCATCCTGTGCAAGTCCTTTGGCATCGGCCAAACCAGCACGCCGCCGCACTTCATTCAGTGCTTCCAGCGCCACACCGGGATGACCATTTTCATTGGCGGCTTCCGCCAGCATCAATAATACATCTGCATATCTCAGTACATAAATATCCAAACCGCTATTACGTTCATCAGCATCCAGGCGATACCATTTAGGGCCAAACCATACATCTACCTTATTGGTATTATCAACAAGAAAAGCCTGCCCGTTATAACCCGTGGCAATCAGTACCGCTTTTCTTTTATCAGCAGGATCAAAACTATTAGCGAAATTATGATAAGGCACATACACGCGATACCATGGCTTGCTTTTAAAAGGCTCTACTCCCACTGTATTATTAGGGGAATAGAAAGCATGCTGATAGCTGTTTAACAGCACCGGCTGAAAATCTATCTCAAAAATTGATTCTTTATTAAACTCGTTATTGGCAGCAAATACCGCCCCATAATCCGGCAACAGCTGGTAATTACCAGCTGTTTTTATTTGCATTGCAGTGGTTTCTGCATTAGTCCAGTCTTTATTCCAGAGATATACTTTGGTGAGCAATGCTAATGCAGCACCTGCGGTAGCGCGACCATTATCTGCCGCAGTATAGGTAGCAGGTAATCCGGCAGCAGCTTCGGTAAGATCAGTGATCATCGATTTTCGTATATCCGACACCGGTGTACGCGGCATTGTTTTGGACTTATCTATGTCAGCGTAGTTAGATTCATTGTATAACACCGCATCTCCGAAAAGACCCGTCAGGTAATAGTAGAAAAGTGCACGCAGAAATTTAGCTTCAGACAATACTCTTTTTTTGGTAGCATCCGATATACCTGTAGACTTGGATACCTTGTCCAACACCAGGTTTGCAGTGTAGATGCCTTTGTAAAAAGCACTATACATTACAGGAGCAGACCCGGGAGAACCGGCAGATAAATTCTGCGGGCCCGCATGAGGCGTTCTGATAACATCGCAGTTTTCATCCAGCACCTGCCATAGCTCCTGCTGAAACAAACGGTTGGGGTAATTACCTACCAGCCAGTAGTACACGCCATTCACGCCTTCTATGGCATCTGCATCGGACTTATAAAACTGGTCCGGCGACAAGAAACTTTTTGGTACTTACTGAAGATCATTTTTACAGGAAGTGAATGATGCAAAGGCTATCGCTATTAAAATTAATTTTTTCATTTGTCAGATTTTAAAGGGTCAGATTCACACCAATAGCATACGTTCTGTTTTGCGGATAGTTGGTATTATCAAACCCGCGTAAAGTGGAACTGGTGCCATATGAATTGGTTTCCGGATCGAAATAAGGATAATTGGAAATCAGGAACAGGTTAGTAGCTGTTACATATACATTCAGGTTATTGATCCAATTGCTGTGCATTTGCGCACCGGTAATAGTATAACCCAGGTTCACTGATTTCAGCCGCAGGAAAGAGCCATTATACACCCACATGGTAGAAGGAATATAGTTCCTTGAATTCACACGGGGAATATTGGAATTCGGGTTTGCCGGCGACCATCTGTCTTTGATCATTGCATACTGATTGGTAAGCGGATCACCTGTTTTGTAAAAATCATCTGCCAGGTTCATCACATCATTACCATAAGTTCCCTGCAGGTAAAAATTAAACGAGAAGTTTTTATACCGAAAAGTATTACCGATACCACCAAAAAATTTGGGGCTCCCATTACCAATTACGCTCAGGTCTTCCTGGCCAAATTTACCATCACCATTCCTGTCTACGTACAAAGGATCACCCAACTTAGGGTTAGGATTGGGATCTACAGCGCCTTTGGGCACGTCGTTGGTTTTTCTTACACCATAATAGGTAGCTCCCCAGAAAGTACCTACAGGCTGACCCACCTGCAATTTGCTTACGGTACTATATCCACCAAAGTCAATACCTGCCATATCAAAACTTTCTACACCACCCAGGTCTACCACCTTGCTACGGTTACCGGAAATATTAAAAGAGGTTTCCCAACTGAAATTTTTATGAGAGATATTTTGTGTATTGATCAACAATTCAATCCCTTTGTTTTCTACTGCACCTACATTGGTAACTTTGCTGGTGAAGCCCGTTTGTGTAGCTAACTGCTGGCTCAACAGCAAATCTTTGGTGCGTTTGTTATAGTAATCTACTTCCACACTGATCTTTCCTTTCAGGAATCCTGCTTCCAGTCCCATATCAAACTGACGGGTAGTTTCCCATTTTAAATTAGGGTTAGGCAATTGTGTTTGGGTATAACCAAGAATTGGTTTTCCACCAATAATAAATCCGCTTTTTGCACTTAATGCCGGTAAAGAGGAGTAGGTAGCAATACCCTGGTTGCCGTTGTAACCATAGCTGGCACGCAGTTTCAGGTTATCAAACACATTGAGGTTACGGATAAAAGGTTCATCCCCCATGCGCCAGGCAACAGCAGCTGCAGGGAAAAATGCATACTTATGATTTTCCGCAAAACGGGAAGCGCCATCTGATCTGCCTGTTAAGGTGAAAAGATATTTCTCTTTATAACTATAATTGATTCTTCCTAAAAAAGAGATAATGGTGAACTGCTCATATTGTGAACCAATAGCGTAAGTGGTTCTATCTGTTGCACCGAGATTATTGTATTGAAATATATCATTTGAATATTTATCACCACCGGCACTTAGTGTGTCAGTAGTGGAAGTCTGATAGGTAGTACCACCCAGTATGCTGATATGATGGTCTTTCCCTAATTGTTTATCATAGGTGAGTGTGTTTTCACTTAACCACATCAATGTATTCCTGGCTGCAGCACTGGCAAGGCCTCCCGCATTAGCATTGGCCCGCGTTGGCATAGTGCCGGGGGTATATGCATTCTTCTTCACAAAATTCATTTCTGTACCAAAGATAGATTTGAAAGTAAGACCGGGTATCAATTGCCATTGCACATACACATTACCAATGATATTATTGCTGATCGTATTATTCAGCGGAAGCGTGCCCTGTGCCACCGGGTTATCATACACCTGCGGATCGTTGGGCTTTTTGCTGGCAAAAGAACCATCTGCATTATAAATATTAGATGCAGGATTAAAAGCCAGTGCAGACTGATCATACGCCTGTCCACCCAGCGATACGGTATTGTTCTTAATTTCTGATCTGCCGATATTGAGGATAGTACCCACTTTCACGTTCTTCTTCACATCTTTATCCAGATTCACCCGCAACTGATAACGTTTAAATCCTGAATTGATTACAATACCATCCTGGTTTAAATAGTTACCGGATAAAAAGTAGTGGTAGTTGTCTTTACCCCCTGCTGCGCTCAGTGCGATGTTCTGCATGGTGGCAACTCTTGAAACAGCGCGCTGCCAGTCGGTTCCACGGCCAAGCGAATCAGGATTATTATACAGGACAGGGCCTCCATTATCCAGCGAACTTTCGTTTGCCAGCTTTGCATAATCGGATGCGCCCATCATATCAATGTATTTAGGTACCTGCTGCCATCCGTTATATACATTTACATTGATCTTATCTTCTCCGCTTTTCCCTGATTTAGTAGTTACAATAATAACGCCGTTAGCACCTCTTGCACCATAGATAGCAGTAGCAGAAGCATCTTTCAGTATCTGGATGGATTCAATATCTTCCGGGTTAATCAGGTTGCGATCACCGGCACCGATGAGGCCATCAATCACATACAATGGTTCGTTACCTGCATTAATGGAGTTACCGCCACGAATACGTATAGACGTTCCCGTGCCCGGTGCTCCGCTGATAGAAGTAATTTGTACACCCGCCGCTTTACCTTGCAGCATCTGGTCTACACGCGTTACCGGTACATTTTTGATCGCATCACTTTTAACAGTGGTGATAGCGCCGGTCAGGTCTTTTTTACGGGTAGTGCCATAACCTACTATCACTACGTCTTCCAGGTTAGATACTGCTGATTCCAGCACTATCTGCAATGGCCCGCCTGGTGTGGGTTGTACAGTGTAAGGTTGATAACCTACCATACTGCAATCCAGTGTTTCGCCTGTATTTATTTTTAATACAAAACGACCCTGTGCATCGGTACTGGTACCTTTACCTGTTTTTTTTACGCCGATAGACACGCCTGGTATGGGGTTACCATCTTTATCCTTTACAATACCCTTTACGGTGAAAGTATCTGCCAGCAAAGCTGCCGGCGCAGTATTCATCGTAATGGGCGCCAGATGCTCAACAGTCTTTACTTTCAGGATAATAAACTTATCGTCTACTACTTCAATGCTTACCTGGTTAACCGGCAGCAGGGTAGTTAATACCTGCTTCAGTGTTACTTCACGAAAGCTGGCAGTAACGGGTTGGCTTTTTTCCAGCAGCTGGTCGTTGTAAACAAAACGTACACCTGCTTTTTTACTTAACTCTTTCAGTGCAGCATCCAGTGGTGTGCTGTTGAAAGAGGCACTCACTTTTTTGTCGAGTGTATTTTGACCGGCGCCGGGGCTTGCCCAGACCAGAGATACGGCCAGCATCACAAGCAGCAATGGTAAAGCTGTAAAACGCATAATTCCATTTTTAAGTGACCGGAATAGTTTTTCATTTACGAAAAATGGTTTGTCCGATGCCTTGCGGGCAAAGCATTCCCCTTTACATTTTTTCATGTAACTTTTTGGTTGAGTTGAAATAATAAAATACGTGGTTATTTACATCCGCTACCTGTTACGGTGATGATTCCATTGTTCAGGTGATAGTTGGCATTCACGGCCATCGTCAAAAGCTTTAGTGAATTTGATAATGATTGATCTGTGATATCAGCGGTTACTTTACATTGCTCGAACGCTGCATAACTGCCGGCAAATTTTACATCAAACTTATTTTCTACCCGTTGCATAATTTCCGGGAAGGGTGTTCTGTTAAAGTTCATATCATATTCTGTGCCTGTCATTGTTGCTGCCCTTGTGGCATTGCTGGCCTTACTTAACACAGGCGTTTGCTGATCGCTGCTCATGAACTGATAATCCGGGGTAACAAGCAATGGATGTTGCTTATCGCTATTGTTCTTCTTTTCTATCTGTACTTTACCTGTTAACACAAGTAATTCAAAAGCGCTTTTACTGGTTTCTTCTTTAATATTAAAGCTGGTGCCCAGTACACGCGTCGTATATGCTCCCGTATTCACAATAAAAGGATGTGCCGGATCTTTTGCAATCTCAAACAAACCTTCTCCCTGCAATTGTACTACGCGGTTCTTTTTTCCAAAGCTGCGGGTAAAAGTAAGGCTGCTGTTACCTTTTAGCCAAACGATGCTGCTGTCTGGCAGAAACATCTTTTTAATACCCCTGGTATTGGATACTATTACCGTGCTGTACTTTTCTTCATAAATATGCTTACTCCACCAGCCTGTCAATATGAGCGCCAGTACAGCTGCTGCCCGGACCCACTGTTTTATGTGGTAAGTCTTTGCCGGCTGCAACTTATTGGCAATATCCGCATATAAACGGGCTTCCATGCCTGCTTCGTCGCTGTCACCAGACTCCCATACTACCTCATCGGCAGGCTGCTGTTGATACCAGGCATCCAACACGGCACGCTCTTCGACGGTGATCGTACCCTGCAGCCATTTATCGGCTAATTGTTTTATCTCATCAGGTAGCTGTGGCTGCATATCAATGCCCTTTGAATTATATAGTGGGTAAAAAGTGAGGCTTACCCTTACGCGTTAAAAAAATATTTTTTTCAGAGAAAGGAGAAGATACGGAAATGACCTACCGCCCCCCGTAGCACACGCAATGCTTTACGCATATGCGATTCTACTGTTTTATGGGAGATGCCCAACGTTTGTGCGATCTGTTTTTCTGTCAATCCCTGTTCCCGGCTCAGGCGAAAAACAAGCTGACATTTTTCAGGCAGGGTACCAACAGCATCTTCTATATGGCTTTTTAAAGCGGAAAAATCCAGCCATTGCTGGGTGGTGTTATCCACCACCATACAATGTTCTGCTGTTTCTATGTGAGGCGCTTTATTATTCGCTGCAATACGTTCATATATTTTATAGCGGGTAATAGCAGAGATGTAAGTGTGGAAACTATATTTCAGTTGAATAGTATGGCGACGGTGCCAGATACTGACAAAAACATCCTGTACCAATTCCTCCGCGTCTGCATGTGATTGCAGTTGTGTGTAGGCTTTGATCAGTAACTTTTTCCAATATCGCGTGTACAATTGCCGAAAGGCAGGTTCATTGTCCTGTATAAGTAAATGCACCAGCTCATCGTCTGTTAGTTGCTCCATTGTCGCTGGAATTACATTCATAAAGTGCTATTACCAAATTAAATTATTTTTTCACCAACTAGCAAGAAAGTCGTGGTGAATAGGGTCTTATGAGAAAATAGCAAATGAAAGGGAGAAAATAGTACTAAGAAAAAGCACCGTGCCTCCCCTGTTTGTGTACTTATATCGCAGTACCTCCTTTCTTATCTCATTGTTAATTAACAATTACCGTGATGGCGCAGTTGTTGTTTTCCTTAATTTGACACATCATCTTAAACCCTAAATTTTAATTTATGGAAATGCAAGCTCTGGCAGCACTCGCCGTTGATCCTAAACGCGGAACCGGCTATGTTCCTCAAACAGAAGACGAAAGCGACAATGAGGGAGTAGACCAGGTGTCTGATGACCTGGAAGAAGAGGATGAAGAGGAAGAAGATGTAGAACTGGAAGACAGCGATGAAGAAGAAGCCGAAGAGGAAGAGGAAGGCGAAGACATTCCCTGAAACTGTAATACAGCAAGGGCTCTGGTAAGCCAGCGCCCTTGCTGTGTTTATATTTTACTTAACTGAAAATAACCGAGATGAAGCGTGTCTGTTGTTGTTTCAGCTGCCGGCATAATCTGCAGCTGATATTTCTCTTTCAGATACGCTGGTAAAATATCTTTTATAGGATAGATATCATCTACATCCACACCATATTTATCATCTACATGAGAAGTAGCATCATCAAAAGTGGTGTGCTTAAAAAAGGTCGTTTCTTTTGATGCCCGGATGGCCTCACCGATATCCTTATTCACGCTGAGTATTTTGTAATGAAACTCTTCCATCTCATTCGGTTTGTAACCACCCAGGTTGAGAAAATATAATTGTTCCGGGTTAGTCAGCACAGCAGTTTTCTCTACAACTGTAATGTGATAATTTTCTACAAAATTTACTTCCCGCCAGCCATCAATATGTAATTTACCCTGGGCTTCCGGCCAGAAAACTTTTATATCAGGGATAAGATCACTAAGCTTGTATCCAATGCCAAAGAATACATCATGTTGCTCCGTATGACGCCCATCTGGCTTACATCCCAGCAGCAACATGAATAATTTTAACTGCTCCATTTTTATTATTTATGGAGCGGAAGATACAGTATTTTCTAATTCCCCTTCATGGCTGCCCGCAACTGTTGTTCTTTTGCAGCACTCCAGTATTTACAATCAAGATTGATAAATACAGAAGAATAAGCAATGGTAGTATTTGTTTTCAATACCACCACTTTAAAAAGGCTCGCCGTTTTATCCATTTTGGCAAATACAGAATCATGCAGCAATGATTGCACGTTGTATCCTTTAAAAATACTTTGCAGCGTGTCGCGATAATGCTCCGCACCGGGAATGTAGGCCAACTCCTTATCTGTATACAGGATCGGGCTCACATGTGTGCCGGCGCCCAGTTTTTTAATGGTGTAGTCCACTACTTCCGGCAGGGAAGCGTTTGTATTAATGTAGACCATGCCCGTAGCTGATTGCAGCGGAAAGGCTTTATCGGCCACAATAATCCAGTTACGATGCCCCAGCAGGGGCAACAGGCTGTCCAGTTGCGACTGCCAGGCAGTAGTACTCATTGCAGCCATAGGCTTGCTTTCCTGTCTGCAGGAAAACAGACCTATAACGGCAACGGCTATGTGAAAATATTTTTTCATCTGTTATACAATTGTGATGTGAAGAGAATTACCAGCGACAATGCGGGTAGCAGTATCCAGCTGAATAGTAACAAAACCATTTTCTTCTTTAAAAGAAGCCGGCATTTTTTTATGATCAATAATTACTGTCACCTGTTTTGCACCTGTCTTTTGAAAGCGCAATGTTTGTAAAGACAACGCGCCGTACTTCAGCTGCAACGTATGACTGCCACCCTGTTGCGTATAAGTGCCCCACCCTTCTGCAGTTACAAAAGGAGCTTTAAAATTTTCTTTATTCATAGCAGGAGCAAAACCAATGTAGCCTTTGGGTCCATGGTATTCAAAACCACATGCCGTTACAAATGTGCCGTAACTGGCCATAGCACGGGCATAGTGATCGCTGCACTCTATTTCATTAAAAGGATTGCGCTTAAATGCATGATAACGGTCATGTACTGCACGGGTGAGCGTGAGTGCTTCATCTGTCATGCCTTCTGCCATCATATGCGCGGCTACCTGGTGTTCAAAGCCGGTCATGCATTCATTGAAATAACCCAGCTGCCATGCATCTTTTACACCAAAAGGAAATTCTTCCTTACGCGGATTGGTATTCATGATCATCCCTGCTTCTCCGGGGAGTGCATACGGCCTTCCTCCGGGATGCGTTGCAACATAAGGGCCTACATCCTTCATGTAGTTATATTTCCATAAAGCACGCAGTGCGGATACTGTTTTTTCTTTGTCAATGATACGGTCCATACCCACCTGAAACGCCCAGCTCTGGCCATATACCTGGTCAATATGGCAAGTATTATAAGAGCCGATCACAGATCTTCCTTTCACTTTATCCGGTTGATGAATGAAGTATTCGCCGTTAAACAATTGTGATTCCATATTCTTCCGCCCCTTATCCACATATGTTTTGCAGACATTGGCAAAAGCAGTATCGTTTACTTCCATAGCCATCAGTGCGCCTGCCTGCACTGCTGCAATACACAATCCTACTATCCATGCTATTTCACCATCCCATACCGCATCCAATGTGTTTTCCATCGGTGTGTCTTCCATGCCGTCGCCGTTGCGATCCTGGTTAATAATGAACTGCGTAGCCTTTTTAATATTAGGCCAGTTCTGCTGCAGGAAAGCAGCATCCCGGCTCATCTGGTGCTCCCGGTAAATGCGCAGCACGGTGCCTGCTTGTCCGTCGATAGCGGGGCGTTTTTCTGCTTCTCCCCTGAATAAAATACCACCATCCGGCAGGAGTGCAATACCCAGGTCTACCCGTTGCCGGGTATCTCTTTCCAATGCAGGAAAGATGCGGCCTACCGCCTGTGCATATTGCCATACGTGTGTGCAGGTACCTTCGCAGGCGCCTACACCTTCCCAGGCATAAAAACGGCCGGAGCGGAAACGATGCGTAGTGGTGGTAGCCAGCGTGGAGATATTAAGAAAAGTACGCTCCATGAACCACCATGGCAGCGAGGCATCATACCAGGTATCTTTCCACAAACGGCTCTCATGGCTTAACCGGACATAATTTTGTTGTACATAGCTGATCACGGCAGCAGCATCTGCAAATTTATTGGCATAGTAGCGCCCTTCACCCTGTATATCTTTAAAATGCAGGTTAGGAAAGTACCAGCTGATGGCAAAGTCTGTTCGTATAGTCTTTCCCGGTAGTATGTTATTGCGCGTGGTAACGGTAGCCGTTAATTTTTCTTTTATACCCCTTACGGTTTGTTTTGACACCGGCAATTTAAAATGAGCTGCGGTGAGCTCACCTTCAGCCATTATGGTACCAACGGTAGCTTTATTGCTGAAGGCAGCGAGACAAAGATTACCATAATCTGCTTTCTTTTCAAAGTCGCTGCTATCGCCGGTTTTAACACGTACCGTGGCACTTACGCCTTGCCAGCCTTTTTCATTTACCGCCGTATTCACCCGCTCATGCAATGCATCGGTAGCACTTTCGATAGCGACCTTATTTTCCAGCCAGCCCATAATGGCAGCGGTAACCGGTACAGTGCCCGTATTTTTTATTTTGTAAGACAGGATGGTTACAGGCAAACCAGAGTCATCTTCATTCAGTGGAATAAAAGGAGAAAACGCTTCCATCGTTATTTCTACCGGAAGCGCAGGATCTATGTAATGAACGGTGGCCATCGGATACGTAGCTTCAAAGCTGATTTCCGGCCAACTGGCTTCATCAAATTTGCGGATGATGGTTTTATCGCCGTAGGTCAACTGTAACGCAAATCCCTGATCTAACGGGCGTATATTTTTAGATGGTGCAATGTAACAGGCACCATCGCGGGAACGTACTTTTTTTCCGCCACCCAACACATCTGCATTCCAGGTTACCTCTTTGGGCTCAATGCCTTCCTGGTTTTTATTGAAGATATCCCATAACCACAAGCGGCCGTCGCCCCCCAGGTACACGGTACCGCACTGAATGCCACCAACAGGCATGCCGATGTATTGTAACTCGTTTTTGCTTTTAAGGTACGTAGTTACTTTACCGCGTTCATACAAAGACGCCATCCAGGCAGCATCCGGTTGTTTTGTGGTCATCAGCCAGCTGTTGTTATCAGCTATTGCGCGCCCTACCACGGGCAGGCGCACAGAAAATGCACCTGCCATGGTTAAGCCTACATTCCTTAAAAACTTCCTCCGTTCAATTGCCATAACGTTCTATTTTTATTTCCACGAACTGGTTTGTGTTAGATTTTTATTTTTATCAAGGGCCTCCTGTGGAATAGGCCAGGTATAATGTTTCAGCGGATTAAACGTTCTGTCCTGTGCTTTAAAAGCCGGTTGTGTCCAGTCTCCTATCGCTGCTTTTTCATTCTGATTAATACCGTATGCCGGTTTATTCAGCACTATTTCGGCAGTCTTCCAACGTAAAATATCAAAATATCTTTTATGCTCTGCTACAAATTCGTGGCGGCGCTCTTCCCGGATCTTATCCTGCATGGCTGCCTGGTTACCCAGCAATGCATCTACACCCGGTAAGCCCGCACGGGCCCTTACCAGGTTCATAGCCGTTACAATCTGTGCATTACCCGGATCATATTCATTCAGCGCTTCTGCTAATATAAGCAGTGTTTCTGCATACCGGTATAACGGAAAATTCATATAAGCATTCTCCGGATTAGGATTATCAGGCTCTGCAAATTTGAGATACATGAAACCGGTTAAGCCACCACCTTCGTTATTCATTTTTTCGGGCATATTGTAGGCAGGATGCGGCTCGTAAGGCTTGTAGGAGCCATCAGGACGCAGACAAGGTACGCCCGGCAGCAGGAACGTTTTCTTTAAACGACCGTCGCGGTTATCCCAGGGATTGGCTTTGCTATATAACGGTGACGACTGTATGTTTTTTCCATCTGTGCACTCATAGGAGTCTACCAGATCGCGGGTAGGGCAAAAACTAGCCCAACCTTCTCCTGTAATAGAACAACCCGTTGGTAATGCCAGCACTGGTAACATATTCGTTGTTTCATTCTGAATATACTGAAAGGCCAGTATTACTTCTTTATTATTGTTGTTGGATTCATGTTTAAAGAGATAAGCATAATCACTTTCCAAACTATACGACCCGGTAGATACTACTTCCTGCGCTGATTTCGCCGCTTCTTTCCAGAGGTTGGCATCATCTTTACCTTCATGGAATTTTTTATAGCTGGCCATGTACAGGTATACATCTGCCCGTAACATCATAGCTGCGGCCTTGTTGATACGACCGGTATTAGCGCCGGAATAAGCATCCGGTAACAACGTAATAGCGGTATCTACATTCTTTATCACATAATCCAGCACATCCTGTTTAGGGCTTTTAGCTACTGCCGATGCTTCAATGCTGACAGGCTTCTCTTTGATCAGCGGAATATCTCCGTAGATCTTCACCATACGGAAATAGCGCATGGCCAGTATAAAGCGGGCTTCTCCCATGTATTGTTTTTTCTTCACGGCATCAATGTTCATACCATTTAGCTTATCAATACAATTCAGAGAGCGGTTGATGAAGTCGTAACGCCATTCTTCCTTAATATATCCGTCAGCGGCAGACTGGCTACCCTGGCAGATATAGCCCATACCGCCTTCGCCCCAGGCGTTGGTCATCACGGAATTATCACTGCTGCAATCGCGCCAGAAATCACGGCTATCGGGCAATGTAGGATACAATGCATTTACTCCCTTCTCCGCATCTGCAGCTGTTTTCCAGAAATTATCTGAAGTAGCCTGTGCTAACGGGGTTCTGTCTAAGTATTTGGAACAGCCTTGCAGGAGTACTGCCGCTGTAAAAATTATATATATGCAGATCTTTTTCATAATTATCAGAATTTTAAGTTCACACCAAAAGCCCATGTTTTTGACAGCGGATAATACCCGCCTTCCGGATCAAAGCCGGCATAACCGCTGAAGGTGGCTAAGTTCTGTCCGGATACATACACCCGCAGGTAATTGATCTTTAAACGATCCAATGCTCGCTTCGGCAAAGTGTAGCCCAGCTGCATATTCTGCAGTTTCAGATAATCTGCTTTACGCAACCAGTAGCTGGAATATTTTGTGTCGTTGGAGGTATATTGTATAGACAGGCGCGGGTAGCTGGCATGAGGGTTTTCCGGCGTCCATGCATCCAGGTGCATAGGTCTGGCGTTTTGTGAAAGATAAAATGCCCAGCCTTCGTAACCGCTGATATAACGATATGTATTTACCGTACCATATATGTTGGCGGAGAAATCAAAATTTTTCCAACCTGCATTCAGGTTCAAAGCAAAGCGTATAGGCACTTTGGTGTTCAATACCACGCGATCGTTACCATCTATCTTTCCATCATTATTCTGATCTTTATATTTGATATTTCCGGGGAAAATATTTGGTCCCTGATTTGGGCTTTTTGCTATTTCATCTGCACTCTGAAAAAGACCGATGGCTTGCAAGCCGTATGGCACCTGGTATTGCGCGCCCTCTGCGGTATAATTATTTGATCCGATCCACGGGCCGGTACCTGCCAGGTTTGTTATTTTATTTTTCGAATAGCTCGCATTAGCATTTACACCCCAGTTAAAATCTCCCTGTTTATCTTTATAATACAACAATACTTCCAGTCCTTTATTCTGCATACTCAGCAAATTGCTGTAAGGAGCATTCAGGCCAAATTCCAACGACACCGGTGCCTGGTATAATATTTTAGTTCTGTTGTTAATAAAATAATCAATAGTGAAACCCACTTTATTATCCAGGAAACCTGCATCCAGTCCGATGTTGCCAAGTTTAGCTTCTTCCCAGGAAAGATTTGGATTCACAGCCGTTTCGCTGTAAGCACCTGGTGCAATCGCGCTATTGAAACCATAAATATTAGGTACAAAAGTAAGTACCTGCGCAGTGGGATAATACCCCACTTTTTCCGCATCACCCAATATCCCCCAGGATGCTCTTAATTTTAATGCTGATATCCAATTAAAATGATCCTTTATAAAATTTTCGCGATGAATATTCCATCCCGCTGAAAAGGAAGGAAATATGCCCCAACGGTGACCAGGTGCAAAACGGGATGAGCCGTCTCCCCGCACATTTGCTTCCAGCAGATATTTGCCGTCGTAGTCATAATTTAATCTGCCAAAAACGGATTGAATAGCCACTTCGCTGGCACTGCCTCCATTTTGTTTATTGAGGGTGCCTATATCCAATACATTCACGTTATCAAATGGCATTCCATCCCTGGAAGCAAAAAAGTTATTATTATTATACAATTCCTGTGAGAAACCTGCTAACCCTTTAAAATGATGCAACCCCATACTCAGGGAATAATCAGTGATCAACTGCAATGTATTGCGGTAACTGGAGCTGGCGCTATTCGTCAGGTTATTAACCTGATTTTTTACAGCAGCAATATTTCCCTGATCATCGTAGAGGTTGTAAGTATTAAGGCGGCTGCTACTCCAGCTATCATAACTATACCTGGCGTAGCTGCCTTTGATATTCCAGTTTTTAGCGGGTGTATAGGTGATGTCAAAAATACCCATCAATTCCTTCACTTTATTTTTATTGGCACCACCCTCGTTCACACCTGCAATAGGATTACCTGCCATAGAAGAACCCAGGCCATACTGACCGGTGGCAGATGTAATGGGAGAGATGGGAGAGATGCGCGCAGCCTGGCTTTGCCAACCTGTAGTACCGCCCTGCGGCTCTGTAATCTGCGTTTCTGTGTACTGAATATTGGCAGATACAGATACGTTACGGGTAACTTTAATAGTCATATCCGGCCTTACGGTATAACGGCGATAGTCGTTGTTAGGCAAGGTACCATCCTGGTAATCGTAGGAACCGGAGAGGCGATAGGTAATATCATCTTTTTGTCCTGCTACAGATACGTAGTTGTTATTGATGACGGTATTTTTTTTGTAGATGTCTTTATACCATCTGTTATCAGGGATCTTACCTGCTTTGAGGTCGTCCTGTCCCTGCTGACCATACACCGGTGCTTTGCCATCATTTACCAATGCTGCATCCCATAATTTCATATAGTCTGCGGCGCCTACAAAGTCGAGCCGGAATTGCGGCTGCTGTACGCCTACGCTGGAAGATACATCCACAGCCGGTTTGCTGCCTGCCTGTCCTTTTTTAGTAGTGATCAGTATAACGCCATTGGCTGCACGCGATCCGTATATAGCTGCGCTGGCAGCATCTTTTAATACAGATACGCTGGCAATATCGTTGGGGTTGAGGGTATTGATATTGCCGGGAATGCCGTCTATCAGTGTGAGTACGCCGGAGCTGCCACCAATGGTAGCAGTACCGCGGATGTTGATACTCGCACCGGAACCTACTGCACCAGAGCCTTTGCTCACATTTAATCCGGGCACGGTACCAGCCAGTAGTTCCTGTGCATTGGTAACGGGCCTGGACTTAAACGCCTGTGCCACATTCACGGTACCTACTGCACCGGTGAGGTTGGCTTTCTTCTGTGTACCGTAACCAACTACTACTACCTGGTCAAGGTTGCTGGTAGCTGTACGCAGTGTTACATCCAGCGTAGTGCGGTTGTTAACCGGAATATCCTGTGGCGTAAAACCAATCAGGGAGAAGGTGAGTATCGCATCTCCATCTACCGTTAACGTATATACGCCTTTATCGTTGGTTAATGCGCCTTTGTTAGTATTTTTCTGCAGCACCGTTACGCCGGGCAAAGGCAGGCCGGAAGCGTCTGCCACTACACCTGTGACGGTAATCATGTTTTGTGCCTGCACACCTGGTTCTATGAGTACCAGTCCGGACGGACGTATCTCATACCTGAACCCGGTGCCTGTGAGCGCGGTTTTCAGCACCTCTTCCAGGGATGCATTTTTTGCATGGAGGCTCACCATTTTGTTATCAGGCAGCGTGTTATCATTATAAAACAAACGATACTCCGTTTGCTCCATGATCAACCGCAGCACCTCTTTGAGATGAACGTTCTTCACATCCATATTCAGTTTTTTTTGCGAGAACACGGTAGACGCCTGCACCTGCAGCACGGCCACCATGATTAATACAGCCATTACTTTCATAATTCGCAAGCACTTGTGGAAAAAAGGCCGGTATAATGACCTTTGTTTCCTGTAGTCATTTTTCATAAGTTTGTATTGGATTGTTGAAGGCAATAGACACCCCTTTCCTTACCAAGCAAGGATGTCTGTTTCTGATAACTAATTCTGGGGGGAATGCTGGAACCATTCTCCCCTTTTTAATGGAATTACGCTCGTGACTTGTTCATAACGGACTTCATTTTGGTTGTGAAATTATTTACTACTGATTGTCAAGGTTCTGTTGGCCTGATCGTAATGGTAGGCAAACCGTCCGGACGAACGGCTTAATACAGTCATTACCTCCTTTATCTGTTCTCCTTTTATACTACCGGAAAATTCCAGTTTTTTTAATTGTTCATTCTTAAAAATCACTTTTATATTATACCATCTTTCCAGCCGGGTAGCCAGGCTGGAAAAGGATTCTGCGTCAAAAGAAAGGGTATTGTCTTTCCATGCAATCTCTTTTACGGTTGTCTTTTTACCGTTTTCCAGTTGCACCCATAGCGGCGTAAAACTGGTTGGCATCTCTTTATTGCGCGTGAGAATAATTTTCTGCATAGGCTTCAGCAATGCCTGGTGTGGGGCATTTGCCTGCTGGTATTGCAGTTGCACACTGCCGCTGATCAATGCCGTTTCCACAACAGACTCCTCCGGATATGCCCGCAGGTTGAAAGATGTGCCTAACACTCTTACCGTAGCATCTTTCACGCGTACTTCAAAAGGTATTCCCGCCTGTGCTGTTACCTCAAAAAAAGCCTCGCCTTCCAGCTGTAGTATACGTTTGCGGTGACCGTAGTCGTCATCGTAAACCAGCTTACTGCCGGCATTCAACCATACCAGTGTACCATCCGGCAAGGTTACCTGGGTACGTGTACCACGATTGGCCAGTACTTCATGTACGGCCGTTGTCTTATGTTTTTTTGTAAACAGGAAAAAGCCGCCGGCCACCAGCAATATGATCATACTGCCTGCCAATACCAGCTGCCAGCGCCACTTTTGAGATGGAGCTGCTATTTCTTCATGTGGGGGGGCCGCTGATGCCGGTAATCTTTTTTGTAACAAAGCCAGTAAACGCTGTTGTTCTTCTCCTGTTGCCGGGCACTCTTCCTCTTGCCAGGCATGCTCCAATATATCCCCCAGGCGGGCCTTATCTTCATGAATAGCAGACAACGCAGCCAACTCCGACAGTTCATCGGGGGTAGCCTCACCATTGAGTTTACGTGCAGTTAATATCCAGTATCGTTGAATTGACATTAAAATTTTGTTCGTCCTGTAGATAAGACAAAACAACTCATGAAATCACCTAAAGGGAATGAAAATTATTTTACAAGATGCATAACAACTGCCTCGTGAATGCGCTGTAACGCAATGGCTACCTGGCTATCAATGGTGCGGACGGAGATATTGAGAATGACAGCAATTTCTTTATACTTCAGCTTTTCTTCTTTCGCCAGCTTGAAGATGAGCTTACATTTAGCCGGTAATTTTTCAATGGCAAGCTGCATGGCCCTGCCCATCTCACCGGCAATTAACTGCTGCTCCGGGTTGGCCTGCGTAACCAGGGGTTCCAGTACTACTTCCATGTCTTCAAAGGCATAGAAAGTTATTCTGTCGCGTTTCTGCAGGTAGTTCATACAGGCATTACGCACGCTGGTAAAGAGGTATACTTTAAGATTTACTATTTTCAGGAGCTCATTCCTGTTTCCCCATAAAGCGGCAAAAATATCTGCTACTATATCTTCAGCCGCAGCTGCATCTTTTACAAAAGAGATCGCAAAACGGGAAAGGCCGGGCATCAGGTGCAGGTATAATGCCTCAAAGGCATTACTGTCATTGTTCAGTGCTATATGTTGCTGCCACGTGCCGATCATAACGAGAGAACGGGCAATATATATAAATTAGTGAAGGTTGAACCGGGATGTTAATGCAGGATTATAAAATGTGAAGAAATTACCACCTCCGGTCCATATTTATAAAGAGATAACGGAGGTAGTAATTAATTTAAAAGATAATGCTACTGCACAATCAGCGTACTGATAGAATGCGGTAAACTCTTTGTTGCAACGGCTTGCCCGTCCATCCACAAATGAAAAGGAATTTCTTTATCTGTTGTATTCATCACTATTACAGCGAGCTTTCCATCTGTATTAACAAATGCCGTCGTCTGCAACATGGAACGGCTGGAAGAACTGACTACACGCTTAGCACCCGGACGGATATATTTGGAAAAATGACCGAGATAATAGTAGGCGTTGGTATAGATCAGTGTTCCGTTCTTTGTATCAGCATGTACCGGCGCAAAGCAGAAATTGCCTACATGGTTAGGGCCCCCCTGTTCATCCAGCAGGATGTTCCAGTCTGTCCAGGCAACAGTGCCGGCGTTAAAATCGCCGATTAAAGAAGCGCCATATTTTTCTCCAATAAACCAGTCATGTACTTTACTCAGATCAAATTTTTCAATACAACCTTCTGTAAATACCAGGTGCTTATCAGGAAAAGCTTCGTGTACTAACCGTTCATTCTGAAACTGCATCTCGCTGCCCGTCCAGGTTTCATACCAATGATAACCAATACCCCAGATATACTTTGCGGCTTCTTTATCATGCAATAAAGTACTGGCGCGCTGATACATTAAATCGCGGTTATGATCCCAGGCTATGAGTTTTTTATTGCTCATACCGGCTTTCGTTAAAGTTGGTCCCAGGTAGCCTTTGATGAAATCTCTTTCTTCTTCAGCAGTAAAAATACAGGACTCCCATTTCTGAGTGGCCATAGGCTCATTCTGCACACTGAGCCCCCATACCGGGATACCAAGTGCTTCATAAGTGTTGATAAATTTCACATAGTGATTAGCCCATGCCTGGTAATATCTCTTTAACAAATGACCACCCTGCAGCACGTTATTATTATCTTTCATCCAGGCCGGCGGGCTCCACGGACTTACAAACAGTGGCAATTTCCCACCGGCAGCAGCAATAGCTGCTTTGATAAAAGGAATACGAAATTGTTTGTCGTGATCCACATTAAAAGTTTTCAGCGTTGAATCTCCCTCCGCTACATAACTATACGTATCACTGGAGAAATCACAACTTTGTATATTTGTTCTTGAAAACGTATAGCCGATACCGTTATTAACATTGTAATACGCCTTCAGTAATTCCTGTTGCTTGTCTTCAGGCAATTTGGCGAAAGTTTCTGCAGCGGCATCTGTCAGTGCGCCACCTATCCCTAAAAATGTCTGAAAGCTTTTTTTCGTATCTACAAACACGCAGGGCATTGTTTCCAACGGTTGCGGCATGGGGGCAAATTCCAGTGTAGCCGTTTGCGTGAGTCGCAGCTCCGTATTTTGTGCCGTGGTGATAACAGTCACTTTTTTATGCTGACTATATCCGGATACTAACAATGCAATCAGACATGCACCTGTTAAAATTAATTGCTTCATAACTATCATTCATTAACGTGTTACCAAATATAGGTACCTACCGCACCACTATTCAGCGAAGTAGCTACCAGCTGATCTTTTACTTTGATCTGAAATGATTGCGGACCAGCATTATTATTCACCACTATCAATACCTTTTTACCTGCGGGCGTTTGAAACGCCACATTATCCAGGTGCGCAGGCATATCGGAGGCAATCCTTACTGAACCTGCCGGCACAAATTTAGCGGCATGACCTATTACATAATAAGAGGAATTGCGGGAAACAGCAGCACCATCAATGGTAATACCTCCCAGGCATTGTGAACAACCACCCTGATCTGTATGCGGATTCCATTGTGCATCGGCAGCAAGATTCCACTGCAGCACATTACGGCTCCAGTTACGGGTAGCACCTATAATAAGCCTGGTGGTATTACTTTTCAGCTCATTGGCAAAACTACCTTTACCATCTGACCATTGTTCAGTGAAGTAAACATTTTTGTCAGGAAATTGATTATGCACAGTGGTCAACGCATCTATAGTGCCGCCATACAAATGAAAGGCAGATCCATCTACAAAACGATAAGCAGCAGGATCTTTTAAGATAGTCAGCGGATACTCCGGCTTATCACAGTTATGATCATACAAAATGATTTTTGTAGCAATACCGGCTGCCTTGAAAGCCGGACCCAGGTTAGTTTTCACAAACTCCGCCTGATCAGGTGCCAGCATGAGCATACTTGGATTATTACGCGGATGCAATGGCTCATTTTGTATGGTAATAGCATCTATCGTAATACCGGCTGCTTTCATAGCCTGTATATATTTCACAAAATAATTGGCATAAGCAGCATAATATTCCGGCTTCAAACTACCGCCAATAAAGGAGTTGTTCGTCTTCATCCATGCAGGAGGCGTCCAGGGAGATCCCAATATTTTTATACGTGGCTGTAGTGCTACAATTTTTTTCAGCACCGGAATCAGGTCTTCTTTTTCTTTATCGATGTTAAAATGTTTCAGCTGCGGATCTGTTTGTCCGGCTGGCATATCATCATAAGTAAACACAGCTGCACTCAGATCGGACGCGCCAATACTCAAACGAAGATAGCTGATACCAATACCGTTGCCGGCTGTTAAAAACAGTTCCTTTAACAAAGCGTTTTGTGCCGCAGCAGGTAATTTGTTGATCAGTGTTGCGCTGCCGCCAGTGAGCGTAAAGCCAAATCCGTCGATGCTTTGAAATGTTTTGGAAGGATCTACATTAATGGTAGGGAATCCATTATCCTTACTGGTAAAGGGCAAACCAGGTGTTTGTTTTTGCAGCGCAATTGTTTTATCGGGAGAAGTTAACCAACAACTCACAACAGCTGTTTTTTTATGTTGACTGCTTACCCGTTGTGTACTTCCTGCCAATAATGCAAGGCAGCAAAAAAAATGGCTTGTTTTCATCATAACAAAGTAAAAAATATAATCAGCATAATCATTTTAATCAGTATAATCCTGGGTAATCCTGGGTAAGACAATCGCCTGCGCTTCGCGCAGGGAAATTTATCTTACGCAGGATTATACTGATTAAAATGATTATGCTGATTTTTTATGTTGATATTAATTTACAAACTATTTTGTTCCACCCCATTCTTTGCTCTGCTCCAATTTAGTATTCTCTAATTCCAGTAGGGGAATAGGCAGAATTTCATTCTTACCGGCAACAAATCCTCTGCTAACACCAAGCACTGCAGCAGCTTTACCTGTTCTTACGAGATCAAAAAAGCGATGGCCTTCACCTGCCAGTTCCAGGCGTCTTTCGTTGAAGATATTATCGAGCGTAGCCAGCACCGGCCCTAAACCAACACGGGCACGTACAGCGCCCAGTAATGCATAAGCGCGGCTGCCTGCACCACTGGCTTCACCAGCTTTTACACGGGCTTCTGCTTCCATCAGGTAAGTATCTGCCAGGCGGATTTCATAAAGATTCTGCGGATAGTTCAGCTCTGTTGCACCACCACCTTTGCTTTGGTTAGATACACGGCCTGCAAATTTATTCAGGAAATAACCCGTGTTCATGTAACCGGCCTTAGGATCATATGTTGCAATATTATTTTTCACAAGACTATCCATATTCAACACCGTAGCATTATAACGCGGATCATAATGTATAGCATTAAACAATTCAGGTGTAATAACCAGGAAGCTCCAGCCGGATACATAATCTGGCGCATCTGCTGCTATTCTTTTGTAATTCCTGGGGCCTGTCTGGATGTTTAAAAGATTGCCGTCTGTACTGCCAACTGCAGACCAAACACCGCCTGAAACGGAGTTAAAGGCCACTTCCAGTATAGATTCAGAATTAAACTTAGCAGTAGCATCTGACTTCCAGAGTGTAGCAAAATCAGGTACCAGGTTGTAACCGTATTTAGCATTTAACTGGCCCGGTGTTTCGCCATTTACTTCTTTGAACTCAGCAGCCGCTTCCGCCCATTTCTGCTCATACAGGTATACCTTACCCAATAAAGCATGTGCTGTTCCTTTGGTTACACGCCCGGCTTCACTTCTGCGATCCACCTGGTCAGGCAGATTAACTTCTGCAATAACATCTTTTAAATCAGTCTCAATTTGTTTATAAACATCTGCCGGTGGTACCTGTAATACATTGTACATATTATCGGTAGCGATAGGCGTTAAAGGCATCGGGATGTTCTTAAAGAAACGCACCAGGTCAAAGAAGTAAAAAGCCCGCAGCAGTTTACACTCCGCTGCATATCTTTTTTTCAGGTTATCATCCATTGGTACACCGGGCAATTTAGCCAACAAAGTATTGGCACGGAATATACCTGCAAAACCTTTCTTCCACAAGTCTTCCTGGGGGCCGGTTGCAGGAGTAACTGTCCAGTTGGTCATTACCTGGAATGCCATGATATCTGAAGAACCACCGCCACCGGCATAATGATCATCAGAAGCAGCATCTAATACCCCCACTTTTGTAACAAAGCCATTACTCTGCCAGCCTAAAACATCGTATACCGCTATTAGTCCATTAAATGCCTGTTCCTGGTTCTGATAATAGTTAGATTCAAGGAAAGTTCCTTTAGGTGCTACTTCCAGGAATTTATTACTGCAGGAACTAAACAACTGTAATCCTGTGGCGAGTGCCAGTATATATTTGAAATTTTTTCTTTTCATTTTCAATCAGCTTTAAAATTATCAGAAAGTAACATTCAAACCTCCCATGAAGGAACGTGCCTGTGGATAAATACCACGGTCGATGCTCAATGCGTTGGTACCACCAATCTCAGGATCATAGCCGGTATATTTGGTAATTGTCAGCAGGTTTTCGCTCATCACGTATACACGTATTTTCTGTAAACCAATTCTCTTTGTAACAGTACCCGGTAATGAATAACCTATCTGTAAAGTTTTAATCCTGAAGTAGCTGCCATCTTCCAGGTAGAAGCTGGATGGGTTAGTATAGTTTTTATTTTTATCGAGATCCGTCAGTCTTGGATTATCGTTAGACGTGCCCGGACCTGTCCAGCGATCCAGCGCTTTGGTTTGCCAGTTGGCATTGGTAATATCCAAACGGCGCAATCCCTGGAAAATCTTGTTACCGGAAACTCCCTGTCCAAATACAACTATATCAAATCCTTTGTAGGCAGCGCTGATAGTTACACCATATGTCCAGCTTGGCATTGGGTTCCCAATAAAAGTACGGTCCTTATCAGTGATCACACCATCCCCATCCAGATCTGCCCAGCGGAAATCGCCTGGTTTTGCTTTTGGCTGAATTTTATTTCCTTTACTATCTACATAATTGTCGATATCCTGTTGTGTCTGGAAGATGCCCAATGATTGATAACCGTAGAAAGAATTAAATGCCTGACCTACTTCTGTTCTTACAATTTCAGGCATGCCCTGGAAACGCTCCTGTTTATCTGCTAAAGTCTTAACACCATTACCCAGGAACGTTACCTTATTTTTAATGTAAGACACATTACCACCTGCTGAGAATTCTACTTCTCCCAGTTTATTATGATAGTTTAACTCCAGCTCTATACCACTGTTTTTCATGCTTCCCACGTTGGCAGCAGGATTATCAATAGCACCCACGTAGTAAGGGATGCGGGGCTTTTGTAAAATATCATTTGTCTTTTTATTATACCAGTCAAAAGCAACTGTGATATTACGCAATACAGTTGCTTCAAATCCAATATTGGTCTGACTGGTAGATTCCCATTTCAGATCTGGATTAGAAGGTGCATTAGGGCTATATCCGATCAGGTATTTCTCTCCGTCGCCATTACCAAAAGTGTAGTTTCTTCCGCTGCCGATAGTGGCCAGGTAAGCCAAATCACCAATGTCATCACTACCCACTGTACCATAACCACCACGGAATTTCAGGAAGTCCACCACTTTATTCTCCGGCCAGAATCCTTCTTTGGAAGCTACCCATCCCAGTGAGTAAGAAGGGAAAACGCCATATTTGTGATTAGGACCAAAACGGGTAGATCCATCTCTGCGGAGAATACCTTCTGCCAGATATTTCTCTCCATAGTTATAGTTAATACGACCAAACAAGGAAGATACACGATGATCAATTCCTTCATTACCATCAGATATACGATTGGCTTGTGCTGATTTAAAATTTAATGATGCATCGCCAAAATTATCAGCAGGAATATCATAGAAAGTAACCGTAACATCTTTTGTACGATTTTCCATATAAGCACCCTGGCCAGCCAGCAAGGTTAAATTATGCAGTCCGAAACTCTTTGTATAGGACACCGTATTTTCCAGGTTCCAGTTATAGCCCTGGTGCTGACCACGCGCAAAGGAAGTGCGCGGAGAAATCGTAGAACTGTTCAGATAAGATATCGGTGTATAAGTTTCATCTCCCCAGAAAGAGATCTTCGCTCCTAAAGTAGATCTTACCTTCAGTCCTTTAACAGGCTCCATTTCCAGGTAGGTATTACCTACGATGTTATGCGACCAGTTATAGTTACCCAAACGGGTACTGATATATGCCAGCGGATTGGTGATCTCCTGACCTACTACCGGTGAGATACCATAAGGACGGCCCATAGCATCTCTTCTCACTGCATTATCCTTATAAGGTGCACCGGCAGCCAAAGCAGGATCTGTTTCTATAGCAGGTGTGATAGGATCCAGGTTGATAGCTGAACTTAACGGTCCGCCATATTCATTATTAGTATTACCAATACCGGTTGATTTATCATAAGCATACCCTATGTTCTCGCCCCAGGTGAGCCATGGTGTAATTTTATGCGTGGTATTCAAACGGAAATTAGCACGCTCGTATTTAGATATCGCACTTGCTACAATACCTTCCTGTTTAAGAAAACCGAAGGAGGTGTAAAAAGTAGATTTTTCACTGCCGCCGCTGATGCTGATTTCATGGTTCTGGCGAGTGGCATGGTTATTAAAAATCTGTGCCTGCCAATCAGTACCCTTTCCAAATGATTTGGGATCAGCGTATACTGGTGTACCGCCGTCATTGGTAACCGCTTCATTTCTCAGTGTAGCATATTGTGTGGCGTCCAGTAATTTCAGTTTATGTGCAGGTGCAGAAGTGCCATAGTAGCCATTATAGCTAACAGTCATTTTACCTGCTTTTCCTTTTTTAGTTGTTACCAGTATAACGCCGGCGGCTGCACGCGCACCATAGATAGCCTGGGAAGCTGCATCTTTCAGCACTTCTACAGATTCAATATCATACTGGTTCAGATAACCAATACCACCGTTGTCTACCACTACTCCATCTACTACCCACAGCGGATTATTATTATTAAAAGAGGTAATACCCCTAACACGTACAGAGGACGCAGAACCAGGCTGGCCAGAGCTGGCAGCTACCGTTAAACCGGAAGTACGGCCCTGTAACACCTGCTCCAGGCGGGTTACCGGCTGCGATTCTATATCAGCGGCACGTACGCTGGAGATAGCACCGGTGACTACACTTTTCTTTTGAATACCATAACCTACTACCACTGTTTCTGTGAGCGCAGTCTGAGATGGTTTCAGCTGTACATTCAGCGTATTGCCTGAAATAGCAACCGTCTTGCTGTCGTAGCCAATAAAGGAAACGATCAGTACACTTTTGCTATTGGGTACCTTAATCGTGAATTTACCGTTGCCATCGGCAGCTGTGCCTAAAGAGGAGTTCTGTATACGGATGGTAGCACCGGGAACCGGCTCATTTGTTTCATTAACAACCCTGCCTGTAACGGTTATACTGGAGTCGGCGACCCGTTCTGGCATTACATTTACCAGCGTAATACGTTTTCCCTCCATCACATAAGCCAGCGGCTGATTTTTGAGGCAAACATCCATTGCCTCCTTTACCGTGACATTTTTCACATCAATGTTAACAGGAGCGAATGTTGACAGCAACGTTTCATCATACACCACAGAGATACCCGCCTGGCGGGCCACTTCTTTCAGCACTTTTTTTAATGGTGCATTTTTTTCTGACAGTGTAATCTGCTGCGACAATCCTTTTGCGCTGATATGCAGGCAAGCTGTAAGAAGCAAAAAGGCGGTCATTTTCATAACGCAGAACATTTTGGTCGATAGTAGTTTCCGGGAACAGGAAACTATACCACTAAAGTTTAATTGCATACTTTTGTAGTGTTTGGGAATTTACTTGTAAATCGTTCTTCGAAAAAGGGACGGAATTTTAAGGGAAGCCCAGACCATACCGGGGGTGTTGCGAGCACTTCCGGTTTTTTATGGGCAACACTTTTCCTGGCTAACTTGATTCGGTTGTTACCATCTTGTTTAAAAATTTATCAGTTTATACATGATACGTGGATTACCGCCCGTGGAAGCGGCAACATAAAACGTGTTTTACTTTGTTCCTATGACAGTTAATTTTCGTCCTTCCAGTTTAAACTTTGCACCATTGGCTTCCAGCATATTCAGCATCTCGGACAAAGGCAGATTCCTGTTGATCCTTCCGCCAAAAAGCTGATTACCGGGTGTACCCGCATTATCTATTTCTATATCATACCACCTGCCCAGCTGACGCATGATAGTGGTGATGTTGGCATTTTCAAATTCAAAAAAGCCGGTTTTCCAGGCGATAACTTCCTGTACATCCGCATCGCGTACAGATAAATTACCAGTGCTATTATCAATAGCAACCTGTTGCCCCGGCTTCAGGTATTTCTCGGCAGTACCTTTTTTCACTTTTACAGCCCCCTGCACCAGGGTGGTCCTGACTTCATTTTCATCCGGATACGCCATGATGTCGAAATTGGTTCCCAGCACCTGTACTTCCACATTACTCACTTTCACCAGGAACGGTTGCTTCACATTGGGTTTCACCTCAAAGTAGCCCTGACCCTGCATTTCCACGGTACGGTTGTTACCTGTAAAAGCAGTAGGATACCGTAAGCTGGAAGCGGAATTCAGCCATACCTGGGTACCATCCGGTAACACCACCGTAAACTGACCACCACGGGGTACTGTGAGGATATTATATCCAACAGGTGCTTCCTGACCGGCAGCAGCATATTGCAGCTGTCCGTTGTTTTGTTGCACTTTTGTTTTGCCTTGTTGTATCACCTGGTTGCCGGCACTATCCAGTGTCACTGCTGATCCATCAGCCAGGGTGAGCACGGCCTTGTTGCTGCCGGGCGCTACATCTGCAGCTTTAGTAGCTGCCAGTGTGCGCGGAGAAGATGAATGGTAAGTATAAAAAATAGTAGCCGCAGTTGCCAGTATAGCCGCCACAGAAGCGGCTACAGCCCATTTCCAGCGACGGGTACCGGGTAATGCTACTACCTTCTCCCTGCTGATTTCCTGCAATAATCTTGTTTCAATACGGTTGCTCAATGATTCCGGCACCTCGTGCTGCTGCCCCATGATACGCTCAAAATCCTGCCGCATGGCTGCCAGCAGCGGACGATGCGAATCGGATGAACATAACCAGGTATATAATACGGTTACCTCCTCCGGACTACATTTGCCGTCGAGGTATTTTTGTAATAGTTCTTCGTGGTAATCTGCCGGTTGATCCATTGTTATCCGGAACTCTTTAAAAAGTGGGCTCCACGATATAATATCCGAAAATGGAGAAAGAGGGTACCCCTCTGAGAAAATATTTTTTTAAATAAATGTGGCAGCGAGGTAGGCAGCCACCAGGATATCGCCATGACGGTATACATAATCCTGTATAAACCGCATGCTGAGCACCATATGTTTTTTTACGGCATTACGTGAGATACCTAATATGGCGGCGGCTTCATCATAACTTTTGCCTTCCTGCCGGCAAAGGCGGAATACATTTAACCGCTGACTGGTCATATGGGAAAGGGCTTCCTGAAAAAGACGGTCGTATTCTTTTGAACGTGCCACCTGTTCCGGCTGTTCGACGCCATTTTGCGCCAGCTGCAAAAACAATTGCTCACGCATTTGCTCATCAGTAGCCAGTTTGGCAATGGTCTTAAATACATGGTTCCTGGCAATGCGGTATAAATAACCGCTGAAAGAAAGTTGAGGATTAATACGTTCCCGGATTTCCCAGATCTTCAAAAATACATCATGCACAAGGTCCTCCGCCAGAGAAGGCACTTTGCAAAAGCGTAATAAATAGATATAGAGTGAGGGGTGGTAGTGCCGATAGATACTGGAAAAGGCCAATTCATCTCCCCCTATCATCCGAAACAACACTTCCTCTTCAGATGGCATTCGCTCCATACTCATTAAACAATTTTAAAATACAGCCACTGTTCGGATGTAAATTAAATAAAAGCAGCAAATATACAAATAACACAATAGCAGCATAATAACCCGCAAAATCAGGCTTCGCAAATAAAACGCAGGGCCCTTTTCTCAGACCAGTAAAAATCTTCTCCAAATCTTACAAAACCTACATGTCCGCCACTCTGCGGTGTTTCCAGGTAAAAATGTTTACTGCTGTCTGCTACTTCATAAGGAAAACAGCCCTTTCCCAGGAATGGATCGTCCTTGGCATTGATTAATAAGGTGGGAATATGAATCTGATGAAGATACTTTTTTGAACTGCACTGTTCCCAATATTCCAGGGCATCTTTAAAGCCATGCATGGGCGCCGTATAACGATCATCGAACTGCCGGAAGCTCTTTATCTGATCGTAATTTTCAAGGCTTACATCCGCCGGAAACTGCCCTTTCTTGAGTAACAGCTTATGCCCCAGGTCGCGGATAAACCGCTGCATATAAATAATATTATGCCTTTTCTCCAGCTCTGCAGAGCTATTCTTCAGATCACAAGGCACGGATATAGCTACCGCCGACTTAATAACCCCATCCAGCCTGGCACCCCGCTCACCTACATATTTAAGCGTAACATTTCCTCCAAGGGAAAAACCTACAAGGTGGATGGCTTTATACTTTTTCAGAGAGATAAGATAATTAACAACAGTATCCAGATCACCCGTTTCCCCGCTGTGGTAGAAACAAAGATTTTTATTAGGCTCTCCGCTGCAGCCACGGAAGTTCATGGATACCGTATCAAAACCGGCACCATTAAAAACATGCACCATACCAAGTATATACTTCCGGGTGGAATTACCTTCCAGTCCATGCAAAATAACTACAATGCTTTCACTCCCTGTTTCACTGAAATCAAGGTCCAGGAAATCCGCATCCGGCGTGGCAATGCGCATTCTGCGATAAGCTACCGGTTTAATAGAACGGAACAGGGAAGGGTAAATCGTCAGCATATGACGATTCTGCAATAAAAAAGGTGCTTGATAATCTGAATTATGTAATACCGGCATGTCAGGAGCAAAAGTAAATACTTTATTCGGATATGGTATCCTCGCACCTTATGACGCTGCCTGCACCTGGTATAGAACAGATCTTTAATCTTCCGTACAAAAAGTTTCCCTACAAATAATTACTCACTTCTATCAGGTTCATTTGATGGCGCTAAACAACCGGTTCCAGCGGATCTTATTTTTATGATAACTCAGCCAGATGAACGCTGCTTTACCCACTATGTGATCCTCCGGAACATAGCCCCAGAAGCGGGAGTCCATGGATTCATTGCGGTTATCACCCATCATCCAGTAATAATTCAGCTTAAAAGTGTAGGTAGTTGTTTCCTTGTTATTGATATAGATCTTATTACCTGCTACTTTTAGGGTATTGTGTTCATAGGTATCAATAAGCCGCTGATAAAATGGCAGTGTGAGGCTATCCAGCTGCACAGTATCTCCTTTTTTGGGAATATATATCGGGCCAAGATTGTCTTCATTCCATTTATGATGAATGGTATCAAACGGGAATACACGGATATCTGTACCTTCTGCTATTTTACGTTTTATGTGCGCGCCAAGTTGTCTTAACGTATCCAGGTTGTCCGCATCAAGATTATAAATAAACGCTGTAGAATCCATGGTGATCCTCACTGAGTGATCTATGTTCAGCTCATCCATGCGTGGTTCGCTCAACTGATGAAGATCCGGCATAATCACCTCATACCGAGCCATGAAATGACGCGGTGCTAATCCTTTTGCTCCATTGATATAAATAACGCCATCAATAATCTGTAATGAATCACCGCTGATGCCTATGCATCGCTTGATCCAGTTCTCCCTTTTATCTACCGGCCGGATGATGCGTGTGGGAAATGTTTTTTTTGTATCGCTGTATCCCAGTGACCGTATATTGGTGTAGTAATCCACATCTTCTCCATCGGAGGTTTTCAACACGGTATCACCACAAGGGTAATTGAATACTACCACATCATTTCTACTCACGCTACTAAAACCGGGAAGCCTTTTGTAGGGCAATTGCACAATAGTGGAATAGGCATTTATTTTAACAAAAGGAATGGTATGATGCATAAAAGGCCACGCCACCGGCGTCATAGGTATACGCGGGCCATAACTTATCTTACTAACAAAAATGAAGTCGTTTACCAGCAGGGTTTTCTCCATCGAAGAACTTGGTATAACAAACGCTTCAAAGATAAAAGTGCGGATGAGGGTGGCGGCAATCACAGCAAAAAGTACAGCTTCTGACCATTCTCTTAATTTGGATTTCTTCCGGTGTACCACTTCTCCATCCTTCTTTTTGCTGAATATAAATTCCATTTCGATGCGGTTTAGGATAAGCAAGTAACAAACAATTTAGCTAAATAAAATCACATCTTTGCAAAATTTTTATAAACGAAAAAGGCTGCTATATATATGCAGCAGGTGACTGCTATAACATAGCACTGTAGCTAATTTCAGGCAGTCAATATTGCACTGCGGGGAGCATACTACGTATATTCGTTTCCGTTATTTTTTTATTTTTTAACAGTCCCCATTTATTGGGCTGAAATATAGCTTCTTTGTCAGATAAAGTAATATTACTTTGGGCCAACGAAGGAGGGGTATTGCAATTTTTTTTACTGCATGCAGACATAAGGAATGCCAACAAACATAAGGTTCCAAAAAGGAATTTCATAGGAGCGGTTTAATAATCAGCGGTAATATTACTGATTTCTCTCCTTTATTAATCTTTTTAACAAAATTTATTATAGATAAAAGCGTTTTATTAATTTGCCAGACCGAACTGCTTGCGTAGTTCCGCAAATTTGTCCACGTTATAAACACTATTACAACATGCAAAATTCGAGACGTTCCTTCCTTCAACATGCCGGACTACTCACAGCCGGTATGATGCTGCCGGGCAGCATATTTGCCCAATCAAAAAACAATGCCCTGCCGAAAAAGATAGGATTACAACTGTACACACTCCGTGATCAGCTGGACAAAGACGTAAAAGGCACCATTGCTAAAGTAGCCGGCATTGGCTACAACGAAGTGGAAACCTTCTACGGTTACCAGGGTGCGGGAGACAAAGGCGAATTCTGGGGACTGAAACCCAAAGCCCTCAAAGCCTTACTGAAACAACACCACCTTACCACCCCCAGCGGGCACTATCAGCTCAATGACTATTTAACACAGGGTAACGGTAACGCAGATGCACTGAAACCACAAATTGAACTGGCAGCTGAACTGGGACAACAATACTTTATTGTACCGGTATTACCGCTCTCCCTCTGGGATAAAAAACTCACTGCAGATGATTATAAATACATGGCTGCACAGCTGAATAAAGCCGGTGAGCAATGCAAAAAATCAAATCTGCATATCGGCTACCATAACCACTACTGGGAGTTTAAAAAACTCGCTGACACCAACGGTACCGGCTACGATATCCTGCTGAAAGAAACAGATCCCTCCCTTGTATCTTTTGAACTGGACCTCTTCTGGGCAGTAAAATCCGGCTACGATCCGGTAAGCCTGTTTGAAGAAGCGCCCGGCAGATTTGTGTCATGGCACGTGAAAGACATGGATAAAAACAATACTGCCAGTCTCACTGCAGCAGGTACGGAAGACAAAACCTCCATGCAGCTGCTCTCCAGCGCAACCTTTGCTGAAGTGGGCACCGGCAGCATCGACTTCCGCAAAATATTTGCAAAAGCAAAACTCGCAGGCGTAAAGCACCTGTTTGTTGAACAGGATAAAATTACTATTGATCCGTTTGAAAGCGTAAAGAAGAGTTATGGATATGTGAAGAATGTGTTGCTGAAGTAAAGAGAAAATTATGACGAAACGCCCCGTTTTGGATATATCTGAAACGGGGTATTTTATTTGAAAAAATTCAAATTATCAATTTCTTCAAAGTGCTTATCTGTAGTAAATAAAGGTAGGTTATACTGAATGGCAAAAGCAGCTATCCAAATATCATTTTCAGGTATGGGCTTTCCTTTCCGGATTAGATTAGATTTAACACTACCATATATGCAGGCTGTAGTTGGGTCACATGAAACCATCTTACAGTTCAGGAGAAATGCTTGTACTTGCGAAATATGCTTAACAGGGTTATCAGATTTGTATGCTCCATAATAAAGCTCCCCAATTACCGTCACTGGAACAATTATGTCTTCAATGCTATTTAGTTGGGCAACAATAATACTATCATTCTTAAACGCATGTATAATTATGCTGGTATCCAGCAAACACTTACTTCCAGTCATTGGGGTTTATTTGTTCGCAACCATCTTCAATTATTTTTTCAAATGCAGCCGCCTCTTCAGCAGACATCATAACAGCGAAATCATTGAAATCTCTGCGGCGAGCAGGCTCAGTTTTGTTCTTTGCAATAACAGTTTCAACTTCTTCTAATACTGCATCACTTTCGATTTTCAGTATTTCTTCTATTAAATGCAATTTCTTTGCCTCACCATACATATCACCATAATTTTGTCTTACGAATTTACATTTAAAATTTCACTCCCCAAAACAAGAATTGCTCAAATTCCCTCCTCACATCTTAACTTCGCACCTCACACTAAAGCGTAGTTACTTATGGCGATGCATGAAATAGAATCACTGGTGGAATTATCCGTTTATTGCCTGGACAAAAGCCAGGATGATCTGCTGGATAGAAGGAGCCTCTTTTATAATCTGTACAAATTACAACAACAGTTTGATACCGGCTTTACCCACTTCCGGGTAATGGACCTGCTGATCAAACATCATTTCGTATATGCTTCCCCTATAACCGCACATCCGGCGTACAAGGCACACCAGTCTTATTTTGATACGCTGGCCGCCAGCCAGAAATTTAGCTTCATCTGCGTAAAACCTGAAGAAGAATGGGACCAGGAAAGCAACCCTGTGGCAGGTTATGCTAACTTTGACTTTCCTACCCAAACATATATTTTGTACTGCGATGCCGGTTCCGCATTGTGGGCCGGAATGGTGGCCAATGGCACCCTGCAGGGCAAAGATGCAACAGCGCCCGAAGAGATCGATCTCTTTTCCATGGCACATGAAATAGCAGAAGAAGCCGGACAACAAAAAGATAAAGACCTGCTGGGCCTTTGGTACCAACTCATCCCCTACATGGTGATGCAGGAAGAACAGGAAGGTGCCACCATCAACTACAAAGCGCTGGAAGCCATACAGGACCTGGTAGTAGCCAATGAAGCTATTAATGAGGAAGGGCTCCCACCGGCAGATGAACTGCCCGTAGGTGGTGAGCTCGGAAAATTCTGCGCCTGGTGGTACGCACCTGCGGCAGATAAAATGAAGCCCACTGCCGAACCGGAAACCGAAATAGATCTGGAGGCCATTCCCTTTACCGAAAAGGTGGAAAAAAGCGCTGCCTGGTACGAACAACAGGTAGTACAGATCCTGCAGGAAGCCAATGCATCTATCACATACATGGAAGATCACGGACACAATGAAGCTACCCAACAAAGCGTAGACATGCAGCTCAAAATGGGAATAGAATATGCAGATAAAGGACTGGCACTATCCCCTAATGAAACCGGGTTGCTGATGAACAAAGGCTCCCTGCTCCTGCTGCAACAGGAATTTGAAAAGGCCATGGCCTGCTATGACGAAGCCCTCGCCATTGCGCCTGAAAATCCCTATATACACCTGAACCGCGCGATCCTTTTTTACCATATGGAACAGATACCTGCTTCCATCGCTTCTTTTGAGCACCTGCTAACGCTGGAACCAGACAATGAATTTGCACAACAATGGCTCGCACACTTAAAAAATGACGCACAATAATATCCAACATATTGAACAGGCACTCGGCATCACACTGCCGGGTGCTTACGCCGCTTACCTGCTGGCACTACAGCAGGAAGGAGGGCTGGTGACAGATCTCGTGCATTTATATGGCATGAACCATCTTATACAAAGAAATAATGATTACCAGGTACAGCATTATCTGCCTCAATACATCTCTATTGGTGATGACAGCGGCGGACAAGCCATCTGCCTGCATTGCAATGGTACAGATAACACAGTATACATTACCGGCTATGGCGCATTGGATACCGGTAGTATGGAAGTATTAAGCACCGGTTTCGACACCTGGGTACAGGAAGGTTTTCCACTGGGCATTATCCGCGAAAGTCCTGATGTAATAACATTTCATGCCTCCGAAACATACCAGCTGAGAACAGCTTATTACAGCATGATGCGGGCGCTCCAACAACTGGATGCAGACAAATCAAATGGCGTGGACCTGAAAACATATATCCTCCAAAAAAGAGTGCTACAGCAACAAATAAAAGATTTCGAAATACTACATGCCGGTAAAAAATATCAGCTATAAAAAAAGCATCCCGGAGATAACCGGAATGCTCTTTTATAATCACTTTTATCCGCGCTGTTATTTCATCCACCACACTTTTACGGTAGTTGAATTACCACCCATTAAATCCGACTGTGTCTTATAATTATCCATATTATCAATAGACTCTCTCAACGGATACTGCAAACGGTTAAAGTTGGCATATTTATCAGGATTACCAATGCGGGGCGTACGACCGGTCCTTCTCCACAAATTATAGGCGAGCCATGGTTCGCGGAAAAAAGACAACCACTCCTGTGCATATATTTTATTCAACAGCTGATCATCGGTACCAGTGAAAGCTACTTTAGCATTGTTAAATAACGCATCCATCTGTGCCGGAGTAGGATTAGCCGGCGCTACTGCTGCCCAGTTATCATTCTGTACATTGGTAGTATGTGCAATCATATACCAGAAATTAACAGAAGAAGTAATGCCTGCCTTATATTCTACTGCTGCCTGTCCCATATCCTTCACCAACCCTAAGCCACGCGCAAACGCTTCCGCTTTGAGGAAATGTACTTCTGCGGCAGTCATAAATAATTCCGGTTGATAATGAATATCACGCACCAGGTAATAATTAAAAGCAGAAAACGGTGTGTTATCTTTTAATGTAATATCTGCATCTCTTTTATCCTGGTAAGGATTGGAAATATCTGTTACACCACTGCCTAACACATATGGCGCCCAGTTACCTGCCTGGTTGGTTTCAAAGAAGATATATACGCGCGGATCAAATATCTGTGCAGGAGCAGTACCATCGGCCATCTGATTCCAGCAGGTATTACTCATACGCATCGCTTTGTGAGAGGTAAAAGACCAGAAACGACTATCATTCAGCACATAATTATTCAGGTTGGCCGGCCACATACCTACATCTTCTCCTTCTTCAATCAGGGGTATACCACTTAATGCATATTGCAGTATAGGCGTTGCCGTAGCCGGGTCCTTTTCTACTATCTGCATGGCATGACGCAACAACAAAGAGTTGCCGAATTTCTGCCACTTCAACATATTATTATTGAAGAAGGTTTCTGATGAGCCAATAGTAGCATAAGGCTTACCAGCTGCTGTAGTGGGCGATGCGGCGGTATTAATATTTTTAGATGCCCACACTAACTGTGTTAATACAGAATCGTATATACTTTTCTGTGAGTCGTACTTAGGACGATATAAAGAAGTGTTACCTGTGTAAGAACGCGCTGCCTGAAAATAAGGTATATCCCCAAACTGATCCGTCATGCGCAGCGTTTTATAAGCACGCAGGATATAAGCCACCGCCTGCACATTGTTCATTTCTGTTTTATCTCCGCTATAGGCATTAATCTTATCCTGGATCAGGTTCAGGTCCTGCAGCGAGCTATAATAATCCGTCCATACATCCAGTGCACCATTCTGTACAAGATAGCCCGAAGACAAAGTGCTTACAGCACCCAGCTGCGTAACCGGATAATAATACTCATTATGGATAGCAGCCTGCTCCTGTCCTTTCAGGAACAGCGTTTTGATCACACCATTTACCAACGGTGGGATATCCGCCTTCACAGGCAATCCCGGCGTAGTGTTAATTTCCTGAAAATCCTTTGTACAGGCACCTAACACCAAAGTAACACCGGATATATAGAGCAATAATTTCTTTGAATAATTCATGTTAACACATTTTAAAAAATGAGCGTATGCATTTAACCGGTTTCCTTAAAATGAAACCCTTACCTGGAAACCTAAAGAGCGGAAACTTGGCAGCGACATAAATTCAAGTCCCTGCGCATTGCCCGCACCATTCACACCTTCCGGGTTAATATGATCAGGTAAAGAAGTATAGAAGTAGAACAGGTCTCTTCCAACCAAAGAAACAGAGGCTGACTGGAATACTTTTGTTTTCCTGATCACACTGGCAGGTAACTGATAGTTGATAGAAATCTCTCTCATCTTTACCCAGGTATTTTCCAGCACAGCGCTTTTGTTGATCCAGTCACTACCTTTCACACCACCACCCAGATCTGTACTGCTCCATACACCATAAGGCATGTATTTATAGTAATAATGCACTACATTATCATTTACTTTTCCATCAGGGAATACACCTGGCAATACTACGCCCCAGTTGGTTTTGGTGCCATCCGGTGTAGTATAGGGTAATCCACCACCATCTCTTTCTTTCAGCGTTTCACGCGCCTGGCCCTGCTGCATAATAGTAGCATAGGTACCAGACCATATGTCGCCGCCTATTTTGCAATCTACCAATGTGCTCACAGAAATACCACCTTTGAACATAAAGGTATTGGTGATGCCACCGGTTACTTTAGGCGTAGCATTACCAAGTGGTACCAGCCCGTCTGTGGCCTTATACAACGTACCATTCATTTCAGGTTTGCCAAACGGATCCTGCACCATTAATGGCAGACGCGTTTTAGGATCGTACACATAATCATATCCGTAAATAGTACCAAACTGATCACCTACTCTGGCAGAAACTACTGGTCCGTGAGAACCATCGTCGCCCCAGGCACTGCCCATATTCACGTGGTCTGTACCATCAGATAATGACAATAACCTGTTATTGCTATGTGCCAGGTTCAGGGCTACATCCCATTTAAAGCTGGACTGGTCTATTACTTTAGCACGTAAAATCAATTCTATGCCGGAGTTTTCCAGTACACCGGTGTTCACCACTACGTTATCCACACCGGAGCTGAGTGGCAGCGGAGAACGGAGTATCTGGTTCCTGGATTTTCCTTTGTAGTAACGTGCATCCAGGTTAATACGATTATTAAGGAAACCCAGTACCACACCAAAATCAGCAGTGGTATTGATAGCTGGCTTAAAAGCAAATGCCGGCAATGAATTAGGCATCTGAATAGCTGCCTGCCCTGCAAAAGTAGAAGCAGTATAATTATAGTTTACCTGGTAAGGTGCAGGATCTACTGCTGCCTGTGCCCAGGCAGCCCTGATCTTACCAAAGCTCAGCACCGCCGGATCAATATGCAGCAGGTCGGAAAACACAAAGCTGCCGGCAAATGATGGGAAGAAATAAGACCACTGTCCTTTAGGCAAAGCAGATGACCAGTCGTTGCGACCAGTAACATCCAGGTACAGAAAATCTTTATAAGATAAATTCAGAAAACTATAAACAGAGTTCATTTTCTTACGCAACTGACTTTCTACTACCGGATGAGGATTATCCAGGAAAGTACCATCATTCAATGAGTACACATATGGAATGGCCCAGTTATCATTGTAGTTGAACATCCCATACATATCACGCTGGTAGATCGTTCCACCTACAGAGAATTTTGCACTGATCGTATTATTAAACATTTTATCCTTGTGCAAAGTTCCCAGGAAATCCAGGTTGGAAGCGTTATCACGTTCTGTACCATGACCATAGTATCCTTTCAGTCCGAGTACATCCGTAGGTGTATTTTTAGTAGTGAGTTCATTTGTATTATTATCCAAACCACCACGGAAAATGAAATCCAGGAAATCAGTCGCTTCGTAATTCAGCTGCACACCACTGAGTAATTTGCGGCGGTTTTGAATGGTGTTATTCTCCATCATATTCCATACTACGGAATTGCCTACCCATGGAAAGCCGGTCAAGGTATTCTTGCTGCCATCGGGATTTTTATACACGCCAATATCTTCTCCCTGGTAATTACGGGAATCATTATAGATCAGGTTTTTCTGCCAGGAATTATTATCGTCATTACCCAGCTGCGGAGGATTATGATACTGATTAACGATATAAGAAGAAGTGATCTGCACATTCACTCTTTTCGTCAGCTTCATATTAGCACCCAGGTTAAATGTGTTGCGGTAATAGTCGCTGTTAGGCAGTACTGCCGAGTTATCCAGCCGGGAAAACGAAGCGCGGATAGATCCCCATTCGTTACCGCCGGAGAGGGATACATTATGAGATGACTGTATACCATTGCGATACAGCAGTTTAATATTATTAGGTTGCGGCAGATCTGCCTTTTGTGTACCATCCCACCAATTAAGCAAGGTACCATCCATTTTATGGCCCCAGGAAAGACCTGAACCGGGCCAGCCAACCTGGTTGTTCAGCGCAATGCCATAAGGACCGGAACCTGTCTTTGGATCCTGAAACATGCCATCTCCCCCGTCTGTCAACTTAGGTTTACCGTCAGCTCCCACTAAATATTGTGGCGCATCCAGTGACACCATTCCGCCGGCACCGTATTCATTCTGCAGTTGCAGGAAACGGGTAGGCTGAATAATTTTATATCCGTAGGTATAATCTACACCCAGGCCTGCGCGTCTGGATCCTTTTTTAGTAGTGATCAGGATAACGCCATTTGCACCTTTACCACCATACAAAGCTGCGGCAGTAGGGCCTTTCAGCACACTAATCGTTTCTATATCTTCAGGATTGATCATATTAATAGGGTTGCCAAAATCTTTGGGAGCGCTGGTATTAGCCGCATCTCCTTTGCTGCTGCCACCGTACATCGCACTACCTGTAGGCGAATTACGTACGTCATAAGGCGTAGCCAGGTCATTCGCCATCGGCATACCATCCACAATAATCAATGGCTGGTTATCTCCCTGTATGGCATTATTACCACCAATAACAATACGGGTACTACCGCCATCCACGCCATTAGGATTAGTGATATTTACACCTGCCATTTTACCGCCTAAAGCATTGATGATATTAGGTGCGTTGGAGCGGGCTACTTCACCACCCTTCACTTCTTCCTGCGAATAGCCCAGTGTTCTTACACTTCTTTTTATACCAAGTGCCGTTACCGCTACGGCATCCAGCGAAGTAGCGCTGGTGGCCATTACAATATTGAGTGCGGAATTAACGCCAACGGTTACACGCTGTTGCGTAAAACCAATAGAAGAAAAGATCAGTACATCTCCTTCTTTGGCGTCCAGTTCAAAATGACCGTTTATATCGGTCACAGTACCGCGGGTGGTACCGGCTACCATTACGTTAACGCCGGGTAATACACTACCATCGGTTGATTTCACGATACCATTAACTTTCTGAAACAACACGTTCATCCCTTCAATATTCATGGATGCGTCATTGCTTTTGTCTTTTTTCAATACAATCTGCTCATTGATTACCTCAAAAGCAATATGCAGCGGACTAAGCAAACGATGTAATACATCGCCTAACTGTTCATCATGGGCAGTCAGGGCAATACGTTGCTTTGCCGGCAGCGTACTGTTACTGTAGGTAAAATTCACCGCTGTTTTTTCTGTAATCGTTTTCAATATATTACGCAGGTCACTGGGCGGCAGGTTCAGTGACACCTTCTTGCTCAATACCTCCTGTGCATGCGCATCCTTTGCGAATGAGCACGTTAGCAGGCAAAACAGCAGACATATTTGTAGCAGAGCAACCCTCATAAAAAATATGACAGTCCGGTTGGAGTTTGCAAATTTGTGCATAACTTCAAAGTGTTTTGTTGTGATTAATAAAAACGTTAGTTCGACAATTCATTTCCTGCAGCAGTTGTCCAGACTTTACAGGAAAAATTACAGGGTGGCGGTGTTAGTGCATCGCCACTTTTTTTGGTTGATAATATCAAGTAAACATAGATACTGTTTTTGTGGAATTACAAGTGATAAATACTATTAACTACAGGGCTTACCGGTAATATATACCTGGCCCCCACTGATTTTATAGGTGGCATTAATAGCTGCACAAATGATCTTCAGCTTATTTTCAAACGTTTCATTCGTCATCGTAGTAGTCACCATACACTTTCCAAACACGTTTACATCTGCGTGAATCTTAATACTGTAGGCTGTTTCCAGCGCATCAAATATGGCTGTTACCGGTGTATTTTCAAAAGTAAATGGTGGTATATTAACAGCAGCCGGTATATTTTGTGCATCTGCTATATTTAGCGAGTCAGCCACAAACACCGCTGTACGGGCATTAAAACGAATCTTATGATTAGGAGTAACTATATAACCATGCTGCTTATTATCTGCAAGATCATATACGGATATCTTACCCGTTTTTACCATAATAGTAAGATTACCACCTTTTTCTTCCGTTACATTAAAGCTTGTTCCCAGCACGCAGATAGCCACTTTAGGCGTATATACAAAAAAAGGCCGCCGGGCATCTTTCGCGATATCAAAAAAGGCATCTCCTTTCAAATACACCTCCCGTTTAGGATGCTGTAAAAAAGTAGTATGCTGAATAGAAGCACCCGCCTTTAATACAACGGTAGAACCATCTGTTAAATAAGCCACCTGGTTATCGGGTGTTTTGTTGGTACGTATAACCTGGTCCTTTTCTATATAGCTCTCTATTTTTGCGGCTACCAGTGGTTTGTTATTTTTTTTCAGATAGATAGATACCATCACCATACCCGCTACTACAGCGGCAGCGGCGCTTATCCATCTGTAACGGAAGTTTGTTTTCACCGCCGCCGTCAGTACCTGCGGTGCAGCCTTCATGGCCGGTTGCTCTTCCATCATATGCTTGTCTAAAACAGCATACACCTCCTCCAGCAAAGCCCCATCCACTGCCGGCTGCTGCACTTTGCTCAGCGACAGTACCATGGCTTTAGCCTTCTCTATTGCATCCTGCCGGTGTGGATGTGCTGCTATCCACTGTTCCCAGTAAGCTGCATTCGCTGCATCCGGGTGCAAAACCCATTGTATAAACCGATCATCCTGGATAAACTCCCAGGTGTCTTCGCTAAAATGCTTCATGCAACGACTTTATTAACAGGCAATCAATTACCCGTTAATAACAAATGACAAAGTCATTCACTTTATACTCAAAAAATGAAAAGTTTTTTTTGGAAGATTGTCTGAACTGTGATTATTATGATTAGTATGATTATCCTGATGAGTGGAGATTGTAGCGGAGGCTAAACCGTTATTGGTATGATTAGCGGAGATCTTAGCGGATATTGTCTGAACTGTGATTTTTATGATTAGTATGATTATCCTGATGAGCGAAGATTGTAGCGAAGGCTGAACCGTGATTGGTATGATTAGCGGAGATGTTTGCGGATATTGTCTGAACCAGGATTTTTAGGATTGAATGGATTACCTTGATGGGTGTTATGTTGTTTTAATTATCAGAGATATACGCGAAAATCTCTCATTTGGTCTTCGGCACCCATCAAGGTAATCCATTCAATCCTAAAAATCCTGGTTCAGACAATATCCGCTGAGATCTTCGCTCATCAGGATAATCATATCAATCATAAAAATCACAGTTCAGACAATCTCCGCTAATCAGGAGAATCATACTAATCATAATAATCACAGTTCAGACCTATAAAAAAAGATGGAAAGTTTCCAGTAACCTCACCGCAAACGGAGATATTTGCAGCGTTTCCTTAATCCGCCCAAGAGCGCTGTAGAGGAGGTTGCTGACAGATTGATACTTCATATGCATTAACTCTGCAATCTGGGCGTTGGTAAAACCCATGTAAAAACGCAGTGTGATAATTTCCTGTTGCCGCCGGGATAATTTCTTTATTGCCTTATCCAATAATACACTTCGGGAATCATTTATTTCTGTATCTATCATTCGTTCCTCCACCGTAGACTCCACCTGGTCCTGATAATTGTCATGAAGATACTTATTCCGCCGGTCGGTGGCAGTACGATATTGATAGTTGGAACGGATTAATTTGTATTTAAGGCTCCGGCATAAATAAAACCGGATAGCTACCTGGTCGCTCACCGTATCACGGCTATTCCATAGCTCTATAAAAAGATCATGCACCATGTCTTTCAACTTCTCCCGGTCGTCACAAAACCGGAATCCATACTGAAACAAGTGCACAGTATACTCCCGGTAAATCAGCGAAAAAGCCGCTTTATCACCTGCCTTAAATCGCTTCCATAAAGCATCTTCATTGAAAATCTCGTCTTTCATTGCAAGCATTCGTGGATCTTTTACAGCAATCGTGATTTTGGTATAAAGTAACGCTTGGCTAAAACGTTAAAGTATAGGAAATGTAGATATTTTTTGGGACTCAATCAAATATCATTCAAATCACAGAAGCATAAAATCCGGGAATTTCTACCTATCTTTTTAGTGAATTAAACCCTTGTGTAAAATGTCACAGGAACCCAACAACCAAGAGTCTTGTCAGCACAAAAAGGAGAAGTATGAAGCCAGACGCGACTTTCTAAAGCAGTCATCAGCCATGATGGCACTGGCACTGGCTCCCCCGCTGGTAATGAAAGCGGCCAAAAACGATGAAGCCATTGCCGCTATCTTCGAAAAGGTACCGGTAAGCATGGAAATAAATGGCAAAGCCTACAATTTATCGCTGGAACCCCGTGTAACACTACTGGATCTGCTACGGGAACAGCTGAACCTCACCGGTACCAAAAAAGGCTGTGATCACGGCCAATGCGGGGCTTGTACGGTACATGTAAACGGCCAGCGCATCAACTCCTGCTTAACCCTGGCGGTCATGCAGGAAGGTAAAAAAATCACTACTATCGAAGGCCTCGCCATCGGCGAACAGTTGCATCCGGTACAGGAAGCATTCATTAAGCACGACGGCTTCCAGTGCGGTTACTGCACACCCGGACAAATCATGTCTGCTGTTGCCTGTCTGCGGGAAGGCCATGCCGGCTCCGCTGCTGAAATACGCGAATTCATGAGCGGCAATATCTGCCGCTGCGGCGCCTACGACAATATTGTGGATGCCATCATGGAAGTAAAACAAGGAGGGCAAACAGTATGAACCAGTTTTCCTACATGCGGCCATCAAACCTGAAAGCCGCAATAGACGCAGTTGCCAAAGACACTTCCGCACGATTCATTGCTGGCGGCACCAACCTGCTCGACCTCATGAAAAACGGCGTAGTAATACCGGAAAAGCTGGTAGACATCAACCGGCTACCCCTAAAAGATATTCAACTCAATAAAGATATCCTGCACATCGGCGCACTCGTACTTAACAGTGAGCTCGCCGCCCATGAACTGGTAATAACGTATCATCCCCTGCTCTCCCAGGCCCTGTTGGCAGGAGCTTCACAGCAACTGCGCAATATGGCGACAGTAGGCGGTAATATGATGCAACGTACCCGTTGCAGCTATTTCTACGATACTACGATGCCCTGCAATAAACGTGTACCCGGCAGCGGCTGTGGCGCTATCGGCGGCATCAACCGTATGCATGCTATCTTCGGCGCCAGCAGCGACTGCATTGCGGTACATCCCAGCGATATGTGCGTGGCCTTAACTGCCCTGGATGCTACCGTGCTGGTAGCAGGCCCCAAAGGCAACCGCCGCATTCCTTTTGGCGACTTTCACCGCCTGCCGGGCAACACACCACAAACTGATAACACCCTCGGCAAAGGAGAAATTATCACAGCAGTAGAAATTCCATCAAATGCATTTACAAAAAATGTATACTACCTGAAAGTGCGTGATCGCGCTTCCTATGCTTTTGCCCTCGTATCTGTTGCCGCTGCACTGGATATCAGCAATAATATCATCCGGGGCGCGCGACTGGCCATGGGCGGGGTGGCACACAAACCATGGCGGCTCCGGGAAGCAGAACAAACGCTGATAGGAAAAGCACCCACAACAGAAAATTTTCGTGTAGCCGCCAACATTGCAATGACATCTGCTATAGCATATAAACACAATGCTTTCAAAATACCTATGGCGCATAACACCATTATTACTGCATTACAAAAAGCCGCTGCTATATGAAAAAGCAACAAGTAGGACAGTCCATGGACCGCGTTGATGGCCGCCTGAAAGTAACCGGTGGCGCTAAATACTTTGCAGATCATCAGCTGGAAGACTTACTCTATGCTGCATTGGTATGCAGCCCCATTTCCAACGGCCACATAAAAAGTATTGATGCCACTAAAGCCCTGCGCGCACCCGGTGTGGCAGATGTTGTATCCCACCTCAATGCACCGCCGGTACCCGGCTATAAACAGGAAAACAAAAACCCTAAACAGGGATTAAAAATATTTAATGATGACCGTATTTATTCTAACGGTCAGCCAGTAGCCATTGTAGTGGCCAATACCCTCGAACGCGCTGTACACGCGGCTTCGCTGGTACAGGTACTGTACAGCCAGGAAACGCACCATACGGAGATGTCCAACAACATGGACAAAGCATTCCAAAACAATGGCATGAAAGATTATGTACGCGGAGAAGCAGATGCCTGGAAAAAAGCACCGGTTACCCTGGAAGCGGAATACACCATGCCCATTGAAGTACATAATCCCATGGAACTGGCAGGCATCGTTGCACATTGGGATACGCCGGATACTCTCACACTCTATGCAAAGACACAGGGCGTAAAAAGTGTGCAACAGACACTTAAAGAGCTATTCCAGATACCGGAGCAAAATATTACAGTGCATGCTCCTTTTGTAGGTGGTGCATTTGGTATGGCGCTACGTGTATGGCCGCTGGAAGTGGCTACTATACTGGCCGCCAAAAAAATACGCAAACCGGTGAAACTGGTGATTACCAGGGAACAGATGTTTACACTGGTAGGATATCGCCCACAGGCAACACAGAAAATAAGCATAGGCGCTACTATAGATGGTAAACTCACCGGCATCACACATGAAGCAGTGGCGATCACATCTCCTTATGAAGATTTTACAGAAGGCATCGTAGGTATGAGTAAATTCATGTATGCCTGCCCTAATGTAAATACAAAATACCAGTTGGTACCACTCAATATCAGCACTCCAGTCTGGATGCGTGGCCCTGGTGAAGCCACCGGCGCCTTTGCGCTGGAGTCGGCCATGGATGAACTGGCCTACAAACTTCACATTGATCCGCTGGAATTTCGGATCCGCAATCATGCAGATACAGATCCTGAAAAAAATCTTCCCTACTCCAGCAAATACCTTAAAGAGGCGTACCAGATGGGCGCGGAAAAGATTGGCTGGTTCCAGCGTAATCCGGAGCCCCGCGCTATGAAAGAAGATGATATGCTGGTAGGATATGGGATGAGTAGCGGCGCCTTTGGTGCATATCGCGGTAAAGCTACTGCCAACGCTATTTTAAAAGCCGATGGATCATTGGTATTACGCAGTGCTGCCGCAGATATTGGTCCGGGTACCGCCACCGCCATGGTGCAGATTGCTGCCGATGCCACCGGTATCGACCCGGCAAAAATAACATTCCTGCTGGGAGAATCTGCTTACCCTGAAGCACCCAGACAAGGCGGCTCATCTACCGTTTCTACAGTAGGCAGCGTGGTGAATGATGTATGTAAAACATTACAGCAAAAACTGGGAGAACTCGCGATCAATCATCTTCCTGCATTTAAAAATGCTAAACCCGAAGATATTATTTATGAAGATGGACAACTCCTGCTGACATCCGATCGTTCGGTAAAAATTTCCTACCAGGAAGTTTTGCATCAGCAATCATTGCCTGAACTCCTCGTTACCACTACTTCTCAGAGTGGCGATGAAAGAAAAAAATATTCCATGTACTCTTTCTCTGTACACTTTGCTAAAGTACATGTACATCCTGCCACCGGTGTGGTAAGCATTAAACATGTGGTAAGTGTAGCTGATTCAGGCACCATCGTTAACAGCAAAACTGCCGCCAGCCAAATGATTGGTGGCGTGGTAGGTGGCATTGGCATGGCACTAACGGAAGAGGCGATCATGGATCATCGCTTTGGTCGTTTTGTGAATAACAATTACGCAGACTATCACGTACCTGTAAATGCAGATGTACCTCCAACAGATGTACTGTTCATCAATAAAAAAGATCCGTACATCAATCCAATGGGCGCCAAAGGTATGGGCGAAATAGCGCTGATAGGCTTTGCGGCCGCAGTGTCCAATGCCGTGTTTCATGCTACCGGCAAACGTATACGCGACCTGCCTATTACACCGGATAAAGTGATGCAGGAAAAAAATGAAATATAATCACTGCTGGAAAATAAAAAGTCGATATGAAAGAACTGGAAGATATTGTGAAAGCATATCACACTGCTTGCCGGCAGGGTCTTAAAACTGCGCTGGCAACAGTGGTGCATGTAGAAGGTTCTGCCTACCGGCAACCCGGTGCCCGCATGCTGGTAACAGAAAATGGTGCACTCATCGGCGCCATCAGCGGCGGCTGCCTGGAAGGTGATGCCCTCCGCAAAGCACAGCTGGTGATAATGCAGCAACAACCCATGCTGGTAACCTATGATACAAATGATGACGATGACGCCAAACTGGGCGTAGGATTAGGTTGTAACGGTATCATTCACATCCTGCTGGAACCGGTAGGTGCAAATGATCCTGATAACCCGGTAGCACTGTTACAACAAATAGCCGGTAACCGCGCGCCGGCTGTACTGGTTACTTTGTGTACATTACATAACAGGAAAGCACCGCAACCCGGTACCTGTTTACTGTTGACCGCTAACGGAACACTCCGGCACCACATCACAGACGATGCCCTGCAAACAGCTGTCATAGCAGATGCGCAACAGGCATTACAAACACAAACGTCCGTTATCAAAACATATATTGCTGCACAAAATAATTTCACCGCCTTAACAGCTTATCTGCCGCCTGCACCACAATTACTGATTGCTGGCGCCGGCAACGATGTGCTGCCCCTGGTGAAGCTGGCCAACCTCCTCGGATGGCAAAGCACTGTGGTAGATGGTCGCCCTAATTACGCTACTACAACACGTTTTCCGGAAGCCTCCCGGGTATTGGTGGCTAAGCCCGCACAGGTGCTTTCACAGGTAACAACGGATAACAACACAGCAGTAGTGCTGATGACACATAACTACAATTATGACCTCGCACTGCTGTCGCAATTACTCCCACTATCCTTACCTTACATAGGCGTATTGGGGCCTGCTAAAAAATTACAGCGTATGCTGGAAGAATTACAGGACAACGGTATACCTATCTCCCCGCAACAACGGGCACGCATACACGGACCAGCAGGACTGGACATAGGCGCAGAAACAGCGGAAGAAATAGCCTTGTCTGTCATTAGTGAAATAAAGTCGGTGTTGTCTGCTACAACAGGTACTTGCCTGCGGGAGAAGACCACCGCTATCCATCCACGCGAACAACAAATCATCTTACAACAACATCTCTGATGAAAACTACCGGCATCATTATCCTCGCAGCAGGTGCTTCACAAAGATTGGGTACACCCAAACAACAGCTCCTGTTCCAAAATAAAAGCCTGTTGCAAAATGTGGTACATACTGCACAACAAACAGGCGGTAGCCCTGTAATAGTGGTACTGGGCGCTTATGCTACGCAAATCAGTCAGCAGCTTATAACGGAAGAGGTAACAGTAACGGTAAACCCTAACTGGCCGGTTGGCATGGCAGGATCTATAAAAACCGGTCTGCAACAATTATTACGTATAGCCCCTCACGTGAGTAGTGCTTTCCTGCTCACCTGCGATCAGCCATTTATCAATCCTGCGTTGCTGCAAAATATGCACGCGCTGAAAACTACTTCCGGAAAAGGGATAGTGGCCTGTTCCTATAATAATACAATTGGTACACCGGTGTTATTCGACAAAACATACTTTCCCCTTTTACAATTGCTCAGCGGACAGGAAGGCGCCAAAATAATATTACAACAACACCCTCACCACGTAGCCACACTCGACTTTCCACAAGGCGCCATTGATATTGATACCAGCAGCGACTACGAACGGCTGCTGACTGACTCCTAAAGCAAAGCCCCTGCCTTAACCGGATGGCGCAACAGTACATACCTGACAAGCTCCGGAATCCACTGCTTCCAGGCATGGTATTCCTGCGCTATTATCTCGCCAAAAATTATTTTTTTGTAAATAAAAAGTTACGGATTATATTTGTCTATAAGAATGGTAGACTAATAAAAACTGCACCATGAAAAATTTACATCAACATCTAAACCTGCATCAGTACTATGCATCAACGAACGGTCATCTTTTCGTAGCATCCTGTTATTGTTGTTAATACCCACTCCCCTCCGCGGTCACCCCACCAATTGCCGCTACACAGCTATTTAAACAACTGATTATTCACTGCCAACAAAACGTTTATCGTCATGAAAACGAACAACCAACCCGTATTCCACCTCGGCGAGGCGGTAACGGATACACATCTCGCGTACTTTCAAAAACATGGTATCATCCAGTTTAAAAATTTTTTAGATAAAGAAACACTGTCTGTTATACACAGTGAAGTACAACATGTACAACAATTATTATTGCGCAACAGTATTCAAAAAATAAATGGTATCCCGCTGAAGTTCGGTACAGACGTGGATGGCAGCCCACTCATACAACGTATAGCCTTTGCTTCTCATTACAGCAATGTATTGCGCGGGTTACTGAAAGACAAAAGATTATTGTCGCTCACTAAACTATTAGGCCCTTACAATGGAAGAATTGGTGAAAATGAAAAAGATGGCCTGGTCATCAATCATTATGTGAATGCAGCTGAAAGCCAGTTCAAACAACTCGGCTGGCATACCGACAGCCCCCGTGATCTATTCCTGGGCTCGCGCATTCTCCCTATGCTCAACGTAGGCATTCACCTGGATGATTGCCCGCTGGATAATGGCGGTCTGCGGGTATTACCCGGCACGCATGAACAGGGATTATTAAAATTATTATTCAGAAAAAAATATTTCATTGATAAAAATCCTGATAAAAAAGAAGTTGGTTTTGCTATTGAAGCCGGAGATCTTACGGTACATGACGGTCGTTTGTGGCATCGCGTACAACAATCGCCTTACACTGGTGAAAAAAGCCGCAGAAGAGTAATGTACATTCCTATTATCACCGGCGCCTATCAGCCTAAAACCGCTGATAGTCCCACACCGTTTTATCATAAACTGGCGCAGCTTAAACAACAGCTCTATGGCGGCAGACCGCAATGGGTAAATGTGAAAAGCAAAGAAGGAAGCCTGGCAAAAGTTAACAGTTCATCTATCTAAAAAAATAACAAGTATGTCATACGCATTAGTAACCGGTGCAGCAAAAGGGATAGGAAAAGCAATAGCTGCGCAACTGGCGGAAAGAAATTATCATTTATTACTGGTAGATATAGATGCAGCTGCACTAACTGCTACTGCGGAGCAACTCGCTGCACAATATCACGTGCACGCACATACGCTGCACCAGGACCTGTCGCAACCAGATGCGCTGCTCAACGTTACCACGTGGAGCAGCATATATCATGACGAACTTTCAGTGGTAGTTAATAACGCCGGATACGGCCTCAATGGCGCATTTGAGCAACTCACGCTGTCAGAGCAGTTCAACATTATTGATGTAAATATTAAAGCACAGGTAGGATTATCCTATGCTTACATTCCGGTGTTACGGAGTTTCCCGAAAGCATATCTTTTAAACCTGGCAAGTACTACGGCTTATCAAACCGTTCCTTACCTGAACATCTATGCAGCTACCAAAGCATTTGCATTATCGTTCACACGCGGACTGCGGCATGAGTTACGTCATTCCACGGTATCGGTGAGTGCATTGAGTCCTGGTAGCACAGATACTGATTTTGTAAACAGGGCACGTATGGGCGATCACATACGCAGCATCGCCAATAAATTCAACATGACGCCTGAAAGTGTGGCCAGGATTGCGGTAGACGGCCTTTTTAAAGGTAAGGCCGAGATCATTCCCGGCTTTACCAACAAGTTAAATGCCTGGCTACCGAAATTTTTCCCGAAATTTTTTGTAGAAAGAATTGCCGGCAATATTTATGAACCAAGAGAAAAAACAGGAGCAGTAGTACTTACGACATGATGCTACGTGGCTCAATGCCTACACAGCGTCTTTCATCATTGTACAACAGTTTCATTTCTCCGGTCATTATGCCATTGGTGCCAGCCTGGCTAAGGTATACTTCATTGCCTGTAGTATTGCGGTACACGATAGTGGTAGTAATCATTTTGTCCTGGTGTCCGCCTATTACAAAATCAATATGCGAAGAGGCAATTGCCATGGTTTGGTTATCAGCAATAGCTCCAGGTTGTTCAAAGCCCAAGTGGGAAAGGCAGATGACAAAATCACAATCGTGTACTTCCTTCAGCTGCTTTGCCACGCGGCTGGCTGCTTCTACCGGAGGTAAGTATTTCACGCCGGATACATTTTTCAGCATAGGTCCTACACCGGTGATGCCTACTTTATACGGTCCCGCATATACGATATGATATGTCTGTACCTGTTTTTTTAATGCCGCATCTGCAAACTGGTAGTTACAATTCACGAGTGCAAACTGCATCTGTGCTGCTAAGGCAGCCAGGTGTGCAGTACCCTTTGCCAGCTCACGGTTCCCAATAGTAGCTACCTGGTACCCTGCATTATTCATGGCTTTAACCATCAGCAACTGCTGCTCCCTACTTTGTGCATCATCCAGGAAGTTGCCGGCATCTACCAGCAGGCCAGGCATTCCTTCGTATGCCCGTTGACGTAATACCCCACACAGGTCATTTGTATGCCTGATGAGCAATGCATTGCTGTTGCCGGGAACCATACGCGCATTCTCGGCTACTGAAGCAATAGCTGTCAATGGCTTTTGAATAAGCAATAAACCTGTTGCCAGTGAGGCATTGCGAAGAAAGGAACGACGATTATTATTCATGGTAATGGAGACTTTCAGGGTAGAAAATGATGTAAAGATATAATATAAACCGAAGCAACTAATAATTTATATTTTTATTGCATATCAGCATAAATATATATAATTTGACGCTGTTTTTCATTAATCTGAAAAAACTGGAAACAGCTGATGGCATTACTCAAATAACACCTGCTCAGCTGTAAAATACGTTTTCCGGCCACCACCAATCTCCTTCTGTATAACAGCACCCCCGGGGCTCTCTTTCAGTTTTGAATTATGCACCAGCATAAAATCCCGCACCTCTCCGTTGATAATATCCGGATGGCTTTTCAATATTTTTTTCTCTGCTTCCTGCAATATATTTTTGATTGATTTCAGCAACACTTTAATATTTTCTGCCGGAATTTTATTGCAGATAGAAAAAGGAGAAATCCGTGCATCCCATAAGATCTCGTCTGCGTAAGCATTGCCGATGCCCAGGATATTATTTTGATCTATAAGGTACTTTTTAATGTTTGATTTTTTCTTTGCCAGCTGCGTTCTTAAGTAATTTTCATTCAGCTCCTCCGACATTGCATCCGGAGCCGTTTTTTCCGCAGGATCCAGTGTAACCGCGGCCTGTGCCTGAAAATCAGTCAACGCCAAACCTGTACCATCTTCAAATAATAATTCTATAATGGTATACTTCTCTTCATTTTTTTTCTGGAAGAGATATAATTTACCATGCAACATTAAATGCATCCCCAGCACATGACCGTTCTTAAATACAAAATGCAGCTCCTTTCCCACCCGCCGGATATGCTCCAATGGCTGCCCTTCCAGGGCCGACCGGAGAGACGCAGGTGTGGCATGCATTTTCTTTGCGTTCTTTACAGTAAGCGATGCCAGCTTCTTGTGTAATAATGCTTTCTCCAGGTTGCGTCGAAAAGCTTGCAAATCGGGTAATTCAGGCATGACTTCTTTTTTATAAAAATAACGAACATTTCTTACTGTAACAATTGATCTGCAAAACGCCATTGCGTTTTAAAATCAGGTGCGAGTGATTGTTGCGTAATAATAGCCCTGAACATCTCAACAGGAATAGCATTTTCATGCAAAAACGCATCATGGAACTGCAATTCCGTCATCTTTTTACTGTCTATCAGCTCATGATGTAATGCACGTAATTGCAAACCGCCCATCATATAAGCGATCTGGTACAATGGTCCGTAGTTGCCCTCAAAAGAGCGACGTACCTCAGACTCCGCACTGAAACGTTCATGCCCTACCCTGTCTACTAAAAAGTCGATGCACTGCTGCGGAGTCCATTTACCCAGGTGATAGTTCAGGGAAAAGATAATGCGTGCACAGCGGTGCATTCTCCAAAAGAGCGCGCCTACCTTCTGTTCCGGTGTACTATGAAAGTTCTTGTCCCACAGCAACATCTCCCAATATAACGCCCACCCCTCTACGGAGAACGGGGTACCAAACATACTGCGGTAAGGCTTATTACGCTTGTTCATAAAGCCCTGCAGGTTGTGGCCTGGTATCAGCTCATGAAATACAGTAGCATGTGCAAAAGCATAGTTATTACTGCGCATGCTCATCACTTTTGTATTTTCATCCATTGCATCGGTAGGATATGCTACCAGTATAGATTCCCCGCCAAGGAAAAATGGAGCAAAACGCTGTTGCTCCATCGTCAGCATATACATACGCCATGCTTCCTTTGCCAGTGCCGGCACCGTAACAAGATTATTATCTTCTACAAATTTCACCGCTTCATCTGCCAGTTGATGAATGAGTGCAGGTTGTTGCCCCGGGGTTACATGATTTTCTTTTACCTTTTCGAGCGCTTTTTTCCAGTCATCGCCACAACCCAATGCCCTGGATGCTTTCAGCATTTCTGCATCACACCAGGCAAACTCTTTGTTAGCCATGGCTACCAGCTCTTCCGGGTTGTAAGGGATCATTTGAAATTGTAATTGTTCTATAAGCGCTTCTTTTCCTATAGGCGTTCCCTTTATACCGGAAGCGTCCAGTGTTTTATCCGCTTTATCTGCTATTTCATGGCCCAGGTAATCAGCATAATGTTCCAGCATGGAATCTGTTCGCTGATACGGCTGCTTTACCCACCAGGTAAAAGAAGGATCATAACCGTAATAAAAATCATATACATTTTTCAAGCCATTGCGCAACTCATCTACCACATCTGCTGCTTTGTGTGCCATGGGTGCCGTGAGTGTATTCTTTTGCTGCAAAGCCGCGCGTGCCTTAACAATGGCTGCCTGTACAGTGGCCAGCGTAGCTGCTATTTGTGGCGCATCTGCCTTATCGCCTCTCCGGCGCTGCTCCTGCATGGTCATAATTGGTGCCGCAAAAGGAATTACCGGCAGCAAGCTGTTATACACTTTTTCATCATCGGAAATTTTCTTCAACTCCTCTTCTATATTTCGTTTGAGCAAAATATAATCTACCTGTGCCGATACATCCAATGGTTTGAATGGAATGCTATTCAATTGCTGCAATGTATTATTGTAATAAGTGCGCAGCCTGGTATAGTACTCAGGACTATCACGAAAAATATATACTTTATTCAGGTCTTCTACATCAGCACGTACCCGGAGAATCAACTCCGTTACCGGATCACCTCCGGCAGCAAATAACCGTACGCTGACAACTAATAGCATAAGCAGTATAAAAAATTGCTTTTTCATGGGAAAACGAAAATTAGATATTAGTATTGAAAATAATAAAGGGCCGGTAGCATGAACCGACCCATTTTATGGTTGTTTTCTCTTCTTACAAAACGATACTTCAAAGATATAAGCCATAAAATACACTCCTATGCTGATATTGTCAAGTATTTAACCAATGTTGCCACTTATACACATTTTTCCTCTATGTGAACCGTTTGTTAAAAAACAGGGCTTCAGCAGGCTCAGACGGCCACTTACAGGCTATTTCCATGACAGAAACGTTATCTTCGCCCCCTATGTCATAATTATAAAATCAATAAAAACAGAACGGCGTGAAATTGAAAAAGAAGCAGATCGTTAAACCGTTAATTTTCATCCTTACCATTTGTAGTTTTGCCTTCCTGATTACCACTTTTACATCAGCAGAAAAACCAACTGCCACCAATCGTCCGGTTCTTTCCGTTGTTAAAACAGATACTGTACAACAGGAAAGCCTATACGATAATATGAGGCTGGACACTACAGGGCTTACGAGGGAAGCCTTCAAAAATGCGTTGCTTGGTTTTGCTCACCTGGAAGAAAGTGGCCTGATCAGGAATCCGGATGTACTCTCTATCATTGACTTTTCATTGCCCAGCAGTAAAAAACGATTGTTTGTAATTGATCTCAAAAACAAACTATTACTTTTCAACACCCTGGTATCTCATGGCAGAAACTCCGGCAAGGATATAGCAAACACATTCTCTAACCAGTTGAACAGCTTTAAAACCAGCCTGGGCTTTTATGTAACCGGCGATACTTACATCGGTGAACACGGCTACTCCCTCCGGTTGGAAGGGGAAGAAGCCGGCATCAACGACAATGCCCTCAGCAGAGGCATCGTTATGCACAGCGCAGACTACGTAAATGAAAGCCTCGTGAAAAGTCAGGGTTATATTGGCCGCAGCCTGGGATGCCCCGCTATCCCTCAAAACATGCAGCGCAAAGTAATTGAGCGCATCAGGAATGGTACCTGTCTGTTTTTATACAGTCCGGATAAATATTATTCAGCACATACAAAGATTCTGCTGAAAGACAGCACTGCCTCTTAAAGAATTACGAATTGCGAATTACGGCTGTAAGCGAAGATCGCCTCGATCCGTAATTCGTAATTTATTGAAATAGCTTTCTGCTAAAAGCAGCATCATGTCCATACACATCTTCTGCAAAGTGTAATCCTCCTCCATTCAGCCATGCAGTGAAATAGGTAATAATCACTGGTACGGGGTGTTTCAGCGCTACAAACCTTTGTTTCCCGCTATTCATGGCACTATCAATTTTTTCGTTGGTCCATTTGGGTGAGTCTTCCAAAACAAACCGGGCCATCCTCACCGGATCCTTCAAACGGATACACCCATGGCTATATGCACGGTTATCACGGTTAAACAAGCCCTTTTCCGGCGTATCATGAAAGTAGATGTGATAACTATTGGGAAACAGGAATTTCACCCGTCCCAGTGCATTTCTTTTACCCGGCCGCTGCCGTACTACCGGTATACCATTGGCTTCCCTGGTAATCTCCATGTTCCTGGAGGCCAGGTAGTTTTTACGGCGCCGCATGGCAGGCAATATTTCTTTACGCACAATACTCCGGGGAATATTCCAGTAAGGACTAAAAACAACCTGGTTCAGTTGGCCGGAAAACATAGTGGTGCTATGTCCTTCTTTTCCCACTACAATATCCATATCAAATAATTGCGTTGAACCATTTGTTACATGCAATACAAAGGCCGGTATATTTACCAGTATCAGCTTACCGGCCGGTTCTACCGGCATCCATTTCATACGTTCCATATTTACCAACAATTGCTGCAAACGCGCAGTGGCAGATATATTCATGGCATTGATCACGGTATCATTCACTACCCCGTTCTGCGTATAACCGTGACTGTTACGAAAGGTATTCACAGCTGCTTCCAGTTCATCAGTAAACAGGGAGGTAGTATCATTGTTCTTCAGTTCACCGGTAATAAATAATCTTTTCTTCGCCAGCATTATTTCGGGAGATGACTGACCTTTCTTCCATCCTTTTTTTACGACCGGAATTATCGGCCAGCCGCCATTCCGGGCATATTTCAGGTATGCTTTCAGGGGTGCCTTCATAGGCTCCACACCAGGGAACATTTTATCATTGGTTTGCAGCATGGAGTCAGCCAGCTCCATAACCGCATAACGCTGCACAGGCACCATATGTTCCAGCTGTCCGATACTGGCCGACTTCTCTTTAAAATAATTAATCAATTGCAAGGTCAATTGCAGCTCCGTCTTTATCATGGCAGGATCGGATGCGGTTACTTTCAGACTGTCTTCCTCTGCGAGTACATCCAGTCGTGCATTGAGTGCCTTGTTACTAACGCTGTCTTTATTATAATTATACAAACTACTGAAGGCAGCGGCCTGCTCTATAGGCCCTTTGCTATCCAGCCAGGCAAACTCAAAATTACGGGCATTGTAAAAGCTGCGTAAACGGTTGGCAGTGGTATCATCCAGCTTTTGCGTCTCCATAAATTTTTCTACAACATTGCTGTCGAGGAACAGGTCATTAAAAGCATTCTCTTTTGTGATGTTGCTGTTACGCGGGGTAAGGGTAATACTGTCTTTAACAGTAACAGGCACAAATGGAGCGTTACAACCATTGATAGCCATATAGGTCAGCAATGCAATAATGAGCAGCCTTTTCATATTATTTCTTTATCAAAATAAAAGCCGGTTACCTCACCGGCCATAGCAGTGCTTCCAATAAATGAAAACCCGTAGCCGGCAGGAAACAGACTGTGCATATACAGCAACAAAAAGGTCCTCTTGTGATTAACAAGAGGACCACTCATTACTATCGTTGTGATACTTCATGTGCTAATCTTTTAACCCCAGGTACTTTTGTACCGACTTATAATCTTTCCAGTTTACCCCATTGGTGCCCGCACTCCGCGCTGCGGTACCTCCAGGCACAAGCACGTAACGAAACTGAAATACCTTACTGCCACCCGCCCCGTACGTCGCCGGACTCAGGTCAAGATCGGATTCAAGATGAATCAGCTGTTCCTCTGCCTGAAAGTTGATATAGAACCTGGGGCCTATATAAGGTACTGGTACTATATAGGGTATTGATGCCGAATCAAAATTAAAATAAACGTTAATAAGACCATTATTAAGTATCTCTTTGGTTAACTTGGGAGCATCCATTTTGCCAAGAAATAGAATGACGTGTCCACTGTCATCTTTCAAGCTATCAAACACAACATCCTGCCAGGTAGAATAAATAATGTTGGTAGCACCTGAATCACCTTTAGGACCAGCGGGGCCAGCTGGACCGGCAGGGCCCGGGTTACCCGCAATACCCTGCGCTCCATCCTTGGAGCATGCTGCAAACGACACTATGATAACAAGTAGTAAAACATACGGCAGACGGAGGAAGTGTTTCATAAATAATGATTTTGGGTGTTTAAAATGATCCGACAGTTGCTAAACAATTTTGGGGTACACTACTATAAACTATATATAAATCAACAACAAAAATCAAATAGTTTAGTTCGATTCTTATCTATAAAACAGAAAAAGCCGCCCGCTGATAGCGAACGGCTTTCAAATTAATAATATAAGCGCTATACGGCTCTTCCCATTACAGGATCACTGACACTCTCTTTACCCGTTTCCACTCTACCGGCATAACGCTGCTCAAATGAACGGCTACCGGCAACCTTCACTGAAAAGTCGTACCAGCCATGGCTTTTAGACAAATCTATTATTACAATGGCAGATGCATTGGCGCCAACGGTTTTCTTCATCTCCCCCTTTTTGTAACCCATATCAGTGATAACAAAATCCTTAGACTGACCACTATGATTAACCAATTCAAGCTGCACATGCCCCGTGAGTTTCTTACCACCCTGGTATGCACATTTAATTTCCACCTGCGGATCGTTCACATCACCGGCAAATTCACGGTAAAATCCATTAGGACCGTATACACGCAAATGATAATGATCGTTCTCAAAAGCTTGTAACGGCCAGCTATCCCTCAGCTCATCACCGGCTTTAACGGCGTAAGACCAGGCCCTTAACGGCTCCATCGTCTGGGTAGCTTCCTGCAAATATTTACCAGGTGCATATACATTGAACGGTGCGCCCATGGCTTTTTTACCAAACACGTTATTAGCAGCAGTAAAACTGATCCCGAAAGATTTTTTATCTGCACTTAATTTACCACCTGCATATAATTCATAAGGCAAAGCATTGGAAACACGTACACCCTTTTCCTGTTGAGGCATCCATGCTGCATGCGCAGGGTCCGCATTGATCTTTGCAATCTCTTCGGCAGTCAATGGCTTGAAACCATCCGGCAGCTTCTTAAACTTCGCATTATACACACTCTCAATAAACTCATTTCTCTCAGGGAAAGGCACCGCTATTTTCTCGCCATTAAACGGACGGAACACGGAAGTCAGATCTCCGCAAACCGTACGACGCCATTCCGAGATATTTGTTTCTTTAATAGCCTTGCCTGTCTTATGTTGCAGGAACTGCTCTATAAACTGAACGATGGAGGTATGGTCAAAAACCTGCGAATTCACATAACCACCACGGCTCCAGGGCGATGCTATCACCAATGGCACGCGGTATCCCAATCCTATAGGCCCTTCCCGCACTTCCTCCGGCGTTACATGTTTTTTGGCCTGCTCATGTTCTTTGGTAACATATTCCACACTGGTATCAATTCCTTCAGAAACTAGTCCGGTACCGGGTTTATGCGGCGCTACAAAAGGAGGCACGTGATCGAAGTAACCATCATTTTCATCATAACACAGTATGAAGATGGTTTTCTTCCATACTTCTGTTTGTTTGGTTAAGATATCCAATACCTCCGACACATACCAGGCGCCATACCAGGGAGAACCCGGATGATCAGAAAACTCACCGGGAGCTACAAGCCAGGAAACTGTAGGCAGTTTGCCGGTATTAACATCCGTTCTGAACTGATGTAATATATCACCTTTAGGCACCTGCACTGTTCTTTTGGTATCACCGTCATTATAAGTCAGCGTTTCCAGTTCATGATAATGAGGATCATTGATATTGGTGGTAAATGCTTTATTATGGAGATTTTGGGCCCGCTGTGATAATTTTGCAAAATTAGCCGCTGTAAATTTCTCCGCATCATTTTTACATCTCTCCAGATCTGCTTTCTGCTGTTTTACTTTCTTTTCCAGTTTGGTTATCTCATCGCTATTGGAACTAAGCCTGGCTGTTTTCTCCAGATCAGCAATTTCATTCGGAAGCGATGCTATCTGACGGTGTAACCAGGCAATATGGCCTTTTGCGAAACCCACATTATAAGCGGCAAACCATTCAATAGGGTTATCCGTGAAATTAGCCAGCATACCATCTTCTTCGCCCTCCAATCCTGCTGCGCTGATTTCATTCTGATATATTTTCCAGGAAATACCATTGTCTTCCAGGCGTTCCGGAAAACTAGGCCAATGTGCTTCTGCACCATAGTCCACATCTTCATTCCATACGTTTGCTTTAGCAGACGCCTTTTGTTCATCCCGAAGGGTACCTGTCCACAGGTAAAGCCTGTTGGGTGTTGTGCCCGTTAAAGAAGAACAGAAATTCTGATCGCACACGGTAAATGCATCCGCCAGTGAATAATAAAACGGAATATCTTCACGATTATAAAAACCCAGGGTAAGTGGCATAGGAGCCCATTCTTTGTTACCGGATTGTTTCACCAGCAACCACTGATCATATTTACCATTATGGCGTGCATCTACCTGGTTAGCCCATGCATGTGGCAAACTGCTCATCCAGGTGGCTTTGGTATCCTTCAGGTTTAAACGGAAGGGGGCATAGGTTTCGCCCTTGCTGTTGCTCTGCAGCCATACCAGGTTCTTGTTGGGCAGCTGAATAGCACGCGGATCATTATATCCACGCACCCCTCTGAGTGTACCATAACAATGGTCAAAAGAACGATTTTCCTGCATCAGCACAACGATGTGCTCAGCATCCTGAAATGTAGTGCCAGCCTTGGGATCTATGGCCATCGCCCGCTGAATAGAGGCAGGTAATGCGCTGAATACACCTGCAGCTCCGGACAATAACGCTGCTTTCTTAATAAAATCTCTTCTATTATCCATTGTTTTCTGAATTTTTCATGATCGCTGTAATGCCCGCCATTAAAGGGTTTTATCTAAGGCGGTCGAAAATAGTAAAAACTATATTTGTGTGCAACTAACTGTGAGGAGTGGTAGTTATGTTATTGTTAACCCCGCCGGGAGAACAATTTTTTTATGGGAGATGTAAACACCACCGCGTAATTAAATTGTATCAGGAAGATAATAATAATGCTCAGCATCGGGGAAATGAAGCACAGCAAGGCAGCGCCGGCATACATTAATTGTGCATTTATAATCCGGTTCCTGATCGCCTTGTCTACTTTTCCGCGATCCAGCGTTTTTATTTCTACAAATCCACTGTTATAAGCACACACCCAATGGATATACAGAAATACGCCCAATAAAAGAATGTTCAGCCAGTACAACCCTATAGCTATCCTGAAATTGAAATGTTCACTCAAATAAGCCGTGGTAAAGGGCACCAGCGATACAAAGGCCAGAAAAAAGACAGATACCATAGAAAGTCTGCGGTCTGTTCTTTCGATAAAGGAAAACTGAGCCGACTGTCCCAGCCAAAAAATTCCCATGGTCATAAACCCAACAAAATAAGTGGCTATTTTAGGCCACAAAAGGCCCAGCTCGTGCAACAGATCTTTCTCTGAACTCAGTGCATTGCCAACAGGCACCTTCAGATCTAATACCAGTAAGGTCATAGCTATGGCAAATACACCATCACTGAGCGCCTCTATGCGCTGTATACGTTGTCCTGCCAACTGATTATACTGCAGCTCATCTTTCTTCATTGCGGGAGATTTTGGATTCATTACAAACATAAATAAAAAAGGCTCCCGTTTGCACGGAAGCCATATATGTTGAATAAATGGTAAAGCTGCTTATTATTGAATCTGACTGGAAGGAATCAATACAAGCTTGAATGTTATGTTTTCAGCCGGCACTATAGTTGGTCTTCCGTCTGTACCTCTCAGCTCCACTACAATATTACCCGGATTGTGTATCACCGTATACGACTGATCCTGGTATACCTCCGGCAGAATCTCAAACACGGCATTGCCCCTCGACATCGATACAATCACACCATCTGTCTGGTTAGTACTATTATCCAGTTCGGGAACAATAAACGTTACACCCCATACCCCATTCACTTGTTTCCAGTCTGTAGACTTAATATCCACCAGGATGGTCTTATTTGGAATAACCACCTCATTTGTTGTTTTGGTACAGCCGGGGAGGATGAAACCCAGCAATAGCAGCGGAAGGTAAAACCATGTTTTCATATTGAGTTTCTTTTAGAAGCATTTTACCAAATACAATGCCATAAAAAGAATTTGTAATTTCATGTTATGTTACATCGTTTTCCGAAGGCATTTGAAGGTGTCTCTGCTATAAAGCTGCACCATGCGGGCAAATCCGTATTTGCCTGGTTTAAGAGATAGTGCGAATTTTTTCTTTCTCCTGATTAGGCTGATTACCCCGATTATTTTTTTATGATTTAAAAAGATTGGCGAAGATAAAAGCGAATATATCCGTTTCGATCTTCACCAATCTTTTTTTAATCTTTCAAAATCCTAAAAATAAAATCAGGGTAATCAGTATAATCAGCCTAATCGGGAGAAAGACCATTACAATCTTACCTGCAATCCGCCGGCAGCACCAATGTACGCGGCATGAAACTTATTATCGCCCACTGTTTCTGACCACATATAATGACTTCTCAAATCTACGCCTACATCATTTTTGGTATGAACAAAATTCAGCGTAGGTCCTGCAAATAATTCCACTCTCCTGCCAAAACGATAGGCAGGGAAAATGCCCAGCGACTGCCGGTTATAGTAGGACACCTTGAAATCAGTTAGTGCCATGTTGGTAGCTTCCAGGTTTAACCTGAAATGTGACAGCAGATAAAAATGTGCGCCAATACCGGCTTGCATAGCATATAAGGAATTACCGCTGTTCTTAACATTATATCCTGCTCCTAAGATGCCATAAAGTACCCGTCCGCCTGATTTAAAAGCAGCTATCATAGTGGCAGTTTCATCAATGCTCACACTCACCTGTTTTTCTCCACCCTTTACAATATTGATAAGACCAATAGGGTATTCACTACTATCTGCAATATTGATAAAACCCGCTACCTGTACACCTTTCACCTTTTTAGCAATGTTAATAAAACCGGCTACCTGTGAATGTACCTCATCTGCTTTATTCATAAAACCTACCACCTGTACATTGGCTGTTTTGGCGTTATTCAGAAAGCCCGAAACCTGCACCTGTGAATTACTCTTTGCAGTATTCATAAAGCCTGCCACCTGCGTACCTGTCACATCCTGCTTAACAATATTGGCAAAGCCTGCCACCTGGGGTCCATTCAAACTGCTATCAAGATTCATGAAGCCGGCAATCTGTGCACCATCAGCGCTTTTCTTCACCTGGTTCATAAAACCTGCTATCTGCACACTATGCCAGGTACTACCAATATGATTGGAGAAACCGGCCACCTGTACACCGGTAGCACTATCTTTAATAATATTGGAAATACCCGCAATGGCTGCACCAGTTTCGGATTTGGAAACACCTGCGATAATATGCAAAGAAAAATGGTTGGTATAAGCTGCTGCATTTTTTCCATTGCTGCTCAATGGATATACCAATCCGATATTCGCCGGACTGGTTAGATGAGATTGCGCATTAGCCGCTATGGCAAAGCAAAAGAAAGCACCGAGGGATAAAATAATTTTACTGCTTAAGTTAAACGTTTTCATGTTGTATGATTATTTCGTACAACATAACGACACGTTGATAATCATCTACCCCTACGAAAAATTAAAAAAGAATAATGCCCGCCTGCCAGCCTAACCAACCAATAGCAGTAGCACCATTAACAGTTTTATAGCCGGATAAAGCTGTGATATCCTTGCCTACATTCACTTCCAGCGTAGGCCCTGCAAATAAAGAAAATTTCTTTCCCAGTTTTACATTCAGTGAAGGTTGCAGTCGATAGAGTTGTATATCGTGCTTCACATCTCTCAGGAAAATGTTTTGCTCTGTAGCTTCTGCAGTTACAGAAAGTACTTTATTAAAAAGAATTTCTGTACCAATACCATAACCTACAGAATAAGCGCTATTATTTTTATCCGGGTTTAAACCGCCCAGCAGTATACTATACAGCTGCCTGCGACCAGTTTTCCACGCAAAATTTAATGGTAATACATCTGTACTATACAGCGCTACTTTATGATAGCCTTTGCGCACAATATTAACCAAACCAATGCTATAGCCGGAAGAAGTATCTGAAATATTTACGAGGCCTATCTGCACACCATGCATGCTACGCGCATAGTTAAAAAGGCCACCTATTTGCACACCATACACAGCACCGTGTACGATATTGCCGGTACAAGACACCTGCGTCCCGTGTAAGTCTGCTTTAGCATAATTAAGCAAACCTGCCACCTGAGCACCTGTTACATCTTTTCCGCTGTAAGTGCCCCCGCCGGCTACCTGCCAGCCGTTAGTAGTACCTCGTGTAATACCAACCAATCCCTGGACCTGCACTCCTTTCATATTGCCGTATACCTGGCCGATACCACCAGTAACCTGCACTCCATCCTGACTCCCTTCTGTAATGTTGCTGAGGCCCGCTATCTGCACACCTTTCATTGAGTCCAGTACATTGTTATGCACACCTGCTATTTGCACACCATGGGCTTTGCCCCCTACTACATTCACCATGCCTGCTATCTGTACGTATTGCATGTCGTGCTTCACAATATTAAAAATATTGCCAACTTCGAAACCATCTACACCTGCAGCATATCCACCTAACACATTAAATGAAACCTTATTAACTACCTGTCCGCTCATTTTTCCATGCGACCCCAAACCCGGTGTAAGTGACATCTGGTAAGGCTTATCAGCCAGGAAAGCACCAATGTTCAAACTCGTCAGTTTCTGACGGGAAGATAAAAACATGCTACCAAACCAGGTTGTTTCCACATGTGTACGACCCGTGATGTCTACTACTTTCAGTTGATAAGTAGTGGGAGATATACTCACTGTTACTTCCTGATCATAGCCCGTAGTAAGCAAAAGCGAGGTATCCGCATACAGGTCCTTACTAACGCTGATGGCTGCGGAGGGATATTTATCCCGTAACCGCAGCCTGAAGTAACCGTCGTTGTTTGTTAATGTAGAAATGAGTTGCTGTCGTTCATACACACTCGCATTGGGTAGCCGTTGCCCTGTATTTTTATCCATGACCACACCACTGATCTGGTAATAGGTTTGTCCGGATGATTTTTTTAATAGGATGATATAGTTACCTGATTCCTTATATGAATAATCTCCTTCAAATAAAATATCGAGTACTTGTTTTACCGTTTTATTTTTTACAGAGATGCTCACCAGACTATCTTGCGGAAGGATCGTACTGAGATACGAGAAATAAAAATTGCCTTGTTTGCTGATCTGGTTCAGCGCCACTGAAAGTGGCTGCTGTTTTACTTCTAAGCTAACTGTTTTATTTAATAACTGCTGTGCAGTTACATTCCATGAAAGCACGCATAGGAAGAAAAAGGTCAGTAATATTTTTGATAGTGACATACAGTACAGCCGGTATTATTTCAAGATGATTTGTGCGCCATTTTTTTCAACAGCAATTTCGTAAGTAAGACCAATTACCTGCAGCGTACTATCCAGTGAGCCGTTGGTAAAGGTGGAAGTAATAGCAATATTGCGTTTGCTGTTATTGGCAATTACAATGTTTACACCATAGGCTTCATTCAATATATTTACCAGCTTCCAGAGCGGCGTTTTATTGCATACAAATGTTTGTGTGCGATAATAATTATATAGTTCATCATCATCATTCTGTTTCTGTGGCGATACCTGATCGTCAGATACAGTGGCTCTTTCATGCTGTTTCAGCTGCACACTTTTATTATTCTTTGTTACTTCCACCGCGCCTGTTTCTACAATCACTTCTGTTTTACCATTGATACTTTTAATGTTGAAAGAAGTTCCCAATACCCTTACAGTTACATCATTTACTTTGATCACGAAAGGTTTTCCCGGGTCCTGTGCTACATTAAAAAATGCTTCCCCCTGCAGTTTTACATTACGCGTATTTTTAAAGGCAGCAGCATAGGTAATGGTAGATTGTTTGTTCAGCGTAACCGTAGAGCCATCGGGCAATGTTTCGCGTTTAACCTGGTCTTCAGAGCGCACTATCAATTCCGGTGAGCGCTGTTGTGTCATATACCATATGCCGGCAGCTCCCAGCAAAACCACCAGAATAGCGGCAATACGCAGTAAGTTACGATAGGAAAATCCGGTATCCAGTTTTATAATACGTGTAGTATTTTCGTTGGTACCTACCCGTTGTTGAAAACGGGACCAGGCATCATTTTCATTGACGGTAGTAACGGCAGCAAGTTTTTTACTCTCATCCCATATCAATTGGAAGTGTTCAAAATAACGTTGATGCTCCTTATCTTCCGCCATCCACTGCGCTACTGTTGCCTGCTCTTCCGCCGTAGTGATGCCCAGCAGGTATTTCACCAGCAAGTCGTCGTTTATATGATCAGTTTGTTTTTTCACTTGAGCGCTTTTACAGATGGAGCAAAATTAATAATAACAATGGCAGAAAATCAGCCAGGTTCATTCGTAACAACCGCAACGCTTTTCCCATTTGGTTTTCTACTGTTTTTACAGAGATGTCCAGGCGGTCTGCTATTTCCTGGTATTTTAATTCTTCAAACCGGCTCAACTGAAAAACCGTGCGGCATTTTTCTGGCAGCTCCTGTAAAGCCTTGTCCAGCTTTTCCTGCAGCTCGCGTAACATTATTTTACCGGAGGTATTACCGGTACTATGATCGTTGCTCATTTGATATCTGGTATGTGCCTGATGGGTGGCTTTTACTTTTTGATGCCGCAGGTAGTTAATACTTTCATGGTATACAGCGCGATAAAGGTATCCGGATACTGATTGCTTTATTTTAATGTCGCCCGACTTCTCCCATAATTTACAAAAAACATTCTGCACCATTTCTTCCGCCATCACCTCGTCTTTTAATAAAGTGCACGCATATGCATGCAAGCCTTTAAAATGTGTTTTAAAAACCTGTTCAAAAGTTAATGCGTCTTCCATTTCCAGTAATGGTGTATTACCCGGACTATTCAATTCCATGCTTAGGGTTTGATAACTAAAGTCAAATATAATTCCTTCTGCCAATTGAACCGATTTATTAAACGACACTTTATGAAGACAATACCCCTACGAGGTCGAATTTTTTTTATCGTGTCTCCATATCTGCCTCATTCTCAATAATTTTGAAAATCCATCAATTTAACATTATATTATATTAGTGTTAAAGAATATTTCACAACCTGATCCTTAATATTGTTGAAAATTATCTCGATGAAATTTATCTGTACACTTTGTCTGATGCTCATATGCAGCACTGTTATTTTTGCGCAATCGAAAACAGGCTACATTAATTTCCAGCAAATGATCAGCATGATGCCTGAAAGTAAACAAGCAAATGATACATTAGGATTATTACAGGAAAAGATGAATAAAGATGGGCAGGAACTGGTGGCTGAGTATACGAAGAAGGTAACACTGTTTGATAGTACAGCAGCGACTATGAGCCCCACCATGAAACAGGTAAAGGTAGAAGAGATTCAGTCGGCACAGGCCAACATACAAAAGTTTAAAGAACGAGCAGAACAAATCATATCTGCAAAAGAGCAGGAGCTGCTTGCGCCAATATTAGATAAAGCAAAGAAGATTTTAAAGGTGGTAGCTAACGAAAAAGGCTATACGCTTGTGATTGATAACTCCAGAGATGCGGTATTAGTTTCCGCAGAAGCCGATGACTTGATGGCAGCGGTAAAAGTGAAGATGGGAATCAAGTAGTAGGATTATTCGGTTTATTAGTTATTTAATTATTTTACGACTGGTATTATGTTTAAGCTCTCTTCCGCCATTCTTTAACAGCACATAACAACCGTTGACAAAATAATTAAATAACTAAATAACCCAATAAAAAAATTATATATGCAGACCGTGCGCGAGCAATGTTTTCCACTGCGGATTGCTGCGTACAAATTCAGCTACCTTTTTGCTGGATGGCACCATGCGGATATTCTGTGCAGAAATTTCCTCCATCACTTTACCCAGCATCATTGGTAATATGCCTTGTTTTTCCAATACCGGAGGCACTTCTGCGCCCGTCAGGAAAATACGGCTTCCATTTCTTTCGTAAATAACCTTGGCCATTTGTCCAGCGATGTGCGCTTCGAACTGTCTGGCTTCCTTGTTGTCAATAATTTTAAAATCCTTCATGATCATAATTATTTTTTACACTGATGTTCTTGCGGTAGCGTACTAAGGGAAATATCTTATGCAAAGGGGAAGTTGTAATAAGATAGCATGATTGGTATTAAAATACCCTAAAAAAGCTCATTCCGTCCGCAAATATACTAATAATATAGCAGAAAACCGTGAAACATCAGTATCTTAAAATAATTAATATTTAAAGTGGTTGACAGGTAGGCCTTTAACGGGTAATTTTACGTGAAACACGCTACCACTAAGGGGAAATTGATCCAATTGAGCATCAATCATATGCTCCTGTGCAGTAGTGATCAGCATTTCCTGCATATCTGCCCCGCCAAAAATACAGGAAGATACATGCGGGGCAGGCACTTCCACCTTCGCCAGCAGCTCCCCGGTTAACGGATTCCAGCAATATACGCCCTGTCCGCCCCAGTGAGCCACCCATAACATGCCATCCCGGTCAATGGTCATACCATCAGGCAGCCCTAACTCCTTCGGAATATGCACAGCTACACGTGTAAAGGCAATAGCTCCTGTATGTACATCGTAGCTGAACTCCTGCACACTATGCGTGAGGGTATCATTAAAGTACATTTTATCACCATGCCACACTAACCCATTGGGAATAGTAACTACCGGCAGCTTTACTACCGGTGGCAGCGTATGTTCTACACAATACAAACTACCGGAACCTGCTGCTACCGGCATTTGCATGGTACCTATCCATAACCGCCCGGCAGGGTCACATTTGCCGTCATTACAACGCATATTGTTCCGGCCATCCAGCAAAGCCATGGTTTCACCCAGGCCACGCTCCGGTGAAAAGGAGGCCACGCGGCCTTTCAGCCCCAATAACAATTCATTGCTGCCGGCTACCGGCACTATGGTACTCACGTGCTCGCCTATATGAAATTGCTGCTGCCGCCCAGCTTTATCCATTATATAAATAGTGTAATCCAGTATATCCACCCAACACCAGCTTTCCCTTTCCGGCCACCAGAAAGCACTCTCGCCTAATTCACAGGATAAATGTGCAAATAATTCCGCCTGGTATATCTTCATCATCTATAATTATTGTAGTAAGGCATTTCTTCCTCCATCCAGCAAATAGGTAGTGCCGCTGGCAAAAGCACTGTATTCACTTGCCAGAAAAGCACACCAGGCGCCTATTTCATCAGGCGTGCCCAAACGTTTCACCGGGTGACTGTCTACCGTACGGGTGCGTTCCACTGCGGCATCCGGGAAGCTGTTAAACCAACCCTGGTTCCCCGGCGTATCAATAAAACCGGGCGCTATCCCTACACAACGAATCGCAGGCCCCCACTCTATTGCGATACTTCTCACCATCCCTGTAAGTGCCGCTTTGGTTACATTATAAGGAAAACAACCGGGAATTGTCTGGTATGCATGATTAGAGGTAACAATAACAATTACGCCGCTACCACTCACTTCCAGCCAGGAGCGGCAACGCTGGCACAAACGCCAGTGGGCGGCCAGATTCAAATCTGTATTCTGTTGCCATTGCGCCTCCGTGGTGGCTGTTACACCGGTAAATATGTTGGCGCCTGCATTAGACACTACTATATCTATCCTGCCAAAAGCATCTACTGTAGCTGCTACCAACGCATCCAGCTGTTCGGGTACCCTTACATCCGTGGCTACGTATAAGGATACACTTTTATCCTCAAATGCGGCCTCCAGCCCGCAACCCGCTACCACAGCACCTGCTGCATGCAACATCCGCGCAATGCCCGCACCTATGCCGGATGTAACACCGGTAATCAATGCTACCTTTCCTGACAGATCAATGGATAAACTCATAGCTATAGATTTCAGTTATACATAAAATCCGGGCCGCGGTTGCAAAACACCTGGATGTTTTTCCATCTCAGATTCCACCAAATCCACGCCCAAACCCGCTCTGTCGGATAAACGAAGATGTCCGTTATGGATCATATCCTTTATGGGATGATCAATAACGGTATCTCTCCACGGCACATCTGTAAACATAAACTCCTGCCGGAAGAAGTTGGGCACTGCCGCACATACATGTGCACTGGCCAACGTTGACAAAGGACCATTGGGGTTATGCGGCGCCAGCAGTACGTTATATGTTTCCATCATAGTGGCCATGCGCTTCATTTCAGAGGGGCCACCACAACGCGTTATATCCGGCATCAGGATATCACATACCTGCTTTTCCAATACCGGCCTGATACCATAACGTGTATAATGTCTTTCTCCCACGCAAATAACTACATTGCCAGGAAGCCTGTCACGCATGGCTTTCAGCGTATCCACACTTTCCGGTCCTACCGGCTCTTCATACCAGGTGATATCCAACTCGGACAATCGCTGCGCCATTTTCACGGCTATACGAAAATTCAACATCGCATGCGTTTCTATCATAATGTCGAAAGAAGCGCCCACGGCCTCGCGCACAGCTTTGCTTACTTCAAATGCAAGGTCCTGTTGCTCTACGGTTAATGTTAAACTGGCCGACAAATCTTCTCCATATAAATAATTCACATGCGCAAAAGGATCAAACTTTAACCCGGTAAAGCCGGCCTCCTTTACCTTCAATGCTTGTGCAGCATAGGATTCCGGCGTATGCCCGCCACCGGTAAACCAATAGTTGGCATACAATAAAATATCTTTCCGGTAGGCGCCACCCAGTAATTCATAACAGGGCACACCCAGCTTCTTTGCCTTGAGGTCCAGCAGCGCCATGTCTATACCACTGATGGCACAAAGACTTGCACCATATGGTCCCATCCAGTTAAGGTCACGATATAGTTTTGTCCAGATAAAATCCGTACGCATAGGGTCCAAACCGATGATCCGCTCCCCTACATGCTTTGCAGCATTGTACACAATAGGACTACCGGGCCAGTTAGTGGCTTCTCCCACGCCGGTAATACCTTCGTCTGTATATATTTTCAGTAGTGTCCAGTTGTATTTTACGCCTTCTACCAGCCACACTTTAACGTCTGTAATTTTCATATGCGCAATTTAAAATAAGCTGAATGTTATGCTGCCCTGCAGCGTTTTACCTTTGATATTTATTTTTCCGTTGGAATGCGGTGAGCCATAGAAGGGCTCTGAGCCATTGTTACTGTAATCTGCAATCAGCATTTGAAGATGTTGATCCTGCAACCAGCATCTTACTGCCTGCCCTTTTCCGTCAGACGTAACCCTGATACCTTGCTGCTGATCATCCTGCAAGGCAGCCCATCGTATATGCCTGCGCGTTGCCCTGAAATCATTACTGCCAAGTTCATTGGCATCGTCTTTCCATGGGCCTTTCGGCTGTTCTCCCCACACTTCCACCCCATCAATGCTACGTGCATGCAGCTGCGCGCTGCCTTCATTACGTGAAATATCATCCGCCGGATAAGTAGTGAATGCACCGTTACGCTGCCAGGAAAGTTGACCGAAGGTAGCGGGCAATTCCATCAGCAATCCATACTGCCTTGGTATTGTATCTTCTCCTTTATAATGTATCTCATAATTTATTTTCACTTCTCCCACATCAGAAAAATGATATTTGATTTTACCACTCGCGTTTGTATAAGTTACATTCATTTCTGCAACTATTTCATGCGATTGCTGCTTTACTGTCAAATCTTTTGTGAATAAGGTATACAGCGGATAATTTTTTAGTGGCCAGATATTATTCTGGTATGTTTCACCCGCTACATTCGGTTTGCCGCCATCTTCTTCATTGGCAGGAACGACAGAAAAAACCGGCCCCTGTGATAAGATCTCTTTACCATCTTTGCTGGCAGATAAAATTACACCTGTTAATTTGGATATTTTATATTCATTAACTCCCTGATGTACCTGGTATGTGGCTTCATTTTCAGTTACCGATAACGGATAATTAATTGATAATTCCCGCGTTACCCAATCCAATCGTGACACCTTTTCTTCATTCACTACATTACCGGCAACATCTGTAAAAGTAATCAGTACCGGCCCTGCAGCAGCATTCACGGGTACACGCAATATGCCCTGCCGGTGCGGTGCTATGGCCGGATGATAAACTTTCTCCACACCATCCACTACGCTCTTCACCGTTGTTTGCTGCAAATTGGTAAAGTCAAAACGGTTTTCAATACGCAGCAATAACACATTCCCTTTGTGTTCAGGGTTTTGCAGATTTGTAATCACTACCGGCGCATAGGCTTTTTTCATTCCATAATACTCCGGCTTCGGTCTTCTCCAGCCATCAATGGGGCCCCATGGGCCATAGCCCACAATGCGGCCATCCGGCATGTGAAAAATATCATCTATACCGCTCCATATAGCACCACCCAAACATTTTGAATGATGAAATATACTATCATACATCTGTACCAGCGGCGCGCCGTAAGCACTCCGGATACCCGGATCGGTAGCCAGTTCTCTCCGATTATAGTCAGAGATATGTGCATATTCACCAAAGAGTACAGGGCGTTTCATGGTATCTGTTGCAGCAGCGCCGTTCAGGCCAGGATAATGATACACGGCTATATCAGCTTTACTACCACCATTATTAAACCCACCCCAGCACTGATCATGAAAGGTAGTCACACGGGAGCTGTCCATACTTTTCACTACTGCCAGCACCTTTGCAAACAGCGGGCTCCAGTAAGATTCATTGGCCAGCGACCAGATAATGATAGCCGGATGATTGTAACCAGCCTGCATCTTGTCTACATTAGCCTGTATAAAAAAGGGCAAATACTTTTCATCGAGATAATTCCAGCTGCGCCAGATCGGTGAGGCGCCATGTTGTATCCAGGTGATGGCTGATTCACTTTCAACAAATAATCCCAACTCATCAGCTGCCTCCAAAAACTCCTCTGAAGGCGGATAGTGGCTGGTACGGATGTAATTGCAGTTAGCTGCTTTAAACAATGCTGCATCCTGCCGGCATAACGCCGGTGTAAGGCTGCGGCCCAACAAAGGATGCGTTTCATGCCGATTCACACCGCGCAATTTTACAGGCATGCCATTCACCAACAGCACGCCATCCTTAATTTCCACCTGCCGGAATCCTGTTAACTGCACCAATTTTTCTGTAGTGATCCCATCCTGTTGCAGCGCTACTTCCAGTGTGTACAAATATGGTATTTCTGGTGTCCATGGCTGTACCTTACCGGCTTCCAGCACTACCGGCATACCAACAGCTACTTTTTTTTGCAGCACTGTTTTCCCCTGCGCATCCCGTAAAGTGAATTGTAATTGCGTATGCCCGTTTGCGTTAGTAACAGCTATATCAGTCATTAAGTCCCCATTACGGTAACGGCTATCTGAAAAACGCGGCGTAATGTATAACCTGTTGATATGCGCTACAGGCACGGCAAACAACGTTACCTTACGTAAAATACCACCAACTGTATGCACCGCATATTGTGATACACAGCCCAGCCGGTCACTGATGGTAAGGGCTTTCACCAATACCTGCACTTTGTTTTCACCAGGCTGTAACTGCGGTGTGATGTCTGCTTCAAAAGGCACAAAGCCTCCTTCATGAGCAACCACTTTTTGTCCGTTTATCCATACTTCTCCCCAGGAACTTACCCCATCAAAACGCAGTTTCACCAATTGTCCTTTCCAATCTGCCGGCACAGTAAAACTACGTGTATACATGGCCGTATCTCCCTCCTTTAAAAAGTGTCCCTGCATTTCCCATTCTCCAGGAACCGCTATGGTGCTCACTTTCCCATTCATACCATTGGAGAACTGCCATTGCCCGTTCAACAGCATAAGTGGCTGTTGTATATCTATCACTGCTGCTGGCCGGGGTGTTAAGGAAGGTAACTGCGCCTGCAACAACAGTCCGTTAAATAATAAAAAAACTATTAAGAATATCTTTTTAAGCATCATAGATGTATTAGAGTATGCCATATGTTTCGAATGCTTCCTTTGCACTCATACCTTTTAGTATTTGTTTCTGTACTATTTTCTCGCCACGGGCCTTCTCCAATGCCTGTTGGAACACTTCCAGCTCAGCATGTTGTGGCACAACGCATACGCCGTCTATATCACCTATTATAATATCACCAGGACGTATTAAAACACCTTCCATTTCAATCGTCACGCGATAGTCCACTACTTTACCACGGGGCGCCTGGTCCTGTGCATAAGGTCCGTATGAAAATACGGGCATTCCCACCTGCAATATACCACGTGTATCGCGGGAATAACCATTTACCACAGCGCCGGCTGCCCCCAGCTGCAGCGCACGCGTGCTCATCAGCTCCCCCCATAGCGCATAACGGGGTGAGGCGCCACTGCATACATATACTTCATGCAGCTTTAATCCATCCAGGGCATCCAGCATCAAACCGAAAGGCTGCTGCAGCAAAGGATTGTGGCCATCCACTGCTTCTCCGTGCACATCTGCTTCCAGCACTGTCATAGCCCTGCCGGCAATGAACATACCCTCCTTTAAAGGACGGATACGTGGCGGCAGAAACTGCTGCTGCAGGCCTATCTTATCCATAATATCGCCCACCACAGCGGTGTACAGCTCTCTCTTTATTATAATAAATAATTCGGTATCATTCTTCCAGTGGATCATCTGCAAAATATTTATCTCACAAAGCTATTCTCTCCGCACACCAATTTCTCCAACCTCATTAACTGATTTAGCAACTATTTTAACCCTAAATACTTAAATAATATGCAAAACCAGTAATTTAGTTGCTATGAAAGCGCAGTTTATAGACGTTGGCGCTCCGGCAGCCAATACCATTCATATCAAAAAAGTACAGACCGATTACCTGCAATCGTCTTATCATTTTCATGATTTATGTGAACTGGTATTGATACAGGAAAGTTATGGTAAACGCATTGTGGGAGATCATATCGGAGATTTCAGTGCAGGCGACCTGGTGCTCATGGGCCCGCAATTACCGCATATATGGCTGAATGACCCGGTATTTGCCAGCGGGGAGGCGCCACAGAAAGTGAAATCAGTGGTAGTTTATTTTCCGGCTACCCTTTTAACACGGCTGACAGATGATGATGAAATTACAGCTACAACAAAATGGTTAATGGATAATGCCAGCCGGGGCATCCGTTTTACCGGCAAAGCGCAAAAAGCCGCAGCAATGCTACTGTCGGGCATTACCGGGCAGAAAGGATTAAAAAAACTGCTCACCTTTTTACAGGTTATAGACCAGCTTGCTACAACTGATGAGTTTGAATACCTGAGCAGTATTCAATTCAAAAATCCATGGAATGGTAAGGAAGCAGAAAAAATAAACGCCGTATTCCAGTACCTGCTGCAACATTACACACAGGAAATAAAACTGGCAGAAGTGGCTACCATAGCTAATATGACGCCACCTGCCTTTTGCCGGTACTTTAAAAAACACACCAACAAATCACTCACCCGTTTCATTAATGAACTCCGCATTGGACATGCCTGTAAACTACTGATGGATGAAACGCGCAGCATCAGCGATGTATGCTATGAGAGCGGTTATCAGAACCTCACTAACTTCAATAAGTTTTTCCGAATGATACGGCATAAGAGCCCGGGACAATACAGGAAAGCACTGCAATCGCAATAAAGCAGTTGCTATATGCTTAATTTGTTATAATTTTCATTTTTAACTCCTTTATGAACATACACTTATTTGAAAAATTGCGCACAGAAGGACTGGTCAGCGATACCGCTGTGCAGGCAGTAAAAACCGAAGAGTCCAACCGGCTGTTTTCCCTTCACTGGGAAATAAAAACCCTCTTATACCTGGGCGTATTGCTGCTTAGTGGAGGATTAGGCATTCTCATCTACAAAAATATAGATACCATAGGACACCAGGTGATACTGCTTTTCATAGGACTGCTTTGCGCCGGTTGTTTCAGCTACTGCATCCGAAAGAAGGCACCTTTCTCCTGGCAAAAAGTAATTTCGCCCAATGCTTTTTTCGATTATGCATTACTGTTAGGTTGCCTCACGTTTGTAACGTTTATTGGTTACCTGCAGTTCGAATACACCGCCTTTGGCAAAGCTTATGGCCTCGCTACCTTTATACCTTTTGCAGTACTCGCTGTCAGCGCCTATTACTTTGATCACCTGGGTGTACTATCCATGGCTATCACCAACCTGGCTGCCTGGATGGGAATAGCAGTAACACCGTTCCAGGTGCTGTCTGCCAATGATTTCAGCAGCGACCCGATTATCTATACCGGTGTTTTACTGGGCGGAATATTATTGTTGCTGGCAATAATTTCTACCCGACGGAACCTGAAAAAACATTTCACTTTTACCTATCAGAACTTTGGTACCAATATTATTTTTATTGCCTGCATCAGCGCCCTTTGTGTATTTGGTAATAATCCCATGTTATGGCTGCTGATCATCATAATGGCGGCGGTGAGTGTTTACACCTTTAAACAGGCATTCCGCGAAGGTTCTTTTTATTTTGTACTCATTACAGTGTTATATGCCTATGTGGGGATTAGTATTATCGTATTCCGTTTATTGGTACTGACAAATGATATTGGTGCAGTATACCTGGGACTACTGTATGTGATCGGCTCTGCCATTGGTGTGATATTGTTATTAATTAACCTCAACAAAAAAATTAAACATGCTCGCATATAACCGTCAAACGCTGGATAACCTGGAAATAAAAGAGGAAGCGGAAAAGGCGCTGCGGAAAGACTGTATTGATGCAGCTACTTTTAAAGCAATTGAAGCCGCTCACCCGGTAAATTTTTATACACCCAATCCCATTATAAAAATCGGTTTATTCATATTAACCGTCATCATTGCTTCTTTTTCAATGGGTTTCTTAACCTTGATAAGCCTTGAAGCAATACGTAATGAATCGGGCTATGCAGGGCTATGTGTTTTCTTTGGCCTGGTATGTTATGGTGCATTGGAGTTATTTATCCGGGAAAAGAAATTTTATAAGGCGGGTGTAGATGATGCGCTGTTATGGTCTGCCATAGGACTGTTCCTCTGCGCCCTCGCCATCAAAGGAAATACTTCCCTCTCCACCTGGAGCATATGCGTCCTTGTACTCACCTTACTGGCTACCTTACGCTTTGCCGATATGGCATTGAGTGGTGTAGCCTACCTGGCTTTCCTGGCCTTTGTTTTCAGTATACTAGTGAAGCTGGGACCTGTTGCTAAAACTATCACTCCTTTTGTTATTATGTTACTGTCGCTGGCAACGTGGTTTGTTGTAAGAAGATTAGCCACACAGCAACCATTACGACATTATAAGCACTGTTTAACAGTGGTAGAAGTGCTATCGTTACTCACACTATACCTGGCCGGCAATTATTTTGTGGTAAGAGAAGTAAGTAATGCCATGTTTGACCTGCAGCTAAAAGATGGACAAAGTATTCCGGGTGCCATGCTCTTCTGGATCTTTACTACGGTGATACCATTTGTATATCTGTATCTGGGCATCCGCAGAAAGGATGCGGTGTTATTACGTACCGGTATGCTTCTGTTAGCTGCCATTGTATTCACCATCCGTTATTACCATAGCGTAATGCCGCTGGAAACAGCCATGGTGACGGGTGGTATAATACTTACCGGCGGTGCCTGGGCGCTCATAAGTTACCTGCAAACGCCGCGCCATGGCTTTACTTACCTGGAAACAGATGAACCTTCGCTGGCAGATAAACTGAATGTAGAATCGCTGGTGATAGCCCAAACGTTTAAACCTGGCCCGCAAACACCTTCAAATGATATGAACTTTGGTGGTGGAACCGGCGGTGGTGGTGGAGCTAGCGGAGAGTATTAAAACAATAGTCTTTCTCCCGATTAGGCTGATTAGGCTGATTATGCTGATTACCCCGATTTTATTTTTTATTTTGAAAGATTATAAAAGATTAGCGAAGACCAAAGCGGATAATACTTGCTTTGATCTTCGCTAATCTTTTATAATCAAAATAAAATCGGGGTAATCAGCATAATCAGCCTAATCGGGAGAAAGACAAAGACATAAAAAAAGCCTGATTGAATCATCTTCAATCAGGCTTTAGAGCGAAAGACCGGGCTCGAACCGGCCACCCCGACCTTGGCAAGGTCGTGCTCTACCAAATGAGCTACTTTCGCAGATGTATTAAGAACTTTATAAAAAAATGGAGCGAAAGACCGGGCTCGAACCGGCCACCCCGACCTTGGCAAGGTCGTGCTCTACCAAATGAGCTACTTTCGCAGGTATTAAGAACTTCGTTATTTTAAGAGCTTTTTCCAACAAATTGAGCACCGTTTCTGTTTCTCTGCCGTATGGCGTTTTTTGTTGGGATTGCAAAGATAGGAAACAGACTGAAAACACAAAATTTTTTTTCAAACTTTCCTGCATATTTTTAATGCCAACACATATGATAACGCACTGAAACACAGTACTACAAAGCATTTCGACAGTAAAAATAAGTAATACTTTTTATTTACAATGTGCCTGATGTCACTGAAAAACATACTTGTACCGGCTTCTTTTTCGACTTTCTTTGCTTGCCCCACCACACTAAAAAACCCGTTACGGGCAAGGAAGCGCATATCAAACTGATGATAAAGGCAATTACTTTTCCAGGCAATCCTCCTATCGCGCCAACATGTATATCATAGTTCATATCTATCAAACGTTCGCCCCGGTTCTTGTGCCTGTCGTTCCGCCTCCCCAGCAGCTTTCCGCTGTATTGATCAAACTGTAATTCATCTGCCCCATAATATGTTTCTTCTCCGTTTAACCCACCAATTGTATGCACCCCTGCAGGGTACGTTGCCGGATATACGAAAATACGACGTGCATCTTTGAGTATCGGCAAAGCCGCACTGAAAGCAATATCCAGCGGATTTCCGGTTACAACAACAGCTGTATCTGCAGACGCATGTCGTTTCACATCCGGCGGTGTAATACTCACGGAAGCTACCACATATACGGTTTTCTGAAACCACGTAAAAGCCCACACCATGCCGGTTAAAGCAATTACCAGCGCTATCAGCATACTATAAAATCCAAGTACATTATGCAGGTCATAATTCACCCGTTTAAAGCTGGCTTTCCATTTTACTTTAAAGCTTTGTTCCCGGGTATTTTTGTTCCATCTTTTAGGCCACCATAATACCAGTCCGGTGATAAGCAGGATTACAAAAATAAAGGTGCTCCAGCCCACAATTGGCTGTCCGTAAGGGGTGTTGAGCAATAGGCTCCAGTGCAGGTTTTTAACGATATTGAAGAAATTGTATTTATAGTCCAGCCTGCCGGTAACAGCACCAGTGTAAGGATTCACCAGTACGGATTCATAATACTCAATACCACCAAAATAAGTAAGCGCGGTATCATTGGCTTTATAGGTCATAAATTCCCAGGCACGATCAGCCGCTTTGTAAGTTGTGATATTGAGTACGGGCTTATCCTGCCCAAGTGCATCTGCTGCTTTTTGTTTCAACACACTTAACGGCAACACCGGCTGCTGTTGCGGTGTGATAAATAAGGCATGACGATATATACGGTTGTTAATTTCTTTCTGAAAAACAAACAGACAGCCCGTTATACTTACAATTAATACAATGAGTCCTGAGCCCAGTCCCAGCCAGAGATGCAGCTTATCCACCACTATCCTGGCCAGGGATTTTCGCTGCTTCTTGTTTATCTTATCCGTTCGTTTGATCATATACGTTGCAGTTCCAATGATAAAACATTGAGTCCTGCAAAAGTCTATGCAAAAGGCCATAGTGTTTACTCGTATCCGGAATTTTATTTACGCAAAAAGGAAAGCCCTGAAATGAAAAAACCTCCTCCGGAAATACCGGAGGAGGCCTGGATAATTATGTTGAAGCCGCAGCTTATTTATATTTTGGATTGTACAGGCTACTTTCCTGCACTTTTACTTCTGGTTTACCTTCATACTTATGTTTGTAAAGATTGTAGCAGCCACCTAACATAAAGGCTAACATACAAAACAATTGTACGTAAAACAGCCAGCGGGAGCGGGAAACCTTATCTAAGGTAATATCATTCTTATTTTCTACTGTATTCTGTTCCATATTCAGTTTATTTCCATTGCAAACTTACATCAAGTCAGATAATAATCAAAGCAAATATTTAAAAAAGCGGAGAAGCCAATAGCTATTTATGCAGCTCGGAGAACTTCTTATGTCCTAAAAAATAATAACGCCAGATCATAATACCATGAAACACACCGCTCATCTTCAATAATTTCCGCTCTGGCAGATTATCTTTCTTAACATATTTACGCCGCCAGCGATAATAATCCCTGTAGGCCCGGTAAATAGCCGCCATATCCCTGGGTTTGCCTGCTACCAGGCTCTTTACGCCGGCGAGTATATCCAGGAAAAAGCGCTGTACCAGCACAATCCAGCGGTCTTCGCTATGCAGGTTCTTCCACAGCATCATCAGGTTATTCCGGAAGTTGAGATACAGTTTACGCGGGTTCCCCTGCGGTAAGCTCCCTCCACCTACGTGGAATACCCTTGATTCCGGGCAATAACAGATCCGATACCCTGCCCTTTGCAAACGCCAGCACAAATCCACTTCCTCCATATGAGCAAAGAAATCGTAGTCAAAGCCCCCTACCTCATGAAAACAGGCCGAACGAATGAACAGGGCGGCTCCGGTAGCCCAGAAGATATCCTGTACGTCGTCGTACTGCCCAAGGTCCTTTTCTGTAGTGTACAGGATACGGCCACGGCAAAAGGTATAGCCCAGGATGTCCATCCAGCCGCCGGCAGCACCGGCATACTCAAATTCATCTGGTTGATGGTAGGCCCGCATCTTAGGCTGACAGGCAGCAATACGCGAATCCTGCCCCATCAGGGCTATAACCGGCTCAATCCAGCCTGGTTCCACTTCTACGTCCTGGTTCAGCAACACATAAATATCTGCCTGTACCTGCTGTAAGGCTTCATTATAACCGCCGGCAAAGCCGTCGTTCGACGGATTGCGGATAATCCTGATCTGCGGATAATGGGCCTGTACAAACGCCACACTGTCATCCGAAGAGGCATTATCCGCCAATACAAGCTGCAAGTTGCCGTACGTGGAGCGGCAAACAGACGGCAGGAATTTCTCCAGGAAAGATTTTCCGTTCCAATTTAAAATAACAACTGCAACTGATGGCAATACGGGCAACTGATATTACGTTTATGCGTGAATAATTAATTTTTGAGATGCAAATATGCGACAAAGGATTTTAATATTTGCGAATCATATTACAGAACCAGGAAAGCCGAATAAGGCTTAAATTAGAAGTATGTTTAAACAGTTTATCGGGTGGAAGTTTGTATTGGCCTCCATAGCAGTGCTCATCATTGTGACCACTATATGGTTTGTGAGTAATTTATCAAGAAATATTCAGGAAGAAGAAAGAAAAAAAGTAGCTACCTGGGTAGAAGCCAACCGCGAACTGCTGCGGTCCGATTCTGATGTTAACATCAACCTGGCGGTAGATATTGTCACCAACAACACCACCATCCCCCTCATCCTGACCGATGAAGCAGGCAAAATCCTGGACAGCCGTAACCTGGATTCCATGCGCATTACGCAAAATCCCAATTACCTGCCCGAACAACTGAAGGCTTTTAAAAAGCAGCACCCGCCCTTTATCATGGAAGTGGATGCCCGGCATAAGCTCTATAACTACATTTATTACGGCGATTCCCTCATCCTTATGCAGGTGCGCTACTACCCTTATGTGCAGCTGCTGGTGGTTACCTTGTTCATCGGCATTGTACTCTTTGCCCTCTCCAGCACCAACCGTGCTACCCAAAACCAGGTATGGGTGGGACTAGCCAAGGAAACTGCCCATCAACTGGGTACACCGCTATCCTCTATGGAGGCCTGGCTGGAAATATTGAAGGAAAATGATGCCAATCGCCTGCTGGTAGCAGAGCTGTCCAAAGACGTGGACCGCCTCAAACTGATCACCGACCGCTTCTCTAAAATAGGCAGTGTGCCCAAGCTGGAAGAAAAAGACATTGTGGAACAGATCGAAAATATGACCAACTATATCCGTAAAAGAGCACCACAAAAAGTGCAATTAACGGTCCATAGTAAGGAAACAGAACTGCCCGCCATGTTCTCCCCACCCCTTTTTGACTGGGTTGTGGAAAACTTATTAAAGAATGCTTTAGACGCCATGGAAGGAAAAGGAAAGATCGATCTTACCATCGAAAATCACCCTACTTTCATCACTATTGATATCGCAGATACCGGCAAAGGCATCTCTAAAATGAACTTCGAAAAAGTGTTCAAACCCGGATTCAGCACCAAAAAGCGGGGATGGGGCCTGGGATTATCCCTCGCAAAACGGATCATCGAAGAATACCATAGAGGCAGGCTCTATGTAAAATCATCAGACATAAACAAAGGCACCACTTTCCGCATATTATTGCGGAAATAATAGCCTTGTCAGCACAAAACGAATAAAAAAATTTGCTTATTTTGAAAAAGCTATTATTTTTGCACCCCAATCTACCAGATGCGAAGGTGGCGAAATTGGTAGACGCGCTACTTTGAGGTGGTAGTGTCTGAAAGGACTTGGGAGTTCGAATCTCCTCCTTCGCACACAATAAAGAGAACCCGCTGATACAGCGGGTTTTCTTTTTCCGGCAACTGATCTGTGTGCTGGTATTACTACAACATTAACAGGTACTGGCAAACATTCTTCCAGTAATATAGTAAAGATAGTTTCGCTGTCTTTACCTTCACGTAATAAGCGTAATGCCTTACCAATAAGTTCCTTGTATAAGGCGCGTACCTTATCCTTTTTCTGTAGTTGCTGGTATACTGCAGATGCAATCTTTGACGCTGTGCCAAATAACCCGGCATTTTCCATGGTTTTATGGAAAGCAGGGTCTCTTTTTACCCGCTTACCCGTAAGAGAACTCTTTGCTCGTAAATAATGCTTACCTGCCATTTTATAAATGCAGCAACCGGAAAAAGTACCGGTGAAAGGAAAATTATCACGAAGCCTTGCCATGGGCTATGATTTCAGAGTTATTGATAATAATCTGTTCTCTTAATAAATTTATACTTTTTATTAAAATTCACCAACAAATAGCTGTTCCGGGGCTTTCCTTGTGTCGTCATTGTGCTATCGTAGGGAGTTAAAGCGTACAATATAACTACAAGGCTATTGAATAGCGGCGGCAGGTTGTTTTTAAATATCCCCCAATCTGATCCACAAAAACCTGTTAAAGCAACTTCCCCGAAATATTCAATGACTGCATTTATGCGCTTCTCAAATCATCTTTATAACTATCCCTCTTTTGCTGTTCTGCTATGGCAAATGCAAATGCGCTACTTGTATTAGGCGGTATTTCACAGAGGCGGTAAGTATGTATCTCCTTCCCTTCAGCATTTCGATATAGCAATGAATATGGACCGTTCTCACAATACTGATCGTCAACAAGGATATTCTCTATAAGCGCCTCCGCAGATTCATGCTCAGTAAAAGAGCAGGTAAACAGGAGCTGGTTTCCGGCTCCGATGAAATCAACTTTTATCATTATCCGGGTATATGTTAGTACAGTATATTTTATCAATATAGTTTTTTTAAATTACAGCAGGCAAACGAATTTTCCTGACCACATATCAGCTCCCGGCAAGCGTTTGGCGCACAAAAGAAAAAATATCGGCTTAATAAGTGCCTATCCTTAACAATTAACTAACCTCTGCTTAATATCTTTCTAACAATAATTGTCGAATTTACAGGTATACCCCCGCAGGCATTAACTAGCCTTACTGGAAACCCTTTTTGCTATTGTTTGTTTTATCAATGTTGATTGATCGGGAAGGATGGGATACTCCTTCCTTTTTTTATTCCGGCCAACCAAACTATCTAAACCACTATCTTTACGTAATTTTTTACTGAGAAACTATGGGAACATCAATCACCTGTCCCAATTGCAAACACCAGTTTGTAATGGAAGATGCATTTGCAGCAGATATAGAAAAGGAAATGCGGGGTAAAATGGAATCTGAATGGCGTAAGCGCTTAGATGCACTGCAAACTGAAAAGAACACCCTCCTTTCCGAAAAAAATAAGATGGCACAGGAACGCCAGCAGATAGAAACGCTGATACAACAGCAGGAAGAAGAAGTCAGCAAACGTGTTCAGGCAGAAAAAAAACAGCTGCAGGAAACGATGGCAGAAGATCTGCGCAAATCAATTACGGCTGATTTCGATAATCAGCTGTCTATGCTGAAAGAAACTAACCAGGGCCAGGAAGAAAAGCTGAAAGAAGCCCGCAAACAGGAACTGGACTTTCTCCGCAAAGAACAGGAACTGAAAAATAAAGAGCAGGAACTGGAAATAAACCTGCAGAAAAAACTCCTGGAAGCCCGCTCCGAGCTGTCAGAAAAGATCCGCAAAGAGGAAACAGACCGCAACATCCTCAAAGATACTGAATACCAACTCCGCTTACGTGAACTGGAAAAGCAACTGGAAGATCAGCGCAGACTGGCAGAAGAGATGAAACGCAGGGCTGAACAGGGTTCTACCCAACTACAGGGAGAAGCACAGGAACTGGTGCTGGAAGAAATGCTGCGCATAGCCTTTCCTTTTGACGAGGTAACTCCCGTGGGTAAAGGTGTTCGGGGCGCCGACTGTGTACAGCTGATCCGTAACCAATACGGACAGGAATGCGGTCGCATCATTTACGAAAGCAAACGCACCAAAGAATTTATTAAAGACTGGGTAGAAAAACTCAAAGCCGATATGCGCAGCCAGGGCGTGGATGTAGCCATCCTCGTTACCCAAACCATGCCTAAAGACATGGAACGGTTCGGCGAAAAAGAAGGCATCTGGATCTGTACTTTCGCAGAAGTAAAAGCATTAGCCTATGTACTCCGCGATGGTATCGTTAAAATTTCCGGCAAGCTGCGCTCCCAGGAAAACAAAGGAGATAAAATGCACATGCTCTATGAATACCTCACCGGTGGCGAGTTTGCAGAGCAATGGAAAGCTATCCGCGAAGGATTTATGTCCATGAAATTATCTATTCAAAGAGAACGCGACGCCATGGAAAAATTGTGGAAAGCACGCGAAAAACAGCTGGAAAAAGTATTACTCAACGCTGCACATATCAAAGGCTCCGTCGAAGGAATTGCAGGTAATGATTCCGTAGACCTGCAACTACTGGAAGATGCAGCCGATGAAATTTTCGAGTAGTTAACATAAAAAAACAATCCATTTCATTATTAAATCACCTATGAAAAGCCAGGAACACAAAGTTTACAGTACCATCATTTTTGATCTGGGAGCAGTATTGATAGATTGGAATCCCCGTTATTTATATCGTAAAATTTTTTCTTCAGAAGAAGAAACAGAAGATTTTTTGCAGCACATCTGCACAGCCGACTGGAATGAAGAACAGGATGCCGGCAGGAGCTTGCAGGATGGCACAGAACTATTGATAGACAGCCATCCGAAGCATGAAAATAATATCCGTGCATTTTATGGCAGATGGAAAGAAATGCTGGGTGGAGAAATTGCCGGCACAGTAGCGCTGCTGCATGCATTAAAGAACAGCGGACAGTATAAATTATATGTACTCACTAACTGGTCTAATGAAACATTTCCTTTGGCACTGGTAGAATTTCCTTTCCTGCAATTATTTGATGGCATTGTTGTTTCAGGTCGTGAGAAGCAACGCAAACCTGCCGCTTCTTTTTATCAGTTGTTGCTGGATCGTTATGACATAGCTGCTGCAGACGCCTTATTTATCGATGATAATTTGCGGAATGTAACCGCTGCACAGAAATTTGGTATTGATAGCATTCTCTTCAATAACCCGGATCAACTAAAAGATGAATTAGTGAATAGAATTATATTAGTTTAATCAACTTTATTAGTCACTGTTATTGTTAACCCAACTTTCACTTTAAGAATATCTTAACACTCCCCCGATAAACTTTTTGTAACATCCCCCTTTCTAATCCGTTGAACGTGAAAGGAAAGCAAAAAGATGTCATGACAAATCGCCGGCCTTTGTTCATGACCGTTAACCTTTTCTAAGGAATCCAATTTTTAAATTAATACGCCAGGATATGAAAAAAACATTGTTTTTATTCAGTGCCGCTGCCGCGTTGGTAGCGATGGTTTCTTTTAGCAGTTGCAGGAAAGATCCGTTAAAAGATATGACAAATGAAGAGTCACGGATCTATATTACCAATCATGACAACAGCGCTAATTTCACCTCCTATTCAACATTCAGTATAGTAGACTCGGTAGTGGTATTGACCAACAGAAGCGACTCCGCAAAGAAAGCGCTCACTGATTACGACAAAAAACTGATTGCATCTGTTACAGCATCGATGCAACAAAGAGGATATACACTGGTAAACAAAGCAGCTAAACCTGATCTGGGAGTGAATCTTACCCGTATCGACAATTCCTTCACGAATATCTCCTGGAATCCGGGATGGTGGGGTGGTATTGGTTACTGGGACCCAGGTTATTGGGGATATCCCGGTGGTGGCTGGTATTGGCCTTCTTACTACACAGTATACCAGGTAAATGAAAAGCAGGTAGCTGTTGATCTGTTTGACCTGAAAAATCCTAAAAACAACAAGCTCACCGCAGTTTGGAATGCCCTCTGGCGTGGTTCAGGTGTATGGAACATCGATAATATTGATACGATGGTGCAGGCATCTTTTGCCCAATCACCTTACCTGAGTAAAACCAAATAATGTTGATCTTGAAATTTTTAAATTGATAGGAAGATGAAAAAGATAAGAAACTGGATATTGATTTTTGCAGGATGTATGGCCGCTCAAACGGTATCTGCACAGGTTCGTCCACCTTTGTCTGTGGATATAAATTATTCAATAGCGCAACCGCTTGGTTCATTAAAAGATTATAGTGATAAAACCAGCTTCCGTGGTTGGAGTGCAGGTTTGCAATATATGTTGAACAATCAATTGTCTGTAGGTATCCGTACTGGTTTCCAGGACTTCTACCAAAAACTACCGCGCGCTGTATACCCTGATAAAATGGGTGATGTATCTGCTGTACAAACACGTACGCTGCAGGTTATTCCTATTCAGGCAACCGTAGGTTATGCGTTTACAAAACCGGATAAAGCAATTATCCCATATGCCAGTGTAGGCATTGGTGCAGCTAATATGAATTACGAAAAATACTGGGGAGAATTTGTAGAGAAGAACAATAGCTGGCAGTTTATGGTGAGCCCGGAAATAGGTATCAATGTGCCTTTCGGAAAAGCGTCACCAGTAATGTTTAATGCAAACGTACGTTACAATTATGCACCGTACAGCTATAGTGACATCACTGGTTTTAATTCAGTACAAGGAAATATTGGTTTAAAATTCCATTTAAACTAAGCTCTTTTTGTCCATATTCTAAAAAGCAAGCGTGAGAGTGTCTCCCGTCCGGCTAACCACCGGGCGGGATTTTTTTTTAGAATTCCATGTATTGTTTAAACCCTTTGCTGAAAGCTTCTTTGATGGTACCATCTTTGGCTTTATAGATGTAAATGGCCTCCAGCCCATATTCCGGATGCTGATGTATATAAGCGATCCCCTTTTCCACACCCATTAATATCAGCGGATTATCAAAAGCATCTGCGGTAAAACAATCTTTTGCAATCACAGTTACGCTGATAATATTATTATGCAAAGCTATTCCTGTTAAAGGATGTATGGTATGTGCAAAACGTGTACGCCCCTGATCAAAAAAGCGGCGATAATTACCACTGGTAGCGATGCCTTTGTTGGGCAGCCGCACCAGGCCCTGTACGGGCTCATAGGTAGTATCACCGGGCGATGGTCTTTCGATACCTACGCTCCATACTTTATGCAGATGATTATGCCCTTTGGCACATAACTCCCCTCCTACATCTACGAGGTAATTTTCTATTCCCAGTTGCGCCAGGAAATTACCCAGCACATCCACCGTATAGCCTTGTGCAATTCCGTTACAATCTATTTGCACTCCTTTTTTTGTTGTAGAGAGATGATCACCTTTTACCCGCAGATAACGGGAACCAATATACGCCATTGTTTTTTTGATGCTATCTGCAGGCGGAATGCCTTTAAAAGTAGGCTTGCTCACACCAAAGCCCCACAGGTATACCAGCGGTTTTACAGTGATATCAAATAGTCCGCCGGTAGCTTTATTCGTAAAGAGTGCCTTTTCTACCACGGCCTGCATGTGCATATCCATTTGCACTTCGCCGGTTTCATTAAACTGGTTGATGAGTGAACCGGGTTTATACAACGACAGTGATTGATCAATCACGCCAAATATAGAGTCAATACGATTTTGCAGAGAAGTAGTATCCGCAGATAAATATTTAACGATGAAGTAGGTACCCTGTGCTTTGCCTTCACAGGCCATCAGCTTCAAGGCAGGTGCCTGCTGCGCTCCGGCTGACGTAGCGATAAAAAGGCCCGCCAGCCATAAAAATCTTTTCATTCAGCTATTAGCTTTTAGTAGTTAGCTTTTAGTAGTTAGCTTTTAGTAATCAGCTCTAATGGCTAATTGCTAAAAGCTAAAAGCTGATCGCTATTATTTAAATGCATCCAGGCCGGTAACATCCATACCTGTTATCAGCAAATGTATTTCATGTGTGCCTTCGTAGGTCATTACACTTTCAAGGTTCATCATGTGCCGCATTACCGGAAACTCACCGGTAATACCCATACCACCCAAAATAGAACGCGCATCGCGTGCAATGTTAGCCGCTACTTCACAGGAATTACGCTTAGCCATGGAAATCTGTGCTGGCGTGGCTTTCCCTTCATTCTTCAATACACCCAAACGCCAGTTCAGCAACTGGGCTTTGGTAATCTCGGTGATCATCTCCGCCAGTTTCTTCTGCGTTAACTGAAATCCTCCAATGGGCCGGTCAAACTGAATACGTTCTTTGGCATACCGCAGGGCGGTATCGTAACAATCCATAGCAGCACCTATCACACCCCAGGCAATGCCGTAACGCGCAGAGGAAAGGCAGCTTAAAGGCCCTTTCAGTCCTTTTACATTAGGCAGTATATTTTCTTTTGGCACTTTTACATTATCAAATACCAGCTCACCGGTAGCACTGGCGCGCAAACTCCACTTCCCCTTGGTTTCAGGTGTGGTAAAGCCTTCCATGCCCCGCTCCACAATAATACCGCGGATAACGCCCCCCTCATCCTTTGCCCACACTACCGCAATATCTGCGAAGGGTGCATTGGAAATCCACATTTTGGCACCGTTTAAAATAACATGATCGCCCTCCTCCCGGAAATTGGTCAACATACCGGCAGGATTGGAACCATGATCAGGCTCTGTTAATCCGAAACAGCCCATCCACTCTCCGCTGGCCAGTTTAGGCAGATATTTCCTCTTCTGTGCTTCACTGCCAAAAGTAAAAATAGGATACATCACCAGCGACCCCTGCACGGAGGCCGTAGAGCGGATACCACTATCCCCACGTTCCAGCTCCTGCATCATAAGACCATAAGCAATATGATCCATGCCGCCGCCACCATATTCCACCGGAATGGTAGGTCCAAAGCATCCCAGCGTTCCCAGTCCATCTATAATTTGTGTTGGAAAAGCCGCGCGCTGGCAATAATCTTCAATAATAGGCGATACTTCTTTTTTCACCCACTGCCGCACTGCATCGCGGACCAGCAGGTGTTCTTCCTTCAACAAGTCATCTACAGCAAAATAATCAGGTGATTGAAACAGATCTTGTGGCATCAATAACGGGTTTAATACCCAATATAAGAAATTACGAAATACGAACGACGAATTACGGTATCTGAGCATAGAGGATTTTGTAACATGCAGAGATAGCTGTTGGGGTAATCATTATTTTTAATCACATGAACGTGTTAATTCCTTATAAGTTAGTACCTTACCGGCAAATTCGAGCGCTATGGCAAGCAAAGTTATACCTGCAATTTTGCTATTGGGATTTTTAGTCATTGTGATGTTTTCATTTCATCCCACCCCATTACAATCAGTTGCACTAAAGGTCTTACCACCAACAACAAAATCAGCAACACCCGATTCAAAACGTTACTGGATGATCTTTTTGAAGAAAGGCCCCCATCGTGATCTGGACGAAGCACAAATAAAAAAAATACAACATGATCATCTGAACAATATCTCCCGCCTGGCCAATGCAGGCAAATTGCTCGTAGCAGGCCCTTTTGGCAATGATGAAGAGCTGAGCGGCATATTTATCATGGACTGTAAAGACAGTCTGGAAGCCGTGAACCTGGTAAAGGCAGATCCGGCAGTAACAGCCGGGTGGCTGCGTTTTGAAGTAATACCCTGGTGGACGATGAAAAATTGTGTGTTTAAGTAATCTGAACTGTGATTTTTATGATTAGAATGATTATCCTGATTTGCGAAGATTATAGCGGAGTTTGTCTGAACATTTTTTTGAAAGAAAAGATATATGCGGGAATCTCCGCAAATCAGGATAATCATCCTGATCATAAAAATCATAGTTCAGACAAACCCGCAAAATACTATACTGTTCCTACTGCTATCTTATTAAGATACCCAGACATTTCCTGCTGATATTGTGATGCAATATTTCTGGCATCTACTGCAAAATCTTCTCCGTTACCGGCATAAATAATAGCGCGGCTGGCATTCACCAACAGGCTACAGTCTTTATTCATGGCTTGTGTGGAGATTTCTTCCAGACTACCACCCTGCGCACCTACGCCGGGAACCAGGAAAAAATGATCCGGTACCAGTTTACGGATATAACCCAGCTGAGAAGATTGGGTAGCTCCTACCACAAACATCAGGTTATCTGGTGTACCCCATTCCATACCGGCTTTCAGTACTTTTTCAAACAGGAATTCGTTTCCTATCTGTTGCATCTGAAAGTCCTGGCTGCCTTCATTAGAGGTAAGTCCCAGCAGGATCGCCCATTTTTCAGAGAACTGCAGAAAAGGCGTTACGCTGTCTTTACCCATGTAAGGCGCTACAGTTACGGAATCAAATTTATACGTTTCAAAAAATGTTTTTGCGTATTGGGTAGATGTGTTGCCGATATCGCCACGTTTGGCATCAGCAATAGTAAAAATACCGGAAGGGATGTACTCCACTGTACGTTGCAGGCTTTCCCAGCCGCGGATGCCCATACTTTCGTAAAAAGCTGTATTAATTTTATAGGCTACACAAAGGTCTTTGGTAGCATCTATAATTGCCTTGTTAAAGGCAAACACCGGATCTGCATGAGCAAGCAGGTGTTTTGGAATCTTTTGTATGTCTGTATCCAATCCTACACACAAATAAGATTGCTTTTCCTTAATCAGATTCACCAATTCCTGTCGATTCATAGTCGGTTAATTTGGGGCGCAAAGTTAAGTAAAACTTAGCATTGACGCTTGCTTAAACATATTATGATTACGTGTAATTAAAGTCGATCGTTTATTTTTCGTTGTGGTAGTTGTGGTTTACCGACAATCCTGTCCTGTTTTTATGAAGAAGATCAAAATAAAGATATTCTTTTTTGGGCTTACGACAAACAACAAAAAATAAAATATTTCGGGTTATGCAGATGGTTGTCTGCGTGCTTCCATTTCTGCTGCAATACGCAGGGAGTTTTCATCTCCGAGTGCACGCAGGTGCGCTATAACGCTGAAATAATCGTTATCATTCCTGGTCTGGCTAAGCTTAAAACGGGCATTTACTGTTTTCACTTCCAATTCAAAACCAACGATCGCTTTTACATTATTATCGAGTGTTTTTGGCGTTATATCGTGGATATGCACCGGGCAGGCAGAAGGCGCTTCGTAATGATCCATCATTACTTCCAGCGATTGTATCAATTCTTTTTCTTCCAGTACACGCATCTGACCGTGAATATGTACTGCCATGTAATTCCAGGTAGGAATTTTTTCTTTTTCATACCAGGAAGAAGAAATGTAACTATGATGTCCGGAAAAAACCGCCAATGTGGTGCTGCGCGTAAACCATTTCCATTGCGGGTTTATTCTGGCTATATGTCCGTGTAAAACAAAGTTGCCGGGTGTTTTTTCTACCAATGTCATAGGAATATGCGTGGCATGTGGCGTGCCTTCCTCATCTACATTTACTAACATACCAAAACCATTTTCTCTGATAAAAGCGGCAATAGTTTCCCAGTTGGCTTCCTGATCATGTTTGGGAGTATGCATACGTTGATATTATAGGTTATGGGAAAATAAAGCCTTCGGCTTTTGTCTTACTCCCGATTAGACTGATTAGACTGATTAGACTGATTAAGTTTTCTTTTTAAAATATTTATTTAGATAAATTATAGAAAGAAATTAAATCAGGATAATCAGTCTAATCGGGAGTAAGACAAGCCGAAGGCTTTATTTATACGATGATGTCAACTATCTTGGTTGGTGCCATATTCGCATTCCGCATAGCTATGCTGCGGGCAGCTGCGCCGGCAACATCCAGAAATGCCTTGCGGGTAATTTTATCGTCACCGGCCATTGCGGGTACACCTGCATCACCACCTTCACGGATACTCTGCACCAGCGGAATTTGCCCCAGGAAGGGTATTTCCAGCTCTTCTGCCAGCTGTTTGCCGCCTTCCTTACCAAAGATGTAGTATTTGTTATCCGGGAGCTCTGCGGGCGTGAAATAGGCCATATTTTCCACCAGGCCGATGATAGGAACATTGATTTGTTGTCCCTGGAACATGGCGATACCTTTTTTGGCATCTGCCAATGCTACATCCTGCGGTGTGGTTACAATCACGGCACCGGTAACCGGTACTGTTTGTACCAGGGTGAGGTGAATATCGCCGGTGCCGGGAGGCATATCGATGATCAGGTAATCCAGCTCATCCCAGTATACATCCGTGATAAATTGCTTCAGTGCACTGCTGGCCATAGGTCCGCGCCAAACAACGGCTTGTCTTTCATCAATCAGTAAACCAATAGACATTACCTTGATGCCGAATTTTTCCATCGGCTGTATCATGCCTTTACCGTCTACGTTTACCATAAGCGGTCTTTCACCACGCAGGCCAAACATGATAGGTACGGAAGGGCCGTAAATATCAGCGTCCATTAACCCTACTTTTGCACCATCTCTGCCCAATGCGAGGGCCAGATTGGCTGCTACAGTAGATTTACCCACACCACCTTTACCGGAGGCCACCACAATGATATTTTTAACTTTGGGCAATACACCCTGACCGCTTGTACGCTTGGTATTTACATTGGCAGTCATGATTACCTCTACCACTGCTTCTTTACTCACAATCATGTGGATAGCATTCACACATGCATTCCGGATAAGGTCCTTCAGCGGACATGCAGGCGTGGTAAGAATGACTGTAAACTTCACTTTATTGCCGTCAATCTCTATATCTTTCACCATGTTCAGCGTAACCAAATCCTTCCCCAGATCTGGCTCCTCAACGTTGCTCAGGGCCTGTAAAACCTGTTCTTTCGTGATCATAAATTGTTGTTAATTTTTGAATCCAAAGAGCAAAGTTAACCCAATTGGGATTTAATTTACAATTTCTCCTTGGCTATCTACTTCGGGGAACACGTAATTAAATTTTTATATCTTAGGGCCGGCATGCATCAGAAAAGATCCTACATACTGTCACTTATAATTGTTTTCCTTTTATCTCCTTTCCTTTTGAAAGCACAGATTGCGGAATTTAGAGACAGTGTAATCCAAATTTCCGGCCTCACCATGACGGCCGACAGCCTGCGGGCAATTCCTGCAGTAAGCATAATGGTCAGAAGCCAGGGAAGAGGTACCATCTCCAACAGATCGGGTATATTTTCCATTGTTGTATTCAAAGGCGATACCCTCTCCTTCAGCGCCGTTGGCTTTAAACGAAAAGATTACCGGGTACCGCTTAACATCAAAGGAAATAATTTTTCACTGATACAGCTGATGGTAGAAGATACCACCTATCTCCCTGTTACCATCATCAAACCTTATCTCTCCAAAGAAGAATTTGACCGCGCCTTTGCCAATATGGACATCCCGGATGATGCCTATGAGGTTGCGCGAAAAAATACCAATAACGCCAGGCTTCGCGCCATGGCACGCTACACCCCTATCGACGGGCGTGAAGGCGTGAATCAATACCTCAACAAACAAGCACAGTCGCTTTATTACGCAGGTCAGCCACCACCACAAAATATCTTTAATCCACTGGCATGGGCCCAATTTATCCAGGCCTGGAAACGCGGTGATTTCAAGCGCAAAGACGACAATTACGGCTATTAAAATATCTCACAAAAAGAATTACGAATTGCGAATTACGTGATTGAGGTGATCTTCGCTTCAATAACGTAATTCGTAATTCGTAATTCGTAATTCTTTATATTAGTACTTTTATTCTTTCGTACCCAGAAATCAATACACCATGCAAAAAATAGCGGTAATAGGCGCAGGTACCATGGGAAATGGTATTGCTCATGTATTTGCTCAGAATGGCTACGCTGTCAACCTGGTAGATGTATCTGCACCTGCTCTTGAAAAGGCATTACAAACCATCACCAGAAATCTCGACAGGCAACTGGCTAAAGAAGCCATCACCGAAGCCATTAAAACACAAACACTCGGTAACATCTCCCTGCAAACAGATCTGGCAACAGGTGTAAAAGACGTTTCCCTGGTAGTGGAAGCTGCCACTGAAAACATTGCACTGAAACTGAAAATATTTCAGGACCTCGATCAGCATGCACATCCCGATGCAATACTGGCAACCAATACCTCTTCTATTTCCATCACAAAAATTGCTGCAGCCACAAAACGTCCGGCTAAAGTAATAGGCATGCATTTCATGAATCCTGTACCAGTCATGAAACTGGTAGAGATCATCAACGGCTACGCTACCGATAAAACCGTTACCAGCACTATTGTTGCCCTATCCGAAAAACTGGGCAAAGTACCATGCGTAGTTAACGACTATCCCGGATTTATTGCCAACCGTATTCTCATGCCTATGATCAACGAAGCTATCTGCTCCCTCTTTGAAGGCGTGGCCGGTGTAGCCGAAATTGATACAGTAATGAAACTGGGCATGGCACATCCCATGGGACCCTTGCAGCTGGCGGATTTCATAGGACTGGATGTTTGCCTCTCCATTCTGCACGTACTGCATGATGGATTTGGTAATCCTAAATATGCTCCCTGTCCACTGCTGGTGAATATGGTTACCGCCGGGTATCTTGGTGTGAAAAGTGGTGAAGGATTTTATAAATATACTGCCGGTAGTAAAGAGCTGGTAGTGAGTGAAAGATTTTAATATTTAGCAGCTGTTGATAGCATATAATTCATATTTGTTTGTGAAGATTGTCTGAACCAGGATTTAACGGATTGTATGGATTACCCTGATGGGTGTTATGTTGTTTTATTAAGAAGATATCAGCGAATATCTCCGCTAAGATCTTTGGCATCCATCAGGGTAATCCATACAATCCGTTAAATCCTGGTTCAGACAACCTTCGCTCACAGTTTCAGCTTTCTTATCTCTAATCCATAAATATCTTTAAATCGTATCAAACATAGCTCCTCACCGGATTTGGGCACACCGATATCCATTTCACAAAACAGTTGTAATTCCTGTGATATTACGGTACAGTTATTTTGTTTTACTACCATCATCACTTCATTCATGATGGTATAATCGAAGCTGAGATGATATTTTGTTTCTATGTTTTTCTGAATAACAGGAATTAGCTGCAACACCATAGCTGCACTCATTTTGTACGCGTTGATAAGTCCTGGCACACCTAATAAACTGCCGCCAAAATAACGTACCACTACTATCAATACATCGGTAATTTGCCTGCTATCTATTTGCCCCAGAATGGGTTTGCCGGCAGAACCAGACGGCTCACCGTCGTCGCTGGCGCGGAATTGCAGTCCGCCTGTGCCGAGGCGATACGCATAACAATGATGCGTGGCTTTAGGGTGTTCTTTCTTTACTTCGCCCAAACATTCCTTCACCTCTTCCGGGGATTTAACAGGAAAGGCATATGCCAGAAATTTGCTGCCCCTGTCCTTAAACTCTGCTACAGCCGTTTTATCAATCGTAAAATAAACCTCCATCCAAATAATTTAGAAAAACCAAATATTAAATTCTCTCTCTTAACACAATACTGTCGCGGGTTACGTGCGACTATAAAAATCAATACGATCGCCTTCCAATTCCACTGTATCTATCAACAAAGCATTTGTTAACACGGGAGCTGCCAATCCTTCCGGCAGCGTGCCGGTACCTGTTATGATGCGGGCTTCATCCCATAATGCTGCTTCCATAAAACGCTGCAACACATAGCTGCCGCCTTCTACCAGTACACTCTGTATTTTCCGGTGATGTAATTTTTCCATTAACTGCGGCAACAATGCCTGCTGGAAATCCAAGGTCAGTGTTTCCGTTAAGCCGTTGGTATCCGTTTCAGCAGCAGTAATGAAAATGGTAGGAATGCTGCCATCCCATACATGATACGAACGTGGTATTTTCAACTCCCGGTCTATAATCAGTCGCACCGGGTCTTTGCCGGTCCACAAACGGTTATTGAGCCTGGGGTTATCGCTGAGTGCTGTACGGGTGCCTACCAGGATACCCATTTCTTCGCTGCGCCATTTATGTACCAACCGATCACTGAGCGCATTTGATATTTTTACCGGGGCGCCGTTACTGCCGGCCATCAGACCGTTGCTGCTTTGTGCCCACTTTAGTACAATGTAAGGTCGCTTCTTTTCATGAAAAGTGAAAAAGCGGCGGTTAATATCTCTGCAAGCTGCTTCCAGCACACCTGTTTGTACGCTGATGCCGGCCTTGTGCAGCTTTTCAATTCCTTTTCCGGCTACCTCAGAAAACGTGTCCACACAGCCAATCACTACCTGTTTAATCCCCTGAGATACTATGAGATCCGCGCAGGGAGGCGTTTTACCGTGATGCGCACAAGGCTCCAGGCTCACATACATAGTAGCTAAAGGAATTAATGACCGGTCACCTTCCGGTACACTGTTTACGCAGTTCACCTCAGCATGGGCCTGGCCGTACTGTTGGTGATAACCTTCCCCTATGATACGCCCCTGGTGCACCAATACGGCGCCAACCATAGGATTGGGTGCTACCTGACCCGCTCCCATAGCAGCAAGCTCCAAGCAACGCTGCATAAAAAATTCATTGAACGTGCTATCCATAATAACCGGCGAAGTAATATTTTTGCAAAAATATCGTTTTTAGCCGACGGATAATGCCGCTCCCCCAGGTTTGCATTTTTCTGGCTTTATTCCTTAAATTATCTATATTGACTATACAAACTGCGTTCACTTATATCACAGGTACCATTAGTGAACTCTATGATGAGCGGGAAGCCGCCAACATAGCACATATCATAATGGAGCACCTAACGGGCATGAGCAAACTGGATCGCATTGTTCACAAAACAAAAATCCTCTCCCCAGATCAGAATAATCGCCTGAAATTGGCCATTGAAGCGCTGCAGCGTCAGGAACCGGTGCAATACATCACTGGCAGCAGCTGGTTTTACGGCATGGAACTCATGGTAAATAAAGATGTGCTCATTCCCCGTCCTGAAACAGAGGAGCTGGTGGAGTGGATGGTACATGATGCGGCACACCGGCATCGGCTACAGCTGCTGGACATAGGTACTGGCAGCGGATGCATCCCCCTGGCACTGAAAAAAGCGCTGCCGGATGCACAGGTATCGGCTATAGATGTAAGTGAAGGCGCCCTGCATGTAGCACGCACAAACGCTTCCCGTTTGCGGCTGGAGGTAAACTTTATACACATGGATGCGCTGGATGCGCAGCAGGTAGCTACTTTGCCGGAATTTGATATGATTGTAAGCAATCCACCCTATATCACACAAAGTGAGCAAACAAGCATGCAGGAACGGGTTTGGGGCTATGAGCCCTCGCTGGCGCTCTTTGTACCAGATAACGACGCCCTGCTGTTTTACCGTCATATTACCATACTCGCTAAAAGTAAACTACAGCCAGGTGGTGCCCTCTACTTCGAAATCAACGAAGCCTTAGGAAAGGAAGTAGTAGCCCTGATGGAGGAACACGGATTTCAACAGGTAACACTAAAACAGGATATGTTTGGAAAAGACCGGATGGTGAAAGGAGAGATTAGCGATTAGCGGTTAGCTTTTAGCTTTTAGTAAAAATGCAGCGGAGATCAGGTTTAAACCTTTATCTCCGCTGCATTTTTACTAAAAGCTAAAGGCTAAAAGCTAACCGCTATTTATGCGCTGTTGCCAGCACTACTTTTGCGCCCATTTCTCTGGCTACTTCCATTACACTCACCACGTCTTCTACAGGAACTGATTTTTCTGCATTGATGACGATGGTTGGTTCTATCTTCTCATTGCCGATAGACGGTGCCAATGCACGTTTGAGGCCATCAAAAGGTACTTTGCTGGTACCTACAAAAAACTCACGTTTATCATTGATGCTCACTACTACCGTTTGCTTGGATTTGGTATTGCTCTTCGCTTTCGGCAACAGTAACTTGATAACATTTGGATTTGCCAGTGTGGAAACGATCAGAAAGAACAACAGCAGAATGAACAGAATGTCATTCAATGCAGAGTTGTGCATTTCCACTTGTTTCTTATTTCGCCTGCGTAAATTCATTATCTGTTGTTTTAGCGGGTAGGTTCCTGCAGAATATCAATAAACTCTGCGGAAGCACCTTCCATCTTGTTAACTACCTTGTCAATCTGTGCATTCAAAAAGCTGTAACCGATGAAAGCTACGATACCAATAATTAACCCGGAAGCAGAAGTGATCATCTTCACATAAATACCACCCGCAATAGTACCCAATGTAATATCAGAGGTGATGGAGATGTTAAAGAACGTCTGGATCATACCGGCAATAGTACCGAGGAATCCAAACATTGGCGCAATACCTGCAATAATAGACAGGATCACCAGGTTCTTTTCCATGCGGTAAATTTCCAGCTTACCCACATTTTCCATAGACTTCTCAATATTATCAATAGGCTTGCCTATACGCTGAATACCTTTTTCAATCATACGGGCAATGGGCCCTGACGTATTCTTAGCCAGTGAGCGCGCCGACTGCATATTACCAGTCGTGATCTGATCGCGGACCATTGGCATGAAGTTGTCTGGCAACTTACCTGCTTTTGAAATAGTAATGGCTCTTTCAACAAACACATATACCGCAATCAGCGAAAGAACCCCCAAAGGAATCATCAGCACACCACCCTTCATCAACATGTCTATCAGATGAATCTGCTGCGCCGCTGCCGGAACTGCACCTGCACCATGAGCTGTGGAATCTGTGGCAGGATGTAAAGTATCCTGTAATAAAGTAATAAGACCTAACATGTGAGAGCTTTTTTCTTCTATAAACGGTTAAAGTAATAAATAATTACGAATTGCGAATTGCGGATTTGTGAGGAGATATATAAGAAGATCTCCACGTGGTTCCGTAATTCGTAATTCGCAATTCGTAATTATTTTAAGACCTCTCCTCCCAAACCTGTGCCAGATACACAATAGTTTGTACCGCTTTCTGCATATCCTGTATACTCACGTATTCATGTTTGCTGTGGAGCGCCATTTCACCGGTAAAAATATTTGGACAGGGTAAACCCATAAAAGAAAGACGGGAACCATCTGTTCCACCCCTGATACTCATCTTGAGCGGCTGTACACCCGCACGGCGTATAGCTTCCGCAGCATTGGCGGTTACCTGTGGATAATCTACCAGCACCTCTTTCATATTGCGGTATTGCTCTGTAATTTTCAGGGAAGCTTTTGCACCACGGTATCTGTCCAGCACTTTTTCCATAATGCGGCGCAGGTACGTTTCATGCGCTTCGAGACTGGAAGTTTCGAAATCACGGATAATAAAATCTATTTCCGCTTTTTCTACGGTACCGCTTATACGAACCGGGTGAATGAAGCCGTCGCGGTCTTCTGTAGTTTCAGGCGACAGGCTGTCTTTCGGCAATCCATCCACAATTTCACCGGCTATTTTGATAGCGCTGATCAGCTTATCCTTAGCAGCACCGGGATGCGCACTGATACCATGTATAGTAATTTTAGCACCATCAGCAGAAAAATTTTCATCTTCCAGTGATCCCAGTTCACCACCATCCATCGTATAACCAAACTGGGCGGCCAGCTTTTTCATATTTACTTTTTCTACACCACGACCTACTTCTTCATCTGGCGTAAACAGGATGCGGATAGCACCATGCTTTATTTCAGGATGTGTGATCAGAAAATTGGCAGCGTCCATGATTTCTGCCACACCAGCCTTATCATCTGCGCCCAGCAAGGTAGTACCGCTGGCAGTAATGATATCATCTCCTTTTTTGCTGGCCAGATATGGATGCTCTTTTGCACTGATCACCACTGTTTCATCGTCCGGTAATGCAATATCACCGCCATCATATTGCCTGTGTACAATGGGCTTTACACCAGTGCCACTGCTATCTGAAGAAGTATCTACGTGAGAACAAAAACAGATCACCGGTACCTTCTTATCGGTATTAGCGGGGATGGTAGCATACACATAGCCATGCTCATCCAGCTCCGCATCCTTGATGCCCATGTCTTTTAATTCCTTTACCAGCAAACGTGAGAGGTCTTTCTGCTTTTCTGTGGTAGGAAAGCTGTTGCTCATCGGATCTGATTGCGTATCTATTTGCACATAACGCATAAAGCGTGTGTCAACCGTATATGAGTAATTTGTAAACATATTGCAAACCTAAGGAAAAAACACCGACACACTTCTGCCGTAGAATTTTCTGTTTTACCATCTCTCACAATATATGATAAAGTAATATTTTCTTTTTAAACAGATAATTTAAAGACAAAACACTAAATATTACCCATTTGATCGAACAAAGATGCAATAATTATAGGTTTGCGTAGAATAAAAACACATCCTATATATGCTTACCAACATTCCAGGCTACCCACGGATAGGTAGCCAGCGGGAACTAAAAAAAGCCTGCGAAAACTACTGGACGGGAAAAATTTCACTCGAAAGATTGGAACTAACGGCAAGGCAGCTACGAAAACAACACTGGAGCCTCCTGCAGGATGCCGGCATCAATCTGATACCCTCCAACGACTTCTCTTATTATGACCAGGTACTGGATATGTGCCTCACAATGGGCGTGATACCTGCACGCTTCAAAGCATTACAACAAACACTCGCCAACCCGGCCTGCCTGGAACTGTACTTCGCTATGGCCCGTGGCTACCAGAAAAATAATTTCGATATTACCGCCATGGAAATGACCAAATGGTTTGATACCAATTATCATTACCTGGTACCGGAATTTGAAGCGGAACAACAATACACACTGCATTCCCGCAAATGTGTGGAAGAATTTAAAGAAGCCCTCAGCCTCGGTATTGTTACCAAGCCAGTACTGATTGGACCACTCACATTTATATTGAGTGGCAAAATAAAAGACAGCAGTATTGGCTACAACACGCTACTGGAAAGACTTTTGCCCGTATACATTCAATTGCTCACTGAATTGCACAATGCCGGCGCTGAATGGGTCCAACTGGATGAACCCTGTCTTGTTACTGACCTGGAACCAGCTACCAGAGAGCTTTATCGCAGGGCCTATGCATCCATTAAACGGGCTTTACCTACTTTAAACATCTTATTAACCACCTACTTCGGTGGTCTGGAAGACAATACAGACCTGGCTTTGCAGCTACCAGTGCAGGCACTGCACATTGATCTTGTACGTGCACCGGAACAGCTGGAAACGGTATTATCCAACTTTCCGGAAGCAATGCAACTTTCCCTGGGTGTTGTAGACGGCCGGAATATCTGGAAGAACGATTATGTATCTTCCGTGGCGCTGATTACACAAGCTATCAACAGCATCGGCTCCGAACGCATACTGCTGGCTACTTCCTGCTCATTGCTCCATACTCCCTACAACCTGGATAATGAAACAGCATTACCACAGGAAATAAAACAATGGATGGCTTTCGCAGAACAGAAAGTAGCAGAGGTAATAGCATTAAAGGATATTATTGCGGGAGATAAAAATCTGCTGGAAGAAAACCAGCAGGTGATGAACAGCCGTAAAACGGCCGCCAGCATACATATCCCGGCAGTAAAGGCGCGGATGCAAAATATTGCAGATACTGATATGCAGCGCCACAGTACTTTTCCAGTCAGACAATCGCTGCAGCAGTCCGCACTTAAACTGCCTTTATTTCCTACTACCACTATCGGCTCTTTTCCGCAAACAGATGAAATCCGGCAGCTGCGTGCTAATCTCAAAAAAGGAAATATCTCACTGGAAACTTATGACACAGATATACGCACCGCTATTACACAGGCCATCCACTGGCAGGAACACCTGGGGCTGGATGTACTGGTGCATGGCGAGTTTGAGCGGAATGACATGGTAGAATATTTCGGTGAGCAGCTACAGGGATTTGTATTCACGCAACACGGCTGGGTGCAGAGTTATGGTACCCGCTGTGTAAAACCACCTGTTATTTTTGGAGATGTGCAGCGCCCCAAACCTATGACAGTAGGCTGGAGCAGCTATGCACAGTCGCTCACCAACAAACCGGTAAAGGGTATGCTCACCGGCCCCATTACCATTTTGCAGTGGTCTTTTGTACGAAACGATCAACCCCGTATGCAAACAGCATTTCAGCTGGCATTGGCCATCCGTGACGAAGTAAAAGACCTGGAAGATGCCGGTATTACGGTGATACAGGTAGATGAACCTGCCCTGCGGGAAGGGCTGCCACTTCGCAAAGCCCGTCGCCCAGCGTATCTGCAGCAATCCGTAGCCGCGTTCCGGCTAGCCGTAAGTACAGTAGCCGATGCCACACAAATCCACACACATATGTGTTATGCAGAATTTAATGATATCATTGAGCACATCGCCGCCATGGATGCAGATGTGATCACAATAGAAACTTCGCGGTCACAGATGGAATTGCTGGAAGCATTTGCCCATTTTCACTACCCAAATGAAACAGGACCGGGTGTATATGATATCCATTCTCCCAGAGTGCCTGCTGTAGCGGAAATGGAAGCACTCCTGCACAAGGCGGCTAAATTATTACCGCCACGCAATATCTGGGTAAATCCCGACTGTGGCCTCAAAACGAGGAAATGGCCCGAAACGGAAATGGCATTACGTAACATGGTAACCGCTGCTAAAAATATGAGAGCTCAAGCGAATTAAAGCGTAGGGGAAGGCCTTCGGCCTTTGTCTTTTCTTTACCATGATTTTGATGATTAATCTTGATTTTTCTGATTTCATTTCTTGCTAATCAATATCTATACTGATTTTCTAAAAGCATATTATTAAACGATATAGATATCGTTAAAAAGAAAATAAAATCAGAAAAATCAAGATTAATCATCAAAATCATGGTAAAGAAAAGACAAAGGCCGAAGGCCTTCCCTTACGCTTTAATTCGTAATTTAGCTCATGGCCAGTCATGAAACCGTTACATGCCCGCGATGTCAACGCACCTTCGAATGCCGCGTTGGTTCTATCCTTCGCTGCCAGTGCCAGGATGTTACATTAACGGAAGAGGAACGGAGCTTCATCCGGCAACAGTACAATGGTTGTCTTTGTGCAGATTGTTTACGCGATATGAAAGCAGTTTATCAACTGCCGGATGCATCATCATAAAAAATATTATGGCCTACGAGCAAGAGATTGAAAATTCCGTTACCCGGATCTTCAAAGCAGTATTTCCCAATACAGTAAACCATTATGACACCTTATTCGGTGGCACAGCCATGGCACTGATGGATGAAGTAGCATTTATTACGGCTACCCGCTTTACCAGGATGCGCACCGTTACGGTGTCATCAGACAAAATCGATTTTAAGAAACCTATTCCGCACGGAACAATTATAGAATTGGTAGGAAGAGTGATCCATGTAGGAAACACCAGTTTAAAGGTAGAAGTAGAAGTATTTGTGGAGCAGATGTACCTGGATCACCGGGAGAAGGCTATCAGTGGTACTTTTACGTTTGTAGCAATAGATGAGAATAAGAAGCCGGCGGCTATAATTATTTAGGGATTTTCCGATTTTTGTATGTAGCTATTTAATTACAGCAAGAACGTTTTCATGGTAACTATCTATCTACATACAAAAATCAAAAAATCCCTAAATATTATACGATTTCTACCAGTTCCAGATCAAACACCAGGTCCTCACCAGCAAGCGCGTGGTTAGCATCCAGGGTGATGAATTCGTTACCGATAGCAGCTACCTTTACCTGGAATACCTGGCCCTGAGGATTGCTCATCTGCAGTTCCATACCTACTTCAGGATTCAGATCAGCCGGGATATTTTCTTTTGGAAAATCCATGATCATTTCTTCGCTCTTGGGACCATAAGCCTGATCAACAGGGATGTGAACGGTTTTCTTGTCGCCCACTTTCATGTCCAACACACCATTCTCAAAACCTTTGATAACCATACCAGCACCTACTTTGAATTCGAGTGGAGCCCTGCCCTCAGAAGAATCAAAAGTAGTTCCGTTCGTTAAACGGCCATGGTAATGCACCTTCACTGTATCCCCGTTTTTAACAGCTTGCATAAAAATAAATTGTTTAGTGTTAATAATTCCGCACAAGATACAAAAAGCTGCTATAATCACCACTTTTTGATGCACCCAATAAAGGTTTGCTGTATCTTAACGGCATGAACCGTATTCTCCTTATTTGCACCCTTATTTGTGGGTGTTTGTTTAATGCATCGGCACAATACGCAGACCATGTAATACCAGGCGCAGCGCAGACTTCCCGCTACCTGCCCCTGCTGAAAAATAAGCGCGTAGCCCTGCTGGTAAATCAAACAGCTACCATTGATAATACACACCTGGTAGACTCTTTATTGCAGCTGCACATAAAAATTCAGAAGATTTTCAGCCCTGAGCACGGGTTTCGGGGCAACGCCGATGCTGGCGAAACAGTAGGCAACAGCACCGATGGCAAAACTGGCCTGCCTGTTATTTCACTCTATGGGCAGCACCGGAAGGCCACTGCAGCCGATCTGCAGGATGTGGATATCCTGATATTTGATATACAGGATGTAGGCGCCCGCTTCTACACCTACATTTCCTCATTACAGGAACTCATGGAATCCGCTGCTGAAAACAAAAAAACACTGATCATCCTGGATCGCCCCAATCCCAACGGGGATTATGTGGACGGTCCTGTTCTGGATACTGCTTTTCATTCTTTTGTAGGTATGCAACCGGTTCCCATCGTACATGGCATGACCGTAGGAGAATACGCCCGGATGCTGAACGGACAGCACTGGCTCAGCAAAGGAATACAATGCGATATCAGGGTGATCCCTTGCGAAAACTACGGCCATCAAACATTTTATCGTTTGCCTGTAAAACCTTCGCCCAATCTGCCTGACATGGCGGCTATTAACCTGTACCCTTCCATCTGCTTTTTTGAAGGCACCGCAGTAAGTCTGGGACGCGGTACGGATAAGCCTTTCCAGGTTTATGGTGCACCAGGGTTTCCTAAAACAGGCTACTCGTTCACTCCACGCAGTACTGCCGGCGCTAAAAACCCGGTATTAAAAGACCAGCTGTGTTACGGTTTTGATCTGAGTAATGCCCCGGAAGCTACGCCCCATAAGGGTCGTAAGCTGGAATTAAAGTGGCTGCTGGAAGCCTATCGTTTATTTCCGGAGAAAGATAAATTTTTCAATCCCTTCTTCAATAAATTGGCTGGTAACGCACAATTGCAACAACAGATAAAAACCGGCGTATCTGAAGCGGATATCCGCAAAAGCTGGGAACCGGGGTTAAAGAAATTCAGGACCTTACGTGCGAAATACTTATTGTATTAAAGATGTCTGAACTGTGATTATTATGATTTTTGTGATTATCCTGATGAGCGGAGATTTCAGCGGAGATTGTCTGAACTGTGATTTTTATGATTATTCTGATTATCCTGATGAGCGGAGATCTGTGCGGGTGTTGTCTGAACCAGGATTTTTAGGATTGAATGGATTACCCTGATGGGTGTTATGTTGCAAACCCCATAGATATATGCGATTATCTCCACTGAAATCTTCGCTCATCAGGATAATCAGAATAATCATAAAAATCACAGTTCAGACAATCTCCGCTAATATCTTCGGCACCCATCAAGGTAATCTGTAAAATCTTAAAAATCCTGGTTCAGACAACACCCGCACAGATCTCCGCTCATCAGGATAATCACAAAAATCATAATAATCACAGTTCAGACTTCCTTCATCAGGGAAATCACAAAAATCACAGTTATTTTTGCACCCTATGAGTAAAGATCTCCGCATCGTTTTTATGGGCACGCCTGATTTCGCAGTAGCGTCCCTGGATATACTGGTTCAGAACGGGTTTAATATTGTTGGTGTGATCACCGCTCCGGATAAGCCCGCTGGTCGTGGCTTACAGTTGCAAGAGAGTGCTGTTAAACAATATGCTGTGAGCAAAGGATTAAACGTTTTGCAACCGGAGAAGTTAAAGAACCCTGATTTTATAGCGGAATTAACGGCGCTAAAGGCTGATCTGCAAGTAGTGGTAGCTTTTCGTATGCTACCGGAAATGGTATGGAATATGCCCCCGGAAGGCACTATAAATGTACATGCTTCACTGCTGCCAAATTATCGCGGAGCGGCGCCTATCAACTGGGCTATCATCAACGGTGAAAAAGAATCCGGTGTAACTACTTTTAAACTGCAACATGAAATTGATACCGGCGATATCCTGTTCAGTGATAAGGTAACGATCAGGGAAGATGAAACAGCAGGAGAACTGCATGATGACCTTATGCAAACCGGTGCAGGACTGCTACTCAAAACAGTACAGGCCATTGCAGCAGGACAGGTAAAAGAAACACCTCAGGCCAATATCCCGGCTGCAGCCATCAAACATGCCCCTAAAATATTTAAGGAAACCTGTCAGGTTAACTGGCAGCAACCGCTGGATAAAGTTTATAACCTGGTACGTGGCCTCAGCCCCTATCCGGCAGCGTGGACAGTTTTTCAGGGGAAAAATCTAAAGATCTACAAAGCACATAAAGAACATACAACACCATCAAAAGCTCCCGGTGATTTTGACACCGACCAGAAAACGTATGTGAAAATAGCTACTCCTGACGGCTATTTATTCCTGGATGAAATACAGCTGGAAGGCAAAAAACGGATGGATATCGAAGCCTTTTTAAGAGGGTATAGATTTTTGTAGCGCATTTAGCTCTCTTAGCTTTTAGCTCTTAGCTCTTAGTAAAACATCTTTCCTAAGAGCTAAAAGCTAAATACTAAAAGCTAGTTCTCGTAGTTCAGTTCACAGTAAAAACGTGTTTCATTGCTGCCCAGGGCCTGCATGGCACTGTCGCTCAGCTTAATGATCAAACCGGCGTTGGATTTCATCTGTGGAATTACATCCAGCACTTTTGCGTATACAGATTTTCCATTCAGCGGATTGGTAACTTTAATGATCGTACCACGTGGAGCAGTGTTATGCAGTGCATAATATTTACCGACTGCATTACTCTTAAACCAGGTACCGGGGCCTTTTTCAGAAGCAGCCTTTTTACCACCGTTGGTTTGTTTATCGTATAGCTGTTCAAAATCGCCACTACCACTGACTACGGCTGGTTTAGCCGGTGCAGGGGTGGTTTCCGGACTGTCAGTTACCGGCCGGGCAACTTCCGGTTCTTTTTTAGCGGCTTCTTTTTTAGGAGCAGGTGCTACCGGTGCTTCCTTCGCCACTTCTACAGGTTCAGTACCAACAGGCACCGCTTTTTCTACATGTTTCACAGGCTCAGCAGCAGCGCCACCACCTTTCAGGAAGCCGACAATCACATAGCTATCTTTCTTCAACCCATCACCGGAAAAATTATTCCACTGACGGATATTATCCAACGGCACTTTGTTAAAATTAACGCTCACGCGGTATAAAGTTTCTTTGTCAGTTACTTTATGATACACCGGCTTACCGGCTGCATCTGCCTTCTGGGAAAAGTTAGCAGCAGTGAGCGGAATATGCAGGTTGTGTCCCAGCTGCAAGCCTTGTTCCATAGTCACTTTATTGGCAGTGGCTATTTCTTTTGGCGGCAATCCGTAGGCACGGCTCAGGCTATAAAAATTTTCTCCTTTTTTAACGGTGTGGGATATGTAAAGGGCGGGTGAGGTACCTTGTACCTGCAGCGTGTCCTGCGCTTGCACCGCTCCTGCACTGAAACCAAACAAGACGATTGATAGAATCGATTTTACCATACTAACTCTGTTTATACTATTTCGGGCAACGAATATATGCGTTAAAATTGACAATTTTGTTTAATAAACCAAACGGAAAAATAAGCTTTTTGTTGTGGTAGTCAGCATAAGCACGTTCACAACAATATACTCATCAAACACTCGTTGGCAGCGCATTTCATAGTTGCTATGCGACAGAGATAAATAGCAGCGGATTATTTTTTACACCCCGGTAATTTCTTTTAAGATGCGGAGCTCTTTCGGATAATAATTATTCATGCGGTTAGATAAAAATTTGGCCCAGCCAAGATTCATATCTCCATACCTGATTAATGCCCATCCTCTCACATCTGTAGTAACTCCCGGATCTTCTTTACGCAGGTATTGCAAGGCCTGCGGCAAACTAAGCGACACAGCAGGCAGGTCGTCAGACACCAGCGTACTGGCGGCCAGCTGATGATCAGGAATCAATTCCTTTGCGCCAAGCTGCCCTGCTTTAACGCCTGCTTTGCGAATATACAATTGTTGCTGCAACAATGGTATTTCTGCTGCCAATAAGGGCGGTAAAATCAATACATCTTCCTGGTGCTGAAAATATTGATGATCTTCCGGCGCATTGATCCAGGGTGTAATTTTACCCCGCTCCTTTGCGCTCAGCAACGCTGTTTTCTGTTCTTTAAATTTACGCGCAGATTCGCCGCTGCGCTTACGGAAACAGGCAATGAAGAAACCTTCACCTTTTAGTTTATCAGGATAAAAACGATAACCGGTGCAATTTCGTTTATGCGTTACCGTTGGTATAATTTTCCAGCCTTCATCGATGGTCACCGGAATATTTTCCAGCTCAAAATGATCTGCCAGCCAATCCAGAATAGCTTCATCCTCTTCCTGTGAAAAAGAACAGGTAGAATAAATGACTACTCCCCCCTCTTTCAACGCAGGTAACACATCGGCTAAAATCCGCTGCTGCCGCTGGCTACAGAGCGCTACACTTTCGGGCGACCACTCCTTCACCAACTCCGGGTCCCGGCGGAATAAACCGGAACCGGAACAAGGTGCATCCACGACCATCAGATCAAAATAACCTGACAATTTCGAAAAATCACGCGGATCATTATTACTTACCACTACATTGACAGCCCCCCATTTAGTAAGATTATCCGCCAGCAATGCTGCACGTGGCTTAATCACTTCATTAGCCACCAGTATACTTTCCGGGCTTATCAACGATTGCAACAAAGTAGATTTTCCACCAGGCGCTGCACATAGATCCAACACCTTTAACGGCGCAGATACATCTACGGTAGCACGCACTGCCTGTTCCACAAACATGGAAGAAGCCTCCTGCACATAATATGCGCCGGCATGAAAAAAAGGATCGAAAGTAAAGGACGGCCTGGCAGGTAAATAATATCCGTCACCGCTCCAGGGCACTTTGCCCACACCGGCGGGAGACAAGGCCTGCAGCACTTCCTGTGCTTTTTCCTGCGTTTTTAGCTTAAAAGGATTTAATCGCAGCGAGGTGATTTTTTCGGCTGCGGCATGTACACGCTCAAATGTTTCCCGGTTATAACCCGGGAGTCCTGCTAATGATTCAATCAGCGCTGCTGGTAAATGACTGGACAAGGGAAGTTTTTCCGCAAAAATAAGTGGAAATGAGGAAAAATCAGAGTGCGGATAGCAGCAAAGCTGCTGAAATTGTCTTTCTCCCGATTAGACTGATTATGATGATTTTTCTGATTTTATTTTTTGATTTAGAAAAATTAACGAAGATTAATGCGAATAATACCCGTCCTAATCTTCTTATAATCAAAAAAAATAAAATCAGAAAAATCATCATAATCAGCCTAATCGGGAGAAAGACAATTTCGCCACCGAAGGTGGCCATTACACCTGCTTTATCTCCGCCAGCAAATGCTGCAATACCTGTTTGGCATCCCCAAATAACATGGATGTTTTAGGTTGAAAGAAAAGATCATTTTCAATACCGGCATAACCCGGTTTCATACTACGTTTATTCACAATAACCAACTTCGCATTTTCCACTTCCAGTATGGGCATCCCGTAAATAGGGCTATTGGGATCGCTCTTGGCGGCAGGGTTTACTACATCATTTGCGCCCAGCACCAGTACAACATCGGTAGTAGGAAATTCTGCATTGGCATCTTCCATCTCCAGTAATTTCTCATATGGCACGTCTGCCTCTGCCAGCAATACATTCATATGTCCGGGCATACGGCCGGCCACCGGATGTATAGCATATTTTACTATTACGCCTTTATCTTCCAGCATTTTCTCTAACTCATGACAGGCATGCTGAGCCTGCGCTACAGCCAATCCATAACCAGGTACAATAATTACTTTATTAGCATATGCGAGCACAACAGCAGCATCGTTTAAACTGATTTCTTTGTAAACACCCTGATCTTTATTATCTGCGTTAGCAGTTTTTACACCTCCAAAAGAACCAATCAACACATTTTTCAGGGAGCGGTTCATCGCCTTACACATAAGAATGGTGAGGATAGTACCCGCAGAACCTACGAGAATACCACCTGTGAGCATCACAGGATTATCATACAAAAATCCGCCACAGGCAGCGGCTACGCCGGTAAAAGAGTTAAGTAATGAAATCACCACAGGCATATCTGCACCACCAATAGGCAGTACAAATAAAACACCATAGAACAGGGAAAGTAATAAAATACTGTAAAACAGCAATTTCAGCACCAGTAAAGGGTTGCCATCTGTTTGCGTGGTTAATAACCTATCGTTAACAATAACCACCAACACAATAGCCGCAATAACTAAAACAGCCATTACCAGGAGATTCAGGATATGCTGTCCGTTGAAGGAAAAATCTTTCACTTTACCGCTCAGTTTCCCCCAGGCCACTACACTTCCCGCAAAAGAAACAGAACCTATGATAAGACCCAGTAAAATAATAGTGAGTTGTCCGCGGAAATCTATGATGTTATTCAAATTCAGGTCGCTATTGGCCATGGAGCTGGAATTAGCGATCACCTGTTGTAATAGTTTTGTTAACTGCGACATGCCATCCTTTATCACATCACCTGGTTGCGAGCTGAAATGTATCAGGTGATTAAACTCTACTATTGAAATCAATGCCGCACAGGCCCCACCCATACCGTTAAACATACTCACCATTTCCGGCATCGCCGTCATCTTCACTTTCTTCGCAGATAGTACGCCCACAATGCCACCAATGAGTAGCCCTGCAGTTATCCATCCGTAATTATGCAGATGTTCACCATTTGTTTTATAGAGAAAGATAGTACCCAGGATAGCCAGTGTCATGCCGGCAGCGGCTACCAGGTTACCCTTGCGGGCTGTATCCGGTTTGCTTAACATTTTCAGTCCGAGGATAAAAGTAACAGAGCCAATCAGGTAGATGATAGATAAAATGCTGGATCCCATAATGATGTTTTAGCTGTGAGTCTTTCGCTATTTCTTTTTTCCTTTAAACATTTCCAGCATCCGGTCAGTCACCACAAAACCACCCACCACATTGATCGTACCCAGGATTACAGCTAAGAAGCCCAGGATCAGCGCCAGGTAATTATCGGTTTCTGCTTTTCCCATCACAATGATAGCACCAATGATCACTACCCCATGAATAGCGTTGGCACCGCTCATCAGTGGTGTATGTAATACCGATGGTACCCTGGAAATCACTTCTACCCCCAGAAAAATAGACAGGATTACGATGTAGATCAATTCAATATGCTGATGCAGGAAAGATAAAATATGTTCCATGTTGACGGGTATTTCGATTAAACTAAAAGCTATCAGCTATGCCAGCTGCTGCATCACACTTTTTACGCGATCATTCACTATTTCACCGTTATGAGTTATACAGGCACCTTTCACAATATCATCTTCAAAATTCAGGAGCAGGTTGCCTTCTTTTGTTAATATAAGTTTTAGAAAATTGAATACATTTTTTGCATATAGTTTGCTCGCATCTGCAGGCATAGTAGCCGGGAGATTGGAGTTACCGATGATACTCACACCCCTGTAATGCACCGTTTCGTTGTTTTTAGTAACACTGGTATTGCCGCCGGTGGCCGCTGCCAGATCAACGATAACGGAGCCGGCACGCATCTGATCCAGCATAAGCGTCGTAATCAGAATAGGAGCCGCTTTACCCGGAATTTGTGCGGTAGTGATCACAATATCTGCTTTCGCAATACTCTCCGCTATGCGTTGTTGTTGTTTTTCTTTATAATCTTCACTCTGTTCTACGGCATATCCGCCCGCTTTGGAAGCATCAGCAGCACCATCTACTTCTACAAATTTAGCTCCCAGGCTTATCACCTCTTCCTTCACAGCCGGACGGGTATCAAATACTTCTACCACAGCCCCCAGCCGGCGTGCAGTGGCAATAGCCTGTAGCCCGGCTACCCCGGCGCCAAGAATAAGCACCTTTGCAGGTGCAATACTTCCGGCTGCAGTCATAAACATTGGTAAATAACGGGAATAGCTATACGCAGCCAGCAGCACAGCCTTGTAGCCGGCAATATTAGCCTGAGAACTGAGCACATCCATTATCTGCGCACGGGTGGTACGCGGAATGGTATCTAAACTAAAAGCAGTAATGTTTTTGGAAGCCCAGTATTCCACTTCACTCACGTGGTAGAGTGGCTGTAAAATGCCGGTGATGATTTTCCTGGGAGGAATCTGGTCTATAAGATCTCTGGATGGAGGTTGCAGTGTAAAAATGATATCCGCACCTGAAAGAATTTCTCCGGCTTGTTTAATCAATGCGCCGGCGTCCATATAGGCGTCATCGTTATAGAAAGCATGCGCACCGGCCCCCTGCTCCACCCACACGGTTACCGACATTTGCTGCAGTTGCTTTACTATTTCAGGGACAAGAGATACCCTGGTTTCGTCGTTCTTTTCTTTCAAAATTCCTGCAATCATCTGGTGGAAATTTATAATGGAATTTAAAGAAAAAACGCTAACAAAGAGCTATTTATTTGATTAATTTTTCTTCAGCGAGGCCGCAAATGTTACGGCATGTTGCAGCAGAGCCGGGATGGCTACGCCTTGCAGGTAATTACCGCTGACATGTAAACCTGGATATTTTTTCTCAAAGCCGGCAACGGCGGCACGCAACTTAGCATGTCCTACATTCAGTTGCGGAATAGCCTTGTTCCAGAAGGTAAATCGCTGCATCACCGGAGGAGCCGATAACTGTAGCAACGATTGTATTTCAGCTACCACTTTCTGCTGTAACACAGCAGCATCATAGGTATCAAACAGCTTTTCCTGTCTGGCCCCACCCATAAAAACAGTAAATAACACTTTCCCTTCAGGTGCTTTATGAGAGAAAATGGCCGAATTACAGATAGCGCCAAGAAAATGTAAGTTTTCCGCATTGGGTACCAGGAACCCAAACCCATCCAGTGGTTTCGGCAATGCACTGGCAGCAAAGCCCAGGTGCAGCACGCCCATTTGCGGATAATGTACATCGTTCAACATAGCTGCGGTGGCAGGATCCAGCGATGCAATTGTTTCCGCGGTACTGAATGATGGTGCGGTAAAAACAATCCTGTTGGCTTGTAACGCCGACTGCACACCATTTTCAGTGTAATTGACCATATAGCCATTCTCTGCTACAGCAACATTGTTTACAGTACAATTAAACCTTACCGGTGTGGTTAATAATTCCTGTAAACGCGTGGTGAGCAACTGGCTCCCACCTCTGAAGCTGATGATCTTTCTGCCACCCATGGCACCTTTATCCTTCATCAGCCCTTTGGTAACACTCCCGTATTCCCGCTCCCAGCGCGGCAATGCAGGCAATACTTCTCCAATGCTCATCAAATCGGGGTTGCCGGCATAAATACCAGACAATACCGGATCAAATACATAATTGGCTATTTCTCTATTAAACCTTCTTGTAATAAAATCAGTGACTGTCTCTTCTCCCGCCGCTGGTGCGGCTTTCCTGAAACGTTCCGTAAATAAACGCCATTTACTCCCCCTGCTTAAATAAGGGGAACCCATTATTTTAAAGGGATGCGGAGATACACCGTGCAATTGGTTATTCCTTACCAGGAAGCGGTTTTTACTGACGGCAGCCGCCTGCAGGATCTCTTTTTCCAGTCCCAGTTCTTTAAAAAAGGATAACACTTCCGGCGAAGCCGCGAGCGTATTGGGCCCTGCATCCAACTCAAACCCATCCTGATGAAAGGACTGTATCACGCCCCCTGTATGGCTTCCTGCTTCCAGCAACAGATAAGGCACCTGCTGTTTTTGCAATTCATAAGCAATACTTAATCCGGATATACCGGCACCAATGATGACTACGGGTTGTTCAGGCATACAATATAATTAAACTGTTATTGTTCCATTATTTGCGTACAATACTTCACCACGGCCTTTACCCACAGGGGATGGATATTCAGACAAGGGATCATCGTAAAGGTTTCACCACCACTGTTGAGGAAAGAATGTTTTCCTTCTACGGCTATTTCTTCCAGTGTTTCCAGGCAATCAGATACAAATGCCGGGCACACAATCAGTAATTTTTTCTTTCCTTCCGCAGGCAATGTTTCCAGCAAACCCGCTGTATAAGGCTTCAGCCACTCTTCCCGTCCCAATCTGGACTGAAAAGAGATACCCCATTTTTCCCTCGGCAATCCCAGCTTTTCTGCTACCAGCTCAGAAGTAACAGTGATCTGATGACGGTAACAGAAATCATGTGCAGACGATTTCACATGGCAACAATCATTCACTTTCATACAATGCGCACCCGTAGGATCTGCTTTGCGCATATGTCTTTCGGGCAAACCATGATAACTGAATAATATGTAATCATACTCCTTTTGCAGATATGGGCGCATACTCTCTGTTAATGCATGGATATAATCCGGTTCATCATAAAATGGCGGTATAACTGAGAGCTTAAATTTATATTTCTTCTTTTTATAGATCTCCTCCGCGTATACTAAACCTGTTTCGTAAGAAGACATGGCATAATGCGGATAGAGCGGCAACAACACTACTTCTTTCAGATCAGGATTTTGCTTCAGCAAATTCTCGTAAGCTACTTCCGGGCTGGGATTACCGTAACGCATGGCTATTTCCACCGGTATCTCCATATCATTTTGCACAGCCAGCTGTAATTGTTTGGTAAGTACCACCAGTGGTGATCCTTCTTTCCACCAGATAGACGCATACGCTCTGGCAGATTGCTCCGCACGCTTTGGTACAATAATACCTTCAATCAGTATTTTACGTAATAACCACGGATAATCAATTACCCGCTTGTCCATCAGAAATTCGTTCAGATAACGTTTCACGTCCGGAATAGCCGTAGAATCCGGCGACCCGAGGTTCATCAATATAATTCCAACATCAGATTTTGATACCATGCTCTTTATAAATTGTTGCAAAAGTAAAGAACAAATTGAAACAAATAGTTCTCATAATCATGCGGCAAGCTTTATGCACGCCGCTTTTAACAAGCATCTCCGTGTTTATGTCATGTGTTTGTAATGATTCTGCAGTCAGATTTTGTATATTCGTGTTATTCGCTAAATCTCCGGCCAACTCCTGTAAAACCTGATAAAAATCATTTTTTCATGCTCATAATTACCAGTAGGAGAAATGACACACTAATGACAGCCTAAACCCTTTTGTTTGGGACGTATGAAAGTACTTTTGCAACCGGAAGCTTATACAAGAACATGCAGGTCAGTCATTCAAAAGAAATAGCAAATTTTCATATCGTTGGGATCAACTATAAGAAAACAGACGCTGCTATCAGGGGATTATACGCCATTAGTCCGGCCCAATACCAACAACTCCTGGAGCGCGCCAGGACTGTGCAATTAGATGATCTCTTTGTACTTTCCACTTGTAACAGAACGGAAGTATACGGATTTGCGGCCAACCCTGGTCAGCTTATGGACTTGCTATGCAAGGAATCAAACGGTGACAGAAGTCAGCTGGAAGAATTAGCCTACGTCAAATCCGGCGAAGAGGCTATCAAACACTTATACCAGGTAGGTACAGGTCTGGACTCCCAGATTCTCGGTGATTACGAGATCATAGGCCAGATCCGCAATGCTACAAAATTTGCCAAAGCACAACAATGCCTCGGCAGTTTCCTGGAAAGACTGGTAAACAGTGTATTACAGGTTTCCAAACTCATTAAAACAGAAACCGGTCTTAGCAAAGGCACTGTATCGGTGGCTTTTGCCACTGTACGCATGCTTGAACGCATTTGCCCGGATGTTAAAAATAAAAAGATCGTATTGCTGGGAGTTGGCAAAATAGGCCGCAATACCTGCAAAAACATGATCGAATACCTGGGTGTAAAAGAAGTAACACTCATTAACCGCACGATGCAGGTAGCAGCTGATTTTGCTGACCAGCACGGACTGAGGTTCGCTCCCATTGAAAATATGGTGAGTGAAATGCAACAGGCGGATGTGATCCTCGTAGCTTCTAATGCGCCACATCCAACAGTTTTGGCAAGCCACCTGGCCAACTCATCACCCAAACTCATCATCGACTTATCTATTCCATTCAACGTGGAAGCAGCCGTTGGTGATCTTGCACACATCACCCTTGTGAATGTGGATGAGCTGTCGAAAGTACAGGATGAAACCCTGCAAAACAGGCTGGGAGAAGTTCCTAAGGCTATCGCCATCATTGAAGAACATATGGACGAATTCCTGTACTGGTACAAAATGCGCAAACACGCAGTTGTATTAAAAGCAGTGAAAGATAAGCTGCATGAAATACACATGCGCGAAATACAGCAACAGAAGAATGGCGGCAACTATAAAATGGAAGATATCGAGCTGGTATCTTCCCGCATCATACAAAAAATGATCAACCTCATGGCAGGTAAAGTACGTAAGGAAACTGACAAAAGTGACCAGTACATCGCCATGATTAACGATATTTTCGAGACCGGAGTTAACCAGGAATAAACAAATGGATAGAGTTATCAGGATAGGTACAAGAGAAAGCCAGCTGGCACTGTGGCAGGCACACCAGGTAAGGGATCTGCTCACTGCGCAGGGTTACAGCACCGAGCTGGTGCCCATTAAAAGTGAAGGCGATATTGACCTGGTTACCCCACTGTACGAAATCGGTGTACAAGGCATTTTTACCAAAAGCCTCGACCTCGCACTACTCAATAATCGTATAGACGTTGCCGTTCATTCCCTCAAAGATGTTCCCACGCAATTACCTAAACAGATAGTACCCGCAGCTGTACTGCAACGTGGCCCTGTAAAGGATTTGCTGGTATATAAATCCAATACTGATTTTCTTGATCAGGCAGACTATATTGCTAACATTGCTACCAGCAGTGTACGCCGCAAAGCCCAGTGGCTGCGCAAATATCCACATCACCAGCTGCATAACCTGCGCGGTAATGTGAATACGCGTTTACAGAAACTGGCTGCTGAAAACTGGGACGGCGCCATCTTTGCCGTTGCCGGACTGGAAAGGATCAACATCCGCCCGGCTAACTCCATTGATTTAGACTGGATGCTGCCTGCACCTGCACAAGGCGCGATAGTAGTTGTTTGCAGAGAAGATGATGCTTTTTGCAGAGAAGCCTGTGTACTGTTTAATCACGATGAAACAGCACTGACAACAAATATAGAACGCGATTTTTTACGCACTTTGATGGGTGGTTGTACTACTCCTATCAGCGCGTATGCTTATATACAAAACAATACCGTACACTTTAGCGGCGAACTTTGCAGCCTGGACGGCTCACAGTTCTTCAGCACTACGCGCGAAGTGCCACTGGACAAGGCACATGCCCTCGGACAGGAAGCAGCACAGGACATCATGGCGCAAGGCGGCGCTGAAATAGTAGCACAGATCAGAAATGTCAAATGATAAATACCGCATATTATGCACCAGACCTGTAACAGACAGCCTGATCGCTGTTGCTGGTGAACGTGGTATACATATTGATGTGCAGGAGTTCATACAAATAAAGCCGTTACTGCTACCCGGTTTGCAGGAAAAAATCCATGATGCGGTCAGCAAAACAATGGTATTTACCAGTGCTAATGCGGTGCAGATCCTCAGCAAAAATTATCTGTTCAACACCGTCGTTCCGGACGCGCAGATTGCCTGCATTGCCGGCAACACCAAACAATCAGTACTGGAAACATTTCCGGATTGTACTATACTGGCAGAAGCTGATTATGGAAATGACCTGGCTGATGCAATTATACAACGCGAAAGCACACACGAAGTAAGTTTTTTTTGCGGAAACCAGCGGAGAAACGAACTACCCGGAAAATTAAAGGCGGCGGGAATTATCGTAAATGAATATGTGATCTACGAAAATACACCCATAACGGTTGTTATTACTGATGATTACGATGGCATCCTTTTTTTCAGTCCCAGTGCAGCAAAGAGTTTCTTTTCAGCAAACAGCATCCATAAAAATACCGTTTGCTTTGCCATAGGTACCACCACCGCTGTGGCACTGAAAGATTATACCAGCAACAAAATTATTGTAAGCACCGGCACCAGCCCGGAAAGCATGGTGCAAACAGCTATATTTTATTTTAACAACATTAACTGCTACGAATGAGCGCATTGAAGAACGACTTATTGCTGAAAGCCCTTAAAGGTGAAACGGTGTCCCGCACACCAGTATGGATGATGCGCCAGGCTGGCCGCTACCTCCCGGATTATATCAAACTGCGCGATAAATATACTTTTTTTGAACGCTGCGAAAATCCCGAACTGGCTACAGAGATAACCGTGATGCCGGTAGATCAGGTAGGCGTAGACGCTGCTATTATTTTTTCTGATATTCTCGTAGTTCCACAAGCCATGGGCATGGAAGTACAGCTGATAGAAAAGATAGGCCCCCTGCTCCCCGATCCTATCAAAGGTGCACACGACTTACAGCGTTTATGCGTTCCCGATGTACAGGAAAGATTGCATTATGTATTTGATGCACTGAAGCTCACCAAAAAAACACTTGATGGCCGTGTACCGCTGATTGGCTTTGGTGGCGCTCCCTGGACGCTCCTTTGTTATATGGTACAGGGTAAAGGCTCCAAAACTTTTGATGAAGCCAAAGCATTCTGCTATCAGCAACCGGCTGTAGCACACCAGTTACTGCAGATGATTACAGATACTACCATTGCTTACCTGAAAGCACAGGTAGCCGCAGGAGCCGATACTGTACAGGTATTTGACTCGTGGGGTGGTTTGCTCAGTCCACAGGATTTCGAAATTTTCTCTTTACAATATATCCGTCAGATAGTAACTGCGATGAAGGATGTTTGTCCTACTATCGTATTTGCAAAAGGTGCCTGGTTTGCACTGGAAGACATGGCCGCTACCGGCGCACACGGTTTGGGTATCGACTGGTGCATCAAACCTGAACTGGCCCGCCAGTTTGCCGGTAATAACATCACCCTGCAGGGTAACTTTGATCCGGCTAAATTGCTGGCGCCTATCCCTGAAATTGAAAAGGCAGTCAAAGAAATGCTGAAAGGCTTTGGCAGACAGCGTTACATTGCTAACCTGGGGCATGGCATTTTACCGAATGTATCCGTAGATCACGCAAAAGCATTTGTAGAAACAGTTAAAGCACACGGATAGCTGTTAGCAATTAGCTTTTAGCAGTTAGGACCAATTATGACTATGCTAACTGCTAAAAGCTAATAGCTAAAGCCTAAAAGCTAAAACATGAGCATCAAAAACGATTTCATATCATTTATTCACGGCCTGCAGGACGAGATCTGTGCAGCCCTGGAAAAAATAGACGGTAAGGCATCCTTCCGGGAAGATCGCTGGGAACGCCCCGGCGGCGGTGGTGGCAAGTCGCGCGTAATAGCAGATGGTAATGTGTTTGAAAAAGGTGGTGTGAGCACTTCTATTGTGCATGGGGTATTGCCGGAAGCTATGGCACAACAGTTTGGTGTAAACAACAGCAACTTCATGGCATGCGGTATATCATTAGTGATTCATCCGGTGAATCCTTTTGTACCTACCGTACACGCCAATTTCCGCTATTTTGAATTATACGATGAGGCGGGTGCGCTGAAGGATAGCTGGTTTGGTGGTGGTGCAGATCTTACACCCTACTACCTGGAAGAAAAAGATGGCAGTCATTTTCACCAGACTTTTAAAGACGCCTGCGATCCTTTTGGTATAGATCTTTATCCAACATATAAAAAACATTGCGATGAATATTTTATCAATAAACATCGTAACAACGAAGCTCGTGGTATAGGTGGTATTTTTTATGATTACCTGCGTCCTGATGAAAACAGGAGCGCGGAGCAATTATCTAATTTCTCACAAGCCAACGGGAAAGCGTTTTTGCAGGCATATCTGCCTATTGTGGAAAAAACAAAAGATCTGCCTTATACAGATGCCCATAGAAGCTGGCAAGCGTATAGACGTGGACGTTATGTAGAGTTTAACCTCATCCACGACAGAGGCACCCTCTTTGGTTTAAAAACCAATGGCCGTACAGAATCCATTCTCATGAGCTTACCTCCGGTAGCCCGCTGGGAATACGACTTCCATACAGTACCGGGTAGCCCCGAAGCGCAACTGGAAGAGTTCCTGAAGCCAAGACAATGGGTTAAATAAACATCAAAACACAATATGTGCCTTCAGGCGCATTATATCGGTAGGAAAAAAATAAATTTTTATACAGATGATCAGAAGAAACAGAATCTTAAGAACATCTCCCGCCATTCGTGCAATGGTTGCGGAAACAATATTAAGGCCAAGCGATTTCATAGCGCCATTATTTGTTACCGAAGGAGAAAATGTGAAGGAAGAGATCAGCTCTATGCCAGGTTATTTCAGATATTCCTTAGACCTTACTATTAAAGAGGCCAAAGAACTCTGGAGCATGGGTATTAAAAGTGTGCTGCTGTTTGTGAAAGCGTTGGATAGTGTAAAAGATAATAAAGGTACCGAAGCCGTTAACCCGAACGGTCTGATGCAGCGTGCTATTCGCGGCATTAAGCATGCCATTCCTGAAATGGTAGTCATGACAGATGTAGCACTTGATCCGTACTCTTCTTATGGTCATGATGGCATTGTTTCCGGTACAGAAATAGTAAATGATCCTACCGTAGAAGTGCTGGCACGTATGAGTTTGAGCCATGCACAGGCAGGTGCCGACTTTGTAGCCCCCAGCGATATGATGGACGGCCGCATTCTCGCTATCCGTAACATCCTGGAAGAAAATGGTTTCGATAAAACAGGTATCATGGCATATAGTGCCAAATATGCTTCCTGCTTTTACGGTCCGTTCCGCGATGCACTGGATTCCGCTCCCGGCTTCGGCGATAAAAAAACATACCAGATGGACTACGCCAATTCCCGCGAAGCCATCAAGGAAACACTGATGGATATTGAAGAAGGTGCTGATATTGTAATGGTAAAACCGGCCATGGCTTACCTTGATATTATGCGTATCATAAAAGATCATACAACCGTTCCTGTTAGTGCATACCATGTAAGTGGCGAGTATGCCATGATCAAAGCTGCAGCAGAAAGAGGATGGCTGGATGAAAACAAGGCCATACTGGAAAGCATGACCAGCATTAAACGTGCAGGCGCGGATCTGATTGCTACCTACTTTGCGAAAGATGCCGTAAAATTGCTGAATGCATAATTAAGTATCTTGCATCAAAATAATAAACCACCAACAGATGTACAGTAAAAGTGAAATGTTATTCGGGAAAGCAAAGCAGGTAATCCCCGGCGGTGTTAACTCTCCCGTACGCGCATTTAAAAGTGTAGGCGGCACGCCCGTATTCATGGAACGTGCTAAGGGCGCCTACATGTATGACGTAGATGGCAATAAATACATCGACTACATTAATTCCTGGGGACCTATGATCCTCGGCCATGCATATGAGCCGGTGGTAAAAGCTATACAGGAATATGCCACCTACTCCACTTCTTTTGGTGCACCTACAGAACTGGAAACAAAGATTGCAGAACTGATAGTAAGCATGGTGCCTAACATCGATATGATCCGCATGGTAAACTCCGGCACAGAAGCCTGTATGACAGCCATCAGGCTGGCAAGAGGTTACACCGGCCGCAATAAGTTTATCAAATTTGAGGGTTGTTATCACGGGCATGCAGATGCTTTCCTGGTAAGCGCCGGCAGCGGTGTAGCCACCTTAGGTATTCAGTCTGTTCCCGGTGTAACAGCCAGTGTAGCGGATGATACACTCACTGCACCCTACAATAATTTACCTGCTGTAGAACAACTGGTAGCAGATAATAAAGATCAGATTGCAGCTATCATTGTAGAACCTGTTGCTGGTAATATGGGCTGTATCCTGCCACAACCGGGCTTCCTGGAAGGCTTGCGTAAAATATGTGATCAAAATAATATACTGCTCATCTTTGATGAAGTGATGACAGGCTTCAGACTGGCCCGTGGTGGTGCGCAGGAATTACTGGGCATTAAAGCAGATCTGGTCACCTTTGGTAAAATCATTGGTGCTGGTATGCCGGTAGGCGCTGTAGCAGGTCCCAAAGAAATTATGGAACAACTGGCTCCAGCCGGAAAAGTATACCAGGCAGGCACATTGAGCGGTAATCCTATTGCTATGATTGCCGGTTATACATTGCTGCAAACACTGAACGATAACCCGGTAATTTATCAGCAGCTGGAAGAAAAAGCCAGCTACCTGGTGAACGGTTTAAAAGAAGCATTCGGCGCAGCCGGTGTAGTACATAGTATCAATCAAATGGGATCTATGCTGAGTGCACACTTCACTGAATATCCTATTGTGGATTTCACTGCCGCTTCTGCTGCCAACAATGAATTATTCAAACGCTTCTTCCATGCTATGCTGGAACGTGGTGTATATTTACCGCCATCCGCCTTCGAAAGCTGGTTCATGAGTAATGCACTCACTACCGAAGACCTGGATACGACCATTTCAACTGCTAAATCTGCCATGCAGGCAATCAAATAGTTAACAATTAAATCCTGTGGGAGTGGTAGGGTTGATCTTTATAAGGTCAACCCTTTTTGTTTACCGTTTATCATAGCGGGAGAAGGCCTTCGGCCTTTGTCTTTTATTTAGCACGATTAGACTGATTTAGATGATTTTTCTGATTTTATTTTCTTTTAAAAGATAACTGTATCGTTTAATAATATGCGTTTATAAAATTAGTATGGGATAATCATTAGAAAGAAATGAAATCAGGGTAATCATCTAAATCAGTCTAATCGTGCTAAAGAAAAGACAAAGGCCGAAGGCCTTCCCCTCCGCTATTATTTTTTCGCATGTTGAAATAACCACGGCATCAGCCCTGGCTCTACAAATACGTTATCCCAGCTATTATGGCCTACGCCCGGATATTCTGTATATTTTTCTTCCGCACCCAATGCTTTTAATTTTGCATCATATGCCCTGGAAGACTCTACAGGCACTATTTTGTCATCACCTCCATGGAAGATCCATATCGGCACTTTTTTAGCAAACCGGTCTGCTTCCGCCACGTTACCGGCTCCGCAAATAGGGAAGGCGGCGGCAAATAATTTCGGGTGCATGCTGATCATATAAAAGGTGCCCATACCCCCAAGAGACAGGCCACCAATGTATACCCGCCTGGTATCAATTTTTCCGGTAGTCAGCAAACTATCCAGTAATTTAGTAAGTAAGGCAGCAGGCGGTGTGGCATCACCATTCAAGGGAAAATCAGCACGGATAACTTTGCCGGTACTGTCGCGCACCATTTTCATAGGTGCCCAGGTTTCGTTGCCCGGACACTGCGGGAACAGCACAAAGGCGGGATAATTCTGACGGATACTATCGCGCAGGAACATGTCTCCACCGTGTAAAAGCTGCGCATTGTTATCGACGCCTCTTTCACCGGCGCCATGTAAAAAAACAATCAGCGGATACTTTTTTTGAATATCGTAGTTGGCAGGCAGGAGCAACCTATAATGAAGAACGTCTCCCTTACGGCTAAACGCTTCGTTGCTATAGACCGAAAGATCCTGCGCTGATGCGCCTACACCGGCTATCAGCAGGCAGCTCAAAATGAAAAATTTCAGGTAATGCATAACGGGATAGTTTTATACCCAATTTACTACCGAAAAATCAGTATTTCAGTGTGAAGTGCTGTTTAGTCTTAAAATCTTTGCGGAAAAATACTAATCCTATGAAAAACAGGTCGATAGTCATTGTTACCTGTGGATGTGCCTGTATGGTATGCCAGGCGGCCTCCATATCGGGTGTCCAGTGAATATCATCAAAAATAAAGACGGAGTATTCATCTGCAAACTGCAGGCATTGTTCAAAATAAGCCAGGGTAGGCTCTTTGCGGTGATTACCATCAATATAAACCCAGTCGGGCAACTGCATTTGTTTTAATACACCGGGCAATACCGTGTCAAAATTACCGGTTACCTGCGTGATGTTATTAATACCCAATGCTGCAAAGTTTTTGGCAGCATGTGCAGCTATATTAGGGCAGCCTTCAATAGTATACACCCGGGCCTTGGGTGCTGCCTTCGCCATATAAGCGGTAGACAGGCCCATAGAGGTACCTAATTCGAGAATTCTGCCAGGCTGGAGGTATTGTATCAGCCGGTAAAACAACTGCCCGAATTTGGGCTGTTTAGCGGCATAGCGCGTAATGTCGCTCACCTTACGTTCATTACCGGCTGATATGAGGGAACCGGCACCCAGGTCAGTGACCTGTAGCGTTTCCTTACTTTGCAGTAATTGTTTGCGCAACTGCTCTATTTCACCAAAAGCGGCATGTTGTTTTTTATCCAGCAGTACATCGTCTATCAACGCATATACGAAAGGAGAATGTACATCATGACGGTTACCTGAAGTAAAATAATACCGCAGGTACTTACTGGCTAAATTATACTGTTGCGCTAAACTCACTGACTATACGAATTTTAATAAATCTTTCCTTTTACAATTCCCCACATATGCAAACGATGTTGCAAGGATACTCTCAATACACCCAGTCCATAAATAGCGCTGCGCTTGAAGTTAATGCTGGAGGCTTCATCAAAATATTTAGTAGGACAGGTAACTTCTGCAATATCATACCCCTTCATAAATATCTGTGACACCATTTCATTATCAAACACAAAATCATCATTGTCGGCCATAAAGTTGATGTTACGCAGTACCTCCGCAGAAAAAGTTCTGTAACCTGTATGGTACTCGCTCAACTTTTGACCAATTAAAATATTTTGTGTCAATGTTAAGAAACGATTAAAAATATATTTGTACATCGGCATACCGCCTTTCAGCGCCCCCTTACCAAGAATCCTGGAGCCAAATACCACCGGATATACGTCATTGGCAATAATACTGCACATCGCCACAATGAGCTTGGGTGTATACTGATAATCGGGATGCAGCATCACTACTATATCAGCACCCAACTCCAGCGCTTTATTGTAGCAGGATTTCTGATTACCGCCATAACCTTTGTTATCATCATGCCGGATCAGGTGTTTTATGCCCAATTGCCTTCCTACTTCAATTGTATCATCTTTACTGGCATCATCTACCAGTACTACATCATCTACAATGTCAAAAGGAATTTCCCGGTATGTTTTTTCCAGCGTAAGCGCCGCGTTGTAGGCCGGTAATACAACCACAATCTTTTTATTATTCAGCATGAAAGTGTACTAAATTTGGCTGCAAAGGTAAGTCACCTACTGATAATTCAAAATATATTGCTGAATATCCCCTTTACACCACCTATCATGATTTAATTTTAACTGTTATTAATTATTTATCTTTGCCTCACGATGTTTTTGGCATCATATTTTCTTAAATTTTTGTTAACAAAAGCAAAAAACAATATGTTAAAACACCTACCAACGGAAATGAAGCATGATAAACGCTTGTCATCAAAGCTCGGTGTGTCATTACCGTTAGTACATCTGGCAGAAAAAATACTGTCTACACGATGGATCAAAGCTATACCGGCACCTATTATCTTTTTACTCACCTTCCATACTGCACAGGCACAGGATCCTGAACTGAAAAGCACTACCTCACCTACCATTAAAACCCAGGATACTACTATCCGCAGAATTGTGGAAGAAATGCAGCGGATCACAGATAATGATAAACAAAACTCAAATGCTATACAAGCCTTGCTGCAGGGTAAGGAAATAGATAATATCAGTAAATATGAATTGATTAAAAGTAATATCGTGAATGCCAGCGAGACTTACTATCTGCTCAATAAGAAAATTATCGATCTGAAATCCCGTACTACTACCAATAACCTGGATGTATTCATCACCTCACTGAATAACCCGGAAAGTAAAGCACTGGGCTTTTCATTGAGCGACCGGATTGTAGAACTGGTAGAAAAGATCATCTTAAAAAATAAAGGAGATAAGGGAGAAAAAAATTCAAAGATTGTAGAGTCCACCAAATCTATCATCAACAGTCCTATCTTCCAGAGCTTCACCTCTCTTACGCCACCACTCGCCATTGCTAATTCAGTGATGAACTTCCTGCATAGTGTGAGTGTGAACAATAAACAGATTAATCAGAAGTCGTTACAGGATTTTGAAAAAGAGCTCAACAAATATGTAGTGTATTACACGGCATTAAATGATGCGAATCAGAAATTTGAATACGGCCTGAACTTTAATAAAGATCAGTTAAGCCTGCTGCAGGATAACCTGTTTGACCACCTCTCGTTCACTGCTACTTCCATGAAATTTCCGGCGCCACAGAAGGGCAACCAGAGTTTAAGTCAGACGATGAACGAGTACTTTTTTGATTTTAAGAAAGAAAAAGTAATCGATTATTTTAATCAGCTGGAAGCAAAGTATACCAAAGGCAAACGTATAGATTATGAATCGCTGTTGCGTGAGAATTCTTCTTTGAAAGAAGTAAATAACCAACTGGAAGATCTCGTGCTGCAAACCAAACGATTTGAAAATCTGTACAATGAATATTTTACCCTGCTGGATTCTTATTATACCAAGGTGAACAATTCGCTGAAAATAGCGCAGGACAATGGTTTGGCAGACAAGAGCATCATTGATACCAAACAGGCAGAGTTCAGGAATCTGAAAACAGAAGCAGTTGGTGAAATCCAGGCTTCTATCAACATCCGTGAACTGTACAGCAATACAGAAAAGATCAAATACCGCTACCGGATATTCTAACGTTGATCTGAACGTTTTGAAGCTGGGGATTTTGAGATAGCAATATCTCGATATCCCCAATTTCTTTTTAAGTAAATATAGATTTTATCAATACCTTTATGAGATCAATTTAGAGGAAATGACGACAGTTCAATTGGAATATATTGTTGCAGTAGAGACATACAGAAGTTTTGTAGTAGCAGCAGAGAAGTGCTTTGTTACTCAACCTACACTGAGTATGCAGATACAGAAGCTGGAGGATGAATTAGGCATTAAACTGTTTGATCGTAGTAAATTACCGGTAGTACCCACAGAAATAGGCATCGCAGTTATTACGCAAGCCAGGATCATCATTAAGGAAAATGCCCGCATCCGCGAAATTATTGCAGATCAGAAAAAGGAAGTGCAAGGCAATCTGAAAGTAGGTATCATCCCTACACTGGCACCTTATCTCCTTCCCCGCATCCTTACCGGCTTCATGAAAAAATACCCAAAGGTAAGACTGGAAATATGGGAATATCCCACAGAACAAATTATGCAACAGCTGAAGCAGGAACTGCTGGATTGCGGTCTGCTGGCCACTCCCCTGCATAATCAACACCTGGAAGAACACCCGTTATTCTACGAATCCTTTGTAGTGTACACTGCTAAAAGCAATCCGCTGTACGAGAAAAAAATAGTGAAAGCGGAAGAACTGGATATAAAAGACGTGTGGTTGCTCAATGAAGGACACTGTATGCGCAACCAGGTGCTGAATATCTGTAAAGATAAATTCACCATGGGCGACAACAAAAACCTGGAATACAATACCGGCAGCGTGGAAACACTAAAAAGAATGGTGGACCTGAATGAGGGTTATACTATATTGCCAGAACTCTCCCTGCAGGATCTGACTGCCCGGCAGCTCAATATGGTACGTTATTTCAAAACGCCTGAACCTGTGCGGGAAATCAGCCTGGTAACACATCGCCACTTCATTAAACAGGCGCTGATAGAAGCTTTCAAAAAAGAGATCCTGGCACATGTGCCGGAGAAAATGAAAGTGCAGAAGAATAAAAAAGTAATAGAGATCATTAACGAATAGCTTTTAGCGGTTAGCTTTTAGCGGTTAGCTTTTTGCTAAAAGCTAAAAGCTAACCGCTAAAAGCTATCTACTATCCTCTGCCTGGCGTATAGTACTTCATCGCCTCAGGCATCAGTTGTTGTAATTTTTGTACGCGGGTTGCATCACTGGGGTGCGTGCTCAGAAATTCCGGTGGCTTTTGACCATTGCTCATGCTGGCCATACGTTGCCAGAAAGGAATAGCTTCCTGTGGATTGTACCCGGCCATTGCCATGAATATCACACCCAGATGATCGGCTTCCAGCTCATTTTGACGGGAAAATGCCAACATACCTACGTTTCCGCCTATACCAAAAGCCTGGTTAAAGATGCCTACAGCAGTAGGATTTTTACCCAATGCCAACGCACCAGCTACCTGTATACCCTGTGCCACCAAGCCCTGGCTCATGCGCTCGTTACCATGACGGGCAATAGCATGGGCTATTTCATGACCCATTACACATGCCAGCGACGTTTCGTTTTGTGTAACCGGCAGCAGACCTGTATACACAACTACTTTTCCACCGGGCATGCACCAGGCATTCACTTCGTTATTATTTACCAGGTTGAATTCCCATTTATAACTGGCCACCTCGCTTCCCATATTATTTTGGGTCATGTACCTGGTAACAGCAGCTGCAATACGTTGTCCTACCCGCTTTACCATATCCGCATCCCTACTGGTGCCCTGGGATACGACTTTGTTTGTGGATAAGAACGACCGGTACTGCTCCACAGCCATTGATTCCATGGTGCTCTCAGGCATCAGATTTAACTGGCTACGGCCGGTAATGGGCACACGTGTACATGCTGCCATCAATCCAAGGCCTGCAGTAAAGAATAAAACATACTTTTTCATGGGAGAATCAAATTTATTTATGCGTAAAACGCGAAAAGCACAAAGCAAAAAGCATGCACATTTTATGAGCATTGCTTTTTGCTTTATGCTTTCGCTTATAGCTAATTTAGTTTTTTCCTTTTCTGTTCTTAAATAGCGGCACTTTACTTTCCACTCCCTTCAATAACCGCGTGATGTTTTTCTGGTGCGTTAATACTACCATTAATGCCACTGCTATAGCGAAGATGCGATAAAAAATTTCCGGCTCATTAAAAATGTAGAGAATCAATATCGGAAACGCGATACTGGCTATAATAGAACTCAATGAAACATATCTCGTTAAAAAAAGGATCATTAAAAATACACCCACACAACATAATGCTACCAATGGCTGAATAGCCAGCACCAGTCCGAATAAGGTGGCGATACCTTTACCGCCCTTGAAATTTGCCCATATAGGAAAAATATGACCAACTACCGCAGCAAGGCCCAAACCTATCTGGAGATTCACCAGCTGGGTGAGATGCTCCGGATCATGATAGTAAGCCGCCAGATAAGCCAGTCGCACTGCCAACACACCTTTCAGCATGTCTACCACCATTACAAAAGTACCGGCTTTAGGACCCAGTACCCGGAAAGTATTAGTAGCACCGGCATTGCCGCTACCGTACTCCCTGATATCCATACCAAAAATACCTTTACTTACCCATACAGCTGTAGGAACAGATCCTATCAGATAAGCGCAAATAAGCAATAAAATTTCTGTCATCACTATAAGTTAGGAATGCTAAGATAACGAATTCTGTGTTAAAATTAAGCGAATATTAGAAAAGTTTGTAACACAAAAGTTGGATTATCAGCACTTTTCATATGTAAGTTTTAACACATTATGCGGCTATTGCCTCAAATTGCAGGGCCAGCCAGTTATCCTTTTCAATTTTTTTCTCCAGTACAAAACCTTGCGGAATAGCAGCCGCTACAATTTGTGCTTCGTCAGAAGGCATAATACCACTCAGTAACAATTTACCTCCTGGCTGCAGTAACCGGCGCATATCTGCCATAAAACGCAGCAATATGTTGCAGTTGATATTAGCTAATACAATATCGTAACCGGCTGTGATGGCATCCAGCGTATCTGCCTGCCACACCTTTACCTTATCCATATTGTTAGCTGTTATATTTTCCAGTGCATTATTCACTGCCCATTCATCATAATCAATTGCATCTACAGTAGTAGCCCCCATCATTTCCGCCAGGATAGCCAGTATACCGGTGCCGGTACCAAAGTCGAACACACTTTTACCGGTAAAAGAAAGCTCCTGCATCAACTTTATCATGGAAGCGGTAGTAGCATGATGCCCTGTACCAAAAGCCATTTTAGGCGTTATTACAATCTCGTATTCCGGCTCTGGGCTGAACGGAGGATGAAAAGCAGCACGGATGCCACAGAAATTATCTACCTGTACAGGCTGAAAATTACTTTCCCACACTGCGTTCCAGTTTACAGGCAAAATTGTTTCCTTCGTATAAGTAATTCCGTGAGGCTGCAATATTGACTGCAATACTGCTTCGTTAAAGTCGGTTTCAGGGATATAGCCGATAAGCACATCGGACTGCTCCTCGAATCCTTCAAAACCAATAGCAGATAGTTGTGCAATCAACAGGTCAGTATGCTCCGCGCCTGCAAATATAGTAATAGCAATGTGTGACATAAGTGGCAAATATAGGTAATTGCCTGCTATCACAAGAAGGAGCCGTACTACGCATTAAATAATAATTCCCGGAGAAAACATCCGTTTTGTTCATATAAATACCAAGCATGACTGACCCAAAGCTGCATTCAACCACCAATACTTACGATCCTACCAAAGATCCATTGTACCAGGAATTTCTTCATTTCCTGCAGCAAGTGGAAAATAAAGCAGCTGAAAACATGGAAAGCCCCGCTGGCACTGCAGAAAACCCACCTAATCCGCCCTTATTACCCTGAGCAATGACACATTAATGTGAATAGTATTATATTTGATTTATAAATCATATCAAATATTCTATGAAAACACTGTTTCTCCTGCTGACCGGCGTGGCGCTATCCCTATCCGGTATGGCCCAGGTTATTAAAGTCCAGCCAGTCCAACCTATGACTGACTCTATTACGTACCAGACTGAAAATGTGGTATTAATTTTCGACCGGCAGGTGCTGCTCGATTATATGGTCAGCATGGATACTACCCTTCGTCAGAGCAAAAACAACAACAGGGTATTCCGTAACATACAGTTTGTAAAACTGAATGCGACAGATATGGGCGCACATTACCGCAAAGCCTATTGCTACCTGGAAGATACTACCAACAAAGATCTCAGCTATCGTACAGATAAGATGAATATGTTATGGGCCGAAGATGGCGGTATTCTGTTACCTTATGTGGAAGAAATATTGCCCGGTTTGTTGGTAAACGGAACTTTGAGGGTAATAGAGCGGAGTAATAAAGCTGTTCAGCCCTCTTATAAGATGATTGCGGAACCTATTGACGGAACTAATTATCGCGTATTCAGATTAAACAGTGGCAAAGAAATATTTCGTGAAAGTACTTTTTGTGTAGAGCAACTGACGAGAAGATAACCTGAATAATACCAATAGCCTTTAGTCAAAAAAGAAAGCAGCCACCGGTGTGACTGCTTTCTTTTTCTATTTAATTCCAGTTATCTGCTAGCTATAACAGTGACTATTCTTCGCCATCAAAGGTCGGTTCCTGAGGTTTTTCAGGACGGGCGTTATAATCACCACCGGGACGGCTATCACGGTTAAAATCGCGTCTTTCACCACCACCACGGCGGTCATCTCCACCACCACGTCTGTCGTCACCACCGCGTCTGTCGTCGCGTGGGCCACGGCTATCACGCCTGTCGCCACCACGATCGCCACGATCACGGAAATCACCACCACCACGACGGTCATCTCCACCACGCTCATCACGCTCTGGTCTTTCTACATAACCTTCAGGTTTAGGCATCAGCACTTTGCGGCTCAGCTTAAACTTACCGGTTTTAGGATCGGTACCAGTGAGTTTTACTTTTACTTTTTCGCCTTCTGTCAGCACACCTTCCATTGTTTCCAGGCGTTTCCAGGAAACTTCAGAGATGTGGAGCAAGCCTTGTTTACCAGGCATGAACTCAACAAAAGCACCGTAAGGCATGATTGATTTTACAACAGATTCATATACTTCACCTACTTCAGGTATAGCAATGATTCCTTTCACCCATGCTACTGCTTTATCCAGGCTTTCTTTCTGTGCAGAGAAGATGCTTACTTCACCGGTTTCACCAACTTCTTCGATGTTGATGGTAGTACCGGTTTCGCGTTGGATCTCCTGTATAATTTTACCACCTGGTCCGATTATCGCGCCGATAAATTCACGGTCGATGATAATTTTTTCCATGCGTGGTGCATGTGGTTTAGGTTCAGGACGGGCAGCAGGGAATGCTTCGTACATTGCTTCCACAATGTGCAGACGTCCTTTTTTGGCCTGAGCCAGTGCGGAACGCATTACATCCATACTTAAACCGTCTACTTTGATATCCATCTGGATACCAACAATACCATCGCGTGTACCGGTTACTTTAAAATCCATATCACCCAAGTGATCTTCATCACCGAGGATATCGGTTAATACTGCCCATTTACCATCGGAAGCGCGGGAGATAAGCCCCATTGCCACACCGGAAACGTGTTTAGGCAAAGGTACACCTGCGTCCATCAGTGCCAGTGAACCAGCACAAACGGTAGCCATGGAAGAAGAACCGTTAGATTCGAGGATATCGGAAACTACTCTCACTGTGTAAGCGTAGTCGCTACCCGGCATCATTTGCTTCAGAGAGCGCATAGCCAGGTTACCATGTCCTACTTCACGACGACCAGGGCCGCGCATCATTTTCACTTCGCCTGTAGAGAACGGAGGGAAATTGTAGTGCAGGATAAATTTAGAGTAGTTAGAAACAGCAGCACTTTCCACCAGCAGCTCATCTTCCGGAGTACCCAGTGTAACAGTAGTCAGGGACTGTGTTTCACCACGGGTAAACAAGGCGGAACCGTGCGGAGAAGGCAGGATATCTGTTTCCATTGCCAGCGGACGAACCTGATCCAGTGCACGACCATCCAGACGAACAGATTCGTCCAGGATCATGTTACGGATCACTTCTTTTTCCAGATCATGCAGGTATTCTTTAACCAGCGGTTGATCTTCTTCAGGCAATTCGCCCAGGTGCTCTTTCAGTTCCACACCAATAGCAGTAAACGCATCGCTGCGGTCATGCTTGGCAGAAGCTGATTTAGCTACCTTGTATATTTTGTCTGTAGCAAAAGCAGCAACTTTTGCTTTCAGTTCTTCGTTCTGATGTGGTTGAGTGTATTCACGTTTGCCGGTAACGCCTTTCAGGTCACGCAGCTCTTCCTGTGCCTTCACCTGCACTTTGATAGCAGCGTGTGCTGCCTCAATTGCGAGGATCAGGTCTTCTTCCTGGCACTCTTTACTTTCACCTTCCACCATCATGATGTTCTTGTCGGTAGCACCAATGATGAAGTCCATATCAGCTTTAGCCAGCTCGGTACGGTTAGGGTTGATTACGTATTTGCCATCAATACGGGCAACACGTGCTTCTGAAATGATTTCCTGGATGGGAACATCAGAAACAGCCAAAGCAGCAGATGCAGCCAAACAAGCCAGTGCATCAGGCATTACTTCAGGATCGGAAGATATCAGGGAAACTAATACCTGTACTTCACATAAGTAGTTATCGGGAAACAAAGGGCGGAGCGCACGGTCAATCAGGCGGGAGATTAAAACCTCTGAATCAGACAACCGGCCTTCACGTTTGAAAAAGGAACCGGGTATACGGCCGGCAGAAGCAAATTTTTCCTGATAATCAACTGTAAGCGGGAAGAATGACTGGCCTGGTTTGGGTTCTTTATTTGCTACCACAGTGGCAAGCAATATAGCATTCCCTAAACGCACCGTAACAGCACCGTCGGCCTGGCGGGCCAACTTGCCGGTTTCGATGGTCACCATACGACCGTCTCCTATATCGAATTTCACTGAAATAGGTGTCAGATTCATAATAAAGTGAGGATTAAAAATAAAGTTATTCTTTTTTGATCGCTAAAGAACAACAAAAGGTATACATACAAAAAAACTATTCCCAACCTAAAAAGTTGGGAATAGCGCTATAATTAAGTCATGGTTATTTCCTGATACCTAACTTCTCGATGAGGGCACGGTAGCCTGTGAGGTTGGTTTTAGATAAATAGGAAAGCAAACGCTTTCTCTGGCCAACCATCTTCATCAAACCACGGTGGGTAGAAAAATCCTTTTTGTTTTGTTTCAGGTGACCGGAAATGCTGTTGATACGCTCAGTCAGCAGTGCAATTTGTGCTTCCGAAGAGCCTGTATTTTTTTCGCTTCCACCAAATTCCTTAAAAATATTGGCTTTCTTTTCAACAGTTAAGTAAGACATCTTTAAAAATAATAAGTAATAATAATGTTTTTTGTCGCTATTTTTCCGGTGCAAAGGTAGTTTAAAAAATAGGAATTACCAATTAACCGGAAATTAATAATTAATGATGGATAATCCACATCTGTAAAGGATTCTTCCTCAACAACTCCTAAGAAGAAAAATTCACTGCTGCGTTATCTGCCACATGCCCGTTTTCTGTACGGAGTACACGGGATGGGAATTTTTGTAATACAATATAATCGTGTGTGGCCATCACAATGGCGGTACCTTCCCTGCAGATGCGGAATAACAACTGCATGATACCGTCAGATGTTTCAGGGTCCAGGTTACCGGTAGGCTCATCTGCCAAAATCAGCTTAGGTGAATTAAGCATGGCGCGGGCAATATCCACACGCTGCTGCTCTCCGCCAGACAACTCATAAGGCATTTTAAAACCCTTGGTGCCCAACCCTACTTTATCCAGCACATCTGCAATCTTGTCTTCTATTTCCTTATTGTCCTGCCAACCGGTAGCCCGCAGCGCAAACTTCAGATTATCATGCACATTGCGGTCTGTCAGCAGTTGAAAGTCCTGAAATACCACACCCAGATTCCGGCGAAGGTAAGGTACTTTTTTCCAATCCATCTTCTTCAGGTCAAAACCCACTACCTGCCCGGTGCCGTCGTTTAAAGGCAAATCGCCGTACAGCGTTTTCAACAAGCTGGATTTACCCGTGCCCGTTTTTCCGATGAGATATACAAACTCGCCCTTATTTACCGTGATATTCACATCTGCTAAAATCAATGAATTCCCCTGGTAAATACTGGCATTAGTTAATTGGATGATAGGTTGCTCAGGCGTCATGTCCTTTTTTCTTTTTTAATACGATCTATTGCGAACAAAAATAACTAATTAAAAAATAACTCGTTGTGATAATCTGTCAAAATAATCACAACCGGTTATCTCTGCTAAAACTAAAAAAATAGTTTTTAAACTAAATAATTAGTTATAACTTAGGATTACAAAATAAAAACATGAAGCAATTAACCAAGGCAGAAGAACAGATCATGCAGGCACTCTGGGAAACCGGGCCCGCATTTGTGAAAGATATCATTGAAGTTATGCCGGAGCCCAAACCGCATTACAACACGGTATCTACCCTGGTAAAAATACTGATAGAAAAAGGGTTTGTTGACTTCAAAGCATACGGCAAATCTCACCAGTATTTTGCAGTAGTAACGAAAGATGCTTACAGCCACAAGACTGTCAACAATATCGTGAAAGGCTATTTCGACGGCTCTTTCAGCAACATGGTTTCTTTTTTTGTAAAAGAAAAAGAATTGAGTATTTCAGAACTGGAAAAACTGGTACAAAAAATCAAAGACACACAAAAGCCTAAATCATGATAGCGCTGCTCACCTATCTATCCAAAGTAATACTTTGCTCGGCTGTATTATATGGCTATTATTTTATAGCCCTACGTAATAACCGGTTCCACCAGTGGAACCGGTACTACCTGGTACTGATTACACTGGTATCGCTGCTAACGCCACTGCTGCAGATCCCATTGCCATTTCAGCAAACGGAACCATCTGCAGTACTGTCGTATACCGCACGCATCATTACCCTGCGGGAAACAGTGATACCACCTGTTGCGCAGGTGATCAATTTCCGTATAGTGATCACTGTTATATATATGGCCATCATCCTGCTGTTGCTGATACGTCTGCTGGTAAGTCTTGTTAAGATCAGGCGCCTCATCCGCCACAGCACAATACAGGAAGTGCCTCCCTACCGGTTTGTGAAAAACCAGGAAATAACAGCACCATTCTCCTTCTTCACCTATATTTTCTGGGATCAGCACACACCATTGAACAGCCCGGAAGGCCAGCAGATACTGAAGCACGAGCTGGTACACCTGCAGGAAAAACATAGCACGGATAAACTTTTTATGGAGATAGTAACTGCCATTTGCTGGATCAATCCTTTTTTTCACCTGATGAAACGTGAGCTGGCACTGGTACACGAATTTCTGGCAGATAAAAAAGCAGCCGGGGGAGAAGTAGCCGGTTACGCCCAAACCATTCTGCAGATAGCTTTCCAAAGCAAACAATTTAGTATCACCAACAATTTTTTTCATCCGCCTATAAAACGAAGAATCCTTATGCTTACACAATTTCACACACCAAGATTCAGTTATTTGCGCCGGATACTGGTACTGCCGCTTGCGGCATTCATATTTTGTTCACTTGCTTTTGTGGCCGACAAGCGCCCATCCGCCATTCGGGCGCTTTCGGCCAATAGCAGTAATATACGCCTACAAAAGGATAAAGCAGTTGTACGCGATAGCATACCGGCCGCAAAACAAGACAGTGTGGATAACGAAGTTTTCGTAGTTGTAGATCAGCCCCCAACTTATAAAGGGGGTGAGGAGGCGCTGGTAATTTATCTTGCCCACAGTATCCACTATCCTAAAGCGGCACGGAAGAATAGAACCTCCGGAACCATTTTTGTAGGGTTTGTAGTAGAAAAGACAGGTAAGATCAGCCATGTGAAAATAATCAATCAGGATCCAGGTGACGGACTTGGCGAAGAAGCCCTTCGTGTGGTAAACTGCATGCCCAATTGGATCCCCGGAACACAAAAAGGGGAACGCGTAGCCGTTCAGTATAGTCTCCCTATACGTTTTGCCGTAGAGTAGGATAATCCAAAACATGATGCCAGCGGCGATGAAATATTCACCTTCGTAGAGGAACCACCACACTTTCCCTATTACATTTCAGCTATCAAAATAACACAACTGCCCTATAAGTAAAATCCCACCTGCTAATACCAGGTGGGATTTTTTTATCTTATAAAAAGATGATCCTAATATTCAAAAGTGCCGGCCGGTGCTTTCACCGTTACTTTTTTCTCCGCTGCCGCTTCTACCCTGCCTATGATCTGTGCATCGATATTAAAGCTTTTGGAAATGCTGATAATGTCTGCTGCAATCTCCTCTGGTACGTATAATTCCATTCTGTGTCCCATATTGAACACCTGGTACATTTCTTTCCAGGGTGTGCCGGATTGTTCCTGGATCAGGCTGAATAAAGGAGGAACAGGGAACAGGTTATCTTTTATGACATGCAGTTTTTCAATAAAATGCAACACCTTGGTTTGTGCACCACCACTGCAATGCACCATACCGTGTATCTGCGGACGGAATTGCTCCAGTACTTTTTTGATCACCGGTGCATAGGTACGTGTAGGCGATAATACCAGCTTACCCGCATCCATAGCGCCAAAACCAGGAATATCTATTTTATCTGTCAATGATTTCTTACCACTGAACACCAGTTCAAAAGGAATATTGGGGTCAAAGCTTTCGGGATATTTTTCTGCAATCACCTTGCTGAATACATCATGGCGCGCACTGGTAAGGCCATTGCTACCCATACCACCATTGTATTCCGTTTCGTAGGTTGCCTGTCCGTAAGAGGCCAGTCCTACTACCACATCACCCGCCCGGATACGATCATTAGAGATCACATCTGCCCGTTTCATTCTGCAGGTAACCGTAGAATCCACGATGATAGTACGTACCAGATCACCTACATCTGCGGTTTCGCCGCCGGTAGAATAGATGCTGATACCATGATTGCGCAGTTCCGCCAGAATTTCTTCTGTTCCGTTAATGATCGCCGCTATTACTTCACCCGGCAGTAGCTGTTTGTTACGGCCAATAGTAGAAGACAGCAGGATATTGTCTGTAGCGCCCACACATAGCAGATCATCCATATTCATGATGATCGCATCCTGTGCAATACCTCTCCATACACCCAGATCACCGGTTTCTTTCCAATAAATGTAAGCCAGGGAGGATTTGGTACCCGCACCGTCCGCATGCATGATATTGCAATACGCTTCATCGCCCCCTAAAATATCGGGTACAATTTTGCAGAATGCTTTCGGGAAAAGGCCCTTATCAATATTTTTAATGGCATTGTGCACATCTTCCTTGCCTGCCGAAACACCGCGCTTGGCGTAAATATTATTATCCACCGGGAAATAAATAAATAAGTAAATAAAAAAATAACTAAATAAAGATGCTCTTCAGGCAGCAAAAGTAACAGATTCCGTGCAGAATGCCCGCCGAATGTGTTAGATTTGCACGGCGTTTTTGATAGTTATTGATTTATATGCAGGTTCACAGGGACTTAGACCACTTACCGGAATTCCGTAATGCTGTTATTACGATAGGCACATTTGACGGGGTACATGCAGGCCATCGCTTCATTTTACAACAACTGGAGCAGGCTGCCAATAATGGTGGCGGTGAAACCGTGATCGTTACTTTTGATCCCCACCCACGGGAAGTATTGCTGCCTAAACCCAATAATATTCGCTTACTGACCACCTTGTCCGAAAAAATTGCGCTGCTCGAACGGGCAGGCATTGATCACCTGGTGGTGGTACCTTTTACCAAAGCATTTTCTGAACTATCTGCCCGCGGGTACCTGGAAGACTTCCTGGTAGCACGTTTCAAGCCGCATACCATTATCATTGGTTATGATCATCGTTTTGGCCATAACCGGGAAGGCGGACTGGAACTCCTCGAGGCAGAGCAGCAACAATACGGCTTTCAGCTGATAGAGATTCCACAACAGGTGGTACATGATCTTACGGTGAGCTCTACCAAAATCCGTAAAAGCCTGCAGGAAGGCGACATTCAGCTCGCCAATGAGTTGCTGGGCTACCCCTATTTTTTATCCGGGACAGTTGTTCACGGGGATAAGATGGGGCGTCAGCTGGGGTATCCCACTGCCAACATTCACCTGGCAGATCAAAGGAAACTGATCCCGGCGGAAGGTATTTACGCTGTACGGGTGGGCCTGAGCGGGTATCCTGACTTATTACCGGCTGTAATGAGTATTGGATTCCGCCCAACTTTTAATGGTACAGACCTGCGTCTGGAAGTGCATATATTTGATTTCAATGAAGATATTTACGGGCAGGAACTGACCGTATACTTTGTGGAATATATCAGGTCCAATCTGAAATTTGATGATATTAATGCACTGATTGTACAGATGGATAAAGATTCCATACAGGCAAAGGAGATTTTAGAAAGATAACTATTAAAACTCTTCTCCTAAAAGTTCAATGGATTTCTTTTCCTTCTTTTTGGTGCCTTTTAATAATTTGTAAGCACCATAAAAGGTTAAAAATGTAAATAGTGCCAGAAAAACGCCTATCAATACATAACTAATGGCAAAGGACAAATCGGAGTACTGAAACCCTTCTTTAAACTGCCCGGTTGCAATACCATATATAAACACCCCATCTACGAACAGCGAAATCAGTCCCAGTAAAAATAATATGACAAGGGAGACTTGCCGGATCACAATAACATAAACTTTAGCCATAGGTATCAATAAGTTTGAAATATGCGCATCAGTGCATTACCTTATACATCAGTTCCTTCATCAATTCTCCGTCTTCCACACCACTATCGTTAATGCCTATACTCCGCAGGTTATACTGATGTAATAAAAGGATCGCTTTTTCTGTACCCTCAGGTCCATACTGGCGTGCAGCATTCATATAGTCTTTTACGAAGAATGGATGTACGCCCAATGCAGCAGCGACGTCCTTTTCCGCACCTTTGACACTGAAGATGAGATTTACTTTGGCGAAAAAATTATACAGGGCCGGCAACGTCATCTGGATGGGCGCGGCTTTGGGATTGGCAGCAAAATAAGTGATGATACGAAATACTTTCTCTGTGTTTTTTTGTCCGAGGGCATTCTGCAATTCAAATACATTGTATTCTTTGCTGATGCCTACATATTTTTCAATATCGCCTTCGTCTATTTTCTTTTGGGCCGGCAAATTGACCAGCAGTTTATCTATTTCATTGGCAATACGTGAAAGGTCATTACCGATATGATCTACCAGCAGAATAGCCGCCTTTTGTGAGATGGCCAGTCCACGGCTGCTCACGTAAGATTCTACCCAGGCGGGAAGTTGGTTATCATATAATTTTTTAGTAGATAAGAGTACGCCTTTATCCTTGATCAGCTTGGCCATTTTGCTCCGGCCATCGATTTTGCCTTGTTTATGTGCCACCACAAATACGGTGGAGGAAAGCGGATTATCAATGTATGTTTCCAGTTTAAGGAGGTCGCGCATAGCTTGTGCTTCTTTCAGCAACACTACCTGTCTTTCTGCAAACATGGGATAGCGGCGGCAGGCATTGGTAACAGTACTCCAGTCGGTATCTTTACCATACAGCACCGTGAGATTAAACCCTTGTTCAGATTCCGGTAGCAGCTCATGTTCCGCATAGCTGGTCACCTGGTCAATAAAAAAATCCTCGTCTCCTTCCAGCCAGTATAATGACTTGAATTTGTTTTGTTTCCAATCTCTGATGATATCCTGGTATTCCATTATTTTAGCTATTAGCGTTTAGCTGTTAGTTGTTAGCTAAATGCCAAAAGCTAACAGCTAAATGCTTTATTTAATAATTACTATATCGTCTTCTTTCAGCAATGGTACACGTTTAAATCGCAGTATCAGTTGCGCCACTGCCAGCACATCCTTCTGGCAATAGGTAGCAATGCGTTCCAGGTCTTTTTGTTCCCAGTAAACTTTCCCTACCATACTACCATCTATGTCGTCTTTGGGTGTATCAATTCCCATAACGGCCGTGAGCAGTTTCAGGGAAATATAATGTCTGAAATCTCCGAAACGCCATAGATGCAGGGTATCCAGCACAGGCATTTCCCATGGTTTAAAGTCATGCAGCTGTAAAGGCTGCGGCAAAGATAACTGATGGATGACAGACCTCCTGCAAATAAACGGAATATCAAATTCTTTGATGTTATGCCCGGCAAACTGAAAGCGGGGATATTTGACATAAAATTTATTTACTAATTCTAAAAAACCGTTCAACACAACTTCCTCATCATCATTATAAAACGATTTCAGCCGTAGCTGGTACCGGTTATTTTCCAGGTGGAAGAATCCCACGGAAATACACACTATTTTACCAAATTCGGCGTAGATGCCAGCTCTGTCTGCATATGCTTCCTGATCATTTTCTGAAACTGGCGCAGTTTTTGCAATTTTCTCCCGCCAGAGCAGTTGCATTTCATCCGACAAATGTCCAAACGCCTGAGTACCAGGGGTTGTCTCTATATCCAGCAGGAGTAATTGATCTAATGCAATTTTTGGAAGCACGATTGAAAAACGGTTTTATATCTATTATAAAATAAGAATATTTACCTACTTTTGAATAACAACTTTTAACCATATAACAATTAAACATAAAACTCACAACTATGACGGAGAACACTTTTAACACCCCTGCACCGGGATCGCCCGGACCAGAAAAACCGCGCAGCCGGAATGGTCTAATTTACGGTATTTTAATTGCAGCGCTTGCAGGTACCTGGATTTATATGTTGTATGACAAGAATAAATCCAGTGAGCAAATCACACAAAAAACCACGCAGATTGATTCTATTTCATCTTCCCGCGATGCGTTACAACAGGAATACAATGCAGCCAATGCGCGTTTGGATGATCTAATTTCTCAGAACACCCGTATGGACAGCCTGGTGAAAACAAAAGATAAGGAAATCCAGGATATGAAAGCCAGAATCTCCAGTATCTTAACCAACAAAAATGCTACACAGGCACAGCTGGCTGAAGCCCACCGTTTGATTGAACAGTTAAAATCTAACATCGAAGGCTACACGCAAACCATCGAGCGCCTGGAAGGTGAAAAGATTGTACTGGCAGGTGAAAGAGATGTAGCACGTAAAGAAAGGGATTCTGTATCTACTGTTAAGGATAGTCTTCATAAGAAAGTAGATCTGGGTTCTGTATTACATGCTTCCAACATTAAGTTGCAGCCTATCCGTGTAAAACACAACGGCAAAGAGGTAGAAACCACCAAAGCAAAACGCGCTGATATGATGCGTGTAACATTTGATCTGGATGATAACCGTATTGCTCCAACCGGCGACAAAGAAATCTATGTTGCTATTACATCGCCTGATGGTTCACCACTGGCAGTAGAAGCACTGGGGTCCGGTCGTTTTACACTGGAAGATGGCACTGAAAAATTATACACTGCCAAGAAAACAGTTGCTTATGTAACTGGTCAGAAACAAACCGTTAGCATGGATTGGAAACAAAACTCCGATTTCAAACCCGGAGACTATTCAGTTGAAATTTATCACAACGGTTTCAAAATAGGTCAGGGAAAAGTAACGCTGAGAAAAGGCGGACTGTTTTAATTGCCAACAAAAAATCTAAACAGCAAAGGCGGAACAATTGTTCCGCCTTTGCTGTTTAAAGGAGAATCTGTGCTGTTTAACCGATCATTTCCTACCCTTTCTTGATGTTTTTTTCACCCGTTGTATTTGTTAACGATTAGTTATTGACAAAAAGATATATATAAAAATAAAATTAAATTAACGTTCTTTGCCACCATAATAACTAATAGCCGGAGGCCCGCTAACACCCTGGTTGGTTGAAACCAATGCGATTTTTCTACTCATCGACTTTTTGTGTGCCTTTTGCTATTAACGGATAAGATAAGAAGCCCAATTAAAACTGAAGCATGGAAGACATGAATAAAATAGTGTACGTTGTAGATGACGATGAAATTTTTCATTTCATTATCAAAAAAATGTTGGGGCAGCAAGGCGATCATTTTATAGTAACCTCTTTCCTTTGTGCAGAAGAGGCGCTAGAGCAGCTTTCCTCCATTCCGCAACCTACCTTACCCTCCCTTATTATTCTGGATATGAATATGCAGCGGATGAACGGATGGGATTTTATTGAAGCATACAGGGGATTAAAACCATCTTTCAAAAATACTATTCCGATTATTATGTGTTCTTCCTCTGTGGATGTTCGCGATATGCAAAAAGTACAACATACCCCTGAGTTGATGGCTTATATTACCAAGCCGCTGGACAAGAACAAACTCAAAGTGATAGCAGAATACCTGTAGTTGATGCAAATTACGAATTGCGAATTACGTATAAAAGCGAATGATGTAAGCGGATAAACTTCGCTCATATCATTCGCTTTTATACGTAATTCGCAATTTTTCTTATGCTAATACCGCAGCCCCATACATCTCTTCACGCAGTGCTTTCACACGTTCATCAGCCAGGTATTCATCAAACGTTGTCAGTCTGTCGATAATTCCTTTAGGTGTAATTTCAATAATGCGGGTAGCCACAGATTGCATGAAGGTATGGTCATGCGTGGTAAACAACACTACACCTTTGTAGTTGATCATGCTTTCGTTGAATGCCTGGATAGATTCCAGATCCAGGTGGTTGGTAGGCTCATCGAGTACCAATACGTTTGGATCCTGCAGCATCATGCGGCTGGTCATGCAACGTACTTTTTCACCACCGCTCAATACGGAAGTTTTCTTCATGATTTCATCACCACCGAATAACATTTTACCCAGGAAGCCACGCAGGAAAGGCTCATCCACGTCTGTTACGTGAGCAGGCACATACTGGCGCAACCAATCCATCAGGTTCAGGCTCTTATCTGTAAAGAACTCCGCGTTATCGTTTGGCAAGTATGCTTTGGTAACGGTAGTTCCCCATTCAAACTTGCCACTGTCGGCGGATATTTCTCCGTTGATTACCTGGAAGAAGGTAGTAAGGGCCAGGTGATCTTTAGACAGGAATGCTACTTTATCTCCTTTATTGAGAGAGAAAGTTACGTCTGTAAACAGTTTACGGCCATCAATTAATTTTTCCAGTTTTTCTATGTTCAGGATCTGGTTACCTACTTCACGCTGCTGCTTGAAGATGATACCCGGATACTTACGGTTAGAAGGCTGAATATCTTCCACCACCAATTTCTCCAACGCTTTCTTACGGGAAGTAGCCTGTTTACTTTTGGAAGCGTTGGCACTGAATCGGGCGATAAAGTCCATGAGGTCTTTACGCTTATCTTCCATCTTCTTGTTCTTATCAGATATCTGGCGGGCCATTAACTGGGATGATTCGTACCAGAAGGTATAGTTACCGCTGAAGATCTGGATCTTGGCGCGGTCAACGTCTGCTACGTGGGTACAAACAGCATCCAGGAAGTGACGGTCATGCGATACAACGATCACAATATTTTGGTAGTCGGCCAGGAAGTTTTCCAGCCAGCCAATAGTTTCTACATCGAGATCATTCGTAGGCTCATCCAGCAGCAGGATATCGGGATTACCAAATAGCGCCTGCGCCAGCAAAACACGCACCTTGAGGCTACCAGTAATATCTTTCATCAGTACACTGTGCATCTCTTCCTTCACACCCAGATCGCCCAGCAATACACCTGCATCGCTCTCTGCGGTATAACCGCCCATTTCACCATATTCTGCTTCCAGTTCACCTGCACGCATACCATCCTCTTCGGTAAAATCTTCCTTCGCATAGATGGTATCTCTTTCGTTGGCTATTTCCCAAAGCTTTTTGTTACCCATCAATACTGCATTCAGTACCGAAACCTCATCAAACTCAAAGTGGTTCTGTTTCAGAACGCTCATGCGCTCGCCCGGAGTGATTTCGACGGTACCTTTGTTCGGCTCAATTTCGCCGGACAATATCTTCAGGAAAGTAGACTTTCCTGCTCCATTGGCCCCAATCACACCATAACAGTTCCCTTTTGTGAAATTGAGGTTTACTTCGTCAAACAATACTCTCTTTCCGAAAGAGAGCGTTACGTTTTTAACACTGATCATGCTGGCTATGTAAATTTTGAAGCTGCAAAGGTACGAATAGTATACGGGCTTTCCAAGTTAAGCAAGTGTATCTGATAGAGGGGGAAAGAGTGATGGTAATCATCTTTTAAATAAATATTTATATATGCAATCATTAGCTATATTAACTTATCCGGCTGTTGCATGCGCTTATCTTTTCTATGCGTATCTTTAGCGCATAAAAATTAATACGGTATGACGGAGTATAACCAGGTATTTGAGAATAACAGACGTTGGGTAGCTTCCAAAATAGCCACCGATGCAGATTTTTTCGAAAGAATGGCGAATTCACAAAAACCGGCCTATCTCTATATCGGTTGCAGCGACAGTCGTGTTCCCACTAATGATATTATGGGACTGGAAGCTGGTGAGGTATTTGTGCACCGCAACATTGCTAATCTTGTTCCCAATACAGACCTCAACGTCATGGGAGTTATCAACTACGCAGTAGAACACCTGGAAGTAAAACATATCATCGTTTGCGGTCATTACAACTGCGGCGGCGTAAAAGCTGCGATGCAACCCAGAGACATGGGCATCCTGAATCCCTGGCTACGAAACATCCGCGACGTTTACCGTTTGCATATGGATGAACTCAACGCGATAACGGACGAGCATGCACGCTATAACAGACTGGTAGAACTGAACACACAGGAACAATGCATCAACGTGATTAAAACAGCCGTAGTACAGAAATCATATGTAGCCCGTGGCTACCCTACTGTTCATGGCTGGGTATATGACCTGAAAAACGGTATGCTGAAAGATCTGGAAATAGATTTTGAAGGCGTACTACATGAAATACAGAAGATTTACGATTTAACAGGCTCCGGCCTGATGCAAAAAGAAAGCGATTAATTATGGGCCCCATTGGTGTATTTGATTCCGGCTATGGCGGATTAACTGTCCTGAAAGAAATAGTGGCAGATCTGCCGCAATACGATTATATCTACCTGGGAGATAATGCCCGCGCACCTTATGGCAATCGCGGCTTTGGTACCATTCACGCCTATACGCTGGAATGTGTGCAACAGCTGTTTAACATGGGATGCCCGCTTGTGATAGTGGCCTGTAATACGGCTTCGGCCAAAGCGCTGCGCACTATTCAACAGAAAGACCTTCCACACATTGCACCCGACAACAGGGTACTTGGTGTGATACGTCCCACATCTGAAATAGTAGGCACGCTTACACAAACCGGGGAAGTAGGGATCCTCGCTACTAATGGCACAATATCTTCCGAATCCTATCCAATAGAGATCCACAAATTTTTTCCGCATGTTAAAACCTATCAGCTGGCCTGCCCGATGTGGGTGCCTCTGGTAGAAAATAATGAACATGAAAGTGACGGTGCGGACTACTTTGTAAAAGAATATCTCGGTAAAATATTATCACAATCGACCAACATTGATACGCTGTTACTGGGATGTACACACTATCCCCTGTTGATGAAAAAGATCAAACAATTTTTACCCGGCGGTATCACCGTGCTATCACAAGGAAAGATAGTAGCACACAGTTTGAAAGACTACCTCAAACGTCATCCTGAAATGGAAGCCAGGCTGAGTAAAAACAAAGAACAACGTTTTTATACGACAGATGATCCGGCTATTTTTGACCGGATGGCGGAGATTTTTTTCGGGAAAGCGGTGGTGTCGAAAAAAATAAATATGATATAAGGAAGGCCTTCGGCCTTTGTCTTTTCTTTAGCATGATTAGACTGATTAAGATGATTATGCTGATTTTATCTTCTTCTGAAAAATGTCTTTATCGTTTCTTACATGTACTATAAAAAACGGTAAGCATAATTATCAGAAAGAAATGAAATCAGGGTAATCATCTTAATCAGTCTAATCATGCTAAAGAAAAGACAAAGGCCGAAGGCCTTCCCCCCAATTACTTTTCCAACTTCAATAGAAACGCATATTCCAATGCGATCTCCTTCAAAGCACTGAACCTACCGGAAGCCCCGCCATGACCAGCAGACATGTCGGTATGCAAAAGTAAGAGCTCATGATCTGTTTTCATATCGCGCAATTTAGCTACCCATTTGGCAGGCTCCCAGTATTGCACCTGTGAATCGTGCAAACCGGTGGTTACCAGTAAAGCAGGATAGGCTTTATGCGCTACATTATCATAAGGGGAATAAGATTTCATGTAATCGTAAGCGTCTTTGTTCTTAGGATTTCCCCATTCATCAAACTCACCGGTAGTTAACGGAATGCTTTCATCCAGCATGGTGGTAACCACATCTACAAAAGGCACCTGTGCTACTACACCATGAAATAATTCGGGCCGCATGTTTATGATAGCACCCATCAACAGGCCGCCGGCACTGCCTCCCATGGCATAAAGATGTGCGGTATCCGTGTAATGCTGATGAATCAGGTAATCTCCGCAAGCGATAAAATCTGTAAAGGTGTTTTTCTTTTTAAACATCTTTCCATCTTCATACCATTGTCTTCCCATTTCCTGGCCACCGCGGATATGCGCGATTGCAAATGCAAAGCCACGATCCAGCAAGCTTAACATATTGGAGTTAAAAGAGTCGTCCATGCTATGACCGTAAGAACCATATCCATACAGCAACAGCGGGCTCTTTCCATTTTTCTCAAAGCTTTTTTTATACACAATGGAAATAGGAATTTTAGTACCATCTGCGGCGGTTGCAAACAATCTTTCTGTAGTATAATCTTTAGGATCATAACCACCTAATACTTCCTGTTGCCGTTTCAACTCACTTTTGCCTGTTTCCAGGTTATAATCATACACAGAACTGGGTGTGATCATAGAAGTATAGTTGTACCGCAGCTCTTTGCTATCCATTTCAGGATTGTTGCCAACGGAAGCAGTATATGTTGGTTCCGCAAATGGCAGGTATTTATCTTCCTGCGTTTTGCTATTGATAACACGGATTTGGGTAAGTCCGTTTTTACGTTCGCCCAGCACCAGGTAATCTTTAAACACTTCCAGGTGTTCCAGCAACACATCACTGCGGTTAGGAATCAGTTCTTTCCAGTTCTGCCGGGAAGTCTTATCCAGCGGAGATTCCATCATGCGAAAATTCAGTGCATCCCAGTTGGTAACGATATAAAATTTATCATCGCGGTGATCAATTTCATACAATATATTTTTTTCCCGCGGCTGGAAGATGCGGAAAGCGTCGTTGGGTTTAGCAGCATCGATGATGCGGCTTTCAGATGACAAAGTGCTCTCACTGCTGATGACGATGTACTTACCCGATTTTGTTTTATTGACGTTTACGTTAAATGTTTCATCTGTTTCGTGGTATACTTCCTTGTCGTCAGCAGTACCCAGCGCATGACGCATGATGCGGTCTGCCCGTAATGTAATGGTATCTTTCCTTGTGTAGAACAATGTTTTATTATCACTGGCCCAGGTACTGCCGGCAGTCGTTTCGTGAATCACATCTGTTAACAGTTCGCCTGTTTCCAGGTTTTTGATGTGAATAGTATATCTTCTGCGGCTGACTGTATCTATGCCATAAGCCAGCAGTTTGGTATCAGGACTCACATTAATACCTCCTACATGGCAATAGGCATGGCCTGCAGCCAGTTCATTTACGTTCAGGATAATCTGTTCTGCTTCTTCCAGGCTGCCCTTTTTACGGCAGTAAACAGGATATTCTTTACCGTTCTCATAGCGGATATAATAATAATATCCGTTTTTGAGATAAGGAACACTCATATCGGTTTCCTTAATGCGTGATTTCATTTCATCGAACAGGTGTTCACGCTGTTTTTTCTCCGGTGACATTATTGTGTCCAGATAAGCATTTTCCGCGTTGAGCCATGCCAGCACTTTGGGGTCTTCGCGGTTATTCATCCAGTAATAATTATCGATGCGTGTATCTCCGTGGATAGTGAGTTCTTTCGCTATCTTTTCTACTATAGGTGGCGTAATGCCCGTCTGATCGTTCATAGTACTTTTCTTTTCATTACAAGACAATAACACTGTTCCCAAAAGCAACCAACAATTACCCTGGAAGTTCTTTAACATAGGTTAGTATTTTAATAGTATAGTTAAATTTACTAAAAAGAGGCCAACCGTGTACGATTGGCCTCTGCTTTATATTGTAGCGTAATTAAACGATCCTCATATTCACCGGGTCCCAGTTGATCAGTTTTTTGCTGAAATAACTTTCGTTGGTGACCAGTGCAGGGCCTGCAGCACGAAGACCAAAAGTTGCGTCTTCTACTACCGGCTTACCAGTGCGCATGGATTCAAAGAAATTGGTGAAATGATCCAGCCTGTCGTCATACCCTTTGGGCGCCGCGTAAGCGCTGGAAGTTTCTATCGGTGTTCTTTTACCTACCGGATATTTAGCGTCATAGTTTTTTACGAACTGCTCCTGTTGTGCTTTCGGAAAAGTATTATAGGTATCCCAACCGCCATAGCCGGGCGCTTCGGGGAGTTTATGTTTTTTTACCTTAAAATCATTCCAGCCCATTTCCAGCACCCCTTCGGTGCCAATGAGGCGGGTGTATTCTCCACCGCCACTGCCGTCTGCAAAGTTTACACGGAGTGTCATCTGGAAAGCCGGATGTTCTTTCGATGCCGGGTAATCAAAAATGGCGACCACTGTATCGGGCACATCGCGGCCATCTTTCCATTGTACCAGGTTACCGCTGGCATAAATGCTGGTAGGTCCCAGGGAACCGGTTATGAAATGCAATCCGGAGATGAGATGTACAAACAGATCGCCTGGAATACCAGTGCCATAAGCCTGGTAATTGCGCCAACGGAAAAAACGTACCGGATCAAAAGGCAGTTTGGCTGTATCTTTCAGGAAAGTATCAAAGTCCACAGTAGCGGGAGATGCATCCGGCGGAATAGAATACTGCCAGGCACCCAGGGCACTATGACGATCCATTCTTGCTTCCACCACGTTGAGCTGACCAATTTCACCTGCCTGATAACGTTTACGTGCCTCCGCTAATGCGATACTGCTTACGCGCTGGCTACCTACCTGGAAAACCGCTTTGGTACGCTGTTGCGCAGCAATTACTTTATGTCCTTCTTCTATCTGCTGTACCATTGGTTTTTCACAATACACGGCTTTACCCGCTTCCATGGCTGCAATAGCAATAGTGTCATGCCAGTGATCAGGCGTAGCTACAATGATGGCATCTATATCTTTTCTTTTCAACAGTTCACGGTAATCGCGTGTAGTATATACATGTGCACCAAATACTTCTTTTACACGGGTAAGGTGGCCATCGTACAAATCGGCTGCACCTACAAACTCTACTCCCGGCACTTTGATGGCTGTTTGCACGTCACCAAAGCCCATGATGCCCATGCCTACGCAGGCAATGCGGATCTTATCATTTGCAGCGATTCTTTTTTCAGGCTGCAGCAACTCAATATGTTCCTGCTCTTTAGCCATGGCCGCCAGCTGGCCAATACCCAGCAGTGCTGCAGTACTGCCGATATGCTTAATGAATTTTCTACGTGATTGATCTGACATACATCTTTTTTTAAACGGGTTACGTGGAAAAAACACATGATAATAAAAAAAATTACGAATTACGAATCTGGATTTACGAATGGTAGGCGGTTGATATTAATGGTTGATGGGCTTCACCCGTTTTTAGATTTTCTTTCTCCCGATTAGACTGATGCAGCTGATTTTTCTGATTTTATTTTATATGAAAAAGTCCTCCTGGTTTATCACCAGGAGGACTTTTATATGTCATATAACTACTTACTATTTTTCGGAAGAAAAACCGGCACCAATAAACTCCCTGTTGAGACGGGCGATATTGGTTAAGGAGATTTCTTTCGGACATTCTGCTTCGCAGGCACCGGTGTTGGTACAGCTACCAAAACCTTCTTTGTCCATTTGTGCTACCATGTTCAGCGCACGTGATTGTTTTTCCGGATGCCCCTGTGGTAACAGTGCCAGCTGAGAAACTTTAGCAGATACGAACAACATAGCAGAAGAGTTTTTACACGCTGCTACGCAGGCGCCGCAACCGATACAGGAAGCTGCTGCAAAAGACAGGTCTGCATCATTCTTATCTACCGGTAAACAGTTAGCATCTTGTGCATTACCGGTGTTTACGGAAATGTAACCACCTGCTTCAATGATGCGGTCAAAAGCGGTTCTGTCTACTGTCAGATCTTTAATTACAGGGAAAGCACCTGCTCTCCATGGTTCTACTGTAATAGTATCTCCATCATTGAAAGCGCGCATATGCAGCTGACAGGTAGTTGTTCCGTCCCATGGACCGTGTGCACGGCCATTGATATGCATTGAACACGAACCGCAGATGCCTTCGCGGCAATCATGGTCAAATGCTACCGGATCTTTTCCATCGTTGATCAGTTGCTCATTCACCACATCAAACATTTCCAGGAATGACATTTCAGAAGAAATATCTTTTGCCTGCAAAGTTTCAAATCTACCCTGATCGTTTTTATTTTTCTGCCTCCACACTTTTAATGTGAGGTTCATGTTATAATGTTCCATATACCTTGGACAATTATTTGATTTATAATCCTGGCTAATCGTTAAACAATTAACCAATAACCATTATTATTTGTAGCTACGTTGTGTAGGTTTACATTCTTCGAACACCAGTGGTTCCTTGTGCAGTTCGTACTGGCCATAGCCTTTGTACTCCCATGCTGCCACATAGCTGAAGTTATCATCATCACGTTTAGCTTCACCATCTTCTGTTTGAGATTCTTCCCGGAAGTGGCCACCGCATGATTCGCGACGATTGAGGGCATCCATGCACATTAATTCGCCCAGTTCCAGGAAATCAGCCACACGGCCGGCTTTCTCCAGTTCAGGATTAAATTCTTTTGCTTCACCTGGTACCCGTACTTCTTTCCAGAACTCAACACGCAGTGCTTTGATTTCTTCAATTGCTTCTTTCAGACCTTTTTCGTTACGTGCCATACCGCACTTATCCCACATGATCTTACCGAGCTTCTTGTGGAAGTAATCAACAGACCTGGTGCCTTTGGTGGTCATGAACTTATTGATGATATCCTGTACACTTTTCTCTGCTTCCACAAACGCAGGATGGTCTGTAGAAATAGCTTTGGTGCGGATCTCATCTGCCAGGTAATTACCTATTGTATAAGGAAGAACGAAGTAACCATCTGCCAGGCCCTGCATCAGTGCGGATGCACCAAGACGGTTAGCGCCGTGATCAGAGAAGTTAGCTTCACCCAGTGAGTACAAACCAGGAACGGTGGTATTCAGTTCGTAATCTACCCACAGACCACCCATTGTGTAGTGTACTGCCGGATAGATACGCATTGGTAATTCGTAAGGATTTTCACCGGTGATTTTGGCGTACATGTCAAACAGGTTACCATATTTTTCGGCTACTACTTCTTTACCCAGTTTAATGATATCTTCTTTGGAAACGTTGGTGAGCTGACGTTTACCTACTTCAATACTTCCGTAGCGTTCAATAGCTGCTGCGAAGTCGAGGTATACCGCTTGTCTGGAAGTACCTACACCAAAACCGGCGTCGCATCTTTCCTTAGCTGCACGCGAAGCCACATCACGCGGAACGAGGTTACCGAAGGCAGGATATCTTCTTTCCAGGTAATAATCTCTTTCTTCTTCCGGAATATCACTTGCTTTACGGGTATCGTTTTGTTTTTTAGGTACCCAGATACGACCATCATTACGCAGCGACTCTGACATGAGCGTGAGTTTTGACTGGTGATCGCCGGAAACCGGGATACAGGTAGGGTGAATCTGTGTGAAGCAAGGGTTAGCGAAGTAAGCACCGTTTTTGGTTGCTTTCCATGCTGCTGTTGCGTTAGAACCCATTGCATTGGTAGACAGATAGAACACGTTACCATAACCACCACTGCAGATCAATACAGCGTGACCAAAATGACGTTCCAGTTCACCGGTAACGAGGTCACGTGCAATGATACCGCGTGCTTTACCATCGATTTTCACGATGTCGAGCATTTCATGGCGGCTGTACATTTTCACATTACCCAGTGCTACCTGGCGCTCCAGTGCAGAGTATGCACCGAGCAGCAGCTGCTGGCCAGTTTGGCCTGCTGCATAAAAAGTACGTTGTACCTGTGTACCACCAAAAGAGCGGTTACTTAACAGTCCACCGTATTCACGTGCAAAGGGAACGCCCTGTGCCACGCACTGGTCTATAATATTGCCGCTTACCTCTGCCAGGCGATGCACGTTAGCTTCGCGGGCGCGGTAATCACCACCTTTTACTGTGTCGTAGAATAAACGGAAAACAGAGTCACCATCATTCTGATAATTTTTCGCCGCATTGATACCACCCTGGGCAGCAATACTGTGCGCACGGCGCGGACTATCCTGAAAGCAAAATGCTTTTACTTTATATCCTAATTCACCTAATGAAGCCGCTGCTGAAGCGCCAGCCAAACCAGTACCAATTATAATCACTTCCAGATTGCGCTTATTGGCAGGGTTCACCAGCTTACAGTGTCCTTTATAGTCTTCCCATTTAGAATTTAATGGTCCGGCAGGAATTTTTGCGTTCAACATATATCCTTACTTTACAGAATTATTTGAAATAGATTACAACGGGAATAATGGCAAAACCAATAGGGATAGCTATTCCAAACAGCCATACGCCAATAAAATTGATTAACCCATTGTATTTTTTATGATTTAAGCCAAAGGTCTGGCAAGCGCTTTTAAAGCCATGGATCAGGTGAAAAGACAAACCGATCATACCAATTACATACAATGCAACCAGCCAACCTTGTTTAAAAGTTTCCTGAGATACGCGATAAAGATCTTTTAATGGTTCCTCGAAACCAGCATAAGTTTGGGTAGGCATGTCACCGTAGTGGAACTTTGCCCAGAAATTAGCCAGGTGGATAATGAGGAAGATGAAGAGAATACTTCCCATGATAGCCATTTGACGGCTGAACCAGGAGGAGGTTTGATTACCCGGACTCACGGCGTATTTCACCGGACGGGCTGCCCTGTTACTGAAAGTAAGTTGGATAGCAATAAATGCGTGGAGCAGAATCACAATTTTGAGCCCCCAGGCAATAAACTGAATCAGGCTGTTATGACCCATGAACGCTGCATATGCGTTAAAAGCTTTGCCTTGGTCGTTATAAAGCAGCTGGAAGTTACCCGCCAGGTGCACAATAACAAAACTGCAAAGAAACAAGCCGGTAGCACCTACCAATAACTTCTTACCGATAGAGGTATTAAAGAACTGTGACCACTTCATAAGTAAAATTCTAAGCTTCCTAGTATAAAAAGATGATTGAAATGTCGGGCAAATTTAACGCAGGAAAAATAAAAACCAAATGATATTTCTCATGTTTTACCGCTATACGGCATTCTTTACTCGATTAACATAACATGAAAATCAAACAATCACACATTCAATTTTTCTCTTTTGCAACGATCAGATGCCCCTACTCCAACCGTTTCAACATAATATTATCCACCATGTTATACAAATGTAAAGGTTGATATGTTCGCCATTTATCATCGTCCAGCAGGTGAACATAATTATTTAAGCGTGCTCTTTCGAACTCCTGACGTGTTTGTACCGGCATATTCAGACTTACTATCCAGCCGCCATCATCCTTAATATCATCCCACCACTCTTCATAATAGCAGTCGTCGGAAGAATGAAAGTTCATCACGTTTTCTGTAATAAGAATATATTTAGTGATCCCTTCTGCGATCAGCGTATCTATAATATTACGCTTCAATGTCATGATGTCGTTGTCAATGGCATCATTCCATTCTCCCAATAATTCTATAATGGCAAAATTGAACTGGTAATCTGTAAACAGTATTTTCAGGTACAGGTTGCGGGAACCAAATTCATCCCATTGCGGATGGATATAATAATTATATACAGAGTTGGTATATTCAAACTCGCTATACTCCCTGCCGTAAAACGGCGACAGTTCATCTTCTTCAGCGGTATATAAGTGCCGCCAGTTGTAAAAGGGCTCTATGTTATGCATATCTGGTATTCAATGCAAAATTCGGGTTAAATCATTTTTGTGCAAAATCGTCTACTGCCTTTTTTACGCTGCCGGCTTTTAATAACAGCTGTTGTGCCAGTTCATAATCGGTGAGTGATAATTTCTCCATCAGCATTTTTACGCCGCGGTCTACCAGCTTTTCGTTACTCAGCTGCATGTTTACCATTTTATTATCTTCTACCCTTCCCAGCTGGATCATCACGGCAGTAGAAACCATATTCAGTACCAGTTTTTGTGCTGTGCCGCTTTTCATGCGGGTGCTGCCGGTGATAAATTCCGGTCCTACCACCACTTCCACGGGAAAGTCTGCCGCAGCAGATACGGGGGTATCAGGATTACAACTGATGCTGCCGGTAATGATACCATTGCGGCGGCATTCATCCAGTGCACCTATCACATAAGGTGTAGTACCGCTGGCAGCAATGCCTACAACCACATCTTTATTGGTAATATTAAATTCCTGTAAGTCTTTCCAGCCTTGCTCCCGGTCATCTTCTGCAAACTCCACCGCCTTACGGATAGCAGCATCACCGCCGGCAATAAGACCAATCACTAATCCATGTGGCACCCCAAAAGTAGGTGGGCATTCAGAGGCATCCACAATACCTAAACGCCCGCTGGTACCTGCTCCCAGGTAGAATAAACGGCCACCGGCCAGCATTTTATCGGCAATGGCAGCCACCAGTTTTTCAATTTGCGGCATTGCTTTTTCCACCGCCAACGGAACGGACTGATCTTCTTTGTTCATATCTGTCAGTAGCTCCTGCACACTCATCTTTTCCAGGTGACGATAGTGAGAAGCCTGTTCCGTTACTTTTATAAATGACATATTTATTTGTTGAAAATGATTAACGATGATATTCCAGCAAGCCGTCCATAGGCGTGCGCAACACCTTGCCCATAGGCAATTCATAGAGGTCGCACAATTCCCTGATAATGTCCTGGAAATGCCAGGCCACGCCACCAGTGAAATGCAGGGCAGTTGTCCAGCTTTCACGGTATTTATAAATATGACTAAAGAAAAAGTCGTTTAATCCATCTTCTAATATATTCTCGATCAGGAAATGCTGCCGGTTCTCCGACAGGAATTCTGCGAATCCTGACAAATAGCGGTTGGCCAGTGGTTTCCGGTATACATTCTCCAGGATCTCGTCTTTATTAGTATGGTATTTATGCTCGAAGCGCAATTTTAAATCTTCATCAAAAGTATTATAGAGATAGTATTGCAATACCTTTTTTCCAAGATAAGCGCCACTACCTTCATCTCCCAGGATATAACCCAGGCCGGGATTATTTTTAACGATCTCTTTCCCATCATAATAACAGGAGTTGGAACCGGTACCCAAAATACTGGCAATTCCTTGCTCATGGCCACAAAGCGCACGTGCAGCACCCATCAGATCATGATTAACCTCCGCAGTTGCAGCTGGCCACACTGCTTTTATAGCAGCTGATACCAGTGCTATATTTTTTTCCTGCGACAAGCCTGTGCCATAAAAATGAACTTCACCTACGGTGATATCTGCCGGCAGCTGCGGTAACAATTCTGTTTCCAGGATAGCTTTAATTTGCTCCGCAGATTGAAAATACGGACTTACGCCCTGTGTCCTCACTATAGTGGGTTGACCTGCTCCCAGCAAGCCCCAGTCTGTCTTTGTAGACCCACTATCTGCTATCAGCTTTATTCTTCCGCTCATATCCTGTAATTTATGAAATTAAAGAATCCTAAAAGTTTGCACCCGATTTATGCTATTTTTGTCACAATTTAAACAAAAGGGTTTCATATAAACAAATAGCCACCTTTAAGTTTAAGTGACAATGATACATGTATGCGGCAAATCGCTTTCCGCCAGCGGCTTATATTACATGGTTAAAGATTGGTCATATAAATTAGCGGGATAATAATCAAATTATGTCTAACAGGAAGCTGAATGTTTTTTTGCCTCTTCTTTTTGCAGTTGTGTTAGCCTTGGGAATGTTCCTTGGGCATAAAATGCCAGGATCAAACAATGGAGGCGCCACTGTATTTTTTACGAAACCCGCCAAGGGACCGTTACAGGAAGTGATGGACCTTATCAAAGCTAAATATGTAGATTCACTGAATACCGATGAATTACAACAGGAAGCGATAGAAGGGATGCTCGCCCACCTCGACCCGCACTCCATCTACATTCCACCGGCACAATTGCAACAGGTGAATGAAGATATGGACGGTAACTTTGAAGGTATTGGTGTAGAGTTTAATATCACTGCAGATACGGTAAACGTGATCAGCGTCCTGAGTGGTGGTCCGTCTGAAACAGCCGGCGTACAAAGCGGCGATAAGATCCTGAAAGTGAATGACAGCCTGGTAGCAGGTAATGGCATCACACCAGAGAAGATCCGTAAACTGTTACGCGGCCCTGCCGGATCTATGGTAAATGCCACCATTCTCCGTCAACAGAAAAAAGTACAGATCCCTATTAAAAGAGGTGTAATTCCTTTATACAGTGTAGACGCCAGCTATATGGCGGCTCCTGGTGTGGGCTATATCAAGATCAGCAAGTTTTCTGCCACCACCTACGATGAATTCATGAAAGCGATACGTGGACTGGAGAGACAAGGCATGCAGAAACTGGTTATTGACCTGCGTCAGAACCCCGGTGGCTACCTGGATGCAGCTACCCGCATTGCTGATGAATTGATTGATGACCAGAAACTGATATTATATACCAAGGGAAAAGATTTCCCACGGACTGATTATAAAACCAAACGTCCGGGTATGTTTGAGAAAGGTGCGCTGGCTATTCTTACAGACGAAGGCTCTGCTTCCGCCAGTGAAATTCTCGCCGGTGCCGTGCAGGACTGGGATCGTGGTACTATCATTGGTCGCCGTACTTTTGGTAAAGGCCTGGTACAGGAACAATACGACCTGGATAATGGTGGTGCACTGCGTCTCACAGTAGCCCGCTACTACATTCCTTCCGGCAGAAGTATCCAGAAACCTTATGGTAAAGGACATGGTGACTATGACGAAGATATCGTAGAGCGTTATCACCATGGTGAAATGGTAAATAAAGACAGTATTAAAATAACAGATACGGTACCTTATACAACCGCTGCCGGCCGCCGCGTATATGGTGGTGGTGGTATCACACCGGATATTTTCATTCCGTTTGATACGGCGCGTTTTTCGCCAACACTAACGGCTATCTATACACGTAATGCCTTCGGTAATTTTGCGTATAAATATTATACATCACATAAAGATGCATTCAAACAATATAAGAATGCAGCAGATTTTACCAAACAATTCCAACCCGGTAATGAGCTGATCAGCGAATTCAAAACCTACGCTAAAACCGACAGCGTTCCTGGTCTTGACCGCCTGAATGCACATGACGAATCCGAGATCAGGGTTCGCCTCAAAGCAATGCTGGCCCGTCAGTTATGGAGAACGGAAGGTTTCTATGAAACGATCAATGCAGATGATCCGATGGTAAAGAAGGCACTGGAAGTAGTGGAAAAAGATGCACCATTGAAATAGATTGTCTTGCTCAGGATTAGACTGATTATAATGATTAGGATGATTATTTTTTGAGCGAGTATCTGAACTGTGATTTTTATGATTAATATGATTATCCTGATGAGCGAAGATCTTAGCGCGTATTGTTTGAACCATGATTAAAGGATTTAAAGGATTACCCGGATGGATCCGGGAGATTGATAATATTATATAAATAAGAAACCCGTTCAGGTTAAGCCTGAACGGGTTTCTTATTTATATAAATTGTAAGTATTTAATCTTATCTCTAAATAATCATCCTCAAAAATCTTCACTCATCAGGATAATCATATTAATCATAAAAATCACAGTTCAGACAACACCCGCTATAATCTTCGCTCATCAGGATCATCACATCAATCATAAAAATCACAGTTCAGATACTCGCTCAAAAAATAATCATCCTAATCATTATAATCAGTCTAATCCTGAGCAAGATGATTACTGCGATTTACGTTGCATTTTAGGTAATGACTGTACAATCAGGTCATTCATTACGTTCACTGCTTCATCGAGGTAGATATCTTTTGTTCTGATCTTGATCCAGTCTTTGTTACGGGCAATTTTAGATGAATCACTACCCAGCTTCTCCATATCAATTTTGATATTGCTGATGTTGAGTTCTTTCACCTTATCGTTTACTGCATCGTATTTTTTGAGGGCAGTAGTATTTGATTTTTGCTCTGTTTTATAGGTTTGCATATTCAGGGAATATGTTTCCTGTTTTTCCAGTTTTTTCAGGGTGTTCAGGTTTTCATTGAGCAGTTTGAAAGCAGGGCTGGAAGCCATTCTCTTTTCACTGTTTCTTTTCAATGATTCTGTATTCACCGGATTGTACCAGGGAGTAAAGGCAGCACGTGGTATTTCATCCCATATTAATGCATCGCTGTCTTTACGTTCTGCTACTTCGTAGTATGGATCTGGCAATACGATATCAGAAGCGACTCCTTTCAGCTGCGTAGAACCACCATCTGCACGGTAAAATTTCTGCTGGGTAAGTTTCAGTGCACCGAGGCTGCCACCATCTTTTACAGGATAGAAATCATCCAGGTTAAAGAGGCGCTGAACGGTACCCTTACCAAAAGTTTGGGTGCTGCCGATGATCACTGCACGCTTGTAATCCTGCATAGCTGCTGCCATGATTTCAGAAGCAGAAGCGCTGTATTCATTTACCATAATAGCCAGCGGGCCATCGTATTGTACATTTTTATCACGATCGCGTAATACCACTGCATCACCGCCTCTGGAACGAACCTGTACCACAGGACCTTCCGGAATAAACAGGCCTGCCATCTGTACTACATCCTGCAGGGAACCACCGCCATTAAAGCGGAGATCGAGGATAATACCTTCTACTTTTTCTGCTTTAAGTTTAGCAACTTCTTTGGCCACGTCATCCGCGCTGCGGGCGCCGTTACGGTCGTTGAAGTCTGCGTAGAATTCCGGCAGATAGATATAACCTATTTTATGTTGTCCGTTGATGATAGCGGATTTAGCGAAAGTTTCCTCTGTTACGATTTCGTCGCGGATGATAGTAATCTCTTTCACGGTACCATCTACACTTTTAACGGTCAGTTTCACCGGTGTACCTTTACTACCGCGGATAAGTTTTACCGCATCTTCTACCGGGTAGCCGGTAATGTCTACTGCTTCTTTATCGCCTTGTGCTACTTTCTGAATAACGTCATTTGCTTTCAGCTGTCCTTGTTTCCAGCTTGGGCTTCCGGTAACGATGCTGATCACTTTAATTCTGTCTCCTTCTTCTTTCAGTTGTGCACCGATACCAAAGAATTTACCGGCCATCTGTTCTTCGAATGCGCGTTTTTCATCAGGCGGGAAGTAGTCGGTATGCGGATCCATTGTAGTGGTGATCGCATTTACATACAGGTTGAAACGATCGTTGTCGTTTTGTCTGTTTTTCAAACGTTCGAAATAGCGATCGTACAATTGTTTCACTTTTGTACGGGCTTCTACTTCGAGTTGTGTATCTGTTTTTACTTTGCTGCTGTCTTTGGCTTTATCTTTCTCCCGCATATCCTGCAGATCAGTCAGTTTTTCCAGTGTACGGTATTTCAGCACTTTGCGCCATGCTTCTTTACGCGCATTTTCATCCGCAGGAAAGTCCACTTTTTCAGGGTCCAGTGTTACTTTTTCTTCTACCGTAAAATCAAACGGTTTGGAAAGAATATCCGGATAGATCGTTGCTGCTTCTGCCACTCTTTGTTTTATCAATGTGTTGATGCTGCGGAAACAATCCAGTGGAGCGCCTTTCAGCTCATCATCGATATGGGTGGATAATGGCATGAGTTTATCCACATCTGTTTTCAGGAAAAATTTCTTTTCCGTATCCAGGCTACGCAAGTATTTATTAAAAACTTCTGTGGAGAATTTGTCATCTATTGGTTTGGGTTGGTAATGCCCTTCTTTCAGCATCTGGCCCACCAGGTTCATGATCACTTCATACCGTCCAGGAGGGTCATCGTTATGTCCCAGCTTATTAAAAGCTAACACGCCTGCGGAGATGCTGAGGAGCAAAACCGGTATAATCACTTTCAGTCTCATATGTATCTCAATTGAACTTAAACGTTGTCTAATCAAATATAAAATAAAATCGCCCGTCGGGTGTGCAATTTATTTCCTTTTAACAAAAAATTGGGCCAAACGGAAGCAAGGACAGATATGTGGCTAAAAACATGCTTACATAAGCACCCCTGCACGGTGTCGGGTTATCTGTTGATAACGAACAAAGTGCAGGGAATGTTGGCTTTAACAAGGGAATATTTAGTGCTAAACGGGAAAAGTTAATCTTTTACCAATTTATATACTGCTCCTTTAAAACCATCTTTAGTGGAGGCGCTGGTGAGCATATAAAGTTCTCCCTGTTCATCTTCTCCCCAACTGAGTATCTGCAAGTTATCATTGGGACGGTTGGATAATTCCAGATCGGCGCGGTCCCATTTTTTGCCATTGGGCACCAGTACAAAGGATTTACCGTTATAATCGCCGAAAACGTATAGTCCTTTCAGTGCAGGTATTGCGTTTCCACGGTATACATAACCACCGGTGATGCTGATCCCCAGATCGTGGTTGTATTCGTGAATAGGTGCAATCAGTTTGGATTTGTCTGCACCGGCAGGTACGTTGAAATCGTGGTAACCTTCCATGATGCGCCAGCCGTAGTTACCACCTTTAGTAATGATATCTACTTCTTCATAGAGATTTTGACCTACATCTCCTGCAAACAGTTTTTTAGTTACTCTGTCAAAGGAAAAACGCCATGGATTACGCAAGCCATAGGCCCATATTTCAGGCTTTGCGCCTGTTTTGTTTACAAAAGGATTGTCTGCAGGTACCTTATACGGTGTGCCGTTGACATTTATTCTCAATATTTTACCCAATACTGTACCCAGGTCCTGGCCATTGCCGGTGGTAGTGCCGTGTTTGTCGCCACCGCCGCCGCCATCACCCAGACCGATGTACAAATAACCATCAGGGCCAAACTGCAGCTGGCCACCATTGTGATTGGATTCCGGCTCATTAATTTCCATGAGTATTCTTTTAGAGGCAGGATCGGCCACATTGGGATTGGTAGCCGATGCGGTAAACTCCACCAGGCGGCTTTTGTGATCCAATACCTTCTTAACCGGATTTTCTACCGGTGAACTGTAATACACATAAAATTTGCGGTTCTTCTTAAAATCAGGATGGAAGGCCATTCCAAGCAAACCTCTTTCATCGTATGCCGGGTTTACCTTTACCATATCGCTGCTTACATCCAGGAAAGGCTGGGCTACCAGGGCGCCTTTTTGTACGATCCACACTTTCCCTTCTTTCTGACAAAAGAATAATCTGCCGGACCCGTCACCAGGTACCGCCATATTCACAGGAGAAATAAACTTATCTGTTACCAGCTCCAGTCTTGCTTTTCGGGCAGGAGGATTATTTCCGTCCGGATTACCTGCGCAGGCAGTTTGTATATTCATTACCGGCAATAAAGCCCAGTATATTAAAGCCTGTATTTTCATAGTAGTGCAGCATTATTGCAGAATAAAAATATACTTAAAAAAGGAAAGCTAATAGCCCCGGACCGATCCCGTTTTGCTTTTTGCTTTCTCTTTTTTACCTTTTCGCTACCTTCGTAAAAAATACATCAGGTTGGACACAACGGCATCTCCCAAGAACGATCCTTACGCTTCGCTACGTTTCCCGGAATTCAAATATTATCTTGTTATCCGCTTTGCTATTGTATTTGCGCTCGCAATGCAGTTTGCCATTATAGAGTGGAAGGTATATGAAATCTCTAAAGATCCTTTTTCATTAGGGTTGATTGGTTTATCTGAAGTGATCCCTGCGGTGCTGCTGGCCCCATTTGCAGGACACCTGGTAGACAAACGCGAGAAGCGGGGCATATTATTAAAGTGCGTCATTGCCTACATTATTATCAGCGCAGGTTTGTTCCTGCTTACCTGGGATCAGGCAGTAGCGGGGATTTCCAGGCACTGGGTATTGAACCTCATTTATTTACTGGTATTTTCAGGCGGTATTGTACGGGCATTTACCAGTCCGGCCAACTTCACGCTGATGTCTTTACTGGTACCACGTGAATTATATGCCAATGCGGCTACCTGGAGTAGTTCAGCGTGGCAGATAGGCGGTGTAATAGGACCTGCACTGGGCGGACTTTTGATCCACTGGTTCGGCGTACACTGGTCTATGTTGCTGGTGGTATTTGTTTTCTTTCCACCATTATTTAGTTTAATACAGATAAAACCCAAACCGATATATTATAAATCACAGGGAGAAAGCTTTGCCGACGGGCTTACCAAGGGCATACGCTTTGTGTGGAAAACCAAGGTGGTATTAGGTGCTATGGCACTGGATATGTTTGCCGTATTATTTGGTGGCGCCGTGGCCATGTTACCTGCCTTTGCTACTGATGTGCTGCATGTGGGATCACAGGGCTATGGCCTGTTGCGTTCTGCGCCGGCTGTGGGTGCGCTGGTGACCATGTTTATACTGGCACACAAACCATTAGTACATAAGCCTGGTATTAAGCTACTGGCGGCTGTTTTCGGGTTTGGACTATGCATTATTGTTTTTGGTCTTTCTACCAGTTTTTACCTTTCCATTGCTGCGTTGCTGGTCAGTGGTGCGTTGGATGGCATCAGTGTTATTATACGTCAGACTATTCTGCAGTTAAAAACACCGGATGATATGCGTGGCCGTGTGGCCTCCGTGAGTTCCATGTTTGTTGGTTCCTCCAATGAGCTGGGGGCTTTTGAAAGTGGGTTTATGGCAAGAGCCATGGGATTGGTAACGTCTGTGGTATTTGGCGGTTGTGTAACGTTGGGGGTAGTAGTTACTACTTATGTGATATCGCCGGCGATGCGGAAATTAGATCTAAAGCCCTAGTGGTAGAGAATTACGAATTACGAATTACGGATCTTCGCGAAGATCTGTATGGAGATCCGTAATTCGTAATTTCTCTTTTTATAGATCCATTTTTTCTTTCAATTTCTCTAAAACATAATAAACAGCCGGACATGTGGTACTGTTTTCATAAGTGATCTTAGGGCGCTTGAAGAAATCGTAGCTATCTGTATAAGGATAGTTAGCACAATCTCCGGGGCGTACATCGTAGATACCACAGAAATTATCGGCACCCAGGAAAGGACATGGGGTGAATTTTAACACATAATCTTCCTCTTTATCGATGCGGAGATAGGTGTCAACGAAATCACCTTCCTTCATGCCCAGGTGTTTGGAGATGCGTCTGATATCTGGTCCTTTGAAACGGGGACTGATGGTTTTGCAGCAATTGCCACATTGCAGGCAATCTATTTTACTGAAAGCTTCTTCATGCAGTTCTGGTAACAGTTTCTCCACACCCTTTCCACGGCGGGTTTGCAGCTTCGCGAGAAACTGTTTATTGACCTTTTGCTTGTCTTGGGCCTTCTGTTCCCAGTCTTCTAATATTTTGTCCATTGCTGCAAAGATAAGTAATTAGTTCTTGGACAAAACCATGACATACATGCCGGTTAATTATCCGTCATTTATCACTGTTTCTGCCCGCCAATACTCACTGTTTGGCGGTTGCTTAAAATCTGCATAGCTTTGCGAATTCTATTTTAAACTACCTGCTTACATCATGAATCTTTTTGATATTCAACAAAATGAATTCGTGCACCGTCACATTGGGCCGAATGAAGGAGAAACCAACCAGATGCTCGAAACCATCGGTGCCTCCAACCTGGACGAGCTGATTAGCAAAACCGTTCCGGGCGCTATCCGCATGCAACAGCCACTGGCTATTCCAGCAGCGATCAGCGAAAGTGATTATCTCCGTCATCTGAAGGAAATTTCGCTGAAAAACAAAGTATTACGTAACTACATTGGTCAGGGTTATTTCGATACCATCACACCCAGTGTTATTTTACGTAATGTGTTTGAAAACCCAGGATGGTATACCCAGTACACTCCTTACCAGGCTGAGATTTCTCAGGGGCGTCTGGAAAGTTTACTGAACTACCAGACCATGGTATGTGACCTGACAGGCTTGCCTATTGCCAATGCTTCCCTGCTGGATGAAGCTACTGCGGCAGCAGAAGCCATGACAATGTTCTTCAATGCGTTGAACAAAGACCATGACCATGTAACCAGGCCTAAGTTTTTTGTTGACAATCATGTATATCCTCAAACGCTGGATGTAATTTATACCCGTGCTACTCCTTTGGATATTGAAGTAGTAGTGGGCGATTACAAAACCGCTCAATTTGATGCAGCTTACTTTGGTGCACTGATCCAGTATCCTAATAACCTGGGTGCTGCGGTTGATTATCGTGCATTTATCGACAACGTGCACGCTGTGGGTGCATTTGTAGGTGTGGCAACAGACCTGCTGGCACTGACCCTGCTAACTTCACCAGGTGAACTGGGCGCTGATGCAGCCTTTGGTTCTGCACAACGTTTTGGTGTTCCTTTGGGCTTTGGTGGTCCGCACGCGGCATTCTTTGCTGTGAAAGACGACTTCAAACGCTCTATCCCCGGCCGTATCATTGGTGTGAGCATCGATGCTCAGGGCGGACGCGCACTGCGCATGGCACTGCAAACCCGTGAACAGCATATCAAACGCGAAAAAGCAACTTCCAATATTTGTACTGCACAGGCATTGCTGGCTAACATGGCCGCTATGTATGCTGTATATCATGGTCCACAGGGACTGAAAGATATTGCTACCCGCATTTCTTTGCTGGCTAAAACATTAGCTGAAAAGCTAAAGGCAAAAGGTCTGAAACTGTCTGCTGACAGCTTCTTCGACACCATTGTTGTAGAAGGTGTTGATGTAAAAGCAACCGCAGAAGCAGCTGGTATCAACTTCCGTTATTTTGCAAATGGTAATGTTGGTATCTCTCTCGATGAAACTGCTACCATTGCTGATGTAAATGATATACTGCAGGTGTTTGGTGCAGGTAAAACAGACGTTGCTGCAGTTAGCAACGGTACTACCGGTATTGCAGCTCCACTTCAACGTACTTCTGCCTACCTGTTGCACCCTGTGTTTAACAGTTACCATAGTGAATCTTTAATGATGCGCTATCTGAAAATGCTGGAAAACAAAGATCTTTCTTTGAATACTTCCATGATCTCCCTCGGTTCCTGCACCATGAAACTGAATGCAGCTACTGAGATGATTCCTTTAAGCTGGGCACACTGGAGCAAGATGCATCCTTTTGCACCAAAAGACCAGGTAGGCGGCTACTTACAGATAGCTGACGAACTGGGAGAATACCTCAGCAAAATCACTGGTTTTGACGCATGCAGTTTGCAGCCTAACAGTGGTGCGCAAGGCGAATATGCCGGCTTACTGGTGATCCGCGCGTTCCATAAAAGCAGAAGTGAAGGCCACCGCAATGTAATGCTGATCCCGATCAGTGCACACGGTACCAATCCTGCATCAGCAGTAATGGCGGGCTTTAAGGTAGTAGTAGTAAAAGCACTGGAAAACGGATATATTGATGTTGCAGATCTGAAAGCTAAAGCAGCAGCGCATAGCAAAGACCTCGCCGGTATCATGATCACTTATCCATCTACCTACGGTGTTTATGAAGAGAGTGTGAAAGAAATTTGTGCTACTATCCACGAACATGGTGGACAGGTGTATATGGATGGTGCCAACATGAACGCACAGGTAGGCTTAACGGCTCCTGGCTTGATTGGTGCTGATGTATGTCACCTGAACCTGCATAAAACCTTTGCTATTCCTCATGGTGGTGGTGGACCTGGCATGGGGCCGATTTGTGTACGTCAACACCTGGCTCCTTTCCTGCCTGGTCACGTAACACTGAATGACGGCAAGCCATCAAACGCTGTATCTGCAGCACCATTTGGTTCTGCCAGCATTCTGCTGATTTCTTATGCTTACATCCGCATGCTCGGTTCCAATGGGGTGAAACAAGCATCTGAATATGCTATCCTGAATGCCAACTACATGAAGGCAAGACTGGAAAAATCATATGATATTCTTTATACTGGTGTGAATGGTACCTGCGCGCATGAGTTCATCGTAGATCTGCGTCCGTTTAAAGCAGCAGCCGGTATTGAAGCCGAAGATATTGCAAAACGCCTGATAGATTATGGTTTCCACGCTCCTACCATGAGTTTCCCGGTACCAGGCACTATCATGATTGAGCCTACTGAAAGTGAGGATAAAGGTGAACTGGATCGTTTCTGCGATGCATTACTCGCTATCCGTGAAGAGATCCGTGCTGTAGAAGAAGGCAAGGTGGATAAACAAAACAACGTACTGAAAAATGCACCGCATACACAGTTTGTGATCACTGCTGATGATTGGAACCGTCCTTACGGCCGTCAACAGGCAGCTTTCCCGCTGGAATATGTAAAAGCAAATAAATTCTGGCCTTCTGTGAGCCGCGTAAACAACACGCATGGCGACAGAAATCTGATCTGCACCTGCGAACCAATGAGTGCATATGAAGAAGAAGGTGTTAGCGCTTAGCTTTTAGCGTTTAGTATTTAGCTTTTAGTAAAAATGCAGCGAGGATAGAAGTAGATTATTAATTATAATCGATTCTATCCTCGCTGCATTTTTACTAAAAGCTAAATACTAAGCGCTAAAAGCTATTTTAACATTGGTTCCAGCACTTCTATACGCCCATCTATAGGCTGCGTAATATCCAGGCCCAGTATTTTTGATACTAACGGATACACATGTACGTTTTCGAAAGTAGCCATGCGGGTATGCGGTTTAAAGGCTGGTCCCCATGCCATGAATATAGCGTTCATGTTGGTGAGGTTGTTGTCATATCCATGATGACCGGGATGCATTTCTTTTCCGGCAGCACCAAAAGCGTAGTTAGGTTCTGCCAGGAGGATGATATCACCGATGCGGTTGTAAATATCTTCCTGTCCGTAGTGCCATCTTTCCGGTGTTTCATTTTTCAGATAAGCGGTATAATGATTTTCATGTTGTTTAAGATAATCATAAGCCGCTTTTATTTCCTGTTCATTATTGCCATAGAGCATTATTTTTTCGTTGCCCGGCATTACTTTCAGCGGTTTTAATACAGGCGTATCCGGTAGTGATAATGTTTTTTCTGTATCTGCTGCTATCATGCCATGATCAGCTACTACGATGAAGTTTACAGGGAGATTCAGTTTATTTACAGCGGCCACCATTTTACCGATGCTGGCATCTACAAACTGTACAGCGTTACGAACGCTGTCGGAATCGGGTCCGTAAGCATGTCCCATGTGATCCACTTCCGGGAAATAAAAAGTGATAAGATGCGGGCGCTGATCTTCCGGCATGTTCAGCCAGTTCACCACTTGCTGAATACGTTGGTCAATACCTGTTTTCTCCTGGTATTTAAAATAATAAGTAGGTCTTACCTGTTGAACAGCACTTTCAGAACCTACCCAGAAGTAGCTGGCGCTTATCATCTGTTGTTTCTCAGCCAGCACCCATAGCGGGATACCATTATACCAGGTACCATCTTCCACGGCATCGCGGTTACCTACTTTATATACTGCATCCCGTTTGCGATCATAGAACAGGTTATCTACCAGGCCATGGTGGGCAGGATACAATCCTGTAGCAATGGTGTAATGATTTGGAAAAGTAAGCGTGGGGAAGGCCGGTTGCATTGCGGTAGCGCGTACGCCTTCGCCGGATAATTGCAGCAGATTATTTGCCTGATATTTCTCTGCGTAATCATATCTGAATCCATCAATGGAGATCATGATTACATAAGGCTTCGATTGTTGTGTAGCACTATTTTTCCGTCCTTCTACCGTTAATTGTGCGGTGTCCTGTGCGTTGTTGGTGATGCTGATGAACAACAGGGCAACAACAAATAAAAAAATCCTTTTCACTATTGTTATTTTATGATTTACGGATAATTAATGGGGAAGAATAACAGATGATTGGGGCCGCAAATTAGAAAACTATTTCCGTTCCGGATGACATGCAAAAATTATATATTCGTTAATAAAAACATGTTGCACCATACAATATTTTGCTAAATTTTGTTGACACGAAATAAATACAACACCAAAACGTGTAATGATATTTTATCATACATCTATCCAAATCTGGTATAATTGGGTAAAATGACAATCATTCTTCAAAAATTTATATATATAATTTTAATTAATTGACTGTTTGTCTATATATTAGCTAACTGAAAAACCATCTAAACTATGTCCGACTACACCTTTATCACTACTGAGGAACATTTCCTATTACAAGAAGCGTTGAAAAAAAACAAACAGCAGTTGACCAAGTTTGCATTAATTGGAATTGGGTTGTTAATGGTGGCCGCTGTAATACCGCAAATATATCTTTATACACATAATACACTTGGAGATGCAGACGACTCACTCATGTCATTTAAGAACTTTTGGTTTTGGGTATGGCTGTTGTCTTTTGTAGTAGCATTAATATTTGCATTGATAAAAGTTACTGATATACGTTACTGGGCAATCAAAAAAGATCTGACAGCTTTACAGAAAGGCATACTGAATGCGCCTATGGAAGCAGTTTACCTGGAAAATAATGATACCCAGACAAACATCATGATATTGCTGGAGAATAAGAAAAAACGTTTATTTTATTGGATGCGCGGTGCGCTGGAAGGATATCGTGCAGGTCAGGAAGTAGAGATCACCTATGCCCGTTATTCCCGTGTGATTATCAGTATTAATAAAAAATAACCTGCTATCTGTTTAAAAAAATATTTACCTTATTTGTCATCCGCAGCTGTGCATAACAGCTGCGGATGTTTTATATATAACATACTATACTTTCAATTGCCCGTCTGCCAACCGAACCTGCAATTACTTATATTTGTTATCCACAAACGATGTAATCATGCACCTTGCTCAATTCCAGGAATACTGCCTTTCTCTCCCCGGCGTTACAGAAGAATTTCCTTTTGGAGATGAAACACTTGTATATAAAGTATCAGGGAAAATGTTTGCCCTGAGCGGCCTGGAGAACTTTGAAACAATTAACCTGAAATGTGATCCGGAAGAAGCGATTGAACTGCGCGAACGCTATGAAGGTGTTATACCCGGCTATCACATGAATAAGAAACATTGGAACACGGTAGATGTACATTCCAATATTCCCAATAAACTGTTGCTGGAGTGGATCAAAAAATCGTACGACCTGGTAGTGGCCAGTTTACCTAAAAAAGAAAGAGAAAAACTAGGCAAATAACCGTTCCCCATATACCCTTCCGCAGTACCCGGTTTTTTTATTACATTAGCCGCAATCTAAATCTAAAATATACTGTTTATGAGAAAATGGCTGCTGCTGGCCTGCGCCGCGCTGTTTATATTACCGGCTGTAACCAAAGCCGTTAATCAGGACTCCCTCTGGATGTATGAAAATTACACAAAAAAAGAAGTGTACATACCTATGCGTGATGGTGTAAAGTTGTTTACATCCATCTATCTGCCCAAAGATCAGTCAGAAAAACATCCTATTCTGATGACGCGCACACCTTATTCCTGCGCCCCTTATGGTGAAAATGTCTTTCGTCCGTTTTACCGTAATCACTATAACAAATACCTGAAAGAAGGCTACATTATGGTGACACAGGACGTAAGAGGTACCTGGATGAGTGAAGGTAAATTTGTGAATGTACGTCCTTTCAATGCCGACAAGAAAGGAAAGCAGGATATTGATGAAGCAAGTGATACCTATGATACCATTGACTGGATGGTAAAAAATATTGCCGGCAACAACGGTAATGTAGGCATATTCGGTATTTCTTATCCTGGCTTCTACTCTACTATGAGCGCTTTGAGTGGTCATCCGGCGTTAAAAGCGGTGAGCCCGCAGGCACCTGTTACCGATTGGTTTATAGGAGATGATTTCCATCACAACGGCGCCTTCTTTATTGCAGATGCCTTTTCGTTTTATACCGTTTTTGATCATCCGCATCCAAAACCTACTACTGTAGGGCCTAAAGGAATTGATTATTATACCCACGATAATTACAAATACTACCTGGAAACAGGTGCATTGCAAAACTTCTCCAAAATAATTGGCGACAGCGTTGCTTTCTGGAATGAAATGTACGCCCACCCTACCTATGACAGCTGGTGGAAAGCACGTAATGTGCGTAACTTCCTGAAAGATGTACAACCAGCTATGCTGGAAGTAGGCGGTGTGTTTGATGCAGAAGATTGTTTTGGCGCCTGGAATACCTATAAAACCATTGAAGAAAAAAGTCCGAAAACCAACAACCGCATTGTAATGGGGCCCTGGTACCATGGACAGTGGGCATCCAATGATGGCACTCACTTAGGCAATGTACGTTTTGGCAGCAATACTTCTGAATATTATGCTAACAACATTGAGATCCCTTTCTTCAATTACTACCTGAAAAGCAAAGGACAGGCACCTGATATTGCAGAAGCCACCATTTTCTTTACCGGCGAAAACAAATGGAAACAGCTGCCTAAATGGCCTCCGGCAAACATGCAGCAGGAATCTATCTATCTGCAGGAAGATGGCAAATTATCATTTACCAAACCTACTACTACCAATAGTTTCAGCGAATACGTGAGTGATCCTGCCAAACCGGTTCCTTATACAGAAGATATACACTTCAACCGTACTATCAACTACATGACCGATGATCAGCGCTTTGCTGCCCGCAGGCCAGATGTAGTGGTATTTGAAACCGAAGAACTGAATAACGACATTACTCTTGCCGGTCCGGTGGTGGCTGATATTATTGCCAGCACCAGCACTACAGATGCCGATTTCATTGTGAAAGTAATTGATGTGTTCCCGAATGATTTTAAATATGAGGAAGATGCTTCCAGCGAGCATCGCCGGGTTCCGTCGGCTACTTATCCGATGGGTGGCTACCAGATGCTGGTTCGTGGTGAAATTATGCGTGGTAAGTTCCGTAACAGCTTTGAACACCCTGAAGCATTTGTGCCTGATCAACCTGCAACTGTGAAATTCACCATGCCTGATGTGGCACATACTTTCCAGAAAGGCCACCGCATTATGATCCAGGTGCAAAGCAGCTGGTTCCCGCTGGCAGATCGTAATCCACAGCAGTTTATGGATATTTATAAAGCAACTGATAAGGATTTCAAAAAAGCAACTATCCGTATTTACCATGATGCACAGCATCCGTCAAATGTGGTGCTGCCGGTAGTGAAATAAGGGATTAGCAATTAGTGTATAGTTTTCAGGCATTCGGGAAAACATCCTGTGCGAACGCCTAAAAGCTACATACTAATCGCTAAATGCTTAACTTGCATACATCTTTAAAAACCTTATTAAAATCAACATTTCCGACAACAAAACATTTATGTACAAAAAATACTTATTCATGGGTGCGCTGGGATTCTTGTCCGTACAAGGTTTCAGTCAAACCAAACCTAAGCCTAAAGCAACGGCTGTTAAAACAGCAGTAAAAGCACCGGTGCTGAAAACACGCCTGGATTCTGTGAGCTATGGCATTGGCGTGAATATCGCTGATAACCTGAAAGCACAGGGTCTGGAAAATGTAAATACCGCTGTACTGGCCAAAGCCATACAGGACGTGCTTAAGAACAAAACCTTAACATTGTCAAAAGATCAAAGTGATATGAGCATAAGTAATTATCTGCAGCAGCTGAAAGCTGACAAGTCTGCCAAGAACCGCGAAGCAGGGGTTAAATTCCTGGCAGAAAATAAAGTAAAACCAGGTGTAGTAACACTTCCAAGTGGTTTACAGTATGAGATACTGAAAGCTGGCGAAGGCCCTAAGCCAACTATTAACGACAAAGTAAAAACACATTACCACGGTACTTTAATTGACGGCACCGTATTCGATAGCTCTGTTGACAGAGGCGAACCTATCTCCTTTCCGGTGAGTGGTGTAATTAAAGGCTGGACAGAAGCCCTGCAGTTAATGCCTGTAGGCTCCAAATGGCGTCTTTTCGTTCCATCTGAGCTTGCGTACGGCGATCGCGGTGCAGGTCCGAAAATCGGCCCTGGAAGCACCCTGGTGTTTGACGTGGAATTGCTGGCGATAGAAAAGTAACAGCCTTCGGCTGTAGAAATTGTCTTTCTCCCGATTTTGATGATTAAGATGATTTTCTGGTTTTTTTATTTTAGAGAGACGATTACATTATTTTATAAAAGCGAATGCCCAGCTGAGATTATCAGCTGGGCATTCGCTTTTATAAAACAAAAAGAATCAGAAAAATCATCTTAATCATCAAAATCGGGAGAAAGACAATTTCTACAGCCGAAGGCTGCTACTCCGCTTTCCACACGCGCGGCCTGCGCTGTTCCAGCAGTATAAAATCCGCCAGCACCATTGCTGTTACGGCCTCCAGTACAACGGGTACACGTAAAGCAATACATAGGTCGTGGCGACCTTTAACACTAAAGGTTTCTACAGCTCCGCTTTTGATATTGAGGGTCTGCTGTTCTTTTGGCGTACTGGACGTAGGCTTAACAGCGATACGAAATACCAGCGGATTGCCATTAGAAATACCTCCTACTATGCCACCAGCATGATTGGTAGCCGTTTTACCGGATTTATCAATAATAGCATCGTTATGTTCCAGTCCTTTCATTTTTGCCGCAGCAAAACCGGAACCGAATTCAATGCCTTTGATAGCAGGAATTGCAAATACTGCATGTGCCAGTGCTGATTCCAGTGAATCAAAAAACGGCTCGCCCAAACCAATGGGAAGTCCGTTCACTACACATTCTACAATACCGCCTACAGAATCTTTGGCAGCAATAGCCGCTTCCAGTCCTTCTTCAGGATTTGCATAACCACCTACTTCCGTGATGGTAGCATTTACCTGTATATCTTTTCCTAAAATCTTTTTCGCAATTACGCCGGCAGCCACCAGGTTTAAGGTAAGTCTCCCGCTGAAATGCCCGCCACCACGGTAATCTTCGAAGCCACCGAACTTTTCGGTTGCTACAAAATCAGCATGGCCGGGACGCGGAAATTCACGCAGCTTTTCATAATCCGTACTGCGGGTATTATTATTTTCAAAGAGAATAGTAATAGGTGCCCCTGTAGTACGATCATTAAATACGCCTGATTTTATGAAAGGGAGATCTTCTTCCTTACGGGGTGTAGTACCTCTGGAACCGCCTTTTCGACGCTCCAGATCCGCCAGAAAATCTTCCTGTTGCAACGGGATACCGGCAGGTATGCCGTCTATATTTACGCCAACACTGGCGCCATGTGACTCTCCGAAAACATTTACCCTGAATATTCTACCAAAACTGTTCACACGCTAATGATTTAAAGTGAAAAATAGCAATTAGCTGTTAGCCATTAGCCATTAGTATAAAAAGGGAATTATTAAAAGCTGATAGCTAAATGCTAAACGCTTTCAACAGCTACCTTGCCTCCCAATAACTGCAAATGATCGTAAAATTCCGGATATGATTTATTGATGGCTTCTGCATTTTTAATCACTACCGGACCGTCTGCTGTAAGTGCAGCTACAGCACAAGCCATCGCAATACGATGATCGTTGTGTGAATGTACCTGCGCCCCTTTGATACCGGTGCCGCCGTGCACCAGCATAATATCTCCCTGCAAATCTATTTTAATACCCATCTTACCAAACTCCTGCTGCAAAGTTATACCACGATCACTTTCTTTGTGGGCCAAACGGCTCACACCTTTTATTTTCGTAGTACCGTTGCAGTTAGCAGCCAATGCTACCAGCGGCGGAAATAAATCCGGGCAATCGGTAGCATCCATTTCAAAAGCATTGAGTGCACCTTTTTCGATATTCACCGTAAATACGCCGGACATCAGCCGGGCACCAGCTTTCTCCAATGCTTCCAGTATAGCCGTATCAGATTGTGCAGAAGAAGTATTCAGGTGATGTACTTCTGCTTTACCTGCTACAGCCGCAGCTACCAGCAAAAATGCGGCACCACTCCAATCTCCTTCCACCGTATAGTCGCAGGCGTTATATGCCTGTTTTTTTCCGAAATGAAACTGCTCAAAATTTTGTTCTTCCACCTGTACGCCAAAGTGCGCCATCAGTTGCAGAGTTAACGCAATGTATGGTTTACTTTTAAGATCTTTTACGGTGATGGTCACATTTTCAGCAGCAGCACCATAAGCCATCAACAAACCTGTCAGGAACTGGGAACTCAGGGAGCCGTCGATGGTGATATTTTTAGGCTGTAAAGGGCCTTCAATATGCAGTGGTAATTTGCCGCCCTGTGTAGCACATTTCACATCCAGCTGTGGGAGCACTTCTTCAAAGAAGTTCATAGGACGGGTAGTAAGGCTGCCATGTCCAACGATGGTGATAGGCAGGGAAGACAATGCAGCGATAGGTGTAAACATACGAATACCTAATCCTGATTCGCCACAATTGATCTCATCATAAAACGGTTGTACACCGTTGCTGGTGATCTCAAAATGATCATGTTCTCTCTTGATTTTAGCGCCCAGGTTCTCCGCCACTTCCAGTGCTGCCAGACAATCATTGCTCAGACCGGGGTTACGGATAATACTTTTCCCTTTTGCCAGCAAAGCCGCTGCCACAGCACGCTGCATAGCGCTCTTGGAAGGATTGGCCGTAACGGTGCCTTTAATGATGGCTGGTGATACAGTAACTTGCATATGTATATTTCGTCCGCCTTTAATTTGTTTAGAAAAAATTTTACAACTCCTGCAGTAACAACTTCAGTTCTGCAATAGGTATGGGCATGGTGGTAGCCTTTCCTATCTTCTCCAGCAACACAAAATGTATCGCATCTTTCTCACGTTTCTTATCCAGTTTGAAGATATCAAAGACTTCTTCTTTATCAGAAGTAAATGCTACCGGTAACTGGTAATCGCTGATCAGTTTTATCAGACGCAGGGTTTGATCCTGCGGCAATCCCATCAGCTTTTCAGAAAAACGGGTAGCGGCTATCATGCCTATTGCCACCGCTTTGCCGTGTGCAATATGTTCCAGCTTTTCTACCGCATGTCCAAGCGTATGACCAAAGTTAAGCCAGCGTCGTGGTCCGTTCTCAAACTCATCTTCCAGCACCACTTTTGTTTTTGCGTCTACTGATTTCTCCACCAGGTATTCCAGTATGGCCACATCGCGCAACAATGCTTTTTCTTTGTTGGCTTCCAGGTAGTCAAACAGCTCTGCATCCATGATACAGGCGTATTTGATGATCTCTGCAAAACCATTATGCCATTCTTCTGCCGGCATTGTAAGCGGTAAAGTATAGTCGAAGAGAATGAATTCCGGTTGACGGATAGTACCCAGCAGGTTTTTATGTTTACCGTGGCTCACACCATTCTTGCCTCCAATGGAAGCATCTACCTGCGCGAGCAACGTACTTGGCACAAAACCAAAAGGAATACCGCGCATATAAATACTGGCAGCAAACCCGGCCACATCTGTGATCATACCGCCACCAATGCCTACCAGCGTAGTTTTGCGGTCTGCCTCATGTGCTATCAGTCCGTCGATGATTTTTTCAACGGTGGCCATGTTCTTCACTTCTTCACCAGCCGGTACCACTATTTTTTTCCAGTTGTGCAGATGATGACCGTGATGCCGTTCCACATTTTCATCTATTACCAGTACGGCCCTGTTCCTGTCTACGTGATTGCCCAGTTGCAGCAGGCTTTCTCCTAAAAAATAGGTAGTTGCCTGTTGCTGGAATTGGTGCGTTTGTTTTAGCATTTAGCGGTTAGCTTTTAGCTTTTAGTAAATGCGTTCAGCGACAGCATTTAGCGTTTAGTCATATACGTTATATAATCACTAAAAGCTAAATGCTACCAGCTAACAGCTATTTATTTATCTTCATTCATCACCTTGTTCTGACGGTTGATGGATTCCAGGTGCACTGCATCGAAATATTTCAGGATGAATTCTTTGGTCAGGCCCAGTTTTTCTCCTTTTGCAATGTTGCGGTCCAGGATCTCATTCCAACGGTTTGTTTGCAGGATGGTGATGTTATTTTCTTTTTTGTAGAGACCGATTTTTTCAGCAATCTTCATACGGTTGCCAAGCAACAGCATAATTTCATCATCTACCTGGTTGATCTGCGAACGCAGTTTTTCCAGTGCAGCGTTGAAATCTTTTTTATCAGTATGTTCTCTTCTCCATACAATAGCATCCAGCAGTTCAGACAGTTTTTCCGGTGTGATCTGTTGTTTGGCATCGCTCCAGGCGTTATCCGGATCAACGTGTGTTTCCAGCATCAGGCCATCGTAATCCAGGTCAATAGCTTCCTGGGAAACTTCCTGTAAAATATCGCGGCGACCGGAAATATGGCTTGGATCACAGATCATAGGCAACTCAGGCATACGGCGTTTCAGCTCAATAGCCAGGTGCCACATGGGGGCATTGCGGTATTGGGTGTTGCCATAGCTGGAGAACCCGCGGTGTATCAAACCAACTTTGGTGACACCTGCTTTCTGAATTCTTTCTACCGCACCAATCCACAGTTCCAGATCAGGATTGATAGGATTCTTAATTAATACAGTGGTATCCACACCTTTCAGTGCATCGGCTACATCCTGTACAGAGAAAGGGTTTACTGTAGTACGGGCACCAACCCACAGAATATCCACACCAAAATGCAGTGCATCTTCAACCTGTTTGGCAGTAGCTACTTCTACGGCTAAAGGCAGACCAGTGATTTCGCGGGCTTTCTGTAACCATGCCAGACCTTTGGTACCAATACCTTCAAAGGAACCCGGGCGGGTGCGGGGTTTCCAGATACCGGCGCGTAACACGTCTACTTTACCTGTTTTTTGCAGGGCCAGTGCAGTAGCTAATACTTGTTCTTCCGTTTCTGCGCTGCAGGGGCCGGAGATGATCAACGGCTTTTTATCGGAAGACGGATCGGAGAATTTGGTTTTGGATAATATCTGTTCCATTGTCTGTACCATAGTAGTATTAAGTTAAGGAGATTATTAGAATTTAATTACTTCAGGATCTTCCTGATTTTATTCGATTTTTGAATCAATTTGTAAAAGGTATCGTAGTCTTCTTCTTCCAACAGCGATTTCATTTGCTGTAGCTGGTTGATATGTTCTTCCAGTACGTCCAGCACATTGTTGCGGTTATGCTTGAAGATAGGTACCCACATATCCGGCGAGCTCTTGGCCAGGCGCACGGTAGATTCAAAACCACCGCTGGCCAGTTCAAAGATGCGTCCTGATTCCTTTTCCTTTTTAAGCACCGTTAATGCCAGCGCAAAGGAGGTAATATGTGAGATGTGAGATACGTAAGCCGTGTGCAGATCATGCTCTTCCGCGTTCATATATACGGTGCGCATCTGCAGCTGGTCTACCATATTCTCTACTAATTCCAGCGCATCCTCATCACTGTTTTTCACATCGCATAATACCATGGTTTTATGCATGAACAGGTTACGTACAGCAGCGTCGGGGCCGGAATACTCGGTACCAGCCATCGGATGGGCTGCTACAAAGCGGCCCCGGTTAGGATGACCGGCAACGAGTTGTAATATTTTTTCTTTGGTAGAACCTACGTCCATAATCACCTGACCAGGGCGTACTTTATCCATAAGGCCGGGCAATACCTTTAGTACAGCATCCACGGGGATGGCCAATACTATTAGGTCGGCGCGTTGCATTGCCTCTTCCAGCGTTGCGCCTTCGTCGATGATGTTCAGCTCTACGGCCCGCTGCAGGTGTGCTTCGTCCTGGTCTACCCCGATGATCCGCTCTGCCACGCCTTTTTCCTTCAGCGTAATGGCCAGCGAGCCACCAATGAGACCAGTTCCTATTATTGTTGCAATCATTTTACGTTTGTTTTGATGCGGTCAATCGCTTCCTGAAAAACCTTTTCATCCTGGCAAAGGCTTACCCTTATATAGCCGTTACCGTTACTACCGAATATACCTCCGGGTGTAATGAATACACGGGCTTTTTGCAGTATTTCGTCTGTCAGCGTATAGCCGTTTTCGTTAGACACCGGAATCTTTGCCCATACGAACAAACCCACCTGGTTTTTATCGTAGGTGCAGTGCAGTATATCCAGTATCTGAAATACTTTTTCGCGACGTGCACGATAAATTTTATTCAGGTCGTCGTACCACTCTTTCCCCAGCTGCAAAGCCTTTACAGCTGCCATTTGCATGGGTTGAAACATCCCGGAATCCATATTGCTTTTAAAGCGTAATACTTCCGCTATCCACTCCGCTTTACCAACGAGCATGCCTATACGCCAGCCTGCCATATTGGAAGATTTACTGAGTGAATTCAGTTCCAGTACCACATCTTTAGCTCCTTCAAACTGCAGCAAACTTTCCGGCTGCTCATTGAGGATAAAGCTATAAGGATTATCATGGCAGATGAGGATGTTATGTTGTTTGGCAAAAGCAATCAGTTTATTGGCAAATGCCTTGTTTACTTTAGCGCCGGTAGGCATATGCGGATAATTAACCCACATCAGCTTTACGCGGCTCAGGTCTTTTTGCGCCAATGCATCCAGATCGGGCAGCCATCCATTTTCTTCCACCAGGTCGTAATCCACTACAGTAGCACCGCTCAGGTTTACCGCAGACCGATAGGTAGGATAACCGGGATTAGGAATCAATGCTTCGTCGCCGGTTTGGAGGTAGGTCATACAAATGTGCATGATACCTTCCTTGGAACCAATCAGCGGCAGTACTTCTGTGTCCGGGTTAAGGGTCACATTGTAATAGCGTTGATACCAGTCGGCCATCGCTTTGCGCAAAGCAGGAATACCTTTATATCCCTGGTAAGCGTGCGTGTTAGGTAGCGCGGCATTTTCGTGCAATGCAGCCACTACAGAAGGATGCGGCGGTAAATCAGGACTTCCGATACCGAGGTTAATCACCCTGGTACCTGTTTGATTCATCTCCTCTATTTCCCTCAGTTTTTTGGAGAAGTAGTATTCTTCTGTGCCTTGTAATCTTTTAGCAACCTGTATCTGCATAAAACTGATTAATGTGTTTTTCCTTTTTTATAAATGCCTAACACTTTGAGGTGTTCTGTGAGCGGCTCTATTTTCGCTAATGCTTTTTCAAAGTGCGCCGGATTGTCGAACTCCATATCCGCGTGGAAGTAATACGTCCACTCTTTTGCGGGAATAGGAAAGGATTGCAGCTTGGATAAGTTAATACCTGCATCTGCAATTTTGGTCAGCACTTTAGCCAGGCTACCACGGTCATGGGTAGTTTGGAAATATACCGATGCCTTGTTAGCATCTTCCGGCGTAACTACGCTGTTACGTGATACTGCCAGGAAGCGGGTATAGTTATTTTTATTCGTATGAATATTAGGAGCGATGATATCCAGCTCAAAGATCTCTGCTGCTAATTTGCCTGCGATGGCAGCCGTACTTTTCAATTTCTTTTGCCGTACGTGTTTAGCGCTGAGGGCTGTATCTTCTGTTTCTACCAGTTTGATATGCGGGTATTGTTCCAGAAAATCCATACACTGCAACAATGCCATAGGATGTGAATGTACCTCTCTGATATCCTCCATTGTCTGCCCGGGCAGTACCATCAGGTGCTGGTTGATCTGCAGGTAGATTTCCCCGGTGATATGCAGTCCTGAGTTTTTGATGAGGCTGTAATTAGGTAAAATGCTGCCGGCGATAGAGTTTTCGATGGCCATGATACCTGCATCCACATCGGGCTGTTGTTTTGCTTTCCTTACCAGTTCCGCAAAGGAGGCGCAGCATTCAACTTCTGAGTGCTTACCGAAAAATCCGCGGGCTGCTACCTGGTGAAAACATCCTTCAAACCCTTGTATGGCAATTTTCATGTGTATGTGATTGATTTTATTTATTTATAGTTGCTGTAGCAACTAGCTATTATAAACAGAAAGGGCCCCGTCATCGGGACCCTTTGCTTTGTACTTTTATACTTAAAGTATGTTATTGCAAACGAGTCCCCGGCTTCTTCGCATAAAAGAAGTAAGAGAAATAATAAAAAAAGTAATTGCTAAAGTTGAGCTGCAACATATGCTGTTTTGTTTGTTGATAGAAGTACGGTTACTTCTGAGTTTGCTGTTAGGCATAAAAAAGGCCTCCCGATTTACCGGAAGGCCTTTTTGTAGTTTTTTTTATATTTTGTTACTTACAAACGACCTCCCTATTTCTGGTACCAGAAATAATAAAAGCCAAAAAATCCAAAAGTCGTTTGTTGTTGTATCATGTTATTGTTTGTATTCCTTTTGAGTGTAGAACAAAAATACGGCACGATTTTAATTATCCAAGGCCTATTATCAAAAAATACAGATTTTTTAAAAATCGATGGCAATTATTGAATAATTTTCAAAAACGTATTTTCGTGACGGATATGCACATAAAAAAACCGTCCGGGCTTAGCCGGACGGTTATCTATAAAAACCCGAGGGTTAATTATTTAGCTTTAACAGCAGATTTAGCAGAATCAACTACAGTTTTAGCAGCAGTTTTAGCAGAATCAACTACAGCAGTAGCAGCAGTTTTAGCAGAATCAATTACAGCAGTTGCAGATTTAGCAGCTGAATCGATAGAAGCACCAGCAGCAGTTGCAGTAGAATCAGTAGCAGTTTCGGTTTTTGCACCACCGCAAGCAACTGCGAACAGACCAAAAGAAAGAGCTAAGAAACCGATTTTGATTACGTTCTTCATGTTACAATTATTTAAGTTGTTTTGAATGATTTAACCTTTATACCGGGATCACCTAAAAGGTAACCCATAATTTTAAAAATATTTTTTTTCGGTACTTTGGGTTACCAAATGCCTTATAACTGTATTAAGAGTGAAGCAAAATCAAGACATAACAAGAGACAGGGAATTATTGCTAGGACTGGCAAAAGGCGATGATAAGTCATTGGAAATCATTTATTCAGAGAATTTTCCGGTAGTATTAAGGATGATTCTTCAGCACAATGGTTCCGAAGATGATGCCAAAGATGTTTTTCAGGAGGCGATTATAGTCTTATATGAAAAGGTGCATAACAGCGATTTTACTTTAAGCAGCAGGCTCAAAACCTTCCTTTATTCGGTTTGCCGGCATCTGTGGCTTAAAAAAATGCAACGGACCTATGGTCTGTATGCCCTTTCACCGGAACTGGAAGAAATTATTCCCGCCACGGAAGCACTGGACGATCACGCAGCCAAAGATGAACAGTTCAGGATTATGGAAGGAGCGATGGGAAGCATCGGACAGCCCTGTCAGACCATTCTGGAAGATTATTATCTGCATAAAAAATCTATGCAGGAAATAGCCGAAAAGTTTGGTTATACCAACGCAGAGAACGCCAAGAACCAGAAGTATAAATGCCTGATGCGTTTGAAGAAGTTATTTTTTGATCAGTATAATACATCACTATAAGCAGTAAGCGGCCATGAAAGAAGATATGATCTTATTACGTGAAATTGAGCGTTACCTGGAAGGGGAAATGAACGAACAGGAAAAAACTGCTTTCGATGAATTACGCCATACTAACCCACTGATCAACAAACAGGTAGAAGAACATCAGTTGTTCCTTCAACACCTGGGTAACTATGGACAACGACAGGCTTTACAGGCCCAAATGGACAAAATCCACCAGCAGCTGGATCTGCCTACTCTCCGCAAACAGGCGCAGGAAGGCAACCAAACCGCAAAAAGATTATCCATCCGTCGCAAAACCATTACCAACCTCGCTGCAGCTGCCTGTATCGCGCTGGTAACTTCCCTGACTACCATTGCTATTTTACAGAATGTAGCCAAAAACAAATCTACCGCGCAATATGAGGATGTAAGAAGGGTACTGAATAATATTCAACGCTCACAGAACGCACTCATTAATGATATCAACAAAAAAAGTAAAGCGCCGACAAATCCAGGCACCTACGGTGGAACTGGTTTCGCAGTATCCGGCAACGGTTATATTGTTACCAACTACCATGTAGTAGCCGGTGCAGACTCCGTATACGTACAAAATAATAAAGGTGAAGCTTTTAAGGCCGTCAGCATATTTGAAGATATTTCCAGCGATCTGGCAATATTAAAAATTGCTGATTCTACCTTTAAAAGTCAACCCCTGCCCTACACTTTAAAACCACAAAGTGTAAAACTTGGCGAAGAAGTATTTACCATGGGCTTCCCCCGCGATGAAATTGTTTATGGCAAAGGTTACATCAGCGCCAAAACAGGATTCAACGGCGACACTACCGCTTACCAGGTATCTATACCTGTAAACCCTGGCAACAGCGGCGCGCCGCTGCTGGACAGCAAAGGAGATGTAGTAGGTATCGTTACCGGCAAACAAACAACTTCAGATGGAATTGCTTTTGCAGTAAAATCAGCCCACCTGAAACACCTGCTGGATGAAATGCCGAAAGATAAACAAACCAGGAGAGAATGGAGCCACAAGAGCCATCTGGATGGCCTGAACAGAGTAGACCAGATTAAAAAACTGGAAGACTTTGTGTATATGGTGAAAGTCTATAATTGAAACGGGTATTGTCTTACCCAGGATTAGACTGATTATACTGATTACCCCGATTTTATTTTTTGATTTTGATAGATTATAAAAGATTAGCGAAGATCGAAGCATGTATTATCACTGCTTTAATCTTCGCTAATCTTTTTATAATCAAAAAATAAAATCGGGGTAATCAGTATAATCAGTCTAATCCTGGGTAAGACAGTACCTTTTATTTTTTATTCATCCATACCTTGTACCTATCTGTAATCCAATACAGCAGATCGTTGTAAGCTAATGTGCGCATGGTGCCATAATCCGGGTAATTATCACGCATAAATAATTGCAGGGAATCACCTCTGAGGCCAGTTACTTTATTTACCAGCAGTGGCGTAAAGCGGGAGTCGATGAACTTCTCTCTTTCCATCTGCTCATAATTCTTCTTAAACTGCCGCTTTTGCTTTTCCTTTTTTGAAAAACGCGTGATAGGGCTTAATACAATACCTGCGCCTTCAGGTGTGCTTCCACCAGCCAGTTGTGTATTTGGCTTATCAAGGATATAACCGTATTGCTGGCGTCTTTCTATGGAATCGATTTGATATGGAGAATACTGAGAAGTGATTTCTACTCCTTTCAGGAACTTACCTGCTGCTATCATGATAACATTCAGGGTTTGTGTACCTGTTGTTTGCGTTACTGTAATGGTGTCTGGCTGATAGCCTACAAAAGTAAAAGCGATCCGGTCGTTACGGGAAGCGGCTATCTTATAATATCCACCCTGATCTGATAACGAGCGTTTACCTGTACTGAGATTGCTGACTGTTGCATAAGGCAACACCAGCCTGTTGCTGTCAGATATCATCCCTGTAACTATTACCTGTGCTTTTAACAGCTGTGTGGATACCATACTGAAAATACAGCCCAATGCTATGATGCGTACTAAAACCTTCATATACTATTTAATAATTTTAACTGCTTGGATCCCTTCCTCTACTTTACAAACATATCAGTATGGACATTGTTCATATCACTAACGCAGTACAAATTAAAGAAAATGTGCCGGTGTTAAAAAAACAAAAATCCTTCTGCCCGTAGACAGAAGGATTTTTATATTAAGCTAATTTCAGGGAACCGGAAGTATTATAAGGTAACCTGTATACGGGTATCAAAAGTCTTGCTTTCACCAGCGGCCAGCTGAACCAGTCCAAGCCCGTTGTTAAAGGCATTAGGAGCACCACTCAGGTTCTCTACTGCAATACTGTTGCGGTGTGGTGGAATATATATTTGCAGTATCGGATAGTTATTGCCGGGATAGAAAGTTATGTTGATATTTTTCTTCGGATCGTGGAGTGTGGCTAATGGCTGTGGGTTGGTAAAGTCCAGCACAAAGGAATTGTCCAGCTCTACACCCGCCAGTTTTTTGCCGGATATAAATTCGGTGTAAGGCAATACTTTTCCTGTAGGAATCAGCTTTGCATCAAACTCTACTATTTCCTTTGAGGCAAAAGTGAGCACCAGCTCATCTACCGGTGTACCGGTACTGAAGTAAGGATGCCAGCCATCCATCAGCGGAATAGTGGCTGCGCTGTGGTTTACAATGATAGTGCTTACCTGCAGCTCATTGTTGGCACGCAAAGTATAGGTCGCTATACAATCGTATGTAAAAGGATAACCGGTATCTTCCTTTTTAAAGCTGTAGGACAAGGTTACAGTTGCCTGCTGCTCATCTGCCTGCTGTGCTGTGATACTAAAAGCGGCATCGTATAACAAGCCATGGATGGCGTTTCCCGGAGCAATCGTTTTTTGGATGTTGTAGGTTTGTCCTTCCCAAATATACTGCGCATCCTTAATGCGGCATGCGTAAGGACTCAACTTTACACTTTTGAAACTGATGCGGAGATTTTCCTCCAGGTCCTGCAAACTTTTATAACCATCTATCAGGTTCAGTGTTTCCTGATGATGCTTTACTTTAAAAGCGTGCAGCATTGCGCCGTGAGAGGGGATAATTTCTACCTGGGTGCCTGTTTGCTGATCTGTGAGCGCAATGATATCAAATCCTGCCTCGTGAAAAGAGTGTATGCCAAATTTCATTGTTCAATGTTTTGTATTGCAGCTAAAAATAGAAAAATTCAGCGAAAGAAGAAGGCCTTCGGCCTTTGTCTTTTCTTTAACAGGATTAGACTGATTAAGATGATTACCCTGATTTTATTTTTTCTTATATAGATTCAAAACCTATTTCAATAGTCTTACTGAAATAATATTTGTGTACCTTTTAAGGGGAGACAAAATCAGGAAAATCATCTTAATCAGTATAATCCTGGGAAAGACAAAGGCCGGAGGCCTTCAGTAATATATTAGATACTTGCGTTAATCAGGTTTTCCAGCCATTCCTGTCTGCCACTGATTTGTTTAGGTTCTCCGTTTGCTGCTGCAAAATTGCGGAGATCTTCCAGTGTAAGCTTGCCTGCTTCAAATTCCTGGCCTTTGCCGGCGTTGAAGGAAGCATAACGATCATGACGGAATTTTTTATACGGAGTTTGTGTAAGTACCTTTTCAGCAATGACCGCTGCTCTTGCAAACGTATCGATACCACCGATATGTGCGTGGAAGATATCTTCCAGGTCAGTAGAGTTACGACGTGTTTTAGCATCGAAGTTTACGCCACCGCCTGCAAATCCGCCAGCCTCGAGAATCACGAGCATGCTTTCTACCAGGTCATTGAGGTTTGTCGGGAACTGATCGGTATCCCAACCATTTTGGGCATCGCCGCGATTGGCGTCCATGCTGCCCAGCATACCCGCATCTACAGCAACCTGTAATTCATGCTGGAAGGTATGTCCGGCAAGTGTTGCGTGGTTTACTTCGATGTTGAGTTTAAAATCTTTATCCAAGCCAAAGTGACGAAGGAATCCGATCACCGTAGCACTATCAAAATCGTATTGATGTTTGGTTGGTTCACAAGGTTTAGGTTCAATGAAGAACGTTCCCTTGAAACCCTGTGCACGCGCGTAATCACGGGCCATAGTGAGGAAACGGGCCAGGTGTTCCTGTTCACGTTTCATGTCTGTATTCAGCAGGGTCATATAACCTTCGCGACCACCCCAGAATACATAGTTTTCTCCACCCAGCGCAATAGTAGCATCCAGTGAATTTTTCACCTGTGCACCGGCATATGCCAGTACTGCAAAATCAGGATTGGTAGATGCTCCATTCATGTAGCGGGGATTGCTGAAAACATTGGCAGTACCCCATAACAGCTTTACGCCGCTGACCTGTTGCTTTTGTTTGGCATATGCTACAATCTGTTGCATACGGCTCTCGTATTCTGCCAGGTTTGCACCTTCATCCACCAGGTCGATATCGTGAAAACAATAATACGGAAGACCCATTTTGGTGATGAACTCAAAGGCTGCGTCCATCTTATCTTTAGCGCTCTGGTTAGCATCTGCGGAAGCCAGCCATGGAAATTTTTTAGTACCCGGACCAAAAGGATCGCCACCGGTGCCGCAGAATGTATGCCAGTAGGATACTGCGAAGCGGAACAGCTCCTTCATGGATTTACCGGCAATGATGCGGTTTTCATCATACCACTTATAAGCAAGCGGATTATCAGATTGCGCGCCTTCGAATTGTATTTTACCAATACCTTTAAAATACTCGTTGTTTCCTAATGTAATACTCATAACAAATTGTGGATTTAAAATGTCGTATATATGTTTCCGTTAGTGCAAGAGAGAACGTAATCCACTCAGCCAGTTGCCATATACATCGCGGTACCGGGATTGGAGTGCAGCATCCGGTTCTATTACAGCAATACATTCCATACCGCGGAATGCATCTGCCAGACCTACATAACCAGCACCTACAGCCGCTCCACGGGCAGCGCCCTGGGCGCCATCTGTGTTGTATAATTCTATAACTACATTGGCGGTATTGGCAAATGCTTCCCGGAATAAAGGGCTCAGGAACATATTAGCATGACCAGCTCTTACACGATGAATGTTCAGATCCATTTCCGCCATAATATCCATTCCGTAGTTGAGCCCGAATACAATGCCCTCCTGTACAGCCCGCAACAGGTGCGTGCGATGGTGGCGATTGAAATTCAGGTTATTAAAGGTAGCTCCTATATTTTTATTTTCGAAGATGCGCTCTGCTCCGTTGCCGAAAGGGAATGCCTGTAAGCCTGCAGCTCCAATAGGCGCCTGTTGTGCCAGGGTATTCATTTCCGGGTAAGTGATATCGCCCATCATATTTTTGAGCCAGCTGTTCGCAATACCGGTACCATTCAGGCACATGAGCACACCGTTCCTAGTGCGTGCGTCTTCATTATTCACATGTACAAAAGTATTTATGCGGCTTTGCGGATCAAATGCATTTTTATCATGCACAGCATATACTACGCCTGATGTACCTGCTGTAGTAGCGGCTTCGCCGGGCTGCAGCACATTTAAAGAAAATGCATTGTTAGGCTGATCACCCGCACGATAGGTAACTGGTGTACCTGCCGCCAGTTGCAGCGTAGCTGCGGCTTCCGCAGTTAATTGCCCCTGTACACCAAAAGTAGGTACAATAGCAGATAACAGGTTTTCGTCTATATTATAATGTTTCAGTAATGCTTTGGACACGCTGCTCTCTTCGAAATCCCAGAAGGTACCTTCCGAAAGACCGGATATTGTTGTACACGCATCGCCGGTTAATTTCATGGCAATGAAATCGCCGGGCAACATCACTTTATGGATACGTTCGTAGATATGTGGTTCATTCTCCTGTATCCAGCGCAGCTTTGAGGCCGTAAAGTTACCAGGGGAGTTCAGCAGATGTGATAAACAGTATTTATCTCCCAAAGTTTTAAAAGCTGCATTACCGGTATCTACCGCGCGACTGTCGCACCAGATTATAGCGGGACGTAACACCTGCTGATGTTTATCTACACACACCAACCCATGCATCTGGTAAGCAATACCAATACCTTTTATTTGTGTGGGATCAACTGTAAATCGATTTAGCAAAATTCCTGTGGCATGAACCACTTCCTGCCACCAGCTCTCCGGATCCTGTTCTGCCCAGCTTGGATGAGGCACCTCAATCACCATTTCTTTGTCGGGGCTCGTAGCGGTAGCTACACAAACACCGGTATCGGCATTGAGCAATGCTGCCTTAATGGAAGAGGACCCAATATCGTATCCTATAAAGTACATAACGTGAAAAGTTATTGATAATAAGTTATTACTTATCCATTTTGTTACTTAGATATCTTACTCAATAAACATCTTTTTATTAAGTAAGATATCTAACTAAAAAATCTTTTTACTACCAGAATACAGTGTATAAAGCAATGAGGATACCTATGATCAGCAATGCCCCAACCGTAAAGCCAGTACTGGGTTTGAACATGCTGCTGTCGATAGCCAGTCCTTTGGGATTGTTTACGCTCTTCTTATCTAACAAGGTGATGATCACCATACCAATTACACACAAGAGGAATACAATGCCCATACGGTCAATGAAAGCCATTTCCCATAAGCCAGTATCGGGGTTCAATGCGGAAAAACCAAACTCGTGTAATGGATGCAGGTCTATCCCTGCCGGTATAAATTTCAGGAAGAAAGAAAAGAACAAACCACCTATCATCGCAAACATAGCTGCGCTGGAGGTAGTACGTTTCCAGAAAAATCCGAGGGTAAACATGGCAAATACACCTGGTGATACGAAGCCGGTATATTCCTGAATAAACTGGAAGCCACCTTTTTTATCGATTCCGAGGAAGTTGGAGATCACAATGGCGATGATCATGGTGATTACAACCACAATACGACCTACGCTTACGATCTTCTTCTCATCAGCTTCTTTATTATATATCTTCTTATAAATATCCAGCGAAAATATAGTAGAAATACTATTGGCTTTACCCGCCAGAGAAGCCACTACCGCAGCTGTTAAGGCAGCAAATGCCAATCCTTTCAGACCAACAGGCAAAAGGTTCAACAATACCGGATAAGCATTATCCGCATTCACTGCACCACCCTTCATCATAGATTGCGCAAAGTCGCCATGATTTTGCGTGTACAATACATAAGCAGCAATACCAGGTAATACAACAATCACCGGCATCAACAATTTCAGGAAACCGGCAAAAAGCAAACCACTGCGGGCTGTTTTCAGATCAGCACCCAGTGCACGTTGCGTAATATACTGGTTACATCCCCAATAGTTCAGGTTCACAATCCACATACCACCAATCAATACCGCCAATCCGGGCAGATCCAGGTATTTTGGATTTTCCTTCTGAATGATCATATGGAAATGATCGCTGGCATGTTTTGTTAACAGGGAGAACCCTTTCAATACACCTGTCTGGCCAAAGTGCTCAGATACCAGCTGCAATGCGAGGTAAGTAGTAGCCAAACCACCGAGGATCAGGAAAAATACCTGTATTACATCGGTGTAGCCGATCACCTTCATACCTCCTAAAGTAATCAAGATGGCAAAGAAGGCCAGCATCACCATACATACATAGAAGTTGATACCGGAAATAGTAGATACCGCCAATGCCCCGAGGTAAAGAATAGAGGTAAGGTTTACCACCACATACAATAACAGCCAGAACACAGCCATGATGGTACTTACCGTTTGATTATACCTTCGCTCCAGAAACTGGGGCATGGTATAGATCTTATTTTTCAGGTAAATGGGCAGGAAAAATACCGCTACTACAATCAGTGTGGCCGCAGCCATCCACTCATAGGTAGAAATAGCCAACCCGATACTAAAGCCGCTTCCAGACATCCCGATAAACTGTTCCGCAGAAATATTGGAAGCAATAAGAGATGCACCAATAGCCCACCAGGTAAGGGAACCCTCCGCCAGGAAAAAGTCTTTTGAATCTGTGGTCGCCTTCTTCTTCCGGCGATAAATGTAGTATCCGTAGCCGGCCACTATTACAAAATATACCAGGAAGACCAGGTAATCAAAAATGTGTAAGGATTTTGTTTGCATAACGTTCAAACGTGGTTATAAAAAAATTTGCGGATCAATATACTGAATAAATGTAAAAATTACGCTTACAAATACTATTTTAACGTGGAAAAGTAAAACCGCGACAAGTGCCGCGGTTTTAGCAGATCAAAACTATAAATTTTAATCACTTATCATAGCGCATTAACAAAAAAAGAAACATTTGATACCATTTACTTACACAAAAGATACCTGCCCTTTCGTTTAAAGCTGTTTCTCCACGCTCATTTCCACTCCTTTAGCCGGTTGAATGGCCACTGATTTTCCTTTATACGTTACCGTTACCTTTTCACCAGTCAGTGATTTGATAGTGGCTTTGGTCAATTGATTATTCTCCCAGGCCATACTTACTTCAAATCCGCCTCTTGCGCGGATACCTTTAATTTCACCGCGGCTCCAGGCTGCCGGCAGCGCAGGCAGTAATTCAATGGTATTGTCCCCGCTCTGCATGAGCGCTTCCGTGATGCCGGCAGCGCTGCCAAAGTTACCATCTATCTGGAATGGAGGATGATCATCGAATAAATTTGAATTGATAGATTTTTTAAAGAGTGCCTGTACATTTTCATATACCTTTTCTCCGTCCTTCAAACGTGCATAAAAATTGATGATCCAGGCGCGGCTCCAGCCGGTATGTCCGCCGCCATGTGCCAGGCGGTACTCCAACGATTTACGGGCGCCTGCAAATAATTCCGGTGTAGATGCGTTGATCTGTGAACCAGGATATAAGCTGAACAGGTGCGACATATGCCGGTGACCGGGTTCCTCTTCGTCATATTCTTTGATCCATTCCAGGATGCGGCCATCTTTACCCACGCGCGTAGGCGGCAATTGCGCCATCACCTGCTGCATGCTGTCTGCAAAAGCAATATCCTTTTTTAATATATGCGCAGCCGTTATATACCGTTGCAGAAACTCCCGGATAATCTGGTTATCCATGGTAGGTGCATAGGTGAGCGACGCGCCCTTCCCGGTTGCCGGATCTTTATAGGAATTTTCCGGGGAGTAAGCCGGCGCTGTTACCAGGTAGCCTTCCGGGCTCTTTACCAGGAAGTCCTTAATAAACAAGGCATGTTCGTGCATTATCGGATAGGCCGTGTTGGCCAGGTAGTTCTTATCCCGTGTGAAATCATAATGATCCCATATGTGCATGCACATCCAGGCGGTAGCCATAGGAAAAGTGCCGTAATACATCTCGTTCTGCAATCCTGTTTTACCAAAGGCATCTGTGGCATGATGCATGACCCAACCTCTGGCACCGTACATTTTACGGGCAGTGATACGTCCCTGTTCCCGGATATGATCCATAAAAGCTATTAATGGCGCAGTGGTTTCAGACAGATTCCCTTCTTCTGCCTGCCAGTAGTTCATTTGCAGATTGATGTTGGTATGGAAGTCGGCATCCCAGGGCGCATCGATATGATTATTCCAGATCCCCTGCAGGTTAGCCGGCAGTACACCGGGTTTGCGGGAACTACCTAACAGCAGGTAGCGGCCGTATTGAAATAACAATACCGTGAGATGTGCGTCGTACTGCCCATTTTTTACTGCGTTAAGCCTTTCATCGGTAGGTTTATCAACCGTAGTATCTGCGAGCGAAAACGCTACCCGGTTCATGAAGGAACTATGATCTTTAATATGTTCCTGCTTCAGCTGGTCATAACCTATACGGCTATACTTTTTTATGGCTGTCTGCAATTTCTGCACTGGGTCAGCTTTTTCATCCAGCGAGAGATGGCTGAAATCATAGTTGGTAGCGCCATCAATCAACAGCACTATTTCATCAGCCCCGGTTACTACCAGGCTATCCCCTTTGGCCAGCAGGCTTCCGCCCTGTTGCCGCACGGTTACTACGCCGGCAAATTTCATATGCCTGCCTTCCGGACCACGGTCCTCTCCTTCATTCTTATCTATGATCTGTCCTTGTAGCAATAGTTTATTTCCTTCCCATACGCCGGATTTGCAATCCTTGTAAAGGGTGGCAGCGTTTTTAGTATCCGGGCGATCCAGGTAGAGCGTGGTTTGTAACCCATGAGGCTTACCCGACTTTATCCTTACCACTATTACATTTCCGGGCGCGGTAGCAAATACCTCCTGCGTATAGGTGTTATTATTGGCTGTAAACTGACTGCCAGCAATACCTGTAGTAAGATCCAGTTCCCGCCTGTAGGCACTCACCGTTTTCTTACCATAAAGAATATGCAGGTTCATCAGCGTTTGATAAGATCGGAAGTGGCCTAATAACTTCGTGGCATTTTCCCCATCAACCGCGATCATATTTGGCGATGCCAGATCCTGCGCTGCAGCGGGTTTACCGGCAAACAACAGGCTTCTAACGGAATCGAGCACACGCAAACTGTTGGGATTGGCATCATTATACTTCACACCACCCCAGAGCGTTTGTTCATTTACCTGGATTGTTTCTGCTTCCGGATGGCCATATACCATAGCTCCCAGACGACCATTACCTACAGGCAAGGCTTCCATCCATTTAGTGGCGGGTTGCTTATACCATAATTTTAAAGGCTGTTGTTGCGCATTAGCTGCATAAGCAGTGAGCATAAACAGGAAAAAAGGCAATCTGTATTTCATAACGTGGAGATGAATGATAAATATAATAAACCGGCTTGTCGATTACAAGTGTAATAGAATATAGTATCAGGAAAGGTTACAAAAACATTCTGTAACGATCGGTTGTTTGGTGATAATAATGAAGAAGACCACTCTCCCTTTCTATAGGCCCTTGTTTATAGCCAGCCTGGTGCTGTTGCTGCTATGCAGCTCCAAACTCAGCGCCCAGTCGACCGATACCCTGTATTTCAGCAGCGGGCTAACGTTATCCGGAGAGCTGGATCAAATAAAAGAGGGAATGATCTCTTTTTCATCAGATGACCTGAATGACCAGGAAATAGAACGCTACAAAATAAGTACCCTCACCGCCAGCAGCTACACTTACCGGATAGAAACCATTCGTAAAATGGTTTATTACGGCACATTGGGAAAAGCCGATAGCGGTATGGTGAAAATACAAACAGCGAAAGATACCCTGCTCATTCAATTGCAGGAACTCTCGCAGGTTGCTTCTTATGATACCGGTTTTTTTAATAACCTGTCTGGTACACTGGCCCTGGGATATGTATTCACCAAATCTGCACAGCTGGGTGTATTAAATACTTACAATGACCTTACTTATTTTGATGGTACATTCGGAGCAGAATTAAGCGTGACGGGCATTACAGGGTTTACCCAAGGCGGCACCAAACGGATCAGGGAATATGTATGGTTCACACCGGGCTACTACATCACGCCTTCCTGGCAGGCCGTGGGCTTGTTTAGTTATCAGCGCAACCAGGAACTGGGTACTGCCAAACGGTTTGTGGAAGGAGCCGGAATCAGCAACACGTTACTTGTGCGCAGTAATATGACTGCCAGTATTATCGGTGGATTGGTGACTAACCAGGAAAGCGCCTTCCAGGGCAGGTTACGAACGGGTATACTGGAAGCTCCGCTCATCTTAAAATATGATTTGTTTTTACTGAATGATAATAATTTCAGATTACAGCTGGTACAGGGTGTTTTCTTCGGGCTAAACGAGGGCGGGCGAATTCGGGGAGAAGGCTTAGTGAGGGCTGCTTACGACATCATTGATTCGTTCAGCATCAACCTGGTGTTTTACAATAGTTATGATAGCCGCCCGCCGCTTAATTTTTTCACCAAATTTGATTACAGCTTTGTATTTGGTGTTGGTTATAGCTTTTAGCTGTGAACTGCCATAATCGCCAGTTTTTCTCCGATCATTGAGCCAATAGCTACGCCCATGCCCCCCATGCGCACACCCAGGATAATATTTTTTGTATGGCTGCGTACAATAGGTTGTTTGGTTTTGCCAAAGGCCATGATGCCGGTCCACCTGTCGGCAACAATAACTGCCTTTCCCGGCAGAATAAGCGTATGCAGCAATACTTCCAGCTCATGCTGTATCCGGTCGTTAAAATGAAAATCGGTGGATGTTTCACCTGCAAAGTCCAGCTGCCGGCCGCCACCCAGCAATACGCAGCCATTCAGTTCCCGGAAATAATAATATCCTTCTTCCAGGTGAAAAATGCCTTTGAACGGTAAATCCTTTACCGGCGCGGTTATCAGCACCTGGCCGCGACCAGGGATAACATCCTCTTCCGGCAACAGCTGTCGCGTAAATGCATTGGTGCAGATCATTACTTTGCTGGCGGTGAAAACAATTTCTTCTTTCAGTGTATGATTAGGTACTATAACGTTGACGCCTGTATGAAAATCATCTACCCGGCTTACCTGGCACCCCGTCTTGATTTCCACGCCCTTTGCAATAGCAAGGTCTATCAGGGCGCGCATCATTTTACCGGTATGTAATTCCCCTTCGAAATTATTCCGGATAATGGCTTTTACATATTTCTTTTCAAAACCGAAGTCGTTTATTTTTTCATTCGTAATGGTAAATGCTGGCAGGTTATTAAAAAGGAAGCCCATCATTTTATTGATTTCCTCCAGCTGCTGCAATGCCCATTCCTGCCTGGTTCCTATTAATTCATAGCTGCCGTTTTCCTGGTATCCGATGTTATCATCTCCCAAACGCCGGCGGAGCAAATGTAATCCGGCTGAGCGCATGGCTACCAGGTTGAGCACCGTTTCGGTAGGCATGCTTTGTAAATCGGAGAGTATTTCCGTGAGACTGCCGATACAGGCGAAGCCGGCATTTTTAGTGCTGGCGCCGGTTGGCAGCACTTCTCTTTCGAGTACCATTACCCGGCTTTGCGGGGCCTTTTCTTTTACACTGATAGCAGCGGATAAACCAACAATACCGCTACCAATCACGATGTAATCGTAGTGCAACAAACTTTGTTTTTCCCAATAGCTAAGCATGAAAACAATTTATTGATTTACACAGTTCCTACAAAACCACCAACCACCGGTAACATAGCCACCTCTCCCTTTAAATAAGTGCCATGATTTTCGGTCTATGATGTTTAAGTTATCGAAAAAACGGTTAAAGACAAATTCCGTAGCTTCGGGTTTAAAATTTTATACCATGATTGCAACAAAAGCATATGCTGTACAGGATGCTACTTCGCCATTAGGTCCATGGAGCTTTGAGCGAAGGGAAGTTGGTCCGCATGATGTACAGATTGAAATTTTATATTGCGGAGTATGCCATTCAGATATACACCAGGTAAGAAATGAGTGGGGTAATTCTATGTATCCGATGGTACCGGGTCATGAAATAGTAGGACGTATTACCAAAATTGGCGATCACGTAACCCGCTTTAAAGTTGGTGACCTGGCCGGTATTGGCTGTTTCGTTGATTCCTGCCGCGAATGTACTCCGTGCAAAGATGGTGAAGAGCAATACTGCGTAACCGGTGGTGCCAGCACTTATAACGGTATGGAGATGGATCGTAAAACACCTACGTATGGTGGCTACTCCACACAAATTGTTGCAGACGAAAAATATACACTGAAAGTTTCTGATAAATTGCCACTGGAAGGTGTAGCGCCTTTGCTGTGTGCAGGTATTACTACTTATTCTCCGCTGCGTCACTGGAAAGTGGGCAAAGGACATAAAGTAGCGGTGCTGGGTCTTGGTGGTTTAGGTCACATGGCCGTGAAGCTGGCAGCGGCTATGGGTGCGGAAGTAACCATGCTGAGCACTTCTCCTTCCAAGGAAGCAGATGCGAGGAGATTAGGTGCGCATCACTTTGCACTGATCACTAACACTGATCGGATGAAGGGACTACGCAGCCAGTTTGACTTTATCATCAATACTATTTCGGCACCGCATGATTACAGTACCTACTTAAATCTGCTGAACCTCGATGGTGTAATGATCTGTTTGGGCGTTCCTCCGGAACCTTCTGTTGTACCAGCTTTCAATCTTATTATGGGCCGCAGGAGCATTGCCGGATCATTGATTGGTGGTATCCGCGAAACACAGGAAATGCTGGATTATTGTGCTGCACATAATATCACCAGTGATGTGGAAGTGATTGACATTAAAGATATCAACACTGCGTATGAAAGAATGCTGAAGGGAGATGTGAAATACAGATTTGTGATTGATATTGCTAGCCTGAAGAAGAGTTAGATTGTCTTTCCCAGGATTAGGCTGATTATACTGATTACCCTGATTTTATTTTTTTTGATTTAAAAAAGATTAGCGAAGATTAAAGCGGGTATTTGTCTGAACTGTGATTTTTATGATTAATGTGATTATCCTGATTAGCGGAGATCTTAGCGGGTATTGTCTGAACCAGGATTTTTAGGATTGAATGGATTACCCTGATGGGTGTTATGTTTTTTATATGGAAGATATTAACGTATATCTCCGCTAAAATCTTCGGCATCCATCAGGGTAATCCATTCAATCCTAAAAATCCTGGTTCAGACAATACCCGCTAAGATCTCCGCTAATCAGGATAATCACATTAATCATAAAAATCACAGTTCAGACAAATACCCGCTTTAATCTTCGCTAATCTTTTTTAAATCAAAAAAAAATCAGGGTAATCAGCATAATCAGCCTAATCCTGGGAAAAACAATTACACCAGGTAGCTAAAGAGATTATCATCTTTATTCAACTCGGTAAACTGGAAATTATATTGATGGAAATTGGCGATCAGTTTGTCGTAATCCTCGCGGAATTTGAGTTCCACGCCCACTAATGCAGGGCCTATTTCTTTATTATGTTTCTGTATATATTCAAATCGTGTGATATCATCTGTTGGCCCGAGGATATGATTTACAAATTCTCTCAAAGCACCGGGACGTTGTGCGAAACGTACAATAAAATAATGTTTCAGTCCTTCGTACAGGAGTGAACGTTCTTTTATTTCCTGCATGCGGTCGATGTCGTTGTTACTGCCGCTGATGATACATACTACTTTTTTGCCTTTTATTTCTGCTGCGTGATCGTCCAGGGCAGTGATAGATAAAGCGCCGGCGGGTTCTACCACGATAGCGTCTTCGTTATATAATCTCAGGATGGTGGAGCAAACTTTACCTTCCGGTACCAGGTGCATTTTATCCAGCACATCTTTGCAAATTTCATAGTTGAGTGTACCTACTCTTTTAACAGCAGCACCGTCTACAAAACGTTCTATTTCGTTGAGCGTAACGGGGCCGCCATTTTCCAGTGCGCGGAGCATGGAGGGGGCGCCTTCCGGTTCTACGCCAATGATACGTGTTTTAGGACTGTATGTTTTAAAGTAAGTACCAACACCCGCTGCGAGGCCGCCACCACCAACGGGTACAAAGAGGAAGTCTACCTGTGACTGGTCTTCCAGGATCTCTATGGCCACAGTGCCTTGTCCTTCAATAATTTTTGGATTGTCAAACGGCGGGATGAAGGTCATGCTGTTGGCAATGGTGAATGCCTGTGCTTCTACAGAGCAATCATCAAAGGTGTCGCCTACGAGGCGGATTTCAATATTATCGCCACCGAACATATTCACCTGGTTCACCTTTTGTTTGGGTGTGATGATAGGCATGAATACCACGCCTTTGATGTTCATTGCTTTACATGCATAGGCAAAGCCCTGCGCATGGTTGCCTGCACTGGCGCAGGTAACGCCTTTTGCCAGCAATTCAGCCGGGAGGCTGCTGATCAGGTTATATGCACCGCGTAATTTATAGGAGCGTACAATTTGCATATCCTCTCTTTTCAGATATACGTCACAGTTATAGCGCCGGGAGAGGTTGGCACTATACATCAGCGGGGTACGGGTTATTACCGGTTTCAGTTTCACCGCTGCGTCAAGGATATTCAGGGAATTCACACTACTCATTACTTCAGACATAAAATGTATTTTAAGTACAAATGGCAAACCATTTTCGAATTGTCGAAATTAGAGATCCGGGTATATAATTGCTGAGTAAAATCTATCTCAGGAATCAGATACCTAAATCAATAATTTCAATAATTCGAAAATGGTTTGCCATCAGTAATTATCTTTTAAATGATTAAGCATTGTTAGGACGCAGCTTACGTACAGCCGCACCTGCCTGCCACATTTCGCTTTCGCGCAGTTCTTTCAGTTCTTCGTTCAGTTTCTCACGGTAATCAGGTGTGCTGTTGGAAGCGATAGAACGGGCAGCTTCTTTACCTGCTGCAACGCTGGCGTACAGTTCATCAAATACAGGCTGGGTAGCTGCTTTGAATTTCTTCCACCAATCCAGCGCACCGCGCTGAGCAGTAGTAGAGCAGTTAGCATACATCCAGTCCATACCGTTTTCTGCTACCAGTGGCATCAGCGACTGTGTCAGTTCTTCTACTGTTTCATTGAATGCTTCAGAAGGAGAGTGACCATTTTTACGCAGTGTTTCGTATTGAGCAGCGAAGATACCCTGGATACAACCCATCAGTGAACCACGTTCACCGGTGAGATCAGAGAATACTTCTTTTTTGAAATCTGTTTCAAACAGGTAACCGGAACCAACACCGATACCCAGTGCTACTACGCGTTCGTGTGCACGACCGGTAGCATCCTGGAAGATAGCGTAGCTGGAGTTCAGACCCTGACCAGCCAGGAACAGGCGGCGCAGAGAAGTACCGGAGCCTTTAGGAGCTACCAGGATCACGTCTACATCAGCAGGAGGAATAATACCGGTTTGCTCTTTATACGTGATACCAAATCCATGGGAGAAGTACAGTGCTTTACCAGGAGTGAGGTGTTGTTTCAGTGTAGGCCACAGGGTGATTTGTCCTGCATCAGACAGGAGGAACTGAAGGATAGTACCTTTCTGTGCTGCTTCTTCGATATCGAATAAAGTTTCGCCCGGAACCCAGCCATCAGCTACCGCTTTATCCCAGGTTTTAGAATTTTTACGTTGACCTACAATAACGTTAAAGCCATTGTCTTTCAGGTTCAGTGCCTGGCCAGGACCTTGTACGCCATAACCGATTACTGCAATCACTTCGTTCTTCAGCACTTCCCTTGCTTTTTCCATAGGGAATTCTTCTCTGGTTACTACTTGTTCGAGTACCCCTCCAAAATTGATGGTTGCCATGTGTTGTTTTTTTAGCTGTTAGCTATTAGCTTTTAGCTATTAGCTGAGACGTGATTTGAATAATGAATGTAATTAGTTATAATTTCTTACTAAAAGCTAAAAGCTAATCGCTAACAGCTTCTTTAGCCTGCAGGTCTTTCAGGTGCTCATGGAAACGACGGCTCCATTTTACAATGGCAACGCGACCGCTTTTTGAGTATTCTATCAGACCATATGGTTCCAGTTTTTTGATAAAATCTATCAACTCCTGCTGGTGACCTGTTTTTTCGATTACAAAATAATCAGCAGTGATGGTGAGGATACGCGCATGATTCTCGCGTATCAATCTTTCAATATCTCCTGTATGTAATGATTTAGTAGATATTTTATACAACGCCAGTTCCTGGTAAACTACTTCTTCTTCCTCATGTACAAAGGCCCTGTGAATTTCGATCAGTCTTTCGATCTGACCTACTACCTTATCCAGTTTTTCCCGTGTAGACATTACCGTTATGATGAATTTATACACACCGGGAATCTCTGTTTCAGCTGTGGTTAAACTGGTGATGTTGATGCCCCTGCGGGTAAATATTATAGTGATACGGTTGGTGATACCTATACGATCTTCCGTATATACCGTTACTGTATATTCTTTTTGCATATACCTGTTGTGAATTACAAATGATCAATATGAATCCTGCTATCTGCGCTGTTACTCCAGTCTGATGGCGGAAATAGGAGCACCCGCCGGCACCATTGGAAATACGTTGTCTTCTTTTTCCACCACTACCTCGAGCAGATAAGCGCCCTGGTGTGCCAGCATTTCATCAATAGCTTCGGATATATTTTCCCGCGTAGATACTTTTTTACCAGGGATATAAAATCCTTTGGCAACTTGTACAAAATCGGGATTGACCATTTCAGTAGAAGAATAGCGTTTGTCGAAAAACAGTTGCTGCCATTGTCTTACCATGCCCAGGAAGTTGTTGTTCAGGATCACTATTTTCACACCAATCTGCGACTGGTGAATAGTGGCCAGTTCCTGCAGCGTCATCTGGAAGCAACCATCGCCGATGATGGCTACCACTTCTTTTTCAGGTGTGCCTTTTTTAGCGCCCATCGCTGCGGGCAGCGAGAAGCCCATAGTACCCATACCACCGGAGGTGATGTTGGTATTTGGATTTTTAAAGCGATAATAACGGGAAGCCACCATCTGGTGCTGACCTACATCTGTTACCAGTACTGCTTCTCCTTTTGTTTTTTCAGAGATGAGGCGGATTACTTCCGCCATCTTCAACTCACCTTGCTGCGGATACAGTTCAGCGTGTTGTACTTTATCATACTCTTTTTTATCAGCAGCACGGAACTGCGCCATCCACTCCGGATGTTCAGCAGGTGTAACCTGTTGCAGCAGTGCTTTCAGCGCGGTTTTCGCATCGGCATGTACAGCTACATCCGCTTTGATGATCTTATTAATTTCAGCTGCATCAATTTCGATGTGAATAACTTTTGCTTTGCTGGCATAGCTGCCAACGTCGCCGGTTACACGGTCATCGAAACGCATCCCGACAGCAATAAGTACATCGCATTCGCCGGTGAGTATATTAGGACCGTAGTTACCGTGCATACCCAGCATTCCCACATACATCGGATGATCTACAGGTACCGCTGAAAGTCCCAGCAGTGTGGAAGCTACAGGGATCTGTGCTTTTTCTGCCAGTGCTATCAGTTCTTTTTCTGCACCTGCTAATAATACACCATGACCACATAAGATGAATGGTTGTTTGGCACCATTGATCAGGGCTGCTGCTTCTGCCACTGCTTCGTTACTGAGTTCAGGTACAGGACGATAGCTGCGGATGTATTCACATTTTTTGTACTCGTATTCAAATTCGCCGAACTGCGCATTTTTAGTGATATCCACCAAAACCGGGCCCGGACGGCCACTGCGGGCGATATAAAATGCTTTGGCCATTGCATCCGGAATATCTTCCGGACGTGTAACCTGTATATTCCATTTAGTGATAGGCATGGTGATACCAATCACATCTGTTTCCTGAAACGCATCTGTACCTAATAAGGCAGCAGCCACCTGACCGGTGATGCATACCATTGGTGTACTGTCCATGTATGCATCTGCCAAACCTGTTACCAGGTTGGTAGCGCCGGGACCGGAAGTAGCAAATGCCACTCCTACCCGGCCGGAGCTGCGTGCATATCCTTGTGCAGCGTGTGTAGCACCTTGTTCGTGTCTGACTAGTATATGATGTACCTGGTCCTGAAAATCGTACAGGGCATCATAAATAGGCATGATCGCCCCTCCGGGGTAACCGAATATAGTGTCTACTCCTTCTGCTATCAGGGAGCGGATCACTGCTTCTGAACCAGTTATAACAGGTTTTACGATTAACTGTTTATCTGCTATCTCAGTCTTCATCGGTAACACATCCTTCTGTTGCATTTTTTACAAGTTTTGCGTACTTAAATAAGATTCCATTGGATGCTTTCAATGCGGGTTGTATCCACTGCGCCCTGCGGGCGGCCAGTTCCTCTTCACTTACTTCCACATTGATAAAATTTTTCACTGCATCTATTTCGATGATGTCGTTGTCTTTTACCAATCCAATATTACCGCCTTCAAACGCTTCCGGGGTAATGTGACCTACTACAAATCCATGTGTACCACCGGAGAAGCGTCCATCGGTGATGAGTGCAACGCTTTTACCTAATCCTACGCCCATGATGGCGCTGGTAGGTTTCAGCATTTCAGGCATACCAGGTGCACCTTTAGGGCCTACCTGGCGGATCACCACTACATCTCCCTTTTTCACTTTACCGGAGGTGATACCTGCAATCAGTTCAAATTCGCCATCAAACACACGTGCAGGGCCTTTGAATATTTCACCTTCTTTACCGGTGATTTTGGCAACAGCGCCCAGTTGAGCGAGATTACCGTATAAGATCTGGATATGACCATTTGCTTTCAATGGTTTTTCCAGTGGTACTATAATATCCTGTGTGGTGAAATCTATGTCTGCTATGCTTTCCAGGTTTTCAGCAATTGTTTTACCGGTTACGGTCATACAATGTCCGTGTAGGCGTCCCTGTTTGAGCAGGTATTTCATTACTAACGGAACACCGCCTATGTTGTGGAGGTCTTCCATGAGGTATTTACCACTAGGCTTCAGATCTGCTATCAGCGGCGTTTTATCGCTGATGCGCTGGAAATCTTCCAGTCTTACAGAGATCCCTACTGATTTCGCAATAGCAATAAAGTGCAGTACTGCGTTGGTGCTGCCACCCAGTGCCATAATAACCGTGATAGCATTTTCAAATGCTTCTTTGGTCATGATGTCTTTGGGTTTAATATCTTTTTCAAGGAGCAGGCGGATGTATTGGCCTGCAGCGAGGCATTCATCTTTTTTATCCTGGCTCAAAGCGGGGTTGGATGAGCTGTAGGGCAGGCTCATACCTAATGCTTCAATCGCTGAAGACATGGTATTAGCGGTATACATGCCACCACAGGCACCTGCACCAGGGCAGGAGTTTTGTATGATGCCTTTAAAATCGCCTTCATCCAGGTTTCCGGCCATTTTCTGACCTAATGCTTCAAATGCTGAGATGATGTTGAGATCCTGGCCTTTATATTTTCCGGGAGCGATAGTACCACCGTATACCATGATAGACGGGCGATTGAGGCGACCCATTGCCATCAGGGAACCAGGCATATTTTTATCGCAGCCGGGTACTGTAATCAGCGCGTCGTAATACTGCGCGCCTGCAACAGTTTCAATGGAATCTGCAATCAGATCACGGCTAACCAGAGAATAGCGCATACCTGGCGTACCATTGCTCATACCATCGCTGACGCCGATAGTGTGAAAAATAAGTCCCACCAGGTCATTTGCCCAGACGCCTTTTTTCACGTCCTTTGCAAGATCATTCAGGTGCATGTTACAGGTGTTACCGTCGTAACCCATGCTAACAATACCTACCTGTGCTTTTTTCAGATCTTCCTCCGTTAAACCTATCCCGTACAACTGAGCCTGCGCAGCTGGTTGCGTAGGGTCTTGTGTGATCGTCTTGCTATATTTATTTAATTCCATTGCGTTTTGTTATTACCCGGATTACCAACTGTTTACAGTAATCCTATTTTAAACTTCGTCACAAATTACCCGGTAGTGGTGGCATATTCAAACCAACAATTTCCAAATTACCGGTCTTCAAATCTGCCTTTTGCTCTTTCAAAGCCTTTACTGCAAAGGATTGTAAGTTTTTCGATTTACAACCTTCAAAGGAGCAATTAGCTATTAGCAATTAGCAGTTAGCTAAAAACTAATAGCTAAGAGCTAAGAGCTAAGTGTTATGCTAATTGTGCTTCCCGTTGAAAGGATTTGTCCAGTACTCTTGCTTTGTATGCCTGCTGAAGTACTTTACCGAGTGATTGTGCCCATGGTTTGCTGAAAGAATGTCCGTCCAGGGAGTCCAGACCGATCAGCTCTGCAGCGGTACCGCAGAAGAAAGCAGCTTCTGCTTCTTTCAGTTCAGGGATGGTAAACAGTTTTTCTTCCAGGGGAATATTGAGTTCGTGGCAAAGTTCGATAACGGTGGCGCGGGTGATACCAGGGAGGATGTTACCGGCAGGAGGAGTAAATATTTTGCCGTCTTTTTCGAAGAAGATATTAGCACCGGGGCCTTCTGCAACATAACCATTCATATCCAGTAGCAGTGCTTCGTCGTACCCTTTTTCTTTTGCTTCCTGCGAGGCCAGTATTGAGTTTACGTATAATCCGGCCGATTTCGATTCTATTTTGAATGCTTTTGGATTTGGTCGCTCGTAAGAGGAAGTCATTACACGCAACAGCTTTTCACCGAGGTAAGCTCCCCATTCCCATGCGCATATCAGGATGCGGGATTCGGAGGCCGCTTTCAGCGTCATATTCGGCGGACAGAATACGAGCGGTCTGATATAAGCTTCTTCCATGTTGTTCATCTCCAGTATTTTGTAACAGGCAGCGGTCAGCTCCTCGTTATCAAACTTGTAGGGGATGTGGATCAGCTCACACGAGCGCTTCAGGCGATCAAAGTGTTCTTTGGCTTTAAAAATTTTCACTTCTCCATTAGCTGTTTTGTAAGCACGGATGCCTTCAAATACTGCGTAACCGTAGTGGAGAGATTGGCCGAACAAGTCAGTTGTAGCTGCATTAGCTTTACGGTATTCACCGTCGATGTAAAGAAAAGTGTTGTCGTTGTAATAGCTATACATAAAATTGAAATTATAACAGGGAATTATTGTCCAAAAAAAAGCCTTCCTCTTTGCGGAGGAAGGCGTTTATATTTTGTGATTATATGCACGTTTACCTATCCTCCATACTGGTGGCTAATAATGACAACGACGATAATCACGACCTTCGTGATAGCCCAATTGAGCTGAGGCACTATGTGATTAAGTTTTATGTTGTCTTTATTTACCCACATGGGAGGAGATTATTTTTTTTGTGTTTATACAAAAGTATTCGTGAAATAAATAAAAACCAACAGCCGGTTCAATATTTCGTGAAAAATTAATCACATTAGGTGTTTTTGAAAATATTTAAAAAAACAGGTCGATAGTTGGGCATTTTCTAAACAAATCGCATTATCGTTATAAATTGACCTACTTGTTTTGTGTATAAAAGACGGGGAATCAGAAGGCCTTCGGCCTTTTTTGTCTTTTCTTTCACATGATTTTTATGATTAATCATGATTATGCTGATTTTATTCCTTTTTAAAATATAACCAACTGCTAACTCAATAAGCTTCCTGAAATACACTTTTTCATATTTATCCTCAAAAGATATAATCAGGAGAATCATACTAATCAGTCTAATCGGGAGAAAGACAAAAAAAAATCCCGGTGCGTAATGCACCGGGACAAATGATTTCATTTCATTTACTGTTCACGTTCTAAAAATGATTTCATTTACTGTTCACTTGTTACACTTGTTCACTGACATGCAGGCACTTATCGATGATGTCCTGCAATACATCCTGTTTTTCGATCAGCCGCTGTAATAGGACCAATTGGTTTTTAGCGCGATCGTAATTATGCGTTGGGTACTTGATTGGGTAGTATACATCACCATTTAAGTAATCGGTGAGGAATCTGATACCCTGCATATAGATCATGAACTTCCCGGCAAAGAACAGTTGTTCTTTTTCTACTTTGGTTAAAGTACCGCCTACTTCCACGAGATACCCCTGCATGAGGGCTTCGTAGTATTCTTCGCGGATAACGATCTGGCTGAAATCCCTTTCTTCTTCAGATACCGGGCAAACATAGGTGCGTATCATGTCGCCAAGATCAGAGATGATTTTTCCGGGCATCAGTGTATCCAGGTCACACACACATATACCTTCATAAGTATCCTTGTTCAGCAATACGTTATTGATTTTGGTATCGTGGTGCATGAGATGATCTCTGAATTCAGGATTTGTTTTCAGTTGCTCATACGTTACTGCGATGTCAGAGTAGCGGAGGAATTCTTCAATCATCTCTTCTGCTGCTGCTTTCCTGTCGTCCTTAGCTGTACGGATAGCTTCCTGAAAAGCGCTGTAGCGTAAGGTAAGATTGTGAAAGTTTGGAATTGAAGCTTTAAACGGCTTCAGGTCAATACCCGAAAGGTAACTGGCAAGGCGGCCGAATTGTTTGGCTGCTTCAAATGCCTGCTTTGGGTTGTCGGCCTGATCTACCGTAACGGAACCAGCAATGAAAGGAATCATGCGCCAGTATTCGTTGTCCATTACAAAAAGCTCTTCCCCGACAATAGTAGGGATCGGCGTAATGAACAGATAGCCGGGATGATGTACTGCCAGGTAATCTGCTGCCATCCTTTGATTAGCAGCTATTATTCCTGGTTCCTTAAATACGTTTACATTGATTTTTTGTAAAACGTATTTGCTGTTGTCCTGCTTTTTTTCGAGCAAAAAAGTGTTGTTGATGTGTCCTGATCCAAATTTTCGGACATGCAATCCTTCAGGCTCAAGTCCAAAAGCCTGAAGGATCTTTGTGTTTGGTCTTATTTCCATAAATTGTCGGGATATTCTCCATTCTTAACCAGCTCCGACAAGCTGGCCTGCACACCTGGTGCATCTTCTTTGTAAGTAACACCAAACCATTTAGCGCTGGTAGGTAATACTTTCACCTGTCCTAAATTACGACGGATAAACTCATCAGCCACAATCGGAATAAAAAATTCAGATTTAGGGTTGGCGAGGTTTTTATCCAGGAATTCGTTGAACAGGTCCTGGCTCAGGTTGAATACGCTGGGATGAAAGCCCCAGAAGTTCATTGATACCGGTGTATCGGGCGACAATGGATGTGTACTGCCATCTGCTTCTTCGTAAACGATCTGTTCGCTGTTTTTGTATATTTTGGTTCTTTCGTTGATAGCAGAAAGGTTACCAGCTGCATTCACTGCGCATACACCGCGGGATACAGAACCGTGCTCACTGATGGTTTTACCCAGCTCGTAGCCTACAACGCTGTATACATCAGACTTACAGTCGTTGTTCAGGAAAGCGGCCATCTTTACGAAAGCATTTGTACCATAGAAATCATCTGCATTGATTACTGCAAATGGTTCATTAATAGCATTTTTGGCGCAGAGGATCGCATGTGCAGTACCCCATGGCTTGCTCCTGTCGGCAGGTACAGCATGGTCACCCACAAATGCATCCATTTCCTGGTATACATAATCAACAGCCACGCGGCCTTTGAGCTTAGGTTCAAAGATTTCTTTGAACTCAGCCGCAAAGTTCTCGCGGATGATGAACACTATTTTTCCAAAACCGGCGCTAATAGCGTCGTAAATAGAGTAATCAATGATAGTTTCACCGCTGGGGCCAAATTCCTGGATTTGCTTTAAACTGCCATATCGACTGGCCATTCCGGCCGCCAAAATCAATAAAGTAGGTTGCATTTTTCTGATATTAGTTTATATGTTTCAACTATTTACCTAAAAATATCGGCGCTAAATTTAATCATTAAAACTATTTTCACACTTTCTTTTTATGGAGAATACATATTTTAATGATTAATTAAACGGAATGATGAAGAGACTACTAGTGCTGGGAGCTTGTGCCATGCAGCTTTTTAGCACCGCCACCGCGCAACAGAAGACCAATCCTGAAGACATCAAAGAAAAAATGCAGTGGTTTGCAGATGCCAAACTCGGCATCTTCATTCACTGGGGCATTTATTCTGTAAAAGGAATTGATGAATCCTGGTCTTTCCACAACAAAAAAATCTCCTATCCGGATTACATGCAGCAGCTAAAAGGCTTTACTGCAAGCAATTACGATCCGCAGGCATGGGCCGACCTGATTAAACAATCCGGCGCACGCTATGCGGTAATGACCACCAAACACCACGACGGCGTGGCTTTGTGGGAAAGCAAATACAGTAAATTAAATGTTGCTAACAGTACGCCCGCTAAAAGAGATGTGCTCACCCCACTCTATGCTGCGTTGCGGCGCGATAGTATCAAATGTGGTGCCTATTTTTCGTTGATTGACTGGAGTTATAATGACTATCCGCAGTTTCTGAAAGACAGCAGCCGCTATGATATACAGGCCGAGCCTGCAAGATGGCAGCGCTTCCGGAAATTCTACGAAGGACAAATGGCCGAAGTAATGAACCGCTTCAACCCTGACCTGTGGTGGTTTGATGGCGACTGGGAACACTCTGCTGAGGAATGGGAAGCAGAAAAAATGCGCAAAATGCTCACCACCCATAACCCCAACACCATTATCAATGGACGTTTACAAGGTTATGGCGACTACGATACACCGGAACAAAACTTCCCGGTTACCCGCCCGCATTACCACTGGTGGGAACTGTGTATGACCATCAACAACAACTGGGGCTGGCAGCCACAGGATACTAACTGGAAGACACCCTACGAAATCATCACTATCTTCGTAGACGCAGTGAGCAATGGCGGCAATCTCTTGCTGGACATAGGTCCTAAGGCAGATGGTACCATCCCTGAACAACAGGTAAACGTACTAAAAGAACTGGGCGCCTGGAATAAACGTAATGGCGAAGCCGTTTTTAATACTATTGGCGGTATTCCGCTGGGACACTTCTATGGTCCTACCACCCTCTCCAAAGATTCCAGTACACTCTACCTGTTCCTCCCTGGTAAAACCAGCGGACAGGTGGTGATCAAAGGACTGGATAACAAAATAGAAAACATCAGTGTAGTAGGAAATGGTGCTACCCTCACCCATAAAGTAATAGGCAAAATTTCCTGGAGCCCCGTACCCGGACTGGTATATATAGATGTACCTGAAAATGTACAGGACAAATATGTAACAGTACTGAAAGTGAAGCTGGATAAGGCGGTGAAGCTGTATAGAGGGAAAGGTGGGTTTTTGACGGGAGAATAAAGGTAACACCCATCAGGGTAATCCATTCAATCCGTTAAATCCTGGTGCAGACTATTATATAAAGATGATTAGTTACGATAACATCACTTTAGCATCTTTTAAAACCAGCTGGCTGCCTGATACTATTCAGGCAGCCATGTTGCGTTTGGATAAATTACATCCTGAAATTTCCGGAAATAAGTGGTTTAAACTGAAGTATAATATTGCAGCAGCGAAAGCCAATAATGATAATGGCATCATTACATATGGCGGCGCTTATTCCAATCATATTGCAGCTACGGCATTAGCCTGCAAAGAGGCCGGCATAAACTGTATGGGGATCATACGTGGAGAAGAACATCACCAACATATGAACCATACCTTAAAAATGGCGGATGCAAATGGTATGGACTTAGTATTCGTAACAAGGGAAGAATACCGGAACAGGAACTCGCATGAAACCCGGGAAGGGCTTTATCCAGACTATCACATTATCCCTGAAGGCGGCCACAACGCCCTTGGTGCAAAAGGTTGTGAAGAAATTCTTTCCATCTTCCCTACATCAGAATATACGCATATCCTTTGTGCAGTAGGCACCGGTACTACATTGGCGGGACTTATTAACAGTGCAGCCCCACATCAGCAGGTGGTGGGCATTTCAGTATTGAAAGGTGCACATTACCTGGAAAAAGAAGTAGCTGATCTCTTAAAATCTGGTCAACATGCTGACTGGAAAATATTACACGAATTTCATGGTGGTGGTTATGCGAAGAAATCTCCTCAACTTATAGATTTTATCAATACTTTTTACAGGGAAACAGGTATCCCAACCGACATTATCTATACGGGCAAACTTATCCTGGCATTCAGTGAATTAGTGCAGCATGGCTACTTTCCGAATGGTAGCAAAATTTTATTAATACATACCGGAGGGCTGCAAGGCAATCTTTCCCTCACTCCCGGCGTTCTATCCTTTTAAAAACTGTTCATTATATTTGAACGGTAGTGTATTTTTGCCATCTTTAAGAGCTTACGGAATTATTAGTATGAAGCAGTTAGTGCGTATATCTTTCGTTATTGGAATATTTTTATTGACAGCATTTGCAGGAAAGGCACAGGACTTTATTCCTCCTGTATTGCCTAATTTTTCTGCATCCATTAAAACCGGTAAGATAGAGCTGGACTGGATCTCAGGCTTCACACAGGTGAAAGAGATGAGCATACAGCGATCACTTGACAGCGTGCTGAACTTTAATACAATAGGCTACGCTAACGCTCCCACAGATACCAGGAATAAGTACCTGGATAATAAGCCTTTACCCGGCTCCAACTATTACAGACTGTTCATCCTCTTTACCAACGGAAGATTTATGTACAGTAAAACAGTGCTGGCATTGTCTGACAGCAGTATCCATGCTGATCAGAAATTACAATATGCTGATATCAAAGATGCTGCAAAGGGATTGAGAAGCAAAGAACAGGAAAACAAGGAGCCGGAAAAAGTGATATGGCATCCGTCCAACTACATATACACCACTGCAGATGGTAATGTGAACATCAAGCTGCCGGAGGCATTACAAAAGAAGTACTCCGTAAAATTTTATGAAACCAACGGGGCTTTCCTTTTCGATATTGACCGGGTAAAAGCGCCTTTCCTCATCCTGGAAAAAGCCATCTTCCTGCACGCGGGTTGGTTCAACTTCGAAATCTTTGAAGATGGTAAGCTCAAGGAAAAATGGAATATGTTTATTCCGCTGAACTATAAGATGTAACTATCTCCGCATCAAACACAGCTGCAAAATGCTTGCTTAGCTTAGCTTTTACGTCTTCCATGTTTACTGCATGGCCTAGTTCCTTGTCCAAGGAAGCCACTTGTTTGTCGGCAATACCACAGGCAATGATATTATTAAAATAATCCAGGAGGGTATTTACATTCAGTGCAAAGCCATGCATGGTAACCCAGCGGCTGCAACGCACGCCCATGGCGCATATCTTACGGGCCTTTGTTTTATCGTGGGGGTCCAGCCATACGCCGGTTTCGCCCTGGGAACGATCGCCGGTAACTCCGTACTCCGCCAGTGTGCGAATGATTACTTCTTCCAGACAACGCAGGTATTTACCTATATCTGTAAAAAAATTCTCGAGATCTATAATGGCATAGCCCACCACTTGTCCGGGCCCGTGGAAAGTGATATCACCACCGCGATTGGTTGGAACAAATCCAATTCCGCGTGCTGCCAGTTCTTCTTCTGATACCAGCAGGTTTTCCATATGCCCGCTTTTACCGATCGTATACACCGGCGGATGCTCACAAAAAAGCAGGTAGTTGGTAGTGGGCTTGGGCCACTGGTCTGCCGCCTGTGATTTCAGCTGCACATTTTCTTTCAACAACTTTTCCTGGTAATCCCATGCTGCCTGGTAATCAATAATACCAAGATCATTTACGACAATCTGTTGCTTTACTTTTTCCATGATAAAATGCATTTCACGCAAAGGCGCAAAGAAGCAAAGACGCAAAGTTAGTTGAATATATGCTTATAAAGCATTCTGATGTGATCTTTGCACCTTTGCTTCTTTGCGCCTTTGCGTGAAATAAACTTTACCTTTGCAAAAATTTATATTAATGGCTGAAGAATTGCTGGAACTGGAAGATGAGCTGGAAAACGGTGATGGCAGCGAGGAATTATATGAAAAGATCAATATGGTGGTCGACAAAGGTCAGGAGCCCATTCGTATTGATAAATTCCTCACTAACCGGATTGAAGGCGCTACCCGCAATAAAATACAACAAGCCCTGGATGGTGAACTGGTGTTGGTTAACGACAAACCTGTTAAAGCCAATTACAAGATCAGGCCGCTGGACAGGATTGTAGTGTTTTCCAACAAGAATCCGGAGAATACCGATATCATCCCACAAGAGATACCGCTGAATATTGTATTTGAAGATGAGGATATCATGATCATCGACAAACCCGCCGGCCTGGTAGTACATCCTGGTTGTGGTAACCGCGATGGCACGCTGGTAAACGGTTTATCATGGTACCTGGGTGATAAAACACAGGCTACAGAACCGGTGATCCCACGTTTTGGACTGGTACACCGTATAGATAAAAATACCAGCGGATTGCTGGTGATAGCAAAGTCTGAAAAGGCGATGAGTGATCTGGCTAAACAATTCTTTGATCATACCGTGCATCGCCGTTATATAGCACTGGTATGGGGAGATTTTGAAGAAGATGAAGGCACCGTAGTAGCCCACGTAGGCCGCCACCAACGGTTACGTAAGATCATGGACGCCTATCCGGATGGTGAATATGGAAAAGAAGCCATTACACATTACCGTGTGCTGGAACGTTTCAACTATGTAACCATGGTGGAATGCAGACTGGAAACCGGTCGCACCCACCAGATCCGTGTACATATGCAACATATCGGACATTCCCTCTTTAACGATGAAACCTATGGTGGTAACCGTATTGTAAAGGGAACGATATATACAAAGTACAAACAGTTTGTGGAAAACTGTTTTAGTATCATGCCACGCCATGCCCTGCATGCGCAACAGCTGGGCTTTATACATCCACGCACCCGCGAACAGATGTATTTCGAAAGCGCTATGCCAGCCGATTTTACCGGTGTGCTGGAAAAGTGGAAACGATATATTGCAGCAAGACCGTTACAGGACGAAGAATAAAGAATTACGAATTACGAATTGGAAATTACGGATCAAAGCGATCTTCGCTTATAATCGTAATTCCCAATTCGTAATTCGTAATTATTATAAATAATCTACATGTTTTAGATTATCTTAGCGGCATTACCATCTTATTGCATGAGAAGCCTGTTCCTAAGCTCATCCCGACTTTTTTTCCTTTTGCCGGCTATATTGGTCTGCTGCCTGTTTTGCCATGCAGCAAGGGCTGGTAATGCGCGTGCAACGGCATTTACCACTTCTTCTACCTGTGTAAATGATACCATATTTTTTTCCATTACGATGCCTGCGGGTATAGATTCCGTAAAATGGTATTTTGGAGATCCATTGTCGGCTGATAAAGATTCTTCAAAAAACCGGTACCCCTATCACGTTTACCAGAACAATGGTACCTATAACGATACCCTGATAACCTGGCGTAATGGTGTAGCGGATACTACCATCCAACCCATCACCATTGTGTCACCGGTTATTTTTACCCTGGGGCCGCAGAATATTACTTTATGTGAAGGCGCTACCATGACATTGAATGCCCCGGTAATACCCGGTGCTACCTATTTGTGGCAGAACGGTTCTACCGGCAGCAGCATATTGGTAGATACCTCTGCCACCTATAAAGTGAAGATCAATGGTTGCTACATCCCTGATTCCGTCAATGTTTTTTATACACCTGTTCCTAAAATTGATCTGGGGAAAGATCTTATTTTATGCACCGGGGAAAATATCCAGTTGGATGCTACCGCACAAAACTGCACCTATATGTGGAGTACCGGCAACACGGAGCCTACACAGGAAGTAACCACAAGCGGCACTTATAAGGTAACTGTATTTCCGAAAGGGTGTGCAGCTATCAATGCACAGGTTACCATTACATTTACCGGACCTCCTTATCCGTTTTCATTAGGGCCGGATACATTGCTTTGCCCCGGTGAATCTATTACACTGGCACCCAATATACCGGAAGCCACTGCCTGGACCTGGAGTACAGGTTCTCATAGTCCATCTGTTACTGTTAACTATCAAACTAATCTTTGGGCATTAGTGGAAATCAACCATATCTGTAGTGTGGTAGATACTATCTTCATAAATTATAATCGTCTGCGCAAACTCAATCTGGGTAACGATACCAGCATATGTAAAGGAAATTTCCTGGTACTCACGGCTGATTTTGGCAATGGTGTTTACCGCTGGCAGGATGGATCAGATCAGGCTACCTATTACGTTACCAAACCGGGTTATTATTATGTGCATGCACAAATAGGGCGTTGTGAATCTATGGACACTATCCATGTAAATTTTGATGATACCCTGCGGGTAAACCTGGGACCGGATACGCTGCTGTGTAAAAATGAAGTGTATATTTTGCGCCCTACCGGCGCCGGTGGCGGCATCTACAAGTGGCAGGACAGTACCAGCATACCGTTATATACTGTAACGCAGCCGGGATTATATTCCATTATGGCCTATAACAGTTGTGGTAAAACAGCAGATTCTGTCATCGTAAAATATCATGATTGTGCCTGTGCATTATACTTCCCTACTGCGTTTACACCGAACGGAGACGGCAAAAATGATTACTTCCGGCCTATTTACCGATGTCCTATCTATCAGTATACGATGAGTATTTATAATCGTTGGGGAGAGCGGATCTTTTTCACCACTGATCCCCAGATAGGCTGGGCTGGCCGTGTTAATGGCAATCCGGTAGATATTGGTACCTATGTATGGATTGTAGATTACAAAGAAGTAAACACTCAGTTACCGGTGCATAAAACAGGCATGGTGACCGCGATTTACTAATTATTGTGCGGATGTAAAATTGTAAAATCTGGCGATAAAGACAGCCGTTTCCCGTTTTTTAAACGGTACATTCCAGGTGCCATTATACGTTACCAGTGCAGGGATGAGCAGTCCATCTATTTTGGTCATCTGCACATTCATCTTCACATTAAAATCAAATAACATTGTTTTATAGGAGAGGGCATATTTGCGGCCTACTATTTCAAAATTATCTTTGTTAAACCAGGTAATCAGTTCATCAATCACTACATCTGCCCTATCTATACGATTCAATCCAGGCTTGGATTTAGCGGTAAATACATAACATGGTGTTCCGTCTACATAATTTTCCGCAGTAATAGAAAAATCGTAATACCGGATAACATCATTATCGAAGATAGCCACTTTTTGTCCGACGATAGGTACGCCCCTGACAGGTTTCCCCGGATTAAAGATCAGTTGTTTCAGTTGTGCTTTGTGCCTGGCCATACTTCCACCGGAGGTTTCCGGTACCTCACCGGTACCGTCCACACAAACAGTTCCTTTCGTAAAGAACAGGTTGGCATATAATTCAGCTGTGTAGTAGTTGTAGTTTCCTTTACGGGTGTAGAAGTCGCCCGTTACTTTTTCATTGGCCACCTGCATGGTGTGGCATTTCCCCTTTACATCCTGGTGGGTTTGACTGTTGAGAGAAGCCTGTACCTGACCTTTTTTATCGAATACGCGGATATCATTATCTGCATTAAATCCGACGATATGGAGATTTTTAAATGCGCGATAGAAAGTAGTATCCTCTTCCACTCTTTTAATAAAACTATTAACGTCAAAGCCTATACGTTTTGCCGCTACAATTACTTCATCCAGATTAACAGTCATTCCTTTATACCGGGCTGTATCCTGTGCTGCAAGCTGATGCCATTGCAACACACAAATAACTACGGTACCGGCTATACTTTTCCAAAAATGTGACATATGGCGCAATTTAGGAAAAAAAGGTGTTAGCGAAATGCAAAAAAGCTATTGTATCAGGGATAAAAGCGAAAGGGAATATCCGCTAATATCTGCTGTACAATAGCTCTTTGTGTTATGCTCTCATCATACAATGAAAGCCTGACAATTAATACTTTTTATCAACCGGGTATTTTCCCAGCCACATACATCTGTTCCATTGTTGGAGACAGTGCACCACCTTTCTTCTCCAGGGTAACCGCAAACATTTGTGCTTTTCCGATGACTTTCATCTTCTGGAGCAGGCTTGCAGTATCACCCATTTCAAATACGCCCATATCAACTGGTTTGCCATCTACGATAGCCCACAGTTGGTATTGTTTGTCGGCGGCAGGTTCTGGTAGTTTGTTAACTTTCAGATATACCTGTTGGCTTTGCGGATTCCAGAACACGGTCGCTAATGCTTCAGGGAACGGTTTGGTACCAGGCAAAGGCACTTTCAATACATGCGGATCCTGGATGATTTCCATAGATTCCTGCATTTGCTCTAAGCGGGTTTTGTAAAGATTGCTCTTTGACAAAATAGAGTTTTGGGATACAAGCAAAGACTGGTATTTGTCTTTGTACTCCCGGAACTCTTTGTACCGGTTAAAGAAGACATAATTTAAAACGAGACTGCCGACCAGCAATACAGCTGCGGCAGTGGCAATCCATTTCCAGGATAGACTTTTGGTTTCTTGTTCTTGCATGGACACTACTTTTGGTTGCTGCAGGTTTTGGCCGGGCACAGGTGAGCCCTCCTGCAAATTGGGTTCATTATTGATTTTATTAAATAAACTTGCTTTAACATCCGTTGCCGGATTCAACCCCTGCATCCTGATATACTCTTCCATACTGTGGCGATAGGATTCTACCTCAGTTGCCACTGCCGGGAACTGTACTATAGCTGCTTCCAGCTCCCTTACCTCTTCTTCGGTAGCGATGCCAGCCATATACAGCTCAATAATCCCGGACGATATGAAATGTTGTGCGTCCACTATAATTATAAATATTTACTTGTTTAAAATAGTTCTTAATTGAATAATCGCATTACGCATCCTCGTTTTCACGGTACCCAAAGGGATGTCCAGTACCCGTGAAATTTCTTCCTGGGTGCAGCCTTTGTAATACGCCAGATCTATAAGGGTACGTTGTTCCTTTGTCAGCTTCTCCAGAATCCTGGAAAACCCCACGTAGTCTGTGGATTGGTGTACTGCTAATGGTCCGTTGATGGAATGTACGGCGTCGGTTATGTTTTGGATTTTCTGATCAAGTTTATGAGATTTTGATCTGAGAATATCTATCGCAGTATTGCGGGCAATATTCAGCATCCAGGTAAAAAGACGTCCTTTTCTTTCATCATAACTGTCGAGGTACCGCCATATCTTTAAAAAAACATCCTGCAATACATCTCCGGCTGAACTATTATCATTCAACACTTTCACGATCACACCATATAAAGCGGGTGAGTAATGATCATATAAGTAGCCAAAAACTTTCTGATCACGGGCTTTAAGGCCCTGCACCAGCTCAGCTTCAGTATATGTAGCAGTGTGTTCCAAAACAGATTGACTATGGTTTATTGGTATTTAGATTCAGATAGCGATTCATCACCTGACATTTGAGGATATGACCACAATGACATCGAATTTCACAATTAATGGTAACGGTTGTGTGCTTCTACAAATAGCTCAATAGGAAATATGTAATACCAATATACCGATTTCCAGTGATATACAAATTCTTAATTGTGTGCCACTTTCTACCTGGTTACTTTTGCGGACATGCAGATCTGGCTCATTGTGGGAGAAGTACTACCACCTTTCCGTTCCAGTGTTACGGCAAAACCCTGCGCAATAGCAATAGCTTTCATCTGCTGAAGTTTTTGGGATACCTCAGCTCCACCGTCAAACACACCGGCATCCACTAATTTTTTATTAACGATCGCCCACAGCTGAAACTGTTTACCAGCGGGAGGTACAGGCATAAGCTGTGCCAACAGGTAAACCACTTGTGTTTGGGGGTTCCAGCCTACGCTCACCGAATTACCTGTAAATGCACCAACACCGTCCATTTTCATCCATTTGAAAGCGGGGTCCGTCAACAGGTCCGGTTCTTTTGTTGGCTCTTTTATACTGGTAAGTGCATGCTGTTCTTTCTGTGCATCTAACTTTTCCTGGGCTGCTATCAGTGATCTGTAGCGGCTTTTGTAGTCGGTAGATCTATTGAAGAAAAAGAAGTTCATGATTACACTGCCAAACAACAGTGCCACAATAGCTGCGGTAGCATATTTCCATATGCGGTCTGTTGATTTTTTTGCAGCGGGTAATTTCTTCACCGGTGTTTCTTTTGCAGGTGTGGGTACGGGCGTACGTAATTCTTCCGGCAGCAGGTCGTTTCCTTCCTGCGTGTTTTCCTGTTGGATGATTTCCAGCAAGCGATCCTTTATTCCCGGAGGCGGAGGAGTAGCATACAGCATTACAAATTTTTCCTTATCGTGCTGCAGTGAGTTTACTGCGGCTTTGATTTCGGGGTAATGTAATACGGCCATTTCTATCTCTCCAAGCTCTGCTTCTGGCAACATACCAAATACATAGCTTTCAAGGATTCCGGATGATATGTAACGTTGTACATCCACTTTTTTTTACAATTGTTTTAAGAGCGTTCTCAATTGTATAATAGCATTGCGCATACGGGTTTTCACGGTACCCAACGGTATTTCGAGAGACCTGGCTATTTCTTCCTGGGTATGTCCCTTGAAGTAAGCCATATCAATAATGATTCGTTGATCTTTCTGGAGACGTTCTATCACCTTGGTTAATCCCAGGTGATCAACAGACAAGTGCACGGCCAACTGAGGTTCATACATCAGGGAAACACTTGTAACATCCTGCACCCTTTGATCCAGCTTGTGAGATTTGGAACGGAGACTATCTATCGCTGTGTTGCGCGTAATATTCAGCATCCAGGTGAATAATCGCCCTTTTACTGCATCATATCGATCTATATTGCGCCATATTTTAACGAAAACCTCCTGCAGTACATCTCCCGCAGCGGCTTCTTCCCCTACTACTTTCAGGGCAACACCATACAATGCCGGGGAATAATGATCATACAGATAAGTAAATACCTTTTCATCCCGGGCCTGCAGGCCTTGAACTAATTCTACTTCAGTGTATGTTAAGGTAGCTCCCAAGGTTGAGGATATGGATGTTCGGTTTTATGAATACCAAAATAACAGGTTTTCTTTACATTACAAAATTATTTCCTATTTAGGAAAAGTCATTTTATAATCTACCCGTATCTTTCCTTTCGTTATATCGTCGAGCTTACTTTTTAACATCCTACGTTTCAAAGGCTTAAGATGATCGATGAACAATTTTCCATCAATATGATCATATTCATGCAGGATCACCCTGGCAGTAACACCGGTAAATGTTCTTTGCTGTGGGGCAAAATTTTCGTCAACATAGCTAAGTGTAACGGTTTCTGCGCGGTTCACATCTTCCCGTACTTTGGGGATACTCAGGCATCCTTCGTTATATGACCAGTCTTTTCCACCGGTTTCCACTACCTGTGCATTAATAAATACCCCTTTAACGCCATTATCACCGGGATAATCGTTTTTTTCGTCTTCTTCCAGGTTGTCAATAATTTGTTCGCTATCAACCACAAACAAGCGGATGGCCTTATTCACCTGCGGAGCAGCAATACCCACACCATTGGAACCATACATCGTTTCCCACATGTTAGCGATCAACTCCTTCAGGTTAGGATATTCGGGGGTGATCTCTTCTGCTACTTTTCTTAACACCGGGTGCCCGTAAGCTACTATTGGCAAAATCATGTTCTATCTATTACTTGGTTTAATCCGCAAAGTTAGAGATTTTCGGATTTAGAGATTTAGATATTTTGTTTTAATAGCAGATATTCTGTCGAAACAAAATATTTACATCTTATTGCGGAGATATTCCTGCAGTATAATAGTTGCGCTGATTTCGTCCACCAGGGCTTTATTCCGCCTGTCCTTCTTCTTCAAGCCGCTGTCTATCATCGTTTGAAAAGCCATTTTAGAAGTAAAGCGTTCATCTACTTTTACAACCGGGATATCCGGGAAATTTTTTTTGATGATGCGGATACACTCTATTACCAGTGGTGTGGCGTCTGTAGCGTTACCATCCAGGTTTTTAGGCTCTCCTATGATGATTGTTTCCACCTGTTCGGCAGCAAAATATTTTTTCAGAAAAGGAATCAGTTCATGCGTAGCAACGGTGGTAAGACCACTGGCAATCAACTGCAAAGGATCTGTTACAGCCAGTCCTGTTCTTTTTTTTCCGTAATCTATTGCCATTAAGCGGGGCATGAATATGTTTATTTTTTGTTATTGAAAGAGGAACATGTCTGTGATGGCAAATACAGCAAATACCACGCTGGCAATGCCGTTGGTAGTCATAAACATGATATTTATTTTGCTGAGATCACCGGGTTTCACCAGCAGGTGCTGTGATACCAGCATGGCCACAAATACCGCTGCGCCAATCCAGAACACCCAGTGGAAATGCCCGGTTATACCAATAGTAACCACCAGTGCGGCTGTTATCACATGTAAAAGTTCAGAAAAACGTAAAGCCCCTGAAAGTCCCAGCCAGGCCGGAATAGAGTTCAGTTGTTGTGATTTATCGAAATCTTCATCCTGCAAAGAATAAATGATATCAAAACCAGATACCCAGCAAAGTACCAGGAAAGACATCAGTACCGGTAAAACGGCAAACTCACCGGTTACTGCCAGGTAAGCGCCAACAGGCGCTAATGACAACCCAATACCCAGTACCAGGTGGCACAAAGCCGTAAAACGTTTGGTATAGCTATATCCCAGCACCACCAGCAAAGCTACCGGCGACAGGAAAAAACAAATGCGGTTAATGAACCAGGTGGTAGCAACAAACAGTACTACGTTGGCGATGATAAAGAATAATGCATTTTGGGGAGAGATGATACCAGCGGGTATTTCTCTTTTGGCTGTACGCGGATTGAGTTTATCAATATCCACATCCAGCCAGCGGTTAAATGCCATGGCAGCACTGCGTGCAAACACCATACATAGAACTACCAAACCAAAAGTACTCCAGCTAAAACTGCCACCACCTTTAGTAGTAGCCATAAAAAAACCGGTCAGGGCAAAAGGCATGGCGAAGATGGTATGCGCAAACTTTACCAGCGAGAGATACTTATTAATTGTGGTGATCATATATTAAGATTTAGCTTTAGCGTTTGGCTTTTAGCTTTTAGCTTTTAGATAAAAAACATATTTAATAGCTAACGGCTAAAAGCTAACCGCTGTTTCACAAATATATCCCAAACCACAATACCCGTACTTACAGAAATATTAAGAGAATGTTTCATACCCAATTGCGGGATCTCTATGCATCCATCTGCTATTTTCATTACTTCCGCGTCTACCCCGCTCACCTCATTGCCAAAAACCAGCGCCAGTGGCTGATCTGCAGGAGGAACAAATACATCGAGCATATGACTGTTTACCGCCTGTTCTATGGTCATTACCTTATAACCATTGGCCTGTAGTTCTTTCACAGCATCCAGTGTAGTGGAAAAATATTGCCATTCCACGGATTCGGTAGCGCCCAATGCGGTTTTCTGAATATCGCGGTGCGGAGGTACCGGCGTATAGCCGCAAAGGATGATGCCCTGCAACAGAAAGGCATCTGCGGTACGGAATACCGAGCCCACGTTGTGCATGCTGCGGATATTATCGAGTACCAGTACTATAGGCGTTTTGTCGGCGGCCTTGAACTCAGCCACCGTTTTACGGCCCAGTTCATCCATGCTTAATTTTCTCATCAACTGCAAAGATAATAGGATGGGATGAGTTTTATATATTTGCGCCATGGCAAAAAGTAAAACGGAGGAAACTCCACTCATGCAACAACATAAGGCTATCAAGGATAAATACCCTGATGCCGTGCTATTGTTCAGGGTGGGCGACTTTTATGAAACGTTTAATGAGGATGCAGTAATAGCCTCCAGAGTACTGGGCATAGTATTAACTAAAAGGGCCAATGGCTCTGCCACCTATGTAGACCTGGCCGGATTTCCACACCATTCATTAGATACTTATCTGCATAAACTGGTAAAAGCCGGTTACCGCGTAGCGGTATGTGATCAGCTGGAAGATCCCAAAACAGTAAAAGGCATTGTAAAACGCGGTGTCACTGAAATGGTAACACCAGGTGTGGCTATCAATGATAAACTGCTGGAAAACTCCAGCAACAACTTTTTGGCGGCGGTACATTTTGGGGAAGATACCACCGGCGTATCTTTTCTCGATATTTCCACCGGAGAATTTTTTGTGGCCGAAGGCAGTATTGAATATGTGGATAAGCTGCTGCAAAGTTTCCGCCCGGCGGAAGTGGTGTTTGCCAAACAACAGCAGAAACACTTCAAAGCCACCTTTGGTACCCGCTTTTATACCTACACCATGGATGAGTGGATATTTACCACCACCTATGCGGAAGAAATACTGCTGAAACATTTTCAGACACACTCGCTGAAAGGCTTTGGTACAGAGGGTTTACCGTCTGCTATTATTGCAGCCGGCGCCACCCTGCATTACCTCAAGGATACCGAACATCCGCACCTGCAGCATATTACACGCATGCAGCGCATTAGTCAGGATGATTTCCTCTGGATGGATCGCTTTACAGTACGTAACCTGGAACTGCTGAACAGCAGCGTGGAAAACGGGCACACCCTCCTGAAAGTGCTGGATAATACTATTACCCCTATGGGTGCACGCCTGCTGAAACGCTGGATGGTATTTCCTTTGCGCGATATCGCCTCCATCAATGAAAGACTGGATACGGTAGAATTTTTCATTAAAGAAACAGATCTCGCCAAATCACTCGTACATCATCTGAAACAAACCGGTGATCTCGAAAGACTGGTATCAAAAATACCGTTACGGAAAATCAATCCGCGTGAAGTGATGCAGCTGGCACGTTCCCTGCAACAGGTACAGGCAGTACAGGCACTCCTTGCCGGTACTGACAGCGACTACCTGTTACGACTAAACGAAAAACTGGATCCCTGTACACCCTTGCTGGACCGCATCCTGAATGAAATCATGGAAAACCCGCCAGTACTGGTAAATAAGGGTAGCGTGATAAAAGAAGGCGTCAACGCAGAACTGGATGACCTGCGGAATATTGCTACCAAAGGCAAAGACTACCTGTTACAGATACAACAAAAAGAAGCAGAAGCCACCGGCATCCCTTCGTTAAAGATCGCTTTCAACAACGTTTTCGGGTACTACCTGGAAGTAACCAACACGCATAAAAATAAAGTACCGGAACGCTGGCTCCGTAAACAAACACTGGCCAACGCAGAACGTTACATCACGCCGGAGCTGAAAGAATATGAAGAGAAAATTGTAGGGGCGGAAGATAAGATACAGGTGCTGGAAACCAGGTTGTTTGATGAACTGGTAATGGCGCTGCAATCATTTATTCAACCGGTACAGGAAGATGCGCAGGTATTTGCACGGATAGATTGTTTACTTTGTTTTGCACACAATGCGGTACAATTCAAATACCGCAGACCATTGATCACAGCAGGTTTTGATCTGCTGATCAAAGAAGGCCGGCATCCGGTTATTGAAAGAGGGTTACCTCCCGGTGAAACTTATGTAGCCAATGATTTGCAGCTGGACAAAGAATCGCAGCAGATCATTATTCTTACAGGTCCCAACATGAGTGGTAAATCGGCTCTGTTGCGACAAACAGCACTGATTACACTGATGTCGCATATGGGTAGTTTTGTGCCTGCCAGCAGTGCGGAAATTGGCCTGACAGACAAGATATTTACCCGTGTAGGTGCCTCTGATAACCTGAGTGGTGGCGAATCTACCTTTATGGTGGAAATGAATGAAACCGCCAGTATTATCAATAGTATTACACCGCGTAGTTTGGTTATACTGGATGAAATAGGCCGGGGTACCAGCACTTACGATGGTATCTCCATCGCGTGGAGTATTGTGGAGTACCTGCATGATATGACGCCACACCGACCTAAAACATTATTTGCCACGCACTATCATGAGCTGAATGAGCTGGAAAATAAACATGGGCGTGTGAAAAATTTCCATATCACCAATATGGAATCGGGTAATAAAATCATTTTCCTGCGTAAACTGGCGCCGGGTGGAAGTCGCCACAGCTTTGGTATTCACGTGGCCCGTATGGCAGGCATGCCACCGGAGCTGATTAACCGTGCCAATGAAGTACTGTCAAATCTCGAAGAAAAACATATTGATGCCCCGTTGCAGGAAAATATAAAAAAGATCAGCACGCCTACGCAACAATTACAGCTCAATATTTTTGATGCACACAGCGATACCTTTAAGCAGATCAGAGAGAAACTGGATCTGGTGGATATAAACCGGTTAACGCCGGTAGAAGCGCTGCTGAAGCTAAGTGAGATCAAGAATATGATAGGATAATCTCTTTAAAATAAGACAATAAAAAACGTCCCGGATAATCCGGGACGTTTTTTATTGTAACAAAGACTAACTGATAACGCTTAACGAACGTTCCAGAAAATTTTAATATCGCTCTTATCTTTCGCAGCTACTTTAGCATAGTTGTTTGGATTGTACACCTGCTCTGTAGATGGATACAGCAAACGCTGAGGCGGTGTAGCAGCGCCGGAAGTAGGAGCTGTAGCGAAAGGCAGCACAGGGTAACCTGTACGTCTTATCTCAGTCCAGGCTTCTCCGGCCTGCAGGATGAAGAAGTTCATCCATTTCTGTGTCCAGATCTTAGCCAGTTTTTGCTGGGTAGTACCGGTATAGGCAATCGCTGGTTTCGCAATAAAATTGCTGATGTCTGTACCAGAAGGAGTGGGCAAAGCAGGCCAGCTTCCAGAGCGCAATATAACAGATTGGTTGAGGCCATAGTAAAAACCAACAGACTGGGTAATACCATTTTCGTAATCTGCCTGTGGAGTTCCTGTATTCCATCTTTCACCTGCTTCTGCTTTCAGGAAACTAACTTCTGAAGCGGTAAATATTACACCTGGTACGTTATAGTTATAGAAGAACGTAGCAGAATCGTAAGTAGCGTAACCACCTCCATCATAGGCAGAAGTAGTACCATTGGCCGGAAACCCTTTCATGCCCATAGTTTTACCTTTATCCCAGTACACTTCCGTACGCGGATCGCTGTTGGCTACCATCATGGTATCCAGCATGAATGCCGGTGCAAAAGGGCTACCCGTTAAAGCGTCCAGGATATCGCTTTTCAGCGCAGTAGGGCTCATCTGAATCAGTACGTTTTGTGCGTTGGCACTGATCAGCGGGTATTGGGCCGGGTTATTCAGCATGTTGGTCACCTCAGATTTTGCATTAGCTTCCTTTACGAAGGAAGTACGCATTAATAAGCGCAGACGCAATGAATTGGTATAACGTCTCCATGCAGCCAGGTCACCTTTCAGCATGATATCTGCTTTAGTGAGACTAGCCTGGGTTTCCGCTGCGAGTTGAGCTGATTGAAAATAAGTATTCAGGTTATTCAGTCCCGCAATGAGGGTATCGTAAATAGCACCTGCATCATCAAAAGCAGCAGCAGTAGGAGTACGATCGGCAGAATTAAGAGCACCTGCCTGACCGAAAGGAATATCTCCCCAGAGATCTACCATCTGGCTGGCTTGATCAAACAGGATCACCTTTGCGCAGTTCATGTATACCTGCTGGTCTGCCCGTTGTGCGGGTGTCAGTTTTGAAAAGGTATTCTGCATTTCCCTGAAGTTAGCCATGATACCAGGGCCAACATAGTTCAGGTCATTGTCGCCACTTTTTGAGCCGGCATAAAAATCTACCCAGCGGTTCTCTGTATAAGTCAGAGAAGGCACGTACATTTTATTGCTGGGTGACAGCGCAGTTGTTTGTGAAAAAGTAGCAGTGGTAGGCAGTATAAAAGTAGCGTAATCCCAATAAGAAGGGCGTATACGCTTGTTTATAAACATACCGCTGAGCAACTTGCTCATAGATCCGGTAGTAGTTAATTCCGGGTTTGCATAATCATCCGCAATCTGTTTCTTACAGGCGCTGAAAGAAGCAACGAGTAAGATAAGAAGTGAGGTATTTATTAAAAGACGTTTCATTATAATCTGTTAAGTTCGTTTACAAATCAGTATCCTACTAAAAACGGGCACGCAAGCTTGCACCCAGGCTTCTTGTTGGTCCAACAGTACCACCATCAATACCCTGACTCAACCAGGAGGAACCTACTGCTACTTCCGGATCCAAGCCTTTTGGTAAAGTTTTCCAGATGTAGAACAGGTTTCTTCCGATCAGCGACAACTGAAGACCCTGGAAATGCAGTTTTTCAGTGATGCTCTTAGGCATGTTGTAAGTAAGTGTTACTTCACGCAGCTTAACATAACTGTTTTTAAATACTGCATTTTCGTACAAACCATTATTTTCCCAATCGTACTGACTCATATAGTGCTGAGCAGCAGTAATTACTTTCTCATTTGGTTTGCCATCAGCAGTTACACCTGGCAGGATTACCCCATCATGGTGTGCACCATTTGGATTAGCAACAAGATTTCCGTTTGCATAGTCAATCGCATCGTAAGCAATACCACCGTGCGCTGCATCTCTGTATTGCAGGGTACTGTTAAACATACCTGCACCGATCTGGTAGTAGTAAGGAATAGATACCAGGTTACCACCTAAACGGTAGTCCAGTGTAAGATCCAGTGTAAAGTTTTTATAGCTTACAGAGTTAGACCAGCCACCTACTACTTTAGGCATAATGTTTCCTGCATACTCGTATGCTCCTGTATTTGTAGTATACAAACCATCCTTACCCACCAGGTAATTACCATTGGCATCCTTGTCACGTGGGTGTACGTAGATATTACCTAATGGATCACCTACCTGGGAACGGATCAATAAATAACCGCCATCATAGCCAGGCATGGTTAAAGTAGTCTGACCAGCTGCCAGCGCAGTCAACTTGTTCCTGTTCACTGCAAAGTTAAAGCGGGTAGTCCAACGGAAATCTTTTGTAGTAATAGGAGTAGCGTTGATAGCAGCTTCGTATCCATAGTTACTCAGGTCACCAGCATTCATTAACTGAGAGGTCGCACCGGTAGAAGCCGGAAGACTCATTGTCAGAATCTGGTTCGTCACCTTGTTGTTATAATAACTGAAATCTACACCGATCTTGTTTTTAAACAACCTGGTTTCAAAACCAAATTCCATTTCCCTTTTCTTCTCAGATCTCAACTGTTCATTACCAAACTCTGTAGGGTTACTCTGCTGATATGGAACGTTGTTTTTGCTCAACGTAACGAGATACGGATTGTATGCCACATTCGACTGATACAGGTTGGGGTGGTTACCTACCAGACCATAAGAAGCTCTTACCTTCGCATAGTCAATGAAAGCAGGCAGTTTTGCTACTTCGGAAAGTATAAAACCTGCATTCACTGAAGGATAGAAATATTTGTTACTGGCTACCGGTAAGGTAGAAGTAGATTCATAACGACCGGTTCCTTCCAGGAACAGGAAGCCTTTATAGCTCAGATTCAGCATACCGAAACCAGCCACGTCAATCTGTTCTGCACGCACGCCGGTAGCATATAACGCACTGGCGGAGTTCATTAAACTGAACCAGTTTTCGTCTATTAAACCGTCTTTTGTCTGGGTAAACTGATTCTTGTATTTCTGCTTACGACCAGTAACACCACCCGTTACAGAAAGGTCAAGATCTTTGGTTATTTTAGGATTATATATCAATAACGCATCTCCGTACACAACACTGTTGTTCCTGGTATTTAAAGAGTATTGACCCGTATACCCTATAGCAGCAGGCTGCGTATTATGTTGCATATCGGAAGTAGTAACGTTGGTGAAATCACCACCTACTCTACCTCTGAAGCGCAGGCTATTCAGCAGGCTCACATTCAGCGTAGCACTGTTGATGAAGCGATTCTGTGTTTCATCATAACTGTTACGCAGGTTATTCCACAAATAGTCCATCAGGTTGGTTGCCCTGAACTTATAAGTCATTTTTTCACCCTGATCATATGAGTTGTTAGTAGCTGTTACATATTTGTAACCGTTGGAAGTCTGGTACTTGTTAAAGAAAGTATTCATATCGTCAAAGCGGCTGAAGAAGCCATCAAATGAACCAAATATGTTACTCATTACATTCGCGCGGTTATGTACGAAACTGTTGTTGTAAGTAGAAACGAGATCCACACTTACTTTTTCGCTCAGCTTCAGTGTACCGTTGAAGTTGAAGTTATTTTTATACAGGTTACTTCCGGGCATGATGCTCTTATAATCAACGCGATTATAAGAAAAACGGAAGCTACCTTTATCGCTTGCATTTGAAATTGCTACGTTGGCAGCAGAGTTATAACCACTCTGGAAGAAATCCTTGTAATTATTTTTTTGTGCCACATACTTGCGGGTAGTACCATCCCAGTATTTAACATCACGGCCATCGAACTTAGGGCCAAACTGGTCATACGCCCTGTAGTAAGGGCGCATGGAGCCATCAGCATTTTTTATCCAGCCATCTGAATCTGCACCAACCAGTAAATTTGTTGCTGCATCATAGCCTGGGCCGTACTCATTTTGGTAATCAGGTTGAGAAGCCAGTTTTTCCTGGTTGAAAGTGTAGTTCACATCCACACCTAAACCTCTGCCTTTAGTACCTTTCTTGGTAGTAATTACTACCACACCATTTGTTGCTTCAGAGCCATACAGCGCAGAAGCACTGGCGCCCTTCAGGATGGTCAGTGATTCAATGTCTTCCGGGTTGATATCCAGTGCACCATTACCCTCAATTCTTGAGTTGCTGGTACCGAAACTACCGGAGGTTAAATCGTTGAAGTTCCTCAGTGGCACACCATCCACTACATAGAGTGGCTGCGTGCTCAAACCGATAGAGGATACACCTCTTACCTGCACTGAAACAGCACTTCCAGCACCACCCGGAGCAGCAACGATTTTTACACCGGCTGCTTTACCATATAAAGCGGAGGCGAAGTTGGTGCTTCCGCTTTCGGTAAGTTCCTTAGAGCTGACAGTACTTACAGAGTAACCCAGTGCTTTGGCTTCTCTCTTAATACCCATGGCGGTTACCACCACTTCATTCAGATTCTTGTTGTCTTCTTTTAATACGATGTTTAATGCAGACTGTCCATTTACAGCTACTTCCTGGTTGATAAATCCGATGTAGGAAAAAACGAGTGTAGCACCTGATGCTACATGGATCTTAAACGATCCGTCGGCGCCGGTTGTCGCGCCATTTGCAGCGTTTTTCTCTTTTACTGTAACGCCTGGTAAAAGCGTTCCCTTTTCATCTTTTACGGCTCCCGTAACAGCTTTCTTATCCTGCGCCCATGCAGTAATACAGCAGCATAAGAAAAGCAACGTGGTGAGAAGAAGTGATCTTCGCATAGCTTCCTTTTGGTTTAAATTATGACAAGTGAATCAGACACATAAGCATAAAAAACGGCATAAAAAACCCGATACCATTGTAGTCCTGCATTGCACAGGACTACTACTGGTGATTACGTGGTTTCCGTTCTCTGAAAATTTAAAATGGAACTCCTCCCATTGGCATCATTGTTTCTCTTCGTGGCTACAGGCCAGTAGTAAAACGTTTTAGCACATTAAAATAAAAAAAAACCGAACTACCACTTCACTATTCAATTTCACACACGCGGTTTTTAAACTATTTTAATAATGATTTCAAACTTAGGGATAATTCTGAGAAGTGCAAAAAAGATTTAACAATTTTTTTATTTATCGTTAACAGCTCGTTAAGAATGGTAAAATACTATCTCCTACAATGAAAATAGCATCATTATTGGTTCAAAGCTTCGGTTATTTCGATGGCTGCAGCTTCATCAAAAGCGCCATTATAGGTTTCGAGGAATTTTTTTGCAGCTGCTAATGCCTTGGAATCGTTTCCCAGTGCAGATATGAAGCTTTTCTTCTTTAATGAAATTTTTACCGGCACACCATCTTTCACCAGATAATAGGTATACTCTTTTTTATATTCGTCGTACTTTTTCCCTGTTTGCACCATGCCTTTATCTTCATAATTAGCCCGCATAAAAAGGACTTTGGCATCTTTTACCAATGTATATTTTCCTGCTGCCAATCGTTGCAGGAATTTATTTGCATCCTCCATTTTCACGCGTACAAAATATTGTATGGTATCTCCCTGCTGAAAATGAAACGCCTGGACATGCTGCGTTTCCGGAGCAAAAGCCTTATTGTCGCCGCTTTTAATGATCAACATGTTCTTATCCAGATCAAAATTAGCAGGGTATGTAACTGAATGTTTAACCGGTTTGTTGTCCATAGAATCAAGCCACATATTGCTCCAACCGGCATATAAGTAAGGAGTCCCCACTGTATTTCCGGGTGCGCCAAATCCATTGGTGATAAAGTAAGATCTGCTGGTACTAAAGCTTTCCAGCGCATTTTCCATCTGTATTTTCTGGTTAACTTCTGTAGCTTGCTGTGCAAATAAAGTGTTTACTACTAAAACTACAGCAACGGGGAGCAGCATGAATTTTTTCATAAGTAAAGCGTTGCTACGAATATAAGCAATAGCTCTTAGCTGTTAGACATTAGCTTTTAGCCTTACCCGAAAGGCTTCTACTAAAAGCTAATGGCTAACAGCTAAAAGCTATATTCAGGCGAGTTTGGAAGACTCCCTGATGATCAGTTCGGGAGGCAAAACTATTTGTTGTGGTACGTCAGAAGGCTGATTTAATTCTTTCATCAGTACTTCCACAATCTTTTTCCCTATTTCTCCGATGGGTTGGGATACACAGGTGATAGAAGGGCTGTGGAGGCGGAACAGATCATGGTCATCAAAACCTACTAAACCTATTTCCTTGCCTATTTGCCATCCCAGGGAGCGGATGCTTTCAATACCATAAATGCCAAGGTAGTTGGTGGCAAAGAAAACTGCATCCAGGCCTTTTACGGAGGTGAGGAATTTTTTTATTTCGTTGTTGAATTTTTCTCTGTCGAGTTCAAAAGGGAGGCGCTTCACCAATGTTTTACTGAATGGCACCTGGTGATCTTTGAGTGCGGCGATGTAGCCATCCAGCCTGTCTTTCATCTGGGTTTGATCAGAAGCGATAGTGACGATGGCTATTTTTTTATATCCCTGCTTAACCAGGTGACTGGTAGCATCATAAGCACCTTTGAAGTTATCCAACACCACATAATGACTGTTTACATGCGGGAAGTAGCGGTCCATCAGTACAATGGGCTTGGCAGCGGTTTCCAGCAGTTCTATTTCTTTATCCAGGTTTTTGGTAGGCGTGATGATGTAACCATCTACCTGTCTGTATTTGAGTACTTCCAGCAAACCTTTGGCTTTCTCCGTATTATCTTCCGTGCTGCCGTACAATACTTTATATCCGTATTTATCGGCTTCGTCTTCCACTACTTTAGCAAGACTGGCGAAGAAGTTATTGGCAATATCTTCTACAATGAGACCAATAGTTTTGGTTTTGCCGGTGCGTAGCCCACGGGCCAGCTGGTTAGGTTTGTATTTCAGGCGGGCTGCAATTTTTTGAATTTTTTTGCTCACCTGATCACTGATCCTTTTTTCTTTTGCTTTACCGTTGAGTACAAAAGAGACAGTTGTAGGAGATACCCCTGCCTGTTTTGCAATATCTTTAATAGAGATCCCTTTCATAGAAAAAAAATGCTATATCGATTTAGCCCAGCGTAAATTACAAAATGAAGTTGGAAATTACGTTGTTGGTTTAATTTTTCCAAGTAACTACCTAAAACTTATTAACGGCAGGACGCTCCATTTTGTATCACATTAAAAGGTTATTTTGCAGATAATGATATTTTTTTAACCAATTTTTTATAATTTGGCAACATTCATAGGACAATGGTAGTACTGATGACCTACCAATATAGGGTCCCATAAAGGGAAATAATGGCAATGGTAATAAAGTATAGGACTGTTACAGTAAAATAGTTGCTTAAATTAATACATGAATGAAACCCATCCTTATTAAAGTTGGGGCTTTTGCCGATAACCAGATCACCATCATAGAGAGATGTGATCCATATTTCAACACACCATTTCACTTTCATGCAGAGTGTGAACTGGTTTACGTTACCGAAAGCCACGGGAAGAGAATTGTAGGGGATAGCATCGAGAGCTTTGAAGAAGGCGATATGGTGTTTCTGGGACCACATATACCACATGTGTGGTACAATGAGGAGGAATACTACAAAGGAGATGATAGCCTGAAAGCAAAATCTGTTGTGATCTATTTTCCGAAAGATATTTTTGGCGAGAAGTTTTACGGCTTACCCGAAACCAAAGCATTGAGTGAACTTTTTCATCGCGCCCAGCGCGGGATGAAGATTACAGGCGCTACTCATGAGAAGCTGAAACCGGAAATTTTATCTCTTCCCAGAAAAGAAGGGCTGGACAGAATTATCTCCCTGCTCAACATCTTAAAAACATTATCTGAAACACGTGATTGCTATTACCTGGCCAGCACAGGGTATTCGCACGCCTATAATGTAAAGGATAACCATAAAATAGATGAAGTTTTCAAATATGTAATGAATAACTTCTCCAAGGAAATATCCCTGCAAGACGTAGCCAGCATCACTAACCTGTCGCCACAATCCTTTTGCCGCTTCTTTAAAAACCGCACCAAAAAGTCATTTGTACAATTCCTGAATGAAGTGCGGATAGGTCATGCTTGTAAACGCCTGACCGAAGAAGACTGGTCTATCGCTGAAATAGCCTACTCCTGCGGGTTTAAAAACCTTTCTAACTTTAACCGGTTTTTCAAGGAAATTGTAGGCAAAACACCGAAAGAGTATAAAAACGAATTGAGATTGAAAGAAGCGTAATAACAAAACATAATATGTGCCGCAGGTGCATATTATGTTTTGCTCCGATATACTGCGCTTACAGTTCATGCTGTGCCACTAAAATGTTATACCACAGCACATTTCAGGTTTTACGATTTAGCATGTTTTTCAAAAATCTCAACGGCAAAAAGTCCGGTAATCTCAAATATTCTCCTTACTTTCATTTTTAGTAATTATCAGCCAAAACGTTTAATTACTACTGTAATTCAGGATGTACAGCAGTTATTCAGATAACCAGTTAGTATCGCTGCTTAAAAGCGATGACAGCGCCGCCTTTAATGCCATCTACGACCGCTACAGTAAGCTGCTGTATTTATTTATACACAGTAAACTGGATACGGGCGAAATTAGCAAAGACGTGCTGCAGGACCTTTTCATTTCCTTATGGGAAAAAAGGCACACATTGATTCTTAAAGAATCTTTGAAAGCGTACCTGTACCAGGTAGCGCGTTATAAAATCATAGACATTTACCGTAAAAATGCTACCTACCGCAAGTATTTGCAGCAGCTGATCGAGCATTTTGATGCACAGCCGCATTCTGTGGTAGAAGCAGTAGACCATAAAGCAAAAACGCAGGAGTTGTTTGAAGCGATCAACCACCTGCCGGAACGCATGAAAGAAATTTTTATGCTTAGCCGGTTCGAAAACCTGACGGTGGAACAGATCTCCACCCACCTGGGCCTGTCCCAGCAAACGGTTAAAAACCAGATCACTAAAGCACTGAAGATACTACGGGCCAGCTATGCCAAAACGGATTTGATATTATTAGTTATATCCCTGATCCTTACAGACAACATGCTGAAATAAAAAAAACAGCGTAAGGTAATGGTACCTTTTCCACGTTATTACGACTTAAGAACACCATAAAACGCTAACAGGTGGACACAGAACAGATAAAAATATTGCTGGAGCGATATAATCAGGGGATTTGCTCACCGGAGGAAGCGGATATTGTAGATCAATGGTTTGAGAATATCAACCGCCATCAATCCACCTATGTGGATGATAGCGCACTTGATCAACAACTAGACGAGATAAAAATGCAAATAAACGAACATATAACACCAACACCACGGGTACGTAATATGCAACGCTGGTATTATTGGTCGTCCGCTGCAGCCGCAGTAATACTGCTTTCAGCCGGTTTGTTCTGGTTTAATAGTCATCGCTCTGCCGGTACCCTTCCTGCGGAAAAACAGCTGGCACAGGTAACTAATACCGCCACCAATCACCGTATTGTAAAAGACGGTTTTGTTGAAATTACTACGCCTAAAGGCAGCAACGAAAACATAGCCCTGGAAGATGGTAGCTCCATCGTACTCAATGCGGGCAGTAAAATACGCTACCCGGAACATTTTGATGGTACGGAACGCCCCATATTCCTGGAAGAAGGAGAAGCCTTCTTTACCGTAGCTGCTGACCCTACAAGACGCTTCGTGGTTAGTACTGCGGAAATTGCCACCACCGCATTAGGCACTTCTTTCAATATCCGGGCCTATGCCCGGGAGAATAAAGTAACCGTTGCACTGGTGAGCGGCAAAGTAAAAATTGATCAGCTAAATAATACCAACAATAAAACAACTTCCCTGATCCTGCTCCCCAGTGAGCAAATCAGTTATGACCGCCAGTCGCTCAGCATGATGAAAACTATTTTCAGCAAAGCTGAAGACGTAACCGGCTGGAAACAGGGATACCTGATATTCAGAGATGCACCTTATAATGAAGTGATGACGGGAATAGAGAATCGTTATAGTGTAACTGTAGTTAATAAGAGTAGCAAAAAAGAATGGAACTATAACGGATTTTTTAAGAATGAAAATCTGAAAGAAGTAATGGACATCATCTGCTTAGCCAAATCACTTTCATATACCATTAAAAACGATACTATTTATCTGGAAAATAAAAACTAGTCCATATGAGGGTAAAGCCATGCCCCGTGAAATGGTTTGTATCCATGGGGTTGATGCTGACATTACTGTTGGCGGGGAGCTTGAACACCACGACTAGTGCTATCACGCAAACACCCGATCCACCAACGGTTATTGAGGTTAGTATCCAGGTGAAAAATAAAAACCTGGAAGAAGTAATGGCCGAGATTTCGGTAAAAACAGGGCTCAACTTTCATTACGACAAAACTGATCTGAACCTTAAAAAAAAGGTGACACTAAACTGCTCTAAAACACCAATAGATGAAGTTTTAACGTCGTTATCAGCACAAACCGGATTAAAGTTTACCCGCATTAACAACAAAATCATTGTAGGAGTAGAAAGTGACACCGGCAAATCACCTACTGTAGCATTGCTGAATCATGTATCACTGGAAAGAGAAATTACAGGAACAGTACGCGATAATAAAGGCACGCCACTTCCAGGGGTTACCATCCAGATCAAGAACACAAATAAAGGCACACAATCCAACGCTGATGCTGGCTTTACACTTAAAGCCAGCATCGGCGATATACTTATTTTTAGCTCTGTCGGTTTTTTAAACCGCGAGGTAAGCGTAGGCGTAAACAATGAGGTGAATGTACGCATGCAGGAAAATGTGAAAGCGCTGAGTGAATTTGTAGTTACTGCACTGGGCATTCAAAAAAAAGCAAAGGAACTCCCCTACGCCACCCAGCAACTGGATGGCGACGATTTATCACTCGTAAAAGATGTGAATGCAATCAACAGCCTTAGCGGAAAAACAGCAGGAGTTACCATCACCCGCAATGCCTCTGGTATAGGCGGTTCTGTTCGTGTAGTATTACGTGGCAACAAATCTACCCGCGAAAATCAACCCCTGTATATTGTAGATGGCGTACCATATGCGAACTTCTCCCCGGCGCAGCCACAGGATGTTTGGGGACAATCCAACAATATTATTGGTGCCGGCGGCAGAGATGGCGGAGATGGTATTTCCAATATCAACCCGGATGATATTGAAAGTATCAGTATCCTGAAAGGCGCTTCTGCAGCGGCGCTATATGGCAGCCAGGCAGCCAATGGCGTTATTCTCATTACCACCAAAAAAGGAAAACCCGGCAAAAGCAAAATTGATGTTTCTTCCGATTATACCATAGAAACCCCTTCCCTCCTGCCCAAATTACAATATCGCTATGGGCAAACAGATCTTCCCGGTCTTGATAAAGTAGGGACTCCACAACCCGGATCACTGGGTAGCTGGGGCAAACCAGTACAGGCACCTGATCACGTAAAAGACTTTTATAATACCGGTTCCACCTGGACCAACACCATCGCCTTCAGTGGCGGCACCGAAACAGCACAAAGTTATTTTTCCTACGCAAATACCACCAACAAAGGCATTCTCCCCACCAATAAATTTGACAGGCATACGATCAACTTCCGCGAAACATTAAAGCTGTTGAATGATAAACTGGTGATGGATGCCAATGTGTCTTTTATGATACAAAATACCGAGAACCGCCTCTCGTCCGGATTGTACTACAGTCCTATATCCGGACTGTATATATTTCCACGTGGTCAGGATTTCAACTACTATAAAAACAACTTTGAATACTACGATAAAGATCGAAACCTGTACATGCAAAACTGGTGGGATATCCGCAATGATAAAAAATGGATAGGACAGGATGATCAGCAAAATCCGATGTGGGCACTGCAACGCAACCGCCGCCTGGATTTTCGGTATCGTGGAATGGCCACACTGGCGCTCACCTACCAGATCAACAACTGGTTATCACTGAAAGGCCGTGGCAATTTTGATAAATCACTGGATCAATATGAGCTGGAAGCATTTGCCGGTACACAGGTTGTACTCGCCGGGTCTAACGGTCGTTATACCCTGGAGAAAGAATTTAATACCCAACTATACGGAGATATGATGGTGAATGCCAGCAGCAAAATCAACAGCTGGCTGCACCTGGCAGGGAATCTGGGTGTGAGCATCACAGATATCAAAGCGCATGAACGTACTTTCAATGGTGCCAATCCCAATGCAGACCCTGGCCTGAGCTATCCTAATAAATTTTCTATCTCCAATATTATGAGTACCGCTATGGATGCGCAACATAATGTGGATCAGAAACAGCTGCAGGCATTATTTGCCAACGCACAACTGGGCTTTAAGAATTTTTTGTTCCTGGATCTGACCGGACGTAACGACTGGTCCAGCACTTTTGCCTATACGCCTACCTTGCATAAAGGATATTTTTATTATTCTGCCGGACTCTCTGCGGTATGGAGTGATATGTTTAAAATGCCGGAGCAGATAGATTTTCTGCGCTCCCGTATGTCTTATGCAAAAGTAGGTAACGATATTGCCAGCTATGCTTCACGCCCATCGCCATTTACCGTGCAGACCATTGCCGGCGTAACCCGCGTAGTACTCAACCAGCGTACCCCTTATCCGGGCGTATACCTGGAGCCGGAAGATAATCGTGCTTTTGAAGTAGGGCTGGAAACCAGGATGTTTAAAAATCGTATAACCGCTGACGTTACCTTTTACAAAAACAACAACTATAAGCAATACATGGAAGTACCGGCACCACTGGGTTCCAGGTATTCTACCTATTATCTTAATATGGGCAATATACAGAATGAAGGATGGGAAGCCGTACTCACGTTAATGCCTGTACGTACCAAAGCTGTTACCTGGACCAGCACCATCAATTTTGCTACCAACAAAAACAAAGTTATCTCGCTAAGCAATGCTAACATAGCCGGCGCTGATACCAGCAACATGTTTGTACTCACCGATTTCGGGGTAAACATGTTTGGCGCTTTCATTAAGGAGGGTGGCTCCTGGGGTGATATTTACTCTAATAAAGAGCTGGAGCAGAATGATAAAGGAGCATATATCATTGACAATAATGGCAAATTAAAAACACACAGCGCGTTTAAAAAAATAGGGAATCCGAATCCGGATTTCACATTAGGATGGAATAATAGTGTGGATTATAAAAATTTTACCCTGAGTTTTTTGATAGATGGTCGTTTTGGTGGAAAAGTAATGAGCGTAACACAGGCAGTACTGGATTGGTACGGCGTAAGTGAAGGCAGCGCAAAAGCCCGTGATAACGGCGGCGTAAACATCAATGCCGTAAATGCTAATGGTACGCCTTTTAACGGGAAAATAGATGCCCAAACTTATTATACTACTATTGGCGGAAGAGCGGGCATCGGCGGAATGTATATGTATGATGCCACTAACATCCGGTTACGGGAGCTGAGTATCAGTTACCGTATACCACTGAAATGGAAGTGGGTACGTAACATGCGTGTAGGCTTAATAGGTCGGAATCTTTTCTTCTTTGAACTACATGCGCCCTTTGACCCGGAAGTATCAATGGGTACCGGCAATGGATTACAGGGTGTAGACGTATTTGGCTTACCGCCTGTACGCAGTATGGGCTTAAATTTAAGATTAGGATTATAAAATACTCACAAATGAAAAGTTGGAAAAAAACCGCATTGTTTGCCATTACGGCCATTATGCTGGGAAGTGGCTGCACGAAACGATTTGATGAGATCAACAAAAATCCCTACGATTTTGATGAAGAAGAGCTGAAAGCAGATTATCAGCTATTGGGAGAACCTTTGTCTGAAGCCCAGCTGAACCTGCTTATTTACAATGATCCACCAACAGCGCAATTACAGCAAAACCTGAATGCAGACGTCTTTTCAGGATATACCATGTCGCCTACACCATTTGAAGGCAATATCAACAATACCAATTATGGGTTGCTGTATAACTGGAATAATGCACCCTGGCTTATTGCTTACACTAATGTGATGAAGTCGTGCGACTTTACCCAGCAAAAAGCAAAAGGGAAATATCCTGATTTTTATGCACTGGCACAGATTATTAAAGTAGAAGCCATCCATCGCGTGAGTGATATTTACGGGCCGGTTATTTATACTCATTATGGAATTATTAATGGAGATAAAAGCATAGACTACGACTCACAGCAGGATGCCTATTATGCTTTTTTCAAAGACCTGAGTGAGGCCATCGATACACTCACCGCTTATGTCAATAACAATGCTCCGCACCGCTTTGCAGCATTTGATCTTGTATACAAGGGTGATTTTACCCAATGGGTGAAATTTGCCAATACATTGCGGTTGCGCCTGGCGATCCGTATATCAGGCATTGACCCTAAGAAGGCAAAAGAAGAAGGTGAAGCTGCATTAAAACATCCGTTAGGTTTGTTGTTAAAACCAGCAGATAATTTTTCCGTGAATATTGCACCGGTTACACATCCGCTCAATATTATGTGTTATACGTGGGCAGATGTGCGGATGAGCGCGCCCATGGAATCTATTTTAACGGGGTATAAAGATCCGCGGCTACCACATTATTTTATGCCCACAGATGGTGGTGCAAATGTTTATCATGGCATACGCAATGGTATTGATATTACAGCGAAGGAAGAGTACAGCGGGTTTTCCCAGCTTGTAAAATTTGACAACAATATATTATTTATGACAGCCGCCGAGGCCTGGTTCCTGAAGGCGGAAGCGGCGCTATACGGCTGGCAGGGCGCCGGTACAGCTGCTGCCAATTATGCCACCGGTATAAGTACTTCTTTTCAGCAATACGGTATTACTAACGTTAACGACTATCTGAATAATAACACCAATACACCCAATCCATATACTGATCCGCAGAATGCAGCCAATAACATACCGAAAGGCGACCCGCATTTAAGTACTATAACTATCAAGTGGGATGAGCAGGCATCCCTGCAACAAAAACTGGAACGTATCATTACCCAGAAATGGATCGCCATGTATCCGGAAGGACAGGAAGCCTGGAGTGAATTTCGCCGTACGGGTTATCCAAAACTCTTCCCGGTGGTTGTTAATAACAGCGGTGGTACTATCTCCACAGAAAAATTTATCCGCCGGTTACCTATGCCACAGCGGGAACTCATTACCAACCCTAAAGCGGTAACCCGTGCCATTGCTACCTTAAAAGGCCCTGATACAGGCGGAACAGCACTTTGGTGGGATATGAGATAGGAATTACGAATTCCCTAAAAAAGATTAACTTTTTTTTAAACTCCAATAGTACCATTTATATTCCCGCACGACTTCCTTCCTGTAACGCGCAAAATTTCAGCGCCCAATACTATGCTATCTGTAAAATAAACGTTATTAAAAACACTTTTTCCATGTAAGTAAAATGCAACAGGAATGTAATGCCCGGATTCAACCAGCATAGCATATTACGACCATCAACAAGGGCTGCACGCTGTCCTGTATATTGGTTAACGTAAGCACGTCTCTATTAATAATAAGGTAAGATGATAAAGGATGATGCACATCATGCTATTGGACGTTTATTTTCTATATGGCACGCGCAAAAAGAGCTGGTATTATTAGCTACGCACGCAATAACAATGGTTTCAATTATATCCAATTATATAAATCCCATTTATTAACCAATAAAAAAGGCAAGTATGAAAACAAACCTACGCCTTATGAAAGTGTGTGCTATGACAGGTCTGGCGCTCACTTCCATATTAGCAGACAGTGCGTATGTGAAGGCTGCCGGCTATGCTTATTCGCCCACAGCTTCATTCCGTAGTATTTTACAGGAAAGAGAAATCAGCGGTTCCGTAAAGGACAGCAAAGGTAATTTGCTGCCTGGTGTTACAGTACAAATAAAAGGTGCATCCAAAGGCACACAAACAAATCCGGAAGGTAAATATCATATCAGCGCTAATACCGGTGATATTCTTGTTTTCAGTTCAGTAGGCTTTGCTTTAAAAGAAGTAACTGTTGGCAGCGGTGCTACTATTAACGCCACACTGGAAGACAATGTAAAAGGATTGAATGAGCTCGTTGTAACTGCGTTGGGCATTCAACGTAAAGCAAAAGACCTCACTTATTCCACACAGCAGGTAAAGGGTGAAGACCTGACCAACGTAAAAGAAACAAATGTTATTAACAGTTTATCGGGTAAAGTATCCGGTTTGCAGATTAATCGCAGTGCTTCCGGTGTGGGTGGTTCTTCCAGGGTTGTTTTACGCGGACAAAAATCCATCCGTGAAAACCAGCCACTGTATGTAATTGATGGTGTACCCATTGCCAATTTCAGCAGTGCGCAGCCATCTGATCTTTGGGGCCAGTCTGCCGGTCCTTCCAGCAACTCAGCCGGCCGTGATGGTGGCGATATATTAAGCACCATCAACCCCGATGATATTGAAAGTGTAAACGTATTAAAAGGAGCATCTGCATCTGCGCTGTATGGTAGCCAGGCTGCCAACGGTGTGATCATGATCACCACCAGGAAAGGAAAAGCAGGTCAGGCAAAAATCACCTACTCTTCCAACTTCACACTTGATCAGCCTTCTTATCGTCCGGATCTGCAATATTCTTATCTGCAATCTTCACCAGGCAATCTGTATAGCTGGGGAGCAAAAGGTAGCAGTCCTGATCATGTGAAAAGTTTCTTCCAAAACGGTACTACCTGGATCAACTCCATTAATGTATCCGGCGGAACAGAAAAAGCACAGACCTATTTTTCCTATTCCAATACCAGCAACAAGGGCATTATTCCTACTACAAAGTACGGACAACACACCCTTAACTTCAGAGAAAATGCCAATTTCCTAAACGATAAACTGAACCTGGATGCGAATGTGCAGATGACTACACAAAATGCACATAACCGTCCTACTTCCGGTTTATATTACAATGCGCTAACCGGTTTATACCTGTTTCCAAGAGGATTGGATTTCAATCAGTATAAAAACAACTACGAATATTTCTCTGATTCCCGTAACATGTATATACAGGACTGGTGGAATATTAATACAGAAAAAGGCCTGACAGGACAGGATTCTCAGCAGAATCCATACTGGATACTCAACAGAAACGTTACCGAAAACCGCAAGGATAACCTGATCACCTCACTGGCCCTTCGTTATAAACTTACCGATTGGTTAAGTGTGCAGGCTCGTGGTAACGTAAATAAAGCATGGGATAAATATGAATTAAAAGCAAATGCAGGTACACAAACCACCATTGCAGATGCAAACGGACGGTACACGTATGATTATCTAAGCAGTACCCAGTATTATGGAGATCTGTTACTGGTAGGTAATACCAAACTGTCTCAAAAGATTGGTTTCAATTTCACTGCCGGTACCAGTATCACTGATCTGAAACAGGACCGTAATTACATAGATTCCAAAGATGCTGATCTGGCATTTGCAAATGTGTTTAATATTGGTAATATTAACCTGAGTCCCGCGGCTAAAATAACGCCAAGTGGGCTGAGAAGACAACTGCAGTCTGTATTTGGAACTGTGGGTGTTAACCTTAGTGAAAAAGTATTTCTGGATCTGACCGCACGTAATGACTGGTCATCTACCCTGGCTTATACCCCTAATGTAAAGAAAGGTTACCTCTACTATTCTGCTGGTTTGAATACTATTATCAGTGATATCTTCCACATGCCTAAGTTTGTGGATTATGGAAAGATACGCGCATCCTATGCTAAAGTAGGTAATGATGTTGCTCCTTTCTCTACATTACCGGTAAACCTGATTACATCCGGTACGCTGACTTCCAACACTTCCGGTGCTTATCTGGGACTGCCATTGAAACCTGAGATGACTTCCTCCGTAGAAGTAGGAACAGAATGGAGATTGTTTGATAGCAGATTGACCTTTGATGTGACCTGGTATAATTCACATACTAAAAATCAGTATTTCGACTTCCTGATTTCTGCAGGTTATTTATACCCTAATGCTTTTGTTAACGCAGGTGACGTACAGAACACAGGCCTGGAAGCAACTTTAGGCATCCAGGTAATAAAACAGAAAAATCTGACCTGGCAAACCAGCTTTAACTTCACTCACAATAGAAATAAACTCATACAGCTGGCGCCACAACTGAGAGGTGATTATACCATCACCCCTAAAGGAGATAACGTTAACAACTATGCGCTGAAATTACATGAGGGTAGCTCATTTGGTGATATCTATGGCAAAGCATTCAAACGTGCAGCTGATGGTACCATCCTGGTGGACGACAACGGCAAGCCAATGGCTGCAGACGGTCCGCTGAGCTACCTGGGCAACCCTACGCCTAAATTCCTGCTGGGTTGGAATAACAGCTTTACCTGGAAACAGTTTACCGTAAACATCCTGGTTGACGGACGTTTTGGTGGTAAAGTAATGAGTATCACACAGGCGATGCTGGATGAATATGGTGTATCCAAAACCACTGCAAATGCCCGCGACAACGGCGGTGTAGACATTACAGCTACTAAAGCCAGCGGCGGAAAGTTTGCAGGCAAACTTCCTGCTGAAGCATTTTACAGCGGTGTTGGCGGTCGTGCCGGTATTACCGAATACTACATGTATGATGCTACCAACGTACGTTTGAGAGAACTGGCCATTGGTTATGCTATTCCATTACACTCCAGTGTTATTAAAGATCTGAAAGTTGGTTTGGTAGGACGTAACCTGTTCTTCTTCACGAAAAAAGCGCCTTACGATCCTGAAATGAGTATGAGTACTGACAACGGTGTACAAGGTGTGGATGTATTTGGATTGCCTTCTACCCGCAGTTTTGGCTTGAACCTGAAATGTGCGTTTTAATCTGATTCAGAACAACAAAAAAATTGAGCTATGAATTATAAAGCATTTAAAAAACTGGGTCTGGTCCTGGCCGCTGCGGTGCTAAGCTTTAGTAGCTGTACCAAGAAGTTTGAGGACATTAATAAAAACCCGTACGGGTCTACCGATAAAGACCTCGAAGGTGATTTTGCCATTGTAGCTGCACAGCTGCAACAGGCACAGCGCAGTATCTACTTATATCAACCCGTACCAACTTTCCAGTTACAGCAAAATCTGCTGGGAGATGTTTTCAGTGGTTATATGATGTCTGCCACTCCATTTGGAGGTAATAGCAATAACCTGAACTACAACCTGCTGGATGGCTGGATCAGTGCTTCCTGGACTACTGCATATTATACAGTGATGAACCCCTGTTATAAAGCAGGTAATTTCTCTAAAGCAAAATTCCCTGAAACGTATGCGATGTCTCAGATCATAAAGGTGGAGGCGATGCATCGTGTGAGTGATATCTTCGGGCCTATTATCTACTCAAAATATAATCAGCCTAATGCTGATGGCACCGTTGATTTTGACAGTCAGAAAGATGCTTACTACGGATTTTTCGCTGACCTGAAAACAGCGATTGATATACTTACGCCTATTAAGGATAATCCACACAGCGTATTATTTGGTAAGGCTGACCTGGTATACGGCGGAAGTTATGCAGAGTGGTTAAAGTTTGCCAATACCTTGCGCCTGCGCCTGGCTCTGCGTATCGTAAACATTGATCCAACAAAAGCAAAAACAGAAGGTGAAGCTGCACTGGCAAATGCCGGTGGTTTGTTAACTACTCCGGCAGATAATTTCCTGGTAGACATAGGCAGCACTACCCATCCGCTGAATACGATAAATAGTTCATGGGATGATATCCGTATGGGTGCGCCTGCAGAATCTATACTGGGTGGTTATAATGATCCGCGCCTGCCCAAATATTATACAAAAGCAATTGATCCTGCTGTAGCCGGCCTTTATAAAGGTATCCGCAACGGGATAAATATTGATACAAAAGACCGGTATGTAAAGTACTCCAAACTGGCCGCTTTCCCCAGCAAAATACAGTTAATGACATCTGCTGAAGCATGGTTCCTGAAAGCTGAAGCAGCATTACGTAACTGGGCTAATGCAGGTGATGCACAAACAAACTACCAGTCAGGTATTCAGGCATCTTTTGATCAGTATAACCTGGGTAGTGCAGCTACATATTATAACAACAATACTGCAACACCTGCGCCTTACTTAGATCCTAAAGCAATTACTGCCAAACAGAATGATATTCCTACCGGCTCTCCGTATCTCAGCACAATTACCATTAAGTGGGATGCTGCTGCTGCAACGGAAGTGAAACTGGAACGTATCATTACCCAGAAATGGATTGCTATGTATCCGGAAGGCGAAGAAGCATGGTCTGAATTCCGTAGAACCGGTTATCCTAAACTGTTTCCTGTTGTAATAAACAACAGTAACAATACTATCAGTACTACCGATTTCGTGCGCAGGGTATTTTTCCCAAGCAATGAATATGCTTCTAACGGTGCTGCTGTTCAGAAAGCCATTGCTACTTTAAGTGAACCAAAAGATGTAGGTGGTACTCACCTCTGGTGGGACCCGAAAAAATAGTCTATTCAAATTTTTATTTTTGAATCGCGTGCATAAAAGAGGCCGGTCCTGTTGAGGACCGGCATTTTTATTTTCATGAGTTACTATACGCTCCTTATCTATATCTATCTGAAAAAAAATTCACAGAAATTTATTTTTCGGATGGTACCTCTCTTCTCATCGCACGACTACTTCTAAGCGACCAATCAAAAACTCATTGTATAATATTCACGAATAAACAAAAAAATATCCCGGTACTTGTTTAGCTGTAATTCAATCTGGAAGAGAGTCTAGCTTAGAAATAATAGTTCACTTATCATCACAGCTGTCCGCTTGTACTTCAGTGTGTTCTTATTTATTTTATCAATCAAAATTCAAAAAGGCAAGTATGAAAAAAAACCTACGCCTCATGAAAGCATGCGTTGCCACCGGACTGGTGCTGAGCACCATGCTGACGGAGAACGCTTTTGCTGCTGTTGCTGCAGAAGCTGCCCATTCCAGTGTATGGCATTCCAACTTTCAGCAACGGGAAGTGCATGGTACTGTAAAAGACAACTCCGGCAACCCTCTTCCCGGCGTAACTGTTGTCATTAAAGGTAGCAGTAAAGGCACGCAGGCCAATTCAGAAGGAAAATTCAATGTCGCCGCAAAAGCCGGTGATGTATTGGTTTTCAGCTTTATTGGCTACGCTGTACAGGAAGTAAAAGTGGGTACTTCAGATGAAGTAAATGTAATCCTGAAAGAAAGTGCTACCGGCCTGAATGAACTGGTAGTAACTGCACTGGGTATTAAGAAAGAAGAAAAAAGTATTGGTTATGCAATGACCAAAGTAAAGGGCAGTGATTTCACACAGGCACGTGAAATCAACGTAGCAAATGCACTGGTTGGTAAAGTAGCCGGTGTAAACAGCTCTACGCCTGCAACCGGCCCCGGTGGATCCTCCAGGGTGACTATCCGCGGTAACAGCTCTTTATCATACAATAACCAGCCCCTGTATGTAGTAAACGGTATTCCACTGAATAACGATAATCAGGGTAATCCTGGTCAGTATGGCGGTGCAGATTACGGTGATGGTATCTCCAGCATTAACCCGGACGATATTGAAGATATGACGGTGCTGAAAGGTGGCGCTGCTGCTGCTTTATACGGCCAAAGAGGTATCAACGGCGTAATCCTGATCACTACCAAATCCGGTAAATCACGTAAAGGTATTGGCATAGAAGTGAACAGCAACTATTCAATGGACCAGGTACATGATTACCGTGATTTCCAGAATGTATACGGACAAGGTACACAAGGAGCCCGTCCTACAGATGCAAAATCCGGCAAGAGCACAGGTTTACAGTCATGGGGAGAAAAACTCGACGGCAAACCAGCTTACTACTTTGATGGCAGCCAGCATCCGTATGTTGCACAAAGTCAGCATAATTTTAAAGACTTCTATAAAACCGGTTCTACCATCACTAATACCGTTGCGTTTTCCGGTGGTAATGATAACACTACCTTCCGCGTATCACTCGGTGATCTGAGAAATAAGTCCGTTTATCCCAATGCCGACTACAAACGTAGCAATGCCAATATCGACCTCGGTTTCAAACTGAATAACAAATGGTCCGGCCAGGCTAATCTCTCTTATGTAAAAGAAAGAGCTAACCGTACCAATGTAAGTGATGCACCAGGTAACGGTAACTTTGCTATCATGTTCCTGCCTCCGAATGTGAGAGCCAACATGCTGGCTCCCGGCTATGATCCTATCACCGGCAAGGAAACAGAATTTAATGACAACCAGTACAACACTAATCCATATTTTGCCGCTACCAAATTTACCAACTACACTAACAAAGACAGGGTATTGGGTATGGCCAGCTTACGCTACCAGGCATTAGACTGGTTGTATGTACAGGGCCGTGTTACCAACGACTTCTTTTCGTTTAATGCACAAAGCATCTGGCCTACCGGTACCGCTTTTAAACCAACCGGTAAACTCAACCAGGATCTTACCCGCAATATGAATGAGTTGAACACTGATATCATGTTGGGCATAAACAAAAAATTAGCGCGTGATATCAATTTTGGATTTACTGCAGGTGGTAACTTCATGCGCCAGGAAGGCAAAAGCATTGATATAAATGCAGACGGATTAGCTTACCAAAATGTTTACAACCCGGCTACTGCCAGCAACAAGAATGTAACAATCAGTCAGCCGCTTAAAGAAATACACTCTGTATACGGATCAGCGGAACTGTCTTATAAAAGTACCGTGTTCCTGAACTTAACTGACCGTAACGACTGGTCCAGTACCTTGCCAACAGCTAACAACTCTTATAACTACCCTTCCATCAATGCTTCCTATGTATTCTCTGAAACACTGAAACTCCCATGGTTGGATTTTGGTAAAATCAGGGCTGGTTACTCTTCTGTAGGAGGTGATGCACAGATCTTTGCTACCAACTTCTATTACAGTGCACTGGGTTCCGTAAATGGTTCTCCGATCTCTGACTTACCGGTAGAAATTCCTAACGCCAAACTGGAACCACTTAAAGTAAAAGAATCTGAAATAGGTGCGCAGCTGGGTTTCCTCAAGAACCGCATCTCTGTGGATTTTGCTGTTTACAATAAACAAACACTCAACGACATTGTAGCCAGTACAATTTCTATTACTTCAGGTTTTGAAAGAAGAGTACTGAACGTAGGTAAAATTGAAAATAAAGGTTTCGAATTACTGGTAACAGTAGTGCCGGTAAAAACCCAAAACATCACCTGGACGAGCAGCTTTAACTATACCAAAAACAATAACAAGGTATTAGCTTTAGCGCCAGGCATTCCGGACATGCAGGTAGATATATCCAGAACCGGTAATGCTTTTATTAAACATGTTGTAGGCTTACCAGTATCACAGGTAATGGCTTTTGATTACATGAAAGATGACAAAGGCAACCTCATACTGAATGCAGATGGTTTACCACAGGCCGCCAGTGCACTGACTGCCATGGGTACAGGTGTAGCACCTGTTTCCGGTGGATGGAGCAATGAAATCAACTACAAACGTTTCGGCCTTTCATTCCTGATTGACTTCAAACATGGTGCAGTACTTTATTCCGGTACCAATGCCATAGCATATTCCCTGGGACTGCAAAAAGAAACATTAGTAGGAAGAGACGGAGGTGTAACTGTAAAAGGTGTTGATGGAAGCGGAAAAGAGGTGACTAAAACAGTGAGTGCACAAACCTATTATGGTGCATTAAGCGGCATCTCTTCATTACAGGTGTACAATGCGGACTTCATTAAATTCCGTTCTGTAAGTCTTACTTATAACTTCCCTGGCAGCGCGTTCAACAATAAGATCGCCGGTTTGGGTCTGTCATTGGTAGCAAGGAACCTGTTCTACATTTCAAAACACACACCTAACGTCGATCCGGAATCTTCTTACAACAATGGTAATGCGCAGGGCCTTGAATATGGTGTAGTACCTACTACCAGCTCTATTGGTTTAAACCTGAATGTTAAATTCTAAGAGAGATTGCTGATCATTAAAATAAAGAAACATGAAATCAATATCCAGATATATCATGCTACTGGCGGTTCCTGCAGCATCTCTGCTCACCTCCTGTACAAAAAATTTCCCGGAACTGAATAAGGACACCAACAAGGTTAGCCCGGAAAACAATATTCCCATCTACAACCTGACACGTGCAGAACTGGAATATACCGGCAACCATGACTTCAGCTTCGAAACCTGGCGCGTAAACATTATCTATTGCAGTTTGATGACGCAGCAGCTGGCATCCACTGTGGGCTGGTATTCCGGCGATAAATACAGCGCCAATAATGGTTTCGCCAGCAGCTATTTTACAATGGCTTACGGCAACCAGATTAAGTATATCGACAACATGCTGGATAACACAAAGGGCAAACCTAATTATGCTAACCTTTACCAGGTAGGCAGAATTGCCCGTGTGCTCATCTATCAGCGTCTCACAGATCTGTATGGTGCTGTGCCTTATTTTGAAGCAGGTACAGGTGTTAGTTCCACTCCTGCTTATGATCAGCAACAGGTGATCTATGCAGACATGCTGAAAGAACTGGATGAAGCAGCCAAAGCACTGGATAACACCAAGGACCAGATTGGCGCCAGCGACCTGGTCTATCGTGGTGGTACTGATGCTGTGAATTCCTGGAAAAAACTTGCCTACTCTTTAATGGTACGTTTAGGCATGAGACTCTCTAAAGTATCTGCCAAAGATGCACAGACATGGGTAGAGAAAGGAGCAGCCGGTGGTACATTTGCTTCCAACGATGATAATGCTTACATCATTGGTGATCCTTCCGGTGGCAGAAATACCATCAACAGAAACAGTAATATCCTCAGCGGCGAATGGGATGCTGTAGGAAAAGGCAACGTTTACCTCGGTAAAACAATGGTGGATTTCCTGCAGTCCAATAATGACCCAAGGCTCCAGTATCTCGCACAGATCAGTTCTACAGGAGATAAAACTCCTTCAAAACAGATCGGTATGCCGAATGGTTATGATGAAAACAATGCAGCGAATGATATCAAAACTGCACCAGGTTTCCCTGGCGCCATCACCAACTATTCTACTATCCAGAAAAATATATGGTTGAAAACAGATGGTCCTACCTTCCTGGTTACTTATCCACAAACAGAACTGCTCCTGGCAGAAGCTGCACAAAAAGGATGGAATGTAGGTGCTAGTGCCGGCACACACTATGCAAACGGTGTAAGCGGCGCTATGAAACAACTGGCGCAGTATGATAAAAGTGCTGTTGTAAGTGATGCTGATGTTGCTACTTATCTTACTGCACATCCTTATGCGCCTGCTACCGCTTTAGAGCAAATCAATACACAATACTGGGCTGCCTGCTTCCTGGACTGGTATGAAGCATGGAGCAACTGGAGAAGAACTGATTTCCCGAAACTAAAGCCTGTAGTATATCCTGGCGACAATAACGGAGGTCAGATCCCAAGAAGGATGTTGTATCCTACAACAGAAGCAAGTGCTAATGGTGCAAGCTACGAGAAAGCAATTGCCGATCAGGGCGTCAACACCTTTACTACCCGCGTTTGGTGGGATAAATAATATTTCGCTTAACAATCAACATAGGTCACATTTAACATGTTAAGGCCGTCAGTATTCTTATCGATGGCCTCTCTTAAGAACAACAAATAGGATTTTTCATAGTCACATTGAGACACATTTAGCATAAAAAAAAGCCGGTCCTGTTTAAGACCGGCTCTTTTTTTGGAGACTATTGAAAAAACTGATGAAAGTATAACAACTGGTATTTTATCGCATTACCCCAGTAGCCCCAGTTATGTTCGCCGGGACGCTCCGTATAATCATGATCAATGCCGGCGAGTAATAATTTTTTATGCAGATCGCGGTTAACATCCATAAAAAAATCTTTTACGCCACAATCAATGATCAGTGCTAAAGTACCGGGTTTTAATTTATCCACCTGGTTAATAACCGTATAGTCGTTCCAGTTAGCACCCTGCAAACCTGCTTCTCCCAAACGTTTTGCAATATCCCAGTTTTTGGGAAAAGGACGAATATCCACTCCTCCGCTCATACTACCGGCAACACCAAACACTTCCGGGTGACGGATAGCCAGGTATAAAGCCCCGTGCCCGCCCATACTATTGCCCGTAATAGCGCGATAACGCGGTTCCGGTAACGTTTGATAATGCTGATCAATATAGGCTGGTATCTCCTTGCCTACGTATGTTTCAAAACGCATGGTACTGTCCACCGGGCTATCAATGTACCAGCTGGAGAAGCCGCCATCAGGGCATACAATCATACATTGGTAAGCATCTGCCAGCTCTCTTAATACCGGTACTTTGGTGATCCAGTTGGCATAGTTACCACCGTGGCCGTGCAGCAGGTATACCACCGGAAAACGTTGCGTGCCACTTTTGTAAGCGGAAGGAGTAACAACCACACATTTGTAGCTACGATGCATGCTGCCACTGGGAATATTGATAGTATCCACATCCGCTGCCCTGGCAGATTGTATAAAAAAAATCAATAACAGGAGAGGCGCAGTTAGTTTCATCGTTTTAGTTTTAAAGATAAAAAAAGCGGCTATCATACTAAATGATAGCCGCCATAAATATATAAAAGACGTTTTATTTTGTTTGCGCTTTCCTCATAGGGTTATCACCGGTGGATGCACCACGGGGTGCTACCGTTGCTTTAAATAACTCAAATTTAGACGGAGCTGCCTCACGTGGCCAGCTGTTATTGCTTTCATCAATATCTGCTGTTTCACGCAATGGATCCAGCTTTACAGCTGCTACTGCTTTGTCTTTCGCAAATACTTTAGTCACCTGGTTTTCATTTTTACGCCAGATATAAGAAGAGATACGATCCGTTTCTTTGGTGCCATCTGTAAATGTCCATTCAATGATCAATGGCATTACCAAGCCTCCTTTATTAGAGAAAGTTATTTCGTAGAAATTTTTCTTGCTATCATACATAATTTTCTCTTCCGGAGATAACCCGTTGCGGAGCTGATCGTATGCTGCTTTATCATCCTGGGTTACTTCAAAACGGTTCCATTTGCTGTAGAAATCCTGCAAACTTGTATCCTGATCTACAGCATATTTAATACCTGCCGCTTTGTTTTTTTGTCTGGCTACATGATCCATGTTTTTATCATACACTGCCTTGGCGGCCTTTGCAGATTCATTCGGATCTTTTGCATCCATTCTGTACCACTTCACACTGTCGATAGCAATATCAACCGGTTCTGTTCCGAAGAACCATCCGCGCCAGTACCAATCCAGGTCTACAGCAGAAGCGTCTTCCATGGTGCGGAAGAAATCAGCAGGGGTAGGGTGTTTAAAAGCCCAACGGCGTGCATATTCACGGAAAGCAAAATCAAACAGGTCGCGACCCATTACTGTTTCCCGCAGAATATTCAGTGCTGTAGCTGGCTTAGCGTAAGCATTCGGACCAAACTGAACAATGTTCTCGGAGTTGGTCATGATAGGCTCCAGCTGATCCTTAGGCATTTTCATGTAATCCACGATCTTGTGTGCAGGGCCACGTCCCGACGGGAAGTTGCTGTCCCACTCCTGTTCAGCCATAAACTGACAAAAAGTATTCAGGCCTTCATCCATCCAGGTCCACTGACGCTCATCGGAATTCACGATCATCGGGAAGAAATTGTGACCTACCTCGTGGGTAATTACGCCGATCATACCATTTTTGGTAGCCTCTGAATAGGTACCGTCTTTATCTGCACGGCCGTAATTGAAACAAATCATCGGGTATTCCATACCATTGGCTGCTTCTACGGAAATAGCTACCGGATAAGGATACGGGATGGTATGCTTAGAATATGATTTCACGGTGTGCGCCACTACTTTAGAAGAATACCGGCGATAGAGCGGATAAGCTTCCGGACCATAATAAGACATGGCCATTACCTTGTTCCCTTCTACATTAGTAGCCAGTGCATCCCATACCAGGCGGCGGGATGATACCCAGGCGAAGTCGCGTACATTCTGGGCTTCAAACACCCATGTTTTGGTTTTGGCCACTTTGTTTTGCATGGCTTTCTTCGCTTCGTCCAGGGTTACTACCTCCACTGGTTCTTTGCTGGTTTGTGCCTGTTGCCAGCGCTGGTACTGCGCGGGAGACAACATTTCCCTGTAATTCTGGCACTCGCCGGTACCGCCTACCACATGGTCTGCAGGCACGGTCATGTGTACACGAAAATTGCCAAATGTGAGTGCAAACTCGCCACTACCGGTGAACTGTTTATTTTGCCAGCCCTGGAAATCGGAATATACCGCCAGGCGGGGATACCATTGTGTAATGGTATACAGGTAGTTCTGATCTTCCGGAAAATATTCATACCCACCGCGGCCACCCACCGTCATACGATTAGAAATGTTATACCACCAGTCAACCTTGAAGCGGTATTTTTCTCCCGGCATCAGGGCTTTAGGCAGATCTATGCGCAGCATGGTCTGGTTGATAGTATAAGGCAATGCTCTGCCATCAGCATCTGTGAGCTTTACAATCTTTACGCCCAGGTCCTTATCGGTTTTGATGATGCCATTGAGCATAGACATCGTCATTTTATCCGACATCTTGCTGCCATTAAAGTTTTGGTTATCACTTTTAGCATCGTGTTCATTTTCATCCAGCTGTAGCCACAGATAGGTCAGTGGGTCCGGAGAATTGTTGAAATAAGTGATGGTTTCAGCACCGGTGAGTTTTTGTTTCGCATCATCCAGTTCCGCTGCTATTTCGTAGTCGGCGCGCTGTTGCCAGTATTTTGGTCCTGGCGCGCCCGAAGCGGAGCGGTACATGTTAGGTGATTGCAGCATTGTGCCCAGTTGCTCAAAGCGGTTGCCATGGTTGGAGCCGGGATTATTTTGCGCATGCAGCGCCAATGCGCTGGTGCACACGATCCCAAGCAGGTAAAGGTTTTTTCTCATAAACAGATTTAAGAGAATTACGAATTGCGAATTACGGATCAAAGAGATCTTCGCTTATAACCGTAATTCGCAATTCGTAATTCGTAATTCATATTGAAGTATTCAATTAAAACAGCGCCTTCACGCCCTGAATAACCATTAAAAAAGCAATTCCAAATGCAGCCGACGACAGGAACATATTCCAATCACGGCGTTTTACCCTGGTAATATTCACGATAGCACCGGAAATGAGCAACACTACCATTACGATCATGATCTGCCCGAATTCCAGCCCTAAATTGAATCCCAGGAGTGGTTTGACGATGTTGGCCTGACTCCCCAGCAAACTTTTCAGATAATTGGAGAAACCAAGGCCATGGATCAATCCAAAAAACAAGGCATAAAAATAATTAAGCTGCAGGTTTTGCGGCTCATCTTCTCTTCTCACAATATTAGAAATAGCTGTAACACAGATAGTCACGGGTATCAGGAATTCTACCAGTGCACTCGGTATACGGATAATATGTAATACACTCAATGCTAAGGTGATAGAATGGCCAATCGTAAACGCAGTCACCAATACCAACACTTTTTTCCAGTCACGCAGTAGGTAGATGGCACTCAGGGCTATTACGAAAAGAATATGATCATATGCATCCCAATTCACAATATGTTGCCAACCCAGCTGAAAATACAACTCATCCATTGCCCTACTTTTATCTAATTTTGGTAATTATAGAAACTTAAAGTTAATTTTTAAAAAAATTTTGTCAAGTGGGTTTATTATTATGTAAATGGTGGATGACGGTATGGCTTACGGCACTGCACCCCTTCTATGCGAGCGTAACAGAAATAACACATAATGCCGGTAAAAAAGAACTGGAGGTGAGTTGTCGCATTTTTGCCGATGACCTGGAGAATACACTCAAAGCCCAAAATAAAACCTCTTTCGATATTACCCACCCCGCCAACCGTAAGCAGGTAGAAGGTTACATTGCTGCCTACCTGTCACAGCACCTCGCTATAGCTGCAGATGGCAAAAATATTCCGCTCCATTTCATCGGGTATAAAATTGAAGAAGATGCCGTTTGGAGTTTTCTCGAAGCGGAGAATGTACCCACGCCAAAGAAAATACAGGTAAAAAATGATATTCTGTATGCACAACATCCCACGCAAACGAATATGATTCACGTGATGGTGAATGGGGAAAGAAAGAGTACTAAGCTGGATAACCCGAAAGCTGAATGTGTGGTGGAGTTTTAATGGTTTAAGCGTAATTTAGATGTCAAGTATTTGGTACAAAAAACTTGACATTTCAATGCGCTATAAGGCAAATTTACCATTTCATATTTTGAAATTAAATTTCATAAAATGAAATTTAATTTCTACTTTTGAATAGTAAACTCATGTCATGGTGATCATTTCGAAAACTGCAATTAATGAGTTTTCCTCAAAACATCCAGATGCTGTTGACCCTTTATTATACTGGTTTTATATCAGTAAGTTAGCCGATTGGTCGAATTTTTCGGATGTAAAGGAAAGCTTTAATACCGTGGACTATATAGGCAATGGATTATATGTTTTTGATATCGGAGGAAATAAATATAGATTAATAGCAAGGATAGTTTTTCGTGTTCGAACTGTATTTATCAGATTCGTAGGCACGCATAAAGAGTATGATAAGGTAAACCCAGACAACCTTTAAAAGAAGGGCCCAATCTGCACATGGGTGATGTGTGCATATAGATAGATACTTGGAAAAATGAAAACGTCAATGAACCCACTCATCTCAACTGAGAAAGAGTATACTGCCGCTATGCAACGTATACATCTTCTAATGAAAAAAGGTGAAGCTAATCTTAGTGCAAAAGAATTGAAAGAACTTCAACACCTCTCTGTTGCTGCAGAGCGTTTTGAAGATGCACGCTATCCATTACCCAAGCCGACCACACTTTCTGGCATGATAGAATTAAAAATGTTTGAAATGAAGCTCAAACAAAAAGAGATGGCAATAATGCTGGATATAGGTGAGGCAAAATTTTCGCAAATATTGAATGGTAAACGGGAGCCGGACGTAGATTTTTTAAGGAAAATTTACAGAAGATTGAAGATTGATGCGGAATTTATACTCCAACATGTTTAATATTTAGTTCCGTATTTCAGAGAATCTTCAAGCACTAACATAAGTACTTCCCCGGAATTTAGTTATAAATATCCCCATCAAAATAAATTCAAAAATCAATAATTTAAACTTAACTCCTGTTATCCAAAAACTTCACCGGCTTCCGGCTATTCTCAGGAAACTGCATCCGCATAATCTCCTGTTGCCCGCAATAATGCACTTGAGGAATCACACGTAACTTAGCTTGCAGGTATGATTTTATTTTGCGATCCATTTCCTCGGATTCCTCACGGGGCCAAAGATGTAGCAGGATTTCATCGGTGCCGAGTTCATTGGAAAATACTTCTACCACAAATTCTCTCACATCTTCCATATCATTCAACAAATCAAATAATGCAGGTGGATACAAGGTGGTACCCTTGTATTTGATCATCTGTTTTTTACGGCCTATTACGGGAGATAACCGAAGCGTATGTCTGCCGCAGCTGCATACGTCCTGTTGATACTGACAAATATCACCGGTTTTATAACGTAGCAGGGGCATACCTTCTACGCCCAGTGTGGTAATGGTTACCTCTCCCTCCTGTCCTGGTGCTACCGGGCGATTATTTTCATCCAGCAGTTCTACATATAATAATTCGGGATGATGATGACCGCCGTTACCTGCCTTACATTCTGTAAATGCCGTCTGCATTTCTGTAGAGGCGTAGGTAGAATACAGTTTTATATCCCATTGCTCGGTGATCTTCTTACCTAATACATTCAATGAAAAATCCGTGTTACGGATATTTTCACCGATGCACACGGCTTTTTTCACCGAAGTATTGTTGATATCGATGTTATGCTCTTTTGCAAAAGCAATCAGCTTCACAATAAATGATGGTACACCAACAATAGTAGTGGGCCGGATGCGCTGTATGTTTTCCCATTGCATGCTGGGTACACCCGGACCTACGCGCAGTACGCCGGCACCGAGTTTACGGATACCGTTATAATACGCCATACCCGCCATAAACTGACGATCCAGGGTGAGCATCAGCTGATAAATATCACTGTCAGATCCATCTGCACAACAGAAAGAAATGTATTCGTTATAAGTTAATCGTTGGAGATCTTTTTCTGTAAGGGCAACAATCACAGGTTTGCCTAAAGTACCGGAAGTAGTAGTATACTCCGCTATTTTGCTTTTATCTACACATAAAAATTCCCAGTTGTGTTCCTGCAAATCTTCTTTGGTAACCGGTGGGATAAGCGAAAACGCTTCCAGCGATTGAACATTATCTGCCTGTATATCATGCTTTTTAAACCATGCTTTATAGAATGGTGAAAACTCACGCAGATAACCTAACAAACGCATCACTTCCTTTTCCTGAAAGGCTTTGATGGCTGCTTTGGACTGTAGTTCAATATCCGGTATGTACATATTTTTGAGAATTACGAATTACGAATGGCGAATTACGAATTAGTGAGGAGATAAACGGGGAGATAATGCTGATCTTCCCACAACTCCGTAATTCGCCATTCGTAATTCGTAATTTCCATTAGTAAATTTATCCTTCTATAATCACCATGGCTACTGCTGCACTTTTTTCGTGCGACAATGACACCCAAATTTTTTTTATTCCCAGTGCTTCATACCTATCAGCTGCGTTGCCAATTAAAAACAATTCCGGCTTCCCCGCTGCGTCGTTGCGGATTTCAATTTCATCAAAATTTACGCCGCCATTGCCCCAGCCGGTACCAAATGCTTTCAGCAACGCTTCCTTGGCAGCAAAACGGGCAGCATAACTTTCCGACGGCACCGCTTGTTTTTCACAATAGATAATTTCAAACGGTGTAAACACCAGGTTACGGAAACCTTCTCCCTTACCCATTTTAGCTGCAATGCGTGCTACATCTACGATATCTGTACCTATACCAATAATCATAGCTATCAGATTTTAGGTTTATCCTTTCAGCTTAGCAATACATTGTTTCAGTTGTTTGCGGATATGATTCTCCTCTCCTTTGGTAGCAATCACTTTCGTTAAACCAATTTCATAATATTGCTTTGCTTGTGCAAAATTTTTGTGTCCGAATTCATAATCACCTGCCAGCACATAAGCGTGATAATATGCTGGATTAGCAGCGATCAAAGCCTTCACATTAACGGTTTCTCCACTGTTAACTTCATCTCTCAGCTGACGGTACCTATTAAAAGCAATGTAATCTTTTGATAACAGAAAACTATCTGCTGCAATATTTTGTGCGCTGTCATACACTTCATGATCTGTTGTCAGTCCGTGCATGCTGAAGATCTTATTCAGATCATACGCCACAAACTGCCCCAGCTGCCACGGTGCAGTGGATACCCACACCATTTTTTTCTTAGGTTCAAATACAATAGCGTGATGCGCAATTAATTGGTTAATGGCTTTTTCATTACCCATACCAATATTGGCATCATGCAAACCGCGACGATCACGCAGGATGTTCACGGTTTTCTGTACAGTATTCGGGCCATTTTCTTTCATCAATTCTGTGAGGCGCTCATAGCGGTATTCAGAAGCACTTTCTTTGATCTGTAATTTATTGGAAACCAGGTTACCTAAGGTATCGCCCTGGAAGTGATTGGTGCAGGTAATAAAGTTCTGCGAAGGACTATAAATATCCATGCCTTCCGGTGTTTTTTCAATAATCACCGCTTTATTATCTTCTGCAGAGCCTACAAGAAATGATTCTGATACAAACATCTTCCGTTTCTTAGCGATAGCCCAGGCTTCAGGAATATTTTTTGCATACTGTAAAATCTCCCTGGCCACTAACGATACAGGAGTAGCCGCAGCGGTAGGCACACTGGTTTTAGCAGCATTGATGGTAACTGTTAAACCTTTATCATTCATACCGGATACCACGCCAGTAAAGCCTCCCCAGGTGACAAACATAAAGTTGTGACCTTTCTCAGGGCGGTAAAACACCACCATTTTATCTTCCGCAAATGCATCGCCCATGTAAAAGTCGAAGTTACGGCCAATGATAAGATTACTGTCGGCAGACTGATCATTCCAGGTGCCAAACGACGTACAACCCACCAGCATCATACCCTGCAGCGCATGACCAATATCATGGGCCGCATGATAGTTCATAAGACGTGCATAGTTAGTGCCGATATAATCATATTGGGTAGAGGCAGAAAATGACTCCCCATAAATCTCTTCTTTAAACTCTTCCGGCACATGATCACTCAGATCACGATTAAACCAGCCGATAAAATATTTCAGAAAATGCAGGTAAAAAGTAGATGGTACCATCTTGCTGAACTGTGCTACAAAAACATCTTCCTGGCGGCGGATCAGCTCTCCGGATAATTTGCCATTAATCACACCTCTTTCAAAAGGTGCACCTTCTACATACATTTCATAAAGGCCACTGTTACTCTTACGAAACCAGTTGTTGCCCAATGTGTAGCTGGTGCTGTCCAGCTGATGCCGTTGCAGCTGTAAAGCCTGGTTGCTGGCAACTACAGGCGGTGTCATGTGACTTACAGATACCAGGTATATGGCCAGTGCGATGAAAAGCAGTAAAAAACTACCAAAAATCCATATGAGTATGCGTCCAAATTTTCTCCAGCCGCTTCGTTTCTTTTTTTCCACTGTTATTTATGTATTGACTGATTAATTGCTTCCACCAGAAAGTCCATGCCCAGCAACTCTGCGGACGTGATCACACTGCTGATAGTTACTCCTAAAATTCCATGCAAGTTCAGGTTTTGCCCTGTAAGATACAAATTGGATAGTTTGGTGCGGGCCGAAATCATGGTCCTTAGCGGATCTGCGCTATCTTTTTGAATCCCGTACATGCTGCCGTCACCAGTACCCATGTAATCGCGGTATGATAGTGGAGTGGCAACATAATAAGATTGAATACAGTTCCGGAAATCAGGAAACTGTTGTGCTACACAATCTATCAGTCGCTCTGCCTTCTGATTTTTAAACGCTTCGTAGTCTGTACCCCGGCTATCCGGCTGCAATACAGTATTAAAAGTATGCTGCCAGGGCTGCATTTCTTCATACCGCATGTAGGTCATCACAGATAAACTATCCGCATAGGTTTCATGCCGGGAACTGGCAGATACATACATGGCATAGGTTTGCGGCCATTCGGCTGCCTGGTAATCAATACCAGCCCATGCATTATCCGTAGCATGATAATAATAATTATGATTAAGATATTTGAACGTACCTGGTTTCAATACCACATTCAGCACAAACGCGCCGGTAGCATTCTCCAGGCCCTGTACACGATTTCGATAAGCACTCCGCAGCGTATCACTGCGCGTGATGGCCATTGTTTGTGCAGGATGCAGGTTAGAGATAAAATAATCTCCCTGTACTTTGGTGCCATCCTGCAACACAATATGATCTACCCTGTCACCAACGCCCTGGATACTTGTTACAGGGGTATTACGAATGATAGTGCCTCCGTTTTCCCTGATCTTACGCCACAACAGTTTACCAATCTGAGAACCGCCATCCACACATTTCCAGGCGCTTTTCATATAGCTGTTTAACACCAACGCATGTACGTAAAATGGCGTTTTCTCCGCTACACCCGCATACAGCAGGTTATTGCCTGCCAGTACGTTTTGCAGCCGTTCGTTGTTGGTAATGCTGCGTAAAAAATCTGCGGTATTAATATTCAGTACATTGCGTTTCTCTTCATAATCGCCTACGCGCAAATTGTATAGCGGGAACTTACCGGATACCTCATTAATTTTATTACAATAAGCATACAGTGCATCTTTTTCATCGGGGAAATCTGCCAGCAGCGTACGAATAAAGTTATCTTCCCCCTGTGCTATCCTGTACACTTTATCTTCTCCACTAAAATTGATATGGTCGAAACCGTCCATATCCATACGTTTCAGCCTGAGTTTATCAAATATGCCGAGGTAATTAAATACTTTATAGAGATTCTCCCCTTCTGCTAATCCTCCGATGTAATGCACACCGGAATCGAAGATGACTTTTTCGCGGGAATAAGTTTGCAGGCATCCTCCTATCTGACGGTTTTTTTCGTATATGCGTACACGGTACCCGTTCTGACTAAGGATAGCCCCGCATACCAGGCCGCCAAGGCCGCTGCCCATTATGATCACATCATATTTGTGCATAATTTTCCTGCGGAGATTTTTTAATCACAAATATCACATTTGATGTGTACCGGGTATTATCGATTTCCTCGGCCACAGCACCATACTTGTTAACCAAATCACGCACATGTGCAGCTGAGAAGAACGATAATTTTTTGTTCTTCATTTTATTAAACCCAAGTACCCTGGTAGACAAAAACTCTGTGAACTTTGTATGGTCGTGTCTTTTGGCCATATCAGCATCTCCGTCACGTATAATGATAACGCCTTCGGGAGTGAGTCTTTCAATACATTGCTGCAGCAGTAATTCCTGCTCATTTGCCGGCAGGTAATGCAACATATCACTTAAAATAAAGGCATCGTATTTTTCGAAAGGGGTAGCAGTGATATCTCCATGAATAAACTGCAGTTGCTCCGGTTTGTTGTAACAATTGTTGGCAGTAGCTATCTTCTCTTCATCATAATCAATACCTGTGATAAACCGGTCAGGTGCAGCATAACTGAGCATATAGTCCATAAACCCATAGCCACAGCCAATATCCAGGATATTTCCTGTTTTGGGTAACAGCTCATGGAACAACTGGTAATTGTTTTCCATTTGCGTTTTCACGCGCATATACCATTCCAGCACCGGGCCTTTATAAATAAAATTATATTTTAGCTGCTCCCTGAAATACTTCGGCACTTCCGTTTCTTCTCTCAGCAACGCATAATTCCGTTTGAAATACCGGCTGATTGTTTTTGTACGGGTGCTGTAATTATCTCCCCATGCTGTATCGCCGGGCGTAATACGCGGCAAATACTTTACAGTAACGGTGCCGTCTTTCAACAGAAAATCACCTTTACTCATCGTATAGGCGGTACCGTGAATCACCATCGGTAAAATATCCAGTCCCAGTTGTTCTGCAATATAAAAAGCACCTTTATGGAAACGCCCTATCTGAAGGTCTTTAGAGCGGGTACCTTCCGGATATACCACTATGGAATACCCTTCTTCTACACGCGCGCGCAATTTCTCAATGGCTCCTTCTGCCCCATCAGCTACAGGATAATAGTCGGCCAAACGTACCACTGCGCCAAATACCGGTGAGCGCCACACCCACTGGTTTGTGAGCAGTATCACCTTTGGATGCGACATGGTAGATACAAGGATATCCAAAAACGACTGGTGATTACTGATAATCACAGCCGGCTTTTGCAGTTGCTCGTTATCCGGATTAATGATACGTTTTTTCACATTGCGCATGATGTACAATACGCTATGGGTATAACTGGAAAGAATACGATGGTATAACAATTTACCTTTCTCTTTATTGAAAGGGTTCCAGCGGATCAGTAGCGTACCAATAGCTGTCAGCACCAGGCAACCAATCGTGAAATACAAAAAGGAAAATACGGAGAGTGTCCATCCTTTGAAAGTCCACGGTGCAAAGCCTTTCGCAACACGGTTAGTGATCAGCAGGTTAAACAGGAATGGAATCATTACCTGCGAAATCAACACCACTGTACCAATACCAATAATAGAGATCAGTGCAATAGATTTCAGTGATGGATGCTCTGCAAAGATCAATACACCCAATCCGATAATGGTGGTAATAGCAGACAGGAAGATAGATGATTTGAAAGATGACAATGTTTTCTTACCTGTCTTATATTCCTGCAACAGCCCGTCCATCATAAATATGCTGTAATCATCTCCCAATCCAAAAATGAAAGTAGAGAGGATAATATTTACAATATTGAACTTAATACCGAACATGCCCATAATACCCAGTATCCACACCCAGCTCACCGCCATCGGAATAAAGGTAATGAGTGCCAGCTCAATACGGCCATAGGACAGCAACAGGGCAAAGAACACCAATAGTGAGGTCATCCAGGCGATACTGTTAAACTCATCTTTGATGACTTCTACTAACCGGTTAGCCGCATATTGTTTGTCCAGCACTGTAGTATTGGGCTGTGTTTCCAGCGCATCGTATACGGCTTGTTTATGCGCAGGATCTACTTTCAGGAGGGTGACCAATGAAGTAGTCCCGTTCTTTTGAATAATAAAATCGCCAAGGTTGCCGTTACGCAATACCTGCAAGGCATCCGGCGATAGTTGTTGATAATCTTTCGTTAACAACTGCTCAAAAGAATTAAATGCAGAAGCGCTGAAACCCACGGCAGAGCCATGTAAGCGCAGGTAAGTAAGTAACTGTTGTTTTTTACCGGCAGTCCAGTAATGACTCCAGCGATCTATGCGTGCCTGCTGTTCTTTGTTGGATAACAGTAACGCCTGTACGCCGGCATACTTTTTTACAATGCCTTTATCCTGCAACTGCTGAATCACCGGCATCAGTCGCTCTCCATGCTCCAGTGCGGATTCCAGGTCATTGCCATCTGTTACTACATAAACAGATTGCGCGATGTAGGAATTTATTTTATTGAGATGTGTTTCTGCGGCCTTCAATTTAGGTGTCATGTAATTCATGCGCATCATATCACTCTCAAAAGTTACATTGCCCGCAGTATAGAAGAATACGATAGTAAGCAGAAACAGCGCCCCTACGAGGTATTTGTTATTCTCTGGTTTGTAGGCGGATAGCTTATCCAGCCAGTTTTCATCGTGTGCAGCCATCGTATGTGGCCTGTGGCCTATCACCATCCAATGTGGTAAAAATACCAGGGAAAACAGCGCCGCACCAACAAGACTCAGTGCTGCAAACAGGCCCACATCGTGCAACATGGGCGAATGCACAAACTGCAAACACAGGAAACCACCTATGGTGGTAAAACTGCCCAATGTCATGGGTGTAGCCAGATCGCTGATCACTTCACGTATATCGTGTGAGTGGCGGTAATGATTAAATACATGCAGGGAATAATTTACTGCAATACCTAACACTACAGCACCCGCGCCCATGGCCATTACAGATATATGTCCCTTCAGTACGTATATCCATGCCAGTGAGAACAGGCCACCAAAAACAACCGGCAGCATCACCAGTACCGGTGATCTTTTTTTCCTGAAAAATAAACCGATCAGTACTATCAGTAATACAACAGTAATGCCCTGTGTTAAAAAAGTATCCTGTCTTAATTGTGTAGCGTTACCAACAGATACCGCAGTGCCGCCAAAGTAAGATGCCTGTACGCCGGGGAAACGCTTATCCAGACTATCTTTTATCTGATCCAATCCTGCGAGGAATTTGGTATTAATTTTTGTAGCACCCGGCGGATTAGCTGGTGTAATAAAGATCATCACATTCCGATGATCTTTCGTTATCACATAACTATCGTACAATTCAAACTGATCATCGTACTGCAGGTGTTGCAGTTTTTTCACACCAATCCAGGAAATACCCACAGGATCTGCCTGGATCATCTTCTTCAATACCAGTCCTGCCGGTGATATCAGCGTATTATAGTCATATTGCAGTGATTTCTGTAATTGTTCATCTGTCAATAAACTATCAATCTTTTTATAATCTTTTTCTTCCAGGAAAACAGGGAGGTGTTGTTGGATCACCTGCATTAATCCCATCACCATGGCATCATCTGCCTGGGCCTGGATTTGTTTGATATAGGGAGATAATTGTGCACCCGCTTTGCTGGCCAGTTCTGCAGCATATGCAGTGAGGCTGTCCGGCTCAGCGGCTTGCAGCGAATCTTTTTGGGAGATAGTGATAATGAGCTTATCCGCAAATTTGGAATCCTGGAATACCTGCTGCAGCTTATCCAGTTTTTTATCCTGCGGTAATATTTTGGTGATATCTTCTTCCAGCTTTATCTGCGCAGCAAAAAACCCCACCAACAAAAAACTGGCAATAGTGCAGCACCAAAGCCAGACTTTATGTCTCTCAAAAAAATTATAGATGGCTACAAAAAGATGATCCATATAAATTCAATTACGAATTACGAATTGCGAATTACGGATTAGTAAGGAGATAACCGGGGAGATAATATTAATCTTCCCATAACTCCGTAATTCGCAATTCGTAATTACTTCTTTTGTCTTCTAAAAACTGTTAGCAATACAAAACTTACTCCCCATGTCAGCAAACCACCCAGTATGGCCAGTGTGATACTGCCATACACGTATTGCAACATATTTTCCTTTATCGTTTCAAATGTAATTCCATTTGTAAAGATCAGGTCCTTCGCTGTTTGCCCCATCCACAAACGTCCTGCGAGGAAACTTGCGAATAGCACAAATGGCGTGAGCGGCGGTGTACTTACGTGTGCAGAAAGTAATACCAGCGCTTTATTTAATTTCAGCTTAATCGATAACAGTATAGCTACCAATAACTGGAAGCCCCAGATAGGTATAATCCCCATGAATATACCAAACCCAATAGAGGCGGCCTTTCTCACATTCGACTCATCTGATTTCAGTACTTCTTCTTTCCACATCTTTTTCCAGTTCTCTCCTTTCAGCAGAAAACGTATCAGATCCCGTGGCTTGATATATAAGAAAGTAATAAATACCAGTACTATATTCAATATGGTAATGCGCGTAACATCAGGTACCGGGCGGAAATGCGATACCCGCTCTTCCGGTGGCGGATAGTACACCTTTACCGGTGTCCAGTCTACCTTAATTCCTCTCCAGGAACTGCGCACCAATACTTCAATTTCAAACTCGTATTTAGTACAGAGAAAACGCATTTTACGCATGCGGAACAATGGATACAAGCGGTATCCGGATTGTGTATCCGGGCCTTTTAATCCTGTTGTTACATGAAACCAGAAGTTAGATACCTTGTTGGCGGAAGTGCTTTTGCCGGGCATGTTTTCCTGATGCAGGTTACGTGCGCCAATGATTAATGCGCCGGGGTTAGCTTCTACCTGTTCCAGCATGGAAGGCAAATCGGCTGCAAAGTGCTGTCCGTCTGCGTCCATCGTAATCACGTAGTCGTATCCCTGTGTGAGCGCATAAGCAAAGCCGCGGCGCAATGCAATGCCTTTACCACGGTTAGGGCTATACGAAACACGTTGCAGATCCGGAAACTGATCCAGTACGGCCAGTGTTTCATCGGTAGCACCGTCATTTACCACGATAACGTGTTTGGTAAAACTCAGTGCGTCCGTGAGTACAGCGCCCAGTGTAGCGGCGTTATTGTACGTAGGAATGAGTACCGCTGCGCGGTGACGCTCAAAATGTTCGTTATGTGTTGTCTGGTTAGCCACTTACTTAAATATGCCCTGAAACTTCATAAATGTTTTGTCTTCCCGCTTCAGCATTGCTGTTACTTTTAATCCAGCTTCTTCTTCCTTGTATGTTACAGTTACGTCTACCAACGGTTGTTTTACCGGGTCTATCATATTCAGGAACTTCATGATGCTGGCTTTTTGCAGCAACATTTTTTTCTGAACAGCGCTCTCCAGTATTTCGGTGATGGTTTGCATCATGCATACGCCGGGCACTACCTGTTGTTCCGGAAAATGGCCCTGGAATATAGGATGTGCAGCATTCAGCTCAATAGTGGCGGTCACCTGTCCGGGTTCCTGTGCCTGCTGCGTTATATTGTAGAAGTTACCTGCTAACATATACTTTAAATTGTCTTTATTTTTTCTCTACCCTTTGCAGGGAGATATTGAAATTAAAATTCTGATGTTGAATACTGATGGTATCCGGTATGCCATTGTTATAGTGTTCCATCCATACTTTCACTACCGGCTTACGTTTAGACGATTTTTCAATCCTTACCAACTGTGTGCAGGCAGTGTCCGTGATATAATAGTTATTGCCTTTTTCTGTAGGCACTACCGTATAACGGTAATGGCTATACGTAGCAATATGTGCCTGTTGCAGGTCGGGATGCAACAGCACCAGTGCAAAGTCCTGCCGCAGCGTTTTCACCACCGCCTTCTTGTCCATTTTGGCAAGCAGGTAATGTTTGGTAAAATTGCCTTGTTTATCAAATTCAAAATCAAAGAACTTAAATCCCATCTCGTTGGCAAACACTACGCGGAGGCTGCTGTCGGGCATTTGTTTAAAAAACAGCAAACCACTCAGGTGGTGTTTTAATATATTCACCTGCGTGCTGTACAAGGTAGTCCGGAACTGCGGACTAAACTGCCGGATACAATTCACATCACCACCGGTACGTTTTAATCCTTTGTACACCGATGTACAACCCGCCATCAGCAAGGTGATACACAAAATGCTACTTAGCCGAAAATACCGCATCCGGGATGTTTGAATTCAATTGTTTATGTAAAAAGCTGATGGTAGTATCATCTCCGGACAATTCTTCCATGGTAATTTTTGACACAGAATAATCCTGTTTATCTACCAGCAGTACAATTGTCTTAAAATATTCTTTCATCACCTTGTTCACAGGCACCATTTCCAACCGGTAATACTGTGCATTTTCTGTGGCTTTAGTGGTGAAGTCTGTATTGTCCAGCACCGTACCACGTACACAGTCAACCGTAATTTTGTTAACCTGCTCAAACAATTTATTGCTCTTACCAGATACTTTATTTTCCTTTTGCGCATCTTTAATACGGATATCTTTTCCGTTGATGATCAACAGGTAGTAAGATGGCTGCTGATATTCCATCCGCACTTTATTATCTTTCTTAAACCAGAATTTACCTTTAGATACTATCTTATCAGACAACATACTCAGGTTCTTTTCCTGTACAAAATCACATTGAATACTCTGTGTATTTTGTGCGGCTTTTGCAAACTGCTGCTTTAGCGGGGTCATATCAGCCACCGGCTTAAAGCCCGTCTGTGCCTGTATTTGCAGACTAACAACACAGCAAATTAATACTATTATCCATTTACGCATATGCGGGTAACTTTAACATTTTATCAATTCTTTCCAACCGGTAGCCTTGCTGACGGATGGCTGTAATTAGCTGTGGCAATATATCGGCGGTTATTTTACAAGTATCATGCAATAAAATAACGGCGCCGGGTTTTAATTCATTTATAATCTTATCCAGCAGTTTATTTTCATCTTTTGCCACTGTATCCAGTGAGCGGATGTTCCAGCCTACCGGCAGATAATCACCTGCTTTTATAGCCCTTGCCAGGTTAGGGTTTGTTACGCCATAAGGCGGACGAAATAACCTTGGCTGTAGTCCTGTAACATCTATCGCAAACGTGTCCATCTCCTGCATATCTTCCAGCATTTTCCCGGATGGTTTCATATCAAACCAGAAATGATGTGAATAAGTATGGTTACCTATTACATGCCCTTCTTCGTGTATGCGTTTCAGTAAGTTTTCATTTCCTTCAATATTTTTACCGATGCAAAAGAAAACAGCCGGCACCTGCGTTTTTTTCAGGATATCCAGTATTTCCGGTGTGTATGCGGGTTGCGGGCCATCATCAAAAGATAGCGCCACTACTTTTTCTGTTGTATTGGCATAACATGTCACCTTTATAAAAAAGCCGGAACCAATGTTCATTACGCCCCAAATGATGAGCGGAAGAAAAAATAATCCCGGTAAAAGATATGCCCAGAGTGGTATGTTATAACCAGCCATTTTATCCAGGCCAAACAGTACCAGGATACAGATAATGACAATTATATTTATTACCCTGTTATTTAGCATGCACTCAATAATATCAGGGAATGGTGTGTACCCTGATGATGGTTATACAATAATACTTTCTTAATTTTTTCCGGTGCTTTGCCATAAAATACAGCCGCTTCCGGTACCTGTTGTTCTGCTATCACCGCGTTTGCCATCCACATGCCAAAAGCCGCAGCAGTAGGATATTCGCCACAAAGATGTTTGAAGCATGCTTCTGCATGATCCGGAAACAATGCTGCTGCTACTTCTTCATATATTTCATCCTGGTCTATATCACCGTTTCTGCCGGTCACAATCAGGTCAATATCTGCTGGTGTACAATTATTATCTTCCAGAAATTTCATGATATGCCCAATCACTTCACCTTCCCAAAGTGGCTTGTACAGCGTACTCAGACCGGTTAACGTTGCCACGGTGCCCGGGCTTATTTCCGGACTGAGGAGAAAGAATGAAGCACCTTCTCCTGCTATAGTGCCTCTGGTTGGGCTATTCAGCAGCTCCATGGTTTTTACCGGCGTCTTTTTATAGATGCCGAAACGGGTCAGCAGCTGATGACTATGGTTGGTTATTTCGTCCAAACCACCAGCCAGTATATGTTTGGCGGAGCCTTCCTTTAATATCATGATGGCATCCAGCAACGAGTTTTCGAAAGAAAAACCACGATGCACAAACGTATTATTATATCCGTTACAGCCCAGCAACAGGGCTATTTGTCCTGCTACAGTGTTGTGTGTACTCTGTATAAACGCAGTAGGCGTAAGCATTTCCTCCTGCTGGTTCACCATTTTAGAGAGAAAAACACCTGTATCATCCAGGCAGCCATAGGCGGTGCCGGTGATAATCGCATCCGGCTGCGTGATGCCGGCTTCTTCCAGGCTCAGGTTAGCCGCGCCTACACCCATTTTTACCACGCGGCTCATCCGGCGGATCTGCTTCACATCGACCCATTGTTTATAATCCGGATCTACGTTGGTCAGTCGTACCTGGTCGTATTCCCTGAGAGTAGCCAGCAAAGGGCCTCCCTGCGCAGTTTCCTGCGGAGATATACAACCGGTACCATTTATGTAGATGTTCATGTAATGCTGTTTATGCTTTAGAAAACACCAGGCTGGAACAATTGCCGCCAAAACCAAATGAGTTGGACATTACGTGCAGTAACTCATTGCCTTCTGTATACGCCGTAGCCGGTGCAAACGGTAATTCCTTCATCTGATGTTCAAAACGTGCGTTGGGATATATGATCCCTTCTTTTACCGATAAAGCCGAAAATACGGCCTCTATTCCTCCGCTGGCACCCAATGTATGACCGGTGAATGACTTGGTAGAACTCATCGGTGGAAAATGTGGTGCAAACAACCGGTTGATGGCTATCCCTTCGGATACATCATTATTTTGTGTGCCGGTGCCATGCAAATTGATATAAGCAATTTGTGCTGGCTGCAGTCCGCTCATATCCAGTGCGCCTTTCATGGCCAGGTAGTTACCGGTGCCTTCCGGCGATGAAGCCGTTTGGTGGTAGGCATCGTTGGCATTGGCAAAGCCGCTCAAACGGCACCAGGGCTGCAATTGCGCTGCCAGGCTATCAGACACCAGTACCACATAACCTGCGCCTTCACCCAGATTAAGCCCGGTACGGGTATCATCAAAAGGCCGGCAGGCCTGCTGATCCAGGATCATCAATGTATTAAAACCATTCAGTGTAAAGCGTGTCAGTGCATCTGTACCACCGGCAATCACCACGTCCACAATGTTATTGCGGATCAGGCGGGAGCCATACATCAGCGCATTGGCTGCAGAAGAGCAGGCCGTGCTGATAGTGGATACGTGGTGCCGGATACCCATAGCATCGGCCACCAGCTCGGTAATGCTGCCACATTCGTGGTGCAGTACCTGTTGTAATCTTCCTTTGCGCGGATCTGCAAGGAATTCCGCGAAAAAGTCTTCCGTTTTATCCATACCACCCACGGTATTGCCGGAAACAAATCCTACCCGGTAGTTGGATACATCCCCCAAACCGGTGGACTGCCAGGCTTCGCGGGCAGCAATCATGCTGAGCAACGCTGTTCTGCTGATATTTTCAGGCATACGCGCCATATCAGCCAGTGTGGCGTTGTCTGCCTTCACTTCTGCTACCGGAAAAGTATTGCGATGAACAGAAGACAGGTGCTGCATGGCAGTCATTCCAGGCTGCATATGCCGGAACGCCTGCAAACAGGCCTGTAAGTTCAGGCCTATCCCGCTGATAACGCCACCTCCTGCTATCCACACCTTTTCACTCATGCCTGCACAGTTTGATTAGCTGTAATGTATGTTGCCATGGTGCGAACAGACTGAAATATTTGCGGACCTTGTTCAGGGTTGGCAATGCGGAGATTATAATGCTGCTGCAGCAATACAATCAATTCCAGCGCATCGATAGAATCGAGTCCCAATCCTTCTTTGGAAAACAAAGACTGATCGTTGCCAATGCTTTCGGGTGCTACTTCTTGTAAATTCAATTGTTCTATGATCTGCGCTTTCAGATCCGCCATCAACTTTTCCACTGTAAATTTGATTAAAGTTATTAACTATGATTTTTATTCCGGTTGATAAAGAGATGATAAAGCCGCTCCTGTTAAGGGCTGTCCCATCTCACTTTGTTTATTTTCTATCAGAAACAAGGCTACTTCATATTGTTGCTCCATCACTTCTACCCAACCGCACAAACAAGCCTGTAAAGGCGTAACGGCCAGCAATTGCGCCGGATAAGTACTCATCAGTTCCGTGTCAAAGGTATCTGATACAAAAAAAGTATTCTCCCCTTTAAAACCATGCCGGATACATATTTCGCCCATTACAATATTTGCCAGCGTGTATACAAACAATGCCGGACTGGCAATATCCTTTACCGTGCTGTAATAGCGAAGATCAGTGTCCAGGCTGGCGCTGCGGTTAGACAATACCATGCCCACCTTTTCAGGTGGCAGCAACTTCACCCCTGCATCTTTCAATAACACTTCCGCGGCCAGCCAGCCAAGCTTGCTGAGCGCATCCATTTTATGAAATTTCGGATACTGTCCTGAGAAGCGGTCGTAGCCCGCTCGCAGGAACTCCTGCAACTCCAACTCCTGATCTGCTTCCCACAACAATGCTCCGTTTAAATAAATACGGTTATGGCGAATGATACAACTCCCGGTAATATATGCTGACGCGCTATTCAATCTCTGAACTACTTTTTAATTTTTCTGTTAATTCAATAGTCCTGGCCAGTCGTTTTAATGCGGTATCATGATTTTTCACAAACGGATTACTCATATCCCACACATAACCAGCCAGTACGGAACAAATCTGGCCTTTAATCAACGGATCTGCATCTTTTGTAAAGAAAATCGTATCCAGGGTGCCTTCATACCATGCCATTACGTAAGTACGGAAGGTGTTTACGCCCTGCATAGTCGGCTCCATGTACTCTTTTTCCCAGTCTACGGCTTCTCCTTTGAGCTTTCTGATCACCAGCTTTGCCGCTGTTTGTGCAGAAACGCAGGCCAAAGTTACGCCAGAAGAGAAAATAGGGTCCAGAAATTCTGTTACGTTGCCCGTGAGCACAAATCCATCTCCATAAAATTTATCGGTAGTAGCGGACCACGACTGCAATATCCTTGGTTCAAAAGCCAGTTTCACATCGCGGAAACGCTCCCTCGTATAGGGTTCTGCTTCCAGTAACGCGCGGTATTTCTCCTCATCGGTACCGGGATATTCTTCAAAAAACTCCGGATCTCCCACAAATCCCAGGGAAGTTACACCTGTAGCAAACGGGATAATCCAGATCCAAACACCTTTTTTATGTACAACAGCGGTGATGCGGTTAGGCTCATCCGCCATAGAACGGCGCTCATCTATGGTATGGGCAAATAATGCCTTACGGGGTTGCAGGTTAGAGTTTTTCTCCAGGTTAAACAGCTTTGGAATTACCCTGCCGTAACCGCTGCCATCTACTATAAACCGGGCCTCAATAAGGGATTGTTGTCCGTCTTTATCTTCTACTGTGGTAACAGAATCAGATCCATTAAAACGTATATCCGTCACCGTTGTTTCATAAGCCACCGGTACTCCCATACTTTCTACAGTATCGGCCAGTGTTTTATCAAAATCTGCGCGGGTAACCTGCCAGGTCCATGTCCATCCTGGTGTAAACTGCTCCTGGAAAGTAAAATCGCAGGTAGCATCTCCTTTCACGAACTTGGCTCCGTATTTCTGTTGAAAACTTTTTGCTTTGATCGCATCAATAAATCCTGCTTCTTCCAGGGCTTCCATACTACGTGGTAACAGACTTTCGCCAATAACGAAACGGGGAAATTTTTGTTTTTCCACCACCTTCACTTTGTATCCGGCCTGATGGATAATGGACGCAGCAACCGTTCCGGCTGGCCCCGCACCAATTACTAACACATCTACTTGCTCAGTTTTCATACGGAGGATAATTAAGTTTTTGGAGATAAGGGTAATTTGTGTTGATAGACAGCTGCCGTGTGATGCAGCTGTCTACCAGTTATAGCGTTATTTCTTCTTACATTTCAGCAACGTGTAATTCATGCCCATCTGGTTGTTCTCCTCCGTAATTTTCAAGCCCGCATCGTCAATACACTGGAAGAAATCATCGGTGTGATACATCTGGCTGTTGCCATTAGCCATCGCTGTAAAATACAGGGATGTCTGCTGCAGGCAGAAAGCCGCAGATTTAAACTGCTGGCGGTTCCAGAAGGGTTCCAGTATATATACCGTACCGTCTTCATTGAGCGCTTCGCGGCAACGTTTCAGGATAGATACTATTTCTGCTTCTGAAAAACAATCCAGGAACTGGCTCATCCAGATGGCATCAAAGCCTTTAGGGAAGGGCAGTTCTTCGTGGAGGATGTTGGCAATATGAAAGTGCACGCGGCTTTCTACACCCGCATCTTTCATTTTTTGTTGTGCCAGTCCTGCTTGTCCGGGTAAATCAAAAATAGTAACTTCTACATCCGGATCTTTAGCGGTACATGCCAGTGCCCATTTGCCGGTATTGCCGCCAATATCCAACAGTCTTTTAGGTTTGTTTTCAAAAACAATATCCAGTGCTGCAGGCGTAGCAAGATCAGAATAATAGTGATCAAAGTCGAACCAGCTTTTACCTACTGCCGGTGGCAGCAAGGATAAGCCCGGATAGATAGTATCCCATGGGCCCAGTTCCTGCAAGCCGGCCGGCTTGCCTTCTGTCAGGCTTTCCTGCAAATGATTCATGCCTTTATAACAGATATCCTGCGAAAAGTCCATGTTAATGCGGGTAAGCTGATCATGTAAAATAAAGTAGCCGGTTTTAGTAAGCGTATACTTTTTATCGTTCACGATCACTAACTCCATGCCCAAACCTGCTTCCAGCAATACTCTCACTGCATAGCGCGACATTTTCGTTTGTTCCATCACTTCTTCGATGGTAATACCTGCAGCGCGACTGTTGCTCACCGCAGTTAAAATGCCCATGTCACGCAACGCCCTGGTAGCCTGAAAGGCAACAGGAGCAAACGCAAGACGCAATGCGGCTTCTTTCGCCTCTAATGCTGTTTTTGTTTCTTTATTAAACACGACAATGATTTATTTTACTTAATTAATTGTTGCAATTTTTCTTTCTCCTGATTAGGTTGATTTTACTGATTACCACGATTATACTTTTTAAAATAAAATCAGCATAATCAGTAAAATCAGTCTAATCCTGAAAAAGACTAAATATCATGGCTGCATTGCATCCTCCGAATCCTGAAACTGTTTTCAGAAAGTGTGTGGATTTTTTCTGCAATAAAACATTATTAACATTCACAGGCATACTTACACCGGGTGTTTCATATCCTTTTGTAGGCAGTACCACACCTGCTTTCATGGCTTGCATGCTGATGATAGCCTCAATCAGACCGGCAGCGCCAAGTGTGTGGCCGTAATATCCTTTTAAGCTGTTTACAGGTATGTTGGCTAATCCTGCATGGTGCAGGGCTTTGGCTTCCATTTCGTCGTTATACAGGGTGGCAGTTCCATGTGCTGATACAAAACCAATATCCTCCGGCGTTAATCCGCTTCCTGTCAAAGCCAGCTGCATAGCAGCAGCCAGCTCTTCGCCTGTGCGGGAAGGGCCGGAAATATGGTTAGCATCATTACTCACGGCACCTGCGCCCAATACAAAAGCAGCACCTGCTTTGGTGTTGCTGAGTATAACAGTGGCAGCGCCTTCACCAAGCGTAACCCCGGTGCGGTTGGCGTCGAACGGTTTGCAGGGCACCGCACTCACTGCCTGAAACGACTGAAAGCCGGACAGTACAAAGCGGGTGAGCACATCTGCGCCAGTTACCACTACGTGATCGTATTTACCGGATTCAATTAACCGCTTTCCTGTTAAAATGGCCAGCAAGCCTGATATACAGGCACTGCTGATAACCAGCGGCTGGTTGATCCCATTAAAATGCGCCGCTATTTTTTTTGCAGTAGCAAACAACTGCATATTTTCCAGTGGCGGAACAGCGCCTTCAGGCTGTTGCTCCAGCAATTCTATATTTCCTTTGGTAGTAGATATAATCAAACCTGTGCGGGTATCTGTAAGTTTGATATCCGTTTGCTGCAATGCATTTTGTATAGATGCCACCAGCAATTTTTCAAACTGCGTGTAGCCTTCTACGTTATAACCGGCTGTACAGGTATCCAGTTGTCCGGGTAGCATCATAGCCCCGTAAAACGGTGCAGCTGCGTAAGCCCCATTCTCCTGTAGCCCAATGCCACTATTGCCTTGCAGCACCTGGTCAAAATTTTCCCGGGTAGTACTGCCTAGTGGCCCCACAATATTATCTGCTACTACATACACCTGTTGCATAATACCCTTTGTTAAACCAATCCGTGCTGTTTTTTCCACTCACTGAAAAATGTTGGCATAATGATTTGTAACGAAGCCGTTTCCTTATCCAGGAAAACCTGAACAGTAGAACCTGTTGCTATTACTTCACCCGTAGCCGGATTTGTGAGTGTGTATTCGAATTTTAATTTGGCGGCCATGTTATCAACATATCTTGTTTCCACAACAACCCGATCACCATAACGCAAAGAACGTTTGTAATCGCATTGTACATTTACAACAGGAACAGTATATCCATGTTTAAAAATATCGAGGTAACGTAGCCCGTACTTTTCGCCGAAAGCTTCTCTTCCGTCTTCAAAATACCGCACATAATGCCCGTGCCATACTATTCCCAGCGAATCAGCCTCATTAAACTTTACCAGTATGTTAGTGCATTCTGTCAGCGCCATCTATTGTTATTTATATTTGCTATCCTTTCTTTTTGGGTTTCTTTGTTTCTTTTGCAGCCACACCTGTTTTAGCATCTTTCTTTGAAGCTGGTGCCACTACCGGCTTTTCTTCTTCCGGATCAGTAGTGCCGGCATATTTTTCTTTTAATTTCTTGTAATCATCGCTTACATCTTCCAGCACGCTTTTAATGGTAGCGAGCCAATAGTTGCGCCATGCGAAACTCCATTTTTGTCCCTTGCCGATATAACGTTCTGTCATCAGTACATTTTTCCGGTCCATGTCTATCACGGTTACGTACATGGAAGCACTTTTTGCTGTTTTGCTCATGCCTTCCATTACCAGTAATACCCCGATACCATGTTTTCCGGAAAAATCGTAAGATTTTACCACTTTGGTAATATCTTCCGGTTTCAGGCGTTCGAAATCGGCGGATTCGTCAGATTTCAATGCATCTTTATTGATGGCTTCATTGCGTTTATTCACCAGGCCAATACTGGTATTGTATTTTTCACGATGAAATGCGCCTGGTACATCATATTTCTTCTGTTCGTTTACAATTACCTGGTTAAGAGCGGTAAACTCATGGTCTACAATCGCGTCTGTTTTGGCTGCGGCATCACCGATCAGGCGTGCCTGGGTAAAATCCACGCCCAGCCAGGTAAAAGAAGAATCTTTGTTGTCCAGAAAATTTTTAAGTTTCTGTGCATGTGCAGCGGAAGTCCACATGCTGAATACCATTACAGGAATTGCTAAAAATTTACGGTAGTTCATATTGTTATAATTGGGGATTGATGAAGATTTTCATTTCACATTGTGCCATTATGCGACCGTCCCACATCACTTTACCAGTTACCATTGTGGCATTAAATACTTCGCTGCCTATTTCCGTAGTGGTTTCGATCATTTGTCCTGCCGGTGGCAGTTCAAAGATCTCCAGATCCTTTACGGCACCGATAAATCCCAGGGGTACCGGTGTATTCTCCTGCTTGGAAATGTAACCAATTCTGGCAGCAGCTGTTTGTGCGATGTTTTCCATCAGGCCGGGTGCGGTGAGCACGCCATTTTCCACAAAAATATTATCTGCAGCAATATTAAACCCCGTGCGGGTTTTAGGTCCATCCACTTCCAGTATGCCACTGATCATTACAATGGGCGTGCGTTGTGGTATGTATGCGGTAATATCATCTGTATGAATAAACATCTGCACAAGTTATTAGTAAAAAATAAAACACGAAGTAAATAGAATTATACGAAAAAAATAACAGTAAAAACACGGATTATTCCCAAAAATCGTAATAATTAAACCATTGTGCCGGATATCTGTGAACTTTCTTTTCCAGCTGGTGCACAAAATCATGCAGCGCAGTTTCCACTCCTTCATTCCGACGCCCGTGGTACAGCCTTGGTGGGGTAGCATAAAAATGATAGTGTGTGGACGATTCCTTAAAAGCAAATACTACAGAAACCGGTACCCGGAAAGTAGCTGCCAGCAAAAATGGTCCCATGGGGAAACGGGCATCCTGACCCAAAAAAGGGGCTGTAATCGTTTTATTATCGGGTAAAAAGCGGTCTGCATGCATACACACCAGTTCCTTGTTGCTTAACGCTTCATTAATAGCATAAATATGTGACAGATCATCTTTGATGACAATGATATTCATATTCCTGTCGCCGGTGATACCAGACAGATAGTCTTTAATACGTTGGTGTTCACCATCAAACATCACAATGTTGACGCGGGTATTCAGGCGTTTGAACAGATGACCGGCTACCTCCCAGTTACCAAGATGGGCACTGAGTAAGATCCCGCCACGTCCGCCATCAATCATTTCCTGCAGATGATGTTCTCCGTCAAATTCAAAAGTAAATTTATTTGCCATATCCGCCATGACAACTACTTTGTCAATCAACGTCTGACCAAACACATGATAATTACGATACAAGTTAAGCAATGAGCGCCACCTGCCGTAGCCTACTTTAGTACGGAAATAATGATAGATGGGTTTTGAGGAACTCCAGGAGAATGCGAAAAAATAGAAAGCCACAAACCTCAATAGTACATAAGCCGGGAAAACACCTCCGTGATGGAGCAGGAACACAAAACAGCTATATCCAAACTTACTTCCTTTTGACTTTCCTTGCCAGGAAGGCATTATACCAATTCTTTTTGTTGAACACGAGCACTTACGTAATCATAGAAATCCTGAAAGCTAATAATAGCCTGGAAATCCTCCGGTTTAACCTTAAATCCGAAGTTATCTTCTATTACCACCACCATGTCGATATAGTCCAAACTATCCAGATCCAATGTGGATTTAAGATTCGCTTCCGGTTTAATTTCTTCGGGGTTTGCTTCAAACTCCTCCACCAAAAATTTGTTCGTAACAGTTATAATGTCCTTGATATTCATAAAAGTGTGTAATCTGATAACAGATATAGGCCGTTTTAAAATTCGTTTGTTGTGTCCTTAGCTGTGCTGCCAATCCTGATCCGAGTGCCAAAGTTAAGAATATTTTGAAGTAATCAATACCCCTGCCGGACATAGGTTATCCTTCATAACATTTATGCGCATCGTTCTCTCTAAAGTGTGGCAGTCATCCTATTTTCCTTCCCAGCCCTTTACTACGAGGGAGGAGTTAGTTCCGCCGAAACCAAAGGAATTAGACAAAAATATATTAAAATTTTTATTAATTGTATTGGTTACAATATTAAGTTTGGCAGCAGCATCATCCGGGTTTTCCAGATTGATATTGGGCGCGATAAAACCGTTCTGCATCATGAGCATAGAATAAACGATTTCGCTGGCACCGGCCATCCAGCATTCGTGGCCGGTCATAGACTTGGTAGAACTAACATATGGTTTAGCGGCGCCAAATACTTCGTGTATGGCGCGGGCTTCGCTCGCATCACCGGCAGCAGTGGAAGTAGCATGTGCATTGATGTACTCAATATCTCCCGGCTGCAAACCTGCATCCTGCAAGGCTATCTGCAGGGAACGCACTGGTCCGTCTACTGTAGGATTGGAAATATGTGCGCCATTGGAAGAAAAACCATACCCCAGCACTTCCCCTAAAATAGTGGCGCCTCTGCGTTGTGCGGACTCCAGACTTTCCAGGATCACGGTAGCTGCGCCACCGCTGGGCACAAGGCCATCGCGGTTACGGTCAAAGGGTCTGGAAGCGCGGGTAGGATCATCTTCTCTCACAGAAAATGCCGCAATAGCATCAAAGTTGCCCATGGCATATATATTCACTTCCTGTGCGCCGCCACAAATCACGGCGTCCTGCATCCCGTTCCTGATAAACATGTGGCCAAGACCAATAGCATGGGAACCGCTGGCGCAAGCCGCACTCACACTGAAGTTTACGCCCCTGAGCTTGAAGATGGTAGCCAGGTTCATATTCACTGTAGAGTTCATGGTCTGGAATACAGAACCAGAACCTACCAGCATGGTGTCTTTCTTAGCCCGCATTACATCAGTAGCTTCTACCACTGGTTTTGCGGAACTATCATTGCCATATAAAAGTCCTATGGGAGTTTTATCTATATATTCCTGGGTAATGCCAGCCTGCGCCAATGCCTCACGGGTAGCCATATACGCAAACTCCGCCTGCTCAGGCATCATATTCCTGGCCCTGCGATCCAGCAAGCCTTTCAGTTCCGGTCTTTCAATATAACCTGTTAAACCGGAGCGATAGCCAAATGCTTTCCGTTCAGGGTCAAGTACAATTCCTGACTTACCTTGATATAATGAATCCCTCACCTCCTGCATATTTTTTCCGATGCAGGAGTAGATTCCCATTCCAGTGATCACTACTCTGTTCATAAAACGCGTTTAGCTAGGTGCAGCTAGGTGTGAAGTCCACCATTAATATTTAATACTTCTCCCGTAATATAACCTGCTGCTTTGGATGTAAAGAATGCTACCGCTTCTGCTACCTCTTCGGGTGTACCAAAGCGATTCATAGGCACTTGTGCAGCCAGTTCTTTTTCATTCAGTTCAGCGGTCATATCTGTTTTGATAAATCCGGGTGCAATGGCATTTACGGTTACTCCTCTTTTGGCAACTTCCTGGGCCAGCGCTTTGGTAGCGCCTATCACACCTGCTTTGGCGGCAGAGTAATTGGTTTGCCCAGGTAAACCTTTTATACCTGATAAAGATACCATGTTGATGATACGTCCGTAACGCTTCAGCAACATGTTATTCAATACCTGTTTGGTAACGTTGTAAAATCCATTCAGACTGATGTTCAACACATTATTCCACTGCGAATCAGTCATCCAGAACATCAGCGAATCCTCGCGGATGCCGGCATTATTTACCAGTACTTCTATTTGTTGTTCTTTATTATTTTCTACCCAACCACCCAGTACCTGTTGTACTTCGGCGGCATCACCAACGTTGAACTGCAACAATTCTCCGGTGCTGCCTTTGGCTTTCACAGCTGCCAGGGTTTCCTGTGCAGCCACTTCATTGCCTTTATAGTTGATCAGTACATGATATCCTAATTCAGCCATCTTAATACATACTGCCCTTCCTATTCCTCTTGATCCACCCGTTACTAATGCACACTTCATGAATTATGAATTACGAATTTAGAATTACAAATTGACTCAAAACTTCACTGGTTCATTCTTAACCAGGTATTCCTTAATTTTTTGCAGGTCCTTATAACGCGGACTGTCCTCAATAAATTTAGGGAAAATCGCTCTTACTTCCTGGTATACTTTGTGTGAAAAAGCCGCCAGACGATCCTGACAGTTCAGGTAGTCTACCGCCTGCAGCATGGTCATTACCTGAATGGCCAATACTTCAAAAGTATTCTCTATCACCCTGTTAGTCATCAATGCGGCGTTGCAACCCATGCTCACAATATCCTGGTTATCGTTGTTGTTCGGTATACTATGTACATACATCGGGAACGAAAGTGTCTGATTTTCGGCCACAGTAGATGTAGCAGTAAATTGCACGCCCTGCATTCCAAAATTAAAGCCAAGTTTTCCCAAATTCATAAACGGAGGGAATTTATGATTTAATTTATCGTTCAGCAGGTAATTGAGCTGGCGTTCAGAGAGCATAGACAATTTGGTGATCGCTATTTTGATCTTGTCCATTTCCAGGGAAACATAGTCGCCGTGGAAGTTACCGCCATGGAACACATTTTCCAGGTGGTGATCTACTACCGGGTTATCGCTTACAGAATTCAATTCCTGTACTACCAGCTTTTCCGCCTGTACCAGCGTATCATACACAGGTCCAAGGATTTGTGGTACGCAGCGCAGAGAATAATATTCCTGTACTTTATCTTTAAAAATTTCTTCTTCTAATTCTTTATAGAGATGATCAGGGCGATGGCGGACCATTTTGCTACCCTTCAGGATCTCCCGCATTTTAGCAGCTATTGTATTTTGTCCTTCGTGCTTTTTAACGGCATTCAGTTCTGCAGAGAGATGATCATCAAATGCTTCCACTATTTCATTGATCATGGCAGAAAGTACCACAGACCAACCCAACAGCTTTTTAGCTTCGATGAGGTTTACCAAACCTACGCCCGTCATGGCGGAAGTACCGTTAATAACGGCCAGGCCTTCTCTTACGTGAATACCCATCGGCTTCAGACCCAGTCTGGCAAATACTTCTTCTGTAGGCTGATATTTACCCTCATACCACACTTCTCCTTCACCGATCAGTACCAGCGCCAGGTGGGCCAGCTGTACCAGGTCGCCGCTGGCGCCTACACCGCCATGCTCAAACACACACGGGTATACATTTTTGTTGATCAGGTCCTTTAACAGGTGTACTACTTCCGGGTGAATACCGGAATGCGCCTGCATGAAACTGCTCAAACGGGCTATCATTAATCCTTTAGTATGCAACGGCGACATGCATTTGCCGGCACCGGAGCTATGACTGCGGATAAGGTTGTATTGCAACTGAAAGGTATCCTCATCGCTGATACGATATTGGGCCATAGGGCCAAAACCCGTATTGATACCGTAGATTAATTTCTTTTCAGAAAATTTTTCAAGAAATAAAAAACTAGCTTCCACCTGCTTTAGTGCCTCGGTTTCCAATACCAGCTCTTCTCCACCCAAAAGGATCCTGTACACTTCATCCAGGGACAGCGCCTTACTTCCTATTGCAACCATTTTATCTTAAATTAAATTATTTGTTTATGTAAAAAAGTGCTCAAAATTAGCATAAAGCTATATATATCCAAATAAATAACCGCCGTTCTAAGTGAATTGCGTGTAATTACGTATCCGGTTTATACTTGTTGTTTTTTGGGGAAAGCCCTACTCTTCTTCCGTTTGCACTGGTGGTGTAACCAATACTTTATCAATTCTGTGTGCATCCATATCCACTATCTCAAATGTAAAATCCCGCCAGGTAAACTTTTCACCAGTCTGCGGAATATGTTCCAGGTGATGCAAAATGAATCCTGCCAGGGTATCAAAATCCTGCTCAAATTCTGTCATCCAGTCTTCTTTATCAAATTCTTCCAGGAAATCATAGAATGGAATCTGTGCATCTACCAGCCAGGTGCCGTCTTCGCGCAAAATCATCTCATAGTCATCACTTTCGGCAGTTTCCGGCATATCTCCCACGATAGCCTCTAAGATATCATTAAGAGTGATCATGCCCAGAAAAGTGCCATATTCATCCACAATGAAGGCAGCATGTAAATGTGTTTCCTTAAACTTTTCGAGTACCTGGTATGCTGTATTATTTTCCGGCACAAACAGCGGTTTCTTGACAATATCTATCAGCGGAACAGCTTTGCCGGATACAGAAAAAAGATCTTTGATGGTAACAATACCTTTGATGCTGTCTATCTGCCCGTCACATACCGGGTATACGGAATGCAGGCTGTTATGGATCTTCTGTTGATAATCGCCCGGGGCTTCATTAATATCCAGCCAGGTAATATCATTGCGGTAAGTCATGAGCGAGGTGATATTCCGGTCTCCCAGATGAAACACGCGTTCAATGATTTCCTGTTCTGTTTCTTCAATAGCGCCGGAGCTGGTGCCTTCGTTAATAATGGCTTTGATCTCTTCTTCCGTTACATGTGTATCGCCGGACTGGAGATTAAGTATTTTCGACAGTACCGTAGTGGAGGCGGTTAGCAGTAAAATAAAAGGATAGGTAAGCCAGGACAGCACATGCATGGGCTTAGCCATATTTTTGGCAATAGCTTCCGGTTTGGCCATACCAATACGTTTAGGTACCAGCTCTCCCAGCACCATGGAAAAATAAGTGATAACAACCACAATAATAACAATAGCGATGGTGTTGCTGTACTGTTGGAGGGCAGGAAATGTGTTGAGCCAGGCAACAACATCTGTCTTGATGTTTTCGCCTGCATATAACCCTGTTAAGATGCCGATCAGGGTAATGCCGATTTGTACTGTGGAAAGGAAGGTGTCTGGATTATTAGCCAGTTTCAACGCTGCCTTTGCTTTTTCATCCCCTTTATTGGCCTGGTTTTCCAGTCGGATTTTCCGAGCTGACACCAATGCTATCTCCGACATCGAGAATAGGCCATTCAGTAAAATAAGGATGAGGATAATGACGACTTCCATATATAAAGCCTAAAAATAAAAAATTATTCAAATATCAGGGTAAGAAAAGCCAAAAGCAGTCCTGCTGCTATGGCTATGACTTTCCGCCCGCTTAGTTCATGATGTTTTGTACCGCTTTCATAAAAAATAGTAGTGGAAATATGCAGGAATGCGCCTATTACCAGTGCTACTACGTATAACAGGTAGTGCTGTACAATTTCGAAACGATTGCCCAACCAACCCGCCAAAATAGCGGCTATCGGGGTTACTACGGCAAAGGCCAGCAAAATGCGCCAGAGATCAGCCCGTTTCTTATGTGCATGCATCATAACAGTCATGAGCGTTAATGCTTCCGGAATTTTATGCGCCGCCACGCCTACCATTAAGGAAGGCAGTGCGGATTGATCATCATATTTAAACCCCAAAGGTATGCCTTCCATAAATGCATGGATGGAAAGCCCCAGCAGTAGCGGCGTTACCGCAATATTATGTTGATGTTCACCTGGCATATGTGTATGCCCGTGTTCCATACCATGTGATAGCTGCTGCAGAAATACCTGTAGAAAAAACCCCAGCACAATATAGATACCCGCCTGATGCCCCAGCTCGTGATACACTTCCGGCAGGAGGTGCATAATAATCACCCCAAAAAGAAATGCACCCGTGAAGGCCAGCAGATAAATAGAAAAATTGGCGTGAATACGCTTTACCGTCATGGGGATCATCCCACCCGCAATCGTAGCTGCCAGTATTAGTATCAGATAGTTCCAGTTCATGATGTAAGTTCAGGCTCCAGTCTTATGCGGCGTTTAAAAAAACTACCGCTCAGCAACCCGATTAAAAGGCCCAGTATTGCACCGCCAGTCACATCCAGCGGATAATGTACACCTACATATACCTGTGCATAAGCAATCACTGCTGCCCATGCAAAAAATATCCAGGCGTACCGGCCAAAAGCTGATTTTAAAGTTATGAAACAAAATGTAGCCAGCGCAAAATGATTGGCCGCATGATTGGAAGTAAAGCTGCCACTCATGGGACAATAAGACACCAGTACACGTGTATAATGTGATACGATCGGATCACGACAGGGTCGCACCCTTCCGATAGCCTCTTTCAGAAACAGGCTGGTTTGATCTGCCACGCCAAAGCACAGCAAAAAGAAAAGTATCCAGAAGAAACCTTTCCAGCCATAGTTTATGGTAACAAATAAGCCGAGAAAAAGGTACAACGGTGCCCACACATAAGGCTCCCGCAGAAACGGCAGGATCACATCCAGCCAGGAATTATGCCACTGGCCGTTGATATGAAAAAACAATCTGAGATCACCACGTAGGATAGATTCAAGCATGGCTATGATTTTGTAGCGATGATGATCAGACGTGGCGATCGCTGTTCATCATAACTGTTAAAGTGATAGTCGCCGAATATTTCTGTTATTTTGAGGCCCTGTCTTGCAAACATCTCCTCAAAATCATGTCTGGTAAAGGCATTCACGCTTTCAGTATAAGCAGCACGGCGCATTTTTTCTTTATCCAGTATACAAATCTCTTTAATAAATTTCTTGTCTTTCAGCTGCCGGCGGATATCAAACACTACATTTTCTTTTTCCTTTACTTCATCCACCACCAGGTGTGTTGCTACATAACTGCTGTTCAGGTAATCCAGTACCAGCTTGCCACCGGGCTTCAGTGCATTTTTGAGGGTGCGCAAAGCATTGTCATTGTCACGTTGAGAATCAAAGTAACCGAAACTGGTGAAGAAATTAAAAACGATATCAAAATAATTGACGCGGAACGGCAAACGCATATCATGCTGAAAAAAGCTCAGGTGCTCATTTTCCAGCTTCTTGGCGGTGTTAATACTTTCAATTGAAAGATCTATTCCGGTTACATCGTATCCTTTATCTGCCAGGTATTTGGCATGACGTCCCTTTCCACATGCTACATCCAGCATCAGTGCACCCGGTACAGGCTGAAGATAGGCCAGCAACTTATCAATAAAGGCAGCTGCCTCCTGCTCATCGCGGTTATTATACAACAAATGATAATAAGGAGAATTAAACCAATCTTTAAACCAGACTTTATCTATTTCCATAATTTATGCAGCATTAACCATTAGCTATTAGCCTTTAGCTGTTAGCTTTTAGCGCTCCTGAAAAAGGTTTATTACTGAAGCGCTAAAAGCTAAATGCTAACAGCTAACAGCTATTTTTTATTATTAAACAACAAATATCGCGTGCTTTCGGAAAAGCCACGTGTTAAATTATCGAGGCTTTTTGCAGTATCCGGCAGTTGTGCACGGATATTCTTCATCGGATCTCCCTTTAAATCATACAATGCAGCCGAATCTGTTTTCAAACATATCTCATACAGGTAACGATCACCCAGGATAGCATAATAAGGCAGCTGATTACGCACATAATTAAGAAATACGTATTTATTATTCACCCGGGCACTGTCAAACAGATCTACCCCTAATGTATAATTCTTATACGGCATACCCACCATTTTTGCTACGGTAGGATATACGTCCAGCAAGCTTCCGGGTGTTGTGACCTGTTGTGGTGCAATATGTTTGGGACTGTACATAAAAGCAGTTACATGTACACCACCGGTAGCCAGTTCATATTCCGGCAGCGGCATAAAGCTGTATGGGTTGAGCACACAGTTATGATCCCCAAAAAATACAAAGATGGTATTGTCAAGATAACCATCTTTACGGGCCATATCAATGAGATGTCCTACGTTATAATCTTCGTATCGCAATGCATTAAACTGGTCTACTGATACAAACCCCGACTTTTTAAATTTGTTCATATCCAGCTCTTTCTCTGTCATCTTTTTAAAGTCGCCCGCACCGCTGGTAGTAGTATAAGGCGGGTGATTATCAGCCAGCTGCAGGAAGGCTACAAAAGGTTGTTTCTTATCATTATCGGCTTTAAGTATTCCGCTGGCTTCCGTAATGAGGTCGTAGTCAGACACGCCCCATACGTCTGCTTTAGGTGATTTGTACATTCCTTCCTCATAAATGCGGACACCTTCCACATTATTGGTGAACACCGCGCGGATATTGGCCCAGTTGGTGTTTCCGCCAAGCAGGTACAGCTTATCATATCCTTTGAACTGGTCCATGACAATCCGTTGATCCAACATTTTAGGGTGACGGCTTGCCGTTTTCACGGTGGTGATATCCGGCAACCCGGTGGTAACGCCAAATACTGTTTTGGCTGTACTGATAGCAGGAACGTAGAAGTTCTTAAACAAAACCCCGCTGTCTGCCAGTCGTTTCATATTCGGGGTTGCCTGCATCGGGTTATTATACATACTGGTCACGGCTGCCCCTGTGGATTCCAGCATTACCAATACCACATTCAATTTGGGCTTGGTTGGGTCACCAGGTACAGTACGTACGTAGTTAAGCTTTTCTGTTTGCAGACTATCAACTTTCAGATATTCTGCAATAGCCGGATAATATTTTTTTGTTGATTCCAGGTAAAATGTATCGCCCTCTACTGTAAGGTTGGACACGAAATACAGGATGGGATTGAGTCCCAGGCTGGTTACGCCGTTATCGCGGGTAAACATCGCCTGACTCCATCTTAATGGGAAATATGCGAAGTTGCCGTAAATACCTCCGGCCACCAGCAGTACCATACCGATAACATAACTGGTAAATGGCCAGTTACGCAGGTACACTGCTGGTTGCGATGCAAATCGTTTCCAGGTGGACTTTTCAATCCGGTATACAATAAACATGAATATGATGATAGCCAGGGCTCCACGCACTACCGGATAACTTTGCCATACCATGCGGGCATTGTCTGCACGTTCTCCTTTTGCCAGGAACCTCAATACAGAAGGGTCCAGACGCAGGCCCAGGTAATCGTAGTGGCCCAGATCCAATATATATAATAAGGTAAGCAGCAGGTAAACTATAAAGAAATAGATAAAATTAGTCCTGCATATAGCTTTTGATGTAAAAAATTTATTGCGGGAAATCAATGCTATGGCGGCTATTGGCACAATCAGCATAAGCGCCAGACGCAGATCAAATTTTAATCCCAGGTACCATGCCTTTGTGATAGCAGCACTATCTGTGATCGTAGTTTTGAAGAAGAACAGGTAAAATATTGCCCTGAACATTACCATCAACAGGAAGAGGTAAAGCGTTTGAACAAACACATAACGAATATACCGGGGTATATTCTTCCACGAGTATTGCATGTAACGTATAGCTGTTTTTTTTGAAGCGTAGCTGCAAATATAGGGAAAAGTGAATGGGGAAAATTGAAAAATAGGGAGGCTATGAGGAATCCCGATCTCCTCTATTAGTCATCTTTTCATAATTAGGAATTCTGAGATGGATTTTTTTATATTTGCCTTCCTTAAAAATTGAATCTCGTGGCACTGATCAAATCAATATCCGGTATACGCGGAACCATAGGCGGTAAGCCCGGTGAGGGACTTTCTCCATTAGATGTGGTAAAATTCACAGCGGCATACGGCACCTGGCTCACCCAACAAACAGAAAACCGTAAGGTGGTAATCGGCCGTGATGGTCGTATTTCCGGCGAAATGGTAAAAAACCTGGTGGTATCCACTCTTAACGGATTGGGTATTGATGTAGTAGACCTTGGTCTTTCTACCACCCCTACTGTAGAGTTGGCGGTTACCATGGAAAATGCTGCAGGTGGTATTATCCTTACTGCCAGCCATAATCCGAAAGAATGGAATGCGCTGAAACTGTTGAACAGTAAAGGCGAATTTATTTCCGGCGAAGATGGCGCTATCCTGCTGGACATCGCTGAACGCGAGGATTTCAATTTTGCAGATGTGACTAAATTAGGCACCTACACTGTTGATGATTCCTATCTGCAGAAACACATAGACCTGGTAGTGAACTATCCATTGGTGGATGTGGCTGCTATCAGAGAGCGTAATTTCAAAGTAGTTGTAGATGTGGTAAATTCTACCGGCGCTATTTTCGTACCCCCATTGTTGAAAGCGCTGGGCGTGGAAGAGGTAGAAGTACTGTTTGGTGAAGTGAATGGTAAATTCAGCCATAATCCTGAGCCATTAGCAGAAAATCTCACTGCCCTCTCCAACGAGGTGAATAAATCCAATGCCGACCTGGGTATTGCTGTAGATCCGGATGTAGATCGTCTTTGCTTTGTTTGCGAAGATGGCAGCATGTTTGGCGAAGAATACACCCTGGTAGCGGTAGCAGACTACGTATTAAGCAAAAGGAAAGGTAACACCGTTTCCAACATGTCATCTACGCAGGCATTAAAAGATGTAACGCTGAAACATGGCGGCCAGTACGCTCCTTCCGCTGTTGGCGAAGTGAATGTGGTTAAAAAGATGAAAGATACCAATGCAGTGATTGGCGGCGAAGGCAATGGCGGTATCATTGTTCCTGACCTGCACTATGGTCGTGATGCACTTATTGGTATTGGTCTTTTCCTGAGCCACCTGGCACACAGCAAAAAAAGTATCAAAGCCTTACGTAACAGCTATCCCGACTATTTCATCTCCAAAAATAAAATAGAACTGGATAAAGGTGTGGATGTAAAAACTATCTTCGAAAAAATTAAAGGCAAATACAAAAATCAGCCTTTGAATACAGAAGACGGTCTGAAAATAGAATTCGACAAGGATTGGGTACATCTGCGTACATCCAATACAGAGCCTATTATCCGCATTTATGCTGAAAGTCAGAATGAAACTACAGCAGACAATATTGCCAAAAGGATCATGCAGGATATTAAAGAATTTATGCACTAGCTTTTAGCGGTTAGCTTTTAGCTTTTAGCTTTTAGCTTTTAGTAAAAAATGCAGCGAAGAAAAGAAGTACTATACTTCCATCTTCGCTGCATTTTTTACTAAAAGCTAAAAGCTAACCGCTAAAAACTTCTTATATCAGTTCCTTTAATTTCTCTACTGCTTTATCTACTTCTTCTTTGGTATTATTTTTAGAGAAGGAGAAGCGCACCGCAATCAGGTTAGGATTGCTATTGATGGCGCGTATTACGTGAGAACCCGCACTAGCACCGGATGTACAGGCACTACCACCGGAAGCACAGATACCGTTGATATCCATGTTAAACAGGATCATCTCACTTTTCTCTGATTTAGGGAAAGCCACGTTCAATACGGTGTACAGACTGCGACCATAAAGATCTCCGTTAAAAACAACTTCCGGAATATGCTTTTGTAACTGTTCTGCCATATACATACGCAAGCCATTGATATACGTACTATGCGCTTCATGTTGTGCAGTAGCTATTTCCAGCGCTTTGGCAAAACCAATGATACCGTACAGGTTTTCTGTACCGGCGCGCATATTGCGCTCCTGGCTGCCTCCCTGGATGAATGGCGTTATTTTCACATTTTCATTGATGTACAGGATTCCTACGCCTTTAGGGCCATGGAATTTATGTCCTGCACCGGTAATGAAGTGTACAGGCGTGTTGCGCAGGTCAAACGGATAATGTCCTACAGTTTGTACTGTATCTGAGTGGAAGATGGCATCAAATTCCTTACAGAGATTGCCCACTGCCTGTATATCCAGCAGATTACCAATTTCATTGTTGGCATGCATGAGGGTAACCAGGCATTTCTCGTTGGCACTGGTCAGCAACTCACGCAGGTGATCCATATCAATATGTCCGCTGGGCAGTATTTTCACAAAAGAAAGTGCAATACCATCGTGGTGATGCAGGTATTCTACTGTGTGCAGGGTAGCATGGTGCTCAATAGGGGAAGAAATGATATGTTTGCATCCAAGGTCCTTTACAGCCGCATTAATGGCTGTATTACTGCTTTCTGTGCCACCGGAGGTAAAGAAGATCTCTCCCGGATGTGCGTTCAGTGTTTTGGCTACTGATTTACGTGCATTTTCGATACCCAGTCTTGATTCCCGACCGTAAGAGTAAATAGAAGAAGGATTGCCAAACTTTTCTGTCATATAGGGCAGCATAGCTTCCAATACCGCTGGGTCCAGCGCTGTGGTGGCTGCATTGTCAAAATATATTCTTTCCAATGTTGGTGGTTTTTGATAAAAGAATAATAATTAATGGTGGTGGTGGTTTAAAAATAGAAGCAAATGTCCGAAAAAATTACGAATTGCGAATTACGAATTACGGCTTAACAAGTATATATATTCGAACATTTTCGCGTATATGTACCTGTTAAGCCGTAATTCGTAATTCGCAATTCGTAATTTATTTATGAATTCCTGTTAATCACATCATAGAACCTATCCCTGTAACCATCGCTGATGGGAATAGATTGATTAGCGATCATCACGGTATTTTTCTCCACACAATTAATTTTGTTGAGAGATACCAGGTAAGAGCGATGAACGCGGATAAACTTATCCGCCGGCAGGCGGGTTTCGAAGGATTTGAGGCTGCGCAAAGTGAGCACAGGCAAGTTTTGAGTATAAATTTTCGTATAGTCTTTCAGTGCTTCTATGAAAAGAATATCTTCCAGGTTGATCTTAATGATCTTGTACTCTGTTTTAATGAAGATGTAGTCATTTACCCATGTGGCATCTACGGCAAGGGCGGCATTACCGGCATTAGCACTTTTCTGCTGGGTAGCAGACAGTGTTTCGCTGGCTTTAGCGGCGGCCTTCAGAAAACGCTCAAAAGGTACCGGTTTCAGCAGGTAATCTACCACATCCAGGTTAAATCCATCCAGTGCGTACTCTCCGTAGGCAGTGGTAAAAACAACCAGGGGTGGGTATTTCAGCGATTTAAGGAACTGAATGCCAGTAATATCGGGCATCTTGATGTCCAGAAAAACCAGGTCTACCGGCTCATCCTGGATAAAGCGCAACGCTGTGGCAGCGTTTTCAAACTTACCGGTAAGTGTCAGGAAGGGGACTTTCCCGATATAGTCTTCCATGATTTCCAGCGCCAGCGGCTCGTCATCCACTGCTATACACTTTATCATTTTTTCAGCACTATTTTAAGATCAACAATAAATTGGTTCTCTGTTTCCGTGATAACGATCTCATGCTCGTTGGCATAAAGCATTTCCAGTCTTTTTAATACATTCTGCAGACCTATTCCTCCTCTATCGGCAACGCGTTCTTTAAAGTGGCTGTTCTTAACATTTAATCCGACCATATTTTCAGCAATAGTAATATCAATGTCAATAAAGGAATCTTCGGCATAACTGATCCCGTGTTTAAAAGCATTCTCTACAAAAGGTACCAGCAGCATTGGTTCTATCTGTAAATTTTCTGCATCTCCGTTTACCTGATAGTTAATGTGAATATCATTAGGCAAACGCAGGCGCTGTATATCTATGTAATCCTGCAGGTATTTCAACTCATGCGTCAGTAATACTTTTGCCTCATTAGATTCATAAATCATGTAGCGCATAATCGTAGAGAGCTTCAGGATAGCATGTTCCGTTTGTCCCGATTGTTTATGTGCCAGCGAATAAATAGTATTCAGACAGTTAAAAAGGAAGTGAGGATTAATCTGCGACTTTAAAAATTTTAATTCCGCGTTTAATTTCTCTACTTTCAGCTCTTCCCGTTGTTTTTCACTCTTAAACCATTCCAGCGCAATTTTTATAAATCCGCTCATGAATAACATGAGCAGTGCAAAAAATCCCGATCGGCGCAGGACTTCCGGGAAAAGCAAATATTCCCAGATGGTTGGCCCTTCCTCTTCCATTAATGGATTCACAGTAAACCGTTGTGTGGCTGCAATTGCCCGTACAGTATCCCCGCTCTGCATACTTGCCGGACCGCTCACCGGAAATGCAGGTACCGCTTCTGCCTCTTCCATTCTGAACATGCGGTGACGACGACGATGGTGAAACGGAAGAAACCCACCTTGTGTTACTTCCGGATTGTTAAATTTTTTATCCATGCGCAATGCCATAACAGGCCGCGGTGCATAATTTTTGAAGAAATAATAGTCGAGTGCTGCCTGTTGCGCTGTTATGAAGATGATGAGCAGTGCAACACTACACAGGTATAACACAATTTTTTTTCCGTTAAAAAAACGGGGGATCAGCACATAAATATTCAGATAAAAAATACCGATGAGAAATAGATTATCAATCAGTTCTTTAACGAAGAACCCTTTATGTAAAATCTGAATCCGGTAAATGAAAAATGGGAAAAATAAAAAGCATGCCCATCCCAACATGTGAAGAGAAATGAGGAAGGGACGATTTTTGAGAATCCGTTTAAAATTTAGCATCCTTTTATTTGATGCGATAAACTTACACCAGATAGGGTTATCCTTGTGTTAAAGTTTGTTAACCAGGGTATAAGGGATTGTTAAAATTGAAACAGAGATTAAAATACAGTTAAAATTGCGATTGGCGCAGTACTATTTGGTGAGATGATATAAGCGAAAATCTCCGCTGAATATCTCACCAAATAGCACTACGCTATTCGCAATGTTTTATCGCGCTTCCCCTATCTGCATGTTAATCAATTCCTGCTGTGATATAGCAGGAATTTTATGGTGTGTGAGTTTATCCATAACAGCGTTCCCCACCCTCAGTGCATTTTCTTTTGATTGAAAAACACGGTTACCGGGTACACCTGGAATTACATCCTGGTAGATATAAGTATGTCCATCCATATTCACTTTATATCCCCACCCACCATTGATTTCAAATGGTTCCACTGCAATGGCAATCATTGTAGTGGAACTTTTTTCCGGTGCTTTATTTTTGATACGCACTGCAAAAAAAGCAAGTGCAATCAGTACAATACCGGAAAGAATAATAATATTACGTTTAGTCATTTGCATTATACGTTGCAGTAGGATCAAATTCAAACATATCATCAAACGGCTGGCTTGAACTAACACCCAGCACTACAAATCCACGGTCTTTTACGGTAAATCCGGTTGCACCGGTACGCGCAGCGCCTTTAAAATCTGTTTTCTGTAACCACAGGTCTGTTTCAGGTGTATATTCCCATGTAGCACTGGATAAACTTCCTTTGCTACCTGAAGTAATATAACCTTTACCTCTCATAGCGAAAGATGCGGCTCCGCTGCCTTTGAAGTTATAGGCATCGTCGTAGCTTTGATCAGACACATTGTCGATAGGACGCAGGGTAGTCCAGCTTTGTGTATCACCATCAAATGAATAAAAAGTGGTGATGAAAGTAGAATTGGCGGTACCCATACATACATATGCTTTGTTACCGATCACGAAGGCAGAAGCATCCGTTCTTTTTCCATTATTCAGGCTGGATGCCTGTGTCCATGCGTTGGTAGCAGGATCGTATTGCCAGTTGTCATTTAACCAGTTACCATCATAACCTGTGGTGATATAGCCTTTATCTTTCAAAGCAAAGCTTACCGATCCGTACCGTGGACTACCAGCAAAATCTGCCTTGCGCACCCATGTATTGGCAACAGGATCATATTGATAAAAGTCGTTCAGTTTGTTCAACCCATCGTAACCAGTACCAACATAACCTTTGCCGGCCATAGCCATACCTACGGCGCCATTACGGGCAGCACCGGTTAAAGGTGCTTTTTGTGTCCACTGATTTTTATCTACATCAAACATCCAGAAATCCTGTAACCTGTTGGTACCATCGTACCCGGTTCCAATATAGGCTTTATTATCAATCACGAATGAAGCGGCTGAACTTCTGGCTACCCCCCCAAACTGCGCTGGATTGAGTCTATTCCAGTCCCCAACCAGGGTTGGGCTGTTAGAACCCTTCGAACAGGCTACTAGAGAAGCCATCAATAATAAACTATAACCTTTTAAATATCGCATTAGCATGTTCATTTTACTGCAGCCAAAATTATCCGCAGGAGCATTCCGTCAAACAGGAAATAGCTATTCCCGCCATTTTAACTGACGGATACCGTTATTTCATCTACCAGTTGTAATCTTTCGCCCCAAATACGGGTTCCTGTACGATTGGCAGCATAAAGAACATATACCGCTTTTCATCGATGAATTTTGGCTATTGGCATATTAAACCAATTGAAAGTATTGATCCTGTCTAAAATTGCGCACCATGAACAACACCATGTATCATTTATTTTTCAGGCGCTTAGGTGGCGGTGTACGCAAATACCTCCCGGCCCTTCTAGTGGTTGCGGCTTTTACAGCATGTCAAAAGACCGGTTTTACCTATAATAATATTGTAGAGAATAATCAGACCGACTATATTCTTTCTGATACGCTTAGTGTGCGTATGAAAACAATTCAACGGGATTCTGTGCCAACTTCATACGCAGGCGTATTGCTGGCTGGAAGTAAAACGGATCCACTGTTTGGGAAGATTACCGCCAGTTCATTTTTTCAGATAGCTCAACCTGCATCGATAGATATTCCTGCTTTTGGATCAAAGTATGATTCCATGGCGCTGATCATGCATCCCAACGGATATATGTCCGGTGATTCTACCGTGCCACAGTCGTTCCAGGTATACCGGGTAACTTCTACCATTCAAACAGCATTAAACTTTTATTACCTCTACAGCAACAGTAACTTCTCTACCGAAAGCACTCCCATTGGGAATTTCAGTGGCATTATACGTCCCAGAACGGATAAGGTGATTTCCGTAAGTATGTCTGATGTGTTGGGCAATCAACTGTTTACGATGCTGCGGGATAAAAGCCCGGATATTATAGCAAACAATACATTCCTCGAATTTTTTAAAGGATTAAATGTAAGAGGTGGCCCCAATAGCCCGGCTGTTACCGGTTTTATTGCACGGGATACCAGTCTTGTGATGCGGTTATATTATCATACCAATGAAATCATTACTACTGTAAAGTATGTGGATTTCAAAATGCAGGCACCCAATTTACAGTTTAACCGGGTATTGGCAGACCGTACCGGTACGCCGATAGAGACGCTTAAAGGAACTGTGAAAGAATTGCCTACTGAAAATTCCGGTAATGTGGCCTTTATGCAGCCTATAACGGGAGCGGCTACACGCATCGATATCCCGTACATTAAGAACCTGGCTTTTCTGGGTCAGTTTTTTAAGATCATGAAAGTGTACATGACTATAAAGCCCATCAGTGGCACATATACCGACAACCCTTTACCAGCGCGCCTGGCTTTATGTGAACTGGATAACAACAATAACGTAACGGATACACTTTCCTACGGACAGCTGACGGTTGATAACTTGTATAATGCGCGTACCAACTATACTTACGACATCACCAACTACTGCATCAAACAACAAACTGTTACCGACTATTACTCACGTGGTCTTCTGCTTACTCCCAGTAATACTGATGGTAAAACAACGCTGGATCGCCTGGTAATAGGTGATCAGAAAAATGCTAAGAACAAAATTACTATACAGTTATACTACCTGTTGTATAAATAAAGGATGCTCATGCGAATAAAACTATATACCGGCTTAATATTATTCCTGTTGTGCGGTACCGCCGTAAAAGCACAACACGGCCTTAATTCCGTCTATTCCGCCTATGGCATAGGTGACCTGGAAGAAAGGGATTACAGCCGTAATTTCGGCCTGGGAAGCACCGGCATTGGCCGTCGCCACTCCGGCTACCTGAATGAGCTGAACCCGGCCTCCTACAGTGCCCTCCCTACACAAAACTTCATGTTTGATATATCATTGAAGGCACAACAGATCAATTATAATGGCGGAGGTATTTCACAAAGTGCCGGAGATGTGAATTTCAAGCGGCTGGCACTGGGCTTTAAAGCTGCTTCTTTCTGGGGTATCAGTGCAGGCATTACGCCTTTCAGCACAGTGGATTACAAGTTACTGAACCAACAATTTGTTACAGGTACAGGAAACCCCGTTACTACGTCTACTACGGGTACCGGCGGAATTAACAGGGCATATATTTCCAATGGTTTTTCACTCAGCAAAAACTTTTCTGTAGGTGTATCTACTGCCTTTCTTTTCGGCCCGCTGAAAACATCACAATCTGTAGGCTCTGATTCATTATTTACAGAACATAACAAATATACTTTTAAGCCTAATTTCACATTAGGTGCACAATACGCCGGTAAAATATCCAAAGACTGGCAATTGGGACTGGGTGCTACTTACCGCTTCCAGACAAAGCTGAAAATGCAGGAAAAACTAAATATTGTGAACCAGGATGAAACATCGCTGTACACTAAAGATCAGGACCCTTCCTACTTCACCTTACCAGCGGAATATGGCGCCGGACTTACCCTCACCAACGGCACTATCACCTGGGTAGCGGATTATCGCCATCAACTGTGGAATAGCCTGAATGAAAAAGGTAGCAATTACCTGTACCAGGACGGCGAGCGCTACTCTACCGGTATTGAATACACGCTGAAACGCAAATACTATAATCAAACGATTGAAGGTGCTGTATTACAGGCAGGTTTCAGCTATAACAAATCACCACTGGTGATTGCCGGTAACCAGCTCTCTGATATTTCCGGCACACTAGGCGTATCCCTTCCCAGCAAGAACGGGCAGTTGCGGTATTACCTGGGCCTGGAAGGCGGACAACGCGGCGGAAATGGCAATGGATTAATAAAAGAAACCTATGTGAATGCGGTATTTAATTTCAGTTTGCGGGATCTCTGGTTCTTAAAACGTTTGTCGCAGTAAGACTGTCTTTCTCAGGATTAGACTGATTATGCTGATTTTACTGATTTTATTTTTTTTGATTATAAAAAGATTAGCGGAGATTGGAGCGAATAATACCCGCTTTAATCTCCGCTAATCTTTTTAAATCTATCAAAATCAAAAAATAAAATCAGTAAAATCAGCATAATCAGTCTAATCCTGAGAAGACAATAACTCGCGGAACCAGTAGCCAGAGTCTTTGATTGTTCGCTGTTGTGTTTCAAAATTAACATGTACCAGTCCAAACCGGGCACGGTAGCCTTCTGCCCATTCAAAGTTATCGGTAAGGGTCCAGGCAAAATAACCTTCTACAGGAATGCCTGTTTGTTTGGCTTTGAGTACAGCTGCGAGGTATTCCTGAAAATATTGAATGCGGGAAGTGTCAATGATGCGGCCATCTTCTGAGGGAAGATCCGGGAAGGCAGCACCGCCTTCTGTAACGATCAGTTTTTTTACGCCATCATAAGCGGCAAATTGTTTCAGTATTTCGTATAGTCCGTTGCCATTAATCTCCCATCCAAGGCCTGTTAGCGGCACATTCCTGGATTTAGCTTTCACTTCCGAAATTTTCACTATCGGCATAAAGGCATTGTGCTTTACTACCAGCGGAAAATAATTCTGTACACCAATAAAATCGAAGTCAAAAGCAAGACGGTCCCAATCGCGCCACAAGGCATAACGGCGTTCAATACGTTTGAGCAGCGGAAAATCCTGTACCGGATAACCCATTCCCAACGCAGGTTCCAGGAACAGCCGGTTAAACAATGCATCGGCACGGCGGGCAGCCTGCAAATCGGATTCGCTGTTGGAATACGGAATAATCTGCGAACAGGACAAGGCAGTACCAATATTAGCCCCTGCCACTTCATGCCTGATTACACGCCCGGCTTCTGCCTGTGCCAGCACAACGTGATGTACTGCCGGTAAAAAATAAGAAAGCCCAAACTTTCCAGGAGCATGCACCCCCAGCATGTAACCCAGTGCAGTAAAGCCAAAGGGCTCATTTAATACAATCCAGTTCTTTACCTTATTCCCATATTCGCGGGCACATATGCGTACAAATTCTTCAAAAGCAAATATTACTCCCCGGTGACTCCAGCCCCCCTTATGTTCCAGCGCCTGCGGTAAGTCCCAATGATACAAGGTTACATAGGGTTCCAGTCCTAATTCCAGGCAGGCATCAATTACCCGGTGGTAATAGTCAAGCCCGGCCTGATTTACGGCACCGGTACCCTTGGGCATAATACGTGACCAGGAGAGGGAAAAACGGAACACAGAAAAGCCCAGGAGTTTGGCCAGTAGTATATCCTGTGTATAGCGGTTGTAAAAATCGCAGGCAACCTGCGCGTGGCTTTTATCTTTGATCTTTCCTTTACGTCCGGAGAACGTATCCCAAATAGAAGGTCCTTTGCCATCCGAATCGGAGGCACCTTCATTCTGAAAGGCAGAAATTGTAACACCCCACAGAAAATCATCCCCGAAATCTTCACGTGTAAAGGGCATAGCAGCTTGTTGCATACGCAATACCTGTAAAATTGGGCGCCTGCATACCATGCCGGACCCTGCTAATAAGGGTGCAGTTTACAACAGTTTTCGGGGAAAAGTAATTATATAATTGTTAACTATGATTTTGACCGGGATTTTTACCAGGATTTGAATGATTAACAGGATGAGCGTTATGTTGTTAATAGGATATGCATTATAAAATACTATTTTTGAAGACTTACAAATGAAGACAATGAAGGTGTATAAAACCATTTTAAATATAGGCATATTACTGGGAGTGGTTACCCTGAGTAGCTGCGGCGGAAATAACAAAACGCCGGGTAAACAACCGGCTGTGCTAACAGCAACGGATACACTGAATAAGATGGTGCTGATTCCCGGTGGCTCTTTTAGTATGGGAGCAGATGATGAAACAGGTATGGCGGATGAATATCCTAAACATAATGTGCAGGTAGACAGCTTCTGGATGGATGAACATGAGGTAACGAACCAGGAGTTTGCCAACTTTGTGGCCGCTACCGGATATGTAACCACCGCTGAAAAGCCCGTTAGCAAAGAAGAATTGATGGCCAGCATGCCGCCGGGCTCACCGGAGCCGGATAGCAGTGCAATGGCTGCCATGATGGTTGCTGGTGCGATGGTGTTTTCGCCACCGGATCACGCAGTACCTTTCAATGATGTATCGCAATGGTGGCGGTTTGTTCCCGGTGCCAGCTGGAAGCACCCGGATGGGCCGGATAGCGCTGTAGCCAACAATGGCAACAAGCCCGTTACGCAGGTTTCCTGGCTGGATGCGCAGGCTTACGCAGCGTGGGCGGGTAAACGTCTCCCTACAGAGGCAGAGTGGGAATATGCAGCACGTGGTGGCCTTTCCGGGAAATTATATCCATGGGGAGATGAACCACTGAACAGCGGCAAACCCAAAGCCAATACCTGGAATGGCAACTTCCCTTACCACAATACTAAAACAGATGGCTTTTATGGTACTGCGCCGGTGAAATCGTATAGCCCTAATGGTTATCAGCTATATGATATGTCTGGCAATGTATGGGAATGGTGTGCAGATTGGTATGATGCCAATTATTATATGGAGGGAGAAAAAGGTGTCAGGAATCCTGCCGGTCCGGAAAAGGGTTTTGATCCGGAAGATGCCGGAGCGGCTAAAAAAGTGATCAGGGGTGGTTCCTATATGTGTAGTGATGAATATTGCCGTGGGTACCGGGTATCTGCACGTATGAAGACCACACCCGAATCCGGCTTATCTAATCTGGGCTTCCGTTGTGCACGGTCAATCCTCCATAAATGAGGATAGTACGCGATAGTCGCCGTTATAACGCTTGCCGTTAAGATAAAACGTGGGTGTGCCATTTACGCCACTGCGGACCCCACTTTCAAAATCAGCATCCACCTTGCTAACCAGGTCAGGTGCCTGCATGTCTTCTGCAAACTGACTCAGGTCAGTAAGGAAATCAGCGGCCAGCCCCAGCAATAATGCATCATTTAATTCCGACTGACGGGTAAAGATAGCGTCATGCATTTCCCAGAAACGATCCTGACGGCCCGCTGCTTCAGCGGCCATTGCTGCATCCATCGCATATTCATGCGCTTCAGCCAGCGGAAAATTGCGGAAAACAAAACGAAGCCTGTTGGCAAAACGCTCCTGCAGCTGCTTTACAACAAAAAAGGCCTCGCGGCAGTAAGGACACTGAAAATCGGCGTATTCTACCAGCTCTATGGTAGCATTGGGTACCCCGGATACATGATCACGCGAGTTTACCGGAGGAAGAAGTATAGCCATTATACTAATTGTTTTGCAGATGGATGGGTAACCATATATAAACAGCTATAGCCTGATAATGTTGTATATAAAACAAAAATGCCACGGTGGCGGACCGTGGCTTCTTGTTTTATATGGAATAAATTTTACCGGACATGCTGGATATGAATCGTATCACATAGTAAAGTTGCTGTTTGGAATTTAGTATCCTTATTCTTCGCATCAGGACTTTTAGTAGTAATCATCATCACATTGTCCTTTGTAGTACCTCCACCAGGAAGCGTAATTGCGTTCCCTTTCAATATGGTAATGGATTCAATATTATCTGGCGAAATGTTCAATGCTTCTTTCGTGACCATTAGTTTCCCATCAACGAATACCTTCCCGGAAAAAGGTTCCTTTTTATTCCCAACTATGGTAATACTATTTACTTTGCCATTGCCATTGGTAGCAACACCAGAAAAAGATGCTGTTTTAGCCCCTCCTACACTAGTACTACTTCCTTTTCCAGAGTTACTGGTACCGGAAAACCCATTGGTTGCTCCTCCTTTTAATTGAACAAACACTACCCCGTTCTTCGCCTTGTTGCCATATTGGGCTACCATATCATCTGTTACACTGTTGCCTTTCATTACATTTATTGCTTCAATCTGATCAGGGTACACGTTCGCATCCATTGATTCCTTATCCATCACTTGTCCGTCTACCACAAAAACGGGTGTCACTACTGCATCAACATTGGTGGTATAGGACGTCACAAATGCTTGTGCCGGTGCTGGAGGAGGTGCTGGAGGAGGTGTTGGAGCAGGAAGAGGAGCCGGAGCTTTACCTTTCAGGTGCTTAGTGTGTCCCGGCGGAGGTGGTGGCGGTGGTGGTAATGGTGCCGGAGGAGGCGGTGGTGGTTGTGGAACCGTGTCCCGCTGTTGTATGAAGTGAAGCGCTGTGGAAGCCTTGCTGTAATTCAATGATAAAACCAATCCACCTACCAGTACACCCAATATGAGGTAGCGTACCAGCTGATAGCCTGATGACTTTTTACTGTTCATCATAATGATCCTGTTTTTAAGATGTGAGAAATTGAAATTGTTTGCGATGGCCGTCGCATATGGGATCCCACTAACTTTAATAAGATTGTACTGATAAGCTGTTTTGTCAACACCCTGACGCAGCAGATACCTGTCTGTAATGAATTCCAGGTTTTCCCGGATAGCTGTTTTCATGAGCCATGCCCCGGGGTTAAACCAGTAAAAAATATTATTGAGCTCGCCCAGCAACACATCCACACTATGCCATTGTTGCACATGTACTATTTCATGGCGCAGGATAGCCGGTAATTCTTCCGGTTGGTGCAGCGAAGGATTGATATAAATATGTCTGAAGAAAGAGAACGGATTCACCGGCTGTTGCAGGAGTTGTACCCGTATATTGGCCACCTCGCCGCGTTGGGACTGCCTGTGTATCTTCCATAATGAAAACAACTGTATAAAAAAACGTATAGCCATTACCGATACCCCTATCCAAAAGATATACACCAATACATTCCAGACCGTGAAAACAGGTGCCGGTGCCCGCCAGTTACTAAGATCAGGTACATATGTCATTACGCCACCGGAAAGGGTTTCATGCTTATTAACAAAAGCATCAATACCTATGAACGGAAACAAAGAGGAGAAAACAATCCCAACCAGTAAAAACGTCCGGTTCAGTGTATAAAAGGTAAGTCTGCGTAAGCCAAAACGATAAGCGAGAAAAAATAACGTCAGGGCGATATTTGCTTTTAACAGATATATTAAGATAGCAGGTACCATAACCACGATTAAATTTATTTTCCTTGTTCTATCATTTTGATGATTTCTTTCAGCTCATCGGGGCTGATCTTCTTTTCTTTAGCGAAGAAGGATACTAACTCTTTATAGGAGTTTTCAAAATAGTCTTTCACAAAACCGTTCATGAATTTCTGCTTATAGGCAGTTTCTTTTATCAGTGGCGTATATTCATATACGTTACCTGCTTTACGGCTTTCCAAAAAACCTTTTTTCTCCAGATTTTTTATAGTAGATGCCAGCGTGGTATATGGTGGAGCCGGCGCTGTATGCGCTTCCAGGAAGTCTTTCACAAAACCTTTCCCCACCTTCCAGATGGCCAACATAGCAGCTTCTTCCTGCTGGGTAAGTTTTTCCATGTCATCAGTTTATTTGTCAATTACGATTCTTTCGTAAATCTACGAACATTTCGTAGATAATCAAATTTATTTTTTCACGCAAAGGCGCATAAGGAAAAAAGGCGCAAAGGTTAAATGTTTAACCTTTGCGCCTTTTTTCCTTATGCGCCTTTGCGTGAAAAGTTTATTACTTCAGTATTTCTTCCAGCTTAGCCACCAGGTCTTCGCCACGGAGGTTTTTAGCAACGATCTTGCCTTTAGGATCGATCAGTACATTTTGTGGGATGGCACGCACACCATATAAGTCAGCAGCTGCATTTTTCCAGCCCTTCAGGTCAGAAACATGCGTCCAGGTGAGCTTATCAGCCTCTACTGCGGCCAGCCACTTATCTTTTTTATCATCCAGGGAAACGCCCAGGATTTCGAAGCCTTTTGATTTGAACTTGTCGTAAGCCTTTACCACGTTAGGGTTTTCAGCACGGCAGGGACCACACCAGCTTGCCCAGAAATCTACCAGCACATATTTACCGCGGAAGGAAGCAAGGCTGATATCTTTACCCTCAGCATCTGCCTGCGAAAACTCAATAGCAGATTGACCTACAGCAGTTTTACGGGCAGACTCCAAACGTTTGGAGAACTCTTTACCGGATGGAGAATTTTTAGCTTCTTTATGCAGCTTTTTGAATAAAGGTGTTATCTCGGCAGGTTTCAGGTCGTAACCAGCTACCTGGTTCAATACAAACATGGCTATCGGGGAAGAAGTATTTTTAGACAGAAAATCATGCTCTATCTTTTTTTCTTCTACATCCAGTGAATCATATTGTGCTTCCAGTTTTTTGATGCCTTCTTCGTCTTTATTCTTGGAAAGTTCACGGTATGCTTTCTGCAATACGGCACCTTTCTCGTTTACATCTTTCAGTTGTTCATTCAGCTTTTTATAATCGTCGTTAGCTTTAGAACCGCTTACAGTGGCCTTGCTGATAGAGTCGGTGGTATTGATGTTGATAGTTCCCTTATCGAGGAATACCGCCAGCATATCACGACCCATAGACATTGGCTTTTCTGCACCTTTTTGTACGAGCATCAGGCTGGCCATGTTAGGCTCTTCCAATGATCCTGTAAAAGTAAATTTACCATCTTTCACCTGCGCGCTATCCACTACACTCTCTCCACCTTTACGCATTCTGAGATATATTGTTGCGGGGGTCTTTTGTTGTGAAACGGAACCTTGTATAGTAAAAGGCTTACCTGTAGAGGCTGCTTTTTTATCCTGTGCAAACAGTATTGCCGGTAAAAGCATAGCGGCGCCTATCATTGTTTTCTTCATTGGTTTTTTATTTTTACGTACAACAAATTTGTAAAATCGGCTGATCAATGCCAACCTGATTTTGATAAGCGGCTATTTCAACAGCTGCTGCAGTTTCTGCTCCAGCTCTTCCCCGCGCAAATTGCGCGCAATGATCCTGCCCTGAGGGTCTACCAGGAAATTAGAAGGAATGGACTGAATGCCATACTGTACGGCCACTTCATTGCCCCAGCCACGAAGATCAGATACCTGTGTCCAGGCCAGACCATCCTGATTAATGGCACGCAACCAACGATCGCGGTTATCATCCAGCGAAACACCCAGGATGGTAAAGTTCTTTTCCTTGTATTTGTTGTACGCTTTAACTACGTTGGGGTTTTCCTGGCGACAAGGGCCACACCAGCTGGCCCAGAAGTCTACCAACACATACTTACCGCGAAATGACGACAGCTTCACCGGCTGGCCTTTTATATCCTGCTGGGAAAAATCATCTGCGGCAATATTCACTCCATTTGCCTTCAAGCTTTTTATATAGGCGGTTACACTTTCGCCGTATTGGCTTTGTTGTAAAGATTTATCCAGCGAATAAAACAGCTGCTGAAACTCTTCCGGCTCTACACGGGCGCGCAACTCATTCATCAGCAACCAGATGCTGGCAATGCTTTTGGGATGTGTTTTCATGAAATCCTTGCCCGTTTTCACTACTTCTTTGCTAAATGCATCTGCATTTTTGCGGAATGCATTTTTTGCCGGCTCATCTTCCGGATTAATCCCTTTGGCTTCTGTATTCAGTTCCTGGGCCTGTTTGATCAATGGATCAAATGCTTTCTGGTACTGCTGCATCGCTAATGTATTTTCATTTCCCTTTACTGCAGACGCTATAGGGTAAGTAGTTGCCGTAGTGGTAAAATGAACAGGTTCATTACCCGTTACAAACAACATAGGATAATTCACATCCTGCAAAATCAATGCGTATACGGATGGCTCTTTACCATTCTTCACCTTGAAACTGAATTGCTCATTCTTTATCTGCACTGAATCGTCCGGGTTATTGTCCTGGTCATCAAACAAGTATATTGTTTTACCGTTGCCTCCCTTAATAGTGCCCGAAACCTGCTGGGCATGCACGCCAGCTGACAAAAGCATGCCTGCGGCTAACAGGAAAAATTGTTTCATTACGAATTATTTTAATTAGTTAGAAGGCTGTAATATACGAAGAGATTTATTACGGAGATAGCCGTGCAGGGGTGCGGGCTTCGCCCGCAGTTAAATTGTTTTAACCAGGATTTATACTGATTAAGATGATTACCACGATTTTATTCTTTTATTATCAGGATCTTCTTTATTTAAAATCAAGTCTTAATAAATAAAAATAAAATCAGCATAATCATCTCAATCAGTCTAATCCTGGGCAAAACAATCTGAAAACGGGCGAAGCCCGTCTTCTATTTATGTCTTTCTTTTAACACCGATATAACATCTGCTAACTGAAAACCCTTGGCCTGCAAGAGGATAAGGTAATGAAACAGTAAGTCGGCAGATTCATTGAGGAAAAGGTCATCATTGCTATCTTTAGCTTCAATAACTACTTCTATCGCTTCTTCCCCTACTTTTTGCGCGATTTTGTTGATGCCACGTGCAAAAAGGCTGGCCGTATACGATTTATCGGTAGGATTATTTTTACGATCTGCAATAATATCTTCCAGTGTAGCGAGAAAATCATTGCTTACGTTTTTTTCATCCCAACAGGTATCCGCACCGGTATGACATACAGGGCCAAGGGGTTTGGCCTGGATCAGGATGGTATCCTGGTCGCAATCTACTTTCAGATCCTGCACCAGTAAGAAGTTACCACTCTCCTCTCCTTTTGTCCACAGGCGGTTTTTAGAGCGACTGAAAAAAGTCACTTTACTTTCTGCCATGGTTTTCTCCAACGCTTCGCGGTTCATGTAACCGAGCATCAACACTTTTTTTGTCACCGCATCCTGTATAATGGCCGGTACCAGGCCATCGGGAGACTTCTGAAAATCTATCTGCATGTTAGCTTGTTTCAAATATCATTAAAATCTTACGTTCACCCCTTTGTTGTAAAGAAAGGTTTTGAGCGCAGGTATTTCGATTTCTTTATAATGGAAAATGCTGGCAGCCAATGCTGCATCTGCCTGTGCATTTTCAAATACGTCTACAAAATGTTCCATATTACCGGCGCCACCAGAGGCTATTACAGGCACATTCAGGTTTTGCGACAATTTACCGGTAATGTCTAATGCAAATCCTTTTTTTGTACCATCATTATTCATGGAGGTAAGCAATATTTCGCCGGCGCCACGGTTCACCGCTTCCTTTGCCCAGTCGTATGCCTTGATATCCGTTTTTACACGGCCACCATTGAGGTATACGTACCAGTCATCGCCCTCAAAACGGGTGTCAATAGCCAGCACCACGCACTGACTACCAAACTCGCGGGCTAGTATGTCTACCAGGCCAGGGTCCTTGAAGGCAGCGGTATTCACAGATATTTTATCCGCACCGGATTGCAACAAAATATTTACATCTTCAACAGAAGAAATGCCCCCACCAACAGTAAACGGAATGTTTACATGACGGGCAATACGGGTAACCAGTTCTGCCAGTGTTTTTCTTCGTTCATTCGTTGCCGTTATATCCAGAAATACCAGCTCATCAGCACCCTGTGCTGCATATAAAGCGCCCAGTTCAATGGGATCGCCGGCATCGCGGATGTTTTCAAAGTTGATACCTTTAACGGTACGACCGTCTTTGATATCCAGACATGGTATGATGCGTTTGGTCAACATGCGTTAATGATTTACAGGAATGTTTTTAATTCATCCATCGAAATATTTCCTTCGTAGATGGCTTTACCGATGATAGCGCCACTACAGCCAATTTCCCGTAAGGCCGCTACATCTTCAATATTACTCACACCCCCGCTGGCCACAAAGTTAATATCAGAGAAGCGTTCTATAATTTTTTTATAGAGATCGATGGACGGCCCTTGCAGGAGTCCATCTTTAGCGATATCTGTACAAAAAATATTGGTAACACCCTGCGCGATATTGCTTTCCAGGAAATCAAATACAGACAGGTCCGTAGTTTCCAGCCAACCGCCTACTGCGATCTTCTCTTCTTTCACATCGGCACCCAAAAATATTTTATCTGCCCCGTACTGCTTCACCCAGCTGAAAAATAACTCCGGAGATTTTACAGCCACACTACCAATGGTAGCCAGCGCAGCACCGCATTCAAATACGATCTCCAGGTCCTTATCTGTTTTAATACCACCACCAAAATCAGTTACCAGGCTGGTTTTCCCAACAATACTCTCCAGTACCTTCCAGTTTACCACAGCACCTTTTTTAGCGCCATCGAGGTCTACCAGGTGTAAACGACGAACACCCAATGCCTCAAATTCTTTAGCTACTTCCAGCGGATGCTCATTGTATACTTTCTGCTGATTGTAATCGCCCTGTGTGAGCCTTACACATTTACCATCAATAATATCGATAGCGGGTATTATTTCAAAACGTTTAGTTGTCATGTTAGTTTGATCCAGCGGCAGTTCCATTCTTACAAAGGAGATACCGCTCTTTATAAAATAATCGCCCTTTTTTGTGTAGCCCAGCTTATCATAAAAGCTAACCGCCGTATCGCGGGCATTACACCAGAGCACTTTTATTTTTTCTTTTTTGCAGATGTTTGTCAGATGCGCCAATATAGCTTTACCATATCCTTTCCCCTGTGCAGCCGGTGTGGTAGCCAGTTTGCGAAACTGTGCGGTTTCACGGTTCAGGAACAATGAAACTACTGTTACCAGTTGGCCTTGATCAAAAACGCCAAAGTGTAAGCCATCTTCATCATGATCTACTTTAACGCTGGCTAATGATTCATTAGGATACAACACATCTCTGCGGAGTTGCAGGGTATCATCTGCGCTGATCGGGCGAATATTCATCTTATAAGTTCAAAAAGTTTTCAATAATACGCGCGCCGGCTTCTGCTGATTTCTCCGGGTGAAACTGTACTGCATAAAAATTATCTTTCTGCAGGGCAGCACTGTAGTTAATCACGTAATTGGTGATAGCTACTGTATCTGCACCCAGTGCGGCGTAATAGCTGTGCACAAAATACATGTAAGCGTTTTCCGGTACATGCTCAAATACTACACTGTGCAGGCCGGTGATATTATTCCAGCCTATCTGTGGTATTTTCAACAGGTTTTCTACCGGCGACTGAAAACGTTTTACATCTACATCAAATACCCCCATACAATCAGTATTGTTTTCTTCCGAATGACGGCATAACAGCTGCATGCCGAGGCAAATGCCCAGCACAGGCTGTTGCAGGTTAGTGATGAGCTGATCCAGTTTTCTTTCCTTCAGATATTGCATAGCGGTGCTGGCCTCTCCCACGCCGGGGAAAATGACTTTATCGGCAGACATAATCTCATCGTGATCATCTGTAACAGTACCCTCCACGCCTAAACGCTCTAATGCAAACTGCACCGAGCGAATATTTCCTGCGTTATATTTTATGATAACCGTTTTCATGTTATTGCTGAATTATTCCTGAAATAAACGATTGAACCGTTTTATCAATATCCTTGCTGTGTTCTATCGCCTTAATAAAGGCAGTACCAATGATAGCGCCGTTTGCGTATGATGCTGCCGTATCAAAAGTAGCTTTATCTTTTATACCAAAACCAATTAATACCGGATTGGTGAGCTGCAATTTTTTCAGGCGTTCAAAGTAAGCCTGCTGATCGTTCATATCCTTATCCTTACCTGTGGTAGAAGAAGAAGATACTGCATAGAGGAAGCCCTTACTCAGGCTGTCAATTTTCCGGATGCGTGCTTCACTTGTTTCCGGCGTTACCAGAAAAATGAGGTGCAGGTTATATTTTTCGAAGATGGGTTTATAATCGGCCTCAAACTCCGCCATGGGCAAGTCCGGAACGATGATACCATCAATACCTGTTTCAGCACATTTCGCACAAAACGCTTCTACACCGTAAGTTAATACCGGGTTAAAGTAGCCCATCAGTATAACGGGAACGTGTATACGCTCTCTGAAACCTGCCAGTTGTTCAAACAGGGTATGAATGCTCATGCCGTTCTGCAACGCTTTGGTGCTGCTATCCTGTATCACCGGGCCATCGGCCAGCGGATCAGAGAAAGGCATACCTAACTCTATCAGGTCTGCACCATGTTGTTGTAAAGCAGTCATTACCGGCAGGGTATCATTTAACTGCGGAAAACCAGCCGTGCAATATATATTTAAAACGCCGTGTTGCTTTTTAGCAAACAGTTGATCAATACGATTTTGCATAATCCATTTTATTTATTCATGTGACGGATATAGGTATCCAGGTCTTTATCACCGCGGCCGGAAAGGCATACCACTACTACATCATCTGTGTTGAGGGGCAGATCTTTCAGCTTGGCCAGTGCATGTGCCGATTCCATAGCAGGAATGATCCCTTCCAGTAAACTCAGCTCATAAGCGGCTGCCAGGGCTTCGTCATCTGTAGCAGAGAGGAACTGTGCACGGCCTGTTTCGTACAGGTGAGCGTGCATGGGTCCAATACCCGGATAATCCAGTCCGGCTGAAATAGAATGTGGCTCTACGATCTGTCCGTCGTTTGTTTGCATAAGCAGTGTTTTGCTGGCGTGGATGATACCAATGGTACCCAGCTGCGTGGTAGCAGCAGAGAACCCGCTGTGTACACCTTTTCCGCCGGCTTCTACCGCCACCAGTTTTACATCTGCTTCATCCAGGTAATGGAAGAAAGCGCCGGCAGCGTTACTGCCACCACCAATACAAGCCACCACATAATCCGGATGTGCATTACCGGTTTTAGCCAGCAGTTGCTTTTTTATTTCCTCGCTGATCACCGATTGAAAGCGGGCTACCATATCCGGGTATGGATGCGGGCCTGCAGCGGTACCGAGGATATAATGTGTATCTACCGGATTGTTGATCCAGTCGCGGATAGCTTCGTTGGTCGCATCTTTCAGCGTTTTGCTGCCGCTGGTAGCCGGTATTACGGTAGCTCCCAGCATTTTCATGCGGGCTACGTTGGGCGCCTGCCTTTCGATATCGATGCTACCCATATACACCACACATTCCATTCCCATGAGCGCGCACACCGTAGCGGTGGCCACGCCGTGTTGTCCTGCGCCGGTTTCCGCAATAATACGATGCTTGCCGAGGCGCTTTGCCAGCAGGATCTGGCCAATGGTATTATTTACCTTATGCGCACCAGTATGGTTCAGGTCTTCGCGTTTGAGGTAGATATTTGCTTTATATTTTTCAGACAAACGTTTAGCAAAATATAAAGGGGAAGGGCGTCCTACATAGTCTTGCAGCAATGCTTCAAACTCCTGTTGAAAAGAAGGGTCACTCAGTATGCCGAGGTATTTAGTCTGTAATTCTTCTACATTGGGATACAGCATTTCGGGAACGTATGCACCACCAAATCTGCCATAGTACCCGTTCTTATCCACCTGATACCTGGAGTTGCCGGTATTAATCGCAATATCCATGACCGTTTATTTTATTATTGATGAATGAATTTGTTTTACAAAATGTTCGACCAGTTCTATGTTTTTCACACCTGGGCTGTCTTCGAACTTACTGTTTACATCTACCGCAAACATTGCTGGCAGCTGCATTTCACTGATCTCTGCTGCCTGATCCGGTGTGATGCCACCACTTAATAAAAAGGGATGATCAAATGGATATGTTGCCAGCAGGTCCCAGTTGAAGCGTTCTCCGGTGCCACCATAAAGGGTTACAACCGCCGTATCAAAGAGGAAATAATCTGTTACTGGTACGTAAGGAGCCATCTCCGTTTGCCAGTTAACGTTATCCCCTATACGAAAAGCTTTGATCACCGGAATTGTTTCGCGGAGTGTGGCACAAAACGCCGGTGTTTCATCGCCATGCAATTGTACCAGGTCCAGCGCATAATCACTGACAGTACGTTGTATCAGCTCCAGTGGTGCATTTACAAACACACCTACCTTTTTGATACCAGTAGTTTCGCGCACTGATCTTGCATCTATTTTGTTACCGGCAAAACGGGGTGATTTCTCATAAAAAATAAAACCTGCATAATCAACGCTGTTATCTACCAGTGCCTGCAAATCATTTATCCTTGTGATGCCGCAAACTTTAATACGCATATTTATTATTGTTTATGCTGCAGGTTGTTTAATTCCTGTACAAAATTTTCGAATGCACGGGCAGGATTTTCCTGTTTCATGAAATGTTCTCCTATCAGGAAACCCTGGAAGCCTGCGGCTTTCAGCGTTACAATAGCAGCGGGGTCGTTGATACCACTTTCTGCTACTTTCACTTTATCGGACGGAATCTTTGGCGCCAGTTCGCAGGAGCGGTTAAAGTCTACCTGGAAAGTAACCAGGTCGCGGTTATTCACCCCTACCAGGTGTGTATGTGCCGTTACTTTTTCCAGCTGTGCTTCACTGTGTACTTCCAGTAATACTTCCAGTCCAAGGTTGTCTGCAAATGCTGCCAGGTGTGCTACCTCCGCAGTATCCAGGCATTCTGCAATCAGCAGGATCACATCTGCACCGATGGCCTTTGCTTCCAGGATCTGGTATTCATCTATCACAAAATCTTTCCGAAGGATAGGTATCTGGTTAAAACTGCGTGCCTGTTGCAGATCATCAGAGGAGCCACCGAAATATTTTTCATCTGTCAATACTGAAAGACCGGAAGCACCATAACGTGTATACGCAGTTGTTACCTGCTGCACCGTTACTTCATCGTTGATCACTCCTTTTGAAGGAGAGCGGCGTTTGAATTCCGCGATGATGCCTGTTTTTTCCGGCTGTTGCAGAAAGCTGCGCAGTGACAAGGTTTCGCGGGCAAACGCCGGCGACTGTTGCAGGTCCTGCGCACTGCGTTGTAGCTTACGGGCAGCTACTTCTATATGTTTGTGAGCAACTATTTCTGCTAAAATATTCTTCATGAGCGTATTTGTAATACTATGACTGCAACGCAATCAGATTTTTAAATGCCGTATGCGCCTTTCCCGACTCCAGTGATTCTACTGCGGCGGCGAAACAATCATCATACGTATTGTATTTTCCGAGGCTGTACAGTCCCATAGCCGCGTTGGCAAAAACTACGGAATTCTGCGCCCAGGTACCTTCTCCTTTTAAGATCTTCAGAAAAATCTTCGCGGCTTCTTCAACTGAGTTACCGCCATAGATATCTTCCGGATGTACTTTGCGTTTACCCAGCTGTTCCGGTGTCCAGTCCTGTTCCCCTTTGTTGGTGATCACTTTGGTATCGGCCGTCAGGGATATTTCATCGTAGCCATCCAGGCTGTGTACAATCACAAACTGTTTATCCGTTTGCTGGAACAGGTAGTTGTATACTCTTGCCATTTCCAGGCTGTACACGCCTATCAGCTGATGTTGTGCCTTGGCAGGGTTTACTAAAGGTCCCAACATATTAAAGAACGTACGGATACCCAGTTGGCGGCGGATGCCGGCAACATGCTTCAATGCCGGGTGAAACAGTGGTGCATGGAGGAAACAGACACCAGACTCTTCCAGCTCTGTTTTCAGTTTAGCATCCTCACTTTTAAATTTGTAGCCTACCAGTTCCATTAAATTGGAAGCGCCGCTGATAGAAGACACGCCATAGTTGCCATGTTTGGCTACTTTGGCACCTGCGCCGGCAGCCACAAAGCACGACAAGGTAGAAATATTAAAGGTATTTTTTGCATCGCCGCCGGTACCTACGATATCCAGCACATCGTAACCGTTGAGATTAACGGGTACACACAGCTCCAGGAGCGCATCGCGGAAGCCCAGGAGTTCATCAATAGTGATACTGCGCATCAGGTAAACTGTCATGAATGCGGCCAGCTCACTTTCATTGTACATGCCTTTGGAGATGCTGAGCAGAATTTCTTTAGCAGCGTCGCGGCTGAATGTTTTATGTTCGAAGAGAAAATTGAGAATCTTTTTCATTATTGGAGGACTTTTGATAGCATTTAGCTTTTAGTATTTAGCTTAATGCCTGATAATAATTATTTTAAAAACCGCTAAGGGCTAATAGCTAACCATTACATGCTAAGCCAGTTTCTCATAATCTGTTCTCCCAGCGGTGTGAGTACACTTTCCGGATGGAACTGTACCCCACTTACATCATACTTGTTATGTTGCAATGCCATGATAAAACCATCTTCATCTTTGGCAGTAATAATCAATTCTGATGGCAGGGTAGATTCATCAATTACCCAGGAATGATAGCGGCCTGCCTGTATTTCGCGGGGCATATTTTTAAAGAGACGGCCATCTTCCGCGATTACTTTTACATTGGTAGCTACACCGTGGTATACTTCTTTCAGGTTAGTGAGCGAAGCACCAAAAGCCTGGCCGATCGCCTGTTGGCCTAGACACACGCCAAATATGGATTTCGTGGGTGCATATTCCTTAATGAGGGGCAGTAATAATCCTGCTTCTTCCGGAATACCGGGACCGGGAGATAAAATAATTTTATCGTAGTCGTTTACTTTCTCCAATGGAATTTCATCATTGCGCACCACCGTTACTTTTCCGTTGATGATCTTTTCCACGAGATGAACGAGGTTGTATGTAAATGAGTCGTAATTATCAAAGACGAGGATGTTCATACTAAATTTTTTGTGCCAGCAGAATGGCTTGTTTTAATGCATTGAGTTTATTACCTACTTCTTCCAGTTCGGAGGAAGCCACGGATTTGGCTACCACACCGGCTCCTGCCTGATAATACAGAGTATTCATTTTACTGAGCATGGAGCGGATCATGATGGCGTGGTTAAAGTTACCATTGAAGCCTACAGCGCCGATACAACCACCGTAGAAGCCACGGGCAGTAGGTTCGTACTGATCAATGATTTCCATTGCGCGATATTTAGGTGCACCCGATAATGTACCAGCGGGGAAAGTAGCCGCCAGCAAGGAGAATGGGTTCAATGCAGGATCTACTTTTCCTACTACTTCGCTCACCATATGTATTACGTGAGAAAAGAATTGTACCTGCCGATAGGAAGCCACTTCCACCTCTTTTGCATTTCTGCTGAGGTCATTGCGGGCAAGATCTACCAGCATTACGTGTTCTGCATTTTCTTTCGGGTCCTGCAGGAGCTTTTCTGCCAGCAGCTTATCCTGCGCATCATCGCCTGTGCGACGGAAAGTACCTGCTATTGGGTGTATAGTAGCCTTACCATCTCTGATCACAATTTGTGATTCAGGAGAAGATCCCATTAACTTATAATCACCGTAATCGAAGAAGAAGAGATAAGGAGAAGGGTTGATAGAGCGGAGTGCGCGGTATACGTTGAATTCATCACCGGTAAAAGACTGCTGGAAAGCTCTGGAAAGTACCACCTGGAAAACATCTCCGCGGAAACAATGTTGTTTGCCTTTTTCTACCATCTGCATGTATTCCGCATCCGTCATATTGCTCGTTTCTTCTCCCACAGTGGTAAACGGATAACCGGGCGAATCTTTGTGACGGATGAGGGATTCCAGCAGTTCAAACTCACTGTCGAGGCCCTCTATCTGGTTCTCGCACAGATATAATTCATCTTTAAAGTGATTAATTGCTATCACATATTGATAGTAACGATAGCGCATTAAAGGAATCGCTTCTGCGGCTTGTTTTTTCTTATCAAATGTGATGGTTTCAAAAAGCTGTACCGCATCAAATGTGGTGTACCCAAAGAGGCTTTGCGCCAATGGTACCGGATGTTTGCCGGTGAAGGAAAAGTTACCAAGAAACTTTTCTATTTCATCCAGTACGTTCTGTTTATTTTTCAGTTCCTTCTTTTCTACCGGCAGATTGGGATACTTGAATTCGAAGTTGGTAGTGGAAGTAACTTCTATGCCTGCAATAGGCTTCACACATATATAAGAGTAGCTGTTTTCACTACCGCGATAGTCAGTGCTTTCGAGGAGGATAGAGCCTGGAAATTTATCGCGCAGCCGCAGATATATTCCCACTGGCGTGAAAATGTCTGCCAGCATCTGTTTGGATCTCGTTTTTACTTGGATGGTACGCATGATATAATGAGTGAAAGTGGTTTATTTTTTAAGAATGGGAAGGCCTAAAAAGCCGAAAGGCCCGCTGTGTAACAGCGGGCCTTCCAAATATATTTCTAGACGAAACATGGCACTGTAACACAGATCAAGGATTGATTCCGTGCCACCACCAATATTTATTTGTCATGTTGTTTTGCATAGCGAGACAAATTTGAAACTTTTTTCCAGAAAATGCAAATTATATTTTCCTTTTTTCAAAGAAAATTAAAGAACACCTTTGGTACTGGGCAGCTGCATGTTATACGGATTCCTTTTCACGGCCATTTTGATGGCTTTTGCGAACGTTTTGAAGATGGCTTCTATTTTATGATGCTCATTCTCTCCTTCCGCCTTTACATTCAGATTGGCTTTGGCGCCATCCGAAAAAGATTTAAAAAAGTGGTAGAACATCTCTGTGGGCATCTCCCCTATCTTCTCTCTCTTAAACTCCGCTTCCCATACCAGCCAGTTACGACCACCGAAATCGATACCTACCTGGGCCAGGCAATCATCCATAGGTAAACAGAAACCGTATCTTTCAATACCGCGTTTATCGCCCAAACCCTTAGCGATGGCTTCTCCCAGTGCAATACCGGTATCTTCAATCGTATGGTGTTCATCTATATGCAAATCACCTTTAGCCGTGATATTGAGGTCCATAGCGCCGTGACGGGCTATCTGATCCAGCATATGATCAAAGAAACCCAAACCAGTGTGGATATTGGCTTTACCCGTACCATCCAGGTTCAGTTCAATGCTAATATCTGTTTCATTGGTTTTACGTATATGCGTTACCGTTCTTAACCCCAGTTTCAGGAACTCATAGATGCGGTTCCAGTCGGTAGATTCCAGGGCTATCACAGATTGCAGCGCAGCCACATCATCGCTGATTTCCGCGTTGCCGAGGCCGGAGCCTTCATTGATCCAGATTGCTTTAGCGCCCAGGTTCTTTGCCAGCTGTACATCGGTGATACGATCGCCGATCACAAAAGAGTTGGCAAGATCGTAGTTGCCGCTGAGATATTTGGTGAGCATGCCCGTACGTGGCTTGCGGGTAGGTGCATTATCTGCCGGAAACGAGCGGTCAATGAACACCTCATCGAATTTCACGCCTTCGTTTTCGAATGCCTTCATGATCATGTTTTGTGCAGGCCAGAAGGTATCTTCCGGGAATGAAGCGGTGCCCAGTCCGTCCTGATTAGTGATCATCACCAGCTCATAGTCCAGCTCGGCGGCTATCCTGGCCATATTCACAAACACTTTGGGGTAGAACTCTACTTTATCCAGGCTATCGATCTGATAGGTGGGCGGCACTTCTTTGATTAAAGTACCATCGCGATCTATAAAGAGTACTCGTTTCATACGGATACGGGTGTTTCTGTTTTCAGGTTAAAAGATTTCAATACTTCCAGCAGGCGCAGGTTTTCAGCGGGAGTACCTACGGTAATGCGTAAGCAGCCCATGCACAGCTCTACTTTAGAGCGGTCGCGCACCACAATACCCTGTTCCGTCAGATAGTGGTAAATGCCTTTTGCATCAGTGGTTTTTACGAGGATGAAACTGGCATCGCTGGGGTAAATGTGTAATACCATCGGTAGTTGTACCATGGCGGCGGAGAGCAGATCCCGCTCAATTACAATTTCGCGGATCCATTCATTTACCTGGCTTACATTTTCCAATGCCTGCAGCGCCAGTTCGTTGGTAGCCTGACTGATGTTATAAGGCGGTTTCACCTTATTAAAAGTATGGATGATATCTTCGCTTGCAAACGCCATCCCGATGCGGAGTCCGGCCAGCCCCCATGCTTTTGACAATGTTTGTAGCACTACCAGGTTAGGGTATTCTGTCAGTTCCTGTATAAATGTTTTCTGGCGGGAGAAATTGATATATGCTTCATCAATCACTACAATCCCGTTAAAATTATTCAGCAGCAATTCTATATCCGATCTGTGAATAGAGTTGCCAGTGGGATTGTTGGGAGAGCAGATGAAGATCAGTTTTGTATTATCATCGATAGCCTGCTGCAGTGCGGGGATATCCAGCTGAAAATCTTCTGTGAGGCTCACTTTGCGGATCACCGCATCATTAATGTGCGCACTCACTTCGTACATACCATAGGTAGGCGGGCAGAGGATCACATTGTCTGCACCGGGGTTTACGAAAGAGCGGTAAATCACGTCTATGGCTTCATCGCTGCCGTGGCCCACAAAAATATTTTGTGGTGGCACGCCTTTAATATCGGCAATTTTATATTTGAGTTTCCATTGCATCGGATCGGGGTAACGGTTATAATTTACCGGTAGTGGCGATCCGAAGTTATTTTCATTGGCATCGAGGAAGATAGCGGCCTCCCCTTTGAACTCATCTCTGGCGGTAGAATAAGGTACCAGTCTTTTTATGTTTTCCCTGATGAGGGTATCGAGATTAAACATCTTAATATTTTATTATTTAGTTATTTATTAGCGGAGATAGCTTGTAATCTGACAGTAACCGCATTTTTATGCGCTTCCAGTCCCTCCGCCGCTGCCATGGCTTCTATGGTAGCACCGATATTTTGCAATCCTTGTGGAGTGATCTGTTGAAAGGTAATCTTTTTCACAAAGCTGTCGAGCGACACACCGCTGTAAGCCCGGGCGTAACCGTTGGTTGGCAGGGTATGGTTAGTACCTGATGCATAATCTCCGGCACTTTCAGGGGTGTAATTGCCCATAAAAACAGATCCGGCATCTGTTACCTTATCCGCGAGGTTTTCTGCTCCTTTACAGGCCAGAATCAAGTGTTCCGGTGCATAGGCATTGAGCATATCAATGGCTGTCTGCATATCTTTCACCAGGATCATCTTACTGTTTTCCAGTGCCGCAGTGGCAATACCCTTGCGGGGAAGCTTATCCAGCTGTGCGTTCAGCGCATTTTCCACGTCTGTGATCACCTTTTCACTGGTAGTTACCAGTACCACCTGGCTATCCGGGCCGTGTTCTGCCTGTGAGAGCAGATCTGCCGCCACAAAATCAGGAACGCAGGTATCGTCCGCCAGCACTGCCACTTCAGAAGGACCGGCGGGCATATCAATAGCCACACCACTCTTATTTACCAGCTGTTTGGCACAGGTAACGTACTGATTGCCGGGGCCGAAGATCTTATATACCTGTGGCACCGTTTCCGTGCCAAAAGCCATTGCCGCAATGGCTTGTACCCCACCGATGGTAAAGACCTTTTCAATGCCGATCAGTTGCGCCGTGTAAAGAATAGCCGGGTGCAAAGAAGGTGTACACAGGACTATCTCCTTACAACCCGCTATCATGGCTGGTATACCGAGCATCAGGATAGTAGAAAACAATGGAGCAGATCCACCGGGAATGTATAAGCCTACCTTTTGTATGGCTACCGGCTTGCGCCAGCATTGTACACCGGGCATCGTTTCTATCATCTGTACCTTTTCCTGTTGTGCGCGGTGGAAAGTTTCTATATTTTTTGCCGCCTGCTGTATGGCCGCTTTCAGTGCGGGTTCCAGCGTAGCTTCTGCTTCCGCAAAAGCAGCTGCCGGCACCTGCAAATCAGTCAGCATTACCTTATCAAATTCAGCTGCATATTTTCGTATAGCCTCGTCGCCGTTGCAGCGAACATCCTGTAAGATGTTATTCACCTTTTGTTCCAGCGTGGACGTATCCATTACTGGCCGCTGCAGCAGCGTGTTCCAGGTAGTTTTATCGGGGAATCTGATCGTTTGCATCGTTACTCAGTTTTTTAGATCACCATTTTTTCGATGGGCACTACCAGAATTCCCTGTGCACCAGCGGCTTTCAGGCTTTCAATAATATCCCAGAAATCATTTTCATTTAATACAGAGTGAACAGAGCTCCAGCCGGCTTCTGCCAAAGGCAGTACCGTAGGGCTTTTCATGCCCGGCAGCAGACCAATAATTTCGTTCAGCTTATCATTGGGTGCGTTCAGCAGGATATACTTGTTATTTTTTGCCTTTTTTACTGCCTGAATGCGGAACAGGAGCTTATCCAGCAGTATCTGTTGTTCCGGTTTCAGGTTGTGGCAGGCCGCCAGTACCGCTTCCGACTTAAGCACCGTTTCCACTTCCTTCAGACCATTCATAAACAGGGTAGAACCGCTGCTCACCAGATCGCAGATAGCATCTGCCAGGCCAATACCAGGCGCTATTTCCACGGAGCCACTGATTTCATGGATCTCTGCTTTAATGCCGTTGCGTTGCAGGAATTCCTCCACTATCACCGGATAGCTGGTAGCAATTCTTTTGTTGTGCAGGTCCTTTACAGAGGTGTAGTCCACAGACTTCTCCACAGCCATAGACAAACGGCATTTGCCGAAGCCCAGCTTCTGTACGATATTCACCTGTTTTTGCTTTTCCAACACCACATTTTCCCCTACGATACCGATGTCGGCTACGCCGTCTTCGATATACTGCGGAATATCATCATCGCGCAGGAAAAACACTTCCAGCGGGAAGTTGGTGGCTTCTGTTTTCAGCTTGTTGACACCGTTATTGATGTCGATGCCGCATTCCTTCAGTAATTTGATGGAATCATCGTGCAGGCGGCCAGATTTCTGGATTGCGATTTTCAGTTTCATCCTGGGTAAAAATAAAAAAGGGGCTTACCGTTCCGGTAAGCCCCTGATGATGATCTAATATGGTAATATACACATAATCATCCCAGCCTACCGGTGTGGTAAGAAATGATGGTGATGATGGATATGTATGTTTGTAATCATAATGTCGAGTGCAAAAATAATAAGTAAAATGATAAATCAAAGGTTTTTTTTGAGAAGAGATATTATTAAAATATTAAGCAATGCTTATTTAGCTAATCTGCTTTGCAGTGGAAGCGACTTTAAGCGATGAAGTTTTCACAGGCATCCTCTTTTTCCAGTTTGATATAATCTGTGGCTGGTAAAGCGTGGGTGCCATCATTGATATAGTTTCTTTCCTGTGTAATGAAGCCCGCTTTTTCAACGCGGATATTTACCTGTGCGTAAGCGGGCACCTTTATTTCCATGGAGGTATGGTTGACCAGTTTACCGTTTACAAATATTCCCGCATCATTTTCAGTATTGATAGCGATCTTTTTTGATCGCACCTTAGCAAAAGTTCCGTGAGGATAGAAAAAGGTAAAACATGCCACGCATAAGAATATCAGCGCATTGATTTGCTTGCTCATAAGATTTTGGGTGTTAACTGAGGTGTACAATTATTTTCACAAGTATATAATACCCGGCAAATGTCAGGAGGAAGAAAACAGGGAATGCAAAGTAAATGTGAATAAATAAGGAATAACATTGGGTTAACAATGTATTCCACGCGGGCTTTGGGGGGAAGTTTCTTTTTGCATTTCTTTAAACGCTTTGCGAAGATAAAGACTACCTTTTGCCATATCAAACGGGATTAAAAACCGATTAAAAAAACTGCTCATTAAAGTATACAATTATTTCTATTAGTGCTATCTATTGTGCTTTTTCCTCCGACAAATAAACGCGCCTATATCCGTTGAAATATACAAACCACGCCACTTGCAAATCCACCGCAGTAAACTGCATACTTATCTCATCTGAAAAAAACCTTCCTGCGCCTGTTTTAGCAGTAAAATCCTGCATCTCACTGATCTGCTGCTATTTAGCTAAAGCCCGCATTCCCGGCGGATTTTATCTTTTGTAAATGATCTGTTAATCTATTTTTTTAACTAATAATTTTAGCTTTATTTTGCTAATATTATTAGTATTCACTAAAGCGATAGTTGTATGGAAGCATTGAAGTTAAGTGAGATGAACATAGCCCTGCCATTCTTTAACACCACCATCCCCGCAGGGTTTCCCTCACCTGCATTGGATTACGAGGAAGAAGAAATTGATCTCTCCCGGATCCTGCAGCCTAATCCCGCCACCACCTTTGTTGTTAAGGTAAAAGGTGACAGTATGATTGAAGCCAATATACCGGATGGCTGTATGGCGGTGGTGGACCGCTCTATCCGGCCTTCTACGGGCGATATAATAGTAGCCGCGCTAAATGGCGACTATACCGTAAAGCGGTTGGTAAAAGCCGGGCGTAACTGGGTATTACACCCGGAAAATGCCTTTTATAAACCGATAGTAATAGCAGAAGATGCAGACTTCCAGGTATGGGGTGTAGTAACGGCAGTGATTGTGGACATGCGTAAATAGTGAAACAGACAGTTATGCACAATCCTTTGGCATTATTATCCGCCGCGCTGGTAAACGCGTTGCTGGAGAATGGCTTTACATTATTTGTTCGTCAGAGTTATCCGGCGGGAAGAGATCATACAGATACGCATATAAAAGAAATATTCCTGATTACCCCCTATAAAGATATCGGAGAAGCCAATCAGCATTTTCAGCATATCCGGTTTGATCACAGGAAATATATTTATCAGGCGCAGCACACAGAAGAAATAGCCAAACTTTATGTAGCAGCAGCACAGCTTTCAGGCTATAAAGTATATGCAGCATTATTGCAGCAGGAAGAATGGGACCCACCCTTGTATATGGATCCGGCGATGAGGAGGTATATTTCTCTAAAGACCAAATGGAAACCGGATCGTTCAGAAGAAGTAACTGCTGAACTATTTTTGCACTACGGCGAACTGTATTTTACATTGAAATACGGGCATGAAGAAATAAAAGTACCTTTATCAGATATAGAATATGATTAACAAATTATGTGTTACGATATCGCCTTTACCACCAGCATAGAGAGCATTTTTAAATACCTGCCGCAACTCAGATCTGCCGGTAACCTGGACATCCATTTTGATAGTACTTATCATAAAATAGGTATGTCTTATCCGCAATGGCCGGTGATTGTTAACAACAATGGGCTGCAGCTGGAGAAGTACACCTGGGGCCCTATTCCGAAGATGTTGAATACAGCGGAAAAAGTAAAAAAGCAACGACAGCTGTTTTTAAATGCCCGCAGTGAGAAAGTACTGGAAAATGGTACACTGTGGAATGCTATCCGGCACCAACGCTGCCTGATTCCGGCCACCGGTTTTTTTGAATACCGGCAAATTCCGGGATGGAAAAATAAAGTAGCTTACTATATAAAAGCCAAAGAACAGGACATCTTTTTTATTGCGGGATTATGGGCGCTGTCCAATTCCTGGGACGCAGATAAACCTGAACGTATCCCTACTTTCGCCCTGCTTACGCGCAGCGCTAATCCGCTGATGGCGCAGATCCATAATGGCGGCGACAATGCCGGCAGAATGCCTATGATACTTACTAACGAACTGGCAACAGCATGGCTAAATGAACAACTAACGGATACGGATATACGCGAGTTGTTGCAATACGAATTACCTGCCGCTCAACTGGATTACTGGCCTGTTAACTCTGTTCGCAAAGTAAAGCCGGATGATGCAGCTGTGATTGCGCAGGTACAATATGAAGGCCTGCCCGCACTGACAGTATAGCTATTTGTTTTAAAGCGTCAGCTATGCAAATTCCGGGTATGCAGCTCATGGATAACATCCATCAGGCCATCCACAATTTTTTGTTTGGCATGCAGTTCATCCTGCAATAAAATAATTACGTTTTTCATTTCCTGCCATACAACGGTTTCCGTAACCGGCGGATCAACATCCTGAAACAGCACTGCCAACGGCGTTTCAAGAATTGCGGCAATTTTTTCCAGCCGGTCAACCGTTATGTTTACCTGTCCGTTTTCAATTTTGCAATAGGCATTCTGCGAAATGTCCAGTTCATGCGCAATGTACTCCTGCGTGAGATTACGTTCCATACGCAGCTTTCTGATAATATCTGCTATCATGGGGTTCAACTTTTTTTGAGGTCAACTTTGGTTCCACAAACAATCAACGTTGAAAAATTACAAACAATTCAGTACCCTAAAATTAGGAATAAATTAAACACCCACGCTATAGGCGGAGAAAAATTTAATCTGCAACTTTGTTCTCATCAAAATAATTTTTCTTAACCCTGAAAATATAATACAAGCCACTTGTCAGAGCCGGTAACGGTTTGCCCCCATCAGTTCCCGTAGCAAACCGGAGCATTATACATTTACCCAAAACAAATACTATTACCAAAGATTGCATCACAAGCAATTATACCATTGTTGATTTTTTTATTTAATAAACCTCAAAAATTGTAAATCATGAAAAGCATCTTCAATGCTAAAACAGCCATCGTGGTATGTTTAGCCGTAACTGTTGTTACACTCTCAAGTTTCACACATTCCAGTAAAACGGGATTATTAGGCAAAGGAAAAGTTATCCATGCCAACATGCTGCAGGCTGCTATACCAGGCACCGATGCAGCAAACGCTCTTACACCATATCCTACCACACTTATTGTGCGGCCTACTATTTACATCATCCGGTTTACCGCATTACGCACTGCGATACTGGATTATCCAACAGCTGACATCATCTATACTCCTGTTCCTATTAGCGGTCCCGGACTCCTGGATGCTCAACAGCAAATTGATAGTAAAATGAGCAGACTCGATTAAGTACAAAGTGACAGCTATCAGCTTTCAGTCGATCTACGTAACAAGATGACCAGATACCCATTCCATTGGGCAGGACTATCGGATAGTTGCTGCACAAGGGGATGATCTGATAGTCATACTGCCTGACATGATGACCGGAAGTTGATAGCTCACTACCGTGATGGCAACCATCCCGATAACCATCACCTGATAACCCCAAAAGTTTTTAATATGAAATACTTGCGTCCTGTCATCTTTGTGACATTCATCGCCTACTTTGCGATGACGTTTGTTTTCACCATGCCGGATAATTTTATCTATCTGAAATTATATCCGCAAAGTCAAACGTTTCAGTTCTGGTTATTCCAACGCTGGGGCTTCTTTGCGCCCCCACCCGACTTTGACGAAAGACTCTATTATGAGTTCAGAAATAAGCAAACAAAACAGGTAAAAGTTGTAGAAGTGCTGGAAAATATCACTACACAAAAACAAAAAAAAGCACCTTTCAACTGGCATGAAGAAATACTTGATTATGTGATCTCCGGCAATGTAAGCGGCATATCAGATATGTCTTCAGAACTGCACGAAAACCTGACCTATCAACATAAACTAAAAAATAAAACAGGCCTGGACAGCACCGGCGAACTGAGTATTAAAAAGTATATACAAGGCAGTGCTGCATTTGTTACCCTCAGCAACTATGGCTCACTGGTAGCTAAAGAAAATGAGATAGATACTGCTAACAACGACGTACGGCTGATCATGACCCGCATTATGCTGCCCCGTTTTTCAGAAAGAAATAATATCAATACCACCCCACGTAAAGAAGAAGCTGTTTTCATGAGCGACTACCTATCATTTAACCAGCAAAAATGATGCGTTATGACACTATATAAAAATATGATCCGCATGGAAGAAAAGAATAACTATTCTTTTTACCTCGCCGTATTCCGGATATTCATCTGTTTACACCTGGTAAAGAATATCATCTTCCAATGGCCTTACCTGGACATCCTCTACGGGCCACAGTCGTTCATTCACCCCACTCCCACCGTACTAACAGAACTGCTGGGCATCAAAAGCTTTTTCATCAGGGCACATTACCAGGCATTTATTACCCTGTACCTGATCATCATTGTAGGCTACCTCTTTGGTGTAGGTAAACATTTCACTGCGTTGATATTATTCCTGTTTTACGAAACTATACAACGCCTGTGCAATATTGTGCTGAATGGCGGCGATAACTTTATGCGATTCATTATGCTATACATGGTTTTTGCCGACAGCTATCAATATTTCAGCATACGTGCCATCAGCATAAAAAATGAAACAATGAAGCGCCTCTCCAACCTCGCCTCCAATCTCGCAGTGCGGGCAGTGACCATACACTTTTGTATTGTTTACTTCTGGTCGGCATTCCATAAGATCCATGCAGATGTATGGTTTAATGGAGTGGCTACCTATTATATTATGAGCCTCGCACGTTTCAAAGGCACGCCATGGAACGATTGGCTGGTAAAAAACGGGTACATGGTTACCATGACTACCTACTTTACACTATTGATAGAAATGTACTTTCCGGTACTTGTTTGGTTCAGGAAAACCAGGCTACCAGTAATTATATGCGGCATAGCGCTGCACATAGGCATCTATATATTTATGATGATTTACGGCTTTGAAATCATTTTTATTTTCACCTACGGGTTTTTCTTCACAGACAAAGAGTGGCTGGGAATGCTGAACAAAGTGATCAGTCGTATTAATAGTATAGCCCGCTGGAAGATACCTACCCTGGTTCCTGAACCTGGTACCGAAATCCGGCTGACATAGATTATTGTTGCGGGATGAAGGACATACATAAAGATGTATTTAAAAGCTGTTGGCAATGATTAGAACTGTGAATAAAAAAATTGTTGAAAAGAGTCCTGCCTCACTTAAAAAGGAATGCTTATATTTATACACAGTATTGTTTCCCGGAATTGTTAGTACCCGGCCGTTAGGCTCCCAAACCATATCTGATGTTAGTCAGTAACAAACATTTCACCCCAGTAATAGGTCTGGATATACATATAGTTATCCTGTTAGGTTTTCCCGTGCCCTTACCCCATCCGTACATTGGACTGGTAGTAGATCCTATGGACTATGTTCCGTTTATAGGCGCCACCACCAGGGTAAATCACGTACCACGCGGTAAGAGTGATACCAGTGGAAAACTGGTATTTCTGTTTCATATACCAATGGGAGGGCCATTTTTGCTGGCACCTATGATAGGTCATGATTCAGTTAATTTTTTTGGTAGTAAGAAGGTAAAAGTAGAAGGTAACCTAATGAGTCCTGCCGGGCATATGCTGATGACGTGTAATGATATTGGACTGCCCTTATCACTCACGCCAGGCAAGAAATTCATTCCTATTCCTAGTCTGTATCTGCCTACCTCTTATTCCATCCCGCTTTCCTTTGGCCGGCCGGTAATGGTGGGCGGCCCCTTTGTTCCCGACTGGGCGGGTGTTTTACTCAATCTGCTGATGTCATACGGCTTTGGTGCCGCCATGAAGGGACTTGGTAAGTTGGGAAAGAAACTGGCCACCAAATTTAATCACGCGCTGAAGGGGAAATTAGGCAGCAATAAACTCAGTAAATACCTCTGTAAGAAAGGCTTTGAACCGGTAGATCTTATACAGGGAATTGTTATATATGATGGCTCCGACTTTGAACTTCCTGGTCCTATCCCCCTGAAATGGGAGCGCTCCTGGAATAGTGATAGTTCGTTTAAAGGACTGCTGGGATATGGCACCCACCTGAATTTTGATATGCGTGTACAGGAATTCTCTTTGGAAGATGCCACCGTTGTGTTGTTAGAAGATGGCCGTAGCGCCGTATTTGAATCATTACCTTACAATGGCAACAGTGATTACAACCGCCATGAAAAGCTATCGCTGACCCGCACTCACATCGATGAATACACGCTGTTTGATTACGACAGCAGGCTAACACGTACGTTCTGTAAGCAACATCCACAGGATGAGCAATTTCGCCTGATCAGTATCAGTGACGAAGCTGGCTTTATGGTAAGTCTGCACTACAATGCAGCAGGACACTTACTGCGGATCATTGACAGTGCTGGCCGTCACCTGCTCATCAACAGTGATACAACCGGCAGGATCACCCATGTTACTGCACAGCACCGCGGTGAACAACGTTTGCTGGTAAGCTACGCCTACAATGAAGCCGGTGACGTATGCGGGATAACAGATGCACTACAGCAAACTACGTATATCCAATACCGTGATCATCTCATGGTAAAAAAAACAGACCGCAACGGTCAATCCTTCCATTGGGAATACGACAAAAAAAATCGTTGCACACATACGTGGGGCGATGGCGGCCTGTTGGAAGGATTCCTGGAATATCATCCGGAAGCGGGTTTCAATAGCATTACTAACTCACAGAAGGCTACCACCACCTATTACTATACTCCTGATTTTGTAGTATCACAAATCAAAGATCCATTGGGCAACTCCATATTCTTCACCTATACAGAAGAAATGGAAGTATATCGTGTAGTAGATCCGGAAGGTAATGCTACCGGCTATACGTATGATGAAATGGGAAATCAAACCAGCGTAGTATTGCCTGATGGCTCTGAAATTGGTGCGTCCTATAACGAAACCGGGAGGTTGGTGAAAGCTGCCGATGCCGAGGGAAATAGCCGTACTTATATTTATCATGCAGATAGTGGATTACTGCACACTGTTACAGGAGCAGATGGCAACATACGCATCTTCCGCTACAATGAACAACACCTGCTGAGCAAAATAGAAGATGAGCAGGAAAATGAAACACTACTTACCTATGATGGGGACTTCAATTTAAATAGTGTGACACTCCCCGATGGCGGCAAAACTACCTGGGAATATGATACCTGGGGACAATGTCTGCATCTGAGTAATCCGCTGAAAGAAGAACAGACTTTTCGTTATGATGCACTGGGACGGGTTACAGACGTGCGATCACCAGACGGCAACCACGTAAAATTACAGTACAATGCCTACGATGATGTAGTAACTGCTAAAGACAAATACCAACACGTACGTTATGATTATACACCGCTGGGTAGTGTGAAACTGCGGGAAGAGAATGGTGCTAAAACACATTTCATCTATAACAATGATGAGCAACTCACTACCTTAGTAAACGAGCATGGGGAAATGTATCGCTTTGGGCGCAATGCTAACGGCGATATCATCACCGAAACCGGCTTTGACAATCTTACACTACACTACGAACGCGATAGTACCGGCAAGGTGATAAAAGTACATCGTCCTGCTGGTAAGTGGACCAACTTTGAGTACAACAACAATGGACTGGTAACCCGTATTGATCATCATGACGGCAATTGGGAAATGTACAGTTATAATCGCAATGGTACAGTGGTAGAAGCATCCAATCCTAACAGCACTGTAAAATTTGAACGGGATGTATTGGGCCGTGTGATAACAGAATCCCAGAACGGCTATACCGTTACCAGCCAGTTCAATAAGGAAGGCTACAGGGAATTACTGCAAAGCAGCCTCGGTGCTGATATTCGTACCCAATGGAATGAAATGGGGGATCTGACCAGCATCAAAGCCAGTGCAGCAGGATCAGAGAGTCCGTGGACAGCCTACATTCAACGCAACCTGTTAGGGTTAGAAATAGAGCGCACGCTATCTAACGGCGTAAAAAGCAGCTGGACTTACCATCCAGGTTCATCAGCCAATGGTACTCCTGATGCACATACCATTACCAGCAATGGTAAAATCACCCGTAGCCGTCAATATCACTGGGATGTTAATTCCCGCCTCAAACAAATGATAAATAGCCTTAATGGCGGTATGGTAAAATTCGGACATGATGATTTTGGTAATCTTGCCTGGGCACAATACGAAGATGGTCAGTATGATTACAAGTTACCGGATAAAGTTGGTAATCTCTATAAAACACAAACACGCAAGGATCGTAAATACAGTGCAGGTAGTCGTTTACAGGAAACAGAGCAGGCAAGGTTCATCTATGATGAAGAAGGAAATCTCACTAAAAAAATAATAACACAATCATCTTTCCCCGAAACCTGGGAATACGAATGGTTCAGCAATGGTTTACTAAAAGAAGTACGGCGTCCGGATCAGAAAACGATCACCTTTCAGTACGATGCCCTGGGACGCAGAACAGAAAAGTGCATCAATGGCCAGCTAACCCGTTTTGTATGGAATGGTAATACCCCCCTGCATGAATGGACTTATCCTGAAAAAGAAAGACCACAAATTTTCATAAACGAGTTAGGAGAAATTCAGCAAAGCCATCCGGAACCTATACCAGCGGAGAGTCTTGTTACCTGGGTGTTTGAAGATAGTACCTTTAAACTGGCAGCAAAAATAACCAGCCAGCAACAATATGCTGTGATCACAGACCATCTCGGAACACCCTGTGAAGCTTATGATGAAAGCGGCAACAAAGTATGGAGCGCAGAGTTGGATATTTATGGGAATGTGCGTAAGTTGGAGGGTCCTAAGGATTTTGTGCCATTCCGATATCAGGGACAGTATGAAGACGTGGAGACCGGGCTATATTATAACCGGTTCAGGTATTATAGCCCACAGGAAGGAGTGTTTGTGAGTCAGGATCCCATTAGGTTGAATGGGGGGATGCAGATGTATGGGTATGTTCATGACACAAATTCCTGGACAGATGCTTTGGGCCTTGAGGCAGAACCTAATTGGACACCTCATGGTTACAAACATTTTCCGCAAAAAGATAAATCATGGAATGATATTGTAAAATCAACCAAAACCGGTCCTGCAAAATATACACCCGAAACTAATATAGAAGCACTTGAAAGAGGTGTTTGGAAGACTGGCACTCCGGTAACCAATGGTAAAGATTGGAAGGTTGCTGCTTTTGATGATATCATTGGAGCATCTGAAGGAAAAGAAACAAAGTATGTCCGTGTTGAACACAGTGCCAATACAATACATGGCCATCCAATAACTGAAGCAGAATTTAAAAAATTAACCAAATGTCGAACCTAATTAATCAATATATTAATTTCAAAAACGGGGTTATTACCTATAATGAATTAAGTGAATTGGATTTAGAGAAAACGTTAAAAGAACAAATTGATCTTCTGAAAGAAGATATGCTTCAAGTGGAATACAAAAACAATATTCTTCTTGATGTAGGTTGGTTTCCCTCCTTCTCTTTAAAAGGAAGTTTTAGAATAACGATTGTGCAAAACTTTGATTGGGAGTCTCCTTTGAGGCTTAAAAAAACTAAAAAACTAAATGAACTTATCGAAATACTAAATAGTGAAGCGGCCCTTCTTTCAACTCATGATTCAGGAGCTGGCAGCTAAAAAAACAGCATCCTATCACATACATTTTTTCTACTATTCCATCACTTAAAAGGAATGCTTATATTTATACACAGTATAATTTCCAGTAATTGTTAGTACCCGGCCGTTAGGCTCCCAAACCATATCTGATGCTAGTCAGTAACAAACATTTCACCCCAGTAATAGGTCTGGATATACATATAGTTATCCTGTTAGGTTTTCCCGTGCCCTTACCCCATCCGTACATTGGACTGGTAGTAGATCCTATGGATTATGTTCCGTTTATAGGCGCCACCACCAAGATAAATCATGTACCGCGCGGTAAGAGCGATACCAGCGGGAAACTGGTATTCCTGTTCCATATACCGATGGGCGGCCCTTTTTTGATGGCTCCTATGATAGGTCATGATTCTGTTAATTTTTTTGGCAGTAAGAAAGTAAAAGTAGAAGGCAACCTGATGAGTCCTGCCGGGCATATGCTGATGACGTGTAATGATATTGGACTGCCCTTATCACTCACCCCAGGCAAGAAATTCATTCCTATTCCTAGTCTGTATCTGCCTACCTCTTATTCCATCCCGCTTTCCTTTGGCCGGCCGGTAATGGTGGGCGGCCCCTTTGTTCCCGACTGGGCAGGTGTTTTACTCAATCTGCTGATGTCATACGGCTTTGGTGCCGCCATGAAAGGACTCGGTAAGTTGGGAAAGAAACTGGCCACCAAATTTAATCACGCGCTGCAAGGAAAATTAGGTAGCAATAAACTCAGCAAATACCTTTGTAAGAAAGGATTTGAGCCGGTAGATCTTATACAGGGAATTGTTATTTATGATGGTATCGACTTCGAGCTTCCTAGTCCTATTCCCCTGAAATGGGAGCGCTCCTGGAATAGTGATAGTTCGTTTAAAGGACTGCTGGGACATGGCACCCACCTGAGTTTTGATATGCGCGTACAGGAATTTTCTGCGGAAGATGCCACCGTTGTGTTATTAGGAGATGGCCGCAGCGCCGTATTTGAATCATTACCTTACAATGGTAACAGTGACTACAACCGCCATGAAAAACTGTCGCTGACCCGCACTCACGCCGACGAATACACGCTGTTTAATTACGACAGCAGACTAACCCACACCTTCCGTAAGCAACATCCGCAGGACGAACAATACCGGCTCATCAACATCAATGATGAAGCAGGCTTTATGATCAGTTTGCACTACAATGCAGCCGGGCACTTGCTTCGGATCATTGATAGTGCCGGCAGGCATCTGCTTATCAACAGCGATCCTGTCGGCAAGATTACCCGTGTTACCGCACAGCATCGCGGCGAGCAACGTTTGCTGGTAAGCTACACTTATAATGATGCAGGGGACCTATGTGAAATAACAGATGCACTGGAACAAACTACGTATATCCAATACCGTGATCATCTCATGGTAAAGAAAACAGACCGCAACGGTCAGGCTTTCTATTGGGAATATGACAAAAAAAACAGATGCACACACACCCGGGGCGACGGCGGTTTGCTGGAAGGCTTCCTGGAATATCATCTGGAAGCGGGTTTCAACAGCATCACCAACTCACAGGGACATACCACCACCTATTACTATACCCCTGATTTTGTGGTATCGCAAATCAAAGATCCATTGGGCAACTCCACGTTCTTCACCTATACAGAAGAAATGGAAGTGTATCGGGTGGTAGATCCGGAAGGTAACGCTACCGGCTATACGTATGATGAAATGGGAAACCAAACCAGTGTAGTATTACCAGATGGCTCAGAAAACAGTGCCTCTTATAACGATGCCGGAAAACTGGTAAGGTCTGCGGATGCAGAAGGAAACAGTCGTACTTATATTCACCATGCAGACAGTGGACTTTTACACACAATGACAGGAGCAGATGGTAGCATACGCATCTTCCGCTACAATGAACAACATCTGTTGAGCAAAATAGAAGATGAGCAGGAAAATGAAACGCTGCTCACCTACGACGAAGATTTCAATTTAAATAGTCTAACGCTCCCTGATGGTGGCAAAACTACCTGGAAATATGATACCTGGGGGCAGTGTCTCTATTTGAGCAATCCGCTGAAAGAAGAACAGACCTTTCGTTATGATGCATTGGGACGCGTTACAGATGTACGGCATCCTGATGGCAATCACGTAAAACTACAATATAATGCCTATAATGATGTTGTAGAAGCAACGGATAAACATCATCAGGTACGTTTTAATTATACTCCGCTAGGCAATATGAAAATGCGGGAGGAAAATGGCGCTAAAACACATTTCATCTATAACAATGATGAAAAACTCACTACCCTGGTAAATGAACATGGGGAAATGTATCGCTTCAGCCGCAATGCTAACGGCGATATCATCACTGAAACCCGATTTGACAATCTCACACTACACTACGAACGCGATAGCGCCGGCAAGGTGATAAAAGTACATCGCCCTGCCGGTAAGTGGACCAGCTTTGAGTATAACAACAATGGACTGGTAACCCGTATTGAACATCATGACGGCAATTGGGAAATGTACAGTTATAATCGCAATGGTGCAGTATTGGAAGCATCCAATCTTAACAGCACTGTTAAGATTGAACGGGATGCATTGGGCCGTGTGATAACTGAATCCCAGAACGGCTATACCGTTACCAGCCAGTTCAATAAGGAAGGCCACAGGAAATTACTGCAAAGCAGTCTCGGCGCCGATATTCATTCCCAGTGGAATGAAATGGGCGATCTGACTGGCATCAAAGCCAGTATAGCCGGATCAGAGAATCCATGGACAGTATACATTCAACGCAACCTGTTAGGATTGGAAATAGAGCGTACGTTATCTAACGGCGTAAAAAGCAGCTGGACTTACCATCCAGGTTCATCAGCCAATGGTACTCCTGACGCACATACTGTTACCAGCAATGGCAAAACCACCCGTAGCCGTCAATATCACTGGGATGTTAATTCCCGCCTCAAACAAATGATAAATGGCCTTAATGGCGGTATGGTAAAATTCGGACATGATGATTTTAGCAACCTCGCCTGGGCACAGTACGAGGATGGTCAATATGATTACAGATTACCGGATAAAGTTGGTAATCTCTATAAAACACAAACACGTAAGGATCGTAAATACAGTGCAGGTAGTCGTTTACAGGAAACAGATCAGGCAAGGTTCATCTATGATGAAGAAGGAAATCTCACTAAAAAAATAATAACACAGTCATCTTTCCCCGAAACCTGGGAATACGAATGGTTCAGCAATGGTTTACTAAAAGAAGTACGGCGTCCGGATCAGAAAACGATCACATTTCAGTACGATGCCCTGGGACGCAGAACAGAAAAGTGTATCAACAGCCAGCTAACCCGTTTTGTATGGGATGGTAATACCCCCCTGCATGAATGGACTTATCCTGAAAAAGAAAGACCTAAATTTCTTATAAATGAGTCAGGGGAAATACAGCAAAGTCATCCCGAACCTGTACCAGCACAGCGTTTTATTACCTGGGTATTTGAGGATAACACTTTTAAACTAACAGCTAAAATAACCAACCAGCAACAGTATACTGTGATCACAGATCATCTCGGAACACCCTCTGAAGCTTATGATGAAAGCGGCAACAAGATATGGAGTGTAGAGCTGGATATTTATGGGAATGTACGTAAGTTGGATGGCAGTAAGGATTTTGTACCATTCCGATACCAGGGACAATATGAAGATGTGGAGACAGGGTTATATTATAACCGGTTCAGGTATTATAGTCCGCAGGAAGGGATATTTATCAGTCAGGATCCTATTGGATTAAATAGTGGTGTATATAATTTATACAGTTATGTAAAAGATACCAACGTTAGCATTGACTTTTTTGGATTAGATTGGAATTATTTCTTAAAGGATTCAGATGGAAATACTTACTATCATGGAAGGGCATCAGATAATCAAACAATGGCGAATGTTGCCTATCGACATTCCAATAATAAAGGTACTGATGGAGCAAGATTTGGTGATGGTGATGAGCTACATCGTATAACACCCGTAAATACAGACTATGATGCCGTTCGTGGTGTAGAACAAAGAGGTATAGAAGAAAATACGCTTTTAGGAAGAGGTAGTGAAAAAAGAAGAGGTAACTTAATTAATGGCATGTCAGAAGAAAAACAAGCAACAGCCCTTGGCATACAACGTTTAGCTAAAGGGGATGCAATGCTTGATGGGAAAAAAGCAAGTGAAATGCCAAGTTTAGAAAAACTGGAACATAGTAAAATAGGATGTCACTAAAGATCATTAAAAAATAAGCATGACTAAACAAACCATTGACAGCAATGCTGAGATAGATAAAAAAGCTTTAAAAATATTATTGTCTTACAATCTTTTGAAGCCTAATGAAACAAGTCCGGAAGATTTTGAGTATGCACAAAAAACCGGTTTGATGTTTGATCCAATAGCTCAAACACATGATGAGGCAGTAAAACAGTTATTTAAAGAATTTAAGGCATCCTTCAAAAAAAAAGCGACAGACCTATTTTTAGCAAGTTTAAGCAGTAATCATTTGGAGTGGCGCGCCGGCCTGCCAGTTTTTGCTATTATGCAAACAATGCCTGAGCATTCTTTTACACCTGCCAGTCCCGAGCTCTTAAATCAATGTGCCATTTGTACAGGCCCCGCTAAAAAAAAGGTGGATCTAAGCTGGATTAACGTAGTAAGGTTTTTATGCGGTGGGATAATTGGAACGGATGTATATGACTATGCCTTCATCATGAAGCAACATAATTTGTTACCCGATATAAAACCAATACAAAAAGATTTTGACATCTTTTCAGCCATATTGGAATTATTTGTAAATGCAGCAGATACGGATACTCCAACCAAAATGCTAAAGAGCCTGCGCTCAGTTAAAGACTTTAAATCTACGGAGGAACAAAGACGTGTTTTTATAGATACCCTGGGCTATTGTAGCATTTTAGAGACTGCAGCGCACAAAGGTTTTTTGCACAAATATACTAACCTGGGAGTTACTCCCCGCAAGAGCAGGAGTTCTGACTGGCACTATCCTGTAGATTGGTGGGAAGGAAAAGACGGCATTAACCGGGAATCTTTAAAATTCTGGTTCGGCGATTATCCGGATTTAAAGAAATTTTTTAAGTGATAAATGAAGGCATATAATTTTAATGAAAATATTCAGGAACTGGAAATAGATCCGCAATCCATCACAGAAGGACTTAATCATGCACAGAAAAAAGGGTATACGGCCATCCGCATTTATACATTGAATGCAAATGCCGGCAAGACCTATGATCTTGACCTGTCGCCGTTTTCAGGAAAAGATTTCGTCACCTCTTTATCTGTATCTGATAGTTTCAAAATAAAGAAACTGGACTTTGACGCACTGTATAATTTAAAGCACTTAAAAAAATTATCCTTTGACGACAAAAAATTTAAGATAGATTTTGCGCAATTACCACAACTGGAAACCTTGTATTTCACCTATAACGATGATCTTCAAAACATCGCAGCCCTGAAACATCTGCATCATCTTTTGATCAAGGCATTATCCCAGGATGATTGTAGCATATTAACAGGGTTGACCCACTTAAAGGAACTCAGGCTGAGTGGCGGCAGTTTTACCAGTCTGTCGGGTATTGAAGGTGCTCCCGACTTACAGGATGTTAACTTAAATTACTGTACGAAACTAACTGATATCACTGCTATCAGGAAATTGGCGCAATTAAATAAATTACAGATAGAAAAGTGTAAAAATCTGACGGACTTCCCTTTTCTGGCCAACAATGATGTTATAAAAGAACTTTTTATTTCTGAGTTACATACGCTTTCCTTTGTCCCATCTATGAAAAAATTAGAAAAATTAAAGTTCTGGGATCTGAAGGATGGTGATATTTCTCCTGTATTAAAATCTAAATCATTAAAAGAAGTAGATTTCTATCCCAGTAAAAAACACTATTCTCACACGAAAGAAGAAATAAAACAGTTATTGAAAAAATAGGTGAATGCTGTTCCTTTGCCATAACCGTCCGGCATTTCTCTCTTTTTTATCAAGATAACATTCCATATATTTACGCTGCATCAACCAATTAGCTTCGAGAGGAGCACCTTACTTTATATTTTAAATACCGTGCAGTTAAATAGTGAACAAGATTTACTATTGAGGGTATCGCGGGGCGATGAGGCTGTGTTTGCCCAATTATTTTATACCTGGCATAACAGGCTGGGTGCCTTTGTGATGCGGCTTACGGGATCATTACCGCTTGCAGAAGAAATTGTACAGGAAATTTTTATCAGAATATGGGAGAAACGGGAAAAACTCAGCCAGGTGGCTCATTTTCACCCTCCTACGATAGAACTCACCAACAATCCGGATAACTTCAAAAAAGTAGCACCAGAGAATAATACTACCACACCAATATTCTGGGTGCCAGCTGACCAAAGGGCAAAAAATCCTTATTGGGATAATTACAATTATCAATAGCAGATAAGCATACACGCATTCAAATAAGTGAAGGCTGGCCATCTGGTCAGCCTTCACTTATTTGAATAAGCACTACCGGGTACTATTTCGTTCATCCGGGTTAACTAATGTTTGTGAGCTAATCTGCTCCTGATCCTGCTTAGTGATTGCGGTTTTACTCCAATGAAAGAAGCAATCATATACTGTGGGATACGATGTTCGATACCCTGAAATATGGTAAAAAACTCCTGGTATCTTTCCTCCGGCGTACCTGTATACAAAGAAGTAAGTTGTTGCGCTGTCTTTACAAAAACATCTTCAATAATCAATCTTCCCATTCGGTCACCCTCCCTGATGGAAGTATATATTTTTTGAAGATTTTCAGCTGAGAGAATCCAGAGAACGGTCGTTTCCAACGCCACAATACTTTTGGTGGAAGGTTTACGGGAAAGCATGCTTTCATAATTCCCGGTCCATTCATCTTCTTTTGAAAAGTAATAGTTGATTTCCTCTCCGTTATGGTTCATTAAATATCTTATCAATCCTTTTTCTATAAATGCTACTTCCGTAGACACTTTCCCTTCCCGCAGGAAGTACTCTCCTTTTTTAAGGGTTACCCGCTTAAATAAAGATACCAGGAAGTCTGCTTCCTGCTCTGAGAGCTTAATCAGGTATTGTATGGAATTAAGTAGTTGTTGGCTCATGTGGATAATACTGTTATTTTTTTAGATAAACTTATAACTTGTTGCCCGTTTATCTCCATCTTTCTTCAATATATAATTATCCACAGCCTCTTTCAAATCACGGCTGGCTGTTGCAGAAGAAATATCATTAAAACTTGTGAGATAATCTTTTCTTGTAAATGCATTTTTATTAACAAACCGCCTGAACAACTCAATCCTGTCTTTACCAGATAATGGGGTTAACTGGCTTAGCAATAATTCATCCAGTCCCTCGCTAATAACCTGTAACATAAACTCAATAAATACAGTAGAGTGACCGGATTTATCCGAAATACCCAATGCGTTATAATACTCCTTCTGTTTCTTCTTTATAATTGTTTCCACCGGTAAAAACTCAAACACAGGGTATTGTGACATTAATATTACTGTTTGCCAAAACCGACCCATTCTACCATTCCCATCAGTAAAAGGATGGATAAATTCCAGCTCATAATGGAATACACAACTTTTGATCAGGGCAAGATCTTTTGACGTTTTTAGATATGCAAACAAATTATTCATGAGAGGCTTCACCATTTGCCCGGGAGGAGCCAAATGGGCCACTTTTGACCCTTTTACCACACCTACTGCTTTGGTACGTATATTCCCGGGCGAATTCACCAAACCATCCATCAATATTTTATGTGCTTTCAATAAAGATGTTAGATTGTTGGGCTTAAACTCACTCAGGCGGGCATAAAGTGCTATAGCATTCTTCACTTCAAGAATGTCTTTTTGTGGTGCCAGCACTCTTTTATTGTTGATGATATCCGTTACCTGTTCAAAAGAAAGTGTATTTCCCTCTATTTCAAGAGAAGAGTGTATTGTTTTAATCCTGTTTGTTTTCCTTAAGGCTGCCGTAGGTTTATACAGATCCGAGGCGTTTATTTTGCCCGTTTTTTCAGATATGGAAGCTACTAATTCCAAAATACTGTTAGTTATATTGTACGGTGGCTGCATGTTTCAATAATTTTGATAGTATCATGATACTATAATATGATACTATCAAAGGTAGTAAATTACTACCTATTTGCAGGGCTGCCTTATACCAGGGTTTCCGTACCCACCTGCTTCCTCAAATTCATTAATGCATATCTTACCCGCCCCAACGCTGTATTTATGCTTATCCCCACTATTTGCGCCATTTCCTTATAACTCAAATCTGCATAATACCGGAGTATAAGTGCCTCCCGCTGAAGTTTGGGCAACCGATCCAGCATATCGCCGATCTTATGGTTGATTTCAGCAGTGATCATGTGATGTTCTGCGCTATGTTCCATCATTTCCATACTATCACCAATTTCATCATGGTACTCCACCACTGTTTTTGACCAGCCATTTGCTTTTCTGAAATGACTGATACAGGAATTGTGTGCAATGCGTACTGCCCATGCCAGAAAACGGCTGTTATCCGTATACCGTCCGGAGTGCAGGGCATTTACAATCTTAATAAAGACTTCCTGAAAAATGTCTTCCGCCAACGCGCGATCTCTTACAAGCAAAACTATTGTTGTAAAAAGTCTTCTCTTATGGCGATGTACCAATGTGGTAAAAGCAGGGTTATTACCTGAAATATACAAGCGGATCAACTCCTGATCCGTGAGATCACTATACTTGTTCATACACTGCAATAGTATATTTGGGTCAATGAATATTTTTTAAGGGGGCCGCCCTGAATAAGGCAGCCCTGCATTTCCTATGCTGGTGGCTTTGTGTAAAGCCAACTTAGTCTTGTAAGTTCAGGTATGTTTTTACCTGCGTGTAGTCTTTCCAGTTAATGCTGTTTGCAGAACGGGCAGTTACACCACCTGGGATAATCACATATCTGTATTGGTAACGTTTTCCTGCAGTCGTATTTACCGTATTGATAGGCGCATTTGCCAACAGGGTAATTAATTTAGGTGATGCCACAAACCTGATGAGGAAACCATTTTCATCTGTATAGGTCAATGGCACTACATTTGGAGCGGTGGCCGTTCCAAGATTGAAGAATACATTTACCACTGCATTACCCAACAAAACAGAATCCAGTTTTAATGCAGGAAGTGTAGCGATATACAATACCGTGTCAATAGTCCCGTTTGGATTGGTTCGTGTTTGCGCCGGTGCATACTTTACATCCAGCCAGGCAGAATAAATAACATTTGCACTACCGGGTACACCTGAATCGCCTTTAGGACCGGTGGTACCTGGTTTTCCATCAGGACCCGCAGCTCCGGCAGGGCCTGTAGCGCCATCTTTAGAGCAGGCAGCAAATAATACAACAACAGCAATAATTAATACATAGGGCATACAACGTGTAAACTGTTTCATAATGACAATTTGGATTTTAAGTGTTTGTTTAATTTGTTTATTAACTGATTGATAGAATGAATAATTTATAAGCTACCAGACGTTCCGTGGACAAGTATCTCTATACTTGTTGCCTAACAAAAAACCAATCATGATTTCGTGCGATCCTTTGCTCACAACATTCAGCGATGATGCCGTATAATCATAAGAATAACCTATGTTGATCTGGGAATTAATGTTAACACCAAACATGGCTGCTACTCCATCATGTAGCCGGTAAGAAGCCCCCATCCAAAGGAGATCGCGGTACATGAATTTGGCATTTACATCCACACTTAATGGCATGGCAGTGATGAATTTCAGCATCACAGATGGCATTACATTCAAATCATCGTTTAGCCATAACCGGTAGCCCGTGGTGAAAAACAAATGCGGGATCAGCTTACCGCGGTATACAGAGTCGCCTACTACTTTGCCGTTATCAAAACCTATTTGTTGCGGGATAATATTAAGTGTAGATACCCCCACAAAATAATCAGCGGAATACAGCCACAGACCAGCATTTACTTCGGGGCGCCATTTATTTAACAAGCCGGTATTGCTGATCACGGGGTCCGCAGGATCATAGAATTCTACCTTGCTGGCGTCCAGCGTGAGCTGTTGCATCCCTACGGAAATGCCTGCGCTGATGCTCGTTCTCGGCGTAAGGTTTATGTGATGTGCATAAGCGCCCGTAACGGAAAAACGATTCAATGGCCCAGTTCTGTCGTTCAGGATAGTTAACCCCACACCCGGATGTGGTGCCGGCGTGGTATAATCCTGCCAATAGGCTTTGCCCCTGGGGTTCTCACCCGGAATATCAAATCCCGTTGGCGAGGCAGTGGCATAATCAGATTTCCGCAATGGCCCTTGTAAGGTCAGGTAAGTAGTTACCGGCGCACCCTTCATTCCCACCCACTGATGCCGGTGACTCAGCCGCAGGTCCCAGTAGTTTTCAATACCCGCCAGTGCAGGATTGATAATAAAAGGATTCATGATATACTGCGTATAATGTGGTTGCTGCTGCGCATGCACAACATGCGCCATCAACATAAGCAGTCCTGTAAGCACAAAGTTTTTCATGACTCGCTATTTTGAGTTAAACATCACTGCCGTTACTTTTTAAGAATAGTAAATGCAGTCCTCCTGTTTTTCTGTCTGCCTTCCGGATTATCACTGCCATCTTCCAGCGTATTCGGGGCCACCGGCTGTGTTGCACCATACCCTATGTAAGTAAGCCTGGACCGGTCAATACCTTTGCTAACCAGGTACTCCACACAACTCTTGGCACGGGCTTCCGAAAGACGCTGGTTCAAAGCTGCCTTACCTTTGCTATCGGTATGCGCACTCAGCTCTATGGCCATATCCGGATGCTCCGTCAGCAATTGCGCCAGCTTGTCGAGCGCTGCAAATGAACCTTCCCGCAGCGTAGCTTTGTTGAAATCGTAATACACGTTTTCAAGTATCACAGGTGCCGGTGGAATAACATCCTTCACCAGGCAAAGCACCGGTGCTGTAATAGCAGCCGTATCTTCATTCAGGGGAACGTCTATACGTTGTGTATTGGTCGTGTATCCGTTGGCGTTAGCTACTGCCTTTAATGGAGAAAATTCATCTACGGTAAAAGCATATGTACCATCTGCTGCTGTGCGGTGGGTGAATACTATTTTGTTATTAACGGTATCAATAATATTCACTTCTGCATCGGCCAGCGGGGTGTTATTATCACAGGATACTACCATACCACTCAGTTGTTTGGCAGGCCTGTTCTTATGCACAAAAAATAATTCCAGGCAACATTCAGCAGCGCGATCTGTGCCAAGTAATACTTCATCCAGGATATTTTTATTATTACTTCTGCTGGCAAAATAGATATCATCTTTCACAGAGTTCACCGGATAACCCATATTCACAGGGGTTTTCCAGTTGCCGATACTTCCTTTGCTGGAAAAGAAATCATATCCGCCCATGCCCGTTCTGCTATCGTTAGAAAATACCAATGTGCCGGTAGCAGCGTGATAAAAGGGTGCCTGTTCATTACCGGCTGTATTAATTACATTACCCAGGTTAGCCTTTTGCAATGGTTTACCCGTTTCATCCAACGTAGCGTACCAGAGGTCAAACCCGCCATAGCCACCGGCCCCATCGCTGGCGTATAACAATGTCCGACCATCCGGCAGCACGTAAGGTTGCTGTGTATTACTACCCACTGTATTTACTAATGTATCCATCAGCACAGGCTGACTCCAGTTATCCCCATTTTTACGCGCCAGGTAGATAGCAGATATTTTTCTACCATGATCTATATGCCAACGTGTAAGGAATAACAGCTGTCCATCCGGCGATAAGCTCGCGGCGCCCTGGTGCAGGGCTTCCGGCTGATCCAGGTTAAACAGTCTGATGTTGGATGTTTGTCCATCTGCATAATCTGCTGTATACAAACGATTGATGTACGTATGATTTTTTTGAAAAGAACTGTCCGGCCTTGTAGATGTAAAAATTAAAGTGCCACCATTACTCCACAGCGGGGCATAACTGGCACCGGTAGTATTCAATGCTGCCGGGGCTTTACGCACTTCATACAACTGCAAATCCCTTCTGCTCAATTGTCCCGTAATAAATTCCAGGTTCTGCAACTCCCTGTTGGCCGCGGCTGTAAAACGATCATTGCCGGTATAGCTCTCCACAAAATTGTGGAAGGCTTTGGCAGCATCTTCGTATTTACCCAGGGCACGCAGGGAAACAGCATAATAATAAGCGGCCATTGGAAAGCCTGCTTTATCCATCTCCAGCACCGTTTCATAGTAAGGTGCTGCCTTCTGATAATTATGCAGATTGCGATAACTCTCTGCCAGCTTGTACACTGCCAGTTGTTCGCTGCTTACTTTTACAGTCTTGTTCTTTACCACTGATACGGCCGCATAGGGCTTATAAGTATCGGGCTTCACTGTTTTATTACGTGTGCCCAGATATTTTTCATAATACTGCGCCGCAGAATTATAGTCTTCTTTGCTATAGTACTGATCGGCCGCTTTCAGGTAGTTATAGGTAAACTGTGCGTATGATAGCATGCCCGATAACAGCACCGCCGTTGTAAAAAATATTTTTTTCATGAGATACCTGTTGCTTTAAAAAGTTGATTACAATCTTGGACAAACAAATTCTACTTCCGGTGTCCTTACTGTTCTGCGGCCTATGAATGTGAGCGATATTTCGAAGCTGTTGGAGCCACGTGCCATCTTACTCAGATCAGAGGTATTGATATCATAACTGGCGCCCAGCATCATGTTTTTGTAGATAAATCCCGCGTGTGTGGTCACCGCATCTTTATACCTGTAATTAAGACCCAGCAGGAAATCTGTACCGGGAGCGGCATTCAGCTGCCCATAAGCGCCGATCATTTTTTCCTGTGCAGGTCCCTGCTGCATAAACAGGAAGTTGGGGGTAATACTCAGTATATCCGACAACGTTAGTTTAACGCCACCATGTACGTTGAAACGCATTGGAAAACGGGCATCACCTTTTGCACTGAACTGATCCTGTGGTTTGGTGAGATGCATGACAGAAAAACCACCATAGATATTGTAGTTTTTGCCTGGTGTGGCATCATAATATAAAACACCGGCCCCTGCATCAAAAGATGCGGCAGAAGTGCGTGTTAACGCATCAGACACAGGATTACCGGGGTTATAACCGGTAACCGGGTTCCATTGCTCACCATAAGTGAGCTTGGAGGGATCAAACCGGCGCTGAATAAAACCCAGCTGCAATCCAAAATTCAGCTGATGAAAATGCGATGCATCCAGTTTTACACCTGTATAAGCAGCGCTTATATAACCTGTGGTATAGTTATAACCACCATCTCCAGCGGTTTGATTCAGTACACTGGCACCGAGGTTTATATTTTTGGCAGTAGGTATTTCTGCGCTGATCCCATACGTTTTAAATGGACTGATATTTCCCCATTGTGTACGATAGATCGCAGCTATCCGGTAGTCACCATCAAATACACCGGTGAGCGCCGGGTTTAACCACGACGGATATGCGTAATACTGGGAGAAATGGGGATCACTCTGTGCCACCAGCCGGGTACCAGCCAGGGTAGCGGCTACAAATATTAATAATGTTACAATGTTAGTTCTCATTTACAATCCTGTTTTATGTGAATGATTTACTTTACCTGATAATAGTTACATAACCGGTGATCGGCTCAAATCCGCTCCTGAGCCTGATGACATAATAGTAAGTGGCCATGGGCAACCGGTTACCCTTGAAAGTACCGTCCCACGGCACATCATAGCCCACTGAATGAAATACTCTTTCTCCGTAGCGGTTAAATACTTCCACCGTACAACCTGCATAGTCACTCAGATTTTTGAGGACCCAGGTATCGTTGATATTATCTCCGTTGGGAGAGAAAGCATTTGGTGGTAATACCGGTTTCAACACTTTCACCGTCATAAAATCACTGGCGGTACAGTTATGTTTACCGGTAGCAGTAAGCGTATAGGTGCCATCATGCATAGCCGCTATTACCGGCGATAGCAGAGATGGATTAGGAAAATCTGCTGCAGGTTCCCACCTGAAAGTGAGGTTAACGGAATCATTTGCTACCGGTGAAAAACTGATCTTCGTGCCTTGTGGTACAATGAAAGAAGGACCCGCATCGATAACCGGTTGCAGGTATACTACCACCTTACTGCTATACATAGCAGAAGCGCATCCCGACTTATTCGACACCTTCAGTTCCACCGTATAATCCTGTGGCTGGGTGTACTTCTTCACAGGGTTCTGATCCGTTGAAGTAGTACCATCGCCAAAGCTCCACTCCCACTTATTAATACGGTCTGTTGCATCTGTACTCTGATCTGTAAATACATTGTCGGTGCCCTGGCAAAGTGTATCCGGAGATACTTTAAAAGCAGCTACCGGCTGACCAAAGAATGCACTCAATGTTTTAGTAGTAAAATTCGTACAGCCGTATGCGGTAGTAGCTGCCAGCTTTACATCAAACGGGCCATACGCCTTGTATTGATACGTTGGATCTTTTGCCGCTGATCCCGCACTGCCATCACCAAAATTCCATTGGTACGTCAGCACCGATTTATCTTTCACCGTAGTCAGGTTCACAAATGCGGCTGTACCATCCGGCATACACACCTTGTCCGGCAGGTTGAAATCCGGTACCGGTAAAGGATGTACAGACACCGTAGCACTGGCTGTATCACTGATACAATTATGATCACTCACCGCCACCAGTTTCACGAGGTAGCTGGAATCTTTCAGATAGGCTATAGTAAAAGGATTGTTGTTGGTGTTATTTGTTTGTGTACCGTTAGCCATGTCCCATTTCCAGTTGGTAATAGCGCCCGCACTGATGGCCGACTGATCTGTGAAAGTTGCATTTTGTCCCAGGCACAAATCCGCGGTTGCTACAAAAGCTGCTGCCGGTTTGGGATATACAACCATACTGGCAGAGATAGAATCTGCGCAACCGCTGGTGGTATTAAACACATACCAGATCGTATGGGTACCTACACCGGCTATAGCAGGCGTAAAATTACCTGCCGAATCAGTAGCCGGTCCGCGGTAATAGCCGATACCGGTAACGCCGTTCTGCACCACCGCTTTAGCCACTGCCACACTGCCTTTTACGTTAACGCAGCTACCTGTTAATGCGGCGTAGGCCAGCTGCGGTTTCAGCTTAAAGGTGGCTGTTACAACGGTATCTTTCTTACAGCCTTTATCGGTAGTTACACTATACCTGATGGTATAAGTACCAAACTTCGTATAGGCGTGTGTGGGATCTTTTATTGCAGCTGTATTTGGATTTGCTGGCGTAGCACCGGCATCACCAAAATCCCAGGCGTGCGCTGTTAGTGTTTGTACATCCGGCACTGCGGCTGCGCTGGTAAACTGTACAACACCATTAACCGGCAAACAATTACCAGGATAAGCAAATAACGTAGTAGGGTTAGCATATACGGTGAACTGTTTTGTAACAGTATCACTGATACACAGATCACTTACTTTTACCATATGCTTGATGGTATAGGTATTATGATCTTTATAAACGATCGTTTGTGCCGCACCTGTGGTAGCATTACGTATGGTATCATTACCAAAATTCCAGTACCATGCTTTTAATACTGCGGTGCCGCCATAAGTAGAATTATCTGTTAGTTTTAAAGTACCCGTCTCACATAATGCAGCCACATCTGTGGTAAAGGAAGCTACCGGTTTGGCAACGGTAGTCACCTGGAAAGCAGTATCTCCTACGCATCCATCTTTGGAAATAACCGTCAGATTTACAGCGGAAGTGCCAACAGGAAACACCTTCCCCACCTGCACACCACTATCTTTCACGGCGCCCGGGAAGTCCCATTTCCATCTGTCTATCACAGGATTTTTAAGGCTGCTATCTCCTTTAAAATAAACAGTATCCAGTGTACAACCATTATGTATATAACTCATCACTGCTCTGGGCTTGCCCTTAACAGACACTATAAACCCTACCTTTTCTGTATTGTTACAATTTTCAATACTGGGATGTGTAGTCATTACCGGCACATCATATTCGCCTATTGTACTAAACATATAAGTGCCGGGCAAAGTATACTTGTAATAGGTTATACCGTTTACCACCACGGTACCGGTACTTACCGGTGCATTATCAGTAACGTCTGCATTTGGCGTAACATTGGTACCGAGTGTACTGAGCTTCCATACCATTTTGGTAGGCTTATACGCCATTAAAATGGACAGTTGCACAGGTGTATTTGTACAGGTAAAATCATTGGATGTTTTAGAAGTATCGTAAGTATTGTGAATAGATCCTACCGCATTCAGGTTGTTAATCATTGTTCCGGCGTTGTAACCGTAACTCTCCACACTACCCAAACCGTAGGTAACAGCTGTAAAGGCAGAATCACTGGAAACAAGACATTGCGCTGCCGCAGCGGGCCATCGTTTGATCACTACCGTGTATCCGTTCAGGTTAGGGTGCACGTAAGAGAAATCGAATGTAGGGCTGCCATCTATCAATAAAGAATTTACACCGGCGGTGGGAATGATCAACGTGAGATAATTCACTTCTATAAACTCCCGGGTGTTCCGGTAAAATCCTACTCTTTTGATGGCCTGCTCTATAGGGCTGAGGTATACCATTTCCGGATCACCCAACCCATAATTATTACCACAGGCACCGGCAGAAGTCATAAACTGTGCTACCAGTACCGGTTTATCGGACTCTATATAATCAGCCGTATTACTAACATACTCGTAATAGGAATTACCAATCAGCGTTGTTGGATTCAACACCACGCCATTTTTCTTTACCACCGTGGCAGGATCTTTTACCACCACTTTATAAATATCATAATTCAGCGAAGAAGGGGTATTATCTTCAGAAGTAGGGGATGTCAGATAACGTTTACCCCACGCCTGAAAAGGAAAAATCTGCTGAATATTATTATCTCCGCTGCTACCGAAATTGTTACAGGTAATGGAAGTGCGACTACTACCTGAAAATACAGCTACCGGATAACACTCACCATTACTGTTGGCAATGGATTTTACGGTAGTACCGGTTAGCTGCCTGCCCAAACCATTGCCGAGCGAAGCGCCTACCAGCTGATAAATTTCACCCCTGTTAAGGGTGGCTGTAAAAGGCACACCAGCTGCACGACCATTACGGGTTAATGCAGAAGGCGTAATCTGGATCACTGTATTATTCTGGTTAGCCACCACATACATCCAGGAAAAACAATCGTCGGCATAATTCTGCTGACTGTTTACAGAGATGTAGGAATAGCCCCATGTTTCTTCCGGCATCAGCATAGTAGCACCGGAAGAGGCGCTGCCATAAATATGTGCATACGCTACAATAGGTACATTGCTCTGAATATGAATAGCCTTATTGGCAAAAATACCTTCTCCGCCAGTACCACCGTAAGAGGGTGGCAGTGAATACAACCGGGCGTCATTAGCGCCTGTTTTCGGGATCAGATCGGAAGCAATAACCGTATTGGCCGGAATGGTATACGTCCGGGTCCAGCTTGTGCCGGTAATAGTAACGGTAACAGTGGCCGGCTGTTCCGCACTCAGGTACAGGATCATTTCCTGGCTGTTACTCTGCCCTATCTCCATGAACTGATGGTGTCCGTAGCCCACCCAGAAATCTTTCCCTTTATTGGAAAGATTCTGGGCATATGCAACAAGGGCTACGAATTGCAACAGTATCACAGATATGGCAATGCAAGCTTTCTTAATGACCGGGCCAACGGCATGATATGTTAATTGGGTTGACATCTTTTTTCAATTTTTCATATTGAAATGATTATTGTTTTATGATCATCTTCGACGTCTTTGTACCATCTTCAAAAATGGCATTCAGCATATAAGCACCGCATTGCAGATCTGATAGATATAACTGGTTACTCTTTCCGGTGCTTGTTACTTTTTTTACCATCCTGCCATCCATGGCGTACAGCACCAGTTCCTGTATCCCTTTGCCGGACCGCACATGCAGTGCATTCACTACCGGGTTAGGATATACTACTACGGCGCGTGCGCTGTTTAACAAACTGTCTATTCCCTGCCGGCAGACGTACGTTGTTGCATTGGCACGAGGCCAATGCAACAGCGCGCATCCAATTATCAGCAGCAAAATTTTCTTCTTCATCTTTTTCATACTGCAGATTTTTACTCTTTAGCGGATCAGGTTAATCACACCTTTCTTTTCTACTTTGGTTCCGTCAGTGAGCGTGAGGTGACATACATAGATGTATACGCCGGAAGGCAATGCCTTTCCTTTGTAGATGCCATCCCAGCCCGTTGTCTGGCTATTGGATTCAAATACTTTTTCGCCCCACTGATCAAAAATGGCCATGTGCAGGTCTTTGATGATATAACCATACACCAGCAAGACATCATTCTTTCCATCGTTGTTAGGCGTAAACGTATTGGGGATATATACGCCGTCAGGCAATGTTTTACCTTCAGCCGGCTGCGACATCTTGTCTTCACAACCTTTTGCACGTACGAGCAGTTTCACTGTCTGTGTTGGTTGCAATCCGTTAATAACATGTACCAATCCTTCTCTGCCGGAAGATGGCAAAGTCCAGGTGGTGCCACCATCAACAGACACTTCATAACCCGTTGCATTGGCAATGGCATTCCATTTGAACCGCAGCATATTCACACCTGTGCTATCTACTGTTACTACAGGTGTTGCCAGTACCGGCAATACATTCACTACGGCTTTAGCGCGGGTCAGCCCCGGACATCCGTGCGTGATTGTTTCTACATAAAATACACCGCTGTTGGTAATTGCCGGAAGCGTATAGTCGTTACCGGTATGTAATAAATTACCTGCAACAGGAGCATCATACCAATTGTACAACACACCCGGTTCAGGGTTCTTCACGGCCAAAGTCACATCTGTTCCACTACATACTGTCATGGAATCTTTTACCAGGAAGGCAACAGCAGCTGCATATACGTCTACTTCTTTAGTCGTATCACCCACACAACCTTCAGCTGCGACAATGCTCAGTTTCACCTGGTGAATACCCGGATATTTGAAATACTTAACGGTATCTTTTGCAGATGAGAAAGTAGAATCTGCGAAATTCCATTTCCAGGTATTGATGCCCACACCATTACTGGTAGCAGCAATGCCCTTGAACTGTGCACCATCAATCAGACAACCGGAATAGGCTACACTGAAATCTACTACCGGCGCAGGAATCACTTTCACTTCCAGGATACTTTCAAAACTATTACTACAGCTTTCGATATCAGGATGTGTAAGCACAATAGGTACATAATACTTACCCGGCACTGTAAACACATAATCATCCGGTAATTCAAAGCGGTAGTATTTTCTGTCATTTGCTGTCAGCGAGTCTTTCGGCACCGGATTGTTCTGCACTACATCTGCTTTAGGCGACAAATTGGCTACCTTACTGAGTTTCCAGGTGAGCACCGTTGGTTTCACCGGTATCAGCATGGAGAAGCGGAATGGTGTTTTAGCACAGGTGTATGTGTTACTCACGCCGCTATTATTCAGTACGTTGTTGAAAGAAGGAAGAATATTCAGGTTCTTCACCAGCGTACCTGCGTTATAACCATAACTTTCCACACTGCCCAGACCATAAGTGATGGCGGTAAAGGCCGAATCACTGACTACAGCGCACTGCGTATTGGCTGCTGCCCAACGTTTTACCACAACCGTATATCCATTAGCGTTAGGATGCGGATAAGTATGGTCCACTGCGGCACTACCGTCAATCCGCAGGGAAGCCACACCTGCTGTAGGTATTATGAGGGTCAGATAGTTTACATTAATAGATTCTCTCGTAGTACGATAAAGTCCTACCTGTTTAATTCCCTGTTCAACAGGACTCAGGTAAATCATTTCAGGATCACCATCACCACCGGTATTAGGACAGCCTCCGGCAGATGACATGTACTGCGCAACCATGATCGGCTGATCAGCTTCTATAAAATCAGCTGAATTGCTTTCGTATTGGTAGAAGCGGCTATTAATTAATCCTGTAACAAGCCCTCCGTTTATTTTTACTTTGGTAGCTGTATCTTTTACCAGTACCCGGTAAATATTAGTCATGAAAGAGTTAGCAGCTCTGCTGTTGGAAGTAGGCGCAGTGAGATATTTTTTACCCCATGCCTGCGACGGGAAGTTTTGCTGGATAAAGTTATCTCCTGAGCTACCGGGAGATCCGCCACAACCAAGGCCTGTACGGCTACTACCAGAGAAAACAGCCATCGGCCAGCATTTGCCATCTCCATTTACAACAGATCTTACATGGCTACCGGATAAATCATACCCTTCACTGAAAGTGCCTGGTATCAGTGCACCCAACACCTGGTACGCTTCCCCTTTATTCAGTGTAACCGTAAACGTTTTATTGGCAGCTTTTCCTGCAAGCGTTGGTACAGAAGGAGTAATCTCTACTGTTGTATTATCATAATCTGCCACTACATAGAACCAGGAATAAGTATTGTCGCTGTAGTATTGACGGGATGATAACGTAGCGTAGTCATAGCCATAGGTACCCACCGGCAACAACATAGTAGCGCCGGAAGATGCACTGCCATAAATATGTGCATAAGCTACAATAGGCACATCACTTTCAATACTGATAGCCCTGTCGGAGAAGCCTTCATCCAGGAAGCGGGCATCATTCAGTCCTGTTTTAGGTATTATTTCAGTGGTAATGGTTTTGTTCGCAGGAATATGATACACACGTTCCCAGCTGGTACCATTGATACGCACTGTTACATTGGAAGAGTCCTTTGCATTCAGGTACAGCACCATGTTCTGGGAATTATCTCCGGAGAAAAACTGGTGGTGACCATAACCTACCCAGAAGCGTGTACCCCTGTTGGAACTATCTGCCGGTTGTAACAGCTGCCCTGCAGTGTTACCGCCATTCAGCCCGGTAAATTTATCCAGGTAATGCAGGCTGCTATCCCTGATCACATTGGTAATATCATTTACCCTGCTCAGTGAATCTACTATCCAGGTATTGGAACTGTCTGTACGTCCCATCCTGATATCCCGCTGGCGTGGAATAAAGCCCTGCCATGGATCTATATAAAACTGATCAATATTAAAATTATACGTACCGGTAGCTGGTGTTACGTCTATATCAGTATAGAAATACATAAAATCCGTACCGTTGGCCAGGTTAGGTGGCTTAACGCCGGAGTAGCGTCTCACAGCGATATTACCAGGAACAGGTGCCCCTGCATTCCACGTAATTTTTGTTACGGTATCTGTACCAAACATAAATGTTTGCGTAATGCCTGGTGCCGGAACAGCCGGAAACGCCGGCAGTACAGGAGGCACTGATGTTGGCAGGAATGCGTAGGCGCCCATATCAGGTACACCTTGTGTTAATTTAACAGCTCTGAAGGCACCGTTGATATCTTTATCATTACCTTCTATCTGCACACCACGGCCATGAATAGCCCATACTTCCGGATTGGTAATATCAGGTTTCAGCTCTGTATTATTCACGAATGCCGGTTTATAAACAATGGAATTCACATCCAGTGTATCTGCATCTTTATACTGCTGTAATGTGGCAAAAGTACCTGCCGGCGTAAGTTGACTCACCAAAACAGTACCTTTTGTATACAGTGTATTGTAATCACTCTTCAGATAATCAGGCTTGGAAATATACATGGCGCTACCTGAAGTGTCATGCGCAAAAATGTTGTTCTTTATCTTGATATTTCCGCTGCTGGAATAATCATGCATGAAATAAGCAGCATAGTTATCCACAGTAGCAGTAGCACTATTCAGCACGGAGTTATTATAGTAGCTGATGTTGTTATTGCTTTCACTGTAAAGACCGTAAGCATTGCTACCCGTAGTTTGTACACTGATCACATTATTCAATACGTTACTATAACCATCAGAATAGAGCGCCAGGCCATACACATCATTGGTATTACCTCCTCTGGCAACAACCTTGTTGCCTGTCACCATACTTCTAATACCAGCGCTGGCTGAACAGTAGCTCAGGTAAATACCATATACCTTGCTCGTTACATTGGTAATATTGATCTTGTTATTTGGCAGGGCGAAACCGTTACTACAGTTGCTCACATAGATACCATACGCAGTAAATGCAAGCGCACCGCTTAAATTCACCTGGTTACGCGTAGCTATCAGGCTATCAATGTAGTTGGCATAAATACCATTTGTATATGCACCGTTCAGGATATTACTATCCAGTACCAGCCCAGGCGTAACATTGCTGTAGCTGCCTTCCCAGTAAATACCATTGGAGCCGTTAGTGATAGTGTTTCCGGTGATCACATTACCCAATCCCACACATTGATTTGCATATACACCGGAGATAGTATTTCCTGTACTGGTAGTAACCGGTAAGGTAACTCCACAATTAACAATGCTGTCATAGGAAGATGATTTAGCATATACCACTCCCCTGGCATTAACAGTATCGGCTGGTTTGATGGTAATGGCTTTCCAGGTAACATAATCCACACTATCCAGCAGCAACACGTAGTTCAACGCTGAAGTACCTGCATAGGTAAGCGTTACAGCAGCAGCTGTATTTGTTTCACTGCTGAAGGTCACCCTGTTCACCGCTGATGCACCCGGAATATGATGCATAGCTACCTGCTCATTATAAGTACCGGCTTTTGCCAGGAAGGTAACAGGACCGGCTATACCACATTCCAGTTTGGAAGCAGCACTGCTGAACGACTGGAAGTTGGTAACGCTGGAAGGTTTGGAAGGATCAATTGTATACGTTCCTGCCAGCAAAGGCGGATTCAGATTAGCCTTTACAGGTACAGCATAAGCCGTATCAGTGCCACCGCATACAATGAGGCAGCGGTAGTAATTCTGTACACCAATGATGGTGTTGAATGTACTTACATATTGTGTATCGCTGGCAAATTCCCATGGTCCGTTTACGCTCACGGCGCGTTGCCAATGGTAAGTTTGTGTACCACCGGCGCTGTTGCCTGTGAGATCCAGTTTAATCTGCGTACCCATACAAACAGGCGTAAGCGGATCAACAGTAGATGTACCAGGTACCACAGGTTTGGCACAAAGCGGAATGTTTACTTCATACGCGCCCATATCCGGTTTGGTGGTGCTTCTTACAACACCAAGAATATCATTGGTGATACCCACTGCTTTACCCGAATTATCTAACGGAGAAATAACCGGTGCATAATTCCCATTCGCCGGATCTGCAAATACAGGTTGTATGGAGAGAGAGTTACTATCCAGTTTGGTAGCAGTTCTCCACGCTGCAAGTGTAGGCGAAGCTCCATTCATCCTACCCACATAAGCAGTGTTATTACTACTTTTTACATAGATATCGTTGTAATTGGAAGCAATAGTAGAGCTGGTATAAATATCCAGACCCACCCTGTCACCATTACCGGTTCTGCTTACATCCACAATATTATCAAAGAACTGAAGCCCCGCTGCACTGCTCGACTGATCAAATGCGGTAGCATCCACATTTGATGTATTCTTATTATCATTCAGCACAACCGTGTTATGATAATAATACACGTAATCAGCGCTATAGTTGGAGAAGCCATACTGGTAGCCGGAACCACGTATATCATAAATGATATTGTTGAAAACTTTTGAAGGGCTGGCAGCAGTGGCATCTGCATAAGAATGTTCTATACCGTAAATAGAAGAGCCGCTGGTAGGGTCGCCACCAATCAGGTTGTGTATACGGTTATTACTTACCACTACATCCGTCCCCTTATCTCCCACACTGATACCATGCAATGAATAGCTGCTGGATGTACGGGCTGGTCTGAAAACATCATTGTGATCAATCAGCGTTTTAGTGGTACCAGTGGCCATTATACCAGTAGCATAAAAATCTTTCACCGTATTATTCAGGATCGTATTTCCACTAACCGGGCTGCTTGCAGTACTGTAAATAACAATACCATAATAACCACCGGTAATTGTGTTTTTCACAATAGTATTACCATCACAGTTATTATTGGCGCCTGTGGTGGCGTAGGAGTCGCTGCCATTAATAACGATACCGGCATAGTCCTGATAACTATTATCCAAATCAGCGATAATATTACAGCGGCTGATAGTGTTGCTATCTGCATTATTCAGAATATGTATAGCATAACCATAGTCTACACTGGTAGCATCTATAGTAAGGCTGTCGAACGTGATATGATCTGCGGTGCGCAGTTTTATCACGGCACGTTCATTACTTTCTGTAGGCGCAAATTTTATCGTATTGCCGTTACCGTTAAACGTAATGGTATTAACGGCAGAAGTACCTGCAATGGAATCCAGCACCAATTGTTCCAGGTATGGCCCGGAACCGGCTACCACATTGAGTACAATGGGGCCTTGTATACCACATTCCATCGCTGCTTTGGCAGCATTAAAGCTGACGAAGTTGGTAGCACTGGCTGGCGCACCCTTATTAATGGTGTAGGTACCTGCAGGGAAAGCAGGATTTACGGTCAACAATACAGGAGCGGAATAGGAAGTATTACCACTACATGTAACGGCTACACGATAATAAGTAGTAGCGATAGCCGTGACTGCTGTATCCGGATTAGTTAGCACGCCACCTATCGGAGTATAGGTGCCGGTAGCAGTAGCAGCTGTTTGCCACTGGTACGTTTGCCCCAAACCGATTGTATTATCCGTTAGCGATAACGATACCTTCCTGTTTACACATATCGCCGCAGGACTCACATGTGCATTACCTCCTATCGGTGGTGTAATACAAGGACCAGGTGTAAATTCGATAGCACCAATATCCGGTGTGCTGGTACTTCTCGGCGCATTATTAAGATCTACCAGGATATTTACCGGTGTTCCTTTGTTATCGATAGAAGCATTGGCTGGCGTATAATTTCCGGAAGCCGGTGCTACAAATAAAGGATTAGAGCTAACTGAGTTGGAATCCTGTTTGGAAGCCGTTTGCCAATCCAGTAAACTCGCTGTGCCGGCAGTACCATAGTATCCGATATTATTGGTACCTGTAGCAGTAGACAGGTAATAGTCATTTCTGTTGGCATGAATAGTTCCATCGGTTGCGCCAAAATAAACGCAGAACTTACTACCTCCACCGGCGCGTGTTACAGCAATCAGGTTATTTAAAAATTCAACTCCATCCGCTTTTGATGTTTGATAAAACCCACGCGAAGTATAACTTGTGGAGTTTGTAGCAGCACCGTCCAGCGCAATGGTATTGTGATAATACCAAACATTATCAGAACTTGAATTATAAATACCATAAGCATCTCCCTTACCGGAAAAATTATACAGGAGGTTATTGCTGACAACATTTTCCAATTGCGATAAGGCATCAGTACTGCTGAAGTAAATACCATAAGTACTGCTGGTGCTATTGGGTGCACCGCCAAAAGGATCGCGGATAATGTTACGGGTAATATTTGCTTTGGTACTTAAGCTGGTAAAGTAAATACCATAGAAGGTAGTTACATTACTACGTGTGGGTCTGCTGATTATATTATTTTCTATCAGTGTATTAAAAGAGCCGGTGATATAAATACCATAGTTATAGAAGTTGCTGATTTTATTGTTGGTAATTTTGTTATTACCATTGGCCATGGTGATACTGCCCGCCATCACAATACCATAGTAGCCACCGTTGATCGTATTTCCTGTAAACGTATTAAAATCACACCTTGCATCACCACTACTGGTGGGCGAAGTGCTGGAACTACTGATAACAATACCTGCATAATTGGAAGCGGAGGCCGTGGTATCCAGCAAAAAAGTACAGTTGCTGAAAGTGTTGTAATCCGCATTATTAGTGAGGTGTACGCCCCAACCATAGGAAGAAGAACTGGTGCTGCGGTTTTTGATAACAAGATTATTAAAAGTAAAATAATCTGCATCATCCAGTTTTATCACCGCACGTGCAGCGGAAGTGCCGGCAAATGCAAGCGTATCCCCATTACCGTTAAAGGTGATGGTATTAGCAGCAGAGGCCCCTGGCACCGGTTGTAATACCAGTTGCTCATTATATAGCCCGCTACCTGCCACTACATTGAATATTATGGGACCGCTGATGCCGCATTTCATATAGTTATAGGCATCATTAAAAGAGGCAAAATTGCCGGCGCCTGTGGGTATTGCTTTATTGATAGTGAACGTACCGGATACAGGAAGCGGAGAGCTCACCGCCACACTATTGGAAAATACCTGCGTACTACTGGTAGTACACGTTACCTTACAACGGTAATAGCTGGTAACTGTTTGCGTAGTAGTAAGCCTGTTTGAAGTGGCGCCGATGATATCTGTCCAGGTAGTATTGTTGGCAGATGATTGCCATTGATACGTTAGTCCTGACGCAATAGTGGTACCGGATAAACTAACACTGAAAGCACTGTTCAGACAAGCATTGGTGGTACTGGCAGTGGCGGTGCCTGCGGCAGGTGTTCCTGTGCAGGGTGCAGCTGCAGTCCACGAAAATTTTATATCCGGCCGTGTGGTCATATCACCTGAATTGCTGGTGCTGGTGGTGCCACACAAATAATTTTGATTATCTACTCTGTAAGTATGTGAACCGTTAAAGGAAAGGTTCGTAGTAAAGGGCACTGTAGGATTATACGTATACGTAACCCTTGAATCCGAATTAAGTGCGCCGTTACATATTTCTATCACGATATTATCTGATCCGTTCCAGAAAAAACCGGAAGAGAAAGTGAAAGCATTTACGCCGGTTTTGAATGCATAATCAATAGGCCCGTATACCTGGTTACCAACTGTTATCCAGCTATTTTGGTCCAGCGAGGTATCCGTGGTAGTTCCTATTTTGACGGTGTATTGCTCAGCGGTATCGGCATTATTAAGATTCGTTACCATGAATTTCAGCGCACTGATAACACCGGTAGACATCCCCGCTGCATTGAGTTCCGAGGCACGATACAGGAACTGTGCCCTGCTGCCTTCATAGTAGTCTTGTAACGGACACGGATACCCGGTGCTGGTATTACCAGTGGTACTATTACCAATACTGATATCCGTTTGTGCCGACAGCCGGCATGCCAGCAGCAGCAGTACTCCTACAAGTAATGTTTTGTATAAATAATGAACAGTACAATTTCTCATATGAGGTTATTTGAATTGATAGTTACTGTGATTCAATTACCTGACCAGTTGATCCACGATTTCCCATCGCTTGCACTCACCATATCATAAGTGGTGCTACTTTTTTGTACCAGGAAAAATCCCTGTGGATCGGCCATGGCTGCCCTTGTTTTCAGAACAGGCTGTATATTGGCGGGCAGAGATCCATAAAGACCATTATCATTAAAAATGATCCTGCCATCAGTTGTAAAAGTGGGCGCATCATAACCGGGGCCATAGGTAACGCTTGGACGTTCACTACCCTGCCGCAGCACAAATCCGAGGAGATCAAAACTGCCGGGGCCATTGATATTTGGCCAGTAGGTAACGCCAACGTAAGCCGGCAAACCGATAATGTGATAGGCATCGTCTACACCATTTACATGAAACCCATAATAGGAAGCCCAATAAGAGCCCTGATCCGCTACGTGCTGGTACCATCTTTTAGGTGCGCTGCCATCTACAGCTACCGGCCTGGCCGTTTCAGTAATACCGGCATTACTGCCATTGATGCTGCCTGTGATGGCGCTACCATCCCATTTCACATTTTCAAAACTGCTGATGATAGTGGTACTGTCGTTAAATGCCGGCGACAAGGCAATCCCATTTGACGTATAGTAGTAACCGGTAGTCACCTGTTTTACTTTACCATTCACTATCCAGGTAAAAGTTATCTGGTGCAGGTCTTTATTTATGCTCACGTCATACTTGTTTGCACCAATATTCATCTGCCGGAAATAAGTGAGAATAAGGGATACGCTATCAATAGCCCGGTTAATATGATGCTGGTAATAAGCATCCTGTTCCGGTTGTGTGGCCCTTATCAGCACGGCTTTGCTTCCATGAAAACGTCCGGTTAATAACAATGTATCTCCATGCAGACCGTTGATAGCAAACTCGAAATCAGAGCCCAGCCCCTGCCCGTAGCTGCCGCCATTATGAGCCGCATCAGGGTCACATAATACATGCAGGTAGGAGTAGGTGTCAAACAACAGGGAAGGTTGTTGTAAGGCCTTTAAACGCCAGCTGCTTTCATGCACCGTGCTGGTGCTGCCGGCTTCAAAATCAGAAAACATCTCCACCCGGTTACTTGCAGTAAAATGAAAGTAAAAACCAAAAACACTCCCTGGCACACCAGCAGGATATACCAGTCCTTTCCAGCCATAAGTAGCGCTGGTAAGCACTTCCTGGTAATGCCGGAGGGTATCGTTAATGCGTTCATCGGGCGACTTATCAAAAACGGGATCCGTTTCTTTTTTACAGGCGTATATTCCTGTAATGATGAGTAATAAGCAGACTAGATTCTTTCTCATACTTATATTTTTATGCTCTTGCAGAGCAATATTTTTTAATAGAGTAATTGAACAATTTCTTTCCTCGTACGATTTTGCAGGCTGTAAAAATCTATATGCCACACTGTCTGGAAATAGCTTACCACAATAGCTTCTTTCCTGCGCAAACGCGCCTGTGCTTCTGCTTTTGAAACACCGTTGATACTGGTACCTTCAGGAATACTATTCACGATCATATCAAATCCTGTTCTGCCTTCTACCAACATCGTGGAAATCATCTCCACAAAATCTTCATCAAATGCCGACATAGCATAAGGGGTAACAAAACCATCACGGTGGGCATTCTCATCAGAAATATTATTCCAGTTACCGGTATAAAAACCAGCGCAGATACGTTTAAACTCAACCGGGTACATGGTTGTCTGATGCAGGATATGTCCAAACTCATGTTCTATTACATGAAACATTTGTTTTACAACACCAGAATCAGCTGGCTGATAGCCCGGCATATCTTTCGTTAAAAAATCATTCAGCAGGTACAGTACTACTTTACGGCCTCCTTCAGCAGTACCCAGTGTGATGGTGCCGTTCTCGTTCCAGCTGGCACTTCCGGAGAGAATAAAATACTTGGGGCAGTACTTCTTAAAAAATAAGGTGCCTGCTTCTGCTACATAAGTATTCATCCATACTTTTTTAATCGCACTCATCACTGGTATAACTTTTTCTTCTTTAGGCGGCACCAGTGTTTTATTCAGTTCATATTCAAACTGATCCCATTTATATTTCACCGCGATGTTATAAGGCACGGTGAGTGTGTCGTACAACCATTGGTCCAGTGGCCCTTTTACCCATGTGTCGCCACCCAGACCAGGAATTTCTTCCACGTTACCCAGGTCATCTTTTTTACTGCAGGCCATGAGTAAGCATAAGGTGGTGATGAGAAGTAATGCTTTCATTTGAGTATTTTTTAATGTTGATATTTGGTTGTTTTTACGCCGGATATTATCTCGGATTCAATGTAATACCTGATGTAGTAGCCGATTCCGGGATCTGAAATACACGACGGTTATCATCTGCTTTTAATTCAAGTATCTGTCCTTCCCTGGTATGATGTACTACCGGCATTTTATATCGTTGCATATCGAACCAACGCATACCTTCCTGTACATATTCCGCACGTTTAAAATCGAGGATAGTGTGTATCAGTCCTGTGCGTGCATCACTGATGCCATAAAAATTCTGGATGGTGGATAATGTAATGCCATGCAATGATGCATCGTAATTCCTGATACGCTTGCTGGCAAAAAGGTTGAGGTCTTTTAATGCAGCACTGGTCTTATTCAGGTATGCATTGGCTTCTGCCCTGTTAAACAATACTTCTTCAGTAGTGAGCAAAGGCACCATTACATAAGGCTGACCGATAGTGGCGTTAACAGATGACTTTACAAAATACTCTGTGAGCTTTGGTACAAAATAGTCCTGTGAACCAAAGTAGTACACCGGATAAACCCAGTCACCGCCGGTTACATTGTATCTCAGAATCTGTACCTGGTGTGCATAGTCCAGGTCATAGCGATACCGCCCAACGTTACGGCCCCATAAAGACGGCGTTTCCACAATCAGCAGGTTAGCATTTTCTTTTGCATTGGCATACAGATCATAGATCTGTGCGGGCGACAAGGAGCTATAAGTGCTATTCCACTGCCGCATGTTGGTAGCTATATCGTTATTGGCAAAAGTCTGATTGGCATAGGCTACTACTTTAGCGTAATCTTTTTTATACAGATAAAAACGCGTAGCAAATACATAGGCAGCGCTACGATTAAAATGATAACGGGGTACACTATACGCTTCGTCACTGATCAATGGTAATCCTTCCAGCAAGTCCTTTTCAACCATGTCATACACATAAGCCACTGTTTTCCGGTCATACTGTTTCATCACTACTGTTTCCGGTTCAGTTACATAAGGGATACCGGCATCAGTGGCGGCTGTACCGGCATCATAAACTTTAGCAAAAATATTCACCAGCATAAAATGTGCGTAAGCTCTTGCTACCAGGGCTTCGCCTTTCTGGTGTTGATAGGCTGCCTTATCAACAGCATTATTACATGCCTGCAATGCCTGGTTGGCAGCAGCAATGGCCGTATAACAGGCCGTCCAGTATGATTCAGGAGAATCCTGTTCAATGGATTGTATATCACGGAATAAATAAGCATCCTGGTTGGGCCGGTCGTATATACCTACACCTTTATCTCCCACGTTATCTGTCATGGCTTCACACATAGCGATGTAGCTGGATTGCGGATAAGCGGTGCCCAATAGTTTACTTACTTTGGCGGGCGTACTCAGATCCGTCCAGGTACTGTCCGGCACCTGTTCCAGGTACTTTTTGCATCCGGCTGCCAGGAGTGCTACCACTGCGAAGGCCGCAATGGCAAGCGGTCTTATTTTTCGTTTATTGGTTGACGTTATATAGTATGATGGCATATTTTCCTTTTTTAAATACCTACTTTTAATGAAAGAGTGAATTGCTTTTGAATAGGTTGTGCTACCCCACCTGAGTTAAAAAATTCAGGGTCCTGGCCTTGCAGTTTGCTATCAGCATAGATCAGCCAGGGGTTAATAGCAGCAGCGCTTACAGACACATTATTCAGTCCCGCGCGTTTTGTTAATCCCGCCGGAAGCTGATAAGTAAGGGAGACTGTTTTCAGGCGGATAAAATCGCCCTTGGCAACTCTTTCGGTAGAGAAATTATAGTTGTTATAAGGATGCGCACCACTGATCAGTACTTTTTCAAAGGCATCGAGTATAGAAGGCACATGCGTCCTGGCTTCATCTCCGGGCATTACCCATCTGTCATAAAACTCTTTCGGCATTGCATCCAGATCAGAGTAAGTTGTTTTGAATGCAGGATATAAGCGGATCTTATTGCCAAACTGATAAGTAAAAAATATATTCAGTGATAAAGCTTTATAGCGGAATGTATTGGAGAACCCACCGGTAACAGGCGGATCTACCGCGCCTTCATATACCAGGTTTTTTGTAATAAGTGACTGCAGATTTACATCTGAGCTGTTAACACCATCCTGGTTAATAAAAGAAGGCACGCCCGACTTAGGATCTAACCCGGTGTATTGCAGGGAAAACAAGCTGTGTACCGGGTACCCTTCTTTGCTGCCACCTTCTGCTACTACCAGGTCAAAAATGCCGGGGATATTTTTAGCATTAGTGATCTTGTTAACACTATAACCAAAAGTGACATTTGATTTCCAGCCCCAAACCTTACTACGTATTACATCACCACCTACCATTACTTCTATTCCTTTTGAATTCATATCCGCATAGTTGGCAGCCTTATACATTTCACCACCGATACCGGAAGTTTTAATGATACTGATCAGGTCAAAGCTTTTACGCGTGTAGGCATCAATACTGAAATTGAGCCGGTTATTGAAAAAGCCCCCATCCAGCCCAATGTTGGTGGTGTATAATTTCTCCCAGGTGAGATCATCATTCTGTAAATGCGACAACCGGATTACTGACTCTACTTCATTCAGGTGTGGCCTGTTGGTATTAATTGTCTGGTAAACAATATTGGAATTAGTAGCAGGCCCCATGCTGGCAGTAAGTCCGTAGCTGGCGCGCAACGTGAGATAATCCAGTTGTTTGATGCGCTCCGCAAATGGCTCCCTGTCTATATTCCAGGAACCGGCCACGCTCCAGGTAGGCAACCACCGTGCTTTGCTGGATTGTCCCAGGCGGTTTGAACCATCATACCTGACCGTACCAGTGAGGTTATACTTATTGTTATAAGCATAGGTACTGGTAGCATAAAATGCGGCAAAGCGATCATAATCTCTGCCCATGGCATAGTATGGAAAATTGCTTTCAATGGTTTGTTTAAGAATGTGATAGTCCGTAAAAGTGGCGCCGCCATTTTCATACTGATAGCCGTAACCTGTATTGGAAGCATTCTGGCGATCAGCATATTTTACCTGCTGACCTATCAGCACGTTGATATTATGTTTTTGTGCGAATGTGTCGCTATAGTTAAGGCCATTACGAAAATCATAATTCAGTAACTGGTCTTCTGTACGGTTATAAAAACCACCGGCTGGCAGCACTATCACAGGCATTGCATCCGGGTTATCCGGGTCGCGGTACAAAAATTTATTATTCTGTGCAATCGTTGAATTACCTGCTGAACGGTATGCATTGGCCATGTTGGCGTTTTCTGTGATCTGATGTTCACGCGAAGATTTTACATACCTGATAGCACCGGTAAATTCATAGCGGATATTTTTTGTCAGCTTCCAGCCCAGATCTGCCTGCAGGCGGAGGTCCATCATATTCAGGTTCAGATAGTTGTTCCGCAGTTCATTAATGATATTGAACGGTGCGAAATTTCTTCTGAAATATTCCAGGCCTCCTTGTTCGTCGTATGCAGTTAAAGTGCGGCTGGTATTGAGTGAATAGCTGAAAGGGTTGATATCGAAATCGCGGTCATACCGTCCTTCTACCGGGTTACTGCTCCGCGTTAGCGCCCCTGGCGCTTGCTGGCGGCGCACGGATGCTAATGTGGAAAAGCCGGCAGTCAATCTGTCTGATAGCTTATAGTTATTACGGTAGTTAAGTGTATAGCGCGTTACTTTATCGGCCAGTGTCCAACCATTATCACTGAAAAAGCTGGTAGAGAAATATGACTGTGATTTGTCTGTACCGGATGAAATGCTGAGGGAATGATCCTGTACAAAATTATTACGGAAAAGCAGTCCAAACCAATTGGTGTTTGCTTTTGCATAACGCAGTAAAAATGCTTTCTTTTTGGCAGGATCATTTTCTACCGGGAAGTTACCATTTGGATCTGCATTCAGTTGGTCATATAATTTACCGAATACGCCTATATCTCCCTGCGAAAGTATGTCGGAGTTGAGAATACCTTTTCTTTCCAGTTCTGCCAGCACAGACATCTGCTGACCGGAATTCATGATATTGAAGTTGCGGTAATCAGGTTTCAGCTGTGTACTGAAATTGCCGCTATAGGCTATAACGGGTTTGCCTACACGGCCTTTCTTGGTGGTGATAACTACTACGCCATTCATAGCGCGTGCGCCATACAAAGCAGTAGCAGCAGCATCTTTCAGGATATCAAAACTTTCAATATCGTTTACGTTCAAACCGGCCACAGCGGAGCCTAATAAGGTAGTAGGGTCGCCGCTGGAGAGCTGGTCGTTAGAGATATTTACCACATCTTCCAGTACTACCCCATCTACTACCCATAATGGTTTGTTATCACCATTAATAGAGGTAGCACCGCGGATGCGGACTTTAGGTGCAGTACCAAAAGTGCCGGATACATTTTGTATAGACACGCCGGCTACACGCCCTTCCAGCATGCGGCTGACATCGGTCATCCCATCTATTTTTACGTCTTCTGCTTTAAGACGTGTGGCGGCGCCGGAAAATTTACTTTTGTCGATGCTCTGAAAGCCCGTCACCACTACTTCCTGCAGGCGGGTGGGTTTTTCTTTCAGTACAATATTCAGCGGGCCATTCAGGAATTCGCTTACACTGATTTCTTCTGTTTTATAACCGGTGAAATTGAAAACCAGGATGGCGTCGTTGGCAATCCGCTTCATTTCAAATGCGCCTTTATCATTGGTGGTAACACCGCGTGAAGTGCCCTTAATAATGATGGCCACACCGGGCAAAGGTTCTTTCTTTTCATTCGTCACCACTCCTTTTACATCTGTAATACGCAGGGCGATTTGTCTTAGTGTATTCGATTCCGTTAGTGAAATCAATTTCTTTCCATTCTCATGTTTAATCACGATACGATCGTAGATCACACTAAAGGATAATGAGTAAGGCGTAAGCAGTTTGTTGAGCAGGTCGCCTACTTTTTCATTGTGCGCGCTGATGCTCACTTTGTTGGCATCCAGCACCTCGCTGCCTACATAAACAAAGGATACCTCCGCCAGGTTGCTGATTTTCTCCAGTGCATCTTTGAGTACTACATTTCTCAGCTGGATCGTAATTTTTTTGTCGAGTGCATCCTGTGTGCCGTCTCTTTCAGCACGGACTTCCAGTACCGTTAGCAGTAGGAATAAGGAATAAATAAAACATTGGACCTTTCTAAGCATATGATTTTTTTATTGGTTCGTTCCGGGTAATAGGATCCCCATTCCGGTTTTTGGACAAAACCGGGCAATAAAGGGCCTTCTGCATGGCAGTTTGGATTTAATCAGTAATAAACTATCAGTGTGTTAACCTGACAGAAATGATGCTAACTGTGTCATTGTGTTGTTGCGATTTAGTTCGGTTGAAATCAGCTCTACGGTTATCGGTACGCGTTGGCAATAGGTCGCCTGGTGATTGGATACAGGTGTATTCAATCACGTATTTAATCAAGCATGAATGTCATTTCAGGCTATAGGCCACCAGGATAGTATACCAGCAATACAGCGCTATTTTTCCCTTAATTTTTGGTTTAGCTTAGTCGAAAATAGTTTTCCATTTTGAACAAAAGTTTGGTTAACGATATAAGCAGTTTATTTTATTTACAGTTACCACCAACTATCGTGTATCCGTTGCTGTTACTGTTTTTTCTAACTTTAGCATCTAATGAAATCGCGATTAACGTAAGTGCTTTATCTAAATCATCATCTGTATTAAAAGATCCGTAAAAGTTACACTGTGCGGACTTTTGATCAGTTATTACCTGTACATTATAATATCTTTGCAGGTCGCTCGCCACTTTGGATAATGGCTCTCCTTTATAAACAAACTTACCGTTCCTTTTCTGTGCAAAAAATCTTGCATCATCTGTTGCATCCTGCAATTGCAGGTCCTGCGAAGCCTGGTTGTATACAGCGCTTTTATTGGCCGTGAGCACCAGCTGTTCATGTTTGTATTGCTTTCCTCCTTTTGTATTTACCTGCACCATGCCGGATACCACTACCACTTTAGCGGCGCTTCCTTCATGCACTTCCATATTAAAAGAGGTACCCAATACTGTAGTGTTAATCAGCGATGAAGTGATAATAAAAGGATGTTTTGCATCATGGTTAACTTCAAAAAAAGCTTCTCCTGTTAATGCCACCTCACGTGCCTGTTTATCAAAAACCTTGGGATAAGTAATACTGGAGCCTTTTTCAAGATATACCATGGAGCCATCCGGTAATTTCACGGTGAGCCTTTCGGTATTGGTAGTCATTACCAGCTCCTTCACCTGTTGATGCAACAGCGTATACCAGGCCGCTCCTGCCAACAGCAATACAATAGCTGCTGCTGCAATTCTGCGACGATACAGTGGAAAAATGCCTTTGAAAGATCTTTCGGAGACGCCTATACGCTGATGAATGTTTTTCAGCATTCTTTCAGATAAACGTTTATCCAATATATCCTTCACCGTACTCAGATCAGATTGAAAATCCTCCGCAGCTACCGTTTCCAGTTCCGACAGATCGTTGCTGTCTAAATACTGTAATATCCATTCCTGCTCGGTAGCAGACCATTTATCAGTATTTAGCAGTTGTTTGAGATATTCCTTTCTGTTGAGCACTATCGTGACGGTTTAATCTAAATACGCCTGATTGGAAAAAATGGGTGGGTGCTTTTTCAAAAAAAATCATATTTATTTAATACTAATGTAAATAGGGGTTAGCGTTAATGTGGTCCGTCATGATAATTAAGAAACAATAATAAAAGAACAATATACTTGTGATCGCCGTTGCGCTGCATATAGTCGTTCAACTTGATCATGGCAGCAGACAAGTGCTCTTTTACGGTATTACGGGATATATTTAATTCTTTGGCCACCTCATCATAGGTTTTACCTTCCAGTTTACAGCGGGTAACAATCGTTCTTTTTTTGGGAGATAAAGTTGCAATCGCTTTTTCGAGCAGATGATATTGTTCTTCATCCATGTTCTTCCGCTCCAGTGCTACTTCGTCGTCTGTATCAGACAGGAAGATATTTTTATGCAGGGTTTGTTCACGCAGTTTTTTACGCACGTAGGTGACACACATATTGAAGCTGATAACAAACAACCAGCCACTCACAGATTGTTCTGCGTTAATGTCCTGTCGTTTTTCCCAAAGGCGCGCAAATACTTCCTGTAAAATATCTTCCGTTGTGACGGCATCTTTTACAAACTTGAAAATATTCCGGTACACTGCCTGGTGATACTTCCAGTACAAACTATCAAAAGCGCTTACTTCATCATTATGTAACCGCAATACCAATTCTGCATCTAATATATTCATATCACTTCTTTTATATAAATCATACCGTGGAATACAATTTATATGGCTAGAAAAAAGCCAGGTCTCCCAAAGGCAATGGCCATCAGTTCTGCTGTATAAATTAGTAACAAATCTTATTATTTAATAAATAAATTCGTATTAACTATAATTATAAATTATTATATACATATAAAGAGCAAATAAGATGATGTCAGCAGCATATTGTTAACACAACAACAGGTGTAATAGTACCCCTTTAAAAATATAGGTGTCCTTTTTTTTACGCATCAGGTTGTTAAACAGCCTTCACGAAAGAAGAAAGGTGAAAGTCAGGGAACCGGATTCGTACATCCATTAGCGTGACTAAGTACCTGTCTGCACATAAAAACAAAGGCTAAAACCAGCACCAGTGCAAGTTTTAGCCTTTATCTAAAAATATAATATGCCGACTTAATTCTTATAAATAAATACTTCAATTTTTCCGTCCTTCGTTACCGTACCGCGATACATCCCTTCTGTGTTGAAAGACATGGTCATGTTGCCTTGTTTATCCAACGCAATCAGGCCACCATCACCACCCATATCACCCACTTTCTTAATAACGGTGTTTCCTGCCTGCTGAACAGACAGCCCTTTATACTCCATCAACGCCGAAAGATCGTATGCTACTACATTACGGATATAAAATTCTCCCCAGCCAGTACAGGAAATGGCAGCGGTTTTATTATTAGCATAGGTACCCGCACCAATGATAGGAGAGTCGCCTATGCGACCGAATTTTTTGTCGGTCATACCACCGGTGGAAGTAGCCGCAGCCAGATTGCCCTGCTTATCTAGTGCCACAGCTCCTACAGTACCAAATTTATAATCCCTGTTTTTGATACCCAGTTTTTCCGGATTCGTATATGCGTTGGATTTAGTAGCTGCAATGGAGTCTTCCTTTAATGCTTTTTGCAGGTCGTTCCAACGCGATTCCGTTCTGAAATAAGAAGGATCCACTATTTCCAGTCCTGCTTCTTTAGCAAATTTATCTGCACCTGGTCCTACCAGCATCACATGTTCAGACTTTTCCATTACTGCCCGTGCTGCACTTACAGGATTGCGTACCACTGTTACACCTGCTACCGCTCCAGCAGCCTTTGTTTTACCATTCATAATGGCAGCATCCAGCTCATTACGGCCCTCATGGGTAAATACCGCGCCCTTGCCTGCATTAAAAAGAGAATCGTCTTCCAGTACCCGCACAGTAGATTCTACAGCATCCAGGCTGCTACCTCCCGATTGCAAAATCTTATAACCTGTTTCCAGCGCTTTTTTAAGCGAAGCCCTGTAAGCCGCTTCTTTTTCCGGGCTCATATTCTTTTTAAGAATAGTACCCGCACCACCATGAATAACCAACACATAAGAAGGTGCTGCCTTTTGCGCCACCACCGGCTGCATCCATTGCATTAAAAAAATAAAAAAGAATAAATAACAAAATCTTCCTTTCATATATCAAATCTATTTTAACGAATAATCAAATTGCCTTTTTCTTCAGCTGACCGTTTTCTACCCACCACCAATACCATGTTCCTCCGCTGGCCTTAGCGGGATCAAAATCAGACACCTGGAAACTGCCATTACCTGTAGCGGTAGCGGGAATCTCATATACTTTCATCGCCTGCCCGTTATTATTCCATTGCAATGGCTGCCCTTTCTCACAAAGCTCCGGTTTCTTTAATGTATCCGTACAAATAAAATACGCCTTGCTTACACCAAATACTTTGGCTGTTCCATGCTCATCAATGCATACAGCCGTTTTTTCATCAGGTGCTATTCCTTTTGGAAAGATACGCCAGTCTTGTATAATCCGGCTCATAAAAGTAACGTGCCGCCCCTCCCTTTTACGTGTCAGATAATGTTGATCACTGATCACCTGTTGCAGATACGGTGCGTGCAGGAAATCGTTATTATACAAGGTTACCAGCGGGTCATAAGGATTGGCCAATACAGAATCCGCTACGGCGCTGCCGCCTTCTCCACTGTAATACAATCCGCTCAGGATGGCGCAACCCGCACTGGTACCACCTACAGGCACTTTCTTTTCCTGCAGGAGATAATTAATAGCAGCATTCACTTTTGTGCCTCTCCATTGCTGCATGTAACGGGATTGATCACCACCGGCAATGAACAGCATTTCCGCCTGACGGATAATATGTGCCACTGTATCATTATCAGCTAATTCCCGCGTTGTAATATTTAAAGTCTCCACAGAATTCACCTTACCCAGCGAATCTATATCTGCATTATAACCGGCATTGCCGGATGCTGTTAATATCACCACATCTCCGCCGCCACTACGTTCCAGCATCCATTGGAAAGCGCCGTTTACATTACCACCGCCACCAATCAATACCACACCACCTTTCACCGGTGTTTGCACATCTGCTGTATCCCCAATGATACCAATAGATCCGGGGCGCCCCGGAATAACACGTTTCTGCGCTGCCTGATGACAACTCAAAAAACATATAGCCGTAACCGTTATTAATAGCTTAAAATGATCAATACCCATCATCTGAAAATAATTATATTTAAAATACGCGGCTATTATCTCAATACCCGGGGTTCTGTTGCATATTTTTATTGGCCTTCGTTTCTGCATCAGGAATAGGGAATACATATCCTTTATCGCCTGGCTTCAGCAACACCGCACCCAGGGCAGTAGTTGCATCCGCAGGGTCCCGCGTTACCGGTAAACTTCTTCTTCTCAAATCAAAAATACGATGACCTTCAAAAGCCAGCTCTTTAAAACGTTCTGTATATATAGCGGCAATCAGCGTGTCTTTACCAGCAAACGATTCCAGTGTGTAGCCTGCGATGCGGGCCTTACGCAAATCATTCAGATCAGTAGCGGCAGCCGGCAGCTTGTTTTGCTCCGCCAGTGCTTCTGCCCTGATCAGGTACATTTCACCTGTCCTGAAAAGTTTGATATCTGCCAAACCGGGATTACCACTTGTTCCGGTATATTTATTCACCAAGTATTTAGAGGTACCATCTCCCCTGGAATCATCAAATGTTATGTATGCAGGATAACGAACATCATTGGTCTGATCAAACAAATTGATCAGTTTAAAAGATGGAACATACAAGGCTTTACTTCTTCTGAAATAAAGTCTGCCAATCAGGTCATCCACACCAGCTACCTTCTTCACTTTCCATACTACTTCTGCATTTTTTGTGTCTTTCCAGATACCCGGAAAATCAGCTGCAGTTGCCAGTGGCATCGCATTAATAACTTCGGTGGCATAAGTAACGGCATCATTCCATTGTTTGTTATACAAAGCTACTCTCGCCTGGATAGCAGATACCGCAGCATGGGTAATCCTGGTATTATCGTCAAAAGACGCAGGAATCAATGTTTTCGCGAGTTGTAAGTCTGCTTCTATTTTAGTCATTACTTCTGCAAAAGTATTCCTGGCAGGTTTACCATTAATGGAACTATCCATATAAGCAATCCCCATAGCAGCAGGTGCATATGCTTCGGCATAACTCTGCAGCAATTCAAAATGACAGTAAGCACGAAGCGCTAACAATTCGCCCCTGTATTGCGCTTTTAATGCAATGTCATCTCCTTTGGCAGTTACGCGGTTAATAGCCGACAGTACCAGGTTGGCGCTGTTTATCGCTATATAATTTTCTCCGAAAGAGCTGGTAATAGTAGTGCTGCTGGGGTCTATCTTCCACCTGTAGGTAGCTACGCCGCCACCGGTGTTATTCTCAGCAGGCAATGTGCATTCATCCGTTACCAATGATACGTTGTAAATAGTATTATAGGTCAATCCGGAATAAGCGCCCAGCAGTCCACTGTTCAGGTCTGCCACATTACGAAAACTATTGCCCGGATCTATGATATTATCAGTAGGAGAAAGATCCAGCTGCTTGTTACAGGAGAGTATACACAACGGCAGTAATAACGCCAGGTAATTTATTTTATGCTTGAAATAGCGGATCATCATGATGTCAATGTTTTAAAAATTAACGTTCAGACCAATAGTGTAGGTTCTGGCACTGGGATAGTCAAACATCCCTTCACCATTGTTATTTTCCGGATCAAAACTTTTCCATTTAGTCCAGGTGTACAGGTTTTGCGCTTGTACAAACACCTGTATGCCTTGTACAAATTTTATGTTGGCCAACAATTTTTTAGAAAAGTTATAACCGATATTCACATTCCTCAACCGCAGGTAAGAAGCATCCTGAATATCTCTGGAAGAGAATCTCCTGCCGGCATTAAAGCTGGGGAGTATAGCATTATCGCCGGGTTTCTTCCACCTGTCGTACAACATGCGCACGGATTGGTTGCTGGTTGCGAAATCGGGATTTTCATTATAATAATCCTCGTTGAGATAACGCATTGTTTTATCCGCAAAAGTGAATAATGCATTTACATAAAAAGTTTTCCAGGTAAAAGCAGTATTAAATCCACCGGTAAAAGGAGGAATATAGGTACCGAATTCTGCTACACTTAAAGTAGTTTCATTGTAATCACTTGTTTTTTTACCCTGCCGGTCATAATAAAGCCCATTACCGGTTTGCGGATCTACACCGGCCCATTTAGGTGCATAATGAGAACCGTATGGTAATCCTACCCGTACGATCTGTGAATTCCGTTGTGTAAATTCATCTGCACCTCCCAGATCTGTGATCACATTTTTGTTATAGGCAAAATTGAACCCTACCGTCCAGGTGAAATCTTTTTTCCGCAATACATCTGTCTGCAGATCCATTTCTATACCCCTGTTGCGCATAGCACCGGAGTTGAGAGACTGTGTGTAGAAGCCGGAAGTAATTGATAATGGCTGATCAATAAACAGGTTGTTCGTCACTTTATTGTACACATCTGTTATCAACCGGATGCGGTTGTTCCATAAACCGAGGTCAAAGCCAACATTAAATTCTTTAGCATACTCCCAGTCGTAAGCAGGATTGCCGGGCTGCGTAGGAATAATAGCAGGATTACCACCATACTGGCCGGTACCATAAGTCCGGAAGTAACCAAACGGCGCGGTGGTAGAAAAAGGACTCGCAGAGGTACCATAGCTGGCCCTTAACCGCAGGTCATTAACAACACTCACTTCTTTCAGGAAATTTTCTTTTTTGATTTCCCAACCAACACCAACGGAATAAAATCCATGCCACCTGTTATTTTGCGGCACTGTAGAAGCACCATCATAGCGATAACTGGCATTCACCGTGTATTTGCCATCCAATGTATACCGGCCTACTCCGATGTAAGATGCTAATGCACTCTTCATGCGTCCTCCTCCCAGCAATGGGCTGAATGGAGAACCAGGTGTAATGCCGGCAGGAGTTCCCGGCAGGCGGCCATCTATATCATAACCGGTATAATCAAATGCCCGGTAGTTGTTTTTTGTAAATTCAAAATACCCGGACACTTCAAAATCATGTCGTGTTGCCACTACTTTTGAATAGGTTAAACCTGAAGTAGAGATCAATGTAAAATTCCTGGTTACACCTTCTCCAAAACTTCCTTTTGCGCCATTGTCTACGTTAGTACCGGAAAAGGAATCAGGGTTAATATAATGCTCTGTGGTAGTTTCCCTGAAATCGAGCCCCAGTCTTGTTTTAGCTACCAGTCCTTTTGCAAGTATATAGTTCAGTGAGGTACCAATAACACTCTTTAGCTGGTTGTCTTTGCTGGAAGTATTTAACATCGCTTCCAGTGCAGCGCTGCCTTCGCGCTGATCCAATACAGGATAAAGCGGATTATCACGGGTGGGCACCAGTGTACCATCAGCTGCATAAGGATATTCGTATGGCAGCGCATAATACACGGCTGCCAGCGTATTGGTGGCTTTGGCAGTAGCCTCTCTCTCAATAAAAGAAGATTGGGAATAAGCCAGGCCTACATTGATATTAGCAGATAATCTGCCTGCATTAAAATCTATATTATTTTTAAAGCTGTACCGCTTTAACTCAGATCGTCTGGCAATACCCTGCTGATCAAAATAATTTAAGGAAGTATAGAACCTGATATTATCATTACCACCACTGGCACTCAACTGATGCTCCTGGAATTTACCTGTTTGCAGGAAGAGTTTTTTCCAGTTGGTATTTATTCCACGCAAACTATCCAGTATATGATCGGACTGTTGTTGCTCCTGCGGTGTTTTAGTAGCGTAGTCAGGATTTTTTTTAGAGTTGTCCCATCCAGGCCCAAGACTATTACCGGTTTCCAGTCCTATCTCCTCTTCAAACTGCAAACGTTCCGCAGTATTCATCATATGAAACTTAGGATTAGTCATATTGGAAAATCCATATTGCGATTTATAGTCTACCGCTATTTTTCCTGATTTCCCTTTTTTGGTAGTAATAACTATCACCCCATTTGAGCCACGTGATCCGTACATAGCTTTGGCAGAAGCGTCTTTTAACACCGTAACCGATGCAATGTCAGAAGGGTTAATGCCCTGAAACTGCCCCGCTTCAATGGGTATACCATCCATTACATACAATACAGATGCATTTCCGTTAATGGTACCAACACCCCTTAATGTAACGGTGGCACTGGTGCCTGGCTGACCAGAGCCGGCAGCAACCACCAGTCCGGGTACACGTCCCTGCAATATCTGATCAAAGGTAGCCATGGGTACCTGTGTAATTTTATCGGCTCCTACCACCGCTGCCGCTGCAGTAGATTTATTCCTGGCATAATTCGTATAGCCGGTAACCGTTACTGCATTCAGCGTCTTGATATCTTCTTCCAGTGTAACATTCACCTCCCGCTTATTGCCTATTTCAATTTGCTGACTGGTATACCCTACCAGCGAAAACTGTATGGCTGTTGCATTGTCCGGCGCGCGCAGGGTATAAGTGCCATCTGAATTAGTAAGTGTACCGGCTGTGGTACCAGTAGCACGCACTGTTACACCGGGTAGCGGTAAATTATCTACCCCTTTTACTTTTCCCTTGATGATAATATCCGCCACTACCATAGTTGTTGTATTTGCATAAACAACCACCAGCCCGTTTTCTTTCAGGGAATAAGCCAGGTTAGTGCCTGTAAAAGCCTGTGTCAGCACAGCATCCAGCGTAGCTTCCTTTACGGTTACCGTTACCTTTTTATTTTCAGGTAATGTTTTATCATGAAACACAAAGCGGTAAGCTGTTTGTTGCTCTACCTTTTTCAGCAACTGCCTGATACTTGTTTCTTTTACCTGCAGGGTAATCGTTTCCTGCGCAAAACAAATAGCCTGCACCTGAAGGCAGGTTAAAAAAAGAAAGATGGTCAATTTCATAGTTAACAGCAGTTTGCTGGCGGGAACAGCTTTCCCCTTCCATTCCAGGAATACAAGTTTTAACATACCTTTGATCTTGGTTTAGTTAATGATTCATTCAGGACATTTCCTAGCCTAATTGCAGGGAAGTGTTCACAGCACTTCCCTTTTTTATTCTGGTTGATGATCTTTTATTTTTCTTTACACAGATTACTTACTGATGATAATAACACCGTTTACCATCCTGAAGCTGAAAGGATAAGACAGTTGCAATGCATCCAGTGCTTTCATGATTGTTTCACTTTCAAATGTGCCGGAATACCGGTAATTTTTCACCTCATCATCCGCAAACGTTACAGGGATACCATACCACTTCTCCAGTTTGGCAGCTATTTCTACCAGTGGTTCATTTTCAATTTCCAACCGGTTACGCACCCACGCTATCTCTTTGGCTTTATGATCCACCGGGTCGGCATCCAGCGGCATTACTTTATATGTTTGTGCTCCTGCTGCCGTCGGGGCTTGTACAGTAGCAGCATTGATAATTAGTTTCTGATTGGGTTGCAACGTAATTTTCCGCTCCGGCATTGCCTTCCAGGCCACTTCCACCTTCCCTTTGAATAAAGCCGTTTCCATTTGCCCGTTGCCCGTATAGGCGCTCACGTTAAAAACAGTTCCCAATACTTTTATATCCACCAGAGCGGTATGCACCATAAACGGGTGCTGCGCATCATGTGTTACATCAAAAAAAGCTTCTCCTGTTAACGTAAGGTCCCTGTTAACCTGGTTAAATCCTGCTGCCAGCTCCACTGTACTGTTTTTACGCAGTATAATGGATGATCCGTCCGGCAGCACCACCGTTTTCCGAAGTTCATTGCCTGCGCTGATCAGCATACGATCCGCACTATGTGGTAACTGCTTTTGGTAGAAGAGATAGGCAGTTGTTGCCAGCAGTACTATACCCGCCAATATAGCTGCATACGGCAATACACGCCGGAGAGAGATGGTTTCATTTTCGGGTGCAGCTACCAAAGCATGCTGCAACAGATCATATTGCGCTATTCCATCTTTCAGATGCCGTAGCTGTTCCAGGCGGTTGCCCTGCTTTGCAGACAACAGCTCCACCATATGCCTGGCTTCCTGTATAACCGCTTTTTTTCCAGGATACTGGCTGATCCAGTCTTCCCAAAACAATATAGCTGCATCATCTTCTTCCAGGCAATAGCGCTGGAAAGATTCATCACATGCAAAATCAACCGCTTCGTAATCCTGAAAGTTCATGTAGATAGCGCCTTTAGTATACAGACAGCATAAACGGGCACATTTCCTAAGAGATCCTGAAATTTTTTTTGGGGAGATATTATTTTAGCAGCCTTCGTAGTGTTTTGATGGCGTCATAAACGGTGTTATAGGCCGTCTTCATGCTTTGAGAGGTTTGCGCTGCAATTTGTTCGTAGGTCAGTCCCTCAAAAAATTTCAACCGTATAAGTTCGGTTTGCCGGGGTGTCAGCGCTTTCATAGCCCGGTGAAGCCGTTGCTTCAATTCTTCATCCTGCTGCACCTGGATGATGATTTCTTCATAAGACAACTCACGTTCCGACGCTTCATCGGTCATCCTGTTAACAGCTGCATGAATTTTCGACTGGTAGGTTAGCTGGTCAATCAGGTGCCTTTTCAGGGCGGTAAATAAATAGGCCTGCACATTACTTACTGGTCGCAGGGTTTGCTGTTTGCTCCACAGCTGCAAAAACAGCTGCGTGATACAATCTTTCACCAGTTCATCATTGCCACATATTTTCAATCCAAATCTCAGCAGATGCGCATAGGTATTATTATACAGTGCAAAAAACGCCTGTTTGTCGCCACTTCTCAGGCGCTCCCAATGAATACAGTTGTCTTCTTCATAAGACATAGATACAGGTCGTTATAGTTTTGATGGGTGCGGCTTCCGCAGCGTGTTGCGTTAATGTTGCTATCATTCGCAACAAAATAAGTAATCTTTTTATGGGGAGTGTATAAAATATATACTACATACTCAAAAGCGAAAACAATATATACATTGTTTTCGCTTTTGAGTACCAGCCTTATACTGGCAGAAAGCTACCACGGAATCAGTTTATTATCATGTGTAAAAAAGCTGCCAACAGGTACTTCTTCTAATGCTGTTCTGGTAATAATAGCGGCACCTTCAGGTACTTCCAGGTACGCATGTTGTGTGCCCATGTCTGTTTTCACCCAACCCGGGCTGATCACATTTGCTGTTATGTTGGTGTCTTGTAAAGCTTCCTGCAAATAAATAGTAAACAGGTTAACCATTGTTTTGGAACTATTGTAACCAAACTTTTTAATATGGTATAATGGAGAATTACTGTCAGCATGTAATTGCAGACTACCTAATTCGCTACTCAGGTTAATGATGCGGCCCTGAGCGCTCTTCCGCAATAAAGGCAGCAGGGCTTGTGTTAATTGGATAGTGCCCCAGACGTTCACATCGAAAATATTTTTGAACTGCTGAACATCTGTATCCAATAAAGTATTGGATATTCTACCGGCCCTTTCACCGGTAATAGCCGCATTATTTATGAGGATATCCAGTTGACCATACTTTGCCGCAATCCAGTCGTGAGCGTTTTCCACTTGCCTGGCATCACTGATATCCAACGGCAGAAATACAGGTGTTAAACCTTCCTGTTGTAATTGACGGACAGCTTCCTGTCCTTTATCAGCATCACGGGATGATACAATCACCTGTATACCTTTCTGTAATAATTGTCTGGCTGTTTCTAATCCTAATCCCCGGTTAGCACCAGTGATGAGCGCAATTTTTGTATGTTGCATATGAGAAATGTTTTGTGATACAAATCTCACCCACAACAGGCTTCCATTAATTGCCCTAAGACAATTAATACAATTTTATAAACGTTTACGGCCGCGCAACCGGCTAAGAGAAGTAGGCGTAATACCGATAAAGGAGGCCAGGTATTTAAGTGGTACCCGTTGCATATACATAGGGCTCTCCAGTAAACGATCATATCGTTGCTGCGGTGTATCCAGCAAGAGAGAGGTGGCCCTGCACATGATACCTACCAGTACTTCTTCCATCAGCTTACGGCCAAAGGCCTGAAATCCCGGAATAGCTGTATATAACTGCTGCAAATCCTCATGCTTAATGATGGCCATCTCACTTTTCTCCAGTGCCTGTATATAATACCGGGAAGGTTGCCGGGTAAGAAAACTGGCAGGTTCTATCACCAGCGTATCTTCAAAAGCCAGCCAGGTAGTGGTATCCTTGCCGCTTTCATCTAATGCAAATAAGCGGAAAGCACCGTGTAGGTTAATGGCCAGCTCACCACATACTTGTCCTTTCTTCAGCAATATGGTATCTGCCGCCACGGTCCGGAACACAAATTTCTGTTGAACGCTTTCCAGCAATTCGGTTGATAATTCGCAATAGTAAGTAATGAAATCGGTGAGTTTATCCAATGCTGAAATGAATTATAAAAGACGAATATAATTACGCTAATGTAGCAATTCCGGGCGCTTAATTACACAGTCATCTGTTATCAGCTGCAAGATAACCTGATCTGATCAGGCGTCATTTATGTCTGCCATCTATTCAAATAGCATTATACATCGGTAAATTATCACACAGTACAGGATAATAGAAACCTTATTTTGTACCTATGTTTAAAAGGCTAATGATAGTATGCTGTCTGTTCCACACAATCGCGATAAAGACTTACAGTATAAACGCAATAAAAATTACATGCACCGACACCATCCCAATCAACGGGAAGGATGCGGGTCGCATATTTGAAGGTATAGGTGCCGTTAGTGCAGGCGCCTCTTCCAGGATGCTCATCGATTACCCGGAACGTTACAGGAACGATATCCTGGACTATTTGTTTACACCCAAATTTGGTGCAGGGTTTACTTATCTCAAAACAGAAATTGGCGGAGATGGAAATTCTACCTGTGGTGCTGAGCCCAGCTTTGCAAGGACAAGGGAGGAAATGGCAACCCCTAATTATAACAGGGGTTATGAGTACTGGCTGATGAAAGAAGCGGCAAAAAGAAACCCAGCTATTGAACTGGATGCCCTGGAATGGACGATGCCAGGATGGTTCAATGGCTTATGGTCTGCTGATAACGCTGCGTACCTTCTTAAATTTATAGCAGGTGCGAAGCATTGGGGATTGAATATGAAATATATTGGTGGTTGCTGGAATGAACGTGAATACAACAGGGATTGGATAGTAAACACATTACGCCCCCTTCTGGACAAAAATGGTTTATCACATATGAAAATCGTTGCGCCGGAAGGAGCTGGAGAATCATGGGCCATATGTGACCAGTTGATGAAGGATCCGGCATTAACAAAAGCACTTGGCGCTGTGAGTTATCATTACCCGGATTCTTATATGTGGCGGGAAGGTACCTCTCCGGCCGGTGAAAATGCTTTTAATTGCGGCTTACCCTTATGGTCAGGAGAAGATTTTTCCTTAGGGGGAAATTCCTGGAAAAACACTACCTATCTCGCTAAAAACATATTGAAGTGTTATATCAGGCAAAAAATAGTAAAAGTAAATATGTGGTGTCCCATTGCCTCCATGCCCGATAACGTCTGCTTTTCCAGCGTAGGCATCATGAAAGGTGTTACTCCATGGTCCGGTTATTATGAGGTATGGCCTACAGTATGGGCCGTGGCGCATTTCAACCAGTTTGTGCAACCAGGATGGCAGTTCCTCGACAGCGGCTGCGGATTATTACCCGGAAATGGCGCTTATTGCACTTATAAAAGTCCGGGTACCCAGGGCGATTACAGCATTGTAGCCGTAAGCGGCCATGTTCCACAAACACTCACCTTCAAGGTATCCGACCTCTCCAAAGGAATATTGCATGTGTGGAAATCTGATAGCAAAAATCAGTTTATAAAACAGGCGGATATCAAACCGGTGAATGGTTTATTTACCTTACCACTGGAGGCCGAAAGCATTTATTCCATCACTACTACTACCGGTCAGCAAAAGGGCGTACATACCATACCGCAGGAAGCAGCCTTCCCCACATCATACACAGACGATTTTGAAAAATATGCCCTGGATCGCGCTCCGATGTCGCCCAATTATTTCTACGATAACTCCGGCGCCTTTGAAATTTACCAGGGCCCGGACGGGAATAAGTGCCTGAGACAGGTACTCAGAAATGATATCACTCCCTGGATACCGAATGAATGCGCATTTACCTATGTTGCACAGCATACTGAATGGGAAAACGGTGAAGTATCTGCTGATGTAATAGTAGAAGAAAATGCTTTTAACGGAACAGGATATGCCGGCATTATTGCAAGAGCATCTTATGATAAATCTTCACAAGCCAAAATTCCACTGGGGTACAGACTGAACATCTATAAAGATGGAACATGGAAATTGCTGACAAAAACAGATACGCTGGCCCATGGCAATATAGATGCCAGTACCTGGCATCGTCTCAAACTTATATGTAAAGATGGTTCCATACAGGCATTCATTGATAATCAACAGGTAGCTGATGTCCGGGACAATACTTATTTATTGGGAGCAGCAGGATTTGTTGCTGGCTTTAATTACGCCAAATTCGACAATACAAGTATTAAATACACCCCAATAAAAGGTCAGTTATTGTCTGATTGGAAATCAGCCACTGCTTCCTCTGAATTAGTAGGATTAGAAGCCGTGAATGCTTTTGACGGCAACTCACTCTCCAGGTGGTCTGCCGCAAATGCTGATACCCCACCGTGGTTGAAAGTAGATCTTGGACGAAATTGCCGGATCACCCGCTGTGAAACGTTCACAAATTTTTCGGATAAGGCCTGCAGTTATATACTGGAGTATTCCAACGACAATGTGAACTGGCAAGTGTTTGCAGATAAAAGGAATAACAAACAGGTGTTATATCCATGTTCCGTTGATAATAACAAAGTAATGGGAAGATGGATTCGTATTACCCTTACACCCACTGCTGATAAGGCATTAGCGAATGTGTATGCACTTAAAGTATATGGCAGTTATGTAAAATAAAATAGCATTTCATCAGGGGAATATGCCTTTAGAGGAAAAGAAATAAAAAAGCCAAAATCTGCTACCATTCATGACCCGATTTATATAAGATTATTAAGGTTGAAGGAACTACTGGATGAAATTAAAATATAGATGGCAAGAAAAAGAAGATACTTATAAATATAATTGGGAGGAGATAATACAGTCTCCTACCAATTATATTTGTAAGTAAAGTATCTAAACCCACATTAAAATTAATTATCGTATAGGCTTCCCGATTCGAATAATTAAAGGTTTTAGAAGAAATAAGTGATTAAGAGGATAGCTATCAAAGGTCAATCCGTCATTTATAATATTAGCAAATTCTTCAGATCTTATTTTCTCCATACAATCAACATCAAAATAATAAACAACCGGGATGAGAATAGAGTAATAGCTATTATTCTTTACTACTGGAAAGAATCTCTCCCACTTAATGGACTCAAAAACCCATACCTTATTTATGATATCATTTTTTAAATCGACTGGGAAATTTTTTGAAAAGATAATATCTTTTTTCTTCCCTTTTTTATTGAAAGAGATTATAAACGAAATGGAGGAAGATTTGCATTCTTCCCTCAATTCTCTTGAAAAATTTATATTATGTACTACTTTTTTGGTTAATGAATCAAATTCTTGCTTATAGGATTCATTACTCTGGGCAGACAGCCTATTGCTAAATAAACAGGCAAAAAATATTAAAAAGATATATCCTTTCATTGCTAATAATTTATTGTTAATTACATTTTATACCAGATGTCCCTGCTTTATATTTAGTATTGGTATCAAGTATTTTTTTAGCGGCTGCAGGATCTTTTCTCACTAATTCAGACCATGCATAAGATTCATGCACGCCTCCCCAAGCTAATGCAGTAGCATCGTCATTTGAGATTGTAGGGTAGACTTCTTTTATCCCGGCGGCCATTTTATCAATATAGAATAGACCCATGTCATTATGATCAAGTAGTTTATTTTCGTTTACAGCTCTAAAGTAACCGTGAATCACCTCGTGCAAAATTGTTGCTGCTACATATTCTTTAGATGAATTCTTTAAATCAGTTGTATTGAGAGTTATCGTTAAATTCCTATAATCTCCTGAAACACTTCCCCCATCAGTTTCGCCATCTTCTCCAGGTTTTAAATTTGCTTCAACAAAATCTAAATTTAGTTTATCTGAACTTCCAAATATATTATTAAGTATTTTACTTACTGTATTTTGTAATGCATCATTTCGCACCTCAGCAAGCGTAGAACTAAAACAAGGCGTCTTAAATTTATCATTAATGTCCTTAACGCTGTAGTTGCCACTAGCACCACCACCTCCACCACCTCCACCACTATAATCGGGGCCATCACCACCTGTACCATCAGTTCCACCACCACCACCACTGGCACCACCGCCCGACATATCCAAAGCACATTCAGTTTTTGTATATAAGTAGGTGGTCCCTTGATATTCCCCACCATAATAAACATCCTGGTAGAAATCCGTATCTGTACAGGAAAAACCTTCTGTTTTTACCCCTGTCTTTCGAATACTTACAGATGTTTGGGATCTTGTCGAAATCCCATTGTTGTAGATATAACTCCGTTTAATATTTCCATTCCAATCAGTAACCAAAATTCTTCCATCAAATCGACCTGCCATGGATTTACCTGATGGTATCTTATAGACTACCTCAGCTACCATTTTTCCGGCAGTATTTTTAAACATGGATAAGAAAGACTGAGAAATAAATGTTTTCTTCGTTTTACCACCATCTGTGGAGTAGTAAATTTTATGTGGAAACAACAATGGTACTTTAACCAGTTCGTAAGACTGGACCTTCTCAATATTAGGGCTATTCCAATCTGTTTTCTTATCTAGTGAAAATCCATTACTTTCAATGGCACCCAGTGTTTTTTGTTGATTTACCACATTATTATCAAAATATTTTTTGGCTTCTGTTATCAAATCCGTTTTCTGTGGTGGGGATTCTTGTTTTTTACAAGCGTAAAAGGTAATTACACAAACTGCAAGAATTGCAGTAAACACAATTAATTTCTTCTGCATACTCGACATCATTAGAGGTCAATAATAATTATCAATTGAATGATGTTACTCTCGGGAAGTTTCCATAAGCTAACCATAAGAGAATATAGGAAAACTCGGATTAACGATTAACGATTGGAATATAATGATTTTTTTGATTTCCTGAAAAATTAATAAAGCTAATATACCAGGTAACATTTTTAAATACACCTGGGTCATTCCAGTCAGGAGGAAATACAGTTATTTCAGACCGCGAGCACCCATTGGTAATTCGTGCATACAACGAGTGGTTGTGGACCACCGCTCTGTCTATCTTATAACTTTTTCGAAAACTTTTTCGAAAATCAGTCAAAATGGAGAGGGAGTAAAAAAGAAAAACTCGCTACCAGAGCGAGTTTCATTCAAAGTTGCCTGACCTGGATTCGAACCAAGACAAACAGAGTCAGAGTCTGTCGTACTACCGTTATACTATCAGGCATTGTTAAATCAGGACCGCGAAATTATAACATTTTACGAAACAAACAAGAGTTTTAGCAAAAAAAATCAAAAAAGGCCATCAGAGCACCTGTAGCGCCGCACTTTTCTGTAAATTACAAGCTATGCGTGCGCTCATTCTACTCATCAGCATCTTTTTTCTCTTTACAGCCCCTTCTTTGGCGCAATCGCCCAAACCGCAGCTGCTGGGCAACGTAGTATCAGATAAGCTCACAGAAGCCTCAGGAATCGCTTCCAGCACTACACTGCGTGGATGCTACTGGACGCATAATGATAGCGGCAATAAACCGGAAGTATTTCTAATCAATAGCAAAGCAGCATTAATCAGCACCATTAAACTCGATGGCGTGAGCAACCGCGACTGGGAAGACATTGCAGAAGGCATAGGCCCCGTAAAAGGTAAATATTATGTTTATGTTGGAGATATAGGCGACAACTACGGCATCCGGAAACATATACGCATCTATCGTTTTGCAGAGCCGGAAAAAATGCCGGCAGAGAAAGTGCACATCACACCCGATATACTAACCCTCTCCTTCCCTAACGGTGCACGCGACGCAGAATCGCTGATGATAGATCCTATCAGCAAACAGATATATATCATCAGCAAAAGAGAACGACAGGTAAGTTTGTATAAAACCGATCGGTTGTTTTTTAAAGATGGCGATGAAACAATCCTGGAGAAACTCATCAAACTACCTTACACCTGGGTTACAGCGGGAGATATTTCTAAAGATGGTCATCATATTGTGATCAAAACGCTAACAACCGTTTATTACTGGCACCGCAACAATAACGAAAGTGTAGAACAAGCCATGGCTAAGCCTGCAAAGGAATTACCTTACGTAATCGAAAAACAGGGAGAAGGCATCACTATTACACCGGATAATGACGGATATGTTACTATCAGTGAAGGTGAAAACACCCCGGTATACTACTACAAATGGAAATTCTGAGGAATTTCACCCTGCTTAATACTCCCTTCTGCTGACGTCCCATTTCAGTAGTATCCTTTATACTTGTATAGTGCAGGCAGTCTTCACCGTATGCTGCTAACCCACTGATCAGCAATACCCTCAAAACAGGTGGTCTCATTGCCGGGATAACCTGTCATAAACCATTACGATATGCCAACGCCTAGTAATTTCCACCATTCCCGGATGCGGGGAACTCCACTCCGCTACATCATTTCAGACAATTGTATTGATCGAACGTGACCCTCCGGGTTACACCTCAAAAAAATCTTTTCTTCAACAACCTCATTCTTCTCATGCAAAAGAAAGCTATTATCATTGGCGCCGGCCCTGCGGGTCTGACCGCCGCCTATGAGTTACTCCAACGCACCTCTATCATCCCGCTGATACTGGAAAAAAGCACCGACATCGGGGGCATATCAAAAACAGTTAACTACAAAGGTAACCGCATTGATATTGGCGGACACCGGTTCTTCTCCAAATCCGACCGCGTAATGGAATGGTGGATGAACATGATGCCGCTGGATAAAGAAGCAGCAGAAATATTCTCTATCAGTTACCAACAAAAAACACGGGAGGTAAAAGCATCCCGCAGCAACACTGATACGGATACACTGGTAGCCCGGAATCCCGATCTGGTCATGCTTGTAAGGAAACGCCTGTCCCGCATCTACTTCCTGCATAAATTTTTTACTTACCCCATTCAACTATCTATTGATACACTCCGGAAACTCGGTATACCCACTACCGTTAGTATCATGTTCTCTTATCTCCAGGCACAACTATTCCCAAGAAAAGAAGAAAATACACTGGAAGATTTTATGGTCAACCGCTTCGGTAAAACCCTGTATAACCTCTTCTTCAAAGACTATACAGAAAAAGTATGGGGTGTTTCCTGCAAATCTATTTCTGCGGAATGGGGCGCCCAACGTATCAAAGGAATATCTATCGGTAAAGCTATTGCACACGCAATAAAATCTACCTGGGAAGCAGGCAGGCCGAAAAATCTCTCACAAAAAAATGTAGAAACAAGTCTCATTGAACAGTTCCTTTATCCCAAACACGGGCCTGGTCAGCTTTGGGAAGAAGTAGCCCACCAGGTAACCGACAAAGGCGCTACCATCCTGATGCAGCATGATGTAAAAAAGATCCACACTGCCGGCAATCTCATTACCGCTATTGAAGCGCTGGATCGCACTACCGGCGAAACAATCCTGCTGGAAGGAGATTTTTTCTTTTCCACAATGCCTGTGCAGGAATTAATTGCCGGCATGGATGCAGATATCCCCGCAGATGTACGGGAAGTAGCAGCAGGACTGCAATACCGCGACTTCATCACCATCGGTATCTTACTAAAAAATCTCAGTTTTGAAGATAAAAAAACAGGCGAACAAAAACCGCTCGCACTAAAAGATACCTGGATCTATATCCAGGAAAAAGATGTAAAAGTAGGCCGGCTACAATTGTTCAATAACTGGAGTCCCTATATGGTAAAGGATCCCGACACTACCTGGGTAGGTATGGAATACTTCTGCAATAAAGGAGATGATTTCTGGGAACTGTCTGATGAAGAAATCAGACAAACAGCTATACACGAACTCTGTAAAATTGGTCTTGCCCGCCAGGAAGATGTACTGGACGCTACTGTACTGAGAATGGAAAAAACCTATCCCGCTTATTTCGGCACCTATAACCGCTTCGATGAAGTAAGAAATTATATCGATTCCTTCGAAAATCTTTTCCTGGTAGGCCGCAATGGCATGCACAAATACAACAACTCTGATCACTCCATGCTCACCGCCATGGTGGCCGTGGATAATATTTCCAATGGCATTGTTACCAAATCAAATATCTGGTCTATTAATACGGAACAGGAATATCATGAGGAGAAAAAATAACTGCGGGGCAAGGATATTTGAGATTTTTCAGGATATAAAAAAGGAGAAGATCTTTGAAGATCTTCTCCTTTCTGGTGTTGCCCAACCAGGATTCGAACCTAGACAAACAGAACCAAAATCTGTCGTACTACCATTATACTATTAGGCATTGTTTAACGGGATGCAAATGTAGTTTTTTTTTAAAACAAAACAACTACTGTTTAAAAAAACTTCGAAACAGCAGTAGAATAAGCTGTTTACACAGCCCTGATGAACTACATCAGCATACTGATAATGATAACTATTTCACCGAACCGGCTGCAATACCAATAGCCATGGCATCCTCCATACCACCTACAGCTGCATCTTTCACCTTATATCTTTTGCCTACATCCTTACGCAAATAAAAAAATGTGTAGGTAGCAGCAACAGCTGCCAGCGTACCTATCAAAGCACCACGCCACGCCTTATCACCTTTTGCCTGGTATAAAGTAGCGCCTACCAATGCACCGGAAAGCGCTCTGCTCTTTAGTATGTTCGGTGGGTTGAATATAGGGCTATTCCTCTCTTAAACGTTCATCTGTATAAGTGATAGCTGTTTTACCATGTGCTGCAGGCTTACCATGTTCATCTACACATACAAATACAATCCTGTCTATCGTAAGAATGCTTTTATGTGTGATCTTGTTTCTTACTTCGCAAGCCAATGTAAGTGAGGTTCTGCCAAATTGAATGGCCTTTATTCCCAGTTCCACAATATCGCCCTGGCGGGCAGAGTTGATAAAATTTATTTCAGACATATACTTCGTTACACACCGGTTGGTACCCAACTGAATGATAGTATAAATAGCAGCTTCTTCATCGATCCAGCGGAGTAAACTGCCGCCAAATAAAGTCCCGTGTGCATTCAGATCCTCCGGCTTTACCCATTTCCGTGTGTAAAAGTTCATGACTCGTTAATTTTTACCATGACAAAGCTGCAAAGCTATTCCATTCCTGCATACAATAGACAACTTTTCCCGGAGAGCAGTAAACACGTATAGCCTTCTCCGTTATACGATAATTAAAAGATCCGGTTGATACTGTAAGCAGTATCAACCGGATGGTATATATAAATTTATTTACCTGTTGCACGTCTGCCGGCTGCTATACCTTGTTTGGCCCATTTACGCATAGCCTTTGCATCTTCATACACATCTTCCGGTGCACTGCGGTAATGCTGATGTATCACTGTTCCATCTTTACGGGTAGATGTCAATGAATCGCTACCGGCAGCATCCCATACCAGGTCACTCTCATCATCTGATTTAAACCAGATAACGCCTTTATCTAAAAAGGCAAACAGGATACCATCGCAATAAAGTGTTTTTCCATCCATCATAGCATGACTGGTAACTTCACCCATGGGCTGCAATGATTTTTTTATCCAGTCTATCAGCTGTTCTTCCGTTTTATTCATGGTGACAAAATTATGTATAAAATTAACAGGGACAGACTCGTTTTGTTCTTTGGGTGAGTATTAAAATGCTAATTTAAAAGCATAAACGTTCCTTTTTGTTGGAACACCTGTTCTTCTTTACCAAAATAAGCGTACTTAATGAGATAAACATAAGTCCCAAATGGCTGCACCTGACCTTTAAAGCGCCCGTCCCAGCCTGTTGCCATATCATTTGTTTCAAAAAGCAGTTCACCCCAGCGGTTAAAAATCAATAATTTATATGTAGCCACTCCTTTCACTTTTGCTCTGAACACATCGTTTCTCCCATCGTTGTTGGGCGTAAAAGCATTCGGCACGTATAAAGATTGATCATAAGATAGTTTGATATTTATTGTATCTGATTTGATACAATTCTTACCAGTAATAGTGGTAACAATATAAGAGGTAGGCTGTAAAGGCTTTGCAAGAGGATTTGCGCAATTTATACAGCTTAACCCTTCTGATGGTGTCCATAAATAATCCGGAGCATTAATGGCTGTTAGCTGTAATGTTTCACCGATATTAATAGTGACATCATTATTTAATATTCTAACAGGTGGTAGCGTAAGATTGCTGATAGTAAGTGCTGTTCCTATATTACAGCCATTGACATCTACAATTTTCAGATCATATGAACCCGCTCCCAACTTTTCAAACGTTGAAGATGGTGCTAAAATATTATTCCAGTAAAAATTATATGGAGGCTTACCACCTGTAACCGTTACTGACACCTTGCCATCCATGCGGCTACATAACTCATCTTCTTTCGTTATTTGCATATCCATTACTGATGGGGCTATCAGTTTTAGTAACAAACTATCTAAACAAACTGCATTACGTGTATAAACAGTATAAGTACCTGAAGGAAGATTGCTAAAGGTGGATGTTGTTTGATAAGGTTGTCCTTTAAGCGCAAATTCAAAAGGGGGTACTCCTTTCTGCACCTGCACATCAATGATACCATCCTGCAAACCATTACAAGTAGGAGGTGTTGTAATGGCCGATGTATTAATCATCTTGTCTTTATCTACCTTCACTGTCAGCGCATCAGACAACTCACAGCCGGATTGATCCTGTACTTTCCATGCATAGCTACCAGCCGGTAGTTTATCATAAACATTATTGGTGCCCTGACTTGTTCCATTCAGATAATAATGATAAGGTTGGGTTCCACCACTGGTATTCAACTCAATTTTACCCAGGGAATGATTACAATCAATATCTGTAATAACAGGATCTTGCACCAGCGTGGTTACATTCACCTGTATAGCGTCAGTAGCAGTGCAGCCTCCATTACTTACTTCCACGGCATAGGTGCCTGATTGATTAACTGTAATTTTTTGTGTTGTTGCGTTACTGCTCCATTTATACGAATTGAAACCCGGCCCGGCATCCAATGCTAAGCTTACCCCATTGCAAATGGTTGTATCAGCCCCCAGATCTACTTTTGGCAGAGGTAGCACTACTACATTTTTACAAAAAGCGCTTTCTGTCATCAATAATTCATTCATCAACAAATTAATAGTGTATTTACCAGGTTGGTTATATGAAAAAACCGGCGGTTGTTGCTGATTAGAGGAAGGCAGGCTGGCATTATTACAATTACTAAATACGAGCCTGGATAAAGTATTGTTGCGGACATTGGTAATAAAAGCATACAAACTATTGCCTTCTCTGAAGATAGTGGAAATAGAATGTGGAAAATTCAACCCTCCTCCTGTCGCCAGTGTAGTACCGGATAACCCCGGTACTACACTCGTAATACCATCTTTAAAATCTATCCTTGCCAAATCATTAGAAGAACCGTTTGCTACCAGCCCGAATATATTTCCGCAATCATGTATCAGACATAAATCTCTTGGCCCGTTCAAAGCGCCGCCTGGATTACCCAGGTTTACACCTGTAGGAGTATTTGCGAGTGAATTACCTAAATCAAGTCTGGATATAGTACTGGAAGACTCATTCGTGATGAAAATATGCCAATTACCTTTTTCCTGTAAAGCAAATATTCCGGTGGGATGATTCAGATTACCAAGATTACCCAGATTTGTAGCAATAGGTGGGTTACTGAATGAGGCACCAAAATCAAAACGGGTAATGGTATTGTTATAGTAATTAACCGTAAATCCATACCATTGATTGTTTTCCTGTGTAACATACAAATCAACAGGGTAGTCCAGATTACCGATGTTCCCCCAATTTATAGATCCTGTCGCAGGATTTGATAACGAAGCACCAAAATCTATCCTTACAATACGGGCGGTGCTGGGGTCATTTCCACCTACTACTATTAAATGCCATCCATTTACGTCCTTTACTAACTGCAAACCTTCTGTAGTATTTGATAACATTCCGTTAAAAGTTCCCAGATCCTCCGCGGTTGGCATATTCAACAGGTTATTGCCAAAAGTAAGTCTTACCAGGTTACCTGTATTGTTAGTGAAAAATGCATAATAATTACCTCCTTCTTTGGCAGTAACTAAAAATACCGGAAGACTCATTAAACCACCTACATTACCCAAATTAGTGACCTGTGGCGGATTATACAGACCGCCTGAACAAAAATTCCAAAAAAAAGAAGAACCACCAACAGATGTATTGTTAATGGGAACCGGTGTATTCACACATACTGTATCCGGTGCTGTAAAACTGGCCTGGCTAAATAAACGACTATGGGTTAAACAACACAGTACTGTACAAAGTATTAATAGGGATCTACGCATTCTAATAATGGATTATGCTTCTCTTCAACCAGTAAATTAACTATCTATTTCAAATAATACAAATACAACTGACGATAGCGTCTTTTGTAATGGCTTTCCAAAAAAATCATCTTATATTATTAACAAGGCTGAATGTAGGTAACAAATTCAATATTGTTCAGCAGACAAAACTGAAAAGCAATTGACGGGAAAATAAAAAAGGAGAAGACCTTTAAGATCTTCTCCTCTCTGGTTGCCCAACCAGGATTCGAACCTAGACAAACAGAACCAAAATCTGTCGTACTACCATTATACTATTGGGCAATACCCTTGTTGTTTGGGATGGCAAAAGTATAACTTTTTTTATTCCTGCAAAAAAAAGTTGCAATATTTTTCAAATATCTCTGTAAACCCTTGTCAGATAAGGATATTATTAAAGTGCTCCTTTTACCTTTGTTACTATCTGCTCCGGTTTTATCCACTCCATACAGGCATGATCCCCTCTGAAACAGGGCTTATTGCCAAATACAGAGCAAGGCCTGCAAGTCAGATCCCCGATCTGTACAGCATTTTCCGGCAACTGTGCATAACCCATAAAACCGGCAAAAGGGTGTGTAGCGCCCCAAACGGATACCACCGGCACACCAAACAGCGATGCCAGGTGCATATTGGCGGAATCCATGCTAATCATGACATCCAGCTGACTAATGATCGCCATTTCATCCGACAGGGAAAAACGTCCTGCCACCATGATGGCAGATGGATATTTGGCTGCCAGCATGGCAAGCAATGCTACTTCCTGATGGCCCCCACCAAAAAGCAACACCTGCTGACCCGGCTGTGCTACCAGCATCTCCAGCACGATAGTGATCTTTTCCAAAGGGTACATCTTTTCGCGGTAAGTAGCAAAAGGAGCCAATCCTATCCACTTTCTCCCCTCTTTAAGACCAGTAACAGCAATGATGGAATCGTGCAAAGGTTGAGGCTGAAAAACGGCTTTATGGCCCATTTTGCAATGAAGCCCCAATTGCCGGAATACGATAGCATAACGCTCAATAGTACTGGTAAGCGGCTGCATTATCTTGTTCTCCTTGCGGGTCAACGCCTTCTTCCCTGCCCGGCCCTTATCTATGGAAGCCACCGGTGTACCACTTAAACGGAAAAATGTACGTAGTATCTTTGATCTTAATACATCGTGCAAATCGGCTACAGCATCGATATTATGCGCTTTTTTGATAGCCCGGAACAAACCGTATAATCCCTTTACGCCTTTATGAACGCCCTTTATATCTGCCGGGAAGAACGTCAGCCGCGGAATACCTGCACATAAGGCTCCCCAGTTTTTGTTGGTCACAAAAACAATCTCCACATCCGGGTTATCTTCCAACACCTGTTTCATCACAGGTATCGTCATGGCTACATCGCCCATGGCAGACAATCTTGTAGCCAGTATAGTTTTAGTTGTGCCCAATGATTGCAGGTTTATTTTTCGCCCTTGTATAAAACAGGATTCAAAGAAGGATCATTATACATCTTCATCTGCTTATATACTTTCATCACTTTTTTACCGGCTGCAATATCGGCCAGCAGCGTTTCTATAGCAGTGCTCAGGTCTTTTTGCTGTTCCAGTAAAATGTTCAGTTTAAGCTGACAGGCCGCCCGATGCTCCGGGGTAGCGTCCGCACGTGTTGCTTCTTCCTGCATGTGGAAAATCTTCAGCGCAAGGATAGATAAACGATCTATGGCCCAGGCAGGACTTTCGGTATTAATACTGACATCTGCCGAAGGCTTTACTGTATTATATTTTTCCAGAAAATAGCTGTCAATATATTCCACCACATCCGTACGTTCCTGGTTGGAGCGGTCTATCCAACGCTTAATACCCAATGCTTCCATAGGATCAATTTTAGGATCCCGGATAATATCCTCCAGGTGCCACTGCACCGTGTCTATCCAGTTTTTCAGGAATAGCAAATGCGCTATGCTGCTTTTCTCATAAGGATTGGAGATGGCCTGATGCACATCATTTTCCCGGTGGTAATCCAGGATACTCTGATTAAATATCTTATTGCACAGTTGTGTAAACATGGCGCAAAAATAAGTAAACCCATATCAATAAAGTAAAAATCTCTCATGTATTAAAACAAAGAAGCGCATGGTGGAAACCATACGCTTATTGTAAAAGATTGTCATGTGAATGTTCGAGAATGCAAATCGTGTAGGCTTGTAATGGTTATCTTGGGGTTGAGATGCCGTCAAGGTTTACCACCTGATGATTTTATACTCTATAAAATGATGTAATCATAACATCATATGTTGGCAATAATATTTTTATTGGTAATTGATTGCTTGAATTGTAGAATTATATAACTCACTTGAATGGCTAAACGTTTTGAGGGTTTCTAAAATTTTTTAATCGCTGACAAAGTATTTCTAGTCACAAATTACAGCCGGATCACAGACTTTAATATTCGTAAACAAATGCGGTCTCTTACCGCTATAGTAACGTATTAATTCCTTGGCTAAGTTGACAAATATCCTTGTGTTATACTACTCAAATATTAAACGGGTTTTCTAAAAAATCAGGGTCAAATTTCACTTGTGTATGTTCGGATGTCTTGATGCAAATTAAGCGGGGCCACTGCAGTATAGATTGCAGTGGCCCCGTTTTTTTATACAACGTTTGTGTGAATTCGTCGATTTTTTTGTCCGTTTTAGCTGAACTATGCCTTCGGCTGCCTCGCCATAGCAATATAGTACAGCGGAATACCCAGTAAAATGATGCCCAAACCAGGTAATGTATAGTTACTTTCAAAGATCAGGAGCAGTGTTGCCAGCGACAATGCCACAATAATGTAAATCATTGGCAATACAGGATAACCAAAGGCTTTGTAAGGCCTTTCTATCTCCGGACGTTTTTTTCTTAAGATGAAAATCCCCAGAATGGTGAGCACATAAAATATCAACACCCCAAATATCACCAGTGCCAGCAAGTCGTTATACCTGCCCGTTAAACATAACATAGACGCCCAGGCGCATTGTATCCATAAACCATAAGCAGGCACGCTGTTTTTGTTCAGCTCCCCTGCTTTTTTGAAGAACAACTTATCTTCTGCCATCGTGTAATAAATACGTGCACCGGATAAGATCAGGCCGTTATTACAGCCAAAAGTGGAGATCATGATCATCACTGCAATAATATAGGCGCCGGAAGCCCCAAAGATCTTTGCCGCAGCCGCCACACCTACCCTGTCATTTGCCGCAAAGGCAATGTCGTGTAAAGGCAGTACAGCCAGGTACATCAGGTTACAGCTCACATAAATGATGGTCACAATCAGGGTACCCAGGAAAAGAGAACGACCGATATTCTTTGCAGGGTTCTTGATTTCGCCGGCAATGAAAGTAACATTGTTCCAGGCATCACTGGAAAACAATGACCCCTTCATAGATACCGCTATGGCGCCAAATAGTGCCAATCCCGCCAATGCGGAGGTAATCACCTCTCCATTCACCATATTTACAGCAGAAGCATCCCAGGCATGTTGCCAGTTGGCATGCCAGATCTCCTGTTTTGCACCCAGTAAAAACCCGAAAATAATCAGGCCGAATAAAGACAACAGCTTGGCCAGCGTAAACACCGTTTGTATCACCTTACCATGCTGTACACCACGTGTATTGATTAACGTTAGTAATACAATAGAAATGATGGCTACTATCTGTGCCGCAGAAATCTGTACAATACCCGCATCCAGCAATATATTTTTTTCACTGAAAGCCGGTATAAGATAGGCAGTGAATTTGGCAAAAGCCACTGCCACTGCCGCAATGGTACCCGTTTGGATAACACCGAACTGCGTCCAGCCAAATAAAAATGCGATAAAAGGATTGTAAGCCTCCCGGAGATATACATATTGCCCGCCGGCTTTGGGAAACATACCGGACAATTCTCCGTAACTGAGTGCGGCAATCAGTGTAACGATGCCTGCGAGCACCCACATAGCTGTGATCCAGCCTGCGCCGCCCACACTACGCGCAATTTCAGCGGTTACAATAAAAATCCCGGAGCCAATCATGGAACCGGCTACTATCATGGTGGCGTCCAGCAAACCCAGGCTGGGTTTGAACGATTTAGGTTGGTTGATATCCATATTATTATTTATAAAAAATCCCGGCTCACAAATGGAACCGGGACTATAAGGTAGAAAAAAATTTCAAGGTTTATATGCTTATTTAGCCGACACCCCACCTTTCTCATTCATACCCTTAGTAACTTCCGCAGTTACATCATAAGCAGGATCCTTATAAAGGATGTTGCTGGCAGCACTACGGTAAGAGAATATAAAGGCAAAACGTTTGTCAGCATTGAAAGATTTCAGGAAATCATCCAGCTTTTTCTGTAGCTCTTCATTAAATTTAGTTTCCTGCTCAGTATAAGAAGCACGCAGGTTCTGAGCTTCCTGTTCCAGCTGTTGCTGTTTGGTCATCAGGCTACGTTGAGCTACTTCACCCTGCTCCTGTGTAAGCGTAGATGCTTTACGTTGCAGATCTTCGTATTCAGCCTGTAATGCACGGGCCTTGCCTTTCAGCTGATTGTCCATCTGCTGCTGTTTCTGTTCCAGCAGTCCTCTTTTCTCTTTAAAATACTCAAAATGCGCTTCCAGTGAATCCAGGTCTACGTAAGCAATTTTGAAACTGGCTGCAGCCGGGGTACTATTGGTAGCTGTGGGAGTGGTGGCAGGTGTGCTGCTACCAGCTTTATTTCCCTGGCAAGACATAAATAAAGCGGCTGCTGATACTGCTAATAATCCTTTTGTCACGAATTGTTTACGAGTGCGCATGTTTAATAGGTGGATTGCTCCTTTTAGTACATTTTAAAAATGGAAGGGCTAAAATAAGGTTTTTAGCGGATTTTCAAATTTGATTTATGATTTTTAGCTCGGTTTTAACTAATATTATTTCTTCCCTTTCTACAACAACATTCCCTTCATAATAACATGCTAATTATTTATTTACATAAAAAAGAGCTAACGTAAATGTATATACGTTAGCTCTTTTATGATGCCAGCCGGCATCAATTATGTTGTATAGTGAATATCTTAAAGTTAAGAGAATCCAGCGGATAACGGGTGGTAACAAGGGTATACACCTTCCCGGCTTGTGTGGAAAGATGATACTGCTGCAGCACTTTTGTAGAATCTGTCCATCTAAAATTCAGCTTGGTATAATTGCTGTCCCCATATACAGTCGCAAATGGCGTTAAGGCAGTGAAAGTAATCCCCCTGAAAAAGCGTGGAAAAGTATCAGAATATACATCGATGCCCAACACCGATCTGTTAGGGGTAAAAGCCTGACTGAGGTCCACTACCCTGAATTTGGCCGTACCTGCTCCCGGAGATGACAGGTCATCTTCTGTTATCCTCAGCGCCAGTTGTAATCCGGTGCTGTCTGCACCCAAGTAAGCAGAATAAAAACGTTTATTACGCAGATTGATCTGCCCACCATACATCAGGTTATTGGGAGTACGGGTATCATATATATAAAGGTTATAATTCTGTGCCCTGAACTGTTTATAGCCGGTTCCAACGCCATAACCCACGTTAGTGGCTACTGGTAACGAATCCAGCAATATATTAAATTGCGCATTGCCCGGCACAGCATTAAAGAACATAAAGTTCGATTGGGTAACAGGGATAGAACTATCACTGTTCTTTTTACAGGCAGCCAGCAAAGCCAATACTATAATAACTGGAAGAATCAGTTGTTTCATGAAATCCGGTACGTTTTACAAACCCAAAAATAGGTTTTAATTACTTTTTAATTATCCCCATTAAACAAATATTCTCTTCGCCCGTCTATTCATTACAAACAATTTATTTATCATATAATAAAACAACGAGCACATGAAACTTACAACTATCCTTCTACCCGTCATCGTTTTAGGCCTTTCTTCATTATCTGCTAACGCCCAGCAACACGTCAAACACGACCGTGCAGACATTCACCATGATCGTAAAGACATTCAGCATGATCGTAAAGATATCCAACACGACAACGGGAAGATAAACAACACCAAAAAAGATATTCAGCAGGATCGCAACGATGTAAAAAAAGATAACAACGACATCAATCATGATAAAAAAGATGCCAACAACGATCGTAAAGATCTTCATCATGACTACAGCGACGTATCAAAAGACAAACAAGACATCGCAAAAGACATAAAGAACGGTGATAAAGCAGACCTGGCAAAAGACAAGGCAGATCTGAAAAATGATCGCAAGGATATTAATCACGATAGAAAAGATCTGAATCATGATAATAAAGATCTAAGCGCAGATAGAAAAGACAGGAACCGCGACAATAAAGACGTTCAACAGGATAAACGCCAGTTGAACCGGGAAAGAAAAGACAAACAACATGATGTAAAGGATTTACAGCACGATAAAAAAGATCTGCAACACGATAAAAAAGACGTTCAACAAGATGCTGGCAAGCAATAATTTTTTTGACGTGAGATTACTTTAAGAACAGAAACGGGATCGCAATTATTTGCGATCCTTTTTTATTTGATACAAAACAAAAAGCCCTTCTGTTTACACAGAAGGGCTTTTATATCTTGAAGATGCTTTACAGCACTATTCTTCTTCATCAAACTGGAACACTTCTTTAGAAGATGCCAGGATATCGTATTCTTCTTTAGAACCTACGATCATGTTTTCAAACTCACGTAAACCAGTACCTGCAGGGATCAGATGACCTGTGATCACATTCTCCTTCAGACCCATCATATCATCGGTCTTACCGTTGATAGCTGCCTGTGACAGTACTTTGGTGGTTTCCTGGAACGAAGCAGCAGAGATCCAGCTGCGGGTACCCAAAGACGCTTTGGTAATACCTTGCAACAGCGGGCTGGATGTAGCCGGACTTGCATCACGGAATTCAACCAGTTTCTTATCTGAACGACGTAACAGTGAGTTTTCTTCACGAACCTGACGCAGTGTAACTATCTGACCTGGTTTCAGGTTAGTAGATTCGCCTGCTTCCGTTACAACCTTCTTATCGTAGATCATATCGTTTTCTTCGAAGAACTCAAATTTATCTTCGGTATCACCTTCGAGGAAGCGGGTGTCTCCGGGATCCTCAATGTTAACCTTACGCATCATCTGGCGAACAATCACCTCAATGTGCTTATCGTTGATCTTCACACCCTGTAAACGGTATACTTCCTGGATTTCATTTACCAGGTATTCCTGTACGGCAAACGGTCCTTTAATGGACAGGATATCCGCCGGAGTAGTAGAACCATCAGACAGGGAAGTACCGGCTTTCACAAAGTCACCGTCCTGTACCAGGATATGACGTGTTAAAGGCACCAGGTATTTCTTGATCTGACCTTCACGGCTTTCGATAATGATTTCGCGGTTACCACGTTTAATGTTACCAAATGCTACCACACCATCAATTTCAGAAACGATAGCAGGGTTGCTTGGGTTACGGGCTTCAAACAGCTCGGTTACACGTGGCAGACCACCCGTGATATCCCGCAGTTTACCGATAACACGTGGGATCTTCACGATTACCTGACCGGATCTAACCTTGTCACCTTCAGTGATCACGATATGAGAACCAACCGGTAAGTTGTATGATTTCACCTCTTTGTTACCTTCTACCAGGATAGACGGAATCTTATTTTTATCTTTTGTTTCAATTACTACTTTCTCACGGTGACCTGTTTGTTCATCCGCTTCTTCACGGAAGGTGATACCTTCTATGATGCTATCGAAACGAATAGTACCAGGTATTTCAGACACGATCACGGCATTGAACGGATCCCATGTGCAGATCAAATCACCTTTCGCAACTTTCTGTCCGTCTTTTACCAGTAAGGTAGAACCGTAAGGAATGTTGTTGGTTACCAGCAAACGGTCGTTCTTCACATCCATGATACGCAGCTCACCTGTACGGCCAATAACGATCTGTACTTTTTCACCCTGGTTATTTTCATAGGTGGTTGTACGCAAACCATCAAACTGTACGGTACCATCAAACTTAGCTGGCATACCGGATTCAACGGAAGTAGAACCGGCCACACCACCCACGTGGAAGGTACGCAGTGTCAACTGTGTACCAGGCTCACCGATAGACTGCGCAGCGATGATACCTACAGCATCACCTCTTTGTGCAGTATAACCGCTCGCCAGGTTTTTACCATAGCATCTCACACACACACCACGACGGCTTTCGCAAGTCAGTACGGAGCGGATTTCTACAGCTTCAATAGAACTTTCTTCAATTATGTGTCCGATCTCTTCTGTGATCTGTTGACCAGCAGCAACAATCAGTTCTTCACTGATAGGATCGTATACATCATGCAGAGAAGTACGGCCAAGGATACGATCGTATAATGTTTCGATCACTTCCTCGTTATCTTTCAACGCTGAAGTTGCAATACCACGGAGAGTGCCGCAATCTTCTTCGTTAATTACCACATCCTGCGCAACGTCTACCAGACGACGGGTCAGATAACCCGCATCTGCTGTTTTCAACGCCGTATCCGCAAGACCCTTACGGGCACCGTGCGTAGAGATGAAGTATTCCAATACGTTCAAACCATCCTTAAAGTTGGACAATACCGGGTTTTCAATGATCTCAGAACCGGTAGATCCACTCTTACGCGGCTTGGCCATCAGACCTCTGATACCAGCCAGCTGTTTGATCTGCTGCTTGGAACCACGCGCACCGGAATCCAACATCATATATACAGAGTTGAACCCTTGCTTGTCGGCCGCCAGCTCACGGATCAGTGTTTCTGTTACCTTCGTATCCACACGTGACCAGATATCAATGATCTGGTTATAGCGCTCGTTGTTGGTAATCAGACCCATATTATAGTTCTCCCAAACTTCTTCTACTTCACCGGCCGCACCATCAATCATGTCCTGCTTAACATCCGGAATGATCAGGTCATTAATGTTAAATGACAGACCACCGCGGAACGCCATGCGGAAACCTAATTGTTTGATGTCATCCAGGAACTTCGCAGTCTTTGGAATGTCAGTTGCTTTGATGATATCACCAATGATTTCACGCAGTGATTTCTTGGTCAGCAGGGCATTTACATAACCGGCCGCTTTAGGAACGTGCTGATTAAACAGTACGCGGCCTACAGTGGTTTCGATCAGTTTTCTTTCCAGGCTACCATCTGCATTTCTTACATCAGCTTTTACACGGATGTGTGCGTGCAGATCAATACGATCTTCATTCAGTGCGATGATTACTTCTTCAGCAGAATAGAAAGCTTTACCTTCTCCTCTTACTACTACGCCATCCATCGTTTTCTTACCCTTGGTAATGTAATACAAACCAAGAACCATGTCCTGTGAAGGCAGGGTGATTGGCGTACCATTCTGCGGGTTAAGGATGTTATGAGATGACAGCATCAAAAGTTGGGCTTCCAGAACAGCAGCATTGCTTAACGGTACGTGTACCGCCATCTGGTCACCATCGAAATCCGCGTTAAACGCAGAACACACGAGTGGGTGCAACTGAATCGCTTTACCTTCCACCAGTTTAGGCTGGAAAGCCTGAATGGACAAACGGTGAAGGGTCGGAGCACGGTTTAACATAACCGGGTGACCTTTCAATACGTTTTCCAGGATATCCCAAACCACCGCTTCTTTACGATCTACCAGCTTCTTAGCTGATTTCACGGTTTTAACGATGCCTCTTTCAATCAGTTTACGGATAATGAACGGTTTAAACAGCTCAGCCGCCATGTCTTTAGGTAAACCACACTCATGCAGTTTCAGTTCAGGACCTACCACGATAACAGAACGACCGGAGTAATCCACACGTTTACCTAACAAGTTTTGACGGAAACGACCTTGCTTACCTTTCAGTACATCTGACAGTGATTTCAGCGCACGACCACCTTCCGCTTTCACCGCATTGGATTTACGGGAATTGTCGAACAGGGAATCTACCGCTTCCTGCAGCATACGTTTTTCGTTACGCAGGATCACCTCAGGTGCCTTAATTTCGATCAAACGTTTCAGGCGATTGTTACGGATGATCACCCTGCGGTAAAGATCGTTCAGGTCAGAAGACGCGAAACGGCCACCATCCAAAGGAACTAACGGACGCAGTTCCGGAGGTACCACAGGAATATATTGCATCACCATCCATTCAGGACGGTTTTCTACACGACCGTTAGCTTCACGGAAAGCTTCCACTACACTCAAACGTTTCAGCGCTTCCGCTTTACGTTGCTGGGAAGTTTCAGTAGCAGCCTGGTTACGCAGCTGATAGGAAAGACTGTCCAGATCAATACGGGCCAGCATCATTTCTACCGCTTCAGCACCCATCTTGGCAATAAACTTGTTGGGATCTTCATCCGGCAACAGCTGATTGTCTTTTGGTAAGGTATCCAGGATATCCAGATATTCTTCTTCAGTGAGCAAATCACCATAGTTCATACCTTTCTCCTGCTTCATACCTGCCTGAATAATTACGTATCTCTCGTAATAAACGATGGTTTCCAGTTTTTTGGAAGACATTCCCAACAGGTAACCGATCTTATTTGGCAAGGATTTGAAATACCATATGTGTACAACGGGAACCACTAAACGAATATGGCCCATTCTTTCGCGACGTACTTTCTTCTCCGTTACTTCAACACCGCAACGATCGCACACAATACCCTTATAACGGATACGCTTATACTTTCCGCAATAACATTCGTAATCCTTTACAGGCCCGAATATTCTTTCGCAGAATAAACCATCACGTTCCGGCTTGTAAGTACGGTAGTTGATAGTTTCTGGTTTCAGCACTTCACCGTATGAACGCTCCAGGATAACATCCGGAGAAGCCAGACTGATGGTAATGCTATTAAAATTTGATTTAGGACGATTTTCTTTTTTGATAGCCATCTGTAATTAGCTTTTAGCGGTTAGCCGTTAGTTATTAGCTATTGGCAAAATTAGTTTGAGACGAGATGAAATTTAATCTTGTAAACCATTAGCTGTTAGCTAAATGCTAACAACTAATGGCTAATAGCTTTAGTCAAATTTCAGATCCAGACCCAGACCACGCAATTCATGGATCAATACGTTGAAGGATTCAGGCACACCCGCTTTAGGTATGTTGTCACCTTTCACGATAGATTCATATGCTTTGGCACGACCCACGATATCATCAGATTTAATTGTAAGCAGTTCCTGCAGGATATTGGATGCACCGTATGCTTCAAGTGCCCATACCTCCATCTCACCAAAACGCTGACCACCAAACTGTGCTTTACCACCCAATGGTTGTTGTGTGATCAAGCTGTACGGTCCGATTGAACGGGCGTGCATCTTATCATCCACCATGTGGCTCAGTTTAAGCATATAGATAACACCTACGGTTGCTTTCTGGTGGAAACGATCTCCCGTTTCACCATCATGCAGGTAAGCGTGACCAAAACTAGGTAATCCTGCTTCCTTGATATAATCAGCAATTTCATCTGTAGTAGCACCGTCAAAGATCGGAGTAGCAAAACGTACACCCAGTTTCAGACCAGCCCAACCTAATACGGTTTCGTAGATCTGTCCAAGGTTCATACGGGAAGGTACCCCAAGTGGGTTCAGTACGATATCCAGTGGTGTACCATCAGACAAGAAAGGCATGTCTTCATCACGCACAATCTTGGCAACGATACCCTTGTTACCGTGACGTCCCGCCATCTTATCACCCACTTTCAACTTACGCTTGCTGGCCAGGTAAACCTTCGCCAGTTTCAGTACGCCCGCTGGCAGCTCATCACCAATAGAGATGTTGAACTTCTCACGTTTGTAACGACCCAGCTCTTCGTTGAACTTGATGTTATAGTTATGCAACAGGGTATTGATCTGATCGTTTACCACCTCGTCTGTAGTCCAGCCCAGTGGGTTCACGTTCATGAAATCAACATTTACCAGGTTCTTCGGAGAGAACTTGGAACCCTTAGAGATCAGTACTTCACCGTAAGTGTTGGTAATACCCTGAGAGGTTTTATCCTTCAGTAATACCAGCAACTTGCTCATCAACACTTCCAGCACATCTTCCGCATTCTTCTGGTGAATTTTCTCCAGTTTCTCGATAGCTGCTTTCTCGCGGGTTTTAGAATTCTTATCTTTCTTAGCGCGGCTAAACAGTTTTTTGTCGATCACCACACCTTCTGTTGACGGAGGCGCTTTCAGAGAAGCATCTTTCGCATCAGAAGCCTTATCACCGAAGATCGCTCTTAACAGTTTTTCTTCAGGAGAAGGATCAGACTCACCACGTGGTGTGATTTTACCGATCAGGATATCCCCTTCTTTAATGTGCGCACCAACACGGATGATACCGTTCTGGTCGAGGTCTTTTGTAGCCTCTTCGCTCACGTTAGGAATATCTGGTGTCAGTTCTTCTTCACCCAGTTTAGTATCACGTACTTCCAGTTCGTATTCATCGATGTGGATAGATGTAAACAGATCCTCACGTGCAACACGCTCAGAGATTACGATCGCATCCTCAAAGTTGTAACCTTTCCATGGCATGAACGCTACCTTCAGGTTGCGTCCCAGTGCCAGTTCACCACCGCGGGTAGCATAACCTTCTGTGAGGAAGTCGCCGTCCTTAACACGCTGGCCTTTCTTCACGCAAGGTCTCAGGTTAATACAGGTGCTCTGGTTGGTTTTAACGAATTTGGTCAGTGTGTAAACGATCAGATCGTCTTCAAAGCTCACCAGTTTCTGCATTTCATCACGCTCGTAACGAACATGAATTTCATTTGCATCCACAAATTCGATCACACCATTACCATCAGCAGTAATCTGCAAACGGGAGTCACGCGCAGCTTTACCTTCCAAACCAGTACCAACGATAGGCACTTCAGGGTTCAGCAAAGGCACCGCCTGACGTTGCATGTTTGATCCCATCAACGCACGGTTGGCATCATCGTGTTCCAGGAACGGAATCAGCGAAGCACTCAAACCTACGATCTGGTTAGGCGCCACGTCCATGAATTCCACATCTTCTCTGTCGAGAATCGGGAAGTCACCGGTTTCGCGGGATTTTACTTTTTCGTTTAAGAAATGTCCTTTTTCATCCAGTGGGGCGTTCGCCTGTGCAATCTTCACAGAATCTTCTTCTTCAGCACTCAGGAACTCCACTTTATGCATATCCACTTTACCATCTCTTACTTTACGGTAAGGTGTTTCAATGAAGCCCATTTCATTCACCTTAGCGTGTACGCAAAGGGTAGAAATCAGACCGATGTTTGGTCCTTCCGGTGTTTCAATGGTACACAAACGGCCATAGTGGCTATAGTGAACGTCACGTACCTCAAAGCCTGCTCTTTCACGACTCAAACCGCCGGGTCCGAGTGCGGAGATACGACGTTTGTGGGTGATTTCAGACAGTGGGTTCGTTTGATCCAGGAACTGCGACAACTGGGAAGTACCGAAGAAGGAGTTGATTACGGAAGACAGCGTCCTCGCATTAATCAGATCCACCGGAGTAAATACCTCATTGTCACGTACGTTCATTCTTTCACGGATGGTACGGGCCATACGTGCCAAACCAACACCAAACTGAGCATATAACTGCTCGCCTACAGTACGGACACGACGGTTACTTAAGTGATCAATATCATCGATCTCCGCTTTACCGTTGGTCAGTTGTACCAGGTACTTGATGATGGAAATGATGTCATCCTTCGTTAACACTTTCATGTCTAACGGCGTAGGAAGACCTAATTTTCTGTTGATCTTATAACGACCAACGTCCCCGAGATCATAACGCTTGTCGGAGAAGAATAATTTATCGATGATACCCCTTGCCGTTTCATCATCCGGCGCATCCGCACCGCGCAGTTGGCGGTAGATGTGCTGAACAGCTTCCAGCTCGGAGTTAGATGTATCCTTATTTAATGTATTGTAGATGATGGAGAAATCGCCGCTCACCTCTTCTTTCTGTACGAAAACGCTTTTCAGGCCCATGTCTACGATGGTCTCGATATTCGCTTCATCCAGAATGCTATCACGCTCCAGCATAATTTCATTACGCTCGATGCTCACCACCTCACCGGTATCTTCATCCACAAAGTCTTCTACCCAGCTTCTTAAAACACGGGCAGCCAGCTTTTTGCCGGCATATTTATCAAGACTCTTTTTGTCTGCTTTTACTTCATCTGCCATGCCAAACAGCTGCAGGATATCCTTATCTGTTTCATAGCCGATGGCACGTAACAGAGTGGTAACCGGAAACTTCTTCTTACGGTCGATGTAAGCGTACATCACGTTGTTGATGTCCGTTGCAAACTCCATCCATGCACCCTTGAATGGGATCACCCTTGCAGAGTAGATCTTGGTTCCATTCGGATGTACAGATTGACCAAAGAAAACACCAGGTGAACGATGCAGTTGTGATACAACTACGCGCTCAGCACCATTAATAACGAAAGTACCTCTTGGAGTCATGTAAGGAATGTTACCTAAGAACACATCCTGAACAATCGTCTGGAAATCCACATGCTCCTCGTCATTACAGCTGAGACGAAGTTTAGCCTTCAACGGTACGGAATAAGTAAGCCCACGCTCAATACATTCCTCGATAGTATAACGTGGAGGATCCACGAAATAATCCAGGAATTCCAGATTAAAGATATTTCTGGTATCTGTAATCGGGAAGTTCTCTTTAAATACTTTAAAAAGGCCTTCGTTATTCCGCTTGTCTGGTGTGGTTTCTAATTGGAAGAAATCCTTGAAAGATTGGATTTGGATAGCCAACAGATCCGGTGTCTCAGTAACTTGTTTGATCTTTCCAAAATTTACTCTTTCGTTTGTTTGGGCTTTTTTTAGAGACATATTCGAAGTTAGCAGTTATATGACTTGTAAGAATTAGGGAAATTAAGATTTCTTTGCCAATACCATCCTAATTTATTTATGCCTTCTGCACATTGTCAAAGTCACCTTATTTAGTGATTCCCCATTTTGACTCTCTGAAAAAGACACTTTCCCAAAGGGAATAAGGCCAAAAGTGCAAAAGCACTTTTGACCTTGTAAAAGATGTATACTTAAGCAAAGAATTACTGAATTTCAACATCAGCACCAGCTTCAGTCAGCTTAGCTTTCAGGTCTTCTGCCTCAGCTTTGCTTACGCCTTCTTTGATAGATTTTGGCGCACCGTCAACCAGTTCTTTCGCTTCTTTCAGACCTAAGCCGGTCAGATCTTTAACGATCTTTACAACATTCAGTTTGCTTGCTCCAGCAGCTTTCAGAACTACGTTGAATGCGGTTTTTTCTTCAACAGCAGCAGCTTCGCCACCACCTGCAGAAACTACAACTGCAGCAGCAGCTGGTTCGATACCATATTCAGATTTCAGTACATCTGCGAGTTCCTGTACTTCCTTAACAGTTAAACCTACTAATTGTTCAGCTAATGCTTTTACGTCTGCCATTTTATAATGTTTTAATGTAATGTTTGTAATGTTTGTTAATTATATTGTGACTTGGAAGCCAAATTTTTGAGAGCACTTAGCGGTTAGCTTTTAGCAGTTAGTTAAACTAAAAGCTAATGGCCAAAGGCTAAAAGCTTTATTCTGCTGCTGGTGCTTCCACTGCAGCTTCTTCTTTCTTGCCTTTTTCCAGCAAAGCAGCGATAACGCGTTTTGCAGGAGATTGCAACAGACCGATAACTTCGCCAATGAGCTCGTTCTTGGTCTTGATGTTAGTCAGCGCTACTAACTGGTTGTCGCCTACATATATTTCATCAGCTACAAATGCAGCTTTCAATACAGGTTTTTCCAGTTTGTTGTTCGCTTTACGGAAAGAGGAGATGATCAAAGCCGGCTCTTTCGGGCTGTCAGAGAACATCAGGGCAGTTACACCACTCAGGGCATCAAAAACACCAGCATATTTTTCGCTATCCAGTGATTCCAATGCTTTGCGGATCAGGGTGTTTTTAGCCACCTTCATTTCCACTTTCTTATCAAAGCAAATCTTTCTTAAATCATTCACCTGCGCAACACTTAATGACTCAGTGTTGGTGATGTAAAAGTTGCTATATTGAGCGAACTTGCTTTTCAACAGTTCGATCGCTTCAGATTTTTGATCTTTATTCATATTAAAACGTTTGTAGCAAGCCCCATCTTTACAGATAACGGCTACAACTCGTGATCAATTAGTTTTGAACAGTTTTAGTGTCGATTACGATACCAGGACTCATAGTGCTTGCCATAGACAGACCTTTCAGGTATACGCCTTTTGCAGTAGCTGGTTTCAGCCTGATAATAGCATTGATCAGCTCCAGAGAATTCTGTTCAATTTTATCGGAAGCAAAAGATACACGACCGATAGAAGCATGGATGATACCAGCTTTATCAACCTTGAAGGTAATTTTACCACCTTTTACTTCATTCACTGCAGCTGCTACATCGTTAGTAACGGTACCAGTCTTAGGGTTCGGCATCAGGTTACGTGGACCTAAGATCTTACCCAGTTTACCGATTTTCGGCATTACAGCAGGAGTAGCTACGATTACATCGATATCAGTCCAGCCAGCTTCGATCTTCTGGATAAATTCATCCAGACCAACGAAATCAGCACCCGCTTCTCTTGCAGAAGCTTCTTTATCTGGTGTGCAAAGCACCAAAACTTTTTTAGTTTTACCAGTACCGTGCGGAAGCGTAACGGAACCACGGATAGCCTGGTCAGCTTTCTTAGGATCAACGCCTAAGCGGATATGTAAATCGACAGAACTGTCGAATTTAGTACAGTTAATATCTTTAACTAAGTTAGAAGCTTCTTTCAGGCTGTACACTTTGTTTTTGTCCAGCTTAGCTTCAGCGACTTTTCTCTTTTTAGTTGCCATTTGTCAAAATGATTTTAAGATCCTGCCTCAACAGGGTGAAACAATTAGTTTTCCCAAGGGGCTTTACCATCAACAGTAATACCCATGCTACGTGCAGTACCGGCAACCATTTTCATAGCGCTGTCCATTGTGAAGCAATTCAGGTCAGCCATTTTATCTTGTGCGATAGCTTCTACCTGATTCCAGGAAACTTTACCCACCTTGTTACGGTTTGGTTCTTTGGAACCACTTTGCAATTTAGCAGCTTCCAGCAACTGTACAGCAGCAGGAGGAGTCTTAATTACGAAGTCGAAAGATTTGTCGGTGTAAACAGTCAGCAACACAGGCAATACTTTACCCATTTTATCCTGGGTACGGGCATTGAATTGTTTGCAGAACTCCATGATGTTCACACCTTTGGAACCCAGTGCGGGACCAATTGGAGGTGCAGGGTTGGCCTGGCCGCCTTTAACCTGCAATTTCACGTACGTTGAAATCTCTTTTGCCATGTTTTTTGATTTAATTTGGTTAAACGCCCGCTGCAAAACAGAGGACTCCCAAAACTAAAAGGAACTAAAATAACCTTTTAAAGGGGATGCAAAGGTATATATTATTATGAAATTGTCAAAAAGTATTTGAAATTGGGCATCCTTTTTGCTCTGGATCATCTTTTTTTTACAAATTCATTGCATTTCCCGGAAATTTTCCTTATTATTCGGAGTACGCAAAGGTACATCTAAAATACAAGTTTCTTACATAATGCTTTCTGAAACAGCCTTCCTGCCCTGATCTATTTAATAATAAAAGCGTACTCCTCCTTTATCTCCGGCCATCAGGCCATGTTTCATACATAATGCAATAAGGAATAAAATGAAAAAGAACCATTCTGAAGATCAGAACGGTTCTTACAAAAAATTTATAACGGCTTACGAAAGTTTCTCTACCTGCATGAAATTCAGCTCTACCGGGGTAGCACGACCAAAGATCTTTACAGTTACTTTCAGTTTTTTCTTGTCTTCAATTACTTCTTCGATCACACCGTTAAAGTCGTTGAACGGACCATCAATGATCTTAATGGTTTCGCCAACAATGAAAGGCTCGCTCATGGTCATTCCCTGATCGCTCAGTTCATCCACCTTACCTAACATTTTGTTTACTTCAACTTTACGGAGTGCGATAGGTTTATCTTTTCCGAGGAAGTGAATAACACCGGATACATTACGTATAGCCTGTATTACTTCATCAGTCATTTTACCGTCAACGGCTTCAATCATCACATAACCGGGGTAGAAGTTTTTCTCGCGCATCACCTTTTTACCAGCCACCACTTTATAAACTTTCTCTACCGGCAGGAAAATCTGGCTGATTACGTTACCCCAATCAGAGCGGCGCACTTCAATATCCAGGTATTCCTTCACTTTTTTTTCCTTGCCACTAACAACGCGGAGTACATACCACTTTGTTTCCTGAGCAGGAATATTGGCTGCATCCATTTATTTAGCTTTGAATATTTCGTAATAGTGTGTTAACACGAAGTTGGAAGCGGCATCCATGCCCCAAACCAGCGCAGTAACAAAAATTGTTGCTATCAGCACAATCATGGTAGATGACTGGAGCTCTTGCCAGGTAGGCCAGGACACCTTGTAAACCAATTCATGATAAGACTCGCGGAAGTAGTTTCTGATCTTATTCATTATATAAAGTTAACTTTTTATGGTCAATTGTTTAAAGCCTAAAAAATGGTTGAGTTGTTTTATTTTGTAAAAAACAACAATTCAACCATTTAATTATTTATTCAACCTTGCACGGGTACTAGGATTCGAACCCAGATCAAAGGTTTTGGAGACCCGTATGCTACCGTTGCACCATACCCGTGTATAAAGCCATTAGCTTAAGCTTTCAGCAGTCAGCAAATATATTAATAAAAGCTGATTTTTAATGGCCAAAGCTAATGGCTTTTAATATTATATAGCTGCTTATTTCAGAATTTCAGTAACCTGACCAGCACCTACTGTACGACCACCCTCACGGATAGCGAACTTCAGACCTTTATCCATTGCGATTGGTTGGATCAGTTTAACCTGCAGACCAACATTATCACCTGGCATAACCATTTCAACACCAGCTGGTAATTCAACTTCACCTGTTACGTCAGTAGTACGGAAGTAGAACTGAGGACGGTATTTGTTGAAGAACGGAGTGTGACGGCCACCTTCTTCTTTGCTCAGTACGTATACTTCACATTTGAATTCAGTGTGCGGAGTGATGGTACCTGGCTGACAGATAACCATACCACGACGGATCTGAGTCTTTTCAATACCACGCAGCAACAGACCAGCGTTATCACCTGCTTCACCAGCGTCGAGCAATTTCTTGAACATTTCAACACCAGTACAAGTAGATTTCAGTGGTTCGTCCAGCAGACCTACGATCTCAACGTTCTCACCAACTTTGATGCGACCGCGTTCGATACGACCAGTTGCTACAGTACCACGACCTGTGATAGAGAATACATCCTCTACAGACATCAGGAACGGTTGATCAACCGGACGTGGAGGCAGTGGAATGTAAGAATCTACAGCGTCCATCAGTTGGTCGATAGCAGCCACCCATTTTTCGTCACCAGCGAGAGCGCCAGTTGCAGAACCCTGGATTACAGGAACGTTATCACCATCAAAACCGTTAGAAGACAGCAGATCACGAATTTCGATTTCTACCAGTTCCAGCAGTTCAGGATCGTCTACCAGATCAACTTTGTTCATGAATACCACGATACGAGGTACACCTACCTGGCGAGCCAGCAGGATGTGCTCTCTTGTTTGCGGCATAGGACCATCTGTAGCTGCCACCACGAGGATAGCACCGTCCATCTGAGCAGCACCGGTGATCATATTCTTCACATAATCCGCGTGACCAGGACAGTCAACGTGAGCGTAGTGACGAGCAACTGTCGAATACTCAACGTGAGCTGTATTGATAGTAATACCTCTTTCTTTTTCTTCAGGAGCAGCATCGATCTCATCATATCCTCTCTTCTCTGCCAGACCTTTATTTGCCAAAATCATGGTAATGGCAGCAGTCAAAGTAGTTTTACCATGATCCACGTGGCCGATGGTACCAATGTTTACGTGGGGTTTATCCCGCTTGAAGGTTTCTTTTGCCATTGTATTTTCTTTTTAGATGGTTTGTAAAGATTGTATTGATAGTTGTTTTTTAAAAACGGTTTTACAAACTTGTACCGTTGATGAGAATTGAACTCATGCCCTTCCCCTAAATAAAAATGGGTTGCTCATCCATTGAGCTACAACGCTAAGTTTTAATTTCGGAGTGCGGAATTTACAAATTCGAATTCCGAAATTCGAATTTTATGGAGTTTGTTGATGCGATATAACTACTCACGACAACTATTCTTCTAAAATTCTTGAGCTGTTGATGAGAATTGAACTCACGACCTCTTCCTTACCAAGGAAGTGCTCTACCCCTGAGCTACAACAGCTTGAAAAATTGCATTTAATACGAGCGGGAGACGAGGTTCGAACCCGCGACCTACAGCTTGGAAGGCTGTCGCTCTACCAACTGAGCTACTCCCGCATGTTTAATTCATTAAGCTTCCAGAAACAATACTGAAACTTTCCACTTAAGAATTATCAGAATAAAAATAAGAACTTAAAAGGCTGTTGTACCACAGGGCTAGGGTAATCTGCTAAAACTTCTGAATTACTCACCTCCTCTCAACAACTATGTTCCGCCTCTGCGAAGGGCAAAAGCGGAACACGCTGTTTTGGTGGGCAGGATAGGATTCGAACCTATGAAGACGTAGTCAGCGGATTTACAGTCCGCCCCATTTGGCCGCTCTGGAACCTGCCCTAACATTTTTTGATTTCCTGATATTGTTATTTTGAGATCCAAATATGCAATACCTGCATCTCAAAACAACAAATCTAAATCGATGAGCCAGCAGAGGGATTCGAACCCCCGACCCACTGATTACAAATCAGTAGCTCTGGCCAACTGAGCTATGCTGGCATCTTTCAAAAAACATTCTCTCAAAAAGTAACTCGTTGAAAGAGAGCGCAAAATTAAGAGATTTTTTCAATTCTCAAAATCTTTTTTTCAGTTTGTTACAAATATTTAAAAATTTATTTGTTTCCCCTAAAACGCCCTACCATAAAGAACTTTGCTACCTTTACCGACCCTCTTTTTGAATCGGGATGGCAAAGGTAGCAAAGAGATTAATATTTCCAAAATTATTTTAGAAAATTATTGAAATTTCTTTTCCTTCTGCTTTTTAACCTGGCTAACAAGGGAGTCAAAAGCTAAGTCAAAGGACTCTTCGAACGACTTGGATTCGTGCTTCACAAAGAGATCCTGGCGGGGTATTCGTACTCTTATCTCGGCTATTTTATCTTTGACCTGATGCGCAAAATTGTCCAACTTGAGAAATACATCTACACTGACAATACGATCATAAAAAGTGTTGAGTTTTTGAATTTTTTTGTTCACGTGATCAATCAATTTTGAATCAGCATCAAAATGCACAGTTTGGATTTGTACGTTCATAGCACTATTTTTTTAAATATTTAACAATCTAGGTTCTAGTTCGTAAACTACGGTCATAGGCATTCTCGTTTAGTGTGAAAGAACTTGATTACTAATATAGTCACTTTTGCAATGCAATACTATTTCAGCGCGTAATATTTTGTTAAAAGGCCCAAATACTACTACGCCTTTGGGTGCGCCTGTTTATAAACCTTCTTCAACTGCTCTATCGTATTATGCGTGTAAACCTGTGTGGCCGCGAGACTGGAGTGCCCCAACAATTCTTTGATAGCATTCAGGTCTGCTCCATTGTTAGCCAGATGAGTAGCAAAAGTGTGACGCAAAATATGCGGGCTTTTCTTTTTTAAAGTAGTGATTTGATGTTCAGTGAGGTATTTGCGCACCGTTAAGTACACATATTTTGGATACAAACGTTGTCCGCTATGCGGGTGTACCAGCAATACGCCCCCTTCAAATTCTTCCAGGTTACTGCGCTTCTGGTCCATATAGCTGCTTATTTGGGCACTCAGCTCCGCACTAATGGGGATAATCCGTTCCTTCCCACCCTTACCCATTACTTTTATAGACAGGTTACTCTTGTCTACCCTGAATTCCAGTAAAGAGATCAGTTCCGACAGCCGGATGCCCGTCTGGTAAAAGATTTCGAAGATGAGACGATGTGTGGCGCCTTCAAAATCGTCTGCAAATATGTGGAGCGACGTAACAGATACCGGACTTACGTTGTCCTCAATGGCACGCATACCCTTTTCCTCAATGTATCCGGGCAGTCGCCGGCTTATCTTGGGCGCAATTACTTTGATCATGGGCGATTGTTTGATCAGCCCCTGTCGCAGACAATATTTGAAAAAGGATTTTAGTGTGGAGATTTTCCGGTTTACACTTTTGGCCGTCATGGCGTCTTCCATTAGCCTGGATAACCAGCTGCGGATCATTACATGCGTAAGATCTTCAACAGGCATGCTGCTGTAACTAAGGGTAACATAGTCTATAAACTGGAAGAGATCATTGCGATAGGCCGTACAGGTATGTCCTGAGTATCGCTTTTCGAGCTGAATATAGGAGATAAACCGCTCTGCTAAGGAATATAATGGTTCGTTCAACGCAAAAAGATTGATGATTGTAAAGTTATCAAATAACCTTACAATCATCAAATATTTTGAGTCGTAATTAGCTAATTGCTAAATACAATATTAATCTTCAAATTTACCGGTAGCCAACTGTTGCTTGTAAACGGCTTTCAACACCTGGTTACGACGTTTAACAGAAGGTTTAGTAAAAGACTGGCGCGTTCTCAGCTGCAATAATATGCGAGCTTTCTCAAATTTCTTTTTATACTTTTTAAGCGCCTTGTCTATGTTTTCGCAATCTTTAGAATCAATGATCAACATAATTTTTGCCTCTTATTTTTAGGATCGCAAAGATAAAACAAGATTTCAGAAAAACAAAATACAGTGCCAATTATTCTTTCTCTCCTCCTTCCTGACCATAGAATATCACCCATAATAACAGGTCGGGAGTAAAGTTTCGGAAGTGGTGTTCCGCGCCAGCAGGGACAAACAGGAAATCTCCCATCCCTACTGTCACAATTTTATCTTCCATTACAAATTCTCCGCCTCCACGCATAACCAGGTAAATCTCATCCTGAATATGTGGTTCCTGTGCATCCAGCTCATCCGGACCGAATATAATTCCCCGCATGGAACCGTGTTCAAACAATACTGCAAAGTCGTCGTCGCTTTTCTGCAGTTGTCTTAATGCCTCGGTAAGAGTAACATGAAACCTCATCCTGATGATTGATTTACGTGTCTGAGATACCCTAAATTAGCGTTTTTACAGTTAATGGACAACAACCACCCATAACGAGTAGTGAATGGCGTACAATGGCTATAAACAGGTAATGGGTAGGGGGAATCTCATTAAACATTGCGAATAAAGAATGACGCAATGAGCAGTTAAGGGGTTAATTACATATAGCAAATGATGATTGACGGCCCGAAGCGCCCCGCTTATAACCGTCAATCATCATTTATCATATAAATATGTGCTATTAGTCCTTCAGCTTCTTCTTCAACAGGCTTACCTGGTCCTGCAGGTGACTCACCATGTCTGCCAGGTGGTTCACACTCATACGGCTTTGCTGGCCGGCTTTACTGATAACCGCGTCTGACTGCCATAATTCCAGCACTTCTTCCATTTCTACGCCGTAGGGTTCAAACTGTGGATTATCTGACACAAGTGTGATCTTAGCCTTCGTGCGGTTGTTTTTGAGGATACGTTTAAAAACAATACCCTCCCGGGAAGTAATCACCACGTAGGTTTCATTGTTCTTTATTTCCTCCCAGCCATCTACCTTATGGCAAACAATAACAGACCCGGAAGTAACCGGTAGCATGGAGTCTCCGGCAATTTCAAAAGCACGGTAATCACCTGCGCCCAGCATAGGCAGTGTAAACGTATTTAACTCTTCAATAAATTCCTCATCATTATAGCCGGCGAGATAACCCGCAGCAGCTTTTACCGGCACAAACTGGATAGCAGACTGGCGGGCGCTTCCCAGCTTTAGCTGGCGGCGCTTTTCAAGGAAATTATCTTTCTGGGAGCCAAGATCACGACGGAGCAGATCATCAATAGATACCCGGAACATGTCACTGACCTGTTCCAGTATTTCTGTACGTGGCTCTGCGCGTTCTTCCTCATATGCACCCAGCAGGGAACGTTTGATACCGAGTTTATCGGCAAACTCTTGCTGCGTCCAGGCTTTTTGCTTACGCAGATATTTCAAATTCTGGCATACTACGGACATAACCTAAATAATTTAGTACCTTGCTAACAAAATTAGCAAATATTTTTATGAATTAAAAAATATATTCGTGTTGCTTCCTTATTTTTGCCCGGTAAAATCCAACTCGATATGAACGATTTCGTAATACATGTTCACTCAATTTTAAGATGGGCAATAGTACTGACAGGGATCTGGGCAGTTATCCGCGCATTAAAAGGCGTTACCGGCAAAACACCATTTACCGGTGCAGATAGTAAGGCAGGACTTTTTTTTATGATCTTTTGTGATCTGCAGTTACTCGTAGGTCTTATCCTTTTGTTTATCAGCCCCCTGGCAAAAGCCGGGATGTCTGATATGGCGGCGGCGATGAAGAATCCGACATTAAGATTCTTTACAGTGGAACATGAATTCATGGCGGTTATTGCCATTGCACTGGTGCACATTGGTAAATCCAAAGTAAAGAAAGCTGCTACTGATGCGCAAAAACACAAACTGGCGCTGATATTTTTCGGTATTGCACTCGTACTGATATTTGTACTTATTCCATGGCCTTTCCGCGAAGCGTTGGGTAAAGGATGGTTTTAAATAAAACATTTAGCTATTAGCTAAAAACCAATGGCGGCCCTTTTAGTGCCGCCATTTTTTTTATGTATTGATTGACCACTGAATAAGCTAAACTCCGGGTTAACCTTTATCCTTATTATACAACCGGAACGAATAAATATAAGGCAATGCTGCCAACACTATGGCCACAAAGAAGATGATGAAAACCCCTGTTATCAGCGATAGAAAAAAGCCCGCTACGATAATCACCGCGCCCGCACTGATCCATAAATTACTGGCCATACGATGCGTTTCTGTCCATACTTCACTGCTCTGAAGGGTCCATGGCGTTCTTACCCCTACATAGTTATTGGGTTTAAGTTTGCGGAGATAATAACCAATACCAACAATCAACAACCCTACTCCAACAAACGCCCAATGCTCCATTACAAAAGGTTGCCCCTTACTTACCATAAAGATGATGATACAGGTAAATACAGCCTGGTAGGAATGAATCAGAAAACGGATACGGTAATATTCCTTGTTCAGCTCCGCTTCTGTTGAGGCTGGTACTACCTGTGTTTCATCCACTTTGGGGATATAACGAAACAGAAAATAGATCAGGGCATTGGTGAAGAACAGAAAGATCATCAGCAACAGGAAGTCGCTCTTAGCCCCCACCCGCTCAGGTACACCCGTTGCATTAAAATTTGTTGGAATAACGGCTGGTAAATAATTCCAGATAATGGCCAAATATACCATTGGAACAAGCAACAAAGCCAGGATAAGTAATTCTTTGGTATAATCCGGTTGTTTCATGGGGAAGATAGTTTAAATGTAATCGCTCACTAATTCCCTTTTCAATTCATTTCCATTCTCTTATCTACTACAGATTGTATGCCCGATATGTTGTGTTAAAGTTACGAAAATTGAAAAAGAGATAAATCAACATAAAAATTGCTAAATTTATTAGTAATACTAAATTTATTAGTACCTTAGTAGTCGAAAAGCAAAGTGATTCCGGCTGGCAGACCCTGCTGCTTACTATCCTGCCTACGCCCGGCCTGCCATCCGTATCGCTTTTATACCGGCTTGTTTGTTCCGTCCTTTGTTTATCCATAAACCAACGTATTTATGATTGCTTTACAACAGCGTACTATTGCGCATTTTGACCTGGATTGTTTTTTTGTGTCAGTGGAATGCCAGCAGGATAGCGGATTGAAAGGCAAACCGCTACTCGTGGGCGGCAGCAGCGATCGTGCGGTGGTAGCCGCCTGTAGCTATGAGGCCAGGCGCTATGGTATTCATTCCGCTATGCCTATGAAAACGGCACTGCGGCTTTGTCCACATGCTATTGTGCGCAGCGGCGACATGGACAAGTACAGCGAGAAGTCACGGGAAGTAACCGATATCATTGCCAGTAAAGCTCCTCTGTATGAAAAATCATCCATCGATGAATTCTATCTCGATCTGTCCGGCATGGATAAATATTTTGGTTCGCTGAAATGGACGTCCGAGCTGAGAAAGGCCATCATGAAAGAATCCGGGTTGCCTATTTCATTTGGACTGGCCTCTAATAAACTGATTTCCAAAGTGGCCACAGATGAAGCCAAACCCAACGGACAACTGGAAATACTCTTTGGTGAAGAGAAATCATTTTTAGCGCCGCTGGCCGTAGAAAAGATCCCGATGGTAGGTCGTGAAACCGGGGCGCTCCTAAGACGCCGGGGCGTGGAAACCGTGAAAACACTCAGTGAAGTGCCCATCTCCCTGCTGGAAGCATGGATGGGAAAAAACGGTATTGCTCTCTGGAAAAAAGCCAATGGCATCGACGAATCACCCGTAGTGCCTTTCTATGAACAAAAATCCATCTCTACTGAAAGTACTTTTCCGACAGATACCATTGATATGGAATTTCTCCATGCAGAACTGGTGCGTATGACAGAAAAAATAGCTTTTGAACTACGACAACAAAACAAACTTACCGGCTGCGTTATTTTAAAACTCCGCTATTCAGATTTTGAAACCGTTACCAAACAGATGTCCATTCCCTATTCCTGTTCCGACCATGTGCTGCTGGAAAAAGCGAAAGAACTGTTTAAAAAACTATATGACCGCCGGTTGCTGGTACGCCTGATAGGTGTGCGTTTCAGCCATCTCGTACAAGGCAATTACCAGATCAGCATTTTCGACGACAGCCAGGAAATGATTGCCCTGTATCAGGCCATTGACCAGATCAAAAACCGCTTTGGCTGGGAATACCTGATGAAAGGCACCAATGTAATACCTCCTGACAGAAAGGGCCGCGAAGCACCTAAAAAGGATATCATGCCTTATTTTAAAGTATAGTATTCATAGCAACGGCTATTACCAGCAAATGCCCGTCAGGCATCATTCTTTGTATTACTTATTATATATTATGTATCTCAACTGCAAAACTTTTTTCAGTCTGCGTTACGGCACCATGCCTGCGGAAACCCTGCTGCAGCAAGCACACGAAATGGGTGTTACCAGCATGGCACTGACCAATATCAATATGACTTCCGACGCATGGGACTTTGTAAACCGGTGCAGGCAACATCTTATCAAACCCATACTGGGAGTGGAATGCAGGAATGAGTCTGACTTTAAATACATTTTACTGGCACGCAACCAGGCAGGATGGTACCACATCAACTGCTTTCTCTCCGAATACCTGCATGAGAAAATTCCATTCCCGGATCAGGCCCCGCACCTGCCTGATACATTTGTAGTATATGCCTGGGGAAGCCGCGCCGCCACTACCTTAGCACCACATGAGCTACTCGGCATAAAGCCGCGCGATATCAATAAATTATTTCGTGTAGATACCCTGGCTATTAAAGACAAACTGGTGATCATGCATCCGGTTACCTTCCAGGATGATGAACATTATGAACTGCATCGTTTGCTGTGTGCAGTAGATCAAAACATACTCATCTCTCAGCTACAACCCACTACCACCGCTTCTCCGGATGAAAAATTTATTCCTCCGGCAAAACTCGTGGAACATTTTGAAGCTTATCCACATATTGTGCAAAACACGCTAACAATAATGGAAGCATGTAATGTGGAAATGGATCTTCATATCTCCCGTAACAAAAAAACTTTCACGGGTAGTGTGGAAGAAGACCGGCAAAAGCTGCGACAGCTGGCATTAGCAGGTATGCAATACCGTTATGGAGATGATAACACAACAGCACTTAGCCGCATAGAAAAAGAACTGGCCGTTGTAGCACAACTGAATTTTGAAGCCTATTTTCTCATCACCTGGGATATTATCCGGTATGCACAGGAACGCGGCTTCTTTTATGTAGGGCGCGGCAGTGGCGCCAATTCCATCATCGCCTATTGTTTAAAAATAACCGACGTAGATCCGATAGCGTTAGATCTGTACTTCGAACGTTTTCTGAATCTCCATCGCTCCTCTCCACCGGATTTTGATATTGATTTTTCCTGGCGCGACCGCGATGAAATCATAGCATATGTTTTTCAACAATACGGCAAAGCCCATACAGCATTGCTTGGAACGGTAACCACCTTTCAAACCAATGCTATTATACGGGAACTGGGAAAAGTGTACGGACTCCCTAAAAAAGAAATTGATAAAATACTGGAAAACGGCTTTAATATTAAACTGGACGGAGACAACATCCAACAGAAAATATTGCATTTCAGTAAACTGATGGATACCGAAAAATCATTCCCCAATCACCTGAGCATACATGCCGGCGGAATACTCATCAGTGAAGAACCCATACATCATTACTGCACTACCCACTTACCACCCAAAGGCTTCAGCACAGCGCAACTGGACATGTTCCAGGCAGAAGATATAGGGCTATATAAATTTGATATCCTGAGTCAACGCGGCCTGGGACATATCCGTGATGCCATTGATATCATTAAGGAAAACAGGCACGTGGACATTGATATCCATAATGTAAAAGCATTTCAAATAGATACCCGTGTAAAACACAACCTGAAAACTGTAAATACCATTGGTTGCTTTTACATAGAATCCCCTGCCATGCGGCAGTTGCTGCTAAAGCTGGAATGTGATAATTACCTCTCGCTGGTAGCTGCCAGCTCTATTATACGCCCGGGTGTAGCACAATCCGGCATGATGAAACAATACATACAACGATACAGGAAACCTAACGAGGTAACCTACCTGCACCCGGTTATCGAAGAATTACTGAAAGAAACCTTTGGTATTATGGTATACCAGGAAGATGTAATTAAAGTAGCACACCAGTATGCTAATATGGAACTGGCAGATGCTGATAGTCTACGTCGCGCTATGGCAGGCAAATACAGAGGATCGAATGATTTTCAGCAGATAGAAAAAAGGTTCTTCACCAATTGCAAAGAAAAGGGACATCCCGAACACGTGAGTATGGAGGTATGGCGACAAATAGCCAGCTTCGCCAATTTCTCTTTTTCCAAAGCACATTCTGCCAGTTTTGCGGTAGAGAGCTACCAGAGTTTGTACCTGAAAACTTATTTCCCCGCTGAATTTATGGTAGCGGTGATCAATAACTTCGGCGGATTTTACAACAGGGAGTTATATTTCCGGGAACTACAAAAAACCGGCGTGCAGCTGCATCCTCCCTGTATTAATAACAGTGACTACCCTACGAAAATTAAAGGACGGGATGTATATGTAGGGCTCATCCACGTAGAGGGATTGGAACAATTACTGGCAGAGAAGATCCTGGAAGAACGGAAAAACTACGGCCCATTTCTGCACCTGGAAGATTTTACTGCCAGGATAGCACCCGGACCGGAACAACTGGAACTACTGATCCGTATTGGTTGTTTCAACTTTACCGGCCACACTAAAAAAGAATTATTGTGGAAAAGCAGTTTGCTGGTAAAAAACAAGGACCCTAACAGCGTACATGCGATCCCGTTATTTGCGCCGGCAACGGTTGACTGTGAATTGCCCCAACTGGCTTACCATGCGCATGAAGATGCTTTTGATGAGATAGATCTGTTGGGCTTTCCGCTGGATTCGCCTTTCAGCGTATTACAGCATGATCAAAGTACGTATATGCCTGCCTGTGAGTTCGGGAAACATGTTGGCCACTCCGTTACCACGCTGGGTTACCTGGTTACCACTAAATTTTTGCGTAGCAGTAAAGGAGAACCAATGTGTTTCGGCACTTTTCTGGATAAGGATGGCACCTTTATAGATACCGTTCATTTTCCTGACAGTCTGCGGCAATATCCCTTTCAAAAGGATGGATTTTATATTTTACAAGGCAAGGTGGCTTCCGAGTATGATGTTTTATCGCTGGAAATCAACCAAATGCGTAAAATCGGGTATTTTGAAGATAAAAAGTTCTGATTTAAGACAAAATGTTGTATTTTTGCGACAAATGTCGGGATTTTTATGAAACATATAAAAGGATACCGCGTGCAGGAAAATGCATTGATGATAGTAGAAGAGCCGGGTGCTGCTTATATTATAGGGAGTGGCTACTTCGATTTTATAAAGCTTTCCCGTAGTGGGATCATTAAAACGGCTTTATTAAATCTGAGCCGTCAGCTTTCTTTTTCTTTGTCAGAACTCGCGCAAGTGCTGCACGTTTCAGAAAGAACTTTACAGCGTTATGCAGATGATGCCAAACTCTCTGCCGACACGTCAGAGCGGGCCATTTTGCTATCCCAGCTTTACCAACGGGGCACAGAAGTATTCGGTCAGCTCGAAAACTTCAAGGAATGGATGAGAACACCATTACCTGCCTTCAACTATCAAACTCCTATTTCGCTTTTAGACACCACCTTTGGGTTTCAGCTTATTCAAGATGAGCTGGGACGAATTGAGCATGGCCTATTTGCATAAAAAATAAACGAATCGCCAGACATGGAAGTATACAGGATCAGTAAGTGCGCTTACATCAATGATCTGAGTGGAACAGGTGCGCGTCTTTACGGAGGCCGCTGGAATAGTCCGGGACACTCCATTGTGTACACTGCCGGCAGCAGGGCGCTATCAGCGCTGGAAGTACTGGTGCATATTCCGTTGAAAAATATAGTACAGGATTTCTGTATTGCTACTATTCATATACCGGATAACATTGCCATCAAAGTATTAACAAAATACGATCTGCCATCCGGCTGGCAATCCCTTGCCCCCGAACCGGAGCTGCAATGCATAGGTGATGAATGGATAGATACCGCCAAATATGCGGTGCTAAGAATCCCGTCTGTAGTGATTGCAGACGAATATAACTACCTCTTTAATCCGCTACATCCGGATGCAGAAAATATTACTATCATAAATACGCAGCCGTTTTTATTTGACCAGCGGCTGAAGAAATAGCTTTTAGCTTTTAGTCATTAGCTTTTAGTAAAATGCAGCGGAGATATAAGCGTAGTCTTTAATGAAGGCTTTACTTATATCTCCGCTGCATTTTACTAAAAGCTAATGACTAAAGGCTAATAGCTATTCTAATCCAAACAATCCTTTATTCAGCACCTGCAGGGTTCTTTCTTTAAACTGACCATTGATCAGGATAGAGATATTATGTCTGCTACCACCATAAGAAATCATGCGCAACGGAATTTCTTCCATGGCAGCAAATAATTTGGTAATGATAGAAGGAGTAGCGGCCACCTCGTTACCTACAATAGATACGATGGTTTGATGATGATCCAGTTCTACGGTACCAAATGGTTGTAATTCTTTCAGTATCTGATCCAGGTATTGCTGGTTGTCGATCGTGATAGATACCGCTACTTCAGAAGTAGTGATCATATCAATAGGAGTGCGGTATTTCTCGAATATTTCAAAAATCTTACGCAGGAAACCATATGCCAGCAACATGCGGCTGGACTTGATTTTGATAGCGATAATACCATCTTTTGCAGCAATTGCTTTTACGCCATTGCCATTAGGCATTTCTGTGATGATGGTACCTCTTGCTTCCGGCTGCATAGTGTTCAGCAATTTCACCGGGATGTTGAAATGCTGTGCAGGCCAGATAGAAGCAGGATGAAGGATCTTGGCTCCAAAGTAAGCCAGTTCCGCTGCTTCATCAAAAGACAACTGCTCAATGGGGAAAGTTTTTTTCACCACACGGGGGTCGTTGTTGTGCATACCATCGATGTCTGTCCAGATCTGCACTTCAGAAGCCTGGATAGCAGCACCGATCAATGACGCGGAATAGTCGCTGCCACCACGTTTCAGGTTATCTACTTCGCCCCTTGCGTTGCGGCAGATATAACCCTGGGTGATGAAGATATACTGACCTTTATGCTGATCAATCAGGGTAGCCAGTTTGATTTTTATTTTTGGAATTTCAGGTTCTTCAAATTCATCAATGCTCATGAAATCCAGTGCAGGAATGAGTACTGCAGGAATACCCGCTTCTTCGAGATAAACGCAGAACAGGCGGGTAGATAATAATTCACCCTGTGCGAGAATATCTTTATTTAGCGCTTCGTTGAAAGATATCTTGAGTATGATATTCAGAAATTCAAAGTGTTCATCCACAACAGCCTTGGCACTTGCACGACCGGCTTCCTGCTTCACCAGCTCATCACAAAAGGTACGGTAATGATTTTCCAGCTTATCTATCTGCTGTTTAGCCTGTTCCTTCTTACCTTCTGACAGTGACTGACTAATTTCCACAAGAGAATTTGTGGTGCCCGACAGTGCGGACAGCACCACAATTTTCTGATCATTATCTGCTGTGATCAGTTGCGATACCGACTGCATACGCTCTGGTTTTCCCACGGAGGTTCCACCAAATTTTAACACTTTCATCTGAATGTTTTGTTTTTGCTTTGCACCTGAAATCCAGCACTGGCCTTATTCCCGGCGATTTATATGAACGATTGAGATTTAAAAATTCAATTTAAATTTAGCAGCTACTTCCTGCATATCTTTTACCACAGCGGCTATCACGGGAATACCGTTTTCCAGCCGGTGATGCTGCATTTCTCTTTCCGGATCTCCGGGTATCAGTACTTTTTTGCCGGCTACTGGTGTAGCGGCTCTGAAGCGGCTGATCCAGGTGTCCATGTTTGTTTTAAACTCATCTGCCGGCCTGAACGCATCTACACGCATAGCGCCGAAGAAATGTCCCAGTCCCTCTCCTACCGGATCAGGTGCCAAAGGCAGAAAACTTACAAAAGGAGGCGCCCACGGTCCGTAGTTGGCTCCTGAAAGAACGGCCGAAAATATATCAACAATTGCTCCCAAACAATACCCTTTATGACTTCCGTGTTCACGATCGCCGCCTAAAGGCAGCAAAGCCCCGCCAGTCTTGAGTTCATGAGGGTTGTTACTTGGGTTACCTTCTTTATCCTGAATCCAGCCGTAGGGGGCTTCCTCGTTTTTACGCTGTAAAATTTCGAGTTTACCGTTAGCAGCCGTAGTGGTGGCGAAGTCGGCAACAAAAGCCGGTTGCTCCTTTGCAGGAATCGCCACTGCGATAGGATTGGTACCCAGCATGCGTTCTGTAGAAAAAGTAGGCGCTACCAGCGGGCTGGCGTTGGTCATAGCCATGCCTATCATATCCTGATCAAGCGCTTTCATGGCATGATAACCTGCAATCCCAAAGTGATTGGAATTTTTCACACTTACCCAGCCAGTGCCTACTGCCGCAGCTTTTTGCATGGCTAATTCCATGGCAAAAGGCGCCACTATAAGACCCAAGCCAGCATCTCCATCTACTACAGCCGTGCTGGGGGTTTCGTGGACAATGCGGATGTTGGGGCGTGCATTGATACGCTTAGCCTCCCATAAACGCACATATCCCGATAGCCGGGCTATGCCATGTGAATCTATACCGCGTAAATCCGCTGATACCAGCACCTCGCTGGCTAATGCAGCATGCACCAGGCTGCAACCCATGTGAATAAATACCTCATGGGTAAATTCCCTTAAATGGTGATAAGAATAAATATGTTCCATCTGGTATTTAGTTAGGCCTGAGCAGTTGGACCGCCAAAATTCAACGGCAAAGAAACCTGCTCCTGATCCTGGATGGCACCGTGTACAGATTCGTATTTCTTGATATTATCGAGCATAGCCTTCATGAAGCGCTTGGCATGCTGTGGGGTAAGTATTATGCGGGATTTGACTTTTGCTTTAGGCAGACCGGGCATCACATTCACAAAATCCACTACAAACTCTGCGTTAGAATGGGTGATGATAGCAAGATTCGCGTATTGTCCTTCGGCGATTTCTTCATTCAACTCTATATTAAGCTGATTCTGTTCTTCATGCTGATTTTCCATGTTATATGATTTAACGGTACAAAAATAGAAAAAGAGGGCTCAAATGAGCCCTCTTTTTTTAGAAACAGGATATTAAATGAAATTAGTAGTCGTCTTCATCAAATTTTGTACGCAAAATACCGGACACCACATACTTATTTCCAGGGTTAGAAGATATCTGCAATTCCATGTAGATACTGTCTGTTACATGTCCTCCCTTTGACTTACCCTGCCCGGTGAAAACCTTACCAGCAGTAATAGTAACAGTAGCAGCACTGTTAACATCCTTTGCATTGGTAGCCGTAAAAGTAAGATCAGCCAGGTTTACATTTGCCTTGGATTGGAAACCGAAGCCCAGATCACCTGTATCCTGTATCCACAATTCTTTTCCGTCATCAGCAGTAGCATTAAAGGTATTTATTTTAGCATGTTTCCCTGCCAATTGTGGCGCACCATTCAGGCTCATGGTTACCCACCAGGTACCTGCCATCTTTACTACAGCTGTATTTCCAACTACAGGCAATTCTTTTTTGCAGGAAGAAAAAGAGAAGACGAAAGCAGCTGCCATTAATATTCCTGTGAGATATCGTTTATGCATTATTGTTATCATAGCAAATAATTTTAAGTCCGTTTACATTATAAAGACCACCAAACTTTCTGATAAATAGGAACTTCCGCCGGTGTGTTCTTATTGCGACTTCTTTCTACATCCGGGAAAACCATCCTTTTGGGGAACTTACCTGCACCGGTAACGCCGTTGCGGGAATACACCCACTGACCAGGCACATAAGCAGGATCAGTAGAATATACCGGGCTAAATTTAGGGTAGCCGGTCCTGTTTTGTTCCAGATAACCTTCCAGCGCATGACATCCTGGGAAAGAGGCCCACTTTTGTGTAATGATGGCTTCCAGTTTTTTGTCGAAAGTGCCGCCTGATGGATATTCATAAGCACCCCCGGCAGCAATGAAAGCGGAGCCATTCAGTTTAAGTTGCTGAAAGGCCGCCAACACACCATTGTCATACATCGCCTTGGCATTTGCGCCTGCATAATAGCGTTCATTTACTTCTGCCAGCATGAAATAAGTTTCTGCCCTGGATATAATGTAGACAGTATCTAACGGCGATTGTCTGTAAGTGGCCGCTACGTTATAGGTTTGTGAGATACTGGTATAATCTCCCTGGTTAATACCATAATAAACACCGCCTGATCCGGATCCGGCTCTAAAAATTTTCGGTATCCGGGTATCTTTATTTTTCTGCAACCATAGCAGCATGGTATTGCTGGCACGGATGTTTGTAGTAGTATTCAGATCCCTTATATTGGATTCATACAAAGGATTATCCTGACCCGGGGCATTTTTAAAATTACTTACCGAAGCGTCCACGTCTGTAAGAAAGGCTGCTCCGCTACTAATCAGGCTTTTGATACTATCTGTTGCCTCCGCTGGTTTTGCGTTGACCATACGCAGGTACATTTTTAACTTCAGGGTATTGGCGAACTTCACCCATTTGGTCATATCGCCCCGATAGACCATATCAAGCGGCTGGTTTTCCGCTAAAATAGGTACTGTCAGGTCTTTTGCCAATGCTTTATTCAAATCAGCCAGCAGCCACTCGTAGATACTGTAGCCGTCATCAAATTTGGGTTGTAGCTGATTCAGTCCTCCAAATGCTTCCTTATAAGGCACCTGATCATAGAGATCTACCAATACCTGGTAAGTATAGGCTTTCATAACCGTTCCCATCAGGCCGAAGTTATTATCGTGTAAACTGTCACACAACTTCAACATCAGGCTATAATCCTGCAGTGCACCGGAGAACAACTGTGTATACAAGTCATTGTAATCTCCGCGCTGAATATTATAGGCATCAATTGTTTTATACTGGTTGGAAGCATTACTCTGTGTCCAGTATTGTCCCCAGATACCACCTATTACCGCTCCATCAGTACCAATGCGGCCTACAGTAGACAAGGTTGCAGGAGGAAACAATACGTAAGGTGTGGCTTTATCCAACGGTGCGTTATTGGGATCTTCGTTTATATCCAGTGCTTTTTTACAGGAGAAGCTAAAAACAGCTACCACTGAAAGAATGATAAGTATATATTTATTACTGTTCGTTTTCATGATATCAAAAATTTAGAAGATTAGAATGATACCTTCAGGGAAACACCATAGGATTTAGTACTAGGCATGGACCTGAATTCACCCAATTCACTGTTCAGATCATTACCATAGTTGGATACTTCCGGATCAATGAAAGTATTGCCTGATGGCGTCCATATAAAAAGATTGCGTGCAAATACAGTAAGCGAGAGGTTATTGGCGGCAATCCTTCTGGCTGCAGAAGTTGGCAGATTATATGAAAGCGTGATATCACGAAGTTTCAGGAAAGTTTTATCGATGATCCTTTGTTTGTAAGCATCTCCCTTGTTGGTAGTGTGATACCAATAAGCATCATAATTATCATCTGTTATCGGGATCGTATTTTCTCCATAAACGGGTTTAGCCTGCGCATCTGTACCTATCTGCTGAACAGAGTTGGGTATCACAAAAGCTCTTCTGTCATTAAAGGTGGTTTGATAAGCGTTTCCTACGAAATAAGTAAGATCAGCAGTACCGGAATAAAATACTCCCCCTTTTCTCCAGTCAATAGAAAAGCCCAGTGTGAAATCTTTATATCGGAAAGTATTCACAAGGCCCATCGTAAAATCGCGTTGTGATGTGCCATAGTAGCCGTCAGTCTGTGCTGCTATCGGCAACCCTTTTGCATCCACAATTGTTTTCCCATCTGGTGTAGTAGCAGCTACCGGTGCATAAAAAACACCTAATGGTTGTCCTTTGCGGGCTACAAATTTTGCATCATAAACACTATTCAATACCACCTGGTCTAAACCTGCCGGTAATTCTTCTACAATGTTTTTGTTACGTGCAAACGTATAGTTGATATTCCAGGAAAAATTGGTTGTTTCAACCGGTACTACCATAGCAGAGAGCTCTATTCCTTTGTTTCTTACTTTACCAAAATTCTGGGTAATGCTTGAATAACCAGAGCTGGGTGTAATAGGCACCGCCAGGATCTGACCGTTGGTTAGTTTGTTGTAGAATGCCACATCAAAACCCAATCTGTTATGGAAAAGTTTTAATTCACCCCCTACTTCATATTCAGAACTGATTTCAGGTTTGAGATCAGGATTACCAATATTATCCCCTACAGTATACCCGGGTATACCATTAAAAGGGAAATCCAATGTTCCAAAAGGAATTCTTACAACTTGTCCGGTATTCAGCACTGTTTTGGTCAGGTACGGTAATGCATCATTACCCGTTTTGCCCCAGCTGGCGCGTAGTTTGGCATAAGAAATCACACTTGGATCCAATTTCAGTGCCTGAGATAAAATAAATGCAGCATTCACCGCCGGATAGAAGTAGCTATTACTTTTATCTGGCAAGGTAGAGGACCAGTCGTTACGTGCATTTAAGGTTACGAACAGGTACTCCCGAAAGCCGAATGTAGCCTGTGCATAAAGTCCGTATAATCTGCGGACAAATTCCTGTGTGCTTGAAATTGGTGTGTTAGGGGAATTGGAGATAACGTAGAATCCCGGGATGGTCAGTCCTTTCACCGAAGAATTAAATATTTTTCCTTCACGTTGGTTTAAGTTAAAACCTGCTACTCCGTCAAGGGTAAAATCAGCATTTAATTTTTTATTTAAGGTGAGCATAAGGTCGGAGTTGTACTCTCCCCTGTAATCGCTATTCTCACGTACATAGCCTACATCTTCCTGTCTTGTCTGACCTTCTACGTTCGCACCATCATTCCAGCTTCCGGCGCTAGGTCTGTTTTTAGCTTTGTAGGTTTTAGAACCACTATTGGTGATGTCTGCACCAACACGCCATTCTGCATTTAACCAATCATTGATAGCATATTTTAAACCAATATTACCAAATACACGATTGCTTCTAAGATTATTACCGTTTTCATAAAGCGAGTAATAAGGGTTTTCCGCATACGGTGTAAAATAGTTATCTACATTATAAAACTTCCCTTTGTAATCCTTGAATTTAGAGATATCCATATCTACCGGGATCTGTATGATATCTTCAAACAATGAAGATCCCAATCCGGCCTCACTGCGGGTAGACGCTGCTTTTGCAACTTTATTTACGTAGTTGAAAGACGCGGAAGCAGAAAATTTATTATACTTTGTAGTAGCCCTTACAGAGAAAGTATTACGTTTATACGAATCTGCATCTGTTGGTAATACGCCATCGCTATAAACATTTCCATAAGAAAGCAGGAAGGTGGAGGTTTCATTGCCACCACTCACAGAAACAGTGTTATTATACTCTTTTCCTGTAGTAAAATAGTTGCGCACATTATTTTTCACAAAAGAAAATGGCTTTGATTGCTGCTCTCCATTTACGATGGAACCCCATTTCTTGTCTTCACCAGTTAAACGCGGACCCCAGCTGCCATTTTCTGAGAGGATGAAAGTTCCACCCCAGCCCTGACCAAATTGATCCTGCATAGTAGGCAGCATTCCTACTTTAGAATAGTTAGCAGAAGATGCCACATCAACTTTCAGTTTACCACTTTTACCTTTCTTTGTAGTAATCAATACCACACCACTCGCAGCCCTGGAACCATAGATAGCGGTAGCAGCGGCTCCTTTCAGTATGCTGATAGCTTCTATATCATTGGGATTGATATCATTGGCATTGTTACCAAAATCATAGCCACCCATGACATTAGATCCTTTGATGTCTGTGGATCCGGGACGATCATTATTCAACGGTACGCCATCCACTACATACAATGGCTGGTTGCTTCCCTGCAGAGAAGAATAACCACGAAGGATAACCTTATTGGAAGCTCCGGGAGCACCGCTGGTAGTAGATATTTCTGCTCCGGCAATTTTACCGGACAAGCCATCCATCATACTCACAGGCGCTACTCTGTTAATTTGCTCTGTCGCAAAATTAGTAGTGGCATAACCAACAGTTTTCTTTTCTCTTGATAAACCTAACCCCGTTACTACTACTTCCTGCAGATTCGTATTATCTGAAACAAGTAATACCGACAGCGTGGAATTACCTCCTACACTAATTTCCTGGGTTTTGTACCCAACACTTCTCACTATAAGAATAGTTTTGTCGCCAGGAATACCCAGTTGAAAAAAGCCGCTGGCATTAGCGGTGGTACCTGTAGAGGTTCCCTTGATTTGAATGGTGGCAAACGAGATTGTGTTGCCGTCACTTCCCTTTACAGTGCCTGTAACCTGCCGCTGCTGCGAGTAGGCAAGGCTGACAACTGCCATAGGCATGGCAAAAAGGAGTAGCACCTTTTTCATAAAAGTTTCAGATTTTGGTTGAAAAAAAATAAATAAAAATTAGTTACGCTAATATGCATAGTTCAGTATTGACAGGCAGGTGTATTGCGCTATCTTCTACTGTTGATATAGCCCGCGAAATTTATGGCACAGCAATATTGTTTGGATTACTAACATTAGCTCCAGCACACGTATGATACAAACAATAAAAACATATAATGATCATTCATTTACAGCGCGTGTAACCTTCCGCTGTTAGAATCAATCCTGGCACTAGGTTACCACATCAGGAAGCATGGCAAAAAGGAGTAACTCTTTTTTCATAAACAAATTCAGGTTTCGGTAGAAGAAATAATAAATTTATTTTAGTAACAAATCAGGCTAATCATCAATAGGCAACTGTCGGCTGTCTACATCATTCAATTGGCAAATAATATCAGCAACCAGGGTCTGGTAAAATTAAATACTGATTGAGTCAGCACTTACGCTATACAAGCAGTACTAACAATAAAAACTATTCCTTGTAAAAAATCATTAGCGGGTTTTCGGGCCAACATCCCAGGCTCATGGCCTTGTAGAAGCGACTCCCTCATAAAGCAATATAAATTTAGATTTCGGTTGATAACCACAAGTTAGAAAAAAAAAGAATGCTAAATCATTTCCGCTTAACATTATTTTAACAGGATGTTGCATTTAAGAATCAATCAAGTGACAATCAACATTTTAATTTTTAAAATAATAATCACTTGTAAAGTTTAATTGCATAATTCCCTTAAAAAAAATGTTGTACCTGCAACTGAAATAGCGTTTTTCTATTCCCATCAATAGCCTCAGCCCCGCTTCCAATATGCTTTACACCTGTATAAAGTGTCTGATGCACACGAAGCCAGCAAGAAAGCCGGTGATTCACTTTCCATTTTATATTTGCAAAATACTGCCATCCACTGCCATACAACTGCGCTACTGAATTTTCATACAACACACTACTTTCATACGCATAGATACGCGCATCATAACCACCGGTCCGGAAACAGGCAATTCGGCCATTCACGGTAAAGGGTATACGCTTAAACCGGTAATTCACATCCTGGTATATCATCCAGCCATACTGCACCCCTGCTACTTTCCGGGACCTGCTGTATTCCAACCTTGTTTTAGCGCCGAACTGCTTATTTACCTGTAAACTCCACTGTATTCGTATATGCGTTAACGATACCGGCATCAATACTTTTACAGGATTTTCCGGCAACAATGTATTTTCACTGCTTTGACGATAATTGTATCGCAGCAATACAGTTGTTTTTTTGTTTGGTGAATAAGTGCTTTGCAAAAAAAATTCTTTTCCGTCTGCCGGTGCATTGGTACGGTATTTCAGCCAGGGGAAATGAAAAATATCTGCATATGCATCCAGCCTCAGACGGGCATTTAGTTTTGCTGTGAATGCAGTATAAAAACCACTTTCGTTTGCCGTGCGGTAACTATCTCCAAAACCTTTAGCGTACAGCGACTGATAGGCCATATCGTAATAACGATATACGATAGCTATATCTACTGCAGGGGCTACACTGGTGAGCAATCCCTGCACAATAGCTGGTTTACCATTATTGCTGACAGCTGCTTCTCCAAATAAATGTACATTTTTCCAGCTACCTGCATAATCAATACTGGCACCCAGTAACTGCGTTCCGTTAAAATCAAATTGATTATAGGGCACCACTACTTTTTGAATAACCGGAAAAAAATGATGATAGATAACATTGCCGCCAAGCTGCCAGCGGCGGGCGATGTAGCGAATATTACTGCCGGCACTCAGCTGTTGTATGATACCGCGTTTTGCTATTTCACCGGTAGTACGATGATAACCGCTGCTGATCAGTGACGTAGCAGTAACTTCATCCATTAAGGTATCTGCGCTGCCATCCAGTTTACGGTATGATGCAAACGCAGTTAATTGCCAGGCTTCCTGCTGCAGTGTGATAGCACCGCCTCTGTAAAAATAAAATTCGCCGGCGGAAGTATACGGCCGCAACACCTCTCCTTCCCTTTTTATCTGCATCACCGCTGCTCCTTTTCCATAAGCTTGTGATTGCCAGTTGAGTAAGCCCTGACCAAAGTTAATCGTGTAATCGCCCAGGGCGAAGGCTTTTATCTTCCTGTAATTTTTTATAAAAACATGCGCACTATAAAAATCAAATCCCTGCTTTTGCGCACCTTTAAAAAAAGATTCACCTGCATCTTTTTCCATCACCACGCCCCAACTGGCATAACGGGGAAAACTATAACGGTAACGCATAAACAGTTTTCCCGGGCTCCCGTGGTAGTAAGGTAAGGTGCTGTCTGTGTGCAAATATCCCCTGGCCTTTTCCAGTGGTTGCCCATAACGCAGGAGTAACACATGATCTCCTTTATACAGGTAATCGTGCAGCGTATAATGCGGCTCCAGGTCGTTGCCTACGCTTACATAAGGCAAAATACGCCGGATCACTTCCGGCTCAAAGCCAGGCACGGCCTGCAATTCATAGATACTGAGCAAATCGCCCAATAAACGGCGGTAGCTCATAAAGCTGCTGATCTGTAAAGGCGTTAATAAACCGAGCGACTGCAATGTGGCTTCATCAGCCACATTCAGCGGAATTTTATGTCGCGCCAATGCATTTAACCGCTGCCATTGCGCATCATCTTCTGACACGACATCCGTACCGGCTGTTTCATTTTCCAGGTTACTTTCCATAATAGCCGGCAGCGGCTCCTCCTGCTGTCGGGCCTTTGTTTCCAGGCATATGCACAACAACAGGGCACAACAAATTATTCTGCTACCGGCTGTGAAGATAGTTGCCATATGAGTGTAGTTGAAGGCGTGATACCTAATTGCGGATGAAAACTGGCTGCTACAGCTATTTGCAGGGCATGTACATGAAAGATGACAGCTGCATTATTATACGGTGGTCTGGAAGCCACACCCAGCTGTAACGCCAACGACTGTACGATCCTGTAATAAGTAGCCGCTTTAATATAAATGTCATTTGTACCTGTACCCATCACTTCTGCAGTCAGTAAAAAATCAGGAGAGGCTTCAAAACCCACGCCGGCACTGTATACTACCGGCATATAGGCGGATCGGAGCACATGTAATCCGGTGTGCAGCTTTTCATTCATATGCCATAACAATCCGGCATCAAAGCCGGGCATACCGGATGTACCGAATCCCTGTACAGCGATTGCCTCATAATTAAGCTGCAGTCCGATACCTATTTTCCGTCCTAAGGGGAGCCCGTAAGCAGCACTGATTTTTTGCTGGTGATAGGCCGTATTGCCAAAGCGTGCAAGGCTCAAACCAAAAGCACCTGTGTGTACAGGAACTGCAATCATGGCAACATACAGCGGAGTAGCCTTTAAAAGGAACCTGTTTTCTGCATAAATACCTGCGGTGAGCAGCGGCAAACAGGATAACCCGGCGGGGTTTGTCCAGGCGGTCATTACATCCTGGAAATGACGACTATAGGTACCGATGCCCGGGTTTCTTCCAATGGGCACGATGAAGGGTTGCGCGGATAGCATAGCTATCAACAGCATAGCAACAAAGGTCAACAAGTACTGTTTCATCTGAAGATCGGGTTTAACAATAAAAGATCAGGCTGATAGTCGATGTGATTGGGTCAACAAAACGCTACCAATAATAACAAATGTAGGAAGTGGAGATCGGGGAAATGTTAATGAAACATAAACGAAATAAAAAAAGCCTTCAGCGTTTGCTGAAGGCTTTGTATCTGCTAAAAAAGACCGTATAGCTGCGAATCAATCCTGGAGATAATCTCACCCAGGTCTTCGTCGCTTTCAGGAAATTTATTTTTATCGATATCAATAATGAGCAACGGACCTTCTTTATATTTCTCGATCCAGTTGTTATAATATTCGTTCAGGCGTTTGAGGTAGTCCAGGCGGATATTTTCTTCATATTCTCTTCCTCTCTTCTGAATTTGCGCTACCAGTGTAGGAACGGATGCCTGCAAATAGATCAGCAGGTCCGGAGGTTTCACCATGCTTTTCAGCGTTTCAAAAAAATTGAAATAATTATCAAAGTCCCGTTTGGTCATCAACCCCATTTCATACAGGTTGGGAGCGAAGATGTGTGCATCTTCGTAGATGGTACGATCCTGAATCACCGTTTCTTTGCCGTTCTGTACTTCCAGCAGCTGCTTTAACCGGCCGTTGAGGAAATATACCTGCAGGTTAAAAGACCAGCGGGGCATATCTTCATAAAAATCGTTCAGATATGGGTTATGTTCTACATCTTCATACTGCGGGTGCCATTTGTAGTGCCTGCAAAGCATTTCCGTGAGTGTAGTTTTGCCTGCGCCGATATTACCGGCGATGGCTATATGTTTGATCTTATTCTGTTTTGCCATGCGATGATAGGTGGTTAATACTGAAAATAGCTACAGTTGATGACTTTTTCAATAATAATTTATCCCGATTAGTTTTTTCGCCTGTTGCAAAGTTTGTGCCGCATTTGCCCTGGCCTTCTCTGCACCGGCTTTCATTATTTTCTTTAAATATTCGGTGTCCTGCTGCAACGCTTTCGCCCTTTCACGAATAGGGGCAACGAAGTTCACCATGTCTTCGCCCAGCTGTTTTTTCAGATCACCGTAGCGGATAGACTGATTATGATAAGCCGCTTCATAGAATGGTACTACATCCGGAGCAGACACCAGTTTCATCAGGTCCAGCAGATTTTGTACTGATTCCGGTATAGGTGCGCCGGGTTCACCTGCGCCTGTATCCGTTTTAGCCTTCTTTATTTTACTGAGGATCTTGTCATCTTCATCGGCCAGGTATATAGTAGCCATCTCATTTTCACTTTTACTCATCTTTCCTTTACCATCCAGGCTGGGAATGCGTACCAGGTTATCACCATAGTTAAAGGCTTCCGGTTCCGGGAACAAATCGCCATAACGGTGGTTAAAACGCTGTGCAAAGTTGCGGGCCATCTCCAGATGTTGCCCCTGATCTTTACCCACAGGCACTTTTGCTGCACGCTGGATCAATATATCCACGCTCATCAACACCGGGTAGGTGAGCAATCCTGCATTCACGTTTTCCGGCTGTAAACGTACTTTATCCTTGAAGGTGGGCACTTTTTCCAACTCACCCACATAGGCCAGCATATTCATCAGCAGATATAATTCTGCTATCTCAGGCACATCGCTTTGTACGTACAGCGACACCTTTTCCGGGTCCAGCCCTGACGCAATATTCTCCGCCAGCACACTCATTACATTGCCCGGCAGATCCTTAGGATCCGGGTGAGTGGTCAATGAATGCCAGTCTGCCACAAAAAAGTAGCAGTTAAAATCTTCCTGCATCCGGATATAATTACGGATGGCGCCAAAATAGTTGCCTAAGTGCAAATTCCCGGTGGGGCGGATTCCGCTTACCACAATTTCTTTTTGAATAGCCATAACAGGGCGCAATTTAAAGAATAGCTGTTAGCTTTTAGCCTTTAGCCTTTAGTGTTTTTGTAAGAAATTTCTAACATAATGCCTAAAAGCTGATCGCTAAAGGCTAAAAGCTGAATTTCTGGCCGTTTATCCCTAATTTTGATTTACTATCATATTTACCATTTATATTTCATTATCTTTTGATTTAATTTGATTATGGAAGTGAACGACGCCATGGTGCAACAGTTAGCGGATCTGGCAAGACTGGAGTTTAACGAGCAGGAAAAAGTTGAAATACGCGGAGATCTTCAACGGATGATCACCTTTGTAGAGAAACTGAATGAACTGGATACTACGCATGTGAAGCCGCTGCTACACCTGACAGTTGACTATAATGTTTTCCGGGAAGATAAGGTGATCCCTTCCATCAGCCGGGAAGAAGCCCTGCAGAATGCACCTGCAGCAACAAAGGAATATTTCAAAGTGCCGAAAATTATAAAGAAATAACCCACATGCAAAAGTCTGTTATCCACCTGGAAGAAATCAGGAAAAGTTATTTTCTCGGAAAAAATGAACTGCCAGTACTCAAAGGGGTAACGCTGGACATTTTTAAGAACGAATATGTGGCCCTCATGGGGCCTTCCGGCTCCGGAAAATCTACGCTGATGAATATCCTGGGATGCCTGGATACGCCCACCGATGGCAGGTATATCCTGAGCGGACACGATGTGAGTAAAATGGATGACAATTCCCTGGCCACCGTGCGCGGAAAGGAGATCGGGTTTGTATTCCAGCAGTTTAACCTGATGCCGCGCCTGACAGCCCTGGAAAATGTAGCTATCCCACTGATTTATGCCGGCGTCAGTAAAAAAGAAAGAGAAGAAAGGGCTCACGCCATGTTGGAAAGAGTGAGATTGAGCGATCGCGCTAAACATAAACCCAACGAGCTTTCCGGCGGACAGTGCCAGCGCGTGGCCATTGCCCGTGCCCTGGTCAATAATCCCTCCCTGATACTGGCGGATGAACCCACCGGTAACCTGGACTCGAAAACATCTATAGAAATTATGGAAATATTCGGGAGTATCCATGATTCCGGTAACACCGTAGTATTGGTTACACACGAAGAAGATATTGCCGATCATGCCAGACGGGTGATACGTTTGCGCGATGGTGTCATTGAATCTGACCTTGTCAACGCAAAAGTAACCTCCTATAGTTAGTGAGTAAGGGCCTCCCCTCTCTCCCTGCAAATTCGTAATTTGCAACAGAACAACCCGCTAACAAATGTCTTTTAAAATATATACCAAAACAGGCGACAAAGGGAAAACATCCCTGATCGGAGGCACCAAAGTTCCCAAAAGCGATATCCGTATTGATGCCTATGGCACTGTAGATGAGCTGAACTCCTACATTGGCCTCGTCAATGATCATATCGCCGATCCAGATACAAAAAATCTGCTTAAAGAAATACAGGACCGCCTCTTCACCATTGGCGCCGCACTGGCCTGTGATCCGGATAAAGAAACGAAACTGAAGATCCCGGATCTCCACGAAGCAGATATTACGCTGCTGGAAAAGAGTATGGATCAGATGGATGAAGATCTTCCCGTGATGAAGTCATTTATATTGCCCGGAGGCCACGTAGCTGTATCTACCTGCCACATTGCCCGTTGTATATGCCGCCGTACGGAACGTCTTTGTGTAGGCATGCAGGAGCAACATATGTTCATTGAGCCACTGGTACTGAAATATATTAACCGGCTCAGTGATTATTTATTTGTACTGGCCCGCTGGGTAGGGCACAAATTAGGTGTAGATGAAATTCCCTGGAAGCCGAGGGTATAGAAATTTTCTTAAATTAGCCGTATGTTCACAGGAATCATAGAAACACTAGCAGAAGTAGTATCTACCAGGAAGGAAGGCGGAAACCTGGTAATAACGATACAAACAGCCCTTGCAGGCGAATTAAAAATAGACCAGAGTGTAGCACACAACGGGGTATGTCTGACTGTTACCAATATACAGGGCAATACCTATGAAACCGTTGCGGTAGCGGAAACCCTGCAAAAAACCAACCTCGGTCAACTCTCCCCCACACAATACGTAAACCTGGAAAGAGCCATGGTATTCAACGGGCGCATCGACGGCCACCTCGTACAGGGCCATATAGATAGCGTAGGAGAATGTATTTCCTGCCAGGAACAAAGTGGCAGCTGGTTATACCGTTTTCGTTACCCGAAGGAATTTGCAGCCCTTATTGTGGAAAAAGGAAGCATCTGCATGAATGGTATCAGTCTCACGGTTTTTGATGTTACCGCTAATGAGTTTTCGGTAGCTATCATTCCTTACACTTACGAGCATACCAATGTATCAAAAATAAAACCCGGCTACCTGGTCAACCTGGAATTTGATATTCTTGGTAAATATGTAGCCAGGCAGTTAGCTGTTAGAAATTAACCGTTAGCTTTTAGCTTTATCAATTTTTATCTCCTCTGATTTATTTAATTCCTAAAAGCTAAAAGCCTCATGCTAAAAGCTGATCTACAGATACGCTATCCCATCATTATGGCACCCATGTTCCTCGTGAGCAATGAAGCTATGGTGAAAGCTGGTATGGACAATGAAATAGCAGGTACTTTTCCTACGCTGAATTACAGGAAGGAAGGAGAGCTAAAAACTGTACTGGCCAATCTGAATGCACATAAAGCACAGCTCAACGGCAAACAGGGTAACTACGGTGTAAATCTTATCGTACAAAAAACAAATCCACTGTACGTAAAACAATTGCAGGAATGTGTGGAAGCACAAGTACCTTTTTATATCACGTCCCTCGGCAATCCGCGGGAAGTGATCCAGGCAGCACATAGCTACGGCGCCAAAGTATTGTGCGATGTAACCAACATAGCACACGCTGCTAAAGCTGCTAAAGAAGGCTGCGATGGCTTCATTGCTGTTACCACCGGCGCCGGCGGACATGCAGGTCCTTATCCCATGCACATCCTGGTACCTGCCCTGCAAAAAGAATTTCCCGGTAAATCAATTGTAGCCGCAGGAGGCATTGCCACCGGTCAGCAAATAGCCAGCGCAATGGTACTGGGCGCCCGCGGTGTTTCTATTGGCACACGTTTTATTGCCAGCAAAGAAGCGGCTGTGAGTAATGAATATAAACAGGCGATTGTGGATTACGGCATGGAAGACATCGTACTCACGGAAAGATTATCCGGTACTCCCAGCAATATCATCAATACACCTGTTGCCCAAAAAATGGGATATCGACAAAACTGGATAGAAAAAATGTTGAGCAACAATGCCCGTACCCGCAAATATTTTAAAATGCTGGTACAGCTGCGTGGCATGAAAAAGCTGGAGCAAGCCATCAAACCTGGCTCCTATCAACAATTGTGGGGGGCCGGTCAAAGTGTGGAAATGGTACACGACATCAGCAGCATCGATGATATTGTACAACGCCTGATACGCGAATTACAGGCAGAAATCCAGTCAGTAGCTGCCTGGAAAATTTAACCCGGAACGATTTTTTCTGCTGTCATAAAAAACAATAGCTTGAAATTACACCTTGTCATCTTCGCTTTATTCACCTCCCTGATGGCAAATGCCCAGCAGGCAAAAGTAGTAAGGATAATCACCAGCTATGATACTACTGCAGTGGCAGAATTGTATAACCGCGTGGCTATTGGTTTACAGCTCATCTATAGTGACAGCAGCACCGCACAAACAACAGGCCTCTTACACGGCGATTACCGCTGGAATAAAATAAATATCAGCACCAGCAACGGCAGTATACAAAATGGTGTTTTACATTTCAACAGGCAACAGCTGGAAAAAGAACATCATCGTATTACCTTCACCGTTACACTCCCGGATAATACACCTATACAAACGTCACTAACCCTGCCGCATGTGATTGGCATAAGATTCAATCACTATGCAGATAGCATTAAACGCGATATCCGGTATTACTTAAATGTAGAAGGAAAATTCAGTAGTGGTAAGATATTTCCGCTGGACACATCAGTGCTCCGGTTTGGTACTTCTACCGGAAAAATTATAGGGCAGGACCTATTACTGGATAAAGCAGATACATCAAAGACAGTAACGGTAGAAGCCTGGTATAAACACAATCCCAATATGTACCTCCGCTCTGTAATACCTGTGAAACAAGCCCCGGATGATGATTCCAAAATTATCAATGACACCAGGGATCTGTATAAAAAGAGAGGTAAACATTAATTATATCAGCATCCGCGCTTTCAACTCCAAGTACTTATTCACCACATTCAGCGTTAAATGCTCAGGTGGACTTAACAACGACATAATGCCATATTTCGCCAGCTCTTTTACGATCAGCTTTTTATCGTACGCAAATTTTTGTGCAATGGTTTGTTTGTAAATACCTTCTATATCGTAAGCCGGTTGTTCTGTTACTTTCTTCAATTCCGTATTCTCAAAAAATACTACCAGTACCAAATGATAACGCGCCAGGCGACGCAAAAAAGGTAGCTGCCGCTGCAAACTGGACATCGACTCAAAATTGGTAAACAACATCAGTAAAGAACGTGTGGATAAGCTGCTGCGCAACTGCACACTCAACGCTTCGTAATCACTTTCCTGCCACTGCGTTTCCTGCGAATACAATGTTTCCAGTATTTTATTTAGCTGCACTTTTTTATTACTGGCAGCCAGTACGTCAATCTTTTTTTCTGTAAAAGTAACTAACCCTGCTTTATCTCCTTTATTCACCGCTACATTGCTGAATACCAACGAAGCATTAATGGCGTAATCCAGCAATGACAGGCCATTGAAGGGCATCTTCATAGTGCGGCCCTTATCAATTACACAGTATACCTGCTGCGATTTTTCTTCTACATAGTTATTTACCATCAGGTTACCTGTACGGGCAGTAGCTTTCCAGTTGAGCATACGCACATCATCTCCTTTTGTATATGGCTTGATATGATCAAACTCCATACTATGCCCAATTACACGGCGTTTGTGCACGCCTATTTCATTTAACCGGTTCATGTAGGAATACAATGCATAATGCCGCAGCTGATGAAAGCTGGGATACACGCTCACCGTTTGTTCATTGTCGAAAACAAAACGGCGGCTCACCATACCCAATGCACTTTTTATAAATACATTGCTGTAGCCAAACTGATACACACCTCTTTCAACAGGTCGTAAATTATAATGAAATCGTTGCTGCTCACCTGTGCCCACCTTACCTTTCAAAGAAAAATCACGTTCCTGGAACTGAAAAGGTAACTCATCAATAATAGATACAAATACAGGAAAAGGATACTGGTTATGCAATGTCAGTACTACTTCATTTTGATCACCATTACTGAAACGCACGCTGGCTTTACGTTCCAATGATATAATACTTGATGGACGCAGCAATACCAATACCATATCCAGTAATAACAACGCTATCATTACTATAAAAGAAATGATAGCGATGTTGTACATGCGCGGGAAGAAAAAGGCAATTATAAATAACAGCACATTCACGCTCAACAACAGGTACAACCTGTTTGTGAAAAAAAGTAATTGGTATAAATTGTTCTTTACAGTTGCAGACATTTATTCTAGCTTTTAGCTCTTAGCAGTTAGCTCTTAGCTACTAAAAATTCAGATATCTTTTTGGAACAAACTTGCTAAAAGCTAATAGCTAAAGGCTAATAGCTTATAACAGCTTATCTCGGTACTTCCACCATCTTGATGATCTGTGCAATCACATCATCTGTTCTGATACCTTCCATTTCTTTTTCAGGAGTCAGCATAATACGATGACGCAATACATGCGGCACCATTTCCACTACGTCATCAGGAATCACAAAATCCCGGTTGCGCATAGCCGCAATAGCTTTGGAGCAATTCATAACGGCAATGGATGCACGCGGAGAAGCGCCCAGGTAAAGCGATGCGTTCATACGTGTTTCATTAATAATAGCCGCTATATAATGCAGCAATTTCTCATCAATACGTACCTCGCGTACCAGGTTCTGAAATTCAATGATCTGCGTGGCAGTAACTACCCGGCTTACCATTTTAGTAAGATCTGTTTCACCATTAAACTGATGAATGCTTTGCAGCAAGGTTACTTCTTCCTTGAGATCCGGATATTTAACTTCTATCTTAAAAAGAAAACGATCCAGCTGCGCTTCCGGCAAACGGTAAGTTCCTTCCTGCTCAATAGGGTTCTGGGTAGCAATTACCATAAAAGGGCGATCCAGTTTATAGGTAACACCATCATTGGTAATCTGCCTTTCTTCCATCACCTCAAACAAAGCCGACTGTGTTTTTGCAGGGGCACGGTTTATTTCATCAATCAGTACGAGGTTGCTGAAAATTGGTCCTTTTTTATATTCAAACTCTCTCGTTTGCGGATTAAAAACAGAAGTACCCAATACATCTGCCGGCATCAGATCCGGCGTGAACTGAATACGGCTAAAGTCAGCATCCACGCATTGCGCCAGCAGTTTGGCGGTAAGCGTTTTAGCTACACCCGGCACCCCTTCTATCAGCACATGGCCCTGGGTAAGTACCCCCGCTATCAGCAGGTCTACCATCTGATGCTGTCCTACAATTACTTTTCCTATTTGCGCCCTGATAGCCTCTACACCTTCATGCAAGGCAGAAAAATCAGTTCTGGGTTGAAATGCATTGCTGTCCATTACTTATTTCGTATTTAGATAAAATAGTTGAATGCGTTTGTAAAATTCTTTGAGATAATCATCACTTATATTTCCTTCCAGCTGTATATGATGCATCATCTGTAAGAGCTCGCGTATATCTGTTTCAGATACGGCAGACTTCTTAGACAATTTTGCGATAAACTCTTCATTCAGCAGGTTGGTATTGATGTAATAACGGGTACGTATATACTCCAGCAGATGCGTAATCATTTTATGCGCCAGGTTGAAGTTATTATGTTGTTGATAATACAACTGTCCTATTGCATCTACAAATTCGAGTGAGGTATTGGTGAGTGCTGGTTTATCAGGAATAATTCTCTGCCTGCGCTTACTTTCAAAAATAACATACAGCAGTACTAATGCCGCCGCCAGCCAGAGTGCCCAACGCATTGCCGGATAACGCATTAATACCTGCCACTCGCTGAAGTCGCCCGACTGTGGGCCATCCTGGCTGTTGTAAAAATCGTCCCAGTATACATTGTTGGCATCATACTGCAGATATGACAGCTGTGTTTCCAGTGCCGCCACATTATTTTTATGCAGTACAAAATAGTTGGTGAAAGTGTAAGGATTTAATAAAATATAAAAGTAGCCACTGTTATGTGAAACACGGATAAAATTCGGCTTGTTCTTGTAATTGGCACCCAGTACAGTGGTGTTGGCACTATCAATATGGGAAAAATAGCTGCCGCTGATCATGCCGTCATAATTGAAGCTGGTATCTATCGGTACTGTTTTATCTACATATTGTTGTACATATCCCACTTTCTGTTTCTGCAAATTTGTACCATCAACAGTGGTGAAGTTCAACTGCTTTGCCAGCGCAGGATCGGGCGTATTCACCGCAATAAATAATTCATTCCCGGGCGATACATAATCCAGCATCGCCTCAATATCTTTTTCGGTGGTAAACAATTCATCTGCTACCAGTATGTAAGCATTGCCGGTATACTTCAGTTCCTTTTCCCTTTCATAGGTGCGGGCAAAAGGTTTGGTAACCACCTGTAGTGAATTCTTGTAAAATAGCCGGGGCAGCAGTTTAAACGCCGCATATACGCCGCCTGCCTTTTTATCTTTATTGGAAAAAGTAGACTTGCTCATTTCGGTGGACTGATCTCCCATATTACGGGAGAGATTACCACCAGCGATCAATAATATGACCAGCAACAGTACTACAGCTGAGACGATATAAATTATTCTGGTCTTCACGAAGCTTTTCCTAATGTGTTATTAAAATCTCTGAACTGCTGATTAATATCCCTGAAGTTTTCCTCGCTCACTTCAAATCCACCATACCAGATATATTCATAGTCCAATGTCAGTGTTGCAAATTTTTTATAGTAAGGAGACTCCCGCATACTACGGAGATAATCGTTATTCGTTTTTTCTCTGCCCGCTATAATCAGCTGCCGGCTGGCCAGTTGAAACAGTGTATACAAATACCACCAGCGGATCGCCTGCCGGATGTCGCCAGATTTAATAGCTGCATTGATCTTTCCTTCATATTCTTCCGCACTGTGTAGTTCTTCTTCCTGTATTTCTTCCAAACCACCTATGAGCTGTGGTTTACGAAAAATGCTCATCCCGTTGTTCTTCATAAAAATATAGAGCATAAACCCTAAACCAAGCAGGAGTAAAGCCATCAGCACATAGCGAATGGTAAAGATAAATTGGATCAATCCAAGGATAAAACGTGCTGCCCAGGTGTTATCAACTGGTTTTTTCTCTTCTTTATCACGGTATTGCAGTCTTTTATCTTCCTGCAACTCTTTCACCATAGCACCAGGTATTTTTCTCATTTCATACACAGTGATATCCTGCTCTTCACCATGCTGCGCAGTGCTATTACCCTGCACTGCGGCGGAAGACGTACTATCCACTGCTATCGTATCAATGGCAGTATCCACCTGCTCCTGTGCAATACCTGTTAAAGGCAAACAGAGTAATAGTAGCAACCACCCTTTTATCAGATACATTTTCAGTTCAAAAAATTTCATGGTTACTGCTTTGAAACGGTAAACGGCGTTAATACCTTTCCTTCCGCACTCAAACGATATCCTTTGCGATACAGATAGATGGGATAAAAAATAAAATAGCCCAGTATAAAGCTCAGCGAAACGAGGAGAATAAAAAGACTTAACCACAATGGCATGCCCGTATGCCTGGTAACAAAGCTTTCCAGGAAAGCAGCTACAATAAATATAGGCATTAACGTTATCATGATTTTGATGCCGTCTTTTGCGCCTTTACGCAATGAATCCACGCGCTTACGCGTGCCGGGGAATAGTATACTGTTACCCAGAATAATGCCTGCACAGGCAGCAATTACGATGCTGGATATTTCCAGTGTACCATGTATCCATATCACCAGTATAGATTTCCAGCCAAGACCATGTGTAAAGAAAAGATATTGAAATACACCCAACATTACACCATTGCGGATCAACAGATAAAGCGAACCTATACCCAGGAAAATACCGCCTACATAACAATAGAAAGAAACCTTGATATTATTATAAGCGATCATTACAAACATCAGGAGCGGGTTGCCTTCTTTATACACGCCAAAAGGATCATTGTTGGCAATGTTACGCTCCGTCATATTTACATACTCATCTCCCAGTACCCCGCGCACAAAAGTTTCATCGTGCGCCGAGGAAAAAGCACCAATAATACAGAAGAGCAGGAAGAAACACAGCGTAAACAGCAACAACCGGTGATACCTCCTGAACAACAAGGGTAGCTCATATTTGAAAAACAACTGAAAGCGACCTACATCATCCTTGCGGTTCTGATAAATACGTTGATAGATGCCGGCAGCAAGGCCATTTATATAATGGGTTACTTTACTAAAACTGTAAAAGGTTTTGGCATAAGACAGATCATCTAATACAGATACAAATCTTTCTGCCATCTCATCAGGGTCATCTGTTTGTTCCTCCTGGTATTGTTTCCAGCGGGACAAATTTTTCTTGATAAACAGCGATTCTCTCATAGCGAGTTCTTTCCCTTTTAAAATACAGATAATTACCTACAGTAACGGGGTTACTTATGGGGAAAATATCGGCAAACATACTAAATCGATAAACAATATATAAACTAATATGTAAATTTGAGTATGGCAGAGATAAAAATACCAACTTCCTTTAACATAGACCTTGAGTTTGAATCAGCAGATATAATGAAACGGTTCATTGCCTGGCTGATTGATTTAGCTGTGCGTTTATGTTATTTCCTGATGGGATACCTGGTATTAACTTCTTTCCGGATGGAGTATACAGACAATCTGATCATTTATATGTTTCTTATCGTGTTACCGATCCTGTTTTATTTTCCTATTGCAGAAATAGCAATGGGTGGGCAAACACCCGGAAAAAAAGTAATGCATGTGAAAGTAGTAAGTATGGTGGGTAATCGTCCAAGCATCAGTCAACACTTGATAAGATGGATATTCCGGATGGTAGAATCTCCGCTGCTGTTTTACATATTCTTTATACCGGTGATCATCCCGATAGTAGCCATTATGCGCACATCTTACAGTCAGCGGTTGGGTGATCTGATTGCCGGTACGATTGTGATCAGTACCAAAAGGAAAGGCAGTATAGAAGAAACCATATTCAGAGACATGTCTAACATTGGCTACCAGCCGCAATTTCCACAGATTATGAAATTATCTGACAGGGATATGAACAAGGTAAAGGACCTGCTGGATCGCGCATTAAAGGCCAGGGATGAAGAACTGGCGGCCAGGGTGGCGTTCCGGGTGAAAGAAGTATTACAGATACAAACAGATATGCCACATACCAGTTTCCTCGAAACAGTGCTCAATGATTATAATTATTATACGACAAAAGATAATTAAAAAAAGAGGCGTCCTTTAACCGGGACGCCTCTTTAAATTATTTCTTATCCTTAATAACTTCAGTATTTGTCCATTTATCATGCCACGGAGCATCCCCCAAACCAGAGAAGGCCTCAAACGGTACTATCCGTGAAAACGAGCGGCCTAAAACGGTTAAGGGACTCAGTGGTTGCCCGTCATACCTTACCACACGGGTTTTAGTGATCATTTTACCAATAGTACGGCCATTTGCAAAGGCTTCCATAATAAAACAATAGCCAACATACAGCAAAACAAAGATCAGCTGATATTCGTATTCTGCTAATACAATCTGCTGTAAACCAAGCATGAATGCAATAGCCATTAATACAGCCATTGCAATAACATAATCAATAATAAAATTTCCGAACCGCTGTGATTTAGTGGCTGGTTCCTGAACGGTTCCATCCTGCAAATCTCCCAGCAAGTCATCAGGGGTAGTTTGTTTAAATGATTCCATAAGTGAAAGTGTGTATAGGTTTAATAATTAACTTCATCAGATGGTTTTGCCGATTGTATTCACATCATCATATAGGTGGGTTAGATCACCGGCGGGGCCACTGTATATACAAATATATATTTTTCCGTTGTATATACATAGTTCCTACATTCCTAACATAAAAAGTGTGCGTGTAAATACGTTCTGAAATCTTTTTTGAAATTTTTCTCTCATAATATTTGGAGATTCAACACATTATATTACCTTTGCAACCGGCAAGTCTTATACGACCAGCTCCTACTGAACTCCCCCAGGACAGGAATGTAGCAAGGGTAAGTGGTTGTAGCGGTGCGATATAAGTAACTTGCCTTTTTTTTCTTTTTTCCAAAGGTCATTAGTTGCTTGTCAATAGTATCTGGTTGCTATTTTCTCCACCTCTTTCACTAATGACAGCGTACTCCACTAAGTGACTCACGTGACACATTATTCCTGACAAACTAATTCTAGTATAGTATGAAATTCTTTATCGATACAGCTAATCTGGCGCAAATACAGGAAGCTCATGATCTTGGCGTACTGGACGGTGTAACCACCAATCCTACCCTGATGGCCAAAGAAGGTATTAAAGGCGAAGCAGCTATTACGCAACATTACAAAGATATCTGCGCTATCGTAGATGGTGATGTAAGTGCGGAAGTACTTTCTACAGATTTCAAATCTATTATCGAAGAAGGCAAGAAACTGGCAGCTATTCACCCAAATATTGTGGTGAAAGTTCCGATGATCAAAGACGGTGTGAAAGCCATCAAATGGTTTACAGACAACGGCATCAGAACAAACTGTACACTGGTATTTTCTGCTGGTCAGGCTATCCTGGCAGCTAAAGCCGGCGCTGCTTACGTATCTCCTTTTATTGGTCGTATTGATGACACCAACTGGGATGGCGTAGAACTGATCGCACAAATTGCACAGATCTACAGCTTACAGGGTTACAAAACTGAAATTCTCGCAGCATCTATCCGTAGTGCACTCCACATTGTAAAATGTGCTGAAGTTGGTGCTGACGTATGTACCTGCCCGTTAGAGTCTATCCTTGGATTGTTAAAACATCCGTTAACGGATATCGGCCTGGCGAAATTCCTGGAAGATGCAAAGAAAATGTAGTCTTTAAGATATTTTTTAGATGGTGTGTCCCCGGTGCAGTTATTGCGCCGGGGATTTTTTTTTGCAGATGCCCATCCCTTTGGGAGATGATTGTGTTTTGTTGGATAAAAGAATTAAATTCAATCATAATATCCACGCAAAAAAGAAAACCCGATGGGAAAATATATTCTTTCATTAGATCAAGGCACTACCAGCTCCCGCGCTATTATTTTTGATCATCAAGGCAGTATCAAAGCAATCGCCCAAAAAGAATTCAAACAAATATTTCCGCAACCCGGATGGGTAGAACACGATGCCATGGAAATATGGACTTCACAGGCGAGTGTGGCAGCAGAAGTCATCCTGAAAGCACGTACCTCCGGTGAAAATATTGCCGCTATTGGCATTACCAATCAAAGGGAAACAACCATCATATGGGATAGAAAAACAGGTAAACCTATTCACAATGCCATCGTATGGCAGGACCGCCGCACCGCCGCCTTCTGCGATGCACTGATAAAAGAAGGTAAAGAACCATTCGTAAAAGAAAAGACCGGTCTCAGAATAGACGCCTACTTTTCCGCTACCAAAATAAAATGGATCCTGGACAATGTACCCGATGCCCGCAAAAAAGCGGATAACGGCGAACTCGCCTTTGGTACGGTTGACAGCTGGCTGGCATGGAACTTCTCCAACGGCAAACTACACATTACCGATGTGAGCAATGCCTCCCGCACTTTGCTGTTTAATATCCACGATATGAAATGGGACAACGAATTATTGTCTCTCTTTGAAATACCAGCTTCCCTGTTACCGGAAGTAAAACAATCGAGCGAAGTGTACGGCTACTCGGAAGCCAATCTTACACCCTATCGTATTCCCATTGCAGGCATTGCCGGCGACCAGCAGGCGGCCCTCTTCGGGCAAATGTGTACGCAACCGGGTATGATCAAAAACACTTATGGTACCGGTTGTTTCATGGTGCTCAATACCGGCGAAAAACCGATCCCCTCTAAAAATAATTTGCTGACTACCGTAGCGTGGCAAATCAATGGAAAAACGAATTATGCACTGGAAGGCAGCATCTTCATTGGTGGCGCTGTGGTACAATGGCTCCGTGACGGCCTCGGCATCATCCGCCATTCTGCCGATGTGGAAAAACTCGCTGCTACTGTTGCCGACAGCGACGGTGTTTACCTGGTACCCGCCTTTGCCGGTTTAGGAGCCCCTTACTGGAATCAACACGCACGCGGCACTATGGTAGGACTTACCCGCGGATCAAGCGCTGCACACATTGCACGGGCAGCATTAGACAGCATTGCCTTTCAGACAATGGATGTACTTAAATCCATGGAAGCCGATGCAGGCATGCCTATCACCGAATTACGGGTAGATGGTGGTGCAACAAAAAATAATCTGCTCATGCAGTTCCAGGCTGATCTGCTGAATGTTCGTGTAGTCCGTCCCGTTATTACGGAAACCACGGCACTCGGTGCAGCTTACCTCGCAGGACTGGCGGTAGGCTATTGGGACAGCATTGAAACGATTGCACAGCAATGGAAAATAGATGCCACCTTTGATGCCACTATGGAAGCTTCACAACGGAATAAATTGTGCGGCGACTGGAAACGTGCTATCAGAGCGGCACAAGCCTGGACTGAAGAATAATTTTTCCTTCATTCATCAATATTCATTCCTTCAACTTATGTCACCTTATTTAGCCGAAATAGTTGGAACTGCATTTCTCATTGCCCTGGGAGATGGTGTAGTAGCCAATGTAATTCTCAACAAATCCAAGGGCAACCAGGGCGGATGGATTGTCATCACTATGGGCTGGGCCATGGCAGTGTTTATAGGCGTGTATTGCGCCGGAAAATACAGTGGCGCCCATCTTAATCCTGCTGTTACGTTGGCAAAAGCCATGATGGGAGATTTTCCCTGGGAAAAAGTACCCGGATATGTAGCCGCTCAAATGGCTGGCGCTATGCTGGGAGCATTGCTGGTATGGCTCTGTTACAAAAAACAGTTTGATGCCACCACAGACGCAGAAACCAAGCTGGGCGTATTCTGTACCATGCCAGCTATACGAAACAACCGGTATAATTTCCTCACTGAATTTGTTGCTACGCTGGTATTTATTCTGGCTATATTTTATCTCACTGGTCCTACTGCAGGCATTGGTTCATTAGACGCATTGCCGGTGGCTTTTGTGGTGCTGTCTATTGGTTTATCGCTGGGCGGTCCTACGGGTTATGCCATCAACCCCGCCAGGGATCTGGGCCCACGGCTGATGCACTTTCTCCTGCCCATCCCCGGTAAACGCGACAGCGATTGGAGCTACGCATGGATACCCATTCTTGGGCCATTGACAGGTGCTGCGGCGGCGACGCTGATCTTTAAATATTGTTTACAGTAATGTCTTTCTCATGATTAGGCTGATTATACTGATTACCCTGATTTTATTTTGCTGATTTTGAAAGATTTAAAAAGATTAGTGGAGATTTCAGCGGGTATTTTATTTTTTTTGATTTTAAAAGATTAACGAAGATTTCAGCGGATATTGTCTGAACCAGGATTTAACGGATTGAATGGATTACCTTGATGGATGTTATATTGTTTTATCTGGAAGATATATGCGAATATCTTCGCTATGATCTTCGGCATCCATCATGGTAATCCATTCAATCCGTTAAATCCTGGTTCAGACAATATCCGCTGAAATCTTCGCTAATCTTTTAAAATCAAAAAAAAGTAAAATACCCGCTGAAATCTCCGCCAATCTTTTTAAATCTTTCAAAATCAGCAAAAGAAAATCAGGGTAATCAGTATAATCAGCCTAATCCTGTGAAAGACATTTCAAAACTTTCATTTTTTTCTGAAAGTTTCGTAACTTTGATAATATTAAACACTGGTACACCGTTTATCGAACAGCTAACCGGCGAATGTGTTAAAGTAAAAGGATTATCATATCATCTGCAGCTTGCTGTACAATATAAAAAGACGAATTATGATTCAGCCCAACATCCCGGAAACCACGAAACCGCGCGTAGTTATAGTAGGCGGCGGATTCGGCGGCGTAAATCTTGCCAAACAGCTCAAACATGCACCCGTTCAGGTAGTTTTACTGGACAGAAACAACTATCACCTCTTCCAACCTTTGCTATACCAGGTATCTACTGCCGGCCTGGAGCCTGATAGTATTGCCTTTCCACTGCGCGGTATTTTCAAAAAACAACATAACCTGGTATTTCGCATGGCAGAGGTTACCGGTATCCGTACTTCAGAAAATATCCTGGAAACAGGTATCGGTGAAATCCGATATGACCACCTCGTTTTTGCAACAGGTAGTAACACTAACTTTTTCGGAAACAAAGGCATCGAAGAAAATGCCATTGGTATGAAATCCCTTATAGAAGCAGTGCAGATCCGGAACTATGTAATAAAACAGTTTGAAGAAAGTTTATTGCTAAAAGATCCGGAAGAAATAAAACCTAAACTCAATTTTGTAATGGTAGGTGGCGGCCCTACAGGTGTAGAGCTGGCCGGCGCTTTTGCAGAGTTGCGCAAATATATCATGCCCAAAGATTATCCTGATCTTCCTCAGGAATTAATGAATGTATACCTCATTGAAGCAGGCCCTAAATTACTCGCTTCCTTCAGTGAACAAACATCTAAAAAAACGCTGGAAGCATTACACCACCTGGGCGTGCGTGTAATGATCAATACCGGTGTAAAAGAATACGACGGACAAACCATTACCCTCAGTACGGGTGAACATATCAAAACACAATCGCTCCTCTGGTCTGCCGGCGTAAAAGGCGTACCGGTAGCAGGTTTACCACCGGAAATACTCCTGCCCAACGGTCGTATACTTGTAAATGAATTTAACCAGGTGAAAGGATACACCAACGTTCTTGCTATCGGCGACATCGCACAGATGACAAACGATCCCCGTTTCCCTAAAGGCTACCCCATGGTAGCACAGGTAGCCATACAACAAGGTAAAAACGTAGCTCACAACATACGCCTTGCCCTGGAAAATAAACCCATGAAAGACTTCTATTATAAAGACCTTGGCAGTATGGCCACTATAGGCCGTAACAGGGCAGTAGCCGAATTTGCAGGCATGCGCCTCAACGGCTACTTCGCCTGGATCGTATGGATGATTGTACACCTCATGAGTCTACTCGGATTCAGAAATAAACTGGTGGTATTTATCAACTGGTTCTATCGCTACTTTACTTATGAAAGAGGTACGCGGATTATCATTAAACGTGGCGCGGCAAATATTGTGAAGCTGCGGCAAAGTGTAGGTGTCTGAACTATGATTTTTGTGATTAGTATGATTATCCTGATGAGCGGAGATTTCAGGATAATCATACTAATCACAAAAATCATAGTTCTATTTTCTATTCAATATAGAATTCAATGTTATACTCGATACCAACTCATCAGACCTCCCTCCCAACGCGCGGTAATACAGCAAAATGGTATAGTTGTTCTCTGTTTCCCAATAATCCCCTTCTGTTAACTCTGTACTGAATTTAGCATTGGGCTTTGTTTTATCTACCGTGCCATAGATGTAGTTATAATATCCCTGCTTTAAGAAAAGGGTGCCTTCATAAGCGCGACTGGCACCATTATATGTGAGCTTATTTTTATCGTTGCATTCGTAGTTGGTGAGCTCTCCATATATGTACATATCATATCCTGCATATGGTTCCGGCGAGGCAAAAGAAAAATGCACAGCAGCATAATCACCTTCAAAATTGGGATTGTAATCATCCAGTGTGGCGAGGTAATATCTGCCATTCACATCTTTAATAAACTGGTATACCTTATCCGCTCTTTCATAGTCCATTACTGCAAATACATCCGTGCTGTTTCTTTTATATTCCGATCGCTGTACTCTTTCTGTTTGCAAACGGAAACTGCGCAGATCTATCCACCGGTACTCTTTTCCGGCCGGCATAATACAATCCTGTTCTGCATTGTATTTGATAACATTTCCATTAATAAATTGTGGTTTCAGATTAGTGATGGCATTATCCCAGCGATAGTTTTGCAGGATCACCACTTTTAACTGATCAAAAGGATTCTGGATATTTAATGATCCTGTATTTACTTCAAAATTGATCTTCTGGTGAGTGCGGAATAATTTAGGAGTGATAGGCTGCTGGATATATCCGGCTAATCCGGCCTTATTTTCCACCACAAACATGCGGCGTGTAAATGCCAGTTGAGAGGTGTCGCTGTCCAGGTAAACTTTAAGCAGATAGTTGCCTGATTTTACCGGGTAACTATTGGTGCCCGGCAACTGCACACTGTAATGCGTATACCGCTGTAAAGACACACTCGACAACCGGTAATCAAGTATTCTTGTTTCCGAAAACCCGCGCATGTAATCAAACTGATTCACCTGCGCCGGCGTCCAGTCTGCATTACATAAGATAAACGAATAATAATAGTTTTTTACATCATTATCCATATCATCAAAAGATAATTCCAGTTTCTCCCCGCCACCTATGGTATACATCGGCATACTAAGCGGATCACCTGCCTGGTTAAATTTTACTGATTTGATATTATTGTAATAAACATGGTCCGGGGTGATGGAGTTTACCTGGGCTGTTACCCTGCCACTGATCAGACCAGAAAAGAGGGCCACCATAAGAAATAATGCTGCTGTACGCATATGAGGTGATTGATGTATTCAAGTTACGATTTAAAGCTGAAAGCATAAAGCCATCAGGGCGAAGATAAAAGCAATTACTATATTTGCGACATGCGTTTATCATTTTTTATCGCCAGACGGATTGCTTTCAACAAAGCATCTTCTTTTTCCAAATTCATTATCAATATAGCAGTAGCCGCTACCGCGGTGAGCGTAGCGGTAATGATACTGGCAACTGCACTGGTAAACGGTTTTCAACAAGTAATACAGGAAAAAATATTCAGCTTCTGGGGTCATATTCATATCAATCAATATCAACCCAATGCCGGCCCCTTAACAGAAGAGCTTCCATTTACCAGCAGCCCCACCCTGCTGGATAGCATTAAGCTGGTACCCGGCATCAAAACCATCAGCAACTACGCTACCAAATCTGCTATCATTAAATCTGATAAGGAAATAGACGGTATTATTTTTAAAGGAGTAGATAAAAACTACGACTGGCCTCAGCTGCAGCGTTTCATGCAATCAGGAAAGCTGCTCTCCTTTAACGATACCAGCTATGCACCGGGAATAATGATCTCCGAATATATGTCCAAAGAGCTGCAGGTAAAAGTGAATGATAAAACGATCATCTATTTTATACAAGGCGGCGGATTACCTCCCCGCGCACGCAAGCTAACGGTAACGGGCATATTTAAAACCGGCATCGAAGAATACGATAAAACCTTCGTGATCGGTGACCTCAACCTGGTACGAAAGCTCAACGACTGGGAACCCACACAGGTAGGCGGTTACGAGATTACCCTTAATGATTACCATAATATGGATTCCATAAGCCGGTATATCGATAACCACCTATTGCCGGATCAATTGTTTACACGCACTATCCGTGATATCTATCCCAACATCTTTGACTGGCTGCAATTACAGAACCAGAACGAAATAATTATTATTGCCATCATGACAATAGTGGCCATCATCAACATGATTACAGCCATACTGATACTGATACTGGAACGTACCAACATGATAGGCATCTCCAAAGCACTGGGTATGCGCAACTGGGCTATTCAGAAAATATTTGTTTATCAGGCAGGCTACATTATCCTGCTGGGTGTACTGATTGGTGATTTCTTTGGGCTGGGACTCGCTTTCCTGCAGCAAAGCACAGGATTGTTCAAGCTACCGGAAGAATCCTATTACATGTCAGTAGCAGCAGTATCCATACACTGGGTAGAGATACTGCTGATTAACATTGGTACGTTTGCCATCTGCACCGTCATATTGCTGGTGCCTTCTTTGATCATCCGGCGGATTACACCGGTAAAGGCTATCCAGTTTAAGTGATTACTTTTTCCGGGTACTTCTCACATAGTCACGCAGATAGCTGCACTGGCCATATACCTCCTGGTAAAACTGTGTTTGTCCAAAATTATTGGTCAGCAGTGGAAAGTAACGGTTATGGATCAACGCAGACATGTACATATCATTATTCTTAGTGTCTGGAATATGTTTTTGTGAACAACGTGCTGCCATAAATGCGCATTTTGCCCTAAACTCCCTGTCTGTGCTCGCCTGCGCGGCCTTCAGATAATAACTTTCTGCTTCGTAGCAACCAAAATACTGTTTCTCAAACGGGTCTTTATCACAGGAAGAACTATACCAGGCTGTTGTTGGACGGGCGTCTTTTACAAAGTACCATGTTTTGCCATAGTAAGAAATACTGAATAAGGCAGACGCATAATCGTAATATACTTTTGCAGGTACCGGCGTGATCTTCATCTTCGCCTGTAATTGTACCATACGGTTGCAAAACTGATACTCGGTAATAGTTGTCTTATAATCCTCTTCACTGGTATCCTGCCCAAAATCCTGCAGCTGCTCCTGGAACACGAGGTAAGAAGCGGCCTGGCTGGCGGTAGGTACTTTTTTCAACCAGGTACACGCATTATTAAAATCATGTACCCGCATATAACTCTCGCCTATCACTCTGTCTAAATTTACTTTTTTCGGGAAAAACCTTGACAGATAAGACTCATACGGGGTTTTGGAAGATTTCTTCAGAAAGCTGTTCAGTTGAAGTAGCTCCGCTGATTTCATATCATCTTTGATAAGTGAAACAGCTGTTGATCCGGTATAAAGGCTCATATCCAACACATCAGCGCGCGCCCTGATCAATGCTTCTTTTACCATATCCCCCTGCTGCTTGTAGCGTGGAGCCAGAATAGCAAACAACAGGTTACGATAGGTTTTATTGAAGAAAAATACACTGTCGGGCGACTGCCAGTTATCTTCCCTGCCTCGTTTGCCCTGTTTGCTGTCGAGCCATTTGAAAGAGGCCAGCAGCCTGGATTCAAATGCACTATCAATGGTCTTTTGTTGATTGATACTTACCAGCAGATTTACGATTTCCCACTGGTCTTTTATACCCGGGTCTTTTACGCCTGCTGATTTATTCAGCTGTGCTATTGCTGCCGGATAGTTTCGTTGCATGTAGGATAAGTAAGCAGAGGAAACACGCCATAAGTCCACGTCTTTAATCTTTCCTCTATCGATAATACTATCCACCCATGATTGCAATGATTTTACTTCCTGCTGCACCGGCAGATGAAAGTCAGATATGCGTCCTACCTTCCCGTAATACAGACTGTCAGTGATATACGGATTGAGGTATTTATCTTCCAGAATATTTATCTGCCTGGATAATAATATACTCAATGCAGGAGAGGCGGGGTCCAATGTACATACTGCATTCAACGATCCCGGACCTATTTCCAGAGAAGAAAACCCGTAGATAGCAGCTACGATGGCCTTTTCGTGGTTATCCTTACATAACGGATAAATAGCTGCTTCCGTTGTGTTGCCCCACATCACCCCTGTAAAGCTGCTGATACGCAGGGATGGTGCTTTTTCAAAAACACGCGAAAAAATATACGCACTCTGCACACTGTCTTTCAAACGCAACATAGCACCGGCTTTAAGCGACAGCGCTTTATAATACACCAATGATGGCGTACTCTTGTGAGTAAAGTATTTATCGAAAGACTTGATTGCTTCCGCGTATTCTTTACTGTAATGCTGCAGTCTTACTAACTGAAAAGCATAACGTTCACGGATTTCTTTATCCTTTGTTTTATTATACAACGCTTCTCCCTCTCTTTGTAAACTGTCGAGAAAAGAATAGGTCTGATTCGGCGGAGACCATCTATCTATATTGGTTGCAGCCGGTTCACAGCTTTTGGCAAACAATAAATACCTGCTCACTTCCTGGTTTTTATCTTTCAATAAAAACTGTACAAAAGTATTCCGTTTTACGCTATCCGGTAATATGGTACTCCCGGCTGCAATAACTGCCAGCTGATCATGGCTGTATTCGTAAATACATTCGCGTATATCCGCTGCCGTTACCTTATCTCCGGTAAACCTTTGCCAATCGGCCACATTAGCAGTTTCCTCTGACGGAGTAGGGTCCTCATAAAAGGGAGCAACCTGCGTGTAATAAAATGGCTCATATCCTGGCGTGCTCAAACCAGGTTTGAAAAATGACACATAATAATCGTAAGGGTCAAAATCGCCGCCGCCGCAGGAAAATGTGTAAATGGCGTTCCCAAAGAACAACACACAAACACTAATTAAAAAGACGGTAAATTTTCTGTAGTTCATCCAGGGGATAATTATGAAGGGTTACTGAATCAAGATGATAAAAAATAATGATCGGGTCATACGCCTGCCGCTGTTGCGCCACTAAACGTGCCGATGCTTCCAAAGCCTTATGGTCACTGGTTTCGCGCCGTACCACATTACCTTTCTGTAGTGGATAACCGCTTATTAAAGTGTCTTTTTGCACCGTATATAAACGTTCGCCGCTGTGGGTAAAAAGAAGGGTATTACGCAACTCCTTCTCTCCCACATTTCTTAAAATACCTATATACTGGCCATTTCGGAATAACACGCTCCATTCAAACAGTGGTAAAGCAATATCCAAAGGTAGGGGATATCCTGCTATGCGGTCGTTTCCTATGTAGCTGGTCATAGTAGCCACATCCAAAATAGAATTATGATCACCAGGCTTATGCAGATCCCCCATATTATAACACATCAGCAACCCTTTATCAACTGGTGGAACACCGCTACTGGTCAGATATTTCAGCTGGTACATGCGGATGGTGGCAGATAACTGGCGATGCTGAAAAAATGGTTGTTTTTTGATCTGTTGTATAAAAGAGAAGTAGTTAGCGCGGGTAGTTTTAGTCCAGTCGCAATCCAACTGTATTTCCGGCATACGGGCAGCCGGAATGCTGTCGCACAGCTGTTGAAGCAGCCGGGCTATCTTCGGCGCCAGGTTGCTATCCGCTTTTTCCCATACTTCATTCATCACAAAAACAACCGGCACTATATCCACACTGTCCGGGAAGGGCGCACGTTGCCGGAAAATGGCTACTGGCACAGGTTCCTTTGTTATCTCATCAAGGTCTACATCAAACATTTTGATGTATAGCCGCTTTGCCGGCAGCTGTTGCACATATTGCAGTTCGGTAGTATTGCCGGTCCATGTTTGTTTCCAGTAATAAAATGCAGGCGTTACTTTTCGCTGTACATGAGTATTACAGGCAGCACATAACAATAACAAACAAATAAGCAGGATGCGGGGAGTCATAATTAATTAAATAAGCAGGCGGCCGCAAATGATGCCGGCGGCCACAGCGGCATTTAATGATTCAGCACCGCCAATGCGGGGAATGGTGATCCGATGGGTAGCCAGCGCTATTACTTCTTCTGTTAATCCTCTGCCTTCATTGCCAATAAGAATAATGCCCTCTTTCATCATTGGAAAGCCGGCGATATTCTTACCATGTAAGGTAGCAGCATATGATGGTAGCTTTGTTTGCTGTAACAACTCTTTTATATCGTGTTCGGCTATACGTACCCGTGCAATGCTGCCCATGGTGGCTTGTATAGTTTTAGGATTGTAAACATCCACGCAATCCGGGGAGCAAATGATCTGAGGAATACCAAACCAGTCGGCTATACGAATAAGTGTACCCATATTGCCGGGGTCCTGAATAGCTTCCAACGCCAGTGCCACTGTACCTGCAGCCGGCAACTGATCCGCGCCTGAAGGCATATCCAGCAAAGCCATGGCCCTGTTGGGTGTAGTAAGAGAAGATAATTGTTTGAGTACAGACGCATCTACCTCCACCACCGCATCTGCCGGTAAACTACCTGGCAATGGAGTATGCTGCTCCAACCAATCATGTGTAGCATAAATTGCTTTCACGGGCATGCCCGCCTGTAGCAGCTCCTGCACAATCTTATCACCCTCTGCTATATACTGGCTGGATTTTTGCCTGTTTTTTTTGTGCTGTAATGATTGAATATATTTAATTTGCGCCTTTGACAACATGGGGCCAAACCTACACGATTTCTTTTAATCAGCCAAGAAGAGGCGTGGTATCCAGTCTGTTCAGAATTAGCTTTTAAAATATAAATAACGTTTTCGCCCGTGATGCAGCTGCTTCCCAATTCTATTACTCTACTGCTGAAATACTTGCTGCTATTGGCTGTAGTACTAACATTGGGCGCCTGTTCCAACACCAGGTACCTGCAAAAGGACCAAACATTATACACCAGTAGCAAGGTAGCTGTAACCGGGGAAATCCTTAACTCAGAAAAACAGGATCTCCGCAGTTCACTCTCTTCCAAATCACTGATGACGCAGCAACCCAATAAAAAGCTGCTCAACTCCCGCATAAAAGTATGGCTCTATAACCAGAAGTATAATGAAGAAAAATCAAACTGGTTCTGGAATATCTTCCTGTCCAAAAGAAACCTGGAGGAAGCAGTGGTATATGATTCTACCAAATCAAAAGAATCTGTAGACCGCATGACCAGCTACCTGCGCAACCAGGGATTCTTTTATGCTACAGTAGGTTACACGGCTAAAACAAAGCGCCGTAAAACAAGCGTTACCTACAACGTGAATACAGGCAGAAATTTTGTGATAGATAAAATCACCTACGATATACCGGATACCGCGATACTGAATGTTGTAAAAAACAACGAAAAATTATCACTGATTAAAAAAGGTGTTGCCTTTAAATCAGCTACCCTGTCTGGCGAAAGAGAAAGGCTCACCCGCGTCATCAAAGATGCCGGCTACTACAAATTTACCCGCGATGCGATAGAATACAGTGTGGACACGCTTAACAAAGCCCTGTTCCGTAATAGCCTCAACCCCTTTGAAGGATTTGTTAATATCTTTAATGAAAACAAAGGCCGGGAAAAACTGACCATGGACGTGGAAGTGCGTATCAAAAATCCGGAAGACTCCACCAGCAACTGGCAATTATATCACATCAGTAAAATATATGCATACCCTGATTTTTCGCTGAATGGTAATCCTAATGACAGCTCCCTTAAACAGGATGCCCGGAAATATATTACTATCCGCTTTCACCAGGAAATGCTCAAACCCAAGATCCTGTCTAAGTCTATCCTGCTAAGACCCGGAGAAACTTATTCCCTGCAACAGTATAATAACACGGTTAACAAATTGTATGATATCGGTATATGGCAGTTTGTTACGCTGCAATATAAAGAGCGCAAGGATACTGCTAATGCGCTCGATGCTTACCTGTTCCTTACGCCACGCCGTAAACAGGAGCTGGGACTAAGTTTTGAGGTGAGCAACAGTAGCGACTATCTGCTGGGTTCGGGTATTACACTCAACTACCGGCATATTAATCTGAATAATACGGCTGCCCAGTTTGGAATGGCCCTCAATACCGGTATTGAGTTGATTCGCCCTCAGAGCAGTGGCTGGGAACTGCAATCCAAACAATTTGGAGGAGAGGTAAGTCTTACCTGGCCACGGTTTGCATTGCCCTTTAATATCCGGCAATCCAGCAGATCAAATGTAAAAACACGATTAACACTGGGTGCCAATTACCTTTCACGTATAGACAAATTTGATATCACCAGCATCAATATGTCCTATGGATACGATTGGAATGAGAGCCTGTACAAACGTTGGATAGTAAGGCCTTTCACCCTTAACTATGTAGGCGTTATTCTGAACCAGGAATTCAGAGATTCGGTAGTAAATACCAATCCATACCTTAAACGCAGCTTTGAACCTGCGTTGATAGGTGGTGAGAGTGTGTCTTATATCTACAGCAACCAGGATTTACTGCATCAGCGCCACTATAGCTATTTCAGGATTAACATGGAAGAGTCCGGCCTGTGGCTGAATGGCATCAATAGTTTGTTGAATACCATCTCAGGGAATAAAACGAACCTGGAAACGCTGACCAAGGTTAATATTTCCAATTTTGTGAAGATAGAAGCCGATTACCGTCACTTCTGGAAAGTGGGCCTGCACAGCGGTCTGGCTACCAGGGTATATGCCGGTTTGGGTATTCCTTATAGTTATTCACAGGTGCTGCCTTATGTGCGGCAATTCACTTCCGGCGGGCCTAACAGTATCCGTGCATGGCGGCTACGTACGCTGGGACCAGGCTCTTTCAAAGATTCTTCTGCCACCGCACAGGCATTTCCGGATCAAACAGGAGATATGAAGCTGGAAGGCAATGTGGAATATCGTTTTGATCTGTTAAGGATGTTTGGCGGCAGCGTTAATCTCAAAGGCGCTACCTTCCTGGATATGGGTAATATCTGGATGATCAAGAAAGATCCATCCAGGCCCGGCTCCGAGTTCCAGTTTAATCAGTTGTATCATGATCTGGCCATGGGCACCGGTGCGGGCCTGCGTTTAGATTTCTCCTTCTTCCTCATCCGCCTGGATTGGGGTATACCATTGAAAGTACCTTATTTCACCGGTAATAAAAATGGCTGGTATGTAAGTGAATGGGATTTGAAAGACGCCCATTGGCGCCGTAATAATATTATCTGGAATATTGCTATTGGTTATCCGTTTTAGGAATGGTGTTGGCAGCAATGAAATCGGCCATATCAGTGGCATCTTCCAGTTTAAAACTACCGATACGTGTTCTGCAAAGACTGCTCAGATAAGCACCACATCCTAAAGTAGCGCCGTAATCATTTGCTAAGGAACGTATATACGTACCCGTACTGCACACAACCCTGAAATGTACTTCCGGTAAGGCTATTTTGGTGATCTCAAATTCAGTAATGGTTAATTTACGTGGTTCTACTTTTACATCTACCCCTTTTCTGGCCAACAGGTAAATAGGTTTACCATTTTGTTTGATAGCAGAATGAATAGGTGGCAGCTGCATGATTTCGCCGATGAAAGGCTTGGTAGCAGCCAGTAAGGCAGCTTCATCAATATTGCTGATGTCTTTAAAATTTTCAGGTTCAGATTCTTTATCGAATGTAGGCGTGGTAGCACCTAAAGTAAAAGTGCCGGTATATTCTTTTTCCTGCGCCTGGTATTCATTTATTTTTTTTGTCATTTTACCGGTACAGCAAATAAGCAGCCCGGTTGCTAATGGGTCCAGCGTGCCGGCGTGACCAATTTTAGCTTTGGTGGTATTCCTTATTTTACGTACTACATCAAAGGAGGTCCACGTTAATGGCTTGTTGATCAGTATCACGGCTCCTTCCTGGTAATTTATTATTTCGTTCGTTTGCATCCCGCAAAGATAGCTATTAGCTGTTAGCAATTAGCCTGCAAAAAATGGAGCATCCAAACGCCTAAAAGCTAAATACTCATAGCTAATAGCTAAAAGCTAAGCCCTTTTTACTAAATTCACGGAATTTTCTAAACCATGTCATTAGAACATCATAAAGACGCAACACTACGGTACCAGCAACAGGTAGACAATTCGCGCAACTATGTGCTGCCCTTCATACAACAGGAATTTCCGCAACTGGAAGGTCTTCGGGTAATGGAGGTAGGCTGTGGGGAAGGCGGTGTACTCACCCCATTGCTGGAAAAAGGTTGCCACTGTGTAGGAGTTGATCTTGCGCCGGACCGTATTGAACTGGCCAAAAATTTTCTGCAAAAATACCTGGATGCCGGACAATTAAAACTGATCGCCAAAAACATTTATGACGTTGATTTTCTGGGAGAGTTCCGTAACTCTTTTGATGTGATCATCCTCAAAGATGCGATTGAGCATATTCCCGATCAGGAAAAAATCATCGGACATCTGAAACAGTTGCTTACCCCCCGCGGACAAGTGTACTTTGGCTTCCCGCCCTGGTATATGCCCCATGGAGGCCACCAGCAGATCTGTGCAAATAAATTCCTCAGCATGGTCCCTTATATTCATCTGCTGCCCGTTCCTTTATACAAAGGGCTATTGCGCCTCTTCGGCGAAGGTGATGATGTGGTGGTAGATCTGATGGAAGTAAAATCCACCGGCATTTCTATCGAACGTTTTGAGCGTATTGTAAAACGCCAGCAATATAAGATCACCCGGCGCAGGTTTTATCTGATCAATCCTATCTATAAATATAAATTCGGGGTTAGTGCACGTGAACAGTGGAAGCCCATTGCGGCCATTCCTTTTGTGAGGAATTTTGTGACCACGTGTGTGTATTATATGATCAAACCGGAATAGCGAAAATTGTCTTTCACAGGATTAGGCTGATTATACTGATTACCCTGATTTTGTTTTTTTGATTATAAAAAGATTAGCGGAGATTTCAGCGGGTATTTTATTTTTTTGATTTAAAAAGATTAGCGAAGATCTCAGCGGATATTGTCTGAACCAGGATTTAACGGATTGAATGGATTACCCTGATGGATGTTATATTGTTTTATCTGGAAGATATATGCGAATATCTTCGCTATGATCTTCGGCATCCATCATGGTAATCCATTCAATCCGTTAAATCCTGGTTCAGACAATATCCGCTGAGATCTTCGCTAATCTTTTTAAATCTATCTAAATCAGCAAAACAAAATCAGGGTAATCAGTATAATCAGCCTAATCCTGGGAAAGACAATCAGCCATTCCATATCTCCCACGACGCCTCCGCCTGCAGGATCAGCATCTCATGCCCGTTTTTGATAGTGGCCCCTTGTGCGGCGCCACGTTGCAGAAATAATGTTTCTGCCGGATTATATACCAGGTCATATAACAAATGCCTGGAAGAAAGGTATTGATAAGGTATTTCGGGAAGTGTATCCACCTTGGGATACATCCCTAATGGGGTAGTATTGATAATTAATGTATGTTGTTCTATAACTGTCTGATCCAGCGAGTCATAAGATACCGCACCATTAGCTGTTTGGCGGCTTACCACCGTATAAGGAATAGCCAGTTCCTGCAAAGCATACATCACTGCTTTGGCTGCTCCGCCGGTACCCAGTACCAATGCGCGGTTGTGATGTGGTTGTAATAATGGTTGCAACGATTTAGTAAACCCAATCACATCCGTATTATAACCGGTCTTTTTCCCATCTTTAAAACGAATACAATTTACCGCACCAATTTGTGCCGCCGCTTTGCTCAGTTCATCCAGGAAAGGGATTACCACTTCCTTATAGGGAATGGTTACATTTAATCCGTTAAGCTGTGGTTGTTGTTGCAATAAGAGGGGAAAGTCCGCGATACCGGGTAGTGGGAAGTTTTCGTACAGGCATCCCGTTATATTTTCCTTTTCAAATTTCTGTGCAAAAAAACCTTTTGAAAAGGAGTGACTGAGCGGATAACCGATAAGTCCGTAAATTTTCATGAATCGTTGATTGAGAATTGCAAATTACGAATGGCGAATGATGGATAGAAGCGATGCTGCGCTCATTACCGTCATTCACAATTCGTAATTTGTAATTATTTAAAAATTATTCTCTGTCAAGAAACAGACTAAAAGTATCTCCTCTTAAACCAATACGCATGGCTTCCAGGGAAATTACTTCATTAGGAGCCAGGTTGCCCAGGTTGGCATTACAGCCTACCAGTTCCAGGAAATAGAGTTGTTGTGCTTTCTGAGGGGCTTCCCAGATAATTTTTTCAGCAGGTATCTGTGTCAGGATTTCCTGTACCAGACCTTCACGTACTTCACCACTTCCGCGATAAATACCAACGTTACCACTTTCGCGGGCTTCTGCAATTACGTAAGTAGCACCGGCAGCCAGTTCGGCGCTCATCAATTCGATCCATTTATAAGGAGGAATAATGTGTTCTGCATCTTTAGAACCCACTTCACTCAATACCAGACCAACTTTAGCCAGCTTCTCAATGTAACCGCACTTTTCAGCATGCGGAATAGTGATGGAACCGTCGGAAACTTCCATATAGGAAATGCCATAGTCCTTTACTATGTTCACATAGTCGTCAAACTGGTTACGGATTAAAAAGGCTTCAAACAAGGTACCACCAAAGTAAACGGGGATGTTAGCAGCCTGGTAAAGTTCGATTTTAGCGCGCAGATTGGGCGTAACGAAAGCAGTGCCAAAGCCCAGTTTCAGGATGTCGATGTGAGGACCGGCAGCAGATAAAAAATTTCGTGCTTCTTCCAAACTTAGCCCCTTATCCATCACCATGGTTAATCCATGTGTACGGGGTTTCTTTGTCCTTTCCGGGATTTGTGTCAGATTAAAATTCATTTGAAATATTTTTATCTTCTTATTGGTCAGTAAAACACATACTAGTTTTCGCCAGGCACTTCGGGATAGCTTAGTAGCAATTTTAGTAACCGGAAATACTATTGACTTTTGTCCATGACAATTTAAGCCGGCGCAAAAATAAGAAGTATACTTTATTTTATTAAAGTAAATAACATTGGTTAACGTTTACGGCGGTATTGCGCAATCAGATCTACCACACTCACATGCTGTAATATAGCCGGATCCAGCTCTACCAGCTTTTTTACGATTTTAGGCGCCTGTTGCAAACCTGTTTCCAGGTGCAGCAAACCTTCCTTGGTTTTCCCCATAGCTATCAGGATGGCTGCCCGATAATAGATAAATACAGGCTTTCTACCTGCTTTTTCCTCTGCTATAGCCAGTTGCACCAATGCTTCTTCCATGAATCCGGATACATATAGCCCTTTCAGTAGTTCCTGCCAGGTGACAGCACTCTTGGGCCGGGTTCTAACCGCGTTCATGAAATGGATCAGTGCATCCTTGTTTTTTCCGAGTTCCAGGTAACATTCACCCAAACTCATATTATACTCTGCGTTGGTTTTATTTATTTTAAGTGCACTCAACAGTGATTTGGCGGCATTATCCCAGTTGGCCTCCATCATGTATGCCACCGCTATCTTGTAGTATAGCTTGTCATCATTAGGACTCAAATGCGAGGCTTTACGGTAATAGTAGCGGGCCTGTGTAAACTTACGCTGACGCTCGTAACAATGACCGATGGCTTCATAGATAACATCCTCCGGTTTGGCTATTTCCAGGTGTTTCTGCAGCACTTCTATCGCTTCGGCATACTTCCGGAGGCGGATATACGCATCGCCCATGTTACGGTAGGCATAATCAAATTTCTCATCAATGGCTACAGCATACTGGTAGGCATCTATCGCCTTTTCATATAACTTCAGCCCCTGAAAAGCCGTGCCCAGGTTAAACCAGGCCAGGTGATTATAGGGATGTTCGTCGATAATGAAGTTGTGCAAGCGGATACTTTCCTCATTACGACCGGTAAATTCTGTCCAGAAGCAGATCTTATGCAAAGCCTCCTCACTGGTGGGATCATATTCCAGGGCCATTTTCAGGCAATCGAACACTTTTTCAAACTCCTCCCAATCATCATACACATCTGCCAGCTCGAGCAACAGCTCAGTTCTGTCTTCTCCTGTAAACTGCTCTATTTGCTCTTCCAGCACAGCAGCGGCCTTCTGGTGCTGATTCAGCGCCAGGTACACATCTGTTTGCAGTATATAAAGATTAATATCAGTGCGGTCCAGTACTTCTGCTTTTCCCAGCAGATCCAGGGCTTCTTTGTATTTTTTGGTTTCTATAAGTAAGTTGGCCTTTTTAAGTAGCAGGGAGGAGGAATAAGGAAATTGTTCGATGGCTAGTTCTGCCGCCTGCAACGCGATCGGCATTTCGTCATGCTCGTCATAATAATCTATGATCTGCTCAAATGAATCTTCGTCCAAAAAAGAATGAGACTTACCAGCTCTGAGGTTTTCAAACTGCTGCAACAAGTCTCTCAGATCGTCAAAATCCTCGTTTAAAAATGAAAAGTCCTTACTCATTACTGTAAATATAAGACTTTTTCTATCCCCCAAAATCGGGTGATATGAGCCGTTTATATTTTTTTTAACATTTCCTTGTGATTTAGTTGTATCTTGCGTTAAGAATTTGTTATAAGATATATAAAAAAGTTTGTACATTTGAATTACAATGAAAGCGAAAACAAACATATCACGCACTTTTTCATTGTCTTGCTTGTTGGCGGGCGCTTTAGCCTTTTTTGCTCTCAATGCGCTGGCAAATGTTAGTCTTTTGCCCACCGATAATAATAAAGACAAAGTGAAAAAATCAGCAGACAATCCGCATTTTGTGCTGAATACTGCTATGCCCAAAACTAACCTGGGCCTCGATGCAGGTTACCGGTATACCGGTGCCCTAAGCTCTGACTTTAAGTTTACTAATAATAATGTAATAAACTTCAAAACCGTAATGACCTACACCAAGGGTAATGTGACCTACGTAGTGCCTTACAATGTTCAGGTGCTGCAACAGCCGCCCGGAAACATGAACTTTCAGAAACTGCAGATTATTCTGCCGCTTAAGAAAGGATAATAACTTTACGTTTCTTCAAGTACAATATGAGCCGGTTAAAAAGTTTAATAGCTTTTTAACCGGTTCTTTTCATTTGGAGATCTTCAGGCTTCGCCTGAAAAAAATGTCTTACTCAGGATTAGGCTGATTTAGATGATTATGCTGATTTTATTTTCTTTCATCAGGGATCTTATTTCTAATATTGAATCCTGCGTAAATAAAAATAAAATCAGCATAATCATCTAAATCAGCCTAATCCTGAGTAAGACAATCTAAAAGGGCGAAGCCCTTCCTTACATATTCTTCAACTCCTTCTGACTCACTTCTTTATACCCTGTTTTAGGCACATCAAAATAAGAAGCAGGAATAGGGTACAATTCTATTTTAGTAGCGATCACCTTGGTTTTAGCACCTGTTTTGGTAATTATTTCAAACTCTAACGGAATGCCTTTCAGGTTTACAAAACGACGATTATATTGCTTGTTTTCCGGCACCAGATCTATAGCATAATACACCTCAAAAGTTTGTCCTCCAGGCATCGTTCCAATAGCTCTCCTGCAATTATAGCTAACTATCTGTTTCGTTTCGGGCTGGTCTTTGAATTGTATATCTTCATACTGCTTCAGATCTTTCTCATACTCCTCCTTTCCTGCACGGATGAGGTATTTGGTGCCATGCTGATCAATCAGCGTAGTCATGGTTTCGTCTTTGCTGTTAATCAGATAGGTATAATGTACAATATTGAAATTCATATCTATCCTGCTCAGCGGACCGCGCATATATTGTGTAAAAGTGCTGCCTTCCAGCATAGCATCCATTTGAAGTTGCTCAGGTGGCAGCTCCATTTTATACACAATCTTGGCATCTGAAACAGTGCGCTGCGCCTGCGATGAGCTGGTAAGGCATAAGAAGATGAAAGTTAAAAATAACCGATGTGACATAGTATGGTGTGTTAGTTCGGTGGTAGTATGGTTATATATTGATAACGAACTACCAGGTAAGCTTTTCTTTATTTAAAAAAGCGGCAATACCGCGTTTACAGTCATCGTGTCCACGGGTAGCTGCATTCAATGCTGCTGCATGCGCCAACCCTTTCTCCAATGGTAAGTCCAACACTGTGCCAATCAATTTTTTTGTCACTTTCAGTGAGTTGGCGGATGCCTCATTACATAGACTGGCAGCCACTTTTGCTACATGTGCTTTAATTTCTGTGGCAGGAATTACAGTAGTGATTAAACCATCAATAGCGGCTTTTGCTGCAGTCACCAATTTGCCGGTGAGTAATAGTTCCCGGACTCTTCCCTCTCCTATTTTTCGTACCAGGAATACGGCTACCAGCGCAGGGATAAAGCCTATTTTCACTTCAGTATATCCTAATAAGGCCTCCGGTACCGCGTAACTCAGGTCACAAACAGTAACAAGGCCACAGCCACCGGCTACAGCATGCCCTTCTACCTGCGCAATTACAATCTTATCTAATTGATAAATTTCCTGAAACAGCTGCATTAACTCCTGGGAATCAGCCAGGTTTTCATCGTAGGTATTTTTTTGCAGCTGCTGTAAATATTCCAGATCAGCGCCGGCACAAAAAGCTTCACCGTTTCCTTTCAATATAACCACTTTTACTGCATCATCTGCAGCAGCAGTTTTAAATGCCAGGCGAAGTTCCGCCACCAGTAAGCCATTTAATGCATTTCGCTTTTCAGGGCGATTCAGTGTGATAGTTGCTACGCGCGCAGCCACTTCATATTGTAAAAACGAAAAAGCCATAAGAAACAATTGTAATTACGAATTGCCAATTGCGAATTACGATTTAGTAAGGAGATATAATAGGAGATCTTCGCGAATATCTCTCCACTAAATCGTAATTCGCAATTCGTAATTCGTAATTATTCTTACGGCAATCTAAACAAAAAAAAATTAATGGGTAATCTCCTGGATCACCTGACCCACGTTACCACTAGGCATCTGAATATGCAGCATAGCAGCCAGCGTAGGTGTAATATCTGTCATTCCGATAGTGCGGTTGGTTTTACCCGGCTGAATGCCCCAACCCATCCATACCAAAGGAATATGTGCATCGTAAGGATACCATAAACCGTGTGTAGTACCGATTTTGCCGCCGTCTATATAACCAGGTGTTAATACCACCTGTATATCACCGCTTCTTTTAACATTGAAACCATTTGCCAGCATAGTACGCATAGGTTCCGGCAGTGTAGTGGTCATCAGGTTATTGAGTGGAAATGCTTTTTCAATAGCGGGTGATTGCAGTAATTGTGCTATCATAAACTGTTGAATATCTGATTCATTTTTACCTGCTGCTGCAATAGCATTATGATTCAGCCAGAATTGATAGTTATCCACCGCTTTGATCGCGTCTTTTACACCAAATTTGCCGGCAATCTGTTCATTCAGTGCTTTCATAGCATCGCTATCATCCCAGGTACCAGCAGGCAGTTTATTTTCTTCCATAAAGCCGGGTACATGCGCCACACCATGATCTGCTGTAATAAAAAACAGGTACTGACCTTTACCTACCTTTGCATCCAGGTACTGGAATAAGGTAGCAAGGTCCTGATCCAAACGGATATAAGTATCTTCTGCTTCCACAGAATTGGGTCCAAACTGATGACCTACATAGTCAGTAGAAGAAAGACTGATAGCAAGCAAGTCTGTTACATTACCTTTACCAAGATTGTAAGCTTCCATGGCCTTTTTGGCAAACTCCAATGTCATGGTGTTACCAAATGGGGAAGCTGCAATGGTGCCGTTGGCAATACTGCTCAGATCATGTGGGAAAGATGTATTGGAAGCATTTTTATATTTGCCTTCATACGGTTTTTCATCTGATGTGCTGAGGGTGTAGGTAGCCGCAGGATATAAAGTGGTCCACGGTTTGCTAAGATATTGTTGTGGATATTTCTGGTTATTAAACTCCTGTGCCCATGTTGGTAATTCGTTCATGTAATAAGTGCTGGTAACCCAGTTTCCGGTGCTGCCATCATACCAGAAAGCAGCATTGGCACTGTGTCCTGCAGGAAGAATAGCACCACGGTCTTTAATAGCCACGCCAATTACTTTGCTCTGGAAATTATTGGACAATCTTAATTCGTCGCCAATAGTAGTTACGAGCATGTTACGCGGACTCATTTTACCTGCTGCAGAGCTGCTGCCAACAGTATTTACCGTAGAATCTTCTGCGCAATACATTTTGCGGCCCAGTACAGTACTGTACCACGTATTACCGATGATGCCATGAATAGCAGGCACCGAGCCGGTATACACGCAGGTATGACCACAGGCAGTGATAGTAGGAGTATAATTGATCAGGGTATTTTCGCAGGAAAAACCATCCTGTAACAATCTTTTAAATCCACCGGCTGAATATCTGCTACCATAGCGGTACAGGTAATCCCAGCGCATCTGATCTACTACTACACCAACTATCAGTTTTGGTCTGGCGGCCGTTTTAGTAACTTTAGGTGGTGAAAGATGATGGAAAGGCTTCGGGGATGTTGCTTTTTGTGCCCAAACAGCCGGTGCAATCAACAGGAATGCGGCTGTCAGAAGATTGTTTAGTTTCATCAGATGGTAATTATTTGAAAGTCACTGTAATATTCCGGCCTTTACCGGAATTTCATAGTATGAATAATGTTAAAAGATGCGCGGCAAATGTAAACCAAGTTTACAAAAAGTAATATTTTAATACCTTTGTGTCCGTTTTTATTGGAAGCAATTAACCATTACATAATATAGCGTATGGATATTTTCGAGAAACTGCTGAAACATCTGGGCCCTATCGGGGAACATTCAGACAGAGCCCATGGCTATTTCGCATTCCCTAAACTGGAAGGAGAAATAGGCCCCCGTATGAATTTCCGGGGCAATGAAAAGATCGTTTGGAGCCTCAACAACTACCTGGGATTGGCCAATCACCCGGAAGTTCGTGCTACAGACGCTAAAGCTGCAGCTGACTTTGGACTGGCCTCTCCCATGGGCGCCCGTATGATGAGCGGCAACACCAATTACCATGAGCAACTGGAAAATGAACTTTCCGACTACATGGGTAAAGAAGCCACAACTTTGCTGAACTACGGCTACCAGGGCATCATGAGTGCCATTGATGCTATCGTTGGCCGCAGAGATGTAATCGTATATGATGCAGAATGTCATGCCAGTATCCTGGATGGTCTTCGCCTGCATCCAGGTAAACGTTATGTGTTCAAGCATAACGATATGGAAGATTTTGACAAACAAATGAAGCGTGCTACCGAATTGGCTAAAACCAATGGTGGTGGTATCCTGGTAGTTACTGAAGGGGTTTTTGGCATGGCCGGAGATCAGGGTAAGCTGAAGGAAATCGCTGCATTTAAAGATAAATATGAATTCCGCCTGCTGGTAGATGATGCACATGGTTTTGGTACCATGGGTAAAACCGGTGCCGGTACTGGTGAAGAACAGGGTGTGCAGGACAAAATTGACCTGCTGTTCAATACTTTCGCAAAATCCGGTGCTTCTATCGGTGCTTTCATTAGCGGCGAAAAAGCCATCATCAATTTCCTGCGTTATAACATGCGCTCCCAGATATTTGCCAAATCCATTCCTTTACCAATAGTGGTAGGTCACCTGAAACGTGTTCAGCTGATGCGCCAGCATCCTGAAATGAAGGCTAAACTGTGGGAAAATGTAAATAAACTGCAGAACGGCCTGAAAGCCCGTGGATTTAATATCGGTAGAACCAACTCTCCGGTAACACCTATCTACCTGCAGGGTGATATTCCTGAAGCAACCGCTATGTGCCTGGATTTACGCGAAAATTATAATATTTTCTGCTCTATCGTAGTGTACCCGGTAATCCCTAAAGGACAGATCATTTATCGCCTGATCCCTACTGCGGCTCATAACGATGAAGATATTGAACTGACACTCAATGCCTTCAGCGAAACCAAAGCTAAACTGGATCAGAAAGTTTACGAAGTGGCTGAAATTCCAATGGTATAAGCCTTTTGAGATTTGATTATTTTTAGATGTAACCTTTATTATCTCTAAAACATTCAATTCCAACATATTAAAAGCCTTCCTGCTATTCAGGAAGGCTTTTTTATTGAAAATGGGAAAAGGTCAGCGGGAGTTGGCAAGATAGGAGGACAATCTCAATATAACAAAATACAAAAGGGCTGATTTTACTCAGCCCTTACTTCAAATCGTTCTTTCACTAGGTGTAATTTTTCATTAGATTTCATCAGGACATGGTAGAGAACAAATGGTTTTCATAGAAATTGGAATAACCAAGTGATTCCAAATATTTTATACGGATGGTTTTATTTTAATTCAGGAATCGTTTGCATCTGATTCTTATCAAAAATATGTTAGATTTTACAAGAAAATATAACACGAAAGTGGTATTTTGTTAATAGGTTGTTAAAGATTCTTACTGCAGCAATAAATCACTGGAAGGCAAAATAGCTCCTCTTTTTCCCTATCCGATCAATATTTTTCCTCTTTGCGTAAATGCAACTATCATAGCTATGGTAACTTTGCGGCGTCTGTAGCCCAAATCAGCGGGAAAACATCCACTGGATTTTACTGACGCAGACCGGGAATATGGTTATACCACTTTCGTGGCCATCCAAACTTACCGGTTCAAAGAAACAGGTCTGTTGATAGGGAAACTAAACAATGATGATAGTATCCTGCTGCGGGCAGAATATTTCGCAGATCATAAAGTATACATCTCCCCGGACCTCTATACGGGAAAAATATTACAGCAATACCCCCATACAGGCCGTTTAACAGGTTTTGCACCTTACCTGCACTTCGCCCTCCTGAGTGGCAAAACAGAGGCTACAATAGTGCTTATTATGGGCATACTGCTATTCCTGTGATTCCTGATATGGTATCGCCGGCAATTTATTATTAAAACACATTGGGCACCAGTCCGGGTGATAAACAAGGTACACCGTATAACCACAACGCCTATGTGAATAATAACTACGAAGTGGGTTTTAACAGGCTTCTTGTTCACATGCAGAAGGAAAGAAAGATGTAAATGGCGTACATACCTATCTGCCTACAACCCGCATCTCTCCTGATAAATAGCTTTTAGCAGTTAGCTATTAGCTTTTAGAATAATAAAAAAGGTTCGCATAGGATTTATGCGAACCTTTTTTATTATTCTAAAAGCTAATAGCTAACTGCTAAAAGCTATTTTTTCAGATGTTCTTCGATAGCAGTATCGTAATTTTTCTTCCAGGTGCTTACATTGCCCCAGTCTTCACCATTTACTTTTATGTGTTCACCGGTAACTACCCCTAACTTCTCGTAACGTACGGAAGTATCGGAAGCGTCTACCAGGCCATGCATCAGTGCTTCAAACTTCTCTTTATCTTCCGGTCTGATGGTGATTACTACACGGCTCTGGCTTTCACCGAACAGGTAAGCATCCTTGCGGAATTTACCATTGAGTTGCAGTTCAAAGCCCAAACCTCTTGGCATAGCGCTTTCCAGCATGGTAACAAACAAACCACCTTCACTTACATCATGTGCTGACTGGATCAGATGTGCTTTGTTCAGTTTAGTGATAGCCTGTTGCAGGTGCAGTTCTTCTTCGAGGTTGAAATGCGGTGCAGGGCTAAATTCTATACCAATGATCTTATGCAGGTATTCGGAGCTGTTGATATCGTTACGGCTGCGTCCTACCAGGTATACCAGGTTGCCGGTTTCTTTGAAATCCAGTGTGATGCGTTGATCCATAGTATCCAGAATACCCACCATACCAATTGTTGGTGTAGGGTAAACAGGACCATCAGGAGACTGGTTATAGAAACTTACATTACCGCCGGTAACAGGTGTATTGAATTTACGGCAGGCTTCACCCATACCTTGTACAGCGTGTACAAACTGGTAGTATACTTCAGGATCGTAAGGATTACCGAAGTTCAGACAGTTAGTGATAGCTACTGGTTCACCACCGGAGCAAACGATATTACGGGCTGCTTCCGCCACTGCAATTTGTCCGCCTTTATGAGGATCAGCATATACATAACGGCTGTTACAGTCGGTAGTCATTGCCAAAGCCTTCTTAGTGCCTTTTACCAGTACGATAGAAGCGTCACTTGGAGCGTTGGTGCTGGCGTTAGCGGTACCTACCATGCTGTCGTACTGGTTGTACACCCAGCGTTTGGAAGCGATGTTAGGTAAAGCAACGATTCTTTCTGCAACAAAATGTGCATGAGTAGTATCCGGAATATTCTGGATATCGAATGCTTTTATTTTAGAGAAGTAAGCAGGTTCAGTGTAAGCGCGGTGATATTGCGGAGCGCCGCCGCCCAGTACCATACTTTCAGCAGGAACGTCTGCTTCCAGTTCACCATTCATGTAGAATTTCAGGTTGGTATCTTTGGTTACTTCACCGATCTGTACGCAATGCAGATCCCATTTCTCAAATATTTCGAGGATTTCTTTTTCCTGGCCTTTCTTTACTACAATCAGCATACGCTCCTGGCTTTCGCTCAGCAGCATTTCCCATGCTTTCATGTTTTCCTGGCGGGTAGGTACTTTATCCAGCCAGATGTTCATGCCATGTTCGCCTTTGGCGCTCATTTCCGCAGTGGAGCAGGTGATACCGGCTGCGCCCATATCCTGCATACCTATGATAGCATTGGTTTTGATGATTTCCAGGCAGGCTTCCAGCAATTTCTTTTCCTGGAACGGATCACCTACCTGTACTGCTGGTAAGTCTTCCGCGCTATCTTCTGTAATATTAGCAGAAGCAAAGGAAGCACCACCAATACCGTCTTTACCGGTAGCAGAACCTACGATGAAAACAGGGTTGCCTTCACCATGGGAGGTAGCAGATACTGTTTGACCAACTTTTACAATACCTACGCTCATGGCATTCACCAGCGGATTGGTACCGTAACAGTCTTCAAAATAAACTTCACCACCTACAGTAGGTACGCCGAAGCAGTTACCGTAGTGGCCTATACCGTGTACAATACCTTTTACCAGGTGTTGTGTTTTTTTATCGTTGATATTACCGAAACGGAGGGAATTCAGTGCCGCGATGGGGCGAGCGCCCATTGTGAAAATATCGCGGTGAATACCACCCACACCTGTTGCAGCACCTTGAAAAGGTTCAATGGCAGACGGGTGATTATGAGATTCTATTTTAAATACAACCGCGTAGCCATCACCAATATCCACCAGACCGGCATTTTCTTCTCCTGCTTTTACCAGCAGGCGATCACCTTCACGGGGCAGGGATTTCAGCCAAACGATAGAGTTTTTGTAAGAGCAGTGCTCACTCCACATTACAGAGTACATACTCAGTTCAGTAAAATTGGGAGTGCGGCCTAAGATAGATTTAATTCGTTCAAACTCGTCAGCGGTAAGTCCTAGCTGTTCAGCAATTTCTACGGTGGTTTGCATGTATTTAAGTTAAAAAAAACGAGTAATTAAAAAGAAGATGCAAACCTACATGATTTTCCGGCAAATGCCAAGAGGTTAACGGTTAAGACCATACGAAGATATTTCACCTTCCTATGTCATATTATTAATTTTTTAATCTGTCAGTTTCAAGACAGTTCAATCCTAAATATTTAATCAAAAAGCAAAAAAAGGTCGTTTTAAAACAGCTAAATGTAATTTTTCGGTTAAAATGAACAATTTATTTGCATTTATAGGAATGGATGCGTTCTTTTGTGTAAAATATTTACAGCATGCAATCGTTACGTTTCAAAGCGCTGGAAGGATTAGCTGGCGTAGACTCTACACTCACCGAACATACCGGTAAAATTACCGATGTATTTGGCAGCAATGTTTTCTCTGGTAAAGTTGTTCGGGAATATCTGAGCGATGAGGCTTATAAAAGCCTGCAGAACTCTGTTAAAAATGGTACCAAGCTGGAACGTAAAATGTCCGAGCAGATTGCTTCCGGCATGAAAGCATGGGCAATGAAGAAAGGTGTGACACACTACACACACTGGTTTCAGCCATTAACCGGCACTACAGCTGAAAAACATGATTCATTTTTCACGTTGAAAGGTGATGGTACTGCCCTGGAAACTTTTGATGGCGACGCCCTGGTACAACAGGAGCCGGATGCCTCCAGCTTCCCTAACGGTGGCCTCAGAGCAACCTTCGAAGCCCGCGGCTACACTGCCTGGGATCCATCTTCTCCTGCATTTATCCTGGAACAGGGTTATGGTAAAACACTCTGCATCCCTACTATATTTGTTGCTTACACCGGCGAATCGCTGGATTACAAGGCTCCATTGCTGAAAGCACTGGCTTCCCTGGATAAAGCAGCTGTAGACGTATGTAACTATTTCGATAAAAATGTTACCAAAGTAACTGCTACCCTGGGTTGGGAACAGGAATACTTCCTGGTAGACGAAGCAATGGCTAACGCCCGTCCTGATCTGATCATGACCGGTCGTACTGTGGTAGGTCATGCACCTTCCAAAGGCCAGCAGCTGGAAGATCATTATTTTGGTGCTATCCCTGAGCGTGCTTATGCTTACATGCGCGATTTCGAAATGGAATCCTATAAACTGGGTATTCCTTTAAGAACCCGTCATAATGAAGTAGCACCTTCTCAGTTTGAGTGTGCTCCTATATTTGAAGAAGTAAACATCGCAGTTGACCACAACTCACTGCTGATGGACGTAATGAATAAAGTGGCTAAACGTCACAAACTGAAAGTGTTACTGCACGAGAAACCTTTTGCAGGCATCAACGGTTCAGGTAAACACAATAACTGGAGCCTCGCTACAGATACCGGTGTAAATCTGCTGGCTCCCGGTAAAACACCGAAGACCAACCTGATGTTCCTCACTTTCTTCGTTAACACCATTAAAGCGGTTCATGATTATGCTGATCTGATGAGAGCTTCTATCGCTTCTCCCAGCAATGATTTCCGTCTTGGTGCCAACGAAGCGCCTCCTGCTATTATCTCTGTATTCACAGGTAAATACCTGTTTGAAGTACTGCAGGAAGTGAAAAACCGCGTAAACAACAAATTTGACGAGCAGGACGAAGCCATCCTGAAACTGGATCTGCACCGTCATATTCCTGAGTTGCTGCTGGATAATACAGACCGTAACCGTACCTCTCCTTTTGCTTTCACCGGCAACAAGTTTGAGTTCCGCGCGGTAGGTTCCTCTGCTAACTGCGCATCTGCAATGACCGTACTCAACACCATCATGGCTAAAACCCTTGCTACCTTCAAAGTAGAAGTGGATGCCCTGATAGAAAAAGGCGAGAAAAAAGAGATTGCGATTATGCAAACTCTTCGGAAATATATTGTAGATTCGGAAAGGGTATTGTTTGAAGGTGATGGTTATAGCGAAGAGTGGGAAATAGAAGCTGCTAAAAGAGGCTTACCCAACATTAAAACCACACCACAGGCACTGGATGCTTTCGTAACAGAGAAATCAACCAAACTCTTTACTGAAACCGGTATCTACAATGAAAAAGAACTGCACGCACGTCATGAAATACTGCTGGAAGACTACGTGAAGAAAGTGCAGATCGAAGCCCGCGTTATCGGCGACCTCGCTACCAATAATATTCTGCCATGTGCCATCAGTTATATCAATGACCTGGTAGGTAACATCCGCGGCCTGAAAGAAATTGGTTTAGGAGACGATGCCGTTAAAGCTCAAAAACAAATTGCTGCTAAAATAGCTGAACATATTAATGCCATTAGTGAAAACGTACAGGCTATGATTGAGGCGCGTAAGGTAGCTAACAAGCTTACTGACAGCCGTCAGAAAGCTATTGATTACTGTGAAAAGATTAAGCCGTACTTTGATGTAATCCGCTACCACTCCGATAAACTGGAGTTCCTTGTGGACGACAAAAAATGGGCACTGCCTAAATACAGAGAACTGCTTTTCTTGCGATAAAACCGTAAGATTGTTTTGGTGTATGATTAGCCCCGGATTTTCATCCGGGGCTTTATTTTTTAAAAAATATTCCCTGCAAATACGCATAAAAAAGTCCTCCTGATAATATCAGGAGGACTTTTCAATATAATATATCCGTTACCGTTATACCAGCTTAAACGTTTCTGTAAACTTGGTAGTAAAGTTGCCTTTACGGAAGTTTTCATCACGCATCAGTTGCTGATGGAAAGGGATAGTTGTTTTTACACCTTCGATCACAAATTCGCTCAGTGCGCGCTCCATCGTATTGATCGCTTCTTCACGTGTTTGTGCCATGGTAATAATTTTCGCTACCATGGAATCATAGTAAGGAGGAATTACATAACCGGCGTAGATGTGTGAGTCTACACGCACACCATGACCACCAGGGATATGTAATACCGTGATTTTACCGGGAGACGGACGGAAGTCGTTATAAGGATCTTCCGCATTAATACGGCACTCGATGGCGTGCATCTGTGGCATATAATTTTTTCCGGAGATAGGGATACCTGCAGCAATCTTGATTTGTTCTTTTACGAGATCAAAATTGATTACTTCTTCTGTTACACCGTGTTCCACCTGGATACGGGTGTTCATTTCCATGAAGTAGAAGTTACGGTGTTTATCAACCAGGAACTCAATGGTACCAACACTTTCGTAGTTGATAGCGCTGGCTGCTTTAATAGCTGCCTCGCCCATTTTTTCACGCAGCTCAGGAGTCATGAAAGGAGAAGGAGATTCTTCTACCAGCTTCTGGTGACGACGCTGAATAGAACAGTCTCTTTCACTGAGGTGACATACTTTACCGTATTGATCACCCGCTACCTGGATTTCAATATGACGGGGTTCTTCCACGAATTTCTCCATGTAGATACCATCATTGCTGAAGGAAGCGCGGGCTTCATTTTTAGCCATGTTGTAGGCGGTCTCAATTTCACTCTCATCCCATACCACACGCATACCTTTACCACCACCACCGGCAGTAGCTTTGATGATTACCGGAAGTCCCATGCTTTTAGCAATGGTTTTCGCTTCTTCCACGCTTTGCAGCAAGCCTTCGGAGCCTGGAATTACCGGTACGCCGGCAGCAATCATGGTTTCTTTAGCAGTCATTTTATCACCCATTCTGCGGATCATGTCCGGAGTGGGGCCGATAAACTTAATGCCATGTTCACCGCAGATCTCTGCAAAACGTGCATTTTCAGCCAGGAAACCGTATCCTGGATGGATAGCGTCTGCATTGGTAATCTCAGCAGCCGCCATCAGGTGAGGGATGTTCAGATAAGACTCAGCACTTTGTGGTTTGCCTATACATACTGCTTCATCCGCAAACTTCACGTGCAGGCTGTCTTTATCTGCAGTAGAATAAACTGCTACCGTCTTGATACCCATTTCCTTACAGGTACGGATAATCCGAAGGGCAATTTCACCACGGTTGGCAATCAATATTTTTTTGAACATTGTTTTCCTTATAAGTTAATAATAGCCATTAGCTTTAAGCAGTTAGCTTTTAGCAGATAGCCTTCAGCCTACCCATTCAGGAAAAAGCTAAAGGCTAACAGCTAAATGCTAACAGCTATTTATTACGGTTCAACTAAAAATAAAGGTTGATCATACTCTACTGGAGATGCATCATCTACAAGCACTTTCACGATCTTTCCGCTTACTTCACTTTCTATTTCGTTGAATAACTTCATTGCTTCAATAATGCATACTACCTTACCGGAAGTAACTTCATCGCCTACGTTTACGAAGGCGGCTTTATCCGGACCAGCGCTGCGGTAAAAAGTACCAATCATTGGAGACTTGATTGTTACCAGGTTATCTGCTTTAGAAGCAGCTGGAGCAGCGGCTGTTGCTGCGGTGGCCGGAGCTGCTGCAGGAGCTACAGCGGCTACTGCCTGTACGGGTGCCATGGTTGCAGGAACAGTGATTACTTGTTGTACTTCGTTGTCTTTCTGCTTTATTGTAATCTTAAACTTGTCCTGTTCAATGCTCAGTTCACTGATATTTGACTTGTTGATCATTTTTACCAGTTCCTGAATCTGTTTAAAGTCCATGTAGACAGTTTTTGGTTTAGAAATTTGATGAAAATTTAGGGATTTAATGATCTTCCGGTGCTGATATTTTGTTGTCCGTGTAAAAACATTTCGGAGACAAAATCTCTGCATCAAAAATCAAAAAATCCCTAAATGAAATTATTTTACTCTTTCAATGTATTCGCCGCTCTTGGTGTTTACTCTGATCTTCTCCCCTTCTTCCACAAACAAAGGTACCATTACAGTAGCTCCTGTTTCAACGGTAGCAGGTTTCAGGGTGCGGGTAGCAGTATCCCCTTTTACGCCTGGCTCGGAGTAAGTAACGAGCATAACAATTTTGTCCGGTAATTCTACTGCCATGTACTGGTCAGATTCAGTGTTGATCTGAACACTCACTTCCTGGCCTTCTTTCAGAAATTGCGGCGCATCGATGGTGTTTTCCGCCATCGCTATCTGCTCAAACGTTTCATTGTCCATGAAGTTATAGCCGGTGTCATCTTTGTATAAGAACTGAAATGCCTTCTTTTCAATACGAATCGGGAAGATATTATCTCCTGAGTTCCAGGTATGCTCTATAGAACGGCTATTGTCAACGCCCTTCAACTTCGCCCAAACCTTTGCGGCTGCACGGGCGGTTTTGTTCTGACCAAACTCTACAACAGAATACAAGCTGTTATCCAGCTTGATTATTAATCCTGTTCTGATATCTGCGGTGGTAGCCATAAATAGGTTACTATTTTTTAAGTTAAAAATTATACGGATTGCAAAAGTAAAAATTTTCGCATATGAACAAGCAACTAATTCTCAAAATTAGATAGATTAGTCCCTTTTCGGCCCAATTTTCGTCTTTTTTATTCAATAAATGACATTTATGGGGTAAATTTAACCTCAAATCAAGAAACTTTTACAAGTATGCGCTACGTGTTTTTCGTTATTTTAAGCTGGCTGCCCACATTATTGATGGCCCAAACGTCTGCAAATTCGAATGCTAAAGCCCCCTATTTGCAATACCCGATTATTCCCGCTTTCCCGCTGGTACTGGTGGATGGACACGGTATTACCAAAAATGATCTTAAAAGAAACGAGAAAACAATGGTGTTTGTATTCAGTGTGGATTGCGACCATTGTAAACACCTGACGGAAGAGGTCTTAAAAAATATTGACAAATTTAAAAAAACACAGATCCTGATGATCACCCCCTTCAAAGTAGAACAAATGAAGGAATATTATGATCAATATAAGATCCAGAACTATCCAAACGTGATTATGGCCAGCGAACCTACCCGGCAGATCATGTACTTTTATGACCTGCATTTCTTCCCTGGTTTATATATATATGATAAGAAACAACAGTTTGTAAAAGGTTTTGAAGGAGCAGCCAAGCTGGATTCTTTGCTGTTTTATCTGAATAAATAATGCCTTGTTAAAAAGTGTCTGTGCGACGGATGAATGTAATGCCGAATCATTACATTTGTTTAATCACAATCATTCTTCACTTTTAAAGCTATAGACAAAATGAAAGTTACAGTAGTAGGTGCCGGAAATGTGGGCGCAACATGTGCCAACGTACTGGCCCATAGAGATTTTCTGCAGGAGGTGGTTTTATTGGATATTAAAGAAGGAACAGCTGAAGGAAAGGCGCTGGACACCTGGCAACAGGCTCCCATTGATTATTACAGTACTAAAGTGACGGGAGTTACCAACGATTACACCAAAACCGCTAACAGCGATGTAGTGGTAATCACATCCGGCCTTCCGCGCAAACCGGGCATGAGCCGTGATGACCTGATTTCAACGAATGCCAACATCGTTAAATCTGTTACTGAAAATATTACGAAACACTCGCCGGATGCAATCATTATCATTGTAAGCAATCCGCTGGATGTAATGACATATTGCAGTTATCTGACCGCTAAAAAAGACAGCAGCAAAGTATTTGGTATGGCCGGTATCCTGGATACTGCCCGCTACCGCGCTTTCCTGGCAGATGAAATAGGTTGCTCTCCCAAAGATATTCAGGCCATCCTCATGGGCGGCCACGGTGATACGATGGTACCACTGCCACGTTACACTACTGTAGGTGGTATTCCGGTAACAGAACTGGTAGCTGCTGATAAACTCGAAGCTATTATCCAACGCACCAAAGTAGGTGGTGGTGAAATCGTGAACCTGCTGGGCACTTCTGCCTGGTACGCTCCCGGTGCAGCAGCCGCTCAAATGGTGGAAGCCATCGTAAAAGATGAAAAACGTATTTTCCCTGTATGCGCCTGGCTCACCGGCGAATATGGTTTGAAAGATATTTACCTCGGCGTTCCGGTAGTACTGGGCAAAAAAGGTATCGAAAAAATCATTGAACTGAAATTGAACGCAGCCGAAAAAGAACTGCTGGATACTTCTGCCAAACATGTAAAGGAAGTAATGGATGTACTGGACAAAATGCAGTCTGCTACAGCATAAATTGTCTTATTCAGGATTCGCCTGATTATGATGATTACCCGATTTTCTTTTCAATGGAAGATGAATAGATTAGCGAAGATAAAAGTGACTAAAATGCTCGCTTATATCTTCGCTAATCTTTTTTAATTATAAAAATAATCGGGGTAATCATCATAATCAGGCGAATCCTGAGCAAGACAATTTTCCCGATGTTAATTAGTGTTGAAAAAGATTAGTAATTTTGCTGCTGCATATCGTATATGCTAAAACGGTATAAATGAAAGACTTCCAAACCGTTTGAGAAAATTTAGTTTAACTCTGAACACATGTCTAACCTGGAAAAACTAATTACACAGAAAGCGTTTGAAAATGACAATCAGCGCGGATTAGTGAGTCTGATTTTTGTAGGAAACTGGATCACCTCGCGCCACCAGCAATTTTTTAAACAGTATGACATCACCATGCAGCAGTACAATATTCTGCGTATCCTGCGTGGACAACACCCCAAAGCAGCCAGTATTAATGTGCTGAAAGAAAGAATGCTGGACAAAATGAGTGATGTATCCCGCCTGGTAGAACGACTCCGTAAAGCAGACCTGGTAGAACGCAAAAGCTGCGAAATGGACAGACGTGCAGTAGATGTACGCATTACGGCCAAAGGGCTCGACCTCCTGAAAGTGATTGATGGAGAAATCAATCGCCTGGACGATACCTTCAAATCATTAAACGAAAAAGAAATCTCACAGCTGAATAAGCTGCTGGACAAAATGCTGGAAAACTATCATTAATTATATCTCTTCCAGGTAATTCAGATCTTTACCAAATGTTTCTTCTATTTTCCAGGCAGTGACGAGTGCAATACCAATACAGATCACTGCAACAATAGCCCCGCTTTGTAAGAAGCTAAAGTATTGCTGTACCTTGATAAACAAGATGGATATCAATGGCAGCATGCCTCTCGCAAAATTGGGTACCGTGGTAGCCACCGTAGCACGAAGATTTGTGCCAAAGCTTTCAGCTGCAATGGTTACAAAAATTGCCCAGAACCCAACACTGAAGCCCAACACAAAACATACGGTATAAAACACCCACGTTTCAGCACCATGCAGATTTAGATACACTGTTACCATAATGCCCGTTAACACCAGGAATACCAACATCACCTTTCTGCGGCTTTTCCATAACTGACTGATTAAACCGGTTGAGAAATCTCCCAACACCAGGCCAGCGTAACAAAAAGCCACTGCATCTCCCGGACTAATGGTGCCCTTCACATTCATGACTACTGCGAATTTATTTGAAAAGGCAATGAGAATACCCACTACAAACCAGGTGGGCGTGCCCAATAACATACATTTCAGGTATTTAAGAAACCGTTGTTTATTGGTAAACAGCGCCATGAAACTACCCCGGGAAGCCGATGAAGCTCTTACCGCATTAAATAAATGCGACTCCATAACGCTTACACGCAGTATCAGCAAAGCCAGTCCCAATCCACCTCCTATAAAATAACAAACGCGCCAGTCTCCCACTGTTTTTGCAATCAGGTTAGCAGCTATTGCGCCGGAAACGCCTACAGTAGCAACTATCATGGTACCATATCCCCGTTTTTCTTTCGGTAATATTTCAGATACAAGTGTAATACCTGCTCCCAGTTCCCCTGCCAGACCAAATCCGGCAATAAACCGCCATAACGCGTATCCATTTACACTATGCACAAAACCATTGGCGATATTAGCGATAGAATAAATGAGGATGGAACCAAACAATACACTTAAGCGTCCTTTTTTATCTCCTATAATACCCCAGAAGATACCACCAATCAGTAGTCCCACCATTTGTATGTTGATGAGCAACATACCGGCGCCGGCATCGATTTCACTTTGCGGCAACCCGAGTGATTTTAAGCTGGGGACCCTTACAATGGTAAACAGCAAGAGATCATAAATATCTACGAAATAGCCCAGCGATGCTACTATCACCGCTATATTGAAAATAGAAACGGAACGATTGTCGGTTTTCATGTTGGTTTGGTTGATATAGATAATAACGGGGATAAAGATAAAAAGGGCCATAGCGGCCCTTTTTATACACAAAATTTATAAAGTAGAATCAGATTTTTCTTTCACTTCCGGATGTCCGTGATCGTGATCATGGTGGTGTTTCACTTTTCCAAATACCAGTTTAAGTATTACCGGTAAAGTGGTTACCAATACCAACACCAGGATGATCAGCTCCAGGTGGTTTTTCAGATTAGGAAAAAACTTATCCAGGTAATGACCTGCCAGCATCATAGAAAATACCCATGCAAAGGAACCAATGATATTGTACATCATGAATTTCCTGGTTTCCATTTGCACGATCCCTGCCACAATAGGTGCAAAAGTGCGGACGATAGGAAGGAAACGGGCAAAGAAAATAGCACCGCCACCATACTTCACAAAAAATTCGTGTGCCTGGTGCAGATGTTTTTGCTTGAAGAAGAAAGTATCTTTCTTTTTAAACATAATCGGACCTGATTTTTTGCCAAACCAGAATCCTACCATATTTCCCAGCACCCCTGCAATAGCAATGAGTACGATGATAGCAACAAAAGGCAAACCAAAGAAGCTATGGCAAAGGGCTGCGCTGTAAATACCTGCTACAAAGAGCAGGGAATCTCCAGGTAGGAAGAAGCCAATAAAAAGGCCTGTCTCTGCGAAAATAATCGCCAGCAACAGGTATAGGCCACCATGTTCAATAATCCACAAGGGATTAATGAGGTGTTTAAATAACTCAATAATCTGGTCCATGCTAAATACTCTATTTCAGAATCGGTAAAATAAGAATTAATCTGTTACGCATATGTTAAGTTAGGCATTAGTAGCTTCTCCGGGCCCCAGTTTGTTTTCCCATTTGGAAACAACTGCGGTAGCCATTGCATTACCGATTACATTGGTAGCAGAACGGCCCATATCCAGGAGATGATCTACACCCAGCAGCAGTATTAAGCCTGCTTCCGGAATATGGAACATAGACAGCGTACCGGCAATTACCACCAGCGAAGCGCGTGGTACACCTGCAATACCTTTACTGGTGATCATCAATACCAATAACATCGTGATCTGCTGATCAATGCTCAGGTGCATACCATAGGCCTGTGCAATAAATAAACTGGCAAAGGTCATATACATCATAGAGCCATCCAGGTTAAAGGAGTAGCCCAGCGGTAATACAAAACTTACAATACGATTATCGCAGCCAAACTTCTCCAGTTCTTCCATGGTACGTGGGTAAGCAGCTTCACTGCTGGCAGTACCAAAAGCCAGTAACAGGGGATCTTTAATATGTCCGAGGAGCCTGAATACAGATTTACCCAATATCAGCCATCCTACTAATGCTATTACTATCCATAAACTGAATAATCCGAGATAAAACTGCAGAATGAACTTCCCGTAAGTGACTAAAACGATGGGGCCTTTTAATGCGACAATACCTGCCATAGCGCCAAATACTGCAAAGGGAGCAAAGTTCATTACAAAGCCGGTAACTTTCAGCATGATGTATGCTACGCTGTCGAGCAGCTTTACTACCGGCATCGCTTTTTCTCCGATGGCCGCAGCGGCCACCCCAAAGAAGATAGCAAATATTACGATCTGTAATATTTCATTATGTGCCATTGCATTGACCACACTATCAGGTACCAAATGCTGAAAGAATCCTTTCAGGGTCATATTGGCTTTTTCAATACCGGTAGCCGCATGTTCACTTGGCAAAGGCAGTTGCAACGACAAACCTGGCTTCATCAGGTTCACCAATATTAAACCGAGAAACAATGATACAAAAGTTGCACTGATAAACCACAGCATCGTTTTCCCTCCAATGCGGCCTACGGCTTTGATATCGCCCAGTTTGGCCACACCAACCACCAGGGTGGAAAACACCAGGGGGGCAATGATCATCTTAACAAGGCGCAGGAAGATATCTGTAAGAATAGAGATGTTATCAGCGAAAATCTGCGGGGTATCCTGCGTAACAGGCGCACCAGGAAGTGGTGGAGGTGTGCCTGCATTACCATAGATGGTGAATACGGCGTAACCTGTGCCGATTCCCACTATCATGGCAATGAAAATGTATAATGTGAGCAGATTCGATGATTTCTTCATGCTGAGCCAGAATTTTTCTACTTGTAAATAATTTGAGTTGTAACCTGAAAATTTCCCAAAAATAAGGTTAAGCAGCTTAAGATGAGCCTTAAAGGGTAAAATAAAAGTATATGCTTTTGATTTTAGATATTATATTTGGCGATCGACAAAAAACAACAAAAAGCTAAACTACCTTAAAACATCAACCACAACACAACTTCTTATGAGCAAACTTTTTGCTAAGAAACAACTATCTGTTTTACTTGCTGAAGCATCAGAATCAGAAAAAGGTCTTAAAAGAACGCTGGGGGCTGGCTCTCTGATTGCCCTTGGAATTGGTGCCATCATTGGTGCAGGTCTTTTTGTAAGAACAGCTGCTGCTGCTGGTCAACATGCTGGTCCTGCAGTAACTATTTCCTTTATTATTGCCGCTATAGGTTGTGCGTTGGCAGGTTTATGCTACGCAGAATTTGCTTCCATGATTCCTATTGCGGGAAGTGCCTACACCTATTCCTATGCTACACTGGGTGAATTTGTTGCCTGGATCATTGGCTGGGATCTGGTGCTGGAATATGCACTGGGTGCAGCTACAGTGGCCATTGGCTGGTCGCAGTACCTGAATAAACTGCTAACAAGTGTATTTCATGTAACCATACCGTACCAGTGGAGCCATAGTCCATTTGAGGTATCTGACCTGGGTGTACATGGTATCATGAACATCCCTTCCATTTTTATCCTGCTGTTGCTTACGCTATTGCTGATCAGGGGAACAGAGGGATCTGCCATTGTAAACAATGTTATTGTAATCGTAAAAGTTACCATCGTTTTATTGTTCATCTTCCTTGGATGGCATTTTATCAACCCTGCCAACCATACGCCTTTTACCATTTCTGCCAATGCAGGTACAGTAACCATGCATAACGGACAGGTGGTGAATTATGCAGATTTCTGGAATCACGGCTGGGCCGGGGTATTGCGAGGGGCTGGTGTGGTATTTTTTGCTTTCATTGGTTTTGATGCCGTATCTACTGCCGCTCAGGAAACAAAAAATCCTAAAAGGAATATGCCTATAGGTATCCTGGTATCGCTGGCTATTTGTACCGTATTGTATATCCTGTTTTCATATGTACTTACCGGTATTGCACCTTTTCAGGACTTCTTGAAAGCAGGTGGTGAGGCTTCCGTAGCTTATGCTATTGATACCTATATGCCTGGTTATGGCTGGTTATCTACTTTCATTACTGTTGCTATTCTGGCGGGTTTCTCTTCCGTAATACTGGTAATGTTACTGGGACAAACCAGGGTATTTTATTCCATGAGTAATGATGGTCTGGTACCTACCGTATTTGCCAAGCTGCATCCTAAATACCGTACTCCTTACCGTTCACAGTGGATGTTCTTTGGATTTGTATCTCTTTTTGCTGCATTTATTCCGGATAACGTAGTGGGTGAAATGACCAGTATCGGTACTTTGTTTGCCTTCGTGCTGGTTTGTATAGGGGTAATCGTAATGAGAAAAAGCAATCCTGAGTTACCTCGTGCTTTCAAAACACCATGGGTACCATTTGTTCCTATTTTAGGCGCATTGGTATGTTTGGCCATGATCCTGAGCCTTGGCTGGGAAAACTGGAGCAGACTGTTTGTTTGGCTGGGAATTGGGTTTATTGTCTACTTCCGCTTCAGTGTGAAACACAGTAAGGCTCGTAAACTACTTGATAAATAATTGATTATAAGTTTTTTAGACAAAAGGTGAAAAGCGAAAATGTTAATCATTTTCACTTTTCACCTTTTGTGTTTCATGACTTATTTATAATCTCTTATTTTTGCGTTCTATTTTTACAAGTAACCAACAATTATATACCACTCCAAATGGGAAGAATATTTGAAGTAAGAAAATCGACCATGTTTGCCCGCTGGGATAAAATGGCGAAAGCATTTTCAAGAATTGGAAAAGAAATTGCCATTGCTGTTAAAGCATCTGGTCCTGATCCGGATAATAACCCTGCACTCCGTCGTTGCATACTCAATGCAAAAAGTGTAAACATGCCTAAAGACCGTGTAGATGCGGCCATTAAGCGTGCCATGGGTAAGGACAAAACCGATTACGAAGAAGTTGTTTACGAAGGCTATGCACCCCATGGTGTGGCTGTAATCATAGATACTGCTACTGACAATACAACCCGTACCGTAGCTAACCTGCGGATGCACTTTACAAAAGGTGGTGGAAGCCTGGGTAATAGTGGTTCCGTTGGATTTTTGTTTAATCGTGTTGGTGAGTTTAAGATAAAAAATACCGGCCAGAACCTGGAAGACCTGGAACTGGAACTGATAGATTTTGGTTTGGAAGAAGTAGGTGAAGACAGCGAAGGCAATATCATTATCCGTGCTGCTTTCACTGAATTTGGTAATATGGCCAAAGCGCTGGATGATAAAGGAATAGAAGTGATCAGCTCAGAGCTGAAGCGTATTCCTGCCACTACTGTGGAGCTGAATGATGAACAGGCGAAAGAAGTGCTGGAGCTGATAGATCGTTTAGAGCAGGATGAAGATGTGCAGCAGGTGTTCTACAATCTGAAATAATAATAGCATAACCACCTATAAATAGAACGTCCGCCATAAGGCGGACGTTTTTTCATTGGATAGTGTTAATTTACTCAAACCAAAAACAATTAAGCTTTGAAGATCTTGTGTGAACGATCCAATTCGTTGGCAATAAACATGAGCCCTTTTCCATGATAGGTTTCAAGTTTAAGGGATGGGTCCTGTGCAATATGCTTGCGCAATCTCGTCAGGTACACATCCATCACACGTGATGCGAAGAAATCTTCCTGCTTCCATATGCTGGCAAGAATTTCATCTCTCTTCAGTTTTTTATTTGAATTTTCGCAGAGGAAGCGGAGTAGTTCCGCCTCTTTTGGGGCCATACGAACATGGGAATCAGCATCTTTATGTTTTATGTTGAACTGGGTATAATCAAATATCATTTTGCCCATTGTGTAAACAATCCTTCTTTCACTATTCAGGAGGCGGCTACGTTTGAGGTATACTTCTATTCTGCATAACAGTTCCTGCATATTATAGGGCTTGGTTATATAATCATCTGCACCTGATTCAAAGCCCTGCAGTTTGTCCTGTTCCATATATCTGGAAGATGCAAAAATGATTGGAACATTCTCATCCATTAAGCGGATGTCTTCCGCCAGTTGAAATCCGTCTTTTTTGGGCATTACTACATCAAGCAAGCAAAGATCAAAGATGTTTTTCTTGAATTTTTCCAAGCCTTCTTCACCGTCTTCACACAAGCTAACTTCATAACCCGCACGTTCAAGATGTCTTTTCACTACTTTGGCGAAGAATACGTCATCTTCCACCAGAAGAATGCTTGCTTGCTGCATATACGTCGGTTTTTGAAAGTTAAACAATTAAGATTTTAGTTGTTGCCCCTGACAATTAGGGTATTTTTTACGTTTAATCAAATGTAAATGGAATATTAATAACTTTTGCATTCAGTATATCCAGTTATTCCGCCTTGTTCATTCTTATTCATTCAAAAAGATGAGTAACCCGTTGGCATTTTTTTCCTGTATACTTATGATTCCTAACAATAAAACAAATTTATTGCCGCGATGGGTTATACCTGGTTCACAATATTTTTCGGTTTCCCGGATAAAAACGCAGCTACATTTTTAATGGCAGTATCCATTAACCTTCCGCGGGCTGCTTGTGTAGCCCATGCAATATGAGGTGTGATAATAGTATTAGGTGCAGTCACCAGTGGATGATCTGCTGCAGGAGGTTCTACAGATAATACATCCAGCGCTGCACCGGCAATCACACCCTGCTGCAATGCTGCTGCCAGATCCATCTCCTCTATCAACGGCCCGCGGCTGGTATTTACCAGGAAAGCAGTTTTCTTCATGGTACTCAGTAATGCCGCATTCACAAACGCTTTATTCTCCGGATTCAGCGGGCAATGCAACGATACTATATCCGCTTCCCGGAAACAAACATCCAACTCCACAAATGTTACCCCTTCCATCTTATGCCGTTCCGGATGCCTGTGAGACGCGATCACCTTCATACCAAATGCCAGCGCAATACGTGCTACTGCCTGCCCTATTTGTCCCAGACCCACTATCCCCAGCGTTCTTCCGGATAACTCCATCAATGGCATTTTCCAGTAACTGAAATCAACACTGCTATTCCACTCTCCTGCCCGCACACTATCTGCATGCAAACCTGTATGTTGACATAACTCCAGGATTAAGGCAAACGTCATCTGCGCTACAGAGGCAGAACCGTAAGCAGGTACATTGGTTACCGGAATATTTTTTGCCTTTGCAGCTGCGATGTCCACTACATTATAACCGGTAGCTATCACCCCTATATATTCCAGTTGCTTTAACTGATTGATATTATCTGCATGCAGGATGGTCTTATTGGTAAGCACAATGTGTGCGTCTTTTGCTCTTTCCACTACATCCTTTTCAGACGTACGATCATAAATAGTAACATTACCCAGGGCCTTTAACGGGGCCCAATCGAGATCGCCGGGGTTAAGTGCATAGCCATCCAGTACTACTATATTTTTCATGGGTGTTATTTTTGGGTGTAAATGTATTAAAAGAAGGTGGGTGATTTTTATTAAGAATAACTATTTCACTTAGTATATACACTGCGTAGCGACACCTTATATTTATTGTTAATACATTGGTAACAAGCGATTTATAATGATATAGGTATCAGAATAAATGAAATAGTTTTATATTGCACCGCCTAAGGACGTGTACATTGTAGTAATTTTTTGTTGAACCCTTATGAAGTATTTTTATTCAGTACCTGTATTTTTTTTAATTTTTCTCTATACATCAGTATCTGCTCAGGATAGTACTGTCCGGCATCTACAGCAACTACCAGCTAAATATTTTTCCCGTAAGCTACCCATGGCCAGTTCTGGCAACGTTTATAACAGCTACCTGGACACTTTAAAAGTGTACACGTTTTAGGTATTCTCTTTAAAATAAATAATATAGATGAACAATATTTACCTTTTTTATCCCATAGATATGATATATCAATTTCTCTCCCGGAAAATAAAACGAACCATATTATTTTTTGTTTGTCTGGCCTCCATGCTCATCGGAAATATTAATCCTGCTTTTTCGCAGGTACGAACGCTAACGGCAACATCCCCTGGTGGAACCAACTATAATTTTAATCCAAATGCCTTTTACCCACCACCGGTAAATGCTGCTACTATAAATAAAGGAGGAGATGTTAATGTTAATCTGGCATCCGGCACACCCAATGTTGGTATTCCTCTCTTTAACATCAAGTCAAGATTTCTGAACTTACCTGTTACATTAAATTATGCCTCCAATGGGATAAAGGTTAATGAATTAGCTGGTATCGCAGGCTTAGGATGGAGCCTGAACTATGGTGGAGTAGTTAACAGAACCTGCTTTGGACTTCCTGATGAAGAGCGGTCATCTGTTCAGATGAACAATTTCACAAAAACAACTTTTAGTGTTGACAGACCTACATTAGATTATCTCAATAATGCTATTGACAAAGAGAGTGATGTTTTTGATTTTTCCGTTAATGGTATGATCTCCGGTAAGTTCATTTTTGGAAATGACGGAAAGGCTATTTTACTGGAAGACAAAAATTATAAAGTTGTTACATCGCTTTCTTCCATCAGAAATGGTATTGAAATTATCGATGAAAAAGGAATCCATTATTCCTTCAATGTATGTGATACTTCTACGTTTACTAAAGTTGGAACCTATTGTGCAGACGGAGCTGCCGGCAGGGCTAAAAAGTTTGGCAATGCCTGGTATTTGTCCAGTATCATTCAGCCCGGACAAGATACCATCACATTTCAATACATGGATAATTATCATTCATACCTGGTAGATGTAAGTGAAACAGAATCTATTGTCATGGCCTCTACACTATGGGCATGCACTAATGGTTCTTCCGGTTTTGGCTGCCCGAAGTACTCCAGCACCTTTGATAATTGTTTTACCAATCAGACGATAAATAGTAAACTACTAACGCAAATAAATTTCACGAACGGATACCTTCGATTTGATTATAACGCGAATGATGTGATAAGAAAGGATATAACAGGAGGGGCCACACTGACAGACATTTCACTGATTAACAATAAAGGTGATATTATCAGGCATGCAGGATTTAGTTTCACCTATTTTAAGTCACCTTCTTTTGGCACTTTTCTTAGGAATAACGGCATGCTGGATTCAACACTAATTTACCGCCTGGTACTGGATAAGCTTAATATTACCCAATCCTTCGAAAGTACCACACCTTCCTATAATTATTCATTTTCTTATTTACAGGGTAATGCCCTGCCTGCACGTCTTTCCGGTTCCCAGGATTTTTATGGATATAATAACGGGAAAGATAACCCCTATCTATTAACCAGTATTACTGATCAATATCCGCAATCAGACTATTACTTATTAGGGTATCCTGCAAGATTTGGTGATCGTACACCCGATACAAAAAAAATGCAGTATGGCTTATTAAACAAGGTGGTATATCCAACAGGTGGTTATGACACTATTACTTATGATTTCAACAAAACGAAAGAGCAATATATTGATGATCACAAAGCGGTGTACAGCGCCGGCGTAATCGGTACCGGCCTGAATACTGTACAGGAGAATAATGGTGTTATCACACTTCCCTACAAACAAACCATCAATGTTGATTTCAAGGTAACAAGTACCGATCCTAATCAGCCCAATACGCGTAACCAGGGAACACTGTACATATACAGCCGGGAGCAAGGTGATATAACGGTTTATACCAGAACTTATATGCCGTTGAATAATGGGCAGACTGCCTCAGATATACAACTGGATTCAGGTACCTACGACATAAGGATATTATCCCAGGGTGCCGTCATCAGCTCAGTGGTAGGCATCAAGTATTTTTCTCAAAAACCAGAAACATTATATCGCGATGTTCCTTTGGGAGGAGTAAGTGTAGCTGCTATCACCAACTGTGATAACATCACCAATACAGCTGTTAAAAAGAGTTATAATTATATGTATAAAGAAGATGGGCGTTATTCAACATTTCGGATTCTCAAGGATCCCAAATATATGCAGTCTTCCAATATTCCTGCATTCATAAGCTGTACGAATACACAGGATTGTCTCGGTTCCGAGTCTTGCACATATCTTGTGCACACCAATAATACAAATACCCCTACTACAGTATCCGGCAGTAATACCTGTTATCATGAATCAGTGATAGAAACAGTGACCGGGGCAGATAATATAGACCGGTCAGTGGAATATCGGTATAAATATAATTCCATCCTGTATCCCGGAGTAATTAACGGTTCTATCGCTAACACACCATATGGGATCCTTCCTGATTTTTTAATTGGAGATACTTTAACTACTTATTATGCTGTTGATAAAAATACAGCTAACAGGACTGTCCAGAAGATAATTAAGAAGACCTATGAAGAAAACTATCAGCGGATAGTGGATAACTATAATGTAAAAAAAGTATACACCGTTCCCTGCCAGTTTGAACCACCTCAACCAGTTGAATTCGGAGCATACTATATAAATAATTACCCGATCTATTTTCAGCAGAAAAAGCTGCTTTCTACAATGGAAACGGATTATGCGCTTAATGGAAACGGGTATTTACAATCTTCTGTAACAAATAACTATAACACCACACCTTATACGCTTATCAAAGAAAGCATCAGCCAATCCAGCAAAGGAGAAACCTTAAATTCGGCTTTCAAATACTATTGGGAGCTTAATTCAAATGCATTATCCGACACTATAAAAAACCGTAATAATATAGCATTGCCTGCAGATGTTACTGCATCCAGGAACGGAAATGTGCAAACACATAATACAGTAGATTATAAATTCCAGGATAACAATAATCTCATTGTACAACCATACAGGTATGTAACAGAACTGGCAGGACAGCCTTTAAAAACGCAATATGACATTACAGGATTTGATCCTTATGGAAATGTACAGGAAGTTGTAAAAGATGGATTTGTAAACAGTTATTTATGGGATTACAATAGTTGTTTGATGGTTGCCAGCACTGTTAATGCAGGGAAACAAAGCGTTTCGTACACCAGCTTTGAAGCAGATAACAATGGTGGATGGATAGTATCCGGCAACCAGCGTAACAGTACAGATGCTATTACCGGTTTATATTCCTATTCGTTGAGCAGCGGCAGTATCACACAACCCGCATTACCGCTCAATGTAGAATACATCATTACTTTTTGGGCAAAAGGAGGTACTGTAAATATCAATGGGGTGCAAGCTACAGCAAAAACACAGCGCATGGGGTGGACAGAATATGAATATAAATTTACCCCGGTAAATAATAATCTCACTATTGCCGGAACTGCGCTCATCGATGAACTGCGGCTCTATCCTTCTTCTGCTCAGATGACTACCTATACTTATGCTCCCCTGGTAGGTATTAACAGTCAATGTGATGCACAGAATAAGATTGTTTATTATTCTTATGATCCATTAGGGCGACTTAAAACAATAACAGACCAGGATGGTAAAATCATTAAACAATATGATTACCAATACCAGGCTACAATAACCCAATAATTCATCGACCCTAAAACCCCCATGATATGTTAAATATTTATCTCAACATAAAAAAGATATCCGGAGTATTGCTGGGGATCGTATATGCATCCTCGTTAACAGCCCAGAATCTTCCGGGTAACAGTACCCGGCCCGGGGCTACACCGGTTATCCCACAAAGCGCCTATACCAATGGTACTATTAACTATGTCCGTGCCTGGGAACCTTCTATGCCCACTACTGATACAGCAATAGTAACTGCTGGCAGTCGCACTGTAGCTGAAGTAAAACAAACCACCCAATATTTCGACGGATTAGGCAGACCGCTACAAACCGTAAGCAAAAAGATCAGTCCTCAGGGTGTTGATATGGTGACACCTGTCATCTACGACCCATTTGGCAGGGAGCAATTTAAGTATCTCCCCTATGCACAGCAGTCAGGTAATACCAATGATGGCAAGTTTAAAACAGATCCCTTCAACAGTCAACAGACATTTTATCAGAATGCAGTGTTGAATCCCGGTGTTAAAGGAGAATCAATATTTTACAGCCAGGTTGAATATGAAGCTTCTCCGTTAAACCGGGTGCTTAAAACTTATTCTCCCGGTAATAACTGGGCCAGTAGCGGAGGAAACCGACCTGTCATACAGGACTACCAGGTAAATACAGCAGGCGATGGCGTGCGTGTGTGGGATATGCCGGCTACTGGTATAACACCCGTTAGCACCCGTAGCTATGATCCGGGTCAGTTATATAAAAATGTAAGCACAGATGAACGTGGTTACCGCGTAGTCGCTTTTAAAGATAAAGAAGGACGGGCGGTTATGAACAGAGTGGAACTGGGATCGCAAGTTGCAGACGGCCATAATAACTGGCTTTGCACCTACTATGTATATGATGACCTGGGCAACCTTCGCTGTGTAATCCCTCCCAAAGCGGTAGAACTCATCAAAAGCAATTGGACCCTGACACCTGATGTTGTAAAAGAGCTATGTTTTCTATACAGGTATGATGGACGCAACCGGATGATAGTAAAAAAGATACCGGGAGCTGATTCTACAGAACTGGTATATGACATCAGAGATAGACTTGTGTTCAGCAGAGATGGGAACCTGAGAACGGGAACAACCCCGCAATGGCTGGTTACTTTCTACGATGCACTTAACCGGCCTTCCATGACCGCTTTGTATAATTCCGGTGCCACCAAGGATGCATTACAAACATCCATGAATACAGCTGCTAATTCACAAACGATTGGTTATACTTTTCCGGGTATTGCAGACTTGGTAGTAGCTACGCATGATCGCCCGGTTTACCAGGCAACTAAAAGCATTAGTATAGAAAGCGGTTTCGATTCAGGAACAAATGGTGTATTCGATGCATTGATTGATCCTAATACAACAGAGGGACAAACAACTATTACAGCAACTAATCCGTTACCGGGTATCTCTTCCAATGATTTAACACCATTAACCTATACCTATTATAATGATTATAGCTTTGCAGGTGCACAGTCTTACCAGTCCGGGGATTTTGGCAAACCACAGGCGGGTAGTAATCCTTATGCAGAGTTGTTAACAGGTATAAGTAACATGACTTCGGGAATGGTAACGGGTACCAAAGTAAGAGTACTGGGCACCGATAAATGGTTAACCACCACCACCTATTACACCGACAAAGGCCGGGTTGCCCAGGTGATCGCTGATAATGTTGGCGGCGGGCAGGATGTTGTAACTAATCTTTATAATTTCAATGGGAAACTGCTTAGTAATTATTTACGCCATAAGAACCCAAGAAGCGGGGCAACTCCGCAAACGATGGTGCTTACCATGCTGGCATATGATGACGCCGGACGATTAACACAGGTAACCAAACAATTAAATGACGACGCCAGCACACAAAGACTCATTGCTGCTAATACCTATGACGAACTGGGTCAGTTAAAGAACAAAAGCCTAGGAGTAATAGGCAGCACTCCACTGGAAACACTGAACTATGAATACAATATTCGTGGCTCACTAACAGGGATCAACAAAGGTTTTGTAAATACAGCAGGTAGCACAGGTAACTGGTTTGGTCAGGAGCTCAACTATGATGATGGCTTTCAGCAAAACCAATATAATGGGAATATAGCGGGCATCAAATGGAAAAGTAAATCAGACGGGATCAGTCGCGCTTATGGATATAGCTACGATGAAGCGAACCGTATTAAAATAGCTGATTTTTCGCAACAGAATTCAGGTAGCACCACCTGGACCAACGATAAGATGGATTTTTCCGTAAGCGGATTAACTTATGATGCTAACGGGAACATAGGCACCATGAATCAAAAAGGCATGAAAGGTGTTACCAGTGCAACTATAGATCAACTGACCTATACTTATTTACCCAGCAGTAATAAACTGCAGGGAGTGGCAGATCAGGCCAACGATCCATCTTCTACCCTCGGCGATTTTAAAGAGATAAATGGTACAGGAAATAACGATTACCTCTATGACCTGAATGGTAACCTGACAAGTGATGCCAATAAAAATATCACCGCTATCAGTTACAATCATCTGAACCTACCACTAAATATTACTATTTCAGGCAAAGGCGCTATCCAGTATAAATATGATGCAGCAGGAAATAAGCTGGAGAAAGTAGTAACAGATAATACAATAACCCCGGCTAAAATTACGACCACAGATTATATAGGCGGATTCGTTTATCAGAATGATACGCTGCAATTTGCCGGACATGAAGAAGGCAGGATAAGAGCAACTTATAAAACAGGACAACCAATAGCCTATGTATATGATTACTTTGTAAAAGACCACCTGGGCAATGTACGCATGATCCTGACAGAACAAAGTGACTTCAGCATGTATGCTGCTACCATGGAAACCAGCAAAGCCGCTACAGAAAATGCCCTTTTCAGCAATATAGAAGCAACCCGGGTAAATAAACCTGTTGGCTACCCACAGGACAATAGCGCCGGTGATAATGCGTTTGTAGCTAAACTGAATGTCAACAGCGGCGGAAATAAAATAGGTCCCTCCCTGGTACTCAGGGTAATGGCAGGTGATACAGTACAGATCAGTGCCAAAGCATTTTATAAATCGCTGTCGCCACAAGACACTAAACAAGCAGCTCCCATAGAAGATATGATTGCCAGCCTGGCAAATGTCTTTGCCACCAGTACCAACCAGGGAAGTGTGCATGCCAGCAGTACCAACGGACAACAATCTCCTTTTTCTTCCAATTTTACTAATAATGATTATCAACGGTTAAAGGATAAAGATCCAAATCAGAACAAAACAGACAAACCCAAAGCATACTTAAATTTTGTACTCTTTGATGATCAGTTTAACTTAGTAGACAACAATAGCGGAGTAAAACAGGTACAGGGAGATCCTGATAATTTACAGTCACTGGCTACAGATAAGATGCCCATTACCAAAAGTGGTTTTCTGTATGTATATACCAGTAATGAAAGTCCGCAGGATGTGTTCTTTGATAATATAATACTGGGGCAATCTACAGGGCCTATATTGGAAGAAACGCATTATTATCCGTTTGGGTTGACGATGGCGGGGATCAGTTCCAATGCGTTGAAAGGAGCGAATTATCCGGAGAATCGTAAGAAATATAATGGTATAGAGTATACGAATGAGCTGGATCTTGATATATATGATGCTCAACTGAGGAATCTGGACCCACAGATAGGAAGATGGAATCAGATAGATCCGAAAATGGAGAAGATGGAGATGTGGAGTCCGTATGCATCTAACTATGATAATCCGATAAGGTATAATGACTTTTTAGGGGATGAACCTGGTCCTGGTGATCCTGAGAAACAGTATGGATTAGTTACCGGAAGGGAATATACATTGACTACCCCCTCGGGGTTTGGATCTTCTCTTAAATATGCAGCTCAATACGCGGCAGGAATAGTAAATGAATTTGTGGCTGGAGTAAATCAAAATTTAAACCCAGTGTATGCTGCGGGAAATGGCGCACAGGCTTTAGTTACCGGTAAGGATCTGCAAACAGGTCACGCTATGAGTGGTGTGGATGCTTCAATTAGTATTTTATCTTCTATTCCTATAGGAAAGGCTTTTCAAATAGGAGGTAAACTGCTCACATCAGCAGAAGGAATGGTCGCAAGAATGGGAGAGCAAGCCACTGGCAATAGTTTACAAGGAGCTGTTGCTAAAGAAGGCGTGCTTCAGTCACAAGTTCTTGAATATGCTAAAACGAATGGAATTTACAGTGGGCAGAAAAGTCTTAATAGTATATCAATAGTAGGGAACTATTTGACTCAGATGAAGGAAGGTGTATTTAATACGGAACAAGGGGCGGCAGGCTTCATAGATAAAGGAAAAACTATTATTACAGACGGGAATCATAGGATGAATGCTGCTATCCAATATACACTTGAAACGGGAGACAATAAGTTTGTTCAGTCACTGATCCAAAATGGTAACTTTACACATGCAAATCCTGCACAATACGGAGTGAAAGTATATAATCTTCCAGTAAAACCCATAAAATGATGCGAGGTTTCTTAATAGAAAGTGATGAATACAAGGTGAAAAATCAATTGACCTATGGGTGCTTGTATATGATCTTAACATCTGTACCTGGAATCCAAAGTCGATTATTCCCTACGTCACAAATGCCAGTTTCTCATATTAACTCTTTTTTTATGGGAGCACTAAAAGTTTCTAATTATATAAGTAAGAAGAAATTTAATCCTGCTAGAATCGATTATCTGAGGCAAAGATTTAATCTTCCGGACCTGTCCTTAAGTGATAATAGCTTTTATGAGCAACTTGTCTTTGTAATCTTGAATGAGTTGGATAATAATGAAGTTATTGTTGTAGAAACAACCGGCTTAGCCAATGACTCTATAGGTTACCTTATAAGGTTTTGTTATGGCTTTTTAATCGTTAATCGGGATAGACTAATTGTTCTTGTACATCCTGAACATCAAAGAGTCCAATATCCTGAATATCTACTACTTGAGTTAGATGATGTAAAAGTAGGAGATGTGACAAGCTGGTTAAAGGGATTAGATTTGAATTATCTCAGGTGATGTCATTATTTTTTAAGCTCCCCATAAGGATAATACTTGAGGTTCAACTGATATAACAATGAATCGCAATAGAGAAGCCGCAGGTATCGCTTGTATGCCCCCAAAAAGTTAGACACTATTTGGGGGCAATTTTTTGGATGGAAGAATTAAATATAATTACAGACAGAAACTATCATCTGCACGAGCTGTTGTAAAAGGGAAAGAATCTTTGCGCACAGCAAAGAGTACTTCTGGTGAGAAAATTTTTAGAGAAGTTAAATAAACTTAATTTAATTATGTTGAATCTTGAGCATTATCATCAAGATTAAAAATGAATTTTTATTTCCCTCTGGTAGTAAAGATATATCTTCCAGGTGTTTAAGAGTCAAAGGATGCAGGATATACTCTAGGTAATATGGCAATTAATCCTTTTTCAAGATAATAGATAAAACATAATCTTATGATAGAAAATATATGGATTTTTAATGGAGCCGATAGCCGCTTTGCAAGTGGTGCTTTTGATGATATAAAGAAAGCTGAAGAATGGATAAGTACAAACAAACTGACAGGTACTTTAACGAATTATCCGGTTAATATTGGTGTTTACCATTGGGCGATTGAGAATGAGTTTTTTTCTCCTAAAAAGAAAGAGCACACGAGTCCTGAGTTTATAGGTAAATTTAGTTCAGCTAGTCAGGAACACTTTCATTACGAAGAAGGTAAAAGGGGGTAGCCAAAGCTGTAGTATTTTATAAGATATAAATATGAAACTAAGATTCATAAATAACCGCCTACACTACCAGACCTACCGGCTACATCACTTAAATGCTCTCTTACACTGCTGGACTGTCAGTTTACATTACTTGAATGCATACTTACATTGCTTAAATACCTGCTTACACTGCTAGACTGTCAGCTTACAACTCCTAATTGTTTTCCTGCCACCATAAACAATCTACTCACCCCATTTTTTAGGAAGATGACGAACATAGAAAGTACTCTTAATTAATCTACTATATTTTTTTGTAGTTAAAATTAATTATGCATATTGCAGACTGTCACATATATGCGAAATTAGGATTCCTACCTTGACCCACTTTTAGACCAAAATAAATTTTAAAAAATCTAACACCCAAAATAAATCAGTTAATGATTGATTTTTGTTCACCATTTAAACAACCTCTAATATGGACCGTAGGCAATTAAACACGCTCGGTATGTATCAGGCTGTACTGACGCACCTGGATAAATTCCCAACCACCTGGCAACAACTGGAACCTGTTATTCCAATAGTAGACAGCTTTCGTATCAACGTAAATGCACTACTGCTTCAATCTCAGTTGCAGGAACAAAACAATACTGTGGGGCATACACTTAATAAAGATCAACACCTTAACAAGCTGCGGGAAGCCGTTTATCAGTTAAGTCTGAAACTTCGTGCTTATGCAAAAACAGCTAAGAATAATGTGATGTTACAGGATGTTAATTTTCCTTATTCCACATTGGAAAATACCACAGAGCAATTAATGCTGCAACGTTGTACCCGCATTATACAACATGCGAAAGAAACATTACCGGCATTAAAAGGCTATAGTGTAACAGAACAGGATATAACTGATATAGAAAAACTGGTAGCCGATGCACATCCTCTTTCGGCGCAGCGTAATGTGATTGCCGGCACCCGAAAAACAGCTACTGACACTATTCCTGAAATAATTCAGGCCGCCAGAGAGCAACTGGATGTACTGGACGATTTAATGGAATGTCTTGTTACAGACGATACTTTTTCTGAAACTTATTTTAACCTTCGCAGAATTAACGACAGAGTTGGAAGAGGTAGTGCGAAGATGCAGAAGGAAGTATAAATTTTATTACATTTTGGGTGTATGATTTTGGAGGGTGGCACGAAGGTGCTGCCCTTTTTTATAATTGCTCATTACAAGTGATTATTCTTTGGCACTACAATGCATGAATCCTTTCTACATGAAATAATCGTTAACTCCTCTCCCAGCCCATCATTCATTCAAAAAATCCCACACCTTTGCACCGCCATAATAGCAATACTACTAAGCCTATCAACTGCTTAATTTTAACAGAGGCCACCGCATCAGCAGATTCATGCCGATACGGTGGCTTCGCCTATTATAAGATCAATTTGTGGGCAATGTAGCCAGGTTTACAGCAGGCGGTGTGCCGGTAGTTGGGCGTTGATACGATTGTCCAACGCTGTTACCTGCTTCTTTGAAACCACCGCTATACATGTAGAAGAAATTATTCTCCAGGCCAGCACCGATATCATATCGCTGATGAACAGACTCACCGGCAGTAGTGGTAAAAGCAGCCTTGTTCAGTTCTATCCAGTTACCATTTACTGTTCTTACCCATTGGTTACCGTAACGGGCTTTAAAATAGTCGTTACCATTTTCAGAAAAGTTTTCTACAAAAGAATACAAGCCACCCAGCAGCTTTCCATTGGTTTTGGATTTATTCCATTGTGCAATAAGTTTCCACGAACCTGTTTCGGGTGCATAAAAATAACCGGTATAAATAGTGTGTGTACCGGCTGCTTCCGCATGCACTAATAACTTATACGTATTACCGGTTTTCCAGGGAAATTTCAGGTAACTCTGTCCGCCGGAGCCTTCATTACCGAAAGGATTACTTGTAATATCGCTTCCTTTTTTAACCAGGGTCACTGCGTAGTCGGCAGGAATCTGGCTGGGGTTATCGGTGTTAAAGTTGCTCCAGATAGAAAAGAGTACGCGTCTTTCTGTGGGGCTATTTACCTGGATACCAAAGTAGCCGTCTCCGAAGCCATTGACCATGTAATATGAATATAACGGGTCTGCGCCTGTAGGTACATATATTTCATTGTAAAACCAGGCGATGGCGCTATCATGCGGAACAGGATAAGATAAATGTGTTGCTGGTGCACCTCTGTACTGACTACGGTTATATTTTAAACCAAGCGAACTGGTGATTATTACAGCTTGTACATTGGGCAGATAACCGTTTTTAGTAGCGGCTTTTATTTCCAGGCAATGATAACGGGAAGAGGAAATGTGGAAGTTGCCAACATTCAAGGTGATGTAATCGGATGTTTTATTCACCACCACATTATAAATAGTACCGGAACTGTCCAGTCGTATTTTCAACGTATTGGCATTTTTGGGGGCCTTCAGGCGAATAGAAACGCTGATGCTTCCGGTTGACTGCGGATAGAAGAACACCCGCGTAAAACCGCTGGAATCCTTCCATGATACAAGGCCTTCTGAAAAAATACTGCCATAACTATCATATTGATCTTCGGGGTACACATAACCGTTGCTAAACAACGTTATGGTATCCGTTACTGCTAACAAAGGCTTAGCCCCTGTTTGGGCCTGAAGTTCACTGTTGAATTTTGCGCACCCGACTGCAATCAGCAAGGCCAGCAAAAGAAGAGGAATTTGTTTCATTGTTTACTGTGGATTTTGGTTTCTGTAAACAAAGTACTTCTTTCAGCAGAAAAAAACGCAACAAAAAAGGCTAACCAATGGTCAGCCTTTTTATATTTTTCAGGTAGATGAGGATGTTATTCTTCCATCATCTCCATTACTACTCTTACTACATCTTCGGTGTTTGGTTTGGAGAAGTAATCCCCATCAGAACCATAAGCAGGGCGATGCGCCTGTGCGCTCATGGTACGTGGTGCTACATCCAGCCAGCGATAACCACCCTGATTTTCCATCACCTGCTGGAACATATAAGCAGTTCCGCCACCAGGTACATCTTCATCTATAAAGAGGATGCGGTTGGTTTTTTCCAGTGATTTTACAATACTGTGGTTAATATCGAAAGGCAATAAAGTCTGCACATCTATCAGTTCACAGGAAACGCCCATTTCATTTAATGTTACCATCGCTTCTTCCACAATGCGTGTCATAGAACCGTAAGTAACCAGGGTGATATCTGTTCCTTCCTGCAGTATTTCAGGTATGCCTAATGGTACGGTGTACGTTTCCAGGTTGGCAGGCAATTTTTCTTTTAAACGATAACCGTTTAATGATTCAATCATCAGTGCCGGTTCGTTGGCTTGTAACAGGGTATTATACATACCAGCTGCCTGCACCATATTACGTGGTACGCATACATACATGCCGCGGAGGGAGTTGATGATCATGCCCATTGGAGAACCGCTGTGCCAGATACCTTCCAGGCGATGGCCGCGGGTACGTACAATGATCGGGCAATAGGTCATGCCTTTGGTACGGTATTGCAGGGAGGCCACATCATCACTGAGTGGTTGTAAGCCGTACAACAGGTAGTCCAGGTACTGGATTTCAGCAATAGGGCGAAGACCACGCAATGCCATACCAATGCCTTGTCCCATGATGGTAAGTTCACGTATGCCGGTATCAGCAATACGATCTTTACCATGTTTCTGTTGTAATCCGGCGAAGCCCTGGTTTACATCACCAATCTTACCAACATCTTCACCAAAAGCAAACACTTTAGGATTGTTGGTAATCAGCTGATCAAAATATTTATTCAGTACTTCATACCCATTTACAGTAATACCATCTTCTTCGTAGATAGCCGGAACAACGGGTACATTCAAAGCAGAGTTTACACCGGTAGCATACAGGTAGGTATTATAATTTTCTTTTCCTGCCTGCAGATATTGATCGTAGAACTGTTGTAATGATTGTACGGCAGGATCTTTTTTCAGATGCTTATGTTTCAGCAGAATAATAGCGGCGGCTTTCAGTACATCTCTGCGCAGTGGTTCACGGTTATGCTGCAAATCACGGACAGCCAGATTAACCATAGCAGTATCGGCACCGGCTACTGAAGCAACAGGGGTTACCAGGGAGATGAATGACTGCACATCTTCTTTAATCGGCGCAATGTACTTTTCCCACGCTGCCTTACGGGCTTCCTGTGCTTTCACTTTGGCAGCTGCTTCTACTTCGATCAGCGCAGATTCTTCACATAAAGCATTTTCAATGATCCAGGAGCGCATCTTGGCGTTACAGTCAAATTCTTTCTCCCAGGAAAGACGTTCCTTGCTTTTGTAACGTTCATGAGAACCGCTGGTAGAATGGCCTTGCGGCTGTGTAATCTCTTCTACGTGAAACAATGCAGGAACATGGGTTTCGCGCATTTTGCGGATACCTGCTTCAAACACTTCACACATGCCGGCATAATCCCAGCCCTTTACATTATATATATCAAAGCCATTGGTGTCTTCCTTTTTACGGAAGCCTTCCAGTGCTGCACTGATAGAATTTTTTGTAGTCTGATATTTACGGGGAACGGAAATACCATAACCATCATCCCATACAAATACTGCCAGTGGTACCTGGAGTACGCCTGCTGCATTCATGGTTTCCCAGAAATGACCTTCAGACGTAGAGGCGTCACCGATAGTAGCAAAACATATTTCCTTTCCGTTGTCAGACAATCCTTTAAACTGATGTAACGTTTCTACTTCCCGGAACATTTTAGAGGCATATGCCAATCCCAGTGCACGTGGCATCTGACCTGCAGTAGGTGCGATGTCAGCTGCGGAGTTCTTCATCTCCGTCAGATTGCGCCAGTTACCATCCTTATCAATATTAGAGGTGGCAAAATGCGCGTTCATCTGCCGTCCACCGGAAAACGGATCGTTTTTCAGGTCCGGATCAGCATATAACTGCGAAAAGAATTGTTCGGGAGTGGCGATACCAGTGGCAAACGCAACAGTTTGATCGCGGTAATAACCGGAACGGTAGTCGCCGGGCTGAAAGTATTTGGACATTGCTATCTGCGCCACCTCTTTACCATCTCCAAAAATGCCAAACTTTGCCTTACCTGTAAGCACTTCCTTACGGGCCAGCAGACTAACCTCCCTGCTATCGCAGGCCAACCTGTAGTCATTTAACACCTCCTTGCGGAACTCTTCGAATGACAACCGGCTTTCTATATTCATAGCTAGTTCGTTATTTTCTATCATGCCTCTTGGTTAAAGTACAAAAGTAAGGTTAATTATACAGTTGAGAAATGCCGTAAATCTCTCATTTAAAATAATCTGATTTTTTTTAATAAGAATTTAATAAATTGTAAGGTATGTAATGCTTTTTGGCCGTAAATTTGTTATCGGCTAGAAAGATATTCATATTTTTTAACCGGTCGATTTAAAAAACCATCATATGAAAATGAAAAAATTCATCTTATCCCTATTTGCGAGCATGCTGTTGACTACAGCGCTGTGGGCTCAAACTACGCCAGCTCCTCAAAATGCAGCAGATGCAAAAGTAAAATTTGTAAAAGAAACGGTTGATTTTGGTAAAACAGAGCTGAACAAACCTGTTTCTGTTGACTTCGAATTCACCAACATTTCCAAAGAACCGATTTTGATTGAAGCTGCCCGCGCAAGTTGCGGTTGCACTACACCAAAATGGACACAAGAACCGATCCTGCCTGGTAAAAAAGGTAAAGTAACCGCTAGCTATAGCGCAAACGGTTTGGGTCAGCAGAATAAAACCATCTGGGTTAAGTTCAGAGGCGTGGATCAGGACAAGGAATTGCACCTGACCGGTACAGTAGGTGGAGGTACCAACAACTAACATTCGCACTGAAACATATTTAAGACCTTACAGCACAATGCTGTAAGGTTTTTTTGTTGCCCATAGTATCCCCTATCTTTGCAACGCAAAAGAATCAAAACAATTTTATGCCTACCATTAGCCAGAGAGGTGAGCAAATGCCGCCTTCTCCCATCAGAAAGCTTGTACCCTTCGCTGAAGCAGCAAAGAAAAGAGGTGTTAAAGTATATCACCTCAACATCGGGCAGCCGGATATTGAAACACCTAAGCCGGTACTGGATGCGGTGCGTCATTCCGATTTCAAGATCCTGGAATACAGCCACAGCGCAGGAAATGAAAGCTATCGCCGCAAACTGGTTACCTATTATGAAAGATTCAACATCTCTCTTAATCATAACCAGATCATTGTAACTACCGGTGGTTCTGAAGCCATTGTATTTGCATTCATGGCCTGCCTGGATCCGGGAGATGAAGTGATTGTTCCGGAACCTTTTTACGCCAACTACAACGGGTTTGCAGTAGAGGCCGAAGTGAAAATAAAAACCATTACAGCCAGCATTAAAACCGGTTTTGCGTTACCCGCTATGGCCGATTTTGAAAAAGCCATTACACCACGTACCAAAGCGATCCTGATCTGTAACCCAAATAACCCAACCGGTTATCTGTATAGCCAGGCAGAAATGGAAGTACTGAAAGAGCTGTGCCTGAAACATAACCTGTTCCTGTTCTCCGATGAAGCCTACCGCGAGTTTTGCTACAGTGGTCAGCATTTTTCCGCGATGAACCTGGAAGGAATGGAAAACAATGTGATACTGATGGATACCATCTCCAAGCGTTACAGCGCATGTGGTGGTCGTATAGGCGCATTTGTTACTAAAAATCAATCTGTGCTGGATGCTACTATGAAGTTTGCGCAGGCACGCCTCAGTCCTCCTTCTTTTGCACAAATTGCCGGTGAAGCTGCAGTAGATCTGCCTGCTGATTATTTTGACGGTATCAAAGCCGAGTACCTGAGCCGTCGGGATATATTGGTAAAAATGCTGAATGAGATCCCGGATGTATTTTGTCCTAATCCAGGTGGAGCTTTCTACGCTATGGCCAGTTTACCTATCGACGATTCCGATAAGTTCTGTCAGTGGATGCTGGATTCCTTCTCTTACGAAGGCCAAACGGTGATGATGGCGCCTGCAACCGGGTTTTATGCTACACCTGGGTTGGGGAAAAATGAAGTGCGCCTGGCTTATGTGCTCAATACAGAAGACATTCGTCATGCCATGGTCTGCCTGAAAAAGGCATTAGAGATATATCCTGACCGAACTAACAAATAATTTTGGGCTTAAAATAAGTAGTTAGATAAAGTAATAAGAAGAGTAAACATATTATTAATAATTTAATGTTTATTTTTTTCGCCGAAAAGGCAATTATTTAACATCCAATGCTTGGAATTTTCATGTTTTATTTTGTATATTTGATAAAGAAACAGCAACAACACGAAAATAACTCATAAATAAAAATATTTACAAATACGATGGACTGCAAAATCTAAACTTGTTTAAGAAAAATTTAACCTGCATTATTTCTTAGAACGTTTATTTGGTCCGACCTTTGAATTGTTATTACAGCATAAGATTTATCAGTCTTCTGTAAAACTCAAAGATTAACTAAAACGTTTTAGCAAAATATCGTATTTTTGTATCAGTTTTTCATAACGTGGAATTTATAAAGGCAAACGGCTCTGATCACAGAGCCGTATTTTTTTGTCCCAATCCCGGTATATTCTTCGAAAAACAAGCATAAATCAACAGATTATGCCAATGATCCAAAATATTCAGCAACTGATTTCACCATTACACGTCTTTTTTCTATAATATTGTTATGTAATAAAACGGCGGAAACACTATTGCCTAGTTGCATAGTAATTTCGTTTGTTTTCATAACGTGGAATTTTAAAATGCAACGGTCCCGATTCCTCGGGACCGTCTTCATTTTAGCTATAAGCGTTTAGCTTTTAGCTATTAGTAAATTATATGCTTAAAAGCTAAAGGCTGGCAGCTTTATTCGCTCTGATCATCTCAAAGAAATCATCAAACAAATAACGGCTATCAAACGGACCAGGGGTTGATTCCGGGTGATACTGTACGCTGAATGCCGGCTTGTTCTTGATACGAATACCTTCTACGGAGTGATCATTCAGGTTAACGTGCGTAACCTCCACGTTATCACTGGCAGCTATGGCTTTAGGATCAACCGCAAAACCGTGGTTTTGGGTAGTGATCTCACACAAACCTGTTTTCAGGTTTTTTACCGGATGGTTTAAACCACGGTGACCATGGTGCATCTTGTAAGTTGGAATATCATTGGCCAATGCCAGCAGCTGATGTCCCAGGCAGATACCGAACATCGGTCTTTCTGCAGCCAGGATTTTTTTCACCGTATCTACTGCGTATTTCAACGGAGCCGGATCGCCGGGACCATTAGAAATAAAGTAAGCATGTGGCTTAAATTCTTCGCACACTTCAAATTTGGTGTCGGTAGGAAATACCTGCAGGTATGCGCCTTTTTCAGACAAACATTTCAGCATATTCCTCTTTACCCCATTATCCAGTACTGCAATACGGATGTCCGATGCCGGATCTCCTATATTGTATACCTCTTTGGTGGTTACTTCCTGGCATAAGGCCAAACCTTCCATTGACGGCACTTTCGCCAATTCAACTTTCAGCTTTTCTACGTCCAGTTCTTCTGAAGAGATAATACAGTTCATAGCACCTTTGCTACGGATGTGAGACACGAGGGCACGGGTATCAACATCATAAATGGCTACCAGGTTATTGTCGGTCAGGAACGTTTCCAGTGACGCATCAGCCATCTTCCTGGAATAGTTATACGCAATATTCTTAGCGATCAAACCGCTGATCTTCACACTGCTACTTTCTACGTCATCTTTCTTGGTGCCGTAGTTCCCAATGTAGCAGTTGTTCATAATAAGTACCTGTCCTTTGTAAGAAGGGTCTGTAAACACTTCCTGGTAACCCGTCATACCGGTATTGAAAGCTAGTTCACCGGCGGCAGTGCCAATTTTCCCAAAAGCTTTTCCCTGAAAAACCGTACCGTCGTCTAACAGCAGTATGGCAGGTTGGATGGTTCTTGTCTGAGGCATTTCTGGTATCTGTCTTGTTTTATATTTTAAAAAAAACCTTCAAGGGTGTAAAAGCCCTGAAGGTTCGGATAAAAAACCGTGCAAAGTTATGAAATGCAACAGTTAATTGCAGATTTTTTTTACCAGAAATAAATATGTTACTTAATTTTTACAGATTTCAATACTCTTTGTGCCACCTGCTGGCCTATCTGATCATCATCCCGGTAGTTTATATGAATTTGCCAGCGGCTATTTCCCTTAATCATTACCAGGTTACAAAATGCCAGACGGATAGCACTTTTATACAGGTAATTACCTTCCTCCAGTATACCTGGCAGACCGGAAATCAATACTGGTACTGACTTACACTGTATATCCGTTATCTCTCCTCCCAATTGCATAGCGTTATGTGACTGGGCAACAGCTTCTTCCACGCTATTGGCCACATTGCTCAAATAGCTGAACATGTTGACAGATATTTGTATACCACCGCCATCTTCATTTTTATAACTTTTGGAATATTCAATGCTTTTAGCCTCCTCACCTTCCAGTGGCTGATCATGCACCCACAATTTCACAGGAGTGCTTATTTCCAGTGCCTGACGCCCAATAGTGGCCGTTTGCCAGCTGCTGTACAAGCTACTCTTTGCTACTTTTGGGTACAGCAAGGTATATACCGCACGTTTACCGAATAAAGTACCTGCCGTAGCTACCAGTACTGTTAAGAGAGAAAAAAAGAGAATTACTTTACCCCTGTTGGCCGGCTGAAACTGTTTTTTCACCCAGGCTATCGCCATATTTGGCTTTTCTATTTTTATGGAGATGCCTACTTTTTGCTGGTACTCCGGAAAAGAAGCCATGGGATGCGTTTTACGCCACTCTGCAAAAGTATGGGGGAGCTTTTTGCCGCACTCATCACAAAAAGTGAGGTACTCTGACTTAATTGCATTGGCATGACCACAGCTGTCGCATTTCAGGTATTTCATAGGAGGGTAGTTAATAATACTACTGTAATATTACGAAATATCTGCATTTATCTATGCATAAAAAAAGGACAAAGCGAGGCTTTGTCCTTTTTTCGTATCGTTACTATAAGATTATTCAGCAGATTTTTCTTCTGTTGTAGTGTCAGCAGCTTTAGTTTCAGTTGCTTCATCACCTTTTTTCTTAGCACCACCGGCACGACGTGTTTTCTTAGCAGCAGTTTTTTCAGTTGATACTCCGTAGATTTCGTTGAAATCTACCAGTTCAATCATCGCAACTTCTGCGTTATCTCCATGACGTTTACCCAGCTTAATGATACGGGTGTAACCACCAGGACGGGTAGCTATTTTCTCACTGATCGTGCTGAACAGTTCCTTGATAGCTTCTTTATCCTGCAGGTAGCTGAACACAATTCTACGGTTGTGGGTAGAATCGGTTTTGCCTCTTGTCAGCAGCGGCTCAACGTACACACGCAGGGCTTTAGCCTTTGCCAGTGTAGTGTTGATACGTTTATGGCTGATCAGTTCGCAAGCCAGATTGGACATCAGGGCTTTACGGTGGGAAGCAGTTCTGCTTAATTTGTTTAATTTAACTCCGTGACGCATGACATTATTTGTTTTAACCCTTACACCGTGTCAGGAATTGCAAGGTACTTTGTTTAGATATTAGCTGTTAGCTATTAGCTTTTAGCACTAAACGCTAACAGCTAATGGCTAATAGCTGTTAAGACTATTCTTCTTCCAGTTTCAGTTTAGAAAGATCCATACCGAAGTGCAGACCTCTTTCACCTAATACCTGTTCAATTTCGCTCAGTGATTTCTGGCCAAAGTTTCTGAACTTCATCAGTTCTTCCTGTTCGTATTGTACCAGTTCGCTCAATGAATTGATTTTAGCTGCTTTCAGACAGTTGAATGCACGCACACTCAGATCGAGATCTTCCAGTGGTGTTTTCAGGATCTTACGCAGTTGCAGTGTTTGTTCGTCTACCACGTCTTCTTTCTCCGTGTCTTTAGTATCAAAGCTGATGTTTTCATCAGTAATGATCATCAGATGCTGGATCAGAATGCGGGAAGCCTGTTTTACTGCTTCTTCCGGATGAATAGTACCATCTGTGATCACCTCCATTACGAGCTTCTCATAGTCAGTTTTCTGTTCAACACGGGTATTTTCTATGCTGTACTTTACGTTCTTGATAGGCGTAAAGATAGAGTCGATAGCGATGTAGCCAAATATTGCATCTTTGGGCTTGTTTTCTTCAGCCGGAACATAACCACGACCTTTGCCGATAGTCAATTCGATATCCAGCTTAGCAGAAGGATCCAGGGTGCAGATTAACAGCTCAGGATTCATGATCTGGAAAGCACTGGTGGCTTTTTCAATCATATCCGCACGAAATTCTGTTTTACCCTTGATCGATAGCGTGATCTTTTCGTTCGTTACATCACTCTCAGAGATCTTCTTAAAACGAACCTGTTTCAGATTCAGAATAATCTCAGTAACGTCTTCAGTAACACCTTTCAGTGTAGCGAACTCGTGATCTGCCCCTTCGATCTTAATACCCACAATGGCATAGCCCTCCAAAGAAGACAACAGTACGCGACGTAACGCATTACCGACAGTCACAGCATAACCTGGTTCTAATGGACGGAATTCGAATTGAGCTTCAAAGTCGGTAGACTTCTGCAATACGATCTTATCAGGTTTCTGGAAATTTAAAATTGCCATTGATATGATAGATTTATTTGTTTAAATATGAGGTTAGTCCATGACCAAGGCCATGGACTAATTATTTATTACTTAGAGTACAATTCTACAATCAGTTGTTCCTTGATATTCTCAGGAACGCTCTCTCTCTCAGGATAAGCAATGAATATACCTTTCATTTCTTTTTCGCTCCAATCTAACCAGCTAAACTTAGGATTTTTTCCACGAATAACGCTGGTCAATGCAGAATTGTTTGCGGTTTTGTTTTTCAGGCTGATAACATCTCCTGGTTTCAGTTGGAAAGAAGGAGTATTAACAACGACACCGTTAACAGTTACGTGCTTGTGAGAAACCAGCTGACGTGCAGCAGGGCGGGAAGGTGCGATACCCAGACGGAAAACAGTGTTATCCAGACGGGCTTCGAGCAATTTGATCAATACTTCACCGGCAACACCTTTTCTACGGGTAGCTTCGTCGAACAGGTTACGGAACTGACGCTCCAGCAAACCATAAGTGTATTTTGCTTTCTGTTTTTCTCTCAGCTGCAGTGCGTATTCACCTAATTGTTTGCGTTTACGATTAGCACCATGCTGACCCGGAGGGTTACTGTTTTTACTTAAATACTTGCCATTACCGAGAATGGGTTCACCAAAAATTCTGGAAATTTTGGTCTTTGGTCCTGTGTACCTTGCCATGATTAAATATACTTTAGATTTTTTAGTTAATGGTGCATGCTCTTCAAAAAATCTGAAAACCTGATCATACACCCATTTATAAATAATAAACTACAAACTCCAGATACCAAACTTCGTAAGAAATCTGGTATCTGGAATCTGTGAATATATATTTCTATACTCTTCTCTTCTTAGGAGGACGGCAACCGTTGTGAGGTAAAGGCGTAACGTCTTTAATCATGTTCACTTCGATACCGGAGTTAGCGATAGCGCGGATAGCACTTTCACGACCAGCACCCGGGCCTTTAACAAAAACATCTGCTCTTTTCAGACCAGAGTCCATTGCAACTTTAGCAGCATCCTGTGCAGCCAGCTGAGCTGCATAAGGAGTGTTCTTTTTAGAACCTCTGAAGCCCATCTTACCCGCAGAAGACCAGGAAATTACCTGACCGTGCTTATTGGTAATGCTAACAATGATGTTGTTAAAGCTAGCGGAGATGTGTACGTCTCCGTAGTTATCTACTTTTACTACCCTCTTTTTATTAGCAGCAGTTTTTGTATTATTTGCTTTTGCCATAATGATTTAAATTCCAAATATGAAATTCCAGATCCCAAATTTACACGACTCAATGTCCTTGAAACCCCTCTGATTCGGAATTGGGATTTCAACCTGGGATTTTATTTATTATTTCTTAGTTGCTTTTTTCTTACCAGCCACTGTCTTACGTTTACCTTTACGGGTACGGCTGTTGGTACGTGTACGCTGACCTCTTACCGGTAAGCCTTTCCTGTGGCGTAAACCGCGGTAGCAAGCGATATCCAGCAAACGCTTGATATTCATTTGTACTTCAGAACGCAGTTGACCCTCTACCTTAAACTCACCGTTGATAACATTACGGATGGCAGCTTGTTCATCATCATTCCAATCCCGCACTTTTTTGTTGAAATCAATTTCCGCCTTGTTCAGGATATATTGGGCGGTAGAACGGCCTATACCAAAGATATAGGTGAGGCCAATTTCTCCTCTTTTATTTTTAGGAAGATCTATACCGGCTATACGTGCCATATTTCTATTTTAGATTTTATGATTCTGATTAAAAAATCAAATTCCGTTAGGGGAATCGATTAACCCTGGCGTTGTTTAAAACGAGGATTCTTTTTGTTGATTACCAACAAAACACCTTTTCTACGAACTATTTTACAATCCGCGCTTCTTTTTTTGATTGCAGCTCTTACCTTCATGATTAATACTTTATAAAAGGTTATGATATTTGTTAAATTGTAACTTCCAAACTCTTCTATTCCGTGCCGACCTTATTTGTATCTGAAAATTATACGGCCTCTTGATAAATCGTATGGGCTCATCTCCACTCCAACCTTATCTCCTGGCAGAATGCGGATATAGTGCATCCTCATTTTTCCAGAAATGGTGGCCAGGATCTCATGCCCATTTTCCAATTTTACACGGAACATAGCGTTCGACAAGGCTTCTAAAATAATTCCATCCTGCTTAATGAGTGCCTGTTTTGCCATAAAAATTTTTAGGACTGCAAAGATAGCATTTATCTTTTGAAATAGAAAAATTTACCGTGATTATTATTAATATTGCCAGTTTTCTTACTAAAACCTACCTGATTTCTCGTTAAAACCCACATAATATTAGACAAATACACTATTCAGCATCAGTAATTTGTGTTCAATTCGGGGTTATTTTTCTCTGCTTTTTCGATATCCACGTAAGTAGATAAAACATCTGCTTTACCTTTTCCTACCGCTACTGTATGCTCAAAGTGTACAGAAGGACTGCCATCACGGGTAGCTACTGTCCAGCCATCTTCCAGGTATTCCACATCCTTGGTACGGAGGTTGATCATAGGCTCAATGGCTATTACCAATCCTTCCTTCATCACAGGGCCACTACCGCGTTTACCATAGTTAGGCACCTGAGGATCTTCGTGCAGGTTTCTGCCAAGGCCATGCCCCACCAGCTCCCTTACAACGCCGTAACCACGCTCTTTCTCTGTGTATTCCTGAATAGCGTATGAGATATCACCTACCCTGTTACCCACAATTGCTTTCTCAATGCCTTTGTAAAGAGAAGCTTTAGTAGCCGCCATCAGTCGAAGTACATTTTCAGGTACATTACCGATTGCAAAGGTATAGGCACTGTCTGCATGATAACCGTTCATATAAACGCCTACGTCCACTGTGAGGATATCACCGTCTTTCAGCACATATTTGTTGGGGATGCCATGCACTACTTCTTCATTTACAGAAATGCAGCAAGCATTCGGGAAACCTTTGTAATTTTTAAAAGAAGGAGTTGCACCATTCTCAACGATAAACTTATCCGCCACTGCATCTACATCAAGTGTGCTCATTCCGGGTTTCATGGCTTTGGCCACTTCTGCCAGGGCAGCACTCAGGAGGAGGGCGCTTTTACGTATCAGCTCTATTTCTTCCTTCGTCTTATAATGAATCATAACAATCCTTGTTTCTTAAGCTGTTAGCCATTAGCTATAAGCTGTTAGAGAAAGAATTCTGCTAAAAGCCAATAGCTAAAGGCTAACTGCTTTATTCAAAATAATATAGCCACTAAAGCGTAAAAGCTTCTGTGGCTATTTTATTGTTATTGTTCGCCGGAGCGTTCAATTACTTATGCGTTAGCCGGGGCAGTTCTGCCTTTGATACGGCCGGTGCTCATGAGTCCATCATAATGGCGCATCAGCAGCTGGCTTTCGATCTGTTGCAGTGTATCCAGGATAACTCCCACCATGATCAACAGTGAAGTACCACCAAAGAAGGTAGCAAAGTTACTGTTAATCTTAAAGGCAGCAGCTACGCCTGGCAATATACCAACGATGGCCAGGAAAAATGCACCTGGTAAAGTGATACGGTCCATTACCGCGCCGATATAATCGGCAGTGGATTTACCTGGTTTAATGCCAGGAATGAAGCCGTTATTACGTTTCATTTCATCCGCCATTTGGGTTGGATTGAAGATCAACGCAGTATAGAAGTAGGTAAATACAATTACAAGTACCGCATATATCAGGTTATACCAGCTATTAGTGTGATCACTAAAGATGCGGATAAAGCCGGATGCACTCTCAGAAGAAGTTGCAAAGCCTATCGCAGTAGCAGGTATGAACATAATAGCCTGGGCAAAGATGATTGGCATTACACCTGCAGCATTCACCTTCAGGGGAATGAACTGGCGTACACCACCATATTGTTTGTTACCCACAATACGTTTCGCGTAATTCACCGGTATTTTTCGCGTACCCTGAACAAGCAGGATAAGCCCAACCGTAATTAAGATAAAGATGGCAATTTCTATGAGGAACAGGATCGGTCCACCCGCTTCACCTGCTACCTTACTGGAGAACTCTGCCACTAAAGCCTGTGGCAAACGGGCAAGGATACCCATCATGATGATGATGGAAGTACCGTTACCAATACCTTTATCTGTGATCTTTTCACCAAGCCACATTACAAACAGGGTACCTGCAGTAAGTACAATGGTAGTAGAGAGCCAGAAGAAAAAGGTGCCATATTCAGGCATAATAGCGCCACCGGATTGATTACGCAGATAAGCTACGTAAGCGCTCGCCTGGAAACCTGTTACTATTACTGTGAGATAACGGGTAAACTGGTTAATCTTTTTGCGGCCGCTTTCACCTTCCTTCTGGAGTTTCTGGAAATAAGGTACTGCTATTGTTAATAACTGAATAGCAATTGACGCGGAAATGTAGGGCATAATACCCAACGCAAATATAGAGGCCCTTGAAAACGATCCGCCGGCAAACATGTTCACCAATCCTAAAATACCTTGATTAGAATTCTTTTCAAAGTTGGAGGTAAGATCGTTTGCATCAATACCAGGCAAAGCGATATAGGATCCTACACGGTAGATGAGGACCAGGAGCAGGGTGGTCAGGATGCGGTTACGCAAATCCTCAATACTCCAGATATTCTTAATCGTTTCGATAAATTTCTTCACAGGAAGATAAAGGTTTAATAGCGCTATTAAATATGAAAAGACGCACTACTCCGTAGGCGTCTCCTCAGTCGTAAAGTCTTATACCAGTTCTACTGATCCACCCGCTGTTTCGATGGCCTGCTTAGCTTTCTCACTGATCGCGTTCACTTTAACAGTAACCTTGGTCTTGAGTTCTCCGTTAGCGAGAATCTTAACTTTGGCCGTTCTGCTAATCAGACCGTTCATGAACAAGCTTTCCATATTGAACTCCTGGATACCGTATTTCTCAACTAAATTGTCGAGCTGACCCAGGTTAAAGATTGTAAATTCTTCACGGAAAATGTTTTTGAAACCGCGTTTTGGCATACGGCGTTGGATTGGCATCTGACCGCCTTCGAAGCCTCTTTTGCTGGAATAACCAGCACGTTGCTGGATACCTTTGTTACCTTTTGTAGAGGTACCACCTTTACCGGAAGCCTCACCACGTCCAAGACGTTTTTCTTTATGTACAGCCCCTTGTGCAGGCTTTAATGAATGCAGATTCATAATTAATTGTTTTTACTTGCGCGGAAATTAACCGCTCGCTTTAATCTAGAATAAAAATGGTAAAGTCACAAATGTAAAGGTAAGATTATCAACGGACAATCCCACAGCAGTGTTACTTATTACTAAGCGTTAACTTCTGCTACTGTTACAAGGTGATTCACTTTACGAACCATTCCCAAGATCTGAGGAGTTGCTTCTACTTCAACAGTAGCGTGCATCTTAGTCAGGCCCAGTGCTTTCAAGGTCAGTTTCTGCCTTTCAGAACGGTCTATACCACTTTTCACTTGAGTGATCTTAATCTTTGCCATAAACCCCTATCCGCCGAAGGCGGAGTAATTTAATTGTTAATGAATTATTTTCAAAATATCCGGAAACTACTATGCCCGTGAGAGCGCAGTAATTATCATCCGTTGAAAACTTTTTTCAGGGAGATTCCTCTGGTTTTAGCTATGCTGATTGGCTCACGTAACATGCCCAATGCTTTGAAAGTAGCTTTAACCACGTTATGCGGATTAGCAGAACCCAAAGATTTAGCCAGAACGTCCGTAACACCAGCACTTTCCAGCACTGCACGCATAGAACCTCCAGCGATTACACCAGTACCATGAGCAGCTGGTTTAATCAATACTTTGGCAGCGCCTTCTTTCGCAAACTGATCGTGAGGGATAGTACCGTGCATAACAGGAACCTTAATCAGGTTCTTTTTTGCATCGTCTATACCTTTCGTGATAGCTTGCTGCACTTCTTTAGCTTTACCAAGACCGTGACCTACTACACCGTTTTCGTTACCTACTACTACCAGTGCGGAAAAACTGAATGTACGACCGCCTTTAGTGGTTTTAGTAACACGGTTGATCGCCACAACTTTCTCTTTCAGCTCCAGATCACCAGCCTTTACTTTATTGAATGAATTCTTTGCCATTTTATTTTATAAGAATTACTTGTTCAGAATTATAAGATTCGGACTTCGTGATTAAAACTGAAGACCGCCTTCTCTTGCTCCGTCAGCTACGCATTTCACGCGGCCATGATATAAATAACCACTTCTATCGAAAATGCAAGTGGTGAGACCCAGCGCGATAGCTTTAATACCCAGCGCTTTACCTACCAATGTAGCTTTTTCAGATTTAGTGCCTTGCTGTGCTTTGATATCCTTATCACGGGAAGAAGCTGAAGCCAGGGTAGTGCCATTGGTATCGTCGATCAATTGCACATAGATATCGCCATTACTGCGAAATACAGATAATCTTGGTGCTTGTGCAGTACCGGAGATTTTCTTACGGATGCGGTAGCGGATTTTCTGTCTCCTGTTAACTTTTGTGCTCATTTTGAGTTTTATTTTATTACCCCGATGCTGCCGGGATATCTGTTAAAATTAGCTAACCAGCTATTGAAGCTGATTAGCTAATTAAAAATTTTATTTACCAGCCGATTTACCAGCTTTCTTACGTACCACTTCATCACTGTAGCGAACACCTTTACCTTTGTAAGGCTCTGGTTTACGGAGACCGCGGATTTTCGCAGCAACCTGACCCAGTAATTGGTTATCGATACCTTCCAGCATGATCTTAGGGTTCTGACCTTTTTCAGTCAGGGTAGCTACCTTCAGTTCTTTAGGAATTTCGAAAACGATATTGTGAGAATAACCTAATGCGAGATCCAGTAACTGACCGTTGTTTGTTGCTTTATAACCAACACCCACCAGTTCCAGTTGTTTTTTGAAACCAACAGTTACACCTTCTACCATATTAGCCAGTAAAGCGCGGTATAAACCGTGGAGTGCTTTGTGACGAATCTGTTCAGTTGGGCGAATCACTGTTAATACTCCTTCCTTCACTTCTACCTTCATGTCCCTATCGATGTTCTTTTTCAGTTCACCTTTTGGACCTTTTACGGTTATTTCATTGGAAGCGGATACAGTAACTGTAACACCGCTAGCCAATTTGATAGGACTTTTACCTATACGTGACATAACTTTAATTTAAAGTTGATTATTGTGATATTGTTTACCGGTTATCCGTGTTCAGCGCCGTATAGTGAGCTTAATTGTCAGATAACTTATGCGAACTATTGGTTGCATAACAACCAATAGTTCAATATATTAATAGATGAAGCAAACTACTTCGCCACCTACGTTTTGAGCTTTGGCTTCTTTATCGGTCATTACACCTTTAGAAGTAGAGATGATAGCCACGCCTAAACCGTTCTTCACACGTTTAAAATCCTCTGGTTTAGAGTACTGACGTAAACCTGGACGGCTGATACGTTGTATTTCCTTGATAGCGGGCTCTTTTGTTAAAGGATCGTACTTCAAAGCGATTTTGATTACGCCTTGTTTAGTATCTTCTTCAAATTTGTACTTCAGGATATAACCTTTATCGTACAGAATTTCTGTAATACGTTTTTTCAGCTTGGAAGCCGGGATTTCCACAATCCTGTGGGTGGCCATTTGCGCGTTCCGGATTCTTGTCAGGAAGTCTGCTATTGGATCAGTAACCATTGTGTAATAGTTTGATAATGTTTACAATGCGATATCCAATCATTAAATTAGATGGGACTCAAATAACTTTCTTGATTGAGAGATTTTCATCTCTTATTTTACTCTTACCAGCTGGCTTTTCTAACGCCAGGGATTTTACCTGCGAGTGCCAAGTCACGGAACATGTTCCTGCAAAGACCAAAATGACGCATGTAGCCTTTAGGACGACCGCTCAATTGGCATCTGTTATGCAGACGAACAGGAGATGCATTCTTAGGCAGTTGATCCAGTGCTGTGTAGTCACCGGCAGCTTTCAGGGCAGCACGCTTTTCAGCAAACTTTGCTACCATTGCTTCTCTTTTCCTTTGTCTGGCTTTTACGGATTCTTTTGCCATAATTATATTATCGTTTCGATTTACTGATTATCTTTTTTCATACCCTTGAACGGCATACCCATTTCCTTCAGCAGCTCGTAAGCTTCTTCGTTGGTGTTTGCAGTTGTAACGAAGGTGATATCCATACCGGACATTTTCGTTACTTTATCGATATCGATTTCAGGGAAGATGATTTGTTCGGTGATACCCATTGTGTAGTTACCACGACCGTCAAAAGCTTTTTCGTTCACACCTTTGAAGTCACGTACACGTGGCAAAGATACCGCGATCAAACGATCCAGGAAGTCATACATGTTAGTGCTGCGTAAAGTTACACGTGCACCGATAGGCATGTTCTTTCTCAGTTTGAAGTTGGAGATATCCTTCTTAGACATAGTAGCGATAGCTTTCTGACCGGAGATACGGGTCATTTCGTCTACAGCGATGTCTACCAGTTTTTTATCACCTACAGCACCGTTGATACCCTGGTTCAGGCAAATCTTTACCAGGCGAGGAACCTGCATTACACTTTTGTAGTTGAATTTCTTCATCAGTGCAGATTTAACTTCCTCGTGGTATTTAGTCTGCAGTCTCGGAGTATATTTCGCGTTTGACATTATTTAATTTCCTCCCCTGATTTTTTAGCGATACGAATTAATTTACCAGTTTCTCTCTGCCTGTTAACTCTGGTTGGTTGACCAGCTTTAGCATCCCACAGCATCACGTTAGAGATAGCAATAGGTGCTTCCTGCTTAACAATACCACCTTTGGTATTTTGAGCAGTTGGCTTTGTGTGTTTGGTAATAATGTTAACGCCTTCTACAAGAATGCGGGCTTTATCAGGATTTACTTCCAGCACTTTACGCGCTTTAGTTCTGTCCTTGTCATCGCCGGCAATTACCGCAACCAGGTCGCCTTTCTTAATGTTAAATTTAGGCTTAAATCTAGTTTTCATTACTTTGATTTATTTATAAACGCCAAGCGAAACAGTTGTTTCGCTTGATTAATGTTTTTTCTCGTTTTGCAAACGGGCTGCAAAGATAAGAAATAATTCGGGATTTTGAGATTTTTTGATTTCCGGTCATGATTTAACATTTCCTCCGTCTAAAAACCTCAAAATCCTTTCAGTTTCCTTATAATACCTCAGGAGCGAGGGAGATAATTTTCATATAACCCTTGTCTCTCAGCTCACGTGCAACCGGACCGAAAATACGGGTACCGCGAGGTTCGTCTGAGTTATTCAGCAGTACAACCGCGTTGTCATCGAAACGGATATAAGAACCGTCTTTACGACGTAATTTATTCTTAGTTCTTACGATTACAGCTTTAGTAACCATACCTTTCTTTACACCACCACCAGGCATTGCATCCTTAACGGTTACTACAATTTTATCGCCTACGCCAGCGTAGTCCTGACCGGAGTTACCTAACACGCGGATGCAAAGTACTTCCTTAGCACCACTATTGTCAGCTACACTCAGTCTTGATTCTTGTTGTATCATCGAAATGAGATTTGATATTGTTTAATCAGCGGCTGTAACCGGGATTGCCGGATACAGCTTGAAACAAATAAATAATTATTTTACTTTAGCGATTACTTCTACCAGTCTCCAGCACTTGTTCTTGCTCAAAGGACGAGTTTCCGCAATTCTTACGGTATCGCCGATGCTGCACTCGTTTTTATCGTCGTGCGCCATGAACTTGGTAGTTTTTTTCACGAATTTACCATAGATCGGGTGCTTTACCTTACGCTCCACCTTAACGGTGATGGTTTTATCCATTTTGTTGCTGGCAACCACACCAATCCTGGTTTTTCTTAATTTTCTTTCGGTCGTCATTGTTGAAAGTATTTAACCCTCCGTGAGGAGGTCATAAATGTGTTATACTAATGCTATTCAGCAGTCCCGGTTTAGCCGGGACTGAAGATTTAGAAGCCCAGTTGTCTTTTACGCAATTCAGTATTCATGCGTGCGATATCGCGTCTTACGCCACGAATGCTCATCGGATTCTCGATTGGCGTAATTGCATGACCGAATGTCATCTTTTTCAAGCGGAGTTCCTCAGCAGAGATTTTCTCTTTAAGGTCTTGTTCGCTCAGGCCTTTCAGATCCAGCTTTTCTTTTGCCATTGTATTGAGTTTGATTCAGCTTGCTGCCGGGGCAGCTCGCCGGATTTTTAGTTATTGTGTACCTGTAATTAAGCAACGAAATCGCGGCTAGTTACAAATTTTACTTTAATGGGCAGTTTTTGTGCTGCGAGTTCCATTGCTTCTTTTGCTACCTGTAAGGAAACGCCATCAGCTTCAAATAAAATTCTACCGGGTTTTACTACTGCTGCCCAATGGTCAGGAGCACCTTTACCTTTACCCATCCTCACTTCCAAAGGCTTAGCAGTGATAGGTTTGTCAGGGAATATGCGGATCCATACGTTACCTTCACGTTTCATGTGCCTTGTCAGCGCAACACGTGCAGCTTCGATCTGCCTGTCAGTGATCCACTTAGGTTCTAATGCTTTAAGACCGAAAGTACCAAAGGAGAGGGTAGCGCCTCTTTTAGCGTTCCCTTTGATGCGGCCTTTGTGCATCTTCCTGTGTTTCGTTCTTTTTGGCTGTAACATCGTCTATGTTGTTAATGTTAATAGTAATTGTTAATGTTTGCTTTACCGCCAGATATTATCTACGGCCACCGCCACGGTGTTCACCACCGCCGCCTCTTCTTTCACCACCACCGCGGTGATCTCTGCGTTCGCCGTGATGTTCTCTGCGTTCGCCATGACCACCAGTGCCACGGTTATCGCCTTCTTTACCGGTTAAAACGTTCGGATTCAGGTCGCGTTTACCAAGTACTTCACCTTTACAGATCCATACTTTGATACCGATTTTACCATAAACCGTTAAAGCGAACAGGGAAGCGTAATCGATGTCCATACGGAAAGTATGTAAAGGCACGCGACCTTGTTTCATTTCTTCGGAGCGGGCAATTTCAGCGCCACCTAAACGGCCACTGATTTTAACCTTGATACCTTCAGCACCCATTCTCAGCGCAGTAGCAATTGCCATTTTGATAGCACGTTTGTAGTTGATACGGCTTTCAATTTGTTTAGCGATTGTTTCAGCAACGATGTTAGCATCCATCTCAGGGCGGCGGATCTCCAGAATATTAATCTGAACATCTTCCTTACCTGTCAGTTTCTTCAGCTCTTCTTTGATGCGGTCCACTTCGTTACCACCTTTACCAATGATGATACCAGGCTTAGAAGTATGAACAGTGATGATTAACTTACCTAAAGTTCTTTCGATCACAACTCTTGAGATGCCGCCTTTATTGATACGGGCATTCAAATAAGTTCTGATCTTGTTATCTTCGATCAGTTTGGTAGCAAAATCTTTTTTGCTGCCATACCAATTAGAGTCCCATCCTCTGATGATACCTAACCTGTTACCAATAGGATTTGTTTTCTGACCCATGTTCTGGTTATTTGTCTATTAGTTTAATAGTTTTGTTTCTATCTCGTTTCCGATGTGCACTAATTATTGTGCTTTACCGTCAACTACAATCGTTACGTGGTTACTTCTCTTGCGGATACGGTAACCCCTTCCCTGTGGAGCTGGGCGCATTCTTTTCAGCGTGCGGCCACCATCAACAAAAACGGTTTTTACGATCAGGTTAGCATCTTCTACCCTTGCACCTTCGTTTTTAACTTTCCAGTTTGCGATAGCGGATACCAGTAGTTTTTCTAAAGGTACGCTAGGGTGCTTCGGATGGAATTTCAAAATATTCAAAGCCTTTTCTACATCCAGACCACGTATTAAGTCTGCCAGCAAACGCATTTTGCGGGGAGATGTAGGATTATTATTCAGCTTAGCTACTGCTTCCATTGTTATTAATTTCTTTTATTATTTAGTGTCTGATGTCTGTTGTTTGATGTTATCGGTTTGAAACCTATTCTTCAAACCTCAAACCTCAGACTAAAATTTACATTTTCTTGTTTACGTGTCCTCTAAAGTTACGTGTAGGAGCAAATTCGCCCAGTTTATGACCAACCATAAATTCCGTTACATAAACAGGAATAAATTTGTTGCCATTGTGAACTGCGAAAGTGTGACCAACGAAATCAGGAGTGATAGTAGAACGACGGCTCCAGGTCTTGATAACAGTACGCTTGGTGCCCACATTCATTTTTTCAACTTTATTCTCTAATTTCTGGTCTACGTAAGGACCTTTTTTTATGGAACGAGCCATGTCTTACTGATTTATGATTTTTCAAACCCGGGATCCGATATTGCTACCGGAGCCCGAATTCCGAAATATTATAATTTTTTACCGTTTTTTCTGCTAATGATCAGCTTATCAGAACTCTTATGCGGTTTTCTGGTTTTCAGACCTTTCGCATATTTGCCAGTTCTTGATCTTGGATGGCCGCCGGAAGATTTACCTTCACCACCACCCATTGGGTGATCCACAGGGTTCATAGCCACACCACGAGTGCGGGGCCGTATACCTCTCCAACGGTTAGCACCTGCTTTACCGATGGATTGCAGGGCGTGATCGGAGTTAGAAACAGTACCTACGGTTGCTTTACAAGTATTTAATACTTTGCGCAGTTCACCGGAAGGCATTTTCAGTACGGCATATTTTTCTTCCTTGTTGGACAGCTGTGCGTAAGCGCCGGCGCTTCTTGCGATAGCACCACCTCTACCAGGTTGCAGTTCGATGTTGTGCACAACAGTACCGAGTGGCATGTTTTTCAGTGGTAAAGCGTTACCTACTTCAGGAGCTACGTCAGCGCCGCTAATAACGGTACCGCCAACCTGTAAGCCCTGTGGAGCAATGATGTAACGTTTTTCACCATCTGCATAGCTTACCAGCGCGATAAATGCACTACGGTTAGGATCGTACTCGATCGTTTTAACAGTAGCCGGAATATTTTCCTTATCGCGCTTGAAATCTATTACACGGTATTGTTTCTTGTGACCACCACCTATGTAGCGCATAGACATTCTACCTTGCGCATTTCTACCGCCGGTCCTTTTGATAGGTTCCAGCAGGCTTTTCTCAGGGGTATCCGATGTTAGCTCCGCATAAGCGTTCGCTATTTTCCAGCGGGTACCGGCCGTCATTGGTTTGAACTTCTTCAGTGCCATTACTTCCTAAAAAGTTAAATGTTATTAAATATTAATTGTGATCTGCATATACATCCACATCCCGGCTGTTCAGGCCGGAACGGCACTACATGTTAGCATACAGATCTATAGCTTCACCTTTGGTTACAGTAATAATCGCCTTTTTGTAAGACGGTTTTTTACCTGCAACGAAACCTGCTTTAGTAAAACGTTGTTTTGCTTTACCTGGCATTACAGCAGTATTTACTTCTGCTACGGTTACACCGTAAAACTCTTCCACTGCTTTTTTGATCTCCAGTTTGTTGGCTTTTTTGTCAACAATGAAGTAGTAGCGGTTGAACTTTTCGGTGGCTTTATTCACCTTTTCGGATACTACCGGTTTGATTAAGACGTCTGAAAGTTTCATCTTCTTATAGCTTATAGCTTTTAGCTCTTAGCTTTAGCTTTGTTATTTAATTGGTTTCAACCTCCTAAGCTTCTGCAGGCTCTTCAGTGAAGATTCTCGCAGCGCTTTCTGTAAACACGAGGTAATTACTGTTCATGATGTCGTAAGTATTTACGTCGCTCAGCATGGTACCGTCTACAGTAGGGATGTTTCTCAAAGACAGATAAACATTGTCATTGTATTCAGGCATGATGAACATAGTCTTTTTGCCGTCAACATTGATGTTCAGGTTCTTCAGGAAGCCAACGAATTGTTTGGTTTTAGGCGTTTCCAGCTGCAGATCTTCAACGATGATGATGCTGTTTTCTTTAGCTTTCACTGACAGGGCGGAGATCTTAGCGAGATCTTTCACTTTTCTGTTCAGTTTAAAACCCCAACCGTGCGGTTTTGGTCCAAAGATGGTACCACCACCTTTATACAATGGGTTACGGATGTTACCTTTACGGGCACCACCAGTACCTTTTTGTTTGTGCAGTTTGCGGGAAGCACCTTGTACTTCAGCTCTGGTTTTCACTTTGTGAGTACCCTGACGCTGAGCAGCGAGGTATTGTTTAACAGCCAGGTATATTACGTGGTTGTTAGGTTCAACACCAAAGATTTCCTCAGGAAGTTCAATAGACCTTCCTGTTTTCTTACCTTCTATATTTAAAATGTCGATTTGCATGTTACTTCTGGATTAAAACGATTGAACCAATGTGGCCGGGAACGGAACCACTTACCAGGATATAATTCTTCTCAGGGAATATTTTCAGGATTTTCAGACCTTTCACTTTTATTCTTACGTTACCTGTCTGGCCGGCCATACGCATACCCTTGAAAACGCGGGCAGGATAAGATGATCCGCCAACAGAACCAGGAGCTCTGCTTCTATCGTGCTGACCGTGGGTTGCTTCACCCACACCGCTAAATCCGTGGCGTTTTACAACACCCTGGAAGCCTTTACCTTTGGAAGTGCCTACAACGTCAATTGATTCACCTTCTGCGAAGATTTCACATGTGATGGATTCGCCGAGGGCTTTTTGTACATCCGGGTTACGGAGTTCTTTTACGAAACGTTTGGGAGAGGTGCTTGCTTTCGCGAAGTGACTACTTTCTGCTTTTGTGGTGTGCTTTTCTTTCTTCTCACCGAAAGAAACCTGAATTGCATTGTAACCATCTGTTTCCAGGCTTTTTACCTGGGTTACAACGTTGGGACCCGCTTCGATAATGGTACAAGCTGTTTGCTTACCATTAGACTCGAAGATGCTGGTCATACCAATCTTTTTGCCAATAATACCTTTCATTTTTTATATGATTTTACCCAGCGCCTGGGGGATTTCTAGCTATCCCCAGGATGGGCGGTTTAAATACATTTATTGGGCGGCCGCCCAGAAGGCGCGACCTATGTTTGTTTTGTTAAAATTGTTACTCACTGATAATCAGTAGTGTAACCATAAATCAATAAAAGGCCGGCCTTTCGCCCGCCTTGCTGTTGTCCTATGCTTTAATTTCAACTTCTACTCCGGAAGGTAAATCGAGCTTACTCAGCGCGTCTACGGTTCTGGAAGAAGACGTGTAAATATCCAGTAAGCGCTTGTGTGTACACAACTGGAACTGCTCGCGCGCTTTCTTATTTACGTGCGGAGACCGCAGTACCGTAAATATTTTCTTCTCTGTAGGTAAAGGAATTGGACCTGTTACCACGGCGCCCGTGTTACGCACGGTTTTAACGATCTTCTCAGCAGACTTGTCTACCAGGTTATGATCGTAGGACTTCAGCTTGATTCTTATTCTCTGAGACATATGCAATGAACTTCTTCTTGTTTTTTCCCAATACAATTTGGGAGGGCAAAGGTAACCCGTTTTTTCTATTTGGCAAATAAATCTCAGGAAAAAATAAAAGATACCGGGCAAAAGTGCTGCTCCGGCAAGGAAGAATTGGGGTAAAAATGCTGGAATCACGCAATAAGGCTTCAGAAAACATTCATTGTGTGTGTGTTAAGCCTTAAGGTTACTTCACATGCTCGTTTTGACAAATATAGGAAAACAAATTTCAAAACCAAAAAAACCGGCACTTCTTTGCAGCTTTTTTTCGCAGGCATAAAAAAAGAAGGGTTGTTCCGGTTTACCTGGAACAACCCTTCTTTTGAATAATTAAAGTAATGTTAGCTGTACATGTGCGTTTTAAACACACTTTACAGTGGTAAGCCACCGCCTGCGCCACCTAATAATGATTTGATTAATCCTAAGATTAATGCAAGCAGTTGATTTAATAAATCCATGGTTAAAAGGTTTCTGAATAACGCCTACTCTATTTACTGGTTTTCGGCAATCCCAGTAGTTCATCGGGATAAAAGAGGCTGTTCCACCATGTGAAACAGCCTCCTGATTAAGTTGTAAGGGAGATAGCACACCTTAGTACGAAATAGTCCCTTACCGTGGAAGATCTTACAGACCTCCGAGCAGAGATTTCAGCAAAGCAATAATAGTTGCCAGCAGTTGGTTGAGTAAATCCATAAGATAGTTTTTACTTTGGGTGACACCTACTCTCTTGTTTTGGTTTTCGGCAATCCCAGGAACACTTACCTGCTAAGTGTTCAATAAAAATAAGAGCTATTCACAAAAATCTGTTCGTTCATTTTGTTCAGTTCTAAATAATAAAACAAAGTTGTTCAATCCTCTGCAGTCGTGCATTTCATCTATATAAAAAACTCCGGTATTACTACCGGAGCCATCAAAAGAAATGTTCTACACCATTCAGGCTATCATATACCACCAAGGACAGACATCAGCCACGCCAGTAAGCCAGTCAGAAAAGTGTTTAATACATCAACAATCATTGGATGACATTTGACTTATGCCTACTCTGTTACATGGTTTTCGGCAATCCCATCTGCTTTTTACTTAAATAAGAATTATCAACTGCAGGGATGATGATAATCCTGTAACGAATAAAAAATGCTGACATAGTCAGCATTCCTATTCATTACACTTGCAACTAGATTGCTGCGCCAAATACAGTGGTCACGAATGTGAGCACTGCCACGAGAATTGAAGTTATCATAACGGAGTTATTAGGATGTAACGCTTACTCTTTTATTGGTTTTCAGCAATTCCCAATGACTGATTTACAACACAGTCACCGTACTAAAATAATTGCTTCCCGGCTAAAAGCGTTCATTCAGTTAGTTCATTTCAGTTTCGCTTGTTCATTTTGTTCAAGCAGGCACCAGCAATGATAAGGAATCCTAATGAAAAAGGTTCCGGCACAACAGTACGTTGCACGGAACCTTTTAATATGATGAAGATAAAAGTATATTTATTTACCGGTTTCCTCCTTATAGATCTGCTTTGCTTTTGCTGATGGCAGATAGATCTGGAAACCAACGCCCAGGTTAATCCTGTTGGAAGTAGTGGAACTACCAAAGCCTACAGTAAGGTCATATTTCAATAAACCTTCCAAACCTATATTTGGTGTAATAAAGTAGGAGATGCCAGGTCCGATACCTATGTCTAAGCCATTTGTAGAAGCGCCATTAGCTAAGTTTTGACCAGCAAAACCGGCTGTTCCTTCCAGGAAAAAACGGGTTCTTTTGGAGAACTCCAGTTTTCGTACATTTTTATCTTCTACGAAATAACGGGCAAGTGCACCTACGCCATAATTTGTGTTAGTTCCGGGATTGTTAGTGCTTAAACCAAAATTAACATACCCTCCAAGGGCTAATCCATCTTTAATAAACCAGGCCGCTTTGGGCGTAAGGTTCATACTAAACTGCGTACTTTGTTTTTGAAAATTCAACCCCAGATTAGCCAGGGTACCACCTACCATAATATTTCCTTTCTGAATTTGCGCATTTGCAGCAGTGCCAAACAATACAGCTGAAAGCACAAGGGTTAAGAGACGAAATCTTTTCATAGTCTGATTTTTAGTTTTAACAATTTAACATGTTGAATGAATAAGAACTCTCAGGCAAATGATCCTCATTTGCAACTGCTGCGGCATATGGCCGGCAAATAATAAACTGAATAAATATAAGGCAGGGGGATAATGGGGGGAGGTAGTCTCAACGTTTCCGAACAAACACAATCACATGCACAACAGATTTTATTGTTATTACAAAACTACTGAAAATGAATATAATAAGTATTCATCTCTCTAAAAAAATCTGAAAAAACATCTTACTACATCATTGGAAAATTTTCCAATATGAATGCATATCCTCATTCATTATACACTATAACAGCTATAACTTATAAAAGTTGTTGTATAAAAATATCTATTATGTAATTTCTGGTTTTTGCCTGCATTAGCTGCAAATTGTCCGGAATCCTGACAATTGCCCTCATTAAGCTACCACAGCGGGAAAAGCTGCTCAGGCATACAGCTGCGGCTACCGGTATTTCATGGTATTACTCAATTCCTATATGTAAAATAAAAACGATAGTACTTGCTATTGCAGCATATCAATATGTGCACAGAAGGTGCCCTGCTGTTGGAGGAATTTCAGGAATCCTTCCAGTTTGCGCTGCATCTTATCTCCCGAAATGCGCCTGATATAGGATGGAAGTGTATATGCATTAATATCTATGAGTTCCCAGGGATGAAAATAAAAGGAGAGATAATTATCTTTCTTCAATACCCTTCTGCTAAAATGCCGGGTTATCCACAACGGCATATTTTTTACACTTAACCAGAATATAGGATATCTCACGAGAGGGGATACGGAGGATGGAATTATCCAGGTATCATTTTCCTTGAAAATAGTACGTGGCAGATGCCAGTTATTATATCTTCCTGGCAGCCAGGTTGGGTTTACAGAAGCATCGTACAGGTATCCTGCCGCCTTTAAAGCTTCCATATTCACTTTACGCAGGCGTGGCATGCGGAAACCATGTACCTGTTGCCCGCTGATCTCCTGCAGGGCCAAACGTGAGCCTTCCAGGTCAGCATCCGTAAAGGAGCTATGGTAATATGCGTGAGAAGCTATTTCATGCCTTGCAGCTACCTGCCTGATCAGTTCCGGGTAGTGCTGGGCCCAGTAGGCTGTGATGAAAAAAGTAGCACGTACGTTATATTTATCAAATAGATCCAAGGTAGCCTGCAGTCCGCGTTTGGATATTTCTAATTTATCCTGCAGGGGAACCTTTTGGCCAAATTCTTCGGGGATATCAAATTCTTCTACATCTACACTGATCAATATCCTTTTCGTATGTTTCATAAAATATTAAGCGGCGTTTGCGCTGGTGATAATCCTGCAATAATTGCGCATTTCTTTCAATAAAAGTTTGATCCGGAAGGATGAGAACTGGATACCCGGACGGCAGAATACCGGTACGGCGCCTATTTTCAGGTGAGGGCGTTTCCCTGCATGGTATAAGAACTCGCTGTCATACAGGAAACCATCGATCCGGGTGCGGAGCAGTATATTTCTGCCATGGGCGTTAAATCCTTTTAGTCCTGCCTGCGCATCTTTAACTTTCAGTTGCAGTACAATTTTGTTCAGCAGGCGGCTTATACGGGTAATAACCCGGCGTTTGCGGGGTAATTCTTTCAGGTAGGCAGCTCCACGTTCTCCTGCAACCACATCCAACCCCTGCATCAGGCGATCATAGGCTTCCTTTACGGCTTTTACACCAAAAGGGAAATCCAGGTCGGTATATACCTGGAAAGCGTATTGCGACCGCTTCACACCTTCTCTCACTGCATGGCCTTTACCGCGGTTTTGGGCATAACTTACAATGATAATACCCGGAATAGCGGCTTCCAGCCAGGCAGTATGTTGTGCAGTGAAATTTTTTACTGAACCATCGTTTACCAGGATCAACTGCACCGGCACGCGCCCCATCAGGTCGGTAACCTCGTGGTAATGCCTGATGAGTGATTCTACCCAGGGGCCCGAAGGATTCCAACAGGGCAGAATCAAATCAAGTCCGGAAGTAAGCGTAATCTGCTCTCCCGATGTATATATCGCAGTTGTAGGAGGTGCTTGCAATAACTCAATTGACATAAGCTTGGTGGCTATCAGTAAAAAAATACAGGAATACCCTTGTTTGCATTTCTATACTATAACGTCAAAAGCTAAGTCCCCCCCTATTAAGGAGTTAAAAATAAAAAGGGCCCTGTAAAACAGGACCCAGGCAGTTAGCAAAAAGTAAATTGCAGTTGTAGGTTATTGTTCCCGAAAATATCGAATATTCTTATCTCTGCAATAGCATGTTCATGTCACTCATGTCTGTAAAAGCGGAAAGGTTGTTCCGCGTGAGCAGAACAACCTTTCCATATAAAAGAAGCTGTAATTAAGCGTTTACTTTTCCTTTCACTTTTGCAATCACTTCTTCTGCAACGCTGTTAGGTGCAGGAGCGTAGTGAGAGAATTCCATGATGGAACTAGCACGGCCAGAGGACAGGGAACGCAGCTGAGTTACGTAACCGAACATTTCGCTCAACGGAACTTTAGCTTTAATTACCTGTACACCATTTTTAGAGTCCATACCTTCCAGCATACCACGACGACGGTTCAGATCACCTGTAACATCACCCATGTATTGGTCCGGAGTCAGTACTTCCACTTTCATGATAGGCTCCAGCAATACTGGCTTAGCTTTGCGGGCAGCTTCACGGAAAGCTGATTTAGCGCACAATTCAAATGACATAGCATCAGAATCCACCTGGTGATAAGAACCGTCAAACAGACGAACTCTCATATTCACCAGCGGGAAGTTTGCCAGTACACCCTGAACCAGGGACTGTTCAAAACCTTTCTGTACCGCAGGGATGAATTCTTTAGGGATGGAACCACCAAAGATATCATTTACGAACTGGAATGATTTTCCTTCGTTTTCTTTCAGCCATTCTGCGTCAGCAGGTCCGATTTCAATCTGGATGTCAGCAAATTTACCACGACCACCAGTTTGTTTCTTGAATACCTCACGGTGTTCAACTTTCTGTGTCAGTGCTTCTTTGTAAGCCACCATTGGAGCACCCTGGTTAACTTCTACCTTGAACTCGCGACGCATACGGTCAACGATGATTTCCAGGTGAAGTTCACCCATACCACTGAGGATGGTTTGACCGGTTTCTTCGTCAGTTTTAGCTTTCAGGGTAGGATCTTCTTCTACCAGTTTAGCGATAGCCATACCCATTTTATCAACGTCTGCCTGAGTTTTAGGCTCGATGGCGATGTGGATAACTGGTTCCGGGAAGGTCATGATCTCCAGTACGATAGGATGTTTTTCTTCGCACAGGGTATCACCTGTTTTGATATCTTTAAAACCAACAGCAGCACCGATATCACCAGCTTCGATGAAGTCGATAGGATTCTGCTTGTTAGCGTGCATCTGCATAATACGGCTGATACGTTCGTTTTTGCCTGTACGGGTGTTCAGTACATAGGAACCTGCATCCAGGTGACCGGAATAGGCCCGGAAGAACGCCAGACGACCTACGAAAGGATCGGTCATGATTTTGAACGCCAGTGCTGCGAATGGTTCTTTAGCATCTGGTTTACGGAAAACTTCCTCACCGTTGTCAGGATTGGTACCTTTTACCGCTTCGATGTCCATTGGAGAAGGCAGGTAGCGACAAACCGCATCCAGCATTTTCTGAACACCTTTATTTTTGAAGGAAGAACCACACAACATCGGGATGATAGCGATGTCGATAGTTGCTTTACGAACAGCTTCGTGGATTTCGTCTTCAGAAATTGAATTCGGATCTTCGAAGAATTTCTCCATCAGTTTATCATCGTATTCAGCAACTGCTTCTACGAGTTTAGCTCTCCATTCTTCCGCTTCTTCCTGCATATCGGCAGGAATTGGAATTTCCTGGTAAGTAGCACCTTTACCTTCTTCGTCCCAGATGATACCTTTCATAGTGATCAGATCAACTACACCACGGAAGTCATCTTCAGCGCCGATAGGCAAAGTCAAAGGAACGGGGTTAGCACCCAGCATTTCTTTTACCTGCTTCACAACGTTCAGGAAGTCTGCACCGGAACGGTCCATTTTATTTACGAAACCGATACGTGGTACACGGTAGCGGTTAGCCTGACGCCAAACAGTTTCAGACTGCGGTTCAACACCGGATACAGCGCAGAACAAAGCCACCAGACCGTCCAATACACGCAGTGAGCGCTCTACCTCAACGGTAAAGTCCACGTGACCGGGAGTATCGATGATATTGAATTTATAATTTTTGGTATCAGGTTGTGCTTTACCTTGTAAGGTTGGAAAATTCCAGAAACAAGTGGTTGCCGCAGATGTGATGGTAATACCTCTCTCCTGCTCCTGTGCCATCCAGTCCATTGTAGCAGCACCCTCGTGCACCTCTCCAATTTTGTGGGATTTACCTGTATAATACAGGATACGTTCTGTGGTAGTGGTTTTACCCGCATCAATGTGCGCCGCAATACCAAAGTTCCTTTGAAATTTTAAGTCTGCCATAATATTAAAGTGACTAAATAATGCAATTTGGGGGGCAAAGGTAATCAATTTTTAACAATAAATAAAACGACCATCTTTGCCAAATTGTTATTTCTTTTTTAACAAACGTGCGGGTTCTATCATATTATGATTATAACAAATAACAATAATGGTTGTAACCGGTTTTAGGTGGATAACTACCAATTTTTATTCAAATCCGACCAACAACTAAGTTGCTGTTTTTCGGTAGCATTATTTCTTCCAAATTCACGTTGAGTTGTATAAAAACCGCACGTATTGCCCTAACGAAAGGATTTCTTCGGTCCAGTGTCACTATTACCCCAGCAACAGGCGTTTATTCACAAGCTGTAGCCATACCGCTCAAATAATTAGACTACCCTAAAAAACAGATTACCATGAATGAAAGCTTTACACGCTATCAGTTTGCAATATGTTATCCCAAATACTTTGCTGTGGCACCTCTTCGATAGTCCGGCAGGCATTTTCCCAAAAGCGTCATTATCTATTTTAATCAATCATATTCTATATGAAATCAATTGCACCTAAATGCGTGTATGCGCTATTGTTGCTAGCAGGTATGTGTTTTACGGCAAAAGCACAGATATTCCTAAACAGGCATGTAGTAGCCAGCAGCGGTGGTAGTGGTGTTGTTAACAACATCCGGATACAGTACACAGTTGGAGAAGTGGCTATTCTGCCTGTGACAGATGGACGAACATTGCTTACCCAGGGTTTCCAGCAACCGGAAGAATTACCCAAACTACCGATTGGAGCCGATCCTGTGAAGAGCTATATACTCTTTCCTAACCCTGCTGTTACTAATACCAAAGTACAGTTTGATCTGCTTACAAATGCCACTGTAACTATTGAAGTGATCAATCCTGCAGGACAAACAATCTACAATCAATTCCTGGAAATGGGAACAGGTAAAACCACTGTTATATTGCCTGTAAATCATTTTGCTGCCGGTATTTATACAGTTGTGCTCAGGGTAAATACGAGTGTATATTTTGAAAAGCTGATCGTCCAGTAACCTGCAGGCGCTAGTGTCCTGATTATTATCTAAACACCAAAATCATGAAACACTGTTATACCATTATATTTTTTTTATGTATGCTGATAGCTGCCCTGCCTCTGTCAGCACAGAAATCACAGCAAAAACCACCTAATATCGGTGCCAGTTTCCTGCTGGTTAATCCAGATGCACGCAGCAGTGGTGTTGGAGATGCAACGACGGGGCTGACACCGGATGCCAACTCACTGTTTTCGAATGCTGCCAAAATAGTGTTTGCAGGTGATTGGGGAGTGAGCGCCAATTATTCGCCCTGGATGTGGGAGCTGAATAACAATCAATCCAACATGGCCTATGTATCTGCCTATAAAACATGGAATAACTCAGAAGGCATTGGCATTTCCATGAAATATTTCAATTATGGCACTGTTACTTTCCGTGATGATAATGGCACTGTGTTACAGAATTATAATCCTAAAGAGTTTGCCATAGATGGCTCGTATGCCAAAAAACTGGGACAGCATATGTCGCTGGCGCTGAGTTTACGATATATACGCAGCCAGCTGGGGCAAGGTTCATTCAATGGTTTGCAGCAAAAACCCGCATCCGCAGTAGCAGGGGACATCGGTTACTATTATCAGAACAGTGTGGATAAACTTGACTTTGGCAACCGGTATTGTTTTGGTGTAAGTTTTACCAATATCGGGTCCAAACTTCAATACACAGATGACAACACGCGCAAGACTTTTCTTCCGATGAACCTGCGTATCGGTGGCGGCTATACGTTTGTGCATACACAGGAACATGAATTCACTATTTCTGTGGATATCAACAAGCTGCTGGTGCCTACTCCGCCTATGTATGCACTGGATTCCAATGGCATAGAAACCAACCGAATATTAAAGGGCAAAGATCCTAACAGAGGTGTAGTGGATGCTGTTTTTTCTTCCTTCGGTGATGCCCCGGGCGGGTTTCATGAAGAGTTGAGGGAGTTTACCATTGGTTCAGGGATTGAATACGCATACAAGCAGGTATTTTTTGTGCGTGCCGGCTACTTTTATGAACACCCTACTAAGGGCTACCGGCAACATTTTTCTGCCGGTGCAGGTGTACGTGTATCTAACCTGTCGCTGGATATAGCTTACCAGGTACCGACAGGAGAAAGTCTGGTACAAAAAAGAACCCTGAAGTTTTCACTGGTATATAATATCGGCGGAGGAGACAAAAAAGTACAACCCTAATTTATCCTTAATAAAATTTCTATGCGGGCAGACCTTACAGTCAGCTCCAATCCTAAAAAAATATTATGAAATACTTCCTTTTACTTATTCGATCATCTTCAATAGTACTAATATGAAATTACCATTTGTTTTAATTTTCCTGGCCGTTGCAGCGATGCCTGTTGCTGTACTGGGACAAACAAAAAAAACGCCTATCAAATCAGAAGGTGCAGCTATACCAGCGCACATAGAAAAAATTCCTGTTAAAACGGGGGGTGCAGCTATATCTGCAACAACAGAAAAAGTTCCTCTCAAACCAGGGACCGGGGCTGCAGCCAGTGTGCGACCTACCGCACAATCAGCGCGGCAGTTCGCAGCTCACCAGGCAGGTACAGAAATAAAAACAGCATCTACAGGAGAATATAAGGCAACAGTAATCGAAAAATTACCTGCGCCTGTCATTTTGCAACAGGGAGAACCAACATTTCCGCCGGCTACCAGGACAAATACAATTACCCCAAAAGCCGTGAAACATTAAATCTGTCTTCATTATGAAAAGGAAACTAATATTCGGCGTTATTATGTGTTTGCTTGCCGCAATCCCGCATAAGGTTCTCGCCCAGAGTGGCTTATCCGGCATCAATTACCAGGCAGTAGCCAGGAATGCAAACGGAACTATACTTGGCAATCAGGCCTTACAGATAAGATTCTCCATTTTAAGCGGGTCTGCCTCCGGCAATGTGCAGTACCAGGAAACCCAGGATGCAACTACTAATCAGTTGGGGCTTTTCACCTTACAAATTGGTAAAGGAAGTCCGGTGAGTGGTACTTTTGCGGGTATTCCGTGGTCGCAGGCAAATCAGTATCTGAAAGTGGAGGTGTCTATTGGGGGAGGAAATTTTTCAGAGCTTGGCACCTCACAATTAATGAGTGTACCTTATGCTATTTATGCCGGTAATGGCGGTATTCCTGGCCCCAAGGGTGATCCGGGACAACAGGGAACAAAAGGAGATCCTGGTGTAGCTGGACCTATAGGACCAGTAGGACCCATTGGGCCTATCGGCGCAACGGGAGCAACAGGTCTCAAAGGAGATCCTGGTGTAGCAGGACCAACAGGTGCGACAGGACCTGCGGGACTGATCGGCGCTACAGGGCCTAAAGGAGATCCTGGTGTAGCCGGACCAACAGGATTAACAGGTGCGACAGGACCTGCGGGACTGATAGGCGCTACAGGGCCTAAAGGAGATCCTGGTGTAGCCGGACCAATAGGACTAACAGGTGCGACAGGACCTGCGGGACTGATAGGCGCTACAGGGCCTAAAGGAGATCCTGGTGTAGCCGGACCAATAGGGCTAACAGGTGCGACAGGACCTGCGGGACTGATAGGCGCTACAGGGCCTAAAGGAGATCCTGGTGTGGCCGGACCAATAGGACTAACAGGTGCGACAGGACCCATGGGACCTATGGGTCCAATGGGGATTCCAGGCATAATCGGACCTGCAGGACCCATTGGAGCTACAGGACCAGCCGGACCAACAGGCTTAACCGGGCCTACAGGAGCAACCGGACCCATTGGACCAGTAGGACCAGTAGGACCTCCGGGTAGTATCACTGCATCACCAGCTGGAGGAGATCTTTCCGGAAATTATCCAAATCCTACAGTAGCAAAACTGCAAGGAGTTTCGGTGGTAAATACTGCACCGGCAGCCGGGCAAACATTAACCTTTAACGGGGCCAGCTGGGCACCAACAGCGCCTGCAGCTGGTTTTACAATACCTTATGCCAATACTTCAAATCTACCGGGAACTTTATTCTCGCTCACTAACCAGGGAGATGGCACCCCTATTGAAGCCATTAGTAACTCTACAAATTCCAATGTTAACGCTATCCGGGGAACCATTTCTTCTGCCGCACCCGGTGGGTTTTCCACTGCGGTAAGAGGGCTTAATAATGGCACCGGCGGGCTTGGCATTGGCGTTTGGGGGTCACAAAATGGTACCGGCTGGGGAGTGTACGGCACTACGCCCAATGGATTGGGCGTGTATGGTAATTCCAGCAGCGGAGGTACCGGCGTGTATGCCAACAGTAGTACTGGTTTAGGCTTATATGCGACCAGTGTGAATGGCTCAGCAGCCGACATCACTATTACCAATAATTCCAACAACAGCACGGTACTCAGTACCAATACGGCAGGCAATGGCGTAGTGATCGATGCTTCTGCTACGGGAACCGGTAATGTCATCAATGCCGTCACCACCGGATCTGGCCTGGGTATCAATGCCAGCAGTACAGCAGGAACAGGTGTGTATGGTATTACTAAAACAATCTCAGCTGCCGGTTTACTGGGTGATAATACAGGGGGTGGAGAGGCGGTTACCGGGCGTGCTAATACAGCGTCTGGCATTGGCGCTGTAGTAGGCCGGAATGATGGGGCAGGATGTGGTGTAAAAGGATTCATATCCACTAATGCTTCTGGTAATGCTATTGCAATATTAGGACAGGTAGGTCTTGGCGGTAGTACCGGGGCAGCCGGTCTGTTTGATAACACCAATGCAGCCAATACAGTAACTACCTTACAGGTAAATACCAATGGTAACAGCCAGGTTGTTAATGTGCAAAACACCAATGTTACCAATACAAACAATGCAATGGAGGTGGTGACTATCGGACCTGGCCTTATTGCGGATCATTCACAGGGTAATGCCGGCAATTTTTTCCTGAATAATACCGGTAGTGTAGGTGCCGGGGTACGGGGAGAAGTGAATAGTATATTCGGTAATAATGGTACAGCTGGTGTATATGGAGTAGCTTCCGGGACCGGTGGATTTGGTGGTTACTTTGAGCATTCCAGTGCTACCGGCTTTGGCCATGCATTGGAAGTGGTTACTGCTGGTCAGGGAGACGCCATGGAGGTGGTTCATTCCGGTCCTAGTGGCAGATCAGGATTTTTTACCAGTACTCCCGCCAATACCAGCAATGTACTGGAGGCTGTCAGTACAGGGATGGGGGTAATTGCAGATCATTCCACAGGTAATGCTGCCAACTTTTTTGCGAATAATACCGGTGGTGTAGGTGCCGGGGTACGGGGAGAAGTGAACAGTATTTTTGGTAACAATGGTACAGCCGGCGTATATGGCACAGCTTCCGGAACTGGTGGATATGGTGGTTATTTTGAGCACTCTAACGCTACCGGTTTTGGCCATGCACTGGAAGTGGTTACTGCTGGTCAGGGAGACGCTATGGAGGTGGTTCATTCCGGCCCAAGCGGCAGATCAGGGTACTTTACCAGTAATGCCGCCAATACCAGTAATGTACTGGAGGCTGTCAGTAATGGACAGGGCAATATTGCGGATCATAGCATCGGCAACGCCGCTAACTTTTTCGCGAATAATACCAGTGGCGTGGGTGCCGGCGTACGGGGAGAGGTGAATAGTCTTTTTGGGAATAGTGGTACCGCAGGTGTATACGGCGTTGCCTCCGGAACCGGTGGCTATGGTGGTTATTTTGAGCATAGTAACAGCACCGGTTTCGGGCTTGCGCTGAAAGTGATCACTGCTGGTCCGGGTGTAGCGATGGATGTAAATATCACAGGTGCCAGTACCGCTACTGATTTTGCTACTTTCAGCATAGGCTTTGCGAATTTTGCGCGTATTGACAGAACCGGTAGGGGATTTTTTGATGGAGGTACCCAAAACAGTGGTGCTGACGTGGCGGAAGCATTTGATGTAAAAGGGTCTGTTCATACTTATGAACCGGGAGATGTGCTGATTATTGCCACAGATGGCGACAGGATGGTAGAAAAATCTGCCACCCCCTATTCTTCGCTGGTAATAGGTGTATATGCTACTAAACCGGGTGTATTGTTAACAGAAGAAAATATAGAAGCAGATATGTCCTCCAAGGTGCCGATGGGTGTAATAGGTGTTATTCCTACCAAGGTTTGCAATGAAAACGGTGTTATTCATCGTGGTGATTTGCTGGTTACTTCCAGCAAGGCGGGATATGCAATGAAAGCTGATGTGGATAAAGTAAAGCCGGGACAGGTCATTGGAAAGGCATTACAGGAGTTTGATGGTACTGCCGGTAAAATTAAAGTACTTGTAAATGTAAAATAATAGTTGATAAAAAGATGAAAGGGAGCGGGCATCGTCAGGTGCCTGCTTTTTTTGTGAAGATTTTTTGAGAGCTGCTTATGTTATAAACGCAAAAAGGCAAACAGCTCCGGAAGGAACTGTTTGCCAAATATATTGAGTTGCCTGTTGGGGCTATAACTAGATTCTGAAGTGAGAGAAAGCTTTGTTCGCTTCTGCCATACGATGTGTATCTTCTTTCTTCTTGAACGCTGCGCCTTCACCTTTGCTTGCTGCTACGATTTCATTCGCGAGCTTGTCAGCCATGCTCTTACCGTTTCTTTCACCGGCAAAGCGTACTAACCATTTAATGCTCAGGGAGATCTTTCTATCAGGACGAACTTCAGCAGGAATCTGGAAGGTAGCACCACCGATACGACGGCTTCTAACTTCTACACCAGGAGTAACATTGGTTAATGCTTTTCTCCAAACCTCATAACCGTTTTCGCCGGTCATCGTGCTCACCTTATCCACAGCATCGTAGAAAATTTTATAGGCAATGCTCTTTTTTCCTTGTTCCATAACGTTATTAACAAAGCGGGTTACCAGTTTGTCATTAAACCTAGGATCCGGAGCCAGAGGCAATTTTTTTGCAGCTTGCTTTCTCATTTATTGAAAATTACGACTATTTATAATTGTTATTTCTTAGCCTTTTCCTTTTTAGTACCATATTTGGAACGGCTCTGCTTTCTGTCCTTAACACCAGCAGTATCCAGGGAACCGCGAACGATGTGGTAACGAACACCTGGTAAATCTTTTACCCTTCCACCACGGATCAGTACGATGGAGTGCTCCTGCAAGTTGTGACCTTCACCAGGGATATAGGCAATCACCTCAACTTTGTTGGTTAAACGCACCTTCGCTACTTTACGCAAAGCGGAGTTAGGTTTCTTAGGCGTGGTAGTGTACACACGAGTACAAACACCACGACGCTGAGGGCAGCTATCTAATGCCCTGGACTTAGACTTAGCCCGGATAATTTCTCTTCCTTTTCTTACTAATTGTTGTATAGTAGGCATTCTTTACCTAGTTTTTTTATGTCGGTTTACAATGACATCCAAATTCCCCACAAAGGGATTTTGGGACGGCAAAGGTAACACTATATGTGTGAATAACAAAATTGTTTCGAAAATATTTTTGCCGGGTTGTACTCCCTTTTCAACAGGGATTGGTCTAACTTTTTTGGTAGCAGCTCAGGATTACCAAAAACCGGATTGCAAAGGTATGATTTCCCACAGAAACTACCATAAAAAAATAGGGCCTTTTTATCAGCCCTATTCTTATCGTATAATATATATAAAGATCTTACTTCTTATTTATTATATAATTCCAGTGGCGGGTATCTGTGGCGCGTCCGGTACGTATACCGTCCAGGCGATGGATCACCTCTGCTCCTATTTCGTATTTGGTTGTATCCAGGCGGAGTTGCTCTTCTTTGTAGTCCAGCTCCTCCACATAGGCTACGCTGGCAGCCGTACCGGTACCAAATACTTCGCGGAGGGTACCATCTTTATAAGCTGCTACTATTTCATCAATAGAAATAGGTCGCTCTTCTATTTTAAGGCCCATATCCGACAATACATCGATCACACTGGCCCTGGTAACCCCTTCCAGGATGGTGCCCTGTGTAAGGTCTGGCGTGATGGCTGTATTGCCAATGATGGCAAAAACGTTCATCGTACCGCACTCCTGCAGGTATTTATGCTCATATCCATCTACCCAGAGGATCTGGTCGTAGCCCTGTCTCTTAGCCTGCATGGTAGGATACATGGTACCACCATAGTTACCCGCCGCCTTGGCATAACCAACGCCGCCAGGGAAGGCACGTACATATTTATCCTGTACCAGTAATTTAATAGGCTTATTAAAATACGGACCAGAAGGAGAATTAATAATGGCGAATTTATAGGTATCAGAAGGTCTTACTCCGATAAATTCATCTGCTGCAATCATAAACGGACGCAGGTAGAGCGAACAACCGGGACCAGTGGGTACCCAATTACGATCCAGGTCGATGAGCATATCCAGACCACCTATAAACAACCACTCCGGTACCTGCGGCATTCCCATTCTTTCTGCCGAAAGATTAAAACGCTTATAATTATCATATGGCCTGAAGATCATAGGGTTATCCTGTGGATCTTTATAGGCTTTGATACCTTCAAAAATGGCCTGACCATAGTGCCAGGCAGCATTTGACGGACTTACTGACAGGTTCTGAAAAGGCAGGATTTCTGCATTTTTCCACTCTTTCCCATCGAAATCAGCCACCAGCATATGGTCTGCATACATCTTACCAAATGCCAGGTTATTAAAATCTACTTCACTCAACCTGCTATGGGTAGTTTTTGTGACTTTGATCTTCTTTACTGCCTCTTCCTTTACTGTTGATTTATCTTCCATCATGGTTAATCAATTTTATCTCAATATTTTTACATTTTCATCGCTGTGCCTACCAACCCTATCGGATTGGCTGTGCAAATAAACTGATTTTTCCCCACGCGGGGCTTTCATATTACATTAAACAATCATAAACATGTCGCTTGAGCAATTCCAGCTGGATCCGTACTTTCTGGCTAAAATCTATACCCAGCCAATCATTCCCGGGAAAAGCATGCCTGTAATCACGGAGCAAAAAGCGGTGCCTAAAGTCAAATATTTAGGAGAAAATCAAAAAAACATTGCGCTCTTCATACAAAATGAAAACGAAGCGTATTTAAATGAGGAATTATTCAACCTCCTCACCAATATATTAAATGCCTGTAAACTGGGCATGCAGGATGTGTCGCTTATGAACATCTTTCATTACCCCCAACTGACCTTTCCGGACTGGCAAACTGCCGTGAAGATAGAACGAGGCGTTGTATTTGGGATTGCACCGGCACAACTCGGACTCAGCGATCTTCCCATGTATCAGCTGGTGACCGTAAATGGTGCTACCCTCCTGTTTTCGGACGAACTACAACTCATTGGTACCGATAAAGTCCTGAAAGCAAAGCTTTGGGCAGGATTAAAACAGCTGTTAGCTATTAGCAATTAGCTTTTAGTGCGTTTTGCTAATTACTAACTGCTAAGTGCTAACAGCTAAGTGTTAAGTGCTAAGTGCTAACAGCTAAAAAATGCTTTATAAAAATGAATGAACCCAATATGAAATTGATATTTGCTACCAATAACGAAAATAAAGTAAAAGAATTCCGGTCGCTGCTGGGAGATCAGTTTGAGATCATTACCCTGCTGGAAGCCGGCATTGACATAGATATTCCGGAACCACATGATACCCTGGAAGCCAATGCTACAGAGAAATCTACTACCATTCACGAGATGAAGGGCCTAAATTGTTTTTCAGAGGATACCGGGCTGGAAATAGCTGCCCTCAACGGCGCACCGGGCGTTTTATCTGCCCGCTATGCAGGTGAACAGAAGCTGGCAACAGACAATATCGCAAAAGTATTAACAGCACTGGAAGGCAAAACTGACCGCAGTGCACAGTTCCGGACAGTCATCTCCCTCATCCTGGATGGAAAAGAATATCAATTTGAAGGGGTGAGCAAAGGGCATATCACCACGGAAACGAAGGGTGGTAAAGGATTTGGCTACGATCCTATTTTTGTTCCGGAAGGAGCAACCCGCGCTTTTGCAGAAATGGATCTGACTGAAAAAAACAAGTACAGTCACCGGGCCAGGGCCTTCGAAAAATTTGTGGCATTCCTGAAAAAAACAACAAACGTTTAGCATCTACCTAAAAAAATATAATGGCGAGGATTAAGATAGATTTACCAACAGCATTTTCTTATAATATAGCAATACCAGTAAGGATACAGGATGTTAATTACGGCGGGCATGTGGGCAATGATGCCATCCTCTCTATTATGCACGAGGCCAGAATTCAGTACCTGACCAGCATTGGTTGTAAAGAACTGGATCATGATGGCGGTACCAGCCTGATTATGGCAGACGTAGCAGTAGCGTACAAAGGAGAAGGTTTTCATGGAGATATTTTCCAGGTTGAAGTAGCCGCCGGCGAATACAGCGCTTTTGGCTTTGAATTGTTTTACCGTATCACTACTAACCGTAACGAACAAACGATTATCATTGCCGAAGCAAAAACCGGCATGATCTGCTTTGATTATAAAAACCGCAAGGTGATGAAACTGCCGGCTGATATGAAGATCCGCCTCGAAAAATAAAAGTATAAAAATATAATATGGATACAACAACATCAATCACTGCTGTGGAAAAAGCGATCGTAGCACGCCGTACGGTGAAACCTACCAGCATGAATGGCGCAAAGATAGCAGATGAAACAGTGCAGCAGTTACTGCAAATGGCCGACTGGGCGCCTACTCACGGATATACCGAACCCTGGTATTTTGTGGTATACAGTGGTGATAAAGTAACGCAATTTTGTTCTGATCATGCAGAATTATATAAACAATATACTCCTGCAGATAAATATATTCCAGGTAACTATAACAAGCTGAAAAGTCAGGGTGATCTTGCTTCTCACGTGATTGCTATTTGTGTGAAACGCGGCAACAATCCGAAGATTCCCATGATAGAAGAAATAGCAGCGGTATCCTGCGCTGTAGAAAATATGTGGTTAGGCGCTACTGCCCACAATATTGCCGCTTACTGGGGTTCCGGTGGAATGACCTACCACCCTGCCATGCAGGATTATTTAGGTTTGGGAGATGAAGACCAGGTGTTGGGATTTTTTTATCTGGGTTATACAGATGAACCTGCACAAGCCGGTAAAAGGGTGAAACAATTTGAAGAGAAATTTAAGTGGGCATAATTTTACTGATTTTGTGATTTATACAGGGATACCTGCATAAATCACAAAATCTACGTTAATAAATAAGCTTTTGCTGCTGCTTCAAAGCTGCTGATCTGAGTGGCTACCCAATGTTCATCTTTATGTAATTCTTCCGCCATAATCCTGGCTACGGCAGGGGCTATACGTAAAGCCTCGTGCGCATCCAGAAAAAGAAGGCGGGTACGGCGGGCCAGAAAATCTTCAATATTGCGGGCCATTTCTTCTCTTACGGCCCATACTACCTGTGCTTTAATGATATGAAAATCCCTGCTCAGCTCTTCCTGCAGATCCGGCTGTGTGGCTACCATCTGATGAATATGCAACACATCGCTGCCGTAAAAGTACCAGGGATCATCCCAGTTGACATTGTTAGTAGCGCCGTGTACTTTCAGGTGATGCGTAACCGAGGTTGTTTCTTTCCAGCGTAGTGATACCTCCAGCTGATGAATAACATCTTCTGCCATGCGGCGGTAGGTAGTCCATTTACCACCAATGATGGTGATCAGTCCTGATCCGGACACAATAATTTTATGGCTGCGGGATATTTCTTTTGTTTTATGCCCCTCTGCTTTGGGAGCTGCCAGCGGACGCAGGCCAGCCCATACACTGCGTACATCTGTCCGTTGTGGCGGGTGGGAGAGGTATTGTCCGGCGGTGCGGAGAATGAACCCTATTTCTTCTTCCAGTGCATGCGGCTCCAGGCTGATATGGTTAACAGGTGTATCGGTAGTACCTACTACCACTTTATTATGCCACGGCACCACAAACAATACGCGGCCATCGCTGGTAGCAGGGATCATGAGTGCATTATGTCCGGGTAGAAAGTGGCTATCCAGCACCACATGTACCCCCTGACTGGCAGCAATGGACTTGGGTGCTGCCGGGTTATCCATCTCCAGTACATCGTCTGCGAACACACCGGTAGCATTAATCACTGCCCGTGTATTGAGAAATATCTCCTCTCCCCCATTCAGTGTATCCTTTACCGTTAGTCCGCTGATATTACCTGTTGCATCTTTGCGCAAGCTGGTTACCCGCATATAATTGAGCACAGTACCTCCCTTATCAGCAATGGTTTGCGCCAGGTTAACAGCAAGACGGCTATCATCAAATTGTCCGTCGTGATATAATACACCTCCTGCGAGATGATCCTGCTTCAGTGTGGATAACCGCTGCAAGGTTTCTGCTTTTGAGATATGCTCAGACTTGCCCAGACTTAGACGTCCGGCAAGCCAGTCGTACATTTTAAGGCCGATCGTATATTTAAAATTTTCCCAAAGACTAAAAGTAGGAATTACAAAAGCCAGGTTACGTACGAGATGCGGGGCATTAGCAGCCAGCAGTCCGCGTTCCACGCTGGCTTCCCTTACCAGGGATACATCTCCCTGTGCCAGGTAACGCACCCCTCCATGCACCAGCTTGGTGCTTTTACTGGAAGTAGACTTTGCAAAATCCACCTGTTCCAGCAAGAGTGTACGATAGCCCCTGGTAACTGCTTCCAGTGCAGCACCCAGGCCGGTAGCACCACCGCCAACGATCACTATATCCCAGGGTTCGAGATCCTTTCTTAATGCATCAACGAGTGTTTCTCTTTTCATAAGCTAGTTTTCAATGATCCGGGCAATTACTTACAAAATACTGCGGAAATGTGTACTGTGCAAAAGTTAGGGCCCTATTACACAAAACTTAACGGTAAAGGGCAGCAAAAGTTTTAAATCCCGGAACATTTAGGCGTAAAAAATGTTCCTGAAGATGGATCTCCGCTTTATCCGGTGGAGGGTATCATATACAAATTTCATATGTCCATCAGGGTTATAATAAAATATCGGTGTCTGCTGCGGTTTTTGCTGCCGCTGTGCCTTGTTATCAGTGGTTTTAATGTCAATGCACAAAAAGCTAAAACCAGGCAACAACCAGATACCAGCCACCTGGTGGCGATGGACAGCGCTACCATCAGCAAAAACATCACTGCGATGGCCAAGGATAGTAACCGGGTTAAAAAGTCGGATACTGCTGTATCTATCCTGATTAATCGCATAGAAAGCTATACCCTGATGCTGAATGAGCTCATGAGTTCTCTCAAACGCGGCTTTGATACAACGCGGATCAGCGCGGAAATTCCACTGGTAGATACTTCCCTTGCCCTGATAAAATATAATATTGCTGTTCTTGGTCGCACTCCCAACATCAATGATATCTATACCAATAAAGTAATGCTGGATCAGCTGCAACGAAAACTGAATTCGTGGCAGGGCGCTCTCTTTTCGTATTACGATAAACTTGTTAATATCAATGATACCATCCATTCACTGCGACGGGATACTTCCATGCGCAATATTCCTTCGGAAGATGAGCTCTATGGATTTTATGTAGGGCAGCTGACAAACCTGGTCCTCAAATTCCGTGCAGTAGATAGTGTCAATAAGGTAAATCTTATTAGCATCGGATTGCTGCAAAACAAGATCGCCAACCGATATATTGAAGTATCCAATCTGTATGAGGACATGGATTACCGGCTGGAACAATTTTCTACACACATGTTTGAGCGCGACTACCGCTATATCTGGAAGCCGCACCGGGACAGCATCAATCCACTGGAATTTTTTCCTGTAGTAAAAAATTCGCTGCATAAAAGCACCAAGGTACTCGTGATATTTTTTTCTATTCAATGGCCGGTGTTTATCATCTGGTTACTATTGGCAGCCATATTTGCTTCATGGGTATTTAATAACATCCGTCGTATCCGGCAGAACCACCCTGACCAGGAAGGCGAGGCGATACTACAGCATTCACAGTATCTGTACCGGTTTCCGGCCGCTTGCACCGTGATATTTGTAACTACCCTATCATCTGTTTTATCTGTCCGCTACCCTATTCTTTATACAGAGATTATCTGGATACTGACAATGATTGCGCTGACATTTATCTTTCGTTCAAATCTTCCTAAAACATTATTCAAAAACTGGTTATTGATGATGGGGCTGTTATTGGTCTACTGTTTAAATAACCTGCTGATAGAAGTTACCTATGCAGAACAATGGGGTCTTTTAATTTGCGCCATACTAGCCATCATAGTGGGTAGCCGGCTTTTAAAAGAATCGGCAATGACCACCTTTGCACAACCTAAATATACCCGGCCTGTTATAAAACTTTTTATCGCCACCAGTGCATTTTCACTGTTGCTGGTCATCTTTGCGAGGGTAAGCACCGCCAAAATAATGGGCTCGAGCGCCGTAGTAAATACGGTGCTGGCACTGAATCTTTATATACTGGTGAAAATATTGATGGAAGCCGTATACCTGCAGGTAGAAGCCAATAAGAATTCCAGCACCTTCATTTCATTTATGGACTACCAGGATGTACAAAAAAAATTAAAAACATTTCTGACGGTTATGGCTACCGTTGGCTGGCTGATCATTATTGCGCGTAATCTTTATTTGTATGATGCTATTTATGAAGCTATCAAAAATTTCCTTTCCACCTCCCATCATATTGGTAATTCTGACTTTACTTTCAGCAGTGTTATTATCTTTTTGCTGGTAATATGGGTAGCCTTTGTAGCCTCACAATTTATTGCCTATATGTTTGGGAATACGGGTCAAAGTACCGGTCCTGTGAAAAAAACAAAATTCGGCTCGGCTCTCCTGCTTCTTCGGCTGGTAGTACTGGCAGGTGGCATATTGCTCGCATTTGCAGCCTCCGGCATACCTATGGACAAACTCACCATTGTAATTGGTGCGCTGGGTGTGGGTATTGGCTTTGGTTTACAGAATGTAGTGAACAACCTGGTATCCGGTATCATACTGGCTTTTGAAAAACCTATAGAAGTAGGCGATGTAATAGAGCTGGGCACCCGTTCCGGTGTAGTAAAAGAGATCGGTATCCGTTCCAGCAAAATAGCCGCCTATGACGGTTCTGAGGTAATTGTTCCTAATGGCGATCTCATCTCGCAACAACTGATTAACTGGACAAAGAACAATCGTAGCCGTCGTGTTGACTTCACCATTGGTGTTGGCTATGGCAGTGATGTAAAACAGGTAACTGATATTATAAAATCTGCATTCGTGAACCACGAGGGCATTATGATTGTACCGGAGCCACTGGTGCAGTTATTCCAGTTTGGCGACAATTCCGTGAATTTCCGTGTTTATTTCTGGATATCAGACTTAGGAACTGCCGGTACTATGCAAAGTGAAGTGCTTACTTATATTTATAATGAATTAAACAAAGCCGGCATTGAATTGCCTTATCCACAAAGGGATTTGCATATCCGGTCTGTAGATGAACTGTTGTTGAAAAACTGGGATAAACCAGCTACAGATCCTGGTGATTTAAAAAAAGTTTAAAAAAAACGTAGTATACATTTTGAATTTTCATTTATAAGCCGTTATCTTTGCACTCCCGTTTTGGATATGAGGGCACTGCAGTCAGCAGTTCCAGCGATCCGGGGAGATAAAAGGCGAGGTAGCTCAGGTGGTTAGAGCGTTGGATTCATAACCCAAAGGTCTCGGGTTCAACTCCCGATCTCGCTACAAGGAAAAAAGGCTTTCAGGCAGATGCTTGGAAGCCTTTTTTTTAATATCATAAATTGATGCTATTATTTATACCCAAACAAAAAATATTTATGGATAGATTTATCGCTTATTTTGATATTCTTGGATTTAAGGGCTTTATAGACAATAACGATAAACCTCATGTTGATCGTTACTTTTCACATATTTTCAGAGAATCGCAGTCTGCACTTAGCGGTGGCCGGTTAATAGATGGTCCTCCCGGTGTTGTTGTCCCTGACGTTGCTCAAGGGCGTGTTAATTGTATGCATATCTCCGATAGTATAATATTTTGGTCTATTGATAATAGCGAAGAAAGCTTTATTGATTTGGTTAATGTTTGTTACGAGTTTTACTGGAGATGCATGCAAGCCTCTTTCCCAATAAGAGGTTGCATGATTTTAGGAGACATCGAATTTGCTCCATTTACTATTCCTGCAGCTAATGGCGCGACTTTTTACAATTCTTCAATGTATGGTAAAGGAATTATTGATGCATATTTAAAAGGAGAAAATCAGGATTGGGCTGGTGGTTATGTAGATAGGTCTGCAATTAATGCTGTTAATCCTCAAACGGTGCAACAACTCATTAATGAAGGTAAATTGATATTGCATCCGGTTCCCATAAAAGGACAAGCACCAGTTGAAGAACATGCTTTCTGTATCATTCAATCAGGACTGAATGATATAGCCTACAGCAATATGGTTCGTTCAATTGAAAATACATTTCATCGGCATTTGAATGGCAATGATCTGCATCCAAGTGTACAAAGGAAATTGGATAATACAATCGTATTCTTAGACCGATTTAGGGAAACTCCTGCAGAGTAGGCTGATCGAAAGTTTCAACTATTGTGCTAATTTCTGATCAGACAACAGGCTAAAAAGTATTAAATCTTGAAGAAATCGGTTAGATAATTCTCCTGATCTCGCTACAGATAAAAATCCGAAAACACTTTACTAATAAAGGTTTGCGGATTTTTCGTTTATACGCGGTGGTCGGTTTGGTGGTCGAATAAATTTCTTTGCTCGATTAAGCTATCAAAAAAATAATCATCAACAAGGATTATTCAATATCAAATTTTAGTAATTCACTAGTATCTACCTCTAACCCTTTCGCCAGTTCTGTTATTGTGATCAATGTAACATTTACCCCTCCTCTTCCATAGCACCTATTTTACTGTAATCCACTCTACACCTATGTGATAGTTGGCGATGACTTAAATTTTTTAAGCTCCAGCCTTTCCTGTACTAACCAGTAATCAGGTTCATTCATTATCGCATTGTGAATCCCCCTTAACATATTTCTCCGGAGTTTTATCAGAAGCAGGGACTTTTATCAGGCGGCATAAACACAATTAGTAAGCACTCTAAAAATGGCGCTATTCCCAGTATAGGTGAATCCCAGCTTTCAGCATCTTTATAAATTTGATACATAGATACTCCGGCAAGATAATCCCTGAATATCTTTTGAATGACAGGTGCTCTTTCTTCATCAACCAGAATTCTGCTAATGAGGCTTACTGTGTGCTAAGAAAATCGGGAATCATTGCCATTAATAAATTTGTTTTTTTTGTTAATGCTGTATGCATGGTTCCGGGTAATATGGCCAGTTGTGAGTCGGGCATTGATAACTCACCAATACTACCACCACCCAATAGTTTATACAATTCCACAACATGCCCGGGCTGAACGATATCTGCATCACCGGCGATAATCAACGCAGGAGCCTTAATGTTTCGAATATCATCTGCCGACCAGTCCTGTACTTTTTGGTTGAACGTTGTTACTTTAGCAAGGTGCTTAGACCAGTCCTGGGGCCTTGGGGCTGTGCTGAGGTATTCTGCTTCATAGAGGGTACCTTTCATGGCTTCGGCAGTAAGCTGTTTCTCCAATTCAATGAGTGCTGGATGACGCCCGCTGCTTTTGTAGATAACGGAAGCCAGGATAAGCTTGCTGGCAAGGGCTGGTTTGCGCATGGCCACCTGCAGTGCTACACCGGCTCCGGTGCTGTATCCAAAAATATCTATTTGTCTTATATTCAAAACATGCAGTAATTCAATAACGTCATCTGTAAATTGTTCATAAGAAAGCGGACGTTCGGGAATATCAGCTGTGTGTCCATAGCCCTGAAATTCAAGGGCAATAAGCTGTCTGTCTGTTGACAGCAGGGGAATTAAGTTTCCAAATGCAGTACCGATTCCGGAGACTGCTCCGGGCAGGAGAAGGAGGGGCTTTCCTTCTCCATACACTTCGTAGTACATTTTCAGCCCGTTGACATTTGCATAGTTTCCATTGGTTGCTGTATTGATCATGGCTTTTATTGTTTGCTTTGTTGCGAAGTTCGCAAGCGACAGGCAAACAATTCTTGGTGTACACCAAGATCAAAATTTCACATGGTTGAATAGCTTGCTAAAGTTCGTCGGGTCTATACCCAAATAGGAAGCAATGTACTTGTGTGGCACCAGGTGTAGCAGCTGCGGGCTTTTCCGGCAAAATGCCTTGTACCGTTCTTCTATGGTCATGGCGCGCAGGTCAATGTGGAGGTCGATCATGCCCGCTAACATGGCTTCGGTCATCCGCCTGAAGAGTCGTTCTATTTGCTGGGATTGGTCAACCAGTCTTTGTAGATCCTCATAGCTGAGGGACTCCAATTCGCTGTCTGTCAAACAAGTTAAAAAGTATTTAGAAGGTACTTGAAACGAAAAGGATTCAGCGATGGCGCATAAGTTGGGGAAATAGCTAAAGTCAATGACGTAGGTTTTGTCGCTCGTATCTAAGTAAGCCATCTGTACACCGCTTTTTACAAAGTAAAGCTCCCGTTGGACCTGCCCGGGTACGGTAATGAAATCTCCTTTCTTAAACGAGCGGGTTTTCAGGTTTTCTGTCAGCAAACGATAGTCTGCCATGCTGATATTGTGAAATTGTTTGAAGTACTGGTAGCGTTCCATAAGATCAGAGCCAGTCCCAAATATAGAAAAGTTCTGTCAGCCAATAAGATTGCACCAGTATAAAAAGGCATCGTTAAAAACGATACCTTTTTTATTTGTATTCAATCCAATACATATTTTCAGCATGGTTCCAAGGTCCCAATGCCCTTTAGAAAGTGTAATGTTCCTGCACTGTAACTCTTCAAAAGGCTATAGCTATTGTTTTACCATTGTAAATGTTAGCTTATCCCCTGCCACAATTGAATTTTCCACATAATAGATCAATGTTTTACAATCGTAGCTGGCAATAGTACCATTTAGTGTACCATCACTGGTTAAAGTACTGCCGTTAAGTTTCCAGGTACCGTGATCCGTTTTTTTGGGTGTACAAACGGTTCCGGCATCATTATAATCGTAAGTACCATTACTTTTTAAGGTGATGATATCATCTTTTTCGCAGGCATCCATAGAAGCTAAATAATCTACGGGTGCGGCAGTTACGGTTGACTTGTATTGCAATGCCGTAAGTTTATAAGAACCGGAAAGGTTTGTTATACTTATACTGCATTCAGGTGTGTTACTTTTTTCTTTTTTGCAGGAGAAAAGCATGCTGCTTGATACCGTGGCTATTAAAGCCCATTTCATTGTAATTGTCTTCATACCTTTTGTTTGAATGGATATAACTTTTGTTTGATGGTAATACCCTTCATTGATATGGGGGGTTGGGTAAAGCGGAAAAAATATTTTTTTCCCACTTTACCCAACCCTTATTAAAAAAAACGGGTACTACTTAAAAAGTCAGGCCATACTAAAATATTCAGGCTTCATACATTATTAATTATTATAAACAATATTAAAATGGCAAGTAAAAAAAATATATCACTTTTATTCCTATTAATAACAGCGGGCATAACGAGTTGCGTTAAAGATCCCGCTCTCAAAAGCAGTGGTGATTATTTAAAAGTAAGTAACGTTGTTTTAGCAGTTACCAATAAAAGTGGTGCCAGGGGAGCAATAGCAATAGCGTCAAATGTTGCCTGGCAATTATCATTTGAAAACCCTGCTCCCAACTGGATGGTAACGAATAAAATGGCCGGGATCAGCAACGATTCCCTGGTGGTTACTGCAACGAAAGACAACAATACCGGTGGATACAAGTTTGCCAATATTATTGCAACAGCGGTTAATAATACTTCTTTGTTACCAGTCAGAATAACTGTGATACAATACGATTCATCATATATAGGGAGTAGAAAATAGTGGCGTTTAAAAAAATAAAATGAAAAATACAGTATTAATGATTGGCGTAGCCTGTTTAATGAGTTGTTGTACTTCAATAAAGCTGGCTATACCCGAAAAATTTAAACAACAGGCCACCATGCAACATGTGAGCGGCGCAAGAGGTAATAAAATGTCGTTCGGTAATTTTACCACTTCTAAAATAAGAAGAGGCATACATTTAAGCTATCCCCCGTGGGGGTGGGGCGGCCGCGGTTTTTTACTGGAAAATATTTTATTGAATCAAATTGGCATTCAGAAAAATGAAACAGTAACAAAAGAAAAAACAAAATTCCGTTACACACTGTCAGACGGAAAAAATAATGTGGAAGTTTATGCTGATGAAAAAGAGATGACAAAAAAGCTGGAATATGAAATCATTAATAGCAACAGTATCTTCAGTAATTTCGAGCAACTGCAGCAATACAAATATATATTTTCAGCCATCATTAGTGCCGATACAACACAGGGCAGCAAAAACTGGGAGTTACTAATGACTAATATTTATGACAGGAAAGCAGAAAATGATAAAAACCCGTTTACTTTTATTAAGCAGGAAGATAATGGACTGGCAACAAATGGAAATGATACCATTTTTATAAAACCACTAAGCATTAAAAAAACAGCATTATCCAATGGTAAAACAGGACAGCTGCCGTTTAAATTACTGTCAGGTTATGAATTAAGTACCAACGATGGTGTGATTGCTATCATTGATATGATTGACCGGAATATCTGGTTCTATAACGAACTGGGTGCAGCGGAAAAATTAAATATAGGCGCCATTGCAACAGCTATTTTTGCAAGAAAAGTACACGATGTAAAATGGTAATTTTTCTAACCCTATTATCGGTTGCCAATCCGGACGGTGAATGCTAAAAGTTGTTAATGCTATCAAATAGAATAATATTAATGTTTAAATAATTCCTGGAACAAGATTTAAGTAATATCATCATTGATTGCCGCAACGGCAAAAGAAAAGCACAGGAGCAACTGTACCGGCAGCTTTATGGCTTTGCTATGGCTATTGCCATGCGCTATGCTACCGACGAACATGAGGCGGCTGACATCATAGGCCATGCTTTTGTAAAAATGTTCAGGAGCATCAATTCCTATGATGCAACGAAAGGAAATTTTCACGGCTGGCTGAAAAGAATAATCATCAATGAATCATTGGACCATATAAAACAGCGCAGCCGTTTTACCAGCCTGGAGCTGGATACGGTGGAAGAACCGTTTGTCAATAACAGCATTATTGAAAAAACAGATGCAGCCGCCATACTGCAACTGGTAAGGCAACTACCACGAGCTACACATGCCGTGTTTGTATTGTATGCCATTGATGGCTATACCCACAAAGAAATTGCAACGCAATTAAACATCAGTGAAGGTACCAGCAAATGGCATTTGAGCGAAGCAAGAAAAATTCTACAACAAAAAATAACAGCGATAAAAACTTAGTGAATACAACCACACCATACGAGGATTTAATAGCAGCAAAGCTGGATCAGATTCCTGTGCCCGATATGGCCGACAGCATCTGGGACAGCATCGAAATGCAGTTGGATGCGGTTGTTGATGCACCAGATAAAAGACCTGTCCCCAAATATAAAGGTAAAGGCTGGTACGGTTTTATTGGAATAATTGTAGCTGTTATTATACTATGGTGGTATTATAATCATAAAAATCATGCACAGAAAAATACAACACCACTGAAAACTTTACCGGCAACAGAAAAGGCACCTCCTGTTACAGACAGCAATACATTAATTAACCACATTGAAAAGAAAAATATTCCGATTGCACCTGTTAATATTAAAAAAGATACACTATCATTAAATGGCATTCCAAATAACAGTATCAGTTTTGATTCGGTATCTACACAAAATTTGCCCCCCACTGAAATGGATTCATTGTCTTTGCAAAACAACAGGCCTCAAATCCGGTTTTTTGATTCTGTATATATTATTCCACCTCGTAAAAAACCTAAAGGCGTGAAAGGCATTACCAACGATGATTATAAGATTTCTGTCGATAAAGATTCGATTAAGAAGGGAAGCTGATAATAAAAGTACTGCCTGCATTAACGGTGGAAGACACCGTGATCTTTATGTCATGGTATTCGGCAATAGTGCTCACAATGGAGAGTCCCAGTCCGTATCCTTCCTGCTCTGTTCTTACTACTTTCTTAAAGCGGTTAAAGATGGTGCCGATTTCCTGTTCACTGATACCCATACCAGTATCACTGATAATGAGCTGATACGCTTCGCCGGGAATCAGCTTGTCGCCTGCCATTATTTGCCCCCCGGGCTTATTATATTTTATGGCATTATTGAGAATGTTATACACCAGCTGGAATATCAGGTCGTGGTTCAGGTTATGAAGTATGATCTGACGGGAGATGTTCATGTTAAACCGCAGCTGTTTTTCTTCCAGCCGGTGCTCCAGCTCTTCCATCACATCTGTTACCAGGGTATATGGGGAGAGACTGTCTGTTTTAGAAAACTGGTCATTTTCAATACGGGAGATTAACAACAATGAATGCACAATTTTTTTCAGCCGGTTTAATGTTTTCATCATGCCCACTATCTTTTTCTGCAGTTCTTCGTCCGGTGAATCTTCCACCATCAGGTTCTCCATTTTGTTCTGAAGGATGGCGATAGGCGTCATGAGTTCGTGGGAGGCGTTGGAAGTAAACTCCCGTTCTTTTTCAAAGGCTTCTTTGATCTTGCCCATCAGTTCAATCAGTGAATCATCAAGGTATCTGAAGTCCGTAGTAGTGGTGCGGATGGGCGGGATATGATCCTTAAAAGGGAATTTCCTGTTAACCAGTTTGGTGCTGATAATCACGCCAAGGGGGCGAAGCAGTAGCCTGGTAAATATAAGATCCACCAGGGTGGTGAACACTATCAGACCAAACAATACATACAGGGCCACTTTTTGCAAAGGGCGGTTATACTGGCTGATGGTTGCCGTTTTTTTTCCTACTTCCAGCATATACCTTCTGTTGTGGTAGTCGAAGATATGGCTTAACACGCGGTAGGTGAGCGTATCGCCTTCCACTACCCGCTGCAGGGTGGCGATGGTATCAGGCAGGTTGTTTTTGCCGGCAGGTTCCATCGAAATATATTCTTCCTTCAGCATGGTATAGCTGCCGTAGTTTTCTTCTCCCTGCAGGTAAGCATCGATCCCGTTTTTCCAGATCACGTTCAGTACCTTTTTCCTTTGTTCTTTCAGGTAGTAGTCGTTGTACCTGAAAGCGATATCTTCTACCAGGAAAGGTAGCAGCAATACGAACAGGATGGCTATCACCATTTTCGACAGCGTGATGAAAAGCGTAAGTTTGGTAAAAAGTTTCACACTCAGAGCTTTATTTTATAACCCACATGCCTGATAGTTTGCAACCAATCCACGGAAGCAAATGCTGATAATTTTTTCCGTATATTTTTAATATGTACGTCAATATAATTAGAGTCATAATCATCGTCTGAAAAGTTTCCCCAGATATGTTCACTCAGTTGCATCCTGGAGAGAGGTCTGTTTTTATGCAGCAGCATGTAGCTGAGCAGATCAAATTCCCTTCTCGACAAAGAGATTTCCTGGCCTTCAAAAAACACACTTCTTTTATGCAGGTCTATGTTAAAATCTCCCAGGGGGATTTCACTATCCGTTAGCCCGAACTTTCTCCTGGAAACCGCCTGCATCCTGGCCTGCAGCTCCAGCAAAGAAAAGGGTTTAGGCAGATAGTCATCTGCCCCCATGTCAAGTCCTTTAATACGGTCTTCCAGTTGTCCGCGTGCGGTGAGAATAATATAGGCAGCCTGTGAGCAATTTTTCCTTGCCTCCTGCAACAGGTGCAGGCCGTCTTTATCAGGCAGGCCCAGGTCCAGCAGGATGAAATCATATTGATTTTCCTCTATTTTTTCCAGGCCCAGCCTGGCAGTATGGGCAAGGTCGCAGCAGTAGTATGCTTTTTCCAGGAAGGCCTGCATTTCGACAGCCATGGTTTTTTCATCTTCTATGATCAGTACTTTCATCCTGTTAAAACTGGTAATAGAAACTACAATTAAAAAAAGAGTTTGCATTTCCGGCGCCGCTGAGTGCTTTATCGCTCAGAACAGACAACTGGTATGCCAGTTCTATCATGTAATGAGCCCTGTTATAGGCCAGCGGTACCCGAAGGCTGTAAGATAGCAGATCAAAGCGCGTAGCTTCTTGCGTAACAGTTTCTGATGTACCCGGAATCCCTGGCAGCAGCGGTAATGGCAAGCCCAGTAGCTTTTTTTCCTTCACATAGGCCTGGTAAAAATGTTGGGTGCCGCCAACTGCTTCCACTAAAGGCGTTAAGGTGATCAGGTCTTTTCTTTTGGAAAAACTGCCCAGCCGGATGAGTTTTTCAGTGCTCAATGTTACAAAGATATCCTGCTGTTTTCCGAAGGCATAATCCACATTTACCCCAGAGGTCATCCAGTAGTGGTACTTCAGGGAGCCTGCAGCATTATCTGTATTGGCGGCCTGCAGAAAGGGGGAGTTGACGGGAAAAAAGGTATGGCTGTAGCTGAGATCAGCAGTCAGTTTTTTCCCCATCTTAAATGCGATGCCTGCGCCCGCGCTGGTGGCAGAAACTATTGATCCGGAATCGTTCAGTAAACGGTATCCCATACCTGAAAAATAGATCCCGGAACGAAACTGCAATGTGGCGCTGGCAGCCACGTAAGCCATCGTTTTTGTAGCCGTTTGGCCGTAATAATTGGCATTATTGGAATATAATGTGCCAAGTGTCAGTGTAACTTTTTTGTTGTTGATTTGTGCGCTGTCTGTCTGTGTACGCGTAGTATCTGTCTGCGCCTGCACAGTACTATGGCATAGCCATAAAACAGGTAATATCAGTGCATATTTCATGTTTGTTTTCTTTAGCCCGGTCAGAATATCTTTCCAGGGACGATCGTTGGCTTAATGATCCTGATTGGCTTAATGGGCAATGGAGAAGGCACGGCAATCGGCTTGATCATACGTCTTGATTTTGGTACTTCCTTTATTTCCGGTAAATGCTCCTGTAATGTTGCGACTGGTTTTTCAACTGGTTTTTCCGGCGTAGTCCTGACAGGCTGCAGGGTATCGGCTGCGGGCGTATGTCCGTAACCAACATGCGGCTTTAGCAGCAACATTGCTGATACAACGAGCGTAAATAAAAGGAATTTGATCATTGTGATAAAAGTAACAGATTTTTGCCGCTATCTATCGGCAAAAATCTGTTTTTTCTGTTGAATCTACAATATGCCAAGTACAGCGGATCCTGCAATCCGGGTGTTAATACGGATGGGCGCTGGTTTTATGTTCAGGTTATGGTTTACGGTAGTATTAATATCGGTTGCAATTTTAACAGTATTGTTTGTGGTATTTTCTAATTTAAGACTGCTGGAGGCGGCAGCATCTAAAGTACTGTTCGCGGTATTTCCTATTGCCACACTGTTATTGGCAGATGTTGCTGCAACGGTATTCAACTGTTCACCGGCAGACTGACTGGCAGCAGTGGCTGCGGTTTCCTGGCCGGCCATCGTACTGCTGTTGCTATTTGTATTACTGCTACCCGTGTGAGTAACCTGTATACCGCCGTTGCCGGAGGCGGTATTATTGCCGGAGGCATTTTTTTCCACAGTAACAGCGGAAGATGCGGAAGTACTGTTATTTACACCGACGCCGTTGTTCCCTGTATTGGCGCGGGTTTGGCTGTTTGCGCTCACTTTTCCAGTGGCTTTTACTGATGTTTGCTGGGCAAAGGCAGCACCTGAGCATAAAAGTGCGATGACAATTAATCCGTTTGTTTTCATGATCCTGATTTTAGGTTGTTCAATATTTGTTTATCGAAACAAAGCTAATACCGTAAGATGAAGCGAAAATGAAGAAATCAATCGCTGCTTATATTCCCCCGAAGCTTTATTGCATCATTTTTAATTTAAGTGCTTCTGCTTTATTTCTACCTGCTTTATAATCCGGATCAAGCCTTATTGCCATATCCAGGTATTTCAATGCCTGGCGTCTGTATTTTATGGACTGATGTTGTTTTGCCCAGGCCCAATAAGTAAAACTCATTATTTTCCAATTTGCGTATGTGGTATCCTTTTCATACTTCAATACAATAGTTTGAAAATCCTGTTTGGCAAATTTTCTTTTTGAAAAGAAAATCCAGGGTAAATTCTCCGCAACACTTCCCCGTAAGAAGTATGGTAAATAAGATAAGTCTGCATATTTTTCGGCTGCATCTTTAAATAAAGAGAATGCTTCACCCAGCAGTGTAAGTTTTTTGGTTTCAGCAGCTACCAATGACAGCGCTGAAGCTCTGTATGAGGCAATAAAGGGCAACAATTCTTTTGCGGTATCTGCTGAAGCTAATATTTCACTTAAAGTCTTAAAACTCTTTTCTGCGTAACCTTTATATGTGGTTTTTGAAAAAAAAGATAAATTCAACGCAGTTTCATGGTAAATAATACCCATTCTTACTTTATTGATTAAAGTAGGATGCAGGATACAGGCTTCTTCCACTTCTCTTAACCTGATCTTTAAAATAGAAGTATCCGTCAATTCCATTACATCGTCTAACTGATGTTCAATGGCTCTAACTTTTGAAACGTCAATTTGTTGCGCAGTTGCACTGTTTATTGTTACCATTGCTCCGGTTATTAAGATGATTAATAATTGTCTCATAAATGTTTTATGAGGCAAAGATGCAATGACAACCCTATTGGAAACGATGACTTAAGTTAAGATTTTCGGTTGGGCAACATCCGGCTTCTGATCCGGCTTAAACTTTCGGGACTGATCCCTAAAAAATTAGCAATGTATTTTTGCGGAACCTTCTGCAACAGATCTGGTTGGTTTTTAATTAAATTATTGAATCTTTCAGCCGGCTTTTCTGAAGAGAGAGACATCGCAATCCCGGTAGCTCTTTGCGCTACCTGTTCAGCCATCAATCTTCCAAGCGTTTCATATTTACTGCACGCCTTGTACAGATTTAAAAGGGCTTCCTTCCGAATGACAAAAGCAGTGGTTTCTTCTAAAGCCTGCAGATTCATTTTAGAAGCAGTGCTGTTATTGAAACTTTCAAAATCAGTTACCCAGGAGTTTTCAAATGAGATGTCACAGGTTTTTTCTATCCCGTCTTTCGTATGAAAGTGCCTGATAATTCCTTTTGCAATGAAAACTATGAAGGGACAGGCTTTACCTTCCTCCAATAAGAACCCCTTTTTCTTTATTGTTACAGGATCAAAGTGTGTCTCTATCAGATCAAGTTCCTGGTCCGTCAATGGAACAATATGGGTACAGTAAATTTTTAGTTGTTCGTACATTTTGGACACCAATATTTAAGGTCAGTTCAAATATAGTGCTATTATCATTGGTTCCAATTGCCTCCCCAACTCCTTACAGGTCAAAGTCTCAAATTCTTTTTAGAAAAAAAGTTGAGGGTTGTTCATTCGGGTTATAGAATTAATAAAGCTGGTAAACCAGAAATAAAACTACATTAGAGAGCGGAATGCCAGGACTTTTAAATAATTTAATCTTACATAATAGGAAATTATATTCAGCTGTATAGCATTGGCATTCCCTAAACCAAATAAACAGTTATTATTAAGATGTCGATCAATAAAAAGTTAATGCGGGATACATTGCTTTATGCCACCGGTCCCGTTTTTAATAAAATCATTGCTTTTTTTCTAATTCCCTTTTATTCTTACATCTTAATAGAACATGAACTTGGCTATTATGACCTCATTTTAACCAGCAGCCAATTAATAGTAGCAGTTGGTACCTTAAAGATTTCTGATAGTTTGTACCGGTGGTTGATGGATAACAACATCGACGATGATCTCCGAACATCTGCTATCAGTAACAGTTTTGCAGTAATAATGGCCAGTATACTTTTAATGTTGGTTATTAATTATGCCATTCCGGCGGGCAGTGGACCGATGCACAAAAATCTGATCTGCCTGCTTATCATTACGGTGTTGTTACTGGGACATTTGTTTCAATTGCTGCGAGGACTTAAGCTAATTAAGGAGTACGCCTATGTATCCATTTTTAACGGGATATTATTGTTATGTTCCAATATTATCCTTTTAGGAATATTCCATCTCCGGCTGCAGGGTGTTATGCTTTCACTAGTGATCTCCAATTCAATATGCATCTTGTATATCTCTTACCGCATTCATCTTTTAAGTTTTTTAAAGATAAATATGGTAAACAGCGTTGTATTAAAATCAATGATCAAATACTCCGCTCCACTGGTGTATAATGCTATCAGTTGGTGGTTGATGGGGGGATTCGACAGATATGTCATTGCAGGCTTTCTGGGTTTGGATGCAAATGGTATTTATGCCATCGCTGCAAAATTCTCTGCTGTTATTATTTTAATCAATTCTTTTTTTCTACCGGCCTGGCAAGATATGCTCTTAAAAGAGAGTAACCTTTTCAGTGTAAAAATGCAGTTCAGCAAAATGCTTAACCTATATATCACTTTATTACTCAGTCTTGTCATTTTGTTATCTTCTCTCTCAAAAATATTTATTGAACATGCCATTGATCCCCGGTATTATGAAGCATGGAAATATATTCCTGTTTTATTGGCTGGAAATGCCTTACTGGCCTTAACTTCCTTTATTGGTACTTTATATGTCCTGGAAAGAAATACTTATCACATATTTATTACCTCCGTGCTGGGAAGTGTTGTAAATATACTGATCAGTGTTTTACTAATAAATAGCGTGCAGCTTTATGGCCCCGGTTTGGGAATGCTAAGTGGGTTTCTGGCTATTTTCCTGGTGAGATACTTTTATTATAAAAAGCGCATTTCTATTCAGATACAATTGCGTCCATTACTCCTGTTATTCACAATTTTTATTTTTGTAATGTGGTGCTTATATTTTGCCAATCGCTCATTTTATTATGTATCTATCTTCATTGCTATAACAACATTTTTACTTGTCAACCGCAAGTTAGGGTTGGAACTATTCCGCACCATCAGCAACACTTTGCTGCGAAGTAAAACCGGTAATACCTGATTAGTTGGTAATAAACGCTTTTGAAGTTCTTATCAGCTTATACACTGCTCTTACTGGTAATGAACAACGTATCTTTAAGCGGTACTTCAACAACCAGCTATGCGCTGCATTTCCAGGGAGGCCCCTTACATCGTGAGCATAATCCTTTATTGTTTGGTCATATAATTGAATGAGTTGATCCAGTACTTTTGAGAATGAAGCATTTTCCCTTATCCATGCCGCATTCTGCCGGTTATTATCAGCATTATATTTATTGATTTCCGCCATTATCAATGCAACATCAAAAGAGCGGTTAAGTGTCTTCATTCCAAAATTAAATTTCCTCAAATGAGTTAAATTCGCGGGATCTACTATTTCGCCTAGTCCATGGAAATCGCATAGGACAACTGCTGCTCCTGTGGATAATGCTTCCATTGCCGCTTTCGCTTTTGCAAAAACAAGGTCATACTTCATTAATCTTTCTGCTGGTTCCTTAACGTAATTGCCCGTTCCTACTCCAATAACATCCAGGTGTAATCCTTGTTCCTTACAGGCTTCAGCTATTACTTTGTAATAGTTATCTTTCTTTGCATAGTTACTGAATACCAGCGCACGGGAAGGTCTGGCAGCAAAATCTTCTCTAAGTTTAAATCTATTGACATTTACCCAATTATAAATCACACCGGTATATTCTTCAGGTATGCCTGCGTCTATACACAATCTATCCAAACAATTATAATCTACAGCAATGTATTTTAAAATCTGGTTGCTTATAATAGGTATATCATAAGGGCTAACCCGATCGTGCATAAAATAAATTACCGGCACATTCTTAAACCGGCGTAAAACATCTATTGTAGTCAAATTATGATGTGCATGAATGATATTGGGGATATTTCTGAGTTGTTTCAGGTCTGTTGTTACATTAATACCCTTTGCCCTAAGATCTTTTGCAGTTTTACCTGCTTTATATGTGTATACTTCTACATTATATCCTTGGGCTTTTAATCCAATAGCCAGTTCATATACATATGCCACTGTGCCACTCAAAAAATTTAATCTAATGTTGGTTATAAGAATGTTCATTTTACTGTCTCCCGGATAAATTTGTGGAAAGATGATGGATTAATGGAAGTAAATGTTCCTGAAATGAAATCGCCTTATCATAAACTCCTTTGCTGACTTTTTCCCTCGCATATTGCTCATAAAAGGGAACTCCTTCTCCCCAGGATGAAAAGGTATGAGGTTGTTGAACTTTTCTCAGCGACTCCACCATAAATGGTGAATTCCCATATTTTTGAATAGTGGATTCCAGCTCCTTTGAAAGTTCTGTATATCCTTCAGCGGCTCTCTGTTTACGTTCAAAATCAGCATTATCCAATTGAATAACTAAATCCCCCTCCTCTTCAGACATTACTCCATCTAATAAAAAATCGAAATTCGATAACCCTACCCCATCATTTACTTCTTTAAGTGAAACAATCAGATTTATCAAATAACGACAAAGGTCATGTGTAGGATTATAACCTTCGATCGCATCACCAACGACCATCTGAATATTATGCTCCTCAAAATCCAATAATATTTTCTGAACTAAGGTAGTCAACGATAAATAGTCCTTTTCCAGCATTATGCGGTAAATTTCCCTGTCGCTGTAATGCCCCATTATTGAGGAAATACTTGCGCCGCATTTCTCAAGAATAGCAATTGTATTATATAACCGGGAATCACCGGATGATCCGGCTCCATCCGTCAATACGTAAACTCTTGGCTTGTATAGTTCAATGAACCGGAATACCCTTAACTCATGGCCGGGATGAGCAATGATGAGTGCTACATTGTTGAAGTTCTGCTCCATAGGTTTGTGGGTTAACTAATTTCATGGATCAAATTCTAAAAATTTTCTCTTTCGTGTGACAGCCTCAAAAGCAGACGCGGCTGTTAAGGTAGAAATTTTAATCCAAAAATGGCTTGCGCAATCTAAATAAAGACTCTTTTTTACAACACAAATTTTCAAGCATCAGTAAAATAATTTGCGGGAAACATAGGCGGGCACAGGGTTACATCCGATGAGCAGAAAATTTATTTTATTCATTCGTAATTATATTATAAATATTAATATTTTAAATAAATCTAAAATATCAAAGCTATCTACAAACAGATAAAAGGGTATGCAACCCGCTACCATTACTGGTTTCGGATTTACATACCCTTATGCAATCTCAAAAGAAAAATCCCTTATCCTTACAATCTTACTATGACGTATGGATTATCAGCATCTTAACTTTTATCTGTGTAATAATTAACCTTTAACATCAGCCATGGACGCTCCAAAGTTGATATGCAGTACATTACCATTTTCCGTAAGCAGCGCGGGTACTGATTTTACACCGGCTTTTTCTGCTTCTTCAATACGGTTTCTGGCTTCTCCCAGGTTAACTACTTCTACTTTATCATGACCAATAAGTGCGATGATATCTTGTTCAGCGCTTACACAAACAGGGCATCCTGCATGATAGAAAATTGACTTTGCCATTTTACTTAAATTTAAATTGTGGTGTGATTATTAATAAGTGTTTTCAGTTAAAACTTTAGTTTAATGTTGCGAGTATTTGTTTCAGCTGTGCGGTTTCCTCATCTCCTAAGACAGCTAGCGGGCTACGCAGGTAACCACTTTCTACTCCCTGAATGTTCAAGCCAGCTTTGATTACCCTTGGCAGGCCTTTACCAACCATAAACTGCAACAGGCCAAGTTGTTTATAAAAAACATCCTGTGCTTCTTTTAAATTATTGTTGGCTACTGCCTCAAACAATTTATTATTCAGCCCGGGAATGAGATTAGGTGCGGCTGTGCACCATCCTTTGGCACCTGCTGCGAAAGCCGCCAGCGCCAAGGGATTGGACCCGTTATAAAAAGCAACTTCTTCACCGAGTTCTTTGCGTAAAGAATGCATCCGTTGCACATCGCCTGTACTTTCTTTGATCATGGTTACATTGGGGATCTGCAACAGACGTTTCAACAAAACAGGAGACATATCCAATCCGCCTGTAGCCGGATTATTATAGGCCATAATGGGGATGGAAATAGCTTTGGCCACCGTATTATAATGTCTGAAGATCTCATCATCCGACAATTTCCAATAACTCATCGGGAGTATCATCACTGCATTGGCGCCCGCTTTTTCTGCGAATTTTGCATGATACACCGTACGTTCTGTAGTAAGACAGGAAACACCTGCCAGTACAGGAACACGTCCGCTTACCTGCTGCATCGCAGCCTCTGTTACGGCTTCTTTTTCTTCATCACTTAAATAAGGCAATACACCCGTGCTACCCAATGGAGCAATACCATTAGCGCCTGATTGCACCAACCGTTCTACTAATGTTTTGAAGAGAGAAATATCCACTTTTTCATTCACATCAAAAGGTGTGATGGGGTATGCGATAATACCTTTAAATATTGCTTCTTTCATCGTTGCTGATTTTGTTATGGCTGCAAAAAATTCCTCTTAAATTACAGGTCCCGTCCTTCTTCCTCTCTTAGTGCCACACCCAGGTTTTGCAGTTGTGGTGCGTTTTCACAGGCAATATACCTGGCGCTCTCACTGTTACTTAAGTTCTGGTGACAATGCCACGCCCAACTGGGGATATACACGGCATCGCCGGCTTTCCATTCTACTCTTTCTCCTTCTACTTCCGTGTAGCCTTTGCCTTCTATCACATACAACACTGTTTCGTAGGTATGACGGTGTTTGTTGGTAAGCTGGCCCGGGAGTAAGCCACCAATGGTCATGCTGACGTTTTTCGTTGGCAGATCAACAAAAAAAACAGGGTGTTTACGCTCAGTAGAAAACTGATTATGCTCACCTGCCTGTTCTACATTTTTATGAATAAGCTTATCCGGCCTCACAAAAACAGGGCGGGCAAAAGTCTGGTGGAAATCTTTGGAAGAAAAAGCAGTTTTCGTTTCACTTGTTATTGACATCATCTTTAGTTTTTACTGTGAGAAAATAATGACGATTGCATTCATTGTAATTTGATACTGCAAAATTTGTTTACTTTTGGATGATACAAATCATCCAGTTTTAAATAAAACATATGGTCCAGATGTTAAGGCCCTGGAAAACTATTTTACATATTGAGTTGAATAGCGACAAAGCGGTATTCCTGCAAATTGCCGACGGTATCATTCTTGAGATTAAAAAGGGCAGATTAAAACCCGGTATGTCTTTGCCTGGTAGCAGGGTACTGGCAAATGATATTGGCGTTAACCGAAAAACCGTAGTGCTGGCATATGAAGAGCTGATAGATACTGGCTGGCTGAGCACCGCCAATAAAAGCGGGACATTTGTATCAGAAAAACTACCGGAGATAAAACATTCCCGGAAAAACAAGCAGGAAGCAGCTCCCCCATCTCCTGCCAGCTTCAGTTTTAATGTAAGAGAACGGATACTACCCGGAGATGATGACAGACCACCTTTAATCGTATTTGATGATGGATTGCCCGATGTAAAACTGGCACCAATGGATGAATTGGTGAAAGCACATAAACGCATCTTTCAACAAAAATCAAGATGGTGCATGATGGGTTATAGAAGTCCTAAAGGTGAAAAGCGCCTTCGTGATGCACTGGCTGATATGCTGACGCACGACCGGGGGCTAAACGTGCATCCTGAACGTATATGCGTGACCCGGGGCAGCCAAATGGCCCTGTATCTTACCGTACAAACCCTCGTGTGTCCGGGTGACTGGGTAGCTATAGAAACTCCCGGCTACTCCCCTGCATGGGAAACTTTTAAACAGGCCGGCGCCAAAATAGAACCAATAAAAGTAGATGATGAAGGCATCTGCGTAACAGCGCTGGAGCAATTGTGTCAACGAAAAAAAATTAAAGCTGTTTACGTAACACCACATCACCAGTTCCCTACTACTGTTAGTATGAAAATCGGCAGACGGCTTGAATTACTGGCGCTTTCAACTAAGTATGGATTTGCCATTGTAGAAGATGATTATGACCATGAATATCATTTCGGAGCAAGAAGTCTGCTCCCACTGGCCAGTAATGAAGCAGCAGCAAATGTGATCTACATCAGCTCTTTAAGCAAATTGTTAGCGCCGGCGGTACGTATAGGATATGTAGTGGGTCCTGAAAAATTTATTGACTCCTTAGCTGCCCTGCGCATGATTGTAGACAGACAAGGAGATACTGTAATGGAAAATGCAGTAGCTGAGTTAATGGAAGCAGGGGCTATACACCGGCACGCCAAACGCGCTTTTAATATATATAAAACGCGGCGCGAACAAATGGCCTTTTACCTGGATCATTACCTGCAACACAAAATTACCTACCAGAAACCCGAAGGAGGTTTAGCTTATTGGGTACTTATCAACAAAGCAGTGAACACTACATTACTTGCTACCAAACTGCTGAAAAAAGGTGTGCAGATAATACCAACGGAACGCTTCTTTTTTGACAAAAAACCGTTGAATGCATTGCGTTTAGGATATGCCTCGTTAGACAACCACGCTTTGGAAGAAGGAATAAAAACAATCGCCAGCTGCTTATAAACAGCTGGCGCAGGCCTTCTCTATTAATTAATGGATACTGCTTGGCTGCTGATAAAATATCACAAAGCTATTGCGGATTAAATGGCAGCCGCTGAATGATCACGTCAGCTCAACTTACTTTGAGGCATGCCGTTGTATCTGTCTGACAATCGCCCAGACAATGATGTTCGGAATAATCATTCCCCCACTTGTTCATCAGTGCGATCACAGGAATCAGGCATGTACCCCACTCTGTCAGGTAATATTCCACTCTAAGTGGTACCTCCGGATATATTTTTTTGTATACGATATTAAGCTCCTCCAGTTCCTTTAATTGCTGACCCAATACCCGGAGCGTGGAGCCAGGGATATTACGTTTCATTTCACTCGGCCGGCGAATTCCTAAATGAATGCAGTCCAGTAAACAAGGTTTCCATTTACCGCCTAATGCTTTCATGGTAACACTCACGCCATAATCAAGTTCCGGGAGCTTTTTCACATACATAAGGCATTATTTTAAGTACCAAATATACGAACGCACCCGCTAATTGTATAGTGATAAATTTATCACTATAGGAATCTTTAATCCCATATTGTTTGCCCATCCGATTAAAGAGACATTTGTGCAGCAAAATGGAAACCATGCTTTAATCACATACAGAGCGGCCGCCCGGTTTTTTTATAACAGAAGATTTTTATGCTCAAAAAAATAATTGACCGTCCCGTTGCGGCCACTGTAGTATCTATTATCCTGCTGCTGCTGGGTTTACTTGCCTTAAAAGGGTTGCCTATGGAGACTTTCCCTGACATTGCACCCCCATCAGTTGCCGTATCTGCCCGTTATCCCGGCGCCAATGCCGAAACCATAGCCCGCGCTGTAGCTATCCCCTTGGAGCAGGTGATCAATGGTGTAGAAAACATGACGTATATGTCTTCCTCTTCTTCCAACGACGGCACCCTCATCATTACCATTTTTTTTAAACAAGGTACTGATCCTGACCAGGCAGCTGTGAATGTACAAAACCGCATTGCACAGGCCATGAATCAATTGCCGAAGGAAGTATTGCAGGCCGGCGTCATTACTGCCAAGCAGCAAAATGGGATGATCATGTATATGGATGTATATGCAACAGATAACCGGTACGACGGAGAATTTATCAATAATTATGTACTCATCAACCTGATCCCACAAATACAAAGGATACAGGGAGTGGGAAAAGTAGCACTGTACGGCAACAAGGATTATGCGATGCGTATCTGGCTAAACCCTGCACAGCTGGCCGCTTACAGCATAACACCGCAGGAGGTGATCAATGCCATCAACAACCAGAACCTGGAGGCTGCGCCAGGGCGCCTGGGAGAAGGCAGTGATGTAGCTTATGAATATGCCATCAAATACAAAGGCAAGCTTAATAAAGAAGCAGATTATGAAAACATGGTGATCCGTGCTGATGCCAATGGAAAAATAATGCGGTTAAAAGATGTAGCCCGCATTGAGCTGGGATCATTAGACCATGTATATGCTTCGGCCGTAACAACCAATGGCAGGGCGGATGCAGGATTATTTGTTTACCAGGTTCCAGGCTCCAATGCCAATGAAATACAGACTGCCATCCTCGAACTGATGAAACGTGCGGAAAAATCATTCCCTTCCGGGATAAAATATCACATGAGCTATAGTACCAAAAATTTCCTCGATGAAGCTATAGCACAAGTGAGTCACACCCTGATAGAGGCATTCATACTGGTTTTCCTGGTGGTGTTCCTCTTTCTGCAGGATCTGCGTTCTACATTGATTCCTGCTATTGCAGTACCGGTTTCCATCATTGGTACCTTCTTCTTCATGCAGCTCTTTGGCCTTACCATTAACTTGCTCACACTGTTTGCGCTGGTACTGGCCATCGGTATTGTGGTAGATGATGCGGTGGTGGTAGTGGAAGCTGTGCACAGTAAACTTGGCCACGGCATGTCGCCGCGTAATGCCACTATCAGTGCTATGAGTGAAATCACCAGCGCTATCTTCTCTATTACACTGGTGATGGCAGCAGTATTTTTACCAATTGGCCTTACAGATGGTCCAGTGGGCATGTTTTACCGGCAGTTTGCTTTTACACTGGCCATTGCCATTGTGCTCTCGGCTGTTAACGCGTTGACTTTAAGCCCTGCTTTATGTGCACTCCTGTTAAAAGAAGCGCATCCAAATAATAAAAGAGGATTCTTCCAGCTGTTCAACACCGGGTTTGAAGCTGTTACCACTAAATATCTGAAGGCTGCACGCTTCCTGATACACCAGAAATGGCTGGCATTTGGCGGGCTTGCCATTGTTGCAACGGGTGCTCTTTTACTTGTCCAAACAACATCCAGGGCTTTTATCCCAACAGAAGACCAGCGTACCCTGATCTCTACCGTAAACCTGCCACCAGGAACAGGTTATACACGCATGAAAAAGCTGCTGGATAGTGTTGAAAGCGCCATCAATAAAATGGAAGCCGTGGATTTCACAGAAATTGTAGTAGGCGAAAATCTGATGTCTGCAAGTATTTCGCCTTCCTATGGATCATTATACATCACATTAAAACCGAAAAAAGAAAGAGGCAAATTCTCCGATATCAATAATATCACTGATTCTATCAACAGTATCTTCTACAGTTTTCCTGAAGGCAATTCATTCACCTTCAACATGCCAACAGTGCCGGGATTTGGATCAATCGACGGACTGGATGTGGTGCTGAAAGATAACACCAGCGGGGATATCAATAAGCTGGCAGGGCAAGCCGATCATTTTATTGCGGACCTCCTGCACCGGAAAGAAATTGGTACAGCCTATACTTCCTTCAATGCCAACTTCCCTCAATTTCAACTGGAAATAGATGACATTAAAGCAAAACAATTTGGACTGGAAGTAAGTGACGTATTGAATACCATGCAGGCATATTATGGCAGTGTATATGCCTCCGATTTTAACCGGTTTGGCAAATATTACCGTGTGGTTGTACAGGCTGATATTCCTTATCGTGTGGATGAAAGCAGTATGGACTATATCCATGTTAAAAATGCATATGGCGAAATGGTACCGATAAAATCCGTTGCACGCCTGCAACGTGTATTTGGACCAGAAGTGATCAATCACCTGAACCAGGCAAACGCTATCACTATCAGTGTACAGGCTAAAAAAGGGTTTTCTTCCGGCGATGCGATGAAAGCTGTAAATGAGGTGGCTGCTGCTTTACCGGTTGATTTCTCGCACGAATATATCGGGATGGCCAGAGAAGAGCAGGCAGCGGGATCTCAAACAGTGTTTATATTCGGATTGTGTGTGGTGTTTGTATATTTCCTGCTGGCAGCACAATATGAAAGCTATATTTTACCACTGGCAGTTATATTATCACTACCAACCGGCATCTTCGGGGTGTTTGTATTTATCAGGCTGATGGATGTGACCAATAATATTTATGTACAGATTGGATTAATTATGTTGATCGGTTTACTCGCAAAGAATGCGATACTAATTGTGGAGTTTGCAGTACAGCGACGGAGAGCAGGAAAATCATTGGTAGATGCAGCGCTGGAAGCGGCAGCGCTCCGGTTACGGCCCATCCTGATGACGTCACTGGCATTCATTGCAGGATTGCTGCCTTTGTTGTTTGCCAAAGGAGCATCTGAACAAGGAAACCGCGCCATTGCATCAGGTGCTGTTGGCGGTATGTTGTTTGGGGTGATACTGGGTGTATTCATTATACCTGTTTTGTTTGTAGTGTTCCAGGCATTGCATGAAAGACTTTTTGGGATAAAAAAAATTTAAAAAAACCATTTCCCAACTGACACACTGTTGTCACCTACCGTATCTAGCTTTGTTTTAAATAAGAAAACAATCCACCACTAAATCCAAACAGCATATGAAACCGTTTAAAATTGAAATCGCCCAGGATGTATTAAATGATCTGAAAACAAGGCTGACACTGACCCGCTGGACAGATGAACCCGAAAATGCCGGTTGGAACTATGGTACCAATCCAACCTATTTAAGGGAGCTGGTGGATTATTGGCAAAATAAATACGACTGGCGCAAACAGGAAGAAATGCTGAATAGTTTTCCCCAATTTAAAGCAGATATTGACGGTATCACCATTCATTTTATTTATGTTAAAGGCAAAGGCGCCAATGCCAAACCGCTTATCCTCACGCATGAATGGCCCGATAGCTTTTATCGTTTTTATAAAGTTATTCCTATGCTGACAGATCCTGCCAGTCATGGCGGAGATGCCAATCAATCTTTTGATGTAATTATTCCTTCTATTCCTGGCTTTGGTTTCTCCGGCCAGGTGGCCGTTTCATCCGTTAAAACTGCGGAGCTATGGGCAAAGCTGATGACAGTTGTACTTGGTTATAAAACGTTCTTTGCTGCAGGTGCGTCTTTCACCACCAAAACGCTGGCATTACAATATCCTGATACCGTAAAGGCTATCCATCTTACAGATGTTGGCTACCCTAATGGCATGGAAGACTGGTCTAAAATGTCGCCGGCAGAGCAGGAATTTGGACAAGCCATCCAACGCTGGTTTTTCACAGAAGGTGCTTTTAACATGATCCAGTCCACCAAACCGCAAACACTGGGTTATGGATTAAATGATTCCCCTGTAGGGCTGGCCTCCTGGTTACTTGAAAAGTTCAATGCGTGGAGCGATAACAAAGGGAATATTGAAAACAGCTTCTCAAAAGATGAATTACTTACCTATATCATGATCTACTGGGTTTCCCAAACGATCAATACTTCTATCAGAACATACCTGGAAGATGCGCGGGCAGCCTATTCGCATGGTGGCCCACAGCCGGAGAAACGTGTAGAAGTGCCTACAGGGGTAGCTGTTTTCCCTGGTGATGCAGATTTCCCGATAGAATGGGCAGAACGTAAAGTAAATGTGCAACAGTTTACCAAAATGCCTAAGGGCGGACGTTTTGCGGCAATGGAAGAACCAGCACTGTGGGCCAATGATATACGTACTTTTTTCTGGGAAAAGGCCTGACAACAATACACTAATTATATTAATTAATATATATAAAGGTTACCTGCTTTCGCTGGTAACCTTTATCTTTTGTAAATTGCCCGTCCGGATTGTTACACCTAAACTTTTGATGTGACCCAAAAACTCGTTATTTTTAAACACAGCGATAACATTTAACATTTAAACAGGCCTGAAATTTGTTATTATGCCCACTCAATTTAGTGCGATCGTTGTTTGGAAATCCCCGGTGATGGGCCAAAGCAGATCATTTTTAAGGAATACCAATCGATACACTATGCAGGATAATAAGCAATTATAGATCGACAAGCGGAGAATTACCACATGAACACTTATAAGCACTATTCATTTGACTTATGGCTCACACTCATAAAATCAAATCCTTCTTTTAAGCAGGAAAGGACAAAATTTTTTTTCGATCATTTTAATCAACACCATAAATCAATAGAAGCGATAGCGCTCATATTCCGTCAGGTGGATGTTATGTGCAATGCTATTAATGAAAAAACAGGGAATAATATTGACGCAGAAGAAATGTATTTAATGGTGATCAGCGCCATTAATGATGATCACCATTCCTTCCGGGACATTGACCTGGAAAAATTGTATCAGGACATGGAAGCGCTTGTATTCAAGCATTTGCCCGTAATATACGATGCCGGAACAGTGGATGTGCTCAGCAAAATAAAACAATCATCCGGCAGTACGATTAGTTTGTTGAGCAATACCGCCTTTATAAAAGGCCGCACATTAAGGGTAGTATTGGAAAAGCTGGGATTAAACCGTTTCTTTGATTTTCAGCTGTACTCGGATGAAACGGGTATGTCCAAACCCAATGAAAGGCTGTTCAGGCTCATGTTAGATAACATTACCGCCAGCAGAAATGATGAAAAAATTAATTTAACAGAAATTATACATATTGGAGATAATATAAAAGCAGATATTGAAGGCGCAAAAATGATCGGCATCAATACTTTATTGATCAATTCCAATAACCAGAGCATTTTAAGTTTACTGAACTGATGACCATTACCTACTCATTACATAAAATAAATAACGCTACTCATTTCGGATTTTCCCCGGATGATTATAGCCGTTTTAAATTTGGAGATGAAGTTGTAGCCAAAACATTTGGTATCAGTTTAGCCGAAGGTTTTATTCAACAGCATTTAACGGAAAACCCGATACAGCAACAAATTGTTGTGGTATCAAGTCCGTACTCATTTATACCCACGGCAACTTTTGCCATGAAAAACTATTTTGTATTCCGCCTCAACAGATGGCTGGCAGAAAATGGTTTTCCGGTGGTACAGGAAACAAAAGTACATCGTACCATTACCTACAAGGAAGATTACGGAGAACTGGACGCAGCAGCAAGAATGAACCTGATCGGTAACGATACCTTCCATATTGATAAAGAATTTCTGCACGGAAAAAAGATCCTCTTTTTAGATGATATCAAAATAACCGGCAGTCATGAGCGGATGATCATGAAAATGGTAGAGACTTACAACCTCTCCAATGATATTTATATGCTCTACTTTGCCGAACTGATTAATAAAAATATCCATCCTAATATCGAAAATCACTTAAATTATCATTACGTAAAGTCCATTTTTCACCTGGAGGAAATTATCCGGGACGAACAATTCTTCATCAATACCCGTATCGTAAAATATATACTTAGCTACGACTTTGACACCTTTTGTATCTTTCTGCAAAATCAAACGAGTAACTTTATTCATCTTTTATACAACATGGCACTGGGCAACGGCTATCATACCATTGAAGCCTATCAGCCCAGCCTGAATTTTATCAATAATTACTTATTTAACAAAAAACATAAAAGCATACAACATGGCGATTAATTTGCAAAAGGGGCAGCGGCAGGCGATTAATGCTCCTAAATTCACAATTGGTTTGGGTTGGGACGCTAATGCTTCTTCAACAGGTACTAGTTTCGACCTGGATGCTTCGATCTTTATTTTAGGAGAAAATAAAAAAGTATTATCTGACCAGCATTTTGTTTTTTACAATAACCTCGTATCACCAGGTGGTGGCGTAGAACATACCGGCGACAACCTTACCGGTGATGGTGCAGGTGATGATGAGCAGATTAAAATAGATCTTTCCAAAATAGATGCCAATGCTACAGAATTATGTGTAGTAGTTACTATCCACGAAGCAGAGAGCCGGAGACAAAATTTTGGCCAGGTAAGAAATTCATATGTGCGGATCTTTGATTCCGCTAACAATGAAGTAATCCTTAAATATGAGCTGGAAGAAGATTTTTCCATTGAAACAGCCGTTGAGTTTGGAAGAATATACAAACGCAATGATGAATGGAAATTTGAAGCAGTAGGCGTAGGTATGAAAGGCGGCTTACAGGACTATTTAAACAAATACAACTAAAATTAATTCCTAAAATATTTACTATTACTATGGCTATCAATCTTCAAAAAGGTCAACGTATCAATCTTGAAAAAAGTAACGGCAGCAAGCTTCAAAATATTTGTGTAGGTATCAACTGGGGCGCAATTGAGAAGAAAGGACTGTTTGGTTTGTCCAAAACAAAAGAAGCAGTAGATCTGGATGCCAGCTGCGCTTTGTATAACGAACAAAAACAGGTATTGGAAGTTGTTTATTTCGGCAACCTCTCTTCCAAAGATAATGCAGTAAAGCATAGCGGCGATGACCTCACCGGTGATATGGGCGGTGATGACGGACTGGACAATGAAGTGATTACACTTGATCTTTCCAGGCTGAATCCTGCTACTTCACATGTAGCATTCGTTCTCAACAGTTTCAGAGGACACGATTTTGGTACTATTCCTTTTGCATCCATCCGCATTTATGAAGGTACCCCTTCACGCGTAAATGAAATATTTGCTACTTATGATATCGCCAGCGGAGCGGGCTTTGCAGGACATGTATCTATGGTAATGGGTGTTTTTTATAAGAAAAACGGTGAGTGGAAATTTAATGCTATTGGCGAGCCTACGAAAGATAAAAAACTGCAGGATACCGTAAACACCGTAACACAGCACTATCTATAGTATTTTAAATCATAATGAAGTAATCATCCTTTTTAAATTAAATACCTTATGGAAGTAAATACCAATATTACTGATCCCAATGCTTCCCCAGTGAAGTTAGACAAAGAAGGAAATGTTGATTTAGCATTAGTAACGCCTGAAGAGACCAAAAAATATGGAGAAATAAGTAAAAGCCTCGTGCAGAGCGATGTTAACTCCATTCTAAATTATGGCTCCGACGTTCAGAATTCAATGGAAAAGTACAGTAATGAGTTCCTCACTTCTGTACGTACATTTAATTCCGGCGAAGTAGGTGGTTTGATCAATGATCTGCTCTCTGAGCTGAACTACATTGATGTAGATGAACTTAACCAGAGCGGCTTTAAATCATTTTTATCGAAAGTACCTTTCCTGAAAAAGATCGTAGTAGATACACAAAAGCTTTTCCAGAAGTACGATACCGTGGTTGGTAACATCGATAAAATAACCAATAAGATCAAAGCCGGAAGAATAAACTCCATCAAGGATAACAGCTCTTTACAAACCATGTTTGATAGCAATGTGAACTATATCAAACAAATGGAAGAACTCATTATCTCCGGCAAAATAAAATATAACGAGCTCACACAGCAGCTGGCAGAAATGGAAGCAAATGCTGCCAACTACAATGATTATGAAATTGCTGATCTGAGAGATTTCGTAAGCAGACTGGATAAGCGCCTGGCAGACATGAAGATTGTACGTTTCATCATGATGCAATCTTTAGCACAGATAAGACTGGTACAAAACAACAACACCTCCATTGCAGAAAAAGCACAGTCTATTATTTCCACTACCATTCCTGTCTGGAAAAACCAGCTGACCATTGCTGTTGCATTACAGCGGCAGAAGGCCAACGTGGAAGTACAGAAAAAGATATCCGATACAACCAATACTATTTTGCAGAAAAATGCAGACATGCTAAAACAAAACAGCATTGATGTAGCAAAAGAAAACGAAAAAACAGTTGTATCTATCGACACACTGAAAAGAACTACCCAATCGCTGATAGAAACATTGACGGAAGTGAAGAAAATTCACGACCAGGGAGCAGAAAACAGAAAAGTACTGGATGGTGAGTTACAAAACCTGGAAACTGAATTAAGGAAAAACGTAACTAACGTTTAATTGAATTTGAATAATGGATGATCATCTGGCGAGCAGCATATTAAGTGATTCAAATAAAACAATCAGCAAATTACAGTTGCTGTCTGCTTTTTTTGAAGAGGAGATTATATACAAGATATATTTACGTAGCCAGGTAATTCATAAATTATTTGAAACCAATCCGGAGTTAGATATTAATAAACTGGAGTTATTCCACCTTCAATTCACTGCTACTGCCATTGAACTTCTAAAAAAGATAAAAAGCAGCAATGAGAAAAATGTGAGTCTTTTATTTGATGAAATACAACTGAACAATGATTTAATTGAGAAGATAAATGACTCCATTTTTTCTGAGAAAAATTTCAATTTAGATAAACAGCGACAAGCACTTAAAATTAATTTATCGCTAAGAAAACTATATCAGACACTCTCGGATGATTCAGATGAATATCCTTTTTCTAAAAACATCAATGCGTTTAGTACCCATTTTTCGCAGGATTTTTTTTATGATATTTCTCCTGAATTACTAAACGATCTTATACAATACAACCCTGGTGATGTATATAAAAATACCAATGCAATTATTCAACGGAAGTTGTTAGGTTTATTGTGTAAGACCGATTTCAGAAGTGAATTTTTCTGTGGACTGAAAGCCGGGAGTGTGGTTCTTGAAGTGTATAAGTTGATAGATAGTGATAAGTATTTCCTGTTTTACCCATCCCGGAATTTATTTCTATTCTGCGATCTGTCTGCCATCACGAACATTGACTGGACCAATACACTTTCAAAAAAAGCAAAGCTCACACAAGAACTGCAACATAAAAATGATCTGCTTGAAGGCAGTATTGGTGCCACTAAAACAGCTATGCCCGACACAGTGAAAAAATTGTTGGTCGAATACTATGAAAAATTGTCTGATGTAAATTTCCTTCACAACATCAGCAGTTTTGATGTACAGGCCAATATCTTAAAAACGATGCTCAACACAGATACTTTCTAACTCATTTGATTTGATAGCTTATTTATTGATGAGACAAAAGCTCCATCAAAAACTATTTTACGATGTATGATCTTCTAAAACAAATTATCGACCACCCTATACCATCACTCGCGATAGTCGGTAATCTTATTATTATTGAAAGTTTACTTTCGGTAGACAATGCAGCCGTGCTGGCCACTATGGTAATGGACCTGGAGCCCAGGCTAAGGAAAAAAGCACTGCGCTATGGTATCTTTGGCGCCTATATTTTCAGGGGGCTTGCTATGATATTTGCTGCTTTCTTAATTAAAATCTGGTGGCTAAAACCTATTGGTGGCCTATATCTTATATACCTGGTATGGGACTGGTGGAAAAGTAAAAAGGCAGCTGCAGGTGAAGAAGAAGAGGAAACAGTTGATAAAAACAACAACTGGCTCTATCGCACAACTGTGGGTTATATAGGTACTTTTTGGGCTACAGTAGCACTGGTGGAATTAATGGATATGGCATTTTCCATCGATAACGTATTTGCAGCAGTGGCGTTTACACCTAACATCATATTGGTTTGCACAGGTGTATTCATTGGTATCCTGGCGATGCGTTTTATTGCGCAATGGTTTGTGAAACTGATGGAGAAATATAGTTTCCTGGAAACTGCCGCCTTTATAGTAATTGGCATTTTAGGTATTAAGTTGCTGTTGTCGTTGTATGAACACTTTTTCCCGGGAACGCCGCTAAGCCTGTTCCTTGGCAGTCATACAGCAGATATCACTATGTCAATATTAACGGTTTCTATATTCTTTATTCCCATCCTTACCTCTATACTTTTAAATTATCCTAAAAAAAATAATACATCTGCAGAAAGTAATTAAAATGTTGCTGCAAATAAAAAAGGTTGCTAACTGAAGTTGGCAACCTTTTTTATTTGCTGGATATTCTCAGCGTACTTTAATATATGCCTCTACAATTTCATGATTGAAATTTAAGCTATCAATTTTTTCTATTCCACGTTGAATCAATGTATCATGCTGTAACCACTAAGCGCCACGTGCCTGTGAGCGCTATACCAGCTGCCGGCGTTTTCTTCACACCATCACAAGGCATGATAAGAATAGCAATAATGCCAATAATCGACAACAATCGTAAATTCATGATAATGAATGGTTTAATGGGACAAATAAAATGATGTCGTTGTCCAGTTTGTAAAAAAACTTACAAAGTATAAAAATATATGGCTAATATCTTACGTTTACAGTCTACTTATTATAATGAAAACCTAAATATCATCCTATGTCACCAGTTACTATCACCCGAAGGTATCTCCTGATTGGGAAAATCATACTACTCTCAGGGATCATATTCACAGCGACACAGTGCTATAGCCAGGCTTTTCTAAAAGAAGACATTTCACAAATAGGATCGATTGATACGGCTGATACTACATTTACAGACCTGAAAGCCATCAAAAACGCCATCGGCAATGCCCGCATTGTTTTGTTGGGAGAACAGACACATGGCGAAGGCTCCACCTTTCAGGCTAAAACAAGATTGATAAAATTTCTACACCAGGAAATGGGCTTTGAAGTACTCGCCTTTGAAAGCGGGTTGTATGACTGCGCCCGTATATGGGAAAATACAAAGAACGGTGGGGAGTTTTCCAAAGAAGTAATTGGCAGTTTATTTTACATGTATGCTACCAGCAAACAGATGTATCCTTTGTTTGACTACATCCAATCGAAAGTAAATCAGCCAGATCCTTTGATAGTAGCAGGTTTCGAAAGCCAACACTCCGGCGTTAAAGCTATCAATGATATGTTTCCTGATTTCGAAAAATTTTTCAGAGAAAGAAACCCGGCTATACTTGATCAAAACTGGGAACTCTTTAAGAAATTATCTCTCGCTTCCTTTGCTTCCCGTACATACCGGCCCGGTGGGGACGAAAAGAAAATCTTTTTCAATAAGCTGGATACCCTCAAAAAAGTACTCACATCAAATGATAAGATAGCCGATAAACAATTAACCAATTCGCCGGGATTCTGGTACCAGGTAGTATGCAGTATTGAATCGCAAACAAAAAGGTACTGGGAAATGGTTAGTGGCAATGAGGTAAGTGTGCGGGACCTGCAAATGGCGCAGAACCTGATATGGCTGGCGGAGAAAGCATACCCGGGTAAAAAAATAATTGTTTGGGCACATAATATACATATCGCCAAAAACACCAGCAACCTGAGAACTGTTACCAATGATCCCATGTATTTCTTTTCTACTTTAGTACCAATGGGCGCCACTATTAGTCAGCATTTCGGCAAAGCGGCCTATGCTATTGGCTTTTCAGGGGCAACCGGCAATTATATGGATTATACAAACAGTAAAATCCTTCCTGTACTTCCCAGATCAGATATAAGTGTAGAAGGCCTGCTATCCAGTACCGGCTTTAATTATGCCTTTATTAACTACAGACCTGCACCCCGCTGGTTAATGTTACCACAACAGGGAACACCGCTTGATTACATAGATACTAAAACCGTATGGCCGGATATGTTTGATGGATTATTTTTTATTAATAAATCATTTCCGGTAGATAGATAAAAAAATAACTAAAAAGCCGCCAATACTTATCAGATAAGCATTGGCGGCTTTTTTCATTTAGATAGATGATCAATTCCGAATAACTATTCCTGATTGATCCAGCGTCTTCCTGTTACTTGCAGCGTGGTAGCTTTTCCAGCATTCCAGTTGATAGTCACCTTGCAGGAGCGGTTCAGATTTATGTTCACCTTTTTGACTGTTGCTTCAGCGGGTGTTACTGACAATACACCCTGCAGTAGTTGCGCATGACAGTTATAAGTAAGCAGAGAACCATCTTTTCGCTGCAGTACATAAGCCGCTGCAAGCGCCACTTCCTCCAGGCATTTGAAAATTTCATGCACATCATTGTCGGATGAATTAGCATGAAACCAATCAGCTACCATAGGAACATATTGTTCTCCTATCACTATTGGCCTGAAAGTTCCCTCTTCTGTTTTGAATTGATTATTGTTGTACTTATCAGCGCTGGTATTAGGAAAATTAGCACTGCTTTGCAATGTGTTAATATATGGATCTCCTACAAATGCCCAGCGAAGGTCACCTGTCTTAAAATCGATAAGCTGCGCACTACTTCCTAATGCATTCATTGTCTGTACCAGCCATTTTTCTTCACCTGTAAGCAGATAAGCGTAATAGGTGGCGTATATTCTCCAGGCAGTCCATCCATGAGGAGAACTAAACATGTTATTGGCCAGCATCACATCATACTGTGCTTCCCAGAAACGAAGCGTACCGCCCCGTTGCCGGCTGTCGGGCTTAACAAGCTGGGTAAGACAATTATGCGTATCCAGAAAACGCAGCATCATAGCTGTATACCTCTTTTTCTCTGTTTCATTATCCTGCAGTAATGCAAATGCGCCTATCTGCAAGGCTGTGCAGGAAATCATCCCATCCTCCAGTGTTAATTCTCCCTCGGTGTCAATTACGCTCATCCCTCCCATCAGCTGATCAATAGCGCGTTTAACAGACGCATAATGCCTGCTGTAACGTTCTTTCCATGCGGCTCGTTTTTTTTCTTCCACCATTAATTCCATGATGCTTTTAGCAACATAAATAACACTTGTGTAGTGTGTATGCCCATTGCGATATGCACCGTCCGCACTCTGAGAATGCTGAATGATCCAGTCGGCCAATGTAGCAGCAGCTTCCAGGTCAGCTATATTACCGGACGACTTATACTTATCCACTAATATTCCGATGGTGGTGCTATGATTCTGGATACGGCTTTTATTTTCTGTAGGCAGCCATTGCGGGCTGTACATTAATCCCATTACCTGGTTAAATCTTTCATCTGTTTTTTCCCGCAATTGTTTATCCGGGAAATACTGCTGCGCGAGATAGGCAGAATAAAAGCCATACCAGTTTTCACAATTCCAGCTTGCCTTTTGGGTATACTTTAATGCGGCGAGTCGCGCCTGTTGCAGATACCAGCTCCAGGGCTTATGTATACTGATCATAGCTTCGGTAGACTTACCCGCTGCATTGATGGCAGTGATAATATATACACCGGCGCCTTCCTGCGGAAGATAAATATTGTTCTTATGTAACGGCAGCTGTTGCTGTTTGCCGGAAGGCGTTTTAACGGTAAGCGATTGCAGGTTGCTTCCGTTTATCGTAAAGTTAAAAGCACTTCCCTCTTCCAGGGTTGTTTGTGGAATATCGAATGATGGCGCATTTATAAGCAGGGATAATTCCTTTTCTACTGCAGCAAGCTGTCCGATTGATTTGAAGTAAATAGTCCAGGTTCTGGTTTCACCGGGCTTTAATGCAGTAAGTTCCTGCGGATGTCTTTCGGGTAAAGGCAATGTATTCAGGAGATCCATATTGAAGGAATAGATCCGGTGTCCCCAGAAAAAAATAGCTTTATCGCCATAACCAAAATTATACGAAAGGCTCCAGGATGCCACAGCATCCGGCGATGCCACCAATAATATTTTGCCTGTAGGTGTTGTAAGGTAGCCGGTAAAATGTGTTTTCTCACATCGCAGCATGGTAGGAAAATATACCTTTTCCCACTGTGGATAACCAGCCATATAATTACTGATACCCATCTGCAGGCCCAATTTCTCCGGTTGAAAACTGGTACTCCCATTATTAGACACCGTAGCTTTTACAATAAAATGCTGATTTTCCACCGCATACTGTAGCTTAAAACGAATAGCGCCGGTTTGTCCGCTATAAGTAAAGGGTCCATTTTCCTGTAATGTTACGGGTATGGCCTGTTTGTTTTGCACATAATACCAGGAGATGCCGGGCAAAGTATCTGCCAGCACAGGGATACTGTCCCATCCGGTATTGTTTTTAACAAGCAGGGATGTCAGGTGACCATTTGTGTTGATAGCTGCTTTCCAGTTGGCATCACTTAGTAATTTTGATTGCGCATTAACCGGGATCGCCGAAAGAAGCAGTAGCAATTGAAAGCTATAGCTGATCAGTTTTTTCATTGTTCGTTTTCGCTGAGTAAGCTATAAATTTACATTGCTTTTAAAATATATCCTACACATAAATATTCCCAATCCTCACCTCCAGGCGCCTGGTTTATTTTTAATGCGATGTGTATATGGCTATAACGAAAGAGAAAGATTTTTGGGAGTATTCATAACTCCTTCATTTTTTAAATGAGAATTATTAAGAAAGAATGTTTAACCCGGTTTTAAAAGAATTTACCAACACAGAAATCCATACCAATCCGCCCACTCCCTTAACATTAATATAACCTTGTTGATTACTCATTTATAATTCCCTTTGCATAATCCCGGAGAGAAATTTTACCGTCGGATTACAACGCCGGATAACTATTGTGTAGATGCAAGCGCATAAGTAAAGTTAATAAACAACAACCTTATCATAAAAGTAATGCAGGTGGTAAAACCTGCAAAGGGCATTCTATGCACACTCATTAATATCATCAAAAACATTATGAAACCAAAAAACAAACAACTCCGAAAAAAAATCGGACTGCTAACATGCCTGTTTGTACTGCTCCTTGGACAAGCTGCTTTCTCGCAGGAAAACCTGTCTGAATTAACCGGTACTGTTCTTAGCGACAAAGGTGAAACACTACCTGGTGTAAGTGTACAGGCGATCAGTCAAAACACGCATCAGCATTATTCAGCCGTAACAGATGCCGCAGGCGTTTTTTCATTTAAAAAATTAATTACAGGAAACAAGTATGATTTCACTTTTACTTTCATGGGATATCTCCCTGGCACGTACAAAGGATTTGAAGTAAATGCACAAAGTACTAATAACACCCTGCAGATAAAATTACAGGAAGATACCAAAGCGCTGAGTGAAGTGGTAGTAACTGCATTAGGTGTAAAAAAAGAATTAAAAAAGATTGGGTACTCCGTACAGGAAGTAAAAGGTGCTGATCTGGTAAAAGCAAGGGATGCCAATCCTATTACAGGTCTTACCGGTAAAGTAGCCGGCCTTTCTGTGGCTGCCAGTACAGAAATGCTGGGTACACCCTCCCTGGTAATGAGAGGCAATCAGATCACATTATTTGTAGTAGATGGTGTACCAATCAGCTCCGATACATGGAACATCAGTCCGGATGATATAGAAAGCTATAGTGTACTGAAAGGGCCCGCTGCTGCTGCACTGTATGGTAGCCGCGCACAATATGGTGCCATACTGATTACTACAAAAAAAGCAGGTAATAAAAAGGGATTGTCGGTAGAATTCAATTCTACCAATTCTGTTGATAAAGGCTTCATTGCCATGCCTCACACACAGCATGAATATGGTGGCGGCATGTACGGCCAGTATGCCTACGCTGATGGTTTTGGCGGTGGCCTGCAGGATGCACAGTACCAGCTATGGGGGCCTAAATTCCGCGGACAGTTACTGCCACAATACGATGGGGAGTACGATCCTACCCAAACCTACACTACCACTTTCGGCGACCTGAATTATAAAGGACACATCAAACCTGCTCCCTATAACAACCGCGGATATGTAAATGGTAAAAGCAACCTGGAAAGATTTCTCCGGTCGGGCTTTCAGTCTACCAACAACCTGTCGTTATCTGCAACTGGTGAAAAATATGCGATGCGTTTCTCCGTATCACAATCTCACCAAACCGGCATTGTACCTAATACCGGCGTAGATGTGGTTAACTTTAATACAACCGCTACCTATAAAATTACACCCCGGTTAACATTCAATTCGGATGTTAACTTCAGCAGAACCTATACGCCTAACATCCCGGATGTAACGTATGGTCCTAACAGTTTAATCTACAACCTGTCTGTATGGACGGGTGATGAATGGAATGTAGCTGCACCGGACATCAGGGGCAAATGGCAGCCGGGTCAAAAAGATGTAAAAATCGTATTTCCGGAGCATGTTCACTACAATAATCCCTGGATGATGGTGGAAGATTGGCTGAGAGGACATTACAAAACAGATATCAATGGTTATCTGTCATTAAACTACAAACTCAATGATCACCTGGATGTAACAGGTCGTACACAGATAAGTACGTATAGCCTGCTTCGTACAGAACAGATGCCATGGGGCGCCTACACATACGCCAGAACACTGGGACAGGGCGACTACCGGGAAGACAGGCGCAACATGTTTGAAAGCAATTCTGATATACAACTGAACTATAATTACAGGATCAATCATTTAATCAGTGTATCAGGCCTTGCTGGCGGAAGTTTAAGAGCATTTACCTACAATTCTAATTTTACTTCTACAGATTATCTCGTAGTACCTACTGTATACAATTTCAATAATTCGCTCAATGCTTTAATGACCAATAATTTCAGTTCAGCCATGAGGGTACTCAGTGGATACGCCGCTATGGATGTCTCTATTGGCCGGTACGCTACGCTTTCCGGTACCGGAAGAATTGATAAGTCATCAGCAGTACCCAGCAGTGGCAGGATCTATTTTTATCCCAGTGTATCTGCTGCCTCGGTGCTCTCCGATTACATAAAGCTGCCATCGGTGATTTCATTCCTGAAGATCCGTGGCTCCTATGCTTCCGTGCACGGTGATGCTACTGCCACTGGTATTGGTGCTACACCATACAATACCTACACCCAGTTAAATGGGTCTACTGCCAATTCTTTGAATACCAATTTCTCGCAGTATGGCAATAACTATATCAGCCCGTATGGCGGTCCTGATTACTCGTTGCAGTCTTTTTATTCTACCAATAAGCCATATAATAATGTAACCGCGGCTACCTCCGCTCCCAGCATTTTTGATCCTAACATCAAAACCTTTAACCGGGTGAATTTTGAAGAAGGGATAGATGTAAAAGTTTTGCGAAACCGACTGGGACTGAGTGCTACCGCTTTTCAATACATTGATGGCCCGCAGATACTACCCAATGCTATAACACCTGCTACCGGCTATACAACGTATTACATCAATGCACTGAAAACAAGGAAAACTGGATACGAGCTATCTCTCACAGGAACCGCTATAAAAACGCAAAGTTTTAGCTGGGATGTAATGGCCAACTGGTCTACATTTAAAGAAGTATACGATGAGTTGCCTCCGGGACAAACCAATTATAAAACCTATTTCAGAAAAGGCGACAGAACAGATAAATTATATGCAACAGGTTTTGTAAAAACACAGGATGGGCAGATTGTATATGATGCCGGTGGTAAACCATTAAAAAATCCATACCCTCAATTCCTGGGTTATATGAATGCGGATTACATGTGGTCAATAAGCAACAATTTCCGGTACAAAAATTTCAATGTTAGTTTTCAGTTTGATGGCAGTGTGGGCGGCGTAATCAGTAATCGCCTGTATTCCTTAACCATGCAGGGCGGCGCCAATATTGCCACTGTGGAAGGTGCTATCGGAAAATCGAGATTAGATGATGATGCCAATGCAGGTGTAAGCAGCTACAAAGGTGCTTATGTAGGAGATGGGGTACAGGTATCAAATGGCACTGCCATTACTTACGACAACTATGGAAATATTACCAACTATAAGGATCTGCAATTTGCACCCAACAAATCTACCAGCACGGTACAAAGCTGGGCCACACAATATTACGGGCAGATACAGGAAGGGATGCTCACCAGCAAAACCTATGCAAAATTAAGAGAAGTAGTGATTGGCTACAATCTGCCACAGCGCTGGTTAAACAAAACTTTGATCAGTCGTTTAACACTGTCGCTGGTAGGTAGAAACCTGTTGTATTTCTATAAAGGAAATAAATACAAAGGCATTGATGTGGAACAGTATAACACTGCCAGTGCCGCGTCTGCACTGCAAACGCCTACGACACGCAGATATGGCTTTAACGTAAATGTATTATTCTAAATTATGCTTCATTTTATGAAATCATCTTTCAAAAATATATTGACCCTCGCCTGTCTGGCATTGGTAATCACCAGCTGTAAAAAAAGCTTTGATGACCTGTATGTCAATAAAAACAAACCGCTCTCCGTGCAGCCGTCACTGTTATTTAATGGTATCCTCAGTGGCATGGTAGATGCTCCCGGTGGGCAGCTGGACAGAACCAACCAGTTTCAGTTGCAGAACAATTCTTATTTCGGTAATAATCAATATCTCTTTGGCTCCGGCGATAATTTATATGCTACGCTCACCAATGTAATCAATATGGAGGGGCAGGCCCTTGCTTTTGGTGCAAGACCACTGAACCCTTACCATACCCTGGGGAAGTTTTTCAGGGCTTACCTGTTTTCAAGAATGAGCCTTCAAATGGGCGACATCCCCATGTCGCAGGCACTCCAGGGCGCTGCGATGCTTACCCCGAAATATGATGTACAGAAAGCCGTTTTTCAGCAATCTTTTTTATGGCTGGACAGCGCCAATACAGAACTCACGCAACTGATTGCCAATAACGACCTCACATTGGCCGGCGATATGTATTTCTCCAATAATCTGAAAAAATGGCAAAAAGCAGTGAATACTTTTCGCCTGAGATTATTGATCCATCTGAGTAAAAAGGCCGGCAGCGATGCTGATCTGAACCTGGCTTCACAGTTCAATACCATTGTGAACAACCCGGCTGCATACCCGGTGATGGAAAGTACTGCTGATAACCTGCAATATATCTGGCTGAATCCTACCAACAAATACCCTTTGAATAAGGAAACATTTGCAAATGGTGCGCTCAACAACAGCTCAGCTACTTATGTGGGCCTGCTCACACAATTAAAGGATCCAAGGGTATTTGTTACCACAGATCCTGCACCGGGGCTGGTATCCGGCAGCGTTACTGCCGGTGACTTTGCAGCATTTCAGGGTGGCGATCCCGGTTTGGATATGGGTATATTGGCCAGCCAGAACGGCGGTGGCAAACTAAGCTATATTAACCGCTGGCGCTATTTTTCTGGTTATACCGGCGAGCCTACACCCATTATCGGGTACACGGAAATGTGCTTCAACATTGCAGAAGCAATTAACAGGGGGTGGATCAGTGCCGGCCCTGCGGGCGATGCAGCAGCGTATTACAACCTGGGTATAAAATCATCTATGGCGTTCTATGCCATTCCGCTGAAAGGCACTATTACCGCCTATTCCCTGCCTCCGGGTATTCCGGTTACAGGGCCTTATGTTACTACACCTGTAAATGTTGATTATAATACCTATTACAGTCAACCTGCGGTGCAATATGCAGGTAATAATGCTAACGGGTTAACACAGATCCTGCAGCAGAAATACCTGGCGTTCTTTCTTAACAGTGGCTTAGAGCCTTATTACAACTGGCGTCGTACAGGCGTACCCGTATTTACCACTGGTGTGGGTACCGGTAATAACGGAAAAATTGCCCTGCGGTATAAATACTCCGCAGATGACCAGTCTGCCAATACAGCTAATTATAACGCTGCTATTGCACAGTATAATAATGTAGATGATATCAATGGAAAAATGTGGTTATTGAAATAACTTACGTATGAATAGCTCATCAAAAAAAATTAAGTCTTATATGAACCGTATTGTTGTTTTATTACTTGGTGGAAGCTTGCTGGCAACCGGTGCTACCGCTCAACAAAAACCGGATGTACAGGCGCATCGTGGCGGTATGGCCCTCATGCCGGAAAATACCATTCCTGCTATGCTCAATGCCGTGAAGCTGGGGGCCCGCACCCTCGAACTGGACTGTATTATCACTTCCGATAATAAAGTAGCGGTATCGCATGATACGTATATGTCTGCTGAATTTATGCGCAAGCCCGATGGCACAGATATTACAAAGGCAGAAGAAAAAAGCCTGGCGTTATACAAAATGACTTACGACAGCATCCAAAAATATGATGCAGGTACCAAACCACATCCCCGCTTTCCACAGCAGCAAAAAATGATGGTACATAAACCATTACTGGCCGCGCTGATAGACAGTGTGGAAGCTTATGTAAAGCTGCATCACCTGAAGCCGGTGTATTACAATATGGAAACTAAAAGTTCACCGGATGGCGATGGTACTTACAATCCCCAACCAGCGGAATTTGTAAATTTATTGATGGCGGTAGTGAAAGAAAAAAAGATTGCCGACAGAGTAATCATTCAATCATTTGATATCAGGACATTACAGGTGCTCCATCAGTCATCTCCCAAACAAAAAACAGCCCTGCTCATAGGCAACAGAGATAGTTTTGCTGCTAATATTGAAAAACTGGGGTTTACACCTACTATCTACAGCCCTAACTACGAACTGGTTACAGCCAACCTGGTAAAGGAAGCACATGCAAAACATGTGGAAGTACTGCCATGGACTGTTGATGAAGAAGCAGATCTGAAAAGGTTATTATCGTATGGTGTAGATGGTATCATTACCAATGCTCCGGACAGGTTAATTAAAATAGTTGGAAGCTACCAGGAGTAGTTACTAAAAAGGATAAAAATAAAAGTCATCTGCCTCCTGCAGATGACTTTTATTTTTATATTGAAATACAGCACTTAATTCATGACAGGTTTCACCTTGTATCCTTTGGCTTTGAGGAGTTGTAATATGCCCCCGGCGCCAACTAAATGGGCGGCCCCCACAGCAAAGAAGCTACTCTCTTTTTTCATCATCCCCGGTATTTTCATCACCCAGTTGTTATTCCTCACTTCCAGTAACCAGTGCATCATATTACTATCCATCAGCTCTGCTTTGGTTATATTTTTATACAGACCGTTGAGATCTTCTGACTTATAAAAAGCCACCATTTCTTTCATAGCAATTTTGGAGCTGTCAAATGATTTTACTTCAGAGATGACCATCTCATCTGTATATGCTTCGTTCAACAGTTTTAATTGTTCCAATACCGTTTCCAGCGCATCCACCCGTATGTTTTTATCTTTTGCCATTTTCATAAATTCAGTTTCATAAGATTTAACAGGAGTACAGGAAAATGCTTTGTAAGTCAGCAGAGATACAACCATCGTCAGTTTAAAATTATCCAGGGATTTCAGCGACATGCCACACTTCAGCTGCAGTATGGAATCTACAGTGGCATAATCCTGTGGTGCTAATTTTTTACTGAGGGGTACATCAGACAACATTTCCTTTTGTATGTTAGCGATGGCACTGGTATCAAAAATATTAGCTTCTATTATTAACTGACTGGTTTTATCAAAAGCCCTGCTCACTTTCTCCGGCATATAAAAATCTGTTGCACAAATCATGTGGATGGTACCATATATATAAGAAGGCTTTTCCAGGCCGTTTCCACTGATTTCCCATAGCAGCGAATTTTCCAATGGTTTGTTTTGCCCCCGGGCACTATTGATAAATAAAACAGTAAGCATCAGAATTATTGCCGCGGCGCTCCGGCGTAGTTGATTTATCATATGTGTAATATACTTATTAGATTAGTATATAATGGCAGACTCCGCTGAATTAGGAAATCTATTATGCATCAGCAATAATATTTGAAAAAAAATGGCTAAACATTCTTCGTTCATTTTGTTCATTCTTCTTATTATTATTCATTTTATCCTTTCCAACACATGCCTCCACGCCAGTCAACCATTTTCTCTAAAGTACTGTTATCAATATGATTCTACAATGAATCATTGCCATATTGTTTTTCTATGAAAAACCCAGTTTCGTCCCAATGAGAACAAAAACGCAACATTTTTATAGCCTGGACGCAATAAGAGGATTTTCAGCCATTATAATTGTCTTATACCACTGGCGACATTTTTTTTTAATAGGGGATAAAACACTTCCCGGTGCATTTGATAAAACACAACTACCACTCTATACCTGGTTTGCTATCTTATATGATGATGGAGCCCTGGCGGTAGATATGTTTTTCCTGTTATCCGGATTTATTTTCTTTTGGTTATACGCGGATCGTATTATCAACAGAAAAACATCATTACGTGTCTTTTTCTGCTACAGATTTACCCGGTTATATCCGTTGGTTATTGTTACCTTATTAATAGTGGCGTTTCTACAATGGGACATGATAAATCTTACAGGACATTACTTTGTTTATCAGTATAATGATCCATATCATTTTATACTAAACCTTTTTTGTATAAACAGTTGGGGGTTAGAAAAAGGCCCTTCTTTCAATGGTCCCGTGTGGACAGTATCAGTGGAGGTATTGCTTTACATTGTATTCTTTCTTATTTGCCGCATGCGGCTTCACAAGAAATGGATACTCTTTGCATTAGTAGCAATTGGTGCACTCATCCAACATTTTTATACGCCTATAGGGCAAGGACTTTATTCATTTTTTCTCGGTGCACTCACCTATTATTTATATAAATGGATACTTAAACAACACAACGGACAAAAGCTGCTAAACATCATTACGGTTATAACCATTTTGCTTTGGGTGATGATACTGACCGAATATAAATATTCATATCTACTGCTTACATGGAAAAAACTGGTGCATCAGCACTTGCCGCACAGCAGCCCAACATTTGCAGACAGCTCTTTTTCTCTTTGCAGAAATGTTTTTTTTCGCACCATAGTATCACCCATCAGCATTTTGAGTATCGTTCTATGGGAAACCTCCACAGGCTTCCTTAAAGAGAAATGGGCGTTCCTGGGTAATTATAGCTATGCCTGCTACCTGTTGCATTTCCCTTTGCAACTCCTGGCAGTTATAGTGGCACATACATTTGGCCTGAGGCTGGAGATGCTTCGTACGCCATATGCATTGCTGCTCTTTTTTATAATCCTGCTGCCTTTAAGTCTTGCCACCTACTATTATTTCGAACTTCCACTGCAACAAATGCTCAGGAAGAAAATACTTAAAAAAAGGGAGCCTGTCATTATACCTGGCGCAAATGCAATAACATAATTCCAGACCACAATTTAATACCGGTACCGATTTATTAATCCGTTCAATATGATCATAAAAATTTACTTCCCAATAATAATAGTGCTGGCTATTCTCATTGGATGCCAGAGTACCAGGAAAATAACGTACTTCAACGACATCGCCGCAGCCAACGGAGCAGACAGCCTTAACCGGGCAATGCAATTGAAAGTACAGCCCGGAGACATATTACAAATCACTATTACAACCATTGATAAAGATGTATCCCTGATATTCAATCCCGCAATGATGGGAAGTGCCTCTCTTGCCAACAACAATATAGAACAGGGATATCTTGTGGACAGCAGTGGATACATAGGATTGCCGGTTATCGGTAAGATATATGTAAAAGACAAAACAACCCCGGCCATCAATGATGAGGTAGCGAAAGAGCTGGATAAAACTATTCGCAACGCATACGTATCTACCCGCCTCATTAATTTCAGGGTGTCGGTGCTGGGAGATGTAGCCCGTCCGGGATCTTATAAAATTGCTTCCGAAAGAGCCTCCATATTGGATGCTTTAAGCATGGCAGGAGACCTTAACACAAGTGCTAAAAGAAACGACGTGATGGTAATACGGGAAATAAACGGAATAAAAAACTACACCTCTCTTGACCTTAATAACAGTAAAACATTATCATCTCCATATTATTATCTCAGTAACAACGATGTAATCTATGTAAAACCCGGACCCAGCCGCTTGTTTGCCACTTCTAAAACAGTACAGTTATTGCCTGCAATCATAGGCGTTATATCATTGCTTACAACGATTATCATTCTTCGCAAATGACACTCATCAATATGACGCAGCATAAATCAACAATCAATAAAAATACGGTGATAGACCTGAATGATTTTTTCCGGAAAATCATTTTTCACTGGCCATTACTCATTATTGTATCAGTGATAGCTGTTGCAGGTGCTTTACTGTATTTAAAATATAAGAAGCCATTATATCTTTCCAGCACTAAACTTTACTTGAAAGATGAGAAGAAAGGTGGTGGCGGAGAGGAAATGGATGCGCTCAAATCATTGTCCCTGTTCAGCAACAATAAGAATATAGAGAATGAGATGGAAGTGCTCAAATCGCCTATCCTGCTGGAGAAAGCGATACAGAATAACCATTTTAATGTTCGTTATTATAAAAAAGGAACCGTAAGAAATGAGGAGCTGTACGACAAAAACCCTTTAGCCATCAGCTTTCTGAGCGACAGTTCAAATGTTGGAAATTACATTTTTGATGTTACCCCTGGAAACGACTCGCTGAGAATAAAATATATTGATGATGACAATAACAGCAGTACCCTGTTTAATGTTAAGGCAGGTCAGCCTTTTACAGTAGAAAAAGACAAGTTCAGTATTACCTATAACCGCCTCCCTTCTGATGGCGAAAACACTACTTTCCGCATTACAGTGGATTCGATAATGGATCTCGCGTATAAAAAGATCGAGCATATTGGTACCAGTCTCGTTAATAAAGATGCAACAGTAGTATTGGTTAGCTATGAAGATCCGGTGGCCGAAAGAGCAGCAAACTTCCTCAATGCCCTGCTGGATACCTATAATCAGTATACGCTGGATGACAAAAATAAAGTGGCACTTAAAACTATCCGTTTTCTTTCTGTAAGGATTGATTCCCTCAAAGAAGAGCTGGGGTTGCTGGAAAAAGAAGAGGAAAATTTTAAGGTACAACGGGGTATCACTGATATTGAAGCCAGCTCCAAACTGGCACTGGAACAGGTGAAAGAAGCAGATACCCGCCTCAGTGAAGCTAATATGCAGCTTTCCGTAGTTAATCAGGTAGAAAGCTATATCAACAATCCTTCGAGCGATTATCCATTTGCGCCGGTTACAGGAAGTATTGATCAAACATTAACTTCCATGATCAACAGGTATGAAGAAGGATTAAAAGAAAAAAGGCGCTTGTCATTATCCCTGCAACCCAATAGTATCATCCTGCAAAACGTGGATGCCCAGATATTGGATTCCCGTAATACTATCAAAACGTATATCTCCGGCTACAAACGAAATGCCGGTATTGTCCAGAAAAATACACAAAACAAAGCAAACCAGATCATGGGCAAAATTGCCAATATACCAGCCTATGAAAGAGAGTACATTAATATTAAAAGACAACAGGGTGTAAAAGAAAACTTATACCTGTACTTATTAAAAAAGAAAGAAGAAGCAGCCGTGTCGTATGCCAGCAATGTAGTTGACAACAAAATCATTGCGCCGGCATTCATTCCTCTTAAACCCATAACACCAAAGAAATCGCTTGTATTTGTAGGCTTCCTGGCCGGAAGCCTCCTGATCAGCATAGCTTATGTGTATTTTAAATATTTTTTAAACCCCAGGGTACTCAATAAAAAGGAAATAGAGCAGGTATTTGATTTACCGGTGATGGCAGAAATTTTTCAGCAGCAGGAAACCATCCAGGATCTGTCTCTTCAAAACAGATCTATACTACAGGAACAGATTTTTAGTCTGCGAACCAATTTAAAGTTTTTGCTGGCAGAACAAACCGGGCCTACTACTATCATGATCACTTCCAGTATATCCGGTGAAGGAAAAACATTCCTTTCAGCCCACCTGGCAAATGCTTTGACTGTAGGCAATAAAAAAGTGGTACTCGTAGAACTGGATCTGAGAAAGCCTAAACTGTCCCGTTCATTTGGATTGGATAATACCGTTGGTCTTACAAATTATATCGTAGGAACTAAAACGGTGGACGATATTATTAAAAAAGTTCCGGGCACAGAAGAACTATACCTTGTTTCCTCAGGCCCCATTCCACCTAATCCCATTGAGCTGATTGAAGGAAAACGGATGGCCACATTGCTGAACATTCTAAAGGAACGCTTTGATTTCATAGTTATCGATATCTCCCCTATTGGTATTGTATCGGATGCAAAGAGCATTTCACCATATGTAGACTGTACCCTGTTTGTGATCCGGTATAACTTTACGCTCAAATCCAGGCTAATGGCTGTAACTGATAATATAAAGGAACTCTTTCTTAAAAAGAAAGGGATTGTCTTTAATGGTATTGAGCAAGGGGCCTTTCATCCTTATGACTACTATGATCATTATGGATATTCAGCGAACGGGCACAACAAAACATCATGGTCATTATTATATAAAAGAATAAAGAGAAGAATTGCATAAAATATTTGAAAATAGCGGGTGGTTGCTGGTTGACAAACTAAGCAAACTTTTTCCGGGCATCATCATCATGGCGCTTATTGCCAGGCATCTGGGGCCTGCAGCGTTCGGGGTATGGAGTTATGCCATTGCACTCACTACCATCATTGGTAGTTTTGCCTTGCTGGGAATGGATAAAATTGCGGTGAAGGAATTACTGAATAATGAAGGAAAACAACCATCCATTGTAGCCACCCTGATCTTTATGAGGATAGCGGCAGGGATTATTAGTATGATAATCAGTGTATCCATCATAGTATTCACCAAAAAACAGCAGCCCGCCTATTTATACTGTACAATTTTTTCCGCATTGAATATCATCCTGCAATCATTTGATGTATTTGATTATTTCTATCAGGCAGACAACAATGTAAAAAAAGTAATTATCCCTAAAGTGGCCGTCTTTATTGCCTTTTGCATCATTAAACTGGTTTTTGTTTTACTCAATGGGGCACTGATTGTTTTTTTGTGGTTATCACTTATTGAGCTGCTGGTCACTTACCTTATTATACTGGCAGGTTACAGGCATCATTATATGTCTACGTTTATTTCAAATCTGGACTTTACATTGGGAAAAGCATTATTAATCCAGGGATGGCCATTACTATTTTCCAACCTGGTGGTGGTACTATTTGTGAAAATTGATCTTTTGTTACTGGATGTCCTCGGCTCCGCCGCACAGGTTGGCGAATATGTGGTAGCTGCAAGGATTTCAGAACTCTGGTATGCTATTCCTGTTGTAATATCCACGGCAGTATTACCGGGATTGATCCATAAAAAAAATGCCAACAAGGATGCCTACCTGGGCAGTGTGGAGAAATGTCTCCGCTTGTCTTTTTGGATAAGCCTTTCCATTTCTATAACAGTGATGTTGATGGCAAACATTATTATTCCATTTTTATATGGTTCAAAATATGCCTCTGCCTCCCTCATCCTGATGATACATATATGGGCAAGCATTCCTGTCTTTCTATGTTCCGTTTTTGTGCAATACCTCATCATTGAAGGCAGGTATAAAATAAGCCTCTATGGAAACATCATCGGGTTGATCATTAACGTAGGACTCAACCTGCTTCTTATTCGCCCCTATGGTGGTGTAGGAGCAGCCATTGCTACTGTTATTGCATATACAGCAGTGTATGGCGCTTTGGTATTGTTTGATAAAAGCAGGCAGGGATGGATCCTCACCAGAAGAATGCTGAACCCTTTACTTGCCTTCACAGATATGAGGCAGGCACATAACTCCTTTAAGTTGTTTATGGGTAATTTTTTATCTGTATCACCAAAGAAATCCCTTACCGAATGAACAGGATAAAAAACATAGCAGCACAAATAGTATCAAAATTATTTCCTCAGCTACGATATGGTATGCGGGCATACAGTTCTGAAGGAGAGGACTTAATTCTAAAAAGGATTTTTCATCATAAAGCAAAAGGGATATATGTAGATGTAGGAGCACATCATCCATTCAGGTTTTCCAACACCTACCTGTTCTATAAAATGAAATGGACGGGAATAAATATAGATCCGATGCCGGGTTCCAAAGCACTATTTAATAAATACAGGCCTTTGGATACTAACCTGGAGATTGGTGTATCAGCTGCCAGACAATATCTCACTTATAGCGTGTTCAATGATCCGGCACTAAGCACCTTTTCAAAAGAAAAGGTAAAAGAATACACACAGGTACCACAATATCATGTTATTGAAGAAAAAAAAATTGAGACGTGGCCGCTGGCAGATATACTGGACCAATACCTGACTGATAATACTGCGATAGATTTTCTGACAATAGATGCGGAGGGCCTGGATATTGAAGTGCTACAATCTAATAATTGGAAGAAATACCGCCCTGCCTATGTACTGGTGGAGGCACAGCCTTTCGAACTGGCTCATATGAATAACAGTGAGCTGTTCCTGTTTATGCAGCGGGTTGGATATACAATTTTTGCAAAAACATATTACACTTATTTTTTTAAAAATATAAAAAGTGAATACGCCGGCGACTAAATTATATGTACAGTATGGCTGTGGACCGTTTTCAGCACCTTCCCGCTGGGAAAACTTTGATTCATCGCCTACACTGAGGTTGCAGCAACTACCTGTAATAGGCAGGCTTATCAAACCAAGAATGCATGTTGCTTTTCATCCGGATGTTTTATTGGGCGACATCCTGAAAGGATTACCGCGTATAAAGGAAAATTCATGCGATGGCATTTATTGTTGTCATGTGCTGGAACATTTATCCTATGAAGATTGCCTGCTTGCTATCAGTAATACTTTTCATATTCTTAAGCCGGGTGGCTATTTCAGGTGTGTGGTACCTGATCTGGAATGCGCTGCCAGAAGATATCTTGACAATCTTGCCAATAACGACCAGGAAGCAAATATTAAATTCCTCGAAGAAACAATGCTGGGGAAACAACAAAGGGTCCGTGGATTTAAACAGCTGGTACAGTCTTCATTTGGCAACAGCGATCATTTATATATGTGGGATCAATTCTCCCTCACGCATATACTGCAACAGGCAGGATTCAGGAATGTAAGAAGATGCCAGTTTAACGATTGCCCGGATGATATGTTCAATCTTGTAGAAGAAGAAATAAGATTTAAAAATGCAGTTGCATTGGAGGCAACTAAATAATGTTACACACGCCTGTTCTATTTCTTGTATTTAACCGTCCGGCAGAAACATTACTTGTTTTTGAACAAATCAGGCAGCAGCAACCTGCACAATTATTTATTGCTGCAGATGGACCAAGGTTAAATAAACCGGAGGAAAAACGACTATGCGATGAAACAAGACAACTTATAATGGATGGTATAGACTGGCCATGTGACGTAAAAACACAATTCCGGCAAAACAACCTGGGTTGCGGCAAAGCTGTTAGTACAGCTATTGACTGGTTCTTTGAACATGTAGAAGAAGGTATCATATTAGAAGATGATTGTTTGTCTGATCCTACCTTCTTTTCTTTCTGTTCAGAATTATTAAGCCGCTACAGGTGGAATGAAAGCATCATGCATATAGGTGGAAGCAATTTTCAGCTGGGCAACCAACGTGGTAAGGCTTCTTATTATTTTTCGCATCATGTGCATGTATGGGGATGGGCCACCTGGCGCAGGGCCTGGAAAAAATATGATTTTTCACTCGTGTCCTATCAGCACTTCCTGGAAAATGATAACAATCAAAGATTGCCTTTGTATTTACAGGCTATCTATAACAGTCACCCGGATACCTGGGATATACAATGGTCTATTGTAGTATGGTTTAATAATGGATGGGGAATCACACCTAATACCAGCCTTATCAGAAATATTGGTTATGGCAAAAGTGCCACTCACACTAAACGCATGCCACTCTGGTTTAAAAAAATGAACTATGGTGCTATCCCCGTTATTATTCATCCAACAGAAAACAGGATAGACAAAACAGCAGATAAATTTACTGGTGATATGATGCTTGATGTAGATAGCCTGTCGGCTAAAATAAAAAATATAATTAAAAAAAATGCGGTGTTATACAAATTATACAAACGTATCTCAATATAAACCGGAAAGCTATGGATGACATATGCAGGATATGTGGTCACTCCAGCACTTTTCTTTTCAGAGGAACGCTGCTGGACAAGCACAAGGTCAGGTATTACGCCTGTGATCTATGTGGATTTGTTCAAACGGAAAAACCATTCTGGCTGAAAGAAGCCTATGAACAATCTATTAATCTTACTGATACAGGTCTTGTACGGAGAAACATCCTCGGGGCCAAATCTGTGGTAACGCTTCTTTTTTTTCTGTTCAACAGAAAAGGAAAATTTCTGGACTATGCGGGAGGCTATGGTTTATTTACCAGGCTGATGAGAAATTATGGATTTGATTTTTACAGCCACGATCCTTACACTGCAAATCTACTGGCAAAGGGGTTCGATTATAATCCCAATGATCGTATTGAACTGGTAACCACCTTTGAAAGTTTTGAACATTTTGAGGATCCTATAGCTGAAATAGAAAAGATACTGGCCATTTCAAAAAACATATTTTTCTCCACACAGCTGATCTCCAACCCTGCTCCATCTTTCGGCGAATGGTGGTATTATGGCGCCGAACATGGACAACACATTGCTTTTTATACCGGCAACACCTTAAAGTTCATTGCAGAAAAATATATGCTACATATCTATTCTTTAAAAGGTTATCATTTGCTGACAGAGAAAAAAATAAATAAATGGCTGTTTAAATTTCTGATTGGCGCAGGGAGATATGGTTTATACAAAATAATAACACCATTCATGAAATCAAAAGTAATGAGTGACATGCATACATTAAAGCTTCACCCATCTGTTGATCATTAAAAAAGTAATATGGACAGCGGATATAGTTTTTTATTCAGTGATAATATTTATGTGGAATGTTTCAGGGAAACAATGCCCCTGTTGATTTCCGGCATACTATTATACCTGTATTATAAAAAGCAGATCCATGCTATAGACGCATTGCTTTACGCATTTGCAACTGAAGCGTATACAATGATTGTAATAGGTCCCACCTTTACAGCAACTTTTTTTATTAGTATAGTATTCTTAATTGACCAGGTCCATCAACTGCTGTCAGGAAAATTATATATCAAAAGAGCCTACCTGCTCTTACTAATATTACCGCTGTTGTCCAGCATCGCAGTATTTTTGATTGTACAGTTTTACAAAGATCCTTTTTATTATCCGGGCGGTAAATTGTATGTTTTTTATACCAGGCCATTATATTTTTATCTTAAAACGTACTTACCATTATTTGCAATCGGAGCCAAAATAGTACAGGAAAAAGATCAATTTAATTTCGATGATTTTTTAACTACTATAAAAACAATTGCAAAATTTTCCTGCATCATAGCAGCGCTGCAGATTTTTGCTGAATTCAGTTTTAATAACCTTGCATTGGATGAAATACTGGGATTACAGCGCCGGTATTTACAGGAACAATCCAATGACGTGTTTAGTCTCCGCATACAGGCGTTATTCTCAGAACCTAAAATTTTCAGTGCATTTTTATCCTTGTCCATTCCTGTCTTTTTGAAAGACAGGAACTTCAGGATGGCCGGTATTGCTTTCCTAGCCGGCATACTCACCGTATCCCAAACATTCTGGATTAATCTGGTAGCAGGATCACTGGTATTCTTGATTTTTCCACGGATGCAATCTGTCAGGCTGAAAATCATAGGATCGCTGCTTTCCATCGTTTGTCTTTTCCTCGCTGTTGCCGGTTCAAAGGAATATTTCATAAAGGAGTATGCAGCTAATCAGCAGAATACATTTTATCAGCTGATATTCAAAAGATCTGCTTACCGGTATGATACTGATTTGTGGGGAAAAAATAATATACTCTTAGGGATGCCGCTCCAAAGAGAGCTGGAATTACCCGTGGTTGATTTTTTAAAAGATGAACCCTACTTGTTACTGTCCGGGTACGGCGGGGGGAATAGCACATTTATTCCGCCCCAATACTTCTTCGGTCAGCTCAATTACGAGAACCGGCTGGCTGGTATTGGAGGTAACAACCTGAATATGCGTTGGTTTTTTATACTGGCTGAATTTGGAGGCTTTGCATTGCTGGGCTTTTTCCTGATTTTAACACAATCCAAATACAACATTCCTCCTTTTCAAAATAACTATTTTGCTTTTATATGGATTTGCTTTTTTTTCAGTCAGATAGATTTGCTTTTAGTGATCGTAGCACTGCTAAGCGCCTATGATGCGGAAAATCAGCCTTCGGATTACATATCAATATAATTACATTATAGACCGTGCAGATATTCTTAGACAATATTGTATTTACAATCCAAAAAGCAGGCGGTGTGTCTGCTTATTGGTATGAGTTGTTAAGCCGTATATGTAACAACAATTGGTCAATTAGTATTTTGAATGCACAGCCGGGTTCCGAAAATATTTTCGAGCAGAAGATCGACTACAGTAAATTTCAATGCATATGCGAAAGCCGTATCCCTAAAAGATATTTACGTTATCTCCCATTAAGATACAAGCTACCATTTGCAGCTGTTTTCCATGGTGGGTATCTGCGCATTTCTCCTCAAAAAAATATTCTGAACATTCTCACTGTGCATGATTTCGCACATGAACGGAAATTAGTTACTGCCTTTCCCAGGAGCCTGGTGAATACTATTCAGAAAGCATATGGTATCAGGCGTGCAGATGGTATTATCTGTATTTCAGAAAGCACCAGGAAAGAATTACTGCAATTTTATCCGGCCACAGATCCGGCGAAACTACAAGTCATTCATCATGGAATTTCCAATGATTTTTATCCGTTAGATAAAGACAAATTGCCTCATTGCTCATTACCACTGCATCTTGAAGAGAAATATATTTTATATGTAGGCGCCCGAAAGAAGTATAAAAATTTTTCTGTAGCGCTGGAAGTGATGAAACAATTACCTGCCAAATACACGTTAGTAGCGGCTGGCGGCGAACCCTGGAGTGAAAAAGAAATAAATAACCTGAACAACAACATACCTGGCCGCTATCACATTTTCCCGATAGTTGGCGCTGCTGATCTAAATGTGTTATACAATTATGCTTTCTGTCTTTTATACACATCTGCTTATGAAGGATTTGGTTTTCCACCCGGAGAAGCAATGAAGGCAGGTTGCCCGGTTGTTGCCACCAATTTAACAGCCATGCCGGAGATAGTAGGCAAAGCAGGATTGCTGGCAAACCAGGCAGATGCAGCTTCTTTTCTGGAGAAAATTTCTTTGCTCGAAAATGACTCCTGCAAACAACTGCTAATCATGAAAGGGATTCAACAGGCAAAACTATTTACCTGGGAGAAAAGCATACAGGAAACAATCGGGTTTTATCAAAAATGTTGGAATAATAAATTTTTGAAATGAATCTTATCTTCAAAATGGTGGATGCTGCAAAAGTAATACTGCGGTCAGGAACCAGGGTTACTTCGTTAATGAAAAAAGGAGCTTCTATAGCTTCCACCCAGGTGCTGCACAATTGCAGACATTACATACCCCGGTTAAATACCATTATAGATGTGGGCGCAAACAAGGGACAGTTTGCACTGGCAGCGGTAAATTTCTACCCTAAAGCCAGCATCCATTCTTTTGAGCCTGTTCCATCCACCTATAAAATCTTACAATCCAATACGAGGAAAATAATCGATATCAGCACCTATAATTTTGCGCTGGGTAGTAAAACAGGTACCCTTCAATTTTATAGTAATGCTTACTCCCATGCAAGCTCCGCACTTCGCGTTTCCATTTTACAACAAAGTTTACTTCCTAAAACATCGGCTATACAACAGATCAATGTGCCTGTAAAGCAGATGGATGCCTTACTTGATGATATCATCTTTATTGCACCCGTATTATTGAAAATGGATGTGCAGGGATTTGAAAAGGAAGTGCTGCTGGGTGCAGTGAAAAGCCTTCAAAAAATTGATTACCTGCTTTTCGAAACTTCTTTTGTATCAATGTATGATGGGGAACCTTTATTTGATGAGATGCACCATTTCGTCAAAGAACTGGGGTTTGAATTTATTGCCCCGGTAGGTTTTCTGCAATCCAAAAAACTGCAAATATTACAAATGGACCTTTTGTATAAAAGAAAAACAAATTAAATCAGCTCAATTGTAAAACCATATCCATTATGAAACAGGACGTTCACGCAAGTCAGTTTTTAAGACTGGTCATCGATTATGGAGTATTGGTCATTGCTTTTATACTCACCCGGGAATACATCGCTGCAAAAGGTGATGTATTCTTTTCCCCACTCAACTGGCTATTGTTGTTTATCAGCTGGTTTGTATGGACGGTAACCGGAACAGCCATGCACTTGTATGAAGATTACAAATCCAGGTTTTCTTTCGAATTTGTAGCTATATTAAAAACAGTATTGTTGCATATCAGTATTTTCACCTTTCTCTTCTTCTATTTCTTTAAATTTTACCCATACCCACGCACATTCACATTGCTCTATACATTTTATATCTTTGCCGGCACTACCACGATAAAATACATAGTAAAAAAAATATTGCTCCGCCTTCGGCACAAAGACCATAACATCAAGAATGTCCTGATTGTGGGTGCTGGCGAAACCGCTTTAAATTTTTATAATACCATTACATCCAATAATCATTTAGGTTATAAATGTGTAGGATTTGTAAATGACCATCGTAGTATTGAAATGAACGATCATCAATACCTGGGTAAAATATCTGAATTAAGAAGCATACTGGAAGACAGTGAAATAGATGATGTAGTGGTGGCACTACCTGAAACAGCAAAGGAAGATACAGAAAGGATCATCATGACCAGCGAAAGAGCGGCTAAACGGGTCAGGATCATTGTTGATTGCCATCGTTATTGTACATCTACTGTCAGTATGAACCTTTTGGGCACGTTCCCTCTTGTTTCCATTCGTTCTTCACCGCTAGATGATCCCGCCAGGCAATGGTTCAAACGATTATTTGATATTTGTTTTACGCTGATATTATTTACTGTTTTCAGTTGGCTTTTCGTCATCATTGGGATACTGATCAAGCTTTCATCCAAAGGGCCCATCCTATTCAAACAGGAGAGATGGGGGCATAAAAACAAGAAGATCATCTGCTATAAGTTCCGTTCAATGGTAGTGCAGAAAAGCGAAGTAGACAGTGAAGGGCACTTCATTCAGGCTACACGCAATGATGCCCGTGTAACATTCGTTGGTCGTTTTTTGCGCAAAACCAATCTGGATGAATTACCGCAATGTATCAATGTATTATTGGGGAATATGTCTTTTGTTGGTCCACGCCCACACGCTACCCCACTACACTTTGAATCAAAGGATATCATACAGCATTATATGCTGCGACAGCTCGTAAAACCAGGTATCACCGGCTGGGCGCAGGTAAATGGCTGCCGGGGAGAAACCCGGCACTCAGGGCAGATGCAGCAGCGGGTGAACCTGGACATTTGGTACATAGAAAACTATAGCTTCTGGCTGGATTGCCAGATTCTTTTCCAAACACTTATGAATATGATCAAAGGAGATAAAAATGCCTATTAAAAAACTTAACAAGCATTTATGTCTAAACGTTTCTTATTAATTGCAGGAAACTTTTCACCAGAGCTGAACGGCATTGGAAAATATAACGGCGAAATGATAAAATGGTTGTCGGCTAACGGATATGAATGTACGGTGATCACTACCTACCCTTATTATCCTGAATGGAAAGTACAGGCCCCCTACACCCAAAAAAAGTACAGATATTCAAAAGAAATATTACAGGATAACGGTCTAAAGATCACTGTATACAGGTGTCCTCAATATGTACCGGCAAAACCATCCGGAAAAAAACGAATGATACTGGATTTTTCTTTTGTATTATCAGCCACCTGGAAGCTGCTTCAATTACTACCTGCAAAAAAATTTGACTTCGTGATGGCTGTTGTACCGTCTTTTCATTTGGGACTGCTCGCAATATTATATAAACAGCTGCGTGGTGCAAAATTCCTGTATCATATCCAGGACCTGCAAATAGAAGCTGCCAGGGACTTTAATATGATACGCTCCTCCTGGCTTATTAACATCATGCTCAGCGTAGAAAAATATATTCTGAGCCAGGCCGATATAATAAGCAGCATTTCTGAGGGTATGATTAGAAAAATACAGGAAAAAGCTAATAAAGATATTATTCTGTTTCCTAATTGGGTGGATGTGTCACAGTTCTATCCAATAGAAAATCGTACTGCACTGAAAATGGAATATGGTTTCAAAGCCACCGATAAAATACTCCTCTATTCCGGTGCTATCGGGGAAAAACAAGGGCTGGAATCCATTTTATATACGGCAAAAGCGCTACAGGATCAGGATGATCTGAAATTTCTGATATGCGGGTCAGGGCCTTACAAAGAACAATTATACTTACAGGCAACCACATTACAGTTAAGCAATGTTATATTCCTTCCGCTGCAGCCTTATGAATACTTTAACCGATTTCTAAACATGGCAGATATACACCTGGTTATTCAAAAGTCAAGTGCCAGCGATCTTGTTATGCCTTCCAAACTCACTACGATTATGGCCGTAGGCGGACTGGCGCTCATCACCACCAATAGCGGCAGCAGTATGTATGAGCTGATACAGCGGTATAAAATGGGTATACTGGTAAATGCAGATAATCTACAGGCGTTGAAGGAAGGAGTTAACAGGGCTATTACTGAAAATGGGAAAGATATAGCCAGAAATGCCAGGGCATATGCCGAAACAAATCTTTCAGTAGGGCAAATAATGTCACGCTTCACAAAAGTAGTAGCCAATGGATAACGAAGATAGCGGTACTTATGCCGTCGCGCGCTTTTTCAATGCTGCAATGTTCTGAAATGAAAATATTTCAAAGCCGGTCGTATTATACTGTCCCAAAGCTTTTAATCCATCTGGTAGTAATCTATAAAAATCATAGCCTGGTAATATATCCACAATGTCTTTGAAAAAAGTTCTGGAAATAACATTCATTTCATTGAACTCAAATTGTATTATCTCTATCAGGCCTTTTTGTATGGTTTTACCAGCACCTTTCAGCACATTGAGTTCATTACCTTCTGTGTCAATTTTTAATAGGGCAATCTTTGATATATTATTCTCTTCCACAAACTGATCAATAGTTGTAAGTAAAATGGCTACTTCTTCCGCGTGGCTGCTACGAAGATCTTCTATAACACCCTTATACATACTTGCGTGCTCAGAGCCTCCACCGCCGGCATAGTCGTACATAGCAGCTATAGTGGATCTTTCACCGGCTCCTGCCGGCACTGCTGTAAACTGATAAGATCTGGAGGCTGCTATCAGTTTTTTAAAAGCAACAGGATGTGGTTCAAAAGAAAAAATAGGAAGTGTAATCTCATTCCTTCGCAGCATAATAGCGTAGTTACCAACATTAGCACCTACATCCAATATCACGCCCGACAGCAATTTTTTGCCGGTAATAAGGAATTTAATAAACGCCTTTTCTCCGGACACCCTTTCATTTTCATAATTCCGGATACCCATTCCACACATACTTAACTTATAAAAGAAAAGATTAAATGAGTAAAAAGCTTTTCTTGCAAATAAAAAAACATACACTCTTTTAACAGATTTAGCCAGCGGATGCATTGTCTGGGGTATTATTTATACAATGATCTGAATTCCACTATACACCCAATCTCACAGCATAATAAATTTAGTGATATTTTACGCACAAGTGTCTGTTCACTTCATTCATTCTGATGCGCTGCAGATCAAGGCAATATCTTTTAGCATAAAGAAAAAAGGCTACAACAGGCCGGCATAGTTATATTATGCCGGAAACTGTTGCAGCCTGTCTTTTAAAAGAGAAATTTTAAATCGCCGATAGTCTTAACTAAAGCTCAACTCCGCCCTTTTAGTAACCACATGGTTAATATTATTATTGATCATCTTTTCCAGTAAATCATACCCTGCATTGGGTTTATGATGCGCAAACTCCCGTTCTAACTGTGTTATAGGTGATAGCCAATATAAATTTACCTTATCGCCGTACAGCTCCGGTAATTCAATGGATGGCCCGTCATACAATGCAGCGGATACAACCAGGCTCTCAAAAGGTGCCGGCAGCTCGTCGCTACTGATGGTGTGACCCTCTCCCAGCCAGGTAATCTGCTTCCATGGCCTGTCTGCCAAACCAGACATAATACCTGCCATCGTCATCACTTCTTTATCTGTAAAATCTTTTTTGCTGCAGGCCATCGCCAGTTCCATCCTGCGGAATCCTGGAGCTCTTTCACTGTACAAAAGCTCTACCCAGGGCATCGGACGAATACCAACGCCCATCGTAACAAGATATATGATCCCTTCTTTCTCAAACTTACCCAGGGCCATGGGCGGCCATTGTCCGCCATCAATGGCATAATATTGCTGAATGGTACCAAAGGCTGCTTCGTAAGCATGTATGTATTTATCCTGTAAAATGCCCCAGGTCTGACTGGACGCTTCTGTCCATTCGTTCCAGAAAGCAATTGCCTGATCTACGCGCCCGTACAACACATTAACACCCCGCTTGCCCAACGGCATCAGGCGATCGTCGTCACCAGCACCAATACAATCCGCCGCATAGGCTACCGCATGTTCATCTTTATACAAACTCCAGCCAGGTATCACGCCTAATATTTCTCCATCATACAGTACAGCAGCGCCATCCCCTTCTTCCATCCACACAAAGGTGATACGTTCCTTTTCCAATGGCTCTTTGCCTTCCGGATGATTGCAATAAGATGCCTCCAGCATAGGAGCCATCCCTTCTTTCATGGCAGCTACATCTTTCTTCTCAGGCGCGGGCTGCAGGTTGCGCAACCAGCATGGGCGGGGAGAATACTTGGTCGTCAGCAGTTCAGATGGGTACAGGTAAAAGTATGCGGCCCTGTCGTCCTGTTCTACTATAGCATATAAAGTACCACGGTTATTAGGCTGTTCTATTAATATTTCCGGTTCTGACATAATTACATTTTTTAATATACGCACTTAGATGGCTCAAAAATAATGCATTCATAGAGGACTATTAAACCTGATATTTTTGAAGTATTTTGTCTGTTAATAAAATGCTATTATGAAAAATTCCACGTTACTCTTAGCAGGTCTGCCGCGAAGATTAAAGCGGGTATTTTATTTTTTTTTGATTTAAAAGATTAGCGAAGATCTCAGTGGATATTGTCTGAACCAGGATTTAACGGATTGAATGGATTACCATGATGGATGCCGAAGATCATAGCGGAGATATTCGAATATATCTTCCAGATAAAACAATATAACATCCATCATGGTAATCCATTCAATCCGTTAAATCCTGGTTCAGACAATATCCACTGAGATCTTCGTTAATCTTTTTAAATCTATCTAAATAAAAAAAATAAAATCTGTATAATCAGCCTAATCCTGAGCAAGACAATCTTCGCTAATCTTTTTAAATCTATCTAAATAAAAAAACAAAATCAGGGTAATCAGCATAATCAGTCTAATCGCGAGAAAGACAATCAATCTTTAAACAATCCTCTTACCATCTTAATATTAGTAGCAGTGGCTTTCGTTTTATCATAGGCCAGGTAAATAGTATTGGTAGTGGGTTCATTACCGCACCAGATCTCTTTAAGCTCCTTCCTTTGCAGCAGGTCTTTCACCAGGTAATCAGATGCAATTGTTACCCCATCCACATAACTGAGAGATTTTAAGATAGAATTAAAATCCGGTACAATGAAGCGGGGCCTCAGTCCTGGCCGCTTTTTAAAATTGTGCAGCCAGAATCGCCGGATAGCAATCAGGTCACTGCTGTAGGCAAACCAGTTTTGTTCCAGCATCCAGTTTTCAATGTTCTCTAAATCTCCGTTCCGGATATATTTCTTAAATGCAGTGGTGTCAATAGCAGGGCTGCCCACCAGCACAAATTTTTCGAAGAGTACCGGCTCACAAACTATATTCTTTTCTTCTAGTATGCCGGTAGATACTACAAAATTGAGATCTCCCTTTAACAGCTTCTGAACAAGATCTTTTGTCAGTCCAAACTCCATTACTATATTAGCATCATCAGTTTTACCAATGCGCGGTGCTAATATGGCATCATAAAATTCTTTCGGTGCACCCATATTAATGACCGTCATACATCTCTTTACACAGGTACGGCTAAAATCGCCCTCTACCTTTTCCAGTTTATCCACTGCTTCTATGATCTGGGTATAAAACAGCTTGCCGTAGCTGGTAGGTACCATCTGCCGGGGCTTCCGCTCAAATAAGGGATGCCCTATGTAATTCTCCAGCGCAGATAAATGCTGACTCACATTGGGCTGTGAGATCAACAGTTCCTGCGCCGCGCCCGTTAAGGTGCCGGACTGATAGATGGCCTTAAAGGTCCTGTACCATTCGAAGTTTACCATATCGCAAATGTATAAATTAATTTATACATAACCATAAATCACATTATTATATTTATACTATAGGGTGATGTACCTTTGATCTGTCAAATTAATAAAACGAATTTAATAACATTAAAAGATAAACAAATGGACTTACAATTAAAAGGGAAGAAAGCATTTGTGAGCGGCTCTACACAGGGAATTGGATTTGCTATTGCCCAACAATTATTACAGGAAGGCGCCGAAGTAATCATCAATGGCAGAACAACTGCAAGAGTAACCGAAGCTGTAGAAAAATTAAAACAACTGGTACCAGGCGCAAACATATCAGGTGTAGCAGCGGATTTCGCTAAGGCTGCCGAAGTACAGCAACTGCTGACACAAATTAACGAAGTAGATATACTGATCAACAATGCAGGCATATTTGAACCAAAACCATTTGCAGATGTTACAGATGAAGAATGGTTGCGCTTTTTTGAAATTAATGTATTAAGCGGTGTTCGGTTATCCCGCTACTTTTTCCCGAAAATGCTGGCAAAAAACTGGGGCCGCATCATTTTTATTTCCAGCGAATCAGCCATACAGATTCCGGAAGAAATGATTCATTACGGCACCACAAAAACCGCGCAGCTGTCTATTAGTCGTGGTTTAGCCGAGCTTACCAAAGGTACTAACGTAACTGTAAACACAGTAATGCCTGGCCCTACCAAATCAGAAGGTGTAGAAGAATTTATAAAGAAATTAGCTACCGCCGGCAACATCACCCCGCAGGAAGCTGAAGATGATTTCTTTAAAACCATGCGTCCTACTTCACTTATTCAGCGCTTTGCAGATGTAGCAGAAATAGCTAACCTGGTTACCTACGTGGCCAGCCCGCTCTCCGCCGCTACCAACGGCGCGGCGCTACGGGCAGATGGTGGTTTGGTAAAAACTATTTTCTAACAACTTTTTTATCCTCATCTCTCCCAAAAAAAATTCCTGATTACATACGCGCCCCTTCCTCCTTCTTTTGCCTGTGGTAGCAGGAAACAGGGAGTGTATGTAATCATCTCCAAACAAAAATTAATAATACTACAATGAAATCCGATATTAAAAAGAGCATCTTATCTATACTTTCCGCAGTATCCATCAGCCTGATCGCCACCGCTACGCAAGCACAGCAAAAAACAACTACCGGCTTCGATCAGCAACGCCTCTCCCGCATCGACAGCTTTATTAACCGCGAAATAAAAGTGCAGCATATTCCCGGCGCCACCGCACTCATCATCAGGAACGGTGAAATCGTTTACAACAAAGCATTTGGCAATGCTGATGTAGCTACTAAGAAAACAATGCAGCTAAACAATATATTCAGAATTGCTTCTCAATCAAAAGCGATCACCAGTCTGGCTGCGATGATGCTGTGGGAAGAAAATAAATTTTTACTCGATGATCCGTTATCAAAATATATTCCTGCATTCAAAAATCCGCAGGTAGTGGTTGCCTTTAATGCCAAAGACACCACCTATACCACCAGGCCAGCCAACAGGGAAATTACGATCAGGGACTTGCTGCGTCATACTTCCGGTATCGCCTATCCTGCTGTTTTCAGCGATCCCAATATGTGGGCTATGTATCAAAAAGCGGGTGTTCCCAGCGGTATTGGTACCAGCGCATCTACCTTGCAGGAAAAAATAGCTATCCTCGCCAAACTGCCGCTGCAACACGATCCCGGAGCGGCCTTTACTTATGGCCTCAACACAGACATCCTCGGTTACCTGGTTGAAATATGGAGCGGACAACCACTCGATGTGTTTCTCCAAAAAAGAATTTTTGAACCGCTGGAAATGAAGGATACTTATTTTCATCTGCCAAAAGAAAAACAAAACCGACTGGTTACTTTATATGAAAATATAGGGAATACGCTCTTACCCGTAACACATCCGATTTATGAAGGAGTAGATCCGGACTTTCCGAAACTGCATGGTACTTACTTATCCGGCGGAGCCGGCCTCAGCTCTACCATTGAGGACTATGCAAAATTCCTGACCTTCTATCTCAACAAAGGCATATATAAAAACAAACGTTTAATCAGCCGCAAGACCATTGAATATATGCTCACCAATAATTTGCCGGAAGGCACCAAATCATCTCCCTTCCCTGCACAACCAGACGACATACAATTTGGGCTGAGCGGCTTTTCACTGGAAACAGCAAAAAATGATTACCTGTCGCCTTTAAGTATCGGCGCTTTCAGATGGGAAGGCGCTTTTAATACACATGGCTGGGTAGATCCCAAAGAAAATCTCATCGGGCTGTTCTTTACACAGGAATACTTATCCCCTTACTGGCGCATTGGTGAAGAATTTAAAGTACTGACGTATCAGGCCATCAACGATTAAATTGTCTTTCCCAGGATTAGGCTGATTATACTGATTACACCGATTTTGTTTTTTTGATTAAGATAGATTTAAAAAAGATTAGCGAAGATCGAAACGGAAATATCCGCTTTGATCTTCGCTAATCTTTTTTAAATCAAAAAAATAAAATCAGGGTAATCAGTATAATCAGCCTAATCCTGTGAAAGACACCCCCCGCTTTTTTTGTTTTAATCAAAAAGGCTTAATTTATACTATAATTAATACCTACCGATCGGCAGAAAAATGACCCACTACACATTTTTCTTCATGGTTCAACGCTTCATTTTCGCAAACTTCAAAAACTGATCCCATCATGGCAGATGTAAGTAAAACCAAGACTCAGACTGCGCTAGGCGATGTGGCCGCCAGACAACTAGCTATTGCTACCCGTACGGTGCCGCAAATGATGTCCATTACTCCCCGCTGGCTGACCAAATTAATGAGCTGGATACCAGTGGAGTCAGGAGTTTATCGGCTCAACAAAGTAAAAGATGAAAGCAATGTAACGGTAGATTGTTCCGAAAGAGATGAACGCGAACTACCCGAAACGTATGTGGATTATATTGAAAATCCACGCGAGTATAATCTCAGTGCAGTGAATACCGTACTGGATGTACACACCCGTGTGTCCGACCTCTACAGCAAACCTTACAATCAGATCAGTGAGCAGTTACGCCTGATCATTGAAACCATTAAGGAGCGTCAGGAAAGTGAGCTGATCAACAACAAAGAATATGGATTGCTGCACAGTGTGGCCGCATCACAACGTATTAAAACACGCACCGGCGCCCCTACTCCGGATGACCTGGACGACCTGATCACCAAAGTATGGAAAGAGCCGGGCTTCTTTTTACTGCATCCACTTGCCATTTCCGCCTTTGGCCGCGAATGTACCCGTAGAGGTGTACCACCTCCTACTGTATCGCTATTTGGCTCTCAATTCCTTACCTGGCGCGGCATTCCGTTGGTACCTTCCGATAAAGTACCTGTTGAAAAAGGTAAAACAAAAATCATATTACTGCGTACCGGAGAAAGCAGACAAGGCGTTGTAGGGCTTTACCAACCTAACTTACCCGGCGAACAATCGCCCGGCCTGTCTGTGCGCTTCATGGGCATTAACCATCATGCCATTGCTTCTTATCTGGTTTCTCTTTACTGTTCATTGGCGGTATTGGTAGATGATGCCATTGCTGTTCTCGATGATGTAGAAATAGGCAAGTACCATGAATACAAATAATTTTACTACAGATGGATTACCAGATATTGCTGCCCTGGAAAGACTGGCCAACCAGCTTTTCAAGTCTTCGCAGTCCGGTAATGACGCATTGCCACAGCAATATGCGTCAGCTGACCCCATCCAGGACCCGCTGCTGCAACAAGGTAGCGTAACCGATGTTACACAGGCACCCACCAGTTTACCGGACCCGCATTTTTCCGATAACGGTGGCATCCCCTCTTCAGTAGCCGGTAGCGGAATATCACCCAGCGCCATGACACAAAAACCTGCAACATATGATCCTTCATTTGAGCAGGAACTACAGCGCGCACTAAAAAATATTCATACCCAATCCTGGGGATCACAGCTGCCCATGCAGGAAACATCTTATTACTTTTTACCGCAAAAAGCAACTGGTATCACTGGTATCAGTCAGCCGCCACTGGATGTAAACCTGATCAGGGCCGACTTTCCCATCCTGCAGGAACATGTGAACGGACGCCGCCTCATATGGCTGGACAATGCCGCTACCACACAAAAGCCACAACAGGTGATTGATCGTGTCAGTTATTTTTACGAGCACGAAAATTCCAACATTCACCGCGCAGCACATGAACTGGCAGCACGCGCTACTGATGCATATGAAGGCGCACGCGAAAAAGTGCGCTCTTTCCTGAATGCTGCATCCGTCAATGAAATTGTATTTGTACGCGGCGCCACAGAAGCCATCAACCTGGTAGCAAAAAGCTGGGGCGAACAGTTCCTGCAATCAGGCGATGAAATAATACTCAGCCACCTGGAACATCACGCCAATATTGTGCCCTGGCAGCAACTGGCCAACAAAAAAGGATTGCTCATCAAAGTAATTCCGGTAGACGATGACGGACAGATCTTAATGGACGAGTATACAAAATTACTCGGTCCTAAAACAAAGCTCGTATCATTTGCCCAGGTATCTAATGCACTGGGAACCGTTACACCCGCACAAAGAATGGTGGAACTGGCGCACCAGGCAGGTGCTAAAGTATTGGTAGATGGTGCTCAGGCAGTATCACATATACGGACAGATGTACAGCTGCTAAACTGCGACTGGTACGCATTTTCCGGTCATAAAATTTTTGCCCCTACAGGTATTGGTGTACTCTATGGCAAAGAAGCCCTGCTCAATGAAACGCAACCCTGGCAAGGTGGAGGCAGCATGATCAAAGATGTTACCTTTGAACATACCCAGTATCAGGCCGCCCCTGGCCGGTTTGAAGCAGGCACCGGAAATATAGCCGATGCCGTTGGCTTAGGTGCCGCCATTGATTATGTAAATCATATTGGTATTGATGCCATTTATCAATATGAGCATTACCTGCTGGGATATGCTACACAATTGATGAAAGATGTACCAGGCTTACGTTTGATAGGTACAGCACCAGACAAAACCAGCGTGCTATCTTTTGTTTTTAAAGACTTCACTACTGAACAGGTGGGTGCTGCACTCAACCAGGAAGGTATCGCTGTACGATCCGGTCATCATTGCGCACAGCCCATCCTGCGCAGGTTTGGTGTAGAGAGTACCGTACGTCCGTCGCTGGCATTTTATAATAGTTGTGATGATGTTGATACCCTGGTAAATGCATTATTGCGATTACGCAGGAGCAGGATATAATTTTTATATCTCCGTAACACCGCTTCCAGCAATATTTCCAAAGGATTATTTTTTTTAGATGATGAGATTTTTGAGCCAAAATGGTTTTTAATCTCATCGTCTGAAAAAATAAAAATAAATTTTATGCTTTCGCATGTTCATAAACAGGCTTTTACAAATATGCCCTGAAACATAATACCCACAAGGATTACAGAGTAACATCCTTACTAAAAAAAATGCACAGAAAAATAATAAATGCAGCAGCATATACCTCGTTGCGCAAAAAATAAATCTATTAAATTTTGTAGTTTGAATTAATTGTCTACATTTGCACTCCACAATGCGAGGTAGAGCAGAGGTAGCTCGTCGGGCTCATAACCCGAAGGTCAGCGGTTCGAATCCACTCCTCGCTACAAAAAGTAAAAGTCCTGAACAGCTGTTCAGGACTTTTTTTGTGCCCTATCTACAAAAGATTTATTTTTAATACAGCAAAAAAAATCTCTTATCAATAAACCAGTCTTCATGAAAGAAGTACCATCCCTTTATAACTGGGCCGGAGGACAAGCTTCCCTTGAAAAGCTAACAGAAGTATTTTATGATAAAGTGCTGAAAGATGAATTGCTGGAACCTGTATTCAGGAACATGAGTCCGGAACACACCAAACATGTAGCACATTTTATTGCAGAAGTTTTTGGCGGCCCCAAACTCTATACAGATCAGGATCATGGGAGTCATTCCAATATGGTAGCACATCATGTTGGCAAATCACTTACAGAAGTTCAGCGTAAGCAATGGATCAAACTTTTACTGGACAGCGCCGATGAAATTGGGCTGGTAGATGATCCTGAGTTTCGCTCTGCATTGGTAGGTTACCTGGAATGGGGCAGCCGGTTAGCCATCCTTAATTCCCAAACAACTGAAAATCCGATCGGCGAAAGTGAACCTATGCCCAAATGGGGCTGGGGAGAAACCGGTGGACCCTATCAAAAATAAATAGTATTATTACAGCAGATAAATTTGTTTAACCAACACCCAATCCCTTAATAAAATCTCAATCAATCAATGAAACAAAAACCTTCAATGGCATTTATTGCCGCCTCCTGGGTAGCAGTACTTGCAGGTATCTTAGGCTTCATCATCGGACTCTGGAATGCCTCCACTATGCAACTAAATGAAAAAGGGTACTACTTCACTATCTTAATGTATGGTTTATTTGCTGCGGTATCCGTGCAAAAATGTGTGAGAGACAGACTCGAAGGGGTTCCCGTAACTGATATCTACTATGGCCTCGCCTGGGTATCTATGCTGCTGACCATCCTCCTGTTGACAATAGGATTATGGAATGCTACTTTAGCTCCTAGCGAAAAAGGATTTTATGCTTTTGCATTTTTATTGAGTGTATTTGGTGCTATCACCGTACAAAAAAATACACGCGATACACAGGCTGCAAAATCACCTACTGCTACAAACAGAGACGGTATTAATTCAGAACTTTAATTTTTTTAAAAGCAGGGCGGCTAGTTTAGCTACCCTGCTTTTATATATTATCACCCTTGTTGTTGTTTTCTCCAACTTCTCTTGCCAGTCTATCAGCCCACCCACTTCAAATACACCTCCCTTCACAAAATGCTCCAAAAAAGTAACCAGTGAGTTAGTCAGTAATATATTATAAGAAGAATTATAGATACCGTAACTGTCAGGATCATTTGCATCTACCTGTATATCCCACATGTCACAGTAAAGCATGTATTCAGCAAAATAAAATTGCCCTTTAACAAACTCTTTACGCCTTTCCATAATTTCTTCCAGCGGAATAATCCTGAACTGGTCCTCTTCCGATTCGAATCCATTACAGTATAAATATAATGCCCGTACCTCCTCCGGTAACTTCACCCCCATCCGGATTTCAAACACTTCAATAAGATAGGGATATGCAGGCGGGTATAGGGTTATACCCAATTCTTCTTTCCTGCTGCTGATAATATTCATCATCTCCTGCATCAACATATTTGCTATTTTACAATACCAAACTAAGTACATCAAAATAAATAGCCTTCAGCAGTATTTGCTGAAGGCTATTTATTTTAATGTAAAATCTATAAACTAAACGCATTCACATTACCAGAAAAATCAGCCACATACAACATTCCGTTGCACACCACCATTTCTGCAAATACGGGAGCGCCTACACGAAAACGTGATACTGCTTTCCCGGAGTGAATATTTATTATATACACATATCCATCTGATGCTCCCACATAAATATTATTACCTGCACATAACGGTGTAGATTCAATAGTAGCAGAAGAAGGCGAGCTATATGGTGCTGTATAAAAGAGCGCTTCACCAGGTACAAAACACCATACCTGTTGTTTTGTATGTTTATTATAAGCTACCATTCCATTGGCGGCGGTGCAAATAATAATGTATTGATCCGTTACCAGTGGGGCTGTCATGGTTTTCAACGCATCCTCCGTAGGAATACTGTCTACCGTTTTACCATCTGCCGGATCAATAATATGTAGTTTATTCAAACCATGCACGTACAGGCGATCGCCATAGAATGCAGGTGTACCGCTGCGGAAGCGAATTCCTTCATCACTTCTTTTCCAGAGCACTTTACCGGTAGCGGCATTATGCGCGTACAAATGATTCCAGTTGGAAGAAGTAACCAGTACCCCGTTTTGCAACGCCATGGCTGCCGGCGTACCTTCTCCTCCGCTCCAGTCGTGGTTAGTCCATTTTACCTGACCGGTAGTCACTTCCAGCGCCTGCATATAATTACCAGCGCCTGTGTAATAAATACCTTCCTGCACCACGCCACCGGAGTTATAAGCCGGTAAGTTTTTCAGATCGCCGGTATGCTGCCAGCGTACTTTGCCGGTAGCAGCTTCCAGCGCATAGGTAACGCCCTCTGCATCAGTAGCCAGTAATACATCGTTACTATAGCTGATGCTGTGTTTGATAGAGTTTTTTGTATGGAACTGCCATAACTTTTTGCCGGTCTTTGCATCCAGTGCGGTGATACCACAATGTTTATTTTCCTCATCATCAATCGTACCTACAAATATTTTTCCTGCTGCATAAATGGGCGACGACTTCCATACATTGCCACCAATATTGGCAGACCATGCCAGCTGCAATCCATGTGTACCAGCGGTATTCACCACGCCTGTACGTTGTGCATTCTGCAGCACTTCAGGCCATACCTGTCCGGTAAGGGCCGGTATGCTGGTTCTTTTCATTGAAAAGGTATCACGACGGAATAAGATATTACCGGTATTTAATGTAGCTTCTATCGTAGACGTATATACGTTATTCATCCTGGCAGCAGGTACTTCCATAGTGGTAGCCCAGTTCCAGTCTGTACGCTGTTGTAAAGACAGCTGTTTCAGCAGTTGTCCTTTTTTATTATATAAACTGAATAGCACCTGGTGCACATAAGAAGATGTTTGATAAGCATTCACGCTGACCAGCAGTTTATTACCTTCAAATGCCACACCATTGGCAGCAGGAGATACCTGCGTTACCTGGTTGCTTACATAGGTATAACGTCTTTGCACATACGAAATACCTTTTTTATCTACTCCTATTATATCAAAATTAGAAGCAGAGTTATCTATACCCCCATCAGGTGCCGGCGCAGAGCAGAGTGAGCGGATGCCGGTGTTTCCATGGGTGCGGGCAAAATTAATATGCCAGTGGCCATAGACCCAGGCTTTCAGATTATGTTCATTCAGGTTAATACTATCCTTGCCGGACCGGATGGTAAATAAAGTATCGTAGGTAAGCAGATCATGATTAAAAACAATAACCGGCTTGGAGGGATCTGTATGCGCCAGGTCATTTTTCATCCACTGTACTACGTCATCCACTGTGTAAGAAGGCTGATAATCACCGTATCTCATGGGCGTTACAATAAAATGTGCAGGACCGGCTTCAAAAGAATAAAATACCGGTCCAAACAGCGACTCATACAACGCTTCACCGTAAGGGCCCTTCACCAGGTCGTGGTTACCAATACAGTAATATACCGGCAATCCCATGGTATTACTGTTGATCTGTTGTGCATGAAACTGCAATCCCTTTTCATAACAGATATCTCCGGTATGTACAATAAAATCAGCCCCTTCAAAGCGGGCGTAATCTTTGGTTTCTGTGATCCAGTTGTTATAAAGATATGTTTCTGTATCTGTGAGTCGTATAAACTTTGCCATGCCGGATTGCGCCTGCTTCACCGGCATCAGGCCAAAATCATAGGTAGCGATGCTGCTATCTGTTCTGATATAAAATGCTTTGGAAAATTTATATCCCGCCGGTGTGGTAATAAATACAAATTTGTTTTTTGCATCACCGGGTAAATGATAATTACCGGCATTATCTGTTTCCGTTACCTGTACCCCGTTAGATACACGTATCCCTGAAACCCCTGCCTCACCTGCATCACGGGTGCCATTCGCATTTTTGTCAATAAATACTTTTCCGGAAAATCCCTGGGCTAACACAACGTGCAAAAAGAGAGTAGCCGTGCACGTTAGGAGTATTCTTTTATTCATCAGTTCCAATTTTAAAATTTCAAATTACGAATTTCAAATTACGGATCTCAGCGAAGGCTCCCGCTGAGATCTGTAATTTGAAATTCGTAATTCGCAATTATTTTGCTGCTACCATCCGAAAATCTGCTTCAATTGCGGATTCAGTACGGTTTGTGCCAGTGGAATCGGACGATAATAATATTGCGGTTCTATAAATACCCGTTTGCTGTCGCGATCACGTGTAAACATAATATGTCCGTTTGTTCCATTTTCGAGATAGAAATTATTGTCTTTACCATCCTTATCTTTCAGATAAAACCTGGAGATATTTGCTCTCATATCCGGTGTTAAACCTGCCAGCACAGCAGTATCAGACGGTGAAGCCAGGATAGCAATATCCGGAACATTATCACCAGTCATATCTATAGGGCCCAATGCAGCTACATACATGCCTTGCTGCGAATCCTGGAAACGCATACCAGCTTTCCATCTGTTCACATCATTAAAACGAAGTCCTTCACAGGCCAGCTCCACTCTTCTCTCTCTGCGTATTTCCAGCAATGCACCTTTGTTAGCACCGGTTACATTAGGATACGCTGCCGCTAATACCGGATCAGGCATTGCATTGGCAGTACCCTGGTTCAGGTGTGGCATTCCCACACGGTCGCGGAGCAAATTAATGGTATTATCAATATCAGATTGTGCGAGGGTACCCAGTTCAGCTTTAGCTTCAGCATAATTCAGCAACACTTCTGCATAACGAAATATCGGCAGCGCGGAATAGTCGGCATACCAGCCCTGACGCTGTGCAGGATCGCGCGGATAATATTTCAGCTGATCATAAGCACCCAGGTTAGGCTTTGCGATGTACAGGCTCTTATCCTGCGTTGTAGAGAAGCCGGGATAGGCTACCGTTTCAGCTAAGCGCGGATCACGGTTATTGAAAGTATGTGTATAATCCAGGTTTTTATAATTAGGTAATGACGTAAACGGTGTACCATCTGTCATCAGGTAACTATATACCAGGCTTTGGCTAAGTGACCACTCCCAACCCAATACAACGTGTGTATTGTTTGCAATACCCAGGCTCTGCTGGTAATCTGCCCACTGGATCATTTCCGCATTTCCGGATAAAGTAGGACTGGAAAATAAGAAACGGTAGTCTTGTGCACCTTTACCTGTAGTAAAAATCTTGAACTTACCACTTGCCATCAGCTGCTCACAAGCCCAGGCTGTTTTTTGAAAGAAAGTACCGGCAGAAGCCTGCAGGTTCAGTTCATCATGGTATTTACGGAAGGTACCTTCAAACAGGGTAAAACGTGCCATCAGGGCGAGCGCGCTCCATTGGGTAACACGTGTTCTGGTGCCTTCATCCGCTTTGATATTATCTACAGCAAACTGAAGGTCAGCCATAATAGAATCTACTACCATTGCACGTGGATCACGTCCCTTATACAGTGTAGAATCAATATTTGACATGGCACTTGAATACCAGGGTACATCAGAAAAACGCGCTACCTTATCTGCATAAAACTGCGCACGGAAAAAACGTGCGATACCAATAAAATGGTTAATAGCCACCTGGTCTCCCTTTGCCTTATAAACGTTATCCAGCATAAAATTAGCGCTGCGTAACTGATTCCAGTTGTCCCAGCCGGTATTACCTACCGTAGTGGAAGAAAGACCGTTTTCTACCATCAGATCCATTTCACCGCCACCGCTGAAGCTGGAAATGTTATCTGAATTGATATCGTCCGACTTAATCACGAACTGGCTGTACAATCCGTTGGTGTACGTTTCCAGATCCTGTGGTGAATTAAAAAAAGCGTCTGGTGTGATCTTGGTTTGCGGTAACCGTTGCAAATAATCTTTATTACACGATGCCGCTGCACATCCCAGTATAATCAATGATATAAATAGCCTCAAATTTTTCATGGTGCACATTTTAGAATACATTAAAAGTTCAGGTTCAAACCGCATGAATACGTTTTCTGAAACGGATAAATAGTACCGTCCAATCCTTCCGGATCGATGTTAGCTTTCAGATGAGCAACCGTGAAAATGTTCTCTGCACTCACGTATACACGCAAGCGTGCGATTTTTATTTTGTCGGTCAACGTCTTAGGTAGCGTATAGCCCAGTGTTACGTTCTTCACGCGCAGGTAGGCTGCATTTTGCAGGTACTTGGTTTGTGGTGCGCTCAGTTCATTTCCATCTTCCGCTATATATGCTTTTACGCGGGGGAAATAAGCATTGGGATTGTCAGGCGTCCAGTGGTCCAGGTTTTGCACCTGTATATTAGTCCATGGCTGTGCATAAATACCCCAGAAATAGTGGTTACCGGCACCTGGATACCAATCTCTTTTACCTACACCCTGTGCAAATACACGGATATCAAATCCTTTGTAACCGGCATTCAGGTCTATACTATACGGGAAACGTATGCTGCTGTTACCAATGATTCTTCTGTCACCCGGATCAGACAATGTATTTTTACCATAGCTGATTTCACCATCTTTGTTGAGATCTTTGAACTTGAGATCGCCTACATAAAATTTATAGTTCTGATCATCTTCACCCACCTTGGTCTGATCTGCATGATTTTTCAGTTCTGCGTCATTCTGGAAAAAACCTTCTGTTTCCAATCCCCAGATCTCACCCCACTCCTGTCCTGCACGATAAGTATCCAGTGATCCTGTTGGATTATCATATTTGGTGATGAAAGTCCGGCTGTCTGCCATCGTGAATTTCACACTATAATAAAATGGTTCTTTACCAATGTTAAACTGATCACGCCAAAGCACACTGAGTTCCTGTCCGCGTGTTTTAAGGTTAGCCGCATTGGTAACCGGTTCCGGCGCACCGTATACTGCCGGTAAAGTTTTGCTTTTCGCAAACATACCTTCTGTAAAACGGGTGTAACGGTCGTAACTAACGCTCAGTCGTTCTTTCAGCAAAGAGAGGTCCACACCACCATTGATTGTTCTTACTTTTTGCCAGGTATAAGTAGGTGTAACGGGATTAGGGAGATACACACCTACAGGTGTTTTTCCATCCAGGATAGTACCGATATTACCAGAGCCCATGGTAGACAGATATCCGTAAGAATTAAACTGCTGATCTCCCAGGGAGCCATAAGAACCGCGGAATTTCAACATATCTATTTTCAATAAATCCGCTACAGGCTTAAAGAATTTCTCCTTTGATACCACCCATGCTGCAGAAGCAGATGGGAAGAAGCCCCAGCGGTGATTGGAAGGAAAACGGGAAGAACCATCATCACGACCATTCAATTCAACAATATATTTATCATCGTAGGTATAGCCCAGGCGATAGAAGAGTCCTCTTACTGCCCAGTCATCAATTGTCTGACCTTGTGTTACTACACCCGTAGTGAGTGCTGTAGTAGGGTACGCTGAACTGATCAGCCCCTTTGCATTTACACTGAAGTAATTGTTATAGAAGTATTCCTGATTAAAACCTGCTAAAGCACTTATTTCATGTTTATTAAATTTCTTGCTGAAGTCAGTGTATATGTTGTATACATTGTACCTCGACTGAGAAGCGTTATTACTGGCGGAGGACTGGTTACCATCCGTATATCCCAGCGGCTGTGCAGGTCCTGAGCGATATGCAACAGGTATAACATATGAATTACCTACATTATTACTGCGGCGGAAAGTAACATCTGCCTTCAGGCTCCACACCTTCTTTATTAAACTAATATCTGTATTGAAGGTGGTCAGGAAGTCATTCATATTAGTGGTAGTACGACCACCACTCTGTAGCTTACCCAGCAATGCAGCACCGTCCGAAGTCCAGGTACCATCAGGATTAGTGGGCACTGACAAAGAAGGAGTACGGTTAGCGTTGTGGAAAAACAGGTAACCATTTGCATTAGAAGGCTGATCATACAGCTGGTTGGTGTACATGGTATTAGTACCTACGCTGATCCGGTCGTTGAAATGATAGGTGGCCTTTGCACGAAGATTGTACCTGGAGTAGATATCAGGGTTATAACGCAGGATACCATCCTGTTTATAATATTCTCCTGATAAATAATAATTCAGTTTTTCATCTCCTTTAGATATACTGAAATTAGCAGTATAAGCCGGTGCATTTTTATTATATACTTCATGCAGCCAGTCGGTAGTGCCATAATATGCCCATGCATTTTTATTGGTAGGATCTACAATTACTGCCGGCAGGGAAGGATCTTTAGAACGTTGTGCAGCATAGGCCCTTACCGCATCCGGGTACAGATCATACAACGGAGTAGCAGCATCATGTTTATACTGCATCACGGTGAGTGGATCAGTAACTACTTTTGGTACAGCTCCTAAAGTGCGCACTGCATAGTTAGCATTGGCAGATACAGATAAACGTCCGTCCCTGGCAGATTTGGTAGTAATCAGCACTACGCCGAAAGCAGCACGCGCACCGTAGATAGCAGCAGATGCAGCATCTTTAAGTACCGTTACACTTTCTACATCGGCAGGATTGAGGCGACTCACCTCTGCTGCAGAGAAAGGAATATTATCTACCAGTATAAACGGATCTCCTCCGTTAATAGAAGTAACACCGCGCAGGTTAAAGCCGGGTGCATCAGCAGCACGACCGCTGGCTACTGTAATGTTCAGGTTAGGAATTAAACCCTGTAAACCTGTGCCTACGTTGGTGATGGGTCTGCTTTGCAATGCTTTACCGGAAATGTTATCCACAGCACCGCTGAGGTTCACCCTTTTCTGTTTACCGTAACCTACTACGACTACTTCATTCAGGCCGCTGGCATTGGCTTTCAGCACAATATCATAACCCTTGGCGCCTTTAAGCGGCAGCTGTACTGCTTCATATCCTACGTAGGAAAACTCCAGTATGGCATTTTCCGGCACTTCTATTTCGTAATGTCCTTTGATATCGGTTTTTGCGCCCTGTGCAGTGCCTTTCACCAATACAGTAACACCAATGAGCGGCATGCCCTGTTCATCTCTCACCTCTCCTTTTACCTTCACCGTTTGCACCGCTTCACCAGCATTCACAATCACCACCAGGTTGTTAGGCATTATCTTATAGTCCAATGAAGTCCCTGCCAGCGCCTTGTCCAACACGTCCTTCACGGCCGCATTATCCATTTTGATGGATATTTTTTTATCAGGGATCACACTGCTCTTATACATAAAAGTATAATCGCTTTTTTTCCCGATTACATTCAGGAGTTTACCTATGTTGATATTGTTATAATCAACACTGATTCTTTCCTGCGAAAATCCATGTGCGCTTAGCTGTAAAAAACCAGCACAAAGCAATACTGATGTAAGTTTCATACGCAGTAATAGTTTCCTCATATCCCGTTGTGGAATATTAGAAGGCCACCAATGACTTTTTTTCATAAATTTGTTTCGTTAGGTTAAATAATTAGGCCATTACCAGATTGTGTGGATCGGTTTACATTGTTTTAGCCAGCATTTTGAAAAGGGGAATGTTCGCGCATTTCCCTTTTTTATTTGCCGTCAGCAATAAAAAAGTTATTGATTTATAAGCTTATTGATTTACCATATGTAAATAATATTTTCTTTATTGTTCACTTCATAATGAAAGCCTGACATTATTTGTAGCGCATCTAATACTTCCGTTATGCGCTGTTTGCGGAAAGCGCCGGTAAATACCTCGTTCTTATATTTATCATTTTTAAATTGCACGGTTACGTTGTACCAACGTTCCAGGTCGTGCGACAGTTGTTCAAATGTGAGTTTGTCAAATTCAAAGCGGTCGTTCATCCAGGCTGTTTGCTGCATGGTTGCCGGTTTTGCGTCGTTTATATTGGTGTCGGCTGTATTTACTTTCACGGGTACAATGGCGAAAGTGTGGTTGGTATTTTTATTTGCAGATGGTATTACAGTATTTATATCATTTTTGTCGATGATCAGTTTTTGTTCCGGCTGTAATATGATAACCTTATTTCCTTTTGTAGCAGCCTTTTCAGGAAAACTCACTTCTACTTTACCACTCAACAACGTTGTTTCAACGGTAGCATCTTCTGTATAAGCTTTCACATTAAAAACAGTGCCCAGCACCCTGATATTTACACGACCTGTCTGGATAGTAAAAGGGTGTGCAGGGTCATGTTTCACATCAAAATAGGCTTCTCCGGTGAGTACCACCTCCCTGTCTCCTTTCAGGAAACGGCTGGCATCATACTGCAGGCGGCTGCATGCGTTGAGTACCACACTGGTACCGTCCGGTAATACCACTGATGTTTTGGAACCTGTTTTGGTGACTACCTCATTCCGGTAAATTGTTTCCTGCGGCATTTTCCATATCCTGTAAACACTTACCAGTACGGCAATACAGGCTGCTACTCCCATCACCGTTTTCCACGGGAAAATACGTTTCACCACCGGTTCTTCCGGTTGCTGCATCAATAAACTGATACGCGCAAACCCATCTTCCAGCAATTGTTGCTCTTCTGCTTCAGAAAAACCGCTCTCTCCATCCAAAGATTTTATGTCTTCCACAATAGTAAAAGCATATTGCAGTTCATGAAATTGCGTCAACAAGCGGTCAAGTTCCTGCAATTCATCCATGGTGGCCTCTCCGGCAACCTTCCTGGCCATTAATACATTTATCCGGTTACGCTCGGTCATTTACTTTTTTATCCGTGTTACAGTAGAAGGACGAAATGAAATTCAAAAACCCCCAAAGAGGTTTAAAATAATTTTCAGGAGTGGGCAATGCCCATTAAGGCGCATGCATGTTACCCCTTCGTTAATAAGGAGAGATCACTACCATCTTGTAATAAAATACCATCATTGGCAAAAAAGCTTTGCCCGATAAATTATTTTGTTAACTTTAGCTTAATCTACGTTATATAATTTGCAACCATTATCAGCGGCCAACAGGGATGGATCAGTGTACAATAAATGAGCTTTTTAGCAACATCACAGTGAACAATGATCAGGCTGCCTTTGAGGCTTTCTACAATCATTTTTTTGTGAAGATGCTCCGTTTTTCCTTCTCACTCACCCGTTCCAAAGAGGTGGCAGAAGAAATTACGAATGACGTTTTTATGCATTGCTGGCAAAAAAGGCAATCACTCGCGCATATAAAAAATCCGCAGGTATACCTTTTTGTGGTTGCAAAGAACCGTGCTATTGATCATATGCGGAAACAGGCCGCCTCCCGGCATATAATTTTTGCAGAAGAAGATAAACTGGAGATCGCTTTTAACAGCGATCCGGAACAGCTTATGATTTCCGCAGAAATGATCCGGAAAATGGAATACACCATTCAACAACTTCCGCCCAAATGCAAAATGGTGTTTATGATGATAAAGCAGCATGGCATGAAATACAAGGAAGTAGCTTCCCTCATGAACCTCTCGGTAAAAACAGTAGAAAACCAGCTGGCGATAGCTATGAAGCGGTTAACAACTGCCGTTAATTTTACTTTGGAAACAACAAAAAAAACAGTAAAATAATTCACAACGATAATAATAAAAATGGGCTGTCTCAAAATCTGAGACAGCCCATTTTTATTATTGTTAGCATTCCTTACTTATTAATACCCGGGATTCTGCGGTTTCAGGTTTGCATTATTCTTCATTTCAAATGTTGGCAGCGGGAACAACAGGTGCTTCTCCTGCAGTGGCTGACCTGAGTTTTTATTCACGTGACCAACAAAGTCATCAAAGCCATTAGTATCCTCATTGTACACTTTCTTCAGGCGAACCATATCAAACCAGATAATGCCTTCAAAACAAAATTCGTGTACACGTTCACGCCATACCGCCTGTTCAAATGCAGCCTGACCTAAAGCCACTACCGGCAGCAGGTTAGCCCTGGCACGGATAGCATTTAATGCAGTATATGCAGTGATGTTAGCAGCTCCGTCTGCACGGTTTTGCGCTTCAGCATATATCAGTAATACTTCTGCATAACGGATCTGCGGTACATTGAGGTTACTATGTTTGGTTCCTGGTGTGCCGGGAGCACCATGATCTTCCACATCAAAATGTTTGAAGATATAAGGAGCGCCTAATGGGAAGGCAGCTCCGCTACCATCTACAAAATAAGAAGTATAGAAAAACTGCTGCTCATCTGTACGCTTATCAGTTGGTTCAAACTTTTTATAAGAATCATAAAAAGACTGGGTTGGCATAGAACTACCTACACCACTGCCGGTAGCAGAGATATTTTTGGAAAGCGAGTTGTTAGGCAACATAATTGACTGCAGCGGATTTTCCTCTACACCAGTAAGGTATTGTACTTCAAACAAGTGTTCCAGCCTGTTATTCATAGCTGTTTTATGCAAATCGGTGTAGTTCGCAAATAAACCAATTTCACCCGGATGTGCATTTGCATAATCGATCACTTCTTTGGCCTTGTCAGCAGCCAGCTTGTAGTATGCTGCACCTTTATTCAGCGGAAAACCTGCCATAGTGAGATATACCTTCGCCAGTTCTGCTTTCACAGCTGCCAGTCCTATTCTGCCACTTGCATCTGTCCAGGATAAACCGGCTGCTTCTGCATTCTGTAAATCCTGTACAATAGTCGCATACACATCGGCTGTTTTAGCACGTGTAGGGAGAAAATCAGTAGAAAGAGGCGTTTGCGATTTCAGGATCAAAGGCACATCTCCCCATAATCTTACTGCATAAAAATAGGCCCAGGCACGCAGGAAATGCGCTTCACCCAATACCCTTTTCTTTTGTGCAGCATCCATCGGATTGATACCAGGTACATTATCCAGTACCAGGTTATCCTGTGCAATTTCGCGGTATAATTCTTTCCACCACTGCCCTATATGCAGGTTCTCACCATTATATACCAGGCCTAACAGGTTATTAAGATCAGAGTTTTGAGCAGTACCGGTAATCATAGTACCTGTAGGTGCATCCAGCAACTGGAAGTTATTGGAAAATATACCGGCACCGTATCCTACCAGCCTTGTACGCGCATAAGCAGCATAAATAGCGGCATCTGCGTGTTCAGGAAGTGTAAAGTAACTATCCGGGCTCAGGTTGGAAGGATCCTGTTCACTCAGGAACTTCTTGCACCCGCTACCCATACCCATCACCATAGCGCCACCCAGTACAAGCAATCCTATTTTATTGATGATATTTTTTTTCATAATTAATCTTTTTGATGACTGAACAAATTAAAACGCCACATTTAATCCCAGTACGTAAGTAGTTGGTTTGGGATAATCGAAGAATGTTTGTCCCTGTGCAAATGAATTTCCATAAGTAGATACTTCCGGATCATTACCGCTGAATTTAGTTTTCAGGAAGAAGTTCTGAACAGAGCCATAAATTCTGAGACGGCTCAGATGTAAGCGCTCTACCATTGAACTGTTGAAAGTATAACCCAGCAATAGGTTTTTACCACGGATAAAGGAACCATTTTCTATCCAGCGGGTATCCACATTGGTTACATAACCTGCAGAAGGATTACGCGGTGCAGCAATCATGGTATTCTGGTGATCAGGAGTCCAGTAGTCTAATACAGAAGCGAAGCTGTTAGCCAGGCCGGTACGGTCTTCTCCGGAATGGTGCGTCATATTCAGCACATCATTACCGTAAGTGAATTGCAGTTCAACAGTCAGATCCAGGTTTTTGTATTTAAAGGTGTTAATAAAACCACCCCAACCCTTTGGACTACCATTACCAATAATCATACGGTCAGCATCTGTGATGGCGTGGTCGCCATTTACATCCAGGTATTTGATATCACCGGGTAAAATTGGTTTACCGCCACGGTAATCTTTAAACTTAGCTGCTTCTGCTGCTTCTGCGGTGCTCCAGGTGCCTAAACGTACCAGGCCCCAGAAAGATCCAACGGGTTCGCCTACACGAATAATGTTAGTCTGATTGGTAAAGTTAGGACCACCAATACCAAAGATATCAGCTGGTGTAGCCAGTGACAATACTTTGTTCTTGTTGAAAGAGATATTAAATGTAGAACTCCAGGAGAAATCTTTCTTATCAATAATTAATGCATTTAACCCCAGCTCAAGTCCTTTATTTTCCATGGAGCCGACGTTCTTCGTAATAGTGCCATAACCGCTGGTGGTTGGTACCGGTGCATCCAGCAGCATGTCGGTAGTTTTACGATAGTAAAGATCTGCCTCCAGGTTAATACGGTTTTTTATTATTCCTAATTCTGCACCAAAATCATATTGTGCTGTTTTCTCCCATCTTAAATCAGGGTTAGCCAGTCTGTTTGTACCAACACCCTGCACTTTAGCACCACCAATAACGGCTGCGTAGTCGCCGTTGGCAGCCAGTGTAGCCAATGATTTATACGGATCAATTTCAGAGTTACCGGTAACACCAAAGCTGCTGCGCAGTTTCAGGTTAGATATTACAGCATTACCTTTCAGGAAGTCTTCTTCAGATACTCTCCATGCTAATGCAGCAGAAGGGAAGAAAGCATATTTATGATTTTCACCAAAACGGGAAGATCCGTCCATACGACCTGTTAATGTTAACAGGTAACGATCCTTATAACCATAGTTTACCCTGCCGAAATAAGAATTGAACGCAAAGCGGCTGCGACGTGAATCAACGCCACTGGCAGGGATATTGGAACCTGCCCCCAGTTTGTTTTCCTGGAAATAATCCGTAGAAAAACTTTCTGCGCGGGCATTAAAACCAAACATGTTAGTTTCCTGCCAGGACAAACCTAACAAACCAGTGAAGGAATGATTTTTAACTTTCTTGTTATAGGTCAGATAGTTTTCAAATGACCAGTAGCTTTCGCGGCCATTATCAAGAATAGCAATACCTCCCTGGGAAGCAGAAATATCAAGCAGTGATCTGCCCATGTATTCATTGCGGCCACGGGTAACAATATTGGTTCCTAAAACACTGCGCAGTTCAAGACCCGGAGCCAGGCTGATATTCGCGTAAGCATTACCCAGTACGTTTTGTGTATTCAAAATGTACTTACGGTCTGTCAGGATCTGAACAGGGTTGGAACCGCCTTCAGCACCAGGATACACTTTATTATTAGACCAGCTGCCGTCTGCAAATTTTATTGGCAGAAATGGTAACCCTTCTGTAATCATACGTACAGAGTTCAAACCACCTGTACCAATATCCACCAGGTTTTCTTCCTGGTTATTATAACTCAATGATCCACCTACTTTCAGCCATTCTTTCACTTTTGTATCAAGACTGAAACGGGCAGAATAACGTTTCAGGTAAGAATTTAATAACAAGCCATTATCATCCAGGTAGCCCAGGAACAAACCATACTGCGTATCTGGATTACCGCCTGTAAAACCAAGCTGATGGCTTTGCGATAGTTTATTCTGAACAGATTCTTTTAACCAGTCGGTATCGTAAAGTGGATTACCATCTTTATCAAACAAACGGGGATCAGTTCTTTTCAGCGCAGGGTTTTTAGAAATATAATCTCCTTTTGCCCATCCGTCCGGATCATATGTTTGCGCATTTTTCCAGGCCAGATCCTCTACTGCCATGTACTCTTTTGCATTCAGCATGTGTACACGATGTGGTCCGATCGTATTTTTTCCGATATAGGTATCGTAAGTAACCTTGCCGCCGGTAGCAGTACCGTGTTTGGTAGTAACAAGAATAACACCGTTAGCACCTCTGGCGCCATAAATAGCAGTAGCAGATGCATCTTTCAATACCTCAATAGACTCAATGTCGTTAGGGTTAATGAAATCAATAGCGTTGCTGTTCTGCGTTTGTGTTCCCACTGGTAATACCACTCCGTCAATTACATACAGTGGGTTATTGGTACTATTGATGGAGCTGAAACCACGGATACGGATGTTGGTTTGACCACCCGGACGACCGGAGTTAGTGTTTACCTGTACACCCGGGATACGACCGCTCAATGCCTGGTTAACAGAAGGCGCCGGACGTTCCTGCAAGGTGGCTGCCTTAATGGAAGCAACCGAGCCTGTCAGATCAGATCTTTTTTGTACGCCATAACCTACTACCACTACATCCTGCAGGGATTTAACATCCGTGCTCAATGCAGCATTCAGGATAGTGCTGGCACCCACTATTTTTTCCTGTGGTGTATAGCCTATAAATGAAAATATCAGTGTGCTGTTATTTCCCGGAACTGAAATGGAATAAGATCCGTCTGCACTACTTTGTGTACCCACAGTAGTGCCTTTTACTTGTACAGACACGCCTGGTAGCGGCGAATTATCCCGGGCATCGAACACCTTACCGGTGATCTTTTTACCCTGAGAAAAGGCCATCAAAGTCATTAGCAGCAATAATGTACTTTGTAAGCCTGTTCGCATTAGAAAAGTCAATTTTCTTTTCATACGTTTGGTTTGTTTGGTTAATAAAGGTTCAATGCTAAAACGATTTTGCATAAGAAAGACAGTATCCCTCCTTTTGCTTATTGGAAAGATTCAGATAATAAATATTAAGGAATGTGCCGGTGTGGCAACCGGCAATTATGTTACATAGATTTTCGTATATGCAACCGCGTTAATAACGTGTACGCGTGGTTATACCACGCCGTTTAAATAAATAATAGAATATGGCACAATTAACACCGCAATACCATCCTGAGAGTGTTTACTTACTCAGTTCATAACGTAGTCACACTAATGTTAAAAGGCTTTTTGCTGGTAACGGTTTGCGTACAGGATACTGATGCGCTAACAGTAAAAGATTTAGATGGTTTAAAAATTTGGCTTACTTCAAACGTGAAAATACGCTTAGGCTCAATCGATTTAGCATTCTGGCCGGCGTGTTTGTTTTTCTTTAGTACTTCTATGCTGCTTTAACTAATGAATAATTTAGATTTAGATACCAAGCGAATGTCAATACTATTTTAACAAATGAATAATTCAAATTCAGGTTCATGAGCGGATACGCACTACGGATACTTTTGGCTCTTTCTATTACAGCTCAGGCCATAAAAATATAAATATTTCCAGATAACTAAAACGATTTTGCATTTTTTTTTGAAGCTAATGATATATTACCCCTGATTAAAAGATTTAAGTATGAACGCAGTCATTTTTTCTCCAGCAACTTTGGTAAGCCCTCCTGTTCAAAAATAATCCGCCCCATTTTAAGTTCAGACCAGCCCGGTTGCAGCGTATAAAGCAATTGTAGTACTCTATCCTTCAACACACAATCAATATAATACGCACTCACATCTCCTGCAAAGGGCTTTAGCTGGTACAGGTGAGTGGAGATCACAAAAAAGCTTCCATCGAAGCCAGATAGCCCCCTGATCGTTTCCCGGGAGATATCCAGCGCATCATCCCATATTTCACCACGCCCTTCACCAGTGATAACCATGCTTCATAAATAAAAAATGTTTTCCGGTGTACTTCCGTTTCCTTCACATCCAACCTGCGATTAAGCAAATCCGGTAAAAGCACCAGCTGTATCAGCTGCCCCGGATGGCATGCCTGTAGCGCCGCCGCCATAGCAGCTTTGCAGCTGCTATGGCATGATTGGGATCATAATAAATCGTTTGATTATTTAGCTGCGTAAAAAGTGATATACCTCTTCAAAATCATGACGGGAATAAGCCAGGTTCGTATGCGCGTAACCGTTATCAATCAGCGCTTTTATGATCGCCGGCCGTTCGTATACTGCCGGTTTGTTATCCGGCAGTTGCAGCAGTTTATGCCGCATTTTTATTATGCAGGTCATCACCTTAAAGGAGAAATTGATATTTTTTTAGTAAGATAATAACTCGGAAATCACCGCTTCCACTTTAGCATGATTAGGTAACATCGCTGCTTCCAATCCCATATTCAAAGGTACCGCCGGTAAATCCATGGCGCCCAATGTATATACCGGTGCGTCCAGTTGTTTAAAACATTCTTTTTGAATACGCCCGGCGAGTGCCTGTGCAAAAGAATTATTCAGCTGTTCTTCCGTAAGAATAAGGCATTTACCATGCTTCTTCACAGTATCGTAAACCAGTGCTTCATCCAGCGGAAATAAAGTGCGCAGATCCACTATTTCCACGTTGCCGGGAAATGCTTTGGCAGCAGCTTTGGCCCAGTATACGCCCATGCCATAGGTAATAATGCACATAGAGTTCCCCTGCTGCACATCCTTTGGATGCGCGTGCAACACTACATTTCCTTTACCCAATGGCAACACATAATCTGCTGCGGGTTCTACCATCATCGCTTCCAGTGTACCAGGTACTTTGCTCCAGTAAAGCCCTTTGTGCTCCAGCATCACCACAGGATTGGGATCCAGAAAAGCAGCCTTCATCAGCCCTTTCATATCTGCTACATTGGATGGATATACTACCTTGATGCCTTTAATGCTCAGCAACGTAGATTCCACACTGCCGGAGTGATAAGGACCACCTCCTCCGTAAGCACCCACCGGTACCCGGATCAGCGTTTGCACAGGATATTTACCATTACTTAAATAACAGGATTTGGAGATCTCTGATACCAGCTGATTAAAACCCGGATAGATATAATCTGCAAACTGCACTTCTACAATAGGTTTTACTCCCACCGCCGAAAGACCGGCAGTAGCGCCAATAATATAAGCTTCCTGTATGGCAGTATTATATACCCTATGCTCACCAAACTTATCTCCCAGCGTAGCTGCTTCGCGGAAAACGCCGCCCAGCCGGCGGCCTACATCCTGTCCAAAAAAGATAGCTTCCGGGTATTGCTGCATGATCTCTTCTACCGCATGCAATGCTGCATCTACCATCACCACTTTATTATTGGTGGCCGGTGTGCGGGTACCGCTTTCCATTGTAACGGCTGCGGGCGCAAACACATGATCCTGCACCGTTTCAGGCAAAGGCTCAGGCGCCTGTACTGCTTTATCAAAAGCTGTCTTTATATCAGCAATGGCCGTAGTGGCTATTTCAATTAATATACTTTCAGGAACACCATGTTTCAGTAATAATTCACGCAGCTTAGGCAACGGATCATCGGCAGCATGTTTTTCCAGGTCTGCTGCTGTACGATACCATTCCTTACGTACACCGGAAGTATGATGCCCGAGTAAAGGCACATTTGCCTGTACCAGTATAGGTTTGCGCTCCTGCCGTACATAATTGATAGCAGTTTCCATAGCAGCGTAGCTGGCAGTAAAATCACTACCGTCAACGCGCATACGTTCCAGTCCTTTAAAACCGGCAGCATATTCATAGGCATCCATGGCGCGTACTTCTGCCGCAGTAGCAGAAATACCCCAATCATTGTCCTGTACGAGGTAAATAATTGGTAATTGTTTTAATACTGCAAATTGCAGCGCTTCACTCACCTCACCCTCTGTTACACTGCCATCACCCAGCGAACATACCACTACCGGCAATTCACCATCAGGACCGGTTTTGAGTAAGGTAGATTGTATTTGTTCCAGGTATTGCACACCCTGTGCTATGCCCGTGGTGGGAATCACCTGCATGCCTGTAGCGCTGCTCTGATGGGGTATCTTCGGTTTATCGGCCTGCCGGCTGTTAGGATGACTGTAATAAGATCTTCCGGCAGAAAAAGGATCGTCTGCTTTGGCCAGTAGCTGCAGCATTAATTCATAGGGTGTAAAGCCCATTGCCAGCAACATACTTTCATCCCGGTAGTAGGGACTAACAAAATCGCATGGCCGCAATTGCAAGCCAGTGGCTATTTGTATGGCTTCATGCCCCCGGGAAGTAGAATGTACATATTTGCAGATGGCCCTGTTGGCCTCGTAGGTGGCAGCCATATTGCCGGCTTCACACATAAGACGCCAGGCTGTTAATAATTCAGCTTGCTCGCTCCTGTTTGCCTCCTCATTGGAGCCCTGCGCTTTTAAAGTTGAAACGCTTGTACTATCTTTAAACACGTAAGACTGTTTTGGTGGTGATGGTGATTTAAAAACAATAGTTGCCATAGCAACAGTTGCTAATGCAAATTAAATAATATGCCTGATACTTTCGTCAGTAATCCATCTTTTTTTAAACTGGATGCTACGCTCAAAAAATTGCGCAACTATTGGCAAAAAACGTTTGATGCCCAACAAAAGGACATTACAGTAGACCAATGGCTGCTGGTGGAAAATCTCTATAAACATAAAAAGACCACTCATAACGAGCTGGCCCGCAATACTTCCAAGGATATTACTACGATCTCCCGTATTATAGAATTACTGGTAAAGAAGGGGTTGGTTAAAAGAGAGGCTGATGTATATGACCGCCGCAAAGTGTATTTACAGCTGACTCCGGAAGGGGTAGAAAAGTATAAAGATGTGAAGCCACTGGTACATGATATGCGTAAGATTGGCTGGAAAACACTGTCCGAAGTGGATTATATAGAGTTAACACGGATATTGGATACTATTTATGCGAATATCCCGTAAGCTTTTAGCGCTTAGTATTTAGCTTTTAGTAAAAATGCAGCGGAGATAAAGTGCTATACTTTCATTTCCGCTGCATTTTTACTAAAAGCTAAATGCTAAGCGCTAAAAGCTATTTAACAGAGAACTCCAGCAAACTATCATTCTCAATAAAAGCTTCAAAGGCATCTCCTATCTCTGTAGGACCAACGCCAGCAGGTGTTCCTGTAAAAATCAGGTCACCAATATTCAGCGTAAAGAACCGGGAGATATAAGCTACCAGGTAATCGAAAGAGAACAGCAGGTCTTTGGTATTACCCGACTGCGCCATTACCTTATTTTTATACAGGCAAAAGTTGATATCTTTCTTATCCATTTCTGGTGTAATGGGTATGAAATTCCCAACTACAGCAGAGTTATCAAATGCCTTGGCTATTTCCCATGGCAAGCCTTTGGCTTTCTGCTGGTCCTGCAGGTCGCGGGCAGTAAAATCTATACCCACAGAAATCTGGTCGTAGTATTTATCTGCAAATTTTTCCTGGACATGTTTGCCATTCTTACTCACGCGCAGTACCAGTTCACATTCGTAATGAAGGTTTTTAGTAAACTCCGGGTAGTAGAACGGGTGACTATTCTGAAGCAGTGCATTCTTAGGTTTCATGAACAACACCGGTTCCGACGGCACTTCGTTTTTTAACTCTTTGGCGTGGTCGGCATAGTTTCTACCTACGCAAATAATTTTCATAATGCGTTTATTTTAAAAGATAAATAAAGCAGATAGCTGTCAGATTTACAAATTTACTTTATAGAAGGAAATGTTAATTTATTACAATCGTTCATGGTACGGGCAAGGCCGATGCTGGCAAAGCTCTCAATAATCTCTGTGCTTTTATCAATTTTCTCCTGCACAACAGCAACTTCCGTATTTTTCCATTTACTCAGCACAAATTCTACCTGCCGGCCCTTAGGATAATTATTACCTACTCCGAAGCGCAAACGTGGATATTGATTGGTAGCCAATGATTCCTGGATACTTTTTAACCCATTATGCCCGGCATCACTACCGCCAGGGCGTAAACGTATTACATCCAGGGGCAGGGCCAGATCATCCACAATTACCAACAGGTTTTCCAGTGGAATCTTTTCCTTGTCCAACCAATATTTGAGGGCTCTCCCACTCAGGTTCATGTAAGTGGTAGGCTTAATAACAATAAACGTCTTTCCTTTCCATTTACATTCCGCTACATCTGCTAACCGGTCGTTTTTGAAAGTAGCATTGTGTTTGGCAGCAAAAGCGTCTGCCACATCAAACCCAATGTTATGACGGGTATTTTTGTATTCGTCTCCAATATTGCCTAATCCTGCTATTAAGTATTTCATTTTACTGGTAGTATTTGGAAGAAAGGCGGATTATTCCAAAATTAAAAAGCCCCTCTAAATTTAGAGAGGCTTTTTTGAAAAATATTTCTAAAAGATTATTTCTTTTTAGCATCTTTTTCAGCAGTTGCTTCTTCCTGACGCAGCTGACGAGTCATTACCACAGACGCGATAGGAATACGTGGAGAGTTGGTAATTTCAATACCTTCAATTTTCACGTCTTCTACACGGATGTTTTCATTCAGTTCCAGGTTATCGATGTTAACTTCGATATTCTCAACCAGGAATTTAGGTAATGCTTTTACTTTCAGTGCTTTCAGTTTGCTAACCAGTTTACCGCCGGCTTTAACACCTGCAGAAGAACCTACCAGTTTGATAGGAATGGTAACTGCTACCGTTTTGTCTTCTACCAGCTCCATGAAATCCACGTGAGCCAATGCATCAGTAACTACATCAAACTGCATATCTTTCAATACACAGATGTAAGTTTTAGCACCTAATTTAATTTCTGCCTTCTGGAAAGCAGGTGTGTAAATCAGTGTTTTGAATGCTTTTGCAGGAGCTGAAAAACTAACAGTTTCTGCACCCCCGTAAATAACGCAAGGCACTTGTTCCTCAGAACGGATCTGGCGGGTGGCTTTTTTGCCGAATTCGCTCCTGAGTTGTCCTTCGATGGTTATTGTTTTCATTGCTTAAACAATTTATGTTGATTATTAAAATACGTTGTTAATCTCCCCGGCGCTGACTGTGAATGAACAGGCTGGTAATAGATTTGTTTTCGTGCATATTGCGGATAGCTACAGCAAAAAGTTCTGCTACAGAAATCACCTTGATCTTGGAACTTTCAGATTTGATAGGAATAGTATCACATACCACTATCTCTTCCAGCACCGAGTTTTCGATATTTTCATACGCCTTACCACTGAATACAGGGTGGGTACAAAATGCACGAACGCTTCTGGCGCCTTTTTCCTTCAACAGGTTGGCTGCTTTAGACAGCGTGCCTGCAGTATCACAAATATCGTCAATGAGCACTATGTTCCTGTCCGTTACATCACCGATCACTACCATGGATGCAATTTCATTGGCACGTTTACGATGTTTGTCGCAAATCACCATTTCTGCATTAAAGTAGGACGCCACTTCACGCACCCTATTGGTGCTACCTACGTCAGGGGACGCAAAGGTAAGATTTTCTAACTTTAAATTCTCTATATAAGGAATAAAAATCGCAGAACTATCCAGGTGATCTACCGGGATATCAAAGAACCCCTGAATCTGTGGTGCGTGTAAGTCCATTGTTATCACCCTGTTAGCTCCTGCTGAAGTAAGCAGATTGGCTACCAGTTTGGATCCAATGGCCACACGCGGCTTATCCTTCCTGTCCTGCCGTGCATACCCGAAATACGGGATTACTGCAGTGATATAGCCGGCAGAAGCACGTTTTGCCGCGTCAATCATCAGCAACAGCTCCAACAGGTTATCTGAAGGTGCACTGGTGCCCTGAATAAGGAAAACATAATCACCACGTATACTCTCCAGGAAAACGGGTTGAATTTCGCCGTCACTGAATTTCTGGATTTTTACTTTGCCAAGACCGCCGTTAAGACCCTTGCCATATTTCTTGGCAATTTTCTCGGCTAATGCTGGATTACTGTTGCCTGTGAAAATTTTTACTGAAGGTTGCATACTAGATACTAGTGGAAAAGAGGTTGCAAAACTATGATTTTTGGGAGTACCAGCCTGAATTTTTTTTCATGCACAACTCTTATAATTGTTTTATAACAACTATAAGCATCAATATATCAATACATTCCGGAACATAAAGTGCAATGAAAAATTTCCATAACGATCTATGCTAAATATAACAATTTTATAAGGACAAGCATCCGATAATGAATAAAAATGTTAGCGGGAGATGAATAATTCCGCAGACGGATTCGTATATTTGGTTAAACGGAATAAAGTCATGTTTGTTAATGTTAACCCGGTTCCCCACCAGGCCATACATAAATGGCCCGAGAACGAAAAACCAAGAGAAAAGCTTGTTAATATTGGCGCTACCGCCCTCAGCGATGCAGAATTGCTGGCCATCCTGCTGCATACCGGCCATAAAAGTAAGTCAGCACTGGAACTGGCGAAAGAAATCCTGCGCCTGGCCAATAACAACCTGTCTGAATTGGGAAAAATAAATGTAAAACAGCTACAGAAGCTACGCGGTATGGGATATGCCAAAGCGGTTACTGTTATGGCAGCCATGGAATTGGCCCGCAGAAGACAGGCCGGTAGCATCGACAAAAAAACAGTGATCAATAACGGTTCAGATGCAGCCCTGTTCTTCAAACCCATGCTGGCAGATCAGTACCACGAAACATTTTATGTGATGTTTCTCAGCAACGCCAATAAAGTACTCCATTACCGGTGCATCAGCAGCGGCGGTATGACCAGCACCATAGTGGATCCCAAAATTATTTTCCGTGAAGCACTGGAAGCACATGCTACCAAACTACTGCTTTGCCACAACCATCCCTCCGGAAGCCTGCGCCCCAGCCAGGCAGATATCCGCATTACACATAAAATAAAAGACCTTGGGCAACTCTTTGACATTGACGTACTTGATCATATCATTGTATCTGAAACCGGCTACTATAGCCTCGTAGAAGAAGGTATCATATAATACCACAAAAAGCGTTTACTTTATTTTCTGGCGGTTGATTCTGCCAGCACATTTTCTGTTGAAATCAAATAAACAAATATCAAAATAACCAAATCCCAAAATCTGATTACTTTCGCACATATTTATTCAGTTCCCATATGCTCAAAATAGGACTCTTCGGAGTAGGACATTTAGGTAAGATACACCTCTCTCAGCTGGCCACCATGAAAGATGTAGAAGTAGTAGGCTTCTATGATCCCAGCAACACAAATGCTGCCAGCATTTCAGAGCAATATAATATCCCCCGTTTTACCATAGCGGAAGAGCTCATACAGGTAGTAGATGCTATTGATATTGTTGCTCCTACTACCCTGCACTATAAATTGTGTGAACTGGCCATTCGCAACGGCAAACACATATTTGTGGAAAAACCCATGACCAACACCATGGAGGAAGCTAAAACACTGGTAAAACTAGTGGATGAAGCCAATATCAAATTCCAGGTAGGACATGTGGAACGCTTCAACCCTGCCTTCCTGGCACTAAAAGGATATGACCTGAAACCCATGTTCATTGAAGTGCATCGCCTGGCAGAATTCAACCCCCGCGGCACCGATGTAAGCGTAATCCTGGATCTTATGATCCACGACATTGACATCGTGCTGAGTATCGTGAAATCTACCGTAAGCCGCATATCCGCCAGCGGTGTAGCCGTTATGAGCGACACTCCCGATATTGCCAACGTACGTATAGAATTCCATAACGGTTGTGTAGCCAACCTCACTTCCAGCCGCATCTCCCTGAAGAAAATGCGGAAAATGCGCCTGTTCCAGAAAGATGCCTACATCGGTATCGACTTCCTGGATAAGAAAACAGAGATCATTAAATTAAAAACACCGGAAGACGAAGGACTATTTACCCTGGATATAGAAACCAACAGCGGCAAAAAAACCATCGCAATAGATAATCCGGAAATCAAACAATCCAATGCTATCCGCATGGAACTGGAGATGTTCCGCGACAGCATCCTGCAAAACAAGCCAGTAGTTGTAAATGCTATAGATGGCCTGCAGGCAATGGATGTAGCACACCAAATACTACAAAAAATAAATAAAGGCCTGTCTGAAACAGCAGCAGCCAAATAATATGCCTGTAACTAAAGCCGCTGAATGCCCGTTTAAATAACAAATCAACCAAAATGAAACTTATTTATCCCGGGCTCGCAGCGGCTTTATGTTTATCGTCCTGTATTACCGATCCGCCAACTGAGCCAATTACCTCAAAAGAAATGAGGTACCAGGAAACCTTCTGTAATAATCCCTGGGGCAAGGCACAAACCACCACTATTGATACCATTGCAGCTTTTTTAGCTGCCCGGAAAATAAATGGTACTCACTTAAATCTCTATGGAAAAGTATTTGACGGGGTTACCATTCCCAACGCTAATTGCGATACCCTAACCGGCCGCCTGGTAACATTCCAGGTATTTTTTGCAGATACTGCCAAAGCCAGATCAGTAGGATTTTATAATTTCTGATCAGCCAGCAGCGCCTCCGCAATCGTAAGATCCAGTGGTTTGGTAATTTTGATATTGGACTCCTCGCCTGCTACCAGGTACACCTGATGCCCCAAACGCTCTACTACGGTAGCTTCATCTGTAAACAACGGATCATAGGGTAATTCAAAAGCAGGTAAGATCAGATCAGAAAGAAAAGTTTGCGGCGTCTGGATAATTTTGAAATGATCACGGTCAACAGCCACATTCTTATCTGCTTTTATCTCCCGGATACTATCTTTCATATCAATCACAGGAATGGCGCTACCATGGCTTAATGCCGCTTCATAACAACTACGGATCAACGTAGCAGATATCAATGGCCTCACACCGTCATGTACAAACACAACGGCATCATCATTTACCTGCTGCAACCCATTTTTCACAGAATGAAAACGGGTGCTGCCACCTTTTACTATCGTGATATCGGGGATATGATCAAAGGCCTGTAATAAACTGTTGGCATAAGTGAAATGCGCCTCCGGTAGTACCAGTATTATTTTCATATCCTGGTAAGCGTTGGCAAAAGCCGCTATAGTGTGATATAACACGGGTTTCCCGGCCAGTTCCAGGAACTGTTTGGGTACGGCGCTCTGCATCCGGGTGCCGGTGCCGCCAGCTACAATGATGGCAATTTTTTTCCGAGGTTCCATGTAAGTAATAGTTAAATTGTCTTACTCAGGATTAAACTGATTTTGATGATTACCCTGATCTTATTATTGCTTATTCATGACCCATTTTGATTTTTATAAGTCTACTGAAAAAGATCCGGATCTTTTTATAAAAAAATCAGGGTAATCAGCATAATCAATCTAATCCTGAGAAAGACAAAACAAAAAATCCTCTGCCAAAGGCAGAGGACTCTTGTTAATTTCAGTTATCATCAAACGATCAGCATGGCATCACCATAGCTGAAGAAACGGTATTTCTCTTTAATGGCCTGCTGATATGCTTCCATGATCAGATCGTATCCTGCAAAAGCGCAGGTCATGATCAGTAAGCTGGTCTTAGGCAAGTGGAAGTTCGTTACCAATGCATTTGGAATAGCAAACTCGTAAGGCGGATGAATGAACGTGTTGGTCCATCCTTCTGCAGCTTTCAAAAGGTTCTGTGCAGTTACAGAAGATTCTACAGCACGTACGGAAGTAGTACCAATAGCGCAGATCCTGCGGTTTTCTTCTTTCGCTTTATTCACAGTTTTTACGGCGTGGTCTTCAATATGAAAATACTCCGCATCCATTTTGTGCTTGCTCAGATCTTCCACCTCAATAGGGCGGAAAGTACCTAAACCAGTGTGCAGCGTTACTTCTGCAAACTTAACACCTTTGATTTCCAGGCGTTTGATCAACTCACGGCTGAAGTGCAAACCTGCAGTAGGTGCAGCTACAGCGCCTTCGTACTTAGCATACACTGTTTGATAACGCTCTTTATCTTCATCTTCCGGTTTACGTTTGATATACTTAGGCAACGGTGTTTCTCCCAGCAGGTCTAATATCTGTTTGAATTCATCGTCATTACCTTCAAATAAGAAACGAATAGTACGACCTCTTGAAGTGGTGTTATCAATTACCTCTGCCACCAGCGACTCATCATCGCCAAAATACAACTTGTTACCTACACGGATCTTACGTGCCGGGTCAACAATTACATCCCACAAACGGTTTTGCTTGTTCAGCTCACGCAACAGGAATACCTCGATTTTCGCTCCCGTTTTCTCTTTGCGACCATACAACCTTGCCGGAAATACCTTGGTATTGTTCACAATCATCACATCCTTATCGTTGAAATAACCGAGGATGTCTTTGAATACTTTGTGCTCAATCTTGCCAGTATTACGATGTACCACCATTAAACGTGATTCATCTCTTGTCTTGGTAGGGTGCTGTGCGATCAGATTTAAAGGAAGATCGAATTTGAACTGTGATAGTTTCATATTACGGTATGAATAAATTTTAGAGGGTGCAAAGCTACCGATAATTATCTATTTTGTCAAAAAATGATCAACAAAGGATAAATATCAGCTAATTATATATTACAATCCTTTCGGAATGGCTGCAATTAACTGTTGTGTGTATACATTTTGCGGATGATTGTATACCGCATCAGCAGCCCCGGTTTCTACTATTTTACCCTTTTGCATCACCATCATCCGGTCGCTGATAAAACGCACCACGGATAAATCATGGGAGATAAATATGCAGGTAAACCCCAGCTCCTCCCGCAAACGAATCAGTAAATTCAGCACCTGGGCCTGGATACTTACGTCCAGCGCAGCTACCGATTCATCACAGATGATGAAAGACGGATCTACCGCCAGCGCCCTGGCTATCACAATACGCTGCCGTTGGCCGCCTGAAAACTCATGCGGATAACGATTAAAATGATCGGGATGCAGATTTACCTTCTCCAGTAATTCAAATACCTTTTCTCTTTGTGCACGTTCATTGCCATATAAGCCATGTACCTGCATAGGTTCCAGGATGGCAGATCCTATGGTTTGCCGGGGATTCAGTGAGGCGTACGGGTCCTGGAAAATAAGCTGCATATCCTTGCGCAAATCCCGCATACCACTGTTGGATAAACTCCGCAAATCCCGTCCTTTATAAACAATACTCCCGCCGGTTGGTTCTATCAATCTTAGTAAAGATCTTCCCAGCGTGGTTTTACCACAGCCCGATTCCCCCACCAGGCCCAGTGTTTCACCCGTGACCACAGAAAAACTCACATCATCTACCGCTTTAGCCCATTGCAGCACCTTGCCTGTAATACTTCGCTTAAGCGGAAACCAGGTTTGCAGATGATGCACTTCCAGCAAAGGAGGCGCTGCGGCCAGTACCCGCTCCCGTGCCTGTAAAGCGGCATCGCTTACAACAAGTGAGTTAACCAGCTCCTGTATGGCACCGGCTTTTTCGTGTATCTGTCCACGTGAGTCTGTTTCCATAAAATCACGTGTAACGGGAAGTCTTGTTAAACGCTTATCCAATGGCGGCCGGCAAGCCAGCAACCCTTTGGTGTAAGGATGTTTTGGATGCAGGAATACCTCTTTCACGGTACCTTCTTCTACAATATCTCCTTTATACATGACTATTACTCTTTCGGCAATTTCTGCCACCACACCCAGATCATGTGTAATAAAGATCACGCTCATATCCATTTGCTGCTGTAACTCCCGCAGTAATTCCAGGATGGCTTTCTGAACAGTTACATCCAGTGCAGTAGTGGGTTCGTCGGCAATGAGCAGGCGTGGATGACAGGATATAGCCATCGCAATCATCACACGTTGCTTCTGACCACCGGATAATTCATGTGGATAACGATCCATGATACCGGCAGAATCCGGCAGTTTTACTTTTTGGAATAAAGCAATCACCTGTTCCCGTGCGGCTTTATGGCCAATTTTATTATGCAGCCGGATAGCCTCTGCTACCTGCGCTCCGCAAGTATGCAGGGGATTAAGGGAAGTCATGGGTTCCTGGAAAATCATGGCTATTTCGTTACCACGATAGGCCCGCATGGCAGCATCCGGTAGCTGCAGGAGGTTAACGGCAGCAGCATCGGCAGACTGGTAAAGGATTTCTCCGCTGGTTATTTTCCCGGGCAACTGTATCAGGCGCATCAGCGAGAGAGCGGTAACAGACTTACCCGAACCGGATTCTCCCACTACGCCTACAATTTCTCCTTTTCCAATGGAAAGGGAAATATGATTTACAGCTGTAATTGTTGTGTTATTGGCCTGGAAGGTTACTTCCAGATCTTGTATCTCTACCCGCGTGGAAAGCATACCCGGAAGATACAACAATTCTAAAAACGCAGGTGCCTTACTGTCTGATGGCTTTCAATCAGCTTCTGCAGGGAATCTATCCCGATTTTCAGATGACGCTCTACAAATTTGTTGGTCACTTTCTTATCGCTTTCTTCTGTTTTTACACCTTCAGGTACCATCGGCTGATCTGATACGAGTAATAAAGCACCGGTAGGAATTTTATTAAAGAAGCCTACAGAAAAGATGGTGGCCGTTTCCATATCTACTGCCATTGCCCTGATCCTTTCCAGGTACTCTTTAAACGCGGCATCATGTTCCCATACACGACGGTTGGTAGTATAACAGGTGCCTGTCCAGTAATCATGACCGGAATCGCGGATGGTGGTAGAGATGGCCTTTTGCAGCGCAAATGCGGGCAGTGCGGGCACTTCCGGCGGGAAATAATCATTGCTGGTACCTTCGCCGCGTATAGCCGCAATCGGTAGTATCAGGTCGCCGATATTGTTCTTCTTTTTAAGTCCTCCGCATTTACCGAGGAATAATACTGCTTTGGGAGAGATCGCAGAGAGCAGGTCCATTACAGTAGCCGCACCGGGACTACCCATACCAAAGTTAATAATAGTGATATCACCTGCAGTGGCACATTGCATAGGTTTACCCTGACCAACAACAGGAACATCGTTCCATTCGGCAAACATATTTACATAATTACTGAAGTTGGTGAGGAGGATGTGGGAACCAAATTCGTCCAGTTTCTCACCTGTGTAGCGGGGCAGCCAATTAGCTACAATTTCTTCTTTTGTCTTCATAGCCTTTTGACAAGCAAATATAAGGTTTTGTTCGCTAACCTCAATATTATCCTATTGTGGCTATCTTCGCAATATCATTAAAAATAAGTTGCACCTTGATCGTCATCAACTTCCCGGCTCCCGATTTTAAAATTACCAGCGAAGGCAATAAGGAATTGATCTTTGACCGCTTTCGCAAAAAGTATGTTACACTTACACCGGAAGAATGGGTAAGACAAAATTTCCTGAATTACCTGGTAAAAACGTTGCAATACCCGGCATCCCTGATAGGTATCGAAAAAGAGATTTTTTTAGGAGAGATGAAGAAACGATTTGATATCGTTATTTATAACCGGGAGATGCAGCCCTGGATGCTGGTAGAATGCAAAGAAATGAATGTGCCCCTTACTGAGCAAACCATGCAACAGGTGATACGATACAATATGGTGATACCGGCTACTTACCTGGTGATTACCAACGGCGTCAATACCTTTTGCGGGAACTACCTGGCAAACGAAAGGCAGTGGCGGTTTTTGAACAATATGCCGCCGTTTGCCTGAGTGAGATTGTCTTTCCCAGGATTAGACTGATTATGCTGATTACCCTGATTATTTTTTTTTGATTTAAAAAAGATTAGCGAAGATCTCAGCGGATATTGTCTGAACCAGGATTTAACAGATTGAATGGATTACCCTGATGGATGCCGAAGATCTTAGCGTAAATATTCGCTGGTATCTTCTCAATCCTACAACATAACACCCATCAGGGTAATCCATTCAATCTGTTAAATCCTGGTTCAGACAATATCCGCTGAGATCTTCGTTAATCTTTTTAAATCCTTCAAAACTCAGAAAAAATAATCAGAGTAATCAGTATAATCAGCCTAATCGGGAGAAAGACAAAATCCTGGGAAAGACAAAACCTCCGCCAAAGGCGGAGGCTTCACTAGCTTTATGACAATCAATAACTCTTTGTATGCATCAAGGGAAGATACCCAGTTGCTCGTAAGCAGCACCCACCTTGTTGATAGCACATACATAAGCAGCTGTACGCATATCATGGATTTGCGGGTTAGCCATCATTACATCACGTACTTCATGCAGGGCAGCGTGCATGGTTTCTTCTAAACCAGAGTAAACCAGGTCTACTTCATCCGCACCGTGACCAATGAATTTTCTTTCTTTATCAGATACTTTTTTACCGGTCAGGTCTTCGATGGTTTGCAGGATATGAATGTTCATATTTTCATCAAAGCGTTTGCCCAAACGACCATAACGCACATGGCTCAGGTTCTTCAACCACTCAAAATAAGAAACGGTAACACCGCCGGCATTCAGGAACATATCCGGAACAACGATCACCCCTTTCTTATTCAGGATCTCATCTGCTTCAGGCGTTAACGGACCGTTAGCTGCTTCACCAATGATCTTAGCCTTTATGTTAGGAGCGTTGTGTTTATCAATTACATGTTCCAGTGCAGCAGGGATCAGGATTTCGCAATCCAGTTCCAGGCCGTCTGTATTTTTGCTGAGGTTAGTAGCGCCGGGGAAGTTGATGATAGAACCCGTTGCTTTTTTGTGTGCCTGCACTTCTTCAGGATTGAGGCCATGTTCATTGAAGATAGCGCCATCCCACTCGATGAGGCAGATAACTTTAGCACCTGCTTCGTGGAAATATTTGGCAGCATGGTAACCTACGTTACCCATACCCTGTACAATTACCCGCTTACCTTCGATACCGGTAGTCAATCCTAAGCGATCCATGTCTTCCTTGATGTTGCACAGTTCGCGCAAACCGTAGAATACACCTAAGCCGGTAGCTTCTGTACGACCGCGTACACCGCCCTGAGAAACAGGTTTACCGGTAACGCAACCATAACCATCAATTTCACCCGGACGTAAGCTCATGTAAGTATCCAGGATCCAGCTCATTTCTCTTTCGCCGGTTCCGTAATCAGGCGCAGGAACGTCTGTACCTGGTCCGATAAAGTTTTTCTTTACCAGTTCCGCGGTATAACGGCGGGTAATAGCTTCCAGCTGGAAGGGCGTATAGTTGCGGGGATTGATTTTCAAACCACCTTTAGCACCACCAAAAGGCACGTTCACGATCGCGCATTTATAGGTCATGAGGGAAGCCAATGCCATCACTTCATCCTGGTTCACTTCTTCGCTGAAGCGGATACCACCTTTACATGGCAGTTTGTGATGAGAGTGTTGCACACGATAAGCTTCAATTACCTGTACAGAATCACCTATCCGTACCGGAAATTTGATCTGGTACACTGCATTACAGGCTTTGATCTGCTCAAGGATACCTTTGTCCCATTTAGTAAATGCAGCGGCTTTATCGAAGCTTTTTTCCACACTCTGGAAGAAGCTATAATGCTGATCTTGCGACATAATTTATTGTTTTGGTATAACGATTAGATTATTTTTCTATGGATTATTCTTGTCTCTTTTCTCCAGTTTGCCAATCTTTCGGTCCAGGTTAATAAGGAATAGCACAATTCCCAGGAAGATGATCACTAAAACACCTACAATCACGTAAATTTTATCGTTGCTACGGAAAAATTCATTGACCGGGCCCGATTCTGTATTCTGTTGTTGTGCATTTGCCAGTACGGAGATGAATAACAAGGCCAGGGTCAGGCAAAATGAAAACGCTTTGTTGATCATTTAAAAATATTTTTAAGCTGTAATTTCTTGTAACGTACCACCAATGAAAATATCCACACACTGAGCAACGTCCAGCCAATAAAGGCAGGGTACAGCACCATTTTCATTCCACCGTCTGTATCTTTTGATGCAAAACCGGGGGTAGTAGCACTTCCCGGATGCAGCGAATCTACCATGCGGGGAATGATATAAGTAAGCGGAATCAGTAAGGCAAAAGCAAAAATGTTGAAAACTGCGGATATGCGTGCCCGTTTGTCGATATCATGAATAGACATGCGCAATACCAGGTATGCCATGTAGATCAGGATAGCGATGGCCGTGCACATCTGCTTGGGATCATCGGTGAGTGTACCACCCCAGGTATAGGTTGCCCAGAGCGTACCCGTTGCAAATCCCAATACACCAAAGAAAGTACCTACTCCGGCAGCGCTGGAGGCGATCACATCTTTCTTTAAATCATATTTCGACAAAAAAAGCAGGGAGTAAATAATTGACACGGTAAACATGGTATACATACATATCCACATCGGTACGTGAAAGAACAATCCTCGGGATGATTGTCCGTTGGTTCCTATTATAGGTATTTTAACAGTGAACCCGGCGATAATTACATATAAAAGAAGCAGTATCGCTAATGCTTTCCACCAATGTCTGGCCATTTTTTAACAGCTATATTCGGGGGCAAACCTACACGTTTTAAAGCTAATCACAAAGATTTTCGGGGATTTTAAGTTTATCCAACAGCAGCAAATCCCTGTTAAATATCCTTTATAGAAGTGAGCTTTTCGTTTGATATTTCTAATTTTAGTCTTTCCACAGGAACGGGAAAAGTATCATAGTCAGCGCAATAACGAGGATGTCCATGCCCCCCAGCAGGAGGAACATTTTGGGCAATCCTGGCTGATATACCATTACAAAAGCCGACAAAGAGATGTTTGCCAGCAGCATTAATACGGGCATGATCAGGGGGAAACCCATCACCGCCATGAGCGCAGCGTTATGATTGGCCTGGGCTGCAATGGCAGCCAGCATAGTGAATAACAGCGATAAGCTGATCCCGCCCAGCAATACCATACCAATAAAATATAGTGCATTAACAATGGGATTACCCAGAAAAGCAATGCTGCAAATCAGTGCTATCAGGCTCATCAACGTCATTAATATCACATTATAGATCAGTTTGGCCGCTATAAAGCAACGGGGATGTACCAGGGAATAGAAGTATAACAAGCGGCCACGGCTCTCCTGCATGAAACTTTTAGCAATGGCATTTACCGCCACAAACAGCTGTATCACCCAAAACAGGGCGTTCCATACTTTATCATCCGGGCGGCCCATCATCAGATTAATGACAAAAACGGTAGATACAATATAGAGCAGCACCCCGTAAAATGCATACTGCTGGCGTAATTCCAGTGTAAGATCCTTTTTTACAAGGGTTAATGTTTGATGTATCGGATTGCTTTTTTTCATGGTAAGGCGCAAAGATAGCTATTAGCGGTTAGCTTTTAGCCATTAGCCATTAGCCAATAACGAATATATCTCTGTTTAAAATCTGTCAAAACTAACAACTAATGGCTAAAAGCTAAAAGCTGTATATTAGCCCCCTGTTTAAAAAATGCTTCTGGCTTCCGGGCTAAAAGCTACTTGCTAAAAGCTAAAAGCGATATGAATAAAATCCTGGTTGCTAATCGTGGGGAAATAGCATTACGCATTATGCGTTCTGCACGTGAGATGGGAATAAAAACTGTAGCAGTATATTCCGAGGCGGATCGTACAATGCCTTTTGTACAATATGCAGATGAAGCAGTATGTATTGGTCCGGCTCCTTCCAATAAATCCTATTTACTGGGCGATAAAATCATTGCCGTAGCAAAAGAAAAAGGGGCGGATGGCATCCATCCGGGATATGGTTTTTTAAGTGAAAACGCCCGTTTTGCTCAACAGGTAACGGATGCAGGTATTATTTTCATAGGTCCGTCTGCCGCCTCCATTGAAGTAATGGGAAGCAAGCTGGCTGCCAAACAGGCGGCACAGAAATTTGGTGTACCTATGGTGCCGGGCACAGAAACACCGCTGCGTAGTGTGGAAGAAGCCCATGAAGTAGTAAAAAAGACCGGGTTTCCTATTCTCATCAAAGCCTCAGCAGGTGGAGGTGGTAAAGGAATGCGGGTAGTAAATGCTCCCGAAGAACTGGATGAACAGATCAGGATGGCTAAAAGCGAAGCCCTGAGCGCCTTTGGTGATGATGCTGTTTTTATAGAGAAATATGTGGGATCTCCCCGCCATATAGAGATACAGATACTGGGCGATCGTCACGGTAACTGTGTATACTTATTTGAAAGAGAGTGTTCTATTCAGCGTCGCCACCAGAAGCTGATAGAAGAAGCCCCCTCTTCCTGTCTTACGCCTGCTGTCAGGGCTGCTATGGGCCAATGTGCGGTAGATGTAGCCAAAGCCTGTAACTATTATGGTGCCGGCACGGTGGAGTTCCTGGTAGATGAACACCTGAATTTTTATTTCCTGGAGATGAATACCCGTTTGCAGGTAGAACATCCTGTAACAGAGCTGATCACGGGGCTGGACCTTGTAAAGGAACAGATCAGGATAGCCCGTGGCGAAAAATTAGCTTTCACACAGGATAGTCTGAAAATAAACGGCCATGCTATAGAACTGCGCATCTGTGCAGAAGATCCTGCTAATAACTTTTTGCCGGATACCGGTAAGCTGGAAACATACATCCGGCCACAAGGGTATGGGGTGCGGGTAGACGATGGCTACGAACAGGGCATGGATATCCCTATCTACTATGATCCTATGATTGCCAAACTCATAGCCTGGGGCAGCGACCGGGAAGAAGCCAGGCATCGTTTGCTGCGTGCTATTGAGGAATACCAGGTAAAAGGCATCCGGACCACCCTCCCCTTTGGGCACTGGGCTTTACAGCAGCCCGCATTTATAGAAGGAAAGTTTGACACAAATTTTATAGGTAAATATTTTACCCCTCAATCGCTGCAGGAGCAGCCCGAAGAAGTGAATAAACTGGCGGCCATCCTGGCTGCGCAGATATGGCAGCAACATAACATAGTTTTACAGGAAGCGGCAGGTAGTGCTATTAACCAATCCTCTGCCTGGAAAAAAAGAAATATGTTAAGATAAAGCCCTATAAGATGTTAACTTTAGTTAAAGTGTTTTCCAAAAAGCGGAAAACGACTAACTTTGCGCCAATTTTTTTTATGATACGTAACATCATTTTACAGATTATTGACTTCTTCTATCAGCCTTTTGCAAAGTTGATGCCTTTGCAAACCTTCCGCTACCTTGCCTGTGGCGGGGGCAATACGATGCTGGATATATTTCTGTATTTCGTATGTTATAATTTTGTGCTGCATCAGCAAATGGTACATCTGCCCCTTTTTAGCATGAGTGCGCACATTGCAGCCCTGTTCATGTCTATGGCAGTTACTTTCCCTACCGGCTTTTTACTGAGTAAATACGTGGTTTTTTCGGAATCCAATTTGCGCGGACGCATACAATTGTTCCGTTACTTCGTGCTGGTAGCTATCTGCATTATGCTGAACTATGTATTTATGAAGCTGTTTGTAGACCAGCTGCATCTTTATCCTACTGTTGGTAAGATCTGTACTACCGCGCTGGTGGTTATTTTCAGCTATCTCACACAAAAGAAATTTACGTTTAAGGTAAAACAGACGCGGTGATTTTGTCTTTCCCAGGATTAGGCTGATTATACTGATTACCCCGATTTTATTTTTTTGATTTTGAAAGATTTTAAAAGATTGGCGAGGATCGAAGCGGATATATTCGCTTTAATCTTCGCCAATCTTTTTTATAATCAAAAAAATAAAATCGGGGTAATCAGTATAATCAGCCTAATCCTGGGAAAGACAAAATCCGCTCAGACATTTTCGTAGTAACAATGCCGACACCTTGGCTCATAAATATCCTTCTCTCCCAGCAACAAAGTTTCCTTTGAAGCAGATTTACGGTAAGAGTAATTAGCAATATGGCCACATTTCACGCAGATGGCGTGCAGTTTGGTGATATAATCTGCCTTTGCCAGCAGAAAAGGCATCTGTCCGAATGGTTTGCCGGTATAATCCATATCCAGACCGGCAATGATTACGCGGATACCACGGAGTGCCAGCTGATCACATACGTTAGGCAACTCATCGTCAAAGAATTGTGCTTCGTCAATGCCCACTACGTCTACTTCCTGGGCCAGCAACAGTATTTGCTGGGAATTTTCTATCGGTGTGGAAATGATTTTATTTTCATCGTGAGATACGATGCTGCCTTCATCATAACGCGTATCAAGTGCGGGTTTAAAGGTTTCCACCTTTAAATTGGCGATGCGTACACGTTTCAGCCGGCGGATCAGTTCTTCGGTTTTTCCCGAGAACATAGAGCCGCAAATTACTTCGATCCAGCCCCTCCGTCCTCCTGCAAGAGAAGGTTCAATAAACATATTATACTAATTTGATTATTAATTAATTAAAATATTCTAATTTTATGAAAATAAAATAATTTCTCTCACAAACCGTTAACAATTAAGGCATGGAGAAAATTAGTGCATTAATTGAGAAACTACAGGAATTAAAAAATTCCGGGGCAGATCTGCAGGCGATTTCGTATTACGTACAATTGCTACAAGCGGAAGTGTTGCATGCCCGTAGTAAACAACATCAGCAGGAAACACAATCCAGGCAAAACCATATTGCGGTTATTATGCCTTCCCAACAGCCTGTTGTTGAAACAAAACCAGCATCAACTGCGGCGCAAACTACAACATTACCATCAAATAAACCGGTGGAAGCACCCACGCCTGTTCCGGAAAAGCCCGTTGAAGAAGACGTGAATACCCGGGCTGCCAGGATGAATGATGCGCCAACCGCTGTTCCACATACAACAATAATAGTAGAAGATATCAATACCCGGGCCGCCAGGATGAATGAAACAGCTGCAGCTGTACCTGCTGCGGATCTGATTCCTCCTAAGCCGCAACCGGTAGTTACTCAACAACCTATTCCTACACCAGCAGTTACCCAGCCACCAGTGCAGGAAAAACAAAAGCCCGCCGTAGCCGCTACCCTCTTTGACACCGTGGAAGAACCTGTGAGGAACGGCAACCATACAACTGCTGATGGCCTCCGGAAAGACTTAAACGAACTGGCAGGTAATAATAATAACACCTCCCTTAACGACCGCCTGCGTCATCAACAGGTGGAGATAGCGCAAAAGTTGGGGGAAATGCCTGTTAATGATCTGCGTCATGCCATTGGTATCAACGACAAGTATCAGTTTATCCAGGAGCTTTTCAGGGGCGACACGGACCTTTACGAGCGTTCTATCAAAACTATTAATGAATGCGGCAACCTGCAGGAAGCCGACTACTGGATACAACGCGAAATAAAAATAATACAGGGCTGGGAAGATGATCACCACCTGGTACAACACTTCTATTCGTTGCTTAAAAAGCGTTTCTCCTGAATATAATTTAATACTTTACTGGTTGCACCCGTATTGGCCGCTACATAACTGCCGGCAGCGGCGGCTGTTTCAGCGTAATCGTTGTCGCCTCTCAACATCATTTCCATGTAAGTATGCAGATTACGGTAATTGTGTACCACCAGCGCCCCCCCAAGGGCTACCAGTTCCACGGCTTCAAAATATTTTTTAAACTCCGGACCAATAATTACGGGTTTGCTATAAACAGCCGGTTCCAGTATATTATGGATGCCATCTTTCCCAAACCCCCCACCCACATAGGCAATAGTAGCATAACGGTATAAGGCGGTCAGCATACCAATATTATCAATTATCAGGACATCTGTCGGGAGAGCACCTTGTTTCAACGCTGAATATTTTATGGCGTCCGGAAAGATGGTTGTTATCGCCTGGATATGGCTTTCATGTATTTCATGTGGCGCTATTACCAGCTTTATATCTTTTTCTTCCTTTTCTTTCCACCACTCACTTAATACTTTTTCGTCCTCAGGCCAGGTACTCCCGGCTACAATTAACTTTTGCCCGGCAGCAAACTTTTCTATTTCCGGCAGCAATGCCTTTTCAGATAACAGGGCAGATACACGATCGAACCGGGTATCCCCGCTAACACTGGCATTTTGCAGGCCTATGTTTTGTAATAATTCCAGGGACACTTCATTCTGCACAAAAATATGTGTCAGCTGCCGTAACAGGCCCCGGAACATGCCACCATAGCCTTTAAAGAAGATCTGGTCTTTACGGAAAATGCCGGATACCAGTAACGTGGGTACATTACGTGTATGCAGGGCCGTGAGGTAATGATACCAGAATTCATATTTTATGAAGATCGCCAGCGCCGGCTTCACTATATCCATAAAATCGCGGGCATTACGTTTGGTATCCAGCGGCAGGTAATAAACGTAATCAGCCCCTTTGTAGTCCTTTCTCACCTCGTAACCGGAGGGGGAAAAAAATGTTAACAAAATTTTATACGCCGGGTATTTTGCCCGGATGGCTTCCAATACCGGCCTTCCCTGCTCAAATTCGCCCAGGGAGGCAGCATGTACCCATACCACCGGCAGCGTACCTACACCCGCCTGTTGCATGCGCAATTGCCAGTCCTGCCTGCCTTTGAGCCAACGCTCCGCCTTAGCCTTGCCAGTAAGGGCCGCGAGTTTTACGCCTGCCTTGTATAATTGAAGCCCTGCATTATAAATTCCTGTTGCTAACATCTGCCTACGTACTTTTACTTAATTTTTTAGGAGTTACAAAGATAATCCCCAGCCAATCCCAAAATTTGTAAATTTGCACACTTTAAACAAAATAAAAATATACATTTCATATGGTTCCTATTCAGATGGTGGACTTGAAACGCCAGTATACGAAGATTAAATCCCAGGTAGATGTTGCCATCCAGGAAGTATTGGAAAGCTCCGCTTTTATTAATGGTGGTGCTGTGCAGAAATTTACCGAAGAGTTACAACAGTACCTGGATATCAAGCATGTGATCCCCTGCGCCAATGGCACCGATGCCCTACAAATTGCTATGATGGCACTCGGACTGGAACCCGGCGACGAAGTGATCACACCTTCTTTCACCTTTATTGCTACTGCAGAAGTAATAGCGCTGCTGCAACTGAAGCCTGTTTTTGTGGATGTAGATCCGCAAACTTATTGCCTCGATGTAGCGCAAATAGAAAAAGCGATTACGCCTAAAACAAAAGCTATTGTTCCTGTACATCTGTATGGCCATGTTACGGATATGGAGCCACTGATGGCAGTAGCAGCCAAACATAATCTGTATGTGATTGAAGACAATGCGCAGGCGATTGGCGGCACTTACACTTTTAAAGATGGTACTACTAAAAAGGCGGGCGCTATTGGTCATATTGGCTGTACCTCTTTTTTCCCGTCTAAAAACCTTGGTTGTTATGGCGATGGCGGTGCTTTATTTACCAATGATGACGCACTGGCCGCTAAAATCAGAATGGTAGCCAACCACGGACAATCTGCCCGCTACTATCACGATGTAGTAGGCTGCAACTCCCGTTTGGATACCGTGCAGGCAGCCGTATTGCGTATTAAACTGCCTTTACTCGACGAATATATCAATGCCCGTCGTGCAGTAGCGGATGCTTACGATGCCGCTTTTGCTGATGTACCACAAATCACTACTCCTTACCGTGCACCCTACAGCTATCATGTGTTTCATCAATATACCCTGCAATTGAACGGAGCAGACAGAAATGAGCTGCAAAAGTTCCTTGCAGAAAAACAGGTGCCCGCTATGATTTATTACCCCGTACCTGCCCACCGCCAAAAAATGTTTGAACACTTCGGCGGAGCAGATTTTAACCTCCCTGTAACCGATACCCTTACTACCAGGGTAATTTCCTTGCCAATACACACTGAAATGGACGCCGATCAGTTAGATCATATTATTCAATCAGTTAAATCATTCTTAAACAATCACCCCGCATGAAGATTACAGTAGTAGGCACCGGTTACGTTGGTCTGGTAACCGGCACCTGTTTTGCCGAAACAGGTAACGAAGTAACCTGTGTAGACATTGACGCCAACAAAGTAAAAAAGCTCTCCGCCGGTCAGATTACCATCTACGAGCCCGGACTGGAGAAATTATTTGAACGCAACCTGAAGGAAGAGCGTTTATCTTTTACTACCAGCCTGGAAGAAGGTATTAAAGATGCGGAAGTAATTTTCCTGGCATTGCCTACACCTCCCGGTGAAGATGGTGCTGCCGATCTTTCTTTTGTACTCTATGTAGCAGACCAGTTAGGCAAGCTGCTCACTGATTATAAGGTGATTGTAGACAAAAGTACAGTACCTGTTGGTACGGCTGAAAAGGTGATTGCAGCGATTGCAAAAAACTGTAAAACGCCTTTTGATGTAGTATCCAATCCTGAATTTTTACGCGAAGGTGTGGCTGTTGACGACTTCATGAAACCTGACCGGGTAGTAATAGGTACAACGTCTGAAAGAGCGCGTAAAGTAATGGGCGAGCTGTATGCACCATTCGTAAGACAAGGAAACCCGGTGTTGTTTATGGATGAAAAATCCGCTGAGCTCACCAAATATGCCGCTAATTCATTCCTGGCTACCAAGATCTCTTTCATGAATGAAATCGCCATCCTGTGTGAAAGACTCGGTGCTGATGTAGACATGGTACGCAGAGGTATTGGCAGTGATGACCGTATTGGTAAGCGTTTCCTGTTTCCCGGTATAGGTTATGGCGGCAGTTGCTTTCCTAAAGATGTGCAGGCACTGGTAAAATCATCTGAAGATGCACAATACGACTTTAAAATACTGAATGCCGTAATGGATGTGAATGAAAAGCAAAAACTTTTTCTTCTCCCTAAAATAAAAGCCTATTTTAAAAACAACCTCAAAGGCAAACATTTTGCACTGTGGGGCCTGGCTTTTAAACCTAATACAGATGATATCAGGGAAGCCCCGGCTTTATATATTATTGATGCACTGCTGGCAGAAGGCGCCACTGTAAGCGTTTTTGATCCGGAAGCGATGGGAAATGTAAAACAGATTGTAGGTGATAAAATCATTTACGCAGAACATCAATATACTTGCCTGGATAATGCTGATGCCCTCATTATTGCTACTGAATGGAGTGTATTCAGAACCCCCGATTTCCATAAAATTTCAGCCACTTTAAAGAACCAGGCGATTTTTGATGGTAGAAATCTGTTTGAAGTACAACGGATGAAAGAATTGGGATATCATTACGAAAGTGTTGGACGTATTCCTGCTATATCTTAAACCCTACTTGACATATGGAAAAGAAAAGAGTGCTCATTGCTGGTGCTGCCGGGTTTCTCGGATCACATCTCTGCGATCGTTTTATAAAAGAAGGTTTTCATGTTATTGCCATGGATAACCTGCTCACTGGCAATATCAAAAACATTGAACATCTTTTTCCCTTACCGGAATTTGAATATTATCATCACGATGTAACCAAGTTTGTGCATGTTCCGGGAAAGCTGGACTACATCCTTAACTTCGCGTCTCCTGCCAGCCCTATTGATTACCTGAAGATGCCTATTCAAACACTGAAAGTAGGCTCATTAGGTACCCATAATCTGCTGGGATTAGCGAAAGAAAAAAAGGCGCGCATCCTCGTGGCTTCTACATCTGAAGTATATGGAGATCCTAATGTACACCCACAACCGGAAGAATACTGGGGCAACGTAAACCCGGTAGGACCAAGAGGTGTATATGACGAAGCCAAAAGATTCCTGGAATCTATCACTATGGCATACCATAATTTCCATGGCGTAGAAACCCGCATCATTCGTATCTTCAATACTTACGGTCCGCGTATGCGACTCAATGATGGCCGCGCATTGCCGGCATTTATGAGCCAGGCGCTGAATGGTCAGGACCTGACTGTATTTGGCGATGGTAGCCAGACACGCTCTTTTTGTTATGTAGATGATCTCGTGGAAGGTATTTATCGTTTATTACTGAGCGATTACCACTTACCTGTAAACATTGGTAATCCACAGGAAATTACCCTCAATCAGTTTGCAGAAGAAATCATTGCGCTGACAGGGTCCAAACAAAAAATCGTTTATCATCCATTACCAAAAGACGATCCCAAACAACGCCAGCCTGATATCACCAAAGCCCGCGCCATACTGGGATGGGAACCAAAAGTGAACAGGCAGGAAGGTTTGAAAATCACGTACGAATATTTTAAAGAAGCATTATTACATTAAATATTTAATTTTTTCTGGCATGAAGCGGAAACTTTTGATTACTGGCGGGGCTGGTTTTATTGGTTCTCATGTGGTACGGTTATTTGTGAATAAATACCCTGACTACCAGATTGTGAACCTGGATGCACTTACCTATGCCGGTAACCTGGAAAACCTGGTAGATATAAAAGATAAACCAAATTATATTTTTGAGAAAGGTGATATTACTGATGAAACCTTCATCGATCAGCTTTTTGCAAAATATCAATTTGATGGTGTAATACACCTGGCTGCTGAAAGCCATGTAGACCGCTCTATCATGGACCCTTTGGCATTTATCAGAACCAATGTACTGGGTACCGCCGTATTGCTGAATAGTGCACGTAAGCTTTGGAAAGATGATATGGATGGTAAACTCTTTTACCACGTATCTACCGACGAAGTATATGGATCACTGGGTGAAGAAGGTTTCTTCCTGGAAACAACTGCCTATGATCCACGTTCTCCGTACTCTGCTTCCAAAGCCAGTTCGGACCATTTTGTGATGGCATATCACCACACCTATCATTTACCTGCCATCATTTCCAATTGTTCCAACAATTACGGCTCTCACCACTTTCCTGAAAAGCTGATACCGCTGGCGATACACAATATCAAAAACAACAAGCCGGTACCGGTATATGGCAAAGGTGAAAATGTGCGTGACTGGCTATTTGTAAATGACCATGCAAGAGCCATTGACACCATTTTCCATAATGGCAGAAATGGCGAAACTTATAACATCGGTGGATTTAATGAGTGGAAGAATATCGACCTCATTTATTTACTGTGCAACATCATGGATAAAAAACTGGGTCGTGCCGAAGGTACATCCGCCCAGCTGATCACGTTTGTAAAAGACCGTGCAGGACATGATCTGCGTTACGCTATAGATGCCACCAAACTCAATAAGGAACTGGGCTGGGAACCATCACTCCAGTTTGAAGAAGGCCTGGAAAAAACAGTAGAGTGGTATCTGGCCAACGAAGCATGGTTACACAATGTAACCAGCGGAGATTACCAGAAATATTATAATGATCAATACCAAAAAAGATAGCTTTTAGCCATTAGCTATTAGCCGTTATTAACATGGCTAATAGCTAAAAGCTAATGGCTAAACACTATAACACATGCCTTTTCAACAAACAGGAATACCGGATCTTTTAATTTACGAGCCAAAAGTATTTGGTGATCATCGTGGATATTTTTTTGAAAGCTATAATGCCAATACCTTCCTCGCAGATGGTATTACCCATAATTTTGTACAGGACAACCAGGCCCGTTCTACCTACGGCGTATTGCGCGGATTACATTATCAACTGGAACCATACGCACAAACCAAATTAATCAGGGTACTGGAAGGCCGCATTATTGATGCGGTAGTGGATATACGCAAAGGATCACCTACTTACGGCAAATCATTTGCGATTGAGCTGAGCGCAGAAAATAAACTGCAACTGCTGGTACCTAAAGGTTTTGCACATGGCTACGCGGTTATCAGCGATACGGCGGAAGTGATGTATAAATGCGATAATTTCTACCATAAAGGCAGCGAAGGCGGTATCATCTACAATGATCCTGCACTGGACATCGACTGGGGCATTGATTTGAAAGATGCTATCGTTTCTGACAAAGATCTGATCCTGCCAACACTGGCAGACATTACCCATAATTTTGTATTTAACAGCTGATCATTTGCTATGAAAAATATTCTTGTTACCGGAGGAAACGGACAATTAGGACAAGCCTTACAAAAGGTAGCCGCCGCGTACCCACAGTTTAACCTGTTGTACACCGATTACCAGGATCTGGACATCACCGACGCGGATGCACTGACGGCTTACTTTGCAGCACAACAAATTGATGCATGCATCAACTGCGCTGCTTATACTGCAGTAGATAAAGCGGAGGAGGAGGAAGAAAAAGCTTTCCTGCTGAACTTCCAGGCGGTGTTAAGTCTGGCTGAAATATGCGCTCAGCATAACACACAGCTGGTACATATTTCTACCGACTACGTATTCAGCGGCAAACAAAATGTGCCTTATACAGAAGCAATTGAAACTGATCCGCAAAGTATTTACGGCGCGTCCAAACTGCGTGGTGAAGCTGCTGCTGCCGGCTACAATCCGGATACCATCGTGATCCGCACGTCATGGCTGTATTCCGAATATGCCGTTAACTTCGTGAAACGCATGCGTGAACTCATGCAGGAAAAACAGGAATTGAACGTAGTATTTGATCAAACCGGTACGCCTACTTATGCAGGAGATCTGGCAAAAGCTATCCTCGATATTTTACAATACAAATCTGAAAATACCGAAGCTGCTATTGGCGGTGTATACCACTACAGTAATGAAGGTGTTACCAGCTGGTACGACTTTGCGACCACTATTAAAGAGATGACCAACGCCACTACCAGCATACAACCGGTAACTTCAGATAAATACAAAACTGCGGCAACACGTCCGGCATATAGTGTGCTGAATAAAGAAAAAATAAAAACCACTTTCGGTATAACTATTCCTTACTGGAGAGATAGTTTAGCGAAGTGTTTAAAGAATATGTAAAACGAAAATATCCATGTACTGCTTCTTTTTACAGGAATAGTACATGGATATTTACCTGACTGATCTTTCCTATTTCTTCAGAAATTCAGTAATAGTGGCTCCATTGAAGTACAATTTATTGCCGATTACATCCACAGAAACTGCCTCCACAGAAAAATCATTGAAATCAGCATTTGCATCCTGATCATATACAATCGTCAATAGTTTGGTAGCGGGGTTGTAAGACCAGCCAAATGTACCTTTATCCGATATGATGGAATCTTTATAAGCCTGGTTGCTGCAGTTGGATTGAGCAGTATCTAAACGGGTTTCAGTACCAGCGTCTTCCCCGGAACCTATACCTGAGGCATTGAATGTAATTTCATTTTTGGTATCCCTGTAGGAATAGACAGGAAGTGATAATTGTACATCCAATGTATCCAAAAACATGTTAACAAGTTTATTATTATGGCACCAGAAAACAGCGGTGTCTGAATAATGCTGGAACGGAGGCTGCCATGTAGTATCCAGGCTGCCCAAATCTTTGAACCTGCTGACCTCCCAGGTACCTGCTAATGCTTTACCCGCATCTCCATCTCCCCCACCTTTCATTACCTGGATAATGGCTGTTACAATATTACTCACCTGGTTATTACCATATACCTCAAACTCAACCCTGAACGTATCTGATTTAGTATTGTCCGGCAGCTTGATAATAATCAGGGAATCAACATAGGAAACAGAATCTCTTGCAAAAATAGCCGGACGTTTACTATTAGCTTTCCTGGCAGTTCTTGGTTTCGAAAAATCAATATTAAAATAACTATCGGAACCTGATACTTTCAGATATGCCCCTTTTACATCAGTACCCAAACCACTGGCAAGGCTCAGTGGTATAACGGCATATCTGCCGTTGATAGCAGGTATTACCGCCTGGTAGCTGTCGACACTTAATGTAAGTGTACCACCGGTAGTAGCAGGTAAGGCTCCTTTATTCAGCGTACCATGGTATACCTTAATGGCGCTTACCAATGCCTGCGGATCCTTTGGGTCAATTACAGCAGGAGGTGGAGTTGTAGTAGTATCGCTTTTTTTATTACAGGCATACAGACCAGTAAGCGCTACAACAATGATGAGTAATAATTTTTTCATAGATAGACGGATAAATATGAGGTCATAAATTCACCTGAATTTACTATATTATTAAATAATATAATGTAAATTATTTAGCCAGATAACTCAAAAAATATATCTTCCTGAAAATCAGTTATTTTCTTCCTGAAGAGATAGTGTAAGGTATGTAGCTCACCAAAAATGAGTAGCCGGCTTACATTCAAACACTGCTACCCGGCTTCCCCGCTGCGTAGGGAGGCGAAAAGGTACTGCGGGCAAACAAAATGATACTGCAAACTGACATTCTAACGGTGTAAGCAGGCAAAAAGAGATTGCGGGCACACAAAAAAATGCTGCAATCTGACATCCCGGCAGGGCAACGCCCTGATATTTACTTCTTTATACCCGTAATCACGGTACTACCCACCTGTTTACCGCCTTTATTGTAGGAAATGGTCTTCACCACACCAAATCCGGGTGCAAACCACTCTTCTGCACTTAGTTTTACGGGCATACCTGCGCCCATCACCGTCATTTTAAAATCAATATCATAAGAAATTTTGAAGCAATCCCAGCTGCCGGCAGGAGTGGTGATCTTTTCGTTGCCGGTTACCTTACGGTTGCTGACGCTGTAATTTAGCGCTAAGTCCATACCATTCATATTACCGGCCATTTCAAAAGTACCACCCTGTAAATCCTGCCCGGTATGCATATTGGAAGGATAATCCAGGAAGGCCTGGGAGGTTTTGGCTTCCATTTTCATGTCTTTGAGCTGTGGCATATTGGGCATACTCAATTTCATATCTACCGATACCCCACTACCGCTGCATTTAAAATGGCCGGTGCCGGTACTTATCTCCTTATTGTTTTTATCATAAAAGGTGTTGGCGAAATCAGAGGTAGTGCCGCTACCATCTTTATGCACATTGGTGATCTTATAAATTGATTTGCCGGTAACACTGCCTTTGGCATCATAAATAGACATTTCAATTTCCGCATTATTCAACAGGTAATAATAACCTTTGCAATCCTGTGCTGATACGGATACTGCACAGAACAGGCCACATACAAAAACAAGGAAGTTTTTCATGACATCGGGGCTTTATTGGGGGTAAATAAATATTAATATGATTTTGCTGATAAGCAAAGAATGAAACGAATTTTAATATATTAAAGCTACATCATCTCCCCGAATCAGGAAAATCACAATAATCATATACGCCACAGTTCAGACATTTTTTGTGTAGGTTTGCAAAAATCATTAATTAAATCATGAATCTGATAGAAGAACTGCGCTGGCGGGGCATGCTACAGGATATGATGCCTGGTACTGAAGAGCAACTGCAAAAGGAGATGACCACTGCATATATTGGTTTTGACCCTACTGCAGCGTCATTGCACATCGGTAGCCTGGTGCCAATTCTGCTGCTGGTGCACCTGCAAAAGGCAGGACATAAGCCCCTGGCGCTGGTGGGCGGTGCTACCGGTATGGTAGGCGACCCCTCATTTAAAGCAGAAGAAAGAAAGATGCTGGACCTGGATACCCTGCAAAAATATGTAGCCGGTATCAAAGCTCAGCTGGAACGCTTTCTGGACTTCGATCCAGCAAAACCAAACGCGGCGGAAATGGTGAATAACTTCGATTGGTTCCAACACATTTCCTTCCTCGATTTTATCCGCGATACCGGTAAACATATCACCGTTAACTATATGATGGCCAAAGATTCCGTTAAAAAACGAATCGAAGGCGATAGCGGGATGTCATTCACTGAATTTACTTATCAGCTGATACAGGGATACGATTTCTATCATTTGTATACTGCCAAAAACTGCAAATTGCAGATGGGCGGTTCAGACCAGTGGGGTAACATTGTTACCGGTACTGAACTCGTTCGCCGCAAAGCCGGTGGTGAGGCATTCGCATTTACCTGTCCGCTGATCAAAAAGGCTGATGGTACCAAATTCGGTAAAACCGAACAAGGCACCATATGGCTGGATGGCAAGCGTACCTCTCCTTACATGTTCTACCAGTTCTGGCTCAACACAACGGATGTGGATGCAGAAAGCTATATCAAAATATTCACCTTCATCACACAACCGGAAGTGGAAGAATTGATTGCGCAACACCGCCTCGCACCAGAACAACGCCAACTGCAAAAACGTTTAGCCAAAGAAGTAACGACCTACATTCATGGTGAAGAAAACTATGCATTTGCAGTAAAAGCTTCTACCCTGCTTTTCAGCAACGATACTGCTGAACTACTGGTATCACTCACAGAAGAACAACTGCTGGATGTAATGGCCGGCGTACCACAGTTTGATATAGCCAAAGCCGACCTGGAAGCAGGTAAAGACGTGGTAAGTCTGCTCGCGGAAACAGGCATTTTCCCCAGCAAGGGAGAAGCCCGCAAAACCGTGCAAGGCGGCGGCGTGAGCATGAATAAAAATAAAATAGAGGGTATTGATACCGTTATCAATACGGCTGCATTGCTGCGCGATAAGTATATTCTTTTTCAGAAAGGAAAGAAAAATTATTATCTCGTAAAAGCAGTCTGAACTGTGATTATTATGATTAATATGATTATCCTGATGAGCGAAGATCTTAGCGGATGTTGTCTGAACCAGGATTTTTAGGATTGAATGGATTACCCTGATGGGTGTTATGTTGTTTGAAACATTTCATCACATCACATAAAATAAAAAGAGGAAGTCAGAAAATTTCTGACTTCCTCTTTTTATTTTATTCACAATATTGGATAACATAACACCCATCAGGGTAATCCATTCAATCCTAAAAATCCTGGTTCAGACAACATCCGCTAAGATCTTCGCTCATCAGGATAATCATATTAATCATAATAATCACAGTTCAGACAAAATCCGCACTAATCACAAAAATCACAACCCGTATTTCTGCTCATACTTTTTATACAACTGCTTCTGCTTATTATCCAGGTTTATTTCCCTGCCCTGAATAAATGCACGTGTAATAACACTGGATTTCATATCCAGGATATCACCGGTGCTTACCGCAATGTTAGCATCCTTACCGGTTTCCAGGGACCCGGCTATTTTATCGATACCTAATATTTTAGCAGCATTCAATGTTACCGCCGTCAGTGCTTCTTCTTTACTCAGGCCATAAGTACTGGCAGTACCAGCTTCAAAGCCCAGGTTACGCTGCTGCCAGAAACCATCGTTGCTCAAACAAAACAACACGCCCGCTTTTTGCAGTTGCGCAGCAGTTTTGTAAGGCTGATCTATATCATCATCCTGCATTACCGGTAAACTATGTGGTTGTGCCAGTACTACCGGGATATTGTTTTGTTTCAGGAGATCAGCGATGAGCCAGGAATCAATGCCACCTACGATGGTCACATCTACATTAAATTCTTTCGCAAAATCAATCGCTATCAACATTTCCTTTACGAGGTCGCAGTGAATGAAGAGCTTTTGTTCTTTGGTAAAGAGTTTACGCATGGACTCAAACTTCAGGTTGGTAGCAGCGTGTGTAGCTTCCTGTTGATAAGCCTTTGCCTGCCGGAAAAATGTTCTCACCTTTTCAATCTGCTCCATCGCAATTTTCATCCGGTCGTTGGTAGCGGGACTACGGTCACGGTCATTGTTCACAGGGATCAGTCGCGGCATATAGAAATGTAATGCATTATCTGCCTTATAGGCTGCATCTTCCCAGTTCCAGGCATCCAGTTGTACTACAGAAGAAGTACCGCTGATGATACCACCTTCGGGCGTTACCTGTGCCAGCAGGATACCGTTGGAACGCAGGGTGTTGATTACTTTGGAATCTGTGTTATAGGAGATGAGTGAGCGGATGGATGGGTTCATCTCTCCCACTTCTCTTACATCAACGGTAGCACGCACGCTTTCAAACTCCATCAGACCAAGATTGGATTCCGGTGCAATGATGCCGGGATATACATGCTGTCCTTTCATATCCAGTACGGTAGCGTCGCTGCCGGCAGCGGGTACGCTGTTACCTACTGCAGTAATTTTCCCTTTGGTGAAAGCGATGGTCCCGTTTTCTATTACCTGCCCGTTACCCACGTGGATAGTGGCATTGGTAAGATATACCGGCTTTTCCTGCGGCAATGCCGGGGCAATGGTTTCCTGCGCATGAGCCGTTTGTAAGCCCATGGCCAGCGCCATCAGATATAGTAAGTTGTACTTTTTCATGTTGCGTTATTTATTTGATTACATCATGCTGATGACCGCCCTGTAAATCTTCACAGTGGTACATTTCATCTGGTGCATAAGCTGCTTTTGTGGTAGGCGTGCCTTTTTTCTTTTCTCCCAGTAATTTTTGGGTAAGACGGTTACGCTCTTCTGCAATACGTTTGCGCAGTTGCAGATCGTTGTCGCGGTCAAATTCCACGATACCATCTACAATGGTTTTATCTGCCTTAGCATAAATGCTCAGCGGATGATCGCTCCACAATACCACATCGGCATCTTTACCTACTTTGATACTTCCCATGCGGTTATCTACATGCAGCAGTCTGGCAGGATTCAATGTCACCATTTTTAATGCATCTTCTTCACCCATACCAGCATATTTGATGCTCTTGGCTGCTTCCTGGTTCAGGCGACGCGCCATTTCCGCATCATCAGAGTTGATGGCAGTAACTACACCCACTCTTTGCATGATGGCGGCATTAGCAGGAATAGCATCCTGCACTTCCATTTTGTAAGCCCACCAGTCGGCGAAGGTACCTGCGCCGGCGCCATGTGCTTTCATTTTGTCTGCTACCTTGTAACCTTCCAGGATGTGTGTGAAAGTGTTTACGTGGAAGTGGAAGCTATCTGCCACATGCATGAGCATATTGATTTCACTCTGTACATAAGAGTGGCAGGTAATAAAACGTTTCTGGTGAAGGATTTCTACAAGTGCATCCAGCTCCAGATCGCGGCGTTTGTTGACACCTTGTTTTTCATAATCACGCGCACGGGTAAACGCATCTACATATATCTGTTCTACTCCCATTCTTGACTGCGGGAAACGTACAGTATTACGTTCTCCCCAGTTGGATTGTTTCACATTTTCACCCAATGCAAATTTGATGAAAGGGTCCCAGTTGGCTACTTTCAGGTCTTCTGCATTTTGTCCCCAGCGCAATTTGATCAGCTGTGATTGTCCACCGATAGGGTTGGCACTGCCGTGCAATAAATGGGAGGCGGTAACACCGCCACTCAGCTGCCGGTAGATGTTGACATCATCAGGGTTTAATACATCTGCAATACGCACTTCTGAAGTAACAGCCTGTGATGATTCATTGACGCCTTTGCTGATTGCAATATGTGAGTGTTCGTCAATGATGCCGGCAGATAAATGTTTGCCGGTACCATCAATTACCCGGGCATTGCCGGCAGCCAGATTTTTACCTACCTGCGCAATTTTGCCGTTGCGGATAAGTACATCCGTATTTTCGAGTTTACCTTCTTTTTCGTTGGTCCAAACGGTGGTGTTTTTAATGAGGATATCCTGTTGCGTTGGCAGTTTATCCCAGCCGTAACCATTGAACGGATAATAAATCGGACCTAAGACAATGGGTGTTTCTTTCTTTACGGTATCTGCTTTTGCAGGTGCTGCTTTTACAAATACCGCATTCCATTTTACCATTGTACCGGTGGTGTCTGCGCCGGTGCCTGTCCAGCTGTTGTCGCCTATGATACCACTCAGGCGCACGCTGCTCTTGCTGCTCTTTACCAGCGGTAACGACAATGAGATCAGTTTGCCGTTTACATCAATACGTCCGGGGAGGGTATCTTTTTGTAAAACCGATAACGCAGGCGCGGTGGGTGTACCTTTTACTTCAACGCTGTAACTGCCGCCAGGTGTTATTGTAACGGTATAAATACCGCGGATATCATTCCATCCATCTTCTTTAATAACATAACGATTGCCCTGTATCCAGTTTTGATAAAGGATTGTTTTATCACTGAACAGCGGACCGGATGTAATGAGGAAATTGGCCAGCTTACCGGCTTCCAGGCTACCTACTTTATCATATGCCTTTAAAGTGGTGGCAGGTGTTTTAGTTAATGCTTCCAGTGCTTTTTGTTCGGTCAGACCATATTCAATGGCTTTGCGTATGTTGGCCAGGAATTGTTTTATATCTTTCAAATCGGCTGCTGTTAAGCAAAACGGGATATTGGCCTTTTCAAAAGCACCTGGTTCAGCAGGCGCCATTTCCCAATGCTTCATTTCTGCCAGCGATACAAAACGTGCATCGTTGGGATCTTCCATATCTATAGCGCCAGGGAAATTTACCGGTAATATGAAAGTGGCTTTGGTAGCGGCCATCTCTGTCATGCGCTGGTATTCGTTACCGCTGCCTTTGATGATGTACTGCACGCCAAATTCATCGCCTATTTTATCTGCTCTGAGTACATCCCATTTATCAGCGGCTTCAAACAGCTGCGGTAGCTGCTGATTGGCATTCCAGGCTTGTAAACTCAGGTTCACCCCTTCTTTGGCAGGTTGCGATTTATACCATTGTGCATCCAGGTAAGTTTGGCGCAGTAAGGCAACAGACCCCATCAGGGAGTTAGGATAGTTTTGTGTAGAGCTTCCTTTATCGAAAGAGTAAGAAGCGGCTGCTTTTTCGCGGATGATCACTTTATTTTCTTTTCCACCTGCCAGCGTTACAAGTGCAGCTGTGCCACGGGCGATGCCGTCTGCCTGCTGTGTAAGCACCGTACCAAATCCGGCTTCCCGCAGCGGGGTAGCTTTGCCTTCATCTACAGCAAATAGTTCCACTGCATTAATTTCGCTTTTAATCGCCTGGTTCCAGCCGTATGCTCCTTTAGTGTTAGATAAAAACTGCGGCGCTGCATTCCAGGGCGAGCCACCACGTTTGGGTTCAGACAAGCCGTAACTGCTGTAGATATCCACAAAGGAGGGGTAAATGTACTTTCCTTTGCAATCCACTACTATCGCATCTTTAGGGATCAGGGCAGCCGGACCGGCATCTACTATTTTGCCATCACGGATCACCAGTGTAGCGTTATTAACGGTAGTTTGTGCATCTTTTACAATGGTAGCATGTGTAAAAGCGAAGCATCCTTCGCGGGGATCGGCAATACCATTGACCGGATAGGTTTCCTGTGCGTTGGCATAGGAGCCTGCTGCCAGCAGGGCCAGCAACAGCAGCTTACTGCGGTGCCGGTTCATAGCATAGGCCATCCCCCTTGATAGCAGGGCTATCCCGGGTTTCTCAAAAGCTCTTTTCATGTAAATCTTTAATTTTTCGGTTCAGATTTAGTTGATGCGTTAAATGTAGCAAATCATTGAGGCCGGTCTAAATAAAATGGGATTTTTTTTATGAGTGGTAACAGCAGCGAGCTGCTGAGATTATCTTTCCCAGGATTTTGATGATTAATCATGATTATGCTGATTTTGTTCTTTTTTTAAAATAAGATATAATCAGAAAAATCATGGTTAATCATCAAAATCGGGAGAAAGACAATTTAAAGGCAGCTTGCTGCCGGCTACGCAAAATTTTGGATTAACACGAAAAAGGGATAATTTGAAAAGAGATTACACCTAAGTTTGTTTAAATTCGTACAATACTTGCTTACTATGAAAATATGTTCCGTCTATACAATACTGCTGGCCATCTGTCTTTTTGCGGGTATGAGTATGCAGGCCAATGCTCAGACTAACGACAGCATTGCCAATAAAGGCCGATGGGGCGTGGAAGGAAGGGCTGGTAAGATAACTGATAAAATCTCACACAGACTGAATCTTAATAAGGTGCAGTATGATAAAATATATGAGATCAATGAAGATATTATACGCCGCAGAGATGCTGTGAGAGCAGATACGGGGCTTCCTAAAAAGAAGCATATGCAAGAGATGAAAGCATTGGATACAGAACGCAGTCAACGTTTTAAAACAGTGCTTACAGCTGCTCAGTATAAAAGGTGGAATGATTGGGAGATGAATAAAAAAGAGCACCTGGAAGAAAAAATGGAAAAGAAACGGCAGAAAAAAGAAGCAAAAGATTCCACTCAACAATAGTAATTAACTGAAAATGAGAGATATTAGCAGTGAGCGTCCTCACTGCTTTTTTTATTCCTAAAACTGATCGCTATCAATCCGGCTACTGATATAAAAACTATTTTCCTCCACGCTGTAGCGGCCGTACATCCGCAGCAGCTGATGCAGCATAATGTGCACGTTCGTGTCAGCAATAATTTTCAGGAAGATGGTCATGCAACACGGGTGTCACGCATTATTAATATTTCGGGAGATGATTATGCACTCCCGCATGATGGCCGTATCTGGGTTATTGGCGCCGGTAAAGCCGCTGCCGCCATGGCACAGGAGCTGGAAAATATACTGGGCAAACATTTCCCTTTGCAGGGAATGGTGGTAACAAAATACGGTCATGCGTTACCGTTACAACAGCTCACGTTAATAGAAGCGGGTCACCCGGTACCGGACCAAAACAGTGTAGCCGCTTCCGTTAAGCTACTGGAAATTGCTGCGCAGGTGCAGCCGGCCGACCTGGTGATCTTCCTGCTGTCTGGAGGCGCCTCGGCACTGCTGGCAGATGTTCCGGCAGGCAGCAGTTTACCGGAAGTACAGCAACTTTTTGAAGCACTGCTAAAAAGCGGGGCAACTATCCAGGAGATGAACACAGTGCGTAAACACATTTCTTACATTAAAGGCGGGCAGCTGGCAAAAAGCATATATCCGGCTACGTTATGCACCCTCATTTTAAGCGATGTACCCGGGGATGATCTCACCGTTATTGGCTCAGGCCCTACAGTTCCTGATCCCACTACGTTTGCGGATACGATGGCTATACTCCGCAAATATCATCTCCCCGAAAAAATATCACAAAACTTATTACAGCATATTAAAAACGGGATAGCCGGAAAAATACCCGACACAGCCAAACCTGGCGGCGACGATTTCCGGCATGTGCATAATTATCTTACCGGCACCAATCTCATTGCCCTGGAAGCCGCTGCACAGAAGGCCCGCGCACTCGGTTATCATCCACAGCTAATATCATCCACTACTACCGGTGATGCACACACGGTAGCTGCCGCATACATCCAACAAGCGCTTAGCTACGCAGGTCCGTTGCCGGCCTGTTTACTCATGGGCGGCGAAACAACCGTTCAGGTAACCGGTAACGGCCTTGGTGGCCGCAATCAGCACCTGGCACTGGCCGCAGGCATTGCCCTCGCTGATCATCCGCAACTCACCTTTTTAAGCGGTGGCACCGATGGAACAGATGGTCCTACGGATGCTGCCGGGGCTATCGTGGATGCACACACGATGAAAGGCGCCATAAAATTACAGCTGGATGCAAATAGTTTTTTACAACGTAATGATGCCTGGCATTTCTTCTCAAAGGCAGGCGGACTATTGGTTACAGGGCCTACACAAACCAATGTAATGGACCTCATGATAGTGCTGATCACCGCCGGCACGTCCAAAATTTAAAATCAAAGTTTGTATATGTGTGGATAGATTATATTTTTGGGGTTGGAATTAGAAAATTCTGGATTTACTAAAAGTATAAGCATTATGCTGAGAATGGAACAGACGTGGCGATGGTACGGGCCTAATGATCCGGTTAGCTTGTCTGATATTAAACAGGCAGGGGCTACTGGTATCGTAACAGCATTGCACCATGTACCCAATGGATCAGTGTGGACGAGAGAGGAAATATTAAAGCGCAAAGCAATCATCGAAGCAGCTGGTCTTACCTGGTCAGTGGTGGAGAGTGTGCCTGTGCATGAAGATATTAAAACACAGCGTGGTCGCTTCAGAGAGTATATCACCAACTACCAGCAAACGCTGCGCAACCTTGCTGCATGCGGCATCCGTACGGTTACCTATAACTTTATGCCGGTACTGGACTGGACACGTACTGATCTTGCCTATACCGTAGCTGATGGTTCAAAAGCACTTCGTTTTGAAAAAGCAGCCTTCATGGCGTTTGATCTGTTCATGTTACAAAGACCCGGTGCTGAAAAGGACTACAGCGATGATGATATCGCCAGGGCCAAGGAACATTTCGACAGCATGACCGATGCCGAAAAAGCATTGCTGCAGAAAAATATCATTGCCGGATTGCCAGGATCAGAAGAAAGCTTTACGCTGCAACTGTTCCAGGCGGCACTGGATAAATACAAAGACATTGATGCTACCCAGCTGAAGCTGCACCTGTTCTATTTTTTACAACAGATAGCTCCTGTAGCAGAAGAAGCCGGCGTGAAACTGGCCATCCATCCGGATGATCCTCCCTTTCCTATCTTCGGGCTGCCACGTATTGTAAGCACCGAGCAGGATGCAAAAGAACTGCTGATAGCAGCACCTTATGCCGCTAATGGACTTTGCTTTTGTACCGGTTCCTATGGCGTGCGGGCAGACAATGACCTTCCCGGCATGATTGAACGCCTGGGAGATCATATCCACTTCATTCATCTGCGCAGCACGCAACGTGATGCACTGGGCAACTTCCATGAAGCCAACCACCTGGAAGGCGATGTGGATATGTTTGCTGTAGTGAAAAATATCCTCATCACCATGAAACGCCGCAATGTATCTATTCCAATGCGTCCTGATCATGGTCATCAGATGCTGGATGATCTGCATAAAACCACCAATCCTGGTTACAGCGCCATTGGCCGTTTGCGCGGTCTGGCTGAGCTGCGTGGCCTGGAAATGGGCATTGCCGGGGCTTTAGGCTCTGATTGACTGACGTCTACCAGCATCAGGTCTGCACAACGAGTAAAGGTGGGGATAAGCAATACCATCGTCGGACTGAGATGCTACGCTAAAGCAGAAAGTGTATTTGAACATATACCGTAATGGCTGATTACGTGTACAGGTAACACTGCTATAAGATATAAAAAGAGGGTTGAGCCGGTGGTTCAACCCTCTTTTTTAGATAATCTCCTTTCTCCATAAAAACAAACGATCATAGTATCTTCTAAAGGTTTTTATTTTGTAGCATTGCATACAGAGCGATGTTTTTTATAACTGCACACGATACCAAACCTACAACATGATGAGCACTTCAATAGACGCCCAATACGAGGCCTCTTTGGCTAAACGACCTGACAGCCTGGCGCGTTTACTAACCCTGGTTAAAAAAGATATGGACCTGCGTCTTACAGAAAAGATCCAGGAACGCGGATATCAACATTTTAAGCTGGGAGATATGGTATTACTGGTAAATATAGATGCGCAGGGTACCATCAATAATGAGCTGGCAAAAAAAGCGCGTATCAGCAAACAAGCCATGAGTAAGGTGGTGAAGAACCTGGAAGCTGAAGGTTATATCGGCACCCGCAAACATGATACTGATAACCGCGCCAGTATTATTTTTCTCACCGAAAAAGGGAAAGAGCTGATGATCAATGCATCCGCATCAGTAGATGAACTACAGGAATTTTATACCGAAATCATTGGAGAAGAGGATGTAAAACAATTGAAGAGAATACTTCATAAACTGAATATGGGATAGCGGAGATTGTCTTTCTCATGATTAGGATTGTCTTTCTCCCGATTAGGCTGATTTCACTGATTACCATGATTATTTTTTTGATTTTAAAAAGATTCAGAAAGATGAGCGGAGATCTCAGCGGTTTTTGTCTGAACCAGGATTTTTAGGATTGAATGGATTACCCTGATGGATGCCGAAGATCATAGCGAAGATTTTCGCGCATATCTTCTAAATCAAATAACATAACACCCATCAGGGTAATCCATTCAATCCTAAAAATCCTGGTTCAGACAAAACCCGCTGAGATCTCCGCTCATCTTTTTAAAATCAAAAAAATAATCATGGTAATCAGTGAAATCAGCTTAATCGGGAGAAAGACTACTTCATTGTTATATAATACGCGTTCGCACTGTCTTTTACAATGTGTACGGCTAACATTTTTCGCAGCATCTCAATTATTTCTTTGTCAGATTTTTTTTCGAAGTTAGCCGTCAGCTTTTGCTTATACAGGCTTTTAGCAGATGGGGGCACCGTAATTTCGAGACCATAGTAACTGTTTATTGCTGTCAGTACTTCTTCCAGTGGTATATTCTTAAACTGGAGCCGGCCGGTTTTCCAGGCCAGGGCTGCCTGGCTTTTCAGCATTTTCTTTTGCAACGGATGATGATGATCCAGGTTCCCCGACATATTAGCGGTCAACAACACCGCTTTACCCTTGTTGGGTACAATGGTAGCTTTGCCACTGACTACAAATATCGCCACGGATGTTTTGGTTTTATGGATATTAAATGCCGCCTGCGATACACGTAAAGTGTTATGCTCGTCCAGTTGTACCAGTATATTTGCGGGCTCTTTAATATTAAAATAAGCATCTCCCGCTAAAACTTTTATGGCGGGTGTTATGTCAAATTTATCGGCATACGATATCACGGACTCTTTATTCAATACTACACTGCTACCTTTTGTCAGTAGTAAAGAATCGATATGATCAGTATGATTGGCATGCAGCGTCATCTTGCCGGGCCGCTGCCATTGATACCAGGTGAATCCGCCAATCAGCAGTACAACAGTAGCAACAGCGGCCATCCATAACCATTTAAAAGAATGCGGGGAGGCAGCAGCAACCACCTTTACCTGAGCTGGCGTTGCTTTCGGGGGTACAGCGCCCTCCTTCAACCAGGCTTCCAGTCTGCTTTCCACATAGCTGGCCTGTTCCAGGCCGGCAGCCTTCAGCACAGCTATCTGCTCCTGCAAAAGCGGGTCATGCGGTGACTGAATATAGTGCAGTATCAGATCGTTGATATCTGGTGTAGGTTGATACATATTTGCGTGTCCTGTCTCTATAGCCTGGGTATGTTTGGCAAGATACTTAACTTCCATACAAGTTGTACCGTATAGGCGCTCCCGTTTATCTGCCAGACACTGACAGCCGGCTTCAGTAACCCGGTGAAATGCAGGTGGACAGAATAAATTATTAGGTCACCTCGGTAAGGTTTAATATTTTTAATAAAGACGAACAAAGCAAAAACGATATGTATGTCACCTGAACCTTTATTTAATAACGACCAGGAATATATTGACGGATTGCTTCACCATAGACCCGTAGTAATAGAAAATATTTACCAGCGTTTTGCTTCCAAGGAAAAACGCTTTATCCTCCAAAAGAGCGGCCAGATAAAAGATGCAGCCCACATTTTTGAAGAAGCCCTCATGGATATTTACTTCTTTGCCCGCCGTCATCCCCTGAAAGTAAGTGCTTTTGAACCTTTTCTACAGCTATTATGCAAACGCATCTGGGAGAAGGAGCTGGAAAGACGCGGACAGCGTATACCCGGTCTGGAAGCCGAAGAACTATCTACTATGAGCCGCGACGATATACAGGATGTGGAAGATGTGCTGAAAGAAGGAGAAAAAAGAAGACTGGCATATCATTATTTTCTGGCACTCTCCGATGAATGTAAAGAGGTGCTTCGTTGGTCGCTCACCGACTATTTACAGGAAGATATAGCTGTAGAAACCAACATACCGGTAACCCAATTACCTGGTAAAAGAACAACGTGCTTCCGGAGTTTATTCAAAGATATAGATATCAAACTTCAGGCTTCCAGCCTGTCGGAAAAAGATTTGCTGGACAGCGATCGCTTCCTCAGCGGACAAATGGGGGAAGCCGAAAAAAAAGCCTTTACCGCCCGGCTTCAAGCAGAAGTTTCCCTAACGCAGCAGGTGAAACGTTTTGACATTATCCGTCAGCTGCTGGCACAAAAAATATGCAGCGATACAGACCGGGATGAGATCCAGCATTTGCTGTTTACCCACCGCAATGCCTGGTATGCACTGAAAGACAACAGCGTTATCCCTATACGTAATTATGTAATTCTTACAGCGATGATAGCAGCGGCAATGGCTATCCTGCTATATATAAGTCCCTGGAGAAAAAATATTTACCGGCAGTTTGCCTCTACTGAAATGCAGATACCGGATATCGACAGCTTACGACTACCGGAAGAAGCTATTCTGCAGTTTAACCATGGTGATTTCAACGATGCTTCCTTCTCGCTCAATAAAGTATTACAGGGTAACCCTGGCAATTTGTACGCCCGTTTTTACCGCGGTATAGCACTGCTTGAACAGGACCAACTGCAGGCAGCCCGCACTGATCTGCTCACTGTTTATGACAGCAGGAGCGATCTGCGCTACGATGCAGCGTTTTATATGGCATTAAGTTATCTGAAAGAAGGGCAAAAGCAGTCATGCCTGGACTGGTTATTAAAAATTCCGGCAGATGCCCCCAATTATCCTAAAGTACAGAAACTGATAGAAGAATTAAAGTAATTAACTCAGGTATTGTCCTTTACTGCAGTGGATAATATTTTCTACTTCTCCCTTAATCAATTCGTACACAGGTGCCTTATCTGTTTTAATATGTACTAATTGTTGTAATACCAGGAAATAAATCTCTCCGCGATTACAGCCATCAATCTGGGCTTTAAGAATGTCATGTTTTACCTCTTCACAACCGGTGGCATCCAGTTTCTGGTAAATAACATACAAGTCGTTCATCCAACTCATATCTCTAAAGTTTAAACATAGTGGTATAGTCCCCTAAAGTTAAACATTTATATTAACAAAATAAATCATCCAAATCATTAATTTATTGTGAACCAGACAAGCCTTCTATGATCAATCACCTACATCCAGATAACAGGATTCCTGACTGGCAAATTGCGCAATACTTCTTCCACCTTCGGGTCATGTTCCAACAACAACCATAAACGGTAATAATCATCATTTTTAAAGGCCGCAGCGCCAAAAATAAGGAAGGGTTGTGCCACTGGCCAGTTATTCCAATACATCACATCATGGGTATAAGGCCAGGTAGTTTTATCCTTTACAAACGGGTACATAAAAGTGATGCCTTTAGCGATATTCCGGTTCTTGTCTACCTTGTATTGCCACAGGTCATTTCCGGGAGTACTCAGCAGCTGACAAATAGTACTCATCGCATCCAGGTTAAACAACGAGTAACCGTAAGGTTTAGTACGCCTGAGCTCCTGCGGAAAGCTGCCATCAGCTGCCATTTGCGCAGGCAGTAATACTGTTTTATAACGATTAATGCAGAAATCCATCAGCTCCCGGTTATCCACGAAGCGGGCAAAAGCCGCCACCTGCATCACCCAGCAAGTCCCGTGATTATTAGCCGCATTCATTTCATCTTTACCATAGGGATGTGTGGTTAGCCACTGTAAATAGGCTGTAAACCAGCCTTTGATAGCCGCCAGATCAGCCGCTGGAATAGCACCCGCTTTTTCCATGATACGCAATGCCTGCACTACTTCCATGAAATGAATGGTATCAATTATGCCAATACCGCGGCCAGTGGCCTTTCCCTTGATGGCTTGTGCATATAAAAGACTGGGATTCATGCGGGTGGTGGAATCTTCAAACCAGGCCTTTGCATGCAACAGCGCCTGTTGCAGATATGTATTATCCTTAGTGGCTACGTAACCCGCTGCCAGCGCGCCCATCACGCGGCTACATCTTATCATTGCCTGACGGTGTGCTACAAAATTATCGGGATTGGATTGCCCGTCACGCTGGATGTATGGCCCGTCCGGATTAGCTGGATCGGGCCACCAATAATCTCCTTCGGAATAAAAATCATGCACACCACCGGCGCTACGGTCGCAACGAAACGCTGTAATAGTTTGCGGCGATTGCTGCATAGCCCATTGCGCACGTGCTACAATAGCGGGTTTCGTATTTTTCAGCAATTGCTTTAAATAAGGCGATTGCGTTTGCGCAGAAAATGTAAAACCTAATAACAGTGTTAATAACAGATAGCGCATGTGATTCTATTTTTGGTTTTCTTCCTGAGAATTACGAATTGCGAATTGCGGATCGGAGCGATCTTCGCTTCTATCCGTAATTCGTAATTCCAAAGTGTGGATTATTTTAACAATAGCACCATTCCATCATGCCCTTTCATTTCTATACTGAAACTGCCGGTGTATTTACCCAAACTCTTGCCTGTCCAATAGTTTATTACTTCACATGGCTTATCCGGTTTCACTTGTAATTTTTGGGGAGATGATTGCCAGTTGAGCAGTACAATATATTTTCCTGCTGCCGTAGTGACCTTGCCAACTTCAAAATTTGTATTATCAAAAGCCACCGCCTGTGCAGTAGGCGGTACTGCTTTTCTTAAAATATTCAGGCGCTCCGGTGAGATCTTTGTTAAATCATCTCCACTCAACATCATACCACCAGTAGCATACAACAAGGCTGCATGAAAATTGAATTCGTTATCTGGCATATCGCCGGTTAATACGAGGCAGTCCGGATCATTCCACCAAAGACGGCCATTCTGCCAGGAGCGATACAGATTTTCCCGGCCGGAGCGTTCAAATACAGACCAGTTGCGTTTGATATCCATAGAGCTGCGACTCCCGTGTATCAGGCCCAAAGAAGGCCACAGCGGATGGTTACAGCCCAATATAAAAGCATCTTTTGTTCCTTTCAGGATAGCTGCCATACCACGGCGATAGGCTTCTACACGGGTAGCATTTTTATCGTAAAAATAGCCGCCATGAATGGCGCCCCAGAAATTAGCATCCAGCTTAAAATAAGTAACACCCCAGTCATCGCGCATAGTGCGGAACAACTGCTGAAAATGTTGCTGCACGGCGGGATTGGTGCCATCCAATACATACCATGGTTTCCAGCGCCAGCCACCAAAAGTTACTTCATCACTGCGCAAAGGCTTGCCGGTGGCGTCTTTCACGAGCCAGTCTTTATGCTCCTTAAAAATGGTGGAATTGCTATCGCAAATAAACGGCGCTACCCAGATGGCCGGCTCAAAACCTTTATCACGGATACTATGCAGTACCTGCTGTATATTCCCCCCAAAAGAATTACCCATTTCCAGCCAGTCGCCCATATGCGGCTGGTAGCCATCATCTATCTGGATATATTTTAATGCAGGAATATTTGTTTTGATATAATCCAGGTTATCATAAATATTTTGTGCCGTTACCCGCGGACCAAAACAATACCAGGAACACCAGCCGGTAGGCGGCTGCTTAAATTCCAGGCGCGGATGAAAATGATGAATACGATCAGCAAAACGATCCAGCAGGTTGTTACCGTCTTTACCGCTGAGCAACATCAGTTCTTCCAGCTTAAACTCCTTGCCGGGAGCCAGTTCCAGGTTTTCCAGGTCCATTACTACTTTGATAGTATCAGCAGATAAATAAAATTTACCTACAAAACGGTTACTGGATGTATAGCCCACGAGTACCTGCGCATCCCCTGCAGGATACAATCTTAACAGGTTATAAACTGCCAGGTAACCATCAGGTTGTGGTATTTTGTAGTGTCCGGCATCTGTATAGTTGCCGAGACTTTCCGGTTTCGCCAGGGTACCAGCGTTTTGTGAAAGCATCTGAAAACCTTCTGCATAAAAGGGTGTAGACGATGGCAATACTTTGCCCACTTCACCAATCACTACTTCTTTTAATCGCACCGGACTACTACCGGTGTTAACTACTCGTACTTCACACAAATCGCCATTCCACTTCCGGATTACTTTAATATAGGCAGGAGCCTTTGCACCATTAGCCTGAAAAGCTGTAGCATTGCTGCTTTTCAAGGATTGAATAAAACGGTCTGATTCACCTGCACGGGCTATGATACCGCATAGTAGCAAACAACCGAGTAATAGTAAGCAGTTCTTTTTCATCGTGGATGTTATTTTGGTTGCATTGTTATCTCATATAATCTCATCAGTTCTGCACCGTTCAGTTGATCCGCTTTAATACTCACTTCGTATTCACCTGCCGGCAGTGATACTGTTCCTTGTTTTTCCAACCATTTAAGTAACAGCGGCATCAATGGCCACTTTATCGCGGGTATCTGCCTGTTGTGCCAGGATACCATCGTCATCACCTTTCACCTGCGCAACTGCTACAGCTGATATAACGCCAAAGGCTATACTTAAAACCGAAGTTTTTATCTTCATATAATATCATAAATTTTACCGGGTGCAGTTGAAATATCATACTCAAATACTTCCTTCAACTGCAACTCCGGCAATTTGCTTTTATCTTTTACTTCCATTTTTACCGGTAGCTGTAACTGGTAAAATAAGTTGGGATTGATACCCGTTGCTACCTTCGCAGGCTGCCCGTTTACTTTAACGGCTACGCGCGTACGAATACGACAGTTACCACCTAATGCAGACCTGATCACTGCATGCGTTAACTGCCCGTTTTGCCATTCCATATCTACCTCAAATCCACCTCTTGCTTTTAATCCTTTTACATTTCCGGAAGGCCATGCATCCGGCAGGGCAGGCAACAGATACAACACGCCATCATGGCTTTGCAGCAGCATTTCCATAATACCGGAGGTTACACCAAAATTGCCATCTATCTGGAAAGGAGGATGTGCATCAAACAGGTTTGGATAAGAACCACCGCTGTTATCAGCAACGCTCACTTCCTGTCCGCCTGCTAAAAACAATTGTTTATTCAACATAGTATAAGCATGGTTGCCATCTTCCAGGCGTGCCCACCAGTTTATTTTCCACGACTTAGACCAACCGGTACCGCCATCGCCGCGCAGTAACAAACTACGTTTAGCTGCTTCCGCCAGTTCCGTATTCCGGCGCGGAGAAATAAAATTCCCCGGAAACAGGCCATACAAGTGAGATGCATGGCGGTGCGTATCTTTAGGATCATCCCAGTCCTTATACCATTCCTGCAACTGACCGTATTGCCCCACATGAAAAGGGTACATCTCTTTCATGGTATTTTTAATCCGGGTTACCAATGCAGCATCCTGCTGCAGTACTTCCGCGGCCTGGATCGTATTATTAAATAAATCATGAATGATAGACAGATCCATAGTAGTAGCGATGCTTACAGTGCCTTCGCGCTTACCATTGATCATAAAATTATTTTCCGGTGTGGTAGATGGATTTGTTACCCACTGTCCCTGTTCATTTTTCACTAACCAATCCAGCATAAATTCGGCAGCACCTTTCAGATCCGGATATGCCTGCTGCAACATTTTTTTATCACCGGTAAACTGATAATGCTCCCACAGGTGCCTGCTCAGCCAGGCCCCGCCCATAGGCCAGATAGCCCATGTAGGATTACCTCTGGGATCGGCAAAATCAAAGCCGCCTGCAGGATTGGTCATTGCCCATATATCGGAATTATGATGCGCTGTCCACCCTTTAGCGCCGTAATTAACGGCAGCGGTTACACGCCCGCGTTGTGCTATCCTGCCAATAAAATCGAACAACGGCACGCCGCAATCCGACAGGTTAGCGGTTTCAGATGGCCAGTAGTTCATTTCGGTGTTGATATTAATAGTATAGTTAGCACCCCATGGCGGCTGCATTTCCTTATTCCATAAGCCTTGCAGGGTCATAGCCGGGCCACCTTTCCGTGAGCCTGCAATCATCAGGTAGCGACCATATTGATATAACAACGTTGTCAGTTGCGGATCGCGGTTACCACCATTTACGGTGTATACCTTCAAACGCTCGTCTGTAGGCAATTGCGCGGATCCATCTTCGCCCAGGTTTAAGGCTACCCGGTTAAATAAAGCAGTATAATCAGCTATGTGTGATTGCAGCATTTGCGGATAAGTAATTGTTGCGGCCCTTGCCAAAGGCGCCATGGCAGCAGCATGCGGGTCTTTTCCATTTGCGCGCGGCTGTTTGTCAGCATCACTGTAACTGGTACCTATAGATAACAACAATACCGCTTCCGAAGCACCGGAGATATGCAGACCCGCGGTATCCGTTTTTACGGTACCACCTGTTACACGTGCATCCAGGTGCACTTCGTAGTCAATACCTTTATCGCCATAAACAATCTGTTTGGTTTCATATGCCCTGCTGGCTACATATTCGGGGCATTTGCCTTTCATGATGAGGCAGTGATTATTTACCACACTGTTTACATGCGGCATCGGATTGGCAAATTTAGTACTGAAACTGAGTTTACCGGCTTTGCTGCTACTATAGCGTATCACCAGTAGTTGCTGCGGGTAACTGCAAAACACTTCCCGCGTATAACCAATACCGTTAGCTGTATAGGTAACGCGTGCAACGCCCTTGTTTAAATCCAGTTCCCGCTTATAGTTGGTAGCTTCCTGTGGTATGTCATTTTCAATCAGTAAACTGCCCAGGGTAAGATAGCGCGCACTATAGGTGCCCATCATCTTTTTAGCCAGCTTGTCTGCTTCCATGTATTTCTCTTCAAATAACAACTTCCGCATTTCCGGCAATGTTTCTTTGGCTAACGGATTGTTGCCATCACGCGGAACGCCGGACCAGAGGTAGCCTTCATTCAGCTGCAGTTCTTCCTGCTGCACACCGCCAAAAATCATGGCGCCAATGCGGCCATTACCTACGGGCAATGCTTCCACCCATTGTTTGGCGGGTTGCTTGTACCATAGCTTCAGCAGGGAGTCTGCCGGAGTGGCTGCGTAGCTGCTCCAGGAGAAGATCAGTAGCCCGAATCCTAAAAAATATTTTGTCATTGTACGTTGTTAATACCGTTAATTTTTACAATTCCACCTTCAGCGGCGGGCCTCACCCCCTCCCATATACCGCCCAGGTCACCTTTCAGGAATTCCCATGATTGGGTGATACGGATAGATTGTTGTGCAGCTGCTATTTTTGTGCACCCCAATATTATTAACAGTACACGCCCAAAACCTCTTTTTCTTATCAACATTTTCGGAACTGTTTTAGTATCTGATTTTCTAATAATCTATATGTTGTGTAAGTTTCGGATTACTAATATTACGTGGCGGCTAAAAAGATTTCATAACGAGATAAATTAGTCAATTTTTCACCGGGAACTACCTTAAAAAACGAATAATGATGAAAGTTATGCAACCGTTTGCATAACCTTCACCATTATTTTGCCTTTTATCAATGTTTTTTTGCGGAAGGCCTGCTCTTACCAGGTCGTCCTTATGGTTTTACGCCATAGCTCACTACCCTGTCTACCACATGTGCCGGCCCGTTGGTATTCAGAATCCCCGCGGTACGTACATTGGTAACCGTTACAGAATTGAGGAAGTCATTAATTTTAATGGTGGAAGCACGGTCGTTAGTCAGCCGCAGTGTCATCATGCTCTTTGGGTTCAGGGAATCTACACCGGGAGGCAATAACGCATAAATAGTATCATTCTCCGGCCCTATATTTCCAAAGGTATGTTCTCCATCGGCCATCAGGTAAAGCAATGTATTCTTTACAAACTGCTTCGGATATTCATCCCAGCTTTTGGCTGCCCGGAATTTTCCGGGGATAATTTTTCCGGTAGAATCCCTGTCCGGCACCAGGTATTTACCCCAGTAACAATCTATGGTTACCTTCTTTTTATCGATACGCAATACGGCATCGCGGTGCAGCAAAAAATAAGTCCTCCCCTGTTTGGTATATTCAGAAGAATCAATACCAGCATAGGCAATAGCCTGCAGCATAAAATTAAAAACGGAATCCTGTCCGGGTTTATTACGATCATTCATGAACTGCCAGGTGCTTTTAAACGTATGTGCATCTGCCACATGTGGCGTAAAATCCCACGATTCCTGTGCATCCAATCCGGCCAGGGTACAAGATCCCAGCGCACTGCACAAAAATAATATCATCATTTTACTGATTTTCATAACAACAGATTTTATTATTCTGAATAAGGAGGATTTTGTTTGAGGAGAGGGTTGGCATTGAGATTATCGCGGTTAACGGGCCATAACAACAATCCATCATTGTTATATCCCGGATTATCCACCTGGCGGAACTTCAACAACGGATCCATCACCTCTTTCACTTTGCCGTTGCGGCGCAGGTCAAACCAGCGTTTGAACTCACAGAAAAATTCCAGCTGCCGTTCCCTCAAAATACCATTCAACAGCGCTTCCTTGGTTGGAAAATTTGCTGCTGCAAAGGCTTTCATGCCTGCACGGGTATGGATCTGGTTCAGCAATGTAAGCGCTGCAGGCGCATCTCCTTTGGCATTCATGGCTTCTGCACGCAGCAGAATTATATCGGTATAGCGATACATAGGATACTGGATATTTGTTTCTGAACTTTTGGGATACACCTGCTTCCCGTCTTTATCCAGTTTCAATGCATAATATTTCAATACTTTATCTTTTGCAGCCTGCTTCAGATCTACGGTTTGTTTCCCCCTGATATCAGTGGTATCCAGGAGAAAATGGCTCCATACAGTATCTTCCACCAGGAAATCGCTGTTATTATCATTACAGCCAATGAGTCCGGAGATGCCGGCACCGCCGTCTACAAGGTAGTCCCACGACAGGCTCCAGATACTTTCCAGGGAACCGGACGGCGATACAAACAGGTTTTTCCAGGTACCACCAGGTTCCAGCGTATACCATTTCAATGCAGTCAGCTTGTCCATCCATTTTAATGCATTATCATAATCGTGCCGCCACATGTATACATCAGCAAGCATCGCGGCGGTACTGCCTTTATTTATATTAAATACGGTGGAATGATCTGCACTCAGCATATCGAATGACTTTTGCAGATCAGGAATCACCACCGCAGTTAAAATACTATCCGCACTGGTGCGGGCTTTATAAGGACTCTTATGTAAATCTTCATAAGGCTCCAGCCATAGTGGTGCATCTCCCCATAAACGTACCAGTGTGAAATAACACCAGGCCCGTATTACCAACGCCTGTGCCATATATTGCGCCTCGTTAACAGCGGTTACATTTTTTACACCGGGTGCTTTCTTCAGCAACATATTGGCGCGACCAATAGTAACGTATAGCGGTGCCCAGTCGGAGCCGGAAATAGTAGCACTCAAACCGTTCAGTGCATACTGCTTATTACCATACTGGCTTACATTAAAATTATCTGTACGCGCATCGCCCCAGTATACATAATTGGTATTCAGGGACGCCTGTACCCCATCGTACACACCAGCCAAACCATGAATAATATCATCTTCTGTTTGCCAGAACTGATCCGGCGTAAGCTGGTTCTGTGGCTTTTCATCCAGGAATTTATTACATCCGCTGAATAATAAAGCTGCTACTGCCCCTATCGAAAAAAATACTTTCTTCATCTCTCAAAAAATTAAAGGTTAATGTTAACACCCAATCCTAATTCCCTTCTCCGTGGATAACGTCCGTTATCCTGTCCCAGCTGCAATGCATTGGCAGAAGAAAATTCAGGATCATACCAACTGTAGTTAGTCCAGGTAATCAGGTTGCTGCCATAGATATACAGGCCCGCACCTTTTACCTTTACCCGATGCAGCATTTTTGGATTAAACGCATACATCAGCTTCACATAACTTAAACGTATAAACGAAGCGTCTTCGAGGTAACGGGTACTGATACGATGGTTCCAGGCTGTGCTTTTATCTACACGGGGAACGTCTGTTACATCGCCCTGGTTGCGCCATGCGTGATAAATTACATAAGGCTGCGGAATAATATTGGAAGTAGTATAGTTATTAAGCGCAGCAGCTGCATTATTATATATAGCACCACCCCATTGTACATTAAAAGTGAAAGAGAGTGTGAAATTTTTATAGGTCAGATTATTGATCCAGCCGGCATAAAATTTTGGTTGTGCATTGCCGATAACACGACGGTCTGCATCATCAATCACACTATCTTTAGTAGGATTATCATATATCACATCTCCGCCTTTCAGCAGGTTGCCATTACCATACATACGATGCACTGTACCCAGGTACTTTTGTCCGCCGATGGTATATTCACCTGTAAACTTTTTATTTTCATCAAAGGTGGGTGTCAGCTGTTCCCAATTGTCGTTATAGGCATTGGATTGATCGTACTGGTATATGCCTTTATAATGGAAGCCGTAGAAGTCGCCCAGGTTGCCGCCTTCGCGCACCAGCCATTTATCGCCGGCAATAAACTGTTCTCCGTTATACAACTGTTTTATAGTGCCTCTTTCAAAAGTAATATTGAAGATCGTGTTCCATTGAAAATCTCTTTTCTTTACTGCCAATACATTTACGGCAAATTCAAATCCTTTATTCTGTATACTGCCAAGGTTAATGCGCGCATTATTATAACCTGTTTCTACGGGCAATGGACGAGCGTACAACAGATTTTTGGTTGTTTTTACATAATAGTCTGTAGCCACTGTTACATGGTCATGGAAAAGGCTCAGATCCAGCCCTATATCTGCATCACGGGTGCTCTCCCAGCTCAGGTCCTTATTACCGAAATCGGAAGTAGGTACTGCCCCGGAGATGCCGTTATAAAAATTATTCCCGAACGTGAGTCGTTGCATGGCATCGTAATCGCCGATGCGTTCATTACCATTTATTCCGTAGCTCACGCGCAGTTTGGCATCAGATAAATAGCGGCGTGCAAATCCCATAAATTTTTCATCGCTGAAACGCCAGGCGCCGGAAACAGAGGGGAAATCGCCCCATATATTAGATTTACCAAAGCGGGAAGAACCATCGTGGCGCAAAGTAGCGCCCAGTATATACCGGCTTTTGTAACTGTATCCTATACGACCAAAGAAAGAAGCCATGCTGTGTACAAAGCCTTTGGTAGTTGTTTTACTGTTGAGTAATTGTCCGTATGCATTGGCATAATAAACCAGTTCACTCACATAATCAGTACCGCCTATATCAAAGGAATTCCCTTTGTATTTTTCTGCACTGAAACCTGCCATGGCGGTGAAGTCATGATCTTTCCGGATAACTTTATGATAATTAAAATATGCCTGGTACTGCCAGCCGATATTCAGGTCAAAACCTTCACTGCCGGAGCTGGAAGTAGGGTTGGCAGCACTCACCAGCTTGGAACTGAAAGTTATATTATGCGGAGCTGCCAGGTCTACGTTAAAGTTGGTATTAAAGCTCAGGTCTTTTGACAGTTTTGCTTCCATAAAGGTGAAGGCATTACCGCCGTACGACTGTGTGATGTTGGTTTCATAAAGCGCATTTGCCAAAGGATTTCGGCGGCCGCCGAGATAACCTGCCAGTGTACCATCCGGCAACCATACGTAATAGTTGGTAGGGCGCTGAAAGGTTTGGTTGAGCGTGTTGCCTTCATTTATATTATTTTTCTTTTGATAGGCGAACTGGAAACGGTTACCGAATTTCACTTTATCTGATAGTGAAAACTCTGTATTGACGCGTGATTTTATTGTTTTAGCCCAACTGTTTACCACGATACCTTTATCGTCCAGGTATTGTATGCTGGAGTAGTAGTTGGCATTTTTAGCGGCACCGCTCATGCTCAGATCTACCTGTTGACGTACAGCCGTTTGCGTGATGATGTCCTGATAATCGTTATCAGCATTAAAACCGGGATTAAGTGAGTCCACGTCTACGCCGGTACCGCCAGGGTTTTGCAGTTTGCGGAACAGGCGTACTTCATCTGCATTGGACTGCCGTAGTTTATGCGCCAGTTTACCCAATACGCTGGAATAGCGTGCATCAAATGTGGGTTTGCCTTCTACGCCACGTTTGGTGGTGATGATGATGACGCCGTTGGCAGAGCGGGAGCCATAAATAGCTGCTGATGCCGCATCTTTCAGTATTTCTATGGATTGAATATCGGAAGGATTGATATTCCCGGCGCTTTCGCTTAGTACACCATCAATCACATACAGCGGGTTATTGCCGGCAGTGGAAAAGGTAGAGAAGCCGCGTATGCGGATGCTTCCCTCTGCTCCTGGTTCACCGGCGTCGTTCATCACAAGTACGCCGGCTGCCTGGCTTTGCAGCGCGTCTATCAGGTTTACCGGTTGTCTTTTTTCAATAGCCTCCTGATTGATAGAAGTAATGGCGCCTGTAAGGTCCCGTTTACGCGCATTGCCATAACCTACGCTCACCACTTCATCCAGTTGTTTGTTGGAGGACTGCAATTGTACGTTCACTGTTTTGGCACCGTTTACATTTTTTTCCAGTGGAAGGTGCCCGATAGCAGAAAATACCAGGACAGCATCGGTGGCTACATTGAGCAAGGAGAAGCGGCCTTCCTGGTTGGTAGTAGCTCCCGCTGAGGAGCCTTTAATACGAACCGTTACACCAGGGAAGGGTTGTTGGTCCGGTGTAAGCACCTGCCCGGTTACCGGACCTGTTTGTGCAAATACCGGGTTGATATTGCCGCTACATAGCAATAGCAGTAAAACCAGCATGGGCATACCTCGTAAATAAATAATCATAAAAATCAATTGATAACGTGAGATAATAAAGGAGAATGAACAGATGCTATAGATTCATAATACTAACGTGAAGGAATACACGATGTCAGGGATCGGATTAATACAGCTCCGTATGTTGCAAATGCAAAATCCGGGCTGGCATTAACCGGCCATTACCATACCGTAGTATGGTGTCAGTTTAGGTGTAGTATTAAATGATAGGTTGATAGAATACTACGAATAAAAATAGTCTGATTAGGGTAGGTACCCCTTACAACAGTTTAGGTGCATATGTTTTTTCATAATGGAATTTTTAGAAAAGGTATTTTTTGGTTCGCAGAATAATATTGGTTGATAAGAGCAAACGATTGCATTATAAAAGCAATCAAAATTGATTATTAAATATCCATGCTACAAAGGTTCTCAGGGATTTGCTACGTATCTGTTACATCGAAATTACGCAATCGATTGCACATAATTAAGTGCTATTTTAACATTTATACATATGATTTTGATATCTGGTAAAAGCCGGGGGGCAACAGCAATAATTACATTTATTATTCGTGATGATGATAGTATCACGGATATCACCGCAGCAGGTCTGCATACTTATCAAGACTACAGCAGGACACATTGGGAGGCATCCTCACAATATGCTACACTACCGGTGCATTCCTCACGTAACGTGTGGGCAGCAACCAGGCATAGCAACTGAAGGCTGTTGATGAAGTATGTTATGCAGGTCCGGCTGAAGGCATACATCAGCGCTTTGCCGCGCAAAACCAGGGTTGCATAAATAATCATTAAGGCTACAAGGCGGTCAGGTAAAGGCACAGGGTTTCCGGAACAGAGACACCGCTACACAAGGTGCTCCTTCATGGCCTTTACAATAGCATTGGAACGGGAGTTTACATCCAGCTTACGATAGATATTCATGATATGGGAGCGCACAGTACCCACACTGATATGGCAACCTTCCGCGATTTGCTTATAGGTGTCGCCATTTACCAGGCAACGCAAAACTTCCTTTTCCCGCGGAGACAGTCCATAAGGGTCCTGATAAACATGCCGCTCCTTGCGAAAAAACGCCAGTACCCTGTTTACCGCCACCATATTAGATTGCAGCGCCGTTTCATACACCTGAGAAATAAATTCAGACAAAGAAACCGGTGGAATATGATCCACTTCAAACCCTTTTGCTACTGTTGGCATCTCCGTTAGAGATTGTCCTTTATCATTCAATGTAAGCAACAGCACATTTATTTCAGGGTAGGCTGCTTTCACTATGCTGGCGGCCTCTATCGCAGTCAATCCAGGTATCTCTATATCCATAATAACCAGGTTGCAGATATCTTTTGCTAATTGTTGTAACACTTCTGTTGATTCGCTGTGCAATCCCGCAACTTCTAAAACTTTCGATTCTCCCAAATGACCAGGACTAATAGGCCGCACTTTTTTCATAATATTCCTTTTGGGTTATGTATATTTCCTATGAAATCTTCCATTGTTAACTGCAATTTTTGGAAGCTGGTATGGTTGATAACTGAAAACGGAAAGATCACACGGTTTCCATACCCGTAACAAATTTGAAACAATTACATGCAGTAGTCAATCGGATACGTATATGGTTTTTCAATAAATATTAATATACAATTTGTTTTATATTACTAATAAAACACAATCATAACATGGTTGACTCTATACCTTTAGCGGATTAACGGGAATACAAAGCCTTAACAATCAATCACTTCAAAGTTGGCACTTCTTTCATTTCTCACAAATTATATTTATCTATATATATCATAATTGCACCTTTCCGGCAAATCTCCGGCTATTTCCTTTTGCCCCCGTCAGGTCATCGCCCAACTCATTCCGGTATTTTTCAGCTATCACCAACAACTCTTTTACTACATCCGGAAATTGCTTTTGCACATCTAATGTTTCTCCCGGATCACGACGCATATCATACAACGCTAACGCAACATCTACATTGGGCTGTGCTCCCGGGAAACCATCATAACCTGGTAAATTCAATTTATAAGTACGGGACTTATGCGGTAATACCAGCTTCCAGGGTCCTTTACGAATGGCCTGTAAACTATTCACTTCGTAATATACGGCCAATTCGTCGCGCGGGTTTGCGTCCGGCTCGTTAAATAATAACGACTTCATATTTACACCGTCAATTTTTCTTACCGGCAACTGTGCTCCGCACAAGTTAGCAATAGTAGGCAAAAGATCAATAGTAGCGGCCATCCTGTTACATACCACACCAGCAGGAATCTTGCCCGGCCACCGCATTATACATGGGACACGAATACCTCCTTCCCAGGAAGTCCCCTTGCCTTCCCGTAACCCACCGGTATTACCAGCATGATTACCATAAGATAACCAGGGACCATTATCACTGGTAAATATCACCAGCGTATTATCTGCCAGCCCATTGTCTTCCAGCGTTTTCAGTACCTGTCCGACAGACCAGTCAATCTCTTCTATCACATCTCCAAACAATCCATCCTTACTCTTTCCTTTATGTTTATCAGAAACGGCAATAGGCACATGTGGCATACTGTGCGCCAGGTACAGGAAAAATGGTTGTTTTTTATTCTCTTTAATAAAACGACAGGCACGATCAGTATAAATAGTCGTGAGCTGCGATTGATCTTCCAGTGTTTTAATATATCTCAGTGGCTTATTCCCTTCGATCAAAGGTAAAGGCGGATAATTTTTACGGGAATTGGTAGATGTATCTGCGTATGGCTTACCATCATAATGCACAGGCCACATATCATTGGAGTAGGGCAACCCCAGGTACTCATCAAACCCATGCTGCAAAGGCAGCCATGGCGCTTTACTACCCAGATGCCATTTACCTACCATGCCGGTATGGTAACCCTGTTGCTTCAATATGGAAGCAATTGTTTGTTCACTTGTATCCAGGGCAATGGGCGCAGTAGGCCACAAGGCACCGTTAATGCCTATACGATTTGGATAACAACCGGTCAGCAATGCTGCCCTCGAAGCAGAACATACTGCCTGTGCTACATAAAAATACGTGAACCGCATACCCTGCGCGGCCATACGATTTAACTGAGGCGTGTGCCAGGGCGTACCGGCATAACATTCCAGATCACCATAACCCATATCGTCCATAAATATGATCACGATATTGGGCTTCTTCGCTGCTGGCAATGGTTTCACGAAACTGAATGACACAGCCGCCAATAATAGTATAGCAAGGAAACGTAATAATTTATTCATCCGGGCCGTTTAACAATAAGAAAATGGTAAGCATAAAAATATGCTATTTCACGCAAAGAAGCAAAGGAGCAAAGACGCAAAGTTTATTAAAACCTTTTGCGTCTTTGCTCCTTTGCTTCTTTGTGTGAAATAAATGCTATTGCAATATCAACTCTATCACCGGTATTTCCACATCAGGTTTACGCACCGGCAAATCCAATGCTACATCACCTTTATCAGTATTATGCATTTTAATCTCAGACCCATCACTGAGTAACTGTGCATACTTTATTTTACCTTTCATACCTGGCAATTCAAAGCGCTGCAATGGATAATCCAGCAAATGCACATACAAACGTTTGGTAGCAGGATTGTAAGTAAGCAAGCTATTATCCGGACGTTTAAATTCAGCAGGTGCTTCTGTACATCCATAAATAGAACGACTGTTTACCTGCATCCAATCGCCCATTCCTTTCAGCCTGTCCTGTGCACGGGTATCGAAAAGGCCGCGGGAAGTGGGTCCTACGTTCAATAACAAATTACCACCTTTACTCACTGATTCAATCAGCAACACCAGCAATTGCTTGTTATCTTTCCAGGATGTTTCATCACGGTAATACCCCCACGAACCGGAAAAAGTTTGACAAGTTTCCCAAGGAACACGCTTGCCATTACGGGTAGGCCACTCAGATACTTTATATTGCTCAGGTGTTTCAAAATCGCCACCATCAGCATATTCACCTAAATCCAGGCGGTTATTAATCAGGATACCAGGCTGTAACTTCCGGATCATTTTAATCAGCTCCAGGGAATTCCAATCGTTATGATCTTTACCATGTTCACCAGGAAAGGAGAAATCTGTCCACAGTATATCAATTTTACCATAATTAGTCATCAGCTCTCTTACCTGGTTTTGCAGATAAGTGCGGTATTTAGCCATATCACGGCCTCGGTTCAGCGAGTCATAATCCTTTGGATTATTGGGCCGCTGCGGATGCACCTCGTCAATGGTGTAATCAGGATGGTGCCAGTCGATCAAAGAATAATAGAAACCAATTTTTAACCCTTCCGCGCGGAAAGCTTCCACCCATTCCTTGATCAGGTCCTTTTTAACAGGCGTATTGGTAGATTTATAATCTGTGTATTTAGAATCAAATAAACAAAAACCTTCGTGGTGTTTGGTAGTGATCACTGCATACTTCATACCGGCAGCTTTGGCCATACGCGCCCATTCGCGCGGATTGTACAGGTCCGGATTATAGAGATCAAAATATTTCTGATAGGCACTGTCGGTTATATGCTCATTGCTCTTCACCCACTCATGGCGGGAAGGCATAGAGTATAGTCCCCAGTGAATAAACATACCAAAGCGGTCATTCGTCCACCAGGCAAGTCTTTGTTCCTTTTGTGCATCGGTTTCGTTAAAGATCTTCTTCTCCTGTGCCTGTACCTGCAAGAGGAACAGCAGGAAAGTGATCGCACAAAGTGTCAGTTTTTTCATAACAATTAATTATTGTGATTTAGTTTGATTTACTTGTTATTCCGCTACCAGCCAGGTGTAGCCGGCTGCAGGGATTGTTACTTTCACATATGCATTGTAGGCACGGTCAAGTACATACGTTTTAGCCACGCCTTCTTTTTCGCGGATACGGACAGTTTGTGTAAGCCCGCTGTAATACATTGGTAAAGCCACTTCACGCGTAATGGGTTGTTGCGTTGGATTATACAACATCACCATCGCTTTTTGCGGCAGCTTTGCACTCACATGCATAATGCCATCCCAGTCACGGCCATCTGCACGGCGGAGATGAATAACATCTGTGTTCAGTATATCGCGGTATTTTTTGTACCAGCTGATTACATTTTGTACTACTATTTTAGTGGTAACGGTATCGTATAAACGAGGACCACGGTAACATGCCTGCACACCAGCCCCATAATATTGCATCATCAGTTGCTCGTAAGCATCCAGGTGATCTTTCAACGGCTCTAATGTAGCGGCAGCGCCACCACCCTGGTATTCGCTGAGTGGTACAAAACCCCAGCTCATAGCAGGTGTTTTTTCCCAGGTACCATCAAAAATATTTTGTCTGTTCAGGATCAGCTGTTCTGCCCTGGGGAGAGAGAAATTAACTTCACGATAACCCAATGCGATTTTATTAGTACCATCCATAAAGTACCAGTCGGGTGCATTTACATATACGCCTTTTTCATTCAGCTCCCGATACAGTCCTTTCTGCAATTCCATCTGTTTCCATTGGGAATCTTCCAGGCCGGTATGTCCGGGATGCGTAGTGGAGGCGCATACATCACCTGGATATGGGCCGTCATTTTCAAAGATATCGAAGCCGGCAGTGGCGATAAAGTATTTTATTTTTTGCAGATAGCTGAGTCCCCATTTACTCCCCAGGCAGGGTGCATTACCAAAGAAAGCGCCGCCGGGCTTGCCGGTAGCAGGATTGATAACATCGTCTTCATCACTGATACGCCTGCTCGAAAACAGGGAGTAACCACCCAGCAACACCTTTTTGCTATGGGCGTAATCTGCCAGGGATTTGAATTTGGCGATATTGGCAGCACTGGTATCTTCCATATTTAATCCACTGCCAAAGCTGAGGATAACACCTTCATAACCGGTGGCAGCGCATTGATCAATCACGGCTTTTACTTTTTCCGGTTTGGTGCTCACCAGGTGCATGAAAATAGGATTTTCTGTAGTCCATGGTGCAATGGTGCGGTAAAGTTGACGTTTAGCCAGCCCATTGCGCTCACGGTCGTAGCCATCGAGCAGGAGTTCGTAAGTGCGGATAGACAGATACTGTTCTCCTGCCGCCATGGCGATACCTACCGGCACTATAGGATATATCTCCAGCAAACATGGTGTTTGATAATCATAGTTTACCTGTGAAGTGTAGGTGCTGTCGGCTTTCCAATGCGTTGTCTGATCGCTGAGATTAGCTTTCATAGCGTTATTGAAAGAGTAGTTACTTTCAATATAGATACCATGTGGCCGTTGCATCAGCTGCACACCGCCTACCACAGCGGATTCTTCTTCCGGGGTAGCCAGTATTTCATTTACTACCTGGTTTAATTTGATGGTCTGACCACTTTGGTTAGTGATTTCCAGCCATTTCGCCAACAACGGGATGCCATCGAATATCTCATAATGCACTTTTACCTGCAGCCCTTTCAGCTCGGGCGCTTGTGCCTGATAGGAAAAAATGAGTGCCTTACCGGTGGCTTGTTTAGGATTGGCGCACCAGCCATGTGGTTGCCACTTCAGATAAGGTTGAATGTTAGTAACCTGGTAGCCGGTGTAAATAAAATCTGATGGACCTGTATGAAGCTGATCCAACCATGCGGGTAACAGGTAAGCATTTTGTGGTTGCCCCTTTGCGCCGCCAATCATATAGCCGTGACCGTTAATCGTTAACCTGGCCTCCGACTTAACAGCACGTAACAGCTGTTCTCCACTTACCAGGTTGCGGTAATCGGTGCATATCACATTAGGGGTTATACGAAAGCTTCTGCTCAGCAAACCATTGCTGATGACGATTTCCTTTCCTTTCTCTGCTATGGTAGCTGTATAGGCATGGTTATCTATCAGCCAGTCTTTTCCAGGCGGCTTTGTTTGTGCCGTTGCCACGGTGGAATAAAAGCCGATTGCCAATAGCAAAAGTGTATTTGTTTTTTTCATGTGCTTCCTGTTCTGATTAAATATTATTTCACGGGTTGAAGGATGATTTTCCGCAACCAGCATAGTTCATTTTTATTGCCCGGCATTGGTTTCACTGCCAGATTTTGTTTACCTGCCTTATCTATGTGTATAATACCCACTGCATGTTGAATAAACGCCATAGGCTTATGACTCTCGTAAGTGCCGGTGACCAGTGTAAGAAAAGGCAGTTGTTGTCCGCCTACGGTTACCACGGCCTGCTGCGAAGCGCTGCCGGGCTCACAGGCGTAGTCCAATATAACTTTATAATCGCCGGCATCCTGTATATCCAGTGGAAATACCAGTGCATCGTTTGCTTCCAGCATACCGGTAGCACAGTTATCGTGTTTCCAGTCGCCGAAATAATGTGAATAAGTAAACAGTTTATTTTTAGTGCGGCCATTAAAAACTGCCCATACAGCGGGGACTTCTGCCTGTGGGTATTCACTGCTGACTGTTTGCGTGCGGAGTTGTGACAAATCAGGTTGCTGACCACTATACTCCACTACCAATACTGTATTACGTGTATCCGGCAGCGTTAATGGCAGCTGTATAATTGTTTCTTCCGGTAATTGTTTCCAGGTGAGCATTTTGTTGGTGCCCAATATTTTTATGGATTTGATCTTTGCAGTTACGCCGGGTACCCGCAACTTTTTGCTGTCGGGCATTTGCCATACATGGAGGAATAATTTTCCGGGCTTGCTGGTGGTTACGCCCCAGGGCTGTGCCGGGATAAGGCCGTAGGTAGTACCATAAATACTTTCGCCATATACCTGCAACCATTTGCCGGTAGCTTTGAGATATACTACTGAATATACCGGCCATTTTCCGTTACCATCCGGTCCTACGTTGAGCATAAGGTTACCGCCTTTGGAAGCTACATTGGATAGGAGACGGATAATTTCCGAAGGAGATTTAAAATTGAGATCATGTTGAATATATCCCCAGGAATCATTGTGTGTATAGATAGATTCCCATGCGCCCGCAATGGGCACAGGAGGCAGTTCTGAGTCGCCGAAGTCGCGGTAGTCGCCCAGGTCATGCCCTACCCTGCTGCTGAATAAGCAATTGGGTTGTAACAGCCGGAGACTGTCTATCATTTGTTTGGTTTGTTCTGTAGTTAAACCGCCGGGCATATCAAACCATACAAGGCCCAGGGGGCCATAGTTGGTAAGCAACTCTTTCAGTTGAGGGATGGACTTGGTCCGGTAGTATTCCTGATAATCCTTTTCTTTATTTTTAAAGTCCCAGCTATTGCCACCGCCATTAGGTTCGTGCCAGTCGAGGAATTGTGAGTAATAAAAACCGAAGTGGATACCTTGTTCGCGGCAGGCGGCGGATAAGGCTTTCATAGGATCCTTTTTATAGGGAGAGGCGTCCATAATATCGAAGTCCGTTACTTTGGAATCGAACATACTAAAGCCTTCGTGGTGTTTGGCGGTGATCACCATATATTTAATGCCGGCTTCCTTCGCTGTTTTGGCCCATTCCTGCGCATCAAATCCAACGGGGTTGAATGTTTGGGCAACCCTGGCGTATTCTGCGGCGGGAGCTTTGGCGCGGTTCATGATCCATTCGCCGCTGCCGTAGTAGCTGCTGTCGTTCCAGCGACCAGCCAGTTTGGAATAGAGTCCCCAGTGAATAAAAAGTCCGAACTTGGCTTCCTGGAACCATTTTAAACCCGGATGTGCAGTATTTTTACCGGCACCTTTGGTCCACATATCGGGCATATCTTGTGCCCCGCCACGTGTAAACAGGCAAACGAATAATATTAATAGTGGAATTTTGCGGAGCATAGGCACTGTTTTTAATAGCAGCGGGTAAAAAATATACATATCCTGTCGCATGTGCAAATGCATGGAAAATGATACCAAGGAAAGGGAAAATGATACAAGAAAAACCTGTTAACAGGCACTGCAGCTCCGTTAACTAACGGTTAACTTATTTTCCAAAAGGTAATCACTAATTTAGTTACAGATAAGTTATCAAGTGTACTAAGCCGTGGGATAACTTTCCAAATATAGCAATCATCTTATTTAGTTTTTTAATAGGCTATAATGTGTAATTAGCATCTGCCAGATTTCCACTTCACTGTAGCAGATGCCATGTGAATGTTTTAAGAGCCCTTGCTGCATTGTCTCAGCAAGGGTTTATTTTTTTCCGGCACTCCTGATCAAATCTTTTACAACGTCAATATTGTCTTTCCCAGGATTAAACTGATTATGCTGATTACCCTGATTTTATTCTTTTGATTTTGAAAGATTTAAAAAAGATTAGCGAAGATTAAAGTGGGTATTGTCTGAACCAGGATTTAACGGATTGAATGGATTACCTTGATGGGTGTTATGTTTTTTATGGAAATGATATACGCAAATATCTTTGCTATGATCTTCGGCATCCATCAGGGTAATCCATTCAATCCGTTAAATCCTGGTTCAGACAATACCCGCTGAGATCTTCGCTAATCTTTTAAAATCAAAAAAAATAAAATATCCGCTTTAATCTTCGCTAATCTTTTTTTAAATCTTTCAAAATCAAAAGAATAAAATCAGGGTAATCAGCATAATCAGCCTAATCCTGGGAAAGACAATATCCGCATTCATTTTTTTAAGTGAATATTTATTCGCTTATATTTGTATCGTGAAACTGAAAGACGATAAAAAAGTAATACAGATTTTCCAGTCGGCACTCAAGCTGGTAGCGAAAAAAGGATTGTCTGGTGTCACCATGGGAGATATTTCCAGGGAAGCCGGTATTGCAACCGGCACTTTATATGTTTATTTTAAAAGCAAGGATGAGCTCATTAATGCCTTGTTTGCTGCCTGCCGGGAGAACTCTGTGAAGGTATCTTTTAAGGGCTATAACCCACAGGCACCCTTCAAACCCGGATTCAGGAATATCTGGCTGAACATACTCCGTTACAAGCTGCAGAATTTCGAAGAAACTGTTTTCCTGGAACAGTGTTATCATTCTCCCTTCATTACTGTTGATACCCGTGAAAAGGCGCAACAGCTGTCGGCCCCGTTTTATGAGCTGATGGAAAGAGGGAAAAAAGAGCAGCTGATAAAAAATGCAGACACCGGGCTATTACTCACATTTATGATTGGTACCATGAATGAGTTGGTGAAACAAACACACTATGGTAGTATTACGCTCAACAGAACAAAAATCAACGTCACTTTTGACCTTTGCTGGGATGCATTAAAATCGTAAGTAAAATGAATAATTATTCACAAATAAATACACTACACATATGTCAGAAATCATGATCGCAGTAGACCTGAGCGGCTTTTCCGAAAGCCTGATCAGAACCGGCGTTGAGCTGGCCAATAAAATGAATGCATCAGTAACCCTTTTTTCCGTGATTGAACTCGGCATAGGTTTAGGTTTGCCGGAAGGAGGCCCTGTATATGTAGATGACATTCCTGCCAGGATCAGCGAAGTGGAAGAAATACTGAAAACGTACAAAAACAGTTACCCGGATACCAACATTAATATACTGGTTACTTCCGGCAATCCTAAAAACGCAACACTAGAGCAGGCACATGCCGGCAATACAGCTATACTGGTAGTTGGCACACACGGCCGTACCGGGATAGATCACATGCTGGTGGGCAGCAACGCGGAATATATTATCCGTCATTCCCGTATACCCGTGCTCGTTGTTCCTTACAATCAGGCGGCGCACTAAACGATTAATACTCGACTATCAATAAAACAACAGCAATCCCGGCTAAATGCCGGGATTTTTTTATTCCCAATTAAAATTTAAACGCCTGATAAATCTTATATTTATCATGAATAATTAATGTACATCTGCGTTTTAACTTGCTCTCCTCCAGCCCTGATACTGGTACAAGATTTTCATTGCGTATTAAACTCCAAATAATTTTAAAACATCGCTTATGAAAAAGCACTACCCTATCAATGGCATCTGGCTGTTATGTCTGCTGCTATTGTCCGCCCCTGCTGCATTTGCACAGCTGAAGATCGGTGATAACCCGGCTGTTATCAACAAGGCCTCCATCCTGGAACTGGAAAGTTTACGACAAGGACTGTTGCTACCCCGTATTCCGGATACTACACTGGCACCACTTACTACAGCACCCGACGGGATGATCATTTATTACACCGGCACGCAGAGCCTGCTGGTACGTCGTAACGGCTATTGGTCTAAACTGGCCGATAGTTTGTCCACCGCCGGTAACAGCTGGCAGGTAAAAGGTAATGCCGGTACCACCGGGGCTAACTACCTCGGAACATCGGATGGGCAAGCACTCTCTATCCGTACCAACGGCACCGAAGCGATCAACATCAGCACTACACAAACGGTTGCCCTGAAGCAGGTACCCGCCAGCGCATCGCTTGTCAGCGTATTGGTGATTGATCCCGTTACCGGCATTGTAAACCAGCGAAACCTATCGACCGCCGCATTTACAGATGCGATCCATACACTCAACGGCGTAGCTAAACTAGGGTTTACCATCAGGGCGGATACGCTCAATGCTGCCTACGGTGTTACTACTACGTCGGTGGATAGTACCATTACTATGAATATCCCTATCACAAACAGTACCACACAGAAAACGGGTTTGATCACGTATGCAGACTGGCTGGCCTTTAGCGGCAAACAAAGGGCACTTACCATCGGTGCTTTTGAGGTAACCCCCACTAATGCCAATGGGTTAGTGCTGGATAGTCTGGCAGGCGTACTTCACCTGGTAGCAGCCGATGTTAACAACCCCGGTGGCGTATCAGTTGCCAATCAAACCTTTGCCGGTATAAAAACCTTCCGTGATAGTGTGAACATGGGTGCAGGTTTGGACGTAACCGGACAAGCCACTGTGGGAAATGGTGTAAAGGTTACCGCAGGTGGTGCTAATATTACAGGCAACGTTACACTGGTTACTACTCCACCTAATGTGAGCACAAAAACCACCAGCGTATTATTCCGCAACCCGGTAACAGGTGTTATAGAAAACAGGGCAGTAGATTCTTCCGCCTTTTCAGTAGGTATCCGCCAGGTCAACGGGCAAATCGGTCCCAATATCTCCATCACTACCGGCAAAGCGGGTACGGATGTGGCGATTGACAGTACCAGCATTACCAATAAACTCATCATTAACATCCCTGATGCAAGTGCTACAGCACGAGGTGTAGTAAATGATTCCACCCAAACATTTGCAGGCTTTAAAACAGTACGGGATACCCTGTCCATTGGGAAAAATGCTATTGTGGGTGCTACCACCAATCCTAATTCTACCTTACAGGTAAGTGGCTCTATGTCGCTGAATGTAAGAACAACTTCCGGCAACGATGCATTAGCGGCAACAGACAACACCCTGCTGGTAAATGCCGGCGCCGGCAGTGTCACCATTACACTCCCCACGGCAACAAGTATTGTTGGTCGTGTTTATACCGTCAAAAAAATTGCCGGTACTATAGATAACAGTGTAACGCTGCAACCGTCAGGTGGTGCACTCATTGAAGGCGCTACATCCTACATCATCTATAACAATTACACGTATGTAACAATTCAGACAGATGGTACTAACTGGTATGTGATCAGGAAATAAACCGATTTATTGTTACCCGTAAAATTATTATAGATGCTGAAAACTATGATTAGAAGCAGCGTATTGTTATGCCCGCTACTGTTGCTGTTTGCCTTTATGTATGCACAGCAGCTGAAGCTGGGAGATCCCACTACATCTACTATCAAAGCTGCGTTACTTGAATTAAATACCACTAACCAGGGACTGCTGTTACCAAGGATTACAGATACTACCCTGGCACCTTTAACAGCATCGCCGGATGGTATGGTCATCTATTATACACCTGCCAGTAGTTTACTGGTAAGACGCAACGGCTCCTGGTCAAAACTGGCTGATAGCTCAGCTGTTACCGGTAACCAGTGGTTGTTAAGTGGAAATCCCACAGTAGACAGTGCTACTAAATTCCTGGGGACTACTACTGCTATCCCCATCAATATCCGTACAAATAGTATAAACAGGGTGATTGTTTCTTCCACTGGCAATGTGGGTATTGGCACTACAACACCCTCCACTTTATTGCATGTAAAAACAGGCAGAGCTAACCAATCAGGAGTGCGATTAGAGAACCTTACGAGCGCTTCCACCTTAACAACCGGCGCCGGCGCATTAGGAGTGGACGCCAGCGGGAACGTGGTGAGAACATCGGTACCAGTGTTTTATAATGCAGGTGGTGTGGTGTCTCAAAATATTAGAATATGGGCAGATTCAATTTCAAACATTGCCAGCGGCTTGCCCCAGGTAGATGTTTCGAGCGCGGGATTTACTAAAATCTTAAGCATAACAGCAACTGCCAAAGGCGGCACAGACGTTACCAATGCACCGCTGGTGGCCGTTCTAAGCTATGGCTTAACAAAGATTAATCTTATCCTGGTGGAAAGTAAAACCACCAATGTTTTGATTGGCGGTACCGTAGAAGGTATGGAAATACATACATCAACTGCCACCAGAATATTCGTCACGGTGGTAGGCTATTAAATCATATAATCGTTAACGTTATAGCACACAAACATTACATATTAACCTTTTTCCTTTCCATTATTGCTCACGTGGCAATACAGGCACAGTCTGCCACGTGGCTGCACCCTAACAGTAACATCGGTATTTTCAGTACTGATACCATCACTATTTTCGGAGATATGGTGAATGAAGGCAACATCCTGTCGCCTACCGGATCAGTAGTGAATTTTTACGGGCGGCGCTGGCGCAACAGCAGCAATGCGGTGATACGTGATGAAAGCAGCGATGGCTACAGTGCCGGCGGTGGTTTATTCCGTTTTTTGCAAACAAATCCTGCGTTGTATCAGTATATCCACGGAGGCTTCAGCGCCGCCACAGATGCAGGCCCCAGCTTTCCTAATATCAGTGTGGAAAACTCACCTGGTATCTTCCTGGATGATCTGAGCGACCTGAAAATTGTGAATGTGCTGGACCTTAAAAAAGGATATGTTTTTTTGAATGGGTGGAACCTGGTAATGGGTCATCATACCCCGGGGGATATACGAAATTATTCTCCCCAAAACTTCATTGTAACAGGTGGTGCTTTCGGTAGCGGATCTCTTTACAGAAATAATATTTCCGGCAGCGATAAGGCCGTAGTTTTCCCTGTAGGTACAAGACCATCCAGTTTTACGCCTGCCGTAACAACCAACCTGGGTGCCACCGCAAGTATTCGTGTAGGCGTATCCGATAGCACAGATCAATATTTAACCACCGGAAGAAATCTACAGCTAACCAGTGTCAACAAAACCTGGCAGGTAGATATTTCTAAACCGGATGCTGCCATCACCTTACAGCTGGTATATGGTTTATCTGATGAAGGGCCTGTTTATGAAGCCAATCGTAATACAGCCTATCTTGCCAGGTTTATTGATACTTCCTGGGATGTGGCTACATTACGGGCGGCGCCTACATCACCCAGTATCTTTACCACTGGCCCACCGGATAAACAAGCGGCCTTTGTAACACGCTCATTTCAGCACCTGAATACTACCAATTATTTCACCAGCCTGGTAGCAGAAACAGTTAATAGTCCAAATAAAACTACGCTGGACTTCTTCAGTGCGTTCCGCAGCAATACCAATGAAGACAGTGTTCTCCTTCACTGGATAACCGGCAGAGAATATTTCTGTAGTGGTTTTAGCATTGAGCGGAGATTTGCCAACGGACCATCCTTTGACTCCATTGCGTTTGTGGGCAGCAAATCACCCGGAGGCATCAGCTTTTATCCGGTTGGATATGATGCTGTGGATATGCCTAACAATGACGGATTCATTTTTTACCGGCTCAAAGTTATCATGACTGATGGTACTTTCTTTTATAGCCAGGTGCGCGTAGTGAAAGGTAAAAACATAAAAGGCGAGATTACGGTATGGCCTAACCCGGTACAGGGTCATGTTATCCACATTTATTATGGGTCCAGTATACACATAAAAGCCATTTCACTGGTAGATATACCCGGACGCACTATATTATATCAAAAATTCCAGCAGCCGCTGCAAACCCGCAACTACTACGAGTTAAACATACCGGTTAACCTGGCAAAAGGCACTTATTTCCTGCAATTCATAGGCGAAAATGATCAGCTGATCCATACAGAAAAGGTACTCCTGGTAGAATAGCAGTTAACTTTATACAAAAGCTAACTGCTATTCGCTTACAGCTACATTAAAATCCACTTAAACTGTATGCGGATACGGGTACAGTCTAAAAGTTGGCCTAACTTTGCTGGTTAATGCGAACTTTATAAAAACCAAACCTATAAACTTTTGGGAAAGAAATTTTTTACTGCAGCATTCATACGTAAGCTCCACCTGAAAGAGCTGTTAGCAGTGTTGTTTATTCTGTTAGCCATCTACTTTTTTCGTTCAGAACGCCACGAATTATATTCACTGATACCTGCTATTGAAAAAGCAAACCGTAGCTGGGTGATGATCGGGGTACTGGTAACTATAGGCTATATTATATTACAGGCATTGATGTACGTATTCAGTTTCAGGGCAGTAGGTGCAAGACTGAATACGATGAAAAGCACAGAGCTTTTTCTGAAACGCAACCTATTGTCTGTATTCCTACCGGCAGGAGGTATCAGTTCACTGGCTTATTTACCACAAAGCCTCCGTCGTGAACAGCTGCATAAACAACAAATTCATCAGGCATCGGGGATTTATGGCTTTGTAGGGATCCTGTCTGTTTTCCTGGTAGGCATTCCTGTAGTGGTATATGCCATGCTGCACTCAGGTGCTATGAAAGATGCGATATGGGGATTGGTAATTATTTGTGTATTACTACTCACCGTTGTATGGCTGGTGCGCTCTATTCAATCCAAAGGCAAAGCATATCAGTTGCTGATAAAATATTTTCCGGCGGCAGCGCTGCAGATAGATGAAATCTTTACTTTTCAATTATCTGTTCCCGCTTTTATGAATACGGTGCTGGCTTCCGTACTGATAGAAGTAGCAGGTGTGGCCCATCTGTATCTAAGCATGTTGGCGGTTGGTGCACAACCCTCGCTGGAAGCGGCTTGTGTGGGATATATTGTTGCTACTATCTTCCTGATTATATCTCCTTTTCTGCGCGGACTGGGCGCTATTGAGCTATCATTGGCTTACCTGCTCAGCAATTATGGCTTCAGCCCTTTACAGGCGTTGGAAATCACCTTGTTGTTCCGGTTATTTGAATTCTGGCTGCCGCTGATAGCCGGTATGATTGCTTTTGCCTTAAAAGGCCGTGAGCTGGTATTACGACTGCTTCCGCCTGTCCTGATTTTTTTATTGGGCATGGTAAATATATTTTCTGTACTCACCCCTCCGCTGGCTAATCGTATGCATGTGTTGCGGGCTTATATACCAGGCACTTCTATTCATGCCACTAATTTGCTGGTAGTATTCCTGGGGCTGATATTGCTGGTGACTGCCACCTTCCTTTTCCGGGGGCTGCGCAGTGCATGGATAGTGGCTTTATCTGTATCCCTGTTGTCTGTACTGGGACACATCAGTAAAGCGCTGGATTATGAAGAAGCTTCGCTGGCGCTGATTACCAGTGTGATCCTACTTATTACCTCGAGACAATACCGTGTGAAAAGTAATCCACAACTGGTGAATATAGGCGCGATTACGGCTATTGCTACATTTATTGTGGTACTCATTTTCGGCACCATTGGTTTTTACTTTTTGAATGTGCGGCATTTTGGAATTGACTTTTCCTGGCAACAATCGCTGCGATATGCTTTCCACTGTTTTATGCTGTTGGAAGATGACGGGCTGCAGCCTATAACCCGCTTCGGACGGGAGTTCATGTCGGCTATCCGTGTATTGGGCGTAGGTGCGTGGGCGTTTCTTTTTTACACGATCATCCGTCCTTATCTGCATGTAACACAGCAAACAAATATCGCCCTGGAAAAGGCGCGCTTCTACCTGAGCCAGTACGGCGATTCTCCGATGGACTACTTTAAAATAGGACAGGATAAGTTGCTGTTTATGTCTGACCGGTATGAAGGATTTATTGCTTACCGCGTGGCCAGCAGCTTTGCTATTGTACTGGAAGAACCGGTATGTAGTGAAGATAATAAACTGTTGTTACTGGAAGAATTTGAAAAACAATGTAAGAAGATGGGTCTTCGGCCCGCGTTTTATAGGGTAGATGAAGATAGCACCTATTACTTCAGTCATCTTAAAAAGAAAAAGATGCTGATAGGCCAGGAAGCGATCATGGATATACGCGATTTCACGTTGAGTGGCAAGGACAAAAAATCGTTGCGCAATGGGCTGAATAGCCTGGCCAATAAAGGTTTTGTAACCACCTTCCATGCTGCACCGCAAACAGCTGCCCTGATAGCTGAATTAAAGATAGTGAGCGATGAATGGCTGCATCAGTATGAAGTAAAAGAACTGACATTTTCGCAGGGATTATTTGATGCAGATGCCATGCGCGGGCAGGATGTGATTGCTGTCAGAGATGCGGAAAACAAAGTAGTGGCGTTTCTGAACGTCATCCCTGATTATGCACCGGGTGAATGTACATATGATATGATCCGTAAAACTGCTGATGCACCGGGTGGTGTAATGGATGCGCTGATCATTGCCATGATCCAGGATGCACAACTAAAAGGATTACATTTTCTTAACCTGGGTATGGTACCGATGTCCGGTATCAGTCAGCCGGAAAACACCGCCGAGAAAATGGTGAAATACGCCTATGAAAAATTACGTTTCTTCCGCCACTATCAAGGACTACGTGAGTTCAAAGAAAAATATGCCACACAGTGGACAAATAAATATCTTGTATACGGACATGATTTCGACCTGATCCAATTACCATCTGCGTTGAGTAAAGTAATGCAACCATAAAACCGGACGAACAATTGCGGAATGGATTTTGTTTTGAGATAGGAGTTATATTTACATATGTTATCGATCAGAAATTTATCCAACGCGGGAAAACTGTTCGGCTGTTTATTTTTGCTCACAGCCATGCAGGTAAAGGCTCAAAACGGGATCAGCAATTTGCCTGTACAGGCAAAAGCGCCATTAGCCAACAGTACAGCACCCCTGATCCTGTACATTACCGGTGATGGCGGGATGAAAAAATTCTCCGTTAATATTATCGAAGCCTTCCACCAGAAAAATTATCCGGTAGTGGCATTGAATGCCCTGAAGTATTTCTGGAATAAAAAAACGCCTCAGCAGGCGGCTAATGATGTGGTTAACCTCATCCGGTATTATCAGTTACAATGGAACAACAATCACGGTGTTGTGTTGATTGGTTATTCGCTGGGGGCAGATGTATTGCCATTTATTTACAACAGGTTGGCCCCCGGAGTAGAAAACGAAATACAGCAGGTAGTATTATTATCCCCTTCCCGCTTTACAGATATGGAAGTACATGTGTCTGATATGTTGGGAAAATCCAGCACCAGGGGTATGAGTGTACCAGCAGAAATAAATAGAATTACCGGAAAACCATTATTGCTCATTTTTGGGGCTGACGAAAAGGATTTCAATTTCTCAGATCTGACTGTTCAACACTACAGGAAACTCATTCTTCCGGGAGGTCATACTTATGATGAGGATGCCAATGGCGTAACAGGCAAAATAATGGCAGCGCTGCAGCCATAGCTTTACCAGGGTAACTGGTATCGTTTTGCTACCTCCGTTTGGACCTGGGAAGTAAGGGGTATTTTGGCTTTGCCTACCAAAACATGATCGTCACCCAGGTGGGTGATATGCCGGAAACCTATTACAAACCAGCGATGTACGCGCATAAAAGCATTTACTGGTAGCTGCGCCAGAATCCAGTCCAGCTTTTCCGTAGTAACAATTTTCTGATCTCCCAGGTGCAACAGGATATGGTCGTCCATCACTTCCACATACTGCAGATCTTTATAAAATATTTTCTCCTGGCGGTTTTCAGACCTTATCATAAAATAATCGCCTGCATTTTTAGCCGGGGTAGCTATTCCTTCCATGTCTATGATATTATATATTTTGTTAATCAATTCATTAAAAACTGTTTGCGTAAAAGGTTGCTGCATCAGGCCGGCCGGGTGTAAATCATAAGGAATATTTTTGTGATCGGGATATGTTATCACCATTACAGGCAATACGCTTTGGAACTCCGGAGGCAGCGGCAGGTTATTCATTTCTTTTATATTATTCCCCAGTATCACTATATGTATTGTTTTTGTTTCCAGGTAGTGACGTGCATCGCGCATGGAAGCACAGCGGCATACCAGGTATACCAAAGGGGTAGCTGCTAAAAACTTTTCCAATTCCTCAAAACCATCCGGGTCATCACCCAGTATAATACAATTCAATACCATAGGGTTGATTTGGGTAATTTATCTATCTGGTACGAAAATTCACTAAAGTCAGTTGCCCGCTGGCACAGATAATTTAATAAGCAGGTGACTGAAGAGAAACCCGCGTATAATCTAAAATCTAATCTAAACCGCGTTATGAAAAAAGGATTTATTGTCTGTAATACTTTTATCAAAAAGCTGACATTCATTTTTCAGGATTAAAATTGGCTTTAATTAGCGAGAGAACTGTTAATCCAATGTTAAGTATTCCTGAAAAAGAAAATGGACAGTGAAGCTACTACCGCCGCGGTAATACCGTCTCTGTCCACCTTCTAAGGAGGATTACATAAAAGATCCTGAGGCAGCTGTTTACACAGTTGCTGCAAAAGATCTGAGCCCGCCGGAAGCGGGTAGCGTAAGCGCAGGATGAGCTAACAGGGTTGCCGGTCAACTAATCAGTGCGCGGACCATGTTACCAGATGTTAATCAGGAATAAAAGAAAGACTGTACTCACGGCGATCAGGTTCTTAGAGAACCGGATATTAAATCCGCCCTTTTCAGAGTAGTAGTAACTTTCCTTGTACCGGTCGTATTCAATGGGAGCACCTAACTCCTTCATCATTTTGAGGAATTCATAGAGTGTTCTTTCGGAAATACGAAGCCGCTTGGCTAACTGAGCTGGCTTACCGGTGCCTTTGATCCTGATTAGGTAATCAATGGTTTGGAGTCGATCAAAATAACGCTTTGGCATGTGGCATAGAGGGGGTCTTAAACGGTTATTAAGGTTATTAACTGAATATACGATTAGTGCGCTGATTAAAACAGTATCTCCATATATATATTTAATTATAAATATTAGTGTACTGATTTAATGGGTTTTCCAAAAATGTGCTGCAAGACAATGGCGCTGATGCGGTTTAGCTGCGTACCCAATATTAACGTAAGGGATTCGGTTTTATTGGGTGCTAAAATAAAAACTATTCACTGCAATAATGCTTCATAAATAAATATTATTATCGCTGCTTCGATGAAGCATAACGTCCCGCTATAATTTGTTTACATGCTACATCCTGTACCAGTGAAAGATAATCGCGTGCACACCATTCCATCTCCTCCTGCGCACTGCCTGCAGCAAAGCCCAGCAACAGTTGATGCGCTAATAATTTATCGCGCATTACACCCGTATAATGTGTTTTGATCCACTCATAAATAGTACGGCTATTACATTCATACCGATGTAATATAAAATAATCAGCTTCTGATTTTTGAAGGAGATAATCTAAATAACGTATAGCCATCGCCGTAGTATCTGATGGTAATATCACCGGCAATGATGGCAAAATCTTTTCATGATAAAAATGTTCCTGTCTTTCTTCCAGCGTGCTATCCGAACCTAAAAGCCATAAGCAACTTATCAACCTCCCCGCTGTCTCACCCAGCACATTGGCCCTGATAATAGCATAAGCCGTAGCCGGGAGACTGTCGGCATACACGCCAAGTACCCGATTGCCTGCTGCCAGTTGCTTCCTGTAATATTCAGATAAAGTGAGCGCATCATTGTGCAATGGCATTGAAACGCGCTGCTGCGCCAACTTTGCGGCGTACTGTGCCCTGCATACCACCCCGCCGGTACCGCTGAATATAATGCTGTCGCCCTGGCAATGCATATGCACACTATCTCCTGCCCGTATCAATCCATAAAAATTATATCCGCTGCCGGCATCTGCATAAAAAAATATTTCCCTGGCAGCTGTGGCAGGTAACCGGAAGTAAAAAGAATCTTTTTGTAATAATGTATCCTGTGTAATAGCAGGTGAGATTCCCGGAGCATACCAATAAGTCAGCGAAACGCCGGGCGATGCATGATCTGCCACCTTGCCGGTGATCACCGAAGCGGTTTGCGCTGACAATACATCAGTCAACAAAAAAAGACCGCAGCATATACACAACAACTGTTTTATGGGATGAGGGGCCATGATAGATATTTTGATGATAAAATCCCCATGGTAAAAACCACGGGGAGATAGTATTCACAACGATAGTAAATGAAAATTTTATATAAGTTATCACATGTATAGTCGCTGATAAACCTGATTTAGTGGTGCAATGTTACCGGGATTACATGATCCAATTGTTAATGCTTTGCAAATAGTTAATACAACACGGTTAAATATTCAGCCAATAGACCAATTTCACCACCAGGGCCCTGTTTTTTACGTAAAAAGGTTCCGGCAGGTAATTATCCGTATACACGATAAAGAGGTCAGAGGCCGGCCTGTAACGCCATTGAAAACGGGTATTCAGGTTCATGTTCTTCTGCTGTCCGTTGTACTGCATAAAACCGGTGAAAAACAGCGTGTTGGTCATGGTTACATCCAACCGCGGACCTACCAGCCAGAAAGAGTTATCTCCCCAGGGTTTTGGCAGATTAATATAATTGTAATTGGCACTGATCGCAATACTTACGTATGGCTGAAAACGATACCCCAGCTCTGTATTGGTCATCAACCGTGTACCATTTGCGTAATAACCGCCATAACGGGCAGACAATGCATAGGTGAATAAACTTTGCGGCTTGGATACATAGTCCGCCCCTGCTGTATTCCAGCCGTGCTGCGTACCTATCCGCAGGCTATCCTTGCCGGTATTGGTAGGATCAAAAGGTTGCAGCAACTTAATGTAAGTATTGGAAGCCCAGATGTTCAGCGTATTTCGCTTTCTGAATACGATGCCATAATTGAGCATGGTTTCATTATCTGTACGGTTAAGCTTTTCATCGAAGAACCAGGTAGTAGTTACCTGCGGCCCATGACTCAATACCTTGCCGGACAAAGGAAGGAACAGGTGCGTGATTTGCGGTGCCATTTTTATGTAGCCCTGCCGCGGTACATAACCTACTTCTGCATTATAATTACGACCTACGTACTCATGCTGCCAGCTGATATTCCAGGTTTTGCCGGCGTATTGCAGATTGGCCGCATGTGCAACATCATGGCCTGTTTTACCCGGACTATAAGACTTCAGCATCATAGCTTTCCCTGTCCAGAAATTATTGGAAGAAGCCAGATTGTACTCCAGTCCCATGTTGCGGTTATACCTCGAATACACCGGCTTATTATCTGCTGCTTTTGTTGGATCGTAGTTAACAGACTCTTTATTTATAAAAATGAATCCCAGGTTAGAACGCGAAAACACACGACGCTGCAAGGCAGCCACTGTAAAGTTTTGCGCAGGCAAGCCTGTTTCCTCCTGCTTCCCTGTTTGCATATTCATTACGCCCAAACGCCAGTCCTTATTGAGTTTACCGCTCAGCCGCGCGCCAAAATGAATAGGCACGCCAAGGCCTATACGACGTGAGAAAAAAGGGCGGATGGTAGTATAACCAAAATTGGAAAACTGATCTCCATTTTCGAGAAAAAACTGTCGTTTTTCCGGGAAAAATAATTCAAAACGATCCAGGTTAGTCACCTGTTTATCTACATCTACCTGTGAAAAATCAGGGTTTACGGTCAGGTCCAGGTTTAAGGAAGAAGTAATAGCTACTTTGGCATCCAGCCCTGCATCGTGGCGGTATTTTTCGGGCGTACCTTTCTCATAATCTTTGGCGATGCCGCCCAGTAAATAAGGAATCAACGATACATTAGATCCTGCCGCAGGTGGTGCTGCATCCCATTCCAGGCTACCGGTATAGGCCAGTGAAGCTGTGGCAAATTGTCGCGGTACCGGTGCCCAGGCCGACTTCTCCGTTGTTTTCAGATCATTGCGACTGAAGTTAATTCCCCATTTGGTGATTCCTTTTTTATACCGGATGGTTTTAAAAGGAATGGCCGCCTCAAATACCCACTTATCACCGTAGTTCTTTACTACCGAGGTCCATTTATTATCCCAGCTAAGATCTACTTTTCCGCCATCGTACATGAGCCCGTCCCATTGTGCCCCGACAGCATTGGCGCCAAAAGTAAAGCCGTTGGTCTGGTCATCGAAGGGGTCCATGAACAGCAGAAAATTATCGTTCTTTAAAAAGGCAAAATCCCTGCGGAGCGATTCCACCATATAAGGGCCATCACCTATTGTATAGTTTTCCACTACGAGATAAAGATTTTTATCGTCATAGGTCATGCGTACATCTGTGCGTAACCTGGCAGCGCTGGTATCCATAGGCAACACCATATGAAAACCGGTAGCAACGTCAGCACTTTGCCAGGCAGCTTCATCAATGATGCCATCAATTTTCATAGGAGAAGTAGCCTTGCGGATCTGCAATTTATACGCTTCATTTTTCTTTTGCGCCAGTACGGGCATGCTAAGCAAACAGCAACAGAGGATTCGTGGAATAATATGCACAGTAAGGTGATTATGAGTTCACCAGACAAAATACAAAAAGGAGGAAGATTAAAAGAGCGGAAGGTTTTTTTTGTGATGAAAGGTAAATGATAAAAAAATGACGGATCTGCAGCTATATCATACCGGATGTTCTCCGCGTATATCATCTCACAAATCCGTCATTCAAAATTATTTATCCTTTCTTATTCTTCAATTGTGCTGCCGGCTGCGGAACCTTAATAGTAGTGGTTTTGCTGCTGCGACCACGGGTATTGAACACCCTGAACTTCGCTATTTTACCACCGGCTTTTATTGGTCCGGTGTATACTTCACTTTTAATCGTAGGCTCGTCACCGTTAGTTGTATAACGAATGATCAATCCGGGCATTTGCACATTGGCACTTACTACGCCATCTTCTGCCATAGCGCCGGCTGAAGGAATGCGCCAGTTGAAACCACCATCATAATGATCCAGCCGTGGCATTTCACGCTTACCCAATACATTACTGAATACACTCCATGCCTGTGCATACAGAGCATCTGCTTTAGCGGAATCCTTCTCCGTAGCCCATGCCGGATCCTGTGCCCATGCGCGTTCTGCAAGACCCAGTAGTTTTGGCAGCATCATATATTCCATGCGATCTGAGCTGGTTACGGTTTCACTCCACAACAAGCCCTGTATACCGCGAATATTGGAAACACCAAAACCCGTTAAACGATCCTTGCCTGTAAATAATGCAGGTGTAACAGGATTGCCTCTGCCATCTACTTTGGAATTTTTATAATAGTCGAAAGGAATAAAATAAAATGGTTTATCTACATCTACAAACCCACCCCAATAGAACCCTGGCTCATCAAAAGATTTCATATAAGCCATATCAAAATAAAAATTGCTCACACCGGATAGAATCACTTTGTAACCTGCATTAGCCAGGCGATATGATAAGTCTTCCTGACCACCACCAATTACATTATTCCATACATTCAGCTGGAAATTATCATTTACAAAATCAGGATTGGGAATACTTTGCGATTCCCCGTCCAGCGTAGTTTTGCGCATACCTGCTTCTTCCCATCCGGCTACTTCCAGGCCACGGGTTTTGAGCAGGCTATTCACTTTGCGGTAATAATAATACCACAGATCGTTTACATTTTTTACGGAGCTATCCTGTTTCATCAGTGCAATACAGGCAGGCGACTTTTCAAACACGCCACCAGGCACTTCATCACCGCCCATATGTACAGCGTGCAACGGTGCGCCGGCTTCTTTATACATCGCCTGTATTTCATCCACTACTTTATCCAGAAAATGATAGGTAGATGGGAGGGCCACATTCATCACGTTATCATTCCAGTATTGCACAGAATGATAATCAGATTTATCCTGCAGATCAGTCAGCAAAAATGCTGTTGCTTCCTTTTCTTTGCCCTGCGCCTTCAGGCGGTAGTAGCGGGATTCCATTGCTTTTACTGCAGCGCGGGCATGACCCGGACTTTCTATTTCAGGTAAAACGCTGATATGCCTTTCCGTTGCATAACGGAGAATTTCTATAAAGTCGTTGCGTGTAAAATAACCGGAACCTGCGGTATTGGTAGTATCCGGACCAGATCCATAAGAAGGTGGCAGTATATTTTTCCAGTCGGTACTGTGCCCGCGTTTGCCACCTACCTGCGTTAATTCCGGCAGGGAAGGGATTTCCAGACGCCAGCCTTCATCATCACTGAAATGGAAATGTAATACGTTTAATTTGTACAGTGCCATCAGGTCAAGGATACGCAGCATATCGCGTTTGTTGTGGAAGTTACGGGCCACATCAATCATAAAAGCGCGATAACCAAAGCGGGGATAGTCTTTCACCTGCACAGCCGGAATGCCGATTGATTTCTGCACTCCTGACCATGCCGCAGGTGATATCAGGGATTTCAGGGACTGTATACCATAAAAAGCGCCTTCGTTGCTGCCGGCTCCGATGGCAATGCCTTGTGGCGTCACTTCCAGCGTATAGGCATTAGCTGCCAGCGTAGCATCCTGTTTCAGTGTAATGGTAGCTTTACCGGTATTTCGTTTACCCAGCAACGTTACCATTTCATTCCGCAGAAAAGCGGCGCTGCTTTCCAGCTGCGGATCAGCGTTGATAACCGGAGGAGCATCCAGTAGCAGGTTGCCGCCAGTAGCCGTATAGGATGCAGGTGTTGGAAATATTAAAGGCAATTGTGCTGCAGGAATATTTTTGATATCTGCATTCTGTTTAAATATATCCGTTGGCGTTACTACCGCTGTTCTGTCACCAGGATAGCGCATTAATTGTTTGGCAGCAATAGATGGACGGATAACATAGTCCTTAATAGCGATGCCCTTTTCAGGTTGCTGATCCCATACGAGATACAAACCTGCCGGCGCATCTGTAAAGTTCACTGCCCATGCGTCACCTACCATGGCCAGTTTCAGGGAATCGCCCGGAGCGATGCCCGCAAAATTTGCAGTGGGCGTAAAGCGATACAGGTCGCCATTTATATGCTCTACCCTCACATTACCAGGTAATTCACCCGGAGTTACCATCCGCACAAAATTGAAATACAGTTGCCATTCTTTTGCCGGAAAAGGTTTGTTACCTGTATTAATAAATGTGAAAGCGGATAAGAAATTGTCTTTCCCCTTATAGTGATTTTCCACTACTTCCCAGCTCGATTTTAAACGGGCCGCATCATACGGGGCAGATTGTTGTGCTTGTAAAGCCGCTATAGTACTAAATAGTAACACACCTGTTGCTACCAACTTACCTAGATAATTGTGCCTGATCATGTTTTGGATAGATTAGAATATTGGCTGATTTTGAAAGATAATAAAATAATTTAAAAATCAAGGAAATCGTCTTTCTCACGATTAGACTGATTATGCTGATTACCCAGATTTATTTTTTTGATTTAAAAAGATTAGCGAAGATTTCAGCGGATTGTCTGAACCAGGATTTTTAGGATTGAATGGATTACCCTGATGGATGTTATATTGTTTTATTCGGAGGATATTTACACAAAAATCTCCGCTGAAATCTTCGGCATCCATCAGGGTAATCCATTCAATCCTAAAAATCCTGGTTCAGACAATCCGCTGAAATCTTCGCTAATCTTTTTAAATCAAAAAAATAAATCTGGGTAATCAGCATAATCAGTCTAATCGGGAGAAAGACATTTCCCTACCGATAATTCTTTAACTTTAATTAAATAACTGCTGTCTTATGGTAAAAGCGTTTATCGGATTCTCATGTGTAAGTTTACTCCTCATTATTGGCTTAGGTTTATTTTTCCCCTGGGTGTTTTGGTTGTTAATTCCTGTATTACCTGTTATTATTATGGGGTCACTGGATATGATGCAAACAAAACATGCCATCATCCGTAATTACCCGGTAGTAGGCAGGATGCGTTATTGGATGGAAGCATTGCGCCCTAAAATTTATCAATACTTTGTTGAAAGTGATATTGACGGTAGTCCCATTAACCGTGTAGATCGTTCTACTATTTACCAGCGCGCCAAACGGGAGCTGGATTCACAACCTTTTGGCACACAGTTCAACGTGTATGCAGAAGGGTATGAATGGATGGCACATTCCATACAGCCACAGGATTTTGACAATATGGAAAAAGATCCGCGGGTAATGTTTGGTGGAAAGGATTGTAAACAACCCTATTCCGGCAGTATTCTTAATGTAAGCGCTATGAGCTATGGCTCGCTTAGTCCCAATGCAGTAGAGGCATTAAATGGTGGCGCCAAAATCGGGAATTTTGCACACAACACCGGCGAAGGTGGTATCAGTGATTTTCATTTGAAACAAGGTGGTGATATTATATGGCAGATAGGTACCGGTTACTTTGGCTGCCGTGAGGAAGATGGCAATTTTTCCGATAGCCTGTTTGCAGAAAAAAGTGCACTGCCCCAGATTAAAATGATAGAGCTAAAAATTTCACAGGGCGCCAAACCCGGCCATGGTGGTATATTACCGGCTGCTAAAAATACGCCGGAGATAGCAGAGATCCGTCATGTGAAACCATATACCACCGTATTTTCACCGCCCTATCATAAAGCATTTAGCAGTCCGCGGGAGATGATGCTGTTCATTAAACGCCTGCGGGACCTGAGTAAGGGCAAGCCTGTTGGCTTTAAGCTTTGTATAGGTCAGCAGCGCGAATTTTATGCACTCTGTAAAGCCATGATAGATACCGACATCTACCCTGATTTCATTACCATTGATGGTGGTGAAGGTGGCACCGGGGCAGCGCCACCGGAATTCTCCAACTCAGTAGGGATGCCACTGATGGATGCATTGTCCTTTGTACACGACACCCTTACCGGATTTAATATCCGCCATCATATGAAGCTTATTGCTTCCGGCAAAATACTTACAGGCTATCATATACTACGGGCCATGGCGCTCGGCGCCGATACCTGCAACAGTGCACGTGCTATGATGATGGCATTAGGCTGTATCCAGGCACTTATCTGTAATACCAACAAATGTCCGACAGGTGTGGCCACACAGGATAAATGGCTCGCCGGCGGGCTTGTTGTAGACGATAAAAAACATCGTGTATTCAACTATCATCGCGATACAATTGAAAGCGCCATAGAACTCACTGGTGCAGCGGGTTTAACAGATCCGCACCAAATCACGCGCCGGCATATTTCCCGTCGTGTATTTATGAACCAGGTAAAAACTTTTGAAGAGATATATCCAAGCACGCCTCCGGGAGCTTTATTGAACGGGCAAATGCCGGAGCATCTGCGGAGAGAAATGGAGACTGTAGGGATTGATAATTGGGGATGATGTCTTTCTCCCGATTAGACTGATGATGCTGATTACCCTGATTTTATTTTTTTTATTTTGAAAGATTTTAAAAAGATTAGCGAAGATTTCAGCAGATATTGTCTGAACCAGGATTTTTAGGATTGAATGGATTACCCTGATGGATGTTATATTGTTTTATTCGGAAGATATTTACACAAAAATCTCCGCTTAAATCTTCGGCATCCATCAGTGTAATCCATTCAATCCTAAAAATCCTGGTTCAGACAATATCTGCTGAAATCTTCGCTAATCTTTTTATTAATCCTTATAATAAAATCGGGGTAATCAGCATAATCAGTCTAATCGGGAGATAGACAAAGGTTGATACAAAGCAAGTGCATTTTCCCTGCATATTTTTGCGGCGATATCATCCGGAAAATTATTTAGGATCAATTGCAGGTCTGTTACTGCAAACGGCCGTGGAGCACGGGTAGAGGGCAGATCAGTACCGAACAATAACGCACCGGGATTGATAGCGGTAATCTGCCGCATAGCAGTTAACACATCAAAATCACATCTGCTGAAACCAGTCGCTTTTACTCTCGCTCCTTTCTCTACCAGTGGTAATAAATATTTAAATCCAGCTTTGGAAAGTCCCAGGTGATCAATTACTACAGCCGGCAGTTTATGCAGTGTAGTAGATAAACCGGGCAACTGACGGGAATCTACATACAACTCCACATGCCATTTAACGAGTTCGTGTACACGCAATCCCAACCGTTCCAGGAACTTTACACTTTCAGAACCTCCGCGCTGCACATTAAATCGTACGGCGCGTACACCAGCGTTATGTAAAGCTATTATTTCTTCATCAGTAGCACTGGCCGGTATCTGTGTAACACCTACATAATTTGGCCCCAGTTGTTTTAATGCTGCCAGCAGATACTGCTGATCAAATCCCTGAAAAGAACCAGACACAATAGCACCGCCGTCGATATTCAGCCTGGCGGCATGTTGCTGATAATCAGACACTGTAAAATCCGAAGGCAAATATCCTTCATTTGGCTGCAAAGGAAACTGGTGATCAATTATGTGCAGGTGTGCGTCGAATACGGGCTTATCAAACATAATCTCATCGTTGTTGGTACAATACACAAGCTACAGAAATAATTACGAATTACGAATTGCGAATTACGGAGTTGTGGGTAGATATAGTTGAATATTTTCGCTTATATCTACCCACAACTCCGTAATTCGCAATTCGTAATTCGTAATTATTTACCTATAATTCCATGGCAGAAGCAGCGGCTTCGTCTACAAACCAATGTAGTTCACCATCTTCAGGTCTGATGAGTTGGGATGGGAATTTTTCTGCATCAAAAGTACCTTCAATTACATTTTTCAGTGTGATCGCTTTATTGGCACCAGTGGTGAGAAAAAGCACGCAGGCTGCATTATTAACAACGGGTGCTGTTAAAGTAATGCGGTACATATCCTGCACCGGCAGGTAGAAAGCTTTTACCCAGGCTTTCTTTTCGTGTACTACTTCGGTGCCGGGGAATAATGACAATGTATGTCCATCATCTCCCATACCTAACAGTACCAGGTCAAAGGTGGTTTCATCTTTTTCAAAATAGGACTTCAACACCTTTTCGTATTCTGCGGCGGAAGCTTCCGGTGCAATGTCGGTACGCATTACGTGAATATTTTCAGGATTCACACCTACCTTATCCAGCAGCTCGTCAAAAGCCATCCGGGCGTTGTTACGCTCATCATCAAACGGTACCGCTCTTTCATCTCCCCAGAAAAAATGTATTTTTTCCCATGGGATCACCATGTTATATGGCGCTTTAGCCAACAGGGTATACAATTGTTTCGGCGTATTACCACCCGATAGTACGAAAGTAAAACGTTCCTGCTGTTGTAATACTTCTAATATGTAATTACTGATCCAGGCAGCCACATTTTCACTCAGCTGTTGAGGATCTTTCGCGATGTGTAGTTCCATAGTAAGAGAATGGAATTACGAATTACGAATGGCGAATTACGGTTTTATGCGAAGATTATCTGCTATAAACCGTAATTCGCCATTCGTAATTCGTAATTCTTATTTAGATGGTAAATTAATCCAGCTGTGACCATCACGGGCGATGAGTGCATCTGCATCATCGGGGCCCCATGAATCCGGTGCATAGTTCGGGAAGTCCTGTGGTGTACGGTTTTCCCATGTTTCCAGGATTGGCATAATCACTTTCCATGCAGCATCTACCTGGTCGCCACGCATAAACAGGGTAGCATCACCTTCCATAACATCCAGCAGCAACGTTTCGTATGCTTCCGGTGCATGTTCGCCATTGGCGGCGTCATAATTAAAGGTCATATCTACCGGGTCCAGTGTCATTGTCTGACCAGGGCGTTTAGCCTGGAAGCGGATACGGATATCCATTTCCGGTTGTATACTGATAGTAAGCCTGTTGGGGCGCCATGACTGTGCAGCTTCCGCTGGAAACGCATATGGTGGTGCCTCTTTAAAGGTCAGGATAATATTGGTAGCCTTCTGGTGCAGGTATTTACCGGTGCGCACATAGATCGGAACACCCTGCCAGCGCCAGTTATCAATAAAGAACTTCACAGCAGCATAGGTCTCGATATTGGATTTCGGGTCTACGCCTTTCTCTTCACGATAACCAGGTACCTGGTTTCCTTTCATCCAGCCGGAAGAATATTGTCCGCGTACGGCAGATTCATGTACATTCTCCGGAGAGATGCGGCGGATAGCGTTTAACACATCCACTTTTTTGTTACGGATTTCGTTGGCATCAAAAGATACCGGCGCTTCCATAGCCACCATACACATGATTTGCAGGATATGGTTCTGCACCATATCACGTAATGCACCTGCTCTTTCATAGTAACCGCCACGACCTTCCAGTCCCACGCTTTCAGCAGCAGTGATCTGGATATTATCGATGAAGTTGCGGTTCCATACCGGTTCAAACAAGGCGTTCGCAAAACGAAATGCCAGGATGTTCTGTACGGTTTCTTTACCGAGGTAGTGATCTATACGATAAATCTGTTCTTCCGTAAACTTCTGTGCCAGCAGCTCATTCAGCTCATGTGCACTTTGCAGGTCATGACCAAATGGTTTTTCTATTACGATGCGGGTGCTGTGTTTATCACTGCAAAGATTCAGTCCACCCAGCCTGGTAGCAATATTTGGTACCAGTTGCGGCGCTACTGCCAGGTAAAAGATGACGTTAGGATGTACGCCCCACTCTTCTTCTTTTTGTTTTACCAGGTCAGTGATACTGCTATAGGAAGCGGCATCTTCCGCATCCATCTGCAGGTAGGATACATGTTGACTGAAATCCTTCCAGTGCCCATTCTGCTCGCCCTTACGACGGGAAAATTTAGTGATACCTTCCAGCAAATGTTTATGATAATCTTCGTTGCTGTACGGGCTACGACCTAAGCCTGCAATTGCAAATTGCTCAGGCATCCACTCATCTAAAAAAAGATTGTATAACGCAGGCGTTAGTTTCCGGTAGTTTAAATCGCCGCTGCCGCCGAAAATAAAAAGGATGGAAGCAGGAGGGCGTTTATGGATCTGCATATATTTAATTAAAATGAACTTACGTTAATGTTGCTGCCACTCTGTGTGAAAAGTGCCAGGAATATCTACACGCTGATAAGTATGTGCACCAAAATAATCACGTTGTGCCTGGATCAGGTTGGTAGGCATGCGACCAGTACGGAAAGCATCAAAATACGACAAGGCTGACATCAGTCCTGCTACCGGAATACCTGCTGCAACAGCTTGTGCTATTACACTGCGGGTATTACTTTCCACTGACTGTACCAGGTAAGCCACTCCTTTATCCAGCAGGATGTTTGCCAGATCAGTGTTTTGCTGATATGCCTGTGTAAATACTTCCAGGAGGGTAGAACGGATGATACAACCGCCTCTCCATACTTTTACCACTTCCGGTAAAGGTATTTCCATTTGCAGGTCGCGGGATGCTTCGTGCAGCATGGCCAATCCCTGTGCATAGCTCAGGATGGTAGTAAAATACAGGGCATCATGTACCTGTTTGATCCACATTTCCGATGTAGCGTGAATGGTACTATCCGTAGCAGGATACAATGCTTCCGCCTGTACGCGCTGGTCTTTGTAACCAGAGATTGTACGCATGGCCACCGCTGTATCAATTACAGGTACTGCCACCGGCAATTCCATAGCATCCTGTGAAGTCCATTTGCCTGTGCCTTTAGAGCCGGCCTTATCGGAGATCACATCTACCAGGCGTTTATCTGATTTATCATCATTCTGCAGGAAAATATCTGCGGTAATTTCAACGAGGAAAGACTGTAAAGCGCCCTGGTTCCAGCTTTTGAATACTTCATGTAACTGATCGTTATTCAATCCGGCACCTTTTTGCAGCAGCGCATAACTTTCGCTGATCAGCTGCATAATGGCATATTCGATACCGTTATGTACCATTTTCACATAATGACCCGCTCCTTCTTTACCCAGATAAGCTACGCAAGGTGTATCCTTTACTTTGGCCGCAATGGCTTCCAGCATAGGTTTTACTTTGGCATATGCATCCAGATCACCTCCCGGCATAATGCTGGGGCCAGTTCTGGCGCCCTGCTCTCCACCGGAAACACCCATACCCATAAAATGGATACCTTTTTCACGGAGTTGCTGCACACGGCGTAAAGTATCTGTATAGTGGGAGTTACCACCATCAATCACCACATCGCCCTGCTCCAGCAGCGGCAAGAGGGAAGCAATTACGTCATCCACCGGCTGACCAGCTGGTACCAGCATCATCAGTTTGCGAGGGCGCTCCAGCAACTGCACCATAGTGGCCAGTTCTGCAACACCTTTCACTGTAGTACCCGGGGTAGCGGCTGTTTCCAATGCGCTGTTCTTGGTAGCGTCTTTATCAAAGCCGATAACGGAAAAACCATGGTCCGCCATGTTGAGCAACAGGTTCCTACCCATTACTCCGAGGCCGATCATTCCAAAGTCATATAAGCTGTTTGCCATATTGTGTAATTACTTAAGGAGGTGTAAAAGTAGAAAAGAATTACGAATTACAGAGCAATGCAAAGAGGAAGGCCTTCGGCCTTTGTCTTTTCTTTACCATGATTAGACTGATTTAAATGATTTTTCTGATTTTATTTTCTTTTAAAAGTTATCTATATCGTTTTATAATATGCTTTTATAAAATCAGTATAGGATAGTGATTAGAAAGAAATGAAATCAGGGAAATCAAGATTAATCATCAAAATCATGGTAAAGAAAAGACAAAGGCCCAAGGCCTTCCATATACCATATTAAGCTGAATTTCTGCCTGCATTGATGATACCAAAAGAGCAACGCATAATTAGTTTCTCGTATGTTTCTCTGCCATGGCCATTATCCGGATGTGAGTCCAGCTCACGGATACGGGTAAGCGCGTATTGCTGCGTAGTTAATAAAGGCAACACAATTCTTTCACGCATCTGGATCGATAACTGGTCAATAGGACTGCCAGCCATCAGCTCCGATTCTCCATTCAGCAGCAGCAGGTATTTTTTGGTGAGCTCAAACTCATCGTAGATCATCTGCCACACTTCTCCGTACTGCGGATGTTTTGCCAGATAAGCGGTGAGCGGGAAATAGCTTTTTTTCATGGCCATCTCACAGTTATCCAGCAGGGTCCTAAAAAACAGGGAATGTTTGTATAAATGTTGCACTTCCTCCCATTTACCCTGCTGATCCAGTTGTTGCAACGCGCTGCCCACCCCATAATAACCAGGTACATTTTGTTTCAGCTGACTCCAGGCACCTACATAAGGTACTGCCCTGAGGTCGTTGAGATTCAGTTTGGCAGAGGCATTACGCTTGCTGGGGCGACTGCCGATATTGGCTTCCGCATAATAACGCAGCGGGCTGGCATGATCCAGGTAAGCCAGGAAATAAGGATGATTCTTTAATTTATTATAGGACATATAACCTGCATCAGCAAGGGATTGCAGCAAGCCTTCCTCTTCTTTGGAAAGCGTTACCTCCCGGGAAGAAAATAATTCATTGCTGATACCTGCGTGTACCAGCTGTTCCATATTGAACTGCGCGGCATCCACAGTACCAAAGTTGGAGCTGATGGTTTGTCCCTGTATTGTTTGTTGAATTTCTTTATTGGCGATGTTTTTACCCATGGACGCATAAAATTGATGCGTTTTTCCACCACCACGTGCCGGAGGGCCACCACGGCCGTCAAAGAACACTACGCTGATACCATATTCCTGAGAAATCGTTGACAGCTCCTCTTTTGCCTTATAGATGCTCCAGTTGGCCATCAGATAACCACCATCTTTGGTACCGTCTGAGAAGCCCAGCATAATGGTTTGTTTACACTGACGGCGACGCAGGTGCTCGCGGTAATCTGCATTTTCATACAGTAACTTCATCACCTGTCCTGCATGACGTAAGTCATCAATTGTTTCAAACAGCGGCACAATATCTACAGTGATGGTATCTTTTTTCCAGCCACTCAACAGGAACATACCGTATACTTCCATTACGTTGAGTACACTGGTACTGTGACTGATGATGTAACGGTTACAACCCTCTTCCCCATTGGCATCCTGTATTTGCTGTATGGCAGCAATAGTTTGTAGTGTATCCTGGTGCAGGGTGCTTTCCAGCAACAAAGGATCTATTGCCTGATCAATGCGGAGCAGTGCTTCAATTTTTGCCGTATCATCCAGCGAGGCGTAGTTCTTTGGCAGTACATTCGTTTTTGCCGCTACTTCTTCCAGCACAGCCTCATGTACAGAACTATCCTGGCGGATGTCCAGCGAGGCAAAGAACAGTCCGAATATTTCCACTTTGCTGGCGAGATTATCTACCAGGTGAACAAAGAGGCTGTTATGTTCTTCAACAATTGTTTTTCGTATAGCCGACAACGTGTCCAGGATCTCCCGGCGGCTGATATCGGCTTTATGGCCGGGTATGAAGAGATTACGCGATAGCTTGGATTCCAGTGCTGCCACTACATTTTCCACGCCTTTGAAAGTGAGCCTGCGCCGCAGGTTACGGACTTCGCGGAAATAACATTTCATCACCGATGCCCGCAATGCCGCTGCCACTCCCAGGGTGGTGGGCTCTTTCACAAAAGGATTGCCATCACGGTCGCCGCCGGGCCAGAAGCCCATACGGATCAGGGAATTATCGCTGCTGATCGCTTCCGGAAATTGTGCACGGATAAATGAAAGTATCCGTCCCGCTGCCTGATAAAATATATTTTCAAGGAACCACACCAGGCTGATAGCCTCATCGTATGGTGTAGGTTTTTCTTTTTTGAAAAAAGGTGTTTTGCCTAGTTGCTGCAGGTACATATTCACCTGCGCCGTGTTATCATCGATCAGGGCTTTGGACAAATCATTGATGATGCCCAACACCTCGCCGGGATAAAACTGCGTAGGATGCGCTGTGAGTACCAGTCTTACGGAAAAATCCTCCAGTTTCTTCTTTAGCTTATCCTGTGCCTGCTCCTGTAATACTTCAGATTGCAGGTGACGCAGGGTACCGGCTCCCTGCAGGTCGCGGACATTGCGGAATGCGGCATCTTCCAGGGCATCAAATAAAACTACCTGTCTTTCTGCATATTGTACAAAGCGGAACAGCAGATCTGTGCGCTGCTTTTCCTCTTTATAAGTGGTATACTGTTCAAAGAAGGAGTCCATGATTTCCTGTGGGCTGCCGCCTTTGGCGTAGCCTTCTTCACAATGAAGGAGGAATAGGGACAAAAAAATGCCTGTCTTTTCCACCCGGTGGAAAGGCAGTGAGGTGAAAAGGCTATTGTAAAGCTGAAACTTTGTACCAACAAGGTTTTTAAACTGTTGCAGCGAATTATTTACCGGCGCTTCCATACTAATTTATCCGTTTATAGTGCTGAAGAAGAGAACTAAGCGGCCGTTAAATTAATAATTATTATGCTAATTTCTTAGTTTTTTGATTTTTGTTTTACAGATAGATAAAATGTTTGAATATTATCTAATAAGAAGGGGCCTTTTAAAAGCAATCCCGGCCGCTGTGAGCAAACCGGGACTGGTATCAGGATTAGAAAGCGCAGGTTAAATGGATGTAAGCCGGATTAATAGGTATGTTATTATTGGGTTAACTTAAATCGGATGGGCAGACTAAAAAACACAGCAACGCTTTGGTTATTTTGTCTGCCTGGTTTCCATTTTGGCATATTACGCACTACACGTGCGGCTTCTTCTTCCAAACCGCCACCTTTGGCTGCTCCTACAGTTTTTACATCTTTAATATTTCCATCGCGGTCCACTACGAACTGAATGTATATAGTTCCTTCAATTCCATTTTCTTGTGCCACAGCAGGATAACGAATACTCTTACCTAAATACTTCATCAGTGCGTCCTCTCCACCGGGGAAGGAAGGAGGTATTTCTACAACAGTAAAAATTGTTTCTTTGGCTGCTGTAGTTGGAGGTGCAACCACATTGTTTCCCGGGCCAGCTACATCAACAAGCTCGTTGCCATTTCCACTCAGCTCTCCGTCTTTATTTTCAAAACCAATTACTTTGTTGTTCATCTCTTCATGCCTTGGCGGCATTTGATCAGGCGGCACTTCTTTATTTGTAATAACCGGTGTAGTAAAATCAATAGTGGCAGCAGCAGGTGGTGGTGCTGTATGTACAGGCGGTGGTGGCGGAATTACCGGATCCGGCTCTGGTATTTTTACTTCATCCAATTTCATAGTTTTGTCTACAAACAATGGATGATGATTATTTTCAGCGGCCATTAATTTATTATTTAACACATAGCCACCAATCATTACTAATACGATGGAAGCGGTGCCTATTACTGCATTGCGAACACGCTTGTCGTAACGACTGCGTAATTCATAGGCCCCATAATCTTTATTCCTTCCATCGAAGAGGATGTCGAGAAATTCATTTCCCGGGATTTTAGTAGAGTCCATAATAATTTGTTTCTAATTAGATGTTCGGGGAAAATGTTTTCCATAATGTTTTGAAAAATATTTTTTTTGGGAGAGCTGAACGCGGAGATACATTATGGGGCGACATTGACATCGCAAGAAGATAACATGGCTGTAAAAATAGAAGTCCCGACACGTGTCGGGACTTGCTGGCACTGGGGACCTTACCTGAAAACAAGTGGCTCCTTCCTTATAATTAGGCTTTCCGAAAAATGTATAGTCGTTCACGTTATATCGTAACTACTTCCGGATTAATATCTTCTGTTAATGATTGTTGTTTAGGGGCAGCAGCTAATTCACTGCCTTCTTTCTTTGATTTAAAAACCGGATAGAACATTTGTGCATACCATTCTTCTTCCTGATAATGTTCCAGTCCATATTGTTCCGGATATTGACGGGTAATTTTTGCGGTACCAAAAATTACATCCCAGAGGAAAAACATGTTACCATAATTGCCCTGGTAGTGGCCCACCCCATCACGATCGTGCGCTGCATGATGGGCATGATGTGTAGCAGGCAGCGAGATAGTACGTTCCAGTATCCAGGCTACCGGATGCAACCACTTGTAATCATACAGGGGCTTGTCCCAGCGGATACTGGAATGCGCCATTGTAGTGATCAACCCTTTGATACCTCTCACCACCAATGCCGGGAAACCAAGGCCCAGATAGGTTAATGTGATGGTAGCATAGATCTGTGGAAACAACACCGTGTAAATGAAATTCTGCCGGCTGGCCATCGCCATACCCATGTATGGTGCCGAATGGTGCGTGCGATGGAACTTCCATAACCACGGCACTTCATGATGCAACCGATGATACCAGTATTGCGTAAGATCGTCTGATATGGCCAGCAGCAACACGCCCCAGCCAAATGGCACCCAACTGAATACATTCCGGAACTGCGGTATCACGTTAGGCAATAAAGTAAGCGCAAACCAGGACACTATAACGGGCATGACTAAACGCCCCAGTAAAATAGACGCCAGGTCTACTGCTTTTTCAGTGGCTTTCCAGTTGCGGTAAAGTCCAAACGAAAACTCCAGCATGCCCGTTACCAAAAGGATGACGGTAAGTCCCCATCCGTTCAGGTGCGTAAAAATAAGTTTGATTGTTTCCATAAATACGCTTTTATAGTTACAGATTAATGATACCATACTTTCAATAACTGCAATATCACCCACACAAACAGCAGTGGCAGCAGGTATAGCGCCACGCTAACAAAAAACTTCCTGATGATGAGCCATATATCCTGCCAGGTCATATGCATTGGTTTTAAATTGATCAGATAGGAAATGGATAATATTCTCCATCTATTTCCAATGAATAACTGTACCTGCTGGGCCATACAGGTTTTTTCACCTGCCCTTCCCATTTGGCGAGATCCGCTTTTAACTCTTGTAACTTTTGCGGATTCAAGGCTGCGATATCTTTCTTCTCAGACAGGTCATCTTTTACATTGTACAGGAATTCTTTATGATTGCGTTCATTCACATACAGTTTAAAGTCGCCTTTAAGAATAGCTTTTGAATAGCCGCTCCGCCAGTACAGCACCTCATGTGGCGTTTTTGTTTGTTTGGATTGCAGAAAAGGTAAGAGGTTCACGCCATCATATACCCGGTCTTTAGGCAATGGAATGCCTGCTACTGCCACCGCCGTACTATAGATATCCAGGTTGCTCACCGCCTGCTGATACTGCTTGCCTGCAGGTACTTTACCGGGATAAACCACGTAAAAGGGTATACGAATTCCGCCATCAAAATCAGAGAGCTTTCCTCCTTTCAATGGTTTATTATCTGTAGCACGGGTGTAAGTAGCACCACCGTTATCGCTGGTAAAGAAAATGATTGTTTCTTCGTCCAGGTTCAGCTGCTTCAGCTGTTGACGGATACGCCCCACTGCCCTGTCCAGTGCTGTGATCATACCGTAATACACTCTTTTCGTAGTGTCTTTCACGTTAGGGTACAGATCAAAATCTTCCTGCTTTGCCTGGAAAGGATCATGTGGTGCATTAAAAGGCAGGTATAATAAAAACGGCTGATCTTTGTTTTCCGTAATGTACTGAATAGCTTCATCCGCCAGTTTATCTGTGAGGTATTGTTTCTCTTTCACTTCTATATTATTTCTTACAATACGGTTAGAACCATTGCGATGCCAGGCCGCCAGCTCGCTCATAGCCCATGGCAGGTGCCAGTCTACCACACCGGGTGTTTTCTCTGGTGCATACATGGTTAAGCCGCTATAAAAGCCGAAGTGATAATCAAATCCCCGTTGCTGTGGATAAAACCCTTCTTTTTCACCCAGGTGCCATTTGCCGATGATGGCTGTTTTATAACCGTTGTTATGAAATAATTGTGCGAGTGATATTTCTGTAGCAGGTAACCCTTTAGGTAATTTATCAAACTCTTCGTCGGTAATATCCAGCTTTTCAATAGTAGAATTACGACTCTTCAGCCGGGCTGCTAATGATTGCTGTTGTTCCGGTGATAACTTTACACCGGCATCCTGCGGCACCAGGTATTCAAAGCCAAAGCGTTGTTGATAGCGGCCGGTCATGATGCCTGCACGGGATGGCGAACAAATAGCAGCGGTGCTGAACGCATAGGTAAAACGGGTACCATCATTTCCCAGTGCATCAATATTAGGTGTTTTAATCACCTCATTGCCAAAGGCATGTAAGTCGCTATAGCCAAGATCATCCGCCAGTATTACGATAACATTAGGTCGCCGTTTGGGGGCTGGTTTTTTATCAGATAAATTACGTGTAGCCGAAGCCGTTATAAAACCAACAACTATGGTAAGCAACAGCAGCGGTGTTTTAAATGTGATGAATGAAGTCATGATGCATTGTTTTATTGATCCCACCAGGGGCGGGGTGTTTGATAATTGGAGCCGGCAGGCGTGTTCTTATTCAACGACTGCTCTGATTGCGGATATGGTACCCGCCGCGGAATGTTACCATTGGGATTAAACCCATGTGTAGCATTCTGCGCCAGCGGAATATCCGGGTAACCTGTTCTACGATAATCTGTCCACGATTCTGGTTGTAAAAAGAGTGCAATATATTTTTGGGTGATCACTGTTTTTAAATCAGTGGCAAAAGCGCCGGTAAGACTGCCCTTTGCAGTGATATAAGCAGCTTGTTTAGCCGGTGTGGCAAACGGATCATCGGTATTGGTAATGACTTTGTCGAAAGATGCTTTGATCGCGTCCTGCAAGGCTGTTTGTGCCAGCGGATCAGCAGGATTAATAATGATACGGGCTTCAGCTTCCAGGAACTTGGCTTCGCTGAAACTGATGAGTACTACCGGCGAGGTAGCGGAGCCATAGTAGCTACCGATCAGTGAAAACGCACCCGGCACTCCGCCAACGCTGCCGCTGTATGAGTTAGTACCTGCTGGCGACGGGGTGGCAAAGTAAGCCCGGCGCGGATCTACAAAAGCGCCAGCTACTTGCGCAGGAGGATCAACTACCTGGTTACCATTCAACAGATTTACAAATGGCGCCCCCAGTCCTATCCATCCCGGACGGGTTAAGTTTTGCTGATAATAAGGATTAGCATTAGTAGCAGCTGATCCAAAATTTAACTGTGCATCCTGCCGTCCATTGGCAATACCGCGCCAGGTACCGTTATTATACAGATCAGCCAACACATTGGCTGCGGCCTTTGCACCATCCAGGCGACTCAGGTGGATAGCATAACGGGCCTTCAGCGTCCATGCGGTGGCGATCCATTTACGGACATCGCCATTAAAGATAAAGTCATCAGCAGCAGGCAATGCGCCCTGGTTATCAGCGGCTACCTGTGAAAGCTCACTGATAGCGGTGTCCAGCTGCAGCTGCAATGATTTGTAAATATCTTCCTGCTTATCATATGCCAGTGAAGTATATCCTCTTTGTTTCAATGCCTGTGTATAAGGTATATCACCAAACAGATCTGTTAAGGTGCCAAATCCAAAAGTGAGCAGTATCCTCGATATGCCCTTATAATAGGGCAGGTTTTGCTGCCCGGCTTTTATCTGCAACAGATAAAGGTTTTCGAGTGCATTAGCATAAAAGTTAGTCCATACGGCATTGAACCTAACCGGACCAGCCGTGTAGTTACCGTTGGAGGTGGCGTCTCCATTGGCGCCACTGGTTTGCTGAACGTAAGTACTGGTGATGAGGCCTGCGTCTACGCCCAAACTAAACGACAGCGTTGCTTCCGACCCACTCAGTAAAGCACTGACAGGCGCGTCTGACGAAGCATTCGGGCTGACATTGGTTTCCGCCAGCCGGCAGCCATTTAGCAGTAAAAAAGTTATCAGTAATATGTTATATCGATTAATTTTCATATAGTCATTGCCGTTATAATCAGAAAACAACGTTTAAAGCAGCACCATAGCTACGTGTGTTGGGAGTTGTCCAGAAGTCAATACCGTTGAAATTAGACAGGCCGTTACGCATACCCAGATCCGGATCACTACCCGTGTAATTGGTTGCCAGCAGGAAGTTGCGGCCGGTGAGTGTGAGACTGGCCTTTTGCAGACGCGCCGGTTTCAGCCAGCGTTCCGGCAATTGATAAGTGAGATTAATATCTTTCAGCTTAATCCAGTAAAGGTTTTTTTCTACATATAATCCCTGTATATCAAATGTGCGGCGATACCAGTCCTGGCTCAGCACTGTGGGAATAGTATTGGGTATGCCTTTGCTGGCGGTAACACCTTCAAACACAGTAATACTGCCACGATTAACAGTAGACTCATCTACACCGTTAAACACCATTTGTAAACGCGGCGCATTGAAGATATCGAATCCGTAACGGGTATCTAACAGGAAGGAAAGCAGTACACGACCAAACTTCAACTCATTACGCCAGCCCAAATTAAATTTAGGGTTGGGATCACCTATACGGGTAAACGAAGTATTGACAATAGGATAACCATAGTTCGAATTAGGCTTGCCTCCTACTGTTGGATTATCATCGATGATCATCTGTCCATGTTCATTTCTTTTCACATCCTGTCCGTAGAATACACCATACGGCTCACCAACCATGCCACGGGCTTCCATCCATACACCGCCTAAACTCACACTGGTTAAGCCTTCTCCCAAAGATTTCACTTTACTGATATTTTTAGAGAAGATGAGCGAAGCATTCCACTCAATATTTTTACGACGCACTATATTTTGTTGCAAACTGGCTTCTATACCGCGATTCACAATTACACCGGCATTGCGCAGGTCGTACAATGCACCGGTAGAAGAAGGCAGTGATACCGGTATGATCTGATCTCTGCTCGTGTTGTTATAGTATACAACGTCCAGTATGGTTTTATTTTTGAAGAAATGCAGCTCTGTACCTGCTTCCCAGGTTTGGATCCTTTCCGGCTTCAGCGCCGGATTACCCAATACACCGGACAAATCGCCCAGCTGATTACCGAAGCTCAGACCGGGTTGGTTATTAAACGGAAAGTTGATACTGCTCTGAATCCAGCCTGATTCGCGGGTAGGATTAAAATATGTTTGCAGCGAATATGGATCGGCATCGTTACCTACTTCTGCAAAAGTGGCGCGCACCTTACCGAAATTGAGTATACCCCAGTTGATAGGAATTCCTTCTGTAAAAACAAAACTGCTACCCACGGAATGATAAAAGAAAGCATTGCTTCCTGGTGGTAATGTAGAAGTCCATTCGTTTCTGCCGGTGAGTTCCAGGAACAACCATTGTTTGTAATCCAGTTTAATATCACCATATCCTGCTACTAATTTTTTGCGGATAGTTTGGTTGAAAGTGAGTGTAGTAGCGGCGTTGGCAATATTGAAATTTCCGGGTACTGTTAACCCATCGCCCCGGGTGTTTACCTGGTTACGCCAGGAATTATAAAAGTTATGACCCAGTATAACGGTAAGGCCTATATTTTTTCCCAGCTGTCGCTGACCGGATAAGATGAAGTCGGTATTAATATCTCTTCTTCCATAATTCACATCATTAATGATACCGGTACCTATACCCGAAGTACCTCTGCTGAAGCCACCTTTACGCACATCGGTATAATTGTCGATGCCACTACGGAATGTAGCCTTGAGCCAGTCGAGTATCTCATAGTTTACTTCCGCGAAGCCAATGAAACGGTTGGTCTGGTCCTTTTGCGGGTTCATGTTGAGCGACCAGTAGGGATTGTCCCACCCCCTGCCGTTGGCATAAGAGCGGGAATCTCCCCAGGGTTTGGCAGTAGTGGGCGGTAACTTATATGCATCTTCATGCCGCCATGGATCACTATAGCCGTTTGTGATGTCGAAGTTAGCCGGTGAGTTGATCAGTGCACGCATTACATTGGTGTTGAAGCCTCCCATAAGTGCGCGGTTATTGGCTCCTGACTGAATGTAATTGATGCCGCCGTTAATCTTCAACCGGTCAGACACATTGTAATCCGCATTCAACCGCACGGTATGCCGATAGAAATCGGTGGTGGGTATGATGCCTGTCTGATAGAGATCTCCGTAGGATAAATAATATCCGGCATTGCCGGTGTTGCCGTAAGCGCTGATATTGTTATCGCGCGTCCAGCCTTTCACAAAGAAGTTATCGACGTTATCGTATCGGTTCAACGGAATACCATTGGAAGCGGGATTGCTTTTTCCAACGATGGTTCCGTTCTTATCAAATTTGCCTGGAATGTTGCTGTAGGTCAGTGTATCCAGTCTGGCGCCCCAGTTTTCATCCGAACCTGGTTGTCCGGGTAATACATACAATCCATTTAAACCATTGGTAAAAGCAGATTGGCGGGGTTGTGTTCTTCTGTTAACTTCATCCATGGTAACACTGCCGGTATAGCTTACGTTCCATTTTCTTTCTGTTAACTGACTTCCTCTTTTGGTGTTGATGATCACTGCGCCATTGGAAGCGCGGATACCGTATAATGCTGCCGCAGCGGGGCCTTTCAGTACTGTTAAACTGGCTACATCTTCATTGTTGATATCTATTGCACGATTAGATGGCGTAGCCAACGACGATGCGTTGGTGATATTACCAAGGATATCCTGCGTAGAATTATCAATGGGTACGCCGTCCAAAATAAACAGCGGCGCATTGTTGCCTAATAAAGAACTGTTACCACGGATACGGATACTCGCAGAACCACCGGGAGAGCCTCCACTGTTGCTGATCTGCACGCCAGGGGCTTTGCCGCTGAGTGCCGCCACCACATTAGGTTCGCGGGTATCCGTCAGATCGTGCCCTTTTACTTCCGTTACACTGTAACCTAAAGAGCGGGTATTACTTTTAATACCTACTGCCGTTACCACTACTTCGCTGAGTAGTTGCCGGGACCGCAGTGTGATTTCAGCATTTTCAGGCGGTTCATAGATCTCCAGTTCCCGGGGCTGATAGCCAACAAAACCCACCAGAATTGTTTGAGGCAACGCCCCTTTGAACTGAAGTTGATAGTTTCCGTTTTCATCGGTGATAGTGCCGCCACTCCCGTTTTTTATGCGGAGCGTAGCGCCAATAAGTGGCTGATGTGTTTGCAGATCAATGATCCGCCCTTTCAGTAGCACCTGTGCATGCAGGCTATGGCATACCAGGAGCAAGGGTAAAAGGCATAGCAGCACAATAACTTTTCGTATATGTGTAATCGATAGGTTCATGGTTGATGACGTATTTTTCACGCAAAAACGCGGAGGACCGCAAAGGCGCAGAGATTTCGTTTAGTATTATTCCTTTGTGCCTTTGCTTCTTTGTGTTCTTTGTGAGAGACTTTGCTGGTCTTGCTTCAGAAAGCCGAAAGCATGAAGTTGTTGTTGTCCTTGTTCCAGGATATATTGTATCCAGGCTTTTACAGCGGGCTTATTTTTTTCCAGTTGGCGGTTATAGGAAAAGGTGACGCCTTCTACCGGGATAGCTGCCGGCGGTGCGGTTTCCAGGCGTTTAATAAGTACATCCAGGTTGCCGTAAAAATCTTCCTCTGCATCCAGTTTACCATTGTCATTTAAGTCGAGCGGAATAACAGCAATATTATTTACCGGTTTACGGTTATGGAGATCATAAATAAAACCGGGATTATTAAAAGAGATCGCATTGGGATCTTCCTGCACGGCCTGGAGCAAATGTTGGTCATCTCCCACTACACTCTTTCCTTTTATCTCTTCAAAAGAGGAGCCATAGAATGCCGCGAAGGTAACCGGGGCGCAGGATTTCTCCAATCTGTTATAGACAGTTACCGTTGGTGCTGCAGCAGCGCCTCCTGTTTTCTTAAACCCATCATCTTCAAAAAACAGTGTGCGTAATGTTTTTACTTTTAATGGCTGACCGGCATAACTACTTTTAGTATTGGCTACCGGGAGGAGGGCATAGCGGGCTACTTCAATGTAGGCGATGCTCGCCTGTTTGTCTGTTGCTGCAATATGTTGTGCGGTAATATGGATGTCAGCATTGGCTGCGGCGGCCTCCCGCGGCGATATCAGGCGGAATGTAACGCTGGGATTTTCTTTTTGGAAAGCAGTTATCCATTGTTGTACGAGCGGGAATGTAAAACGTGTACCCGTAACCGTTATAGTATCTTTTGAAGCAATAACTGTTTGTGCCTGTGTTACTGATGCGGTCAGCAGCAGGGCCACCGCTATATAGCAGATGGATGTTTTCATGATTAGATTTTTTTGGCAGGAAAGCAATATAGAAAGATGCTGGTTGAGATGCCGGGAAGGTGCGGGTAGGTATGTTGCTGAGAAATTTACCACCAATAAATTTGCAGCATACCGTCCCCGCAGGCCTGACCAGGCATTCTATTTACAGCTTACAGAACGCAAGACTTTGCATTTAACAGCAGCAGCTACAACAGTAGTGCGCCGTTTGAATGTAACGGGAACAGGTAGTGGTTACCACTGAATATTGCGTATGGGAACGCATTCCACAAATCGGAGTGTGCCTTTTCATAGTGTATTTTTTATTTACACAATTTTTCAATAATGATGGCAGCAGCACCTTGCTGGTGGATCAAAGGATGCCGGAAGCTTTTGCCTGATGCTCCCTGGTGGTGGTAAATTTTATTAGTCTACTGAATTGGTAGACAAATATACATCGAGTTTTATTAATTCCAAATAGCGGGGCAATAATTTTTAAAAAATAATCTGCGGTCACTATTAAATGTGTGTTACAACCTGTTTTACAAGATGGTACTTAGTGCCTTTTGCGGGAAAATCACCTAATTTTGCGGCATGAAAGAGCATCTTAAAAATATACTACTCATCGTGGTAGGTGCGCTGATCTTTGCTGCAGGTATTAACTACCTGGCCATTCCCAATAAATTATCGGAAGGTGGTGTGATCGGTATTACCATTGTTACTTATTACTACTGGGGCTGGTCGCCGGGTATTACCAATTTAATTATCAATGCCATTTTGATAGTGACCGGCTACAAATTACTGGACAAACGGAGCATGATATATACAATATTGGGCATCTTCTTTTGTTCGCTTTTTCTTTATCTGACAGAAAACAAGTTAACACCTATTACCAGCAATCCTTTGCTGGCAGCCATTTTCGCAGGACTGCTGGTAGGCATTGGCATTGGGCTGGTATTCCTTTCCGGCGGTACTACCGGCGGATCGGCTATTGTAGCCCGTTTATTCAATAAGTATTTTGGATGGACACTGGGAAATGCTATGTTGATATTTGATATTGTGGTAATAGCTGCATCATCTTTTATCATCGGGATAGAAAAAACGATGTATACATTCATTGCCGTTTACATCGGCGCCCGGACAGTGGATTATATTGTAGATGGCCTGAATACCAAACGTGCTATCACCATTATCTCTACCCAAACCAGCGCTATTGCAGAAAAAATTACCGGCGATATGAAACGCGGAGCCACCGTACTGCACGGGCATGGCGCCTATACTGGCTCACCCAAAGAAGTGTTGTATGTGGTTATCGGTAAACAGGAACTGATGCGCCTAAAATCATTGGTACAGGAAACAGACCCCGAAGCCTTTGTAGTAATACATGAAGTGCATGAAGTATTGGGAAGAGGATTTTCCAAATAATTACGAATTGCGAATTGCGAATTACGTTTATAAGCGAAGATCGCGCCTATACGTAATTTGCAATTCGTAATTATTATTTTCCTGTCAGCTGCTTAATCAACGTTACCTCCTCCTCCCGATAAGGTGTACCATCTGCTCTGAAAATGTCATGAAACCAGAGTGCAGGCTCTTTCCCATCAGCGATGGGCGTATCCCAGGCATAAATAGTATTTGTTTTACCCGCTACCAGTCCCCAGTTATAAGCACCAATGTTTTCCATTTTAAGCATCGGCATAATATTATCGAAACGGCTGCCACGTGTGCGGGCCATATATTCTGTGCAGATAAGCGGCCGCCCGCGGGTACGCAGCCGGTCTATCCATTCCCGGTGTTTTTCCGGCGTCATATAGTTATGATAAGTAATCACATCTGAATGATCCAGCTGAAAATCGCTCAGTTTTTCCAGCCGTACTTCCCATACTCCTGCCGACAAAGGCTGCGTAGGATTCACCTGCCGGCTCCATTGGAAGACTTTTTCCAGTAAAGGCAGACTTGTGTTACCATAGCCATTGCCAGGTTCGTTATACAGGTCCCACAGTATAATGCGGGGATCTTTACCAAAAGTAGTGAGGATATCTTTTACATAGCGCTCCAGGGTGTCCGTTAAAGCTGCATTTGTATAGATCGCCGAACCGGGATCCTGTATCCAGCCGGAATTATGCACACCTGTTCTGGGTGCCGGCTGAGCACCGGCGTGGTACTGACTGTTCCAGCAATCGTCAAAAAATACGAAGATGGTAGAAATATGATGCTGGTCCGCAATATCCAGGTAGGTATTGACCCGCTGCTTAAATCCCGCCGGATCTATCTCCCAGGCCAGGTGATGCAGATATACCCGCATAGAATTTAATCCAATAGAAGCGGCATATCCCAGTTCACGATTAATGGTTGCCGTATCAAAAGTAGTTGCCTGCCACATTTCCAGTTGATTAACAGCCGTACTGGGAATAAAATCACATCCCCGCAGCCAACCCTGACGGGCATACCAGCTTCTTGCCTTTTGTTTAGACCATACGTCGCTTTTTCTGTGCGTACAGGCTATTTGCAGGAGCAACAGGAATAATGACAGCAGCGTAATAATTCTTTTACTCATGAGAAAGGGGTTTGGTTGGCGGCAACTAAAAATAATAAATTTATCGCATGTTAGTATCTGTCATCTCCTGATTTACGATTTACTTTTGAAGATGATATTTGGATTTTGAATTTTAGATGTATATATTGTAGACGCTCAAACGCAAATTTTCATTCCTTACCATCTTTATCAACCAATAATTCAAGGGAAATGACACAAAGCTCACAACGCTTTTTACCGCTGGATGTATTCCGCGGCATGACGGTCTGTTTCATGATAATAGTCAACACAGGTGGGACCGGCGGCACCTACTGGCCGCTGGACCACGCTCCCTGGCATGGCTGGACACCCACAGATCTCGTATTTCCATCCTTTCTGTTTGCTGTAGGCAACGCTATGAGCTTTAGTATGAGAAAATATGAACAGCTGGGCAACTCGGCTGTGCTCGGAAAGATTTTTAAACGTACACTGATTATTTTCCTCCTTGGCTATTTCATGTACTGGTTCCCGTTTGTTAAACATACGGATACCGGACTTACCTTTAAGCCGATTGATCACACCCGCATTCTTGGCGTATTACAGCGCATTGCATTGTGTTATTGTATCGCATCTTTACTCATTCATTACTGTTCTAAAAAATGGGTATGGGCCATCAGTGCACTGTTTTTATTTGGCTACTGGGCCATCCTCTGGTATTGTGGTACCCCGGGAGACCAATATGGCATTAATGGTAATGCGGGCATCTTCCTGGACAAAATGGTAATGGGCGATAATCATATGTACCATGGCGAAGGCATTGCTTTTGATCCGGAAGGTATACTCAGTACTATTCCTGCTGTAGTGAATGTTATTGCAGGTTATTACACCGGACTGTTTGTACAGCAACAAGGCAGAACAAAGCCAGGACTGATGCGCATGGTACTAGCCGGCGTGGTGCTCTTTGCACTGGCATATGCCTGGAATACCGTATTCCCTATCAACAAAAAATTATGGACCAGCTCTTATGTATTGCTGACTGTAAGTATAGATCTGATGCTGCTATCACTGCTGATTTTTGTAATAGATATACTGGGCGTAAAGGCTGGCACCGGCTTTTTTACTGTATTCGGGAAAAACCCATTATTCCTTTACCTGCTGTCTGAAGTGATGGCGATTATGTTTTACTTTCTTGTAGTAAATGGCGTCTCCCTTTATCAATGGATCAATGATCATATTTTCCAGCCACTGTCGCCCGGAAAATTCGGGTCGTTGCTGTTTTCCCTGGCCTTTATGCTCACCTGCTGGTGCGTTGGGTATATACTGGACAGGAAGAAAATATATGTACGCGTGTAGATGCGGATGTTGTCTTTCTCCCGATTAGACTGATTATGCTGATTACTCTGATTTTATCATCAGGATTTAAAAAAGATTAGCGAAGATTATAGCGAAGATTTTTCCGCTCTGATCTTCGCTAATCTTTTTTAATCTCACAAAGAAATCAGTGTAATCAGCATAATCAGTCTAATCGGGAGAAAATCAAAATCCTTAAATTGTATACAAAACAATTACGATGGAGCTCTCATTGAAAGGAAAAACAGCGCTTGTTTGCGGTAGCTCACAAGGAATAGGACTGGCAACAGCAGTAGAATTATCATTACTGGGTGCAACCTGCATTTTATTGGCCAGAAATGAAGACAGATTAAAAGCGGTATTGCCCACACTCAGTACTAATGATGGACAACAACATAGTTATGCAATTGCTGATTTTTCAGATGTGGCACAGGTGGCCGATGTAGCGGCAAAAATAGCAGCAAAAGAAACCGTTCATATTGTTATTAATAATACCGGTGGACCCGCTGGTGGTCCTATTATAGAAGCCACTGCACAGGCTTTTACTGCGGCATTTTCACAACACCTGCTCTGCAACCAGGCCTTGGCACAGATATTTGTACCAGGCATGATCAAAGCCGGATTTGGCCGCATCATTAATATTATTTCCACTTCTGTAAAAACACCACTAAAAAACCTGGGAGTATCTAATACTACCCGTTGGGCTGTAGCAGCCTGGTCTAAAACACTGGCTACAGAACTGGCACCACATAATATCACTGTGAATAACGTATTACCGGGATCTACTTCCACCGCACGTTTAGAAGGGTTATTTAACAGCAGCGCCACAGCACGCAATGTTTCCATAGATGTAATAGAGACCGAATGGCTGAAGGAGATACCTATGCAAAGATTTGGAGAGGCCCGGGAAATAGCAGCCCTGGTGGCTTTCCTGGCATCACCAGCTGCAGGGTATATTACAGGCACCAGTACGGCGGTAGACGGTGGGAAAACACCTGTGATATAGTTTTTTTATAGAGATATTTTGTTTCCGGAATAATTCCATCTCCGGAAACAAAATATCTCTATAAAAAAATTATTTCAATACTTCCGCCAGCTTCTGCTCCAACCTTTCGCCACGCAGATTTTTAGCAATGATCACACCATCCGGGTTCAGTAGCAGGTTCTGAGGCACAGCAGTAATACCGTAAGCCTTAGCCACTTCATTGCTCCAGCCTTTCAGGTCACTTACGTGTAGCCATGGGAGTTTGTCGTCATTAATAGCTTTTATCCACGGTGCACGTTTTTCATCCAATGAAATAGCAATGACTTCAAAGTTTTTATCGTGGTAATGTGCATAAGCTTTACGTACATTAGGATTTTCTGCTCTGCAAGGGCCGCACCAGCTGGCCCAGAAATCTACCAGCACATATTTCCCTTTAAGAGAAGCCAGTGTAATGGTTGCTCCGGTGGTATCTGCCTGCGTAAACGGCAGTGCAGGATGTCCGATGGCTGTTTTTTTAGCGATATCTAATTTGGCAGCGAGCTCCTTCCCTTTTACAGAATTTTTGAAACGCTGATCCATTCCATTAAACAGCGGCTCAAACTTATCAGGATTGATAATACTGCTGCGTCCTATTACCATATCCCAGCTCACAAAAGAGGCGGGATGGGATTTAATAAAAGCCAGCTCTCCTTCTTCTATCTTATCACGTAAAGGCGACATTAATTTCTGAATAGAATCTACTGCGGTATTATTCTTGCGCAGGTATTGCGTTTTCATTTCTTCCGACAAAGGCTCAAACTGGTCTGTTAAAGGTTTCAGCTGGTTTTGCAGCAGCAAATAATCCGCTTGCACAGTACCGCCTTTGATCAGCGATTTTTTCATACTGCCGTTACCGTTAACGGTGAATATTCCTTTCTCCAGATAAAAATCCTGTTTATCTGCAAACAGCATTTTTTCAATAGTGAATTTACCGTCATCGTCCAGTGCTTTGAGTTTAAGGGTAGCATTCACGGGCTCACTGATGGTTCCTTTTAATTCAAATGCACCGTTCTTAGTGGTGGCAGAATCTTCTATTTCTTTTTTATCAACACGGTAGCTCAGCATTACTTTGGTTTCTTTAGGAAGACCACTGATACCTCCTTTGATAATATACGCCTGTTGTGCTATGGCGCCCGAAGCAGCCATCATGGAGGCTACTACGCTGGTAATTATAATATATTTCATGTTTTATTTTTTAAAGATGACTGCTAATTTTTCTGTTAATCCTTCTGCTTCCTGGCCTACATACCTTGCTATAATTTTACCTTCTTTGTCCAACAGTATTTTAGTAGGAAAGGCAGTCACACCATAGGCTTTCACGGCATCAAATTTTTCCATGCCGGCATTGTTGAGTACCTGTATCCAGGTGAGCCCATCTTCTGTAATAGCTTTCTTCCATGTGGATGATGCATCATCGCCTTGTTCCTGCGCGATACCTACAATTTCAAAACCGGCAGCTTTGTAAATGTTGTACAATTCCTTCAGATGCGGATGACTGTTGCGGCAAGGCCCACACCAGCTGCCCCAGAAGTCGAGCAATACATATTTTCCTTTCAGTGTTTGCAGATTTACCGCATTCCCGTTAAGGTCTACTTTATTCAGTGCTATTGCCGTTTGCCCGACAGCAGTGGCTTTGGTACTGGCCAGCTTATCTTCAATCCGTTTAGCGTATTCGGAAGTTTTATATTTATTGTCCAGCTTCTTATAGGCCGTTTCCAGTTGTGTTGCGCTCAAACTGTTGATCATATTGGCCAGGAAATACATACTCACCAAAGATTGCGGATACGATTTTATAAAACCCATTTGCAATTTATCCTGTTGTGCTCCCAGTTCTTCTCTTAGCTTCCTTGTTTTTGCGCGCACTGCAGGATCATTGGCAGTAGCGGTATCCTTGTTGGTCAGCTGTGTATTTCTCCAGTTTTTACCTGTAATAGCTGCTTCTTTTGCTTTAATACTGCTCCATTCGTTATTTTCTTTTCCACCTATTACAGCAGCTTTATATATAGCATTTGCATCGCCGGTGATACTAATGTTATCATTTGTAAGAAAAAATTGCAGGCCTGGCGCGGGAATAAAGCCGCCGTTCGTTTGTACACTCAATGCCGGATTGCGGACCGCAAAATGGCATAATACCGGGCGATCTACCTTTCCTTTAAAAACAATCGCACCATTTTCAGTAGTGTAATTACTGTCCAGTACAAAATTTTTCCCGTCCATATAAGCTATCAGGAATTTTGTATCCGCGGCGTGTTTCAATGTAGCTTTTACAGTATAACTATTTTGTGCAGTGGCAGAAAACCCGCCAGCAATGAGCATTACCGCGCTCATTATTTTTTTATAATTCATATGCTATAAATATTTTTCAGAAAGAAGATGATCAGGGATTATCCACCATTCCCGGATTTAAAAGCAAAATTTTAGGAGGAATTTTCATCGTTAAGCGGGCTTTCGGCATAGTAAAAGTGGCCGATCCCAGTGTATGCGTATACGTTATATTCTTAAATAACGGGTCTGTAGAAAGACGGCGCATATCAAACCAGCGCTGGCCGGTGCAGGCAAACTCACGCAGGCGTTCATCTATCACAAACCGGATCAGATCATCCTGTGTAGTGGCGCTCACACCGGCTTTTGCCACCGGCATGCGTGCGCTGCGCAAAGTAATAAGGTCGGCGGTAGCTCCCGCCAGATCACCGGTACGGGCTTTACATTCTGCCAGCATCAGGTATAAACCGGGGAGATTAGGCCCATAGTTTACTCCAAATGGGGAGTTATGTAACTGGTAAGGCAATTTTGTAGCGCCTGTAAAATAGTCTGCCCCATAAAAGAAATTCAACCGCAGATCAGCAGGGTCGAACTTCGCCAATGTAGCAGGGCTAACCATACCTGCATTGCTAAAAATGAAATTCAGCAAAGACACTTGTTTCAGGTAAATATTCTCCTCATTATCAAATTGAAGAGGCATGTTAAATGCACCAAAACTGGGCATAAACGGCGATGTCCAGGTTGGCATCAACTGGTTATAATCATACAGGTGTACAGGCACTGCACTATTTGCCAATGCAGCCTTGGATTGCTGTAGCACAGGGAGCGCCAGGTCGTATTTTCCCATAGTTAAATACACCTGTCCCAGAATATAGTATCCTGCAGATTTACCCATACGCAGGCGCATAGGCGTTACTTCCGGCAGATCAGGAATAGCTGCAGTGAGCTCATTCACTATATAGCTGTATACCTCCTGTACGCTGGCCCTTTTAAATCCTGAAGCCAATGCATTGGCTTCGGTTACCAACGGCACACCAGGATCGGTGGCCGCAGTAGCCGGATCATATGGTTTTGCAAAATAGTTCAGCAGCATAAAGTGCATCAAAGCACGGCCTACCCTCGCTTCTGCCTGCAGCTGTTTCTTCTTCTGTATATTACCATCCGTTACCTGCATCACATTGTTAGCAACCAGGTTATAGGTATAATTCTGTCCGTAAAAAGCACCCCACACAATAGCATCTTCATCCGGCTGGTAAATATTATCCTTCCAGGTATAGCTGTTTATATAAGAGGGTCCGAGCTGAGATAAATACAACGAATCACTGATCATATCATCCCCCATCATCACATTCATATCTGTACCGCCCTTTATAGAGGAGCTTCCATCAGCATATTGCGTAACATCACTATAATTAATCAACGTTACACTATTCAGTAACCCATTATATTGATCCAGGGTATGCGGTGTATCTTTTCCTTTAGGGACTATATCCAGAAATTTGGTACAGGCACCTGCCATCATACAACCCGCAGTGATGGCTATATATATCAGTCGTTTATTAATCATGCTGATTTGTTTTAAAAATTACTTAAACCTAACGTTAACGCCTACTGTAAAAAATGGTTTCATCGCTGCACTACGTGTTCCGTACATCAGGTTGAAATATTCCGGATCTATACCATCTTTATTCATCTTCCATAACATCACATTATTTAACTGGGTATAAATGCGGCAACTCTCCATCCAGGCACGGTCTACAATCCGCGATGGCAGGTTATAGGCGAGGGTGAGATCGCGTAGCTTCATGTAATCCGCGCGTACGATGTTAATATCTGCCTGTTTGTATAAGTCGGTGGAACGGCGGGATATATTATCTGAAGACAGCGGTACATAAGATGGTATATTGGTTTTGGTTTCATCTCCCGGCTGTTTCCAACGGTCTTCAAATGAAACCGGGATATTTCCTGTGAGCCTGCCGGAATAGAAGGTATTCACATCTCTGCGCATCTGATAACCCAGGTTGTAAATAACGAGGAAAGACAAATCAAAATTCCTATACCGGAAAGTGTTGGTAATACCACCATACCATTGAGGCTGGGATATACCTGCATAATTAAGGTCAGCTGCTACAATACCAGATGTATTTTTCACCAGCTTTCCATCCGCAGTAGTAACCTGTGGATCGCCCATACCATCCAGTCCGGCCCATTTGTAAGCAAAGAAACTATATGCGGGATAGCCTTCTACAAATCCTACATTGACTTTATCAGATGATGTAAGCGCACTTGTTCTTTTTAATTGTAATACCTTGTTCTTATTATAACCCAGGGTAAATAATGTATTCCAGGAAAAGCGCCCGTGATCTATGTTACGGCTGTTGATCTGAATATCTATTCCTTTATTTATCATATCGCCCAGATTGGCATAACCATAGTACCAGCCGGCGGTCCTGTCCAGTGGCTGGGAACCAAGCAGGTCTACTGTTTTTTTCTGGTATACATCTATAGCACCACTGATACGGCTTTTAAACAGATCAAAATCAATACCTGCATTCACCATTTTGGTGCGCTCCCAGGAAAGCATTTTATTGCCAGGTAACAATGGCCGGTAACCTATACCCATACCATTGAATAACGGGCTGCTTTCTGCCAGCACAATATCCATTGTACTACCGGAACCGGGCTGGGGAGAATTTCCACCAAGACCATAGGTAAGACGCAGATTCAGGCGGTTAACAGGCTTCACATCAAAGAACGCTTCATTGCTAATGAGCCAGCCCGCTCCTACAGACCAGATGGGCTTGTATTGCTGGCTTTTTTCAGTACCAAAAAGGTTTGATTGGTCCATGCGGATACTACCATTCAGATTATATCGCTGTTTATAAGTGTAGGCACCATTGGCATACATAGAAAAAAACCGCGTTTCTATTTCGTTTATTATTACCGGAGAACTGGATAACGTACTTTTTGTTGCACTGTTATTACCAATTACCGGTTTTGTTACGCCGGCCACCTGCAATGTTTTTTCATCATATACATTATAGGTTTGTGTCTGAAAATCAAATCCACGGCGTAAAGAGCGGAATAGCCTGGTTCTGTCGCCACGCACTTCTGTACCTGCCAGTAAAGTGAGCTGGTGATCCTGTTTAAAAACATTATCATACATCAGCTGGTTACGTACTGTCCAGGCGATATTCTGCGAATTGGAAGACTGATATTGACCACCGGTTTCCGGTAGGTAATATGTTGGTTTACCGCCGGGAGTAATAGCTGCCTGCGTAAAATGTACCAGTTCATAACGCGTTTGGTATGACTGCTGATCATAAAACGTATAGGCGTTATTGTTAATTTGCTGATATTGAAAACGCCCATCGTAGGTCAGTCCTTTTAATAATTTTATATTGAGTCCGGTATTTACCCTTACAGCACCTGTAGTAGCTTCATTCTTACTGGTATAGCCACTTTCCTTTAAAGGATAATAGTCGAGATTCAGACCACTTTTCTGTTCTGCTGCCTGTCTGTATGGTTTATACATCATCAGGTCAGCCTGTGACAAAGGATTTCCACCTGCATCAGCCAGCATTGCATAAGGTAAATAGGTATTAAGATCCGGAAGAGAAGGAATCTGGAAAGTATCTCTTTTTTGTTGAGATACGTTAACAGTAATATCTGCTTTTACATTTTTGCTGAAGATGAAATCCTGGCGGAGATTCAGCATATAACGATTCAATGATGCTTTGCTATTATTCTCCTGATTGGTATAGGCTATTGAGCCATAATAGGAATGAAACTGGCTGCCACCGGTAAATGACAAGCTATGATTGGTCAGCAATGCAGGTTGCTGTAAGTACTGATATATCTGACCCCGGTTATTGAGCGATGCGAGGGAATCCAGGCGGGTATTGGCTGTAGCCTGATTAATGATACCATTGTTTAAGTCATACAACACCTGTTCATGCGGATATACTTTAGGATCAGAATTAATCGGTCCTGGTGCTGTCACTGTTTTCCATGGATATGCGGCAGGATTAAATACTTCTTTGGCAGCATTAATAAATTGCGGCGAATTCATTTTATGCTGATAGCTGTAATCCGGTAATCCTTTAAAAGATACAAAACCATCATAGTTCACTTTTATACGACGGGGTTGTGTTTTGCCCATTTTGGTAGTAATCACTACTACACCGTTAGCCGCATTGGCGCCCCAAATAGAGGCAGCGGTAGCATCTTTCAGAAATGTAATACTTTCAACATCATTGGGGTTAACAAAGCTGGCAATATAATCGTTAGACATCGGTACATTATCCACTACAAACAGTGGCTGCCGGCTGGCATTCACACTGGAAACGCCCCGGATCAGAAATTTATCCGCGCCGGCACTATTGTTCACCGCAAAGCCTGGTACCAGGCCTTCCAGGCGATCTACCACATTCATGCTACCGGATTTATGCTGTATCTGTGCACCATCTACTTTTGTAAAAGATCCGGCACTCCTTTCTTTGGCGATGGTCTGATAACCGGTTACCACCACCTGTTGCAGCAAGGAAATATTAGGAGATAATATAATCTCTATATAAGTCTGCTCACCAACGGTAAATGTTTTCGACATGAACCCCATGCAACTGATAAGCAATACAGGATTGTCTTCTGTAACTGCCAGGGTAAACTCACCATTTGCATTGGTGTTGCAGCCCGCCTGCAAATTTTTCAACATTACATTTACGCCGGGTACAGGATTGTGGGCTTCATCAAAAATTTTCCCTTTGATGATCCTGTCTTTTTTTTGCGGGGCCTGTTTCAGGCCGATTACAATCAAATTATTTGTGGTACTGCTAAAATCCAGTCCGGTACCGTGTAATACCTGTTTCAGTATGTCCGTTACCGTTACATGATCAACGTCAACGGTTACACGTTTATCCGATGGAATAATATTGCTGCTATATACAAACCGGACATCGGTTTGCTGCTCAATAGCACTGAATACTTTGGTAAGCGGAACTGTTTTGAGGTGAAGCGATAAACGAGCGTTTTGCGTAAGCGCTACAGCAGAAGCATGAATACTACATGCAAACAAAAAGAGAAAGGCCAGCTTCACAATACGACAAATGATGCTCCTCTCGGGCTGCACAGCATGTGCGTCCCGTGGACTGTTTTTTTTCATACATTTAGTTGGTTGAAGTCTATAATGGGAAACAGGCGCCCGGCAAAAGCCCTGTCTCCTTTACTTTACCTGGGAGCGCACGGGCGTTCCCTTTTTAATTGTTGGTTGTTGGTTGGTCTTGATAAGTTCTACATGATCATTTTTTTACTGGCTGATAAATATTTCATTGTTAATTTTCCTGTAATGAAAGGGCACTGATAATTGCATCGCTTGTAATGCCTGTTCTACTGTTTCTTTTTCAAAGATGGCGGTGTATTTATATTTATTGGCAATGCTGGTGTCTACAGTAATTTTAACGCCGTACCATCTTTCCATTTCAATGGCGGCAACACCCAGCGGTATATCATTCAGCACCAGGCGGTTGCGGGTCCAGGAAGTTTCCAGAGCAACGCTGTCCCGTGGATTTATGGTCAATGTTCCAATGGTGGCTACCGCCGGAAGTGATTTACTGGCATGTATTTCAGGCAGGACCAACTTTTGTGCAGGGGCCAGCATGATCTTTCTGCTGTGTGCTCCCTTAATGGTTACCTCTACCTTACCCCGTATCAAAGCGGTTTCTACTGATTTATCCTGCGGATAGGCCTTCACATTAAAGGCGGTGCCCAACACGCGTATATCCATACGGGTAGTGTGTACAATAAATGGTTTGGTGGCAGCCCCTGCTACATCAAAAAATGCTTCTCCGCTCAATGTTATTTCACGGGTACCTTTATTAAAATCATTTGCTACCGTGATATGGCTGTTGGCATTCAGCATTACGCTGGTGCCATCCGGTAGCTGAAAGGATTTTCGTTCGCCGGCAAGGCTGCTATAATCAGCATGTGGTGTACGCTTTGTAAATTGATACACGCTATATCCAGCCAGGCTGATTAACAGGGCTATGAGCGCTGCACGGGCCAGGAAGCGACGGATTGGTAAATGGCGTGTACCTATCGCGGTAACTTCCTCTCCCTGCAGATGTTGTTGAAAAGTTTGTTCAAATTTTTGCCGCTGCTGCAAAAAGCCGGTAGCGGTAATATTTCCATTCAGGATATAATACAATTCCTTTGCTTCTTTCACTGCCGGCTTCTTTGCAGGATGTTCCTTTATCCAGGCTTCCCAAAATGCCACTGCACGCGCATCCGTACCGGCACAATAGCGGCAGAAGGATGACTCCTGTAAAAAATCTTCCATGTTGTAATCCTGAAAAGCAGGCATAAAAAAGCTGGTCTTTCAATTATAGAGAAAGCAGGTGTTGGCTTTTACTACCGTAAATCAAAAAAAATTTTCATTGCATGGTCAACATTAATAATACAAGCAGCGGAATGCTATACAGAGCGGAGTTTTCATCTCCCTCCACCTGTAATTCCGTCCGTAAAATTTTTATGGCATCATGGATGCTGTTATAGGCGGTGCGCTTGGTTATATTACAAATAGTAGCTATTTCGTCATACCCTTTATCTTCAAAATAACGTAAGCGCAGTAGTTCCAGCTGCCGGGGGGCGAGTTGCGTCAAAGCCTTTTCCAGTCGTTGTTTTAATGCCTTATCAGATTGTGCAGAGATTAATAATTGTTCGTAAGCCATTTCTGTTTGCTCCCGTGAAGCTTCAAATACATGATGGCGTAATTCCCGGCGGCGATCAGCTTTTATTTCGGCCATCAATTTCCGGCGGATACAAGTGAGCAGGTAAGCCCGTACATTTTCCACTTCCGGCAAGCTGCCTCTCTTATCCCATAGCTCAATCAATACCTGTGTAATGCATTCGGCAGCCCGTTCCCGGCTGCCCGTCAGTTTTACCCCATAGTTAAACAGCCCGATGTAATGCTCATCATATAATAGCAGCATTGCGGCCTGATCACCCGCCCGCAGCATTAACCACGCATCCTCCATATGTAACCCTTCAGAAAGCATTAGCATCAAAAATAAGGAAAGGAATCACTATTTGGCCACCTGCATCAAAATATCTGAGGAGAAGTTAAATGGTAAGCCGCACAAATTATCATCATATGAAAATTGTCCGGTTCAATCTGTAGGACATAGCTGCTATTTAACCCAAAGCTGGTATTGCCAGACTGGAACGGCTCAGAGGGGAAGTGGTATATTTGCGTGTTTATCTGCTATTATCAGCAGGGTATAAAGTTAACGATGCGTACCAGCTTACCGTTTTCAAAGTATAGCTGAACACTGCTGGCGCTCTCCAGGCTATCGGAATCACGCAGGGTAAGCATATCTGTTTTCCCTTCGTTTTCCGCCTGTCTTACGGCTTTAGGGAACAACTTCTTCATATCTTCCCAGGTAGTGTTGCGGTTAAATGTAATTTTATCACAGGTAACAAAGTGGTCTGCTGTTAATATAAATTCTTCACAGGCAATGGAGTCTTTACACAATTCGAAAGTAGAACCATCTTTATAAAAATAACTGAAGTCTTCATCAAACTGTGATCCGCAGATATCTTCATTTTCAGTTGACCTTACGCTATCTGCTACACCCAGCGCTGTTTCAAAACGTTGTCTGTTGGTAAACAGCGGTACTTTATTATTGATCAGTGCTTGTGAAAAATGGAATACCTCTATCTGGTCCCACGCAATATCATGGTGAGGCTCCGGCAGAGAATCGTCTTCCTCTGTTAATGGTTTTACTTTTTCTGAGGGCGCAGCCACGGCTACGTTTTCCTGTTCTGCAGGTAAGGATTTGTTTTGATGGCAGGCTGTGAGCGCCACCATTACTAACAAGAATAAAACTCTATGCATGATATGTAGCTTCTTCGTACACCCCATACCGTATGGCTTCCAAGGGTGGCACTAAATTAAAACTTTCCGTCAAAACTAAATACATAATTAAAATAATTTATATAAATAGTCAATTAAAATTTATGCAATCGTTTGCACAAATGAAAAAAGCAGATTATATTGTTTCTATAAATCCACGGATATGAAAAAGCTAATATTACTATGCCTGGGACTAGCCATGGTCCGCCTCGGCATTGCACAGGACAACTCAGCAGATGCCGCTGTTGTAAAAAGAGTGGCAGATTATGTAGTAGCACATGCTGCTTTTAAATTTACAGGAGATAACAACCAAACATTTAACTCCAGCAAAGAGATCCCGGCAGGTGTGCAGGCTAAAATATCCGACCACCTGAGCGAATGGCATTATCCCAATGGCGTATTAAACGTAGCCATGGTAGATCTGGGGAATTATCTGAAAGACGGGAAATACACCAACTTTGCCAAACAGCACATTGCCTTTGCTTTTGACAACTACCCCTACTTTGAAGCCCTGAGTAAAAATGGTACCAAATACAAAGGCTTTCCTTTTAATCAGCTAATCAACACCAAAGTACTGGACGACTGCGGCTCTATGGGGGCCAGTGTAATCGATGTTTACAACACCCTAAAAAGAGCCGATTACAAAGCCTATATTGATAAGGCGGCCAATCATATCAGTAAGATACAGGAACGCCTTCCTGATGGTACCTTATGCAGACCAGGCCCATACAAATGGACATTATGGGGCGATGACCTGTACATGAGTGTTCCATTCCTGGCCCGCATGGGCAAATTGTCTGGCGACAATAAATATTTTGATGATGCCATAGCACAGGTAAAACATTTTACACATTACCTCTGGGACGAAAAAGCAGACCTCTACGTACACTACTATTATGAAGATTTAAAAAGACAGGGCGTAGCACACTGGGGCCGCGCCAACGGCTGGATCATGCTGGCCAAAGTGCAACTGTTGAATAATTTACCGGCCAATCATCCAGGCAGAAATGAAGTAATTGCCGACCTAACCCAACAAATACTCGGCGTTGCCAAATATCAGGCAGCCAGCGGCCTGTTTCACCAGGTACTTGATCGCACCGATTCTTACACAGAAACATCCTGCACCGCCATGTTTGTATATTCCATCGCCCGCGCCGTAAATGAAGGCTGGCTGGATAAGCGCTACATCACCATCGCAGAACGCGGCTGGGAAGGATTAGTGAAAGAAAAAATTCAGGACGACGGACAACTGAAAGATGTTTGTATCGGCACTAACACTTCTGCAGATTTATCTTTTTATTATAACCGCCCAACAGCGTTGAATGACTTTCACGGGCTGGGACCTGTGATAGAAGCAGGAATTGAGATCATGCGGTATCATGCAAATAATCTTCCGAAGAAATAATTATACTCAACGTTAGTGCGAAATTGTCTTTCTCCCGATTAGGCTGATTATACTGATTACCTGATTTTATTTTTTTTGATTTAAAAAGATTAGCGAAGATCAAAGCGGATATAACCTCTTCGATCTTCGCTAATCTTTTTAAATCTTTCTTAATCAGTATAATAAAATCAGGTAATCAGTATAATCAGCCTAATCGGGAGAAAGACAATTTAATACACATCAAACCACACCTTTGTAGTCAGCAAATCCGGTCCCTGATTGGCTACAGCTGCTTTATAATTAGTTCCGTTCAAGGCCTGTTCGCTGGAAGGATAAGGTAAACGCACCGGCATTTTGCCGTTTAACACACCAGTGTAAGCAGGCTTCAACTGTGGATAATCCAGTCTTCTCCATTCTGCAAATGCTTCCAATCCTTCACCAAAGAGGGCCAGCCATTTCTGCTCACCAATAGATTTTTTGTAGTTAGTAACATCATATGCAACAGCAGGCTGCGCAAGGTAGGCATCTACTACCAGGCCCACAACACCGTATTGCTTGAAAGAAGCCGTGATAGCCTGTTTATATAAACCAGCCGCATCACCGCTGATCAGGTTACGCTGCGCTGCTTCAGACAGGATAAACAATTGCTCTGCATAGGTAAATAAATAAGCAGGCGCCTGTGTAGCAGTGAAAACAGTGCCGGCATCAGCTGTTTTGGTAAAACCCAGCCTGGATGCAGAATCCGGGGTTAAACCATTGGTAACGCCGATAATAATATTAGTATCTTTTGGTTGCGCTGCGTATATGCTTAACCGTGGGTCGTTCAATGCCTTCAGCTTATCTACAATTGTTTTGCTGATACGGTAATCATTACGCGTTTCGCGATTTCTTCCTACCGGATTCTGATTAGGGGAAGACTGATAAAGCAGTTTTACATCACCATCATTGGCGGTTAATAAAACATTCCCTTCAGCAGCCACGTCATCAAATACAGCTTTGGCTGCAGCGTAATCACGGTCTGCTATACGCAATGCGATGCGCAGGCGCAGGCCATTGGCAAATTTTTTCCAGTTGCGCATGTTACCATTCAGCAAAGGATCCCCCTGGATACCATTATCTGTTTCGCTGATCAGTTTTACGGCTCCTTTTAATTCTGTCAGTATACCGTTATAAACTACACGCTGACTATCATATTTAGGTGTGAGGTATTTTTCGATATTAGCAGATTGTGTGTAAGGCACATCACCATACAGATCCGTGAGCACCTGGAAAATCCAGGAACGCATGATAACCGCTACTGCTTTATAGTTAGGGTTATGCAAACTGTCGCCCAGCTGCGCCAGGGTTGTAAAATCCTCTACTCCCTGTGCATAAAAATTACTCCATACATTTTGTATGTTGGTAGCTGCCGGAATGTAACGGTCAGGATCAGGATACTGGATTTTAGCCCAGTACTGTACATACAGGATAGAAGTTTCCATACTGGCATCCGGTCCCCAATATGTATCCACATTGGATTTGATGCCATTGGTCAACAAATAATCCGGTTGTATCGTGGTTGGTTCATTGGGATTTTTATTTACGCGCTCCAGGTCTTTCTGGCAACCTGCCAGCAGTGCGGTGGTAAATAATATATAGAAAGGTATCAGCAACTTTTTCATGTCCGGTCAATAATTAAAATGAAACATTCAGGTTAAAGCCATAGCTGCGCGTAGTAGGTATCTGGAGGGTTTCCAGTCCCTGGCCGTTACCGGTATTGAACGCAGTTTCAGGATCTATATTCGGCGTATTCTTATGCAGATAACCCAGGTTTCTGGCTACCAGTGCAATGTTCACGGCTTGTAATTTCCATTTACTGATGAGAGATTTAGGCAATGTATAACCCAGTTTTATTTCACGCAGTTTGACGAAAGAAGCGTCGTATACGGCACTTTCATTCAGGTTGCTGCTATACACAGCCTTGTAATAGTTTTGCGCTGAAATAACAGTCGTGTTCTTTTTACCGTCTGCAGTGTAGCCGTCAAAGATCATCCCGTCATGTTTTGCGGGTGCGCCGTTAGGTGCAGTAGCGTTGTTATCAGGCAACTGTACATTTTTAGTACCGTCGTTGTAATAAGGTAAGCCACCGTGTTCTGCATCACGACCAGGCATAGTAGCCGCCAATACGCCGGTACCCATACCCGTTGCATTGGTACCAGACCAGATGGAACCACCTTGTTTGGTATCTATCAGGAAGCTCACGTTAAAGCCTTTGAAGGAGAAGTTGTTGTTGATACCGCCTGTCCATTTGGGTGTGTAATAACCCAATACTTTTTTATTAGGATCGATGCCAGGTGTACCGTCTGCATTCACTACAATTCTGTTCTGATCATCACGCAGATAAGCTTTACCATATAAAGCACCATACTGTTTCCCCTTGCTGGCAAGCACCTGGATATTACCGGAACTGCCGAGTACATAATCATTCAAAAAGCCTTCTTTATCCAGCTCTATTACTTTACTAACATTACGTGCATAGTTGATATTTACATCCCAACGAAATCCTGAGCGTGTAGTCACAGGCGTTAGTCCCAGCATTACTTCTATTCCATGATTATTGATCTCACCTGCATTCAGCAGTTTCTTCAGATAACCGGTAGTAGGACTTACATCTGCCAGTAAGATCTGGTTGCGGCTATTGGAGTTATAGTAGGTAACATCCAGTCTGGCGCGGTTATCAAAGAACCCTGCTTCCACACCTACCTCTGTAGAAGTAGTGATTTCCGGTTTCAGATCTTTCTTCAAAAACTTATCTGATACAGTCAGCTGTGGCAGTGCTCCAAACGGTTGGTTAAACGGATAGGTATTTACGAGCTGATATGGATCAGTATCTTTACCTACCTGCGCCCAGCCACCACGTACTTTCAGCAGGGTGATTGTTTTGCTTTGAATATGCAATGCTTCTGACAGCACCAAACTTCCATTTACAGAAGGATAGAAATAAGAGTTGCTACCAGCGGGCAATGTAGACGACCAATCGTTGCGTGCAGTTAAGTTCACAAAAGCATAATTACGGAAGCCCACTTGTGCAGAAGCAAATCCGCTATATACTTTTTGTTTGGTGAGTAAACTGGTAGAGATGAGCGGATCGCGCGAGTTATTCAGCGTGTATACATCTCTCACGGCCAGTTTAGGCGCCTGCTGATAATTTTGTTCAAACTGATTGGTGCGTAAATTTCCACCTATCAAGGCATCCAGGCTAAAATCGCTACCCAGTTTCTTCTTTGCATTGAGGGTGAATTCACCATTTGTTTCGCCTACGGTGTAAGCATCTTCAGTATAAGAACCAAAAGGAGTACCGTTGGTGTAGTAAGCCACTTTATATTTACGTCTGTCCTGGTAGTAATCCGTCCCTATACGCAGATTGGCGGAAAGCCAGTCCAGCACCTGGTAAGAGAGTCTTGCATTACCGAGGAAACGGTTACGCAGCATGCCTACGGTATTTTCATTCTGTATCCAGTAAGGGTTGCTATAGTAGCTATGGTTCCAGTTATAATCTGTTCCGTCTGCATTTTTATAATTCTTCAGCTGGCTTACATCTACCTGACGGCCAAACCAGATGAACTGCAGGGTAACGCTGTTACCACGTCTGCCATCAACACCTGGCAGGTTATCTGCCGCACTGCGCACGTAATCCGCATAGGTACTGAGCGTAAGCTTTGGTGTGATACGAAAAGTATTGCTGGCAGTAAATGTATTACGGGTAATACCTGTATTAGGTAAGATACCTGCCTGTTTGGTATTATTATAAGAGAAACGATAATCGAGTTTTTCGTTGGTACCGCCTACAGATAAACCATTATTCAGCGTATAGCCAGTCACGTAAAAATCTTTCACGTTATTGGGATGCGCTACAAATGGTGCCAGCTGGCCGTTTGAGAAGAACTGTGGAATGAGCCTGCCGTCCAGTTTCGGACCCCAGCTTTCATCTACACCATCATTAATACCACCGCCTTTACCATCTTTATAGGAGAATTGTCCGCCGTTTCCTTGTCCGTATGAATTCTGAAAATCCGGCAGGATCAATAATTTATCGAAAGTAGCACCGGAAGTAACGGTAACGCCTATACCGCCGTTGGTATCTTTTCCTGTTTTTGTTTTGATGAGAATAACACCGTTAGAAGCACGGGAACCGTACAACGCTGCAGCATTAGGGCCTTTCAGTACACTGATGGAAGCCACATCATCAGGATTGATATCAGAGATGGCATTTGCAAAATCGCGGCCGGTGCCTATACCGAGTTGACTGTTATCTACCGGTACACCATCCAATACAAATAATGGCTGGTTATTACCGGCAATAGAAGTTTCTCCACGAATAACGATGCGGGAAGACCCAAGATTACCCTGACTGTTGGTAACCTGCACCCCTGCTATCTTTCCGGACAATGCATTTACGAGGTTGGTTTCTTTTGCTTCAGAAAAATCTTTTGATTTCAATTCCTGCATAGCATATCCAAGTGATTTTTTTTCACGGGAGATGCCCAGTGCAGTTACCACCACTTCCTGCAGTTTGCTATCACTATTTTCGAGCGAAACATTGATAATGCGATTATTGCTAACTACTACAAATGCTGTCTGGAAGCCAAGAAAAGAGAATTGCAGCGTATCGCGCAGATTTGCGTTGATCGTATATTTTCCATCCGCATCAGATTGTGTGCCGTGTCCGGTTCCCTTCACCTGTATGATAGCGCCAGGCACCCGCTGTGCATCTGTACGGGAGGTCACCACCCCATTCACGCGTATTTCCTGGGCAATACTTTGCTGCAGCCACAATAAGCCGGGCAGCAGGCATAAGAGCCTTTTTGCGTATTTCATGTTTCGTTGTTAGTTTATTTGTTGATATAGGTCATGCCGGGAATCGCTATTCCGTTACACCTTATTTTGGTTTGGCATTGCATGGTTGTAGTGGTGTACAATTTGTGACGTCGGGGGCAAAAATAATACACAATTATTAATCTACAAAATTTATAGACTAAATAGAATTGTTGGGTATAATGAAAGAGAGGACGGGATGGGCAGAAAATTTATAGGCTACTGATATATTGGCCCTACGGGCCAGATGATAGATGATTAAGGAAATATGTCAGGAAATACGTTACACTGCCCATTGGGCTTGTATATCGTTTCCCCCTGGTGCTGGCCGGGGGGAAAACGATATAATAAAAAAAACGCCCTTGGCAGATCGCCTTTTAGCGACGCATTATTTATCCAGCAATTTTTTCAGCGCTGCTTTGCAGGATTCAATATTTTCCCATATAAGTCTGTCCTGGCAAACAGTTCCCTTGTACTTAATGGTGACTTTTGCTTTCCTGAGCACTACCTGGTAATACTCGGGTGCATCGGGTGAATTTTCCCAGGTGGTTTTGCCACCTTCTTCGATGCCGCCGGCCAGTTTATCTTCAATAACATCAAAGACCTTTTTATGCATGTTATCAGGAAAATCATAGCTGACTTCTGTTTTAACGAGGCAGGTAGAATCAGTTACAGGTAAGATAACGGGGCGGTTGGCGGCAACAGTTTGTTGGGAAATGAACAGCAACAGGCAGCAGGCTGCCGATAGCAGAAACGGGAATTGGTGTGTACGCTTCATGGTAAGAGAAATTATGGCAACATTGGAGAATAGGTATATAACAAGTCCGAAAAGTGATCGCTTAAATTTTGGTTTTCTATCTGTCTAACTCATTATTAAAATAACATATTTATCTCACACCACAAAATAAACTATGTGATCACGTAGGGGTAAAAGTAAAGTTGCGTGTCTTCCTAACAGGTCATTGATATTGCTGCTGCAAATTGAACAGTACTTTTTTATCGGCATCTGTCATACCGGTGAGGGAATCCTGCGGAATAAAATGGCGTTTAAAAGCTTCCATAGCGGCTGTGCTGTCTTTGATATCATAACCAATGATACGGAGCGCCAACAGTTTGTTAAACGATTCGGGAACAGTAGTGGCAGTGGTGTCGGTATACCAAAGCCCAAACCCTTTCTGTGCCAGCTGATGCCATGGAAAAAAGGCGCTGGGATCTACCTTTCTGCCGGGAGCTATGTCGCCATGACCAATGAAATTGGCCGCAGGTATATTATACCGATGCTGCAGGGTATCCAGTAAAACAAGGAGGCTATTGATCTGTGTACTATCAAAAGGTTCATGGCCGTTGTTGTCCAGCTCAATACCAATGGAAGAAGAATTAATATCTGTGAGACTGCCCCATTTGGCAGCTCCACCGTGCCAGGCACGGAGATAGTCATTGAGCATATGATGAATAGCGCCATTGCGGCATATCACATAATGCGCGCTTACCTGGGTTTTCTCCATGGTAAACGTTTTAAGCGTTTGTTCACATGAATTCTGAGCGGTATGATGAATAATTACCAGGTTGGGTTTACGCATGTTGAAATTAACCGTACCCACCCATTCGGCGGGGATTGCGCCATTTGCACCGGACAATATACCGGGTTGCTGACGCAACACTTTTGCATAGGACTTAGCTTCCTGCCGGTACACCTTATTCGTGCTGGCATAGGGATTACGCGCGCAATAGGTGCAGCCGCAAATCATTGCCAGCAGGCAGTAAAATCTTATAAAAAGCGGATTGGTCTTCATGGACAGCTGTTAAAGTTTACACAAGACTACCAGATAAAGATACTAAATGAACCGATCCCTCGTTTTTTTCATAATAGATGCTATGAAAAGTGTTCATTAAGGCATATATTTACGTTTTCAATAATACTTTTCGAAGTATCAAAAACCTGTGCCACATTGTCTGCAATTGCCTACTATTTACTGTTACCACTGATATACGCGCTCTCGTTATTACCTTTTCGCGTGTTGTATTTAGTATCTGATGCAGTATATGTGCTTTTATATTATGTGATGGGCTACCGTAAAAAAGTAGTGCTTCAAAATCTCCGGAATTCTTTCCCTGACAAAAGTGAAGCAGAAATCCAGCGTATCTGCAAGGATTTTTATCATTATCTGTGTGATCTTTTTCTGGAAACTTTCAAAACGCTCACCATCAGCAAAAGCGCTATGGTAAAGCATTGCAGTTTTACGCCAGCAACAGTGGCCTTGTTTAACAAGCTCGAAGAAGAAAAAAAGAGCGCGGTACTGGTAATGGGGCACAAAGGCAACTGGGAATGGGCGGGTAATACCTTCAGCATTTTATGTCGCCAACAATTATATGTGATCTATCATCCGTTGGCTAACAAACATTTTAACGGTCTGATGTACGGCATGCGTACCCGCTTTGGCACCAAACTGATTGCCATGCAGGACACATTCCGCGACATGGTACAAAACCGGAACGAAGTAAATGCCACCGCATTTATTGCTGACCAGGCACCGCAGCCTAAAACAGCACAGTGGCTTACCTTTTTAAACCAGGAGACGCCGGTTTTTAAGGGAACTGAAAAAATAGCACAGAAAATGAACTACCCGGTAGTATATGTGACAGTGCAACGTGAAAAAAGAGGGTATTATACTGTAGTGGCAGAAATGCTGACCGCTACACCGTCAGGTGAAAAAGACGGAGCTATCACCATAGCACACACGCGAAAACTGGAAGAAGATATTGTTGCCCAGCCCGCTACCTGGCTGTGGTCACATAAGAGATGGAAACATAAACGTACTGCCCTCATTTAATTAAAAAACAATTTTTCGATCAGATCCTACAACTATGCTGAAAGGTAAAGAACTAATATTGGCTACCAAGCCATATGCTTGCGAAGTGAGAGCGAAAAGCTGGCTGTATACATTGTCTACATTATCCCTGTTGATTTTATCATTAGCAGGCACACTGTTGCTGCCTTATACATTGAATATAATTTGCAGTGTTCTTTCAGGATTACTGATTGTACGGATGTTTGTCATTTATCATGACCATCAGCACCATGCTATTTTACATAAGTCGATTATAGCGGAAATCATCATGACTGTTTTTGGTATTTATGTACTGGCGCCTACCAGCATCTGGAAACGCTCGCATGATTACCACCATAAACATAATTCAAAACTTTTCAGTGCCAGCATCGGCTCATACCCTATTATTACCCGTAAGAAGTATGAAGCGATCACACCTGCTGAAAGACGCAGCTATCTTTTTAGTCGCCACCCTGCCACTATAGCGGCCGGCTATTTATCTATGTTCATGATTGGCATGTGTGTACAGTCGTTCCTGAGCAACCCGCGTAAGCACCTGGATTCCTTGCTGGCGTTAATCATTCACATAGGTGGTAGCGCAGCCATATGTTATTTCCTGGGCTGGCATAGCTGGCTCCTGTTTATTGTTATTCCTTTTACGATTGCCTGTGGTCTGGGCGCTTATCTCTTTTATGCGCAGCACAATTTTCCTGGCGTTACTTTTAATGTGAACAAGGAATGGTGTTATGATAAAGCTGCATTGCTTTCTTCCAGCTATATGGTGATGAATCCTGTAATGGCCTGGTTTACCGCCAATATCGGCTACCATCATATCCATCACCTGAATGCCCGCATTCCTTTTTATCGTTTGCCGGAAGTGATGGAACACATTCCTGTACTACAGGGCGCCAAAACAACTACCCTGGGTTTCCGGGATGTACGTGCCTGTTTCCGGCTGAAAGTATGGGAACCTGAACTGAACAGGATGATCAGCTTACGGGAAATTCGTGCTATCAGGGTTGCACCGGCGAGGGTGAAGCCTGATCCTGCAGTAATTGCCTGATAATTTTCTTTCTTGTTTCCAATATATGCTGGGTTAATTCTTTCGTTTTTTGCAGTACCGGTGTACCTGCCGTATGTGGGGAGCCGGCCCGGAAAGGAGGCGCAGGGTCATATTCCAGCTGTAGCTGGATCATTTTGGCCACCTCTTCACCACCAATTAATGCAGTTAATACCAATCCGAAATCAATACCGGCTGTAATACCACCGCCGGTAATGCGGTTACGATCTCTTACCACGCGCTCTTCCACTGTTTCCACACCAAACATTCTTAACAATTCCAGCGATCGCCAGTGTGTAGTAGCCTTAAATCCATGTAATAATCCGGCAGCGGCTAATACCAGTGCGCCGGTACAAACTGAAGTAATATATTTTGCATGAATAGCCTGCTTCCGCAGGAATTGCAAAACGAGTTCATTGGTAAGCAAGGCATTTATACCACGACCACCCGGCACAAAAATAATGTCCAGCTGCGGACAATCTTTTATCGCCATATCGGGTTGCACCATGAGTCCACCTTCCGCCCTGAATGGCAGCGTACTTTCTCCCAGGATGATGACTTCAAAGCAGGATGCCCGGATAAACACATCATAGGGGCCTGTAAAATCAAGGATAGTCAGCTCCGGGAACAGCAACATGCCAATTTTTAATTTCTTCATAAACGGGCTTTTAAATGCGGTACAATAATAACACATATGCCTGCGCTGTGGCTACCGGTGTTCCTCATAGGTGTTTACCGGTAAAGCCTGTTGCAGTTGTTGTATTTCCACCCGTTTTAATACAGGAGCCTGTACAGCTTTGAGCGCGTCTTCCAGCTGAGCCATGGTTCGTATACCAACTATAGCACTGCTAACAGCGGGCTGCTGTAATACAAAGCAGAGGGCTGTTTGCGCCGCATCTCTTTCAGGGCCAGCTAACTTATTTATAGCCGCTGCGGCAGCTGCCACGTCTCCGGCATCGTAATTCAGATAGGGAATAGCAGGCTTATTTACCAGCAATCCTCTGGCTATACTTCCACGTGCCAGTACACCGATATTGTTTTGCTGCAATAGTGAAAAACACGTCTCTTCCGGCCGGCGGTCCAGCAAACTATACTGCATCATCACACTTACTATGTTTGAACGCTGTACATAGGCACGGATAACATTGGGACGGATAGAAGAAATACCATAATACCTTATTTTCCCTTGCTGCTGCAAGGTTTCAAAAGCGGCAATGGTATCATCTATCGGATCATGGATAGTGCCGCCATGTAATTGATAGAGATCTATATAATCTGTCTGCAAACGTTTCAGGCTATCCTCTACTGCCGCAAGTATGTACTTTTTACCGGGGTTCCAATCCCATCCGCTACCATTTTCTTTCCATTGATTACCTACTTTGGTAGCAATGATCACGGATTGTCTTTTCCCCTGCAAAGCGCGGCCAACAGTTATTTCATTTTGCCCGTGTTCATACAAATCTGCCGTATCAAAGAAATTGATGCCGTTGTTAAGCGCATGATGAATGAGCCGGGCATTATCAACATCGTCATTACGGAGCGACATGCAGCCAAAGCCTATTTCACTGATGGAGAGTGTTGATTTTCCGAGTAGGTGATATTGCATGATCAAGGGATTTATTGATAAAGGCAACATTGCCTGGAGGAATGCTTCCGGAGATAGCACTACTAACAAAGGTATCTCCAAATCTTTCAATTTCTCCTCCTCCGGAGATAAAATAATATGGCCTGAAACAATGGGGCCATAAGGTATTGGGCCGCTTCGACAAGCAGCCCCGCTAAATCAACATTATTCGTCCACCTTAAATCATATCGTATATATAGCAGCAGGTTACCTCTGTCACACAGGTAAACCTGCCCATTATTTTCTTTGAATAAGGAGCCGCCTTGAAAAGCAGCTCCGCTAATCTGTTGTTTTGTCATTCTACTTTTCCTAAGTTCTTCCGCTTACAGAAAAAGATTTTAAAATCGGAACCGTTTAAAAAAACGGTTCCTTTCTTTCCCAAGTCAAATTGTACCTATGAAAAAATAACTGCTCTATGTTGAAGACTGTTACTTCAGTCTTGATTTCCTGTATAAAGGGGACTGTCTGGAAAAACGGTCCCTGGATTCTCAATCAACCAGCGTATCAACTGTTTTACCAGTATTTACACCGAGCGATTTAACATATGGCGTTTACAATTTTTATATATAAACAATATGCCTGACTAGTCACGCACATTGGTGTTTTACAATTGGGACCGCTTAGAAAAACGGTCCTTGCATAAAGCTTCCATTGTGTATGTTGCACTCCAAACAGATACTAATATTTTTATTTACACATCGTTTGGTAGAGGGACTACTTAGAAAAGTAATCCCTATTGACTCCATCATTCATACTTGCAACTATTCATTGGTTTAATATTTTTCTAAACCCGGACCGCCTGGAAAAACAGTCCATCTATGTATGTACAATAACCCCATTTATGATATGAGTTAAATGTTAATAATCTTATTTTATAAAACCGGACCGCCTGGAAAAACAGCCCCTTATATGTATTTTCACCCTATTGTGTATGCGCTTTAAATGGTTACTTATCCTGGCTTATATCAGTTTCTCATTTCTGTTATCACACTTTCCTGCCAAGGCAATACCGCCACGAATTACAATAAGGTAACAAACAACGGATGTTCACATGATTACAATATTTCTTCTCTACGGCTATGTGTATAACATGCCGGTGAAATAACAAACAATGAATACGCTCACCGCTACAGTATTCTTCCTTCACAGCTATGCGTGCAGCATACCGGTGAAATAACAAATAATGAATACGTTTATGATTGTAATGCTTCTACAATACGGCTATGCGTGCAGCATGCCAGTGAAATAACAAACAATGAATACAGGTTACTCTCTATACTTTTCTCTATACATTACAGCATCTCCATCCGATGCGTAATAATCATAACGGGCAATAGTGATACAGCTTGCTACAGCAGGTCCAATGCCTTTAATAATTCCTTTGCATGGCTAATTCAGCACAAAGAAGAAGAGTTGATAATGATAGTTCCCTAAAAACGTACATGTTTGAAATTGTCTGTTAAAAAGAAAAGCTTGCATTTGGGTTGGTTTCTTGCTCAATAAATAAATGGAAATAGCGACAGTAAAGTATTTCGACAGATCATAAAAACGGTTGGATAATTCAATCATCTTCTCTGAAAATTAGTTTTAACAAATAATAATTAAGAGAATGACTACTTGAACAACAGATTAGCTACAGCGGCTTGGCATTAACGCTAACGACAGTTTAGTGTTATAATGCAAAGATAACAAACCGTAATATCTGAAACCCGCTTACTATGGCCGTAATGCCAATGAATGAGAATGAACGGATCAAAGTATTAATGAATAAAATGAATATACAAAATTTGAAAAAAATTTGTATGTATCGATGAAAAAAATGATGTCATAATCATCCCAATTCGTATATTCAATATATCTTTTCATACGATCTTTAACGTTAGTCATCCTACACGTATGCAACAACAAATATCAGGTGCTTTTTATGGTATTGCCATCGGCGATGCGCTCGGCGTACCTGTAGAATTCAAGACCAGGCGCTATCTTTCAGAAAATCCTGTTGATCAGCTCACCGGATATGGTTGCTGGAATCAGCCGCCGGGAACATTCTCAGACGATTCTTCCCTTACTTTTTGCACGGCAGAAAGCCTCATAACAGGATACGATATAAATACCATGGCCCATACTTTTGTACAATGGTTCCAACACGGTTACTGGGGCGCTCATAATGAAGTATTTGACATTGGACATACTACCAGGAGAGCACTGCAGAGAGTAGCCACCGGTACCTCCCCATTAGTAACAGGTGGCTTTGAGGAATTTGAAAATGGCAATGGTGCTTTAATGCGCATGATGCCGGTCGCTTTTTTTCTTGCAAAAGAAAACGATATCAACATCCGGTATCACATTATAAAAGAAATTTCCGGCATTACTCATCAGCATTTCCGCTCCGTACTGGCTTGTTTTATTTATGTGGAATACTTACGCATACTGCTGTCTGCAAAAGACCTGCAATTGGCTTACCTGCAAATGCAGCATACTGTAAACGGATATTTAAACACGCATCATTTTAACCCGGCTGAAGTAAAGTATTACGAGCGGGTACTCCGCCATAATATAGCCGCGTTTCCGGAAGTACAGATTAACAGCTCCGGTTATGTAGTACATACTCTTGAAAGCGCTTTCTGGTGTCTGCTCAATACCAGCTCCTACAAAACATGCGCGCTGACAGCCGTAAACCTGGGTGGAGATACCGATACAACCGGTGCTGTAGCTGGCGCTGCGGCTGGATTGCATTATGGTATGGATACCATACCGGCACACTGGATCAATCACGTGGCCAGATCAGCAGAAATAGCGCAGTTAGCTGCCCGCTTTATGGCTGCTATTAATACAACAAGCGCCCAATAAGCCCTCATACAGGAATAGAAAAATTTTTATATCTTAAAAGATTTATCTGCCCGATTTCTCCTCTGCCGTTAAACCTTTGCCCCCATTTACCGTCCAATATCAGGATGAAAAATGAAGCTATTGACATGACGACTACTAGTTAATGCTAAAACAAATGAAAAACAGATTCTATATACTGTTAGTGCTGATTGGCCTGTTAATCACAGCTACAGTAGACAACGCATACGCCCAGAGAGGCGGACACGGAGGTGGAGGTCATTTTGGTGGTGGAGGCGGAAGTCACTTTAGTGGCGGACGAATTTCCGCCCCCCGCGCATCTTCCCCACGTATCAGTAGTTCTCCACGGGTATCAGCACCCGTAAACAGAGGATATTATCATGGTTCGGGCTATTATCGCGGTTCTTATGGCCGGATATATCATGGTGGAGGATTCTTCCACCCATGGCGCAGACCATACTACTACCGGTATAATCCATTTTTTCCACCATTAGGCTTTTATGTATCTACCCTGCCTTTTGGCTACTATTCACTGGGCGCCTCCTTTGGCCCAATGTATTACTATGGAGGTACTTATTATGAATCTACCGGTACTGATAAAGGTTATAAAGTAGTTGATGCCCCAATGGGCGCAGCTGTTCCAAACTTACCGGATGGAGCAACCGAAATACAGGTAGATGGTAATACTTATTACGAACTGAATGGCACCTATTACCAGGAAACAATGACCGACAACGGCCGACGTTATATAGTGGTAGGAAAGAATGGTAAAATTGGTGACAAGACAGTAACAATGCTCAACAATACACCGGATAACAACAATAGCGGAAATGACAATATCATTTCCCAGTTACCGGACAACTGCCGCTCAGTGGAAATCAATGGACAGCAATTATTCTTATCACCGGATGGCATGTACTATCAGGCAGTAAAGAATGCAGATAGCACCACTGGCTATAAAGTGGTAGGTAAGATAAACGATAATTAACCATACTATATTGGCAAGGAAGAGCTGGCTATTAAGCCGGCTCTTTTTATGTTATGCAAATATTATTTTCAGTAACGGGATAGTTAACCCTATAACCTGCGGTGTTCTCTGTAATTAAATTCAATTACTATGAAAAGAAATACCCTTCTTTTACCCGTTTCCATTGCCCTCACAGCCCTCTCCTTGTTTGGCTGTAAAAAAGATCTGATTACCCCTGCTGATGATCAGGCTATTACACCGTTAAAAACAGCGCAAATAAAGAGCAGCGCTACTACCCTTTCTCTTACCGATTGGATGGGGCAGATAAGCGACAACACTGCTGTATCGCGCTTATCCATTCCGGGCACCCACGATTCAGGTGCACGCTTTGAACCGGTATCCGGTACTGCAAAGTGCCAGAACCTCACTATTGCCGATCAGCTGAATGCCGGCATCCGTTTTCTGGATGTAAGATGCCGCCACATTGGCGATAAGTTTGCTATTCACCATGGCTCTATTTATCAAAACCAGAATTTTGATGATGTACTGAATGCCTGCTTCAGCTTTTTAAACAGTCACCCCACAGAAACAATTGTGATGTGTGTGAAAGAAGAGTATAATGCGACAAACAACACCCAGACTTTTGAACAAACTTTCGACAGTTATGTACAGCAGAATCCTGGCCAGTGGAGCCTCGGAGCCACTGTCCCTAACCTGGGCCAGGTAAGGGGCAAAATTGTTTTGTTAAGAAGATTTGGCGCGAACAACACACCTAAAGGTATTGACGCCACCAACTGGTCAGACAATACCACTTTTTCCATCAACAACGGATCAGCTAATCTGCGTGTACAGGACCAGTACCAGGTACCCGACAACAATGCCAAATGGAACAACATCACCAGCTTGTTCAGCGAAGCAAAAAACGGGGATCTCAGTGTATTGTACATCAACTTTACCAGTGGCTACAAATCATTGATATTCGGCATTCCCAGCATCACCACTGTTTCTAATGCCATCAACCCTAATCTGAACAGTTATTTTACCAGTAACACGCAAGGACGTTTTGGTATTATACCAATGGATTTTGCTGCTTCAGACAGAGCTACATTGATTATCAATACAAACTTCTAGTTTCACACAAAACATAAAGCTATTGAGCGAAGATGAAAACAATTGTTAACAGCTTCTTCTCAATAGCTTTATCTTTTCTACCAACTGCTGCTTGCCCCACCACCACCGGAAGATCCGCCGCCCCAGTCGGAAGAGCTGGAAAAAGAACTATTAGAAGAAGAAGAGGACGATGTAGATATTTTAGGAATTTCAAACGTATAGTCGTGCGTATAAGCACAAGCTGCGCAAACATATGTTCTGACTCCCCAACCCGCCGTATAGGTAGTCGCTTTTTTTTGCGTCTTTGTCTTTTGGCATTGATACGTTTTATGTGCGCAGGAAGGGCAATCCGTATATGTTGTCTGCATATTCGTGTAATTCAATACCAGTTGGGTATCACAGGCATCACATCTCCACACATCATAATCTACTGACTCCAACCGTTCTTCCAATACCTGTGCTTTATCCAGGTAGTGGTCATCCGCCTTTTCATCCAGCTTATGCATAGGTTTTGAACAATGCTGACAATCGTACGGGTCATTGCGCAGGTGATTCAAATGCGATTTCAGCCAACGCAGATAGAACAACAGGAAAGGAAGCGGGAAAATGTATCCGGCAGGATGAAGGCTCCGTCTTAACATCTCCAGCCGCAGCCATTTTTCATGCCTGTTAACCGCTTTTAATGCAATAGCGGCACGCAATGCAATAATCAATATAGCTACATGCATAAACACCACCCATACTATGTAGTATATCAGCAGGGTTTTCATAACGCCTACATCTGCATATTTTTTGACTACCAGGTACCCCATCACAGACAGCGCAGCCAAATGAATCAATAACAATCCAAACCAGCGTGGACGCAGAAACTCATTCGGTAATGATCTTACACTTACCGGTTCCACATCAGCACCTGCTTTCTTCGCTTTGATTTTTTTTCCAAAGAAAAAACGCATCATAAGAGCAGAAATAACCAAACAGGCAATGATCGTCCAAAAGGAAAAATCTCCCATCCTGTTATCAGGCGATGCCAATGAAAACCCCGCTGCAGCTGCAGGCGGTTGCTCCTCTCCAGGCAAATGCCCTGTTTTGACGTATTCCAATCCCTGATCTGTTGTTAGTCGCGTTCCAGATGTATCCGTTGCCAGTAACGAAGCATCTGTTTGCTGTGCCGGTGCATCCGGTAGATTATCAAAAGCATAATTACCATTATAGAAAAGGGAAGAAACGGCGTGTGCACCATCAATAAAAGCGATATCATTGTTATGCTCTTTTATGCGGGGAATCATGTACTCCTGCTGAATCCGGAAACAGATAATATCCGGCATATCAGCTTCTATGCCAACCCCAGTTTCAAATACCAGTTTATGGTCATCTTCTACCATCAGCATCAGCAGACCATTATTTGTTTCTTTCCTGCCTAACTTCCAATGATTAAATAACTGGTGTGCAAAATCGCGCGACTCGTTTGCTCCAATGCTATGCAGCGCTACAATGGCTATCTGCACTTTGCCGGCATTATCCAGTTCGGCCAGTTGTGCATTCAATACATTTACTGCAGAATCGGAAATCAGGTGATCAGGGTTACTGACATAGCCCCCGCCGGATTGTTTGGGATCAGGCACATCAGTCACTGTAAATTTTTGTTGCTTACTGTTATTACATGATAGGGAAAACGCCGCCAGCAATGCTAACAAAACACTTTTCAGGAAAAGCTGTTGATATTTCATGGGATATATTCTGTCCGCTAAGGTATGTTTATTTAACTTTTTAATAAACGGGAAAAAAAGTAATTTAACCCTTTATGAGACCCTTACCAAGGATATGGATAATACTGCTATGCCTGTTTGCTGTCAACGGTTTTGCCCAAAATAAAACAGCCGATAGTTCAAGCGGCAACCGGGTGCAACTGAAAACAGTACACATCATCCAATATAATTTTTTTAAAGATTCGCTCAGATTCAGGGAGGAATATGATAAAGAGATGAATTTCCGGCGCGCTAAATGGTACGAAGTATACAGGGGCATGAGTGTGGACATTAATAAGTTGTACCACGTTACACAGATAAAAAAGAATAGAAAAAAAGCAAATTTCAGAAAGATGCTGCTCAATAAGGAACAGGAAATGTTCGTTAGCAATGTGTATACGCCAACGCTGGTAAATAAGGTTACCCAACTGGAAGGTGATAGTCTGCAACGTTTTATGCAGCAGTATAATCCGGGTTATGCATTTGTGAAAAATGCAACAACATATGACCTTTATGAGCAGATAAAAAAGTACTACCAGGACTTTACCAAACCTAAAGGCAGCCTAAACGGGTCACATTAATGCTGCTATACAGTTTTAGGTGTTCATTACTTTTATCATGGGCCCGCACTAAAAATACTATATTCCGGTATCTGTACGTTAAACATATTCCTGCAATAATTGGCAGCAATTGTAACGGCTATGGTAAATATTACATAAATTAGTGATTCTCAAAGTAGTTACCATTGTTAGTATTCACTATTATCAATACAGCACACATGAAAAGGTTTTTTATATTGGTTGCCCTTACCTTCCCGGTGATGTTAAGCGCGCAAACGAAGCTCGCCCAGTCCGTTATAGACGATTTCTCAGCACGGGTGGCCGCTCATTATCAACTGCCGCATGATTCCATCACAGGCTATATTGCAGAGCAACTGACGCGTAGCGGTACTGCCGGCCTGGATGTAGATTCCACCCTTTTTGGTCTGAAGAAGGATCCTGTGGCACTGGATGCTGCGCTGAAATATCTCTTTCAGTACAGTGATTGCAACCGGCAGCGGTTTATTGCCAATCTGCGCAGCATGAACCTGGAAACCAACAGTGTATTCCCCATTGCCACTTATACTGCCAACAAATACAAGGGTGAAACGAAAGCGCTGCAGGAAGATAAAGTTGATTTTCTGACTACTTATACCGGTCCTGTTACCGGCAAAAAACCACCGGCCACCATTGCTGAGGTGGTTGCCGCCAACAATGCACCGGCCGCAGGCACTGTTGCAGGTACTTCACAAACTACTACCACTGCTGCGGAAGAAGGAGCGGCTGCTACCACTACCGCTGCTCCCGCAGCAACGGCAACGGATACACGCAATTGGGAAGTACGTCCGTTATTCCAGGTACGCACACCGGAACAGTTAGTAGAAATGTATGGAAAAGACAATGTAACACAGCATGATGCGATCAACCTGGCAGGTAATAAAGACGGAGAAGCATACGTGATCTATCCTGATACAGATGATGAACTGGAAGTGCAGTTTGATGGAGATAACGGAAACATTGTCACCTTTTCGCATTACCCTTCCAAATGGAAATCTCCTTATGGTATTAAAGCCGGTGATCCATTGGATAAATTAATAAAGGTAAATGGCCGTCCTTTTAAAATCAATGCTTTTGAATGGACGAATAGTGGTATGGTCAACAACTGGCAAGGCGGCACGCTGGAAGGAAAAGGTGTAGTGATTGTGCTGAAAGCCAATAACACCGGCGATCCTAAACAATATGACCAGGTGACCGGCGACAAAATGATCCGTTCAGATTTACCTGTACTTAAAAAGCTGGATATCATTATACAATCCGTCGCTTTTAAAAGTAATTAAGTTTCACCACCCGTGCCGGCCACTCCCCCATCTGATATTTCTATGTGGTAGTGGCGGCCGTTGTGGTTCAGTTTTTGGTTGTTTTTAAAAATAGACATTCATTTCAGAAAATAAAAATATTTTCATCTTTTCTTACAAAAACAATTACATCTCTTTAAATAATAAAAATATTTTGAAGCGATTACGATTAGAAATGCCAAAAGTGTTTTTAAAATAAATATTATATTTATTTATATACAATTGCAGATTACGCTCCTGTTGCACTTTTCCCCGCTGCTGATTATCTTGTTGTATGAAAAACTTTTTATTATCCGGTTGTTTTCTGCTGATAGCATTAACCGGTATCTCCACTAACATGAACGGACAAACGAAAAAGTATCCATCGCTGAATCACATGGCATTATATGTGGTGGATCTTACACGCAGTACCCATTTTTACCGCGATATCATTCAGCTGGAAGCGATGGACGAACCATTTAAGGATGGCCGTCACAGCTGGTTTAAGGTAGGCGCCCATTGCCAGGTACATATCATTTCCGGTGCAGCAAAAGCGACGGTGCACGATAAAAACACGCACCTGTGTTTCAGTGTTCCTTCCATGAAAGACTTTATTGAAGTGCTGGATCAACATAAAATCGTTTATGAAGATTGGCCGGGTCATGCTAACACTATTAACAAAAGAGTAGATGGCGTACAGCAGATTTATCTGCAAGACCCTGATGGATACTGGTTGGAGATTAACGACGATAAATACTAAACTTACTTCAACTCTTTTTCGAGTGCAGCAGCTTTAGCAGCAACGGAAGCATCGGCAGGGATTTTCTCCAGCCAGGTGAAAGCTTCTTTATGCTTTTGCTGCTGCGCGTAATAAAGGGCTATATAAAATGCGGCATCATACTTAAATACTGATTCCCCGTCATATACTTTTTCCAGATCCACCAACCCCGCTGCTACTGCATTTGTATGTGTAGCCGCCACGCCTCTGTAATAAAGGGCAGTCTGGCTGCTACTATCCGTTTTCAGGTAAGCATCCAGTAAAGGGATCACTTTCGTATAGGCTTTCTCGTTAAAATATAATGCGGCAGACTGCAACAATGAATCTGCATTGTTACCCCGCTCCGCAGATACCTGCATCTCAATATTCCCATAACTACCCATGTAGTCTGTATCATGGGAATAACGGAATAGCAGCACACCCGCCAGCACAGCGGCTGCAGCACCGGCAGCAATGAAGTATTTTTTCATGGATACCACTTTTGCCGGCTCTTTGCCAAAATGTTTTGGGCGTAACTCCTCCAGTTTAGTTTTCAGGAGTTTAACCTGCTCATCGGGCTGCAAACGCGCCGACAACGTACTCCTGAGCGCGCGGTATTGTGCCACCGCTGCCGACAAAGCGGCATCTTCCTGCAATGCTGCTTCAAACTGCTCCCGCTCTCCGGGTAACATGTCTTCATCAACATAACGAACAATATCTTCATTATTATAAGCAGCCATACACTAAATTTTCTGAGCCTGTATATATGATAACAACGTAGCCATACACTCCGATTTCTTTTTTCGCAGATAGCCGTAGGTAACACCCAATGTTTCTGCGATCTTCTCCTGGGCCTCACCGGTTAAAGTGCTACGAAGAATTTCTTTACACTTGTCCCCCAATCTTTCAAACTGCGCCAGGAACAATCCCGTTTGCGCCTCCTCCTGCACTACCTGTTCTGCCGCGGCAAATACATCTTCCCCTACATCATATAAATCATCCAGCTTTTTTGTTACCGGTTGACGACCTCTTTTTTTTATCTCATTCAGCCATTTTCTTTTGCAGACCAGTAAAAAGAAAGGTTCAAAGGGACAGGTAAGCTGCAGATCCTTGTATTTAGCCTGGTTATATACATCTATAATAGACTCCTGGAAAATATCTGCCGCATCGTCTTCCGTACCCTGATTTTGCAGAATATAGTATTTAATCTTTCCTGCAAAACGCTCATAAATCTCCTGCACCAGCCGGGTATCGTTTTTTAGTAAGCCATCCAGGTATCGCTGGTCGGGGTGAATCATCATCTGGGATTGATTTGCATTGGGTGATAGCAACACGCCATGGCTAAAAATACATCTTTCTGAAAAATTATTCTGAAAAAGGGGGTAACAAAATAAAAGGTTGGTTGATCTACTATCAAACAAGCAAAAAAATTACTCAACAAAAATAATTTTTTTATGAAAACATTATCCTTAAGAACGCTCGCATGTTTAGCAGTAGCCGCACTGGCGATATCTTCCTGCAAAAAAAATGATAGTCCGGCAGATGCACCTGCAAAAGGACTGGATGCAAAAATGCTGACTGAACTGCTTACCAGCAAAGCACCACAATTTGAACACTTTAGTATAGACGGCGCTGCCGGTGGTACCATTACCTCTTCTCAGGGAACAAAATTCAATATCCCCCCGAATATTTTTGTTACGGCCAGTGGTGCACCTGTGACAGGACCAGTAGATATCAGTATCAGGGAGATAAGGGATGTGAGCTCGATGATTTTGTTGGACAAACCTACTATGACAGACGATGGACGGATGCTGGTGTCTTATGGAGAATTTTTCGTGAAAGCAGTCCAGAACAAACAGGACCTTGGCCTGCAACCGAAGAATGATCGGGGTATAGGCGTACAGGTGCCTGCCAAACAGGTTAACGGCGGAGCAAATAATGAGATACCAATGTGGGGTGGTGATACTACCTATACTTACACCGTTAGCGGATATAGTTACATCAACCAACCTGTGAGCATTACTTCGCAGAGAACTGTAGCCAAAGGCGTGTCATGGCATCAGACACAGTTCAGATACGCATTGTTTAACGCAGCGAATGGTACAATGGACTTCCGTTTAGATAGCTTAATTAAATGGGTGAACTGCGATGGGCTGGTTGCTACAACTAATCCCAAAACTACTGTGATGGCTTATTTCACCAATCACTTCAATCCAGAAACCGGTACCCTCTACAGCGGCGAACAACCAAGCATGCTTTTTTTCAAACCTAAAAACGTTAATACCCTGCTGAAATTTTACAATGTGATCATGACTCCGCCCGCAGGTAAAGAAGGTTTTCACAGTTATCAAACTACTATTCCTGTCGGAATGGAAGGTACCTTCCTGGCTATCAGTGCAGTAAACGGGCAGTTCTATGCGGAACAAAAGAGTGTGGTGATAGGTACACCTGCGGCCGGTGATAACTACACCACTGTGAGCTTTGACCTGCAACCTGTGGATGCTGCCACCCTTTTAACACTGATTACGGGAATGAATTCGAAATAACCGACCAATTATCCGTTTACAGTTACTCCAATATGGAAAAGCAATAAGTCAATCCCATCGGGTTGGCTTATTGCTTTGATTTATATAATATTTCATTTACATTTATATGGTATGCAACGTTATATCCCTATAATCGCACTGTTACTTTTTTTTCATGCTATTGCTATGGCGCAGGCGCCACTAAAACCTTTGCCACCGGATCTTTCGCAAGATACCGTGCCGGCAGAAATCATTGTACAGGGAGACGATGACAGTTTACAACTGATAGCAAAGCTACGCCCACTGCGGCAAATAGCAGGAGCTCCCTCTTCTTTTTACACCTACTTCTGGGAGCTGGGCGACGGTACTTTCAGCTTCAGCAAAAATCCGGTACTTCATTATAAAGATACCGGCACCTATCCCATACGGCTATACGCTACCAACAACTACGACGATGGTAAGGCGCCTCCTACCAAACCGAGGCCCATTAAAATAAAGAAGGCAGTGAAAAACAGTGCCTGGGCATCGAACTTTTTCCATGGAGCCGGCAATATAGAAATGAAGATTAACCGCAATCCCAAACCAGGAGAGGATTTCATGGCGCTTATAGGCTATCGTAATGTGGCTGGTGATGCCGGTAGTGGTTCTTTATTATTATTTTTTAATGAGAAAGAATTTGGTCATGACGGATTTAATTTAACAGAAAAAAGAAGTTATCACGGAGAAGACAGCAGCTCGCTGCAAGCCTTGCTGGCAAAGCTGGAAGCGCCGGAGCATGATGCAGACATCGCCTATGCGCGTGGCCCCAATGATGCACCTGCAGCAGTAAACAATGCAGCAGCCAAAGCGATGATACAGTCCATGCAAAGCACTTACAGCAGTCATACCGTATTACATTACAGCAACGCCGGCACTGCTTCAGAGCAATTTCTTTTTATCAATATGCACACTTTACCGGAAATGATCCGGGATACCAATGCCACCGTTACTATGACGGCCATGATGGTGCCGGACAATGCATTGCTGCAACCGGAAGTGTATGAGCTGGAAATGGCTGTGGTAGCGTCACACGACCCTAACCGGCTACAGCTGAAAAAACATCGTATCAACTATCGTTTTATTGGAAAGAGAAAAGAGCTGACCTATAAAATACAGTTTCAAAATACCGGCCAGGGGCCTGCGAAAAAAGTAGCCATCGGCATTGCCGTCCCGCGGCAACTGAATACACAAACCATTCAGCTTAAACAGGTGAGTCCCGATTGTATGACCTGCGGCTCCGCCTACCAGTCGCAGAGCTGCATAGAAAACGTACGTACAAAAGACAGCGTGTATTTTGTGTTCCGGAATATTTACCTGCCCGGCTTACGCCAGGAGGGTGTAACAGATCCCGATTCTACCAAAGGCTTTGTCACTTATACTGTTTCATTTAAGAAGAAGCCGAAGAAGCTCCCTTTCAGCAGCAGCGCTGCCATTATATTTGATAAAAACGAGCCGATATATACCAACCGCGCCACGGCAAGGTTCAAGAAAGGTATATCTCCCGGCATCATTGCAGGATACAATTTCTCCCCTAACAGCCGCGACTATACGTTAAAGGGGGCCTTACAGATAGGCGCTTCACTGGCATCGTTTGCACCCGACAGGCCCTACTTCCAGATAGAGGCCTATGCTGGTCTGGCGGAAAAAGAATCATCGGAAACGGCTATTGCACCAACCCAAAGGGATACTACTGTTAACGGGCAGCTTTATCTCATTACCGGCAGAAGCACTGCTACTACTATCACCCGTAATTCGTTACAATTGGTACCACTGCACTTCCGGTATAACATAAATAATTGGATAGGCATTGGCATTGGTACTTTAGCGGAAGTAAACATTTCCACACAAACTGCCATCGAATCAAAAGTATACCTGAGTAAAGGTCAGCAACCCACTGTCATCGTTAACACTGTCAGTAAAACGCTGAAGGGTAATCCTCAATGGCTCGCCAGTATTAATGCCGCCCCGTTTGCCGACCTGCAGATAGGGAAGGTAAAAACCGGCCCTGCTATCGGTTTGCGATATCTGCGGCAAATAAGCGGCGATACACCTAACCGTTTCTTTTTATACGCTATCTACAGACTATAATAAATCATAACTTCAGCTCTGATTAATATGGCTGGAGCACGCGTATATATCCTTTTACTTAAAAGATGGGGGCTGTTACTGACAGTCGCCTGGCTGCTGGTTTCCTGGCAGCTGCCAGATACCGGTAAGTTAAAAAACGAGTTACAGCAATACAGGACCAGCAACCAGCTTACGGAATGGATCTATGCACAGATCCAATACCCGGCCAATACACCTGCAGAAAAAGCAACGCTCCTGAAACAAGCTGCAGCAACAATATGGCGGGTACCGCAAACCAAAGAAGAAATACAAGCCTGGCTGGATCTGCTCATCAACCAGGGATATACGTTATTACAAAGCGGAGATATTGTATCCTCTACAGATGCCTACCAGCAAGCCTTTGAATGGGGTAAACAACATACTGCCGTCACAGACCCCAGCCTGGTACTGGAATATATTCTCAAACCACTGGGCAACAACTATACCCGGCTGGGCGATTATGAACAAGCTTTATTTATCCATCAAATAGCGCTGGAATTTGCCCGAGAGCTGGAAGACAAACAGGCAATGGCCGCCACTTACAGCAACCTTGCCAATACAGCAGCCAATATGGGGCAGCTGCAACAATCATTGGTATATTGCCGGGAAGGCGCCAAATTAGCCGATAAGCGGCGTGCTATCTATGGTTTGTTGTTATCTGAACAGGCCGATGCCTGTCAGCAGTTACAACAATTTGCAGCTGCCAAACAAAGTATACTGCAAAGCATTCATATACTGCAACAACAACCTCCAGGCAATCCGGAAGCTGCACACTGGCTATTCATGGCTTATCAACAGGCTGGCGACATCTACTTATCCACGCCCTTAGCAGCGATAAAATATTATCAGCAGGCAGTTGCCATGCCTGAAGGCAAAAGGGTATTACGTAAACGTGAACAGGCTAAACTGTACCAGCGCCTCGCTAAACTGTACATCAATTTAAAGCAGCCACAAAAAGCACTGCCGTGGCTGGATAGCTGTGCGCGGCTGCTACTACCCGGAAAGGATATACGTTATTTAAAATCATCGGACATCTACGGTGAATACACGTTGCTGGATATGCTATTTGCCAGAGCCGCTGTGTATAATTTACAAGGGCAACCTGCTGCTGCACTGGACCTATACCGTTTATGCTTTGCCACAGAAAAAGAATTGCGTTACCAGTACGTGTCATCTTCCTCCAAAGAAATTGCCATTTCAGATAGTCGTTTCCGTTATGAAACTGCTATTGCCACTGCATATAATTGCTGGCAGACAACCCACGCAACACAATACCAGCAAGTGATGCTGCAGTTTATGGAAAACAGTAAATCCCAGTTACTATGGGAAGAAATGCAGCAACAGGAACACTACCAGGGAACTGATAGTATTCATAAACGTATCCGGTTGCTGGAACAGGCGCAGCGTTATTATCGTAAAGAAGCTCTACAAACAGGTGGTAGCGATAGTTTACTGAAACTGCGGGAACAACGTGTAGCCTGGGATCTGGCCACGTTACGCAAAAAGATACGTCCTGCTGCTGCCATCGCCGGTGACCAGGTATCTACCGATAGTATCACAAAATTACTGGCACCGGGTCAGCTGATCCGCACTTACTTTGCCGGCAACAATACATTATATACAGTGGAACTGGACAACAAGGGTATCCGCTATACAGATAAACAAGCCATTAATTTTGAGGCTATCCGCGATTTTAAGCAGCATTATTTTGAAGAAGGGGCGCAAGCCATGACGAATACACCTAAAGCATATTATAACGCCGCATATCGGCTGTATATGCAAATTTTTGCCACGCATCCTTTACGAACAAACAACACCTATATCCTGATGCCCGATGGTGTGCTGAGCACCTTGCCCGCAGAGGCGCTGGTAACAGATAGTACTTACCATGCTACTATCAGTAAATGGCCTTTCCTGATAAAACAGGCCACCATTTCCTATGCCTATTCCCTCCGTACGTGGCAGTCGCAAATGTTAGCCGATGCTAATAAAAAAGGATTCAGCGGCTTCTTTATATCGCAACAGCAAGGGTTAGCAGATTTACAGGGAGTGACAAAGGAAAAGGAATTAATGACACCGGTTATTGCAGGTGGTAACTGGTATGTAAATGAACAGGCCACTACGGCCAGTTTCAGGCAGGGATTAACACAATCTGCTATTGTACATATCAGCACACATGCTTTTATTAAAAAAGATAATATTGCAGCACCACATATCGTGTTGTATGATGCACCATTTTATTTATTTGAGCTGGACGGGCTGCAACAACACCCGGCCATGGTAGTGCTGAGCGCTTGCCGCACCGGCGACGGCAGGCTCGTAACAGGAGAAGGGATCCAAAGCCTGGCGCATGCTTTTATGGGTGCCGGCACTCCCGCTGTGGTAGCGGCTTCCTGGAATGTAAATGATGCTACTGCCCCACAACTGATGCAGCAGTTTTATAAACTATTATCCACACAAAAAAATGCTGCGGTGGCTTTACAACAGGCCAAGCTCAACTGGCTGAATGACGGGCAGGTAACGGACATGCATAAACTTCCTTATTACTGGGCTGCGTTAAATTATCAGGGAAATACACAGGCCATGGTATTAGCGCCGCCCCGGCATAGCTGGTACTGGTGGTTGGTTTTGCTCCTGGTACCATTATTTGCATACATATTTAGCAGTCGTAAATTAAGAATTATGAACATATGAATGCACCGGTATTGCCCGATTTTCCTTAAATTCAGGGAAGAGTGTTCATCTTAAATGCATCTATGTCTTTACAACTGAATGTTCCCTTCGAGGAAAAAGAGGATGCCAAATCTAAGGGCGCCATGTGGGATGCTGCAGCCCAAACATGGTATTTACCGGAGGACCGCTACGATCTCCTGATGGAAGTGGATAAGTGGATTCCGGAAAAAAATACGCCCATTATCCTGTCCAGCGAATTAACAATTGCGCATGCAGACCGGCCTTGTTGGAAATGTGATCACAGCAACCGCGTTATTGCCATTGCCAGCAATTATTTTTATGAGAAAGATATGAATGAACGGGATGAAGCAGTATGGCTGGAGCAGAATTTTTTCACCCTCTTTCAACAGATATCAGATATCTCCTCTAATCTTCAGGCTTTTCTGAAAGATTATTATCCCGATTACAAATCAGGTTATTCTCAAACAGCAGATGGTTATTACTGGTACAACCACTGCGAATCCTGCAAAAGCATTCAGGGCGACTGGTTCCTGTTTGATGAAGCTGGCAGCGTATTTAACCCTACAGAAAAAGATGCCGCGGCCCGTATTATATTAAAAAACTTCCAGCTGAAATACGCTCCATTGATAGACGCCGGCTACACTTATGGCGATCATCTGCGACTCATTACCGAATTTGCCACACAGGGCGGTGAAGATTAACACATCTCCTGATATTTCCTGCAAATAGTTAAATCATCACCATACCGCACACTAAAAAAGTGCAGACCTTCGCTAAAATATCTATTCAGATGAAAACTCAGAAAACAGCCATTGTAACCGGCGCCTCCAGGGGCATTGGTAAAGCCATTGCTTTAAAGCTCGGTCAGGAAGGTTATGCAGTAGTAGTGAACTATGTGAGCAGTGAGCAGGACGCATTATCCGTTGTACAGGAAATCAAGGGAAACAATGGTCAGGCTATTGCCATAAAAGCCAATGTAGCCAGCTTTCCGGATATGGAAAGACTGTTTGCCGAAACAGCAGCTACATTTGGCGGCATCGATATTGTGGTAAATAATGCCGGCGTTTCCAAAGTAAAAACTATGATAGAAAGCGATGACGAACTATTTGATTATCTCTTTAATGTAAATGTCCGCGGCACATTACATTCCTTTAAATGTGCCGCCAAATATGTGCGAAATGGTGGGCGCATCATTAATTTTTCCAGTACGGCAGTAGCTACTGCCACACCCAATTTAGGTGTATACATTGGCGCAAAAGCAGCCGTAGAAGCCTTCACCAAAGTATTTGCCAAAGAACTGCGCGGGAAAAACATTACTGTCAATACCATTGCACCCGGACTGATAAAATCTGAAATGTTTTTTGAAGGAAAAACAGCAGAACAGATTCAACACATGTCTACACTATCGCCACTGGAACGTTTAGGAGAAGTATCAGAAATTGCCAATGTCGTTTCTTTCCTCGCCAGTCAGGAAGCCAGCTGGGTAAACGGGCAAACTATCCGGGTAAATGGTGGTATTGCCTGAGAAAATCCTTATTCGTAAAGCGTATAAGGCTTTTCAAAATTAAAGAAAAGTCGTTTAAAGATCTGTTGATCATCTGCTGTTGCCAACGTAACAGTGAATACTTCCTGCTCATTACTTTCCCTTTTACCTACCGTGCAAATAATGTTCTTCTTTCCACTGCCAACAATATCACGTATAGCCGTTTCCGTTGAATTGGCCAGGTAATATAATGCGGCTCTGTCAATCTGATCCTTGCTTTCATCAGTCATTTCATTATCCTCGCAAACAATGCTGGTTTTTAATGTTTGCTGTTGCCTGAGCAGTGCCAGTTTACCAGGCTTCAATAAAGTATGACTTGCTATAAACTCCCGGGGATATTTATATTCAGGATCGCCTGCAGGTTCATAAATATCCATATTCCATTGAATGCTAATCTGGTCGCCACAATCAAGTTTAATTGGTTTGTCTACATTATTATAAACAAATGAAAAAGTATCTTTTCCTTTTACGGCTATTAACAGGTAATCATCTCCATAAGTGTTGAGGTCAATAAATTGCAGGGTATCCAGGTATGTTTTTCCTTTCAGCAATGTTTCTCCCTTTCTCAGTTTGCTTGTATAAGTAGTAGTTACATGCTTACCAGAATCCGGCATTGCAGCGGCACTATCTTTTTGCACAGCTGTAACGGCGCTGTTATTTGTTTGAGAGGATGGGCCAGTACAGGAAAATAAAAAAAATAAGCAGCAAACAGGTATAATAAATTTCATTCAGTATAGTTTGAAAGATTGTTCTTTTATAATAATATCACAGCTCAACACGTTCCCGCAGAAAATCAAAGTACTTACTATCTTCTGCTGCAAATATTTCCGCTCCTTCCAGCATGTAAGCACGCAATAAATGATCGAGGGATTTATCTTCCTGTTTCAATTCCAGCAGGCACTCGCCCAAACGCAAATGAATGAATCCTACGGTTTGTGCATCCGGACCGTTTAATGCATCAAAAAAGTTATCTGCCGCCGCTTTGAAATCATCTTTTAAAAACTGCATATCACCTATGCTCGCATATAGCCAGGTACTGGCTTCCCAGTTATTTTTAGGAGCAGGGATCAATTCCAAGGCTTCCGTGAACTTAGCGATAGCGCCATCATAATTATCAGCATCTGCCAGATCATTCCCCGCTTCAGACAATTGTTCTATTTGCTCATAAATACTGTCCGGCAACTCTTCTTCCACCACAGATGCGATACCTTTAAATGCATGCAGGTACTTTTCATCTGCCCCTTCAAATACACGGCCGGCAGATTTATGCATAGCAATAGATAGTTGTACTTCTGCCTCACTCATCTCCTTACTATCAAACAATACTTTACCTAAAATAAATTCTCTCCCACCATCATCTGCACGCTCCGGGTCGCAATGCTGAAGGGTTCTCGCCCATTTCAGCGCGTAAGGAAAATCTTTTAATTCAAGATATGTTTCTGCAATAAAGCTGGCAATATGATAGCTATCATCATATAATTCTTTTGGTAAAGGCAACAGATCCCATGCTTCTTCAAGCTTCAACACATACCGCGCTAAATCTTTTTTTTCAAACAGCACTTCGGCGGCGTCCCATATAGCTTCTATTGCGGTGGCTAGTTTCTTATCTTGTATTTCCATCTGTCATATATTACAATAAAGCGTTCAAGTTAAAGAACATTTCTCAATTCCTGGTTGGGCGCAGGAAGAATTCTTGTCTACAAATACTTGCCGCTTCGGGTCAGACAGTTCATTAATTACTAACCCTTTTTTCTTCATCGGTCGTTCTGGTTTGTTTGGCCCTGTAGTTTGCTTTTCCAAAATTGTAGGCTACAGTGGCCACAAACCTTTGGTTACCGTTCCAGTGAGAGAAACGGTTGTCGATAATTGTTTTTTCCCGGAAAGTCAATCTTACCAGGTTAGTATTGAAAAGATCATAAAAATTCAATTTGGTATTTAGTTTTCCGTTCAGCCAGTTTCTTTGAAGGCCCATATTGATCGATGTAATAGGAGCACTGATGTAAAGCCCATTCCCACTTTTCGATTTGTAATAATACGAGAGGTCAGCTGTGAATCCTTTAGGTAATGAAAAGACCTGGCTGCCATTGATGGTATAATCTAATATACCGATGGCATAGGTAACCCCGAAGTAAGGTGTCTGTTCCTTATTATAATAAATGCCCATTGTATGATTTGTCTTCCACCATTTTGTTATCGTGAAACCATAGCCTGATTCTATACTGCCAAAATCCCTGTAAGGTAAATTCCTGCCAAGGTACAGCAACTCATTCGTGATCTTGTTGTACTCCGGGTAGCGCGACATAGGATTCTCTTCTCTCCCAAGGGAAAGTGAAATACTAAAATTCCTGTTGTTATATGAAAGGTTCAGCAGGTTGGTTACAGCCGGCTGCAGATAAGGATTACCCACCCAGTAATTTAACGGACTTAAATAGAACCGGAAAGGATTGAGCTGATCAAAACCGGGCCTAGTGATGCGACGGGTAAAGGAAAGATTGATCTGCTGATTCGCATTGATATTATAGGAAAAACTGGCGCCCGGCAGCCAGGTAAGATAATTCCTTTTTTCAATGGCATCCATAGTAATGGCGTTCGCTTTTGTATAAGTATGCTCGGCACGCACACTCAGTTTCGCCGCATAATTATCACCTTTGTGTTCATAGGAAACATATGCTGCACTGATGTATTCGTCATACAAGAATTGGTTGGTGCGGCTGGCATCGGGCACGAAAGATTTCTCATTATTCAATGTATCATAGCGCAGATTGTTACGTGTGGTAATGAAGGCAAATTTCGCTCCTGCTTCCAGCAAACCCTTGGACAATTGACCCGAATAGTCTGCCTGTATGGTCCGGAGATCGATATAATTTTGTAAAGATGTTTTCCAGTAGCTTATCAGGTTACTGGTCAGTTGATCACGGTTTTGAATATCCTCTTTTTGTCTGTTCTCTACTTTTGTGAAAGAACCGAATACATTCAAACGATGCCTGCCAAACCTGCCATCGTAGTTGATGTTGATAGCATTATTCTGCTGAGAAGGTGCTGCCTGATTAATGCTTTGTGTATAGCCCACGGTCTTTTTTTGTGTAGAATCAGTAAAATGCAGGGTATTGAAAGAGTGCAGGTCGCGATTGGATTGATAGCTCTTGCCGGAGATCCCGATGCTTTGCGTTTTATTAATAGCATATTCAATACCTAGCTGGGCATTGAAATTATTAAGTCGGGTACTGTTCATAGTATTCGTGGCCATATAATTGGTATTGGCCTGGTGTTGCAAAGCTTTGTATTGATAGGGGTTGGTCCCATTCACGTATCCCATCCTGAGTGAATAAATCCATTGTTTGGTTTTGAAGGTCAGCTGCCCATTGTTTTCGGAAGAAGCGTAATCATTTTGCCGGTAGTTGGAGCTGATATTTCCCTGCCAGCCCAGCGACTGATCGCGCTTAAGTTTGATGTCAATGATTCCCTTGTATTGTGCATCATACCTGGAAGACGGATTGCTGATAATGTCAATAGACTCAATCAGGTCGGGAGAGAGGCTGTTTAAATAGTTTTGCTGCTCTTCAACGCTCATAGGCACCGGTTTCCCATTAATGAAAATAACGGGTGTATTCCTGCCTGACATCAGCAGGGTTCCGTCTGGATTCTCCGCTATACCAGGCGCTTTGCGTACTATATCAAATACATTGGTAGCTGTTTTATACAGACTATTGCCCGCCACCTGCAATACTACCCTGTCAGCGCGGTATTGAACAGCGCTCCTTTCACCGCTGATGGTCACAGACTGCAAGGCCCTGGATTGGCTGACCATCCGGATCTCACCCAGATCAATCATCGTATGATGTGGCAATACTTCAACAGGCTTATACCTGGAGGTATAGCCCAGAGAGGAAAAGAACAACGTATATTTTCCTGGTTGAACAGCCGTCAATTCAATAAGCCCGTCCGGATCGGACAGCATTGTTTTGACCCGCACGGAATCAGGTACTGCCAGCAGGGATATACTGATATAGCCTATACCAGTACTGCTGACACTATCTATCACCTTACCTTTAATAGTTACCTGTGCCTGCAGAGACAACATAGCCAGGATGCAACAATGAAGAACGAATAAAGAACGAAGCATAGCACCACATTTGTTTAAAAAGGGTGAAACTATGCCGTTGCCGGACAGACGACGTCCTGTTTGATGATTGTAGTAGTACGGATTTATAATTCCGTACCCTGTAGTAAATCCGGGCCGGGATCAAATAATTAATAATGAGAAACTTAGGAGGCTTTGCTTTTATCCAGCCTCTCTTTATACAACAGAGGCGTGGTACCTTTGATCTTTTTAAAAGAGGCATAAAAAGTGGATTTGGAATTGAAACCCACCTCATATCCGATGGCCTCCAGCGAAAAGGGATGATTGGCCGTGATCATTTTGCAGGCGGCATTGATCCGGTATTCATTGATGAAGGAGGAGAATGGCTTGCCCAGGTTATCATTCAATACCTGCGATAATTGATGGCTTGACAGGTTGACAGCCTTTGCCAGTTCTCCCAGGGTCAGATTCGGATTTTTGTACAATTCTTTTTCCACCATCAGTTGATCAAGCGCATTGAGCAAAGTGGCTGCATCATGATCGCTTATCTTTTTGACGGTGTAACGGGGAGGAGCCGTATTAAAAAGATCATTTGTTTTCTTCCGGTACAATAGCACGAAAATAACCAGATATAACAGGAAGGAAAAAATCAGCGCACTGCTGAAATAGATATTGTATTGCGGTGCCAGGAATAAGGACAACAGGAACGACAAAAAGATCAGCGCATTACCGGCATAGATAGCCAGTAACCATTTTTCCGGGTTGGAGGCTCCGGGTGTTCTGACAAAGAGCTTCGCCCATTGCTGACGGAGCGCGATAGCTGTAGCAATCATATACAGGAGCCACTCCGCATAAATGAAGTAAACAATATAGTGGTTCCAGTATCTGGGATATATAGCATAGGGAAACAGTATGCCGGTCAGCAGGATAATCCCCACCAGTGCAGCGATCTGTAATTTCCATGACCGGGGAAAATTGGTGCGCTGTTCCAAGGTGGATCGTACAAAATAATACAGGGCAGGACCAATCAGAAAACAGGCCGACAACCCGATCTGCAAATAGATCTTCGGTAATGCCGGATTGAAATACACGAAAACGGACTTGCCAATCCGGATACTCAGCATCAGCAACAAGCATCCCAAAAAAAAGGCGGACAGATTTTTTTTCCGTGACAGGAACAGCAAATAAATACTGATTACAAGACCATTGAAGGCCCCCAAACCGCCCAGAAAGAATAGGATATATTTACCTTCATTCATACGTCGTTAAAGATAATGATTCGGGCGCATTATAGCTGAATGGGGCGATGTTAAAAAAAGCTTCCCGGCCCCTGAATAGGTGCCTTAAGACTACTTCCCGATACAGAAAGCATAACTGCAAATTAACCAATATCTTATCGTTCCTAAAATTATCTTTGTACCATCTTGTTCATCCAGAGTTGAACCCGCCACTGTATTTTTAAGTCCGCAACCAAATTCCAGGATGCGTTCTTTAATAACATTTCATTTCAATAATTACCAAAAATATGATGAAGACGGGACAGCATTTTTTTCCAAAAATCATTTTTGCTTGCTTTTTACTGGCCACGCAGAACATCCAGGCGCAGGTAACGGCACCGCACAAGGATATCAGAAAACCTGTAGATACTACCCGGAGCTATTCTTTGGCCGGCGATAAACTGCTGGCAAATGGTCAGATACTGAATCCCGCAGGGCAAAGCCTTAACTTAACAAAAGGAACCAGGGTATTGAACCTGGAATTCGCGCATCAACAACATATACTCATCACGAAAACCAACGGACAGTTGACTTTTATTGATGCAAAAGACTTTAAAACACTTAGTAACATTGGCTATCCCGACAAGGAATCAGGATCTATGAATGGCCTTGCCGTGGATGACAACGATTCTACTATTTATTTTACCGGGCTGCAAAAGAATTTATATGTAGGCAATGTTAGCAGATCGGGCACATTTACGTTGACAAAGAAAATCGACCTATCCGCTAATAATAAAAAGACCAACCCATTGGGAATTGGATTATGCAAAAATAATATCGCCTTCGTTGCCCTTGCTATTACAAATGAAATTGCCGTTGTTGACCTAGCCCTGGGCAAGGTATTAAACACGATCCCGGTAGGCGTTTGTCCTTATGCTGTTATCATCAGTAAAGACAAAAAACTCGCATTCGTGAGCAATTTCGGGGGCCCACATCCTGGGAAAGGAGATAGAACAGAAAAATCGGCAGGAACAGACGTCGCAGTGGATGAACGATCTGTGGCACTGCGAGGCTCCGTTACCGTAATTGATATTCAGTCAAGAAAAAAGATTACTGAGATTGCCACCCGCATCCACCCGGAATCAATGACACTATCTCCTGAAGGCAAATTACTTTATGTGACGGATGATAGTGGTGACGGCATTAGTGTGATAGATATCAGGACCTTAAAAGTCGTACATACCATCAGCACCAAACCAGATCCTTCTCTTCCCTATGGCAGCCTGACAACGGCACTGGCATTCAGCGCCGACGGGAAAACGTTACTCGCAGCCAATGCCGGCAATAATTCAATTGCACTCATAGATCCGAAATTCCCACAGAAAGCTCCTTATGGCTTTATTGCAGCGGGAGGCTTTCCGGGAACGATAGGCATTGCCGGAAATAATTTATTTATTGGCAATGTGACGGCCTTGAAAGGACAGATCCAAAAAGTGACACTTCCCGGTAATCAAGCGGAGTTAGACACCTATACAACTGAAGCCAGCAAAGGATTTCATTTTATAGAATTACTAAGAGCACAGGCCGGCACCAATTTAAGCGCTAAGCCTAAACCCGTCCCTGATCATCTCGGGGAACCATCTTCTATAAAACACGTAGTATATATTATTAAAGAGAATAAAAAATTTGACCAGGTATTAGGCGATTTTGGAAAAGGCAACTGCGATCCCAAACTGGTGGAATTTGGAAAAGAGGTAACCCCCAACACGCACGAACTTGCCAAACAATTTGTGCTGCTGGACAATTACTATTGTAATGGTGTCAATTCGAGTGATGGGCACCAATGGGCCATCCAGGGAATTACTACTCCCTACCATGAAAAAGATTTTTCAAATGGTCATTGCGCCTACGATTTTGGAACAGATCCGCTATCTTATGCAGGTTGTGGCTTCATTTGGAATCACTTACTGCGCAAAGGCATTTCGTTCAGAAATTTTGGAGAAACAGATCTTGCTGAAATAACCAAAGGAAAGACCTGGACCGATGTATATAACGCCTGGAAAAATAAAAACGATTCTGCCCGGTACCAATGCTCATACGCGATGAAAAGCCTGGAGAAATACAGCGACTTGCGTTATCCCGGCTGGAACATGAATATTACCGATCAGGTCAGAGCAGACGTATTCATCAAAGCGCTGAAGGAATACGAGGCCGCAGGCAGTCTCCCTGAATTTATGATCATTTATTTACCCAATGATCATACCAGTGGGTATAGCGAGGAGACGCCCACCCCCCGCGCCTATGTAACAGACAATGACTGGGCAACAGGCAGAGTAGTGGAAGCGCTGTCGAAAAGTTCCTTCTGGAAGGATATGGCTATATTCATCAATGAAGACGATCCTCAAAGTGGTACCGATCATGTGGATGGACACCGTTCCTACTGCCTGGTGGCAGGACCTCAGGTAAAACGTGATACTATCATCAGTCATTTTTACAATCAGTCATCCGTATTGCATACCATCTGCCAGATATTCGGGGTACAACCTATGAACCAACTGGTGGCAACAGCTCCATTAATGACAGCGTGCTTTACACAAGATCCTGACTATACAGCCTATAATTGCCTGACGCCATCCATCCCCATCAATGAGCTGAATCCCCCCAAGAACATGATCAAAAGTAAAACCACCGCCAGGTTAGCACCGATGACGCAAAAAATGGATTTCTCTAAACCGGATCTGATCGATAAAGATGCTTTATTATTCAGTGAATACGTATGGTCCACCATACACGGCGATAAACCCTTTCCAAAAGCGTATTTTGGTGCGCATCAAAAAGGTTTAAAAGCACTCGGCCTGAAAGCAGACGCCAAATCCAGGGAAGATAATGATTAAAGAAAATGTAGGATCTATGCTGTTCTGAAAATATTTCAGAACAGCATAGATCCTACGCCATCAACAACAGTGAAGAACCTACCAGCCTCAAGTCAGACCAACATTGCTGAAATTTTTTGATGTTTACTTTTTATTCAACCTGCTTTCTTCGCTTCCAGCCCCGCCTTTTTTTTCGGTTGCTTTTACTACAAAAACAATAAAGCCGCACAATGGCGGCCTTATTGTTGTCTTTCACATTGCTATTAAACCACCGGCTATGTTTGTTTCACCTGCCGGGAGATCTTGTTTTACACATTTTATTTTTGAGATGTTCTCTTTTTTTGTGTTTTCAAGACCACTTATTCTTATTCCAATGCATTCTTCCATTTGGTAGTACGGCCTGTAAACCATACCGGGAGATCCGGATTATTAGAAGGACTAATAATTGACCAACCTTCTGGATCGGAAGCCTGAACGCTACTTGGATAAGTCATTCTTTCTTTCCACTTGAATATTTCATACATGGAAGCCGGATTGGTACCCAGGTATTTAATTAACCTGCGGGCAGCGGTATAGGGCACTTCAAAGTTCAACATATTGTAATGCAGTTGAAGCTGATTAAAAATTGCCTGAACTTTTTGATTGGCTGACATAGCATCAAATTTCTGCGCTGCATTCTCCGCATAAACACTTGCATTATATTCCATTGCAGGCTTGGCATTGATTCTCGAATCATCCATGGTTGTTGGCATGGCCGGTAAAGTTGTCTTAGAATATTGATTTGAGTTATTCAATTCATACCAATATTTGCAGGATAAGATAATCGCATTCTTGTAGTGATCGCGGGCAGCACCATTCAGCTGACCGAAACCTCTTACTGCCGCTTCAGCCAGTGAAAGCTCTGTTTCAACCGCATGGATGGTTGGATATTTTAGTGCAAAGTTGAATTGCGGGCGAACATTGTACTCGGCAACCAGGTTGTTTGCTGTACCTACGTTCCCATCATTGTCATCGCCATTGGCAACGGCGCTGCGAAGTGCATTTAACAGGAATGACTCTCGTTTACTCAGATCTGCTTTTGACGCTGCATCCAATTGGATTGACTTATTTACGCCATAATTAAAGGTTGTTTTTGAAATATCGGTCAAAATAGGATCGTTGATGTAGTAGCCACGCAAAACTTGATTTAAATAACTATTTGGATCCTTATTGCCATCCCATTTTGTATCAACCCCCAGGTATCTGCCACTCCAGTCCGGAGCGAAGATATAAGCAACACGTGGGTCAACAGTACCATTCGATAAACCTGTTGCGGAATTATCACCGCTAAAATAGGATAACGTTTGTCCGTTTATCACTTTACTGCCCATGGTTGGCTGACAATACATCACGTCCTGCAGGAATTTCTTCCCGGCATGGCAATCACCCCCCCTTTCCCTGAAAGCACGTGTAATACCTAATTCGTTACAAATACGATTCAATGCAATAACGGCTATATCGGCCACACCAGCCACATCGTTATAGTCGCTCAGCAAGGGCTTGCCTTGCAGGTCGGTAAGCACCTGTGTTGTGAGCGCAGGCAAAACTTCGCTTACATTCATGGCACAGCGCAACCTTAATGAATTAATATACTTACGCCATTTTAAAATATTTCCGCCAAAAATGATATCCTGTTGGTTAAATGATGCCTGCTCGGTAGCAGAAAGTGTCAGCGTTGTCAGCACTGCTTCTGCGTTTTTAAAATCGCTGATTATTTTCGGATAGATGTCCGATTGGCCCAGGTATTTTGCCTTAATGCCATCAAGCCCGCCTGCTGAACCTGTTTCTATGTAGGGGATCTTATCGTACATGTCGGTTGCCCTTTGGTAGGCATAACCTTTCAAAACATGCAGTAAGGTGATATACAGACTATCTAAATTAGTCCGTTTAGCTTGTGGCGTGTTGTTGTATTCACGTTGGGCCCAAAGTATGGGCGTAATCCATTGCGTATTAACAAAGTTAAAAACAGATTCGTTAAAACCGCCTGTGCCCCAGTCATGCTCAACATCTTTGAGCGCGTAAGGAGCCCCTTCAGTAGTGGTGTTATAAACCTGGATGGCATTTGCCATAGTCCTCTCTCCACTTCTTACCTGGTGGTAAACAGAACCATAATCACCACTCAGGAAGAATCCCTGGGTTAGTTGAGAAGTGAAGAAGCCGGCAATAACGCTTACTCCGGACTTATCAGCCATATCTTTCGAATAACCATCAGGATTTTGATATAAGTCATCCAGTTTCTTCTTACATGCCACAGAAGATAGTAACAACGTAAGCAAGAAAAATGATTTCAAATGTATGTATTTCATCTTAGTTGTTTTTAGAATTTAGTTTTGATAGAAATACCTATTGAACGCTGTGATGGTAATGCAGTTGTTCCATAGGAACCCACGCCCCAGCCTGTGCCGTTAGTTGATTCAGGTGTTGAATTTGGTGCAGCTTTGTAGAGGTAAGCTACATTGTTTGCAAAAACTGATACTATCAGGCTGCTCATGCGGATCTTGTGAGAAATCTTTGAGCTCAAAGTGTAATCGATGGCTACATTACGCAGTGCTACGTAATCGCTTTTAAAGATCCTGTCTTCAGGGAAGAAGCCATTTGAAAAATAAGAATCGTAATAATAATTATCAGCAGAAACCACTTTAGTGTTCTGTTTGCCATCAGTGCCAACACCATCCAATATCACACCGTCGTGAAAGGTTGGTCCATTAGGGTTTGTACCTGCCACTTTCTTAGAATTTGCATCTAAATAATAAGCAGCTCCACCGTGTGCCGCATCTCTATATTTCAATGTTTCGTTTAACGCACCGGCTGCCATCATATAGGTTTCTGAGCCTGACAGGAAAGTAGCGCCAAACTGGTAGTCTATATTTGCAATAAGACGTATATTTTTGTAGGCAAAAGAATTGAAAAGTCCTCCTGTTACATCAGGAATTGTTTTGCCGATCAATTTTGCTGTGCTCTTATAGTCATAGGCCGATCCAGCAGCATTTACCACTTTTTTTCCATTGTTTGGATCTTTTGAATCATTGGGATTGTTGTAAGTGTAGGTTGACTTAGTCAGGTAAATCTGACCATATTCCTGACCTACATTAGCCACCGTATTCACTGCGCCGAATGAATTCCACAATGTGAGAGACTGCAGTTTGCCATCCAGTTTTTCAACATAAGTTTTACCGTGTGCAAACATCAGGTTCACATCCCACTCAAAATTTTTCGTTAAAATTGGTTTTGTTTTAATAGCCAACTCCCATCCTTTGTTCATCACGTTACCAGCATTCATACGAACATTTTTAACACCCATTCCCGGAGGTGCAGCTACCGCCATGATCTGGTCGTAGATATTTGATTTGTAATAAGAGAAGTCCACACCAATTCTTCTGTTTTGGAACAGGTAAGTTTCAAAACCTACTTCAAATTCACGCTTACGCTCAGGTTTTAAATTTGGATTGCCGTTGGCATCCATTGGAGGAAGATCGGATGGAGGAGTCAACACATAGCCACCACCAGTTTGAGAGGTAGCATAGTTCACGTTGCTGAAATAGCGTGGACCCGGACGACCTACATCCGCCCATGATGCCCTTACTTTGGCATATTCAAACATTGCCGGCAATTTCAGGCTTTCGCTAAAGATCCATGCTGCACTTATACCAGGGTAGAAATAACTATTCTGATTTGGAGGCAAAATAGATGACCAGTCTTGTCTCGCCTGGGCTTCTATATACACCTGGTTTCTCCATGCCAACTGTGCTGACGCCAATAAGCTATATAACATATCCTGCCCGTTGGTAAACTGGTACTGAGGCTGCACACCTAATGGTAAATTATTAAATGAGAAATAGTTAGGAATAACAAGCTGTCCGTAACCATTCACAGATGCACCTTTCCCTTCTGTGTAATTTTTTCTGATTACTCCACCCACAAAACCAGACAAATCAAAATCACTATTTATTTTGGTATTGAAGTTAAGCATACCCTGGCCATAGGTATTCTTGTAGATATTCGTTACATCACTGTACATGAAACCACTATTAGGCCCTATTAACTGCGGATCTAACAATTTACCTTTATATTCATTCCTCTCCGTGCTATAATCTATCCCTCCCATTAATGTGGCACTAAATATATTGGTGAGTTTTATATCAGCAGATAACGACTGGATATTGTGCAGTCTTGTAAAAATAGATTGATTCTGGAGCTGATCCCAGAGATAACCTACTACTCCCTTCCTGCCATTGGAGATTAAATTTCTCTGGCTTGGATTGGCAAAGTAATTATATCCATCAGGCGTCAGCAAATGCGACTTTAACAAGCCTACATTGATATCAGCGCTAAATGCCCCAATCTCTGCCTGCTGACCTTCCCCGTTCATTGTACTCAGGTTGGCAGCATTCAGGTTTTTGGAAATATAAAAGTTACCAGTATATTTAAGGGTGATGTTATCGTTTAACTTGTATGACGTATTAAGACTAAAAGTATTTTTGTTATAATCTGAACCTGGCCTGATCGGCGTCATACTTAAATTAGTGTATGAAAAACGGATCTGTCCCTGATCGTTCCCCCCACTTAAAGCCACATTTGTTGTGTTTTGATGCCCGGTTTGGTAAAGATCATTATAGATATTTTTGGTTTGTGCCTGCCATGGTCTTTCTACACCATCCCACCATATAAGCTTCACGCTTGGGTCGAATTTTGGTCCAAATGCAGCCGCTCCAAAACCATCTCCAAATGTAGTTGCCAGCGCCCTTTTTCCATTCGCATCAAGATAATATCCCTGAGCGTCATTCCTTGAGTTACTGGGACTGGAGCCTGTTCCATATTCATTTTGTAATTTAGGAAGGAACGCTGCGCGATCCCATGAAGTTGTATAAGAAGCCGCCACTCCCAGGCCTTTCCCTTTGGTGCCGCTTTTAGTGGTAATCAGCACAACACCATTGGCACCTTCACTACCGTATAGTACGGATGCTTTAGCTCCTTTCAAAATTTCCATAGAAGCAATGTCATCAGGGTTGATGTCGTTAATACCGGTTCCATTATCACGATCAGTAGCCCCGTACCCCATTTGCGTATTCTGGTCGTGAATGGGAACACCATCTACAACAATAAGTGGACGCGTTGATGAATTTTGATCAAAAGATACCGCATTACGAATGTTGATTTTCATTCCAGCAGAAGGACCGGCTGCCGTAGCTGCAACCTGCACACCGGGTGCAGCCCCGTAGAGTGCCTGTAAAGCATTGGTAGGTGTACCGCTGGCCATAATCCTGTCATTATCGATTTTAGACACCGCATAACCTAACGCTTTAGATTGTTTTTTGATACCCAAGGCAGTAACAACTACCTCTTCAGTACTCCGGATACTGGCCACCAGCGTTATCTGCATAGAAGATGTGGCCTGCAATTCCTGGGTTACAAACCCAACATAAGAAATAACCAGTTTGGCATCTGGTTTTACATTGATGGTAAAGCTACCTCCCTTGCCGGTCGGCACCCAATTGGATGTGCCTTTTTCGCTCACGGTAGCTCCTTCAAGAACATTGCCGGTTGCGTCCTTGATGGTGCCTGAAACCGTCATTTTTCCCTGCCCATAGGCAAACATGCTTCCTATGCAAAAGAGCATAAAAAGCAATAGACATCTTTTGGTTGACTGCATCGTTTTTAATTTTAAAAATTGAATAGAACTGATTTTGGTATAGTATTATAAATGGGAATCTTCTATGTAGAGTTGGCAGAGATAGTATTTTTTTGATGCGTTAGGCGGAACCAGTATTCCTGGGCAAGGCCAGCATTGGTTGGTTGTAAGACAGTAATAAGTCACCATATACAATGTTACACACGTTGTATATGGTACTATATGCACCACTCCCTCCAAATGACAAAGGATACTCAGCTTTGTTCAAGGTTTCAGCGCTATAACCTGTAAGACCGTTACCCACTCTTCCACGCAGTTTCAATCCCTGCTGATAATGGTTGGATCTATATGGGTACCATTTTGTATGTTCAGTACTCATTCTTTTAGTTCATACTTTTTTTGCAAAAGCAGTAGCTATTGCGCTATTTCATAACACAAAAACCAATGTTTGGCTGACTTGACTTATTAAAACGGAATAAAGGCGTCCTGCTTAAAAGACATCACTTATCGTTCACCAGCGCTACTGATGATATAAATATCTTAACGTGCATATACAAATAACAAATGATTGATAAAAAAAATCTGGCTATTTAGTGAAATTTGAATTTACAGTCTAGGAAATAAAATGTTGTAGGTTGATATGCGCTGGACGAAATATGCTAAACAGTCTTTAGTTAAACGTTTTAGCTATCAGTAAAAAAGAACTGATCCGCTTTTTCCTTTGCTCCTAATGCTCTTTTTCTTCTTTCTCAAACCTATATAAAGTTTTTCAAGTCGCGCAATTTTTTAACAACTTTTTTAGAAAGAAGTTAAGATAGAATTATTCTTTATTAAAATAGAACCATTAGTAAACCTATTAGAACCATTAGTAAACCTATCCGCCTAAATAAAGAAACGTTTAATAGTGTTTCGGGGGCCCGATTGTACTTAAATAAGGAGAATATTTGAAGCGTCGGAGAAGATGGGATCTCAGACCATCTTATCATTCAAATTTTAATACCTGTCATCCATATCGGTGGTCTCAACAGACCGGCTTACGTCTGGGATAACAATAATCTCAAATGCTTTTAACAGTTTTTCTTAAAAAAATCTGGAATTCCCGAATTTCTTCATAGTTAATTCCTGATTAACTTCTTTTTCTTTAACCTAAAAAGAACAGTGGGAAATATATAAAATTTATTCGGCTAAAATCGTTTACTGCATTGAGTTTGGGAAGAATAGGAAAAGTATAGGAACGCTCCTATTTGCCGATACAAAACTTACTAAAAATATAATCCAACCTATCTTCATTCGTCACCTCTCCTGTTATCTCTCCCAGGTAATGCAAACAAAGGCGTATATCCAACGACAATAAATCTCCCGGCAAACCATTATCCATTCCTTGTTTCACATCCTGCAATGACCTCAGCACTTCCTGTAATGCAGCATAATGACGAGCATTGGTAATGATGGTATCTTCTGTATTAATATCGCCGCCCATTACTTTTTGTACCAGTGCATCTTTCAGATCCTGGATATGTGCATGATTTTTTGCGGAGATAAAAAGAATATCAGGGATGTCTGCAAATTTAGTACGAACGGCTGCTTCGCCGGTTACATCTGTTTTATTACCTACCAGCAGATGATTAATGTTATCTGTTTTAAATGCGGCTACCTGATTACGTATATCCGTAGCAGTTAGTTCATTCACATCAAACAGGTAAACTACTACGCCTGCTTCTTTGATCTTCTCCATTGTCTTTTGCACGCCGATACTTTCAATAGTATCCATGCTTTCGCGGATGCCGGCAGTATCAATAAGACGGAACAATATCCCTTCAATATTTAATATCTCTTCAATAGTATCGCGGGTGGTGCCTGCAATTTCGCTAACGATTGCTCTGTTTTCGTTGAGGAGGGTATTCAGCAGGGTAGATTTTCCTGCATTGGGTTTACCTACAATAGCGGTATTAACACCATTCTTGATGACATTACCCATCCGGAAAGAATCTATCAGGTGTTGAAGCACGCTGGTAGCATTCGTTATAAGGGCATATAAGCCCGTACGATCGGCAAATTCCACATCTTCCTGGCTGAAGTCCAGCTCAAGCTCTATAAGGGCAGAAAAGGTAATTAATTGCTCGCGTAAGGCATGCAGTTCTTTTGAGAAGCCGCCACGCATTTGTTGCATCGCGGTTTGGTGTGAGGCGGCGGAGTTACTGGCTATCAGATCGGCTACTGATTCTGCCTGGGTAAGATCCAGCTTACCGTTCAGGAAGGCACGTTGGGTAAATTCACCCGGTTTAGCCAGGCGCGCCCCGGCTTGTATAGTGGCATCAATGATTTGTTGCTGTATGTAGGGGGAACCGTGACAGGAAATCTCTATAACATCTTCTCCGGTATAGGAACGCGGACCTTTATACAGGCTCACTACTACTTCATCAATTACACGGCCGGCGGCTACTATGCTGCCAAAATGCAGGGTGTGACTGGCCTCGAGGGTAAGGTCCCTGGCAGGAAATAATCCATTACAGATACTATAAGCATTACTGCCGCTGAGCCTTATCACCGCAATGGCACCCAAACCCGGCGCAGTAGCTACTGCCACAATGGTATCATCAAATCCTGTTAGTTTACCCAGCATACCTGTTTATTAATTTATCAATATTCCCAAAGGGCACAAATTTACACACAATCATACCGATCACCAATTATCCCAAAAATCAAAAGCCCCGTCTCAACGAAAGTTGAGACGGGGCTTTTGATTATAATGTTTTAATACAGTACTACTCTTGCAGCGTAAAGCGGATAGGGAGATTGAACTGTACAGAAACCTGGCGGCCATTTTGCTTACCAGCTTTCCATTTTGGCATGGTTCTCACCACACGAACAGCTTCTTCTTCCAGGCCACCGCCTTTTGCGGCACCTACTGTTTTTACATCTTTAATGTTACCTTCAGAATCTACGACGAACTGAACGAACACTGTACCGGAGATACCGTTTTCCTGCGCAACGCGTGGATAACGAATATTTTTACTCAGATACTTAGCCAGTGCTTCCTCTCCACCCGGGAAGGTTGGAGGTTGCTCTACGAAAGTGAAAATTTCCTCTTTAGCAGGAGCAGGAGGCGGGCCTACCACACCTGTACCTTTACTATCTTCCAGTAATCCCGGATCTACTCCGTTTGGATCACCTTCCACAGTTTTAGTACTGATGGCTTTGTCCTTAATGTCCTCGTGTTTAGGAGGTTCTTCATCCGGTGGTACTTCATTATCTTTCTTAATCACCGGAGGAGTGAACTGTACTGACGGTTTTACTGGTGGCGGCGGCGCTGGCGGTGGTGGAGGTGGAGGTGGAGTTTTCGGATCATCCGGCAACTTAACATCCTCCATCTTGATTTCCTGGATCACCGGCTTCTTGAGATTATTTCCCTCAGCCGCTTTAACCCACTGTGTTATCAGGTACGCTGCGAAGAATATAAAAAACAAAGACGCGGTTCCCAAAATGGCATTCCGCACACGCTTGTTATACTGCCTCCGCAAATCGTACGCCCCATATTCTTTATTCCTGCCGTCAAACAGGATATCAAGAAAATCGGACTTTAAGACTTTAGCAGAATCCATTGTTAATGTTTTATGATGGATGCAAAAAATTTATTAATTCCATAAGACTATTGAACGCCATTTGCTTTTTCAGTAGACTTGATCCAGTTTTTATCCTGGTCGCTGATGTCTACAGTAGCATAACGTTGTATCCTGTTGATCGCCATTTCGTCAAGGATATCCACGAAGTTCTTATAATTGGCGTCATCATCAGCCTTAATAATCACAACTACATCTTCTGGTTCACCTTTTGCATTTCTCAGTTTCGCAACTTCGTCCCGCTTTTTAATGATCTCTTCTCTGATTCCTCCTTTGTTGGCAAAAGATGTTGCCTTGAAGAACTCAGGATTAGCAGATGCATTCGGGTCTTGTGCTAAACCTTCGTAATAATAAACACGATCGTTTTTTCCAAGCAAGATGGTCAGGGCCGTACTTTCTTTTACTTTGTTCTGGTCCTTTTCATCCTTGGTATCTTTTGGCATGATCAAGTCCATTGTTTTGGGCTTGGACATGGTAGTGGTAAGCATGAAGAAGGTAATCAACAGAAAACCTAAATCCACCATGGGCGTCATATCTACACGGGTAGACTGTTTTTTGGATTTCGTTCCACCGTGTTTCTTCCCTTTCCCACCACTACTACTGGTATCCATTTCTGCCATAGTAGCCAATTTTATTTAGTTCTTAAATCAGCAGTCTTCCATATCAGGAAGCAATTACTGCCGTTTACTTTTTAGAAGCTCGTTGTTGCTCTTCCCACGCAGCGGTACCTTTAGGTGCTTCTTCCAGGTTTGTTACTAGGTTCAGCTTCTGGATATGTTTCTGTTTGAACGTTTCCAGAATTTCCTTGATCTTAGGATAAGGAGTTTGGTTATCAGCCTTGATGCAATACTTCAGCCTGCTGAAGTTAGTACCACCTTGCGCTGCGTTGCCATACTCAATCCAGGCGCCTAATTCATTATTAGCAGAATCTGTTGGGATACCTTTATCAAGTCCTGATCCTTTACGCTTTTCCTCACTCAGAGAAAGATACGCTTTCAGATCTTTGATAGGGGTGCCAACACTAGCTCCGGTTACAAAGTTTTTGATTTCTTTTTCATCCAGACCCAGTTTGTACTGCGTGTTCAGATCTTCTATCAGCTTTCTTCTTTTAGGCTGGCCATCCATACTGAAAAACACTCTGCCGTCCTTGTCTACTGTGAATAACAACACATCAGAATCAGGCAAAAGGGTTGTGTTAATAGAGGATGGAGTAACTACCGTTACCGGCTCATCCGGTTTGAACTTCGTTGCCAGCATAAAGAAGGTTAATAGCAGGAAAGCCACATCACACATTGCTGTCATGTCAATGGCGGTGCTTTTCCTTGGCATTTTAACTTTAGGCATCTTTACTCTGTTTTATGGTTTACTTTAAATAGATTCAAAACCGCTTACTTTCCACAAAATAATCTCAGATTATTTATGATTAGCAGCAAAGCTTTGTGTCAAAGTAAAGCCAGATTCGTCAATAGCGTAAGTGATGCTATCGATATTGGTAGTAAAGTAGTTGTACATTACAATCGCTACAGCGGAAGTACCGATACCCAGTGCAGTGTTGATCAATGCTTCAGAGATACCACCTGCCAGCTGTGCAGAGTCTGGTGCACCACCGGAAGACATTGCTGCGAACGCACGGATCATACCCAATACTGTACCGAACAGACCTAACAGGGTAGCTACGGATGCAATAGTAGACAGGAACACCAGGTTCTTTTCCATCATTGGCAATTCCAATGCAGTTGTTTCTTCAATTTCGTTTTTAATGGTCAGAATCTTCTGGTCTGTATCCAGTTCAGTATTTGAAACCATTTCTTTGTACTTTTTCAGACCAGCTTTCAGTACATTACCCACAGAACCTTGTTGCTTGTCACACTCAGCCAGTGCTGCATCTATATTGCGGTTAGCCAGGTGATACTGTACTTTACGTACCAGTTCAGAACCGCTGAATTTACCTTTTGCTTTTGACAGGTAAAGAAAACGCTCAATCACGAAAGTCAGACAAACCAGTAATACGGAGATGAGGATTGGTACGATCAAACCACCTTTGTAAACAGTAGCAAACCATTTGCCGATACCAGAATCAACCGGATGTCCTTCAGGATTGTTACCCTGGAAGTTGGCTGGGTTACCTAATACAAAAAAGTAAAACAGAAAACCTATCACTAAGCAGATAGGCACAGCCAACGTCGCGAACAGGTTGGATGACTTTTTAGGTTGATGAGAAGCCTTAGCTGTAGCTGCAGTCACAGTTGTTTTAGTCTCAGCCATGTTGATTGAAATTTTAGTGTTAAAAATTAAACTATTGTTTGTTAGAAGTTACTAATTACGCTTTACTGAAATGCCCCTCAGTACCCAATTTACTGTTTTAATCAGTGATTCGCAAAGTTATAAGGTTGACCCAAAAAAACAAGTGCAGCCCAAAAAAACCCACAAAAATTAACTTTCACACGCAAAAGCCCCATCACAAGGCTTTTTATCTCTCGTTTTTTTTAGAGCAAGCACTTACTTAAGCGAAAAAACCAATGTTGCAGCCTCTCAACTGATTGTTACTGTCCCTATGAATTGAAATCGTTTGATTTTTTTCAAAGTTGGACGCACAATTTAAGAAAAAATTCAAATGTTCCAACAGAAATCTTACAATTCTGATAACTTATTTATTTCCGCGCCAGTCAACAGTTTCGGCGGAAGCTAATTGCTTTTAGCATGCAACATCCATTATTTTCACACGCTTTAACTTCAAATTCAATACCGTTGCGGACATCATCTTCCCATAACTCATCTGCCCCATATAAACTTATTATTTCTTATAATAATAAATGCTTACATAAAATAGTTGCAGCGACAACTATTGTTTAGCCGCACACACTATCATTTCCTGTCGTTTTTTTTCCATTCCTATAGCCATTAATGCGCTTATGGATTTTCCTGATAAGTTAATACTTTATATACGTACTTGCAAAGCGTTTTGAAAAAAACATGTAAGTAACCAAAAACCAATTATTAAAAACAGTAATGAGCAACCCACTTCACAACAAACTCCTGATCGCCGTCACAGGCGCTATCTGTCTGGGCTCGGCAGCTTACAGCCCTGCAAATGCACAGCGGAAAAAACATTCCACCACACCTGCGTCAACTACTCCTGCTGCAACTAAAGATTCTACCGGTAAACCTCCCATGATCAAACCTGGCCCTAAACCAGGCGTGAAACCATTTGGCGAAGTAATCACCGATAAAGCAAAAGCTGATTCAGGTTTATTTAACATCTATAAACTGGATGACCACTTCTTTTTTGAAATCCCGGATTCCTTACTCGGAAGAGATATACTGGTTGTAAACCGTATATCCAAATCCGCCGCAGGACTACGTTCCCAGATGATGGGCTTCAGTGGTGATATCATCGGCGAGAATGTAATCCGATTCGAAAAAGGACCCAACAATCGCATCTTCCTGAAAAATATCTCCTACGCAGATGTTTCAAAAGACTCTACACAACCCATGTTTACGTCTGTGATGAACTCAAACCTGCAGCCTATCGTTGCCGCTTTTGATATCAAAGCATTCTCTAAAAATAACAATGGTAGTGTCGTTGATCTCACAGAATACATCAGCGGCGACAACGAAATACTATTCTTCGACGGTCAGGTGAAAAACGCGCTGAAACTCGGTGGCGTACAACCGGATAAATCTTACATCTCCGATGTAAAATCTTATCCGATGAACACCGAAATAAAAACAGTAAAAACATACAGCAAAAGCGGTGGTATGCCAATGCCAGGTATGCCGCCCGCTCCAGGCGGCAACGCTACTGTAGAACTAAACAGCTCCATCGTATTGCTGCCTGCAGTACCTATGCAGCCACGTTACTTTGATCCGCGTGTTGGCTACTTCACTACCGGTGTAACAGACTTTGATGCAGATCCACAAGGTGTTAAAAGATTACAAATGATCACCCGCTGGCGCCTGGAACCCAAACCGGAAGACATGGAAAAATACAAGCGCGGTGAACTGGTAGAACCTAAAAAACAAATCGTATTCTACATCGATCCGGCGACTCCTGAAAAATGGCGTAAATACCTGATCATGGGTGTAAACGACTGGCAGAGCGCTTTTGAACAAGCTGGTTTCAAGAATGCAATCATCGCTAAAATGGCACCTACCAAAGCTGAAGATTCTACCTGGTCTATCGAAGATGCAAGATTTTCTGCTATCGTATACAAACCTTCTGATGTACCTAATGCAAGCGGTCCGCACGTACACGATCCCCGCTCCGGTGAAATCATCGAAAGCCATATCAACTGGTATCATAACGTGATGCATTTACTGCGCAACTGGTACTTTGTACAGGCATCTCCAAATGATCCGCGTGCACGCAATATGCAATTCAGCGATGAACTCATGGGTGAACTCATCCGCTTTGTATCCTCTCATGAAGTAGGACATACACTAGGTTTGCGTCACAACTTCGGCTCCAGCTCAACTTATCCCGTTGAAAAACTACGCGATAAAGAATGGGTAAAGAAGAATGGTCATGCAGCCTCTATCATGGATTACGCACGCTTTAACTACGTAGCACAACCAGGTGATGGCATTAGTGGTGCTGACCTCTACCCACGTATCAACTTCTACGATAAATGGGCAATCGAATGGGGCTATAAACTACTTCCTGACGCTAAGAGTCCGGAAGCCGAAAAACCTATCCTGAATAAATGGACGGTAGAAAAACTGAAGGATAAAAAGTATTGGTTCGGTACCGAATCTAATCCTGATGATCCAAGATCACAGAATGAAGATCTGGGAGACAATGCTATGATAGCAAGTGGATACGGTATCAAAAATCTGCAACGTATTATGCCTAACCTCCTCACCTGGACGAAGGTAGAAAACGAAGGCTATTCCAACCTGGGTGAACTGTACAAAGAAGTAGCCGGTCAGTTTAGTCGTTATATGGGCCATGTAGCTAAAAACGTAGGCGGTATTTATGAAACTCCTAAAACAGTAGAACAGGATGGAGCTGTCTATGAATTTGTGCCAAAAGCAATACAAAAAGAGGCCATACAGTTCCTGAATAAACAGCTGTTCACTACACCTAAATGGTTACTGAACCAGGATTTGCTGAGCCGTATAGGCGGTGATGGACCATCTCTCATTCTCTCCCGTCAGGAACCAATACTGGACAGACTTATGGGTACCAATACCATCAATAAACTGATCAATGGTGAAGCAGCATTGGGTAGCCAGGCTTACCAGGCCAGTGATATGCTGAACGAGTTAAAAAAGAGCATTTTCACTGAAATATATGCGCATCAGCCGGTAGATGTTTACCGCAGAAATCTGCAACGCGCCTATGTGGATAACCTGACAGAACTGGTAGCACCTCCCGCACCTGCTAATCCGATGATGGGTGGTTATGCACCCTCCAATTCCTCCAGATCAGATGCTGCAGGCATTGGTCGTGCACAGCTCGTTGCACTCAGAACAGAACTACGCGCCGCTGCCGGAAGTGGTGATGCTATGACCCGCAATCATATACAGGACCTCATTGCACGTATCAATCGTGCCCTGGATCCTAAATAACGTATACGCATACACGAAAATAGAATGATCCCTTCCTGGTTATACCGGGAAGGGATCATTCATTATGGCTGAAACCAACTCTTATTTCTTTTCTTGAGGAAAATGCTTAATATAGCTGCATTATTTACACACGAAGCCTCAAAAAGTGAAAGATCGGACCAATAAAATAACGATTTACGATATTGCTCAGCAATTAAACCTGTCAGCATCCACGGTTTCACGCGCATTACAAAACAATCCACTCATCAATCTGGAAACGCGGGAAAGAGTGCAACTGGCAGCTACAGAACTGGGCTACGTCCCTAACTGGATAGCCTCCAGCCTGCGCAAGAAACGATCAAATATTCTTGGTCTGATTGTACCGCGCACATCTATGTACTTTCAGAGTACGGCTATCAGTGGTATTCAGCATGAAGCACATAAATATGGATTCAGTATTGTTATCGGCCAGTCGGATGAAACAGTGGCCATGGAAAAAGAGTTGGTACATACTTTTTACTCTTTGCGTGTAGACGGCCTCCTGGCGGTAGCCTCTATGTTTACTACTAATTTCGATCACTTCAGTCCATTCATTAAAAATAATATTCCACTGGTATTCTACGATCGTGTACCTACAGACTTCCAGGGCTATACCATCACCGGGGATGATTTCAAAGGTGGATTTCTGGCTACAGAACACCTGATAAAACAAGGCTGCAAACGTATTGCGCACTTCTCCGGCTTGCTCACCTGTAATCTTTATCAACAAAGATTGGCAGGCTACAAAGAAGCATTGGCAAAATACAATATTCCTTTTGATGAAGAGTTGGTATACATCCATGACCTTACTATGGATGCCGCTGCACTGGCTGCGCAACAACTATTTGACAAAGGCAATATACCCGATGGTATGTTTACAGCCAATGATAGTTCAGCTGTGGCATTCATCAAAGAAGCAAGGAACAGGAATATTGCTGTTCCCAAACAAATAAAGGTGGTAGGATACTCCAACGACCTGTCTTCCCGCATCATTTCTCCCTCATTAACCACTATTGAGCAATCTGGCTACAATATGGGACAAAAAGCAGTGGAAACGATCGTTCAGCTCATTAACCACGACGACACCGTTAAAGTGACTAAAAACTATATTTTCCCGGTAGAACTAATACTAAGAGAATCTTCTGCCTTGTAAAATCTTAAAACCCGGATTTACACGTACATACAGTAGCAATATCACAACCTACAACTTTATGAAACATCATTTTTACACAGGCCTGCTGCTATTAACAACAGCTGCCATATCTTCCTGTAATAAGCATATCTATGTACCAAATACGGTCAATGCCCCGTTACTAAAAGAGAAATATGAATTCAAAGGCAGCATTTCGCCTACTAATCTGCAAACAGCATTTGCGCTTACAGATAATATTGCCATAATGGCCAACGGGCAGTATGTATATGGTTTCAATTATACCGATACTAAAAATAACAACGATCTGTTTATAGACCACCAAACACGTGGTGGCGTTATTGAAGGAGCCATCGGCTTTTTCAAACCGCTCGATGTGAAGAAGAGAATGGTATTTGATGTATACGCTGGTTATGGTGGCGGAAGCTTTAAAACCCTGGCAGGAAATTATAATAATAATCCCAGTGCTAACGTTAACGACTATCTGCTAAGAAATCATTTCAGCAAAGTATTTATACAACCGGGGTTTGGCTTCGTGCATCCTGTTTTTGAAGCAGCATTTACGAGTCGTTTTTCCTTACTTAATTTTTACAACAGTACCATTGGGATAAAAGCATTTGAAAATGATGCTACTGGTCAGACCAATTTTATGCACATCAATGCAAAGCCGATAGCCTTTTATGAACCTGCATTCACTTTCCGTGTAGGTTATAAGTACGTGAAATTCCAGATGCAGCTGCAGGTTTCGGTACCCTTAAATGATAACACTTATAGCGGATATAATATCAATGAATATTTTCAGCCGGTGGCATTTGGAATGGGGGCTTCTGTTGATATTGCACACTGGTATGATAATTTCAGGAAAAGAAAATAACTGTTAAGAAATATATTTTAGATAGATAGAAGATCCGGGGTACATCCCGGATCTTTTTTTATTTTATACAGATGATTTTATGGGGAGATTTTTTGAGAGATGATTTTCCGGGAGAGTATATAAAACAAAGAAGCCTTAGTGTATAAACACTAAGGCTTCTTAAATAAGTATGGCAGCTACCTACTCTCCCGCATGATATTGCAGTACCATCGGCCATGAGGGGCTTAACTTCTCTGTTCGGAATGGGAAGAGGTGAACACCCTCGGCATAACCACCATAAGATCTTTCTTAATTAGTAAGATAATATATTGGGAAAGTTCCGAGCGAACTTTTGATATCGTAAATAACTTTAAACAGCTACGTGTTAAACTGGATTAAAGTGAATCATCCTGTACAGCTTTTCTGCTTAGATGTTTTCAATCCGCATGCTATTATAAAATAGTAGCAGGTTGAAGAATTATTGATCAGGAATGTCCTGAAAAATACAAAAACAAAGAAGCCTTAGTGAATAAACACTAAGGCTTCTTAATAAGTATGGCAGCTACCTACTCTCCCGCATGATATTGCAGTACCATCGGCCATGAGGGGCTTAACTTCTCTGTTCGGAATGGGAAGAG
>NZ_PYAW01000001.1 GCF_003014755.1 Chitinophaga niastensis | reverse complement strand
CCATAATAAAATCGGGGGGAGCTCCCCCGATTTTATTACAATGTTTTTTTCTTCTGTATCACTTACTCACAAAGTGATGCAGGGTATTTTATGTCAATTTTACCCGGACAACAATGGTCGTTAATATAAAACTACTCTACAGATCGTCTCTCTGAAGAGAAACTAATGTTTATTATTTCAAGGAAAACAAGCCCACAAATATATTATTTATTATCTATATATATTTATCAATAAATTCACTAATAAAAACCTGAATTGCAGACAAATTATCTTCAAACAGGTTCGAACTTCGTCCCCGGTAGCCCGCCAGATCAAATGTTGCCCCGCAATTGCGGGGCATTTTTTATGCCCGTAAGTAAAGGAGCGAATCGAACTTTACGTCCGTTCCCTTCGCTCCGCTCGTGAACGGACGAGGAAAAGCGAGGAACGATGCTTTACAGTATAACAATAGCTGGTTTCTCATACATTTATTTAAACTTATTTTTTCGGTTTCCATAAATAAAATTAGTAAAAAGTACAAAAAAAATTGCGCAAGTTAAAACTTGCGCATATATTTGCAAGAAATAACTTGCGCATAATGACACAAACAAGAGACATCTTTCAGGCAATAGCAGATCCAACTCGTAGGCAAATTATAGGTATGCTGGCTCGGAAATCACTCAATGTTAATGCTATTGCAAAGGAGTTTGATATAACTCGACAAGCAGTTTCATTGCATGTACAATTCCTTAATGATTGTGGTCTTATTGTGATCAGACAACAAGGTAGAGAAAGATATTGCGAAGCTAAACTCGAAAAATTAAATGAAGTCACAGATTGGGTAGATCAATATCGAAAATATTGGGACAATAAACTTGACTCATTGGAAAGCTATCTGGCTAAAATTCAAAAAAAGAAGAAATAGAAAAATGGAAAAATATAATACATTCAAACAAGAAGAGAACATTCTTATACATACAAAGATTCTTGATGCCCCAAGGGATTTAGTTTGGGAAGTGTGGACGACTCCAGCACATTTAAAAGAATGGTGGGGGCCAGATGGTTTTTCGCTAACTATAAAATCAATGAATGTAGAAACAGGCAAAATTTTGGACTCTATTATGCATGGTTGGGGACAGGATTTTGATAACAAAATTGAGTACGTGGAAGTAATAAAACCTTCCCTTTTATCTTATAAACATTTTGGGGAAAGCGAAGATTATAACTTCACAGTTTCAATTTTATTTGAAGAAGTTGAAGGAAAAACATTACTGACATTGAAGTCAATATTTAAGTCAAAAGCAATTATTGAAGAATTAAACAGAAAGGTAAATGCCATTGAAAGTGGTAAGCAGACTTTAAATCGACTTGAAAACTATATTAAAATATTAGAAAGTAACAAACCATAAATAATAATAAAAAAAAGAAAATATGAGAAAAATAATTTCATTTATGCACATATCGCTTGACGGTTTTGTAGCAGGACCGAACGGAGAGATGAACTGGATCAAACTTGGTGAAGAAATTTTTGATCATGTCGGTAAGCGGATCGGCGAAACCGATACGGCATTATACGGACGAGTAACTTACCAGATGATGGAAAATTACTGGCCTACCGCAGGAGACAAGCCGGATGCGACCAAGCATGACATTAAACATTCAAAGTGGTATAACAAAATTCACAAAGTTGTTTTATCGAAAACAATGAAAGACGCGGGCTTGGCTGATACAACAATTATTAGCGACAACCTTTCGGATAAAATAAACGAAATAAAACAACAGGCAGGTGGAGAAGTCTTGCTTTTTGGTAGCCCGACAGCCACACATTCACTTATTCAACAGAACTTAATTGATGGCTACTGGCTATTTGTTAATCCAATTATTCTTGGACGAGGCATTCCATTGTTTGTAGACATCAAAGACAAAATAAAACTAAACCTATTGACTACCAGACAATTTACTTGTGGGGTAACTGAACTGAATTACACAGTGGACAGACAATAACAACGAACCCCTAACAGGATATTAGCGGTCATTGAAACAAACGAAAATATAAACATTGACAAAAAAATTATAAGAGGATTTATAATTTTGACATTATTTTTTCAACAATATTCGTTTTCGGACAATCAAGTAAGCCAAAAGAAAAAGACAACAGCAAGACATTTATATTGGGCGTAATTTAAAAATTCATAGACAAATTGCCAATTCAGAATTAGCTATCATTCCAGGTGTACACGGTGAATATATTGGGGAAATAACAACATTACAAAATAAATCTAACGAATCAAGTTTTGTTATACCAATGATTGAAAGTTTCCTTAACAAATCATCAATAGATTAATGATCCGGACTGATATATAAAAGCTAACGGTCGGCAAATTCAAATCCACTATATGAAAAATGTAACAATCACTCTGTTATTTATAACACAGACTTTTTCTGTAAAATCGCAGTCCGTCCTGGATTCCGTAAGGCGACTAAATTCAAATGAATTCAGAAATGACATTGCTATACGCGAGTTAATTGACAGTTTTGCATATTACGCGGACAGGACTAAAGCTCAACGGCAGGCGGCTCTTTTTGTTGAAAATGGTACGTTGGAAATTTATCGGTCAGAGCCCGATACAAGTAAGCCTATTGTCGTATTGAAAGGGCGCAAAGAATTAGAAGAAGCGTTCAAGGGCCTAGAAAAATACAATATGACGTTTCACCTTAACGGGCAGAACTCGATCAAATTCGGGGATGATACAACCGGGATTGTCCAATGTCTTGCCCATCATATCTTTTTTGAAGATGGAAAAAGAATATTACTAACCGAAGCTATTCGCTATTATGATACTTATACCCGTCAAAATAATCAATGGCTATTTGTAAAAAGAAAACTAATTATTGATTGGGAAGACAAAAGATTGTCAACACCGTAATCCCTATTTAGATGAGATGTGATGAGTGTTTTCGGCCTCTAAGCAAAGAAAAGGATGACATCCATTACACATTGTCTTATCTATTATTTGAGCGGGCAAATGCCCTTGATCAGAATTTTTGATGCAGATAATAATATAGGCGAAGTAATCAATGATTTATTGAACAGGTATCACAAGAAAAAGAACGAACTTTTCAGGTAGGTACTCATACCTTTAGAGCCTATATTACCAAGGTGCTGAAAGAAAATAATAGAAAAAATCATTACATATATTATTGCGCTAACTCGCGCGTAGTCGGGCAACCAAAAAGCATAGGCAGGGTTAACAGTCTTTTCAGCTATCCCATTATTCAAGGAGATAAAGCTTATTTTTTAGAAGTTTATTTAGTATCTGATTATTTAAACAACAAAAATTACAAAACAAGAAATGGCTTTGCAATACCACAAGAAAAAGAAAGCAGCCTATTTCAATTTGAGGAGCAGATTTCATTTGATGAAATCGAATCAGCTTTAGTAAATGTACTTGAAGAGGAATACGATGATCACATTAAAGAGGCATCCCTAAATAGCCAAACCGAACTGCAAACTTATATTGATGAAAAGGCACCGAGGGATAAGAGTCTCCGGAATAATACGGATATTTTAAAAACTATCCCTCCTAACTTAACTGATGATAAGAAAGAAGAACACTTATATCGAATATCATATCACGCGAGAAAAACCGTAGAGGGTAAATTGCAGGATTTTATCAATAATAAGCAAATCAATGAAGACACTATTCAAAAAATTAAGAAAGACATTCAAGAAAAGACCGCTTACGATGTAGACAGTTTAGCTGATTACATGATGCGCAGGAAGGCTATTATTGACCTGTTTGATAAATTTTCAGAAGCGGACAGTGAGGGGAAATATAAATTAGAGGAGGATATTCACAATATTATATTTCCGTTGGGTTTTAATAATGAAGAAGTGGCATATGAAATGCATAATCTATGGTTATTAGACGAGCGTTTCCTGGCATATAAATTCATTGCTTCCGACAAATCAATTACCTCGTTTTCACAAAAGAAAAGTAGCTAGGAGCCTGATTTAATCTGCTTAGTGGACAAGCCTATGATGTTTGACAATCCAATCAGCTTCGGAGATAAAAGCAATGGAGAATTAAATTCAATGGTTATTTTTGAGTTTAAACGGCCATGCGAAATAGCGCACCAAAAAAATAAAGGAGATTATCGTTGGGAATTCTCAGAATTAATTGAACCTTATTTTGATGATTTTCTATACCCTTCAGATAAGAAAAACTATAAAGGGAAACATGTAATAATAAAAAGAGAGACGCCGAAATTTGGCTTTGTAATAATTGACGTTTTGCCGCCTTTATTAGAACAATTTAATATTGACAAAGGATGGGAGAAAACACCATTTGGAGCTTTTTATAAAATGGAGTCTAAAAAAAATCTTCACATTGAAGTTATGACTTTTTCGAAACTTTTAGAGTACGCAAAAAATAGGCATATGCCATTTTTCGATAAGCTCTTTGGCAAATAATAAGCTGATTGATTATAGGATTTCTATATTTTCAAACTATCTAAAAACGTCAAAAATGGGATTAGGTGTTCGATTGGAGCCCCTTTCTCTCCGCAAGGATCACCAGAAACCCTTGCTAGTCGCGGGTTTTCTATTTTAAGTCGATTAGGATTTCCCTTTAATATCCCCCGGTCAGTTTATATTACTTTACTCAGGTTAACGTTCATTTACTAAGTTACAATTTACTTCTACATCACTTTCTTCATTTAAACTATCAGCACTAATCAAAACTCAAATTAAGCACTTTATTGGTCTGTGGGTCAACTGGTAACCGAAAATTACTAGTACCAGTAACACTTTCGATCTTTTGTAAATAGCTATTTTTAAAAATGATCATATCGACTCCAGTTGACTCCAGTGCTATGGCTTCGTCCAGCGTAGTTGCCGCTCCTATGGTGACGATACCGAGCCGGCGGCAACAATGATTGTTTGCTTTTTCACTATATTATTTTTGGCAATTACATACCTGTTTAACCCTTCACTAATTTATCAGTAGCCAATTGGCTACATATATAAATAATCATATTACAATTAATCGAAGATTTTCTTATTTATACTTCATTGAAAGTAAATACATCTCCAACTACTTCCAAATTTTTACAAAGGTTTTTCTGGGAAAGTCTTTTGAAATATCCTCCTTAGTTTAATTTGAAGATTTAGCCAATATTTAAATAATTATAAATACTATAATTAATGGAAAATTGTAAAATAACTTCAGTGAAAAAAGTGGACTTGTCCTCTCTAAAAAAAGAAATGACTATCGAAGAAAAAGAAAAGTGTTTGGAAAAGATGAAAAATGATTTTTTAGAAATGTTTGAAAATTTTAAATCTTGTTATAAATCTCGTCAACCAAAGATTTAAAATTTTCCTGATGTTCAATATTTTTATAGATATATCCCTTTTCCTGTGTAACAATAAGTGTATAGAACATGTGATCATTATATCCAGTCAATAAAGAAGCTATTTCTTCAATGGATTGAGATGTATTGATAAAAATAGCGGTTTCTTCATTTGAATCTAATATACAACCAGCTTCCAAAAAAGTGGTGATTAAACTCCTCCTCAATTGTTCAGAATCAACTTCATCATTATGACGATCATAAGAAAGAAAATAATAGTTCATACTCTTAAGATTTTTTAAGTTTTAAAACCTTGTTGAGGTCAAAGATTTTATGTTAAAAAAACAATTCCCTTGCATGTTAAAACCTGTCAATCAAAATAGGAAACAAAAAAATCCAGTTAACTGCTCTACGAATCGTAGATCATAATCTAAAATTATAGTAAAATACTTGATGCTACATTGATAAAATATATCATATGAAAGGTACTTCTGGCAAAAAATCTTTAGGTGAACATTGAAATATCTTAGCCAGCTCATTTATATGATTAAGGTTGTACTTTGCCCTGTATTTCGGGTTTTCCACGTCACCAATGAATCCAATTGAAACATCCAGCATGTAGGCTAATTCTTTTTGAGAATAGCCTTTTTCTATTCTTTTCTCCTTCACTTTATCAATAATATACTGTTCAATAGGACTATGTAGCGGATCAGCCATGAGTACGTTTGGTTTAATCCACAAAGAATCATCGTCCTAAAAAATATTTCACACATACAGGTATGTGTATTATATTTGAAACATAAAAACCTCAAACAATGGCAACTACACACAAATTCTCCGTAATGGTTGTAATCAAAGACAACCATGGTGTTTCTCGCACCCTTACCCCAATTATTGAAGCATCTTCCGACATTGAGGCTAGAAGAATTGCAGAAGCTCAATATCCTAATGGTAGTGTAAGGACTGTTTCTAAAGTTAAATAAGGAAAAGCCAGGTAGATTCTACCTGGCTCATTTTTGGTTTTATCATTTTCATTATCTATACTTTTTATTATGAATGATGCTTTAACTCTCGAATTAGATTTAGCCAAATTGTCCTTAGCAGGCAAGCGTTTCGTGGAAGCTGACCAGAAATACCTATCAATTTTAAAAACATCTCCAAACAGTTCAATCGCATGGTGTGGCTTAGGTGTATCTAAATATGGTCTTTTGTTAAAATCCAATTCTACAATTGAAGAAGTATTTTACTGTTTTGAAAAAGCTAAGGCTGTTGATCCTACTGCAATTGACGATGTTGAAACATTTGTTATTGATAATAGTTTTGAGGTAATTAAAACTCTCTATCAATACTATATCATTGGCCTAGCTGCTGATGCAGAAGCAAAAAGACAGATGACCTTAAATTTATTTGCAGGTGTGATCAGTTCTGTTGTTGGTGGAACAATGGGTAAAAATTCTTCCTTATTTGCAAACCTTGCTGCCATTGGTGGTACAGCAGTTTCATTTAGTAATTATTCAGATGCTAAAAATCTTCAATCAACAGTTGAAGATTTCCAAGTAAAAATTAAAAGTACTATCCAAGCAATCATTGAACACGTTCTTGGTTTTACACAAAACCAAACAGAAAAACTGGATTTGTTCAATGAACAAGTTTTAGGCCTCCAAAAAAATATTACCCAATATTTGCCAGCTGAGAAAAAAATAAGCGAATCTGAACAGTTACGTTTAAGACGTGACAATCTTCATAGAAAAGCTAAAGATTGGAAGATGATGGGGATAGCGTTTTACCTGTTATCAGGAACATCATTTTGCATGGTATTTTCAGGAGATGCAGAGGCAACGATTGCTGGAATCATTTCAGGAGTGCCCTGGTTCTTTGCTGCTAGATACCTTGTGAGAAAGGCTAATGATTTTAAAACGCAGGCTGATGATTTAGATATGAAATTGGAATATGAATAGATTATTGTTTGTTGGATTTTTTTGCTTTTCTATCCTGTTTAGCTTTTTCAATGGCTTTGTCTACTTCTGATTTAGGAACGCTGAGTATTTTTTTCATTGCTTCTTCAAAAGCAGAAAAATGATTTTCTGTTATGAGTTGGGTAAGTTTATCTTTTTCAACCATTTTATAAAAATTTTGTATGAATGCCTATTTTGTACTAAATTAAGAGTTTTAAAGAAAACATATGGCATATATTAAGAAGTTTGATCAAGAAAAACAAGGTTACTTACTTAAATTTATTATAGCGGCTTCACCAGAAAAAATTGTCGAACAATATAATAATGCAGTTGCAGATTTTAATGCTCTCGCAGATGAGTACATGAAAAACTATTCTACTTTTGATATAGGTAAAATGTTAAACTTTGGCTTGTACAATAATAAGATAAGAAGTCGCTTTACAATGGATCAAAGCCTATCTTTTTCTGAATCCGGAATAGCTGAATTGAGAACAAAACTGACAAAAATTGTTTATAAAAACGTTGACAAAAAATTGCTTTTCTAACTGACATATTTCTTTTTAATCAAAAGGAATGGTTATACAATTCCCACTCTGTTCAGCATCTTTCATTCTCGTTTCCAAATCATTTAGAATACTCCATAATGTAGTTGAATATAGTTCACCAGTTGAATTTAAAATCCAAATAGTATCAGAATCATTGTCTAATTCCAAATTGATGATTTTTTCAGGGTCATCATTGCTTATTGAGATATAGAATTTCCCGTCTCTTACTTCCATTAATCAAATTTCTTTTGTTAAACTAACAATTGACAAACACTAACCTTTAAAACATCGGCAATTTTGTACAATGATTTTATCGATGGCTGTTTATTATTCAAACACCAATCCAACAGTGTATCCATTGATATGTTTAACTTACTAGCCATTGTATGATATGTGATATTTCTTCCGTCCAATACAGATTTTATTCTGTTATAGATTTTCCGTTCCGCAGTAATCATTAAGCCTGTCAACTGAATTTTTGTTTTTAAATATGTCAAAGAACTTCTGTTTTTTACGCCGATCAGTATTGGGTTAACATTTTATAAGTTAATCTACAACTGATTTTTTCCATCGTATCTTCAAACCTTTCCGCATCCTTCATTTTTCGAGTATTGTAACGATAAGAAAATTCATCACAATATCTATGTAAATGCTTTGGACTAACATGATGATAAATTCCGTAGATTCCTCTTTTTAGCTGCGACCAGAATCCTTCAATCGTATTATTGTGGAAAGCGCCTCTGGCATACTCCTCCTCAGTATGACGTAATACAATGTGCATATAATCGGCAGGCATATTTCTGTATGCTTTCCATTCATCGGTAACAATGATAGATCCACTTTCAATTAGGTTTTTGATGATAGGCTTTATCGTCTTTGCTTTTGTATCAGGAATTACCTGAGTGTATATAACTCCTGTGCTGTGCATGATGCCGAATACAGGCGTTTTAGTTTTTAAACTTCTACCTTGCGTATTAGGTACCTTTTTATCACCGTGTCTGTTTTTATTTTTGCCACCAATAAAAGATTCGTCACATTGGATAACACCATCCATTTTGTTAAATGATCTTGTTTTCAAAGTATATCGGATTCGTTGTGTCATGAACCAGGCCGTCTTTTGTGTTACTTTCAAATCTTTACCTAGCTGAATTGAACTAATACCTTTTTTATGGGCTGAAAGAATGTGAATTGCTGTAAACCATTTTTGTAGCGGAATAGGGCTGTTTTCAAAAATAGTCCCCTTTGTAACTGAAAACTGTTTTCTACAGTTGGAGCATTTATAGCGTTTATACTTACCTTTCAATTCGTAAACTTTATCATGTTCACAAAAAGCGCATTTTATTTTACCGTTCCATCGCATTTTTGCGAGATAATTCATACAGGCTTCAGGGCTGTTAAAATCATCAGAAATTCTAATTAAATTACTCATATTTAATAATTTACATATTATGATTTATATACTTAAATATATAAACCATAGGTTGAAGAACCAGCCTTTTTTTATCTAAAAATCTATGCGTAAAAGCCTGATTCTTAGTGTGGCTAATTATTAAATACTGTAGCTTAATTGATTTGTGAAAAAGAGGGTCTGAAGCGGTGTAAGTTTGCGTATTTTATACTAATTTAAAGCATCTTTAATTTCTAACCCCTTATATTTTATGGCAAAATTTACTGATGCAATTAAACCTGACGTAGAAAATAAAAAACAATCCCATTATTACTTTTTATCTTATGACCGTAGGGTAAAAAAGGATTCTGAAAAAATAAGGCGGGATATAGCTAAAACTTTATTAGATGCTAAATGTACAATGAATTCTAACGAGGAATCATCAATGTTGATCAAAACCACTTTATCTTATCTTCAAGTAAAAAAACTATTACTACCGCATATAAAGGAAGTGTTCCATACCTTTTTTGTTTTAACGCAAGGGAGTAATAATAAACCTATTGGTTTCCGAAAAAACGATACAATACATCAAGAAGGTTTTAAAAAAATGATTGCTGATCTTCGAGATCGGCGCACATCTCGTTAATACTATCATCTTCTTCATAATATCCATCGAAAAGATCATCAAATTTTTTTTCCTTAATGCTTTCTTCAAGCATATGAAATAATTTCTCTGCCACTATCGTAGCAAATTCATCTATTGATATAGTAGCTGACAAAATTAATTTGGTAAGTTTGTCCTTTTCTTTTTCCACCCAATACCCATCTTGAATTAATTTGACAGCCAAGTCTATCAAATATTTTTGCATCTCAATTTTTGCATCCATTAGTTTTATATTAAATATGTATTTTTCTTGCATTTTCTTGCCAATTTCTAATTTCGTTTTTTTCAGTTAGGGGTTAAACAGGTATGTAATTGCCTTATTTTTTATCAGCGGTGATACCTTTTTTCTCAGTACGCAATCAGGTAAAACGTATCCACTTTCTCTCCTTTGAGAGTTTTGGTTATAAAAAAGAAGTTAAAAGTCACAGGATAACCGGGTTGAGCATAAACTGAGTAAGAAGTGATTGCAGGTAAACATTAATTAACCTGAGTGTATAAACAGCATCTTTTTATTACAGATATTTGTATTGTTAAATATCAATAATCCATGACAACAACAAATATGGCCTTTGGAGGAGTTGTTCAGTATCCGATGGTTTGTCCGCCGCTATTGAATATGCTATTCACCATATTTTACTTTTAAAACAACCTTTTATAGTCTAATGAACGCGTTTACAGTTTATCCTAACCACATAGATTCGAGCAATTTTGAATTACAAAGCTACCTGGATAGAATTCATTTTATTGGCGACGTCCACTTAAACATTGGATCTATCAGTAAAATGATGCAATGCCAGTTGTTTAGTATTCCCTTTGAAAACTTAGATGTTCAAGACCGCAAAACCATTTCATTGGTAGGGGACGATATTGTAGATAAAATTATTGGCCGCAAACGTGGCGGATATTGTTATGAAGTGAATGGTTTATTTGCACTAGCCCTTCAAAAAATAGGAGTTCCCTATATATTTGTTGCTGCACGTCCCTTAATAACTCCAGTTGAAAATCCCAGAACTCACATGGCCATTATTGCGACCATTGAAAATGAAGAATATCTGATAGATTTGGGTTTTGGAGGTGACGGAATTAGGGAACCCTTAAAGTTATCGTCATTTGAATCGGAGGAAAAACAAGGGTCCGAAACCTTTTCATTAATGAAAACAGCTGACAATGAATATTTACTGAAAAGCTTAATCAATAATGAATGGAGGCACCTCTATTCTTTTAATTTGCATCCGCAAAGATGGATTGATTTCAAACCTGCCAACTATTTCAATTCAACCCATGCCGATTCATTTTTCGTGCAAAATTTGCTGGTTGTTTTACAAAATCCGTTAGGCAAAAAAATCCTATTCAGAGGTTTTATTAAGTCCATAGCAAATGGTAAAACCGAAAGCTACAGCTTTGAAGAAAATGAATACGACAACATTTTGGCCATGGAATTTAATTTGAAGAGAATGTAGCTGTTAATTTTAGTAATGAGTTTTGACTGATCCATCGTTATAGGAATATGCTATGGAACCCAATCCTTCAGACAATTTATAATTTTATTCAGATCTTGTGCAAACAGGTTCGAACTTTGTCCCTCTTCGCCCGCAGAAAAAGGGGACAAATTATCAAACGCGGCTGGGGATTAGAGCTTTCCTTAGCGAAACGCATTATTGAGAAATATCATAAAGGAAGGCTTACTGTGAAGTCTTCGGAAATAAATAAAGGCACTACGTTTAGAATATTACTGCGTAAATAGTTACTTCCCGTCCATAGGAATTAGCCACTCATTGCTATTAGCGAAAACCTTTGTCCGGTATTTAATTCCTTTAGGCGTACCGTCTTTTGCATAATGCAAATGGCCGATTTGTCCAAAGTACTGATCATTTAATCCAACACCACCAACTACCATCACCTGCTCATATTCCTGCGTATCATACTCATGACATGTTCCAAGTGCATATTCATGATCACCAATATAAGTAGTAGCAACTACCGTAAATCTATACTTGGAATATACAATGTTATCATTTTTGTCATGCTCCTCGTTATTATAATCTTTAGAAAAGTCATTCAGTAATGCCCACCTTTTGCTATCATCTGCCACTATTACCGTAGACTCATCCAGTCCATCTTTTAATCCACGCTGTACTGATCTAACCCTTGCATCAAGGCTACTAAACGATAAATGCCTTGCTGTAAAATCTTCAGAAAAGTACATATGGTTATAGTCCATCCATTTTTTATTCAGCTGGACAACACCCGTATTTTTTAATTGAAAAGGAGCATTTGTACTGCGTGCATCCAAGGTAGAAACAGGCTGGTCCTGCGTTGAAGATAATGATGGAGTAACTGCAGGGTAGCTTTTAGCAGCAGCAGAAATGTTATCTGCATTGGAATTGTTTGCAACAACGCGGTCTCTTTTATGATCGTAAATATTGGGCATAACGAGTATTGACAATGTTCACTTCAAGATACGAAATTATACAATATCTGACCCAGGTAAATGTATTTTGGGTTATAACCCTTTCAGAAACCCTATATTGATTTGATTTCCGTTTTGACCATAGCCGGTTTGAAAAAGAGCAATCATCAACCCGGAAATTCATTTGCAATTGTCAATTAACCAATATTTGCAGTAGATAATCACTATATCTCCCTTATCAGTATAGTAGCTCGTCTCTATTGTACCATTGCTTAAAGTTTCGTTATTCAGATATCGAAACTATTTACGAGCATCCACAATTTAGTTTTCAACTTTCTCACATGCTGGCGGTCATCTCTTCGGGCACGCATTTATTATATTTTCACCAATTCTTTACAATTTTTAACTCCTGAATGCAAGTACTATTTCCTTTACATACTTTCGTCAGAAGAAAAAAACATGTTTTTCTAACATTAATTTCCGAAATCTAAATTTTTATTTCTTACAGCCTTCATAATGTTCATCAGAAAATTTTGCTATTTTCCGGGGTTAAATGGTAGGTAGGGGGCATTAAAAACAAAGATAATACCAGGCAATTGACGTAACCTACACTTTAAAAGAATGTAAACGGTTTTATGATTGTTATACAAATAAACTAAAGATCATTCAAAGAGGAAAGTTGGGTCCGGACGGCATATGTATAGCTGGTAGTAAAATGGTAATTCAAAAACAGTTTATTTTATACAACAAATCATATGCACATTTCAGCAGCAGCAAAACAATATTTGTTTCTTATTCTGGCAATCAGTTCCCTTAAAATAAGTCAGGCCCAAACCATTGCCATTACGACTCATCACACGGCCATTGTTTTTGAAATAGATACCAATAAACAGGTACAGCAAATATACCTGGGTCCCAAGCTAAGCAATACATCAGTATATCGAGATGTAAATCCGGACTACCGTAATGAAAATGCAACACTGAATACGGCTTATGCCACCGGCGGTTCCACCTACCTGAATGAGCCAGCTATTGAAGTGAAGCATGCAGACGGAAATATGTCATTGGTATTAAACTATGTTTCACACCAGTCTAAGATTTTATCACCGAACATTGTCCAAACAGATATACAACTGCAAGATCCAGCTTACCCATTCTTCGTAACGCTGCACTATAAATCTTTCCAGGCAGAAGATATTATCGATACCTGGACTACTATTTCACATGGTGAAGAGGACAAGGTGGTTCTAAACCGGTATGCCTCTGCTTTTATCAACATTCTATGGCCCCAAAACCATCTCACATATTTCTATGGTGAGTACGAAAAAGAAATGGAAATGAAACAGTCGTTGCTACAACCAGGCATATTTAGCATACAATCCAAGTTGGGAGTACGTACCGCCTGCAACTACAATCCATCATTTCTTATTTCGCCGACAAAAGATGTTACAGAAACTGCCGGTGAAGTTTTCGCCGGAACACTTGCCTATAGCGGAAACTTCAATATACAGTTTGAAACTTTGAAACTGAATATTGATATGGGCAATACATTAAAAATTATACCGGGAATCAATGCTTATGCTTCTTCATACGCGTTAGAACCAACCGAAAAATTCGAAACACCACATTTCATTTTTACCTATTCCAATAGCGGTACTGGCCAGGTAAGCCGCAATTTTCATCGCTGGGCTATCGATTATGGCATCTGGAACGGGCGGCAAAAACGATTAACACTTCTTAATAATTGGGAGGCAACTTATTTTGCCTTCAACCAGGATACGATTGTAAATCTTTTTGACGACGCCAATAAATTAGGTGTTGATTTGTTTTTGCTGGATGATGGCTGGTTTGGAAACAAATATCCACGTGATCATTCCCGCGCCGGGCTGGGTGACTGGCAGACTAATAGAAAGAAATTACCAGGAGGTATCGGCCACCTGGTAAAAGAAGCAACAAGCAAAGGACTTCGGTTTGGCATATGGATAGAGCCTGAAATGGTAAACCCTAAGAGTGAATTGTATGAGCAGCATCCCGACTGGCTGATGATTGCACCGAACCGCCCACAGCATTTGTACCGTACGCAGTTGTTACTGGACCTGATTAATCCCAAGGTACAGGATTTTGTATTTGACGTAGTTGACAACCTGATGAAAGAAGCACCGGGAATTGCTTACATAAAATGGGATTGTAACCGTTCTATGGATAACGCTTATAGCCCCTATTTAAAAAAGGACCAAAACAGTTTGTATATACGTTACACACAAGCCTGGTACAACATACTGGAACGTATCCGCAATAAGTATCCAAATCTCGATATGATGCTTTGCGCCAGTGGTGGCGGTCGGGTAGAATTCGGTGCGATGAAGTACTTCCAGGAGTTTTGGCCAAGTGATAATACTTATCCTGTAGACAGGATACGTCTACAATGGGCCACTTCCTATTTTTATCCCGCCCTCACCGTATGTGCACATGTAACCGCTGCCGGCCGTGAATCACTGAAATATAAAATGGATGTGGCAATGGCGGGTAAGCTTGGTTTTGATATTGTTGTAAAAAAGCTAAATGATCAGGAGCTGGCGCTTGCCCACACAACGGTGGATAATTATCACCGGCTGCAAAATGTGATCAATTATGGCTCCCTGTACCGGCTCGTATCCCCCTATGCTACTAATTTTTCATCGTTGATGTATGTAGACAGCGCAAGGAACAAAGCCGTGGTATTTGCCTACGACATGGAAACAATGCAGCAGGATACCTGGCCAGAATGGAAATTCAATGGCCTGGATCCAAAGAAAAACTACAGGGTTACAGAAATAAATTTATTGAAAGACGCCCCACCTCAGTTTCCCGAAAGTGGTAAGGTATTCAGTGGTGAGGCGCTGATGTACCAGGGACTGAAATGGTATATGAAGAAAATAGAAACCAGCTCTGTACTGGAACTGGAGGCACTTTAAAATAATAATTACTACTGACCAAATACAACAATACATGCGTCAAAACATTTTCGTATGGTGAAATAGAGGGGGCGAAAAAATGAAGATAACAGGCAATATATTATTCAAACAAGTGGTTGATTTACCGGAAGCTGTCAGACATCAGGCTTTAAAGAATACCAATAGTTTGATGGTATTCACCTACTTTCATTTAGGACGGCTGATCGTTAAACATGAAGCGGCCAATCAACTGCTCAATAAGCAGGTTTCTTCTTTTTACTCGATTAGTTAATCAGCCCTCCTTTAATTTCCTCCAATCATTTTAGACCCCCTTAATCGCCTTAACTGTCACTTACTACCTTACAATTAAACGCCCATTTTTTTTTCCCACTTGCCCGACAGTATGATACATCAAAACTTATAACTATATTTTCACTATTTTAGTAGGACTAAGTAATTGGCTAACAATGGAGGATAAAATGCTTTTGCTTGCGATAGCTGCGGGGGACGAAACTGCATTTATAAGATTATTTGAAAAACATAGGGCGAAAGTATATTTCACCGCCCAAAAATTATTGAAATCCGACATTAACAGCAAAGATGTATTACAGGAAGTATTTACTACCATTTGGTTAAACCGGGAATCCCTTCATGAAATCGACAACTTCAATGCCTACCTGCATACCATGGTGCGGAATAATATCTATAGTAAGCTAAGAAGAAAAAAAGCAGAAATAAAAGCTATCAAAACAATTCATGAAAATAGCACGGATATTGACAGCGGCACGGAAGAATCTATTAAGTTGCGCGACCTGCAGACTACTTTATCCAAGGCCGCCCGTTTATTAACCCCTCAGCAAAAACATGTGTACCATTTAAGCAGAACAGCAGGGTTTAGTCATGATGAAATAGCCACGCAACTGAAAATATCCAAAGAAACCGTTAAGAAACATATAATGGCCGCCAACAAAGTTGTCCAAACCTTTTTGCGGGATCAAAGCTTCTTACTGGTAATTCTGTTATGCGTTTGCGACTACACACACAATTTTGGTGAAGTCTACCCATCCCCCCATGAAGACCACTCTCATTCGAATGAAATTAATACCTTGATTTCAAATACGTTAGATGATACTGTGGTTTTCTGAAAAAAATATTTTTTTTTATCTACCCCTTTGTATAAATGCGGTGCGTCTAATACTTTTAGTGGCACTTATATAAGCGTTTATGCAGGACCGATTGCTGGAATTATTCCATAAATATGTAAATGATAGCTGTTCCGAAGAAGAACTATCGGAATTATTTGATTTATTCTCCCTTCCCGGAAATAAAATAACTGTAAAGGAGCTGATTGCCCAAACTATTGAGGACATTTACCAGCACCCGGAAAAAATCAATATACTTTTAAGTAATACGGATGCCGAAAACGTATTGAGCCAAATACTTACCAACACACCTGATATAGCTACTAAAACCGATAGACAACCAAAGAAATTATTTTCCAGGTGGCGGTACCAGGCAGCGGCAGCAATGGTAGCAGCGCTTGTTGGCGTGTCATATTATTATTACGCTCACCGTTCCGTAAATACTCCGTTACAGGAAGTGGCTCAAACCACACCCAATCCTTTGAATATTACCAGTGGAGGTAATAAGGCTACCCTTACCCTAAACAACGGGCAAACAATCGTATTAGACAGTGCACAGAACGGACTGCTTGCGATGCAGGGAACAGGCCGCATAGTAAAACCTAAAAGTGGTGAAATCATTTATAGTACAGAAGAAAAGAATGATGAAAAAATACTGTACAACAACATTAGCACACCCCGTGGTGGCCAATATTCCCTGCAACTATCTGATGGCAGTAAAGTATGGTTGAACGCCGCTTCCTCCATCAGATTCCCGGTAGTTTTTCCTGCCACAGAACGAAAGGTATACATTACCGGAGAGGCATACTTTGAAGTCAAACACCTGGTAGGTGCCCGCGATCAATCGGTGCCGTTTATCGTTGAAGCAGATAATAAATCAGCCGGTAAAGCTGGCTTTAGTGTGGAAGTGTTAGGAACCAGGTTCAATATAAACTCGTACTCAAATGAACCGTTTGCCAGCACCACCTTATTAGAAGGAAAAGTAAAAGTACAATCACATAGCTCCCTGCAAACCCGGTTATTGTCACCTAACCAGCAGGTAAATATGGCCCGGAATGGAGAAATGAACCTCAATGAGCAGGTAGATGTCAATTCAGTAATAGCATGGAAAAACGGATATTCTCAATTTTCCGCTGTACCCCTTTCTGCTGTAATGAGACAAATAGAAAGATGGTACGATGTAAATGTTCAGTTTGAAGATCATGTCACAGATGTAAAATTCACAGGTAAATTAAAACGCAACGAAAATCTATCTGAGTTCTTAAAAATATTAGATCTAAATAATATCAAATATGCGGTAAATAATTCCACCATTATTATCAAAAAATAAAAAAACCTGATGAAATCAATCAGGAATCAACCATTAAATTAATACAAACGTCTTTGAATTTAAGGATGCCAAAGTCTATTGCTCATTACTCAACCAAGAAACATGATGTTTTTTACTAATGTATTTGAAAAAATACAGCTATTTACACTCCCTAACAAAACGCTACGCAAGATGAAAACGACCTTTGTCTTTCTGTTGGCTGCCAGTATTCAGCTAAGCGCTAAATCTTATTCACAGAACGTTACACTGAAAGGAGAAAAATTGAATGTCCGGCAAATATTTACAGCTATAGAGAGCCAGACCGACTATGTATTTTTTTACAAAGATGGCACACTGACACTAACCACACCCGTCACGGTAAATCTGAATAATGTTTCTGTAGCAGATGCGTTGACAACCTGTTTAAAGGAACAACCACTGCGTTACTCTATTATAGGACGTAACATCATTGTATTAAAATCAGATCCACCCAATCGTAATGCCACCACAACTTCCGCCATTCAGCAGCCACCATTGCTTATCAGGGGTGTGGTAACGGATGCCAAAGGAACACCATTAACCGGCGTAACGATAAGGATTAAAGGTACTTCACTTGGTACCAGCACTGATACCAATGGTCGTTTTCAACTTTCTGTGCCGAACAACAGTTCCAAAATTTTAGTATTCAGCTACATTGGAACAGAAACCGTAGAAATACCGGTTGCAAACGAAACCCCCATCACCATACGCTTAAAACCAACGGCCACCTTTCAACAGGAAGTGGTGGTTACTGCTTATGGTATCAAACGCCAGCCAAAAGAGCTGGGATATGCTACTACTACCATTAGTGGTAAAGAATTAAACCAGGCTGAAAACATCAATGCAACTTCCGGGTTAATTGGTAAAGTATCCGGACTTTCCATTCAAACACAAGACAACAACCTGGATCCCTCTTATAAAATCAACTTACGCGGTAACAGGTCTATTACGGGAAATAATGCCGCTATTGTTGTACTGGACGGGGCCATTGTACAACCTTATATTCTGAACAACATCAATCCCAATGATATTGAAAGCGTAAATGTGCTCAAAGGTAGTGCTGCAGCTTCATTGTATGGGTCTAACGGTAGCAATGGCGCGTTGATTATTACCACTAAGAAACCAGCCGTTGGTAAAACAGAAATCAACTTTAAAACCAGCATACAGTGGGAAAGTATTTCCAAACTACCTAATCTGCAAAATTCCTATGGCGGCTGGGGAGGGGAATCTAACTATGCAGACCCTGTAACCGGACAAACCATAAATGTTCCCTTTGAAAATCAACAATTCGGTCCTAAGTACGATGGAAGCATCGTTGATGTAGGAACACCCAAGCGGATATTTAATAACGACGGCACCTATAAAGACACGGTGATAAGAACTACTTACTCCCCGAAAAAAGGTGCACGTACCGATTTTTTCCAAACCGGCATTACCAAACAGTATGATTTGTCGCTGGGCACCGCTACTCCAAACAGCACAACATATGTTGCCTACCAGAGAACAGACAGGTCAGATATCATCCCGGAAAATAAGTTGTCAAAAAACTTCTTTAAACTTAATGGAAGTAACAAATATAGTATTTTGAACATCGACTATGCGCTGGCCTATACAAACACCAATACTGACCAAATATGGAACAGAGGAAGTTTATACAACCAAATCTTAAACTCTCCGGCACATGTTGATTTAAACTGGTTTAAAAGCGGTTTTTTCTCTTCTCCTGACAATTACTACAACGCCTGGAATGATAATCCATGGTGGAACTTAAATAACTTCAGAACAAAAAGCAGCGATAATAAATTTGTGGGGAATGTGGGAGCAAAGCTGGCAATAACAGACAACATAGAAGCCAGTTACAGATTCGGTTATACCTACAGTTCCTATAATTATAAAAACACCGGTAATGGCTGGAAATACTCCGACTATGAGCAAACCAATCCCTATAATATTCCGGGAGGGACCCAGGCATCAAACAGAAAAGTGTTATTGCCCACAACAGGCGGTGGATCAAGCTTTGAATCACGTATAACCGGTGATTTGTTATTGACATTCAAAAAGAAGTTGTCTGAAAATATTAACTCAAAACTCTTATTGGGACACTCCATCGTACAGGATAAGTACAATGCTGAAGATTTTGGTGCAGGCACACTCGCATTTAATGACTTTTATAATGTATCCAGTTATATTGGTCAGCAAACTGCCAGCGAAAGTCTGGCAAAACGCAATCAGCAGGCAGCATTTGCTGATTTGTCTTTCGGTATAAATCAGTACCTCTTTCTACACGGCAGTTATCGTTTTGACTGGACCTCTATCCTCTCTGCTTCTAACAGAAGATTTTCCTATGGATCGGCTGATGCGGCGTTCATTCTTTCTGATGCGTTCCCAAAATTGTTCAATAACAACGTGGTGAATTTTGGGAAGGTAAGAATAGCATACAGCCAAACAGGGCAGGTAAACCTGAGTACTATTAGTACTTATGGTTCTTATCTGACCACTCCTTCATTCAACGTTGCTACTAATTATCCATTTAATAATAATGTGGGTTACAGTAAAAATATGCTGGCTCCCAATCCCAATTTGAGAGATGAACGGACAACAGAAATAGAAGGAGGTATTGAACTAAGTTTCCTGAAAAACAGGATTAACTTTACTGGAACGGTTTTCAGGCAAAGAACAAAAAACCAGACGATTCCTTCCCAGGTATCTCCTGCAACAGGGTTTTCTTCTATGCTGGTGAATGGTGGAGAAACCTCCAATTTTGGCGTAGAATCAGATATTAAATTTACACTCATTAATAACAGATCCGCCGACTTCAGATGGGATGTAGGCGCCAACTTCACCTATATCAACAATAAAGTAATTTCATTACCTAATAATGGCGCCGATTTGTCAATGACAAATGACGCGTATGCGGTAGTAGGATATGCTTTCCCGGCATTAAAAGTAACTGATTTCTCCAGAGATCCCGCCACTGGAAAAGTGATCGTCGATTATAACGGCTATCCTACACGTGCAGCGGCTTATAAGTTCATGGGCTCCATTTTTCAACCCTATCGCTTAGGTCTGACAACCTCCGTTTCTTTCAAAAATTTCGGACTCTCGATCGTAGCAGACTACAGAGGCGGTGGTGTATTGTTTAATCAGGTTGGACAAACATTAGACTGGACAGGAGCCTCCGAACACTCTACTTATGGTGATCGCCAGCGATTTGTATTCCCTAATTCTGTTTATGATAATGGAAGCGGACATTATGTGGACAACAAGTCCAGACAAATTGCCAATGTGTACCAGTTTTGGCAGGCATATAGCACCATTGGAACACCATATGTTACCAGCAATGCTTTCTGGAAACTCAGAGAAGTAGTATTGTCCTATACCTTACCAGTATCTGTTTTCAGTGGATCTAAAACTATCAAGGGCGCTACAGTAGCGGTTACCGGCAGGAATTTATTGATGTGGAGACCCGCAGAAAATATCTGGACTGATCCCGAATTTAATCTTGGTGGCGCCTATAATGCAGATGGCACCACCAACACTTCACAAACACCACCAACAAGATTTATAGGTGGAAGTATTAGCGTCAGGTTTTAATTTTTTTCAACAGGAAACTTTTACAAAATGAAAGTACTAACTAAATATTTATTCGTTTTGTTGCTGATAGCAGGGATGTCGGCTTGCTCAAAAACATATTTTGATATAAATGAAAATAATCCCAATAATCCAAACAACGTAGATATCGATCTGGTATTGTCTCCGCAATTAAGGAACATTGCCTATATACAGCATATGGGGTCAGATGATATGTCGTACTGGATGGGTTATTGGACTATTGGGGGAGGTTCCTTTGTGAACTCATATGTGTTCAATTATACCTTTGACAACAAATGGTTTCAGGGTATGTGGACCAGCTATTACAATTATCTTGGAAATTTGCAATACATAGACCAACACGCAAATGGTAACAATTTTTACAGAGGTATTGTAAAAACAATGAATGTCGTTTGTTATCATAACCTGATTGATCTGTTTGGAAATATTCCGTACACACAGGCATTACAGATCGATAAATACCCGACACCTGCATATGACGATGCGGCAACCATTTACAATAATTTATACCAGCAATTGGATAGCGCCAGAGACTTAATTAAGAACTGGTCAGGAAATGTGCCCAAAGGTGATATTATGTACAACGGGAATAAAGGCAATTGGGTTAAATTTATCAATACCCTCCAACTAAGACTGATTCTCAGAGTGAGTCAATTAACAACAAAACCACCGTACTATGCTACTGCATTGAAAAATTTGCTCAATAGTGCGGCATCCGACGGATACATTTCAAGCGTGGAAACAGAAGGAAATGTAAACCCCGGTTTTTTCAACCAAACCGGAAAAGGTAATCCCCTGGTAGAAAGATTTTGGAATATCAGCCAGAATCAGCAAACATCCAGCTACAACTATTACCGGGCAAATGCAGCGGCTGTTAATTTTTATTGGGATGGATTCAATGGCTATGGCGACTGGCGACTGTATAGGATGTACGCCCCATATGATAATAATTCAAACCACTTTAAAGGTGCATATTTTGGCGTACCAACTGCCAATAACGATACCTTATCAGGTTTGTCCTGGGGGGATAATGTGAATGGCACCTTCTCGGGAACTAACGGTTTTGGAATTATTAAAAACGTTAATCAACCTATTCCAATGATGACGTCATTTGAAAGTTATTTCTTACAAGCCGAGGCGGCCTATAGCAATATTATTCCGGGCGACTACAAAGCGTTATATAAAAATGGGGTTCGTGCGAACTTCACCTATCTATATAAAGGCTCTTTGCCAGATCCTTCCGGTAATATTGCCTATCAGCCCAACGATGCTATTGCAGACGCAAATGGTTATATGACGCAGACTTCAGGGAAGGTCAACAACTTCAATATAGAGCTGACTACCGACCCGTTGCAAACCATCTTGTCTCAAAAATGGATTTCCATGAATGGGGTAAATCCATTCGAACCCTATGCCGATTTCCGCCGCACCGGATGGCCCACTTATATTTATGGTTCTAAATATCCCGGGGCACCAGCTTTACCCAAAAGAGTGTTTTATCCAAGTATAGAATATGCCACCAATACGGCTAATGTAAAGGCTCAGGGAGAAGATGTACTTACTAAAAAAATATTCTGGGGCAGATAATTTTGAATAGTTTCTTACAAAATACTGAAAGATGAAAAAGCATTTCAACCTGATATATATAAGTCTCCTGGCAATCACTGTGCAGTCTTGCCTGAAAGACAAATTTGGCGTATCCCTTTCGGATGTGCCGGCCACCAGCATCGTAGAATTGGCTCCTTTGGATAATGGCGCCACCACATCATTGGATAGTCGCATAAAAACGATCACCCGATTACCTTCTACACTAAAAGCAGTTGACACTATTACCATTCCGGTTTATATTGCCAATACCGCCGGACCTTTAAACCAGGATGTAACGGTGACACTCACACGGGATACCGCTGCCATCGCCAAATATAATATCGCTAAAAGAACGAATTGGACCTTCTTTCCGGAAAATACGATCGTCAGCGAAAATTTAAAAGTGACGATACCTGCTGGTAAAAATGTAGGCTACTTTACATTGGTGGTGAATACACAGAACGTAAAACCGACCGATAAGTATATGATAGCCTACAATATTGCCGAAGTACCCAAACCGCTATCTATCAGTACGGACAGGTTTTATGTGTATTACAAACTGGTTGTTAAAAACAAGTACGACGGTTTTTATTCATTACGATCCGGAGGTATGACAGACTATCAGTTCCCGCAGAATACTTTTATTGGTAGTACTACGGTCGACTTAGTGACCGTGGATGACTCTACCTGTATCATGAGAGACTCCTATGTGTTTAACAATGGTTATTCAGACCCGTATAATAACCCATTAAACGCACACATATTCTGGAGTACTGCCAGCAACAGCTGGAACTGGTACGGATATTTTTGCCCGGTATTGCATTTTAATTCAAATGGAAATGGTCAGATAGTACGTGTAACCAATTATTTCGGACAGCCGGACCCTGTAAGAGGGCGCTCTGCTGCTTTAAGTCCTGCTCCTGCAGAAGCAGCCGCATCTGCCTGGGATCCGGCAACCCGGAATGTAACGGCATATTACTTAATGTACGATGGAACCTATAAAGGAGGGTGGATGGGATCCAAAACATGGTATTACGATAACCTGACTTTTGTAAGTGATAGACCCTAAACTAAATTTTAACCTGGAACACGTTTTTTATGCAACAAAAATATATTATCGCTGCAGCACTGTTACTTTGCTTTAGCTGCACCAAATCAAAGCAGCAGCAGGAGCTGTTCTTTGAAAATAACCTGGTAAACATTAAGCCGGCAGACAATATTTGGTTTAATAAAAAAGTAGATTTTTCAAAAAGTAAAAACATTACCGTATTTGTCGATAACAGGCTTTCAGGCGCCGATGGAAATGTAGTAGCAAAGGCCATTAACGCTGCGATTCCGGTAGCCCAAAAATATCTCAATCAATTATCTCTAAACATTAACATTACAACCATCACCTACGGCGATGTGATACCGCCCTTAGGAACCAGCTACAGCGTGGTTATCAGAGGAGATAACAGCGGAACAAATGCCGCACCCGCATGGGCACATATCCCCGGTGGCACAGGAAATGTAGGAGATTTGATTTCCATCAACCTCGATTTAAATCAAACCAGTTTAAGTTGGGCGCATGTATATTATACCAGATTACTCGTACACGAATTCTTACATACCCTTGGCTATGGACACACCGGCGCTGTATCTGGTGGCGACTATGACACTAATGTGGAGGAAATGGCGATACCTAATACACATAATACCCCACAAGACCCATCCCTCGCACTAATGTCAAGCTACAACTCTCTCTATTCCCTAACCGGTTATAACGGCGCACCAGCCGATTTTGATTCAGGCACCAACCCGTATTATGTTTTTACAAAGGGTGATCTGGCACAATTAAACTGGTACTATACACTTAAGCCGCCGTACGACATCTATTAATTATTATTCGCGGACTTTCTCCAAATCAGTGGTAAAAAGGTTCGAACATTGTCCCATCCGGTCCGCTAAAATTAAGAGAAACCTGCACTAGTTGCAGGTTTCTCTTTTTTAGTCGGTTTTGGATCAAGTTGAATTTAATTTATTCGATAAGCCCGAATGCTGTTGTGATCATACCTATCAATCCAAACCTCCTCATTTTACTAATTTATATCTGATATACTCCGCTATTGTTGCAATTGCCTCTTTGCCCTGATCTATTACGCCTCCCATCTGCATGAAACCATGTATCATTTTCGGGTAAAGCTTTTCAGTTACCTGCACATTCGCATGGCGAAGTTTTTTTGCATAGGCCATAGCTTCATCCCGCAGTGGATCATATTCTGCTGTTATAATGAACGTATCAGGCATGCCTGACAGATCATCGTTGAATATTGGTGCCGCATTGATTTTATCTTCCGTATAATACTCCCATAACTGAATAGCCTGTTTTAAGGTTAAAATAGGGCCTTCTGCAAACTCTGACCAGGAGGGGGTTGCAAAAGATGAGTCAGTAGCGGGGTATATGAGTATCTGGCATAAAATGTTATTCAGCTTTCCTGCTACAGCAGTAGCTAATGTACCTCCGGCGCTATCTCCGGCTACGGCCATATAATGGCTATCTATTCCCAGTTCTTCTGCATGGTTTATGATCCATGCTGTTGTGTCGACACAATCATTCAAACCATGAGGAAATGGGTATTCAGGGGCAAGCCTGTAATCAACTGAGATAATGACTACCCCTGATAAATTGGCAAGCTGCCGTAAAGGACGGTCATGTGTTGCAAGACTTCCTTTGAAGAACCCGCCGCCATGAAAATAGACTACTGCCGGTAATGTTTTTTTGTTATCAGGTCTGTAAATCCTGATGTTAATTTTTCGGTCAGTAAATTCGATGGTTTTGTCTTCGACTGCAAATACGGCTTCCTGCTCTCCTGCAAGTGGTATCAACTTTTCATAGAATGCTCTTGAAGCTTGCAACTTGTCTTCGATATGCGTAACGTTAACTGAATGAATGAAAGTCAATACGTCCTGTACCTGTGGTAAAATCTCCATTTTATTATCGTTTGAAGACAAATTTCCGCTGTAGAGATATATAACTAAAATAGCTTAATTTATAGGCGGTCATAAAAATAATTATAACTTTATTGTATGGTAAATCTGGAGTGGTACAGAACATTTAAAGCTGTCTATCAAACAGGATCACTAACCGCCGCATCAAAGACGTTGTTTATATCACAGCCTAATGTGAGTCAGCATCTCTCTTTATTGGAAGCACATGTTGGAAAGGCATTATTTGAACGGAAGCCGAAAATAGTGCCTACAGATTATGGTAAGTTGTTTTATACAGAGGTAGTCGAGCCATTGGAAAAGTTGGAGAAAGTGGAGGCGAATTTCAATGCTGCCTGCTTTAAAAAACAGTTGCCCATCATCCGGCTGGGTGCTGTGCAGGAGTATTTTCAGGCCGTATTATCTGAAAATATAACCGCCATTGAACCGAATCTTATTTTGTCCTTTGGACGCACCAAAGAGTTACTTGGCAGGTTGCACAAAGGTACATTGGATTTTGTGGTCGCTACTAAGTTGACCGATTATAAGCACCTTGTTTTTGAGCCTATCCGGCAAGAGATTTTTATCATCGCTGGCAGTAAAACAATTGACACCACTGAATTTGATAATTACGTTAGTGAAGAAAATTGGGAAAGTGGAGAAGCATGGTTGTTATCACAGCCCTGGTTTGCATATACCACAGATCTTGCTATCATACGCAGGTTCTGGCAAAAGAACTTCTACAAACGTCCGGCTATTAAACCATACTGTGTAATACCGGACATGAATCTGATCTTAAAATCACTGAAGCACTGCTCTGCTTTGACAATAGCGGCAGATTACCTATTGAACGATGACCTGAAGGTAATCTGGCGTGGTAGGATACCGATAGAGAATGTATTGTATCTGGCTTACGATAAAACAAAGGTTACATCAGATCAGGTGAAGTTAATGAAGCAATTTTGCCAATAAACCGTCCAATTTTGCTCAAATCTTTCGCAAAAAGGTTCGAACATTGTCCCCCTCCACCCCGCGAGGATCTAATTAAAGTCGCATGAATCTTAAGATTTATGCGACTTTTCTGTTTTTGCAGGTAAAGGTAAACTACATCAAACGAATCTGAAAGGTTACAAATTAGGATACAAGGAATTGGCAAACATTTGCGGTATCAATTAGGTCTGCGTTTATTTATTTTCAGGCATGAGCTATCAAGTCTCTGTGGATAGTGGGTTACAGTTATTTTTTCAGATGATCGAAATATGCTGTAGTTTCTTCCAGAATGAACTTCATCAGATCAGCTGCTTTCTTATGTTTTAGTACTGGTGCTATCTGGCCGCCCCAAAACTGGATGATGTCCCATTTTTCCTGTTCTGTAGCCTCTTTCCTTAAATGCGACATGAACTGGGTTTGCAGCGGGAAAGGCAGAAAGTCTTTTTCTTTATGAATCAGATCCTGTGCGATTCGGTTAGTTATTCCCCTGCCAAGTCTTCCGGTAAATGCCCGTGACAGCGTAGTATACTTAGCTGCATTTGAAAACAGCATTTGCCGGTGCGTGACTGTGGCATTAGATTCGTCGGTTGCCAGGAAGGCCGTACCAATCTGCGCAGCGTCGGCGCCAAGTGCCAACGCTGCAGCAACACCTTTTCCGTTAGCAATGCCGCCTGCGGCGATAACTGGTCTTTTTACCTTTTCTTTAATTAATTGGAGCAATACGAATGTTCCGGTAGTAGATGATTCGGCTGATGCAAGGAAAGATGGCCGATGCCCTCCGGCTTCAAAACCTGAAGCAATGATCAGGTCGACTCCAGCTGACTCCAGTGCTATGGCTTCGTCCAGCGTAGTTGCCGCTCCTATGGTGACGATACCAAGCCGGCGGCATTGTTCAAGGATATCATCAGCCGGGATACCAAACATAAAGCTGAATACAGGTGGTCTCTGATGCAGGATCACATCTACCTGGTTTTCAAAACGGGATTTGAACGGTGCCGGTTTTTCAGGTAAGGCTATTCCCAGCTCGTCAAAATAAGGTTTGAATAAAGCCTGGGCCAGTTTAAACTGTTCATCTGAAACAGTACCATCCGGCGTATCTGTATCCGAAACCCACAGATTGATATTATAGGGCTTGTTAGTTGCGGCCTTGATCTGCTGATCCACCTGAATAATTTCCTGCGGACTTAATGAATAGGCTCCGTAGCCCCCAAGCCCGCCAGCGTTGGATACTGTTGATACCAGTTCGACAGATGAGAGGTTTCCGCCGAATGGACCCTGCAGAATAGGATATTCAATGCCCAGTATTTCCGATGCTTTTGTTTGATACCACATAATGCTAAAATGTTTAAATCTATTACACAACAAAGTACGGCAGGAAAATCGAGGTGACTGTGTGACCTGTATCACATTTGTGGGAGCGATAATATTTATCTGATACAAGTCACGTCTAATGCATGTTACAACCGGCTGAGTGTCTCTCTTGAAACACCCAGATAAGCAGCGATCAGTTTTTTAGGAACCATATTATAAAGTTCCGGATACAATTTCAACAATTCTTCATACCGGTGTTTCACATTATTATTCATGAAGGACAACAGTCTTTTTTGAGCCGCAACATATCCTCTATTGGTCCGCCACCGAAAAAAATGCTCCACCTTATGCAATTCGTTACACAGTTTTTCCCGATCACTATTGCTAAGACAAAGGACTTCTGCATCGGTAATACAATCTACATTGACGGTGGCTTTGGTATGGTTATATAATGCATTATAGTCAGAGACCCACCAGGTAGACATGGCAAACTGCAAGATGAACATTTTCAGGTCATCATTGATAAAAAAGGATTTTAAGCAGCCGGAAATTACAAAGTATTCACTATCTACCGGATCGCCTTCGGTAATAATGGCCTGTCCTTTTTTAAAACTTTGTTTTTTAAAATGCGAGAATAAATAATCAAACTGCTCATCAGTCAGTACAGCTATTTTCTCTATGTGAGCTTTTAAAATTTCCTTAGCTTCCATTGCCATATAAGCTGTATTTCATAGTATTCTTTAAAGTTAAATATTTTCAGATAGAAAATCGGGGACTGACTCAAATACTATGGCTTAACCTGGATGCCGGTCAACAGCGATGATTGCCCCGGTAAAGGCTTCCGGCGCTTCCTGTGGCACAAATACCGGTCATGATTGAAAATCTGCTTTGATCGTTATTGGTTTCCACTGTTCCAGTTCTGCTGACATGACAGCCAATTTTTCTGAAGTCCTGTTATAAGCATCGGCTCCAAGAAAAAGATGCATGGGTGGCGCTGCACTTTCGGCTAATGCTATAAATATTTCTGCGGCCCGATCGGGGTCACCTGGTTGCTGCCCGTTCGCTGAAAGATAACGATCACGACTATCTTTTATCGCTTTATAACCCCCGATACTGGTGGAGACCAGTGCAAGTGAGTTTTGGGTCAAAAAGCCTGTCCGGAAGCCTGAAGGCTCAGCTACCGTCACCTTAATTCCAAATTCTTTGACGTCCAGTGCAATCACTTCAGAAAAAGCAGCAACGGCAGCTTTAGTGGCTGAATAAACAGACCAGCCATGAGCGCCCGCAAAACCGGCGACCGAGCCAATATTTATAATATAGCCTGATCTCTGGCGGCGCATTACCGGCAGGATAGTCTTTACCACCTGGATGGTTGCCAGTACGTTAATATTAAAGATGTTCCTGATATCCTGTTCCCCTATTTCCTCCACTGTTCCAATCATTCCGTAGCCGGCATTGTTCACCACCACATCGATGCGTCCGAATGCTGACAGTGTTTGCTGTATAGAGTCATCAATACAATCCATGTTATTCAAATCCACTGCCAGCGGCAGAAAGCGGTCCTTGTCTATCAATCCAACCGCCTGGCTCAGCATATGTGCATTACGGGAGGTTGCAGCCACCCGGTAACCATTATCGAGCAGCTTTTTCACCAGGCTGAGTCCCAGGCCCTGGGAAGCCCCGGTTACATACCATACTTTTGAAGTGTCCATCGCTTAATGTTTTAATTGTCTAACTCAGCCACGTCTGTGATCATTTTGTTGACGATCACCCAGCGGGTATCAATTTTATGAAATGACAGGAACTCGTCATAATTGAATTCATACATTTTGACATGTACTTTGGCAACAGCTATGGAGTTGATCACATCTACCGAGATGATTGTTCCTTTAAAAGGCTTGCCGGAATCTTTGGGGCTTTGACGGTGCGCAACACCGTCAAGGTACAGATCAAGTGTTTTGGCATAAGGCTGCCCATTTACGTCCCCGAACAATAAGGTGCCGGGATTCAGAATTTTGCCCAGTACGTTAATGTCGCCTTCGTAGATACCCTTAAAGTAATAATCTTCCAGTGCCTGGGTAATTGCCAATGAATCTTGCTGATTAGTTTTCATTTTCTTTAAGTTTTGTGCGCTTACTACCAGCAACGCAGATGACAAAAGAGCGGTCAATAAAAGCGTTTTCATATTAATTTAATTCAGATTATGCCCGGCTGCCATGCCACCATCTACATTGATGATAGCACCGCTTATAAAGTTGCTTTTGGTAACGGTATACACCATTTGTGCGATGTCCTGCACTTCGCCGACACGGTTGAGCAGGTGCAATCCGGCGCTTTGATTTCCTTACCTATGCCTGATGAGGCACCGGTAACAATGATTGTTTGCTTTTTCATTATACTATTTTTTATCAGCGATGATACCTTTTTTTCTCAGTACGGACACTTGTTCTCCGGCATAGCCCCAATCATCCAGATCAATTTCAAGGATAACCACATGGGTTAGCTGCGGGTCTTTATTTAACACATCGGTGATCAGGTTTGTTATCCCTTTGATAAGGTCTTGCTTTTGTTGTCTTGTAACACCTTCGCGGGTTACTTCAATTTTGACGTATGGCATGACTTTATTTTTTATGCTAAAGACTGGTTATGCAGCTTTAGCGGTTACACTTACATTTAATTCAAAATCATTGTAGATAAGGGTATCGCCTAAATCCTTAAAAAAATTACCGGAGCGGAATTTTATTCCGTATTTGGTACGATCGATTACCAGTTTGCCGGTGGCAGTAAACAGATCGCCGTTTACATTGATGACTGCATCAAAGCCAACAGGATGTGTAATGCCTTTGATGGTCAGATCGCTTTCAACACGGTTGCCTGAAACTGAGGTGATCGCCAAAGTCGCTTCCGGATATTTTTCAATGGAGAAGAAATCATCAGAAGCGAGGTGACCGGCAAACTGCGCATTAGTTGCAGCGTCAGTAATATCCAGTATTTTGATGGAGGCCGTATCGATAATGAATTTACCGCCGGTAAGCTTACCGTCATTCAAAATGATTTCACCTTCTTTAATAGCAATGGTACCATTGTGTGCGCCGGTTACCTTTTTGCCCACCCAATCAATGTTGCTTTGGGTACTTACGATCTCAAATGTTTGATTTTTCATTCTTTTTGTTTTTGATTGTAACCCAAATTTCGAAAGTATTTTTCAGGTAGCTGTGTGACCTGCATCACAATTGAAATGAGCTGTGATGAATGTGATCCGGATCACTTCTCAGGCATGACGGGGTCTACCAGGTATTTCTCCTGAATAACCGGATTGTCTCCTGAAGTTCGGGAAGGAGTATTCCTGGCCATCTTCGCATTTATACAGGTGATTAAAACTGCGATGGCTATTTGGGTTGATGATGGCTTTTATGGATTATAGCCGGAGGTGTTTGCTTTGGAAGAACACCATTACAAACTTTTGAAGAAACATTACATTTGACAAAAAAAAGCAGCTGGATGGTCTCCCCCCTGCCGCTTAAAAATTTCATCCTGCTATCGGATCAAATCGGAACTTTTACATATTATTTACCCTAACTTTTTCGAAAAGAAATCAATGGTGCGTTTCCATGCCAATTCTGCTGCTGCTTTGTCATAACGTGGCGTGGTATCATTGTGAAAGCCGTGATTTGTACCCGGATAATGGTATACCGTGTATTCCTTATTATTATCTGTCAATGCTTTTTCATAAGCTTTCCAACCACTGTTGATACTGGCATCTATTTCAGCATAGTGCAATTGAAGCGCAGCTTTGATATTGGGAACTTCTTCCAAAGGTGCCTGACTTCCATAAAAAGGAACTGCGGCAACCAAATCGGGAACTCTTGCCGCCAGCATATTGGAAATCCAACCTCCGAAACAAAATCCTACTACGCCTACTTTTCCGTTACAATATTCATATTCTTTCAGGTATTCAAATGCTGCTATGAAGTCTTCCAGCATTTCGTTCGGATCCCTTTTGCTGTGCAAGGCTCGTCCGTCATCATCATTTCCGGGATAACCTCCTAAAGGACTTAATGCATCCGGAGCCAGGCTGACAAATCCTGCCAAAGCAGTACGTCTGGCCACATCTTCGATGTGCGGATTTAAACCCCTGTTTTCGTGTACCACCACTATTCCCGGTAATTTTTTTTGGTTGCCCCTGGGCATACACAATAGTGCTTTTATTGTACCGCCCCCTTTTGGAGATGGATAGCTGATACATTTTGTAACAATTCGCGGATCATCTGACTGAACCTGTATCGCATCTTTATAATCAGGCATTAAGAAAGCCATCAGTGATGCAACAGTCCACCCTTCGACAGCATAAACGGACAATTTCTCTGTAAATTCCTCCCTGCTTAACCGATTGTGTGCATAGTCGTTGTATAATTCAAAAACGGCTGGTTTAATATCTTCTTTATTAAGCTTGTTCATAACCATCTATTTTAAATTGTTTCTAAATTTCTTCAAATAGTAATTCGGTTGGTTTTCTTACTTTCAGATGATGCTGCGCTTTATCTTCGGCGCTTCTATAGCCGGTTGTAGCAATCACACAGGCGTTTAGTCCCTTTTCTTCCAGTCCTAATATGCTGTTGTAATGTTCCGGTTCAAAACCCTCCATCGGACATGCATCGATCTTTAAATCGGCACAGGCTGTCAATAAATTGCCAAGAGCAAGGTAGGTCTGGTTTTTCAACCAGTTGGTCTTTTGCTCCTGCGTTTTTTCTGCGATTTTTGCTTTCAGAAATGTTCCGTTAGCTGCTGCCTGGGCTATGTCCATATGTAGTATGCCGGATCTTGTGCGGATATATTCATCAATGTATTCATCTTTCACCGTTGAATAATTACAGAATACAAAAAGATGCGAACAATCTGTAATTTGATGCTGATGCCAGGAAAATGGCTTCAACACTTCTTTCAGTTCCTGGTTTGCAATAATGATCACTTTGTAAAGCTGTAGCCCGTATGGCGACGGGGTTAATTGAATACTTCTTTTTAAAAGATCAAGCTCTTTTCGGGAAACTTTTTGAGTCGTGTCAAACTTTTTAGTGGCATATCGCCATTCCATATTTTTAATGAAATCCATTTTGTTTCTTTATTTTAATTGATAGTTGGTCATTAGAAAATCTTCGGCAAATCCCATCTTCTTCCGCAAAACCTTGCGCTCTAAATTCCGGAATAATGCCTAATCCGTGTATTCCGATCAAGTCTTCCGTTTCGTGGATAATAGCTGCTCCTATTGCTTGTTTGTTTCTGTAGATAAGATAATATTGAATACCCCTTTGGGTCTTATCAACACTTTCAGATGAAGTTGTGTATGTTCTTTTGTTTGAAATTATTTACTTTGAACTGATTAAAATTATTCCTGTTACCATAGCTGCAATTCCGATTGTTTTTTTCAACGTGACGGGTTCAACAGGTAAGTTCAACCAACCGAAATGCCCTGCAATAGCAGAAAGTACAAGCTGTCCGCATAATCCTAAAGAAATCATTCTAGAAATTCCTAATTTAGGAATTGTAAAATAGTACAATGTGATTCCGGTTACGCTAAACAAGCCGCCTATAAACCAGAGATACCAGGGAATTTGTTTTGCGGTTTGAAGGTTGGGGAGCTCTTTCGAAAACAGCAAAACGAAAACAGCTGCAAATATAAAACTGCTGATTGACTGTGAAATGGAGGCAAGAATTGGCTTCTTAAGCAATGTGCCTAATTGCGCATTGAAACAAGCTTGTACAGCCAAACAAACACCTCCAAAAAAGGCTATTATGGAAACAAAATGTTGATTCATAGCGCAAAATTATCCCTAAGAATCTTCATTATTCTTTACATATGTTGATTAGGGTCCTTTTTCTTTAAATTTTTTCGGATTCGGCTTAATTGTGTGGGTGTAATGGCTAAATGCGATGCGATGTGTTGTAACGGAATTCTTTTATCTATATTCGGATATTCTGCCAAAAGTTTCTGATATCTTGTAGTTGCATTTTCCATTACCAAAGAAATTTCTCTTTGTTCTTTATCTATTATCCAGTTCTTTTCGAGATAAGCGATATAAAAACTTTTAAGTTCATCATTCTTATAGATGAGTTCTTTATATAAGCTATAATTCATCCTGATAATAGTGGTGTCTTCAATAGCTTGCAAGGTAAATTCAGATGGAGCTTTTAAAAGTGCTGAAACAGCAGATCCTGCAAACTGCCTTTCTAAAAAGATATTTTTATTATAGGTATTTCCTTCGTTATCTGTAAAAAAGGCTATCATAGCACCCTTACAGATGAAATTAATATGTTTGGAAACTTGTCCAATATTTAACAGTATCGTTCCTTTATCCAGCTTATGAAAGCTGATAATATTTTTAAACAGATGAAAAGCTTTATCCGAAATTGGATAATATTTCAGGATCTTTTCTTTAAACTCAACTAAATATTTCTCTTCTTCGGTCACCTTTTTGTTTTATTAATATTCAAAATCGAAAGCATCAGGAGGTATTATTATCCAACAAAGGATATATTCCGATTAATTACCCCCATTTATTTTATGTAGCCTTATTCAGGTTAACTATCAGTTACTCAATATACTTCCGTAGTAACGGTGACGGCTATACTAAGTTGTATAGCAATGATAAGATGTATTTAAAATCTTAAAAAACAATCACGCTGTTGGAAGCCGGGTGTTCCTTCCTTACTTCTTTTTCTCCGCCGTCCAGTGGCTGCCATGATTCCTTTCCGAAATTTTCCAGGTTTGGATATGCCCCCGATACTTTAAACTTTTCAAATACAAACGGTAACCCTTCTGCCCTTAACGGAGCGTTGGCATTTGCTACATGTAAATGAAGATGCGGGCCAGTAGACTGTCCCGTAAAACCAAGCCGCCCTATCACATCTCCTTTTTTAACCCGCTGACCAGGTTTCACGCTGATACTACCTGGTTGAAGATGTTCGTAAAATACATAAGCGTCTGCTGAAATTTTCAGGGAGATATAATTGCCGGTCGCCTGTTCTGCTGCATAAGCCGGCAGTCCGGATACCATTGCACTCTCCGGGAAGCTGTTATTCACGGAGCTGATGACCCCATCTGCAACGGCCAATACATCAGCGCCATAGCCAAACCAGTTTTTCACCGGATCGGGGTTACCTGCTGTGAAATTTGCATGGTTATCCAGCTTTACAAAATCAATAGCATAACGCCCCGGAATACGAGCCACTCCTTCTCTTGTAAAAATCATGCGCCGGTGTCCCCGTTCCCAGGAAGGATCATAAATAGCGGTCCATGGCCCTCCGACAAGTGGTGCCCCCAATACCAGCACCGGCTTGTTTTCCAAACGGGTAGCAGCACCATATACCCTGCATTCCGGGCTGGTGCTGTCGTTTGCATCCTTAAACATCAGCCGGTGTATAATTCCGCCTGGCATTTTATTGCCCGAGATAGTTGCTTCAATATATAACACAGCCACCCTGCCGGGAGGCAACACCGGATTGCCGACAGCGCCTGGCTTTGTGCCGGGCATATATAAACGCCTGGCTATTTCATCTCCCGAAATAAAATTAATACTTACCGTATCCTCTGCAGTCAATATTTCCAGCTGCATGAGCTGTAAAGGAAGCGCTGAAAAATTCGTCAGAAAGATTTCATAAAAGAGGGTGTGCTTTCCATTGATAATTCCGGGTGCAGGCGCATGCTCCACCCGCATTACAATAGCCGGTGCAGCGGCGGTTTGGGCCTGGCCGGCAAAACACGATAATAGCAGTATACAGAAAAGAAAAATACGCATATCAAAAGATAAGTAACTTATTGTAAATCTCCCTGATAACGCAACAAATGTTGTAAATTTATTACAGTTCTCCTTGTACCCTTCCAGCTTTTTTATAATGAAAAATCCCTGAGCAGATCACTATTTGTACTTGCCTGTTTGCTGCTATTTCTAATAATTTTCAGGTTTAACCGAGCGGGCAATTTTGGATGGAAGCTCAATCATCATATTCTTCCATGGGGAATAAGGAAGCACCTTCCACATTTGTTGACTAAACCAATGTTTGAGGCGTGTTGTTGGAACAAACCAATCTGCGCCGCCATCAGCCAGCTTCTGGCCCTCTTTTACAAATGGCCGCATCATATCTTCATAGCGGGAAAAGGCTACTGCGTAATCACCATTTGCTTTCTTTAATTCACCAGCGAGGATATAGGCTCCTACCACCGCCATGCTAGTACCCATTCCTGATAAAGGCGAGGCGCAATGTGCCGCATCTCCAATCAGCGCAATACGCCCTGTTGACCAGCGATCCATCTTAATCTGGCTAATAGCGTCAAAATAAAAATCCGGTGCGCTATCCATTAGTTCTAATAACTGTGGCACCTGCCATTGCTCATGCGTGAATCTGTAACGAAGGATTTGTTGCTGTTGCGCTATATCCCGACGGTCATATTGCAAGGGTTCCGAGGCAAAATAGAAAGATGCTCTTGCTTCCGTACTTTGTCGCGCGCCAAAAAAACCTACCCGTTTACCTGGTGTGCTATAAAACAAGCCATTCATGCCTACATTCATGAAGTTCGGTGTGGTGAATATGGCAATATACAAACCAAAGTCATGACAGAATTTTGCTTCATCACCAAAGGCTATTTTTCTTACGTTTGAATGTAATCCGTCTGCCCCAATCACCAAATCGAAGTGTCGGGCCGGATGGTGTTCAAAAGTTACTTCAACGCCATCCATATTTTGCACCAATGAAATAATACTATCATCAAATATATATTCAACATCTTGTTTTGTGGCATCATAAAATACATTCACCAGGTCGCCACGCATAATTTCCAGCTCGCCGCTGGTAAAGCCTTCAGGCATACTGGCCACCTTTTTATTGTTCTTATCTACAATGGTAATTGTACCTGTGCGTGTTTCGTATTTTCGTATCTCATCAAGAAGTCCCATCTTCACCAACACCTCCATCGCAGCACCCCGAAAGTCAACAGCATAGCCTCCCGGACGAATTCCCGGTGCACGTTCAATAATTGTAGTTTGAAAGCCATAGCGGTTTAGCCAGAATGCCAATGCAGGGCCTGCAACACTGGCTCCGGAAATTAAAATAGTTTTTGTTTTCATAACTGTTTTTATAAGTTATTATCTCTTTTGAATAATGATCCAAAACTAAATTGAATCTAAAATTTCAGCAATCGCCAATAAGGTCAACTACGTAAATAGATCGGTAAATGAAGGACTTGGGCCGGTAAACAACGGGGGGCTTTAATTTTATCATGTAGAAGTTAATCGCCCGTGGCCTTCTCCCAGGCGAATTATCAAAAATAAAACCTATAGTCTCCAATTATGAACTAATATGTTACATTCATCCCTACAAACCTGGCAGATAAATCCGGTGAGGACATTGCCTCACAGATCCTTCATGAAACAATGCAATGATGGTGGTTGTAGATGACCGCAAATTTTAACACCTTATTTCAGGAATGTCTTCTAATTTTATAATCATCACTTCCTTTCATAAAAATAAACTTCTCTTGAATGAGCAGCTTTAAGAAAATGAATAGCATAGCAGGCTGGATAATTTGCGCCATTGCCTGCACAATGTATATCCTCACCCGGGAAGCCACGGTTAGTTTTTGGGACTGCGGAGAATTTATTCCCTGTGCATATAAGCTTCAGATCTCACATCCGCCGGGTGCCCCGTTATTTATTATGTTAGGCAGATTGTTCATTATATTCTTCGCAGGCAGCTGGGATGCAGTGGGGCCTAACGCCCATGCAGCACAGCAGGTGAATCTGTTGTCTTCCATCAGCAGCGGGTTTACCATCATGTTCCTGTTTTGGACTATTACACATCTGGGCCGTCGCCTGTTGCAAAAGAAAGAGGAAGTGCTACCCCTGGAAAAATCACTGGCCATTATCGCTGCAGGTGCAGTAGGTGCACTGGCATTCACGTTTTCTGACTCCTTCTGGTTTTCTGCAGTGGAAGGTATCGTGTTTGGTGTTTCTCCTCTCTTCATTGCAATGGTTTTCTGGGCTATTCTTAAATGGGAAGAACAGGCGGATGAACCATACTCCGATCGCTGGATCTTGCTGATTGCCTATCTGATAGGATTATCTATCGGGGTACACTTGTTAAGTCTGCTCAGCATCCCGGCTATTGTAATGACCTATTACTTCCGCCGCTACCGCTATTCACGCAAAGGTGCTTTGCTGGCCTTTTTGCTGGCATGTGCGTTAACCGGTATTGTACAGATATTAGTAATACAGGACACTGTAAAAATAATAGGCTGGTTTGACCGCTGGTTCGTAAACGATTTGAATCTGTCATTTAATTCCGGTGCTGTTTTCGCTATTTTGTTACTAGCATTACTGATTGGTATAGGGATATACCAGGCACAAAAAAGGAAACGGTACTTTCTTCAGCTGGGATTATGGTGCTTTACTTTTATCCTGATAGGATATTCTTCTTATTTCATGATCCTGATACGCGCCAATGCCAATCCTCCCATCAATATGCAGCAGGTAAACAACCCGATTGAGCTGGTGGCTTACCTGGATCGTTCCCAGTATGGTACATGGCCCATTTTACATGGCCCGGATTTTACAGCCAAACCTGTTGGCAGCAAAGAAAAAGGAGATATTTATTATAAAGATGAAAAAACAGGGAAGTATGATGTAGTAGGAAAAAAATTCGATTATGAATATAATCCTGACGATATTCACCTGTTTACACGCGCATGGGACAATGACAATTCCCTGGGGCATATAGATTATTACCAGTCATGGCTTGGCCTGGGTAAAGAGGAGAAGCCCTCTTTCGGCGATCATATGAAATGGCTGGTGGGATATCAGTTTAACTGGATGTACTTCCGTTATTTTATGTGGAATTTTGCAGGCCGGCAGAATGATTTGCAGGGCCTTGGCAATGCCCGTGATGGTAACTGGATATCGGGTATTCCTTTCATTGATAATTGGCGGCTGGGTAATCAGCATCTGTTACCGGATACGCTTAAAGAGAATAAAGCGCACAACACCCTGTTCATGCTACCATTGCTGCTTGGTATACTGGGTATGGTTTATCAGTGGAAACGCGACCGCCATAACATGATAGTAATGTTCCTGCTTTATTTCTTTACAGGTATCGCCATCATATTATATCTTAATCAATACGGCCCGCAACCGCGGGAAAGGGATTATTCTTATGTCGGATCTTTCTATACATTTTCCATCTGGATAGGATTAGGCGTATTATATGTATATGAATGGATAAAAAGGAAACTGCCTGGTAAAATGGCTGCTCTCACTGCCGGATTGGTATGCCTGCTGGCAGTGCCGGTGTTGATGGCTTCACAGGAATGGGATGATCATGACCGTTCCATGAAAACACTGGCAAGGGATGCTGCTGCAGATTACCTGAATTCCTGCGCGCCCAATGCCATCCTCTTCACCGGTGGCGACAACGATACCTATCCGCTCTGGTATGCACAGGAAGTGGAAAATATCCGTCCTGATATACGCGTGAGCGTTACCAGCCTGCTGGGCACCGATTGGGCTATTAATCAGTTACAGCGGAAAATAAATAAAAGCGATCCGTTGCCTTTTAGCTGGACACCGGATAAATACCTGGGCGATAACCGTAACTACATTCCTTTTTATAATCCCGGTAATATTCCGCAAGACCGTTATTTCAATCTCAATGAAATAATGGCTTTCATGGGAGACGACAATAATAAACAACAGACGCAAGGAGGAAGCAGTGTTAATTACTTCCCCACACATCAGTTCTTCCTGCCGGTGAATAAGGAAGCTGTGATAAAGAATGGTACGGTGGCGCCGAAAGATAGCAGCCACTTTGCATCACAGGTGAACTTTACGATAACTGGTAATGCGCTGTTCAAAAATGACCTGGCAGAACTGAATATTATTGCTGCCAACAACTGGAAGCGACCAGTTTATTTTACACATCCTTTCGCTTTAGGGTTAAATAATTATGTACGACAAGAAGGCCTGACCTATCGTTTGGTGCCTGTTAAAAAAGAAGCAAATGAAGACCTTGGCAGCAGCGTGAATACAGATGTTATGTATAATAACCTGATGACGAAATTCCGTTTTGGCGGTGCCGAACATCCAGGTACTTATTTCGACGAAAACGGCAGGAGGATATTGTTAGGCATCCGTAAAACCTTTTCTACATTGGGTATTGCACTGGCAAACGAAGGCAAAAAAGACTCTGCGATTAAGGTCCTCGATTACGGCTACAAAATGTTGCCCACAGCCACTTTGCCTTATGGGATGACTTCCGGCGAAGGTAATAGCATGCATAATATTACTTCCATGGAATATGCATATGCTTATTATCTGAGCGGCAACATAGCCAGGGGCAACGCTATCGCGGATGAAGTGATACGCGACTGTAACCAGCAGCTGAATTATTATAATGCCTTACCACCCAATCTGAAGGATGCCTTTTTACAGGACCAGCAATCAGGTACCGCCATTATTACCCGTTTACAACAAATGAAAACAGCATTTTCAGATGCTGCTCAGTTGAAACTTAAATAACGGCTGCCATTATTTTAATATACATTTTCGTATAGTTGTAAGCGTTACATATACGCCTACAACTATACGAAAGGGTAAACTGACATATTTATAAAAAGCGTCGAACTAAATTATTTAGGGCGCCAGTTGCTGCTAAACGAATCTCTATACATCTTCCATCCTTTTGCTGTTTTTTTCCATAAAACCAAATACTTTGCCTCATCAATTAAAGTACCGTTCTTATCAAATACCTGCCCCCACCCTACTTCCGTCACAAATTCAATTCCATCTCCATATATTTCGGTAGTCACGAGCTTTCCGCTCCTCGCGCCGGCATTGTACCCTGCTCTGAAAAAATTTGCTATACCCTCTCTCCCGCACGCCATAGGACTATTCGGCGCCATAAGACATGCATCGTCAGTATAACAGTTAATAAAAATAGAAGAATCATTTTTAAAAAATGACTGATGAAAAACAGCGTTACTTGCAGCAATATCTTTTTTGGCTTCTTCTAAATTTGATTTTGATTGGGCGTGGCTGTGGCTAAGGTGAAAAAGGGAAATTACTGTTAAGGTGATTGCGATAAAGCTTTTTTTTGTTCTCATTTTTTGTTTCTTTAACTGTTACGAATTGCGTTAATTGAAACAAAAATAGTGCTGTCGCAGAAGTTAAAATAGTAAATTTCGGAACTCCATTAAGTTTTTGCGATTGCTTTGGCGTTTAAATATGCCAGTGGTGTTTCTCCAGAAAGTAACTTAAACTCCTTGATAAAATGTGATTGGTCAAAATATCCACAGCTATACGCAATGGATGTTAATGATTCTTTTTTGTTATCAAGAAAGCTAAGGCTGTGGTGAAAACGATTTATTCTCAGAAAGCTTTTTGGTGTTAATCCGGTGTGTTGCAAAAATAGTTTTTGAAGATACCGATTTGAGATTCCATACTTTTTTGCAATAAAATCCACATTGTCACTATAGTTATTGGCTGCCAGACTTCTGGTAATATCACCAACCAAGTTAATCTGGTCAAACCTTCTTTCGGGGCATGATAACCGGTTCAGCAAAAAATATTCGATGAGCGCAATTTTCTTTTTTAATTCTTTTGTTTCCATCAATTGTTCATACAATGTTTTAGTGGATGTATGCAGTAAGCCTGTCAGGTCGGATATCTGATCATTGAACTCTTCCATGCGCTCTTTTAAAAAATACGCTGCCGCATGGGCATAAAACCTTATTCCTAACATGGTAAGTTTCCCTTTAGACTTGATTGCCAGCGGCCTGGTCAATTGTCCCAGGTAATCAATAGGTGGGGTTAGATTGAATCGCTCCTCTTTTTCAGAATGCAGGTATACATCGCTTAAATTAAATATCAATTCGGGGTATCCACCTGGCAATACTTTTGATTCATATTCAATAACCTCATCAGACTCTATAATAAAAAAGCATTTTACATACTGCCTTAAATACTCCTGTGGTGTTATTTCTTCGTATTTCATGTGTATATGGATCTTCTATAAAAATATAACTTTATTGAATACCTTATTTCCTGCAAACGATCTTCTCCTTAGTTCTTAATATTAAATGGAATAATCAACTTAATACTAAAATTCCTTCCCATGCTATAAACGCCCATCCTGCCGGTTACATTATTCGTATCACCATATTTAACGCGGCTCATATTGCTTTGGTAAGCAACATCAGCCAGGTTATTGCCCGATATATAAATAGAACAAATGGCTTTATTATTTGAATAAATATCTGTGCCAATGCCCGCATTAATTAAAGTGTATCCGGGTGTTACTGTTTCATTGCCAAATTTGTAATAAATTTTGTCCTGCTTAAAATAATTTTCCATTCCTATCCTGAAAAAAGCATTTTGAAAAACACCATTTATTTTTTTGCAACTGAACCTAAGCGTTGATAATAGCTTTTGTGGTGGTGTGTATGGCAGATATTTGGTAGAATCTCCCTGGTTTTGCAGAATGGCATGTATCAACGAAAAACTATTTTCAAAACTCAGCCATGTAACAACCTGCGGGTGAATATTACAGGTTAATTCTCCACCGGAAATCACCGCATCACCTGATACATATTTGAATGTAGAACCGGCAGGCAGACCTGAGGCGAAATCCTGCCGCAATGAATCACCGCCAAAAACACTTGCGAGTTTTACCGGGAAAATGTAATTATTTATTTTATTAACAAAAGTATTCAGCTCTGCTGAAAAGTCTTCCGTATTTATACCAATGGAAGCATCTACCTGAAAACTGCTTTCTGCTTTTAAATTTGGATCCCCTATTTCATAAAATGGTGTACCGTCATGAATTCCATCAGAACCACTTTCAGCAATAGTAGGCGCCCGGAACCCCCTCGAAAAATTCAGCTTACCATATACATTTTCTGTAACATCATAAGTAGCACCGAGGCTCCCGGATACACCAGAGAAATTGGATTGATGAGCAGTAAACCTGTTAATGGACTTAGCATTCGGGCTATTTAACCTTACTGCATTGGAATCGATATATAAATCTTTTGTTTGAAGGTTACGTGAATCAAACCGGAGGCCACCACTGATAGTAAGTCTGCCCATCGTTTTTTTAGCTATAGAAAAAACACCAATATCAAATAAATTGTATTCCGGCACCAGAAAAACAATACCACGATCTTCGGATGACTGTCCCATGCCATTTACACCAAAGGACCATGATAATTTATTTTTTTCCCGCATAATATACTGTGCATCATAATTGATAGTACGCAAAAAGAAATAATTATTGTATATATCGCCCCTGGTAATATCATTTGCTTCCTGACGGTAGTTTTGTTGTAAGCCTAATTTTACTGTCAACCGCCCCTCACCCAATATGAAATTATTATCCAGCACAGCTTTATAATGCCGCACATGCTGATGAATAATGGGATAATTATTGTATTTGGTATAATCGCCGACAGGTGCGATACCTAAACTATCTGCATCATTTGCGTCCAGAAAATGTTTGGTAAAAGAACCAGTAGCGCTGTCTCTTGCCCCTTCAATGATACCTAATTTCAAATCAAACACGCTTAACCGAAGGTGAGAATAGCCCCATTTTTTGTTAAGGCCTATAATAGCTTTAAAATCATTTTCTCCGTAACCTGAATTCCAGACATAACCATCATATTTGTTTGCATAATCATGCGCTTGTTTCTTTGTATATCTAAAATCCCAGATAAAACCATTTTGATTACCAGCCAAATTAAAAGAGCCTGCATACAAGCCATTGTTGGTTTGATAATTCGCTAAAATACTTCCTTTAATTTTTCCTTCGGGAAGGGGTGCAGGCGCCAGGAAATTTATTACGCCGGCCATTGCATCTGAACCATAGCTAAGGCTGGACGGGCCTTTTAAAATCTCCACGCGGTTTACCGTATATTCATCTATTTCAATTCCAAATTCATCACCCCATTGCTGGCCTTCCTGCCGTACCCCATCATTAACAACCACCACACGGTTATAACCTAAACCGCGTATCACGGGTTTAGAGATAGCAGGACCTTCTGTTATTTGTGATACGCCTGGTGCAGTTTGTAACGCATCTATAATATTACCGGACACATTTTGTAACAGGTTTTTTTGTGTAAGGATGGTGCTGGGGACAGGGTTTTTTCGCCATTCTGTAGCAGATGATACACCTGTTAAAATAATTTCCTGTAGCTCAGCCTGGGAAATGGTGAGCGAATAATTTTTTTGCGTTTTCCCTTTGATAGATATATTATCAATCTGGCGGGCATAACCAATGATGCTTGTTTCTATCAAAAAAAATCCGGAAGGAATATTTTTGATAGCATAAGACCCCTTTACATCGGAAACAGCGCCCGTTTCCAAATCGGGGATATAAATAAAAACACCTGGTAAAGCCATTCCACTCTTAGCGTCTTTTATTATTCCACTCAGTTCATTTTGTGCTTGTATAATGGCAGGTAACAATAAGAGCATAACAAGATATGCGAATGAATACATCTTTTTCATAGGGATAAAATTTGGTTGTTTTCACGCCATGTAGCGTTAAAAAAAAATAAAGTAAATTGACAGGTGACTGTGGCAGTTCATTGTTCACAATTTGGGATTCATGGTGATATGCTAAAAAAGCTATAGGAAAATACAACTTTTTTTATTTTAATCATTAAAATAAAAAATAACCTGACATTATTCTTAAAAGGCAAAAAAGTATTAAAAATAAGTTAATATTATATTTGAAAATACATTACCTATTTACCTATGAACTAGGGCATAAGCGGTTTTAAATAAAGAAGCCTGATACAGATGAACATAAATCTCCTGATATCAGTTAAATGACTTCCTGAATTCAATGGGCGAAATATTGGTTTTACGCTTAAATATTCTATTAAATGATTGAGGGTGCTCAAAACCAAGCTGGTAAGCAATTTCAGCGATGGTAAGATTTGTGGTACTTAGAATGTCTTTCGCTTTTTCTATGAGCTTATTATGAATATGCTGCTGGGTATTCTGGCCGGTAAGCGACCGAAGCATATCACTTAAATACCGGGTGGAAACATTCAGTTTGTCTGAAATGAATTGAACTGAAGGAAGACCTTTCATTAACGCCTCATTGTTGTCAAAATAATCAGTCAAAAGCTTTTCCAGCTCCACAAGCAAGTCACTGTGTATTGCTTTCCTCGTAATAAACTGGCGGTTATAAAAACGATTGCTGTAATTGAGTAACTGTTCAATTTGCGATATTATAATATCCTGACTAAAATTATCTATTGATAATGAAAGCTCATGTTCAATATTTTTAAAGATGCCGATAATAATTTCCTTTTCTTTTTCAGAAAGATAGAGCGCTTCATCAGCCGAATAAGAAAAATACCCGAAGTTCTTAATATTGTTTCCAAGCGGATAGTTCCTGATAAAATCCGGGTGGAATAATAATGTGTAACCGCCAAAATCAGCTTCTTCAGCGGTGGCAGTAATGACCTGATTTGGCGAGATGAACGATAGCCCACCTTCATCAAAATCGTAATACCCTTGTCCGTATTTTATTTTGCCTTTAAAATTCCTTTTATAAGAAACCTTATAAAAATTCAGGATCATGCCCTTCCCAATTTCAGTGGTGTCATTTTTGACATCCTTATAATCCACCAAACTTATCAGTGGGTGCAATGGTTTGGGTAATCCAAGTTCCCGATGTAAATCAGAGATTGAATTAAATATGTGAGGTCCAGGTTTCATATATTAATAGTATTTCATTAAAATATTTGTCGGGAAGATAATTATCCAATCAAAGACAATACCATTAGTTATGATTTCGGTACACCCTGCCAGGTCCCTGCATTTTGTCTGACTGCAATCGTCTGCGGAACAGTGTATGCAAGCAAGCCCTCGCGTCCACTCTCAGTTCCGAGTCCGGACTGTTTGTGCCCGGCAAAGGTAATGAAAGGCGATAGACCCAAAGCCTCGTTAATCCATACCGTTCCTGCCTGTAACCGCTGGCCAACAGCCAATGCGGCAGCGGCATCTGCTGACCAGACTGTAGCACCAAGCCCATAATCAGTGGCATTAGCACGCGCGATGGCATCTTCAATATTATCGAACTCAATTAACGGCAGCACCGGACCAAACTGTTCTTCCTGAACAATACGGGAGTGCTCAGGTGGATTATCGATAATCGTAAGAGGAATAAAATATCCCTTTTGCGCAGTTGGCATGCCGCCCATAAGAAATTTATAGCCGTTGTCCTGTGCATCACGAATTAAATCCAGCACACGCTCATATTGCGGACGATTCTGAATAGGTCCAAGCTGAACATCCGGATCTGTGCCATTCCCCATCTTTATCGTTTTCGCGTAGTTTACAATCTCCTGCTTCATTGGCCCGTAAATGTCTTTATGAATATAAATCCGTTTAGATGCAAGACAAATTTGACCGGAGTTTCCAAACGAAGCCCAGAAGATGCACTTAGCAACAGTTTGTATGTCAACATCCGGAAGGACGATTGCAGCATCATTTCCTCCAAGCTCGAGCGTAAGATGCTTCAGCGTTGCTGCTGCACCAGCCATTACTTTGCGGCCGGTCGCTGTTGATCCGGTGAAGCTGATTTTGGCAAAGCCGGGATGGCTCGTCATCCATGGTCCTAGTTCATCGGAGCCTGATATTACATTAAGTACGCCTTCAGGTAAAACGGTTTGCATGAGCTCTCCTAATTTCAGCGTCGTCAACGGAGTAAAAGGAGACGGCTTAAGGACAACGGTGTTGCCTGCCAAAAGAGCTGATGCGAGCTTGAAGGCAGCTAATCCAATGGGGTAATTCCACGGTGCAATTGCACCGACTACGCCAAGCGGAACATGACGAGTGACAGAGCGATGCGCTGAACTGTCGTTGTTGACTGTTTCCGGCAGCGTCATCTTAGCAGTTTCACGAAGCCAATAGGCTGCACCACCAATTTCCATCGCAGCGTCACTTAAAGTCTTACCCTGTTCAGCAGTGAGCAGCCGACTTAAAGGCCCAACGTTAGCCTCTAAAGCAGACGCCATTTGATGGAGCAGATTTTGACGTGCTGTAAATGGAACTACTGACCAGGAAGGGAATGCGCTGTGTGCCGCCCCAACTGCACTATCCAGCAACTCACGTGAGCAATCAGGTGCGTATCCAACGATTTCTTCGTTAGCAGGATTTATCACTGTAATCTTCGATGTTGTCGTTACGCTTTTCCCATTGATGGTCATCGTAAAATCGGAATTGAATTTCATTTTATTATCTTTTTTGTCAGAAAATTTTTGTTGGACCAGTCATCGTTTCTATATAACTACAGTATAACATTGACTTCGTTTGTGATGATGAAATTATCAGGCTGAATTATTATAACACAAAGGTGGGTCGAATCAATAAAGAACCTGTAGCCTATTTGGTGTTTATTGTATCCAAAATGACATTAAACCCAATCAGGCACATACTATTCTCCTTATCCCCGGCCGATTACCGGGGTAAGTTCGCGATGCTGCAAGACCAGCTTATAAACAATATAAAGGTGAGGTTTGGTTACAGATATGGGGATCGTAATGCTGTTACCGTAAATTATTAGATGATTCCTTAGTATGCTTATTCGTCAGGGGGTAAGATCGCTTGCAAAACCTGTTTAGTAAAATGGTAGATTTTATCCGGATCAGCGGCAAAAAAATTCGAACATTGCTCCCTGTAGTCCGCAATTTTTTATAAAGAAACCGCGACTAGCGCGGTTTCTTTTTCGTTCAATTTAACCTTGATTCACATTCAACCGGTTAAAAGCATTTTTTAAATCTTCCGGACTTGCTTTAACCATCGCTTCACTAAATCCAAACGTTAGCTGAGATTTCCCTTCCTTCAACTGTTGAAATACTGATGCTATAAAATCACTTACAGGAGGCGCAGCATCGTGCAATCCTATTCCACCGAGATCTGTATTCAATGCAGGTGGGACCATTTCAATCACTTCAATATTTTTTGATTTCAGTAAGTGTTGTGCAGAGAGCGTAAACGAATGAAAAAATGCTTTCGTTGCTGAATAAACCGGTACTTTAGTAAACGGCACAAAAGATAAGCCTGAGGTTACATTAATAATAGTATTTAACGATTTTAAATTAATGAAGAGGGAGGTTAAGTGAATGGGGGCTTCAATATTAGTGGTGATTTCCACTTTTGCACGTTGAAAAAAATCAGTATCAGCGATTGTCATCCATTGCTGAATGCCCGCATTGTTTACCAAAACATTTAGATCGCTGTGATTATCTGACACCCAGTTAAATAGTTCTATGCGTTCTGCTTCAACAGATAAATCGCATACCCTGGTAATCACAGCAGGAAACTTATCAACGACCTCCTGTAAAGCTGATTCGCGCCTTCCACAAATAATCACGGTATTATTTTCCCGGATAAATCTTTCGGTGAGTCCTAAGCCAATACCGCTTGCACCACCGGTAATCAAAATTTTGTTGCCTGTTATTTTCATTTTTGCTTTGTTTTAAAATTGATGGCAAATCATCTAATACTACACCGCTCTTTGCCTGGATCAGAAACTCTTCCGTAAAAATGCAGAAGTACCCGGACTGGTTCACATCCTGCGGCAAATAGTGGTAATAAGTAACCTGGTTCGACGCTTATACCTGATGCCTGCTTATAAAAGTCATTGAGCGTGGTAATATCCATTATCCTGGCTTGTAAAAATCAAATTTACCCCTTTGATTGAAATTGCCGGCCAGAAATTATGCTGGCTGCCTTTCAGGCCGGGTCAAATCACCTTTAACCTCTATTCCAGATTGTTTTGCTTAAAAAACAGTTAGATTAGAAAAAATAGCAATTTTGGAGAAATGAAGTTTTAATTAATACCTGTTCTTTACGTAATCATTTAAAACCCTGAAGGCATGATATCTAAAATGACACATGTTAGCATCTATGTTCTCAACCAGGACAGTGCTTACGACTTCTACACTAACAAACTGGGGTTTAAAGTTATAAAAGATGTACCAATGGGTAATGATGATCGCTGGATCACTGTTTGCCCACCAGAACAACCTGGTTTTGAAATAATATTATCGCCGGTAAACAGGGGCCTGTTCTCTCCGGAAGCAGTTAAAGCGCTGAAAGAGCTGATAGAAAAAGGAACTTTTGGTGTAGGCCTTTTTACCTGCAACGACATCTTTGCAACATATGAAGAACTAAAAGCAAAAGGTGTTGAATTTACTAAAGCGCCTAAGAAAGAATTCTATGGCACGGAAGCAATATTTAAAGACGATTCAGGCAATTGGTTTTCGCTCGCGCAGCTTGTTTAAAGAATATCTTACCCCAACTCACACCATACCAATATATTTAAAAAATTATCAGGGAATATGAAAACAGTATTTGACAAAACAACAAGAGATGAATTGATTAATAGAATCAATATGCTCAATGAAAATAGTACCGCTCAATGGGGCAAGATGAATCTTTACCAGATGGTGAAACATTGCAGACTATGGGAAGAAATGATATTAGGCAAGAAAAAGTATAAACGGATATTCATGGGTCGCCTGCTTGGTAGAATGGCGCTGAAAAGTTCTACAAAAGACGAAAAGCCTATGATGCACAATGCCATTACAATTCCTGAACTCAGAATAAAAGAAACTGGTGATTTTTCATCCGAAAGAAAGAAATGGATTGCCCTGATTGAGGAACATGAACATTTTTCAAACCCTGATTTCGTACATCCTTTTTTTGGAAAGATGACAAAAGAACAGATTGGATACCATGCTTATAAACATACCGACCATCATCTCCGGCAATTTAATTGTTAGCTGCAGGGGCTATGTGTCTTTTCTGTTTTTATATAAAAAAGTAAACTATCTCAAACCAATTCAGTATTCCATTGTTAAATACGATGGCCTTTAACAATGGAATACATCCTTAAACAGTTCCTGTCAAGCCTTCCGGCACTGCTGTGCCAAATAGATCACCTAACCATCCTCTCCCCTTTTCTCATAAGATCTACCCGGGATTATTTACAATTATTGTATATTTAATTACGAAGAACCAATTACCCAAAACAACATTCATTAATCCCCGGCTATAATGAAAAAAGTGCTACTCCTGATCTTCTCATGGATCATCGTTTTGGAAGTCTGCGCACAAACAGGGCAGGACACTTTCACCCCACTCCGGAAAATACCTTCCTTATACAGTATAGTCCTGTCCGTAGGTGATACAATACGTTATAATCAGCATTTCAACGGAACAAAAGATGATGATATCTTTGATGATCAGTCTTTGACCAAAAGTATAGGATGTTTCCTGATCGGCATTGCTATCGACAAAGGGTTGATTTCATCGCCTGATGAAAAGCTGGTGCATTGGTTCCCTGAATTAAAAAATGATACAGATAAAAGAAAACAGGATATCACGCTCCGGCAGGTGATGAATCAGGCTTCAGGACTTTATCATGAAAACCTGGAAAAATTGAATGGTATTGCCGACTTTCTGGCTTTGCCCGATCCTGCCGGCTATACATTGAAAGCTCCTTTGCTGACAACTCCCGGCAAAGAATTTCATTATAATAATGCAGCCACGCACCTGCTATCGGTAATACTCAGCAAAAGTTGCGGGATGGACGTATTCGCTTTCGCCCAAAAAAATCTTTTCAACCTGCTGGGCATTCAAACGATGCAGTGGAAAAAAATGAAAGATGGCTATTATGATCTGAGCGGCTTAGAGAACATTCGGCTTCGCACAGTAGATTTGATCAAATTTGGGTCCTTACTGCTACATGAAGGCCGCTATGGTCAGCAACAAATCGTTTCTCCCCAGTGGATCGCGCAGATCCTCCATCCCGATATCCAGTATGATACGGAGTGGGGGTTCCATCCTTCCCGGTATGGCCTGTGCTGGTATCATACAACATACAGAGGACAGGATATGATCTATGGTATGGGTTGGGGAGGGCAGTTCCTCATCGTTGTCCCTGCCCTTAAAATGGTGATGGCTATTAATCAAAGTCATGAAGACGACAAAGCCCCCATGCAAAGCGGACGTTTTACCACGGCTATCTTCCCGCTCTTCTACGACGCAGTATTACAGCACTGGAGTCATTAAAAAACGCGCATCAATCATATGACTATGCGGTTTTTAATGATAACTTATTCACAACATCATCAGTATAGTACCCGAAAACTAATCGTATTATTAGTATTCTTCAAATCCTTCAATACCTGTTTATCATATTCAGCACTGATGTCTGTGATCACATAGCCTATACATTCATTCGTCATCAGGAATTGTGATACAATGTTGATACCGTGCCCGGCAAACACCTGGTTTACTTTAGCCATAACACCCGGTACGTTCCGGTGAATGTGGATAAAACGGTGTCCATTTTTCACTTCAGGTAACTGTATGTTGGGGAAATTACTGCTCTTGAACGAATCGCCATTATTAATAAACTTAGCGATCCTTTTGGCAACAGATTCAGGCTTCCTGATATTATCAAAAATCACTACTCCCATTGCAGTACAGGTATCATGAGAAATATATTTTTTACTGTTACCCAGGTAACCGATGACTTTCAATTTTGCGGCACGACTGAGTTCTTCCGGACTAATGGATGCTTTATTACCCATTAAAATGATCCCTGCTGCTGCTATATGCTTCTCCTCCAATGAGGCGACCTGTTTTACGGAGAAACCATCTTTTTTCAGGTATTTAACGGCTATATCCGGCACGTCGCCGATAACCACACAAAGGATACGGTTTTTCGGGTAAGAGATAGCTGAGGGCAGGTTATTTACGTACAGAAATTCATCCAGACTGGGCGTGATATGATCCGCTTTCTCAGTAACAGATTTGCGTTCTATATTCTCTGTAAAAGCATAAAACTTTTTGATCATACCAAATTCCTTCAACTGGAAATCTGAATATCCATCACCGATACCATGTATTTCTCCCTGCAACTGCAGTTCCCGTAACAGTTTCACCTTACCTCCTTCGAAAGAAAGCGGATTAGCTTCATCATAACCCACTATTTTCCCTTCCTCATTAAACACAAATGTATTGGCATAAATATTTTCCTTTTTGATATGAAAAGGAAGTACTACCGGCGTAATAAATTCTTTAAATCCACCTGATACGATCAACACATCATCTGCATGACGACTGAAGAAATTTTTATTCCTTGAAAAAGATGTAGACACCTGCTTTTTTAAATGCTTTACCAGCTGCTTCAGGTGATCCTTATTGGCTTCCAGTAACTGTATCCTCCCTGCCAGGCTTTCTCTGAAAGAAAGTTTGCCATCCATGGCCTGATTGGTCAAATCTTCTATTTTCTTATAGATCTGCTCCCTTTCCGGATGCTCCCGCAGTGAAATGCGCGCCAGTTCATCTAATGCTTCCACCTGCGTAAAGGTGCTATCGAAATCAATTATATAATATTTTTTACTCACAGACATCTTATTTATATAATCTGGCATGTATCAGCAGCCAGCTACGTTAATTGGAGCACAAAAATATAAGTTTAAGTAGCATTTAAAAGACAATTTTATTTTTGCTTCTTAAGATCAGGAAGAATAAAGACGGGAAAGCTGCGGCCTGTTTGCGTTACCGCCAGCTGGAAAGAGGGGATTTAAAACTATTTACCTGGCTTGATTGCGGAATGCTGTTGGGCTCATCCCCTTATACTTTTTGAAAAGCCTGTTCAAATGACTTTCATCTGTAAAATTAAGTTCAAATGCAATTTCATTTATCCGCATGTCGCTGTGCAACAATCTTGTTTCTATCAATCGCAGTTTATAAGTTGAAATATATTGCTGCAGGGTTTCTCCCGTTTGTTTCTTAAAATAACGTCCCAGGTAACTCAGTGAAATCCGAAAATGTTTACTAAGCTGTTCTGCTTTCAACATTTTTGGTTCAAATATATTTTGCTGGATATAATGCAAAATATCAAGCACTGTTTCACCGGTATTTTCTTTTATATTTTTAGGGAGTTTTAAGGCAATATTTCTTGCTACAATAATGATAATTGCATTTACAATTTGCTCAATTATTTTATTATGATATAGCTGTTGATTAGCATGTTCTGCGATTATACTTTCGATAAGAGATGCTATGAGCGGCTTATCTGTCTTATTTTTTAATATACATCCGGGGCGGTGACTGGCATTCTGAAGAATATATTCTACACGCTCCACCCATTCTTTATGTTTATTCGACTTTGTCTTTATGTAATATTCATTAAAACGAAGAAAAAAGAATTGAGTAACTGTGGTTATTTCAAATGAATGAATATCCTGCGGCGTTATTAAAAACAGGTTCCCCTTTCGATAATTAAATTTGTTCTTGTTTATATACTGTACGCCGGTTCCTCCCGCAATATAAATTAACTCAAAAAAATTATTGCGCCGGATAGTCCTTGGAAACTTGTCCAATTCCTTATAATCAATTTCAAAAGGCTGATGTAAATTCTCGTTTGCCATATATTACAAAATATACAGAATTAGCGAAATAATGTACAGGAAAATAGGATAATAATCTGTATAATTTTGCATTATCACAAATTATCATCAAATGAAAATATTGATAATAGGGGCTGGCGGCACCATTGGAAAATTACTCGTAGCCCACCTTTCAGAAAAGCATGAAGTTATCAGTGCAGGAAGAAAAAGCGGGGATGTCCGGGTAGATATTTCTTCAGCCGCGTCTATTGAAAACATGTTCAGGCAATCAGAGAACATTGATGCCTGCATTTGCGTAGCCGGAGAAAGTTATGCGGGGGAGCTCCTGTCGCTTACACAAGCGCAATTAAATGCGGGGATCACCAATAAATTATTGGGACAGATTAATCTTGTACGTATTGGGCAACATTATTTGAATGATGAAGGTTCTTTTACACTTACCTCAGGCAAGATGGGCGACAAACCTGCCAAACACACTGCAGGAAAGGCCTTTGTTAATGGAGGCATTAATAGTTTTGTAAAGGCTGCCGCGATGGAAATGGAAAGAGACATCCGTGTAAATGCAGTGAGCCCTGCAAAAGTTACGGATATTGCTGTTACAGAATTAGTAGCAGCCTACCTGAAAAGTGTGGAAGACCCGCTTAACGGAGAGATCATTAAAATCGGGTATTAAGAATTCGAACATGGCCACTTGTAGCCCGCATAAAACTAAAAATGCTCACCCGAGCTATGAGCATTTTTAGCTTTTAAATTTTTGTTTAGCTATGCAGATCAGATATGTTGAAAACATGCTTCCCACTTCCGGGATGATGTATGCTTTCATTGATAGCAGTAATGAAATCTTCCAACGCATGTGTTCCGCCTATAGGAGCTTGAAAGCCCGCTTGTCCGGATACTGCTGCAATTTCCTCAAGCATCGATACGTCCTCTTTTTTTGGCGGTGTGAAAAAGTAACGGTATACATGAGATTTGATTTCGATACCATTAAGAAGCACATCGAAATTATGCAATTCAAACTTTTCAGGGCTCATGCCTCCGTTAATAATCACTTTAGCGCCAAAGGCTGTACTCCTTATCAGTTCTCCGGTAATTGGCCCGCCAACGTTGTCTATAATTCCATTTAGTCCTTTATTTCCGGTAATCTCCATGATTTGCTCCCTGATATTTACCTGTAGATCAGAAAGATTGATGACAGCTGATGCTCCGGCAGTTTTCAGGTCAATTGTCTTATTCATTTTGCGGACAATGGAAATAACATGTACACCTTTATTTTTCGCAAACTGGGAAACCATCATTGAAATGGATGAATTACCCGCAGTCAGGGCAAGCCATTGGCCAGACTGCACCCCGGAATCGTGGAGTAAATCCCATGCACTGATTGCATTCATAAACTGACCAGCTCTTTCAATTGGATAGCCTGCAGGTAATACCATCAGCCATTCTGCGGGTACAGCTACATATTCTGCCCAGGTATTATAATAACTGAATGCTACATACGTGCCTACTGGCAATGAAACATTTTTTCCTGTCTTTTCAATTATACCAGCGCCGTGATTCCCTGCAATCTGCTGTGGAAAAACCGGTCTTTTAGGTGCGGGATAAAGATTTTGAATGAATAAAAAATCTCCGGGATTAATAGATGCTGATACTGTTCTTACAAGCACTTCATTGTCCTTTATATCAGGCACAGGTATATCACGAAGTTGTAGTACCTCTGCAGGCAGGCCTATCTTATCAAATACGATTGCTTTCATTTTTTAAAATTTAGATGATTATGCTGAAAACAATATTCGGTCACATTCCTTATCTTTCATATGTCATATTTGACAATTACTATGCAAAAACTGCCATATGTATTTTGTTATTTAACTACCGGGATGACGCCTGGGTAGTTTCGCAGAGAGACTCAGCCCCATAAATAAAGCTGGAGCCATGTTGGCGCACTGGTGGGCTTATTAGAAATTAATTTAAGTTGGAGATGTGTCGGGGGCCCGATTAAGGCAGGTAAGTAGTTAAAATGCTTCCGGCAAATGCCGGAAGCATTATTTATTTCAGGAAACGTGGCGGGCTTGCCCGCCTGAGTAGCAATTTAATTTACATCCTTTCCGTCCTGCAAAGTTTTAATGATTTTATCAAGCCTGTCTTTATTGGGTTGGTCTGGTGCCTGTGCTCTGGCCTTTTGTGCAAATGGTAAGGCTTTCTTATAATCGCCGATGGCAGAATATGCCCTTGCCATACCTGCATTGGTAAGAAATACATCCGGATGTTTATCATAATCCATTTTAAAAATCTCAAAGGCTTCCTTACCTTTTTTATTGGCGGCCAGCGTTCTTGCATAGAAGTACAATTCGTTCACATCGCCAAATGGTAACCCTTTTTTCATAGCCGCTGTAGCCTCTGCACTTCGTCCCAAGCTATCAAGTATCATTGCTTTAGTACTCCAGGCCTGGAAGCTCTGGCTACCACCAAAATCAACGTTGGTTGCATTGTCGGCCCATAACAATGCTTCATCGAGATTGGTTTTATTTTGCGCACAGTATAATGCTGCTTCGTTCCAGCTTTCCCAGGTAAAGCCCTTGCTGCTGCGTAATTCATTTCTGTATGATTCGAGTTGCGTATTGATTACATCAACATCAATTTTAAAAGGGATGATCAGCTTTTCCCATTGCAATTGAACAGTGGCGCTTGTTGGAGTTTGATCAGCAAACTCATATTTAAGCCATTCAACACTTTTGTCTGTTTGTATTGGTTTTACTTTTACGCGCAATGCATCTTCGGCAGGGTTGTAATAAAAACTTCCCCATGAAGAGGTATTTTTTGAGAAGAGAAGTGTACACTCATTGGGGTCATAAGCAACAAAGAAACCATACTTACCGGCAGCCAAAGACTGTCCTTCGATCTTTACATTTGTTGAAAATTCGATCGTGGTATTTTCATTGGCCCCGGCGCGCCAGGGGGCAGCTTTTGAAGGGCCAAAACCCTGGTCAACATAACCCACGGGGATTAGTTCTCCCCAGATGTGACCTTCTCTGTTTTTAACATGTGGCCGGCTGTAGTTAATAGTCACCTCCGTGATGCCTATTTGTTCGGCAACTGATGCCCTTTTATTGCCGCCATTTGGCAATGATGTTAGTTGTGCCTGGACCAATCCAATAAAAACAAATTGGAAAATTGCCATGGTAATACAGGCAGCCATTACTTTTTTCATTTAACGTGTTTTTTAAAGTGATAATGAAGCTATTTGTTTAGATTTTATCCGATGAATTTCTTCATTGTCATGTCTAAATTTGTACAACCCGGCTTCAGCAATACGATTCACCATTGGCTGGCCACCACAAAGATTTTTAATGCCGGACAGAAAGTTTATAAAATGATTAATAATTGAAGATTTTGGTCTGATACTTTATAATGCAGGCGACTTGTTTGTCCGGGGCTTTCGACTTCTTCTTGGGATAATTTTAGTTTATAAGTTATGAATAATTACTCAGAATATGCCACTTTATTTTGCTGCTGCTTTTTGTTGGGAAGCTCAGCATTTAGCATGCGCCTGATTTCAGCAAGTCCTGCATAAGGGTCTAAACTTATCCCTTTCGCTCCGGATAGCACAAATTTGTTTATATTACCATCGGATTATTCTCATTTTTATTTATACCCTATGTCTGCTATATTCCCTAACACACCAGCATATGACCTGGTAGCTGAAGCTGAGCGCAAGAAACAAAACTGGTTCCAACAAAAATTTGGCCGTGCATTTTCGATTAAGTCCACCACACAATATGCTGGTATGACCCGGGCCACTGCAGATGAATCAGGGAATGTGGTGGTGAAGAAATCTTATGGTACTGAAATCATTTCACTGGTGGTATTTTTGCTGTTTATTGCGATAATGCTTTTCAACTTCATCAGCATCTCCAACAGCACCAGTTTATCAGGTATCAACCCACCCAGTATTTTTTTTGTAGCGGTAATGGCCGCCCCTATTATCTTTCTTGTTAATTTCCTCTATGCGCGCAAGGATAAATCCCGTCCTAAAATCATTACCATTAATAAACAAGGCATTTTTATTAACGATGAGTCAATACCCTGGGCGGAGATACGCCAGACCTTTATTGTTGAAAAACCAAAAGGTAAAAGTGTAAGCAAACGCCTGGTCATTGTAACATCTACAGACACACTGCTATATTATAACCTGGATGGCTTTTCTCTCTGGGGAAATAGCCTGCTGACAGTATGCGCCGCTATCAGGGATTTTCAACCCAATAAATAATGTGCACCAGCATCTCCCGGTGTAAATAGAAGAAACAGCATTTTATTAGCATCTATTTCATAGCCGCTACATTTACGGCTGCTTTGCGCGGACAGCCTTCACTTCTGCTATCGTAACTGCTTTGGCTTTATTACCAAAGTTATTACGGATAAAAGTTAGTACATCAGCAATTTCCTGGTCTTTCAGGAAATTATGAGGCGGCATATTGTTAGAATAATATTCATCATCAATAGGCACAGAAGATTGCATGCCTTTTAAGATCACATCTATCAGTTTTGTTTTATCTCCAATTATAAAAGATGTTTTTTTCAGTGGCGGATTCAAATGCGGTACGCCACCACCATCTACCTGGTGACAAGCAAGACAATATTGCTCGTATACTTTTTTTCCTCTTATTTTAGATTGTTGGCCGGGAGTAGTTTTTGGTGCCTGTGCCATCAACGAAAGTATGGCACTGAGTGCCACACAGGTAACGATCATTCTTTTCATACTAAAAACTATTTCCCGCTATAGGTAATTTTATATACTGTTCCTTTTACATCGTCTGTAACGTACAATGAGCCATCAGGGCCTTGTGCCAAGCCACATGGGCGGTGTTGCGCCTGACCGGGAGACTGAATATTGGTAATGCCTGCAAAGTTATCCGCAAAAACTTCCCAATCACCGGAAGGTTTACCATCTTTAAACGGAACAAAAACTACGCAATAACCTTTCTGTCCTTTCTGCCTGTTCCATGAACCATGAAAAGCAATAAAGGCGCCATTTTTATATTTGGCCGGAAACTGGCTACCGGTGTAAAACAACAAACCATTAGGCGCCATATGCGCCGGGAATGCAGCAACAGGATCAATGGCATTTTCTCCGCCTGTTTTCTTTCCATCGCCACCGTATTCAGGTGCCAGCATTTTTTTCTTTTGCAGCCCATCATAATAAATATATGGCCAGCCGGCATTATCTCCCTTCTTCAAAGCATACATACATTCAGCGGGTAGTTCGTTGCCCTGCTCCAGTGTATAATATTCAGGGAACATATCAAACAGTCCGTCTCTTCCATGCTGCATTACAAATAACTGGTTCTGCTGGGTGTTCCAGTCGAGCCCTACTACGTTACGCAAGCCCGTCGCGTACTTAACACCATCTCCATAAGCCTGATTCAGCTTATCGGCTTTGAATTGCCAGATGCCCGCTGCTGAGTCCAGTATAGGACATCCTTCAATACCTTTGGAACCTTTGGCCCTGTCCTGTACCTGGCAGGAATTGGAAAATGCACCAATGTTTACATAAATATTGCCGTCATTATCCAGCGCTAAACTTTTGGATTCATGCTGATGGCGGTTAATGAGCCCGGTGATAATCTTTTCAGGCTGATCAGGATTTATTACCTGGTATTTGTCGTTTAACTTATAACGATACACGTCTTCATCAGAAGATGCATACAGGTAATTTCCTTTTATGATAATACCGGTACCACGATAAGTACCAAAACTCTTTACTACGTCTGCCTTTCCATCTCCGTTATTGTCGTGCAGGAAAGTAATGGCTTTGCCTGGTTTAGACGATTGTACCTTCACATACACATCACCCAGCGGCGTTACAGCCACATGCCGGGCTTCACCCAGATTCTCCGCTACTTTTAAAGCCTTGAAACCTGCAGGCAGTTTTAAACCAGCGTTACCCGGATCTGTAACAGGTGAATGATGGCGGATAACAGTGCTATCTCCGTTAGTTGCCAGGCAACTGTTAGAGACCAGCGCCATTACAGACCAACATCCTAAAAGAATCAGCTTTGCTTTCATGTTGCTTGTTTTTCAGTGATAGGTGTAAAAATAATAAGGTTTTATTACATCTCATTTAAAAAATCGCTCATCGATTGTTCCGTCGTCAGATTCAGTTTTTTCCGCAACCGATACCGCTTAATCTCTACCCCACGCACGGAAATCGCCATCAGCTGCGCTATTTCTTTGGTAGATAGTTTCAATTGCAGATAAGCACACACCTTTAAATCAGTATTCGTGAGCGCAGGAAATTTGTTTTTTAATTTCTTCAGAAAATCATTGTTGATCTCATCAAAATGCGAAGCAAACTGGTCCCAGTTAGCATTATTTCTTTCCACATCACTCAGTAGCAGCAGTGCATTTTTTATCTCCGGATTATTACCATTCTTTTTATAAACAGCTGCCAATATATCCTTCACTTTTACCAATGCATCCCCTCTTTCTACCAGGTGCATAGACGCATCCGCGAGTGCATTGTTTTTGAAATGGATCTCACTCGCCAGTTTTTCATTCTGGAGCTTCATGATTTCTTTCTCATTTTTTTCTAACTCCAGCTGATGAATATATTTGAGTCGTTGTTGTTCTTCGTCAAACCTGCGTTGCTGCAAATGTAAAACCCTTTCCTGCCATTTGTGTAACAAATAAAGCACGCCCAGAAAAAGCAATACATATAAAACATAGGCCCATATTGTTTTATACCAGGCTGGTTTTACTACAAAACTATAAGTCACTATATCAGATTCATGTCCGAGGTTATCATGCGCCTTTATTTTAAAGATGTATTTTCCGTCAGGCAGATTGGTATAATCTTTTTCAGATTTAGCCGACCAGGCAGACCATCTGCTGTCGTATCCTTCCAGTTGATAGCTATATTCAATATTATTTTGCATGCCATAAGAAGGCGAGCTGTATTCAAAATGAAAGGAGTTGTAGCTCTTCGACAATGCCGCAATTTCCTGTTCACCCTGCTGGTAACCGGTTGCAGACCGATGATGAAAATAACCACCAAAAATAATACTGTCTGATTTACCGGAAGCTTTTACCTGCCCCAGTAAAACTTTCACCGCCTGTTTATTGGTAGTATACTTTTCGTAGTTAAGATGTATAATGCCTTTATCTGAGCCGATAAAAATATTCTCTTTATTAAAAGCATAAATATTTTCGAAGCCTAACAATATCTTACCGTTTAATTCCGGTATCCAGGTAATAGCAAATGGTTTACCAGCCGCAGGTGCATTGAAACTAACAACGCCCATTTTTTTCCCGCTGCAAAACCAGATATTACCATCTGTATCTTCATTCAGATATCGTATTTCCATATTGCCAAATACCGGCGTGAGAAAAGATGATGGTATAAACCGGCTGGTAGCCGGATCAAATTCATATATTCCCTTGCCCGTAGCAAATACAACCCTGTTCTTTATCTTAAAAACATAATTACCGAGTGCAGACGGTAAGCCTGCGCTGTCGGTAAATAATTGTGAAGAGATCTTTTTATTATCAGGAGATAGTTGCAGCTGGTACACCCCTCTGTAAGGATGTGATGCCCATATGGTGTTGTTATTGTCAATTTCCAGAAAACGGATAGACTCGGAGATGCCTTCCAGCATTCCTTTATCTACAAACTTATCCTGATTAAACTCCAGCATCTTCAGGCCGGTATAGGTGCCCACTAAAATATTTCTTGCAGGAAAAACAGCAGATGTGGGCTTAAACAGCCATGCACCTACACCATAGGCCAGTGGCATGCTGATATTATTTTGTATCACAAAACTACCGGTGTGTTGCCCCATCAGGATACGTTTATTCACTTCATCAAACCGCCACACCTCTCCCTTACTGTTTTTGATGTGTATAAAATCGCCCTTGGAAAAACTGAGGTCGCCACCGGTATCCGATAACGGTACATAATAGGCTCCATCGGAAGTGCCCATGTAGAGCTGCTTATCAAAGATCCTGGTAGAGTAACCCGATAGCTCATTACTTTTATTGGGCGTGATATATTTAATAGCCGCATTGTAAGCAATAAAGCTGATACCATTATTTAATCCTGCCCACAGGTTATTATCCTTGTCCAAAAAAACGCACAGCACATTATTGTTCTGCAAGCCTTCTGTACGGGAGATCTTTTGCACAATATGCCCGTTGAAATCCAGTACCAGGCAGCCTTCTGCAGTGGTGCCCGTTACAAATTCGGCCGGATTTATTTGCTCCGATACAAAAACACAACTACTGGAAAATGCCGGTTGTTTTTTAACGATAGAATCGTTGTGTAAAAAATATAAGCCATCGAACTGTGTATTTATCAACAGGCTGTCGGTCCCGATCTTTATAATGCCGGATACCATTACATTGGTTAATGACCGTTTGTTGCCAACAGGTATCCATTCATGGTTTTTAAACTGCAGGAGCCCGTTGGCTTTGTCCTGTGCATACAGTACATCACCTGCTTTTTTCAGGTACAGCCATTCGTTGGGGTATACTTTGATACTGTTATTTCTATATTCAAGAATACGATCTGAGGCTTGAAAGAATACGGACTCTTTATAAATTTCAATACGCCAGATATCAGCAAACTTATTTTGTGATGGCGGGAGCAAATTTTTTAAAGAGGTGTAGGTGAGGCTGCCATTGTAGCCGGGAGTGAAAAAGCCAATCTCATCTTGTGCGCCTGCAAAGATCCTGTCGTTGTTGTCGATTGCCAATGCACGTACAATTGTTTTATTAGGCAGCGGATATATTTTCCAATGGCTCCCGTCATAGGTGAGCATCCCTTCATTATTAGCGAAGTACATAATACCTCTGCTATCCTGTTTTATATCCCATGTTTGTGTACCTGCCTGGAAGTCGCCTTTATTATAATTGATGATCTGCGGCAGCCCGATGGTGTTTTGCCCTAAAGCAATAATTGCCCAGCCATTGATCAAGATAACTAACCACCAGATTTTCATGAAACGTAGTTATTATGTTGTTAGATGTACTAATGATGTAGTTGAAATTTATTAGTAATCATTTAGTTAGATAATTATGATGAAGTATAGATGTACCCTGAATATTTGCGTCATACAGTGGATCGTGTAATTTTAATTATTCAAAGTAAGGTAAAACTTTAGACGCAGACCAACTGAAATCATGATCGGATTTTTAAAAATACAGGTAGTCAGTACGCATCGTTGTTGGCTATTATCACAGCAGCCAGATCGGCTGTTTACAATATAATTTATCAAATAATAACGAAAGATCAACCCTCCTCAGCCAGAAAACCAATCTGGTCAGGGCATTCCCGTATGCAAAATTGTCAAATAAAATTCTCGTATGAAAAAGATTTTACCAAGCATTTTAATTCCTGTATTGTTATTGTTTGCCACTGTGTCATGGGCACAAAACAAAACAGTTACCGGCAAGGTAACAGATGAAACAGGTGCACCTGTACCGGGTGCTTCCATTGCAGGCAAGGTTTCCAAGGCAGCGGTAGCCGCTGATGCGAACGGCGTGTTTAAAATTGCCGTTGCTCCCGGAGAAAAAACCCTGACCGTAACCGCCTTAGGTTACACGCAACAGGAAGTACCCGTTTCGGATGCACCAGTTACTATTCGCTTATCATCTTCTTCTAAAGAATTAAGCGAAGTAATAGTAGTAGGTTATGGCACGCAAAAGATCACCAAAGTATCCGGTGCCATCTCCACTATTAAGGGAACAGACATTGCTAACCTCCGGCCGGTAAGGCTTGAAGAAGCACTGCAGGGAAGAGCCTCAGGCGTCAACGTTATTCAAAGCGGCTCACCGGGCGCTAAACCAACAGTATTGATCAGGGGTATTCCTTCCTTTACCGGAACAGACCCGGTAGTAATAATAGATGGTATTCCGCAAACACTGGACGACCTGAATGCTATTAACGCTGCCGATATAGAATCCCTGAACGTATTAAAAGATGCCGCTACCACGGCCATTTATGGCGTAAAAGGAGGCAACGGCGTGATTGTAGTAACCACCCGCAGCGGCAAAAAAAATCAAAAACCGGAGATCACCGTCAATGCTAATTATGGGGTACAGGAAGTACTAAAAACCATCGGTGTATTAAATGCTACCGAATACGGCGGCATTATCAATGAAGGCAGCGTGGCCGCCGGGGGCAATCTTATCTTCCCCGATATATCAAAACTGGGTGCCGGTACCGATTGGCAAAAAGAAATATTCCACAAGGCGCCCATGCAAAACTATAATGTAGGCGCCCGGGGCGGCAGTGAAAAAATGACTTATTTTATTGCTGCCGGTTATCTCGGTCAGGATGGTATTGTGGGCGGTGGCAGTAAATCCAACTTTAACAGGATTAATGGTACAGCCAATATTGGGATAGATCTGGCACCTAAATTGAAATTAATCCTCAATACCAGCTATGTTAATATAAGAAGTAAAGGCATCCGGGAAAATTCCTTTAACTCCATCATTGGCAGCGCGCTAAACTTTGATCCTACCGTTCCGGTATTAAATTCAGTACCTAATACCGTTGGTAAATACGGCTTCAGCGACCTGCTGCGATCAGAAATATTTAATCCGCTTACCAAACTGGATAATACCTATCAAACATCCAATGGCAACAAGTTATATGGCAAAGCGGAATTACAATATGATATCCTGAAAAACTTAAAACTCACTTCCCGTTTTGGTTATACCAATTGGGATGAGACGGGCAAATCCTTTATCCCACTGGTTTTCTACGGCCCTTTGAATGTGGAGAATACCATGAATGCAGATGGCGCTACGGTTGTTACCAAAAATGATCTGGGTGGCATTTCCTCCAGCGCACATAACAGCGTAACGGAATACAAAAAAAGCAATTTTAGTTTTACTGCAGAAACATTTGCCAATTACAACTTCAATATAAAAAAGGATCATCATTTTGAAACAGTAGCCGGTTTTTCTATGGCTAAAAGCACCTATAATGGTCTTACAGCTACTGCGCAGGATGTACCTTTTAACTCCTGGACATTTGCAGACCTCACAGCTGCTACCGGTACCAACAGCGCCGGCGTAGTGTATTACCGCGATACTATTATCAATGGTGTTGCCCAGCAGGTGCGTGATAAATCAGGAGATGTGGCCCCTAACCTGAATGCACGCAACATGAATAAAGATCGTGGGTTCAGAAAAAACCTTTCTTATTTTGGCAGGATAAATTATGATTATAAAGATAAATACCTGGCCTCCTTTACCGCAAGACGTGATGGTTCCTATGCATTCGGGCCTGATAACAAGTTTGCTGATTTCTACTCCGGCTCCTTAGGATGGATAATTTCCAGTGAAGATTTCTTTCATTCTAATTTTATTAATTATTTAAAAATAAGAGGCAGCTATGGAACGGTGGGAAATGAAAATGTAAATCCTCCTTCCATACAGGTGATCACCGGCGGACCTAACTATGATAACGCCAATAACAACGGCTATACATTCGGCAATAGTTTTCTTCCGGGATCTACCATCGGGTCTTATCAAAACCTTGCATTAAGCTGGGAAAAACAAAAACAATCAAATGTTGGGTTTGACATTACCTTCTTCAAAAATAAATTCTCTTTAACAGCAGACTATTTCCAGAAAGAAGTAAGCGGTTTATTATTCACTCCTTCTGTATCGCTTTATCTGGGCACCGCAAAGGTACCGGATGCTAACATCGGCGCTACAAAAAGCAGCGGGGTAGATATGTCGCTGGGCTACACCGATAAAATAGCCAATAAGTTATCGATCAGCACCTCCATAACTTTTACTTCTTCCAAAAACATGGTTACCGGCACCAATACAGATAATACCGCTGTAATAAATGGTGGCAACTATTTTAACGGTCAATCTCAAACCGTTACCCGGTTTGAAAAAGGGCAAATACCAGGTTATTTCTATGGCTATAAAACAGATGGCTTGTTTCAATCCGTCGCTGATATCGCCAAAGCACCGAAACAAGATGGCGCACAACCAGGCGATATCCGCTTTGTAGACGTAAACGGAGACGGCGTAATTAATGATAAGGATAAAACCATGATCGGTAACCCCTTCCCTAAATTCACAATGGGCTGGAACTTATTTTTAGGATATAAAAGTTTTGATCTGAATATTTTCACCTATGCTTCTGTTGGTAATGATGTGTACAGAGCTTATGAAAGAAATGCCAACTACACCAATAAATTCAGAGATGTTTTAGACAGATGGACCGGCCCCGGCAGCACTAATAATGCACGTCATCCGCGGTACTCTTTCACAGATGGCAACAGCAATATCAGGGTATCCGACAGATATGTAGAAGATGGTTCTTTTATAAAACTTAAAAACATTCAATTAGGCTACACATTGCCCGCCTCCGTTTTTCAACATGCCGGATTCAGACAGGTACGTGTATACGTACAGGTTAAGAACGCGTATACCTTTACCCGCTACTCCGGTTATGATCCGGAAATAGCAGGTGGCATACTGGATACGGGCGTAGACAGAGGTGCATATCCCCAGGCCAGAACATGGTCTTTCGGCATTGATTTCAAATTGTAGTGTTAAAAGTAAAAAGACGAAAAATGAAAAACATACTAAAAATAGCAGGTGTTCTCCTTTTCATAATAACAATAACTTCCTGCAAGAAGTGGGTGGATTACAATCCGCACGACGATTATAAAGTAACGGATCTCGATTACCTGAAAACAGAAAGTGATTACAGAACAATGGTGGTGAGTACCTACTCCCCCATCCAGTGGCTCAATCAGGCAGTACCTATTGGCGACATTGCATCAGACAATGCTGTAACCGGCGGTGAAAACGCCTCCGATGTACTGGGATTGCAACAAATAGATGATTACACCATTACCACTAACAACGATTATTTAACAGAGATATGGTCATCTGCCTATGAAGGCATTAACCGCGTCAATTACCTGGGCCAGTTTAAGGACAAAAATCCCGCAGGCCTCACCATTGATTTTGCAGGTAAAGATGCGCTGTATGGAGAAACATATTTCCTGAGAGCTTACTATTATTTTACATTGGTTAAGTTTTTTGGAGACGTTCCGCTGTTTACAAATAAACGGCTTTCCATCACTGATTCCAGGTCATTAAAAAGATCTTCAAAAGATGATGTATATAAACAGATAGAACTGGATCTGAATAATGCCATTGCCGTATTACCGCCTACCAATGCGCAGGCTGGCCGCATCACTAAATATGCAGCCCAGGCTTTGTTAGGTAAAGTATTGCTGTATGAAAATAAATTTGATGCTGCCGCAGCCATGCTGGAAAATGTAGTAAACGGGCCGTTTACTTTAGTACAAAACTTTGGTGACATTTTTTTACAGTCTGGTGAAAACGGACCGGAATCAATTTTTGAAATTCAATATTCCAATCTCTCTCCTTATTATAACTGGGGAGGCGCTACCAGGGGCCAGGGTAACTATGCGGTACAACAATGCGGCATACGCGGTCTGAACGGATCAAGTCCTTATGCCGCCGGATGGAGTACCAATCTGCCCACACTGGAGTTAGCGAAAGCCTATGCTTCCGGTGATCAAAGGAAAGATGTAACCGTGTTGGATATTGAAGTGTATAAGACCGCACATCCCGAATTTAATATTTCTTACCAGGTAGCTCCTTATAAAAATACCGGTCTTTATAACCAGAAATACCTTCCAAGAAAAGGCGAAACTTCTGGTCAGCCTGAGCTGAACTATTTGAATAACTACAGGACCATTCGTTATGCGGATGTGCTGTTAATGGCTGCAGAAGCCAATAACAGGGCTACTACTCCCAATGATAATAAAGCACAAACGTATTTAAACAAGGTACGCCGTCGTGCTTTTAATGATCTCTTACATGATGTAACACTCACCGGTACTGCATTAAAACAGGTTATCTGGGATGAGCGCAGGCTGGAACTGGCGATGGAAGGCGACCGCTTTTTTGACCTGGTAAGAACAGGCAGGGCAGCTACCATTATCGCCGGATTTAAAGCCGGAAAAAATGAGTTGTTCCCGATACCACAAAAGGAAGTTGACATCTCTCAACTGACACAAAATCCAGGGTATTAGTACTTCTATTCACTAATTAATTCAGCACACCATATTATGACAAAACAAATAAAATTATTTACCCGGCTTTTTTTAGCCACACTGCTTTTATTAAGTAGTTGTAAAAAAGATGATTACAGTTTCGGAGATGTAATAACACCGTCGAAACCTGCACTCAACATTTCCGTTGTGGGAAAAGATGCTACACATCCTTATGGCGATGGTTCAGGCTCTATCCTGTTGAGCGTTACAGCAGATCATGCCTTTAATTATAAAGTAGATTTTGGTGATGGACAACCCGCCAAAATTGCCACCTCCAATGAATTTGCTTATCAATATAAACATACCGGCAATAAACAATTTACCATCACGGTAACAGCTGCCGGTAAAGCAGGTGTTTCAAGCGTAAATACAGCTGATCTGACGGTATACCGCGCATTTACACCTGATCCCGGATTGGTTACCATGCTGACTAACAACAGCAGCAAAAAATGGCGGGTAGATAAAGATGCACCCGGCCATCTGGGTGTATCAGATGCCGCGGTGTTTACACCCGCATGGTGGGCGGCGGCTCCCAATGAAAAAGCCGGCTTAGGTATCTATGATGATGTATATACTTTTACTGCGGCGGGCAATGTATTTTCACACAAAACAAACAATGATCTGTTCGGAAAAAAAGAATACCTGGTAGACTTTGATCCCACGCTTACCGGTACCGGCGACTATACTTTAACCGGCCCCAAAGCTGCTGACTACACAGAAACCTTTGGTTATGATGGCAGCGCTACGGAAGAATTTATCACTTTCTCCAACAAAGGACATCTTGGTATGTATCTTGGCGTTCATAAATACCAGGTACTGGAAAGAACCGATACTCATATGAGTTTACGTTGTTTGCAGGCACCCGGTGCATGGTATGTAAAATTAATAGCAATTCAGTAAGCGTATGAAATATATCTCAGTAATTATGATGGCACTACTCATCAGTATTGCCAGTTGCGGAAAAAATGAAACTAAACCAGCCGCAAAGGTAGCGCCTTCCAACCTGGTTGTAAATGCCGTGGTGAGTGCCGACAGCAGCGGTGCAGTAACTTTTACAGCCGTCGCCGAAAATGCAGTAACGTATGATTACGATTTTGGTAACGGTACATATCAAACTGTGGCCAATGGCATCGCTAATTATAGTTACACGGTTGTAGGGCATCACAGCTACACCGTTACTGTTACAGCAAAGAGTGCCGACGGACTTGTTATCAGCAAATCTATACAGGTGGCGGTAAATGTAAGCGCCTTGCTCTGGTCGGATGAATTTAATACCGATGGTCCTCCTGATCCTAAAAAATGGGGCTATGATATTGGTACCGGCGACAACGGATGGGGCAACGCAGAAGCGCAATATTATACTAACCGGCCAGAGAATGTAACCGTAGCTAATGGCATCCTGAAAATCACGGCCATCAAAGAAAACTATGCCGGCAGTGCCTACACCTCTACCAGGATGCTCACGAAAGATAAATTTTCTTTTAAGTATGGTAAGATAGAAGTAAGCGCCAAACTGCCCGCCGGTGGCGGTACATGGCCCGCTATCTGGATGCTGGGAAGCAATATTACAACTGCCGGTTGGCCTGCCTGTGGTGAAATAGATATCATGGAGCATAAAGGCAATGTGCCTAATAAAATTTACGGCACGCTGCATCACCCTAATCATTCCGGTGCTAACGGTGACGGCAGTACGCTGATGATCACTAATGCAACTACTGCCTTTCACAAATATGCTGTTGACTGGTCGCCTACCCTCATCAGGTTTTATGTAGATGATCAGTTATTTTACACATTTACGAATACAGGTAGTTTGCCTTTTAACCAGCATTTCTTTGTGATATTTAATTTCGCCATAGGCGGTAATTTTGGCGGCGCCATTGATCCGGCGTTTACCAGCGCATCCATGGAAGTGGATTATATAAGGGTTTATAAGAATTAACTAAGCTCCAGTCTGTCAAAAGGGTCAAATCATCAGGAAGATGATTTGACCCTTTTGAATTTGTGCATCCTTAAAAATAATTTTTTACCCCGAGGCAACGTTTTTAGTGTAATCTCCGTACTTGCAAGTCTATTGTCCTGTCTTCCCTTGCCCCTTCTTTTTAACCATCATTCCTTTTTCATTGTACCGGACTGGTAGTATAATCAGGCTTTGCTATTCCGCTGAATTTAATATGGCCACAGCCTTCCCAGGGTTGCATTTTATCACCTTTTAAATCTGTAAAAATGTTAAAAAAAATTGCCAACGAGCAGTCTGCGTTGAAAAACAAAATCACCCGCAATCCCTTTATGATTGCTTTTATCAGCGTGCTTGCGTGTACGCTCCTCCTGCTCATAACAGGTTGTAGACAGCTGGTCCAGGAAATTATACTGGACGATTACAAACAAACCAATTTAGTGGCAGATGTTAGCGGTTTTGGTGCCGCCAGAATTGATACGGGTCTTGTTAATGCCTGGGGGATTGCGGTGGCCCCCAGTGGTCCTTTTTGGCTGGCTGCTAACCATACCGGCCTCAGTCCCGTTTATGATAAAACAGGCGCCACCCTGCGCCCCTCAGTAACCATTCCCGGCCCCGATGGTACCGGTTCCGGTGCGCCTACCGGCGTTGTATTTAACAGCACAACAGATTTTGTTATCTGGAGTGGTAAACAACCTACCCCCAGCAAGTTTATTTTTGCTACAGAAGACGGTACCATTGCAGCCTGGGCTGGCGGCAGTGCAGCTGTGATTGTAGCCAACAGATCCTCACAAATGGCAGTGTATAAAGGACTGGCATTAGCTAATGATGGCGGCAGTAATTTCCTGTATGCCACTAATTTCAGGGATGCTAAAGTGGATGTTTTTGATAAAGATTTTAACCTGGTTACTACAAAACCATTCCATGATCCGACCATCCCTGCCGGCTTTGCACCTTTCAATATCAGGCTTATAGGCAAAAGATTATTTGTTACTTATGCCTTACAAAAGCCTAACAAAATGGATGATCAATCCGGTCCGGGCAACGGATATGTAGATATTTACGGAACCAATGGCATGCTGATAAAAAGATTTGCATCGCAGGGAGCGCTTAACTCTCCATGGGGAATGGTAGAATCTGGAACCCCATTCTGTAATCTGACACATGCTATCCTCGTCGGCAACTTTGGCGATGGCCGTATTAACATGTATGATGATGATGGAAAATTTGTAGGTCCTTTACAGAACAAGGACATCCCTATCGTTATTCAGGGGTTATGGGCATTGGAAAATGATGTACCTAAGGCCAACCCAAAACAGTTATTTTTCACAGCAGGCCCTGTAGAAGAAACACATGGTTTGTTTGGTTACTTAATGAAAACACACTAAAACAAAGCAACAGCATCTTCCTGGTATATCAGGAGGATGCTGTTACTTAATTTATCTGTTGTGAATACCTATCCAGTTTTTCCTTCTCGCTTTTCGTTAAACTGTTCATTCCCTTTTTATGGATCTTATCTAAAATAGCATCCATCTCTTTTTCCCTATTGGCCCTTTCATAGTTGTATTTATCATCTATATCAACAAAAACCTGGTGCCGCTTAAAAAAATAATTATCTATCAGTAAAAAATGTGGCCGCGTTATGATCATGTAGATAAAAAATATACATGGTACAGCGATAGCAATGATAGTGATATAATTATATACCAGCACATCCGGCACCATGATAATAGCGGTAATAAGCCCTGCCAGTGCACCTCCCAGATGCGCATCATGACCAATATTATCACGCGCGGATTTGATACCATAGACAGCACACAGCACAAATAAAATTCCATAGAGCCAGCCCGCAATAGGAAAGAGTCCGAAAAAGCTTAGTGCCATACCAGGATATAAAGCAATGGAAGCAAAGATAACTCCGCACACAGCGCCGGATGCGCCTACTGCACTGTAATCGCTATGACGCCGGTGTATAAACAGTGAAAGCAGATTACCGCCTATCAGACTGCCAAAATAAATAATGAGATACCTGGCACTACCCAGATCCGTTTCCAACGTCAAACTGAAAGCAAATAATGATATCATATTAAAGATCAGGTGCCGCCAGCTGACATGCAAAAATCCGGAAGTAATCAGTCGTTTATATTCTTTATAAAGCAGGATTCTTTCTACCTCAAAGGAGTAACGGTCAAAGAACGAATGGTTTTTTAGTCCTTTGTATGAAAAAATAATATTGGCTACAATTAGTACCAGGCTTATTATTCCGGTGTTTGTCATTATGTACAGGGTTTTATTATACGTGCTGCTGGTAGTTAACAATGGGAACAGCCGGCAGACACAATCACAATATGTGCAATTATTCAAATATATCAAAATCAGCAGAAAAATATTGCTGTATGAAACACCTGCCTGAACATTACTCTCACGTTCACTATTTTTATTTTTTTCAAAAAATAAAAAAAATATTTGGTTGATTGAAAATATTGTTGCTACATTTGCAATCCCAAACGGGGGCAATGGTAAGGCTGAAAGGCCCGCCAGTATTGAGGATCAGTAGTTCAGTTGGTTAGAATGCCGCCCTGTCACGGCGGAGGTCGCGGGTTCGAGTCCCGTCTGGTCCGCAACAAGGACTTTCTTTAAAGTTAAAGCCGCATAAATTGTATGATTTATGCGGCTTTTCTATTTTTAGCATGTAAAGGTAAACTACATCAAACGAATGGGAAAGGTTACAAATTAGGATACACTGACAAAAAATAATTGTAGTGTATCCTAATTTCTGCCAAAGCTTAATTTCACTTTTCACTTACTTTTATCCCCTCACTGGATCAACAATATGAAATTATCCAATCTTAAAAACATGTTATTATGAAAGCTATTGCTTTTTATAGTTTTCCCTAAAGAATTTAATTAATGGAAAAGCATTTGCTTTTCTCGTGAGTTCGGCCATTTTAACAAAATCAGGAGTGCCATCCTTCTTAATTGGAACAATTATATTGGTTAAATTAATTCTTGCTTTTCCAAACTTTCTCGCATAAACATATCGCCATTTTTCACGACTAATTAAATAAGCTAGATAATATAGTGCATCTACATCAATTTTCACCCCTTTCTTAGGATTAAGAATTGCTACCTTATAAAAGGCATAAAATGGGTATTCTTGCACAAAAGTCGAGCAAGTACTGCCATCAGTTGCTACTGTTATACAAGGCGGAGAATAAAATGTTTTAGGATTTTTCCACGTAGTAACACCGTTAAAAAACTCACTTGTTGAAACAATCGGAAAATTGCCCTCTTCAAGATCTTCTATTTCTTCTGTACCTCCTAATACCACATCTAAGTATTGTTCAATATTCATAGCACCAAACCCAATTCCTTCAAGAGACAATTTAGATGTAGGAGAATAAAGAATACCACTTAGATCAAGCTTCTCAGTTGATAGAGATTTCTTAAGAAGCTTGGCCCCATTTAATACATAGAAAGACGCTTGCTTACGAATATGTTCTTCAAATCCAGAAATAAAATCACTATCAGTATAAATTGCGTTATCTAAATAAGCCTCAGGAGACCATTCAGCAGAATTCTCATTAATTAGAGCCATCTTACAGAGCTCAGGTATTTCTTTTTTAGACTCAAATGCTTCTAATATTAGCGGAAGTAAAGATCCACTCTGCTTAATTCTATTATTTTTTTTCAGCTTAAAGCCATCATTAGGAATCCTACATACAAAAGTTTTCTTATTGCCATGGGGGATTCCCTTCTGAATCATTAAAATTGCCGTGTTATATGAAGCATAAGGGTTAAATAAATCTGCGGGCAAAGTTACTATCAAATGAATAGTATTCTCTTTAAGAATTTTGCTATGCCAATCGTTCGCTCTAACAAGTAAAGAATAAGGCACGATACTCGCCAATATTCCTCTTTTCTTTAGACTTTTTAACCCTCTGTCAATAAATTCAGAAGCAGGCGTGTCTGTTTTTTTGTGGGGAAAAGGAGGGTTCATTAAAACAAAGTCCACGTCCTTGGTCGGAAAATCCTTCTTCACAAAACAATTTGCTTTAATAATTCCGCTTTTACCATCCCCTCTGAATATCATATTCGTAATACAGAGTGCTGCAGTTGAAGGTTCAGATTCGATCCCAAATAAATTGCTTTTAACCAAATCAACAGCTTCCTCATATGGTAGCTTCTTTTGCTTCACCATTTTGTTCAATGCACCAATTAAAAAACCGCCGGTACCACAAGCAGGGTCAAATACTGTATCATTTGGGGTAATATTCAAAATTTCACAAATAAATTCTATAATATGCCTCGGGGTAAAGTATTGCCCAATTGTATTTCCCCCTGTATATCTGAAAAATGTCTCATAAAGTTGCCCTAAATAATCATGCTCGTGTAGAAAAGAGCGGATATTCAATTTCTTGAGTATATCTACAATTTCCCAAGCCTTAGCCGCGAGGGCATCATTTTCAACATCCACCCTAAGGCTTTCTGCCAAAGCTCTCTTATTGGCTTTATTCAGTGCAAGTTGAGCATTCGCATTTATTTGGTGCAATACAACATCAGAATCAATCGATACCTCTCCCTGCCACAATGCAAGCATGAAAGTGGCAGCATATACGGGACGATACTCATCTTTTATTTTGCACTCTCTCAATATTTCATTCAATTTATTTGCTTGATCTTGCAAAATCTGTTCAGATGGCCTCTCTGGCTCAATCTCAGTCTTCTGTTTATCTGCTAAAATTCTTTGCGTCTGTTCGGGAGATGGTATCCAATCTATAGGCCTACCATTAATTGTTAAATTCTTCCAAACAGTTCCTATTTTCCTTCTAACAATAACTGAACATATTTCCTTCTCTGCACCGGCAATTCCTACAACAAGAACTTCATGCCCTTTTTCAATGCAAGCCTCTCCATAATGGATAGCTTCATTAATAGCATCTTCTGATTGTTTTAATGAGGCTTTAGTTTCAATTAGCAGAACTGGCTTTAAGCCCTCAAAATTATTTACCAGTAAAAAATCCGGGATGCCATCACCTTTGCCCTTCTTTGATTTCCCTTTAAACAGAGTTTCAGTAGATTTATGATTCTTATACTCGGACTCTTCTAGAAGTAGACCTTGGCTTGTAACAGATTTCACATCCCAACCTCTAAATGTTAATAGTTCCCTTGCTACTTGCCTTGCTCTTTGCTCAGAAAGTTTCTTTGCCATAGTCAGTTATTTGTCAGTGAACTTCAGTACACCTTGTTTAGTATTCTTTATTCTTATGTATTTAATTTTTTCCTCTACTAGTAATAAAATATTCTCCGAACATTTATTTTTACAGATAGCATAAGCAATTTTTTCACTAAAGAATTCATCCTTTAACATATCTAAATTCAATTTGAAGACTTTAGCCAACTTCGGCAAAACTTTTTCATCAAGCTGCTTTTTCCCTGTTTCGATTTTGCTTAATGCTCCAGAATCAATATTGAGTTTAGCGCCGAGCTGCGTTAATGTCAGATTATTGTCTGTCCTTAGTTTTCTTATATATTCACCGAAAGCCACTTGCATGATCTTGATTTAAAATTCTTGACTTTTCCGTCAAATCTAAAAGGTTTCTCGTAATTTGCCAAATATTTTAGCATTTTTATAACGCATAGGAAAATCTATTTTTGCAGCTTAACCAATAAAAGCTCTTTTAACACTGTCATAATAAGTTATACTGCGAGGTAACAAATTCGGATACACTAACCGAAAACCTGCTGTAAAACTGCGATTTATAAGGCATTAATGCAGTCCCGTCCGGTCCGCAAAAGGGGACAAATCATCATCAGTATGATTTGTCCCCTTTTCATTTGAGCCGGTATTCCCCGACAGGCCGGCGATTAACGCGAATACTTCATTTACTTTTCCGGTTCGAAGTGCCTCATTTTTGCGATCATAGACGATTCCCTCAGGAAATATAAGTTTTTGCAGTTTCTCTTTCATACCCACATCACTGGAATGCCACACCATAGGTAGTTTAGAAGAAAGTGATAGCGCATATTGAATAGCTTCTTCCGGGTTCGAAATGCCTAGCTTACATTTATCCAGTTGCGCAGCTATATTTTCACGTTCCTTAATATAACGAGGATAAAATTTATCAAAAGTTTCCTGGCTCATCTCCTTTAATACAAATCGACTTTCCTCCAGGCTATCTATCTTTTTATTTATTTCCTTTAGCTGGCTGGTTAGAATGCCTTGTTGCTCCAGGTTACCCTTATTCATTCCGTTATATTCAGTGATAAGTACTGATTTCAATGACTCTATTAGCTCTTCTCTTACGCAATACCGGTTCAGTAGCCCCTCAAACAGTTCATGTATTCGTTTCGCGCTTTTATTGCACTTACAGCCATCTGTACGACATTTATAGTACCATAGCCCTTTGGCTTTTACAACATACCCTGTAAATGGCTGATGGCAGGTATCACATTTGATAAACACCTTTAGCGGCAGCGCACTATCTTCTTTCTTGTGTGGTACTCCATAACCAACAGAACCCTTATGAATGTTATTCACCTTCAAAAATATTTCCGGGCTAATCATCCTTTCATGTTCACCTTCCACTATTTTCCCCTCTAGCAACCCATGATTGATAATACCACAATAAAAGGGTCTCTTAAATATTTTGCAATTATCTTGGTGGGTGCATCTGAAGGAATGGTGTTTGCACAACCGTTTTTACAGGAACGAATAAAACCGGCGTCTAATTTTCCCACTACTTTACTGTCAGGTTCCGCGTTGAAATCGCCGGCAATAATAACCGGATACTTCCATGGCTGCAAAGATTTAGTAATCTCTTCTATCTGAAGCAACCTGCTGGCATCCGATTGGGAGGCATCCATATGCGTACAGGCAAAAATCAGCTGTCCTTTGGCCCCCCATGTTGATAAATGCCAGTAACAATACCCTGTTTTCACTTCCATTGATGGCAGATGGCAGGTTAATAACATGAGTGGAATCAATTTTATATTTTGACAATATGGCGATGCCATACCCACCTCCATCATAGTCAATTGCTTTTGCGAAACAGCTATTCATACCAGCATCAACAGCGATATCTTTGGCTTCGTCCACCGTTTTACCAGATCTGCCGGTATGAACGTCTACTTCCTGCAAAGCAACGAAATCGGGCGCTTCTCTGCGAACCACTGCTCCTATTGCTTTAACATCTATTACACCAGGTTTGGAAGGAGGATTAGCATGATGTATATTATAAGTGAGTATTGTTAGTGCATTCTTTTTCTGTCCGAATATATCCTGACTGATGGTCAATAAGAAAATAAAAAATAGTACCCTGGAAAATGTTGTCATAACTATTTGTCGATTTTTAGTTTGTAAGATGGCCACTCATATGTGAATAATTGTTGTTGCTATTTTGTAAGTGAATACTGTTATCTGGCATAAGGGCGAATCTCCATGGCTTTCAGGAACGCTCCCTTTTCTGTTTTCCGCAGTCCCATCACCAGTACATTTTTACGGGCAGTCCCAAAATGCAGCCAGCACTCAGGCAGATAGAATTCACGCTGCGGACCTGCCTCCCAATGTCTGCCGATATTATGACCATTGAGCCACATATACCCGTTACCGGAAGCGTTGATGCGGGCCAGCCAGGAACTTTCCAGTGCCACTTTATCTGCCGGTAAAGAGAATTCAATTCGATACCAGGTAAAGAGTCCGTTCATTGATGCTACCGGTTGAATATAATTGCCTTTGCGTGGGATCTCCATAAGAGTATCCAACGACACTATCTTCCAGCCGGCCGGAACATAGGAGGGTAAATGATATCCAAGGGAAATGCCTGCTGCATCCGCTGCATATTCCCATTTTAACGGATGCGTCAGTGTGGTATCAGTGGAGGATAACCCGGCTTTGCGGATGCCTGCCAATTCTTCCATAGGTACATAACCATGTGCATGTCCCAGATCTTCATACACCACATTTATTTCATTATTCCCCGGTTTCAGCAGACCTGATACATCAAAGCGGTTATCATATTCATTGGGCTTTATCCTGTCAAAGCAGCCGCGGGTTGTCCAGGTTTGCGCATCTGCTTTGTCGGGGAACAAACGCTTCGCCGGCTTACCATTTACCGAAACAGTAACAATATCACGGGTAAACATATTGAAGAGCAGGTATCGCTCTTTTTTTGACTGCTGATCATCCAGCTTTAGTTTAGATCGGTAGAGACTATATCTGAAATCATTGACGCCCAATTGTGTTAATGATATGCCGTCCGGTAATGATTTCCACCTGGCCATGGTAAGCGGATCGTCGGTTTTCCGCGCAATAGCCACTCTTACCGTTGGTGGGGTAGACTGCTGAGAAGCGGGAGCAGACAGCACTTCCGGATACCATACGCCATCTTGCACAGCAGCGCCGGGAGGAATCACCAATACCCTGGCACCAAGTGGTTCCAGGTGGCAGGCGATGGATATGTTTTCCAATTTCAGGCTATCCGCAGTAGTGTTACCATCCGTTGTTTTCATCCGGACATGTTGTCCGTTCTGATCAATATTATAAATAGGTTCGGTTGCTTTCGCAATGCTACCGGGTATAATGTCTGCCTGACCGTTGTAACCGGCTTTGGCATCACTGTTATTCAGGAAGATGAATTTTGTACCATCCGGGGCGATACGGATACCACCTGTAATATTTTTTGGAACACCTTGTATACGACAAGGACCTCCTTTGGATCTGAGCAATGGTTGCTCATACCGGTGAATGAAATTTCCGATGGATGTAGCCACATCATATTTGGGCGTACAGATGCCGCTCTCTCCAATGGCGGCGTTATAATCATAGGTAGTAGTCATTCCCCTGGCTCCCCAGCCAGCGAAGTGGGTACCGCCAACAAACATATAATAGTTGATGCCCGTACCGCCACCTAACAATGTCATTAAGGAAATGGCGTTAAAATGTCTTGCATCAGAAAAATGTTCCTCGCTGAGCGCGCCGGTTACCGTTGAAAACCATCCTCCCTGCATCTCCGTTACAAAGCCGGGTGCATCTGGTTGTCTTTTCCGGAGAGATGCCATTCTATGTGCACAACCTGCAGCGCCGCTCTGATCAGTATAATAATTATCACAGTCAAATACCTGCGAAAGCTCCGAATCTTTACTGCCACGGCATTGACTGGTAAGACAGGTAAATACCGGCACATCTATGCCATTGCGTTTTGCAGAATGATATAATGCCTTCAGGAAAACCTCTTTATCCTTGCTATCATCAGCATCGTATTCATTCTCTATCTGCAGCATAATGATTCCCTTACTGCCTTTGGGTTTCCGGGTCAATTGCTCTTTGGCCATAAATTTACACACGGCATCGAACCAGTGAATGCACCATTTGATATGCTCCGGATCTGCACTTCTTAACCAAAAGTCACCCTTACCAGGACCATACATCGCCAGCCAGCGTGGATATGCGCCTCCTGACCACTCCGCACAAATGAATGGCCCCGGCCTCACAATGGTATAAAACCCAAACTCCTCATGCGCCATCTTCAACCAGGCGCTGAGATCCGAGAAATCAAACTTTGACTGATCGGCAATAGAAGCCGGCGCTACACGCTCATGCCAGTTCCACGGAACATACGTTTCTACGGTATTGAAACCTGCCGCCTTAATTTTGCGGAACCGGTCCCGCCATAATTCCTTAGGGGTTCTGAAATAATGGAAAGCCGCGCTATATATAAATACATCCTTATTTTCAATCGTCATACAATCTCCATCATAGCGGATTCTGTCCGGATGAGGGAAATGCTTTAACAGCCTGATATCCTGAGCCAGGGTACTCATTGCCAGTATCAGAGAAGAAAAGAGTAATCCTAATGCGATCGGAATCTGTTTCCCGCAATTAATTTTTTTCATTGCAATGTTCTAATAATACGTAGTAAAAAAGGGTGACGATACTTAATAATATCAGGGGATTCACCATTACATTTCAGACTTACAACAATGGATCAAGGTAAAATATTCAACTAAAACTAAACATGCAAAGATCCAATTGTTTAAAAGGAAAAACAACATCAAATTTACCCTCCATTGATGTTTTATTGCCTGCTAATGATACTTAATCATGCAGGGGCTTTCACCCCTGCATAACAGGTTTACAACAGTTGCATGGGAATCATCTAAGATAATGTTAGCTGGGCTTTCACCCCTGCATAACAGGTTTACAACAATGGATCAAAAATAAATTCCTGGTACTCCTCTAAGCTTATTTTTTGTATTAACTTACCAAAATCTGCTTTGGGGACTACTTTTTTGCGAACAGCAGTGTTTGCAATTTTTTCCCTCAGAAGAAATAAAACAGCTACGACATGCTTGCAAATATCACCGTCATAAGGACAGTCGCATGAATATGATTTTATGTTGTCCTTTTTGAAAATCTCCACTTCCACTGCATATGGTTCGGTTCCCATCACTTCGGCTCGCCAGAAGTCTTTTCCTGTTTCCTCAAGATCAACAACAGCACCATTTTCATAATATTCCCTTCCTCTATATACGATTGTATCACTTATCTGTAATTCAAATTTTCTCAATGTGAGCATAAGAATTGTTTAAATCATCGAAATAAATCATCCATGGTTAAACTATTCTGGACCATACTATTAGAATACATATTTCTGACTATTCCAAAAGTAGTAATCATAGTCAAAAAAATGGATTTATTGCTACGCGTTGCTGTTCGGAACGTGTCTATTTTGTCCTGTAATTCTGCTTGATACTTTTTATCAATAGTAAAAGGATTAATAGAGAACTTCATTTCGCATATGTTAATAACATCGTCCTTTCTATTTATAACCAAATCTATTTGTCGCCTACTCCCCTCACCCGTGTTAATCCATGAAGAACTACTTGTCTGGACACCACTGATACCGAGAGCATGTTTAATCTCTGTCAGATGAGCAAGACATACCTGCTCAAATGCATAACCACTCCAGGATCTCTGTTGTGGCGAATCAAGTCCATTAATCCAGGTATTCTCGTTCAACGCATGATTTCCGCGTATAAATTTGATATAAAACAAGGAATAAAAATCACTTAATTGAAAAAGACTACTTTTCTCCTTCTTGCCAAATGAGAAGTACTTACGTATAAAGCCACTTTCCTCCAGTTCATTTAATATTCTTGTCGTACTTCCTGCATTAGGTAACCCTGTATCGTCAATAATTTCGGAACGTGTTAAACCCCTTGCTTTCTTGCTTAACGTTTCAATGACGGAAAGATGTTTCTCTGCTTTATTGAATAAAGAAGTATAAAGATCTCTAAACTCTTCTGTCAATAATCCGTCCCGTTGAAAACATAATCGATTTATATTTTGAGAGGCACTCATACTTACGTCTACATGATCAAGATAAAAAGGTACACCTCCCATCACCATATATAATTGAATTATTTGGTATCTACTAAATACTCCTCCACGGCTCTGAAAGAAAGTTTCACATTCCCTCAATGAAAAGGATTCCAGGCGTATCCTGTGGGTAACCCTGTTATGTAACCCACCCTTATTATGAATAAGTGTATTGATCATCCATGAGGCAGCAGATCCACATACAATCAAAATAATATCGTTTCTTGCACTAGCATATGAATTCCAGAAATAGTCGAGTGCTTGAATGAAACCAGATTGCGCAGTATCCAGCCATGGAAGTTCGTCCAGAAATACTATTTTTTTTTGCTTCCCGCTTTTTGATAATAATTCTTCCAGTTGACCGAAAGCTGCAAACCAATTTTCTGGAAAAGGAGCAGATTCATCAGGATGATATTTCTGCATGGCTCTTTGAAAATTGGACAAATTCTGTTGTAGATTTATATTAGCTACACCAGTAAGGTAAAATGCAAAATCCTGTTGAAAAGCTTCTCTGATTAGAAAAGTTTTACCAACCCTTCGCCTTCCATATACTGCAATAAACTGGGAGGTCTCAGATTTTGTTGCTTTTTCTAGCATTTTCAATTCTTTCTCCCTTCCAATTATTCTACTCATTTCTTACAATTTGGCTTTAAATATATCAATTTTAAGTATTAGAGCCAAATTGACAGCCAAATTGGCTCTAATACTGATTAAGCATACAGGTAAAGCCAAATAGACGGCAAATAGTCAAAATTATACAAGTATTTATAACTGCTAACTTATCCACAACTCGGTTAACCACATTACTTACAATTGATTATCAGCTCATTAAGTATTAAAGTAGTTAAAAAAACAGGTACCAGTCACATAAAACGACAATTATTAAATCTCTCTACATAGATTTTCGCCATCTTAAACTTAAGAATCATAGGATAAGATCTTCCCCAGATCTGCCACAAATAAGTTCGAACATTATCCTCTCCAGCCCGCAAAATTTTTTAGAAACCTGCCCAAGTCGCGGGTTTTCTTTTTGGGTCGATTTTACTTTAATATTCTTCCAGGAAATTCTATTTCCAGATTACAGGCTAATCAGTAAAAAAGACCTTTCCATCTGTTGCATTCCCATTATCAATTCTTACACTACGATAAGGAAAATACAATCTTTTGATCAATAAAACATCTGCATCGACACCAGAGAATATGTAAAAAGGTGTATCCTTAAATAATTTTGTTGAGAGAAAACTCATATGATCGCCCGTCTGACTACCCAACATATAATACTCATTCCTATCAGGAACAATAATAAGTCTGAACATAAAGATTTGTACAAACAAAATAACTAAACGATAAATAAAACAGTCATTTAGTATCTTTAGCGCATGCTTTTTCGTTTTCCTCCTACAGAATTAAATGCTAATGATCCTTCCTTCCTGACTGAAAACGGAGAGGTTTTCGCCAAGCTGAAAGAAGAATCGAAAGCAGGAAAACGCACCGTTTTCCTGACAGAACATACGCTGATCTTTGTTACCAAAGGAATAAAGCTGCTGCATCTTCCCGATATGACGATCGAAGCCGGTCCGGATAGCGTTGTGTTGCTGAAAAAAGGTATTTATGTCATGGCAGAATACATAGCGGAAGGATTGAATTTTGAGGCGCTGATGCTGTTTTTGCCAGTGAAATTATTAAAAACTATTTCTATGGAGCCGTTTTTCAACAACAGGAAGGCTGCAACAACAACATCCTATATGGTTTTCCCTTGCAGTGAGATGGTCCAGGGATTTAAAGAACAACTAAGAAAGTATTTTAATAAGCCCTTGTTGCATACTGGCCAGCTACTTTCACTTAAACAAAAAGAAATTTTATTATTACTGATGACTTCAGGTCATCAGCGCAACGTCTGCGACTTCATTTCGGATGCGATCAGCACAGAGCCGGAAGACCTGGATTATATTGTCCGCACTTACCTGCTGCAACCTGTTACTATCGAGGACCTGGCTGATCTTACCAATCGTAGTCTTGCTACGTTTAAAAGGGATTTCCAGCGTATCTACCATATGCCTCCACGTCAATGGATCAATGAGCAACGACTTGCGCATGCCCACCTGCTGGTAGCCAATACCAACCTGCAGGTATCAGAAATCGCCTGGAAATGCGGGTATGACAACATTTCCTACTTCATACGCATTTTCAAAAAGAAATATGGTAGCACGCCGCAATCTTTACGAGCCGAAACGACTATCAATTGAGCTGTTAGGACTACCCTACCTCTGACTGTATCACTAGCTTTGTACTATAAAATCAGACATGATGAAAATAGTACTCATAGGTGGTCAGGGAACCATCGGGAAAAAGGTGGCCGCAGCATTATCTCCCCGGCATGAACTTATTATTGCAGGACGGAACAGTGGTGATATTCAGGTCGATATTACTGTTGCTGCGTCGATTGAAAACATGTTCCGCCAGTTGAAAACAGTAGATGCCTGTATCTGTACCGCCGGAACCGGCTACTACGGAGATTTCCAGACTATGCAGCAGCACCATATGATGGGTGGAATAGAAGGTAAATTAATGGGGCAGGTCAATCTTGTACTCATTGGCAAACAGTATCTCACCGAAGGTGGTTCTTTTACGTTGACTTCCGGTATTGCAGCTGAACATCCTGCGAAAAATGGGGCCAGTGTGGCAATGATCAACGGTGCGGTAAATAGCTTTGTGCTGGCTGCTGCCCAGGAGCTGAAAAAAGATCAGCGTATCAATGCAGTTAGCCCGGGGCTTGTAGAAGACAGCTGGGAAAGGTATGGTGCGCTGTTCCCTGGTTACAATCTGGTGCCTATGCAGAAGCTGGTTAATGCTTACCTCCTAAGCGTGGAGGGAGCAGTTGACGGAAAGATTATCAAAGTGTATTCCTAAGCCGGGATAAGGGATTATATCACAAAACTTGTTTTGCAAAGAGATATTTTTTTCAAGATCAGCTGCAAAAAGGTTCGACCCTTGCTCCCAGTAGTCCGCAACAAGAAACTTTCTTTAAAATTAAAGCCGCATAAATCGTATGATTTATGCGGCTTTTCTGTTTTTAGCAGGTAAAAACATACTACATTAACTCAGCATCCTTCAAAACGGGACAACTACAATGCGTTATTGTACTGTATATTCAACAGCTGTTACTGTTGACGGAGTCATAGGAGGAGCGCTGCCGGATACTGATTTTATTTGCTGCCCATCAACTGATATGTATAGATCGTACTTAAAAGTAGTACTGGTTTGGTTATTAACTTCTGTTGATAATCTGGCTGTAAAGGGTTTAGCAGAAACAGTAATTTTCTTCACCCCATTTTGGAACTGCATTGCGTCATTTAACACAACAGGTGTTCCTGTCTGATCATTATATGTAATCCTGGTAAAAGAGCTATTCACAGAAACAATCCTGTATTCAACTTCAAAAGTATTCATATTGTTTTGCTTCGTATCTTTTTTGCAAGCAACCTGCACAGAAAGTATTGCAATAGCAAATGCAATAAGAGCGCAGCTTTGTATAACCTTTTTCATGGCTTTGATTTATTAATAATTTACAAGGAATGCTACTGTTGTATGTGGTAATTATGATAAAGATCATAACACTGTTTATTTCTAATACAACAGGACAATTTGGCCGCACTAAATTAGCACAATGAGAGAGGTGGAAATAGTAAGAAATCGCAAATTCGAAGCTCTTTTAGCAATATTTACAATAAATAGTTGAGAATACTGATTACTAGTTTCAGTTATATCTACCGTTTGTAGTGATCATTTATGGGTTAATGCTACTATGGCTGGTGATTATCCGTTCTGTTTCTCTAAAAGCAAACACCCCGGCTTAATGTCCGGGGCGTCTGTTTTTTGTTGACTGATACAGCATCACTAGTGTTTCACCGGATGCAACTTATAAAAATCAACTCCATTCGTATAATCTGCATATCCATTGCAATAATAAACAGCATTGGTCTTATCCTGCCCTATCAGTACTGCATGGCTGAAATCCACCCATTTGGCTTTACCGGTAAGCTTATTCTGCCCGGGTGCCGGAGCATTATTGCCATTTTCCACACCTGCATAACAATACACCCCTAATGTCTGAATATTGAAACTATAAAGTGAGCCACCTAGTATCCCCAGCATCGAACCATCTGATTGCGGCATTACATTATTAAGCGCATAAATGAAACTTCCCCAGTCTACAGGAAGTACTAAAGTACCGGTATATTTTGTAGCCGGAATAGTATCATAGGAGCGGAAAGCAAAAAGGCCATAAGGAGATTTTACAGTGGCAACTACAGCTTCCTGTTGTATATCGTACTGTAAGGTTAATGTGCGGGAGTCAGCAAAATTGGCAAATCCATATACATACCGGCCCGACGGATCCAAGAGATATATACTTGAGACCACATGTTCCCCGGGAGTAGTATATGAAGGTTTCATGTCATAGAAGTAAGGAGCACTCATCAGTACTTTAACTCTTCCGGTGATATCCAGCCGGCAAATAATCATCAGGTTCTTACCGTATGCTTCTGTATTTATTGTTCCGCTACTAATGGCAGTTTCCCAGTCAGTGTGCGCGTTAGCAACATCTCCCGGAGCATAGTAGTTGGTATAAAAGAGATTGTTCTGTACATCTGTATTCAGAAACATTGCTACTACCTTCAAATGATCAACATTGCCCTGGTAAGGGCTTCCATCTTCGCTTAATGCAACAGTTCCTTTCTTCACCAGTGTACGGTTTATCGTAGTAATATTCCTGGTAGCCACATCCATTTTGCATAACCGGAAGATGTAATTGGCCGCTGTATCAATAGAAGGTTCTGTATTCTCAATAGAAAAAAACAAGGTACTTCCATCAAAAGAGATGGCGCTGCCTAATACCTGCTTCAATGTAATAGCGGCTCCCTGATCGTCTTTCAGCTGATCACCGGCCTTGAATATATTGTTGACCTGTCCGCCTGTTACCTGGTTGATGCCCAGCTGATTGTCGAACCAGATATTACCTGTTTTATCACAGTGGATACTGCGAACCAAAGCATAACCATTACTACTGAAAGCACCGGCATTTGCAGGCAGCCAATGTGCCAGCTGGTCTACGATGAGTGTGGTATCCGTTTTACCGGCACTTTGTGCAAATTCCTGCACCGCCACCGCCGGACCACTCACAGTATTACCATTGGCAGTAACGGTAACAGGCCGGCTGGCACCTAAGCCCATTTCCTTTGTTACCACAAAACGCACCACGTCCATTATTTCATAGGGAAGACCATAGTTGGTATATTGTTTATTGGGATCTACTTCTATATGATCTATCAGCTTTACCGGAACATCTCCTACGCGTATTTCACTGCCCGGTTTACCGGCAAATAACTTTCCTATCAATATCGCCGTATCGCCCACCACCATTACCTGTGGATATTTCCATTCAAACTGACCGTACGTTCCGCCAAGAGGATATTCGTCTGCCAGCCAGGGCTGTGCTTCCACCAGGTTTTTATGATCATCTACCTTACGGCATGCCGGCAGTATAAAAAGTAATACTACCAGAGAAAGGAGCCACCTGTTGCTATTAGCATGGATAAGGCATGAAAGTATTGTTCTCATTTTGTCTTATTTAAAAATTACTCAACGGTGTTATGGCAAAATTACTTTGTAAAGAAACGGTGTTACCCGTACGAGGATCTACATAAGAAGAGCTCCGGTTATCAGAGTAACCGGTCATCAGTAAGGTATAAGCATGCCCTGGCAGCACCATCAGCAAAGTACGTCCAAGAACGGTACTGCTATCGCTGACAGAAAATGCCTTCACTGACAGCGTATCCTGCCGGGATACATCCATCGGGATAAATCCGGTATGATCTCCCATATGCGTGGACGCCGGCAACGTTTGCTGGATCTCATTATTCACGGTAAGAAAAATCTGACCATCCACGGGGCTCATGTTAATAATCCGAAGCCCCATCTTTCCGTTGACAGGAGAATAATCATCGGCTGCCACCAAACTGCGAAAAATACCACAACTGTCCGCATACACGACTGCCATTGGTTTTCTGGCGTCTAAATCAACAACGGTATTATCCAGGATTGAACTGGAACTATCCACCAGTCTGAATGTATGATTGCCCGCCGGGATCTGCCAGTAAGTAGGCCATTGCCCTTTTAAATAAGGATAGGTATAGAGATAACCCTGATCAAAATAAGGATATTTAGATGCCCCAAAATAGAAATTGTAATGATACGTACTATCCTGGCTGTCCATTAATATAAAATTGGTCTGGCTTTTAGGCATATTTATTTCACCCGTTAATGCAAAAGATCCGTTGAAAAAAAAGATGTTCCCTTTTGGCGTATCGGGTATAGGTGTTACGTCTTTATTGCAGGCCAGCAGCAAACAGATTGTTGCCATGAAAAATGAAGCAGGTGATAAAAATATTTTCCGGATATAAGCAATCATCGTATTATTTTTTTAGAAAGAATAAGTAAACTGTAAGAGGAAATACCTGCCGGGTTTATATTTCGTATAGATATTATCTCCTACCATTAATGCAGGACCACTGGGTTGTTTTACAAGCTTTTCGGGATCATAATGCTGATTGAAGTTCTGATCTTCCACAATACGGTAGCTTTGATCCAGCAGGTTCTGTATACTGAACTTTGCCTGTAATGATTTAATGATACGTTGTGTAACAGAGAAATCCAGCAGGTGCATAGGCAGCTGTAATAAGTCAGGACGGATATAGCTATCTGTGTATAGCGTATCCTCTTTAGTTCGCTGGCTCTTGGCATAAATACGGGGGCCACTTACATTATATACAACCCCCGCTTTAGTTCCCCAGGAGGGGTTTTCATAGAATAATCCGGCATTCACCACATAAGGAGATTGTCCCTGCAAAGGTTCTCCCTTCTTGTGTATACTATCTATAACATAAGAAGCATTAAAGCCATGGGTTACCGTAGTACTTTTTATTAACGATCCATTTAATACCACCGAAAGATTCCGGAATAAATTACCGGGGATAAAAGAAAGGCTCTTCTTTATCTCCGCCTCAAGGCCATAAATATCGGCACTCACAGAATTGATGTACGTAATGTTGGTGAAGTTCAGGAACAGACCATAGTCAGAGGCGGAAGTTTCTCTCCGCATCCGCTCAATCGGATTTTGGATATGCTTATAAAAAGCGCCCACATTCAATACTTCGTTTTTATTATTTGCCGGGTATAACTCTGCGCGGAAATCATAGTTATCCACAATCGCAGTAACGATCTTGGGGTTACCCTGAATATTTTCATTATTCTGGAAATCAAAATCATTATAAGGAGTCAGTTCACGGAAATCGGGCCTGTTCACGGTACGGCCATAACTACCCCGTAATACAAATGTTTTGCCGGGGAGATAGCTGATATTAGCAGAAGGCAATAGCAACGTTTGTGGATGATCTACATTAATCGGCTGCAAACTTTGAGGGCCATTATTTCCTTCTCTGGCGCCGGATAACCGCTGCCGGTCATACTCTAGCCGCAGACCACCATTCAGCACCAGTTTTTCTCCGGCAGTTTTCCAGTCTCCCATCAGGTAAAACGCGTGATATTGTTCACTGGCCACATACGCATCTACCGGGGTGGTAGCATCATACACACCCAGGCCGGTGTTATCATTATTAAAATAAGTGGGGCTCCATACTTTGTGCAGATCCTGCTGACTGAATTGCAGCAACGCCGAATTAATAAATCCGTGATCATTATACCATTCCCCATCATCCGTTGGTGGATTGATATCTGCATTGGAGAGCCCTGCCCTGTTCACGCGGAAAAACCGGCGGCCCACCTGCCTTGATTTAAAGATATTATAGGTACCTGCTTTGAGTGAAAATTCAGGACGGATATGAAAAGTATAATCTATAGCGCCATTATATACCTGCTCCAGGTTCTTGATGAACAACCGGCTGATCATACCCAGATAGCCCGAAGGCACGGCCCTCCAGCTGGTATCAGTCATCAGTGAATAATCATACAGGTGAATCAGCCGCTGATCAGGTAAACTCTGTAAATCGTAAGTATATCCCAGGTTCCATTCCAGCTCATGCTGTTTGTTATGTCCCATTTCATGCTTACCGCCTAAGTTGCCGGCGTATAACATCCGACGCTGAAAAGACAGCACGATATCCCTGGTACGGTATTCATTAATAATGAGACCAACCCCCGGCGGCTGATTAGGATGAGTGGTGTTTTCGCTGGTAAAACGGCGACCATCATTTACAAAGAAATTCCGTAGAAATAACTCGTGGTGATCGTTCAGTTTCAGCGTTAGATTCTCCAGGATATTAATTTTAGCATTTTCGGAAGATTGCTTACCGTTGGCTATTTTATTATTGTCCTGCACACTGCCACCTGCATTGCCACTTCCTTTACCGATTATTGGGGCCTCTGTATTCCCCTTCTGCCGGTAAACATCATAGCCGGCTGTTTCTTTGGTATAGGTGATGGCGGTAAGATCATATAACCTGGCCTTACCCAGTTTCCAACTGTTGTAATAGTTGGCGAAAACCTGCATATCCGGTAAGGTGTAACGGGTACCATAGCTCAATACCGGAGAGAGTGCTTTCATCCATTCCGACTGTGGCACATTGGTGACCTGGCGGTTACTTTCAAAAATACCGGGAGAGAAAGACGGCAGTTTACGCGTACCATCATCAAAGCCCAAAAAATCATATTTTCCACCGTTATAACTCATGCTGTTTTGCAGCGTAGATCCTTCCCGGTGCGCCAGCTGCAGGCCCATGTCAAAATGTTTTATGGGCATGGCGTTTTTGGTAGATATTTTTACCGCGGCACCAGCATAGTCTGCCACGAGATCCGCCACAGGAGATTTATATACCAGGATCTTATCGATCACACTGCTGGGCAGCAGATCGTAAGCAAAGGCTTTGTTATACAATTCTGTGGAAGGTGCAATGCTACCGTTCAGGAAAGTAAGATTATAACGCTCATTCATACCACGTACTACAATAAAGCGATCATCCACTACGGTAACGCCAGAAATTCTTTTCACTATTTCAGCCGCATTCCTATCGGGGGTTTTCGCAATCAGTTCATTGGAGATACCTGATACCACTCCGGTAGCATGACGAATTTCTTCCAGCAACTGCGCCTCGGTGCTGTGTGTAACAGATTTTACCTTACGTGGACCAGCGTCTACCACCACTTCTTTGAGAGAGCCTCCACTCTGCATTTTCACATCATATACCGCCTGTCTATCACTTTCAATATTTATGTTGGCGATTACGTTTCGTTGATAGCCGATAAAAGTGATAACCGCTGTGTATTTACCTGGAGTAACATTGGGCAATTGATAAAATCCCCTGTTGTCTGTAATAGTACCGGTAGTGGTACCTTCCAGCTTTACAGTAGCCCCCGGCAACGGAGAGGATGTTTCAAAATCCACCACACGGCCCCGTAAGGTGCCCGGGTGCTGCTGCCGGCCGGCTTTCACAGCGATGGTATTCCCACTTATTTCATACATCATCCCTGTAGTGCGCGAAATGTCTGCCAGTACGCTTTTCAACGGTACGCCCTTCCAGGTGGCAGCAGCCATTTTTACACTACTTAGAGAGGCCTTGTCGTAAGTAAACGCAAAGTCGCTCTGGCGGTCAATTTCCGCAATAACTACGGCCAGGTTGGTGTTGGTAAAAGAAAGGGTAACCGGTGCTGTGAGTGCCGGCGATTGTGCACTGACATCACCCGTTATCAACATCCATAGCACACACATAACTGAACAACATTTTCTTGTCAGCCGGTTTGCTTTGCTTTTTGTAAATTTGTTCATAACTAATCTTTAAAAACAATTGTTTTTGATGTCCGGCCTGCCAGCCGGACATTTTTTTTATAATCAATAAATAAAAATGCTATCTGCCCGCATATGATAGTGGAAGCTGTGTATGAAAGCCATATTCTTCAGCACCACGCGGAGATCAGGATGGTTGTACTTAGCGGAAAACCTGGCGCCGGAGAAGGCTGCCGGATCAAACACAATTGTTTTACCAAATCTCCTGGCCAACCGGTTGAATACTACGGCCACCGGTACATCTTCCAATATAAATCCTCCCTGTTTCCAGGCCAGCGTATCTTCTATGGAAAAATGAGTATTGGTAAAAAGCTGAGGACCTTTTTTAAAGATCAGTTTAGCGCCGGGAAACAATACCAATGTGCTGTCCTTTCTACCTTTGCGTGGCAACTCTACTGATACCCTGCCTGTAGCCAGCGAAATGCTGACAGTCGGTTCATTCGTATAGGCCTCTACATTAAAACTGGTACCCAATACTGTTGTATGTAACATCCCCGCTGTTACCACAAAAGGTGCAGCCGCCTTTGGTACTACTTCAAAAAAAGCTTCACCTGATAAGGTGATATGGCGTGCCTGTTGTGCATAATCATCCGGGATATCCACCTGAGAGGTGGGAGTAAGCCATACAATACTCTTATCCGGTAAAGTTATTTTAGAGATAGTAGTGGTATTGTTCTTAATTTTTCGCCATGACATTAACGGTGCTGTTACCGTTTGTTTCTTCCCTGTCTTCCATAACCATATACCACTGCTGCTTAACAGTAACAAGGAAGCAGCGGCGGCCCACCATCCCCACCTCCTTTTGCTGCTTACTACCAATGGCTTTTCAGACATGACAGACACCAGGTAATTATCTAAATGAGCGGCATGCTCTGCTGGCATGGGCGGTGGTTCTTCCTGCCAGCCTCCCGTCAGCAACTGTTCGAGTGCTTCATCATCCAATGACTGCAACCATTGCAATATGTCCGTTCTTTCGGCGGTAGTAACTGTACCGTCAATATATCGCTGCCATAATTGTTGATCCAACATAAAAAAGGTTTGCTGCATACTCGGGACAATCCCGCTCATTCACATGCTCAATACTATCACGTAAAAACAGGCATCTACCTCAATAGCTGACAAGAGGAAAAGTGCATGCTTAACAATTTGGTAATACAGTGCGTTTACGTCACGGATGCCTTCAATAGTGGGTTTTAAATAGTAATTTTACCCTTATGAATGTCGACTTAATATTATCAAGTATCTCCCAGCATGTGCGACTTAGCCCATCTGAAACTGATTTGTTTACTTCGGTTTTAGAATCAAGAACAGTTTATAAAAAGGATTACCTTATCAAGTCTGGAGAAATTTGCAGACATGATTATTTTGTAAACAAAGGTTGCCTTAAAGTTTGTTATGCAAACGAAAAGGGAATTGAATGCGTGACAAAGTTTGCCATAGAAAACTGGTGGGTTGTTGATATTGATAGTTTTTTAAACACCACTCCTTCTTTCTTTTACTACCAGGCAGTTGAAGATACTGAGTTGCTGCAGATCAGTAAAGCAAATTATCATTTACTGATAGAACAAATTCCGGCAATTCAAAAGTTCATAATAAAAAGGTGGCAGCATAGTTTTATCATGCTTCAACACCGCTTTATTCAAAGTAATTCTTTAACTGCAGAAGAAAAATACAGCCAGTTCAAAAAAAAATACCCCGGGCTGGAACAGCGTATTTCTTTAAGGCTTACTGCCTCCTACCTGGGAATAACCCCGGAGTTTTTGAGTGTATTAAGAAAAAGAGAGACGAATTCATTTTCTTAATCTACCATAAGGCTTTTTTATCTCTGATATAGTTTTTTTGCATTCAGAAATGAAACAACAAAACTATATTATCGTCCTACTGGGATTATTAGCGGCAATCGGGCCATTCTCTATAGATATGTATTTGCCCGCTTTTCCCGCTATTGCTGCGGATTTAAAAACATCGATTTCCAATGTCTCCCTTTCTTTGTCCAGCTTTTTTATTGGTATTTCCGCAGGCCAGTTTATTTATGGCCCCCTTTTAGATAAGGTTGGCAGAAAAAAGCCGCTTTATGGTGGTCTTGTTATCTACTGTACCGCATCATTGGCTTGCATGTTTGCATCTTCGGCTAATGCTTTAATAGCATTGCGATTAGTACAGGCATTAGGCGGCTGTGTAGGAATAGTAGCCTCCCGTACAATTGTAAGAGATCTGTTTACCGTTTCAGAAAATGCAAAAATATTTTCCCAACTGATGCTTGTTATTGGCATTTCTCCTATTGTTGCACCGCTTTTTGGAAGTTACATTACAGCTACGTTGGGGTGGCAGTACATTTTTCTTATACTTGCACTGATTTCATTGGTTTTGTTGATTTCGGTGTACTTCTTATTGCCGGAAAGCAAGCCCTCTGAAATAGCAACATTTGCTGTTCCTGATTCAGGTAAAAATATTTTTCTGACGATTTTAAAAGAACCGCAGTTTTATAAATATGCAATTTCAGGCTCCTGCTCATCCGCATGTCTATATGTTTATTTAGCTGACTCTCCCTTCGTTTTTATGAAGTTGTATGGAATGACGGAGCAACACTATGGATGGATATTTGCCATTCTTGCCGGTGGCCTGATTAGCGCCAGTCAGTTAAACAGGTTATTACTGAAGAGATATAAAAGTGAATGGATAGTCAGGCGGGCTTCATTGATGCACACGCTGACAGCCCTTATACTTTTCCTGTCAACCCTGTTCGGGTATTTGCATTTGTATGGTATTTTGCTGTTGATTTTTATTTTATTAAGTTGCCAGGGATTCATTTCCCCAAATTCTTCAGCTCAGTGTATGGCACCGTTCAGTAAAAATACCGGCAGGGCTGCTGCCTTATTGGGAAGTATGCAAATGTTTACCGGGGGATTCGCTTCTTTAGCTGTAAACCTTGTTAAAAGGCACTCCATTTTACCAATGACAACGCTCCTGTTTTGCTTTTCCCTTTTGAGTTTTTTAGTGTTACGCAAAAGTGATATTATCAAAAAATACTTTGTCCTAAAAATAATCAACTACTTAAAACCATAGCATATGCCAGAATATAAAATGCTGACTGCCACTACTAATGATGCACAGGAACTTGTGCTATTAATTAACAGCGCATACCGGGGGGAGCATTCAAAAAAGGGCTGGACAACTGAAGCGCTTTTAATTGAAGGCGACAGGATGAATGTGGCTTCGCTGATACAAATGATGAATAAGCCCGGAGTGGTTATAAGAAAATGTATAACTAACGAAGATGTAATTGTTGGCTGTGTTTACCTCGAAACAAAACAAAAAGAGTTATACCTGGGTTTGTTAACCGTGTCTCCTGACATACAGGCAACAGGCATCGGAAAAATGATGCTGATGGATGCAGAAGAAATTGCTTCTAAACAAAACCTTGCGGGTATAGTAATTGACGTTATTTCTTTGAGGCTCGAATTAATAGATTGGTACATTCGGCGGGGTTTCCATCTCACTGATAAAACAATCCCCTTCCCTATAGAAAAAAAATTTGGCCGGCCATTACAACCATTGGAATTGGTTGAGCTAAAAAAATACTTTAAGTAAAAGGTTAAACTGGTTTTAAAAATTCTAAACCCAACATATGAAAAAGAATATTTTATCTTCTTTAATAGCCATGGTTTGTTTAGTGCAATTTTCATCCGCGCAACAAAAAGCAATCTATATACCCACCATTGAACCCTGCGCATGCCCCGTTAAAGTAGACAGCAGCTTTAAAACCCGGTGCGGATATTTGATCGTTCCGGAAAACAGGAAAAAAAAGAACAGTAAGCTCATAAAATTGCCCTTTATAATTGTTGAAAGTAAGGATCCGGATAAGAAGAAGGACCCGGTTTTGTTTACGAGCGGAGGCCCTGGGAATAGCTCACTAGGCTGGACGATAGGGATAACCAAAGGGCCAATTATCAATAGCAGGGATTGTATTGCTTTTGAACAACGGGGAACCAAATTTGCGATACCCTATATCAGAAGTTATGAGCTGGATACAGCCATTAAAGAATCCTATCGGAAAAATCTGTCAAAGGACAGTATGGTGCTTGAAGGTATTAAGCGCTACAAGAAGACACTCGAAACAAAAGGGATCGACCTTTCCGGTTATAACACTTATGAAACGGTTGAGGACATACATGATTTGTTGAACGTTTTGCATATTGATTCGGTTAATCTGTTGGGCGGTTCTTACAGCGGGGGGCTTATGCTGGCTGTTTTACAGCATGACTCATCCCGTATCAGATCCCTTATACTGGATTCGCCACTACCCACATTTGTACCTATTGACGAAGATGAACCTGCAAACTTTAACGAAGCACTACATATTTTATCAGCGCGTTGCAAAAAAGATTCCGGGGTATTGTATGCAGACCTCGAAGAAAAATTTCAAATTTATTTTAACAGTATCATTGGCAAAACCTTTTATATAAATTACCTGGAAAATGGCACCAGCGATTCGTTGAGTATCCGGTACACCAAAAACGAATTACTGGATGTAATTGAAAATAATTTACTTGACGTCTCAAAAATAAAAGAGGTGCCTTTTATCATCATGGATATCATAAAAGGAAACCACTACAAGTATATCAAAGCTAAACTGGATGATCTCTTTTCAAAAAACCCGGCGCCTGATGGTATGCGGATTTCTGTGTATTGCGCAGATCAGGCAGCTTATCATAGTGAAGATATTATTCGTCAGCTTTATAGCATTTATCCCTGGATGGAAGGCTATCATATCAATGATGTCTATAAAGCCATTTGTGATTGCTGGGCCGTGCCACCAGTGAAGCCAATAACCAAACAACCCTTCTATTCCAATAAACCCGTACTGCTGGGTGATGGGGCAATGGATCCCGCCTGCAGGCCGGTTTATATGGATATGATACATCATTATATGCCGGTCAGCCAGCGCTTTTTATTTATCAACCGTTCACATGGCGTATTTGGATGGGACCAGGGCCGCGCAATTGTACAACAGTTCTTAGACAACCCATACCAGAAAATAGCAACAACCAACAAAGATATTATTGCTTATTAGATAACGAATCTAAACGCATGATTTTTCTACTTAAATTCGTTTTCTGAAAATCTTATACATGCGTTACAAATATTTCCTGCTTCCAGCCATTTTATGTTTGCTATCCTGCGGAACAATATTCGCCCAGGAAAAAAAAGATCCTTACTTAGATATCACTGCAGCCACAGGTCCCGAATACGACTGGCTAAAACCACTTGCAGGTAATTACGAAGTAGAAATGCGTATCTGGCCCAAAGCAGGTGCGGATCCTATCCCGTTAGGTACATTCAGGGTTACGCGGAAATTTATTGGAAACTTCCTGCAGGAAATCATGGAACCACTACCAGGTACAAAAACTGACCCCTTCAGCAGGATCACTTACCTGAGTTTTAACAAGATCAATCTGCGATGGGAGTATATAGTAATGGATACCCGTTTTCCTGTTATGATGTTTGAAACAAGCTTCGACGGAAAAATTGTAAATGGGAAAGAGCTGACCACTTACTTATCGTCATTTCCTGTTCCTGCATTAGTTGGCAAAGAAGCCGCCGGACAAATGGCAAAGCAGCGCCGTACTTTTACCATTGTTGGGCCCGACCAGGATGAGATGCGTCAATACTGGACACTTCCTTCAGGGAAGGAATACCTTGCTATAGCGTATGTTTACAAACGCATATCTCATTAATAAGAACAGTTATACAAACAGAAAGAAGCCTTCAGATCATCAGACCTGAAGGCTTCCTGTTTTAGTTTTAAGTAAGATAATAACCGCTTAACGTTGTAATACGAATTTCTGAGGACGCAACCTGTCCATTGAAATAATATATACACCACTCTTCAGTGAAGCCGGTAACAATACTTCCAGCCTGTTATAGCCCGAAACAACACGGTATGGCTGATTGTACAGGATCTTACCACCGATGTCAGTAATGGTAACATGCTGCTGTTTATTAGTAGCACTGTTCAGTTCTATATACACTACATCTCCTGCAGGTACAGGATACACATGCATACCACTATTGAGAGATAACAGTGATTTCTCATTGAACTTGCTGTTCTTACCTGCCACTGGCGCTTGTTTAGGTGTACTGCTGATGTTGTCTGTCAACTTATAACATTTTGTATTGCTGAAGTTGCCATTGTAACCATACACCTGTATGTAATAAGTGCCTACTGCGCCATTATTATACACGATCCTTTCATCGGTAGTACCGCCGTTTTCGGAACGACCCAATTCTGTGCCGCTGGCATTATAAAGAATTACATCATAATCTGCCGGGAGATTGGTAAGCAGGATTTCGATATGTGGCTGCGTACTGGTGTTATTAAATTTATACCAGTCTTTATCAGTAGCAGATGAAATTTGCGCTGATATGGTTGTATTAGCACTGATAGCGGCTGCTGTTGCAAGTGTTTCATTTGGTTCATATGCATCCGTACATGCAGTTACGGGTGTAAGGGAGGCATTTAACCTGTAACATTTTGTATTGCTGAAAGCACCATTGTAACCATATACCTCCACATAATAAGTGCCAGCTACAGCACCGCCGTAAGTAATCAGTTCCGGTGTAGTGCCACCATTCTGAGAGATGCCCAGCTGTGCACCGGCAGCAGAGAGCAGTTTCACATCATAATCTCCTGGGAGACTGTCCAGGTGGATGGTGATATCGTTGGTACCGGTGGTAGTAAATTTGTAATAGTCAACATCAGTTGCGGAAGATATCTGTGCACGTATATCCGTTCCTGTTGCTATAGCTGCTGCAGTAGCCAGCGTATTGTTAGGTTCCAGCTGATCTGTACAACCTCCAAGCACGGTGGCTGTGGCATTCAACCTGTAACAAATAGAATCACCATGTGCACCGTTGCTGCCATATACCTGTATGTAATAAGTGCCGGCCGGTCCGTTATACACAATTGATTCTGCAGTAGTGCCGGTATTTTGGGAAATAGCCAGCTGCGTACCGCCAGCAGAAAGCAACCTGAGATTGAAGTCAGCAATAAGATTATCCAGTACAATATTGATCCTGCTGGTATCTGTTAACTGTATCCTGAAATAATCGGTATCGGTGGAGCTACTTATAGTAGCACGTATATCCGTTCCTGTTACTATACTGGTAGCCGTAGGCAATGTATTATTAGGTTCATATGGATCAGGACAAACAGTGGGGTGCGTAGTATCTCCGCATGGATAATTGGTACCATTCAGCTGCACTACACCAGTGTTATCAGGGTCCAGCCAGGGTTTTAGCTGATGTAATGCATCTGTACCATTAGATACCCAGCTTCTGGCCACTTTACCGTAATAATCATATTTGTCTGTAGTAGCTGCAGTACAGCTGGAAGGACCACCGGATAGTTGCCCTACAATTTGTCCTACGTTATTAAACAATGGTGAACCAGAGGAGCCACCTTCTGTAATGCCCCAGTTAGTTTGAGTTTGCACCCAGGTAGCCTGCCAATGAGTATAAGGCGCAGTTCCGCCACCGTTATAATTGGCTTCTACCAATGGAGCAGAATAGGTGGATATTTTTTTAATATCCCCGGCAGGATGATGTATGCCCACTCCGCTGGGACTGGCTGCCACGGCAGCATTCCAGCCGGAATAATACACATTGTAAGAAGTGGGTATGGCCTGCGTAAATTCCAGTAACTGAAAGTCAGAGCCTTCTACACTACCACCGTCACCCGCCCTCGCACGTTGTACACAACCGGTGATGGTATTGCTCGCTGGCTCGCCGGCAGGATTGGCACAGGACGGAGCTTCATAATTAAAATAGAATATCCATTGGTTAAAATCAGCTACAGAGGCGTTAGAGCCGCAATGGTTGGCCGTAAGGAAATAAGGCTTGCAGTCCTTGCGCGCATTGTTTATTAATGCCCCCGTACACAGGTAACTGCTGGCACCAAGTTTTAGCAGGATCCTGGCTACAGCCCTTTTCTGGTTTTGCCAGTTAGCTCCTTCCGGGCAGTTCACATTTACATTACAGCTGCCTGATGCACCAACGCTTTTATCTGTTTTATCTATCGAACCCGTTTTGGATTCAGGGATTTTATTGCTGTAAATATTGTTTACCCCGCTGATAGTGAAATGGCCTTTCCCCCTGACAGCTTTAGGCTCGAAATATTCTACCACACATACGTTGCCTTTGAGTATTTCGGTGGCAAACTGTCCTGTTTCCTGGTTGTTGGCGCTGGTATAGCCACCAATGAGTTGTGTACGATCTCCATTATAAATGTGGAGAGTAGCTCCTTCCGGCAAAAGGAAATCTTCGTAATAAAGAGAAGTAGCAACAGCACCCTGTACCTGGATCTTCAGGCGCCATACACGATCGCCGCCAGGCAGGTTGGTCCAGGTACCTGAGTTACCGGGCGAATAATTAACATGCGCAATCATGCCTATACGCAATGGTAATCCCTGTTTCAGATTTTGCTCATCTTCCAGTCGTAATTTTTGTACAGGTACAGCGGCAATGGTTTTAACACTGACGTTTGCGGTGAGGCCCGTAGTATAACTGTGAGGCCTCCCGCCTTTGCTCACCTGGGCTTTCAGGAATGGGGAAATTAACAATGCCCCCAATAAAATGAATAACGCTTTTTGCATAAGACTTAAATTTTGGTTTATGAAATTGTTGGATTAAAAGATATAGTTATAGCATACAGTATTACTGTAACACGCTTTGGGAAGCAGCACTGCCGGGGATTTCAGCTATAAACAGGCAACATCTTTCCTGCCTGGTGGATGCCAGAATAAAAGGTTAATCAAAGATTATACATAAGGAAGTTGCTCATGCGGAATTAAAGTAATTCCCGGGTCTTCAGTAAGAAATTAGCGTGTAATAGTTTTTTACATAAGATATGATTTAACTATTTTAAAATTAGGGAATAATACTGCAACGTCGTATCAGGCAGTTCTGGTAAGTAAAAGATGAATCATTTTCTGTAGTGCCATTTCAATACATAAGGATTATCCTAAACTTTAAGCAGCAGATCTGACATCTAAAACGGAAAAGAAAAATTCGGTTGAAGTATAACATCTAAACTATTTAGGGCAAGTCTGGTAGAAGAATATTTTATCCCTATAAAATATATTTTTTTATTTTTCTTACCTGAACATTTACACTAAAATCAAGTATTTTATTTTATATTAGATAGATATACAACAAGATCCTATGACGAATAGAGCATTTCCGGTTTACAGGCAGTTGGACCAGATGGATTGCGGGCCTACTTGCCTGAGGATGATAGCTAAACACTATGGAAAATATTTTTCGCTTCAAACCCTGAGAGAGAGTTCATATATTACCCGGGATGGAGTTACTTTAAAAGGAATCAGTGAAGCAGCAACCAAAATTGGATTCCGCACACTTGGTGCCAAGCTTACATTTGAACAACTGGATGAAAAATCATCATTACCCTGCATCCTCCATTGGAAACAAAATCACTTTGTTGTATTACCACCGCAAAATTATGACAGGAATAAAAAAAATGATAAGATACTCATTGCAGATCCCGCACATGGACTCGTGAAAGTTAGTAAGGAAACCTTTCTGAAGCTATGGATCACCACAGAAGATAACTTTGGCATCGCGCTTTTCCTGGAGCCCACCCCTTTCTTCTATGATAATGAAGAAGAAAAAAAAGAGAGTAAAGGTTTTTCTTTCCTGTTCCGTTATTTAAAGCCTTATAAAAAATACATTGCCCAATTGTTCCTGGGAATGCTTGTAGGTAGTCTTTTGTCGCTGATTGCCCCATTTCTCACACAAAGCCTTGTAGATTATGGCATTAACCAGCAGAACCCCGGTTTCATTTATCTGATACTAATGGGCCAGCTGGCATTATTCTTCGGCAATACAGCTATAGAAGTGATAAGAGGATGGCTTTTGCTGCATATGAACACAAGGATCAATATCTCTATTATATCAGATTTTCTGATTAAGTTGATGAAACTACCTATCCGTTTCTTTGATACAAAAATGCTGGGCGACGTCACCCAACGAATTTCCGATCATAACCGTATAGAACAATTTCTAACAGGCACTTCATTAAACACACTTTTTTCTCTTGTAAACCTGGTGGTATTTTCAATTGTACTGGGAATTTACAGCTTACCTATCTTATTTGTTTTTATAACAGGTTCTGCGCTTTCTATTGGGTGGATACTGTTCTTCCTGGGAAAAAGAAGAGAGTTGAACTATGCCAGATTTCAACAGATGAGTGATAACCAGAACAATCTGTTTGAGATTATAACAGGTATGCAGGATATAAAAATGAATGACAGCGAAACCACCCATCGCTGGAATTGGGAGAAGATACAGGCAAAACTGTTCCATATCAGCATAAAAAGCCTGTCTCTTGATCAGTACCAGAACATTGGTTCCACTTTTTTCACACAACTAAAAAATATACTCGCTACTTTCCTTGCCGCCCAGGAAGTACTTAAAGGAAATATTTCGCTGGGTATGATGCTGAGTGTTTCCTATATCATAGGACAGATGAATTCACCAATAGAGCAGCTACTGAAATTTTTCCAGAGTGCACAGGATGCTAAAATAAGCCTGGAACGGTTGAGTGAAATACATTTGCGTGATGATGAAGAAAGTGGTTATGAATTAACACCTGATGAAGAACTGGATATGATGTGTGCTGATGTTGGCAGCGATGGAGCCTTTGCACAGGAATACCAGGCTGACAATACATCTGAAAACGGACTTACACTGGAAGATGTGTCTTTCCAATATGCTGGTCCGGGCTCTCCGATGGTACTTAGTGATATCAATCTTACTATTCCTTTCGGGAAAGTAACAGCAATAGTTGGTGCAAGCGGAAGTGGCAAAACAACCCTGATGAAATTATTGCTGAAATTCTATGAACCCATAAAAGGAAAAGTTAATTTAGGCCATCTCCCTATCAATAATATTTCCGCCAAATGGTGGAGGAAGCATTGCGGGGTGGTGATGTCTGATGGCTACATATTCTCCGGCACCATCGCCCAGAATATTTCCGTACAGGTAACAACTGATCCACAGCGATTAATGTTTGCCATGAAAATGGCAAACATTGATGCTTTTGTTAACAAGCTGCCATTAGGCGTTTCGACAAAAATTGGTAATACCGGTAATGGCATCAGCTCAGGACAACGGCAACGCATTTTAATAGCACGCGCTATTTATAAACAACCAAAATTTATTTTTTTAGATGAAGCCACCAGTACCCTGGATGCCAACAATGAAAAGGTGATTATTGAAAACCTGCAGCAATTTTTCCAGGGTCGTACAGTAGTGGTGATAGCTCATCGCCTCAGTACAGTAAAACATGCAGACCAGATTGTAGTAATGGAAAACGGCCGGATTGTGGAAGAAGGTAATCATAAATCTCTTACTGCACTGAAAGGTAAATATTACGAATTAGTAAAAAATCAATTAGAGTTAGGAAATTAGTATACTTTTTTTATGCCTCAGGAAAATTATCACCAGGATACACACAGGGCGGAAGTTGATGAAATCATCGGCAGCGCCCCCAAGGCAATAGTGCGCCGGGGAACAACTGTAATTGCACTGCTTGTGCTGCTGCTCTTACTGGGAGCCTGGCTGATCAGCTATCCTGATATGGTGCCGGTACCAGTTACACTTTTTTCTTCCGATCCGCCAGTTAAAGTAATCGCCCCTGGCAGCGGACGTATCACTGAAATATTTGTAAAAGACAGTGAGCTGATACAGGCACACGCTATTATCGGAGTTATTGAAAATACCGCTAACACCGATGATATGCTGTATCTTAAACAGCAGGTGGAAGTACTGGACAGTACCAATAACATACACCAAACTATTGCCGGTAAAAAACTACAGGTCGGAGAACTTCAGGAAGATTATAAAAAACTATTGCAACTGGCCGAACAAAACCAGACAGTATTACAACACGCTACAGTTGTTACACAGGATATACATAACCTGATTATAGAGATAAAAAGACAAATTGCTTTATGGGACACCCGGTACGTAATACATGCTCCGGTAAGTGGCAGGATGATGCTCATAAAAGCAGGACAGACTGCCCCCTATGTTAGCAGCGGCGAAGCCCTGGGAATGGTTATACCGGCAGTATTTAAGGAGGAGGATATATGGGCGCAACTACCCGTTACCAAAGCAGGAAAGGTTAAGCCAGGCCAAAAGGTATTGATAAAACTACAGGAATATCCATTCATGGAATATGGCCTGTTGCAGGGGAAGATTGAAAAAATTACCAGTATCCCCATAGATAGTAACTATTTTATGAAGATAACACTGGACCACGGTCTCCGTACAACCCGCAACAAACTTATACCGCAGCGCCCCGGCTTAATAGGTATTGCCAGCATCGTTGTAAGTGATAAAAATATCCTGCAAAGGATTTTTGAAAGTACAAAACGTAGCAGGTAGCAGTACCCGATGTTTTTCAAATTACTACACCAGGTCTACAAAGTTATTCTTACTGATATCTCTTCTGTAATGTTCAAGCAGATTCAATTTCGTATCCAGATGATGCTTTATCTGCAGCAACAGTGGCAGCTTGTCAGGGAAGCCACTTTTCTCTACCAGGCGTTTCACATCCAGGAAAAGTGAAATTTTAAGTATATCATAAAGTTGGCTCATCGGATCACGCATAAAAGAAATAAATTCTTCCAGGAATTCATCATACTCACCGGCATGGTAAAGTGTTTTAAGGTATAACCAGTCATGCAGGATCTGCCTGTCCGGCGTATCCACCACAAATGATAAATCGCGGAACAGGTGTGAAAACAAATCGGGGGGATCTCCTTTCACATCTTTCTCAAAATGGATCATTTGTGATACCATTCCTCTGAAACATTCATAAGCATAGCCTTCTCTGACATAAGGTACTGCCTCCCAGAATTCCCTGCCTTCAAATATTTTTCCATAGAGATTACCAGGTTCTCCGTTTAACAGGTAATTAGCCAGGTCCCTCGACAGGGCTGCACCGGCTTGCCAGTCGCCTTTCCGAAACAGTATCCTGGAGATATTTCTATTTTGTTCCGCACTGCGGAAGAGCAGCGTAAAAACACCTTCCCTGATCAGGTATTCATTTAAAGCAATGCATTCAATGGTAAAGTCGAAAGCTTTATCATATGCTTTTTTCTTATAGTAATAAAGTGCTTTTACGGAAAGGCCCCATTGCTTGGCGTAAATGTACAGGTTACCTGATAACTGGTTTTCAATACGCTGTTCCAGGTCATTATACGCTGTAAGCATATCTTCACTTGCACCAGATCTTACAATCTTACCAGCGATTACACCATACTGCCGGGTAAGATCATACACACCGTTAATTGCTTCCTGGCCGTCTGCATACGGTGCGATTTCTTTTTCCTGCAAAATATTCATCAACTTATTAAAGTTGTACAACATTGTTGATTGTTGCGTGGAGGCGGGAAACTCGCTGCATTCCTGAAGTAATTTTGTCAGCAAAGCGTTGTGATCTTTATTTATAGTTATCATAATCTGCTTTTAAATGTATTGGTAAAAAATACAACATCAGGCAATCATCATGAGAGAGTCAATAGGAGGTAACTCTTTTTTTACATACCGCATCAGAGAAATGCCAATGCCCGTAATGCCCCATCCAAAAGAAATATCCCATAGTTCTCCGGCATTTACCAACCTGGTGCTATATCCCGCAAATTCATTCTCATGGACGGCATAAGTGGCTATTTGTTTATACCAGTATATGGCAGCATCCATGAACCGCTGATCTCCACTAAGCCGGTGCAGTTTTTCGAAGATGGCAGCAACGCCTGAAGCACCGTAAATAATACTGGCATCCAGCGTTAATTTGTCTTCTTTTTTTCTTAACAGGCAGTCTTCTAATACCATCATGGCGGTGCCTGCCAATGCTTCATCATGCAAAACCGAGGCTGCACGGTATAAGGCATAGCCCACTCCAATATCCCCATAGCACTGGGCAAATTGTTTCGGTTCTACTGCGTCTCCCAATTGAAGGGGGAAGAGTCCCCTTACCTGCGTCCGTTGTTGCTTCAATAAAAACCGAAGCGCCTTGTTCAGGATATCTCTGCATTCATTCGTTGCTATATTTCTTTCATACACGTTGGAAAGAAATGAAATTATTAATGCGCTACCATGTGAAATTCCCAGGTATACTCTTTTAAATAAAGATGGAGACGGCCAATAATAATCTCCTGCTTCATCCGTGAGGGCCTGTTCCCGGATGCCCTCCACCAGCGCAGATAAATGGGCAGCTACTGCAGGATTGGAATCCAGGCGGGACAGGTAATAGTAACCAGCCGCCAATGCACCACTGTTAAGATCAAAATCACCGATAGATATTTTGCTTTTCATTAGACCTGAAAGGGTATCATCTAATCCCAATAAATAATCATAGATATCCAGGTCAAGAAATTTATTTTTCTTACTGAACTCCAGAAAACGGCCTATATGTGCAAGATGCGAGTCCAGGGAATCAGACATATAAATACGCTTAAAATTGGGTAGATCAAGCACTTCAAGGCCTTTCGTCAGATAATCTTCTGCCCTGGAAAAATAACTTTCATCACCAGTGTAACCGGCATAATAGCAATAGAAAAGGGATAAACCCAACAGCCCTGTTTCATAAGATGCGTTTTGAATAGCAGCTTCTTTGCCCTCCAGTGCTTTTCTTATATTTTCAATATGTATTGCCTCCAGTGAAGCAGTTGCCGTATCAGATATCATTGATGACTATTTTAACCGGTTAAAGAAAATGATTGTACGAATCAGGCAATGTTAGCTACTGGCTACTGTTGATTTATCGCCTGCATACTTTTCCCTGGCAATCATTGAGTCATAGAATTTCTTCAGGTAATGATAGATTACCAGCTCATGCATCCTTTGCCTGGAAAGGAAAAGCCGGTTCATGCACATATGAATATAGCTTGTCAACAACCTGTTTAATACAGCTGCCGGGTATTTCTCCTGCAATACCTGCTGCTTTATAGCGGAGACGTCTGCCTGATGTAATGCGCTACGATTCTTAAAACATGTAATAGCTGCTGTAAGTTCTTCCGGAATATCTCCAGGCATTAACATCCTGCAAACACTGGTATAATGCCGCCGGTATTTATCGTTGAGCGACTTTTCCAGGCGATGTGCATCCCTTTTATTATTGTTGTTAAATTCACGGAAAAAAGAATTACTTATTCCATTGATCAGTTGTTGTTTTTCCGGCAGACTATAATCAAAATCATCCAGCAGCCTATCTATACTATATATAGCCATCTGCCATCTCAGCTGTTCTCCTTCATCTCCTGAAATAAGATCAAGAAAATCTGTTACTGCCACACTGTCTGTAAAAAACAATCCTTCACTGCCTTCCATTGTTGTTTCCCCATAACGTTCTATTTCCCGTATGTAAGTATCTGTTGTCATTCTCACCACCTGCCCAAGTGCTATCAGGGGTGTTATTTCCCGGTTGAGTGCCTGTAATATTTCCATTCCGTTGCCGGAGCAATGAAACCTCACACGCAGATGCCCTTCGGGGTCATTGAAACGGATAAAAAACCATTTGTCGATAACATTTTCCTGCAGGGCTTTTTCTGCCAAAGGCTTTATAATATTTACAAGAATAGATTCAAGGGTTTTATTTCCTGCATAAATTTTCACAAACAACCACTCACTTCCAGGTGCAAAAAAACGCTCAACAACAGGCTTCCGGGACAACTGTGATGATGCATGAGAAGGATATTCTGATATCGGGTGTTTTGTTCCCAGGGGAATGACCACTTCATTTGTATAACTACCGCTCCCGTCTTTAATAAAACACTGGTCGGGGGTATGAAGAAACTCATAGAGTATCACATCCTGTTTTCTCAGTTGCTGTAACAGGTGGTCTCGACAGCATTCATTTTCAAAATCAATAAGGAGTTCATTATCTCCCTGAGAAAGCAAGGTATAACGGGGAACATTATACGTTTCCCGAAAGGTATTAAAATATACATCCAAAGCTCCGTTCAGCAGGCCATCAATATCTTTCCGTTTCAGCATCCAGCGGGTGCGGCATAAAATGAATTTATTATATTCCACACGGGGCAAATAGGGTTCCTCTGCAAACGTTCCCCAGCGCCACAAAAACCCGGGTACTGTTTGTTGTAATTGTATATCACTCAGGAAGCGGTAAAGTGGTTGTCCTTGCTTGGTATTGTGCGCATTGGTAAGTATGGGGAGCACCTGCTTATTGAGCCTTGCTGATCTTAGCACTACCCTGCCGTTTCTGATGGATATCAGGAGATCATTGATATTCACCTGCTTATCGTTTGTTGCAGCAGCACTACACAGGTAAGGTATTTCATATGGCCTTAACTGCGGCCGGAGCACAAGGTTAGCATAATGGCCTTCAGGTACATGCACAATTTCTGCCAGGATCAAATCCGGATTAGCATTTTGTTCAGCTTCAATACTTTCGGCAAGTTTATGGTGAAGAAGTGGTTCTCCCTGCGCAAATCTTGCCAGCATTTTACCTACATAAGGAGCATGCAGTTGTGTAGGAAAAAACCGATACGCACCGTTATCCATTTCTGCCAGCGATGAGGCCAGGATACTGCCGAATATATATGCGCTTGTTGATTGTTCCGGTGTAGCTACTCTTTCAGCTGCCAGCGATGCTAGTTCGTCATCAGTAATTGTAATAACAGGCGTTTTATGCTGGAAAAATGTTTTCATTTTTCCGAATATTAATTTACCCAAACTATCTGTTTTACCAGATTTATCGGGAGCACTTACACGAATAGCCAGGCCTTCCAATAACGGCATATTTTCTACCACGCCGTTTATAGCAAGTCCGTACCCCACGCCGGAATCCGGATCCAGTGCCTGCACCAGCGGTATTTCCTGATCTTCATATCTCGCTGAAAATCTTTGCCTGAACTCATCCAGGTCTGATGGGGTAAAAGGAGAAACAGTTGCTACCAATTTTGCAGAAGTACGTATAATCTCTTCTATCACCTTACGGTTGATATTATTCTGCTGCATATTAAAGTAAAGATCCGTTTGGGTAATCTCCAGTCCATTCTTCGGGATTAATTTCCTGGCTATCAGTTCTGCCCCTATATATGTTTCCAGGCCACCATCCGGCTCTTCCAGCAACCAGCATGCTTTTTCAATCTGCTCTCTGATGGCGGTTGTATGTTCCAGTTGTTTGAGGCGACCGGTTAATACTGCCATAAAATCATCGCCTGTTACTGCCGGCAAAAATTCACTCACCAGCACCTGTGCTGTTATTAATCCCCTGATAAAATTAAGAATGGCTTCCTGACCGGCGCCGCTTTCTACCACACATGCAATCAGGGTTTCCATAGTAGCTCCTGCAGTAGCCAGCCCGATTACCCTATCAATATACAATGATGATGATAATGCACTTAATGCATAACTACGTTTTCCATTTCTCAGACTATATTCAACATAAATATATTTATCTCCGATCCTGTAAAGCGTATTATTAACATAGAACTTAATCTGCGATTGCACCGCCGGTATTTCAGCCAGTTGTTTCGTCAATTCAATCACGAAGCTCATATCAAACCGCACATGTTTCCTGATCCTGTTTTTCTCAAAGGTGATACCACTGGGCTGATCTGTAATGGTGCCATATGCACAGCCCGCAAAGAGACCGTACGGGGTGCATCTCACAGACATACGGGAATAATACCGGTGCAGTGATTTTAGCAGTTTGTCCGTTTTTTTGGTGTTATACACTTTATTTTCCAGCCATTCATTCAAGGAAGCATACAAATCTTTGGAGGCAATGTAAATCGCTTCCTGGAAAAGAGGATCTGAAAATATTTCCCGAAGCCTGGCTGAGAAGGTATTCACTATCCCTTCCTTTGCATTTTCATTCAATACATTGTTTAAATCCATCAATGATTCAACTGGTAATGCAGGAGTTCTCAGAAAATAGTAATCATACAGAAAATGTTCTTTCATAATCTATCTCATTTGTAACAATAACAAATACCAGTGACAGGGATAAACAGGCTGTTATTTTAATATGCCCTGTTCTTTTCTTCCGTATTGCTGGCTTTCGCCTGGCGTTTAGGTTTGTCGCTCTTACCAAATTTGTAGCTAAGTGATAGTCTGACTGCCCGGTTATCAAAGTAATTATTGTAACGAGTAGTAATGTTATTAACAACCGCGTAAAATTTTGATTTACTGGTCCTGAAAATATCTGTTGCATTTGCTCCCAGCGTCAATTTCTTATTCAACAGCAGCACCCTGAAGCCCAGGTCAAAACTATAATATGCATCGAATTTATACACGCCTGACAATTGGGGGAAAGTATATGTAAAATCCATAGTGCCCGACAATGTCTTGTCTTTATTAAAGATGAAAGTGTTGCCCGAATACAAATCAGCCCCCCATCCCGAGTGGCCAGCAGTATAGGATACAGTTGATTTTGTATTGATATAATAAAGTGAGGCTGTATTATAACTTTCCCACCAGGATAGTCTAGTCAAATTCAGTGATTGGCTGATACCAAAATTTCTTTGTGAATAATAATTAAGCCTGGTTAGCTTCGTTACTTTCGTTACAGAGTCGGACAACAGTATCTGGTCAAAAACATTATTGGCAATAGTGGCAAATACCTTGGTGATAAACATACTCCTGTAAGACCAGGTAAAGTCAAAATTATTATTATAGGTAGGCTGCAGGAAAGGATTTCCTTCATAATAAAAGTAAGGGCTTACATACTGCTTGAATGGATTCAGATACCAGTAATTGGGCCTGTTAATCCTTTTTCCATAAGATAAAACGAAAGTATTATCGTCTTTCTGTTTGTAGGAAACAAAAACAGTTGGGAATAATTTAAAATAGGCGTTATGATTGGTTTGCTGATAGGTAATAGAGTAGCCGGTTGTTTGTGTATATTCTCCCCTCAGGCCCAATTGCAGTCCCCATTTTTTCCATTGCCTGTTGCCATTTACATATAGTGCCTGTAGATTTTCACGATAATCGAACGCATTGCTGAGGGCTGAATCATAATGCAATTTATTATTTAGCTGCTGATAATAATTTGCTGAACTGCCGGTATGGATAAAGGAGACCTTTCCTCCAAATGAGAGATTCGCAAATTTGCGGGGAAGGGTAATATCTGCCTGCATAGTGTAGGCATTGATATTTTGTGGTGCCACACTTTGAAGGATCTGGTCACTGAGCAGATGATCATTGGTCAGATAACTGCTGCTCCCGGACAATTGGGTGTAATGATTATGAAAGGTAAAATAACCTCCATCCAGTGTAAGTTTATCTCCGGCACTGCTAAATATATTTTCATAATGCAGGCTTATATCATGGCTTTGTGTTTCCCGATGAATGGTATTACTGGCTTTCACCAGGGAATCCATTTTATTATCCGGCGAATAAATATTGGTAACAGAATATTCATTGGCATCAGCATTTTTAGCATTGTTGGAATAGGTGATACCAAACAACTGCTTTTTACTGATCTGATAATCTATACCCAGTCTGCCCAGTATGCTTTTAGTTATATTTTTCGATTTCCTGTTTTGTTGCCACGTTTGATCAGGATAATAAGTAGTAGGATTTGTAAGTTCATTATACTGGTTATCTGATACACTCAGGGAGGTATTGATACTCCATTTCCCTTTCGTATAGCTGAGTAATCCTCCGATATTAGCAGAACCATAATATGCCTGTGAGTAGGCAGCATTAATGCTTCCATTCAATCCATTTTCCTTTTTCCTGCGGGTAACGATATTGATGAGACCATGACTGCCCGCGGCATCATATTTCGCGGGTGGATTGGAGATCAGTTCAATACGTACAATATTTGAAGCGGGTATCGATTTGAGCAGGCTGAGGAGGTCGTCTCCGGACAAACGGATAAACCTGTCATCGATCAGCACATTTACCTGTCCCCTACCGGTAAGCATAATGCCATTTCCTCCTGTAATGCGCACACCAGGTAATTTCCCGATTGCATCCAGCGTATTGGCACCGCTTAGTGCCACACTGTTTTCAACATTAAAAACTGTTCTGTCAATCTTTTGTTCTATTAGTGGCTTTCTGCCCTGAATGGTTATATCTTTCAGGTTAACAATAGGGGGAGTAAGTATAATCCTGTCCAGGGTTACATTTGACTCCTTGATACTTATTACATGGATATAATCAGCATAAAACGGATGCTGGATTTTAAGTTGATAAGTACCGCTATCTATGCTGCTGAAGGAAAAAGCCCCTGTTTCAGCAGAAGATACCTCTTTAATCGGTTTCCCTGTAATTGCTGGTAACAGTACTATTTTTGCCTGATTTACCGGGCGTCCTGCGGTGTCTGATACGGTTCCTGAAATCCTGTATTGCTGGCCTTTTACGGCAGTTGTTAGTAAAGTAAAAAACAACATTAAGATACTGCTGTACCATTTGTTTCTGATTTGATTCATTATACTTATCGGTTATTCGTTTTTAATTATTTTGGTCAATAATGTTTTGGTATTACAACCGTTATCCGGGTAATAACTGTTTTACCTAAAGTCAGCGATTTCGGATTCACTTCTTTATTTTCACAATAAAATAATAAATTATCACATAGAAAAAAACCTGGGAGGACTAAAAAATCCATCCCAGATCTTTTTAATTACACTTATAAGGATCACGCTGTAGCTGCTGTAGGTTCTTCAGCATAGCATGTGCTGCCACCGGTGCCGCAGCCAGTAGAGCCACCGCCACCGCAGGTGCTGCCACCACTACCACAACCGGTAGAATTAGCTTCCATATCAGATATAACACCGCCTACAATTTCCTGTAATTGTTTTTCATCTAATTTGGCAATGGTTTCCTTATCCAATGCCAAAGGGTTTAGATTTACTTTTTTCATTTTTTTTTAATTTTGTTGTATTAAGTAAGCTATATCAGATGATAATTTAAGCAGTAGGATCTTCTGCTGCGCAGGTGCTACCGCCAGTTCCACAACCGGTAGACGTAGCTTCCAGCTCAACAGTAGCTCCACCAATAATTTCCTGTAATTGGTTTTCATCTAATTTGGCGATAGTTTCTTTATCTAAAGCCAAAGGGTTTAAAACTAACTTCTTCATAAAATTATAAAGTTATATGTTAATGATGATCTCTACTCTTTTAGGGCTTTTCGAGTTCCACCCATTGCTGCGCAACAATTTCTTTATGTTTTAGACAATAAGTTCTTAAGGAGAATTGACAGTAGTCCTGCCAATAACCGGTAATATCGATAACAAGCCAGGGGCTAAAGCTTGTTTATGAAATCTGAGGGAAAACCACTTCACAAAAAAAAGGATTACAGGTTATTACAATAGCTGTTATCGTCAAACAGCATGATAAGGATAATCATGTGCAAAATGATAAAAAGGGGCCTTTGAAAAAACACATTTATACTGCCTGTTCCTCAGTTTTCGCTAACAGATACGAGTATCGGTGTGACAATCCGACACAAGTATCTTCGCTAATCGGGCCACTAGTAAACGTTTTAGTCTCTCAACTTCTTAAAGGTATCTCTACAATAAAAAAGGGAATACTTATGTGGTGGTATATAGTACAGGTAAAGTCTCCCACGCAAAATTCAGAAACAAACATTGGGATTTATTCATGCCTTGTTAAATTAAGCTGATAAGATAGTTGTTTATTAAAAAACCGATAGGGCCTGGGTTTCATCAACAATAGCCGTTGTAAAGCTGGTTATTCTCTTCATTTATCGGGATTGCGCTGAAAGTCTAGGGTTTTATCTTTATCCTTTCTCTAATGAATCTTATTCCTTTGTGCCGGGTTTGGAGGGTAATCTATATATTTTAAAGCTTATTAACGAAACTAATAAAAAATAATTTAATAATCAAACAATCATTCAATTTCACTATGATTTTGATTTTACGGGAAGATATTCAATTGATTGTGGGTTAGCACTTTTAAATTTGACTGCATTATTTTATCAAAAATTCTCTGATGGATATATTTTCGAAGATGGATATACTGATAACCTGAAGGATTTCATATAGCGTATACCAGCTGTTGAATTTTTTATTTGCAATTCATTTGTACTTAGAAAATCCTTGTGCATCCCTCTTGGTTTATCTGTGAGCAAAGCCATTTGTTTATCTTCTGGTTGAAAGTTTAGTATTTCTTTTCTTGTCAGGTTTATTAAAATTTTGAATCTTCAGCATAAAAAAGTTATTAACTTGAATATATTTCGACCTAAAGAAATATTTTCGTTTCATGCTACAACTGATGAACGTCAAAAAGTTTTACAATAAACGTTTAGTCCTTGAAATCTCTTCCCTCAAACTGGGAAGTGGTCTTTTTTGGATAAAAGGTGCTAATGGCTCAGGTAAAACTACTTTATTAAAGATGATAGCAGGGCTAATTCCATTTGAAGGTGATATTTTATTCAAAGGTATAAGTCTGCGGAATAACCCGCTTGGCTATCGGCAAAATACAAGTTGGGCAGAAGCAGAACCATTATTTCCTCCGTTTATGAGTGGTATGGACCTCATCTCCCTTTACCGGAGTATTCGCAAGGCTTCGGCTGCTGAGGTAAATATGTTACTTGAACTTTTTAACGTGAACGACTATGTGAATAATAGCATAGGGACTTACTCAGCAGGGATGACCAAGAAACTATCCCTTATACTGGCTTTTCTTGGCAACCCGTCACTGGTGGTACTTGATGAACCCACCATTACACTGGATCCGGATGCCTTTACATCCATGTGCATGTTTATTCTCGAAAAGCAAAAGAATAGTGAAAGCATCTTTTTAATGAGTTCACATCAGGCGCTCGACAGCACCTTATCATTATCCTGCAAAGAACTTACTGTAAACAACGGGAATGTTTTAACATGAATTATCCAGCCAGAATATTATTTCAATCACTGATCAAATCCTTTTACAGGGAGAACGCAGGTGCTATTCTTTTTTTCATTACAATGTTGTTTTTAATTGTTGCCCCAACACATGGAGCGGGATTAATTGCATATCATCATTCACTGATCATTGGATTATTACAAAGCAACACTTTCTTATTATTGGTCTTTTTTGTCTGGCTGTTATACACCAGGAAGTGCGTTGCATTTGTTGCTGATGTATTAGGCAAACCGGAATACACCTTCATTCATATATTCAATTACCTGGGTAAGGCTAAACGATTCAGATTATTTTTTTTCGTAGAAGTATGTTTGTTGATGCCTGTTCTGCTTTATGCCGCACTTATTATTATCGTTGGGTGGCAACAGCATTTTTATTTTGCTGCCATGCTTGTACTTGGGTATACATTATTGTTATGCACAGCTTCAACAGTAAGGCATGTTTACCTGTTAAATAATTTGGAAAGAAAAACGCAACTCTCATCAAAAAAAGCAAAATGGATTTCAAAGCTGTTATCTGTTTACCCGGTTATACTGATTCAATCTGTTGCAAATAATCAAAAATTTCTGTGGCTTGGTATTAAGGTCTTTACCTGCGGTATCCTTTATGGAATCGCCCAAAATAATACCATTGCACAATATGATGCCGGCTCCGTTTTTTGGTTTTTCAATTTTGGTATCATCGCCAATGGGGTACTTGTGTTCCGGACAAGAGAATTTGAAGAAACATATTTAGCATTTTACCGGGGAGCACCGGTTTCATTACTAAAAAGGTTCCTGGGATATTCACTCGTCTGTTTCATGCTGTTATTCCCGGAATTTATCACGATAGGTATGCTTGTCCCTGTTCACCTGCACTACAGTGATGCCATCAGCTTTGCGCTGGGTAGCTATAGTCTGGTATTGCTAATGAACAGCATTACTTTCCTTCACAGATTCAGCATGAAAACATATCTTAAAATTGTACTGCTTATTACCTGTATACAATTTATCTTTTTAGTTTTTGCCGCACTTACTGCATTATACCTGCTCTTTTTCATTTTAGCAGTTATATGCTTTATGGTTGGTTACTATAAATTTGAATGAAGTATTACAACTCCGTCGGTAGCAGGACTGCCACCGGGGAATTGCGCATAACCGATTACACCACCAGTCATAGCACCTACTACCCATAAATTTAGTACAGAATCAGGTGAGGTAGGATTAATGCCTCCCTGGGAAGTTTTCTTCATCGCATCATTGGTACTCCAGCTCGTTTTGGTAGTAGCTTTACGCACTACACGCTGTAACTTGAAATCTACACCAATAGCTGCTTTAACGGTATCAAAGATAAGCGGCAGCATGGTGTATTCAACATTAAGCCCATTCTAGTCTTTATTTAAGGCATTTATCTGGGATTGTACCTGTGCAAGTGATACATTTTGAGCAGTAGTTCTGTACAGTACATTTACTACTACAGGAATTTCAATACTGCCATCGGGGAGTAAACGAAAAAGTGATTTATTACGTATAACCTCCGACGTTAGTTTTTCAATTTTGGCCATCCGTTGGCCAAGAGAAGGGTCTTCCAACAGTTGCTGTTTTAACACGTCAGCAGCAGCGCAGCGGCGTACTTTAATGGTAGCAGTTTCATTGTCAACAGGTACACTATCAACACTGCGCTTGTCATTTTTGGAGCAAGCAGTCAGATACAGGATTCCAATAATTAAATAAAAAGCAGTTTTTTTCATGTTTGCAGATTTTGGTACTCATATATCTATCAATAGGGTAAAAAATGCCGGGGGAGAAATATAGATAGATAATTGAGAATTGGGTTTTACCATATGAATATAACTTACGATACTGCGGGAGGCACACAGTAAATACAAATAGCAGATTTCGTAGTGGATGCTTATGCATAAAAAATGGATTAATACGACTGCAATAGGGAGCTTTTTTTCCGTACCTGAATCTTTTTTCCGTATTGTTTATAGTCCCTGTTATGTTGAAATGTGCCGCTATCAATATTGGTATTTTAAGTATAAAAATTTCAACAAAAAATCCGGCAACACAATGATATGCGCTGCCGGATTTGTCAACTACGGAAGAACCGGAAAAGAATATTGATTTTACCAGGGCAATCTTACCCAGGGGCTTTCAGGAGCTATTAATAAATATTCCATATTAGCCTGCAGTGCCTCAAAGCTGTCCTCATCCACACCATTCCATACACAGCGTGCAAACTGATAAGAAATAGACAGATGCCTCCACGAAGTATACGTTCTTTTTATAGCAGGTACACCTGCCATGATATATTGCAATGCCTGTTCATAAGTAATATACCCGGCATCATAACCAAAACGGCTAAGATTAATAATACGGCCAAAATCCCATATGAGCATATCCGGTTGAATATCTTTATCAATCAGATTTTTTTCGCGGAATAATTCCAGTGCATCACGGGTATTCCGTAAGCGCTCCATCACTACGGCTTCTTCCAGCTTGTTGGAAACAATATACTCGCGGAGAAACGCTTTGCTCTCCTTCATGGATACGGTATTAATGGCCTGCCAGATCATATCGTATTCTATCCGGTGCCCGCTTTCCTGTAACCAGGTGAACATCTCCAGCAATTCTTCTGTACTGTCTATGTCCCACCATTCAGAGAGTTGCTCTCTGCACTCCTGCTTAGTTAAACTGGTGGCTACATCATTCAGGTATTGTCCGTTTAAAGATGCAATATCTGCTCCACAGGCTATCGCCCATTGTTGCGCAGCATCCAGTTTACTGTCCGGGTTTAAATTAATTTCGCCTGGCTCCCCGTCCATATCATCATCATCTGCATCATCACCGGAAAACATTTGATTAAACTGTTTCATATTCTCTGTAAACTGCCCCATCTGGGCGCTAAAGTCATTTGTCTGGTTTACAGATTGCTGCATCTGTTGTTTGTACATCTCAATGGCTTCTTCGGTTAATCCCATGCTGCGTAGCTGTTGCCAATATTGCTCCATATAATCCTGCTGATTCATACCCTTAGTTTTTTTAGGTTATAACTTAATGAATGTCTGGTAATAAATTAGGGATAAAAGTAGGGGAAAATCGGAAATATATTGCCCGTTTACACTAAAATAATCCTTCAACTATTCATGAAAAAGCCCCTGTCAGTGATTTCTGACAAGGGCTTTTCGCTAAAAACTAATGTATATTATTTCATATCCGCTCCTTCACAAATTGCTCACAATACTGCTTAATCTCCTCCCGCACAGCCCTGAACGACTCCATTATTTCTTCCGCTGAACCAACTGCCTTAGCCGGATCAGGGAAATTATGATGCAATTTCTCGGCTTTGGAAGGAAAGAAAGGGCAACGTTCTTTGGCGTTATCGCATACCGTGATCACCATATCGAAATCAACATCCCTGTATTCGTTGATGTTATTGGAAGTATGCGATGAAATATCAATTCCATCTTCGGCCATTACCTGTATGGCTTTAGGGTTAACGCCGTGGGTTTCCACGCCTGCACTGTATATAACGGCCTTATCTCCTGCAAAATGTTGCAGGTAACCATGTGCTATCTGGCTGCGGCAACTGTTGCCTGTACATAAAACTAAAATGCGTTTCATCAGTTATTGCTGTTTTTGAGAACGATAATATTTATTGCGCAACCAAAAGGCTACGTTGACAAGCGCAATCAATGCGGGTACTTCCACCAGCGGACCTATCACACCTACAAAAGCCTGTCCGGAATTAATGCCAAATACCCCGATAGCCACCGCAATAGCCAGTTCAAAATTGTTGCCGGCTGCAGTGAATGCGATGGCGGTATTCTGTGAATAATCCGCTCCGCTGGCTTTGCCCAGCAGGAAACTTAACAGGAACATGATCACAAAATAAATTACCAATGGAACGGCTATACGCAATACATCCATGGGTATCTGCAACATCAGCTTTCCTTTTAAACTAAACATCACCACGATGGTAAAAAGTAAGGCGATTAGCGTTACAGGAGATATCAGCGGAATAAATTTTTCGCGGAACCACATTTCCCCTTTTAGGGCAATAAGGCTATATCTGCTGATAATACCTGCCAGAAAGGGAATACCAAGGTAGATGCCTACACTCTTTGCAATATCGCTGATACCAACAGATACCGTCATTCCTTTCATACCCAGCAGCGCGGGTAGCCAGGTAATAAACGTGTACGCATATACGCTGTATAACAATACCTGGAAAATACTGTTTAATGCCACCAGGCCGGCGGCGTATTCCCGGTTACCTTCTGCCAGTTCATTCCATACAATTACCATGGCAATACAACGCGCAAGTCCGATCAGGATAAGACCTGTCATATATTCCGGGTAATCATGCAGGAACAATACCGCCAGGCCAAACATGAGTATGGGCCCTGCTATCCAGTTGAGGAACAGTGAAACGCTGAGTACTTTGGTATTACGGAATACCTCTCCCATATTTTCGTAGCGTACTTTCGCTAACGGCGGATACATCATCAGTATTAAGCCTATTGCCAGCGGAATATTGGTAGTACCGGTAGAAAAGGAATTAATATAGCCTGCGGCAGATGGAATAAAATACCCGATCCCGATGCCCAGCGCCATGGCCAGGAAGATCCATAAGGTCAGATAACGGTCCAGGAAAGATAACTGCCTGCGTTGAGCAGGATTACAATTGGTTATAGTGCTCATAACTTTTTATCAACAACAATCAGGGCCACAGCAGGCGGGCTTTTCCGCATATACCGTGATACTGTAAATGCCGGTATGCCCGGTTTTAAAATCTGCTATTGCTGTAGCAGTCATGTAAGTGCTTAAAATATCATCGGGGATGATGATGGCTTTCTCCTTTTGCACCGTGATACCGGTAAACCCATTCGCTGCTATCAATCCCAGGTATTCCTCTTTTTGAATAGCTCCGGATACGCAGCCGGCATACATTTCAGCGGCTTGCTGTAAGGCTGTTGGCAAAGTACCTTCCAGTACAATGTCTGAAATACTAAAGTGACCACCAGGTTTCAATACCCGCAGTATTTCCTTAAAAACACCATCTTTGTTAGGTACCAGGTTTAATACACAGTTGCTTACGATTACATCGGCGGTATTGGCAGATACCGGCATACGCTCAATATCTCCCTGCCGGAACTCCACATTATTAAATTGCAGCTTTTCTGCGTTTATACGGGCTTTTTCTATCATGGCGGGGGTGAAGTCGATGCCAATGATTTTGCCGCTCTCACCGGCCTCTTTCCGGGCAATAAAACAATCATTGCCGGCGCCTGCACCAAGATCAATAACCGTATCCCCGTTTTTAATGTGTGCAAATTGTGTAGGCAATCCGCAACCCAGCCCCAGATCGGCCGCAGCGTTGTATCCTTCCAGTGCGGAGTAATCATCGCTCATGATGTTATACACATCTGTAGAACAACATCCGGAGCCGCAACAGCTGGACTCATTAGCGGCTTTATCCTGTAAAGCAATCTCACCATACTTTTGCTTTACCATTTCTTTTATTTGTTCATCGGTAGACATAACAAAGCAATTCATCTTATTATTGCAATATTGCGATAGATATTAACAAAAAATTTTTAGCAGCAGGTTTTACTCAGTTTTACTTCTTTGAAGAAGCCGGCAAATAATTCCTGGTATTGTTTCCATACAGCCGGATGTAAACAGTAGCAAACACTGGCCCCTTCTATGGTTCCTTGTATAAGCCCTGCATTTTTAAGCTCTTTTAAATGCTGGGAAGTAGTAGCTTGTGCCAGTCCCAGTTCCTCCACCAGGTCTCCGCAAACACAGGCGTTCTTCTTATACAGATACTGCAAAATGGCTATCCGCGCAGGATGCGCAAGTGCTTTTGCCATAGTGGCAATGTCATTCTGCTGTTTGGTAAATAAATCTGATTTTGAAGCCCCCATGATATATCACTGTTGTCGTATCGCAATATTACGATAATATAATTAAACACAAAAAAAACTTTACATAAGGAGGTCCTCTCATAAAAATGAGACGACCGCTTTCAATTCAACATGTATTTGTCAGTTATCAACGTTTATTACATATCTCACCAAACATTCTTCTTCTCATCCGGCCTTATCATCAAATCAGTCCGGATCTTCTCAGCAGTCTACCATAATAAGACGAATAAAAAAGACCGGATAACTAAAGACCGGTAAAAAAAATTATACTCTTCCGATAAGCAGCAAAACGATGGCCAGATCTATTTCTTTAGCAAGATAGTTACGGATAAATCGCTGCGCGAGTACAATATGATTATTAACCGTAGCCCTGGAAATGTGCAGCTGCTGCGCTATCTGATCGTGTGTGAGTTCCTGCTCCCTGCTTAAACTATATACTTTTTTGCATTGCGGAGAAAGCAGTGAGATAGCCATACGCACCTTTTCTTCATATTCATGGGTGATCAGCAAAGCATCTGTTTCATCTGCTGCGGCTACTTCTATCCCTTCCCACAATAATTCCTGCAAACGCTGATCCTTAGCGGCTGAACGTAGAAAATCAATACTCTTGTTATGTGCAATACGAAAGAGAAAAGCATCAAAATTATTGATCTGAGTAATCAGCTCCCTGCCGGTCCATATTTTCATAAATACGTCCAGCACCAGTTCTTCTGCCACCTGCTCAGATTTTATGAAGCGGGAAATATAATAGAATAAGCGACCACGATACTGGTCAAACAAAGCTTTGAAAGCTTTTTCATTACCTGCTGCAATATCCTGCAGGTTTACCTGTTGAATTTTTAACTGTTGCACTGGCAAGGAATATCAGGTATATAACAAGTGAAACACTGTCTGTAGTGTAATAATGAAAATAATTAACGCGCGCTGATGATGATTGTGTTATACTCTTAAATTAAAATGGAAATATTTACTTAAATTATCACTGTTTTGGTTGATACAGATGAAACGCTTTAAACTGATAACCAAACGTAGAATAAAAAATCTGATTTACCAAATCATTGAAATTGCAAACGATTGTATCACAATACTAAACAAGTGTACCCACTTTAATGTTTGCTTAATATATCACACTTATGACTACCACCTCAGACACCTCAGAAAATCTGGGCAAAAAAGCCAGAGAAAAGGTACCCCGCACAGCGCAGGGAACGTTTACACTGGCCCCCAAACGCCCTACTGTATTGGCTGCTATTAAGGAGTCCAATTACGATCGTGTAAAAGAACTGATCCCCATCCGGCACAGCAGAATGAGTGCCTCCCCTTTTGCATTTTACAGGGGTATGGCCGGCACCATGGCCCAGGACCTTTCCTTCCTGCCCCATACACAACTACATGTGCAGGCTATGGGCGATTGCCATTTAATGAATTTCGGTGGCTTCGCCACACCGGAACGTAACCTCATTTTTGATGCAAACGATTTTGATGAAACAATACCCGCTCCGTGGGAATGGGATGTAAAAAGACTGGCCACCAGCTTTGTGCTGGCAGCAAGACATAACAGCATGCGGGAGGCAGATGCACGGGAAATGGCGGTAGACGTGGCCACCGCCTATCGCAATGCCATCGCTGAATATTCACAGATGAAAACCCTTGATCTGTGGTATATGAAATTTGAGATGGAGGGACTCGTGGAAAAAGCCCGCAGCGAAAAAGTAAAGCAGATGCTAAGAGCTGCCATCAGCCAGGCATCAAAAAGCACCCAGCAAAAAGTATTTTATAAGATTACACAAAGCGCATTAGGTAATTTTGAAATTGCGGATCAACATCCACTGATATACCACCCGATAGATTTGAATAAGCAGAAAGACATGGTACAGTCGTTCCTTAACTTTTACATGCGCACTTTACCGGACGACAAACACTATCTTTTCAACCAGTTCAAAATAATAGACATTGCGCTGAAAGTAGTAGGTGTAGGCAGTGTAGGCACCCGCTGTTTGGTAGCACTGATGATGAATGCGAGGGAAGAACCCTTGTTCATACAGGTAAAAGAAGCCCGGACCAGCGTATTGGAAGCCTATACCGCCAAAAGTAAGTACAAACATAATGGCGAACGCATTGTACAGGGACAACGCCTCGTTCAGGCAGCCAGCGATATCTTCCTGGGCTGGAGCACCGGCCTGGAAGGCAGACATTTCTATCTGCGCCAGCTCCGCGACCGTAAAATAGCCCCGGATGTGGAACATTTTGATAAAGAATTACTGGCCGCCTATGCCGGCCTGTGTGGCCGCGTACTGGCCCGGGCCCACGCCAAAACCGGCCACGGCAATATCATCAGCAGCTATATGGGCAAAGCAGATGTATTTGATCAGGCTATCGGCAAGTTTGCAGTGGCTTATGCAGATCAAACAGAAAAAGACTACGCAGAATTTATGAAGGCCATCAAAGCAGGAAAATTGCCGGTAGAAAAAGCCTGAGAAAAGCTGTTAGCATTTAGCTATTAGCTGTTAGCATAAAAAAAGCGGAGATATCAGCATTTGCTAATATCTCCGCTTTTTTACTAATAGCTAAATGCTAACAGCTAAAAGGTTCTGTCTCTTTTATCAACTCTACCCTTTCTGTTCTTAGGCTTAGGTCTTCTTGGATCCGCCTTAGGCATGTCAGGATTAGCACTGTTGGCTTCTATGAGTGCAGCCTCTTCAAAAGGATGACTCACCGCCGGTATAATTTGTTTCGTCAGTTTGTTGATACTATCCAGGTACTCTCTTTCTTCTGTATCGCAGAAAGACAATGCAAAGCCTGCAGCACCTGCTCTACCGGTTCTGCCTATACGATGCACATAAGTTTCTGAAACATTTGGCAGATCATAATTGATCACGTGTTCCAGTGAATCCACATCGATACCTCTTGCAGCAATATCTGTAGCTACCAATACACGAAGGCGGCCATTTTTAAAGTTGTTCAGGGTATTCTGACGGGAAGCCTGTGATTTGTCGCCGTGCAATGCATCTGCATTGATATTGCGCTTCTTCAGGTTTTTTGCAATCCTGTCTGCACCATGTTTCGTTTGGGTGAATACGATGGTACTCTTAATAGTATTATCTCTTAAAAGATGATCCAGTAACGACTGTTTATCTTTCTTCTTTACAAAATAAACTGATTGCTCAATTCTTTCAGCTGTAGAAGATACTGGTGTGATAGTTATCTTTTCCGGCTTGTAGAGTAAAGAGTTGGCCAGTTGTGAAATGCTTGGCGGCATAGTGGCAGAAAAGAACAGTGTTTGTCTTTGCTGCGGCAGCTCTCTGATGACTTTTTTAATGTCATTGATAAAGCCCATATCCAGCATACGATCAGCCTCATCCAGTACAAATATTTCCAGATGATTGAGGTAAATATATCCCTGGTTCATCAAATCCAGCAATCTGCCGGGAGTGGCAATCAGGATATCGGTACCGTTACGCAATGCAATAGTTTGCCTGTGCTGTGGTACCCCACCAAAGATAACATCATGCTTCAGGCCGGTATGCTTGCCATAAGCGGCAAAACTTTCACCAATCTGTACCGCCAGTTCCCTGGTAGGCGTGAGTATCAATGTGCGGATATGTTTAAAGCCCTGATTGGCTGGTGTACTGTTATGTAATAACTGTAAAATCGGTATAGCGAACGCGGCCGTTTTACCGGTACCGGTTTGTGCGCATCCTAGCAGGTCTTTACCTTCCAATACAATAGGAATAGACTGTAATTGTATGGGAGTAGGCGTAGTGTAGCCTTCGGTTTTAACTGCTTTTAAAATGGGCTCAATAAGCCCTAATTGCTCAAATAACATGTTGAAATATCTGATGTAATAAATATAAAATAACGCTTCTTCATCTTTAGCGTTATCACAATTGAGGAGAGCAGTAAAGAAAAGATTGCTGGACTGGAGAGAAGGAAAACACTTCTGTGCTTTATGTTTTAACTCAACAGACGATGGCAAAGATACTGCTTTTCCCATCAGGAACATGATAAATTAAAAAAATAGCATATGAAAGAGGGAAAATAACTACTATGAGGCCACGCCGCATACAGCTATAAAAGGTAACAAAAAAGGCCGTTTTAAACGGCCTTCAAAACTATTTAGCAGCAGCGGGTGCAGCAGGTGCCTCGTCCGGTTTGGTTTTTGGCTCCTCATTACCATGATGACAAGTGTAGCAGGACACCGCCATTACTTCACTGCCCTTAAAGAATTTCTTATTAATACGTTTCGTCATTCTCATCATTTCCCTCGCCGTTCCTTTGTGCGGATTCTCATCGCTGGCAAAATCCAGTTTCTTCGCATCATCTTTTTGTGGTGCGTGACAGAAATTGCACTTTACCCCTAAAGCGGCATCAAAACCGCGCATAACCGTAATCAGTTCTTCATGACTGATATTTTTTGGCAGCACCTTCAGGTTCTGTGCCTTTTCGGGCTCCTGTGGCAATGCGAGTGAACATAGCGTGCCGGCTACCAATAGCGCCGCCACTACCATAAAACTTTTGCTGATTTTCATGACCATGGGTTTAAATAAGTATTTTAATGCTTCCTTCAGACAGGGAATCTACAAAAAAGAATTATAAATAAATAGTAATAATCTATATATACTATCCATCTTTCTTCAGTCACCCAATTACTCCCCTGTCTGAACCAGGATTTTTAAGATTGAATAAATTACCCTGATGGGCGTTATGTTGTTTTATATTGAAGATATCCGCTAAAATCTACTCATTGATCTTCGGCACCCATCAGGGTAATCCATTCAATCCTAAAAATCCTGGTTCAGACAATTGCATTTATTTTTCTTTACTTTATCCCCATAAAAGTGCAGCGTTTTCTCTTAAAACATTTCATTAATAAACAGCAAGTAACGGGTTTTCCAGGCACCTCATCCTGTCTACTTTTGTATTAAAACATTACGCCATGGACAATTACAACAAAATTGCAACGGCAATAGACTACATCAAAAGTAATTTCAGGGAACAGCCGGATCTGCAGGAAATGGCCGCCGCTGTGCATATGAGTCCCTTTCATTTTCAAAGGGTATTTTCGGAATGGGCAGGTGTTACACCTAAAAAATTTCTGCAATACCTCACATTGGAATATGCGAAAAATATTTTGAAAGAAGATAAAGCCACCGTGTTTGACGCGGCTTATGAAGCAGGACTTTCCGGTACCGGGCGTTTACACGACCTGTTTATCAACATCGAAAGTATGACACCCGGCGAATTTAAAAACGGTGGAAAAGCTTTGCACATCAACTACAGCTTTGCGGAGAGCCCTTTCGGAAATATTATTGTGGCATCCACCTCAAAAGGTATTTGTCATATGGCTTTTGCAGACGACCGCACAGCAGCACTGGATACATTGACAGCACTATTCCCGCATGCACAGTTTACACAGGTGGTGGATATGATACAGCAAAATACACTGTACATCTTCACACAAGACTGGAGCCGCTTATCGGAGATAAAACTGCATCTCAAAGGCACCGCCTTCCAGATAAAAGTATGGGAAGCCCTGTTAAAGATCCCCATGGGCGATTTAACGACCTATTCACAGCTGGCACAGAAAGCAGACAGTCCCGGCGCTTTCAGGGCAGTAGGCACGGCCGTAGGGCAAAATCCCGTGGCATTCCTGATTCCCTGCCACCGCGTTATAAAATCCACCGGTGAATTAGGACAATACCACTGGGGCGATACCCGTAAGATGGCCATGATAGGATGGGAAGCTGCCAAAACAGATCATCACAAATAATTATTGCAGGAAGCAGAAAACACGCCGAAACGGTGTAACAATAAAAGGGGCTGCCCACTCGTGTGGACAGCCCTGTTTTTGCTTATGAAAATAGGACCAGCACTATAAAGCGCCTGCCGGTTATACGAAAAGAATAATGAAGTGAACAACTAATTATTATCCACACAAAGTTTATTATAAATCAGCTCATCAGACGATATTGGCCAGATGTAGGCTGAAGCCGTTGGTGCGGTTGCTGGTACGGTACTGCTTTTCATCGGAACAGGAATACCAAGACGGGTAATTTCCATTCCTCTGAAACCTTCACCCAACAACTCAATATGTTTTTCCTGTATGATAGCAGCTAATAACGCAGCAGCACTGGCGAAATCACTTGTTGCATAAGTAATGCCGGCATCTGAACGGTGTCTTATTGCAGAAAGCAGCGCCACCGCTGTAGGATCTACCGCATTGGACTGGCGAACTTTTGCTTCAGCAAGGTTCAGTAATACTTCCGCATACCTGATAACAGGAACATAATCTGTAAAAGGACTTGGAGTAGGGAATTTAGTCCAATAATTTTTTGTACCGGATTTAAAAATAAATTTCCTGCGTGCATCTGTAGCTGGTTTCCAGCTTGAATCAGCTATCACACCATTAGGATGCAGGGAATATTCGCCGTTACCCGAATATGGATTGGCAGCTGGGGTAAAATAAAAGCCCAACTGCGTTTGCGTGCCAGGAAAATCTCCGGGCGAAATGGTAAATGGCAGAGAGAACAACGACTCTTTTGTGAAATAAGGTGCCGTGAAAACCTTTTGTATATCCGCTTCTAAAGCATGTCCTGCAGGTGAAACAAATGGCGCATTTACAGACACCAGTTTTGCTGCCTCCGATATTACTTTATCATATTGCTCCATGTACAAATATACACGTGTTTTATAGGCGATGGCGCTGTAGGCATTTGCACGTGCAATGGCTGTCAGCGTACCAGGATTTACCTTAGGCAACAGCGCTTCAGCAGAATCCAGATCTTTGATGATCTGCGCATATACTTCATTTACCGTACTGCGTGCCTGGGCATAATTACCCAGCTTGGTATTACCATCAAAACGAAGAATTAAACCGGGCTTACTGCCTGCTCCATCCCAATGCGGGCGGGCAAAAAGTTGCAGCAGCGAAAAGTAGCTCACACCGCGAACAAACTTTGCTTCCCCTGTGTATATTTTACCTATTGAATCCCCAACAATTTTATTGCCTGCTGCGGCCATACCGGCCATAAATACATTGGCGTTATTGATGGCCATATAACCCTGTGACCACAACTCTTTTACTTCCTGCGCCTCCCCGGTGGTAACCATTTTCCAGGATGCCTGCAGGGTTACGTTATTTTGTTTTTCATTTACAAAATCCTCTCCCCTTACTTCATTGGCAATCGCAAATTTGCCTCCCAGGAACTTTCCGTTCTTCAGCACAGAGTATAAACCATTCACCTGGCTGGTGATACGTTCTTTTGTTTCAAATGCTTTAAAATCAGGTATATCAGTGGATGGAACCGGATTCAGTTTATCCTTCTGGCAGGCACCTAACCCTGTAATCGCTATGACAAGTATATATATGCTATATTTTTTCATCTTCAATCAGTTTAGAAATTAACATTAAGACCTACCGTCATGGTTCGTCCGTTTCCAAGTGTGTTACGATCCACACCCTGGCCGGATGCGTTATTACCATTGGAAGAAACTTCCGGATCAGGACCAGGATACTTCGTGATCAATGCGAGATTTTGTCCTCTTACATATACCTTGGCGCCGCTCATATGTATGGCTTGGGCCAGCTTTTCAGGAAGTCTGTATGTCAATCCTACTGAACTCAATTTCACGAAATCACCTTTAAACACATTAGATGCCAGTGCAAAAGAAGAACCGTTGGAGATATTATCACCATATACCAAACGTGGCATATCAGTCTGATCGCCCGCTTTCTGCCATCTGTGTAACACATCGGTACTGTTATTCCAGTAACGCTGATCTCTTAAACCTGCATTACTACCATAATACACATAAAATCCTGTTTGATAAGTGAGTAATACATTCAGCTCAAAAGCTTTGTAGCGGAATGTATTCTCCAGGCCACCCAGGAATTTTGGATTGGTGTTTTTATAGGCAATCGCATCTTTTACACCCACTGCATTAGCTGGTTTGCCATCCGCATATTTATATTTAACAGCATCAGAAAAACTGAAGTATACTTCATCTCCGTTGCCATTAATAAATATTCTTCTGCCGGTAGCAGGATCAACACCAGCGGTGCGAACCACGTAAAGCATACTGGAAGAATACCCTACCTTGTTAATACTGGTTTGTTCCAGGCTACTGGTAACAAAAGGTATGGAAGTCAGGTCACCGGCCAGCGCAGTTATTTCATTTTTGTTATACGCTATATTGAAAGATGCATTCCAGGTAAAATCTTTTTTGGCTATAACACCTGCATTTATACTGAATTCCACACCCTTGTTAAACATACGGCCTACGTTGGAAGGAATAGTAGCTGTGGTAGTCGTAGTAATAATAGTAGGTATACCGGCAGATGGCATTTGCGGTACAAACAGGATCAGGCCATTAATATCCGTATTGTAATAAGATACCTCACCACTAATGCGGTTATTCAACAACCCAAAGGAAAAGCCGACATCTGTTTTCTTACTGGTTTCCCAACTAAGGTCAGGGTTACCGGCCTGATTGAAATAAAGGGAAGAACTACCACCATAAGGAATAGGTTTGTATAAAGACAATGCATCATAATCGCCCAGCCCTGCAGAGTTACCCACTTTACCATGGCTTGCCCTGATCTTGAAACTGCTGAATACATGATCCAATCCACTGTTAGCCCAGAAGGCTTCTTTCGTGATTTCCCATCCGGCAGAAAAACCATAAAAAACACCTTTTTTATGATTGGGACCAAAAGCAGAATACTGATCCTGTCTAACATTGGCACTTAAATAATATTTCTCTTTATAATTATAATTCAAACGGGTGAAAGCTGATAACAAATAGTTTTCCCTGCGATATAAACTCCTGGAGAGATCTGTCAACCAACCACCTTCAGTATTGTTGAAATAATTATCCATTTGCTTCTGACGTTCCAGGCCATAGCGTTCACGCGCATCACGCTGTTGCTCGCTACCAACCAATAAACTCAAAGCATGCTTGCCGAAAGTGCGATCCAGTTGCGCTGTATTGGTCCAAACCCATCTTTTATACTGTGTATAAATACTGGATGCATCACCGGAAGAGGATCTTGCATCACCCTGTATATTATTCTGGTAAAGATCATTATTCATCAGTATGAAATCTGCTCCATACTGTGTTTTCAGGGTCATCCACTCAAAAGGTTTTACCTGCAGGTAAACATTTCCCTGCACGTGATTGGCCTCTGTATTAGAGTGATCCAGATCCAGCAATATTTTAGGATTATAGATACCAACCGGCAAGGTGTTTTTTCCTCCATCCAAACCGGAACCACTAACATTATAAGTACCGTCATTGTTATATGGTGCTACCAATGGAGTAGTCAGAAATGCCAGTCTGGCCAAACCGCCGGAGTTAAACGCTTCCCCTTCCAGTGAACCCGATGAGCCGGAGATCAGGCTCTGCTCATTGGAATAAGATACTTTAGCACCGATACTGGCCACTTTTCCAAGTCGCTGGTCAATATTAAAAAGGAGGTTCTTACGGGCAAAATCATTTCTCTTCAAAATGCCTTCCTGCTTGGTATAACCGGCTGAAAAATAATAGCTGCTATTTTCTGTACCACCTGAAACATTTACGTTGTGGCTCTGCGAAACAGTCCTGGAACGATAAACAACATCCATCCATTTTGTATCAATTGTGTTACCGTTAGCATCTTTGTTTTCAACATAACGGTCAGTGCTACCCGCATTGGTGAGTGCTTCATTTTTTACTTCCAGGTACTGCGCTGTATTCAATACAGCAGGCAAACGTGTAGGTTTTGTAAAACCTACCCATCCGTCGTAAGATACTTTTGGACGACCAGCTTTACCTTTTTTAGTAGTCACAAACACAACACCATTGGCAGCACGGCTGCCATAAATAGCAGTAGCAGCAGCATCTTTAGCAATATCAATAGATTCTATATCAGACGGATTGATGCTGGACAGTGGGTTCAATGGTGCACTGGAAGTACCTACATCACCAGAGAAAGTAGGTACCCCGTCAATAACAATCAGCGGATACGCACTCATAGAAATTGAATTGGAACCTCTGATACGGAATACAGGCGGGTTATTTACTATACCATTGGGAACGGTGATCTGTACGCCTGCAGCGCGGCCACCAAGACCGGCTTCAAAGCTTTGTACCGGCAACTCTGCTACTGAGCCACCTTTTACGGAAGAAATGCTTCCAGTAACATCTTTTTTACGTTGTGTACCATAACCAACTACCACTACTTCTGAAATAGCTTTGCTATCAGTTGTAAGTGCAACAGTCCCTACACTGCTACCTTTTATCACTAATGTTTTCGCTTCATAGCCTACAAAAGAGACTTTCAATGTTTTAGCTTCATCGGGTACAGATAAGGAAAATTCGCCTTTATTATTAGTAACGGTTCCTGTTTTACCACCTGGCAAACTAACAGAAACACCAGGCATCGCATTGCCTGCTTCGTCGATCACCTTTCCTGAAACGGTGCGAGAACTTTGGGCCAGCAAGGAGGATGCTATCAATAGCATGCTGACTACCACGAGTACAAGTTTCCTCATGTTAGATGTAGATTTTGGTTAAACTAATAAGAATTATATCTGGTTGATGATCAGATTTTGGTTGTAATAATATTATTTAGATTCAGATTCAGATTTTGGTCGCAAAAACACTACAATATACACATGGGCTAATTCCATTGGCATTTTATTATAGGTAACTAAAAATAAAAAATTATTTCACCATTTCGCACAGAACATAAATATGTTTTAATTTTCATGTAGCCTGAAACTAAAAAACGAATGGTAATTAATTAATTACCATTCGTTTACATATTAAAAGAGAGATCAAATATTTTTTTTATCTTGATAGGCTCCAGTAAGAATGTGCCACCGGCCACCACTTTTCATACAATTGTTTAGCTATCATATACGCATCTCCGTTAGCTACAACAGGAAAATCATCCTGCTGATTACACCACTGATATTCCCATCTAGATAATTGTTTATAAAAATCGTTGGCTTCATTAGCGGGTCGCTTAAACCGATGATTAATGGCATCGGTTTCTATATATCGTTCGCCTGTTTTATTCAGTTCATTACCAAGAAATAGAAAATAATCTTCCCTGCCGGGCGAATTATGCCGAAACAGCATAGCAGTATAAATACTAATCCACTTTTCTTCATACAATTTTTTATTTTTTATCTACTACAATCAGCATTCCTTTTCCACCCGGTACCTCCAGTTGCTGTAAAGAAGCAGGATGACCTTCTTCCTGGAATGCGGGTATAGCAGGCATGCTAATAGTAGCTGTAGCCGGATTAAAGCCAAGTTTTTCTGGATCCAGCAGCAACCTGCAGGTGGCAGCTGTTCCGCTCCAGTTGGCAATGGCAATCACTGCCTGTTGATTCCCTTTATATACCGTTACTTTTACCTGGTCATTATCTGTAGTTGCCGGTGATTGCGGATCCCAGTAACCGATCATTTGTTTATGCAACAGATCGTACTGATCAAAGAACTGCCACAGGTGCCATTGCGACTGATCCCTGGTCCAGCCGGCACGATTGGTAATGCCATAAATCATTCCACGCCACGGATTACCACCACCCTCCAGCATCTGTGAAGGCAAACCAAAAGGAATACCCGATACTTCTATCAACCAATGATCCGGTGCACGATTGTAATTGCGCCCTTCACCTATCCACACCTGGTCGATATAAGGCAACAGATCCATGTAAACGTTCAGGCAGGAAGCCCATCCGGCCCTGCTGTCAAAATGATTCCAGCTATGGAGGTCAATACGCGCAGCAGGACGGTTATCATCCAGTATTTTTCGTGCACGCTTTAACGTTAGCCGGTCCATCGCACAATCATCTATATATACACCATCTATCTCCAGCTTTTTTACCATCCAGTCTAATCCCGCCAGGTAAAAATTATTCAAACGGGAATCCGGTGTGGTAATCACGGAATAATCTTCATGACCTTTATATTTCCCTTTGGTGAAAGTGGCTACCCATGCAGGTATAAAATTTTCCTTTACATTATTGATCAACCACGCAGGCGGACCGTTTTGATGAATAACAGTACGTGCTGCTTTACCCGGACCAGGAAAAATGATGGAACCACCTAAGCTGCGGAAGGCCCAGAATTCAGGTAAATTAACGGTCAGCTCACGTGTAGTGTAATAAGGTTTTACCCTTTCGCCCTGTGCATGTGCTTTAGTGATAAAACTTTGCAGATCCGGTACACTTTCGGCCAGATAAGGATAATTGATGTATGGGTAAATATCTTTTTTATGATGTATGTTGATGATATTCGCACCAACGGCTTTAGCAGCGGGTAAATAGTCTGCGCTTACATCTGAATCCGAATGATAATAACGATCACCATACTGCACCTTTTTACTGTATTGTTTTACAGGTGTAATCAGCATTTCAAAATCAAAAAACAATGGATGTCCGGCCTGCAATGTTCTTGCGCCACTGTAGGCGGTAAATAATACGGTTCCGGTCTTTTCCCACACGGTAACTCCCCCGGCCCCGTTATTCCACCAGGATGGCGGGCTTTGCAAAGGGCCAAAAGGATAATAAATATTTACCAGTGGCCGCTTATAATTTTCTGCTTTCAGCTTTATACGCACACCACCATTCACATCTCCAATCCACAGTGCATCTTGCTGACGGGTGGCAGTATCCCATTTCCAGTCAATTGTATCCGGGCGGTAGCCGCCTTCATGATTGAGTCCCATAGCATAGGCAGCACGCTCCTTTTTCAGTGGTACTTCCAGGCGTATATCCTTTATCGTTATATTCTTATTAGTTGTTACTTCCATGGAATAATTACCCCATCCGTCGGCTTCCAGGCTGCCTTTACAAAGTACCGTAATACCTTTTCCACTGCAGGATACCTCCCATTGCGTACCTGCGGGCGTTGCTGCCAACATGCGCAACGAACCTGGCTGCAAGGCAATGTCATTACCATCAGCGGTAGTGATAACCAGTTTCATATCGCCTGCCAGCAAAGCACTGGGAGTAGTGGTAATAACATCGTTAGCGCCGGCGAAATAGGTATTAATGGCAGCAGGTAATCCATGGTTATTTAATTGTACGGAACGTCCTGTGATGTATAGGGTGCCGTTTTCATTTTTCACAGGTGCGTAACCGTTAGTAACACGGTTATCTGCACCCACTTTACTATTCAGCCATTTTAGTCTTGCCAGCCTCCAGGCATCGTCTACACCACCATCTTTCAATACAGCACCATCTATTGTTAACTCCAGCATCATCACCTGTGGTGCTTTCCCCTTTGCCGTAATAGTTACCGGTGTACGGTAGCTACCGGTGGCGTTAACAGGCAGTTGTACACCTATCCATAATGGCTGAATGCGGCCGGTGGGCACGTTTACAATAGTCGTGTAGCCCTTACCGTTATATCCGGTTCCACTGGTATTAAAACACTGAAAACTATCTGGCGCAATGACGGGATGACCTTCCATCTTACTGAATCGCACAGCTACCTGTTCCAGTGAAGTTTTGTGCGCATACACGCCCACCTGGAAAACAAAAAACTCACCTGGTTGCGCAGTAGCCTTCAGCACCGGCAGCTGTTCAGGATGTGCATGTAACCAGGCCACCGGCAAGCTATCCAGCAAGCGGATAGGATGTTCCCTCGTTTCCGGAAACAGGAGAAATGGCTGTCCCTTGTATTGTTGATTAAAAGCAGCTGTTTCACTGGCGGTGGCAGGCTGCAGTAAATCATTTGATTGCCCGATACAATGATATATACTGCCCGATAGTAATGTTGATAATAATAATTTCCTTAACATTTTCGGAAGAAGTTTAATAACAGAAAACTACCACCCTTCCTGACAAAAGAAGGGTGGTAATAAAAAATGTTTTATACTAAAACAACCTATTGCAACGGATCAAACGTACCGTTCTCCCAGCCTGTATTCTGCTGCATATTTTGATTATTCTGTAATTCACTTCTGCTGATAGGCGCAAAATACATGTAGTCTTTAAACACCATGTCCCCCTGCAAATCCAGGTCTACTTTATTGTAGCTGAATTTCAAAGGATTATCTGATATTTTGGTACCTACCAAACCATGGCGACGAACACCATTCAACACCGTACCCGTCAGTTTCCAGCGACGCAGATCCCAGTAACGTTTCTGTTCAAAAGCAAATTCTACAAACCGTTCTTTCTGCAAACGCGTACGCATGGCGGCTACAGACATCCCGGCTGGTAGGCCATATAAACCGTTGGCGCCCGGCTGAATCTTGGCACGATCACGGATCAGCTTCAACACATCATAAGCTACCGCAGTATTGCCCAGTTCATTAGCTGTTTCTGCTTCATTCATCAATACTTCCGCAAAACGAATATCTATATAATCTGTACCAGAGCTGTTAGCCTCAGCAGCAGTGAGCACCTGGTTAATAGCCTTACGATTATAATAACCGGTATGTGTTCCATTGGGAGCGCCATATGCATCAATACCAGCATTTTCATACGTCCACTGTGTACGGCTAAAATAAGAAGCGCCGTTGTAAACAATCGTGGCATAAAAACGCGCATCCCTGTGCAGCCACTGATCGTCGGTATTAGCAGTGGGCTGCCAGTCGGCGCCATTATCTAACGGAAACGCCTCTACGAGTTCTTCGGTAGGATGATTGCCACCTGTGTGGTTCACAGACACAGAAATCGGTCTCACTTCAGCATCACGGCTTTGTGTTCTGCCGGGATTCAGAAAACGGATGGCGAATACCACTTCCTTATTCATTTCATCCAGGAAAAGATTGGAGAAGTCGGCATATAAACCGGCACCATTATTTTCCAGTTCCTGCCTGGCGGCCAGGTTGGCATCATATGCCGCCTGCCAGCGTTGAACATCATTGGAAGGATTAAACTGTGGACTTGCCCAAAACAATAATACCCTGCCCTTAAAGGCCATGGCCGCGCCTTTGGTAACACGTCCTTTATCACTTTGCACAGATGGTAATTGCGCAATAGCAGCATCCAGCTCCTTCAATACAAAGCTGTACGTTTCAGAAGTCTTGTTACGCTTCACAAAAATATTATCCGTAATAGATTGGGGCTGTTCAATAACAGGCACGCCACCAAAGCGTTTCACCATAGCAAAGTACAGATACGCGCGGATAAAATGTGATTCCCCGCTTAATCGTTGCTTCAGATCTGCAGCCAGCGTAGCAGTAGGAATCTGCTTAAAAAATACATTCACATTTCTGATAGCATCATATGGCCAATACCATAGCGGATTATTATCAGGACTCCAGGCACCGTTATTCACAGGGCCGCGTCCATCAGATTCATCTGCATATCCTGATTCTGCTGTACTCCAGTTGGGTAAACTGGTGTACAGATTATTTACGTAAGCAGTGGCACTCGCAGGGTCCGTCCAGGTGAGCGCTTCATTCACACTACCCAGATCGGTTTTATCAAGAATGCGGTTGCAACCTGTGAAAGCAGCCAGCATAGCGCATCCTATGACGATTATATTTTTCTTTTTCATGATTAATCTTTTCAATGCGTGATAACTTTAAAATCCAATATTTACGCCCACGTTCACAGAACGCATAATGGGATACTGGAAGGCGCCATAGCTCGTTTCAAACTCAGGATCATACAGCTTGATAGCAGCTATTGTAAACAGGTTACTGCCAGACACATAAAAACGAACATTGTTGATTTTAGCCTTTTGCAACAGCGCCTTAGGCAAGGTATAACCCAGCTCCAGGAACTTCAGGCGGAAGTAAGCACCATTCCTTAACCAGAAGGAAGAAGCAGGACCTTCTGTGCCATTCTTACCTCCAATTTTTGGATAAGCCGCATTTACATTTTCCGGTGTGTAATGATCTGCCCAGAAACTCAGTACTGCCTGTTCGCGCCACTGGTCGCGGTTCGGGAACATCACTTCTCTGTTAGCAACACCCTGGAACAGGAAGTTGATATCAAATCCTTTCCACGAAACACCACCATTGATACCATAAATTATTTCCGGATGAATACTTTTATTAGAGAGTACTACTTTGTCATAGTCGTTAACAATGCCGTCTGGCTTGCCATTCGGGCCACTGATATCTTTAAAGATAATATCGCCCACTTCAAATTTTTGTCCGGGTGCATTGTAATCAGGTAAGTTCTGCAGATCCTTATCAGACCTTGCGATGCCGGTAGCTATATAGCCCGTAACGAAGTCAATAGGGCGGCCTATCCTCTTCTGATAATCCATCGCATTGGCTGGTTCTGCCATGTTAATAACCTTGTTGCGCGCAAAGCTGAAATTGCCGCCTACATAGTATTTTACTTGTCCTATCTGGTTATCATGACGAAGAGATAATTCTATACCATGATTATCCACTACTGCATAATTTTCACTGGGCAACGTTGCGCCAAAAGTGCCTGGCACCGTGAGATTACGGGTCCAGAGGATATCATAGGTGTGTTTACGGAAATAATCTGCTTCCACACTCAATAAACCATTCCAGAAAGATGCGTCCACACCTATATCAGTTGTAGCAGCCTTTTCCCAGGTTAAGGCCGGATTAGGATATACGCCATTGGTTAATCCCATCGTTGCACCATTGAAAACCGCACCAGGTGCTACTACATATTTAGACTGCCACTGATAAGGTGGTATATTCGGATCATCATAATAATCATTACCGGTAATACCATAAGATGCGCGCAGCTTCAGGTTATCTAATCCTCTTACAACACCTTTCATAAATGGTTCTTCGGAAATACGCCATCCGGCCGACACCGATGGGAAGAAGCCCCAGCGGCCCTGCGGGCCAAACTGTGTAGAGGCATCAGAGCGGAAGTTAGCCTCAAACAGGTATTTATCTGCATAAACATAATTAACACGTCCTACGTAAGAAATACGCGCAGTTTGTGTGCCGGAGCCATTTACTGTCTGATACTTATGGTCAGGATCTGTAACGAAAAGCTGATCGATAGACGGGCTCAATGGATTTTCTCCTTTGGCCATAAACTGATCACTATAAGATTCTGACTGCTCATATAACAGTAACGCACCTACGGTATGTTTACCAAACGCTTTGTTATACTTGAAGCCCCCGTTCAACAGGTACATGACCGGTTGATTATAGTTTTCCTGCAAGGAGTTGTAAGGCAGCTGTGCAGCCGTGGTGGAGCCAATAATGCTATCACCAATAAGGTGTCCATGTCCGCCAAAGGTATTGTGCTGATACAGGGTATAACTCTTGTACTGTGTTTTGGTAAAGTTGAATTTCTTATTATAATTATAAGATAAAACAGCGCTTAAACCATCTACCGGCAACTTGTAATTCAATGCCAGCTGTCCGTTGAAAGTATTATAATTTTTACGGAGATACCCACCATTTTTGATCACCTCTGCTGCATGCCAGTGATAAATACTACCATCAGGCAAACCATTTACATAAGCAGGCGACATAGGCGGTTGATTCAGTATACCCCGGTAGAAATCTTTCATTTCTGCGTTATCACCATCCCATGGCCAATACGGGCGGGTACTATTCTGGAAGTTACCATCAATATTCAAAGAAACAGTGAAGTTCTTTGTAACATTAGCTTCTACATTACTACGCAGGTTATAACGTTTGTAATCCATGTTACTAAATACACCGCTTTCATTATAATAACCCAGCGACATAAAATAACGTACACTCTTACCACCACCGTTCACACTCAGCGTATGTTGTGTGGATAACGGGTCTTTGGCCACCAGCTTATACCAGTCGGTATTTACTTTACCGGCTTTATAATATTCCAGTTCATCAGGTGAGTACAAACGCACATCATTCGGACTAATACCCGGAAACTGGTTATACAACATATCATTCTGGTAAATGGCATGTTGATAAGAGTTCAACCGCGAAGGGATACTGGTGGGGCGCAGCGAACCCACATTACCGCTGTAACTAAAGCGGGGCGCCTGGTCCAGCTCTCCACGCCTGGTAGTCACCAACAAAACACCATTGGCTGCACGCGCACCATAAACAGCGGCAGAAGCAGCGTCCTTCAATACAGAAACACTTTCTATTTCATTAGGGGTGAGTACATCAAAATCCTCTTTACCTCTCACCACACCATCTATCACATATAAAGCACCATTACCATTCAATGTACCTTTACCACGAATAGTAATGGGTGAACTTACACCGGGAATACCACTGGGCGTATTCGCAAACAGGCCGGAAAGCCTGCCTGCCAGGGCATTAGAGATATTAGATACCGGAACGTTTTCAATATCTTTAGCGCTGATAGAAGAAATAGCGCCGGTTAAATTCACTTTCTTCTGTGTACCATAACCTACAACCACCACCTCATTCAGGCCGCGGGTATCTTCTTCCAATGAAATGTCCACCCGGTCGCGGTTATTGATAGCCACTGTTTTCGACAGAAAACCTACATAAGTAAACACCAGTTTAGCCACGCCCGGAGCATTCAGCTCATACGCGCCACTACCATCGGTTACAGCACCAATGTTGGTACCTTCTACTTTAACAGTTACCCCTATCAATGCTTCCCCTTTGGCACTGCTAACTTTACCTTTTATCCGCTTGTCCTGGATATCAGTTCCCATCGGCACAATCACTACCAGCTTATCGTTCATTTTTTTTGCAGATAAGGAAGTATTTGCCAGCATCAGCTGCAACACATCCATCACTGATGTTTCCTTTACAGAAAGGCTTATCAGCTTGCCGGCAGGCAACGTTTCCTCGCTGAACAGGAAGTGTAGATTACTTTTCTTCCCCAGCTCATTGAGTGCTTTGCTCAGGGACTTATTTTGTATGTCCAGTGTCACTTTCACATCCTGTGAATACACACTTGCCGAGACCCTCATGCAAGCCAGAAAAATTAGTAGAAAGAAGATCTTCATGAAGCGAATGATTTGCGGTCGGGGTACCAGGCATAGGTTCCCCTGATGAAATCGTAAGTTTTTTTGCATAATTTCACAAATGAAAAGTTAAACAATAAGGGTCCAGGCTGATCTAGTACATCAGCCTCCTTTGGTTGACAGATTCAACGGGGAATGTTCAAGCATTTCCCGTTTTTTATTACCGGCATTAAGTAATCATATGGTGGCTTTTAGTTGATAATAATCTTGTTCCCTTTTACTGTAAACTGAAAATGAAGGATCTGTTGCATAGCGGTGAGGGCCTCCGTTACGGTTTCGTCCTGGAACGCACCGCTAAAATGGACGGCATTTATCTGTTCATTGTTCACCTCAAAAGATACATTGTACCAGTGTTCCATTTTTTTCAGGATATCCGGCATTTTTTCATTGTTAAATACCAGTTTATTTTCTACCCACGATGTTTCTGCCAATAACATGGAATCATTCGGCAGCGTGCTGGCATTGGCAACACTATAGCGTATTGCAGGCTGTTTTGGTGTTATTTTTTGTTGACTGTTATTATATAAAATCAGTTTTTCTCCTGGTTGTAAATGAATTTTCTGTCCGGGTACATCTTTCATCAACACTTCTATCCTTCCGCTTACCAGCGTGGCTTCTGTCTTGCTATCATCATTGTAGGCCCTTACATTCAGCACTGTACCCAACACATTTACCTGCATTTTCCCGGCATGGATGATAAATGGTTTTTCCGCATCTTTGGCCACATCAAAGCAGGCTTCCCCGCTCAGGTATACTTCCCTGGTACCGGCATGTTTCATGTCATCATTGTAAGTCAGCTTACTACCACCGTTTAACCACACCTGTGTACCATCCGGTAATTTTATTTTGCTGCGCGATCCTTCCCTGGTAGTCACTTCATTTTCTGCCACCGGTTGAGAGAACCTGCCAACATAAGGCCGCATCAGCCATGCTGTTGCTGCCAATACACAAATCCCTGTGATGACCGCTGCCATCCACAATTTCCTTTTGCTTCGCAAAGGCACTATGGCAGACTGTTTCAGTACATCAGCCTCTTCTTCCTGGAGCTGTGGCCAATAACGGTCAAATACACCGGCCTCTTCTTCCTCCCGCTCATTTTTCCATATAGCCGTCATCAGTTCCATCGTGTACTGTGCTTCCGGCTGCTCACGTAACAGCCGCTCCAATTCCATTAATTCAGCATCCGTGGCCTCCCGGGCCATTTTTCTGCTCATTAAATACCAGATCCTTTCTTGTTCCATGTGATGAGATGAGGATTCCTCCGGGTATATAGACACGGGAATGGAGATAATCTACTAAAGGAAGGAAAATATTTTTTTTGAAAGAGGATTCAGTAAAATAAGGTTTGATTTTCCTTTCAATTACATATACCATCTCATCCTTTTTTTGTAAATTTGTAAATGCCCATACAGTCCAAATATCATATTGGTATTCAGGTTGATAAGCTAACCAATAGCATTGTAAATACCATATCAGGAGACAGTTTTGAAACTGAAACTTTAGCAGTATCACAACAAGATCTTAAAAACATAAATAAGAATAATCACTGGAATTTCAACTGGAAGGTCGAGTCTAAAATTAAAGACAGACAGGTTTATAAGCTGACAATAGAAGGGAACCCACATATTATTCAGGGTCTTATTAGCATAAGTGACTTAAAAGATCATTTTTACCTTCATTTAATTGAAAGTGCTCCCTTTAATATGGGCAAACCCAAACTCTATGAAGGTGTTCCCGGGAACTTATTTGCATTTACCTGTAAGAAATCCTTCGAACACGGGTACGAAGGTTTTGTTTCATTTACATCCAAAACCAGACTGATGGCACATTATGAATCCGCATTGGGAGCTAAACATATTGGAAATCATAAAATGATTATCTTTCCGGATGCCGCTGCTATACTTATTAACAAATATTTTAAACAATAGAAAATGGGATACATTAAAGAGCCAAAAGGGATAGACTTTGTGGTAGATCCTATTCCTTTAACTGAAAAAGACAAAGTAATGATCAGCAAGGTAATTGCTCATTACAAAGCAACTGGTCGAAAGAAGCGCATTCCTCCAAAAAAGCAACTTACAAAAAAGCAAAAGATTTAATCTTACTGCTTCACTACCTGCTTGCGGCTCATATCCAGGTTCACCGCCTGACTGATCTTCTTAAACGCTATGGCCATTTGTGCGTCAATGGTATTTACAGAAATATCCAGGATAGCCGCTACCTCTTTATATTTCAGCCCATCTTCCCGTACCAGCTTAAAAATAAGTTTACAACGTGGTGGTAACTTGGCAATAGCCAGTTCCAGCCGGTTCAATAACTCAGCGGTAATAAATAATTGTTCAGGAGTGTTGTGTAATGGTGCCAGTACCATTTCCATATTATCCAGGGAAATAACCGCATACCGGTTCTGTTTGCGGAGATAATTAAGAGAAATATTTTTTGCGGCTGTATAAAGATAAATTTTCAGATGACTGATTTCCGGGAGCTGCTGTCTGTTACGCCATACATTTACCAGCACATCTGCTGCAATTTCTTCTGCAGATTCCCTGGACTTCACAATCGCAAAAGCAAATTGTTGAAGTGGTTTGTAAAACCAACGAAACAAGCGCCGGTAGGACTGCTCGCATCCGGCCGCTGCAATCATGTGCAGACAATGCGTCATTTCATCCGTGGTAAATGTGTTCTCCCTCATGAATAGTTGCTGAGAGCAAATTATACATTTATTGGTTACCGGGGAGATAGCATATTCACAGAGTATACGCATATTTTACCAAACAATCTATTATTTTTAAGGGTATTATAAGCGGGTTCTTTGATTCTTAATTTTAACTTTGCAGCTACCAAACACCAATGAAACCTACGGGTAGCAAACTTATGAACGTTTATAGTATAGTTAAAGGCCCCCAGCAGCCGGATTTGCTTCACAATGAAACCCTGGCGGATATTTTTTCTCATGCTGTTCAGGCTCATGCGCATCATACGGCACTGATATTTCAACACCAATCTCTCACCTATACACAGCTCGATCATTGGAGTGATGCTGTAGCAGCACTACTTCAATCAAAGGGAATAGGCCCTGGCAGTGTAGTAGGCGTATGGTGGCCCCGGGGGCTGGAGTTACATGCCGCTATCTTAGGCATTGTAAAGGCCGGTGCAGCTTATGTTCCATTGGATCGGGAAATGCCGGCAGAACGTGTGGAGGGTGTACTCACAGAAGTAAAAGCCGCGGCCTGCTTCAGCGAATTACCGCTGCAACTGGATGCTGCTATTTTATCTGTACCAACATTACCGGACATAACAGAAAAAATTATCCTCACTGCTGGTCCGCAGCCAGATAACATGGCTTATGTACTCTACACTTCCGGTAGCACAGGGAAACCCAAAGGTATTCCGATCAGCCACCGGCAGATATGCCATCTTGTAAGAGCAGAACAAACTGTTTTAAATATACGCACCAGCGATAAGGTATACCAGGGCTTCTCTGTATCCTTTGACATGTGGTGCGAAGAAACCTGGCTCAGTTACTTTGTAGGCGCAACCCTCTGGGTGGCCGATGCCACTACGGCCAAAGCAATCGATGAGCTGGGCGATGTATTGCGCCGTGAAAAAATCACGGTACTGCACGCAGTGCCCAGTTTGCTGGCTATTATGGAAGATAACATTCCATCGCTCCGCCTGATCAATGCCGGCGGAGAAGCCTGTACTCCACAGGTACTGGCCAGATGGGCTGCACCTCCCCGCCTGTTCTATAACAGTTACGGACCTACGGAAACAACTGTCAGCGCCACCTTTGCCGCACTGAAACCCGGCGATTATATCACTATCGGTCAGCCCCTGCCCAACTATAACATGGCGGTAGTGGATGAAAAACTGGATATTCTCCCGGTAGGTGAACGGGGTGAACTTGTTATTTCCGGTCCCGGCGTAGGCGCAGGTTATATCGACAGACCAGAACTGACCCACGAAAAATTTGTAGACAAACCGGCCTCCATGAGCGCGTTACCAGGCGATCGCCTGTACCGTACCGGCGATGCCGCTATTATATTACCAGATGGCAGTATCGACTTTCAGGGCCGCCTGGACGATCAGATAAAGCTGCGCGGTTACCGTATTGAGTTAGGAGAAATAGAAAACCAGCTTCACGCGATCGACGGAGTAGCCGCCGCCGCTGTAGCTGTAAAGAAAGATAGTAATGACCAGGATCAACTGGTAGGATATATTGTTCGGGAAGATGACCAGCCTTTTGATGAATCTTCTATCAGAAGCAGGCTGGCAAAGGTATTACCTCCCTACATGGTGCCAGGCATCATTGTAGAATTGGATGATATGCCCCGCCTGCCCAGCGGTAAAATGAACCGTAAAGCATTGCCTGTACCTGCTGCCTTTACACAGATAACTACGCATGAGGCAATAGACCCCAATGCACCGCTGCAGGATAGAATAACGACCATTCTTGCAAAAGTATTTCCTGACCGCACTATCGATCTGCAGCAGGATTTCTTTACAGATCTTGGTGGCCACTCCTTGCTGGCAGCAGCCTTTGTATCGCGCCTTCGTCGCGAAGCCAATGTACCACAGGCATCTCTGAAAGATATTTATATACACCGTCCGTTACAGGAACTGGTAAATGTATGGGCAGCGGAAAAGCAAGCCGGCAAACAAAAAGGACGTGTTTTTAATAAAATACCCTGGTGGCGACACCTTTCCTGCTGGATCGCACAAACCATTGCCCTGCTGGTGATCTTCGGATTATTTGCCATGCAGATTTACCTGCCTTACCTCGGCTATTATTATGTAGAACAAGCTACCAGCAGCCTGGGATATGCTATCCTTACAGCATTGGGCATGTTCTGCCTGTTACCTCCCCTGTTTTCTATCTTAATCATCAGCACCAAATGGCTGGTGATAGGTAAGATGAAAGCCGGCGATTATCCACTGTGGGGCACCTACTATTTCCGGTGGTGGCTGGTAAAAACCATCCAACGCCTCATGCCTTCGATGTTCCTGAATGGTACCCCGTTATATCCTGCTTACCTCCGTTTGCTGGGTGTAAAAATTGCTGCAGATGCACAACTGGGTGCGATAACCATCGGTGCGGAAGACCTCCTGACAATCGGCAGCGATGTGAGTATCAGCTCCCAGGCAGTTATCAATAATGCTTTTGTAGAAGATGGATTATTGAAATTACGTACTGTTCACCTGGGTGATCATGCTTACGTAGGCAGCAGTGCTATCATTGGAGGTAATACCGTAATGGAAGCCTGGAGCGAATTACAGGATCTCAGCTACCTGCCTCCTGATAGTACTATCGCTTCCGGCGAAGTATGGCAGGGAAGTCCGGCAGAATTAAAAGTTAAAAAAGCCATCAGCGAATTACCGCAGCCATTACCGGTTTCAGCGGCTACCCGCAGAAAATACAGTGTTATATTTTCTTTATTCCTGCTGGTATTTCCATTCACTGTATTGCTGCCGTTATTACCCACCATCGTTACCCTCAACCAGATGGATAATGCTGCGCCGGATTATAACTTCAATTACATGGTGATCACACCTGCACTGGCATTGAGCTATATTATTTTGTTTACCCTGCAAACAGTGGTACTGACACGCCTGTTGCAATGGGGCATCAAACCCGGCACCTATCCTATTTACAGCGCTTTTTATGCACGTAAATGGTTTGCCGATCAGCTCATGTCATTATCACTGATAGTAATACACCCCATTTTTGCAACGGTATATATTTCTTCTTTGTTCCGTGCACTGGGAGCAAAAATAGGTCGTAATACAGAAGTATCTACTGCCAGCAGCGTAACGCATCCATTACTGGAAATCGGCGACGGAGCCTTTATCGCCGATGCGGTAACACTCGGCGAATCAGATGTACGCGGTCAGCAATTAATACTGGAAAAAACAATTATACACAATACCAGCTTTGTAGGTAATAGCGCGCTGATACCACAAGGATACGAGCTGCCGGAAAACATGCTTATCGGCGTGTTATCCACACCTCCCTCCAAAGACCAGCTGTCGGGCAGCAATGCACGCGACTGGTTCGGATCTCCGGCTATCGCATTGCCACGCAGACAGGAAAGTCGTTTCTTTCCACCGGAACTCACCACCAATCCTTCACCACAGCGCAGGCTGGCCAGAGCTATCGTAGAATTTATACGTATCCTCATCCCGGAAACAGTGGTGATCTGTTGCAGTATCCTTTTCATTGCCTACGCACATGACCTGGTAACAGATAAACCGTGGTGGATGATATTACTGCAGTTCCCATTCTATTATCTCTTTTTCCTGGGGCTCCCTGCATTCCTCTTTACGGTAGTCCTTAAATGGGTGCTGATAGGCGTTTACCGCCCACTCCAAAGCCCCATGTGGACGTCCAAAGTATGGCGCAGTGAAGCCATTACGTCTACCTACGAAGCGCTCTCTATCCCATTCCTGCTGGAATATCTCAAAGGTACCCCCTGGCTGCCTTCACTGTTACGCTTACTCGGCGTAAAAGCAGGTTTCAGGGTATGGTTGTTCACTGCTGATATTACAGAATTTGATATGGTGGAGATAGGAACAGATACCGCCCTGAATGAAGACAGTGGACCGCAAACGCATCTGTTTGAAGACCGTGTAATGAAGGTAGGGCCTATCAAAATAGGACGCAGAAGCAGTGTCGGTGCGCGTTCTATCATTTTATACGATAGTGAGATAGGTGACGATGTAAATCTGGCACCACTCTCTTTAGTGATGAAAGGGGAAAAACTACAATCCGGTACCGACTGGACTGGTAGCCCTGTTAAACCAGATTAATCCATGATAACTATCACGCCTATACGTATCCGTGAACATTACAATATCATCAGCAGCATGATGGAAGCGCTCCATGTCTCTGAACATGAGTTCTTCCCTAAAACAGCTGCCTGGGAAAGTATTGCTGATAGCTACATGCAACATGTTATCACCATGCAGGAAGACTGTGATGGTGCTTGCCTGCTGGCGTATTCCGATGATACGCCGGCAGGATTCATCTTCGCTTACCTGGAAGAAGCTGATGAAAGCCGCATCGAAGATTATACCGGTGATACCCTCTACGTATCTGATGGATATGTAGCACAACCCTTCCGCAGACAAGGTATCTACCGCCTGTTGAACGAAGAACTGGAAAGAATGTATATTGAACAGGGTATCCGCAGAATTGTAAGATATACCCTGACGAATAACCACCGCATGCAACAGTTCCTGGCCGCTAAAGATTACGAACCAGTACGGCTCGTATATGAAAAATGGCTGACGCAGGATGGAAAAAATGCTATTCCCATCTTCCCTGATAAAACCACCAAAAAATAACTAAACCAATATTTACACAACCCCGTATATGCTGTAAAACGAACCCGTGTTTAACAGGCATATTATAGCGGCAATCATCTTCCTCTGGTGTACTTCCGTTACCAACGCACAATCCATTCACTGGCTGGATTTTAATCAGCAGGCCTTTGATCAGGCCCAACAACAGCATAAACCTGTGCTGCTGGATCTTGGCGCCAGCTGGTGCCACTGGTGTCATGTAATGGATGATTCCACTTATGAAGATTCCACCGTCACCAGGTATCTGGTAGATCATTACATATGTATAAAGGCCAACCAGGATAAAAGGCCCGACCTCTATGCCAAATACAAAGATTATGGATGGCCCGCCACCATTATCTTTCATGAAGATGCCAAAGAACTGGTGAAAGAAGCCGGGTTCATCGGGCCTACGGATTTTCTGGTACTCCTGAAAAAAACGTATAATGGTTATCGTTATATTGAGCCGCAAAAACAAATAGCCAGCAATCCGGTTATCACAGGCGAGTGGTCTGCCCGCACCGCTGCCTTTGTACGCAATAACTTCTTTGAATACCTGGATATGATTGACGGAGGATATGATATGCAGCAACACTTCCTGGAGTACGATGGAATTGAATACGCTTTACGTCATTATAAAACTAATAATCAATTAAAGAAATGGCTGCCACTCACTATTCACGGGTCTTACCGCATCAATGATCCGGCCTGGGGCGGTGTGTATCAATATTCTACAAACGGCAACTGGGATCACCCTCATTTCGAAAAAATATTGAGTATCCAGGCTAGATATATAAAGATATACGCACAGTATTATGAAGAGATGAAAGATAGCAGCGCTTTATCGCATGCAAAAAATATTATCAGCTATCTCAACACTTTTCTGCACAGTAAAAACAACCTCTATTATAATTCGCAGGATGCAGATCTGAAAGAAGGAGAACACGCTGGCGGCTTCTTTGCATTATCGTCTGCAAATCGCTATAAGCAAGGCATTCCGCGGATAGACAGCACCTGCTACAGCAAAGAAAATGCACAACTCGCAGATGCATTTTTATACCTGTACAATGCAACTAATGATAAAAGTTATATAATAACCGCAGGCAATATTTTAGCAAAACTCAAAAAAGATTTCAAACAACCGGATGGTAGTTATGTACATGACCGCGCCTTCACCAGCAGCATCGCATTAGCGGATCAATTATATTTATGCCAGGCTTTACTGCATTATTACAATATCACCAAAGACACAGCAGCATTGCAGGAAGCCAGGAGCCTAGGCAATTATATGCTGGCCCATTTCAAAGGAAAAAACAAAGCACTCTACAGCTTTAGCAACAACAATAAATACCTGCCTCCGGATTATGTGCTAAGCGAAAATATAGATGCCTGCCGTGTATTTCAGCAGTTAGCCCAATATGGCAATACTACTTACAAAACAGCGGGAGAAAATATATTTGGTTATATATCTTCTCCCGCTGTATTAAAAACAATTATTGCAGAACCAGGTATTTTAACGGCTAAAGAAATACTGCACTAATAATCTATAGCATGATCTTTTGCTACCTTCCCGCCACCCCAGGCTTTTTGCGCCGTCCATTGCTGTGCAGGAGCTGCCCAGAAAGGATGGGTACCAGGCAGACCTAACGCCAGGAATCCGGTAGTACATAAATAGAGACTCCCGGTAGAAGTATACACATCCGCTATCTCCGGCTGATGCCCGCAAAAACCAATTTGCAGCCAACCATTTTTATCAAAAGTACCTGGTGTTTCAAAAATTCGTTTATTCACTGCCGTTAGTGCGCAACGCACCTGCGCCGGTGATAGTTCTGCCGGCAATTTATCTTCCAGTGCTACCTGTGCCAATGCCTGAAATGCCGCACTGCGGTAAGGCATAGAGCGACCCACCACTGGGAAAGTTCCTTCCGGTGATATTTGTCTTTCTAATATTACGCTATAACGCTGCATACGTTTTAACGCCAGCTCATACTGCTCCTTACTACCGGCTCCTTTTTCTGCCAGTACCTTCAAAAGGTCTACCAGCATAGGTTGTATTACAAAAGAGTTATAGTAGTCGAAATGAAAATGTGCGCCATCTCCATACATACTATCTCCTTTATACCATTCCATTATCTTTTGTACTGCAAAGTCTACCGGCTTACGATCCCAGGCAGCACCAAATTTCAGCAGCGTCACTTCAATAATGGCAGAAAACAACACCCAGTTATTAGTAAATGCTTTGATGCTGCGTAAACTGATAAAGCCATCAATTATTTGCTGACGGGTTTTAGCAGACAGTTGTCCCCATAGCTCATTAGGTGCGCGCAGTAAACCATGCGCCAGAAAAGCGCCGTCTACCAACGGCTGCGCATCAAACTTACCGGTGAAATTCATGTAATCCGGAGACGCCGGATCTACAGCCATGGCAATCGCTTTCCTGGTTATCTCCAGCAAATGAATGCGCTTACTGCCTTCCATGGTATTATCAGGTCCCAGTTCCAGCCAGGGCGTAACGCCTGCAAGTGTTCTGCCAAACGCCTCCAGGTAAGTTACTTTATCAACCGGTTTGGCATAATCCGGTGCTACCTCAGTGGGCATAGCAGTTCTCAATTTCCCTTCACTAAGCTGCTTCATAACGGGATTACATATACGAATTAGTAAATCCACATTGTACTCCCGATCATTCAACGGTGGCGCAGGTGCAGCCATCGTTTTCAACAACCCCTTATCTGTGCCGAGGCTCCCGGCCATGCCAGCCATGGGTATGGCTTTGATAAAAAAACGTCTGTCCACAGTTATTTATTTAGCCCATTGCTTATAACGAAGCAATGCTTCTACAAAATAATAATCAGCATATGTTAAAGGCACATCTACTTCCGATTTATGTGGTAAGGAACCAACGCTGTGCATCAATATAAAATCATTGTTCTCTCCTTCTTTTGCCAGGTAAGCCGGACTGCACAAATTTGTCAGCATTTTTTCTGCTGCATTCCAGTAACGTTTGCCGTCTGCCTTGTTGGTATAACGACTCAGTTCCAGCAGTGCAGAAGCAGCCACAGATGCGGCGGATACATCACGCAAAGCATTCGGAATACCCGGTGCATTATAATCCCAGTAAGGGATCAGATCAGCCGGCATGTTAGGATTTTGCAGGATATAATCTGCAATATGACGCGCCTGCTCCAGGTAAGCTTTATCTTTTGTTTCACGATACATCATGGTGTAACCATACAGTCCCCATGCTTGTCCGCGCGACCACGCAGAGCTGTCAGCCGCGCCCTGGTGTGTTTTCCGCTGCAGTACCGCACCGGTAGCCGGATCATAATCCACTACGTGAAATGAGCTGTAATCAGGGCGATAATGATTCTTTATGGTAGTATTAGCGTGTGTACGTGCTATCGCTGCAAACTTTTTATCACCACTCACTTTAGACGCCCAGGTAAGCAATTCCAGGTTCATCATGTTATCAATAATTACCGGAAACTTCCAGGTACCATGATCCCATGATTTAATACAACCTATTGTTGGATTAAAACGGGTAGATAATGATTTTGCACTGGTGAGTAAAATGGTTTTATAGGCAGTATCACCTGTAATACGTAAAGCATTACCAAATGGGCAATACATCATAAAACCCAGGTCGTGTGTATGTGTGTTGTATTGCTCTTTTTCTACCAGAGCCATACGTTTCAGCGCTTCTGCTTTAAAGGCAGGGTCCTTCGTATATTCGTAGAGGTACCAGGAGGTGCCGGGATAAAAACCGGAAGTCCACCAGGTAGAATTGGATGTCATCAGGCTACCATCCCTGGTATCAGTAGTACGCGGCAGCACACTGTCCGGTACATGTGTCATCATGTGTTTATACTGACGTGCAGCAAATTGCAGCGTTTCATCTGCTTTAGCTAACAAAACTTTATCTGCTTTACCTGACTGTGCATACGATTGCAGTATCATCACCGGCAATAACAATACCGTAAAGAACAGGTTCTTTTTCATAAGTAACGTAGATTATAATATGATCACTTCTTTTTTCCGGTGGCTTTCACCGTGCCTGCACTGGATTCGCGCGCTATCAGTTGAATAGGTATTATTTCCTGTGAATAACGTGGTACACTGGAAGGTGCACCGTTAATGAGTTCCATCAATGCAGCAACCACTCTTTCGCCCATCATAGCCGGATACTGATCCACACTGGTAACGGGCGGTGTTACGATCTCTGTACGCGGATCATTGGAATAACCAACAATCTTCAGGTCTTCCGGTACCCGCACATTTATTTTGCGGCAATATTCCATAATAGTAATGGCAGTCGTATCGTTGGAAGCAAAGATCCCATCCGGATAAGGTTGTTGTGCAAAGATCTTTTCACAGGTTTGCCAGGCATTATCGCGGGTGAGCTCATGATAAAAGATGCGTGTTTTTTTAAACGGCAACTTATGTTCCTGCAAAGCATGCTTATAGCCTGCTACCCGCTCCACATAAAGGTTACAGGTAAGCGGACCGGAAATATGCACTACATCCTTACAGCCTTTCTCTATCAGGTGGGTAGTAGCAGTATATCCTCCCAGGTAATCATCTCCCTTAATCACTTTTACATTATAATCTTTGGGTACCCGGTCAAAAAATATCAGTGGAATATTGTTGTCTTTAAACACATCAAAATGAGAAAAGTCGGTTGTATACAGTGTGGTAGAAACTACCAAACCGTCTACCCTGGCGGAATACATGGTATTCACCAGCGCCACTTCCTGATCATAGGAATCATTAGACTGACAGATGATCAGGTTGTATCCAAACTCCTGCAATTTATTTTGAATGATCGTACTGATGGCCGCAGGAAAAAACATAGAAATGCGCGGTACTATCAACCCGATGGTTTTGCTTTTATTATTGCGTAAACCAGCTGCCAGTGCATTAGGCCGATAGCCCAGTTTGCGGGCCATCTTCTTTACTCTCTCTTTCGTACGTGCGCTGATGTTAGGATTATCATTCAGGGCACGTGATACAGTAGATACTGATAGTTTCAGTTCTTCTGCAATATCAACGATCGTTTTTTCTGTACGTTTGCTCATGTATACGCAATTAGCTGTAAATGTACTTTTATCTTCCCATCCAGCCACCATCCACGGTAAGAATAGTACCATGCACATAATCACCGGCCTTTGAAGCGAGGAATATCACGGGTCCTGCAAAATCTTCCGGCTCTCCCCATCGACCAGCAGGGATGCGATCCAATATAGCACTGCTGCGTTGCTGATCTGCTCTTAATGCCACTGTATTATCAGTCGCAATATAGCCGGGGGCAATCGCATTCACATTCACGCCTTTAGACGCCCATTCATTGGCAAATGCTTTCACCAGTGAACCCACAGCGCCTTTGCTGGCTGCATATCCCGGTACATTAATACCACCCTGGAAGGTAAGCAATGATGCGGTAAAGATAACTTTTCCGCTACCACGGGCAATCATGCTCTTACCAATTTCACGGGTAAGGATAAACTGAGCATTCAGGTTGATGTTAATCACTTCATCCCAATACTCATCCGGATGCTCTGCTGCCGGCTTACGCATAATGGTGCCGGCATTATTTACCAGTATATCAATCACTGCTATATCCTGCTGCAGCTGCTTTATAAATGCATATAATGATGCCCGGTCGGAGAAGTCGCACTGGTAAGCCTTAAAGCTCCGCCCCAACGCGGTTACTTCCTTTTCCACCTCACTACCAGCCAGTTCCAGTGATGCCGATACGCCAATAATATCCGCACCTGCCGATGCAAGTGCTACTGCCATGGCTTTCCCGATACCGCGCTTACAACCGGTAACCAGTGCCGTTTTTCCTTTCAGTTGAAACAGATCCATATGTACTAATTTATTGTATTGTTACTGCTAACGGTTGTTTAATTTTTTGGGCAAATGTTTCGAGGTACCTGAACCATTCATCAGCAGCAGCAATCCTGCCCGCTTTATTCCAGACAGCACCAAAGTAATATACATAAGGTTGCTGACTGCTGGCTGTTCCGGGGCTCAACAAATGTACGTTATCTGTTTTCATACCCGGTACCTCTTTTGCAAATACGCAACCCAGTCCAATGGTACCATCTTCGCCATGCGTCGGCTCCCAATACCCCATTACACCTGTTTTTTCATCCAACAGGATATTACCGGGATCTTTCCGTTTTGTAATACCTGTTACCACCGGAATATCGTTCCCCTTGAAGTTGTATTGCAACTGCATTTTATTGAGCTGTGAACCGGCATCCAGCGAAATGGTTTTAGTAACGCTAACGGCTACACTGCCAGCCTGCCACGTATCGTAGGTAAGTGCAAAAGTAGTACGCAGCGGACCGTTGTCCAGCGTTTTCCAGTGACGGTAATTTTTAGGATAATAAATAGTATCCTTACCGTAAGGGGCATTATCACCGCATCCCAGCGTTAACCCTACACTGTAAAAATCAAGTCCCTGGCCGTTATCATGATGATAATTATCCAGTTTATACCAGGTATCAATAACAAGATCACTGGTACGCTTGGCCCATACATCAATACCATAGGCCATTTCCTTAGGAACACTTTCGAGTGCCTTGCCATACATACGATAAGCCATGCGATCATTTTCCCAGGCGTAATCATCTTTACGCTCCGGCACATAACGACTATAAGCCTTTGCTTTTACAGCAGCAGGAACGCCTTCCAGCACATCCGCATTAATAGTAGCACCTGGGGCAATGCTTACCTGCAACAATAATTTCTTTGCTATTTTTTCACCTTCGTAGATCAGCTGATACGGGATTTCCTTTGCACTGGCTATATCTACCACCTTGAAACTTTTCTGTGCAGCCTTGCCAAGTTTAGCAACAAATTGTGCATAAGGAATTTCCACTATTTCATCTTCCCTGTTAATACCTGTTGTGTTAGTGATGATAATATGGGCAGATGAATTTTTGCGGAGATCATATTTAATGAGTTCTGATCCGGCTAACAGGAACGCACCTACGCCATATACTTCCGTATCATCGGCAGTAGCCTTTCCAGGTGCAGCACCTATCTCCTGTACAAAACCTAGTTTACCACCGGGTTGTACACAATCTGTCAAAGCCTGCCATCCTTTCTGTATTACCGGCAGAAAATCCTTCTCCGGCAATAAGCCATTATTTATACCCCACGTTAACGCATATACGTAAAAACCGGTACCACTTGTTTCTTTTGCAGGATAACTATCCGGATCAAGCAAACTTGCATGCCAGGTGCCATCAGCAGATTGAAGCGCGGCTATACGGTAAGCCATCTTTTTATATAAGTCCTGAAAACGTGCTTTGTCAGCGTAGTTAGCGGGCATATTGTCCATCATACGAACCAGGCCACCCATTACCCAGCCGTTACCACGACTCCAGTAAACATTAGTACCATTTTTCTCTTTCCTGCCAATATAACTGCCATCGCGGTAATACAGGCTATCCTGTTTGTTAAACAGGAAATCAGTTGTTTTCCACCATAATTTAGCTGTGGTTTCCAGGTAACGTGGATCACCGGTAGCTGTAGATAAATAAGCCAGTGCAGGAGGCGCCATAAACAATGCATCACACCAGGCCCATTCACGATGATGCACCCCATTTTTCCAATCCAGCGGTTCCGTATGTGGCGCTGCCACAATACTATCTGCCAGCTTACTGAATTTATCAATCATCACAGGATCTTTGTAAAGGGAGTACAGCTGTGAATATAACTGCCCTACGCAGTACTCATCCGCCATAAAACGATCCGGTCCTGTGTTCCAGTTATTATCCTTTCCTACCTGTACCAGCCGGTCAATAAAAAACGGATTGGACGTTATTTTACTGAGCGACATCATACCGGCATACATGGCGCCATTGGTCCAGTCAAGCGGTGAATGGGACCAACCATTTGCCGCGATGTGCTGCCATTGCCAGGTAGCTACTTTTTCCATTTGTGCCCGCACAGCCAGGGTGGTAAAGGGTGTTGTGACAGTACTTTTTGCAGTGGCTGTTTGTTGTTCTGCAACAGTCCCTGCAGCATATACCGGTAACCCGGCATGAAGGAAAGACAAGCCCAGCAAGCTTCCCGCGATAATTGATTTCATCATCATGATTGCAGCTATTATCAGTTCATTAACGTAAATCGTTGATCTTACAATGGTCCATATCACCGTAGTCCAGGTTTTCACCGGCCATACCCCAAATAAAAGTGTAATTGCTTGTGCCGGCGCCGGAATGCACAGACCATGGCGGAGAGATGATCGCCTGCTCATTCTGTATCCATACATGGCGGGTTTCCTGCGGTTGTCCCATAAAGTGACAAACAGATTGCCCTACCGGTACCTCAAAATAAAAATATACTTCCATTCTTCTATCGTGTATATGCGCCGGCATGGTGTTCCATACACTTCCCGGTTGCAGCTCCGTCATACCCATTTGCAGCTGGCAGGTTTCCAGCACACTATTTACCAGCAGCTTATTAATGGTGCGGTGGTTGGATGTTTCCAATGTGCCCAGCGTTACTATTTCCGCATCTTTTTTAGACACTTTACGGGTGGGATAAGTGTGATGTGCCGGCGTGGAATTCAGATAAAATTTAGCAGGTTGCTGCGCATCTTTACTATGAAATACCACCTGCTGTTTTCCTTTCCCGATATATAGCGCTTCTTTAAAAGACAATTCAAATTTCTCACCATCTACTTCTACATACCCTTCTCCTCCAACATTGATCATACCCAGCTCTCTTCTCTCCAGGAAATAAGTGGCTTTCAGTAAGTCAATAGTTTTCAGTACCACCGGACCTTTTACAGGCATAGCACCACCTGTCAGGTAACGGTCGTAATGCGTATGCGTCCAGGCAATATGATCTGCTTCAAAAATTTTCTCCATTAAAAAAGCCTGCCTTAGCTGCGTGGTATCCATTTGCTTTACTTCGGCCGGGCTACTGGCGTATCTTGATTCGAATGTTGTGCTCATATATTATTGTTAGATATTATTCTTTGAGGAAAATACTCAGCATAGCTTTTAGCTGTTAGCTTTTAGCAGTTAGACTAACAGCTAAAAGCTAATAATTAACGTGGTAATCCTTTTTGATGCGTTTTCCTGACCATACTTTCTGTGCAGTCCATTCTGCTGCAGGGTCCGACCAGAAAGGATCTCCGGCAGGCAATCCTAATGCGAGGAAACCATTGGTGCAGATATATAAGCTGCCCGTAGAAGTATACACATCCGCCACTTCAGGCTGATGTCCACAGATGCCCAGTTGCAACCAGCCCTGTTTATCAAAGGTGCCTTCCATCTCAAAAATGTTTTTCATGATGGCTGTCATCGCACAACGCACCTGCGCCGGTGCTATTCCTTCCGGTAACTGGTGATTCAGCGCCAGTTGTACCAATGGCTGAAATGCGGCTGTACGGTAGGTCATTGACCTGCCCAGCGCGGGGTAGGTACCATCAGGTGCAATCATACGCTCCTGTAATTCTGAAAAACGCTGCATGCGTTTAATCGCCTGATCATAGTCGGCTTTGCTGCCCTGTTGCTTATCCACCAGCACTTTCAGCATATCTGTAAACATGGGATGTATCACATAACCATTATAATAATCCAGCGAAAACTGCGGACCATCACTGTAAAAGCCATCACCTGCATACCATTCCTGTATTTTTTTAGTGGCTACCATGGTACGCAGCGGCTCCCACTCTTCGTTCACTGATAAAAGGAAAGCCTCTACCATTGCGGCAAACAGCAACCAGTTGTTATAGGCAGGTCGTATCTTTCGTAACTCCTTCAGTTCTTTGATGATGTTGGCTTTGGTGGTATTGTCCAGCGGCTGCCACAAAGCTTCCGGGGCACGCATGAATGTCTGGCATAAATAAGCAGCATCCACCAGCGGTTGCGACTCTGATCTGAAATTCAGGTAGTCGGGAGAGGAAGGGTTTACCCCATTCACAATACCCTGTAATACCTGTTCTTTCAGCTGCTTACGCACCTTTCCTTCCGGCGTAACATCGTCTGGTAATGCCAGCCACGGTGCAAGGCCTGAAATACAACGGCCAAAGGCTTCCAGATAGGTCACCTTTTCCACTACCAGGCCATATCCAGGGCCTTTCTCCAGCGGCATGTTCTTTTTCAGGGTGCCCTTACTCATGTTTTCCACTACTGGCGTTGCAATACGCTGTAATAAGTTAAGGTGATATTGTCTGTCTGTAATACCCGCCGCAGCGGTATCGTTCACTGTATGCCCTGTAATTGCTGAAGCCAGCGTTTTACCTGGTGCCATGGCTCCCGCCAGGCCGGCCAGCGGCGCTATTTTGATAAAATTTCTTCTTTCCAACGTAGAATTACTTTAACGTAGTTAAAAACTCCTGTTACCTATCGTGTGCATTGGTTCAGGCTCTAATTTAATGCAAACGTTTGCAAAAATCAAACGTTTACTAAAAAAAGACCGTAGATGGATAATTTAATCCCGTTCCATCACAAAAAGAACGGTATGCTTACCGGTTAATGCCTGCTTGCGCGCCTGTAAACTGATCCGCATAACCTGACTACCCCATACCGATGATAACCGGTTATCAGTAAGCGGCTGCTGCTCCGTTACTACTTCAAATAAAGCAGGGTCATAAGTCATTACCAGGCTGGCAGTGGCGCCCTTCAGTACTATCTTCCCGGGAGTATGTACATCTGCCGGTAAAACGGTCATAAAATGCAACCTGAAGGCTTCCTTCCATTCCTTCAGCTGATAAGATTCATCTAACTGTAAACTGGTTTTGGCAGGCGTAAAAGTAAAAGTCCGCTTCCACGTCTGTACCATGGCACTTTCAGGATACGCAGCGGCTATATCCATACTTAAAATACGATTGGACTTATTATCAGTAAAATGTACATCGTTGGCCTGGAAACGGCGACCGGCCTGTTGTTGCACGCCATTAATCGTCGGACAATTATGCCATTGCGATTGCATATACCATAACTTATAACGATCAGCACTAAAAGTTTGCTTGGTATAAGTGCCCACGCCTACATCAATCAGTGCAGGCTTTCCATCCATATACAACACAAAATTGCCTACATCATTATGGTTATGGCTTTCGGCATTATGCCCACCTAAAGCCGCAAAGAACAAACCTTTGGTAGTACCTGCTGCTGAACGTAATGATAATACCTGCAAATCAGGCAACCAGTTAACCGGCTTGTAAGGAGCCCCCGGCGCTGCTGCCAGCAAGGCATCACGGGTTTCCAGATCATAAATAAAAAATGACAACGAAGACATTTTGAATTTACTGGTATCCGGATTTTCTAACCGGTATAAATAAGCGGCAAAATTTTTCAGCAAAGGATCATGGAAAGCTTCACTGTACAAATACACGGTATGTGGGGGTGGGATAGTGCTGGCAGAAGCATCTGCAAAATTCACAAACCGGCTGCTGTCGATATGCATTTTATAGATGTAAGTGCCTATCTGATGTATCAGTTCATTATTGCCCCAGCTTAGTTTATGTGCAGAGGCGCTATTCAGCCATGTAATAAATTCTATCAGTTTACCGCCTGCATGCCCCCAATAGGTAGGTCCTTCATCACAACCACCATCATCCGGATAACCATTTACAAAATTATCCGCACTGCGGATGCTTTTCTCTATCACATTATTTCGTATAGCCGTATCATTTATACTCAATAAGGCAGTCTGCAGAATGTTGGTATTAATCCAGATATTCCAGTTATTAACCAATCCCCCTTTGAATCCCATCCACCAGAAATCATTCCGTTGCAGGAAAGGCTCTATAACACGGTGCTGCAATTCATACGTGATCCGTTTGTTCACCATAGGAGAAAACTTGTCCAGCTGATCATGCAGTAGAAACTGCGCCCAACTCAGTGTGGCGGCGGTTTCCCCGGAAACCAGGTCCACAATAGGCTCCGTAGGATCTGCCAGATCCGTACCCGCTTTCTGCACACCAATATGCGCAGGTAATACCCAGGTACTTTCCTCCAGGATCACCCACAAACCATTCACTATCTGCGGGATATATTTCCCTTTACCGTCTGCCAGCTCACCGGCTACGAGTGCTCCCAAAACTTTACGCCGCTCAGACTGGGCACTTTCGAAGTTCACCCGGTTACCATTATCCCGGAATTCCAGGAATAATGTAGCCGGTAAAGATGGCCAGGTAAACGCCATTGCCTTATCTGCATCCTTTAGTAAAGCAGTCCGTGTAGCTACCGGAAGCCTGGCCATTTTGTCAATAATAACCTGGTATTGCGTCTGTTTCCACTGAGCTATTTGCTCAAAAGCCACAGCGCCCCCGGCATGCTGCCACTCTTCATATAAATAGTTTCTTTTTTCGGTGTGATCCTGCGCCAGTAAACCATTTGCAGTAGTTACTCCTGAAAAGAGCAACATCATACAAACAATATTTTTAATGTGCATATGACAATTAATTTTAAGCAAGATAAAAAATACATGCCACGACTAAAAGTCGTGGCATAAGATATTCAATGTTCACTACGCTTTATCTTATTTAACATAGTTCGGATTTTGAACCAGGTTACTGTTCAGATCTATTTCCGCCTGTGGAATAGGCCATAAGTTAAACGCATCCACAAAGTTAATTTTATCAATCTGCTGACCGGCAATATTGGTTACTATCAGACCATTCATCAGCTGCGTAGCAATGCCCCATCTGCGGATATCTGAATAATAAGTGCCTTCCATAGCAAATTCTATCATACGCTCATGACGAATAATATCACGCATTTCATCCTTTGATTTACCAGCCGGAATAGGAGGCATATCAACTCCTTTACGCGCCCTTACCTTGTTAATAGCAGCATATACAGTACCATCCGGTCCGGCAGCTTCATTCTCTGCTTCTGCCAGCATCAGCAATACATCTGCATATCTGAAAATTATAAAATTGAGGGGAGAATCACCTGCACCAAAACCATCTACTTCCAATACATATTTTCTTGTCAGGTAACCGGTAAAGGTGGCGAAATTATCCAATCTTAATTTTTCATAAGGAATCCCTTTCCAGGTAGCACCGGGTCTTACTACGGTATAATCCAAACGTGGATCCCTGCCGTTATATGGATTGGCGGCATCATAACCGGAAGCGGGGTCTGTAATGGCTTTACCGTTTTTCATTTCATAGTTTTTCACCAGGTTTACAGATGCATACACATTGCTCCAACCACTGGAAAAAGAACTACGGGTAGATAAACGTTTGTCTAACAGGCTACCCTGGCCAAGTCCGGGGGCAAGGTATTGTATATCAAAAATCACTTCCACATTATTTTCTGCACTGGTAGAAATAAACATATTCCTGTAATCAGTATACAGATCATATCCTAAGCCGCTGATGGTCTGACAGGTAGCAGCCGCTTCAGGATATTGTTTAGCCAACAGCTGTGCCTTTGCTTTCAGCGTTAATGCAGCACCTTGTGTAGCATGACCGGTCATGGCAGCACTATAACTTTTAGGTAATGAATCGGCCGCTGCACTGGCTTCTTTAATGATAAAGGCCAGCAGATTAGCCCTTGTTTCCTTACCTGGCAACGCACCATTTAAAGGAATGATTTTGGTAATCAGCGGAACATCTCCAAAAAAATCTGTTAACTGATAATAAAATAACGCACGTAAAAAGGAAACTTCTGCTATCAGGCGATGATTAATTGCAGGATCCATTTTCACACCCGGCAGCTTTTCCAGCGCCAGGTTAGCACGATAAATGCCATTGTACAAAGCTTTAAACTTATTGGCAGGAGCCGTAGTAAAGGGATTCATATTGCCTTTGGCAATAGGACCAAAACCTGTACCACCATCATCCCATATGTAGGCAGAAGGCGTTAAGCCGTCATTATATACATACAATCCGAAGATGTCATTATTTTGCAAATCATTGTACACCGCATTAACACCGGAATTAGCATCTTTATCTGTTTGCCAGAAATTATTGCCAGATACTTTATCTGATGGTGTAGTTACCAGGAAATCTTTTTTGCAGGCACCCAGTGTTAATAAACTGCATGCATATATAGCTGTTAATATCTTATTCATTTTCTTACCGTTTAATGATTAGAAGATCACGTTTACACCACCTGTAATTACACGCACATTCGGATATTGAATACCGGGTTGCGTATAGTCGCTCACTTCAGGATCAAGTCCTTTAAATTTGGTCCAGGTAAAGGCATTTTGTGCATTCACATATACACGGATGCTTTGCAGTGTGCTCCTGAAAACTTTCTTTGGAATGGTATAAGACAACTGAATATTTTTGAGGCGTACAAAAGATGCATTCTGTACCCAGAAAGTATTGGCTTGTGTATTATCTGTATTAGCTGCAGCTGTTAAGCGCGGCATGTTGGTATTAGGATTGTCCGGTGTCCAGGCATTCTGGAAATCAGCGTTGATTTCACGTCCGGCGCGGATACCGCTGGTATACCAGTTATCCTGGTAATATCTCTTTACACCACCTACACCCTGAAACAACAAGGCCAGATCAAAACCTTTGTAACCTGCATTCAAATTTAAACCGAAGTACCAGTTAGGAATAGTATTACCCATGTTAATACGGTCAGCACCATCCACTACCTTATCATTATTCATGTCTACAAACTTGAAATCACCAGGTTTATTAGTACCGGCAGTGCGCTGTTTAGCCCAGGCAGCTACGTCTGCATCATTCTGGAAAATACCTGCTACCTGTAAACCATACAAAGAACCAATAGACCATCCTTCTTTAATAACAGAAGCGCCGCTTAACGTTCCAATAGCGTTGCCCTGGAATTTAACAACCTTATTATTGATATTACTAACGTTACCGGATATACCGTATCTGAAATCACCTGCGCTGTTATTGTAGCCCATGCTCAGCTCCCAGCCTTTGTTATCCACAATACCCACATTCTGATAAGGAGGTGTGAGGCCACCATACAAAGAAGAAAGACCCAGTTTTACCAGGATATCTGAAGTGTGGCGATTAAACACATCAAAAGTCACGTTAAAATGATCATTAAAGAGATTGGCATCTACACCCAGATTGGAGCTGGTAGTTTTTTCCCATGTAATATTCTGATTGGCCATAGTAAGTGGTGTAAGACCAGCAGCAATGCTTCCGCCATAAGAATAGTTTTGTCCGGCAGAATACAGGTCCATAAAGGAATACAATGGAATCCTGTCATTCCCCAGTTTACCCCAGGAAGCTCTCACCTTTACATTGTTTACCCATGCAGGTATTACGTCTTTGATAAAAGGTTCTTCCAGCAAACGCCATGCTGCAGAGAAAGAAGGATAAACACCATACTGCAGGCCAGAGCGGAATTTAGATGATCCATCTCTACGCAGATTTGCTTCCAGCAGATATTTATTTTTATAGTCGTAGTTAACTCGGCCAAAATAGGAAATGATTTTATAAATATCTGATGTACCACCTACTTTTGGTTGTTCCAGACCAGCACCCAATTCCCAGGTGTTATTGGTCGGGAAGTTCTGTACACTGGCGGTCATCAGTGTACCTCTTACAGATTCACTGCTCATACCGGCCAGCACATTAAAATGATGATCTGTACCTAAATTTTTGGTGTAATTCAGTGTAGCAAAATAAGTAAGGTGCAGGTTTGTACTATCCATTTGTGCCAATGAAGCGGGCTGCTGATCCAGCTGTTGTGCAACAATATTTTTCTGGAAGTTCCACCTGTTCTGAATAGCACCGGCTAAAGCATAACTTTTCTGCGCCACGTTAAAATAATCAGCGGCACCGTTTACCTGAAATTTCAATCCATCAATGATGCTCCATTCACCGTATACTTTGGCAAATGTTCTCTGCTGACGATTAGGTCTGTTCCATGTTTCAATGTACTGCAGCGGGTTATCCAACTGACCGTTTTCATCATCTGTATTACGGCCGCCATAGCGGGTTCCGTTGGCATCTGTAATTTTAGGAGTGATGCCGGGTGTAGTACTGGCTGCATTCGTTAAGATAGTGCCTACATCCTGTGGCTCCCTGCGCTCTTTCCAGGTAAGCGCTATGTTAGCACCTACTTTTATTTTTTTGCTGATCTCATGATCAGCATTAAGGCGCATCATGTATCTGTCCTGACTGGTATTTTTCATGATACCTTCATTATGCAGATAGTCGAGCGACATATAATAAGTCGTTTTATCAGAGCCGCCGGAAACGGAAACAGTATGACCGGTCATCTTTCCCTGACCAAATAAAACGCCCATCCAGTCTGTATTAGGATACAGTGTTCTGTCGGTGGCATTTTTCCAGGAGTCAATGGTAGCCTGTTTAAACGGCAATGTGTTGGATGGATTATCCGCAACGGCTACACGATTCATCAGCTGCATGTAAGTAGCATAATCACTCACCGGATTAAACAAACGGGTGGCTTTTTGCACACCATAATAACCGTTGTAGGAAACCGTTGTTTTTCCTTTCTTTCCTTTTTTAGTGGAGATGAGTACCACGCCGTTAGCAGCGCGGGAGCCGTAAATAGCTGCTGCTGCTGCATCTTTGAGCACAGATATACTTTCCACATCTGCCATGTTTACATCGCTCATGCTGCTTTCAATACCATCTACCAGGATAAAAGGATCTGCATTATTGAGTGTTCCTACCCCCCGAATGCGGATGGTGGCGTTTTCGCGACCAGGTTGCCCGGAGGCCTGCGAAACGCTTACGCCGGGAGCCATACCACTCAATGCCGTGCTCAGGTCTGTTACCGGGCGGCTTTGCATGGTTTTATCGAAGTTCACGCTGGTTACGGCACCGGAAAGGTTTACTTTCTTCTGCACACCATAACCCACTACTACTGTTTCATTTAAGCTGGTAGCGGTGGCCTCCAGTATTATTTTCATATCGCCTTGTTTATTAACAGCGACTTCTTTTTTGTTAAATCCTACGAAACTCAATACGAGCGTGTCTTTATCACTGATATTCAGGTGGAATTTACCATCTGCGCTGGTTACAGTGCCGATGGACGTATTTTTTATGCCTACAGTTACACCTAGCAGTGTGGTGCCCTGTGCATCTTTAACGGAGCCGGTAAGGGATCTTTTTTCCTGGGCAATAGCAGTCTGTACTACGCATATTCCCCATATGCATAGTGATGCCCCAAGCAGTTTTTTCATAAACGCGAGTTTAATGTAAACGTTTGCATTAAATTATATAATAATTGGAATCCTGTTCACTCTTCTTCACTCATTGTTCTAATAACGGAATTATGCTAATCTTTAATTGGAAATGCGCTAAATACAGCACCACATGACATTATGCTAAATTAAATTTGGTTGACACGTCCTATGAATTTATGCTGTGGATGCTGAAATCAAAAATATCGAATTAATCCAATAATTCAAACGTTTGCATAAAATTTATTTTCAAAGGGCTCATCCAGCCAATTGCCGGTTAGGAAACAGGGCAATATCAGGTTAAAAGGAAGAGCGTCCAAAAATGCAGCAGAAATTATGCAGAAGCTCGCCTGATCAGCTCTACAGCGGTAATGATAGGCGTTTGTACCTGGTCTTTTTTACGCCGCGCACCATTCATGATCTCCAGCAGCGCGGCTACAGCCCGCTCTCCTACCTTATCAGGAAACTGCTCTATAGTGGTAATGGCAGGGGTTATGATGGCTGTCCGCGGGTCATTGGAGTAACCAACTATCTTCAGTTCGGCTGGTATCCGCAATTGCAGCGCCCGCGCATATTCCAGCACCACAATAGCAGAAGTATCATTGGAGGCAAATACTCCTTGCGGGTAGGGCTTCTTCACAAATAATTGTTTGGCTATCAGTAAAGCGTTCTCTGGTGTAAGTTCATTAAAAAACACCCACTCTTTCTTAAAAGGCAGCTTGTATTTTCGCAATGCATCAATATAGCCGGCATAACGATCTTTATACAAATTGCAGCTCAGCGGCCCGGATAAGTGTGCAATCGTTTTACATCCGGCCTTCGCTAAATGGGCTGTGGCCATAAAGCCGCCCTGGTAATCATCTCCCTTGATCACCTGTGCAGGGTAAAAATCTATCGGAACGCGGTCAAAAAATACCAGGGGAATATTATTCCGTATAAACACATCAAAATGCGAAAAATCAGTCGTATAAAAAGTAGAGGCTACCATCAAACCATCTACCCTGCTGGAAAACATGGCACTGGCCAATTGTTTCTCCATCTCCACAGCATCATTGGTTTGGCCGATAATCAGGTTGTAACCCTGCAGATGCAGCTTGTTCTGAATGGCAGTAATAGCTGCCGCATGAAAATACATAGACACCCGTGGAATGATCAAACCTATATTATTCGTGCGGCTTCCCCTAAGGCCCGATGCCAGTGTGTTTCGCCGGTATTCCAACGCATTGGCCTGCTCTTTTACCTTGATTTTGGTAGCAGCACTTATTTTAGGGTGATCGTTTAATGCCCTCGACACGGTAGCGACGGATAAATTCAGCGCCTTCGCTATATCTACAATAGTACTTTCATGTTTTTGCATAAGGCGGAATAGAATTTTCTGGTAACAAAATACGAATTAGCCACCATCATTTCTCTCTATATATCCGGCAGATAGCAAATATTTCGTAATTGGAAATTAACATTTCCTGATTCATTCGTAACTTGCACCCATTAAACATTCCAGCAGTTTTACCAAATAGTCAAAATCTTATCAAGGATTAACATTTTAGTATTAACAGCAGGAAACGATATTTACTACTTTAGCTCTTATGAACGCTTACTTACAAATTCATCCTGACGATAATGTGTTGGTTGCCCTACAGGATATACCAGCGGGAACAAACATATCTTTTAACGGCCATAACATTCAGCTTCAGCAAAATATTTCTGCTAAACATAAATTCCTCATCAATAATATTGAGGCCGGCGCCCCTATTACCATGTACGGCGTACTGGTAGGTAAGGCTAATCAAACCATCCTGCAGGGACAAAGCATTACTACAGAAAATGTAGTACATGATGCCAATGCTTTTCATGAAAAAGATGGCTCCCTGGAATGGCAGGCACCAGATGTTAATAAATGGAAAGACCGCTCCTTTATGGGCTATCAGCGTACCGATGGGCAGGTAGGTACACGTAACTACTGGCTGGTTATCCCATTGGTATTTTGTGAAAACAGAAATGTAAGTGTGATCAAAACCGCCTTTGAAAAAGGACTCGGTTTTTCACCTGCAGAAATGTACAACGAACAGGTGCAGGACCTGGTATCGCTCTATAAAAGCGGTAACATGGAAGCTATAAAAAATTACGAAGCTGGTGTACTAACTGAAACGGCTAAACGAAATGTAGTGTTTCCTAATATAGACGGTATTAAATTCCTTACCCACGAAGGTGGTTGCGGTGGTACCCGTCAGGATTCTGATGCATTATGTGCATTGCTCGCCGGTTATATTCATCATTCCAACGTGGCAGGTGCTACTATCCTGAGTTTGGGATGTCAGCATGCCCAGGTATCCATCCTGCAGAAATCACTGAAAAAACTGAATCCGGGTTTCAACAAACCGGTACTGGTATACGAACAGCAGAAAAGCGCTTCCGAGTTTGCCATGCTATCTGCTGCCATTAAAGATACATTTTTGGCGCTGGTAGAAGTAAATAAGCAAACACGTCAGCCAAGTCCGTTATCCAAACTGGTAATAGGACTGGAATGCGGTGGCTCCGATGGTTTCTCCGGCATCTCCGCCAACCCGGCTGTAGGGCATACATCCGACCTCCTGGTGGCGCTGGGCGGCACTTCCATCCTCTCCGAATTCCCTGAATTATGCGGCGTGGAACAGGAACTGATTAACCGTTGCGAATCTGAAGCTACTTCCGAAAAATTCATCCGCATCATGCGTGCGTATGAAACGCAAGCCCAGTCAGTAGGTTCAGGCTTCTACATGAATCCTTCTCCCGGAAATATCAAAGATGGCCTGGTCACCGATGCCATCAAATCTGCCGGGGCAGCTAAAAAAGGCGGTACCTCACCCGTTACCGATGTGTTGGATTATACAGAATATGTAACCAAACCAGGGCTTAACCTGTTGTGTACTCCCGGCAATGACGTGGAATCTACTTCCGCTGAAGTAGGCTCCGGCGCCAACGTGGTACTGTTTACTACAGGTTTGGGCACACCTACCGGCAATCCTATTGCACCGGTGGTAAAACTGGCTACCAATACCAAACTGGCTACCCGTATGAAAGATATCATCGATATCGACACCGGTACGATTATCAGCGGCCAGCACAGCATCGCTCAAATGGGCGAAGAAATCCTCGAATACGTGATCAAAACTGCCAGTGGAGAGGTACATACCAAAGCAGAGCAACTGAACCAGGATGACTTTATTCCGTGGAAAAGAGGGGTATCACTGTAATGGCTATACGACCTTCGGTCGTTATCTTACCCAGGATTAGGCTGATTATGATGATTTTTCTGATTTTTTAATGAGATGATTTTAGCGAAGATTATTTTTTACTGTAAATAGAAAAACGTCCGGACATCTGCCCGGACGTTTGTTTTTATTATGAGTATCAAAAAATAATCTTCGCTAAAATCATCTCATTAAAAAATCAGAAAAATCATCATAATCAGCCTAATCCTGGATAAGACAAAGGCCGAAGGCCTTCCCCCTCCACACTAATCCAGCTTCACCTGCTCCATCCGCGGTGCAAACAAATGCATCACCAGCCACGCTAACAGGTAAGCTACCCCACACATAGTAAAGAGAATATTATAACCGATACCAATATTGCCAATTACTTTATAATGATCCAGCATTGTACCAATCACTATCGGAAACAACGTACCACCAATTGATCCGGCCATACCGCCAATACCCACCACAGAACTCACAGCGCGCTTAGGGAACATATCAGAAGCCGTGGTAAAAATAGTAGCAGACCATGCCTGATGCGCCGCAGTGGCCAAACTGATCAGGGCAATAGCCATCCATAAATCATTGGTGTATTGGATCAACATAATAGGCACTACACAAAGGGCAAAGATCAACATAGATGTTTTACGTGCTTTGAAAATAGGCCATCCGCTTTTAATAAGATGCGAGGATAACCAGCCACCACCAATACTACCAAAGCTGGTAATAGAATAAATAATAATGATAGGTAAGCCCAGGTTGGATTTCATGTTCACATGAAAAATAGACTCCAGGTAGCCCGGCAACCAGAAAAGGAAAAACCACCACACCGGATCTGTTAGTAATTTACCAAAAACAAAAGCCCAGGTTTGTCTTATCCGCAACAGCTTTCCCCATTTTACCGGCTTGGGTTTCTCTTCTTCTACTTCCTGATCACTATGAATATGATCAAATTCTTCTTTCGTTAATTTCTTCTGGCGACTGGGAATTTCATAATAAATCCACCAGAATATCAACCATACAAAACCAATGGCGCCTGTCCACACAAAAGCACTTCTCCAGCCATGATTACGCGCCAGCCAGTACACCATTACAGGTCCTATTACAGCAGCTATATTAGACCCGGAATTGAATATACCGGTAGCTAATGCCCTTTCTTTCTTTGGAAACCATTCCGCTGTGGTTTTAATAGCCGCAGGAAAGTTACCCGCCTCACTGATGCCCAATATAGACCTTACCACACCAAAGCCCAGCGTAGTACGCACCAGTCCGTGTGCCATGGCAGAAAGGCTCCAAACAATAATGGATACACTATATCCACGCTTGGATCCGATCTTATCTACCAATCCACCAAAAAACAGCAAACCAATAGAATAAGCAGCAGAAAAAACCATTACCAGGTTACTAAAATCTTTTTCTGTCCAGTTGAATTCCTGCGACAAATCGCCCTTAAGCAAACCTAACACCTGCCTGTCAATATAGTTAATCGTGGTAGCTACAAATAAGAGTGCACATACTCTCCAGCGATACTTACCTAAAGTTGTGGAATTCATTACGGTCGATTTGGAATTTATAAAGTGGCCTTAAGTTAGTGCATCGCTTTGAGAATTGCAAACGTTTGCATTATTTTTTGTTTCAGGGATAACCAGTCATTACTTTCAATAAGGGATTTTGACAGTAGATTGGAACCCATTCCTACACATATTACACCTTCATCAAACCAGGAGTCCATACTTATCTGCGTGGGTTCTACACCTCCGGTTGGCATAAATTTCATTTGTGGGAACAGTGGCTTAATTGCTCTTACAAAGGATGGTCCCAGTACATTACCCGGGAACAGCTTCACCAGCTTTGCCCCGCTCTTCTCTGCAACAAATATCTCTGTAGGCGTCATACAACCCGGGATCCACAGGATATTTTCAGATTTACAATAAGCACCGGTTTCCGGATCAGTAACCGGACTCACAATAAAGTCGGCCCCCATTCCGGTATATACTGCGGCATCAGCAGCATTTTTAATAGTTCCGATACCCAGGTATAAATCCGGCATCGTAGCTATCTTTTTATCACGCATGATTGCGAAATTCTTGCGCGCATTTTCTCCCCTGCTGGTAAATTCAAATATCCGCAAACCACCGTCATAACAGGCTTGCAGCACATGGCAACAAACATCGGAATCGTCATGATAAAAAACAGGAATGATCCCGCTCTGCTCAAATGCAGCTATAATTGTTTCAGGACTTGGTGCCATACTATATAAGTTTTAAAATATCATCAGCGGAGGTGGTATTAAAATCACCTTTCACAAAAAATTTGGAATAAGCGGCAGCAGCAGCAAAAGAAATGATCTGCTGATCATCCAGTTCATGCAACTGCGCATGTATCAATCCGGCCATAAAACAATCCCCGCTACCTACCCGGTCTACTACCTCATTGGTATCATATTCGCGGGAAATGCTTACCTGTCCGGCATTATAGTAAAAAGCATAATACTGATTATGCGTAGCAGCCTTACTGAAACGAAACGTAAACGCAACCCGTTTACAACGTGTATACCTTTCCGTTATCTCCGCAGCTACACGTTCAGCCTCTTTCAGATAAGCAACTTTGGTATCAGCTTCCAGCGCTGCTGTGTCCAGTGAAGTATCCAGCATATTGTTGGCCGCCCAGATATTTCCCATTACCACATCACAATATTGCACCAGCTCCGGCATTACAGCAGCAGGCCTTTTGCCATACTGCCACAACTTACTGCGGTAATTAAGATCTGTGGAGATGGTCATTCCTTTTCTGGTGGCTGCTTCCAGTATTTCCCTGCAAACGGCTGCTGCATCCGGGTTTAAAGCGGGTGTAATAGCACTCCAGTGAAACCATTCCGCATCGCCCAGCAACGCTTCCCAGTTAACAGTGCCTGGTTCAATCTGGCTAAAAGAAGAATACTTACGATCGTATACTACTTCCGCATGCTTCAGGTCACTGCCCTGTGCCAGGTAATAAATACCGATACGGTCGCCTCCCCACAGCATTCTGTCTGTATAAATACCGCGTGTGCTCAACTGTTGCAGCACATCTTTCGATAACCCGTTTTCAGGCACCTTGCTGATATAAGCAACAGGTGTGCCCCATTGCGCCAGCGCCGCTGCTACATTGGCTTCTGCGCCGCCTACGTAAATAGCGGCCGTGTTTTGCGCCAGTTCAGGCGACAAACGCAACAATATTTCTCCGAATGTGATAACTTTTACCGGCTTCATTAAAATCCAAAATATGCTTTAGCGTTATTGTAACAAATATCCTGTACCATTTTTCCCAACCAGGTAATATCATTTGGTAGCTCACCATTTTCTACATCATTCCCGATAAGGTTACACAAAATACGGCGAAAATATTCATGACGGGAATAAGATAGAAAACTTCTGGAATCAGTTAACATACCCACAAAACGGCTCAGCAAGCCCATATTGCTCAAAGCATTCATTTGCTTCTCCATGCCGTCTTTCTGATCCAGGAACCACCAGCCCGACCCATATTGGATCTTACCTGGCACGGTGCCATCCTGGAAGTTACCGGCCATAGTGGCAAATACTTCATTGTGCGCAGGATTAAGATTGTAGATGATCGTCTTAGCCAGCTTATCTTTTTTATCCAGTGCATTGAAGAAAGCACTCATCGTTTCCGCCATGCTCCAGTCGCCAATAGAATCAACGCCGGCATCAGCCCCTAACAATTGCACGAGGCGGGAATTGTTATTGCGGATAGCGCCTGTATGAAACTGTTGTGCCCAGTCTCTTTCATGGTTCCACTCACAAATAGCCAGTAGCATGGCTGTTTTAAACTGTGCATTTTCATAAGCGGTAACAACGCCCTTGTTCCTTGCCCTGTAAAAAATCTCTTCCAGGTCTTTCCCGGTATAGTTATTAAAGTAAAACGTATTGAGTCCGTGATCGCTCAGGCGGCAACCCATTTCATGAAAATAAGTGTGACGCCCATGCAGTGCTTCCAGCAGATCATCATAGTTGTTGATGTCTTTGTTGGTAACAGCTGCTAACTTATTCACAAAGGCATTGAACACTTCGGGATTGTCTACTGCCATGGCCTTATCCGGGCGAAAAGTAGGCAACACGCGGGTACCAAAAGGGTTATGGGCAATGGCCTGGTGATGCTCCAGCGAATCAGTTGGATCATCTGTCGTGCACAATACATCTACTTTATAATGCTGCAACAGCCTTTGCGTGGTGAAACGCGGTAGTTGTGCGTTACAATCGTGATATATTTTTTCCGCCGTTTTTTCGTTCAGCAGATCAGTGATGCCAAATGGATTCTTTAATTCCATGTGCGACCAGTGATACAAAGGGTTACGCATGGTATAAGGTGTGGTAGCAGCCCAGTGGCGAAACTTAGTATAGTCATCAGCAGCACCCGTAATATATTCCTCTGCCACACCATTGGCACGCATGGCGCGCCATTTATAGTGATCCCCTTTCAGCCACATGGCAGTCAGGTTTTCAAATGATTTATTCTGCGCTATTTCATCCGGTGGTAAATGGTTGTGATAATCTATTACCGGCATGGATCGGGCATAATCAAAATATAATCGTTTAGCCGTTTCCGTTTGTAATAAAAAATCTTCGGACAAAAATTCTTTCATATACTATGATTATTTTTTTTGATTCAGCAATTGTACAAATTCTTTCACCCCATCCTGTTTCAGCTCCTGTAAATAATCCGCTACAGTACGCACAAAGCCGGGAATACCGGCCAGGTTGGTTTCCCACAAACGGTTATCATGACAAACATCCTGCACCAGTTGTTTAACGGAAGTATGATGATGCCAATAATCTGCAAAGATGTGTGCATTATCATCTGTAATCACATATTCTTCGGTGCCTCTGCTGCCGTAATATTTTCCGTCTTCTACCCGTGTAGGTTGCAGGAAAAGCAGCATGGCAGCAAATCCCAGGCACATATGTGCTGGCAGGGATTGATTTTTTTCGTAGTAGCGTACCAGTGTGCGCACATTACGTGCATTCATTTTTGAGCTCTCCTGGAAAGTGATGCTGATAAGTTTATGTGCAATAAAGGGATTAGCAAAACGATCCAGTACATCCTGTGCAAAGGCGGTTGCAGTAGGGCATGCATCAGCGATGGTAGGCAATATTTCCTGCAGAATTACTTCACGGAAAAAATGACTCATATACTCATCCTTCATGCATTCGTATACAGTATTAAGCCCTGAAAGGAAGGCCAGTGGCACTGCTACGGTGTGACTGCCATTCAGGATACGCAGCTTCTGTTCCCTGAAAGGTGTAATGCTGGGTGCAATGAGCATTCTTTCATCTGCCTTATAAAAAGACAATACAGAACGGACCTTTTCATTTCCTTCGATAGCCCATAACAGGAATGGCTCTACTTCAATCCACAATTTATCGATGTAACCTGCCTGCTGTTCCATTTCCGCGAGATTGCGCGGTTTACCAGGTACAATGCGGTCTACCAGCGAATTACAGAAGTGATTATCTGCATTTATCCATTGTATAAATGCGGCCGGCATCTCGTTGAAAGCGGCCAGCTGCAATACAATTTCCTTCAGGAGATGGCCATTATCTACTACCAGTTCAGTAGGTACAATCACAAAGCCGGTGTTGGTACTGCCATTAAAATATTGAAAACGCTCCCACAATATCGCCAGTAATTTGCCGGGGAAAGAAGCGGGTACGCCATCAGCTATTTTTTCCGGTACATATTGGATCCCTACTTCCGTTGTGTTGGAGATAATAGTCTGCAAAGCAGGCTGATGCACAGCGTCTAAAATCTCTTCCCAATTTGCATTCGATTGCAAAACACGGCTAATAGCAGCATTGATCAGTACCTTATCAACCAGTTCTCCCTGGGTAATGCCTTTAATATGCGTAGTGTACAGGTTGTCCTGATTAGAAAATTCAGCGGTATTTCCTTCCGTGGATTTCACCACTACAATCCTTCCTTCGTAGATCCCTTGCCGGTTTGCTTTGTCCACAAGATAATCCACCAGGCCACGTAGCAGTACACCGGTGCCAAATTGCAGGATCTTTTCCGGAAAGTTGAAAGATTTTTCATGAACGCCGGAATCCTGTTTTTTTAATATAAACTCTTTACTTAATATGGGTAGCATCGCGACTAATTTATGCTAAAAGGGTACTTAATCCAATAAATATATAATTCATAATTAACATTTTGTAGTGTTTGAGGGAAATAATAGCTAAAAGTCGTTAAAATGATATTACGGATATAGTCAGAATCAATCCGCCCATTGTCAGGATCGATAAAGGATAGATGGCCGTTGGCTGGAATTTAAGTAATTTTGCATCCTTAAACTTTTCCAAATGAGCAAGCATGGTAAAGTGCTGGTAGCCATGAGCGGTGGTATAGACAGTACTGTTACAGCGCTGATGATGCATGAGCAAGGCTATGAAGTGGTGGGTATCACCATGAAAACCTGGGATTATGCATCTGCGGGTTCCAGTAAAAAGGAAACCGGCTGCTGTAACCTCGATTCTTTTAATGATGCCCGCGCGGCGGCGGTGCACCATGGATTTCCACATTTTGTGCTGGATATCCGCGATGAATTCGGTGATTTCGTAGTTAATAATTTTGTCGAGGAATATATTGCAGGACGCACACCCAACCCGTGTGTACTGTGTAATACACATATCAAATGGCGTGCACTGATGAAACGTGCAGATGCTATGGACTGTGAGTTTATTGCAACCGGCCACTACGGAAAGATCCGTCAGCATGACAACGGCCGTTATGTGATCAGCAAAGGCGCAGACGAAACCAAAGACCAGAGCTATGTGCTGTGGGGCATTCAGCAGGATGTACTGGCACGTACCATACTTCCGCTGGGCCAATACCGCAAAACAGAAATCAGGCAAATGGCTTTCGATTTCGGTTACCCCGAACTCGCTAAAAAAGCAGAAAGCTATGAAATATGCTTCGTGCCCGATAACGATTACCGTGGGTTTCTGAAGAGAAAGGTAGAAGGATTGGAAGAAAGGGTAAACGGTGGCAATTTTGTACTGGCAGACGGCACGATCGTGGGGCATCATAAGGGTTACCCCTTTTATACTGTTGGACAGCGTAAAGGGCTCGATATCGCCCTTGGACGCCCTGTATTTGTAACAGAGATCATCCCGGAAACAAACACCGTCGTATTAGGCAATGAAGATGAACTGCAGAAAAACGAAATGTTTGTCAGCGGTATCAACATGGGCAAATACGAAACCATCCCGGAAGGCATGGAAGCCATCACCAAAATCCGTTATAAAGATAAAGGTGCACTCAGCAACCTCTACAACGAAAACGGACTGGTAAAAGTAAACTTCTACGAAAGCGTAAAAGGCATTGCCCCGGGGCAGTCAGCCGTATTTTATGAAGGAGATGATGTGATTGGTGGTGGTGTAATTCAAAGAGGAACACCGATGTTGTAGATATTTAATTTCAGATAAAAAAGAAAGGGTGGGAAGATGTAGATCTGCTCACCCTTTTTCTATTTGATATAACAGAATAGCATTATCTCACTTTTCCAAAAAGAAAAGGTAGCCAGTGGGTTGTCATTTTTTCCTGTTCCGAGCGAGTTTCAAGTTAACCTCAGACATTCGTTTGAGACACATAAGAATCGCCTCTCTGTATTCTGATCCCACAGATAAAAAAGTATCTTCCGCCTTTCCAGATGCCATGTACTTAGTTAAAAGGTACATTATTCTCTGGTCCTTACATAGAAATGGGATTGAGCTAAATATTTTAAGAGCTAATTGATAATACTCTGCCTTCAAAAGTGTGAGAATAATACCATAAAAATCGCTTTCTTCATTTATTGTAAGTCTGTCAAAATTAAACCTAGGCAGCCATTGAACTAGAAGTTTTACTACTGACGCTGCAATGTCCGGAACTTCATGATCCCTATATAACAATTCTCTACTCCAGATAAACATTGTCACAATATATAAATAAGCAACCTGGTGTTCTCCTCTTCCCGTAAGACCAATCCTGTTTCCGATCCCTGCTCTTATTGCCATGCATAGCTCCATGTCATAAAGGTGAGTTCTTATATATTCATAGAATTTATATCGTTCCTCATTCTGGGATATATTCTTACTCACCGCTATCCTGACAAAAGCATCATAATCCTTTCTATGCAAAGCCTTATTCAACAAGCTATAAAAATCTGTCTCCGTAAAATATATGTTGGATGAAATATAATGAGGAGTACTTTCTTTTAATAGAAATTTAGTCTCAGGATTAATGTCTTCAAAAAATGTATAGGCATGACCGTAAACATCAAGTACATTATTATCTAATAGCCCTTCTTTTGCCTTTTCTACATAATCCTTAATACGCTGCTCAATTTCCTGCTTATCGCACCAGGCTTCCAAAAACTTTACCAGCCATATCACCTTGTTACGATCCTGCTTTCTTCCATATCTCATCAGGTACCAGATATTGAAGAAACGCTCTTGCAATAAGTAAATATGGTTCTTTGTTTTCGTTACCCGTTTTTCAATTACCTGATTCTTCTCCAATTGACGCAGTTGAGCAGAAACCAATTTACTATCCAACCTAACCTGCTTAGACAAATCCTTTACACTAATAGCTTCCCAATGCAATGCCACAGCATCTACAATTTTTTGTTGCTGCGGCGGCAGATCATCCATTCTGTGCTTATACAAGGGTGTAACTGCATCTAGTACCTTTTCCAAATCACTTAACGCATTTCCATATTCGCTATCCACAAAAACCTGGAACAACAGCACCATCGTCCGTGGAACACCACCAGACAATGTTCTGAGCGTTGTGATCCGAGATGGTGATTTTGCAATGATCCGCTCAATCTTATCTTCTTCATGATGTAAAACAGCCAGCTTTCTCAACAGCACAATGCTCTCTTCATCAGTTAATCCTTTTAGCTGAATAACTTTGAAAAATTCATATAGTGGCTGTTGATATTCTAAGATACTTTCCAATGCCACAGGTGATCCTGCTATCAAACGGAAATATGGTAGTGTTTGTAATACTTCTCTCAATCTCCTCACTTCCAGCTCACTGAACTTCGCTAACAACTGACCAATATTATCAACAAATAAAATCATCTTCTTTTTATACTGATCAAGATGTTTGATAAGGATTTTTAAAGATGCTTCTTCGTAATTATCCTTTTCTATATATTGCTCAATTTCTTTGGTTACCCCATCAAACCCATAGTAGTCTTCAAGATGCTCTGCCACCCTTTCCCACAGGTTCCCCAATTCGCCGATATTGTACTGCTCTTCACTAAAAACAACAGGGATTAACCATTTTGATAGCTTAGGATCATCTTCTACTGCGTATTTCAGCCGTAGTAACATGGTTGTTTTACCAGCTCCACGCTGCCCAAACAACAAATAATGCTGCTCCGGGGTGATCATCTTACCGGATTTAATATCCGCCAATATCTCTTCAAAAATCTTTGTACGAATAACAAATTCAGCTATAAAATCGGTCTTGTTTTTTCTGTCCGGGTTGTACAATAAAATGCTCATAACTAAAAAATAAATCGCTCCCACCAACGTTTTAGGATAGGTGAGTTAAAAAGATATACGCCTTGAGTTGTATTAAAGTGTATGTATCCATCATACATCAGATTCTCAATAATTTTTCTATAATCGGCTTCCTGTTTATACTTCACTGCCAATTCCAAAGTGTCTTTCTTATTTAACGTGTGTTTCTCCGCAAGATCTTTTAACAACATATCTGCATATTTAAATGCGTCATCTTTAAAATGTGTTCTCAAACGAGAGTAATAGTGATCAAAATGATTTTTATGTTTTAAACTTAATAATTCTTCAATAGCTTTTTCTACAATTTTACCGGTTACTTCACTATGCTTATTAGTAGCCTGGATAATTTCCTGCACAATCAACTGTATATGAAAAGGGATATACCATTGTAGCACCTCTTTCAGGGCTACTTTCGCACTGTTATCGATGGTACGGTTATTATCGGTCAATAACGTATTAAACAGGTCCATAGCCTCCGTTTCCGATAATGGCTCCACCTCTATAGACGCCAGGTCATTAATAGTGGCAGTAGCGCCAATGGAAGATACCGTCTGGTTAAGACCAATAGAGCCTGTATATATAAATCTTACTTTTTTTGAAATGATAGGGTCAATTCTTAATTCGCGTTTCCTTTGCAGAAAATTCAACGCAGCTTCACTGTCTTTCTTTCTTATATTTTCAATGGTCTGGGGGAATTCATCTATTAGTAAAACCAGCTCAATCTCCTCTACCATAGCATATCCGGTCAGGAAATTCTGAAATTCATCATAATAATCACGTACCGTCTCTTCGTGATTAAATTCCAATGCAGTGTTAAAAAGCTTAATACTTTTAATTTTCTGAAAAAAACGGTTACCAGCATCTGCCAGGCCGGATTTCAGTTTAACAGAACGGGAAATTTTGGGATCATTTACAATACTCTCTAAAATCTTCTTATAAAAATAGGATGCTTCTGCAACACTCTCTGTATCTACATATACGTAATGCCTTTCAGCTATGCTATTGTCTAATAAATATCATAATATGGATGTCTTTCCAATCCTGCGGGGAGCAGTGATCTGTATATTATTTCCGTTGGATAAAGACTGGATCACCTTCTCTATTTCACGGGTACGCTGATAAAAATTTTCGCCCCGTGCCGGAAGTCCAATTACGTTTTTCATGACAATAGAATTTTTGTCAAAGTAAATGACAAAAATTCTATTGTCAAAATTTTTGACAAAATTTTTATTGTCAAAAATATAATCAATTGATTACGATAATCTTACAGCATACATCGTATCCGCTCCTTTATTATACCCCGCAATCACTCCACCTTCCTGCCTGCGCAAAGCACTGTTCTCTTCAATATATTTAACCACCTCCTCATTCTCCTGCTTAAATACGGAACAGGTAATATAAATCAACACTCCACCCTTCTTAACAAAAGGAATAACGTTATGGGCTATACGCTTTTGTAATTGCTGATACTTACTGATTTCTTCTTTCTTAAAGAAAGCCAGGCTTTCAGGCGTGCGGCCCCACGTACCGGAACCACTACAGGGCGCATCCAGGATAATACCGTCAAACTGTTGCTGCCCCATGGTAGCCGGGAAGTTTTCTGCGGTAAGATCCATCACACGTGCGTCATAATTCTTTACGCCTGCAGCAGTAAAACGTTGCTGCAGATTTTCCAGAATAGATCTTCTCACATCACTTACCAACAACTGTACACCCGGTTGCTGATCTTTCAACAAAATTGACTTACCACCACTCGCGGCGCAACAATCCCACCAGCGCTCATTCTTGGCAGGTGAAAACAATTCCCCGGTTTGCTGACTGGAAGCATCCTGTACTTCATACCAGCTCTTTTCCGTAACAATTGTTTCTATTTTAGTACCATTAGGCAACGCTACGGTTGTTTTATTGGCAAACACTTCATAGGCAACGGCAGCTTTCTCCAATAGCTGCAACACCTTATCCAGCTTGCCATTACGCACACGAATGAACAAACGTGGCTGCTTCAGAAAAGTATAGGCGTAAGCGTTAGTATCTATCTCTTCAGACAAATCCGGCAGGAAAGGAAAAATAGTTGCAGGCGTTAATGCAGCTGGTATCAAAGGCATCTTATCTGCCAGTGATAATGCTATCTGCTCATTCCAGGCAGGCCTGACAGCAGCGAGAAAATCATTCGGCGATGTTTCGCAAAGGAAGGTACCCGCTACTATACGCTCGCTCACAGCAATATCCTTCCCCCAGTGTCCTAACCGGAAATAATGATACACCAGCTGTGAAATCCAGCGCCGGTCACGACTTCCCATATAAGGATGTTCCTTAAAAAAAGCTTTCAAGAAATGATGTAAAGGCAGGCTGCCATGATAGGCGCCGATAATTTTTTCTGCAGATGCTAAATAATTCTCCCAACGGCTCATATATGCGAAGATAAGTGCTAATGTTGATGCTACCTCATAGCAATCAACATCGATCAGCAATAAAAAATCCCGGCAGGATATACACCAGCCGGGATTTTTATCTTTATAAAAGAAGATTATAATTTCAGTAATGCCTTCAGCGGATCTTTACCGAACAATAACTGCTCAGGATTTTCCAGCATTTCTTTCACTCTTACCAGGAAGCTTACTGACTCACGACCATCAATGATACGGTGATCGTAGCTCAGCGCCAGGTACATCATCGGACGGATTACTACCTGTCCGTTTACCGCCATCGGACGATCCTGTATTTTGTGCATACCCAGGATAGCTGACTGCGGAATGTTTATGATAGGAGTGCTCATCAATGAACCAAATACGCCACCATTGGTAATGGTGAAAGTACCACCGGTCATTTCAGGCATCGTCAATTTGTTATCGCGTGCTTTGGTAGCCAGTTCTACAACTGTCTTTTCAATACCCGCCATATCCAGACTTTCCGCATTACGGATTACCGGAACAACCAGTCCTTTTGGAGCAGATACTGCAATGGAAATATCGCAGTAATCGTGATATACCAGTTCTTCTCCGTCGATGTAAGCATTTACGGAAGGGAATTCTTTTAATGCAAAGCAGCAGGCTTTGGTGAAGAAGCTCATAAAGCCCAGGTTCACCTCGTGTTGCTTCTTAAATACTTCTTTGTATTTGGCGCGCAAAGCCATGATTTCGGTCATGTCTACCTCGTTAAAGGTGGTGAGCATGGCCGTTGTATTTTTAGCTTCTACCAGGCGGCGGGAAACTGTTTTACGCAGGTTGCTCATCTTTTCACGACGTTCCTGACGGGTAAACATTTCCTGACCTATTGCTACACCCGGATTATCCAGCGCAGCATACACATCATCTTTCATGATCTTGCCGTGTGCACCGGAACCCTTGATACTGGATGGATCTACGTGTTTGTCAGCAATTACTGCGGCAGCTACCGGCGATGCTTTTACATCATTCGGAATGCTGGTTACAGGTGCCTGTTGCGGCTGTGGAGCTCCTTTAGCAGGTTGCGCTGCAGGGGCGGCAGCCGGAGTTGCTTTACCAGCGGGCCTTGCGGCACTGGTATCTATCTTACAGGCTACATCGCCTATCTTTAAAGTATCGCCTTCTTTTCCTACAGTGATCAGCACACCGGCTTCTTCTGCATTCAGTTCAAAGGTGGCTTTTTCTGATTCCAGTTCACATACCACTTCGTCACGCTCTACATAATCACCATCTTTCTTTAGCCACTTTACCAGCGTTACTTCGCTGATAGATTCTCCTACTGTAGGCACTTTCATTTCAATCGTCCCTTTATTAACAGCTGGTGCAGCGGGTGCCGCTGTCGGTGCTGCTTCAGCAACAGGTGCTGCAGCTGTTACAGGTGCGGAAGCTGATGCTGCCGGTGCTGCTGCATCTGTATCAATAGTACAGGCCACATCACCAATTTTCAGGGTAGCACCTTCCTGCGCTGCTGGCGCAATCTTCAGGATACCTGCCTTTTCTGCATTCAGTTCGAAGGTCGCTTTCTCAGATTCCATCTCACACAACACTTCGTCCTGCTGCACATAATCTCCGTCTTTTTTCAACCACTTTGCAATTGTTACCTCGCTAATAGATTCTCCTACCGTAGGGACTTTGATTTCGATAACCATATTTAATCAGTTGATGGTGATACCAGCTTTTGGCTTTTAGCTTTTAGCTTTTAGTAGCAAAAATAATTATTCACAACTAATAGCTAAAAGCTAAATACTAAATGCTGATTATTCTGTTTATAGTTTGCAATTTTTTCTAGATATTAAAAGCCGTATCAATGATCTGCTGCTGCTCACGGGCATGTACTTTAGAGTACCCTGTAGCAGTAGAAGCGCTGGGATTACGACTGATAACACCATAATTGATCTGCTTCAGGTTCATTTGCAGGAACGCAGCAGCACCCATGTTCAGCGGCTCTTCCTGTACCCAGAAGAAGGTAGCACCTTTGTACTTCTGAGAGATCGCTTCCAGCTGTTTCACCGGCAACGGATACAATTGTTCTAAACGAACAATCGCTACATCCTTACGATCATCTTTTCCTTGTTTATCGCTCAGATCAAAATACATTTTACCGGTACACAGCAATACTTTCTTCACTACTGCTGCATCATCAATAAACGGATCATCCAGCACTTCTTTAAATCCACCCTGGGTAAACTCTTCCATAGCAGAATAAGCACCAACATGGCGCAGATTGGCTTTCGGAGAGAAGTTGATCAGCGGTTTGCGGAACTGCCAGGTCAATTGACGACGCAAGGCATGGAAGAAGTTAGCAGCTGTGGTTATATTGGTGATCACTACATTCTCTTCCGCACATTGTTGCAGGAAGCGTTCAGGACGGGCATTGGAGTGATCCGGTCCGCCACCTTCATAACCGTGTGGCAATAACATTACCAGGCCATTCTGTGTAGTCCATTTCTGTTCTGCACTGGTGATGTACTGGTCAATCACTGTTTGCGCACCGTTTACAAAGTCGCCATACTGTGCTTCCCACAATACCAGGCTATTAGGGTTAGCCATGGCGTAACCATATTCAAAACCTAATACACCGTATTCACTCAGTAAAGAGTTATAAATTCTGAATTTACCTTGTTTGTCCTGGAAATGACTGAGACGGTTGTAAGTCTCATTGGTGTTTTCATCAAACAGCACTGCATGACGGTGAGAGAAAGTACCACGCTTCACATCTTCCCCGCTCATTCTCACGTCTTTTCCTTCAATCAGGAGACTGGCATAAGCCAGCAGTTCGCCGGTAGCCCAATCCACTTTTCCTTCTTCCTGGTACAGTTTGATCTTATCCTGCAGCAGTTTGCTCACTTTACGCAATGGCACAAAATTCTCCGGCCATTTCATCAAACCATCAAACAAACGCTTAAAGTCATCTTCTTTAATAGCAGTTACCGGAGAAGATTCAAAGTCCTGAGGAGCTGATTTGCGGAGGGCTTGCCACCACTCTTCAGGTTTCTGGTTAGCATAAGGCAACGGATGTTGTTTAACTTCATCCAGGCGGGCCTGTAATTCGTCCCAGAATCCTTTCTCCATTTCTTTCGCCAAGGCCTGTGCATCGGATTCACCGTTATTCAGCAGGAATTGGGTATATACTTCACGCGGATTAGCATGTTTTTCAATCAGTGCATACAGGCTGGGTTGCGTAAACTTAGGCTCATCACCTTCGTTGTGGCCGTGTTTACGGTAGCAAACCATATCAATGAATACATCTTCATTGAACTCCTGGCGATAACGGGTGGCCAGTTCTGATACTTTCACTACTGCCTCTGCATCATCACCATTCACATGGAATACAGGTGCCTGTACAATAGAAGCCACACTGGTACAGTAGTCTGATGAACGGGCATCATCAAAATCAGTGGTAAAACCGATCTGGTTGTTGATAACAAAATGAATGGTACCACCTACGTAGTAACCTTTCAGTTTGCTCATCTGCTCTACTTCATACACAATGCCCTGGCCGGCTACGGCAGCATCACCATGAATGAGGATAGGCAATATTTTATCATAATCGCTATCGTAGATAACATCTGCTTTACTGCGTGCAAAGCCTACTACAATCGGATCAACCACTTCCAGGTGGGAAGGGTTAGGCATCAGTTGCAGGTTTACCGCTTTACCAGCCTGTGTGGTTACCTGTGAACGGAAACCCAGGTGGTATTTCACGTCGCCGCTACCCATGGTCATATCCGGCACTGCCAGTCCTTCAAATTCATTGAAGATCTGTTCGTACGTTTTACCCAGGATATTAGCCAATACGCTCAAACGGCCACGGTGAGCCATACCAATCACAGATTCCTGAACACCATATTCGGCAGCCACATTAATCATAGCATCCAGCGCAGGAATAGTGGATTCACCACCTTCCAGGCCAAAACGTTTCTGACCAATATATTTTGTGTGGAGGAATTTTTCGAAGATAACGCCCTGGTTCAGCTTCTGCAGGATACGACGGCGTTGTTCCAGCGACAGTGGCTGTACCATAGCAGCCTCAAATTCCTTTTCCAGCCATTTTGCTTTGTCGCGGTCGTTGATATAAGTGTATTGTATACCTACAGAGGCAGCATAGATCCGCTGCAGATAGGCTACAATTTTTTCCAGTGTTGTTTTGCCGACACCGATAGTGCTGCCTGCAAAAAATTCTGTTTTTAAGTCAGCATCTCCCAATCCGAAGCTGGCAAGGTCCAGGTTGGCCTTTCTGTCTTTTCTTTCACGGATGGGGTTGGTTTTAGCAATCAGGTGGCCTTTTTTGCGATACGCCTGAATCAAACGGTATACACCAAGTTCTTTTGCCAACTGGTCGTCGCTCACTGGCAGTGATGTGCTGCCTCCTGCGGCGGGCGCTGCGGTAACCGCTTTGCCGTTAGCATTGGATACTGCAAAATCAAATCCTTCAAAAAATTTAGCCCAATCTGGGTCTACGGAGTTGGGATCTTTGCGGAAATCCTGATATAACGATTCAATGTAAGCAGGATGTGAGTTGGTGACGAATGAGAAGTCCTTCATTTACAACGAGTTTTGCTGATCTTCAGTTCAAATACTTTTCTGTTGGTCCCGATATATTAATATATGGGATTGCAAATATCGCTCGTTTTTTGATACAGCGGTTGGAAAAAATGAGAAAAAATCAACTGATTATCTGTGATGAAAGGTGCTTATATTTGCAGGACGGCTGAAAACTTACATTTAGTTTGTTTTGTAAAAGGATAATAGTTACCTTTGCCGTCCGAAACTTGAAATTTGAAAAATGGCAAACCATAAAGCAACGAAAAAAGACGTACGTCAAAACAGAAAGCGTAATGAGCGTAACCGTTACTACGGTAAAACTACCCGTAATGCCATCCGTGACCTGAAAGCGGTGACTGAGAAAGCGACAGCGGAGAAAGATTTTTCTGAAGTATCCTCTATGCTTGACAAACTGGCTAAACGTAACGTTATCCACAAAAACAAAGCAGCAAATCTGAAAAGCAAGCTGGCTAAGAAAGTAGCAACTCTCGCAGCTTAATTTGTTTTCAGTAACAATATTTACAGCTCTTCCTTAAACAGGAAGGGCTTTTTGTTTTGCTTATCGATAATCACCTTATGAGAAAATTATTCCTGGCCTTCGCCGCCCTGTTTACGCTATCTGCGCAAGCACAGGACCTGATCACCCGGTATGAGAAAACGAACGGCAACGAAACGGCTACCTACCCGGAAGTGATCCAATACTACCAGCAACTCGCCAAACGTTTCCCTCAAATCAGGATGCAGACAATAGGCACGACCGATGCCGGATTCCCCCTTCACCTCATTATTTATTCCCCACAGCGGGATTTCGACTTTAATAGTCTGCGTAAAAAGAACAAACGTATTATCTTAATCAATAATGGCATCCATCCCGGAGAACCTGATGGTATTGATGCCAGCATGATGCTGCTCCGCGACCTCGCCACAGGTAAAATCAGCATTCCCGACAACGTGGTACTGGCCGTTATTCCGGTGTACAACATCGGCGGCATGCTGAACCGCTCACCTTGGTACAGGGTAGACCAGAACGGTCCGGACGCCTTCGGTTCCCGTGGCAACGCACAAAACCTGGACCTCAACCGTGATTTCATTAAAGCTGATTCCAAAAATGCGCGTGCCTTCCAGCAAATTTATCAGCTCACAGATCCGGACGTTTTTGTGGATAACCACGTCAGCAATGGAGCAGATTATCAACATATCATAACGCTGATCACTACCCAACATAATAAGCTGGGTGGCCCCATGGGCACATTTATGAACAAAACATTTGAACCGGGGCTTTACACCCTCATGAAAGCAAAAGGGTATGACCTGGTACCTTACGTCAATCATTTTGGCGAAACACCAGACAGCGGCTGGGTAGAATTTTCCGATGGCCCCCGCTACTCTACCGGCTACACTACGCTATTCCATACCTTTGGTTTTGTACCGGAAACACATATGCTAAAACCTTACCCACAACGTGTAAAAGCTACCTATGCGCTGATGCAATGTTTTATTCAGTTTACCAGTGCCCATAGTGAAGAGATCAAACAATTACGCGAACAGGCAAAACAAACTGCCACTACACAAAAAACTTTTCCGCTGTCCTGGCAGTTTGATATGAATAAATATACGTTGATCACTTTCAAAGGATTTGCCTCCGGACATAAGCCCAGCAATATTTCCGGCCTGCCTCGCCTTTACTATGATCGCACTAAACCTTATGAGCGCCAGGTAAAATTTTATAACCAGGCAGCCGAAGGAGATTTTGTGGAGAAACCTACTGCGTATATTATTCCGCAAGGCTGGTGGACCGTTATTGATCTGCTGAAAAATAATAAAGTGCATATGCAGCCACTGCAAAAGGATACTACTATCTATGTAGAAGTGTATCACATTGCAGATTTTCAGAGCTATACCAAACCATTCGAAAAGCACTATCTCCATACCGATATCAAAGTAACCAGCAGCAAGGATTCTGTCAAATTCCGCCGTGGTGATTATTACATCCCGATGAATCAAACAGCCAATCGTTTTCTCATAGAAACACTGGAACCTACCGGCAGCGATTCTTTCTTTGCCTGGAACTTTTTTGATGCTATCCTCGGACAAAAAGAAGGATACTCCTCTTATGTTTTTGAAGATACCGGTGCCGAATATTTAAAAGCACATCCGGAGCTGCAAAATTTATTAGACAAGAAGAAAGCAACGGATACGGCGTTTGCAAATAGTGCCGGTGCACAACTCAATTTTGTATTTAAAAATTCGCCTTACGCAGAGCCGGAGTATATGCGGTATCCGGTGTATAGAGTGAGATAATAAATTTGATAATACTAATTCGCTGTAAGAGCGGAGATATAAGCTTGGCTTATATCTCCGCTCTTTTTTATTTAGATTATTTCTAATTGTGCAGTCGCTGACTGCACAATTAGAAGCACCACGAATGAGAATGAACAGATCACAAGGCGAATGAATAAAATGAATAAATCTGCATTGCTTGTAACCTTTAAATTAGCGTCAAATTATACGTTTGTTAACCAATCGGATCTCATCATCAACCATAAAATATTTATTTGACAACTAATTCTTGCATAAATAACAATTGCAAGACGGCAATAACCAGTAAGCAATCAATTTTATCAATGCAGGAAGATAATTATACGGAGTTTAAAAGTAGCTTTTCAGATGCTGTTATTGAAACATTGACAGCTTTTGCGAATACTAAAGGAGGAAGGGTTTTGATTGGGATAGATGATATGGGCAAACCGATCAACGGTTTTACTTTAGGCCTGGAAACATTACAAAAGTGGGTGAACGAAGTCAAAAACAAAACGCAACCCAGTATTATACCCGATGCAGGGGTGGTGAAGGTTGAAGGCAATACGGTGGGAGAGCTTTCCGTCAAAGAATTTCCGGTAAGACCGGTTGCTTTCAGAGGGCGGTATTTCAGGCGGATAAAAAACTCGAATCACCAGCTAAATCCTACTGAAATTAGCGATCTCCATCTGCAATCGTTACAGCTTTCCTGGGATTCATATCCTTATCGGGATGCGCAGTTTGAAGATTTAAATGAAGAAAAGATAAGTCTCTTCATAAAAAAAGTTAATGATGGCGGTCGTTTCCTATTACCGGAAGACGCTTACAAGGCTATGTTATTACTAAAATTGATTAGAAAAGATACAGTAACAAATGCCGCCATGATACTATTTTCAAAAACCAATTTGTTTTATAATGTTCATGTGGGCAGATTCAAAACCCTTTCGAAGATTATAGATGAACGAATGATTAATGGGAGTCTTTTCGACGTAGTAGATGAAACTGCCCGGTTCATCAATAGCCACTTAAAAGTAGCTTTCGAGATCACCGGAATCACTACGCAGCGGATCGAGATCGTTGAATACCCCGTCGCAGCTTTAAGGGAGTTGATTTTAAATAGTCTGATCCATAGGGACTATACCAGTCCATCAGACCTGCAGATTAAAATTTTTGACCAGAAAATTTCCTTTTTTAATCCGGGTAAATTATATGGGAACATAAGCATTGCTGATCTTAAAGAAAATAATTACACCTCAGAATTGCGAAACAAACTACTTGCGGAAGCTTTTTATCTTACTAAGGATATTGAGAAATATGGCACCGGTTTTTTTAGGATCCGGGAAGAGATTAAAAGCTATCCTACCATGGAATTCCACTACCAGGAACAAGGCAATGGCTTTATCACTGAACTCGCTTATACACAGCAAAAAATCAGCATAGCTGTTTTCAATGGCACTATAAACGAGGGATTAAACGAGGGATTAAATGAGGGATTAAATGAGGGATTAAAATCTTTATTAGCAGCGGTAATTAAAAAGCCTGGTGTACAGGCTAAAGACTTACCAGCTTTATTAAAAAACAGATCCTTAAAAACTATAGAACGCCAAATAAGGGAATTAGTGCTACAACAACTTATAGAGCGGCGAGGAAGCCGAAAAACAGGTGGCTACTGGACGATTATTAGATGATAAAGTAAAATTACCATATGAAAATCCCGGGATTGTACTCTGCAAGCAAAAGAGTTTTTGCCGGATATAGATACCTTGTCGAAGATATTATAGGCAATTAAATAATTGATAATACAATTCATCAGACACTGTCTGATGAATTCACATAATTAGATAATAAAATACGAGAACTAAACCCTTTCCAGCAATATCATCACATGCTGCTCACCATAAAAATGATTGTAAAACAGGATGGAATTAATGTGTTCAGGTAATTGATTAAACATGGAAAACCACTGCTGTGGCACCTGTTGTGCTTTTAAGATATGTGCACTCAACCACAATCCAAAAGCACCTGCGGTATCATATTCACCGCAAAGATGTTTGAATGGCAATTGTGGTGTATCAGGAAAACAATTATCCAATTCCTGGTAATAATGTTCAAAATTGCTGTCACCATTACGACCGGTAACAATCAGATCTGCATGAGTCGTGAAATTTTTCAGGGTAGCAGTAAGCTTGCCTGGTACTGGTTTATACAGCATCTTAAACCCTGAAATAGCTGCATAGCTTTGCTGTGTAGGCGTTCCTGCCAGCGTAAAGAATACAGCACCCTCTCCTGCAATAGTGCCGGGAGACAAATGCTTGTATAACTCACGGCTATCAGTAGATTCCGACTTCCAGTAACCGATGCGGCTTTTAATATAAAAATGCTCCGCTGTAATCTCTTCAAAAGCACCTGTAAGTGTATGTGGTTCGCCCTCCTGGATCAGCATCATACTATCCAGCAAAGCGTTTTCAAAGGAAAAACCGCGATGTACAAAGGTGTTGTTATAAGCAGTACATTTCTGTTGCAGCGCTATCAGCCCATTCACAGAATTGTAGGTAGACTGAATGAACGGTGTTGGATTCAGCGCCGTTTCTTTATAATCCTCTATCTCTTTAATAAATCTTTCGGTATCCTGTAAACTACCTTTACCGGTACCCGTAATAATAGGGCCGGGTGTAGCCACACCGCTCTCCTGTAAACATTTGAGTGCGGTTGTCAACCCCATCTTCAGCACGCGCGTCATACGGCGCAAGCTATTGCCCGGAACAAAAGGTTTGTAATCGGGTTCTATACAGGCCAGCAGGTTACTATCTGTATGTACCAGCGGTGCAGAAAAAATATCCCCCTCAAAAGTTGGCTGCGGGGAAATGGCCGCCATTCCTTGTATGTAACACTTACCCTTCATACTTGCTGATCACCAGGGATGCATTATTGCCCCCAAAGCCAAATGAATTTGAAATAACGTTGTTTACCGGATACCCTTCTATCAGCTCCGTTACCGGTGTGATGTTCAACTCTTCCATTTTTTCAGAGAAATTGAGATTAGGGAATATTAACCCGTTTTGTATTGCCAGTACAGAAAAAATAGCTTCTATAGCACCTGCCGCCGCTAATGTATGTCCCGTAAAAGGCTTGGTAGAACTGAATAAGGGAACTTTACCCCCAAATAACCGTTCCAGTGCCTTACCCTCAGATACATCATTATTCAACGTTGCAGTACCATGTACATTGATGTAGGTTACCTCTTCCAGTGTTCTACCACTCATTGCCAGTGCTGCTTTCATCGCTTCGTAAGCCCCGTCACCTTCCGGTGAGGGAGAAGTAGGATGAAAAGCTTCATTGGTATTACAGTAACCGGTCAATTCTGCCAGTATGCGGCTGTTATTAGCCTTCACAAACGATTCACCTTCCAGCACCAGGTAGGCCGCGCCTTCACCCAGATTAAGACCGGTACGTTGCTGATCAAACGGGCGACAAAACTGTTTATCCACATTCTTCAGCGAATTAAATCCATTCAGGGTAAAACGGGTGAGCGCTTCTGTACCTCCGCATACCATACGCGGCAACATCCCCTGTTTAATCATCCGTGCTCCAAACATCAAAGCATTTGCCGATGAAGAACAGGCAGTACTGATAGTGGCAATATGCTCACTGAATCCTACGGCGTCGGCTATACGTTGTGTACAATCCGCACAATCCAGTGTATCTATGTATTGTAAAAATAAACCTGTTTTTTCAGGATTGATAATATCGAAATATAATTTCTCCGTATCACACATCCCACCAACAGTGCTGGCATTGATAAAACCTGTGGGGGCAGATTGCACATCTGTAATGCCCGCATGCAGCAATGCTTCCCGCATAGCTACCAGTCCCAGTAAGGTAGTACGGGTAAACCCTTCCCTTACGGGTATACCGGCCATTTCAAACAGCGATTCACTACTACGCTTAACTTCTGCTACCGGCAACACATTTTTGTAAATGGTGTCAATGTAACTGGAGTATCCCAGGCCACTGCGCTGTAACCGCAGGTTTTGCAAATTTCCGGCTACATCATCACCAATAGCGGTGACCATACCTATCCCTGTTATAAACACTCTTTCCGCCATGTAGCCAGTTTACTTATGCTGGTTGTTTTGATTGTATAAATTCTGCCATTGACTGAACAGACTGCAAAATCTTACGGCCTTCACGCGGATCTTCTACCTTAATGTGATATTGTCTTTCCAGCAATACCATCAGTTCCAGTGAGTCAATACTATCGAGTCCCAACCCTTCTCCAAATAATGGCGCATTGTCATCAATGTCTGCTGGTTTAGTATCCTGCAGGTTCAGTGCCTCGATAATTTGTTCTTTCAGTTTCTTTTTTAATTCTTCCATAATGTTGTAGGTTTATCACCTGTTGCTCACAACAGGCGACTGCCCTTGTGGGGAGTAAAAATACAGTTTTACTATTGTTTTGAAAACATTTATCAGTTCATTCTTCTTTTTTCCACCCACCCTGCTATAGCCAGCATGGCCAGCCCGGTGAGAATCAATCGTAATACGTTCTTCCACACATAGTCAATATCACCATTGCGCAAATAAATATCGTTAATAGCATCCAATCCCCAGCTGAGCGGCGACAAATGTCCCAACACCTGCATCTTTGCCGGCATTACCTCTAATGGTATCCATATGCCACCAATGGCAGATAGAATGACAATAGAGATGGCACCAAAGTTTAACGCCTGATTAGGTGTCTTAAACAGGGTACCAATGAGTATGCCATAAGCGGTGGCTGCCAGTCCGATTCCTGAAGCTACTAAAATAGTGGCACCATGATGATGCCCCATTACCAGTTGCGGTAAATCGAGTAGCGGCATCAGGTAAATGCCTACCAGCATCATGAGATAAAACTGCAGTACACATATCCCTACAAAAAATAACATCTTGCCGGCCAGTATTGCCAGGTATGATCCTGGTATCAACTTCATCCGCAACAAACTGCCATCTTCCCTTTCACGGATCATATTCCCGGCGATAGGAATTACGATAAAAAACATAGCAAAGATGCTCCATGCAGGAACATTATGCTGCACAGAGTTGGATATTACATCGATCTCCTTGCTGCTGCCCGTACTATGCTCCTGTAATCCTACAGCCTGTAAACGGATAGGTAAAGTATCTGTACCGGCCTCCGGTACATCTTTATTGTGCAATTGTCCACGAATACGGTCCAGTAACATCTCGGTTTCCACCTGCGTAAGGAAATTATCCAATGCCTGATGAATGGCTCCTTTGAAGGCTTTCTTAGCAGCCGGATCAAAGTAGATGATTACATTCAGCGAATCGCCTCCTTTTTTTACAGGCAAGGAAACAGTCATGCCCATACGATGCGAAATATCATTCACAATGCGGTTGGCATTGCTCACAATGGCTGCTGTAGCACCCGCCGGAACAATGATGCTGATCTTGTACTTGCCTTCGTTCACCAATTCCTTCGCATGCTCCGCTGTTATAGGCTTTCCATCCAGTGAGTCAATGATGTTAAATTGCCCGCCTGCTTCCAATCCTTCTTTCACATGCCGCCCCAGACGACCATGATCATTATCTACAGTTAATATATCAAATTTGATCTCCTGGTAATCCTTAAACGGGGCATCCTGGATCAATGCCATTACTGTAATTAACACCAAAGGCATCACAAACAGGAGTATCAGTCCCATTTTATCACGTAATAGCAGCTGCCATTCTTTTCTTATTGTTGCCAGTAATCTTAGCATAGCTTTTAGCTGTTAGCCCTTAGCTTTTAGTGTTTCATAAATCGGTTCCCGATAGCCGGGCCTAACGCTAATCTCTGAGCGCATAACCGGTAAAGTGTAAAAAAACATCTTCCAGGTTCTGACATGCCGGGTGTTGTTCTATAAGCTTAAGTGGATTACCCTGTACAATCATTTTCCCTTCATCCATAATCACCACATCCTCACATAATGATTGTGCCTCTTCCAGCAGATGCGAAGTATACAGGATACTGGCGCCCCGGCTGTTATAATCGCGCAGAAATTGCAGGATCATGCCACGCGATTGTACATCCACACCTGCGGTAGGTTCATCCAGTATTAATAATTGGGGGTCATGTAATATGGCTGCAATGATATTGGCACGCCGTTTCATGCCACCTGAATATTTATGGATCTCTTTATGCGCACTCTTCTCTAAACCAAATATTTCCAGGTAATGCATAATTTTTTGTTGCAATGCCTTTCCTTTGAATCCATAGAGATTGCCAAAGTAAGTAAGATTTTCTACGGCAGATAATTGCGGATACAGCGCTATCTGTTGAGGTACAATGCCAATAATATGTTTGATAGCCTCCCGGTGTGCAGCCTCCTGCTTCAACCCGTGAATGACCACCTCTCCGCTATCTCCCCGTACCAGTCCGCATAAAATAGAAATTGTTGTTGTTTTACCTGCACCATTGGGGCCCAGCAACCCGGCGATCTTTCCTTCGGGGAATTGAAACGAAAGCCCCTTTAATGTAGGCTCATCGCTTCCCTTGTAGGTTTTAAATAATTCTGTAACAGATATGCCGGACATAATAGCCATTGTTAATTATTCTACACAAAAAATTCTACACAACACGTCATCTGCAATTTTTACACTCACCACTTTACCTGTGACAGCTTACGGAAAAATGCATCTTCTGAAGCTGCACATTGCAACAGCATTTCACTGAGTTCTTTGTATGATATATTGTCTGCTGACCTGCTTTTGCACACACGGCCCGCCGCAAATGCAAAATTACGCCACAGGTCACCGATCTTGGTCAGCTCTCCTGCCAGTTTACTGAGCTCTTCTTTTTTTAATAATACTGCTGCTTCCTGTAGGAATGCGGCATATAAGAAACGGAATCCTGCACCGCCGGTGCCGATTTCCTCCTGCATACGGATAATGTTTCCCAGGTACAGCGTGGCTTTGCGGTCGCCCGGGTTTTCAGCGTAATTACGTACTCTCTTCGCGAGATAGCGTATCCCACTTACACCGAACATAGGCAAAGGTACTTTCAGCATAAAATGACATGCCTGCTGTATACCTTCTTTAATAGGTCGCTCAAAGGAAGCAGATTGCGGCACATGTACCGGATAATACATCTTTCCTTTGGGTGAAGGGAATCCTTTGGCAAAGCGGGCCTGCGCCAGGCTCTCCGGATCAATTTCCGTTACAGTGTCCATCACCGGGTCACTCACCAGGTATTGTCCGTCTTTCTTACCATACACTACCAGGTTATGGGCATTAAAGTGGAAACGATAGGAAGGAGGAAAATAAGGCAGGTAATAAACGCTGGATTGTAATCCTACAGGAATGCCTGCTTCAATTACTTTATCCAGTGCCAGCATACCTTTTTCCGGAGTTGAGAATTTCTCAGATTCCATTTTAACCCCCAAACGCTTACATACCCGCTGAAAAATAGCACCCGGCCATATCCGGTAAGTAGTACCTGGCACGCCATTCACCTTTACAAAAGGCAGGTGTCCGAAAAATATGCCCGCACCGATACCAAAAGCCATTGGTTCACTGATCTGTAAACCATAATGCCCCAGCAGGTTTGAGATTACGCCACTTTCACAGTGTGCAGTTTGCGTATGATGGAATTGAGAATTGCTCATAATATGTTTAGTCACTTCATGAAAACAGAGGAATACCTGTCAAACAGACAAGTTATTCCTCTGTTTATTAAAGAAGATGTATGATCATTTTAAATCAGCCACACTGATTTTGAAGGCATCTGCATAACGTTGCAGCATTCCGGGGCTGAGTCGTTTAAAAACACCTGGTTTCATATGTCGCTTTATCTGCCACTGGAATTTGCCTACATAACTCGCCAGCAATGGCAGGTCCATCAGGTTCTTTTCCATGTAATAGGCCACGGGACTTATTTCACCGGCATCTACACTTGCACGGGCTGCTTTCACTTTTTCATTCACTTCTTCCCAGGCTTGCCCAAGTGCAATGTTTTCCGGCTCCCAGCCTGCACTTTGCACCTGCACGTAATTGCCGGAGTTATCCACCGCATACATAATCTGCTTGAATGTACCTTCATGCAGGTTATCGTCATCCTGCGGTACTTCCTCTTTTTTCATGATGGCAGTTTTTAGAAGTTACAGCTCTACACTACAGTAATGTGTGCATAAGCATAAGAAAAACGTGCACTCTCCGGAACCATTAATACTACTTTCTGTCCTTTCTTAAAGCGGCCGCTGTTCATCAGCTCTTCCAGCATCAGGTAAGGTGAAGCAGTACCTACATTACCAACGTTAGCCAGGTTGGTGAACCACCTTTCCAATGGAATAGGAACACCTAAACGGGTAATTTCCTCATCGATCTTCAATCTGAAAAACTCAGATGACAGATGCGGCAGGAAAAAATCTATTTCATCAAGATTAATGTTGTGGCGCTCTACCAGCTCTTTCCACATTTGTGCTCCGGAAGGAACAATATTTTTACCCAGTAAGCGGGTATCTTGTTTAAAGGAGAAAACGCTGTGCTGTGCCCATTCTTCCGGCGTCATATCAATCCAGCCGGTGGTGGTACCATCAGGTTTTTTGATAGCCCCTGCATACATACAGGTTTCCAGGTCATTGGCGTAAGACAATATTTCTACCCAGTCTACACGCAGCGATAAACCTTCTGCATTGGGTTTATCCTGGAACAATGCTGCACTGGCGCCATCAGACAACATCCAGCGAAGGAAATCCTTTTCAAAAGCGATGATCGGATTTTCATCCAGGCTCTTCAGATTTTCTGCTTCAGGCTGAAATTTTTGCGCCAGCATCCAGGCAGAAAATTTTTCTGAACCGGTACTCACAGCGTTGGTGGTATTCCCGCAACGAATAGACATCCACGCATATTTGAAAGCCTGCATACCTGCTGCACACGCACCTGTAGCTGCAATCAGCTCTACGGGCTGGCATTTCAGAATGCCATGTACCATAGCGGCATGATTAGGCAGTAACTGATCAGGAGAAGTGGTGCCACAAGCCAGTAATTGTAATTTGTTGATTGGAAAATTCTCATCAAACAATTCTTTCACTGCTGTTGCAGTCATCTCTGCATTGGAGTGGGTGGATCTTCCTTCCTTGTCCAAAGAGTAGTAACGGGTTTTGATTTTGTTGTTACCAAGTATCTTTAAACGCGCGCGGGAAGCCTTTCCATCAACCATTCCGAGGATGCTCTCCATTTCATCATTTTCTACAGGCTCGTTGGGTAAAAATTTAGATAGCCTGGTAATATAAACTTCCTTCATTTGAATATTATTCGTCTTTATTAGGCCACATGTAAAACCTGGTCATAACTGCCGTGTATTACCAGCCAGCCCACGGTGATAAACATATTTAAATTTATATGTGTTGTATACGGACGTAAATTATATAATTCTATTGGAATTAAAATTATCACGCCACCGGACAGCCGGCACTTAATTATCCGGCAAAGCTAATTACTCTTTTCCGTAATAATTAATGTCAGCGCAAGGTAATACCCTTATAGTATTCAACTTCACGCTGCAGCTGATTCTTTTTCAGTCTTAATTTTATAAGAGAAGAGATGAGGGAGATAGGTGTTAACACAAAAATCCCTACCAATAGCAGGCCCCTGTACATGCTAACCCGTCCCTGACGGGAAGCTGCACCTGGTCCGCCTTTAGCGCTGATAAACTTTGCCCAGAAACGGAAAGCCTTAATACCATTACCTTCCAGCACTACCAGGTTGGGGATTAATTCCACGGCGTCTAATGAAAGCAGTTGTGGATGCAAATGATCCCATTGCTTATTAGTCAGTGCATTTTCTATTGGTCCGGCAAAACGATTGGAAGTGATGATCTCATTTTCCTGTACGCCCGCAGGTGGTAAGAAACGGGTAGCTTCTTTTTTCCCTTTGAATGCCCAGCGAAGAATAGTGATGACCGATATCAGGTTGGGGGATTTATCCACCAGCACGATATTACCTACCAGCCTGGCACCTGCCTGCTGTAAATAACCCTTTACCTTTTCCTGCGCATTGAGCCACATATTACGACTGCCCAACAGCGTTACCACCGGCTTATCCTTCAATAAACGCGCGGCCGCTTCGCTTTGCAGAAAAGCAGCGGTGGGTTGAGAGGGAGATAAAAACCAGGGCTGATACGCCAGGAGCACCAAGTCGAAATGCGCATTCACATCCACTTTCAGGGGTTGAATACCACGCGGAGTGCTCTGCACTGTTTCCGGCATGGTATCATAAAACTCCTGCTTTCCCCATGGGAAAGGGAATGGTGTTACAGGCACCAATTGCTCAAACGTTATGTCTGCCTTGCCTTCCAGCGGAGCCAGCACATGATCAATAATCCTTTTCAGTTGCCCGGTCTGGGTATAATATACCACCAGGATCTTCGGTCTTTCGTTCATAAAAGGAATAGGAGTTCAACAATTCAAACCGTAAACATACAAAAAAAGGAGAATCATTTATGTGATTTAATGATAATTTGACGCGATAAGTTGAGAGAGGTAGGGGGAAAATCTTGATGTGGCAGGACTTGTGCCCCAGCCAGGTACAGCATCAGCCTATATAATTTGCGAATGCAGTACCTGGACTCAAGGACTTGTAGTGTTTTTTTAAACCATTCCTATAAACAGATAAATGGTGCTTTATGTGATAAATGAAATGTTAAAAATTTGTAAATATTCACATTATTTTTTCTGTACAGAGCCAGAGCCCATTACAGATGAGGAAATCTGGGGAGTGCCTTTATATTTTACATCACCAGAACCCATAATCTTTGCATCCAGTTTCACACTGGCATGAACATCTGCATCTCCGCTACCAGCAATAGAAACAGTTACATTTTCGGCCAGCAGGTCCTCTGCTTCAAAATTACCGCTACCTGCAATTGAAAGATTCACGTCTTTGGTTTCACCCTTGAGCTCCATATTTCCGGAACCTGCAATATCTGCTTTCACATGAGGAGCATTGATTTCTCCTTTTATATTACCAGAGCCGGATAACCTTAACTTCAGGTCGTCTTTAGCATTAAACTTATCTGTCAGCTTTACATCGCCGGAGCCGGATAAACTAATGTCATCCACATCAGGCGTGGTTAAATACACGATAATATCTTTATGGGTACTGATAGAGGTATTCCGCTTCTGGCGTACAATCAGTCTGCCATCTTCCTCTAAAATTTCAATCAGTGGCGTAATATTATCCTCGGCCTCAATAACAGCCGCTTTAGCAGGGCCTTGCGACAGATACACATCCATACTGCCTTCTACTTTTAATCTGTGAAAAGCAGGAACCTGTCTATCTTCTTTAATTACGTGGCCATTACCATTAACCCGGTTCTGACTTATTACGTTGCAGGAATCTAATAAAAAAAAGGCTAAAAAGGCCATCATGGCCTGGCACAGGAGTGATTTTGATTGTATCATGGGCTTAAATTATATAAGAAAGGTACAACTAGATTTCCTAATTTCTAATTTCAAAATCCGAAATTGACAGAAGGACTTTATCTTTGCACCACCATGACAGAAAAGATACTTATTCTCGATTTCGGATCCCAGTATACACAGCTGATTGCACGCAGCATCCGGGAACTGAATGTTTATTGCGAAATTAAACCTTGTCTTCAGCCCATTGCCTGGGACGAAACTATCAAAGGTGTTATATTATCAGGCAGTCCATTTTCCATAAATGAGGAAAATGCACCTAACATTGATATTGCTGCCATTGCCGCAAAAGTACCAGTACTGGGTATTTGCTACGGCGCACAAATGATGGCTAAAAATTTTGGTGGAGAAGTGGCTAAAAGCAACATCCGTGAATACGGTCGTGCTTTTATGGAACACAATGATAAAGAGGAAAAATTATTATACGATATCGCATCCAAGAGCCAGGTGTGGATGAGCCATTCCGATACCATTAAACGTATCCCGGATAATTTTGAGATCATCGCTACTACGGAAAATATTCCGGTAGCTGCTTTCAAAAGTACCACCGCTGCGGCTAATCCAATATTTGGTTTGCAATTCCACCCGGAAGTAACACACTCCCTGGAAGGCAAACAAATTCTGCGCAACTTCCTCGTACACATCTGCGCATGCACACAAGACTGGACTCCAGCCGCTTTTGTACAGGAAACAGTAGCAAAAATTAAAGCACAGGTAGGCGATAAAAGAGTGGTAATGGCACTGAGCGGCGGGGTTGACTCCACCGTAGCAGCGGAATTGATCCACAAAGCAATCGGCAAAAACCTCTTCTGCATATTTGTAGATAACGGCCTGTTGCGGAAAGATGAGTACACCACTGTACTGGAATCTTACAAACATATGGGCCTGAATGTAAAAGGCGTAAATGCACAAGATCTTTTTTACGGACAGCTGGCAGGTGTTTCCGATCCTGAACAAAAACGTAAGGTCATTGGTCGCCTGTTTATTGAAGTCTTTCAACAGGAATCTACCCAACTCACCGATATTTCTTTCCTTGGACAGGGTACTATTTACCCGGATGTAATTGAATCCGTTTCTGTAAATGGTCCTTCTGTTACGATCAAATCACACCACAACGTAGGCGGGTTACCAGAAAAGATGAATATGCAGCTGGTGGAGCCACTGCGCTTCCTCTTTAAAGATGAAGTACGCCGCGTAGGCCGTGAAATAGGCATCAGTGAAGTATTCCTGGGCCGTCATCCGTTCCCGGGTCCTGGTCTGGCTATCCGCATCCTCGGAGCTATTACCCCTGAAAAGGTAAACATGCTGCAGGAAGCTGATGCAGTATACGTAGAAGGACTGAAAGAAGCCGGCTTATACGACAAAGTATGGCAGGCAGGCACCATCCTTTTGCCGGTACAAAGTGTAGGCGTAATGGGCGATGAACGCACTTACGAATTCACAGTAGCCTTACGTGCAGTAACTTCTGTAGATGGTATGACCGCCGACTGGGCTCATCTCCCTTATGAGTTCCTGGCAAAAATGTCTAACGACATCATTAACAAGGTAAAAGGCATTAATCGGGTAGTATACGATATCAGTTCCAAACCACCTGCTACTATTGAGTGGGAATAAATAACCGGGGAGTTTCACGCAAAGGGATAAAGGGGCAAAGGCACAAAGAAATTTGTTTAAGTTATAAAATATGCTCTTTGCGCCTTTGCCCCTTTGCGTGAAACTCCCCGGAATGATTTTTGTAAATTAGCGCAAGTTATGAGCCACTTAGTTTCTATAAAACACCTGTTAGCCGTATTAGCATTCTCTGTTTTGATCAGCGCCTGTTCATCATCCAGAAAATCTGTCAGCCGCATTGATGGGCCTCCGCCAGCTTTAAGCAAACCTACACCGGCAAAAAAACCGGAAGACAAAAAAGAAGCCGCAAAAGCTCCTTTTAATGTACCTGCATTTGGAAAAGAAGTAAAAAAAGCGACTTACAACATTGCCTTCTTTGCTCCACTGTACCTGGATTCTGTGTTTGCCACTTCTAATGATATTCCAGGCCGTACCATGCCAAAGTACGTATTACCAGGCCTCGAATTTTATGAAGGCGCACAACTGGCACTGGACACCTTACAACAACAGGGCTATAACCTGAAAGTAACGGTATACGACAGCAAAGGCAAACAAAGCATAGCCTCTCTGATCCGTAATAAATCACTGGAAGAAACAGATCTGATCCTGGGTGCGGTAAATAACCCCGAACTGAAAGAACTCAGCGACTTTGCCAAAAACAAAGAAATAAATTTTGTATCTGCCACATTCCCTAATGATGGTGGTATCAACGATAATCCATTTCTGTATATCACCAACAGCACCCTTAAAACACATTGTGAAGCATTGCAGAATTATGCACAAAATGCCTTCACTACCAAAAATATTGTGCTCTTCCGCAGAAACACTGCCTTCGAATCCAGATTGGCAGCAGATTTCAAAGCATCGTACGATAAAATGGATAACAACAAAAAAGTAAAGATCAGAGAAGTAATATGGAATGAAGCTACCACACCGGAAGATATTTCCAAATACCTGCTCACCGATCGTACAAACGTTATCATTGTTACTGCATTGGATGAAGCTGGTGCCAAAAGCCTGCTGCGTAAGCTAAGCGTTTCAGCTACTACTTACCCGTTGCAGATTTTTGGTATGCCTACCTGGGATGTATTTAAGCTGAAAGATCCGGAGTTCAAAGGATTGCAGGTGTACTACTCCTCTCCTTACTTCAATGACAAAACAGATGCCTACAGCAGATATGTAAATGATTATTTCCGCAAAACATACAAAGCACGCCCGTCTGATATGGCTTTCAAAGGCTTTGACCTGACGTACTACTTCGTAAAACTGCTACATAACAATGGCGTTTATTTTAACGGTATGGTAAGTGAATCACCCAAAGTGATCACCAACTATAATTTCCAACCGGTATACCTCAAAGAAGGAGATAATACCCCTTCCTACTTTGAAAATAAAAACATCTTCATCATCCAGAAAGGTGATAGCACAGATATAAAAATGAACAGATAATTTTAGTCTCCCGATATAATTGAAACGTGCCATGGCTAATGCTATGGCACGTTTTTTTTGTGTAAATATGTTATCGGTATTACAACTAACTGGAAGCAATAACAGCCCTGTTAAAAGATTTGCTCCTCCAATAATACCGGCACAACTGTAAGATAGCCAACAGTGCCAATACCACCAGCATCGCTAATCCTGCACTGTATGGGCGTCCTCCTTTTACAGTAGCCACCTGCATCACTAACCCCACCAACGATAGGCCCAGTCCTCCTCCCAGCGCATTGGCCGTACCATTTACGCCGGAAGCCAGGCCCTGTTGCTGCTCCGGAACAGCATGCACCGCCAGTATAGTAACGCAGGGAAAGGTAATAGACATCCCCAGCGAATTAATACTCAATACCGCACACAAAATAAACAGCAGCGGGGAATTAGTAAAATAGCTCAGTATAAAAAAGAGGATGCCGCATAACATACAGCTATTACCAATAATACCTGTTTTTATCACGCCAAACCTTGCAAACAAGTGTGGTAATACAAATTTGGAGATGATCCCCGATAAAATACTGAAAGGAAATAATATCAATCCTGCCTGAGAGGAACTGAAATGCAATACCTGTTGCAGATATAAAGTAAGCAGGAAAATATAACTAAGGAAAACGCTGCCAAGCAGCATGGCGCCCATGTTTCCGGTGATCACTCCATCTAAACGGAACAAACGGAAGTCTACTAACGGCGCAGTATGCACGCGTTCCCGCCGGATAAAAAAAACACCGGTGACCAGGAAAACAAATAACAGTAATAAAAAGCTCGTATAGTCCTTCCCGATATTACCCAGGTCATGTATCAGCCAGGCAGCTAATATCATTAATACAGTGATCAGCACTGCACTCAACAAATTATTTACCCGCTTTGTAGTGCCCTTTTCATCTGCAGGAATAAATTTCAACGCCAATAAAATAGCTGCACCAATCACCGGCACATTGATAAAAAAAACCCACTGCCAGCCCAGATAATTACTGATTAATCCACCAATAGCCAGACCGGTAGCAAAACCAATTCCTGCCATGGCGCCAAATATACCAAGCGCATGGTTTCTTGCGGGAGCCTCCGTAAAAGTATTAGTGATGATCGCCATGGCAGCAGGAATCGCCAACGCTACACCTGCCCCCTGCAATCCTCTGCAAACCAGCAACCAGGTAAAGGAAGGTGAAAAACCTGCTGCCAGGGAGGCCAAAACAAACAGAAAGGCACCGGTAATAAAGATCTTCTTTCTGCCACGGGTATCCGCCAGACGTCCACCCAATAATACCAGTCCGGCATACAACAATACATATACGGTTTGTACCCATTGAATGGCAGCAGGCCCGAAATGAAAGTGCAGCTCCATCTGCGGGATAGCCATGTTGAGCACAGATACATCCAGTGCTTCAAAAAATATAGCCATGCAGGCTACTGTTAAAATTATACTTTTCTTTTTCACGCCACAAACCTATAAAATAGGTACACAAGTAGTTTATTTTTAATAATTTTGGAATAATTATCTAAATAAATCTATTTAAAAAGATAATTATCCTAAATACAAAGAGAGATGGTGAATAAAAAAGAAAATACTGCTGCGGATGTGCAACTTACCCTCGATGAAAAAGATATGGGTATCCTGAAATTATTACAAAAAGATGCTAAAATGACCATCCGCGAGATCGCTGGTCAGCTGAACCTCAGCACCACACCGGTATATGAGCGCATACGTAAAATGGAACAGGCAGGCGTGATCAAACAATATGCTGCCATTGTAGACCCCCGGAAAATAAATAAAAGCCTGACAGTACTGTGTTACATTACCCTGAAAGAACACAATAAAAAATGTGGTAAGAAATTTATACAGGAAATTTTGAGCTTTACAGAAGTAACAGAATGCCTGAATATTTCCGGAGAATTCGACTTTATGATTAAGGTACAGGTAAAAGATATGGACGAGTACCGTGAATTTTATGTCAACAAATTAGGTGAGCTGGATAATTTAAGTCACACACAAAGTATATTTGTAATTTCCGTTATTAAAGCCACGCACCAGGTGGTATATTAGTATTGTTGCATAATTTATCTCTAAACCTACAAACAACCTATGTTCAGACTATACACATTGTTGTGTGCAGTATGCTGTTCTCTTTCGTATTTGCGTACAGAAGCGCAATCCAAATTATATTCACATACCATAGGTGCCGGCTTATACACTGCCAGCAATCATTTAGGCGGAGGCATTGTATATTCACCCAGCATAAATTTCCTGGTCATCTCTCCAGGATCCACCTTTTCCATTGGTACGCACATTGGTCTGGGTACCAATATCAACGCTAACTATAACAGCAGTACAGGTGGTAATTCCACCAGCATTTTTATGGCAGATGTACCATTGATAGTAGCCTGGAATTTTGGGAATGCAGCTACCAGTAAAGCCTATACGAAATGGGGGGTTTATGCAGGAGCAGGTTATGGATTCCATAATGCTACCCGTAGCGTGGAATACTTCGATGACGAAGAAGTTACTACCAACCAGGTGCATGTTTCCGGTATCGTCATGGATACCGGCGTACGCTTCCCAATAGCAAATAGTTCATGGGGAGCCCGTTTCTCCTACATGCTCAATAACAATCAATATAATCCTGATATCACCGGCATTGGCAGTATAGGTATCGAATATAACATTGGTGTAAAAATCCACCGGTCAAGATAACTGTCCGCAAATAAAATACTTTAATTTTGGTAGTATGCTGCTCAAATTTCCAAAAGATCAGGATGGCCAGCAAATCCTGAAAGCCGGAACCATACGACACCTCCCGGTATGGCGGACGATAGGATAGCCACCCGCAACTTCATCACGGAAATATTACATCCGGCCACTGGTCTATACGTGAAATCACTACTGTCGGCTGATAAATAATTGTTTGCCGAATTATGCTTATTTTAAGCGTATGAATCGCAAACATTTCCTGTCTGCTCTTGTCACTACCGGTATTGGGTTACCCGCACTGCAAACACTTGCCGCCATTGGCTTACCAACCGATTCCCATGAAAAGGAACCGCTTGTTCCGCCTTACCTGAAGCCAGGAGATATAATTGGTATTACCTGCCCTGCCGGATATATTAAGAGAGATGAAATACAGGCAGCCATCCGGATAATGGAAAGCTGGGGATTTAATATTCGTATAGGCAAGACCGTGGGCGCACGTGATTACAGCTTCGGTGGCACGGATACAGAAAGATTGCAGGACCTTCAGACCATGCTGAATGATAATGATATCAAAGCCATTATGTGCGGCCGCGGTGGCTATGGTACTGCGCGCATAGTCGATAAACTCGACTTCAAAAAGTTTCAGCAAAAACCAAAATGGGTGATCGGTTTCAGCGATGCTACTGTACTGCATTGCCACATCAGCCGGCACTTTGGCATTGCTTCCCTGCATTCAAAAATGTGCAACAGTTTCCCGGATGATTTCAGTAAAGCTGAACCGGTAGTGCAGGATACGATCATGTCTATTTACCAGGCCTTAACCGGTAAGAAGATGCAATACAGCGCGGCACCGGATAATAAAAACCGCAAAGGCAATGCCCGTGGCGTATTAACAGGCGGCAATCTGTCTATCATTCAAAGTTTATCGGCCACCGATTCAGAAATAGATACCAATGGTAAAATACTGTTCCTGGAAGAAGTAGGTGAATATCCGTATAGCCTTGACCGTATGTTAGGTACATTAGCACGCTCCCATAAACTGGATAACCTCGCAGGCCTTATCATTGGCGGTTTTAACAGGATTAAACCCGATGACCCCGGCGAAGAATTCGGCAAAACGGTGTATGATATGGTACTGGAAAAAGTAAAAGATTTTAGCTATCCTGTTTGTTTCAACTTTCCGGTAGGACACCAGAAAAATAACTACGCCCTCAAATGCGGTATGATGCATAGTTTGAGCGTATCCGACGACAAAGTAACCCTGAAAGAATAATTACTTTACCAGGAAGGTGATAATGAACAACCCGGCCAGCACATACATGATAGGGCTGATGCTTTTGTACTGTCCTGTCAATACTTTCAGCAACACATAAGACAACATACCAAATACAATACCTTCTGCTATACTATAGCTGTAAGGCATCATCACAATAGCCAGAAAAGCAGGGATAGCTTCTGTTACATCATTAAAATCTATTTTGGTAACAGATCCCATCATAAGCATACCCACTATGATCAAAGCCGGTGCGGTGGCGGCTTGTGGAATCATGGCAAACACGGGTGCAAAAAACAGGGATAACAAAAACATGATGGCTACGGTAAGTGAAGTTAAACCGGTTTTTCCACCGGCAGCAATACCGCTGGCGCTTTCCACATAAGCTGTTACTACACTGGTACCTAGCAGCCCTGCTGCGGTAGTGCCCACCGCATCCGCCATCAATGCCTGTTTGGCGCGGGGCAAACGACCATTTTCATCCAGCAGACCTGCTTTGTTACACAAACCAATCAAGGTGCCCACCGTATCAAAAAGGTTTACCATCAACAGCGTGAATAAGATCACCACCATATCCAGTGTAAATATTTTATCAAATTGCAGTTTAAAGGCTATGGGCGCGAGTGATGGCGGTAAACTAACCAGGTGTCCGTGTTCGGGCATATGCGTAATCCCCAATGGAATGCCTATCACAGTAGCCGCGAGGATACCTATCAGCAATGCGGCGTTTACATTTCTATACATGAGCACTGCACTAACAATCAATCCTATCAATGCTATCAGCGGTCCTATACTGGTGATATCTCCCATTTTCAGGATCACCCCATCCAGCTTTCCCTCTCCTACATGCCGCATGCCGGTTTCAATAATACCCGCATTGGCCATGCCTATCAGGGCTATCAGCAGCCCTATACCTACGGAGATAGCGTGTTTCAGATTACCGGGAATACTATTGATAATAGCCTCCCGTATCCGGAACAACGACAAAAAAATAAAGATGATCCCTTCCAGGAAAACCGCAGTGAGCGCAAATTGCCAGCTGTAGCCCATAGACGACACAATGGTATAGGCAAAAAAAGCATTCAGTCCCATGCCCGGCGCCACACCAATAGGCAGCTTTGCATACAATGCCATCACCAGTGTACCAATCGCCGCAGCCAATGCAGTAGCGGTTATCAGGGCATTAAAGTCCATGCCGGTTTTGGACAGGATACTGGGATTCACTGCCAGTATATACGCCATGGTAGAGAAGGTGGTTAAACCTGCCAATACTTCTTTCTTAACAGTAGTCTTATGTTCAGAGAGCTGGAAAAATTTTGCGAGCATGCTGCAAAAATAAGCGATTCACCATTTATCATTTTAGCCTAATTTCATAAACATGCAACAACGTTCGGGTGGATGGAAGGTGGTTACCAAATGGCTGGGAGATAAAGAACTGAAGCCATTCAAATTCCAGGAAGATGCCTGGAAAGCTTATCAGCAGGGCAAATCAGGGATTGTAAACGCACCTACCGGTTTCGGAAAAACATTCTCCCTATTCCTGGGAGCAGTCATTGCGTGGATAGATGCACACCCTAAAGACTATACCCATAAAACAAAAAATGGCTTGCAGCTAATGTGGATAACCCCGCTGCGGGCATTGGCCAAAGACCTGGGAAGAGCGATGGAAGCTGCATTGCAGGAACTCCAGGTACCCTGGGAGATCGGCATCCGTAGTGGTGATACGCCCACGGCTACCCGCGCCGCACAAAAAAAGCAGATGCCGGAAGTACTGATCATTACGCCGGAAAGCCTGCACCTCCTGCTGGCACAAAAAGAATATCCTAAAATATTTACACACCTGCACACCGTGGTGGTAGACGAATGGCATGAGCTCATTGGCAGCAAACGTGGTGTAATGGTAGAACTGGGACTGAGCCGCCTCAAAGGTTTGCGCAAAGACAAGCTAAAAATATGGGGCATCTCTGCTACTATTGGCAACCTGGACGAAGCCCTGGAAGTGTTGCTGGGACCATATCACAACAATGGCATTATCATCCGGGCAAAACTGAAAAAAAATATTGCCCTTAAAAGTGTGATCCCGGATGAAATAGAAAAATACCCGTGGGCAGGCCATCTCGGTATCAAAATGTTGCCGCAGGCATTACCCGTTATCGATGAAAGCCAGACTACACTGATCTTTACAAACACCCGTTCACAATCTGAGCTCTGGTACCAGGCGCTCCTGCGTGAAGAGCCTATGCTGGCGGGCGCGCTGGCATTACACCACGGTTCTATAGATATGGAATTGCGTATCTGGGTGGAAGAAGCATTGCATAACGGTATTCTCAAAGCAGTGGTATGTACCGCAAGCCTGGATCTGGGTGTGGATTTCAGACCGGTAGACAGTGTAATACAAGTGGGCAGCCCCAAAGGTGTAGCGCGCTTTCTGCAACGTGCCGGTCGTAGCGGCCACCAGCCGGGAGCTGTGAGTAAAATATTCTTTTTGCCTACACATGCACTGGAACTGGTAGAAGCAGCTGCCCTGAAAGCAGCTATGGAGGAAGACCTGATCGAAAGCCGGATGCCTGTTTTATTAGCGTATGATGTATTGCTGCAATACCTGATGTCACTGGCAGTATCTGATGGCTTTCATGCACCGGAAATATGGGAAGAAGTACGTCATACCTTCTGCTACCAGCATATTACAGCAGATGACTGGCAGTGGATACTTTCTTTTTTAACCACCGGCGGCGATGCTTTGGCCAGTTACGATGAATTTAAAAAGCTGGAACGCGAAGGCGATTACTATAGCTGCAAAAGCCGTATGATGGCCATGCGCCATCGTTTACATATAGGCACTATTGTAAGTGATGCCATGTTGAAAGTAAAGTTTATGAGTGGTGGCTATATTGGCGTCATTGAAGAAAGTTTTATCTCCCGGCTGCAACCCGGTGATTTTTTTACACTCGCAGGTCGCAACCTGGAATATGTGCTGATAAAGGATATGACGATCCTGGTGCGCAAATCAAATTCCAAACGGTCTATTGTGCCCAGCTACCAGGGAGGCCGCATTCCGTTGTCATCTAACCTGGGCAAAATGTTGCGGCAAAAATTCAACGAAGCCTTGTCCCGTAATACCAAAGACCCGGAGCTGATAGCATTGCAGCCGCTGTTCAATCTGCAGGAGGAACTATCGCATATACCTAAAGATAATGAGCTATTAATCGAACAGATCGAAACAAAAGACGGCTATCATCTCTTCGTATATCCTTTCGAAGGCAGGCTGGTACATGAGGTGATGGCAGCGCTGCTGGCTTATCGTATCAGCCGCATCCAGCCCATTACATTTTCTATTGCCATGAATGATTATGGTTTTGAGTTGCTGTCTGATCAGCCTATTCCGCTTACCAATGAAAATGCGAAAGCGCTCTTCAGTACTGATAATCTGCTCATAGAGTTACAAACCAGTGTCAATGCCACGGAAATGGCCCGTCGTAAGTTCCGCGATATTGCGGTGATAGCTGGCCTTATCTTTCAGGGGTATCCCGGTAAACATAAGGCCAACCGGCATTTACAGTCGTCCGCATCATTGCTGTTCAATGTCTTCAAAGATTACGACCCACAGAACCTGCTGCTGAAGCAGGCTTTCAACGAAGCCTTTTTTTACCAGATGGAAGAAGCCCGTTTACGCGAAACCCTGGAGCGCATAAAAGAGAGTAAAATTGTGATCACTTCTCCCCAAAAACTCACGCCATTCTGCTTTCCCATTAAGGTGGACAGTTTGCGTGATACCATGACCAGTGAAAAGCTGGAAGACCGGATCAAAAAATTGATCGCTGTGAACGGTTAAGAAATAATAATTTGCATCTCAATAAAACAAGTTGATTTAGTGGTTGGGGAAATATTTCACTTTCAGGAGCAGCATTGGCATTTATTGCCCCAGCGGGCAATTTTTTGGGAAGAAGAGAAGACATTGATCCTTTCAGATCTGCATCTGGGGAAGGCTGCTCATTTTCGCAAAGCGGGCATTGCAGTCCCGGCGGGCATCGTACAGGAAGATCTTTTCCGCCTGCAACAGCTGATCACACAGTTCTTGCCGGTGAGGATGATAATTGTGGGAGATATGTTCCATAGCAGGGAAAACAATGAAGTACAGTATTTCCGGTTGTGGCGTCAGCAATTCCCGCATATCATCATTGACCTGGTAATGGGAAATCATGATATTATGGCAGACGAAGTGTATGCGCAGCTACAGATCAATGTGCATCCCACGCTGACTATCCGGCATATTCATTTCATACACGAGCCTTGCGAAGAAAGTAACGGCTACCAATACACGTTTTCCGGTCATCTGCACCCGGCCTTTGTCATGGCTGGCGCTGCCAGGCAACGGCTACGTTTACCCTGCTTCTATTTTGGTCAGCATTGCGGCATTTTACCCGCTTTTGGACACTTTACCGGTCATGCCACCCTTGCCCCCGCAGCAACCGAACCCGTGTTTGTAATAGCCGGAAAATCGATTATACGGGTACAGTAGCAAAATCAGTTTTTAAGTAGATGACCATAGCGGATTAGTTTTATGAAGATTGCTTATCACGATATATACGCACATCCATTACCTGCCGACCATCGTTTCCCGATGCTCAAATACGAACTGATACCTGCACAGCTGCTACGGGAGGGCGTTATCACACCCGATCAGTTATTTACCCCTGTTCCTGCAGATGAAGGCACCATTCTGCTCACACATACCCTGGAATATTGGCAAAAGCTAAAAGACCAGACCTTGTCTGCCAAAGAGCAGCGACGCATAGGCTTCCCGCAATCACCGGCACTTACCTTACGGGAAATTGTAATTGCCCAGGGCTCTATAGATATAGCGCTGCATGCATTAGAGCATGGTATCGGCTTTAATGTGGCCGGTGGCACGCACCATGCATTTGCTGATCACGGAGAAGGCTTTTGTCTGCTGAACGACTTTGGCGTGGCTGCTAACTACCTGTTGCAGCAAAAGCGGGTAAAACAGGTCCTGGTAATTGATCTGGATGTACATCAGGGCAATGGCACCGCTGCCCTCTTTGCAGATAACGCGCACGTATACACGTTCAGTATGCATGGCGCGCATAACTATCCTTTCCATAAGGAAACCTCAGACTGGGACATCCCCCTTCCGGATGGCATGAACACAGGGGCTTACCTGCAATTACTGGAAGAGGCGCTACCACAGCTGATTAACCGGGTAAAGCCTGATATTGTATTTTATCTCTCCGGGGTGGATATCCTGGAAACCGACAAATTTGGAAAGCTGAAAGTAACAGCGGCAGGCTGCCAGCAGCGGGATGAACTGGTTTTTCATGCGCTGAAGAAACATCAAATACCATGCGCAGTGGCCATGGGTGGCGGTTATTCCACCCATATCCGGGATATTGTGAATGCACATTGCAACACCTTTAAGGCGGGCATCAGTATTTATGGATAATCGTCTCTTCCTCTTCTAATCCCTGAATAATCTTGCCATCTCTCATCACCAGTTGCCTGTCGCTCAGCGGGGCCAGTTCTTCGTTATGGGTAACTATGATAAAGGTTTGCTGCAATTTATCCCTGAGTTCTATGAACAGGTTATGCAGTTCACGGGCATTTTTTGAATCGAGGTTACCGGTAGGTTCATCCGCCATTACCACATCAGGATTGTTAATCAGCGCGCGGGCAACGGCTACTCTTTGCTGCTCTCCGCCAGAGAGTGCGTTAGGTTTATGTTCCAGGCGGTTTTTCAGTCCCAGTGTTTCCAGGAGGAAAACCGCTTTCTCTTTTACCTGTGATTTTTTGCTGCCGGCAATATAACCGGGAATGCATACGTTTTCGAGTGCAGTGAATTCCGGTAAGAGGTGGTGGAACTGAAAAATGAAGCCAATATGACGGTTCCGGAAATCGGCCAGGGCATTGCCCCTTAAATCCGTCAGATTGACATTATTAAGCCAAACTTCGCCAGTAGTGGGCGTATCCAGCGTTCCCAGGATGTGTAACAGGGTGCTTTTGCCGGCTCCTGACGATCCTACGATGGTTACAATTTCGCCCTTACTGACAGTAATGTCCACCCCTTTTAAAATGGGTAAATTGGAATAATTTTTGGTAACATTGCGAGCGGTTAGCATAACCCAAAGAAAAGTAATTAACCGATAAAATAGTAAAAGTTGTTTATTTCAAATTAAATAATACTTTTGCGGAAAATTAAAAAGTAAAAATTTTAATAAGATGTACTGGACATTAGAATTAGCTTCATACCTGGAGGACGCTCCATGGCCAGCTACTAAAGACGAACTTATCGACTACGCCATTCGTTCCGGTGCACCGATAGAAGTAATCGAGAACCTTCAGGAGCTGGAGGATGAGGGAGAAATTTATGAGGGGATTGAAGATATCTGGTCTGATTATCCGTCGCAGGACGACTTCTTCTTTAATGAGGATGAGTATTAGACACAGCATTCGCTGACCGGACTCCCATCCATACTATGACAAATAACATTTAAGCCGCTCCTGAAAAGGAAGCGGCTTTTTATTTTGTCATTTTTTTAATGCAGCTATTTAGTTCCGGGGCAGCTATGCTACTGAAACTAAATAGCCGGATACAAAAAATTATTTTTCCATTTGATCAATTACCGGTTTGGATACACCGGTAAAGGAGAAACCACCATCGTGGAACAGGTTCTGCATAGTCACCATTTTGGTGAGGTCAGAGAACATAGCCACCGCATAGTTAGCACACTCGTCTGCTGTAGCATTACCCAGCGGACTCATTGCTTCTGCATAAGCCACAAAGCCGTCAAAACCTTTTACACCACTACCTGCAGTTGTTTTTACCGGTGACTGGGAAATAGTGTTTACACGTACTTTCTTGTGTGTACCATAGTGGTAACCGAAGCTGCGGGAAATAGATTCCAGCAACGCTTTGGCATCCGCCATTTCGCCATAGTCAGGGAATACCCGCTGTGACGCGATATAGGACAATGCAATTACAGATGCCCACTCGTTCAGTGCATCCAGCTTGTAAGCAGTTTGCAGCACGCGGTGCAGTGACATCGCAGAGATATCAAATGTTTTATGATTAAAATCGTAATCCAGGTCGGTATAGCTTCTGCCCTTACGGATGTTCATACCCATTGCCACAGAGTGCAGCACGAAGTCGATCTTACCACCAAAATGCTCCATGGATTTGTTAAACAGGTTGGCCAGATCATCCATATTGGTAACATCAGCTGGAATTACAGGTGCTTTGCAGGTTTCCGCCAGTTTGTTGATCTCACCCATACGCAGGGCAATAGGGGCATTGGTAAGCACAATTTCAGCGCCTTCTTCCACACAACGCAGTGCAGTTCTCCATGCAATAGACTTTTCATCCAGCGCACCGAAGATGATACCTTTCTTCCCTTTTAATAAGTTATGAGCCATTTGGTCAAAAATTAATTTCGGCAAAAATAGTCGTTATAGTTGAAAAAAAAAGCTGTTAGGCATCAGCTGTTAGCTATTAGCCCCTTTTCTTTAGTGTTATACCTGGAATGATAGCATTAAAAATGCCAGCAGCTAAATACTAACAGCCAACATTTCGCGTGCATTCTCCAGCGCAGCAGCTGTGGGCTTTTCACCACTCAACATTTGCGCAATCTTATTTACGCGTTCTTCTTTCGATAACAAACGTACGCTGGTCGTCACTTTGTCTGCTTTTGCATCTTTATATACAAAGTAATGTGCATCTGCTTTTCCGGCTATCTGTGGTTGATGTGTGATACAAATGATCTGATGCGCCTTTGCCAGATCTTTCAGAATAACGCCCACCTGACGGGCAGCTTCCCCTGAAATACCGGTATCTATCTCATCAAAAATGAGGGTAGGTAATGCTACGGACTGTGCTACCAGCGACTTAATACATAACATTAAACGGCTTAATTCACCTCCTGATGCTACTTTGCCTACCGGTGCAAACTGGTTACTCTTATTGGCATCAAATAAAAATTCTATGGTATCCTGTCCAAACGGATTCAGTTCCCCCACAGCAATATCTGCTTTCAGGCGCGCATTGGGCATACCCACTTGCGCGAGCAGTGTATTAACATTCTTTTCAAACGGGGCTGCCTGTTCCTGGCGCTGAGCCGTAATAATGGTGGCAGCTTTCAGCAGGGTATCATGCAATTGTGCCTGTTCCCGCTCCATGGTGGCCAGTTGTTCATCCAGATTCAGCACGTTATCTACCTTCCTGGTCAGTTCTTCTTTTATTCTTAATAAGTCATCAGTGGTTTGCACCGCATGTTTTTTGAAGAGGCGGTACCCCAGCGTCATGCGTTCATTCACCAGCTCAATGCGCTGTGCATCGTACTGTACCTGGTCGTTAATACTTTCCACTTCTCCTGCAATGTCCTGCAGTTCCAGGTAGGATGATAACAAACGTGCTGAAACACCCGGCATATCCTTGTGGAAGGCTGCCAGGGATTGCAGAGAGGTATGCAATTGTTTGATCTGCTGTAAAACAGGCTGCTCATCTTCTTTCAGCTGGAAATATACCCGGTTCAGTGTATTCTTAATTTCTTCTGCATGACTCAGGGTTTGCAGTTCACTTTCCAGGTCTTCTATTTCATTAGGGCTGAAATTCGCTTCTGACAGCTCATCCAGCAAAAAGCGGTTATAATCCAGCTCCTTGTTGGCACTGTCGCGATTATCAAAAAGCTGTTTGTATTTTCTTTGCACCTGCACATATTGCAGGAAGATGTGATGGTATTGTTGCAGTTCAACCGGTTTATTTACCAGTGCATCTATTACTTCGCGCTGGAAATCCGAATTGCCCAGATCCAGCGTATCAAACTGCTGGTGAAGGTCTACGAGATAGCTACTTAGTTCCGATAACTGGGAAATATTTACAGGCGTATCATTTACAAAGGCCCTGGATTTACCGGCTGCACTGATCTCCCTGCGGATGATCAGCTGGTCTTCCAGGTCCAGTTCATGCTGCTGGAAAAAAGCAGCTACCTGGGATCTCTTTACTTTAAAGAGTCCTTCAATAATGCACTTACCAGTTTTATCGAACAGCACTCCCGGATCCGCTCTTTCTCCCAGTATCAGGGAAAGTGCACCCAGCAGTATAGATTTACCGGCACCTGTTTCACCGGTGATCACATTCAGATTACCTGAGAAATCCACTTCCAGGTGTTCGATAATTGCGTAATTCTTGATCGTTAGTCGCTGTAACATAAGTAAGGAAATTCCTTTATGATGTTGAAAGCACAATTTTTTAATTACTATCCTTCTCTCAGGTCCCGTTTACGCGCTGAATACCTGCTTTAGCGCGCTGGTCCAGGGAGTTCTTATAATCATGCCCTTTCATGTTCAGACATTGCTGATAACATTCAATGGCTTTGGCTTTTTCATTTCGCTTTTCATAAATGTAACCCATTTGAAGGGAAGCTCTGGCTGCATAATATTCCGGCCTGTTGCTACCCACTTTAATAGTTACTTCATACATGGCAATGGCCTGATCATACTGTCCGCTCTCATCATAGATCCGGCCTAAACGATAGGCATATTCCAGCTTATCTTCCATGGCTGCAAAGTCGGATGCTTTTTTTGTCAGCAGCATGCTGAGTGCTTTATTGAAATAGCCGCCATCACTCAGCAACCGTACCCGTAGTAATAACGGATTAGGCCACCTGCCGTTTTTAGCCTCTTTTAATGCCTGCTTATCAGCATCTGTTTCAGTACCACCTTTGGTCAGAATCATCTGCCGGTATTTATCAGCTGCAGCCTGATTTCCTTCCAGATAATAAAACCAGCTCAATCGCTGCAAACATTCCTTCACATAAAACTTGCCTTTGAAATTATTCACAAACCGCTCCAGGTATATATGTGCATCACTGTCCAGGTGCGTTAATTTCAATAGCCCCACTACATAATTGTAATACTGGATATCGGCATATTCTGCAGTATCATTCCTTTCCTGCAATACTTTCAATCCCACGGCTGCTTTCTGATTATTCAGAGACAGATTAGCCACCATTAAGGCAAAAAGATAATTATTCTTAGTATCCAGCTGCTTCCGGTGTAAAAAATCCCAGGTATCTTCCGGTTTATTTACAATGAAAAGCATCAGGTAACAGTAATAGTAATAGGATTCCTCTTTAAATAACTTAGCCTCCGGTGCATTGCTGTCTATGAACTTATTCACATTGGCCATCCCCTGCTTGATGCTGCCTTTGAGCCCCAAAATATTGGTGATCCATTTATATCCTTCCGGAATGGTTCCAAAAACTGTTTGCATGGCGCCCATTAACAGGTTGTTGGGAACAAAGTCCGGAAACCGTTGCTGGTTATCTTTCAGCATCATATATGCTTTGCGGATTTCCCAGGTAGCGTCCCATTTCTCGTCGAACTTTATTTTTATCATCGCCCACTGAAACTTAATAGCTGCCTGTGTATACAGGTAGTAAGGAGAATCCGGAGATCCTTCTTCCATCTTATTCAACCTGAAAGCCCGCAAACTTCTTTTACGGGAATATTCTGCCGGATCTTCATTAAAAAAGAGCGGAAAAAAATCCGCATAATTATCAAGAAAATAAGGCGCCAGGTTATCCGGGTGCTCTTTCTTTTCTGCTTCCAGCAAGGCCTTCCCGGTGTTCAACCGCAGCTGCATAATGGCATTATATGCCTGCTCACAGCGGGTGTTAAAATCAAATACTTTTTGTCTCGCACTCACATTCAGTCCAACACTCAGCAAAAACAACAAAGAAAAAATAATACGCATACGGGCAAAAATTCCTGAAATTAAAGGCCAAATCTCACATATCATCTCACAAATCCCAAATAACAATTCATAACTTTTAAGGTTGCATGCCCATCCAATTCCCTGCCACAAAATAACAGCACTACTACGCAAACAACCTGCGTATAGGTATCGGAGGCAAAGCTAATATAATTAGTAAAACAAAACTAAATAAATTAGTATATTTTTATACGAACATGCATAAACGAAAAAAGGGCATCCCAAGATGCCCTTTTCCAATTTCATATAACTGATTTGTTAGGATCAGATAGTAATCGTTGCTTCCAGATCATTATCCACCAGGATACGACCACAGTGTTCGCAAACGATAATCTTTTTGTGCTGACGGATTTCCGCCTGACGTTGAGGAGGAATTGCGTTATAGCAACCACCGCATGAATCACGCTCTACTGTTACTACGGCCAGACCGTTACGGTAGTTCTTACGGATTTTCTCGTAAGCCTGCAGTAAACGCGGGTCTACTTTAGTACGGGCTTCTTCACTTTCTTTACGGAAAGCTTTCTCTTCTTTATCAGTTTCGCCAATGATCTTTTCCAGTTCACCTTTCTTGTGCTTCAGGTTGGATTCTTTATCAGCTACTGCTTTCTTAGCTACTTCAAGGACACGGCTCTTCTCTTTTATTTCTTCATTTGCATCCTTGATATGCTTTTCAGCCAGCTTGATTTCCAAAGCCTGCATCTCCATTTCCTTGGTGATCGCTTCAAACTCACGGTTGTTCTTTACGTTATCCTGCTGCTTCTCGTACTTCTTGATCAGTGCTTCTGCCTCTTTGATAGCATTTTTCTTGCTGGCAACGAAGTCCTGGATACCTTTCATCTCATTTTCAATGTGAGACTGACGGGTATTCAATCCTTCTATCTCGTCTTCCAGGTCTTTTACCTCCATCGGCAACTCCCCTTTCAGCACCTGGATCCCATCCAGCTTGGAATCAATCTTCTGTAATCTGAGTACAGACGCTAATTTTTCTTCAACGGAGTATTCTTTTACGGTTGCCATGTATTATAAATAATTTACCGGGTTTGTTTTAATCGTAGATTTAAGAGGCGCAAAATTACGGAATTTTTCAGTCAATATATGATAAAATAATTCCACTGTAAACTGCTCGCTCTCAAAATGTCCAATATCTGCTATAATCAATTGATTATCAGCATCAAAAAATTCATGATATTTAAAATCTGATGATATGTAGACATCTGCTCCGGCACTTATCGCCTTCTTTAACAGAAAACTACCTGCTCCTCCACACAACGCTACCTTTTTTACCCGCCGCCCTCTCAACGGGGTATATTTCACACAACCTGTCTGAAATTGCTGCTTCACATATTGCAAAAATTTCATTTCATCCATGGCTTCCGGCAAGGTACCTATTAATCCTGAACCTACATCCTGGTAAGCATTCTCTAAGCTGATCACATCATAAGCAACCTCCTCATAAGGATGACTGCTCCAGAGCGCCTCTATAATTTTGCCTTCCAAATATACCGGAAAAATTACTTCCAACTTTATTTCTGCCTCAAAATGTCTTTCTCCAACTGTTCCAACATGCGGAACAGCTCCTTCCCCGCCCTTGAAACTCCCCTGCCCGGGCCCGTTAAAGCTAACTTCACTATAGTTGCCAATATGCCCGGCACCAACAGCAAACAAGGCTGCCCGTACCGCTTCAATATCAGCCTCCGGTACAAATGTGTATAACTTTTTCAATAATCCCCGCTTAGGCTGCAGCACCTGGCAATTTTCCAACCCCAGCTTACCGGCCATTTGCTTACAAACACCATTTCGCACATTATCCAGGTTGGTATGCGCAGCATATACCGCGATATCATGCTTAATAGCTTTAATGGCCACCCGCTCTACATAATTGTTCCCATTAATTTTTTTAAGCCCTCCAAAAACTATTGGATGGTGGGCAATCACCAGGTTACACCCACGCGCAATAGCTTCGTCTATCACCTCCTCCGTTGCATCCAGTGTAAGCAGCGCATTGGTCACCTCCTGATCAGCACGACCAAAAATAAGCCCCGCATTGTCGTAGCTCTCCTGGTACTGCAAAGGAGCAAACTGCTCAATGGCCTGTATGATCTCTTTTACTTTCATATCTACAAAAATTAATGGTTCAATCCTGTCAACACCTAAATTTGCAAAAAAAACGCAGTATGCCAGGAAGCAAATCTACAGCAGAACTATATGCCGATTACAAAATAAAGGTGCAAAAAATTGCAGACGTTAGAAATGCCCTGGCGGTTTTAGGCTGGGACCAGGAAACCTACCTGCCCGAAAAAGGCGCCGGATTCCGTGGACAGCAAATTACTACACTCAGCACCATCGCACATGAACTTTTTACTGCACCGGAACTGGACAACATCCTTCAGGCGCTGAAAGGCAATACAGACCTGGACCCTGTGCAACAAAAAAATATCCTCCTCTCCACGGAAGATTATGAAAAGAATAAAAAATATCCGGCCGCTTTCGTGGCAGATATGTCCCGCGTTACCAACGAAAGTTATCATGCCTGGATCAAAGCCCGCAAAGCCAATGACTACAACGTGTTTGCACCGGCACTATCCAAAATGATTGCACTGAAGAAACAGGAAACAGATATACTGGGCTACGAAGGTCATCCTTACAATGCCTTGCTGAATGAATATGAAAAAGGCGCCAACACCGCTATGCTGGATACAATCTTCAACGAAGTGAAGACAGCCCTGTCGCCTTTACTGACACAGATTGAACAACATCCTCCCGTTAATAAAGATTTCCTGCACCTGCATTATAACCGCGACGTGCAATGGCAACTAGGCATTCATCTGCTGAAAGATATGGGATACGATATGCAGGCAGGCCGTCAGGATATTTCTGAACATCCGTTTACTACCAGCTTCAGCCCGCAGGATGTTAGGGTTACTACCCGCATAGATGAAAATGATTTTGGTAACATGACCTGGAGCTGCATCCATGAAGGCGGACACGCATTGTACGAACAGGGACTCCCTACAGAACAATATGGCCTCCCTTGCGGCGAAGCCACCAGTCTTGGTATCCACGAATCACAATCGCGCCTGTGGGAAAATAACGTTGGTCGCAGCCTTCATTTCTGGCAACATCATTATCCGCGTTTACAGCAGCTGTTTCCCGAGAACCTGCGTGCAGTAAGTCTTTCCGATTTCTATAAAGCTATCAACAAAGTACAGCCTTCACTGATCCGCACGGAAGCAGATGAGCTGACTTATCACTTTCATATCATGATCCGCTACGAAATCGAAAAGGGATTAATGGATGGAAGCATTGCGGTGAAAGACCTGCATCATACCTGGAATGAATATTACCGTCAATACCTGCACGTAACAGTTCCGGATGATGTACACGGTGTACTCCAGGATATTCACTGGTCACATGGCAGCTTTGGCTATTTCCCTACCTATTCCCTCGGTAGTTTCTATGCCGCACAGTTCTTTACAGCTGCACAAAAACAAGTACCGGAACTGGATAACAATATTATTGCAGGCAACTATCAACCTTTGCTGGAATGGTTACGTACCAACATCCATCCTTTCGGCAGATACTATACTTCCAATGAATTATGTAAGAAGGTAACAGGGAAAGAACTGGTGTTCGGGGACTTCCTGGACTATGCGAAGAAGAAGTACGGCGGGATATATAACTTTTGATAATTGTCTTTCCCAGGATTAGACTGATTTTTATGATTACCCGATTTTATTTTTTTGATTATAAAAAGATTAGCGAAGATAAGAGCGATATTATTCGCCTCCATCTTCGCTAATCTTTTAAAATCTTTCGAAATCAAAAAAATAAAATCGGGTAATCATAAAAATCAGTCTAATCCTGGGAAAGACAATTTCTCCAGCTCCGCCAATTCCATCACACCCTGTTTTCTTCCAATTTCTTTTCCATCTTTATAAAAAATAAAAGTGGGCAAACCGCTGCTCCGGATGGCTTTCATTACATCCACATCTTTACCGCCATCTACTTTTACTTTTTTTACATTTTTATGTTGCTGAAAGAATTTTTCCAGTATTGGCTCCATTTGTTTGCATGGAGGGCACCAGGTTGCGCCTACATCAGTCAATACCAATCCTTTATTACCAACTGCCTTGTTATACTCTTCTATCGTCAGCTGTACCTCGTTATCGGCAACACCTTGTAATGGTTTACCAGCCTGTTTCCAGGCGTTAATACCTCCCTGTAACTCCACTACATTGGCAAATCCATTTTCCCGCATCCATTTGGCAGCAGCGCTGCTGCGTCCTCCTCCCAAACAATAGATATATACGGGCTTCTGTTTATCGAGGTATTGCACCCGATCTTTAAATTCTTCTTTTTTTGTAAAGTCCGCCTGTAAGGCATCAGGAAGATGACCTGTATTATATTCTCCGGCGGTACGTACATCAAATACCTGGATGCCAGGTCGTTGAATATCTTTCTCAAATGCAGCAGCGTCTTCGGCCTGCTTTTGTTGCGCCATTAGTGAACTGCCCGATAGCATCACTACGACGGCTAATAAAAATTTGCCCATGGCTTTATAAATTTCGGCATAAAGTTAATAAACAACTCACTCCCTTTTCTTGCGGGGTGAGAATTATAACATGCTTGCAATACTTTAAAATCAAAATAAGGAGCAAACAATTCCCGGTATTCAGCTGCTGAACCACCAAACGGAGGGCCGGCCTGCTGAAAAGTACGATCAAATAATACACCTGCCAAATGACCACCGGGCTTAATCAGGGAGTGCATATGTTTTACATAATCTGCTCTGCGTGAAGGATCTATGGCACAAAAGAAAGTTTGCTCCAATACGAGATCATAGCTGCCGGTATGTGAAAAGAAGTCTTCTTCCAGTACTTTCACACGGGTACGGGTAAACGTTTTCTGCAACTGCTCTACCAGCGCCGGTGCAATATCCAATACCGTTACATCACTAAAAGCCTGACCGGCCAGATAAGCTGCCTCATAACTATTGCCTCCACCGGGAATGAGTATACGAAGATCCCGATTATGTACCTGGTCAATATACACCTGTAACGGAGGCGATACACGACCCATATCCCAGCCGGTTTCTCCCTTTATATACCGTTCATTCCAATATTGACTATCCATATTACTAGATTATTTTATGCTAAGTTACGGCCATTCAATCACATAGATAAAACGATTATATTTCCAAACATTATTGCTATTTTTATACTTTGAATGTACCTATGAAACCGGCCTTTACCAGCCATCCTTTGCCATGAAAAGCCTACAAAATTACCTCTTGATTGTCATCAGACGCGCATTTTGCAGTCTGTTCGCTATAATTGTCATGGTCTTTTCTGCCCATGCACAAAACGTAGCTATAAAAGCTGACAAAACCAGCGACTGTCCGCCGTTCCCCGTCAATTTCACCGCTACCCTTGATAATGGATATCAAAGTGTTGTGTGGGATTTTGGAGTAGGCGCCAACGTTACCGGCAATCTTACACCTTCCAAAATTTTTCAGACACCGGGCACTTATCACGTTAAGTTCACTGCTACTTATCCCGGCAATATAATAATCGTCAAACAAATAGACATCACCGTATACAATAAACCCATCGTTAGCTTCACCACCACAGCTACCACGGGATGCATACCTTATACGACCACCTTTACCGATAACTCTAAGCCCGGCGATGGTACCATACAGGATATTACCTGGGACTTCGGCGATGGCGGAGGGGCTACAGGAGCCAATGTTACGCATGTCTATACACAACCGGGCACTTACAATGTGATTAGCGTCGTAACTAACAGCATGAGCCCAACCTGCAAAAGTCCCAGTGAACCATTTCCTGTAAAAGTACAGGACGCTCCACAACCAGGCTTCGCAGCCGACAAAACACAAAGCTGCACGGTGCCATTTGATGTACAGTTTTTTAATACTACGGTTAACAACACCTCAGATGCGCTCACCTATCTCTGGGATTATGGCGACGGTACAACAGGCAGTATTAATACACATACTTATACCAAGGAAGGAAAATATACGGTTATATTAACCGCCATTACTTCCGGTAAATGTCAAAAGCAGGAAATCAAAAAAGATTATATCATTATTCAAAAAATCAAACCTGATTTCACTGCTACCAATCTTTGCGCTGCTCAGAATATTAATTTTAAAAATACCACACAACCCATACCGGATAAGGTTTTATGGACATTCCCGGATGGAAGTACATCAACTAATATAGATGCTGCAAAACAATTTCCTGCTACCGGTGATTATCTTATTAAAATGCAGGCATGGCTGGGCAACTGCACCGCAGAAACACAACAGACCATCCATGTAAATCCAACACCAACAATTGATCTGTCGGCGAACCCGCTAAGTGCCTGTTCGGTGCCGTTTACCACGCAATTCAGCGCCAATACCCAAAATGCATCAACATGGAACTGGAACTTTGGCGATGGCACTAACTCCACGCTGCAAAATCCTTCGCACACTTATACTAACGAAGGCGCCTATACGATTAGTCTTACAGCTTCTAACGCTTTTGGTTGTACCAATACTGAAACCAAACCGAATTATATTAATATCGTTAAGCCTCAGATCAATATCTTCCGCAGCGTGGCATCAGGATGTATACCATTGAGTGTTGATTTTTTTGCTACCATAAACATTGCAGATCCCATCATCAGCTACCAATGGAATTTTGGTGATGGAGGCACAGCCACTACCGCTAAACCGCAATATATTTTTACCAAACAAGGTACTTTTACCGTAACGCTGAATATTACAACAGCATCAGGTTGTACTGCCAGCGCAACTACTATCATTATGGCAGGCACCCTGCCGGTAGTAGATTTTAGTGCTACCCCATTAAAATCATGTGCCAAAGATCCTATTCAATTTACAAACCTTTCCACCCCTCCGGGAACTTCCTGGTTATGGATTTTCCCGCAGGATAACAGTACCAGCACAGATGAAAATCCTAATCATCAGTTTAATCAAATAGGCAGCCATGATGTAACATTACAGGTGAACAACAACGGATGTATAGCGCAGATAACTAAAAAAGATTATATCCAGATTATTCCGCCTATCGCCAAATTCAATACTGTACCGGATTGCATGGACCCTTATCATCGTAAATTCACTGATAATTCTACCTTTGGCCCGATTCCCACCGTCATAAAAACCTGGCTTTGGGATTTTGGCGAAGGAGGTGCTACATCCACATTACAAAGCCCGGATTTTCATTATAAAACAACTGGTATCAAGCAGGTAACACTTATTATTGACAATGGAACCTGTACTTCTACCTCCAAACAATCAGTCAATATTATTGATGAAAAACCGATCATAACAGCAGATAAAACAAGCATCTGCCAGGGTGACAAAATAAACATAACACTCGGTCCGCTGAACCCGGATAATATCAATGAATACTTCTGGGATTGGGGAGATGGCAATACAACTGACCTTGCAGGATTCGCTTTTAATCCGGCCGATGGGATATCCCATCAATATAATCAAATAGGCACCTTTACCATCAAGCTAACTATTACAGATAAAAATGATTGCAAAAGAGACGCTCCTCCCGTAACGATCACAGTATATGGCCACACAGCAGATTTTGATTTTACCGGTAAGAAATGTAAGGGAGAAGAGATCACTTTTACAGATAAATCCACATTCAATGTCGGTAACGAAATCACAAAGTGGAGCTGGGATTTCGGCGATCTGAGCCCTGTAGTAGATTATAGCACACAACCGTTAAATACCAAACACATATATACTAACGTAAACACCTATACGGTAATACTCAATACTATCGACAAATTCGGTTGTAAAGTAAAAGCCTCAAAAGATATCATATTTGAACAGGTTACCGCTGATTTTATGCTACCGGTAAATATTGCCTGTCTGGATAAGGACTTCACATTCGTTGATCAATCTACTCCCAATGCGATCAATTATGCCTGGAATTTTGGAGATAATACCACCGGCACCGGCAAGCAGCCCACCAAAATATATACAACGCCGGGCAATTATAATGTAACGCTGAAAATCACTACCGCAGAAAGTTGTACAGACCAGGTCACCAAAACAAATGTAGTAAAGGTGCCAAATCCAAAAGCATCCTTTACAATCCCTGGTAACCTGGATTTATGTCCGCCTGTGAAGGTGCTGTTTACCAACACCTCTACTGACTTTATAAAGTCTGAATGGAATTTTGGAGATAATGGTTTCTCTGCTAAAAATGATCCGGATGAACATATTTATGCAAGGGCCAAAAAATATGATGTAATACTCACCGTTTATTCGGAAGGTGGCTGCTCCAGTGCCGACACACTGCCACTTACCATCAAAGGCCCCGATGGCACCATGAATACCACTCCCACAACCGGTTGCGTGCCATTGCCTGTAAGTATCAGTGCCACTGCAGTTAAGACAGTCAGCTACATGTGGGATTTTGACGATGGTACTGTTATCACGAGCACGACACCCGTTTCTCCTCCTCATACTTATATACAATCCGGCATTTATTACCCGCGCGTATCACTGACAGATGATCAGGGCTGCGCTGTTAAAGCAGTAGGTAATGATAGGATCATTGTAGATAAAACCATCGCAGATTTTACGGTAGATAATGCCCAGGCCTGCGGCGGCGGCGTGGTAACGTTTCATAACAATAGTAAAACGCTGACGAAAGACTCATTGGCACTGGATTTCACGAATGCCTGGAGTTTTGGTGTGCCTGGTGATCCGAACAATATAGCTGCCAGCTTTGACGGATCATTCAACTACACACAACCAGGAACATCCAATGCAAAACTGGTGGTTACCAGTGCCTATGGCTGCAAAGATGAAAAAACATTGCCCGTTATTATTCCACCAAAGCCACAGCCGGTAATTGCGCCAATTTTACCATTATGTGTATCCGGAAAAATACAGCTGTCCGGCAGTGATGCTAAAAATCTGCCAGGCACAACATGGTTGTGGAAGGTGTCTCCCGACAAGGAGTTCGCGGTACAAACACCACCGGAAATAACCTTAAACAACGTAGGTACTATACCGGTAGAATTAACCATTACCAATGGCGATGGTTCCTGCCCCACTAAGGCCACCACTCAAATAGTGGTGAATCCGTCGCCGGCATTAAATCCATCTCCTGTATTGGCTAATATATGCCGCGGTGCAGCCTTACAGCTGCAAGCCAATACAACGCCCAATGTAATTGTAAACTGGACAAACTATAAGATCTCCGACAACACCAGCCAGTCGCCACAGATAACGCCCAACATGGATACGATATACCAGGTGCTGGCTACTAACGAATTCGGATGTACGAATAAAGGAGAGGTGCGGGTTACAGTTACCCAACCATTCCGCATATTTGCACAGGATGCAGAGATATGCGCAGGTAAAAGCACGCAAATGCTGGCAGGTGGCGCCTTACGTTATCAGTGGATTCCGGCGAGAGGACTCGATCGTACTGATGTGGCGAACCCCATCGCCAATCCCGATGGCAACATCACCTACCAGGTAGTAGGTTACGATAATGGCGGTTGTTTCACAGATACAGCATTGGCCAGGGTATATGTGCGCCCGGCGCCACAGGTAAATGCCGGTCCTGATATAGTGGCTACCACCGGCTCTATCCTGCCGCTGCCGGTAACGGGCAGTAACGATATTACCAACATAGTGTGGACACCGCAAACAGGGCTGAGCTGCTACGACTGTCTAACGCCTACGGCTACTCCAAAAGGGAATATTACTTATCATGTGGCTGTTACCAATCAATTTGGCTGTGTAAGCTCCGCTGCTGTGTCCATCAAACTGGTTTGTAATGAGGGAAATATATTCATTCCCAACTCTTTCTCTCCCAATGGAGATGGGCAGAACGATGTTTTTTATATCCGGGGCAAAGGCATGCAAACCGTGCGCATTTTCAGGATATATAACCGCTGGGGACAAATGGTATTTGAGCGGGCCGGTGTTAATGCAGACGACCCTGCAATGGGGTGGGATGGACGATTTAAGGGGACGCCGCTAAACCCGGATGTATTTGTGTATTACGTGGAAGTAGTGTGCGATGCAGGAGCTGTTTATGTGCTGAAAGGAAATGTAACCCTGATCAGATAGTCTTTCGGGCTTTTCCATAACTATCTGATAGCACCAATAAATGAGAAAATATAAACAATCATAAATTTAATATATATTTTTTTCGTTAATTTGTGGTATCAAATAGTTATGGAAAACCTGTGCAACCTATGAAATACCTACAGGCAAAGTGTTTTAGGGCATTACTGCTCCTGATATTCCTCTTGCAAGCAAACTGGTTACTGGCCCAGCAGGCTAACTTTACCTATACTGCAGCCCCTGCTACATTATGCACACCTGTAACCCTTACTTTTAAGAATACCAGCACAGGAACACCCACCGGTTATAGCTGGGATTTTGGAGATGGCAGAACTTCTCATGATCCGTCACCACAAATTACCTATACTACAGGCGGACCAGTAAAAATAACGCTTACAGTACAATACAGCAATAGCAGCAGCACCTATTGGCGCGACATCGTTATAGGTACTACCCCGCAAATAGCTTTCTCTGCAGATGTTACCAAAAGCTGTAAAATATACACGGCCAACTTTACAGATGCCACGCCCAACGCCGCAAGCCGCGTATGGGACTTTGGCGATGGCACTCCACCGGTAACCACCAGTAATGCCTTCTATCCGCACAACTATACTACAGCAGGAAAATATGATGTCACACTCTCCGTTACTAACATTAACGGCTGTACGGCAATATTAAAAAAACCAGCTTACATAGATGTTTCACTACCGGAAATAACACTAAGTTCCCCGGTATCCGGCTGTGTTCCTTATACAGCAACATTTTCCGCCACTTCCACGAATGGTGTAAACGACCCCGTGACTTCCTGGATCTGGACATTCGGCGACGGCAACACACAAACCACCAATAACGGAAATGCTACCCACGCCTATACGCAAACAGGTACCTACAATGTGGGCGTTACCGTAAACACGCAAAATAGATGTACCACCACCAAATCATTCGATAAATACGTACATACCGGCAATCCTCCTACCAATGTGAGCTTCAGCGTTTCACCTACCAGCACCTGTGTGGGTGATCCGGTAAGATTGCTGGCCAATGCAAATTTTGCGGATACCTATAGCTGGAACTTTGGCGATAGCCAAACAGCAGAAGGCCCCGCCAATGATATCAAACATACTTTTACTGCCAATGGTAACCTCACCGTGCAAATGAAAGCTGGCCTCAACGGCTGCTTTACTACTGCAACACCGGCCACTGTAGCGGTAACCGGCCCTGTATCTCAGTTTGCAGTGGTACGCGACTGTAGCAATAAAAGCAAATTCATCTTTACCAATAACTCCATAGGAATCAACGTCAACTCTACCTTCATATGGGATTTCGGTGATAACTCACCAACCGTAAATACGCAGGATGCGGTACATACTTATACTACACCCGGTAATTATACCGTTCGGCTCACCATCGGAGAAACCGGCAATAACTGCAATAGCAGCAGTTTCCAGACAGTATACAATTTTAAAGCCGACTTCACTACCGGTGTAAGTTCTATCTGTCGCGGCGGAAAGGCCACCTATGAAGTCCTGAACGTGCCACTGGGACTGGTTTCCAGCTATACCTGGCAACTGGGCGATGGAACTGTTTATACCACTACAGATCAAACTTATGTGAAAACATGGGCGATAGCAGGCACCTTCAATGACCAGTTGACAGTCCATTACAAGAACCCCGCCTATTGCGATGATATCGTGTATAAAAGTGCTGATATTAACATCCTGGCACCACAGGCAAATTTTACTACAGGCCCTTCTACCTGCGCAGGACAACCGGTTACATTCATCAATACTACTGTTACCTCTCCTAATATTCCTGTTACCAACTGGAGCTGGGATCTTGGCAACGGACAATTATCCATCTCGCAAACGCCCCCTGCCACCAGGTATTCTACTTCCGGTGGCCAGCTGGTGAAACTGGTGATAACAGATGCCCGCAATTGCCAGGACTCTATTAGCAAAAACATCAACATTAATCCAACACCTTATGTACGTGCTGCTGCACTACAACCTAAAATATGTGAAGGGAACAGTGTAGGTCTCAATGCCTCGTCAGACGGCAATATACAGTGGCTCTCCGCAAACAATATCAGTTGCATTTTTTGCCCGGCCCCCATCGTTTCTCCTGTTAGCAATGCCCGCTACCTGGTACAGGCATCTAACAGTTACGGCTGTACGGTATTTGACTCTGTGGATATTGCAGTGGTACCTAAAGTAAACCTGACGGTTAGTAATGATACCATTGTATGCTATGGCAGCTCTGTAAAAATGCAGGCTTCCGGTGCTGCTATCTACGACTGGACACCGGTTACCGGTTTAACTAATAACACCATCGCCAGCCCGGTATCTACACCTATAGCGGACATCACCTACCAGGTAACTGGTACCAACGATGCCTTGTGCCCAATGAGTGCGCCACTTTCAATTAAAATAGCAGTGAAGCCCGTACCTGATGTCAGCGCGGGAAAAGATCAGACAGTGATGGTAGGCGATATTGTGAAGTTGATGGCCAGTGGCAGTCCGGACATTGTGAAATGGTCGTGGTCCCCCACAGATTACCTGGACAATCCTTCCTCTCCGTTTGTAACGGCGGCTGTGCGCAAACCCATGACCTATAGTGTTACCGCTACTAACCAGTACGGCTGCACGAAAAGTGATGTAATGAACATAGATCTTATTTGCAACACAGACGTGATGTTTATACCAAATACTTTCAGCCCTAATGGCGACGGGCAGAATGATATCTTTTATCCACGTGGTAAAGGAATAAGTTTCATCAAATCATTTCGCATTTTTAACCGCCTGGGGCAAGAAGTATTTCACCGGGAACATATTAACATAGAAGATATCAGCGCAGGATGGAATGGCACCTTCAACGGCAAGCCACAACCTTCAGATGTATATATTTACTTCATTGAAGCATACTGCGATACCAACGAATTTTTTCGGATGAAAGGCAACGTAACATTACTCAGATAATTCTTTTAACCTGGCCAACATGAAAACCGTATACCGCATATTACTGGCGATAGTTTGCCTTACAGGTGCCTCCCGCCTGTATGCACAGGATATACACCTGTCACAGTTCTATGAAACACCTATACTACGCAACCCTGCACTGATAGGCATTTTCAACGGAGATGTGCGCGTTCAGGCGGTATATCGCAACCAATGGAACAGTGTCACCATTCCTTATCAGACAGGTACAGTGAGTGGCGAAATTAAATTTCCGGTGGGCCGTAGCAACGACTACCTGACTACCGGTTTACAACTTACGTATGACAGGGCGGGTACCTCCAAACTACAGTCTACACAGATCTTTCCGGCTATCAACTATCATAAATCCCTCGATGCAGATAAAAGCAGTTTCCTCTCATTAGGTTTCATGGGCGGATTGGTGCAGCGTCAGTTTGATCCTACCAACATGACCTTCAATAACCAATATACCAACGGACGCTTTGACCCGGCATCATCTACCGGAGAAGAAGGTAAACTGGCGCTCAAAGGCTACAGCTACCTGGATGCAGGTGTGGGATTGAGTTATAACGGTGTGATAAGGGAAGATGTGAACTACTTTATCGGGGCAGGATATTTCCATTTCAACAGTCCGAGAATATCTTTCTACAATGATAAAAATATTCAGCTGGAGCCAAAAATCACCTTCAACGCGGGTATTACCATACCTGTGGATGAGAGGGTAAAGGTGATTGCTCATTATAATCAGTTACACCAGGGTACTTATTCAGAATATATTGGCGGCGCTTTGATAGGGTATGGATTAATGAACCAGGGATTGGAATCCACCAGAGCTATTTATGGCGGGCTCTTCCTGCGCTGGAATGATGCCATCATTCCTACTATAAAAATAGATATGGAGAAATATGAGATCGCGATGAGTTATGATACCAATATCTCCCAACTCAGAACAGCCAGCCAAACTTTTGGCGGCTTCGAAATATCATTGGTTTTCAAAGGATTTTTAAACAGCAGGAATACAACGCTGGAAAGCTTGAATTGCCCTCGCTTCTAAAAAGCTGACAATCAATACATTATTAAGTTTATTTATCAAGCGTTAAAATTTACCTAAAATGAGGCGGAATGCTAACAATATGGCTCGTGGTTTGTTATTTTTATGAAGAAATAGGGCCTTTGGAGTGTATGAATTCGTCAAACAAAAATTAGGAAATATTTGAAAAAATCTTTATTTTTATAACACTATGTGGAAAACCTCTACCCTAGTTCTCATAATAGTTTTAAGTCTTTTTTCCTTCATTGGTAAGGCTCAAAGCGACAAATCCCAACCTAATTCGGATGGGGGTAGTAAAATTGTGAAATTATATCCCAACCCTGCTACTACAATTATCAATTTTCAAATTCAACAACATAATAACGACCAGATATACGATCTTATTGTTTATAATTTTCTGGGAAAGAAAATGGAGCAACTGAAAGCGATAAGCGATCGTACTACTGTAAGTCTTGATAATTATTACAACGGAATATACATATTCCAGCTGCGCGATCAGCGGGGAAACCTGATAGAATCAGGGAAATTCAATGTAGTTAAGTAAAAAAACCTCATCTGGTATTCATAAAAAAGTCACGATAAGTATCGTGACTTTTTCTTTTTTTATATAGATAAATTATTCTCAGGAAACTTCTACTATCAGGAATTTCAGATAGGTAGTGTTCTCAATATTTCTCAAAATAGGATGATCCTGTGCCTGTGTCTGAAAAGTAACCTGGCGCAATTTCTTCTTGGCATCTTTGGCAGCTGCGTCTATTGTTTCCAGGAAAAGATTAGGCGATACGAGGTTTGTGCAGGAAGCAGTTACCAGGAATCCACCTGGTTTCAGCAACTTCATACCACGCAGATTAATCTCTTTATAGCCAGTCACTGCTTTCTGAATATTCTCACGGCTTTTGGTGAAAGCCGGCGGATCTAAAATAACCACATCAAACTTCCTTTGTTCGGAAGTCCATTGTTTCAGCTGATCAAAAGCATTAACAGCCTGGAATTGACAGATATCCTGCAGGTTATTCAGCTCCGCATTTTTACGGGCAGTATTTACAGCCGTTTCAGAAATATCCAGTCCCAGTACGCTTTTAGCACCATAAAAACCAGCATGGCAGGAGAAAGTACCGGTATAGCAGAACCCTTCCAATACATCAGCGCCTTTTACAATATGCTTAATCTCACGACGGTTATCCTGCTGATCCAGGAAATAGCCGGTCTTCTGGCCATTTACTATATCCACATGAAATTTAAGGCCATTTTCATTGATGATCAGATTGGTATCGAAAGGAGCACTGAGGAAACCTTTTTGTTGTGCCATACCTTCCAGTTCCCTTACTGGTACGTCATTACGCTCATAGATCCCTTTGGGTGAGAATATACGGTTAAGGGCATCTACGATGGCATCTTTCCATTTCTCCATACCCAGTGCCAGCGTTTGCAGCACAAAGTAATCATTGAATTTATCTATCACCAGGGCCGGCATCTCATCTGCTTCACCGTAAACCAGGCGGCAGTTTTCCACATAGCCGAGTTTCTGGCGGTATTCCCAGCATTTCAACAGGCGGCGATAAAAGAATTCAGGGTTTATCTCTTCATTTTTATCACGGGTAAGCAGTCGTACCAGTATCTGCGATTGCGGATTGATATACCCACGACCAAGGAAAAAGCCTTTGTGTGTGTATACATCCACAATATCACCGGCATTTACGTCTCCCTTAATTTCGGCTACTTCATTGCCAAAAATCCAGGGATGCCCTTGTAATACCCTGTTCTGTATCTGCTTCTTTAAAAAAACTTTAGTCATTTATTGTATTTCGAGGGGCAAAGGTAGTGAATGTTTTATGGGTGGGGGATTCCTGATAGTGGAAATTACGAATTACGAATGGCGAATTACGGTGATCTTCGCTTATAACCGTAATTCGCCATTCGTAATTCGTAATTATTCCCTATTCTGCCTTTTTGTCGCCAAAACCGGTGTTGGCAAAGAAATTGACTGCTTACCGTTGCAGACAATCATTACTATTATGACAGAAAACGAAAAAGACATGCAGACAAACGGACAGGCTAACACTGGTAGCGAAAACGAAAAAAGCATGCCAGATATCAATACTGACGAGAATATAAGCGAAAAATCAGATACGAATAAAGAGTTGGATGAAGAAGGAGAGCTGGAAAAGAAAGAGAGAGAAGTAAGCGAAATACGCGACAAGTACCTCAGACTACAGGCAGAATTCGACAATTACCGCAAACGTACTGCTAAAGAACGTTTGGAGTTGATGCAAACAGCTAGTAAAGAAGTTATCATATCTTTGCTGGATGTGCTGGATGATAGCGACAGAGCTACAAAGCAGCTGGAGAACGCTACAGACTTCAATGCCGCTAAAGACGGTGTTATGCTGGTGTTCAACAAACTGAAAAGTACCCTGCAGGCCAAAGGGCTGAAGCCAATGGAGAGTATACACACCTCATTTGACGCGGATCTGCACGATGCAATTACTGAAATCCCCGCTCCTACACCGGATCTGGAAGGAAAAATAGTAGATGTATTACAACCTGGTTACTACCTGGGTGACAAATTGATCCGTCACGCGAAGGTAATAGTGGGTAAATAAAATGACGATGTGGCATAATCTGCAACAATTACCTATGCTGAAGGCTGACGTAAAACAATATTTTTTACCGAAACAAAAGCTGGTGCCCTGCACTGGCATTAAGTGATTTTTATAATGTCTACCAAGAGAGATTATTACGAGATACTGGTTGTTGCCAAAACTTCTTCCCAGGACGAAATAAAAAAGGCCTACCGCAAGGTGGCCATGCAGTTTCACCCTGACCGCAACCCAAATAACAAAGAGGCAGAAGAAAAATTCAAGGAAGCAGCTGAAGCTTACGAAGTGTTGAGCGACCCTGATAAAAGGGCACAATACGACCGTTTCGGCCACGCAGGCATGAATGGCAACCGCGGTGGCGGCGGATATGGAGGTGGCGGCATGAATATGGACGACATCTTCTCCAATTTCGGTGACATTTTCGGTAACGACGATATTTTCGGAAGTTTCTTCGGTGGCAGTGGCGGCCGTGGTGGCGGCGGAAATCGCCGTGGACGTGGTACCCGTGGTTCTAACCTCCGTGTAAAGATTCGTCTTACCTACGAGGAAATTGCCAAAGGCGCCAACAAGAAAATCAAAGTAAAGAAATACGTTCCCTGCCAGCATTGCGGTGGCCTGGGCGCTAAAGATAAAAATGCCTTTCAATCCTGTAACACTTGCGGTGGCTCCGGCCAGGTAAGGAAAGTAACACAAACTTTCCTCGGACAGATGCAAACAGTTACTACCTGCCCTACCTGTCATGGTGAAGGCCAGATCATCACCAGCAAATGCGGCCACTGTAAAGGGGAAGGTCGTATGTATGGCGAAGAAATGGTAAGTATCGACATCCCGGCTGGTGTACAGGAAGGTATGCAACTGAGCATGAGCGGAAAAGGTAATGCCGGCGAAAGAGGCGGCGCACCCGGCGATCTGCTCATCCTGATTGAAGAAGAACCACATGCAGAACTGCAACGCGACGGCCTGAACGTAGCGTATGACCTGCACATCTCCTTCCCGGATGCGGTATATGGTACCTCACTGGAAGTACCTACCATTGATGGTAAGGCCAAAATAAAGATTCCTGCCGGTACACAAAGTGGCAAGATCTTCCGCCTGAAAGGCAAAGGCTTCCCTTCCGTAAACTCCTATGAAAAAGGCGACCAGCTGATTCATGTGAATGTATGGACCCCTCAAACGGTTACTGCGGAAGAAAAAGACATGCTCGATAAATTACAATCGTCCGATAACTTTAAACCAAACCCTGAAAAATCTGAGAAAGGATTTTTTGAAAAGGTGAGAGATATTTTTAGTTAAGAGATTTTGCAAATCATAAGATAGATGATGTGCCGTTAGATACAGCATATCGGTAACAGAAGAAAATTTTCTACCGATATACTATATCCCTGACGGCACATCTTATTTTTGATATTGTTTGCTATCAATACACTATCCCGGCAGGGCAAATCGTTGCGCTACTTTCATTATATATCATGGATTCCAAACTGCAGATGTTCGAAAACCGGCTTACCAAAGTATTCCGGCATATTGCTAAACTGGCCAGACGGCAAAACATCACCTGCTACCGGGTGTACGATGATGATATTCCCGAATTTCCTTTTAGCATAGAAATGTATGAAGACCATGTATACATCGCGGAATACAACCGCCGGCACGGAATGGAAGAAGATGCCCATGAAGCGTGGCTGGACACCTGCCTGGAGCTGATCAGCAAAGTGCTGGAAGTAGCGCCGGAAAAGATCTGGGTAAAACAACGGCAACGGAAAGAAAACAGGAAAAGCCAGTATGAAAAACTGAGCCTCGAAAGCCATATCATGACGGCATATGAAGCCGGTTTGAAGTTTAAAGTAAACTTATCTGATTACCTGGATACCGGTTTGTTCCTGGATCACCGCATTACACGCGGCATGGTAAGGGAAGAAGTAAAGGATAAAAAAGTGCTGAACCTGTTTTGTTACACCGGTTCCTTTTCTGTGTACGCAGCCGCTGGTGGCGCAGCGGAAGTTACCTCTGTAGATCTTTCCAAAACATACCTGGCCTGGGCGGAAGAAAACATGCGCCTGAACGGATTTGATAATCCCGCACATACTTTTATACATGCAGATGTACTGCAATACCTGGACACCCTTAAATTAAATACTTACGACCTGGTGATCATGGATCCTCCTACCTTCTCCAACAGCAAGCGGATGAAGGATTTCCTGGATATCCAAAGAGATCATGCGGAACTGCTGAATAAAGTTTTACTGGCCACTAAAAAAGATGGTATTGTATATTTCAGTAACAATTACCGCAGATTTGTGCTGGAGGCAGATAAGATCAACGCCGCCAGTATAAAGGATATCACCAATCAAACATTGCCTTTTGATTTTCAACAGAAGATGATCAGGAAATGTTATAGGCTGATTAAGTAAATGGCTTAGCGCTTCGCTTTACGCGTCATTTTTATCATCTTCAAAAACTCCAGGCGATAGCCGCCTTTGTCGGTACCCAGGGCATTACGGGCAATCTCCATCACCATGCCCGTACTGCCGTTACCACAATAGGCTGATTTGCGCAATATCAGCCCCAATAAAGCTACCGAGGCCGCAAAGCGGTAATCATCCGGTGTCTTATCGAAAGTGGTTAAATCAGCAGGAATAATACCAGGTAAGTATCTTACTACAGTATCCTGCGGATCACGATACGATATTTTTACACGTGCCAGCAGACTATCTGTTCCGGCGCTGTTTTCCCGGGGAATGATTTCATACAATGCTACAGAGCAATGCCCGCTGCCGATAATGCCCCCACTATATCCTGCTTCACTCAATGAATCTGCAGGTAATACTTTGTTTTCATAACCTATAAGCCTATACGATTTTACCAATGCAGGATTAAACCATACTTCTGTTTGTACATCCCTTGCAATGGTGAAAAGTGTACTGCCAAATTCACGGGCAAATATTTTGTTGGCTTCTTCCAGGTCATCTATATATGCGAAATTACCATTTCCTTTGCTGGATAAGGATTGCAGCTTGGAGTCTTTATAATTTTTCATACCAAAACCCAAACAGGTCAGCAGTACACCGCTTTCTTTTTTCTGCATAATGAGTTGTTCCATTTCCTCATCGCTGGTAAGCCCTACGTTGAAATCACCGTCTGTAGCCAGGATCACGCGATTGTTACCGCCAGGGATATATTCCTTTACTGCAATCTGATAAGCCATCCTGATGGCAGCTTCGCCGGCAGTGGCGCCGCCTGCGTGGAGGTTATCAATTGCATTAAGTATTTTCTCCTTCTGATCACCAGCAGTGGCGGGCAACACTACACCCGGTTCACCCGCATAGGCTACAATAGCCACTTTATCAGCAGGACGCAGGTTATTAACGAGTATGCGGAAGGCCGCCTGCAGCAAGGGAAGTTTATTGGGTGTATCCATGGAACCGGAAACATCTATCAGGAAAACCAGGTTGCAGGCGGGTAAGCTGTCTGTATCAAGTGCACGGGCCCTCAATGCAATCTGGAGCAGGTTGTGTGCAGGTTCCCAGGGACAATTGGCATAGCGGCTGTAAAGTGCCATGGTATTGCCCGCAGCAGGTAGCGGGTAACTGTAATGAAAATAATTGATCATCTCCTCAATACGTACTGCATCAACTGGTACTTGCGCTTTCTGTCGCAGGAAACGACGTACATTACTATAAGCAGCTCTGTCTACATCTACCGCAAAAGTAGACAGCGGATGGGCCGCTGTCTGCATAAATTTATTTTCGTAGGTAGCGCCGTATGTTTCATTGTAAAAAGAGTGAATGCCCATGCTTACATTACCGTAGTTGGGATTACTGCTATGTATCATCCTTGACCGGGCTTTAGCCATGGCCACAGGGTCTGCAATTATTCGTACAGGCGACAGCGTTATTAACAGGCGGTCATATTTTTTTACAGTTATCTGTTTGGAGAGATAACCGTCCTGCGAGAGCAGCAATCCGGCGGTAGCCGTGGGGAGTACGATTTTAAAGAGACCGAAAGCGTTTGTGATCACACTTGCTGTGTCATGCATTACCTTCACCACCACACCGGAAATAGGGCGATGTGTTACACTGTCTTCTACTGCCCCTGATACCCAGATTGTTTGCGCTTGCAGTCCTCCACCCCAAAATAACAAGAGCCAAAGGAACTTCCGCATGTATTAAGTTAACTATTTTTTTTCACGCAAAGACACAAAGTAGCAAAGGCGCAAAGAGATTTTTAATAATCCTTTTGCGCCTTTGCTACTTTGTGTCTTTGCGTGAAAAACTACTCTACCAGCTGATAAATTTCCGGCAGATTGCGGCCTAAGCCATCATAGTCCAGTCCGTAGCCCAGCAGGAACTTATTGGGTACGGAAAAGCCCAGGTAATCAATTTTAATGGGATATACCATGGCTTCCGGCTTGGTGAGCAGGGAAGCAACCAATAACTTTTTAGGCTGCTGATGGTCCAGCTGTGGCAGGAACTGGCTCAGTGTTTTGCCGGTATCCACAATATCTTCCAGTATTACCACGGTACGGCCAAAGAGGTCTTCGTCCAAACCGATGGCCTGTATTACATTACCGGTAGATTTGGTGCCTTTGTAGGAAGCCAGTTTAATAAATGATATCTCCGCATCTATATTGAGATATTTAAACATATCCGCGGCAAACATAAAGGAGCCGTTGAGGATGGCAATAAACAAAGGGCGCTCTCCCTTCAGATCATTGTTGATTTGATCCGCCATCTCTTTGATTCGCTGCTGCAGCTCTGTTGCACCGATATAGGGCTGGAATCTTTTGTCATGCACCTGAATTACCGACATAATACTTCTTCATTTCCTTATTTAACAATTGTAAGCGCAAAAAAGATCACTGCTTACTTATTCACCAACAGGCGCTGTCCTATTTTAATATCGAAGCCCTGCAAATTATTCCACTCCTGTAACTGAGTGATAGATCTGTTATACATTTTAGCAATGCCATACAGTGTTTCCTTAGGTTGCACATCATGGTACTGCATGCCTGTCTTTTGTACTGGTGCCGGCTGCGTTGCCGGTGGCTGCGCAGCTGGTTGCGGCATGGAAGCTTTGGGTGCAGATGAACCATTGGTAGTGGTTACCTGTCCTGCCTTCTTCAGGTCTTCTATCATGGCCACAGGCACGCCGCCCTGCTGCTGCTGTTGTGTTTGTGGCTGTGGTTTCGCCTCAGGAACAGCGGTACCACCTGCGGGGGTAGCCTTCGCTATCTCTTCTTTCATATTCTCTATTGCCTTACGGGGAGAGAAGTCTTCCGGTGGTTCCTGGTCTTCTTCTTTCAGCACACGGGTACTTTTAGCTAACCGGGGAGCATTGGATGCGAAACCGTCGAGGGTTAAACGCTGGCCTGCAGCGGGTTCTTCGCCTTCATGCATTTTATTGCGGCGGCGTAACCACCTTAGCTGTATGCCTTCGGCCTGGGCGACATCATGTATAGATTCGCCGCTGGCCACATTATGAAATTCTTTACTTCCTCTCTTACTTTTCTTTTGCAGAAAGAGGATCATGTCTTTAGGCAGCGGGCTATCATCTTCCAGGTCATTAAAACGTACCAGCTTACGCAAGCGAATATTACGCTGATCGGCTACCTGGATCAGGGAAGTACCTGCACGTACATACACCGCCTTACGGCCATTGATGTCAAATATACCTTTGGGATAGTTACCGGCAACTGGTTTATTACGTGAATTATAATGTTTTGAAGGAGATGTTTTGTTCTCCTGTTTGCCGGGGGTAACCGCATATATATCCGTTCCATCGCCGGTTTCGGGAGCTGCTTTACCCATTGCAATCAGCGTGTATTGCTGCAGGTTATTATCCTCAATTATTTTAATCAGCTGCTGTGGATAGGTTCTGTTGGTAGCATATCCGGCTTGTTTCAGTCCAAAAGCCCAGGATTTATAATCATCGCCGTTAAACTGAAAAAGAAAAGCATAACGGGGATTATTGTGCAGAAAATCTGAGTGATCCTTATAGGAGTCGCTGGCAGATTCGTATACCCGGAAACATTCCTGGGCAGCATCGTCATCGTATTTGATGGTTTTGCCGGTCCAGGTATTTTTGCATTTAATACCGAAGTGGTTGTTGGATTGTAAACACAGGGTTCCGTTGCCGGACTGTGATTCTACAACACCCTGCGCCAGTGTAATAGCGGCAGGAACGCCTGATCGGCGCATTTCTTCAATAGCTAAGTTCTTATAGGTGGCAATATACTGCTGCGTGGTCATGTTTTGCGCCTGCAGCAGTGTTACGAAGCCAATAAGAAAACTGACTATCAACAAGAATTTTCTTACTTGCATGTATGTTCGAATTTAATGGGCAATGTTTATTTCTTTCGGATCATCAGCACTCCATCGCGGATGGTGAGTAATACCTGCTCGGCACGATCATCTGCCAATACTTTCTCACAAAACCGCACCATGGCCTTTGCCTGACTACCCTGTTCACTTTCCGGTGCCAGTACCTGACCGTGATACAGTACGTTATCTGCCAGGATAAATCCGCCGGGACGCAATTTATCCCATACCTGATCATAATAATGTACATAACCGGCTTTGTCTGCATCTATAAATACCAGGTCAAATACTTCGTCTAATTGTGCGATGATGTCAGCGGCCTTACCAATGTGCATCTTAATTTTATCAGCATTACCGCTTGCCTCAAAGTATTGGTGGCAAAGCGTTTCCAGCTCTTCATTTACATCTATTGTGTGTAATATACCGTCAGTCGTAAGGCCTGCAGCCAGGCATATAGCAGAATATCCGGTGTAAGTGCCCAGTTCCAATACGCGGCGCGGACGAATCATATGACTTACAATACGCAGGAATTCTCCCTGTACCTGACCGCTCAACATATGCGGCAACTCAAATTTCAGGTGTGTTTCCCGGTTCAGTTTGTACATTAATCCGCTTTCCGGACTTGTATATTTTTCTGAAAAGGCCTCCACTGCTGCCGGTATGAGCTCCATATATAAAATTTCTGCAAAGCTAAGGAAAAAGCGTTTAGCTATCAGCAGTTAGCTTTTAGCAATTAGCAGTTAGCCGATCGGAGTGGATATATCCATTAACGTTATTCTTAAAGATTTTATTCTCCCCAAGATTAACATACGGGTATGTCCGCTCCGATCGGCTAACTGCTAATTGCTAAAAGCTAAGTGCTAACGGCTAGAAATTCGGCCTTAGTTTGTTGGTAGTATAAAATACACGGAAATATTCCACCACTTCATCTGCTGTATCAAACAGTTTCAGCAATCCCAGATCCTGTGGATTAATATTATTTTCTTTTTCCATCATTACGGTGCGGATCCAGTCCAGCAACCCGCTCCAATATTCACGACCTACCAGTACCATAGGCGTTTCTTCCATTTTCTTGGTTTGGATGAGGGTGGCTACTTCAAAAAATTCATCCATGGTACCAAAGCCGCCCGGCATCATCACAAAGCCCTGGGAGTATTTGGTGAACATAACTTTGCGCACAAAGAAATAATCGAAGTTGAGGCTTTTCTCAGGATCAATGAAGTGATTGGGGTTTTGCTCATGGGGCAGGGAAATATTGGCGCCTACTGATTTACCATGTGCTGCCTGTGCGCCTTTATTGGCTGCTTCCATTACACCAGGACCGCCACCGGTAATAATACCGAAGCCCTCTTCAGCCAGTCTGGTGGCTATTTCCTGGGCCAGATCATAATAACGGTTGCCGGGTTTTGTACGTGCCGAACCAAATATGGATATACAGGGGCCTATTTTTGCCAGTTTTTCGAAGCCTTCTACAAACTCCGCCATGATCTTGAATATCTGCCAGCTGGAATGCGCTCTCGTCTCCGTCCAGTCTCTTTCTTTGAGGTTTTTTAAACTATCATTCATGCAATTGCTGTTTTTAATGCCTTAAACACTCCCATTATGCAAACATGGGGAACAATGTAATTTATATAATTATTGGCTTACAGCGATCGGTATTCAGACAAAAAAAAGCAGGTAACTATAAAGAAACCTGCTTTACATTTAACACGTTATGAACGTGCAGCGATGCTTATAAGACATCGCTGCAGAAACGTTGCTAATGCTGGCAATTACGAAATAAATATTGTTGAAAAAAGTGTCGAAGGCTATTATCGTTTGAACCGACGGGTATTTGCATAACGTAAAATCTACACTTAATTTATAAATTATTTCCCCAACCACCTAATTTAAATTTATCGTGTTTACACGAAGTCCGTCTATGCACAAAAAAAGCAAGCAGTTAGAAAACCGCTTGCTGTGTATTGTTTATGAAACACCCTTACGGGATTTAGAAATTCTTTGTAATCTCTTCTGCCAGCCCGAATGACAGGGTCATACCAGCGCCGCCCATACCATTCACTACAGTCACATTTTTTTCCGGAGAAAAAACTAAATCCGTTTGCCCGTTGGTTAGTTTAGGATAGATACCATGCCATTGTTCCTGGATGGTATAAGTGGGTGCCTGCAGAAAAGTGTGCATATATTTCAGGATCAGATCATTGATGAATGTTTTATCAAATGGTTCGAAGTCCGGACCATATTCATGTGAATCACCGATAGTCAGTTCTCCTGCGCCGTTTTGCGAGATGAGCAGGTGAATACCCCATTTTACATAATCCGGCATGTCCTGTGCAAAGCGTTCTTTCAGCGGCACCAGTGTTTTACAGCTTTCAAAAGAGCCATAATGCGCCAGCGTTAAACCAGCGCACAGTGCGGGTCCCAGTTGCCAGTTGCCCGGTTGCGGGATGGTACGCATCATCTGCAGTTTGCATTTTTTCAAAGGGGCCGCTGCAAATGCTGCCGGGTAAAGCGTTTCGAAGTCGGCACCACTGCACACAAATACTTCTTCTACTTTCCACTTTTCTTCTTTTGTTTCAATGAACGGCATGTTGATGCCGTTAACAGCGGTACCAAAACGAACCGTTACGTTCATTTTTTCTTCCAGGTGCTTTGCGATGGCAGCACTTGCCTGTCGCGGGTTTACCGTCATTTCCGTATCACTCCACAAGGCACCTTTCAGTCCATTTGTATTGATAGCCTGTGTATATTTTCCTATTTGCGCCGGTGTAATCAGTTCGCATTTGTAACCATTGCCTGGTGCTGCCAATGCAAATTCTTCCAGCACGGCAAGTTCATCTGTTTCATATGCAAGGTGCAATGATCCTGTTTCGTTACATTGCAGTCCAGTAGCGGCAGACAACTCTTTCCAGGTACGGCGGCTACGCATGGCGCGGTCGTACATTTTACCGGCTGTTTGCCCGATGGGCCATATCAGTCCGAAGTTGCGGATAGAAGCACTAATGGCCTTACTGTTCCGTTCAAATAAAACTACCTTTTTTCCTTTGGCAGCCAGGTGATAAGCCATAGCCAAACCTACTATGCCAGCACCTATTACAGCTACATCTGCCTGTTGTTGTTGCATGATATACGAATGTAGAAAAGATTAAAGAATGGAGAGTAATTCATCCAGAGAGGCCACCAGGTGGGTATGCGGACCTTTTTCCAGGTCCTCACGGGAGTACGCACCTGTAGTAACACCTATTACATAACGACAACCTGCGTTAGTACCTTCTTCCAGATCGGAAGTAGTATCACCTATTTTAGCTACGGATTGTATACTGCGGATTTCCAGTTCCTCCATGATACGATAGATCATATATGGGTACGGACGGCCATGAGGTACTTCATCACTGGTAACTACAGCATCAATCAAACCTTTCTGCTGCCAGCCTACTCTTTCTACGATCACGTTGGTGATGGCACGGTCAAAGCCTGTGTCCAGCGCCACTTTGATACCCTTTGCTTTCAGTGCGGCAAATACGGCGGATACGCCTTCCTTTTCGCGAACAGTAGGGTGATTAGCGTAATGTGCTTTCATGTCAGCTACAAAGCGGGTATGCAGCTCCTGGATAAATGCATCTTCACTGTAACGGCTATCCTTTTTTTGTTGTAACAGATAACGGATGGCATATGGCTTGGCATATCCCATTACTTCATTTACTTCCTCCAGCGTTACGGCAACACCTGCCAGCTGTATGGTTTGTTGTAAAACCAATGCTACATTGGATTCATCGTGCAGGGTAGTACCTGCAATATCAAAAACTGCTAACGCTATTCCCATCTTTCCTTATGATTAATATGGCGCAAAGATAAGGACTGAGTAAAATAAAGTTTAGCATTTATAAACATTTAACATGCGGTTAATATTGGCAGCGGCCCGAAGGCCGCTATACCTGCTAAAAACCAAGACCCGCGCCTACTCTATAGATCAGGCTATTACGATAAGGAGATCTGTTATCCTGGATCACATCATATAATACAGAAATACCAATACCCACACGGCCTCCCACACTTTGTGTATAGCCCGCACCTACTAATAAACTAGGCACCCCATAATTGGATTTCAACGTTTGTTTGGGGTCCGTATAATAAGTAGACGTTTGTGAAATGAAGTTATACTCCGGCTGTATATGTACAAACAACATAGGAATAGGATATACACGACCCCAGATGCCACCACCAAAGATGGTATACTTATCACGCTGCAGCGTATTACCATTATAATCCCGTGATCTGAAACTCCCATACTGAGCATTTACATTGATACCGGCAGCAATATAATCGGAAAAGCGATAACCCACCAGCGGAGAAACATCTACGTTGGTATAATCACCAAACACCATTCCCAAAGAACCTCCCAGTATCAGGCGGGAATGATCAAAACCCTTATGGGCGGATGTATCTGTTTTATAATACTGGGCATGTGCCATCTGCATACCTGCCAGAAAGAAAAGACCCAACAATAAGCGTTTCATACTCTGATTTATTAAGTTTAACTATTTACCGGGCCCAAGGTTTAACAATCAAATATTTTACCCCGGTTCAGGATATTTTTCGGATCAAATATCTGCTTTATTTGCTTCATGAGCTTCATGGAAGTTTGGTCAAAAATAATATCCATATAGCTCTTCTGCACCAACCCAATACCATGCTCTCCGGAGATAGTACCTCCCAACTGTTTTACCAGTTCAAATATTTCGCGTATACCTTCCCTGAGTGTACCATTCCATTGTTCTTCCGTGAGGGTGCCCCGGATGATATTTACATGCAGATTTCCATCACCGGCATGCCCATAACATACAGAATGAAAACCATATTTTTTCCCGATATCTTTTACCCCTTTCAGTAATACCGGCAATTCTGCGCGCGGTACCACAGTATCTTCTTCTTTATAAACAGAATTCGCTTTAACGGCTTCGGCTACACGACGACGGAGTTTCCAGAGTTCTTCCTTTTGCTGGGAATCTTCCGCAAACAATATCTCCCCGATATCAAAACCTTCTACCACTGTGGCTATTCCTTCCATTTCCTGCATCAGCACTTCCGGGTAATTACCATCTACTTCTATCAGTAAATGCGCCTGTATATCCTCTTCAATTTTAACTGAACTGCTTTGTACATATTGCGATACCCATTCCAGTGCATCTCTTTCCATAAACTCCATAGCAGAAGGTGTAAACCCTGCGCGGAAAATAGCACTCACTGCAGCGCAGGCGCTTTCAGCAGAACGGAAAGGCACCAGCATCAGCAAATCATTTTTAGGCAAAGGGATTAACCGCAATACTATTTTTGTAACAATGCCCAATGTACCTTCGCTGCCTACTACCAACTGCGTAAGGTTGTAGCCGGTAGCGTTTTTTAATACATTGGCACCGGTCCATATCACTTCCCCGCTGGGTAATACCAACTCCAGGTTCAGGACATAATCCTTTACCACACCATATTTTACGGCTTTGGGACCACCAGAATTTTCAGCAATATTGCCACCTATAAAACAGGTACCCCGGCTACTTGGATCCGGTGGATAAAATAAACCTTTCTCCTTCACTGCATTTTGCAATTCCTCTGTAATCACGCCTGGCTCTGTAGTTACCTGCAAATTTCTTTCATCAATTTGTATGATGCGGTTAAAACGCTCCATGGAAATAAGCACGCCTCCAAATTGGGCCAACGCACCGCCGCTCAGCCCTGTACCGCCACCACGTGGTGTTACAGGCAACAGTTCCTGGCTGCATAACTGCATAATTTTACTTACCTGTGCTGTGGTATTTGGTTTTACAACTACTTCCGGCAGATAGTGCAGGTCTTCCGTTTCATCCTGTGCATAACGGCTCATGCTTTCCTCATCAGCCAATACATATTGCGTTCCCGCTATTTCACGTAATGCCGCTATATGAGCAGCAGTTACCTTATTAAACGTTGTCATGTAACAAAAATAATCATAAAGCCGGTTAGGTGGTAATATCCGGCAGATTAAAAAGAAGGGCAGAGAGTGGCTCGCTTAGCACTATTAAAGCTCCTGTTCTTGTATAAACCTGTGTAAACAATACCTATTTCATAAGCACCACGGCGGCTGTTAGCGGAAGATAACCCTGATGTGGTAATATCGTAATTAAACATCATTTTTATGTTATTCAGCTGATAGCCCACCAGGAATATGGCGGCATCATTTCCCCGGTAGTACAAACCACCGAATACCTGCTTAGCACCGTCGCCGGAGAGATTGTAAGCCGCATTCATGCCAAGCATATATTCCCTTGCACCAGCCTGTGTGGCGTAATATGCACTGGGATTGATGATCACCATATCACTCATTTTGATACTGGCATTCAGGAATCCGATATAACGGCGTGGCACTACGTTGTTACCATCGTAAAAGGTTTCCCTTGGTGTATTGATATGCTGTACAGAGAAACCTGCATTGATGTATATATTTTCTGTTGGAAAGTAAGCGTAATTCATACCCGCCTGTAAATCAAAATAATTAATGCTGGTTTGCGTAATAGGCTCTCCTGTGGGCATTTGTGAGTCAAAGAATTTTCCGTTCCACTGATCACCGAAAGTAAGTTTGGTGATATCTACCCGCTTATTAGCAGATCCTGCATTGAAGCCCAGTGACAACAAACTGCTTTGTCCTAATAACTGATGATATGCAATAGACGCATAACCTTTGGTAGAAGTAAGGTTACCGCTACCCGCCACATCGCGGAGGATTACACCGCCTACACCTACCCATCCGTATTCCAGTTTGTCGCGGAACAGTTGGAAATCGCCGTATACTGACATGGTTTTGTAAGGCACCGGAATGGTAGCCCACTGGTCACGGTAGTTAATACCTATCCGATAATTTCCATCGGGAATAAAACCTGTATTAGCCGGGTTAGTGGTTAACGGCGAATTAAAATACTGCGAAAAGTGCAGATCCTGTGCATACCCACTGATAGCTACGACTATCAGTATAGCCAAACATGCTGAAATTTTAACGATCTGATTCATGGCTCATCATCTTAACAAAGTTACGCTCCCTGATCTATTACCTTTGGTACCATCTGTAAACTCGAGGTTTACGATATAGGCATAAGCATCCATGGGTTGAAGATTACCTTTAAACCGGCCATCCCAGCCGATTCTTGGATCGGAGCTTTCAAAAACCAATTGTCCCCATCTATTAAATATTTTAAGATTGAATTTGGTGGCACCAAATGCTTTCACATAAAAAATCTTATTTAATCCGTTTGGTGCAAAAGCAGTAGGTACGTCAAATAACGGTACTACAATTGCGCTCACCGGACTGCATTTAGTATCTGTACAACCCTCTTTATTAGTAGCAGTAAGACAAACAGAATAAGAATTTGTTTTCAGGTATTGGTGTTGCGGATTCACGGCAGAAGAAGTATCTCCGTCTCCAAAGTTCCACAGGTAATGATCAGCCCCGATAGACGTATTAATAAATGTTACCGGTGTATTTTCTATTGGCTTGGTGGGCGAGTAGTCAAAATCTGCTTTTGGAGGTGGTGCAACCAATATTATTTTGGTAATACTGTCTATTTTATTACAGGTATTCGGATCTACTACAACCAGCTTAATCTTACAAGGGCCGGCCTTACTAAAGGTATGCACCGGATAAGCAGCTGTAGAAGTACTATTATCGTCGCTGAAGCTCCATTGAAAACTTTCACCTCCCAGGGATACGTTGTCCATTTGTAAGGTGGCGCCTACGCAAACCGTATCCGGTACATTAAACAGCGCGGTCACGTTAATGGCTACACGCAGTGGTAATGTTATTGTTTGTGGCGCATTACAGAAGTTGGTATCTATCAGTGTCAGTGTAACATTGTAAGTACCGGCAGTTTTGAAATAATGGATGTAAGGGAATTTAGTTGGCCCCACATATGCCGGCGCTGAGCCATCATCCATATTAAGGATGAATGAGCTGTCGGTAAACTGTCCGGCCGGGGTTGAATTATTTAAAAACAGGTATTTTAAACTGTCGCAAGGTGCCTGCCTGGTGCCTGTAAACTGCAGGTCAGCTCTGTTAGTCCCCAGTTTCACATCAATATAGGCTGTATCTGAAAAATTACAGGTGTTCTGATCAAATTTCACCAGGCGTACGTGGTAGGTACCTACTTTTGTGAAAGTATGCTTAATGGTATCTCTTCCTATTTCCGGTGCGGAGCCATCATCAAAAGTCCATTCCCATTTATCTGCCGGCAAATTGGTGGTATCTACAAAAGTGATCGTTTCCGGTACGCAATAATTTTTTCTGCGGTCGAGGGTTTTTATACCTGCTTTTACACCATCGAGGTTAAAAGCTATTTTCAGGGCACCAAAGTTACATCCTGGTGGTGGTGTGCTGGAATAGGCTCCCGGTGTAGTAGGATATCGTGGTTTAGTACCGTTGGCATTTACATTACACCAGGCACAAATACCCTGATAAATAATACCGTTCCTGTCGAAACGACTGGTACCACCATCCACATGTTCGTATAATCCGGAACCACCAAAATAGCTGCCGTATAACTGACTAATGCCATCGCGTTTCAGCACAAAGAAATAGAAATCCATTCCATCCGTTGTTCGCTGCAATGCATCCGGAGTGATCGGCATCCCTGTAGTACCGGAATTAGGATAATGCAGGGCTGTATTAATACCACCACCCCAGCCGGATACATATACGTTTTCGCAACGATCTACCAGGAAAGCAACAGGTGAAATAGCCGGTGTACCAGCCAGATTCCTGGACTTACCAAATGTGGTAGAATAAACGAGCGAAGAAAGATCCGGTTGTAGTTTAGTGATGAACTGCAGGGAGTTATTATTATATGAATTGGCCGATAATAGCTTAATCGGCCAGGTTCCTTCGGTAGTACCCATTACGTATACATATCCATTTTTATCCAGCTGAATACCATATACCTGATCAGCAGCGGCATCATCAGATCCCAGGTAGGTAGCCTGTAAAATAGCGCTACCGTCATTAGCGATATGTGCAATAAAACCATCGCATACACCACCACGGTAGTTAGGATAAACAACACCTCCTTTTACCGGGAAATCGGTACTGGCTGTACCGCCAGCCACGTACAAGGTATTGAGGCCGTTTAAGGCAATTACATAAGCGGCATCTTCTTTTGAGCCTCCCAGGTAACTGGCCCATACCAGCCCTTTACATAATGGATTTATTTTCAGGACCACACCATCCTGTAAACCGTTATTCTGTCCCTGGAAAACACCGGGTGTTACCGGAAAGTCTTTGGAACGGGTACAGCTGGCTACATAAATATAGCCGGCATTGTCTATCACTACTTCACTACGTGCATCATCGCCATAATTGCGCAAGAGTACCCAATCGCCACCTTCACGGTTTTCTCTCATATTCACGCCATCATCAGCACTGCCTCCGATGACCAGTGAACCAATGATACCGGTACCTGTAGCATTTAATTTTGTTATTGCTATATCCCATCCTCCTCTTGGCCCCAGCAAGGCATCAGCAGGATAGTTAGTAGAAGTAGTTCTTCCGGAAATTACCAGCTCTCCCTGCGGATCTACAAATAAGCTGTGTGGTTGTTCCAGTCCGTTGCCGCCCACATAAGTGGCATAAATAAGACGGTTACCATTTGCAGAAAACTTAGAAATGCCGATATCAAATTTATCCCCGTTAAAAACACTTTGCACTGCTCCGGGTGTAACAGGGTAACCGTTACCAAACACAATACCACCGCCGTAAAAATTACCCGCATCATCATAAGTGGCAGTAAAGCCCCAGTTATCAGAACGGGAGCCGGACACGGTAGAAAAAACATATGCCGGATCAATCACCAACGGATAGGCGGGATTATAATCACCGGATATTTTGAAACCAATTTTATTATCATTTAAACGATAGGATACTTTTACAGTAACGCGCTCATTATTGATAAACTGGTAAGCAAAAGGTAATTGTTCAATTACATCGCCTACAGAAGTATGTATATATAACTGGCCTTTTTTCAATTCCATACCAGTGGGGCCTTCATACGACAACTGGATTTTATCCGGATTAGCACCCGGCTGTATGATCAGATCATATTTCAGCTGAGAAGCGTCAGAATAAATATGTGCATCTATGCCCGGATAAATGGAGTTGTAATTGATACCCTGAAAAGATTTAACATTGGAGGCCCACTTGCTGCGATCGTTACCAATAAAGTAGTTACTGATAGCTTCCTGTGCTTTTTCAGGTACTACTTCCGGATCAGGATTAGCGTTGAGGAAAGTTACATTGTAAGCGTGGCCCCTTACATCGGGTAGCTGCCCTGATGGCCTTGGGGGTGGCTTTTCGCCCTGTTGAGCGGTAGTCTTGTAATTTATATTTCCGGGAATGAATACGGTATCTGCGCGGTGAGAATGACCATGTACGTATTCATTCAATGCGTACATATCTTGCTGACTATACATCAGGAATGTAAATCCTGATTTTTTCAGGTAGATAACAGCCCCATCTAAATCTGTTTTGTATAATACCTCCTTTTCCCACTGACCTTTATTTTCAGTAAAATTCAATGGTGTAAAGTTTGTACTTCGCTGTGCCTGGGCAAACTGTCCGGGTAAGAAAAAGCAAATCATCATTCCAATAAGGCCGGTCGGGAGGGTAAATTTCAACGGGATCAGATTTATTTTAGACTTAAAAACTAATATAATACTATAAACGCAGAAGCCTGTCAATTTGTTACGGGAGCACACATAAAGCCACTGCTGTTATTACGCACCGCCTGTCTTTATACTAAACCTTAGACTGTATAAATTAATAAACGTTAAAACGCTCAGGAAATTTTACTCCAGATAGATTTACTTCGTTGTGCAGCTAAAAAATCTTTTAATGATTGATTTTCAGGTAACACCAGGTCGGTATCATCCTCCAGTATTTTTTCCGCACTGGCGCGGGCGGCATCAAGAATGGCCTTATCGTTGATAATGTCTGCCAGTTTAAAGTCCAGCACTCCACTTTGGCGGGTACCTTCAATATCACCCGGACCACGCAACTCCATATCTTTCTCAGATATGATAAAACCATCATTGGTTTGTACCATTACATTGATACGTTCTTTGGAAACCTGGTTTAACTTGTTGCCAGTCATGAGTATACAAAAAGATTGTTCCGCGCCGCGACCTACCCGGCCGCGCAGCTGGTGCAGTTGTGACAGCCCGAAGCGTTCGGTGCTCTCTATTACCATCACAGAGGCATTGGGTACGTTAACACCGACTTCAATAACAGTAGTCGCTACCATTATGTTTGTATCGCCGGTAACAAAGCGATGCATATTGGTTTGGCGCATTTCTGCCGGCTGACGGCCATGCACCATACTGATATAGTACTGAGGTTCAGGAAAAAAAGCTTTTACCTCTTCATAACCTTTCATCAGGTTTTCATAATCCAGCTTTTCTGAATCTTCAATCAACGGATATACGACGTAAGCCTGACGGCCTTTTTTCACTTCTTCCTTAATAAAATCCATTACCTGCGGTCGCTGATATTCAGTACGATGCACAGTGGTAATAGGTTTACGGCCTGGCGGCATTTCATCGATCACAGAAACATCCAGGTCGCCGTAGATCGTCATCGCTAATGTTCTTGGTATAGGCGTTGCCGTCATGACCAGGATATGCGGTGGTATATTATTTTTTTCCCATAGCCGTGCCCGTTGTGCCACACCAAAACGGTGTTGCTCATCCACAATTGCCAGGCCCAGGTTCTTAAACTGTACTTCTTTTTCCAGCAAAGCATGTGTGCCCACCAGGAAATGAATGCTGCCATCCAGCATTCCAGCCAGTATTTGTTTGCGGGCTTTCCCTTTGATACTGCCGGTGAGGAGCGCTATGTTGACGTCCATTTTTTGCAATAACTCCGAAAGGCCTTTAAAATGTTGCTGCGACAAAATTTCGGTAGGTGCCATCAGGCAAGCCTGAAAGCCATTGTCCTTAGCGAGTAACATAGCCAGCAACGCCACCATTGTTTTACCGCTACCTACATCTCCCTGCAGCAAACGATTCATTTGCCGGCCATGCACAGTGTCCATCCTTATTTCTTTCAGCACCCGCTTTTGCGCACCTGTTAAGGAAAAGGGGAGATGATTATTGTAGAAGTCATTAAATGATTCTCCTACTGCACCAAAAATATAGCCATGCGATTGTTTATGTCTTTTCAGTTTTAATCTGCAGATACGTATTTGTGCGATGAATAGTTCTTCAAATTTTAAGCGTCGTTGCGCCAGGCGGGCCTCGTCTTCATTGCCGGGCAAATGTATCTTAAAATAGGCCAGGGACCTGGGCATGAGCCGGTATTGCTGTAATACTTCCAGTGGAATATTTTCCCTGATCTCTGCAGGGGATAATTGCTCCAGCAATGTTTTGGTAAGTTTTCCTATAGCCTTTGCCGTTAGTCCGCGTGCTTTTAGTTTTTCAGTAGTATAATATACCGGTTCCAGGAATTGTTTTCCGGTGGCAATTTCTTCTGTGAGTAAATCCATTTCAGGATGTGCCAACTGGGTAACACTGTTAAATACAGAGATACGGCCAAACACCAGGTAGGCTACATTTTCGCGCAACGATTTCTGCATCCACTGCCAACCCTGAAACCATACGAGGTCAATAGTGCCGGATTCATCTTTGAAGGTAGCTACCAGTCTTTTAGACCTGTTCTCTCCCATCACTACCATATTGATGATCTTCCCGCGTATCTGCACAAAATCTTCATAACCGCTCAGGGAAGCGATCTTGTCTATCCTGGTACGATCTACATATCTGAAAGGGAAGTATTGTAGCAGGTCGCCAAAAGTATGGATCTGAATTTCTTTGCGCAATAGTTCTCCCTTCTGCGGGCCTACGCCCTTCAGGTATTCTATCGGATTTGATAATATGGGTGTAAAAGTAGAAATAGCTGTTTCGGTTTTTATGAGCACAAAAATAAAAAAGGCAAATGGTAAAATCACCACTTGCCTCTTTTATAAAAAAACAATTATAACTAGTCGGCTATTGCATCTACTTTTCCTTCCACAAATTCTTTCATCCATTCGGTGGTAACAGATTTTGGTCTTTCCAGGGAAAGGCCCAGTGCTCTGTCCCAGCAAAGGGAAGCCAGTACACCCAGTGCACGGGATACACCAAACAATACAGTGTAGAATTCATATTCTACCAGGCCGTAGTGAACGAGTAATGCGCCGGAGTGTGCATCTACGTTAGGCCATGGGTTCTTTACTTTACCCAGGTCTTTCAAAATTGGGGGAACAGTTTCATACACCATCCATACAATTTTCACCAGTTCATCGTTAGGGAGATGTTTTTTAGCAAACTCCATCTGTGCGCTGAAGCGGGGATCTGTTTTACGCAATACAGCGTGACCGTAGCCCGGAACAACTTTACCTTCTGATAAAGTTTTACGAACGTAGGTTTCAATTTGTTCTTTGGTTGGCATACCACCACCCAGTTCTTCGCGCATTTGCAGGATCCACTTGATCACTTCCTGGTTAGCCAGTCCGTGCAACGGACCTGCCAAACCATTCATACCAGCGGCTAATGACAGGTAAGCATCGCTGAGGGCAGAACCTACCAGGTGCGTCGTATGTGCGCTCACGTTACCACCTTCGTGGTCAGCGTGAATCACCATGTACAGGCGCATCAGTTCTCTGAACCCTTCGTCAGAATAACCCAGCATATGTGCAAAGTTACCTGCCCAATCCAGCATGCCATTAGGCTGAATATGCTGGCCACCTTTATATTTGCGACGATAAATGTAAGCGGCAATACGGGGCAGACGCGCAATGAGGTTCATTGTATCCTCATAGGTTTCGCTCCAGTAGTCTTTTTTATTGAGCCCTTCGGAATAAGCATGTGCAAAAGAAGATTCTGTTTGCAATGCCATAATTCCTACGGTAAACATAGTCATTGGGTGTGCAGTAATAGGGAGTGCTTCAATAGCATCAAATACATGGTTAGGTACATGAGAACGGCGTCCCCACATGCTGGAAAGATATTGTACATCCGCTTCAGTAGGCAATTCACCTATTAACATCAGATAAAATAACCCTTCTGGTAATGGTTCTGCACCGTTTGGCGCTTTTGGTAAATGCTCTCTCAGTTCAGGAATTGAATACCCGCGAAAACGAATACCTTCATTAGCATCCAGCAGGGAAGTTTCTGTTACCAGGCCGGTTATACCGCGCATACCCTGGTAAACCTGTGCAATAGTTACGCCCTCATCAATTTTTTTAGTGCCGTAATTCTTTACCAGCTCCTTTACTTCAACGTTAAGTTCATCCGCTTTAACCTTGAACTTTTCTTTTATGTACCCCATTTTACTGCGTTGATATTAAAAATGAAAACAAAATCGATCAATAGTCAAAAGTAATGATTTGTTAACGAAGTTAGTACCATTTCGTGGTATTTAATGCCAAATTAACAACGACAAACACGGCTACCAATCGCAGTATTCATCTCCTAAAAACTAATTTAAAATATTGATTTAAAATACCTTAACTAATATAAATAAATATAATTTATATGGCATTAAAGAAATGTGAAATTTTTCAGAATGAATTGAAAATTGTGAAAGAAGAATACCTTAAAAATTGATTTTTATGAAGGAAAATACCCTGGTTTTTGAATAACAGCAGGAAAATATTTGCGTGTAATTGCATCATTTTGGTGCCCGGCGATATAAATAAAGTGCCAGTCCGCCAAACAGGATATTGGGGATCCACACAGCCAGCAAAGGATTCAGGTCTGCTTTCACAGAAAACACGGTAGCAAACTGCAGAAAAATAATGTAACTGGCGCTGATAACGATACCTACTGCCAGATGCAGGCCACTACCCCCTCTTACTTTTTTGGCAGCAATGATACCGCCAATGAGGGTAAGGATCACCACCGCAAAGGCGGCGGCTGTTCTGCGATAATACTCTACCCAATAGGTATTCAGACCTTCCGATCCCCTGATAGATTCACGGTTGATGTATTTCCTGAGGTCCGGAGTAGTCATGGCTTCCTGGAGATTCTTTTCATCCACCAGGTCTTTTGGTACCAGCGCAATTTTAAGCAGGGTATCCTGCTTGCTGGTCCAATGTTCCTTTAACCCATTCATGGTGCGCATGGAAACATAGTCCAGGCGCCACTTTTTGGTGGTAGAATCCCAGGTAATACGATCTGCCTTCAGCTTAAAAGACATGTTCTGCTTATCAACAGTAGACAAAATAAAATTGCTGCCGCTCTTATAATTAGGATCGTAGGTACCAAAAGTAACGTAGGTAAAGCTGTCGATACGCGTGGTACGGTCGTACTGCGATTTCTCATCATCATGACTATGCAGGTACTTATTCTCAAACGATGTACGGATGCGGTTTGCATTAGGTACTACCCAATAGTTGGCCAGCCATAAAATGCCGCCAAACAGGAAAGCACCTACCCAGTAAGGCCGCAGGAAACGACGGAAACTCACGCCGGCACTCAGGATCGCAATAATCTCTGAGCGATACGCCATTTTGGAAGTGAAAAATATTACCGACAAAAATATAAACAGCGGAAATAGTAAAGCCAGGATATGCGGAATAAAACCGAAATAATAATCCACGATAATTTCATGCAGCGACAGATGATGTTTCATAAAGTCATCCACCTTTTCCGTAGTGTCTATCACCACGGAAATCAATAGGAATATCATCAGGGAATAAATGAAAGTACCTATGAGCTTGCGTAAAATGTACCAGTCAATTTTAGTCATGACCCCAAAGATATTAGTTTATTTTATAGTCCGAACTTTTACAGGCGTGTTTTCAGCTGATTCACCATACCTGTTTTCCAGGTGGCGAAGGTTCCTGCCAGTATCTGACGACGGGCTTCCTGAACCAGCTCCAGGTAAAATGCAAGGTTATGTATACTGGCCAATGTCATGCCTAATATTTCTCCGGCCACAAACAGGTGACGCAGATAAGCCCTGGAATAGTCGCGGGTAGCAAAGCAGGCGCTGTTTCCATCTATCGGATTAAAATCGGTTGCCCATTTTTTATTGCGGATGTTGATAACGCCGTTCCAGGTAAATAACATACCATTACGACCATTACGGGTAGGCATTACGCAGTCGAACATATCCACGCCCAATGCTATATTTTCAAGGATATTCCAAGGTGTGCCCACCCCCATCAGGTAACGGGGCTTGTCTACCGGCAATGATTCACATACCAGTCCGCACATTTCATACATCTCATTTTCCGGTTCTCCCACGCTCAGGCCACCAATGGCATTACCGGCACAGTTGCGGGAAGCAATATATTCAGCCGAAGCCTTGCGGAGGTCTTTATAGGTACTACCCTGCACAATCGGAAACAACGTTTGTTCATGACCGTAGGCAGGCTGGGTATCGCTTAAACGTTGTATGCAGCGGTCCAGCCAGCGGTGCGTGAGGTCCATAGACTTACGCGCATAGCGGTAATCAGACGGATAAGGCGGGCATTCATCAAAAGCCATAATAATATCGGCTCCGATGGTACGCTGGATATCCATTACATTTTCAGGGGTAAAAAGATGACGGGAGCCATCTATATGCGATTGAAACACCACCCCTTCTTCCTTGATCTTACGGTTGGCAGCCAGGGAAAATACCTGGTACCCGCCGCTGTCGGTAAGGATTGGCCGGTCCCAGCCATTAAATTTATGTAAGCCGCCGGCAAGTGACAACACTTCCAGACCAGGTCTTAAATATAAATGATAGGTATTACCAAGAATGATTTGCGCCTGCACAGCATCGCGCAGCTGCTCCTGTGTAACAGCCTTTACGCTGCCCACTGTGCCAACCGGCATAAAAATGGGTGTTTCTATTTCTCCGTGGGCAGTAGTTATTTTTCCGGCCCTGGCATTGCTGCCGCTATCTGTAGTTATCAGTTCAAAATTCACTCTTCAATATTTCAGGCCGCAAAGATATTGAAATGAAAATTACGAATGAGGAATGTGGTGCTGAGCTTATTCAACTTTATCTATATTCACCACAATCAATTCATATTCAATAATTTATAATTTTTATATTAGTTATTTACAGTTAATAGACTATACAATAGCATATTTTGCCAGATTAAGTATATTTATAATATCCCTTCACGCTTTCCAGGAAATGTTCCTTCTTCCTCCTGGAAACTTCCAGCTCTTTATTATTACTCATAATAACGGTCCCTCCTTCTCCTTTCAGGTATTCCTTAATATGCTGCATATTTACCAGGTAAGATTTATGAATACGACAAAAAGAACTATCCTGCAGCAGGAGCTCAAAATCAATGATAGATTTAGACGACACCAGGGATTGACCATTAGCCAGGAAAAAGGTAGTATAGGTATTATTTGCCATGCAATAAATAATATCGGATAACACGACCAATGAAAATCCTTTGGTATGCGGAATACAGAGCTTCATATCCTGTGGATGCTGCACTTGCTTCAGGTTATACTTAAAGGCCTCTATCGCCATCATATTCCGGGCTGTCTTTATTTTCTTTTTCACCCTGTTCACCGCCATGATCAACAGCTCTTCATCTATGGGTTTTAAAATATAATCTATTGCACTGAACCGGAAAGCCTGCAGCATAAACTCATTATGAGCAGTCACAAAAATAATGTCGAAGTGTATGTCATCCAGCTCATCCAGCAGGTCGAAACCACTTTTACCCGGCATGGCAATATCCAGGAATAACAAGTCAGGCTGATATTCCGCTATCAGTTTCCGGGCGGATGTTACATTGCTGCATTCTGCTACAATTTGTACGGAAGGGCAATGCAGTTCCAGTAATTTCCTTAGTGTTTCCACACTACGGGGCTCGTCGTCTGTAATGATGGCTTTAATCATGTTATTTCCCATATTAACGTTACGATAGTACCGCTTTCACCTTGACCTTTATCGCTTTTGTCTGTAAAATTAAGGAGACAGTTTATTTTATACTTCTGGCGAAGCAGTAGTATTCTTTTCCTGATATTATCGACACCCATAGACAAATGAGACGTTTCCTCTTTCGCTGCCGCAGCATTATTGATGCCAACACCATTATCTTCAATACAACAGATCAACTGATTACCACTCCTGGAAAAAGTAATCTGCAATATCTTTTTTTCCTCCAGCGTCTGTAGTCCATGCCAGATAGCATTTTCAACCAGGGGTTGAAGCAGCATCGGCGCTATGTGTATGTTATGGGTGTTTAGCTGCCGGGATACCTTCATCTCATATTCAAAATCAGCAAATCGCAGTTGTTCCATTTTAAGGTAATGGTGCAGGTAACTGATATTCTGTTGCAATGTAATAAACGATCGTCGGCTATGATCCAGATTTTCACGGATCAGATGTGCAAAATGGTTCAAATACCTGGAAGCCTCTGCGTTCCTGTTATACACGATCATCCCCTTAATGCTGTTCAGGCAATTGAAAATAAAATGAGGATTCATCTGCGCATGCAATGCCTTCATTTCCATTTCTGCCAGTTGTTGATTCATCAATGCCAGTTCCAGTTCTTTTTGGCGGGCGTTCAGTTTTTCTTCGTTGACCCTGTTCAATATATGCTCTCTCCATTTTAAGACAATCACAATGCCACCTGTTAACAGTAACAGCGCAAGTATCCTGCACCACCATGTTTGCCAGAATGGAGGACGTATAACGATCAACAATTGTTTGATCTGTTCATCCTGGTACCGGTCTGCAGATCTGATCTGGAACATATACTTACCCGGCGAAAGGCGGTTCATATAGATCGTTCGTTGATTGTCCAGTGGTACCCAGGCAGCATCCTTATTCAATCTGTAGAAAAAATGGTATCCGGCAGTCTTCGTATAACTGATCTGTGTATACCGGATAGCCAGATCGTTTTGATCATAGGACAAGCGGATAGTATCCCCCGGATAATTACATACTATGCCCGACGCCTTTATCTGCTCAATAATGATAGGATGAACCGGTACTTTAACCCTGGCATCGTCCGGTGAAAACACTAACAGGTAATTGCTGGTAAGGGCATAACATTTATTGGCTTCTTCATCATAGTAAATAAAACGGGCCCTGGATATTTCGTCAGGAATCCCATCTGTCTGCCCATAAGTCGTCAGCCGTTTTGTTTGTAGGTTAATGTTGCCAATCCGGGCATTAGTAGTAAAGAACCATATTTTCCCTTTCACTTCAACATTAGATACACTTGCCAGTACGTTGGAGGGAAGCCCCTCTGCCAATGAATAATTTATAAATCTCTTTTCCCCGATTCTATATTCCTGTAGCCCATTTTCTACGCTATGTAACCAAAGTGACCCTCTTTTATCCGCGCTCATGGTGAGGATATTATCTTCCTGCCTGTTTAATCCCTGGTAGGCGGTGATCAATGTATCAAAGCGTTGCTCCCGGTTGTTCCAACGGGCTAAACCATGACCAGAAAACCAGACATTACCATACGCATCATATGCCAGGTGTTTTGCCATATCAAAAGGCAAGGCCGGTTTTGTTCCGGAGGTATAACAGGTAAATGCCCTGGAACGGATATTATAGCGAATAACGATCCCTTCTAACGGGGATACCATCCAGGCATCTCCATTGGACATAACTGGTCCAACGAAAAGGTTTTTTCCTGCCATCACAGGTGGCACCTTCACTTTGCCATAGTGGTAAGTACGGGTATCCAGCCAGAGCAGGCCACCGTTTGTACCGATATACAAAGTATCCGGATAATACTGCTGTATTGAATAAACTTCATTCCAGAGTGCATCTTTGCTGAAAAAAGAAAGGTTCCTCACAATATGCATACCGGCCGTATCAACAATCGTCAGGGATATTTTACGGGAGAAATGTCCGATATAAAGCAGGTTTTTGTAACGAAAAATGCTGTTAAAATGAGCATATCTCACAGCCGTATCGTTATTCAGATAATATGCAGCAAAAAAAGGTGGGGTCTTCTTCTGACATAATAGTCCTATGGAGGTACCTACCCATAAACGCTGTTCTTTATCAGCAAACAGGTAATTACATTTATATTCTTTCAGGTACCTTTCCTTATTAAAAGTAATAGCACCTGTTTTCCTGTTAAGATGAAAAATATAAAAACCTACTACTCCGGAATTAACGGCGAAGGTGCTGTCTGTGAGCCTGAAAATCCTGCTTTCGTACGTGAAGTTATCCAGCATTTTGAAAGGTACAGTTGACACTACTTCCTGCTTCAGCCGATGGTTGTACCAGGTGATGGTGTTATCGCGGAACCTGATCAGTATAAAATGATCCGCATCTACCTGGCCACATGACATGCCACCCTCTTTAGGTCCATAAAAACCAGACCAGGCGGAAGGCAGCTTCATATCAAGCGTTGTATATTTTCCTATAGCCGGTTGATATAAAGCAATCCCATTATCCCGGTAATAGGCCAGTACATTACCATCCGGCAGTGCAAAAACATCCCTTCCATAACCTGTTCCCAGTACATTGCCAGTACTGTTGCCGGGCATAAAATGATCATATCTGAAAATAAGCCGGCCATTCTTATTCATTACATAAAAACCGGTAGCAGTGCTTAATGCCCATGCACTATCTCCCTGTTGTGCTACATCAGCCAGGCTATTCAGGTGCACATCAGATGCGGGGAGAACAGGAACCAGGTAGTTCCTGCTTTTCAGCGTTTGGCTATTCAGACATTGAAAACCTTTACTGGTGAGGATACCGATATTATCAGAATCTACCTTTTTCAGCTCTCTTATAAAATTGGCCGGAATACTATTGCTGTCTGCGTTATGGTAAGAAACGCTGAAAGTATTACCATCAAAGCGGTTCAGTCCATTTTCAGTACCTATCCACATATATCCCAGCTTATCCTGTGTAATGCATAGCACATTATTATCTGAAAGGCCCTCTTGTATCGTATAATGTTCAAAAGAGGGGGCGGTTAACTGGGCAAAAGCGATTGCGCTTTGCAACAGCAGGTATAAATGCAACAAGACATGCCGTACATTTTTCATCATGGGGTGAGCAAATGCTGTAGTAAAGCTACAGTAAATATCCCTATAGGCTGCATGGCATCCGTTTACAAGAAGAGGATAGCCATTAACAGCGGAAATCTGCCGTTACCTGTTTTCTCCTTTATCAAATAAAATAATGCCCTTAATTTCAACAACGAATCAACGAGGCAATGCGCCATACCCCAAAAGAAACAAACCCGAAATAGGCATAACAGTCATGTCACTGTTTAACAACTGTCAGGCAATTAATGTACAAGTAAGCACCCCAATTTTATAATCAACCCTTCAATTATGAACTCAGAAATTTTCAGGTTTTCAGCCATTCGTCCCCCTCAGCAAGTACCTGTTGCTACTGCCACAGATAATAGTATTGCACTACACAAAAACACCAGCCCTTTCCTGGATGCACTGCGGCAACAACGTCTTACTAATTCGAGAAGCGCCATGCTGGCGTTGAAAGATACGTATGTGAAGTCGGTAGATTTTCTGTATACAACGCAACAACTGGATGCCCCTTATGCAGCCTTTTATGTCTTTGCACTCAATGGTCAGAATAAGCTGACCAATGCATTGCTCAATGCTGAGTTTACAAAGGACTTTGGTACTACGCCCAATAAAATCGTGGGCACCGATCCATTTAAAGCCTTGTCCCTGAAAGTAGTTAACAGCCTGGTAGCAGCTATTATGGATGCTTCCATTACACCCGCTAAGAAATTATTTATTACTAAACTGGTATATCTTTTTGAGATCATTCAAAGATTATCTGCTAACGATACCCGTGATCCAAATCTTGCTTTCAAAGCTAAGATCTTATTGCCTGATGGTATATTTCCACTCCCATTAGTCGGCGATAGCCTTGCTGCACAGCGAAAAGATGACGCAGCAAAAAAGAAAGCGGCCGACGACGCCAAACAAAAAAAGACACTTGAACTGGCCACAACATTGAATCGCTATAATGGCGCGGTAAAAGAAATTATTAGCGCCTATGAAAAAAGTAATATCCTGGAATCTCCTTACGGCGGGACTATAACTACCCCTCCTACACCTGCAGCAGCTACTGCAAGCGCTCCGGTAAGGAAATTTACACTGCCGGTTGCTGCATACGCACAATTAAGCAACGATACCAAAGATGTGATAAAAAATATCGGTATAACAGATACGGAGATTGACATCGTAAAATCCACATTCCTGGTACAGAAACAGGCGAGTGAAATAGCCCAGCAACTATATAATAATCCGAGCAACGGGAAAGTAATGGTACGCATTGGCAACAATATTTTACCAGTAGAAAATATAGTGCTGAACGGTAACATACTGATAGATGACGGCACATCCGTACCAACACCCGGCATCTGTCCGCCTGCTACGTTGGCCAGTGACCCAACAATGGGCGATATTACCTTACCATCCGGGCATGGAGAAGCCAGGATATTAGGTATTGCCGACCTGATGATCGTTGAACAGGAATTATTGCGTTACGAACAGGGCGAAATTGCCCATGTTGAAAATGTATTGAAAAGTGAAATGCGGGAACGCAAACTGCGCACTTTAACATCGATAGAAGTAACCAATACCACTGAAACCCAGATAACAGATACAAAAGAAAAAGACCTCAGCTCTACAGAAAGATATGAATTGCAAAGCCAGACACAGCAGGTGATCAGTGACAATAGTAGTAAACAGACGGGCATCACGGTGAATGCTTCCTACGGTCCATCTGTAAGTGTTACCGCCAATTACAATACCAGTAACAGTAGTGCCCAACAGGATTCAAAAACTGCTTCTTCCAATTTTGCCAGGGAAACCACTTCCCGCGCGGTTAGCCGTATTGAACAACGCACACTGGAAAGCCGGGTGTTAAAAACACTCCAGGAAACGGAAGAAACCAACACACATAGCTTTGACAATAAAGCTGGTACAGATAATATATCCGGCGTTTATCGCTGGCTGGATAAATATTATCACGCACAGATCATCAATTATGGCAAACGCCTGATGCTGGAATTTGTAGTACCGGAACCAGCAGCATTCCTGCGTTATGCCCTTGCCAAACAACCGGCGGAAGACATTACGGTGGCTAAACCGGATGCCCCCGGCTACTGTATGCCCGACAGGCAAACTTTTGTTTCTTTGAAAGTACAGGATGTTACAAGGGATAACTATCTCTATTGGGTAAGCAAATATAATGTAGAGGATGTAACCCCTCCGCCTCCTGCTATTTCGATAGCGTCTGTAGCAAAAAACGTAGATGGTATAAGTGCTACCAACCAGGGCGGCACTACGCTGCTCAATTCCAGTATGATTGAAGATGTGGGTATCCAGGAAGGCTATATACCCAAGAGTGCGAATATCAATGTATATGGCGAAAACCAGGTGGATGATTTCAAGCATGTGACCATCCAGATCCAGAATAAACAACTCATCTACCGGAACGCTGTAGATGAATTCGGGTTTATAGAGTTACTACCCATCAAAACCAATAAGCTACCTATAACGATCAATTCAGCAAGTTTCAATAACTACGAAGTGCTGATTACCGTGCTATGCACCCTTTCTCCTGAAAAATTCCAGGAATGGCAGCTAAATACATTCAAGGCCATCATGAATGCCTATAATGACCAGAAAACAAAGTACGATAATGCAATAGCCACACTGAAAATACAGGCAAATATCGGGGTGATACAAGGTACAAACCCTGCCCAGAACCGTGAAACAGAACAAATAGAATTAAAAAGAGGTTGCATTTCTTTGCTCACTGGCCAACGCTTTGAGCTGTTTGATGCAATGAACCGGAATGTAGCGCCATACGGTTATCCTGAAATTGATTTCGCGGAAGCAAAAGCTGAAGGACCTTATATTGAATTCTTTGAACAGGCATGCGAATGGACTAACATAACCTATGTATTTTATCCTTATTTCTGGAGCAAAAAAGATGAATGGATCACACTAATAAAATTAGATGATACGGATCCCCTCTTTGGTAAATTTTTACAGGCAGGTGCTGCCAGGGTACAATTACCAGTGCGGCCGGGTTTCGAAAATAGCATGTTGAATTACCTTACACTGGGGGAAATCTGGAATGGAGAAGCGCCTATGGTTAATACCGATGGAGGTAACGCCGATCCTTTACAACTCTCTATCCTGGACGAACTGAAAGCCCAGCTTGGCAACAGTAATTATGAAGGTAACGGAAAGATCAATGTTAACAACGGCTCAGACGCTATTACTGGTATAAGTACGGAATTCACAGCAGACGACGAAAACAGACGGATCATTATTTCAGGGAAGACTTATATCATTAAAACAGTAGTTAATACGACACAGATCCAGTTAAGGACTGCCTACGCAGATACCTCTACTACTGGTATCGGCTACTCTCTCGGTGCAAAGCTGGTGGGCGAGCCCTGGGAAGTAAAAATACCTACCAGCCTGGTTAGAATTGATCCAAATCCTCAATCCATCATTCTTTAATTATGCAGTTATACACTTTATTATGTGGTCCGGTCCTAAGAAGGGTTGAGCCCTCAAAAGTCTGTATCTGGCTGGCTACGAGCATTCAACCTGAAGAGTGTGATGCCATTATTAATCTGCTTTATAAGAATAAAGGAGATAATAAATGGATAGAAAAATATATTATCACCCATACAAAATACAATGTTCACCAACTGGGCAGTAACCTGTTTGTTATTTTACTGGAAATAACACCCGCCGAAGGAGAAAGTGCATTTAAGCCATTAACACCATATGGGTATGATATTCACTTCCGGTTTAGTGAAACAGATAAAGTAATCCTGAATGACAAAGATATCTACTCAAAAAAGGGTGCAGAAAAAGAAGTGTTCTTTACTAAAATTTATAATACACAAAAACAATATTCTTACGCCGATTTACCCTACCCGGTATTTGTTATCCCTCAACAGGATACTCCCAATACAAGAATTTTTTATGGTTCCTGTAGAAAAACCCACGGACATGGAAGTGATGCGTTAAATACAGCTGCTAAATACCTGGAAGAACAATGGAAGACTTACAGTGGTAATCAAAAAAAAGAGATACCGGATCATGTTATATTCCACCTGGGCGACCAGATATATACAGACGATCTGAATGAAAAAGTTTTTGACGCGGTACAGGATCTTGCCCTTTCGATAATGGGATATGAGGAAATAATTCCTGCCTATGTCAATGCAAAGGAAATAACGAATAAGGGCCTGACTATTTTTTTATATAATTATCTGGACGGAGTAGCAGGTTTTGAAATAGAAGATCTCAATCTTCCGGCTAAAATAACTTATGCTGATAAAAGCATTCCTGGCAATAGAAGGAAAAACATTCATACTTTCGTTGTGGCTTATTTAGGGGTACCGAACTGTAATTTTATTCCCAATATCCTATTAATTAATAGGGGTTTAATATATAATTTAATAGATAAAAGAGCGCCTGATATACTTGAACATTTTCTGGCTCATTCTCCACTGATTGATTTAAATGAAGTGCTCCCCCGTGAATACCTCAGAACGAACTTACCTACTCAACTGGTAAAGGTGAAAGATATAAAATATAAAGACAGAAAAGGTTTTGTGAGAAGAAATAGTTCTATCACTACGGAAGATGATGGTCACCTCATTTCAATGGGTGAATTTGCAGCGTTGTACTTATTAAATTGGGGAAGGTTTAAAGTAGATACCACCGGTTACAAAGTGGAAGCGATACCGGCAACCATAGCAGACCAATTCAGCTCCGTCTGGCTTGAAAAAGAGGAGAATTTAGAAGGCCTCATAAAGATGAATGCAAATGTGATCAGGTTATTTGCCAATGTTCCTTCCTATATGATCTTTGATGACCATGATGTAACGGATGACTGGAATTGTGATATAATATGGAGAAATGCAGTTGAACGTTCAGTAACAGGCAAAAGATTAGTCTCCAATGCATTGGCCGCCTATTGGGCATTCCAGGGCTGGGGAAACAATCCCGGTAATTATCCTGATGATTTTATCAGTGCAATGATAGATCATTTGAAAAATCCACTTTACAACCAGGGTGTTGATGATCAGTCAAAAGCAAAAAAATTTGAAGACAGTTTGTTTGCATTTCAGGACTGGGCTTTTATTGCTCCAACAAATCCCATTGGTATTTTTTTAGATAACAGAACATTAAGAGGTGGGGCAGAAGAGATGGATTATAATACCAGTCTGAATGAAAATAAAATGTATAAAGGAGCCCGTTTAATGTCCCAGGTAGCATTCGACAAAATAGAAGCTTTAATCAAGTCCGTGAACTACAAGAGTGGCACACCCCTTATATGCTGCGCCCCCACTCCCATCATTGGATCTACACTTTTTGAAGCAGGGCAACTTCATATGGTTGATGGTACCTTTAACACTGACACAATCCTTGCCGGTTTCAAGCCCAAATCTACCGGCAGATACGATAATGACTATGAATGTTGGCGTGCCAATCCAAGAGGGAAATATGAGTTCTTTAATTTCATTGATACTAAAATAAAGCCCTCAAAGGTGATCATTCTTTCCGGTGATGTCCATTATGGCTTCCATACAAAATGTATACTCAGCAGTTCACTCACCCGATCAAATTATGATATTGATCAATTCTCTAGTAGCGCATTAAAAAATAATACTTTAGATAAACTGGATAAGATAAACCTGTTAGCGGATCTTTCCTTTTTTGATACAAAAGATGAGAAATACAAACAGGTAAATGAACTTTACCCTTTTCCAAATCCCATTGGTTCGCAGGCGCTTACTCCACATTTTGCACTAAAAGGACATTTAGTAAAATATACTAAAATCATTGATGAAGATACCTGGTTAATCTTTCGAAATAATATTGGATTATTGAATGTATCAGAACTGGGTAAAACATTGATTACATCAAATCTCTTTTTATATGCTGCATATTATGATAGTCCGGTAATCGTATCGGCTCCTGCACCCTTGGCTCATTTTCATCTGCCAAAGGTGAGGACTATGTAGTAACAAAGGCAGATTCAATGCTATTCCAGTAAAACCATCGTGGGGATCCGTTGCGCTATGTGTTTTCTCAGTTCTCCCCGGGAGGTTACGTATAACAAATTGCTTATTACATTAAATGCTCCCGGTTTGTTTTTACCTGGTCGCTGATTCAATGTATCAAGAGCAGTAGCTTTTTTTACTGGTTTCCTGCATGTTACCGCTTGTAATACGGCAGTGATGGTGGGTATGGCAATTTCCGCTTTCAGCATTTTCATCGCTATACCAGTGAGTTTTCTATACAGGACATGTTTCTTTTGTTCCTTCGGCAAGGCCCGGTATACAGCTGCTGCCATACGAGAAGCTGTTGCCAGGATACCGGCATACTTCATCGTATTGCGAAAGACGGGGTCTTTTTTTACGCGCTTGCCGCTAAGCGTGCTTTTTCTTCGCAAATAATATTTGTCGCCCAGTTTGTAAAAACAACATATGCCGATGGTACCTACATATACAACCGGTCCGCTTTGCCATGCCATAACAGGATGATTTTAAATGAATTTAAAGAATATCCAGGTCAGGGGCAAGTGTATTAACAATTTCTTCGATTACCATTAACAAATGATGCACTTCTTAGTGTCTTCCTCCTATCATCCTCCTATTATCAGTCGGAGTAAAAGCGCATATTACCGACATCTGGTGCAAAAGCGCTTGTACTCAATTTAAAAACAGTTTTTTTTAGCCTTAGCCAGGCTCATTATTGCCGGCAACTTTGTAATTCTCATTCTATCATTCGTAATTAATTATTTTACAGATAATAAAAATATTATATTTTTGCCAGCATTATGCTTGACCATCTGGGTGAAATTGCCTTATACTTTTTTGCTGCTGTTGCAGGGATACAAATTATTTATTTCCTTTTTGTGTTTTCCCGGGTAGCTTTTTACAGACGTAAATTTGACCTGGACCACACACCGGACGGGCCTTTTTCCGTTATCATCTGTGCCAAGGATGAAGAATTGAACCTGCAGAAGAATCTGCCGGGGGTATTACAGCAGCGTTATCATCACCACCTGAAACCGGAATACGAGGTAATTGTGGTGAATGATAATTCTGAAGATGATACCAAATACTACCTGCGCTCTATTGAGCCGGGTTATCCACATTACCGTCACATTGAGATAAAACAGGCCGCCAAGTTCATTCCAGGCAAAAAATATCCTTTATCTATTGGCTTAAAAGGCGCTCAGTATGAGCATGTATTGCTCACAGATGCAGATTGCAAACCAGGCAGTACCCACTGGCTTTCCTTAATGAGCCAGGGCTTCAGTGAAAATAAAGAAATTGTACTGGGATACGGTGCTTACCATAAGAAACCGGGCTTTCTGAATAAGATGATCCGGTACGAAACCTTTTTCAGCGCGCTGCAGCACCTGTCCTTTGCCATGAGCGGCATGCCTTACATGGGCGTGGGCCGCAACCTGGCTTATAAAAGGGAGTTATTCTTTAAACATAAAGGCTTCACCGGCCACCAGCATATAGCCAGCGGCGATGATGACCTGTTTGTAAATGCTGCCGCCAATAGAAAAAATGTAGGCGTAGTGATCAACAAGCAGGCCTTTACCTATTCGGAGCCTAAGATCAGCTGGATGAGCTGGTTCCGTCAGAAGACCCGGCACATGTCTACCGGCAAGCATTACCGCTTTGGCCACAAGTTTGTGCTGGGATTATTTTCACTGACACATTTCCTTTTTTACCCTGCCTTTATTCTGGGATTGTTCTTTCCACCACCTATACTTTGGTATGTGCTGGGCATCTTTACCACAAAAGTGATCATACAATCTGTGATTACCTATGCTGCTATGCGTAAACTGGACGAGAGTGATCTGTTTAAATTCAGCTGGCTGATGGATATTTTCATGGTGTTATACTATATCTTATTCACTCCTGCACTGCTGTTCAAGTCTAAAAACAGGTGGTAAATTGTCTTTCTCCCGATTAGGCTGATTATACTGATTACCCCGATTATATTTTTTTGATTATAAAAGAAAGATTAGCGAAGATTAGAGCGGATTTACCTGCTTCGATCTTCGCTAATCTTTTTACATCAAAAACAAAATCAGGGTAATCAGTATAATCAGCCTAATCGGGAGAAAGACAAATTCTCCTTATTTTTGCGGCATGGAAATTATTTTAAAGTATTTCAGCGATTTCACGCCGGAGCAGCTGGCACAGTTTGAGGCACTGAAAGGATTGTATGAAGAATGGAATGAGAAGATCAATGTAATATCCCGGAAAGATATTGAATCCTTATACGAAAAGCATGTATTGCATTCTCTCAGCATAGCCGCCATAGCGGATTTCCAGCCAGGCACACAAATACTGGATCTTGGCACCGGTGGTGGATTTCCTGGTATACCACTGGCCATTTTCTTTCCCGAAGTTAAATTTCACCTGGTAGATTCTATCGGCAAAAAAATAAAAGTAGCGCAGGGCGTAGCTGATGCACTGGAATTAAAGAATGTTACCACCGCCCACAGCCGGGTGGAAGATATCAAGAACCGTAAGTTCGATATTGTAGTATCCCGCGCAGTGGCCCCACTGGGTGATTTATGGCGCTGGAGCAAACCCGTACTGAAAAAATCTGCTGTTCCCGGCAAACAATTCGAAAAAGGTTTGATCTGCCTGAAAGGCGGTGATCTGGCACAGGAAATATCTGACAGTCGTCTAAAACCACGGTTGGTCAACGTTTACGACATCTTCCCGGAAGAAAGTTTTAAAGAGAAATTTGTTGTGCTGGCAAAAAGCTAACACCCTGTTTCCAGTGTAGCATGGGTAATGCCCAGGTGCTCAAGTTCATGACGCAATTCTTTTTTCAATGCTTCTATCCCGGCAGCAGTCATTTGTGCATCTACTTTCACCTGGGCCGTTAATGCATTTTCAGTGGTGCTGATGGCCCATACATGGATATGATAGATGTCTTTCACCCCGTTTACCCCTATAGCAGCGTTTTTCACCTCGTCTATATTAATACCCGGCGGTACCCCGTCCATAGATAAGCGTAAACTATCCCGCAGCAGTCCCCATGTGCTATATACTATTACTACCATTACCACAAGGCTGATCAAAGGATCCAGCCAATACCATTTTGTGTAGATAATCACAATACCGGCCAATACCGTACCGAGAGACACCAGCGTATCTGCCGCCAGGTGCAGGTATGCCCCTTTTACATTGAGGTCGCGATCCTTGTCTTTAAAGAACAGGAAGGCGGTGAAGCCATTTACCAGGATACCAATGCCCGCCACTATAGCAATGAGAACTCCCTGTACTTCATAAGGTTCTGTAAAACGACGCACTGCTTCATATCCTATACCACCTACCACAATCAGTAAAAGCATGGCATTAAACAGGGAAATAAGAATTGTACTTTTGCGATAACCATAAGTATAACTGGTTCTGGATTTAACTTTGGCGAGGCGGAAAGCCAGCAGTGATAGCCCCAGACTGGCCACATCGCTGAGATTATGGCCCGCATCGGCCATCAGGGCAAGGGAATGGGTAACAAAGCCTGCGGTGAACTCGGCCACCACAAAGGCCATGTTTAGTGCCATACCCCAGATAAAAGCCCTGTTAATACTGGCTCCCTGCAGCGTAGGGGTATGGGCATGAGCGTGATCGTGCATAAGACAAATTTCTATCTGCCTAAATTAAGTTGAATTTTTTTCAGCAACCGTAAAATATCTGCAACGTTGTTTCGTCATCCTTATTAAGATGAAACAGCTGGTCCTTACAAATAGCATTATGGCCATAGAGCAAAACGAACGCATACAGGCAACCGTGAAGCAGGAACGCAAGCGATTGCTGCACTTTATCCGGCAGCGGGTAAGTAATGCGTCCGATGCTGAAGATATTTTACAGGACGTTTTTTATCAGTTTACAGAATACCTCCGGCTGGGAAGCCAGATAGATTCTATCACCGGGTGGCTGTTTGCTGTAACGCGTAACAGAATAACAGACTGGTTCCGGAAGAAAAAAGAAACACCCTTTGCCGATTATGCACGTGAAATAGAAGGCGAAGAGGTACTATTCCTTCCTGAAATACTGTCGGATGAAGCGTTACAGGCAGATACCCCTATGGTGCGGAAAATCATGTCGGAAACTATTATGGAGGCAATAGATGAATTACCGGCAGAACAACGACAGGTATTTTTACAACATGAGCTGGAAGGAAGATCTTTTAAAGAAATGAGTGAAGAAACCGGTATCAGCGTAAATACCCTGTTATCGCGCAAACGCTACGCAGTATTATATTTGCGGGAGCGGTTAGCAGACTTGTACAGTGAATTATTAAACAACTAAGTTAATTTATTAAAGATATGAGAAACGAATTTGGCAAACGCAGAGGCTTCCACATAGCAAAGTTCCTGGTAATGGGTGTGGTGTTTATAATAGTAGTTGGATTTGCAACCATGCTGTTGTGGAACTACCTGATCCCCGAACTATTCCATGGTCCGGTGATTACTTACTGGCAGGCGTTAGGGTTACTGTTATTAGGTAAACTTCTCTTTGGCTGGCATAACCACCAGCGCTCATGGGGTGGCGGTGGCCGATGGGGCGGCGGTGGCGATTGGAAAGCCCGCATCAAAGAGAAGATGGCTCATATGACACCAGAGCAGCAGGAAAAAATGAAACAACATTTAAGGAATCGTTGCAGACCAGGCTACGCTTGGGGAGCAGACTGGGACTGGGATGATACTAAAAAGGAAGACGAGGATATTAAAAAGGAAGACAAAGAATCACACTAAAAAACATTGTGCGATGATAGGTATATTCAAAACCAATATAGGCAGCCAGAAAGATCGTCAACACATGATCCAGGCCATAGCATCCAGTTTTCCGGTGGGCTCCTGCCACGTTGACCTCGACGACTGTGATAAAGTACTACGCATTGCTGATTTACAGGTGGAGGAAAATATTATCATAGATTTTGTTAAAAAGCAGGGTTTTGTATGTGAGGTGCTGGAATAATTTTAAGAAATTATTAGCCTATTGATAATATTCCAGCCTAAAAGCCCTTTTAAATACATATACACGTATTTTATATGTTTATTTCCTGTTGGCCGGCTCGTAAATCTGGTGTAACTTCAGAGAGAATGCAATGGCCAGGGTATGTTAATTAAAGCGCCAGGGTTTTGTGTTTTCTGCACCCTCTAAATCTTCCTCCTATGTACCTGAACCAGCATGAGATTCAATCTCTACTGAATAAGACTTTTGACAATTTCGTTGATTTTGTCAATACGTTGCAGGATATACGTTTTACCGCATCACCCTACGGTAAATGGTCAGCAGGTCAACAACTGGATCATCTGACTAAATCCATCCGGCCGGTAAGCAGTGCATTGGGGTTTCCTAAAATAACCCTGCTTTATTTTGGTGTTAATCAACGGCCATCCCGCTCCTACGATACCCTTGTATCTCATTACCAACAAGTATTGACAGCCGGCGCTAAAGCTACCAGGGCATATCAGCCGGGTGTAATTTATCCGGCACAACGCCCGGCACTCATACGGAGCTTTATGAATCAAAAAAATAAACTGGCCACTAAACTATTAACCTGGTCTGAAAATGACCTGGATAGATATCGTTTACCACATCCACTCCTGGGGAAGATTCCCATCCGTGAAATGTTGTATTATACTGCTTATCATAACCAACATCACTTAACCAGACTAAAGGATCAGGAATTACAAGGTCATACCTGGCAAAATCAATTACAACAACTAATTTTTTAATCCTAAATTGGCCCTGGGATACTAAAAAATTACCATGGCTAAAACTGCATTAGTAATTAGCGGCGGTGGCTCCAGAGGTGCCTTTGCTGTTGGCGTACTTAAATATTTATATGCACACCGACGTGATATTCAATTTGATCTCTTTTGTGGTACCAGTACCAGTGCAATCATTGCCCCACTGGCTGCGCTGGGAGAGATTAATTTGTTAGAGAAATTATTCACCAGCAACAGTACAGCGGATATCGTTACTACCGCTAACATGGTACAGCGTTTTACCAATAACAACGCGCTGTATAATGCTACCCCATTGGTACATAAGCTAAACAGTATCTTTACAGATGCCCGGTTTGTAGCACTGGAACAATTAAAAACAGCCGTATTTGTAACGGGTTTGTGCTTACAAACCGGCCGTACTACTTACTTCTCACCTACACGTGATACCATAACAAAAAAAGATTATGATATAGTCAAATTGTCCGATACACAATCGCTCCGGGAAGCTGTGCTGGCCTCCTGCAGTATGCCGGTTTTCATGCCACCAGTAGAGATGTCCTCCCTGCCGGACCAGGTGCAGCAATTCACCAACGGTGGCGGAAGTCACTACGCCCCCATTCAGTTGGCCATTGACCATGGCGCCACTAACATATACACCATTCTGTTGACACAGGAAACACCACCAGAAGATGATATTCAATTCAAGAATGTAATCGATATCCTGGAACGTCATATAGACAATAACACCAACGAACTCGCCGCCACAGACGTGAAGATGACCCTGTTACACAACAAGGCATTAACCTACCTGGATGCTGTAAAAAATAAAATGAAAAAGGCTGGTATTGCTGCTGCAGATATCAAAAAATATTTCGACATCCCTGATGCAGATCCTTTTAAAGAAAAGAAGCTCGTGGAATTGCATGTCATCCGGCCGGATAGAGCCCTGGATGTAGAAATGGGCGGAATGGAATTTACACCGGAAGTGATGAAGGAAATGCTGGCCGCAGGAGAGGAAAAAGCGGCAATGCTATTCGGGTGAAATTGTCTTGCTCCCGATTAGACTGATTATGATGATTACCCTGATTATTTTTTTGATTTTGAAAGATTATAAAAAGATTAGCGAAGATCGAAGCCGGTAAATTGGCTTTAATCTTCGCTAATCTTTTTATAATCAAAAAAATATAATCAGCGTAATCATCATAATCAGTCTAATCGGGAGCAAGACAATTTACGATACTGCTTTATTATTACTTCTGTCTACATCTGCCATACGCTGACTCGGATCTATCTCCATCTCTTTAATATCAGATAACGGAATGTCCAGCTCTATTTCATAAGTAGGATTGGTCCAGTACCATACGGTATCGACTATACGTTTTACGCCTGTATATTCATTAGGCTTTTCACCATACATGATAGACAATGGAATATAGTGCAGTACTTTATTTCCATTCTTATCGGTTACCATAAAGTCAACAGGCATAGGCATATATCCTATGCGGCGCAAACGCACAATAGTTTTGTTACCCTTATCATATACACTATCAATACTGTAATCAATATGCTTGGTGGAATTGATAAAGTATTGTTTGTACCAGTCCAGTGCAATGCCACTTTCTTTCTCCATCACGCGGATAAAATCATTCACGTTAGGGTGTTTAAAACGCCACTCTTTGTAGTAGCGTAACAGGCCATTGTCGCGGTTTTGAGCGCCAATAACATATCCCAACTGCTCCAGGAATACTGCACCTTTGGAATAAGCAGTGAGGCTGTATCCGTAGTTAGTGTTGTAATGATCAGCGTGCGTGGTAGCCGGTTCTTCAAAAGCGCTTCTTGCCAGTGCAAAATAACCTGCATAAGAATCGTCGTGCGGGTTACGGCCTTTCAGGGAATCGACAGTATTATAAATAGTATTGTCCTGTGCGAAAGTGGTAAAACCTTCATCCATCCATGGATACAGGCTTTCATTGGTAGCCAGCATCCCCTGGTACCAGCTATGCATCCATTCGTGTATAGCTACACCATATAAGCCATCCATTTTACCATTGCCCATGATCAGGGTAGCCATTGGATATTCCATACCACCATCGCCACCTTGAATAAAGGAATATTGCTCATAAGGGTAAGCGCCGTAATGTGCTTTGATATAGCTGTATGCTTTAGGGATCATCTTTGCCAGCTGTGGCCAGGTATTGTGAGTATTATCATTATCCAGGTAGAGGAAATGTGCAGTAAAACCGTCTACTTTTTGTGTAATGTGCTTGTATTCAGGATCAGCAGCCCATACAAAATCGTGTACATTGGGTGCAATAAAATGCCAGGTCAGGGTATTACCGGCCGGCCTTGTAACTTTAGCGCCGGGCGCTTCATAGCCATAACCAATCTGGTTGGGATTCTGCAAGTATCCGGAACCGCCCAGCACATATTTTTTATCGATGGTAATTTTCACGTCATAGTCGCCCCATACACCGTAAAATTCGCGGGCAATGTAAGGTGTAGCATGCCATCCTTCGTAATCATACTCACACATTTTAGGATACCACTGCGCCATAGAAAAGTCCACACCTTCAGAATTATTACGACCACTGCGACGAATCTGCACCGGCACCTGTGCCTCAAACTCCATATCAAATGCTGCTTTGGCATGTGGCAGGATAGGCTTATCCAGCGGCACTTCCAGGATGGTTTCTACTACTTTAAAGCGTTGTGGTTTACCATCGCGTTTCAGTGAAATCACTTTCTGGTAGCCTATTTCATCAGGCCCCAGTTTAGAAATACGATCACGTACACGGTTATCCCAGTCCAGGCGATTATTGCCTTTTCTGTCTTTCCCTACGGATATTTTACCCAGCTCACGGCTGCGTACATCCATCATGCTGTTAGGCTGAAATGCGTTCCAGTACAGGTGATAAAAGACTTTCTTTAATGTATCGGGGGAGTTGTTATAATATTCCAGGTGTTGTTTGCCTTTGAATTGGTTGGCAGGTGCATCTACTGCAACATCCATGGTGTATTTTACTCTTTGTTGCCAGCGATCAGACTGTGCCTGAAGTTGTAACCAACTGCCTGCCAGCATAGCAATGGCAAGACAGCTTCCTAATACCCGGTGCTTCATTCCGTAAAAATTTGATTCAGGCAGCTAAAATAAGCATTTAGGGATAGTATCAGGCCATAAAGCCATATAATTACACCAATGGCAATCGGCAGATAATTCTTAAATTTAGTAAAATCATACACCCATGTCATCCAAGAAACTTATTGATGGTTACCCTTTTGTCAGTTATACACACGACACCTACGATGCTCCTGGCATGATTTCGCAGGCAGCATCCTTTCTAACGTGGATGGATAAACGAAGAACAGTCCGCGATTTTTCAGATACACCCGTACCTAAAGAAGTGATCGCAGACATCATCCGCACGGCCAATACAGCACCTTCCGGCGCCCATAAACAACCATGGACTTTTTGCGCGGTGCAGAACCCGGACATAAAAAAAGTGATCCGTGAGGAAGCCGAAAAAGAAGAATACAAAAGCTACAACAGCCGTATGCCAAAAGAATGGCTGGATGATCTGAAACCCTTGCAAACAGACTGGCATAAGCCATTTCTGGAAGTAGCTCCCTGGCTGATCATTCTATTTAAACGCATTTATGAAACAGATGACAACGGCAAAAAAAGGAACAACTACTATGTACAGGAAAGTGCCGGTATCGCTGCGGGCTTCCTTTTAGCAGCTATTCATCATGCAGGACTTGTTGCATTAACACATACACCCAGTCCGATGAATTTTTTAGGAGATATTTTAGGCAGACCAGACAATGAAAAAGCATTTCTGCTGGTGCCTGTTGGTTATCCTGCAGCTGAGTGCTGGGTACCGGATATTCACCGAAAACCATTGGAAGAAGTAGCTGTATTTTATTAATGAAAGCCTGCCAGTTTCAGATCCAGAAACTGTGCATATTGCAGACCGGCGGCTTCTAATGCTTTCTGCTGGGCTTTCTTCAGGGGCTTAAAGGGCGCCGTTTCAATAGTAACGGTATCCTTTTTAAAAGTTCGTTTCCATGTTCCCACTACCTGTCCATTGATAACCATCACCGGGTTAAAGATGCCATTGATAGTCATTACTTTGTTTGCATGAGCCATATCTATCACGTCGCTGCGATCTTTATAAGCGATGAAATATTCATCAAAAGCAGGTAATAAAAAGGCGGTATCATCCGGCACATTAACTTTCCCGGGGGCTGTCCAGTATTCCGCTTCATTGATACGATGCGATACCAGGGATTTTTTTACCATTTCCAAACCGGCCCTGGCATCCGTAACGGATAATCCTGACCACAATGCAAAATCAGCCACCGTAGCGGGTCCATGGCTGGTAAAATAACGTTGCGCGAGGGTTGATAATGATTGCTCTCTGCTAAGTTGTTTCGAAACAGGCAACCATTCATCCAGGAGTGTATGTGTGTGTTGTTTACCTCTCAGCGGACCATTGCAGATAATACCTGTCAATGAAGCCCGGTAAAGGATATGGTTCATTCTGTTCTCTTCTGTATTGATACCTTTTTCCTGCATTAACGCTATCAGCTCTTTGCGAATAAGCTGCTGTCCGCCCTCTAATGCCTTTTTTATCAACTGATTGGTTTTGTCGAACAGATGATCATCCATACCTAACTTCCGTTCTATACTACGCATACGCGTCATCACATTAGGTTGTATGAGTGTAAGTATCCAACGGATATCTTCTGCAGCCATCAGATGTAATGTACCACGCAATGCGGAGGTACGGACAATAGATTTATTGCTGATTGCTTTTTCGATATCTGCATCGGTGCTGCCGGGCAGGCGCACACCTATGCCCCACTTGCTGTTGGCATATTCCTGTGACTGCATAGCGCCAAACCAGGATACCACTTCATGCGGCTGTTTGAAGGAAGTTTGCAATAATTGCTGGTGGAATAAACGTTGTCCGGCAATATCAATAGTGGACATGGGTAAATGATTTGAAATACAAAACAACTACATGCATGTGACAACGGTATGTCAACAGGAAATAACCAGGAGAAAAAATTATTCCACGCCCTGTACCACCAATACTATTTCGCCTTTCACCGGTTTAGCGGCAAAGTGATCATGTACTTCCTGCAAGGTACCGCGTTTGTTTTCTTCAAACATTTTAGTGAGCTCGCGGCTTACGGAGCAGGGGCGTTCAGGTCCGAAGTACTGTATCAGATCAGCCAGGGTTTTGACCAATCGCATAGGTGATTCATAAAAAACGATGGTACGTTCTTCCGTTGCGAGTTGTGTAAACAGGGTATGGCGGCCCTTTTTGAGTGGAGGAAAACCTTCAAAGGCAAAACGGTTCATTGGAATGCCACTATTCACCAGTGCAGGTACAAAGGCGGTAGCACCAGGTAAACATTCTACGGGTACGCCTGCACGATTACATTCACGTACCAGTAAAAAGCCGGGATCAGAAATACCGGGAGTACCGGCATCTGTGAGCATGGCCATCGTTTTGCCACCTTGTAATTGCGACAGCAGGTGCTGCACAATCTTATGTTCGTTATGCTGATGATAGGGCGTAACTGGCTTGTTAATCTGGTAATGCCGTAGCAATACACTGGAAGTACGGGTGTCTTCAGCCAAAATCAAATCTGCTTCCTCCAGTACTTTTACAGCTCTGTAGGTAATATCGGCAAGGTTGCCGATAGGAGATGGAACGAGGTATAATTTCATTAATTACGAATTACGGTTCACGAATTACGGATCGAAGAGGAGAAATCATCGAAGATCTTCGTAAAAATCTCCTCACAACTCCGTAATTCGCAATTCGTAATTCGTAATTATTTATTGTATCTGTACTTCAAAAGATTCCATTACCTGGTTAGCCAACAGCTTCTGGCAGGCACTTTCAGCGATCTGCTGTGCTTCTTCCTTGCTGGCGGCTTCAATTTGCAGGGTAATGTGTTTACCAATCCGTACATCTTGTACCTGGCCCATGCCAAGGTTTTTGAGACCACTCATCACCGCTTTACCTTGCGGATCCAATAATTCTTTCAGTGGCATCACATTGATATGTGCAGTAAAAGTCATTGTGCTAAAAATTTTGCCGCAAACCTACATTAAAATTACGAATTACGAATTGCGAATTACGGCTTTATATGAAGATCTACCCGAAAATCTACTCACCAAACCGTAATTCGCAATTCGTAATTCGTAATTTTATTAGTTTGTTTGCATTTTAGGAGGAACTACTATTGATAATATTACGTAACAAATGAATATCAAAGGTACTGTAGCAAACTTCAACAAAGGTATTCCAACCAGTGTAAGTATAATCAGTAAAAACCGGGTCCAGTTGTCGGCCAGGCTTTTATTTTTAAACTTCAGGCTGATCATCGGGATCTCTGCCACCATGAGGTAACAGAGCACTGCAATGATCACATATAATACCCATATATTCTGGAACCAATGCGCCAGATTAAACGGATTAAACAGTACAATTAATGGAAAAGATGCCACCAGCAAGGCTACTGCCGGGGTTGGTACGCCAATAAAATTTTCTGACTGACGGATGTCCAGGTTAAATTTTGCCAGTCGATAAGCCGCAAAACAAGGCACCAGTAAAGCCGGAGCCAGGTTTACAATAGATACATCAAACACATCCGGTTGCTGAAAGTAGGCGCTGCGGAGGAGTCTGTATAACATCATACCCGGTACCACACCAAACGTTACCATATCTGCCAGTGAATCTAATTCCTTACCCATAGGGGATTGTACGCGCAACAAGCGGGCTGCCAGGCCATCAAAAAAATCGAAGATACCGGCCAGTACTACCAGGGCAGAGGCCCAGTAAACCGGCTCCGGGCTTACAACCGTATAGTCGGTACCGTTAAATTCTGCATGGTATTCCGGCGCATGTAATATGCATATAATCGCCAGTGCCCCGCAAAAGAGGTTACATAGGGTAATAATATTGGGTACTTGTCGCATTCAAATTGGTTTAAAAAAACACAAAATACAAATAGCTTTTAGCTTTTAGTATTTAGCTTTTAGTAAAAAATGCAGCGGAGATCAGTTATAACACTTATTCTCCGCTGCATTTTTTACTAAAAGCTAAATACTAAAAGCTAAAAGCTATTTCATCAGGGCTTCTATTTCATCTGCCGTGATAGGAATATTCTTCATCAGATCTACATTGCCAGCCGCAGTGAGCCAGATATTGTTTTCTATGCGGATACCCATTTTTTCTTCTTCAATATAAATTCCTGGCTCGATAGTCATTACCGCGCCTTCAGGAATTGGTTGATGTAAAGAAGGACCAAGATCATGTACATCCACTCCCAAATGGTGAGAGATGCCATGGTACAGGTATTTGCGGTAAGCTGGTGTTTCAGGATCCTGGTTTTTCACGTCTTCTTCTGTAATTAATCCCAGTTTCACAAATTCTTTAGTTGCTTCCTCTCCTACCATTTCATGGTATTTAGCAATGGTAATACCCGGGCGCAGGATGGATTTAGCGTAGTTATGCAGGTGCAAACAAGCATCATATACCTGGCGCTGGCGTGGTGTAAACTTGCCATTTACGGGTATTGAGCGGGTAAGATCCGCATTGTAACCACCGTATTCCGCACCAAAATCCATAAGGATCACTTCACCATCTTTACATTCCTGATTATTGGAGATATAATGCAGGGTGCGGGCACGATCGCCGGAAGCAATGATAGAGCCATAAGCCTCGCCGGCAGAGCGGTTGCGCAGGAACTCATGCATAATTTCTGCATGAATTTCATGTTCCCATACGCCGGGCTTAATAAATTTAAGTACACGACGGAATGCTTTTTCAGTAATATCCATCGCTTCCTGTATTACCTTAATTTCTTCCGGTGTTTTTACAGCCCGTAATTCTTTAAAGATCACTGCTGCGCGGAGATAATTGTGCAGCGGGTAACGTACTTTCATTTCCTGCGCATAGCGGTAATCTCTTACCGGCACCAGGTTGGATTTACGGTTATTTTCGTTAGAATTCAGGTAGATATTGGCAGCATCGTTGATCCATTGCTGAAGCAATGCGTCCAGGCTATCCAGCCACACTACCGTAGACATTCCGGAAACAGCATATGCTTCCTCTTTGCGTAAGCGGTGTCCGTCCCATTTTTCTTTTAATTCGTTAGGGCGCACTAATACCAGCACTTCGCGGTATTTCGGATCCGGATTATCCGGAAACAATACCACCATTGTATCTTCCTGATCAATACCTGTAAGCCAATACAAATCAGAATTTTGTTTGAACTTAAACAAGGCGTCACCATTGGTGGGCAGTTCATCGTTGGAATTGATAATAGCTATAGACTGTGGCAACATTTTAGCCACAAAACGCTGGCGGTTCTTAACAAACAGCTGCGGATCCAAGGGCAGATTCTTCATATATCCTGATTTTCAAATAAGGCTTCAAACCTAGGTAAATTTTTGGATGTAGAAATGTCAGTTGTAGTTGAATTGTCAAATCGGTTAATATCTGCAACATAAAATGACAAAATCGTACTAATACTTACTTGCAAATACTTAATGTTATATTAACACATCCAATGTTTGATAATCCTACAAGGAAATGAATACATATTGAAGATATTGCAAAATTACGGCCGAGTACCACTACAAACTTCTAAATTTTAATGGTATAACACCGATAAAATTTGACAATATCAAAAAATCGGTAGTTTTGCTTTTACACCAAAACAATCTTCCTTTTATGCAAATGAGTAGCGTAAGGAATCCTGTTGCTGACTTACGGGAATTAGGCATAGAGAACGCAGCGAACGTTTATTACCAACTTTCACCCGAGAAACTGGCAGAGCAAACAATTGCCAGAAAACAAGGGGTATATGCAGACAGCGGCGCACTGGCCGTTAACACCGGTGAATTTACCGGTCGTTCTCCAAAAGACAAGTTTATCGTGAAAGATGCCATCACAGCAGATACGGTAAACTGGAATGATTTTAACATTCCTATTTCTGAAGCAAATTTTGATCGTTTATATAGCAGAATCACCAGCTATTTTTCCGGCAAGGATGTATGGGTACGTGATTGCTATGCCTGTGCAGATGAGGATTTCCGGGTAAACATTAAAGTAATAACAGAACTGCCATGGTCTAGTCTGTTTGCTTATAATATGTTCCTCCGCCCTACTGAAGAAGAGCTGGAATACATGCTTACCGACTGGACGGTGATACAAGCTCCTGGCTGTCTCGCTGATCCTGCCACTGATGGTACCCGTCAACAGAACTTCTCTGTAGTGAATTTCACTAAAAAGATGATCATCATAGGCGGCAGCGCTTATACCGGTGAAATCAAGAAAGGTGTTTTCACTATTCTGAATTATGTTTTACCACACAACAAAAATGTGCTGAGCATGCACTGCTCTGCTAACCAGGGTAGTGATGGCGATACTGCTATATTCTTTGGATTGAGCGGTACCGGAAAAACCACGCTGAGTGCAGATCCTGCACGTAAGCTGATAGGTGATGATGAGCACGGCTGGACATCTACCGGTGTATTTAACTTTGAAGGCGGTTGTTATGCAAAATGTATTGACCTCTCTGAAGAAAAAGAGCCACAGATATTTCATGCGGTACGCAAAGGCGCGCTGCTGGAAAATATCACGTTCTTCCCCGACACTAATACTGTGAATTACGCAGATAAAACCATTACGGAAAATACCCGTGTATCTTATCCGCTGACATACATTGACAATGCCCTGGAACCTTCTGTAGGAGGCATTCCTAAGAATATATTCTTCCTTACCTGCGATGCTTATGGTGTATTACCACCAATATCAAAGTTATCGCCGGGACAGGCCATGTACCAGTTCATTTCCGGTTATACTGCAAAAGTAGCCGGTACAGAAGCGGGTGTTACAGAGCCTAAATCTACCTTCAGCGCATGTTTTGGCGCACCATTCCTGCCGTTGCATCCTGCACAGTACGCGCAGATGCTGGGTGAAAGAATGCGCAAGTATGCAGTAAATGTATGGTTGATCAATACCGGCTGGACTGGTGGTGCTTATGGCACCGGTAACCGTATTAAGCTGAGTTATACACGTGCAATGATTGCTGCGGCACTTAATGGTGGCCTGAATAATGCTACTTTCCAGGCACATCCTGTATTTGGATTTGCAGTTCCTGATGCTTGCCCCGGCGTTCCGGACAACATCCTGGATCCGCGCAATACCTGGGAAGATAAGGCAGCTTATGATGCCAAATCAAAAGACCTTGCTGCCCAGTTTATCCGCAATTTTGAAAAATATGCATCAGCAGCTGAAGCCGAAATACTGGCAGCAGCACCAAAAGCCTGATAATACGATGTGATCTGAGTCTTCCTGTTATTAACATCAACAAGAAGAATTATATTTAAGTTTTGCCTTATAACTTCCACCAATACGCAAGTTCTGACAGGTGCAATGCCTGAGCAAAACAAGTTCCAGCACAGGAACTTGTTTTGCTGGACTTCCGAATAAGCTTTTCACACAAAGACACAAAGGAGCAAAGGCGTAAAGGTTTTTTTATTTAAAAAATGATCTTTGCGCCTTTGCTCCTTGTGTCTTTGCGTGAAATTTCTCCTTTTTCCTTACCTTTGCACATGCAAATTTTAGACGGTAAACTAGTTTCTGAGGCTATCAAGGCCCAATTAGCCATTCAGGTGGCTGAATTAAAAGCCGCTGGTAAAAAAGTTCCTCACCTGGCAGCCATATTGGTGGGTAACAATCCGGCGAGTGAAACCTATGTAGCTTCCAAAGTAAAATCATGTGCAGAGTGCGGGTACAATTCTACCTTACTTCGTTTTGATGCACAAATCTCTGAAAAACATCTGTTGGATCAGATCACATTGCTGAATGAGAATCCGGATGTAGATGGCATATTGGTACAACTGCCTTTACCTAAACATATCAACGAAGAACTGGTCATCAATACCATTGATCCCAGCAAAGATGTAGATGGTTTTCATCCAATGAATGTTGGTAAAATGGTAAGCGGTTTACCTGCTTTCATTCCTGCTACACCATACGGCATTATGCTGATGCTGGAACATTATAACATACCTACCAAAGGCAAACATGCGGTGGTGATTGGCCGCAGTCATATTGTGGGTACACCGATGAGCATTTTGCTGAGCCGTAATACCAATCCAGGTAACTGTACAGTAACACTCACACACTCGCAAACCCATAACCTGCCGGAAATCTGCCGTCAGGCGGATATCATCATCGCTGCCATTGGCAAGCCTGATTTTGTGACCGCTGATATGGTGAAAGAAGGTGCTGTGATTGTGGATGTTGGTATCAACCGTGTGGAAGATGCTACTAAGAAAAGTGGCTTCCGTTTGAAAGGCGATGTGAAATTTGATGAAGTAGCGCCTAAATGCAGTTACATTTCTCCTGTGCCCGGTGGCGTAGGACCAATGACTATTGCGGCTTTACTGAAAAATACCTACCACGCCTCTATTGGTTTGAAAGGAAGTATGAACTAAAAGAAATTCCGGCAATAAAAAACCGGACCTTTGTGAAGTAAGTCATGTCTGTAATAACTACAAATATTAATACCAGTACCCTCCCCGTGATGGAGCGCTTTTACACTATTCAGGGTGAAGGCTATCATCAGGGCAGGGCAGCCTATTTTGTGAGGCTGGGCGGCTGTGATGTTGGCTGTGTATGGTGCGATGTAAAAGATAGCTGGGATGCTGAAAAGCATCCGCAGGTACCCGTAACCGATATCGTAGCGGAGGCCGCGAAGTTTCCCGGTCGCATAGCAGTGATCACCGGTGGTGAACCACTCCTGCATCAACTCGATGTGCTCACAAAAACCTTGCATAAACAAGGTTTTCAAACACATATAGAAACGTCCGGTTCTTCTCCCCTCAGCGGTAGCTGGGACTGGATTACCCTGTCTCCCAAAAAGTTTAAAGCACCTTTACCGGATATCTGTAAAGCAGCACACGAACTGAAGGTGGTTATCTTTAACAAAACTGATTTTGCCTGGGCAGAAAAATATGCTGCACTGGCAGGCAAACACTGCAAACTCTACCTGCAACCGGAATGGGAACGCAGTGCAGAAATGACACCGCTCATCATTGATTATATCAAGGATAATCCGCAATGGACCATGTCTTTGCAGATCCACAAGTATATAAACGTACCGTGAAATTGTCTTTCTCCCGATTAGACTGATGATGCTGATTTTACTGATTTTATTTTTTTGATTTTGAAAGATTTTAAAAGATTAGCGGAGATCGGAACGAATATTATTCGCGCTGATCTCCGCTAATCTTTTTATAATCAAAAAAATAAAATCAGTAAAATCAGCATCATCAGTCTAATCGGGAGAAAGACAAAAGCCGAAGGCTTTCCATTTAATACGTAATCTTTTCATAGTAATTTCGTTAATTACATCAGCGAATATATACTATGAGAAAAACCGCCCTATTATTAGTTACCTTATTTTGTATTGGACTGCAGTTGCAGGCCCAAACGGTTACCTATGAAACAGCACCTAAAAAGGCAAAAGCCAGCTTTGACCGTGCTGTGGAAGCAGTTCGCAATTATCAAAGCCAGGCTGCTATCGGCTTCCTGCAGGAAGCGATAAAGTCGGCGCCTGGTTTTACAGATGCATACGGACAAATGGGCTTATGTTATGTAGAATTAAAAGACTACAAATCAGCAGTGGCCGCCTTTGATAAATTAAAACAGCTGGACAGCAGCGCTTTGCGTCCTATAATGGTATCCTATTCCCGGGCAATGGCCGGAACAGGAAATTTCGTAGGGGCGTTACAGTTAATCAATCAATATCTTTTCATTGCAAAATCAAAAAATCCTGTTGCTGAAAAGTTAAAAGCAAACTATGAATTTGCGGTAAGTAATAGTCAGCATACAGTGCCTTTCCATCCGCAAAATTTAGGTGATCACATTAATACTAAAGACCCGGAATACTTTCCTTCTCTCACTATAGACAGTAAAACCCTCATCTTCACCAGACGCGTAAATAACCGCAATGAAGATTTTTATATCACCTACCGGGACAGCAGTGGCTGGTCGCTTGCACAAAACATGGGCGAACCCGTTAATTCCTCTTTCAATGAAGGCGCGCAAAACATTTCACAAGATGGTACCATGTTGGTATTCACCGGCTGCGAATTTCCGGAAGGCAAAGGCAGCTGTGACCTGTATTACTCGGAGAAAACCCCTAACGGATGGACTGCTCCAAAAAACTTTGGTGCCCCGATCAATACCCGTGATTGGGAATCGCAACCCTGTCTCACAGCAGACAAACAAACACTTTATTTTGCAAGAGAAACACCTGATAACGGTGCAGATATATTTGTAACCAACCATTTGCCAAACGGCCAGTGGAGCGTTCCGCAGAAGCTCGGCCCCAATATCAATACCAGTGGCCGGGAAACCACTCCTTTTATTCATGCTGATGGACAAACACTTTATTTCGCATCTAATGGCCATCCCGGTTATGGCGGACTGGATATATTTTATTCCCGCCGTCAGCCGGATGGCAGCTGGGGACCAGCCACCAATCTGGGCTACCCGATCAACACGATTGATGAAGATGCTTCACTCGTAGTGGATGCCAATGGTAAAACAGCTTACTTTGCATCTGATCGTTCTGATACCCGCGGCGGACTTGACATCTACAGTTTTGAGCTGTACCCGGAAGCAAGACCACTGCAAACATTATATGTAAAAGGTTATGTGTATGATACGCTCACGCATGAACGCTTAACTGCCAGTATAGATGTGATAGATCTGCAGGGTGGTTATAACATTGCTACCGTAAAAACCAATGCCACCGGGGATTATCTGGCACCATTACCTGTAGGAAAAGATTATGCTTTTCACGTAAATAAAAAAGGATATCTCTTTTACTCTGATAATTTTTCTTTGAAAGATCACAATCCAGGTGTGCCTTATGAGAAAAATATTCCCTTGCAACCACTGGCAGCTAACGCAAGTATTGTATTGCACAATATCTTTTTTGATACCAAACAATACAGTCTGAAACCATTGTCGGTAATAGAGTTGAACAAGCTGGTAACCCTGTTACAGGATAATCCGTCTGTAAAGATTGAGATAGCCGGATATACAGATAATGTAGGTAGTGATAAAGACAATCAGCTGTTATCTGAAAACCGTGCAAAAGCAGTTGTTATCTATTTAACTGAAAAAGGTATTGCTGCGAATCGCCTTGCATCCAGGGGTTATGGCAAAACCAATCCCGTTGCCACCAATGATACGGAAGAAGGCCGTGCAGAAAACAGACGCACTGTATTCCGGATTATCAGCCTGTAGATTGTCTTTCTCCCGATTAGGCTGATTACACTGATTACCACGATTTTATTTTTTTGATTTAAAAAGATTGGCGAAGATGATATGCTTTTGTCTGAACCAGGATTAAACAGATTTGAAGGATTACCCTGATGGGTGTTATGTTGTTTTTATCCGAAAATATACGCGGATATCTCCGCTACAATCTTCGGCATCCATCAGGGTAATCCTTCAAATCTGTTTAATCCTGGTTCAGACAATATAATCTTTGCTCATCAGGATAATCACATGAATCACAAAAATCACAGTTAATAATTCTTCAATCTACTCTTTAACACAGAATCTTTTTGTTGAGTATTTAGTTTGTATTGATAATCATACAACGCCCCTTCCCAGTCGCCATACATAGGATTAGGCAATACAATAAAGCGGCTGCCGAAGCTGGCAGCGGATTGCATTGCAGCGGCATTTCTTTCTTCAAAAGGTTTTTTATCAAATATGGCGGCAAAATCGCTCAGGTTATCTCCAAACAACATCACTATCTCAAATTGTTGTAGTACCTGTTGACGGCGGGATTCTTTACCAGATGTTGTTGTTTTCAGTAACAGGTGCTGATCATCTGCATCGGGGAAATTATAACGTTGCAGGTTTTTTAATGTTACTGCTCTTTCTGCTTCCAACCTGTTGGTGATGTAAAATACTTTTACGCCTTTGGATGCTGCATATTTAAAAAAAGCTGGTGCGCCGGGAACCGTATCTGCAACTACTTTTGCAGTCCATTCCATCCAGCTTTTATCATCGTATCCTTTGCCGCTTAATGCCTGGTGTACGGAATATGGGCTGTTATCCAGCACTGTTTCATCGATATCTGTAACCACCGCCAGTGGCTTATTTCCTTTAGTTGCCAGGTATTGATCCAATCGTAATGCTGCCAGTTGATATGCCTGCAAACACAACGCCTTGTACTCACCGGATTGTTGCTGCCACAACGCAGCCCATGCCGGCCCTTCCGGAACCAGTTGTGTATGTTGTGCCTGTTCAGCCAGCGGCTTTGTTGTTTTACATGCAAATAGTCCTACTATCAGCATACCTGTCAATAACCGTTTCATCATCATAAAATTATCTGTTGATAACTGCAAAAATAATTCACGCTCACCACAAAAAGTGACGCAGGAAAATTGTAATTTAAGCTGAAATAAGTTTGTTATGCCCCAGGAATTAATGTATCAGATTGCATTAACCCGGATTCCCCTGATCGGTGATGTAATTATTAAGAAATTGCTGGAACATTTTGGTAGTGCCGGCAATATATTCAAAGCAAAAAGATATGAACTGGAGAGAATCGAAACAGTAGGTACGGTAAGGGCCGCTGCTATCCGTCATTATCACAACTTCTCCGAAGTAGAACAGGAAATTGCTTTCCTGGAAAAATACAGGATACAACCTTTGTTTTGCACAGATCCGGCGTATCCTAAAAGGCTGTTGCATTGCTACGATAGTCCGGCTATGCTGTATTTCAAAGGAAATGCTTCCCTGAATCCACCTCGTATGGTGAGTGTGGTGGGCACCCGGCATCCATCCCCCTATGGTAAAGCAGTGTGTGAAGAACTGGTAAAAGAGCTGGCAGCCGCCAATATCACCATTGTAAGTGGTTTGGCATATGGGATAGACATCATTGCCCATAAGACAGCCCTGGCCCTGCAAACGCCCACTATAGGCGTGCTGGCGCATGGACTGGATCGTATCTATCCTTCTTCGCACAAACAGGTAGCGGTGCAAATGCTGGAACAGGGTGGTTTATTAACTGATTTTATGAGTCAAACAGCGCCTGATAAACAGAACTTCCCTAAGCGCAACCGCATCGTAGCGGGCATTTGCGATGCCACCATTGTAATCGAAAGTGGTATCCGCGGCGGCTCGCTTATTACCGCTGATCTGGCTAATGGCTACAATCGCGATGTATTCTGCATTCCGGGGCGTATCCATGATCCGCTGGCAGCAGGCTGTAATCATCTTATAAAAAATAATAAAGCGATACTACTGAGCAGCGCGGCAGATGTACTGGATATGATGGGTTGGCAGGCACGCGCTACACCCGCGCCAGTAAAGCAACCGGAGCTATTTTTACAATTAACGGACGAAGAGCGGCTCATCATGACTTTATTCCGGGAAAAATCGCAGCGACACCTGGAGGAATTGTACCTGCAAACGAGGTTATCCGGTAGCCAGGTAGCCCTTGCCGTGTTTAATCTGGAGATGCAAAGCATGCTTAGAAGCTTACCAGGACAGCGTTACGAGCTCGTTTAGCTGTTAACAGCTAAATGCTAAAGGCTAACAGCTAAATGCTATTATTTTATTTATTGGGTAATAAGGTGTACATTTGCGTGCAATTATTTTTTAACTGATTAATAGTTGCATCATGCCTGCGGGAAAATCTAAACCCAAATTTGTAGCTGACGGACTTACATTTGATGATGTGCTCCTGGTTCCGGCCTACTCTGAAGTTCTGCCTAAAGAAGTAAATCTCTCTACGCAATTAACAAAAAACATACGTCTGAATATACCGATGGTATCTGCAGCGATGGATACTGTTACAGAAGCCACGCTGGCGATTGCATTGGCGAGAGAAGGCGGAATAGGTATTCTCCACAAAAACATGAGCATCGAACGGCAAGCCGAAATGGTAAGACGGGTGAAGCGTAGTGAAAGCGGAATGATCATAGACCCCGTTACACTGAAAGTTGACGCCACTATCGGTGAGGCTTTGAGGCTGATGAAAGAAAACGGCATTGGTGGTATTCCCATTATTGACGATCACAACAAACTGGTAGGCATCCTGACCAACAGAGATCTGCGGTTTGAAAAAAATAAAAAACGCCTTGTAAAGGAAGTAATGACCAGCGAAAACCTGATCACCGCTCCGGAAGGCACTGACCTGAAGAAGGCAGAAAAAATTCTCCAGCATTACAAAATCGAAAAATTACCGGTTGTTAATAAGCAAGGTAAACTGGCAGGTCTGATCACTTACCGTGACATCCTCCAGCTGACCAGCTATCCTAACGCTGTTAAAGACGAATTTGGACGTTTACTGGTAGGTGCGGCACTCGGTATCACCGCCGACCTCCTGGAGCGCGCACAGGCCCTTATAAACGTAGGAGTGGATGTTGTTTGCCTGGACAGCTCACATGGTCACTCTATTGCCGTATTAAACAACCTCAAGAAATTAAAGAAAGCTTTCCCTAAACTGCAGGTAATTGCCGGTAACGTAGCTACCGCAGAAGGTGCACTGGCACTGGCTCACGCAGGTGCTGATGCAGTTAAAGTAGGTGTAGGCCCTGGTTCTATCTGTACTACCCGTATCGTAACAGGTGCTGGTTTCCCACAACTGTCTGCTGTAATGGAAGCTGCCGATGCATTAAAGAAACTGGGTATCCCGGTAATTGCAGATGGTGGTATCCGTTATACCGGTGATATGGTAAAAGCCCTCGCTGCAGGTGCTTCCACCATCATGGCTGGTTCTATCTTTGCCGGTGTGGAAGAAAGCCCCGGAGAAACAATCATCTACGAAGGACGTAAATTTAAATCCTACCGTGGTATGGGCTCTATTGAAGCCATGCAGGAAGGTAGCAAAGACCGTTACTTCCAGGATGAAGATGATATCAAGAAACTGGTACCGGAAGGTATTGTAGGCCGCGTTCCTTACAAAGGAATGTTATCAGAAATAGTGCAACAGTTTGTTGGTGGCTTACGTGCTGGTATGGGCCTTACTGGTTCCAAAGATATCAAAACCTTACAGGGTGCACAGTTTGTGAAAATTACTGCTGCTACTGTAAAAGAAAACCACCCGCATGATGTGGTCATCACTAAGGAAGCACCAAACTATAGCAGGTAATCAATTACGAATTGCGGATCTGAGCGTAGATCGGCATTTGTAACAGTAAAAAATAATTATAAAATAACGGAACGCCGGGCATTAAAGTGCCGGGCGTTTTTGTTTTCAGACATTCCGCTCTTATCTTCGCTCAGATCCGTAATTCACAATTCGTAATCCGCAATTTTTGAATGAAACTACCTCTTTTTATATATAGTTTGCTTGCTGCCTTACTACTGTGGCTTGCCTGGCCTACTATGCCACTTACTCCGCTCATTTTCATAGGATTTACTCCCCTGCTGTATATCAGCGAAAAAGTACAGCATCGCTGGAAATATTTCGGGCTGATATTCATGGCACTCCTGGTATGGAATGTAGCCACCACCTGGTGGGTGGGCAATACTACCCTGCCACTGAGCGGCGTGTTTGCCAACTGCTTTAACGCGCTGCTGATGAGCATTCCCTGGCTGGCATATAAAAATACCCGCCGGAAATTACCGGAAGTAGTGGCTTATTTCTCGCTCATCGTATATTGGTTAACGTTTGAATACATTCATCAAACCTGGGAATTCAGCTGGCCATGGCTGGTACTCGGCCATGCTTTTGCTTTAAGACCCGGATGGATACAATGGTATGAATATACCGGCACCAGCGGCGGAACCCTCTGGGTGTTATTGTCTAATATCGTTATTTACAACGTGTGGAAACGGGCACGCCTGTACGATTTTTCCTGGAAGCAACTGCTCCGTAATGAAATATGGAAACCGGCAGCAGTGGTATTTCTTCCGATGATATTATCTTCCTTTATCTATCCTTCACCGGATGATCCGGCCCGAAAAACGGAGGTGGTGATTGTTCAACCTAATATTGATCCGTACGATGAAAAATTCAGCAGCGGCTCTGCTATACAGCAACTGGAAAAATTTATTCATCTCACAGAACAAAAAGCAGATAACAATACCCGTTATATCATCTGGCCGGAAACAGCACTGTTTCCGCAGGGTGCATGGGAAAATGAATTGAACTATCAACCCGAAGTAATTGCCATCAGAACAATGCTCCGCAAATACCCAAAAGCTAAACTGATCAGCGGAGCGGCTACACTGAAGCATTACCGCAGTACAGACGAAATACCTGTAACGGCAAGGCAGCTGAACGATGGCAGCAGATGGGATGCCTACAACAGTGCAGTACAGATAGATACTTCACAAAACATCCAGGTTTACCACAAATACGAACTGGTGCCCGGTGCAGAACTGGTGCCCTATGTTCGCTACCTGTCGTTCATGCAAAGCGTGGCACTTGATTTTGGTGGTATTTCCGGCAGCTATGGCCGCACCCCCGGGGTGGAGTTGTTTACCAATCCGGCAGACAGTACCAACATCTTCCCGGTTATCTGCTACGAATCTGTATTTAGTGATTACATTGGTACGCATATTAAGCCTGGCGCTGACTTACTGGTCATTATCACCAATGACGGCTGGTGGGGCAATACGGAAGGACACCGGCAGCACCTGCAATATGCCCGGATACGTGCCATTGAAACCAGGCGCTGGGTAGCCCGCTGCGCTAATACAGGCATCTCTGCAGTGATTGACCCGGCAGGAAATATTTTTCAACCGCAACCTTATTGGAAGGAAGCTGTTATTAAGGCAAATGTAACACCCAGGTCAGGAATTACGTTCTACGTAAGAAATGGCGATCTCCTTTCAAAAGGGGCATTAATATTTTGTATCTTGTTATTGGTACATGCTTTTATTTCACGATTTATTCCCGGGTTAAGACATGCGGAAATCAATCAATAACGGAAACGTCACCTGGCTGGATGAAGGCGAAGGTGCACCGGTAGTACTTATACACGGTTTTTCAGAAAATGCCGGTTTATGGGAGATACAAACAGCATGGCTAAAAGCGCATTACCGTGTCATTATCCCGGATTTACCAGGAACCGCAGCTGCGCCACTTTCTACCCCGCTAACAATTGAATCGATGGCGGAGTACGTGTATGCGATACTGTTAGCTGAAGATATTAAGACAGCAGTGATCATTGGTCACTCTATGGGTGGTTATATTGCACTGGCACTGGCAGAAAAATATCCGCAGCTGCTGAAGGGGCTTGGATTATTTCATTCCACTGCAAAAGCAGACAGTGAAGAGAAAAAAGAAGGCCGTCGCAAGTCCATTAAATTAATGGAAGAATACGGAGGAGAAACATTTTTAAGGCAAACATTACCTAACATGTTTAGTCCTGTTGCCAAAGCCAGTGATCCGGATCTGGTAAATGTGTACATAAAAATGGGCATGGAATGCCAACTGCCGGCCCTGGTGGCTTATTATGAAGCGATGCGGGATCGTCCGGACAGGACAGCCGTATTAAAAAGCATTAACGTACCGGTATTGTTTATAATAGGGAAAGATGATAATGCAGTGCCGTTGGATAACGTGTTGCCGCAAATAACTTTACCACGTATAAGCAGTATACACATTTTTGAAAACGTGGGGCATATGGGGATGTGGGAAATAGTAGCCCCCAGTAATGTGATACTGCAGGATTTTGTAACATTTTGTCAACTATAATCTTCTAAACCACTGTTTTGAAAAAAATCCTTGTCATCCTTTTATGTATGATATGTGCCCAGGTGGCGCATGCCAGCCATATTATAGGCGGACAAGTGTATTATAAATATAAATCCAGAACAGGCAACCTTATCACGTATACGGTATCTATGAAGCTATACCGTATTTGCGGAAGTGGGGCAAGGATAGCAGAGATGCCCACCACTATTTATCTCGCCTCCTTTGATAAAAGTGACAATAGTTTTATAGCCAGTTACAGGATTGACCGCAGCAATTTTCAGATCAAAACCCTCGCGCAGGTTGACCCTTGTATTGTAAATCCTCCTCCCGCTTGTTTCCAGGTTGGTTTGTTTGAAACAGACATTACTTTACCGGTTAACGCCGAAGGCTATACGATTGCTTTTCAGAGTTGTTGCCGTGACCCGTTCATGATGAATATTATTGCAGAGCATATTCCCGGTGGCGGCCCAAATGATCTGGGTACAGGCGCCACTTATTTCACGGAAATACCTGGTAGTAACAGCGGTGCATTAGTTAATTCCAGCCCGGTGTTTAATAAAGAAGAAGCAACCCTGGTATGTGCAGAAAAGAAATTCACCTACGACTTTTCAGCAACAGATCCTGATGGCGATCAGCTCACCTACGAATTTTGCGATGCGTATAAAGGAGGCAGTACTACCGACCAGAGTGGTATTCCGCCACCGGCTGTGAATCCACCTTACAGCTTTGTATCTTATCAGTCTCCTTATAGCGGTCAGCAGCCCCTGGGGCCCAATGTGACCATTGACGCCAAAACAGGGATCATATCCGGCCTTGCCCCTTCAGCAGGTAAATACGTGGTAACAGTATGTGTGAATGAATTCAGGAATGGGGTGAAAATAGGAACACTACGCAAAGATTTCCATGTGAACGTAACCACCTGTGTAAAGCAGGTAAACGCATCTATGCCCGATAAATATGCTGATTGCAGTGGCTTCACCATTACCTTCAGCAATAGCAGTACCCCTGGTAAGCCCTACTACTGGGACTTTGGAGATGGCACAACAACAACAACCAACAGTCTTGCATCATTCCCGCATACTTATACCAAGGAAGGCACCTATACTGTAAAACTGTACGTGGATAAAGACAGTAACTGCGGCGATAGTGCTACTGCCATCGTATATGTGTACCCCGTATTCAAAACAGACTTTAAAGCAGTAGGCTTATGCACGCAAGCCGCAACAAATTTTACAGACCTTACCCGTTCAGATGCAGGCAGCATAGTCTATTATAAGTGGGACTTTGGCAACGGCGATACTTCCAATCTTAAAAATCCTTCTTACCAGTATAAAGTTCCCGGTAATTATACGGTAAAGCTCTATGCCCGTTCTATTAAAGGCTGCGAGCAAACAATACCGCATGACATCACAATTTATGACAAGCCACCTTTTAATGCCACCTCAGATACTTTGTTGTGTGCAAAGGACAGTTTGCATATGTGGGCCAGTAGCAGCCTTCCCGGTAACTATACCTGGACACCCAATAATTATTTCATATTACAACCCAATGCACCGGACCCAATTGTATTTCCACCGAAAAGCGCTACCTACAAGGTTACTTTTCAGGATACACAGGGTTGTACAAATGATAAAAGCATTTTTGTAGATGTAAGAGATACACTCCATGTACATACCATTCCTGACAGTACCGTATGTACCGGTGATACGATTCATTTGCCATCTGTGGCAGATGGTCAATATACTTACCGGTGGACAAATCTGGGCAGCAACCAGGTGGTGAGCACCAGTGCAGGTGCGGATGTAATACCTGCTCCACCCAAACAATCTTATGAAGTACAGGTAGCCCTGGGCAGATGTCGTGCAGCCGATACCGTTAGTTTAAAAGTGGTAGATCCGCCTAAGCCTACAGCTGCACCTGATACTACCATCTGCTTTGGCATCCCCGTAACACTGCGTGCTACTGGCGGGGCCTATTACCGTTGGTCGCCTGCCTACTATGTGGATAATGCTTCTCAGGCAATCAGCGTAGCTCATCCTCCGGACACCACTACCTTTACAGTAACGGTAACGGATACACTGGGATGCCCCAAACCCGCCACCGCCAGCGTATTGGTAAATGTAGTACCACCCGTGCATGCGTTTGCCGGCAATGATACTATTGTGATGCTGAATCAACCTTTTCAGCTAAATGCCACAGGCGGTATACGTTACACCTGGGCGCCACCGGATGGTTTGAATAATCCCAATATCAGCAATCCTGTCACTACTTATAACCACGATATTACCTATACCGTTACCGCCTACACGCAGGAAGGCTGCAGCGGCAAAGATGGTATCTTCGTGCGCTTCATCAAAGGGCCGGATATTTATATACCTAATGCATTCTCTCCCAATGGAGATGGTTTAAACGATATTTTCCGGCCGCTGCCGGTTGGCATTGTAAAGATGGAATTCTTCCGCGTATATGATCGCTGGGGAAAGCTGATGTTCTCCACCACTGCCTATCTCAAAGGTTGGGATGGTACGGTAAACGGACAACCTGCCGCAGTGGGCGCCTATGTTTGGGTAGTACAAGGAAAAGATATCAACAACAAAACAATTCTTCGCAAAGGAACAGTAACGCTTATAAGATAAAGTAACTCCGATTGAACCGGATGTGCTCTTTTTTTGTTAAATTCAGAGAGCAGTACCCCCCATCATGAAGAGAGCTATACTACTGGTATTGAGCTGCTGTTTGTTACACCTCTTTGCAGCTGGATACCACATCATTGGTGGCGAAATATATTATAAGACATTAGGTATGAATGGAGATAACTCCCGCTACCGTTATCTCATCACCCTGAAATTATATCGCGACGCAGACTTCACCTGTGGCGACCGACAAGGTTGTATCGACAGATTTGAAAACCCGGTTTCCGCAAATGTGTTTACTGCAAATGGTACAAAAATTTTAACATCTGTATATCTATATATATCAGCTACACGTCCACTCATAGATACGCTGAAGAACCCTTGCCTCGCGCCACAGGCACAACACCTTGAAGTAGCTTTTTATACCGCTGTCATAGAGCTGGAACCAATACAGGGTGGTTATTATGTGTCGTCACAGCGCTGCTGCCGCGGCGAAAAGCTCACCAATATTTATAATTCAGAACACGAAGGCTCCACTTTTTTCACTGTTATTCCCGGTATAGAATCCAGACCTGGCAATAACAGTGCATACTTCAACAAGGATACCGCTATCGTCATTTGCAATGCAATACCTTTTACGCTGGATTATGCAGCTTATGATGAAGATGGAGACAGCCTGACTTATAACCTTTGCAGCGCACTTACAGACGGTTCTGCCATCAATGAAACCAATTCTACTACACCACCTCCCTATACAGCGACGGTACGCTATATCCCGCCTTATTCAGGCAATAATCCTATGGGAGGCAATCCTTCTATTGCAATATCATCCAAAGGCCTGATCAGCTGTACGCCAGGCAGAGCAGGAAAATATGTGGTGACGGTATGTGTAAATGAATACGACCGTGTTACAAAACAATTCCTGGGTACACATAGCAAGGATATCCTGCTCACTGTATTTGATTGTACGACCAACATCGTTGCAAGTTTTCCATCTGTATTAAATAACTGTTCAGAAGATCCGGGCCTGCAGGTAGCTATTCCCAACTACAGCACTTCCGGCTTTACCTCTACTTACTACTGGACTTTTGGCGATGGCACAGATACCCTTACGCGTAATAAAACATTGTTCATGCATCAATATCCTGACACAGGTATCTATAAGGTGAAGCTGGTAGTGAATCCTACGCTGGCTTGCCGGGACAGTACAGAAGGTGAGGTACATAATTATCCCGGATTAAAAGCAGATTTCACCATCGATGGGTTGTGTAAAGGCAAGCCTATTCAGTTTGAGGATCTCTCTTCCTACAAATATGGGAATATCACCAGTCGCGCCTGGGATTTGGGTGCAGTAGATACTATCGTTACGCCTGCTGCTGTCAGATCATTCAGTTACACTTTTTCCAAAGGAGATATTTATACGATTTCACTGACGTTGCACACTGATAAACAATGCGAAAAAACAGTAACCAAAAACATACACATCTACGAAGTAAATCCATTTGCGGGGAATGATACCATACTGGCCAGAGGACAGCCATTGGTAATGCAGGGCAGCGGCGGCGATATTTATTCCTGGACACCGGCCGACGGGCTGAGTGACCCTACTATTGCTCACCCGGTACTCAATTATAACAAGGACATCTCTTTCATTTTGCGTGTATCCAATGAGCAGGGATGCTTTGGTTACGATACCATTAGTGTAAAGTATTATACCGGCCCCGAAATGTATATTCCCAACGCTTTTACGCCTAACGGTGATGGGCAGAACGATCATTTCCGTTTCATTCCGGTGGGCATCACTAATTATAAATTCTTCCGCATCTATAATCGCTGGGGGGTGGAAATTTATTCTTCCACCGACTTCCGGACCGGCTGGGATGGCAGCTACAGAGGTATGCCGGCGCCCGTAGACACTTACATATGGATCTTGCAGGGCACCGATTTTACCGGTAAAGAGATCATGAAAAAAGGAACCGTGACGTTGATCCGGTGAACCTTAGTAAATTGCACGAAAAATTACATCTCATGGGTATTGTTCTTATTACCGGCGCAACTGCCGGTTTTGGCCAGGCATGTGCAACTACGTATGCCGGTAAGGGTTATGATGTGATTATTACCGGTCGCCGCAAAGACAGGCTGGACGCACTTCAGACACAGTTAACACAGGAATTTGGTATCAATGTACTGGCGTTGAATTTTGATGTACGAAAGGAAGAAGAAGTAAAAGCAGCGCTGGGTGCTATTCCGGAGAAATGGAGAAATATTGATATACTGGTGAACAATGCCGGTCTAGCAGCCGGATTAAACACCATTGACGAAGGTAGTACCGCCGACTGGGATGCTATGATAGATACGAATGTGAAAGGGTTGTTGTATGTATCACGCATGGTTATTCCATGGATGCGTGCACGTACAACCGGGCATATTATTAACATTGGTTCTACTGCTGCCAAACATGTATACGCCAAAGGCAATGTATATTGCGCCACCAAAGCTGCTGTGGATGCTATTTCGCAAGGTATGCGCATTGATCTGTTGCCTTACCGTATTAAGGTAACCGCCATCCATCCCGGTGCTGCCGAAACCGAGTTTTCGCTGGTGCGATTCAAAGGAGATGAGGCAAAGGCGAAAGAGTTCTATAAAGGCTTTATTCCGCTGAGTGCACAGGATGTAGCGGACGTTGTATACTATTGCACCTCCCTTCCACCGCATGTTTGTATTAATGACCTGGTGCTGACACCTTTACAACAAGCCAACGCATATTATATAGATAAAAATTAACACGATGATGTGATTTCATTTTTTGATGATAGTTTATATTTTGTGAAACATTTATATCTTTCTTGCATTAGTATCCCTTCCTGTGCAAAAAATTTATACCAATGCCAACAGACTAACGACTATCCAAATATGAAACCATATCCCTATGCTTACATTTCTAACTATGTACTTGCTGCGCCTGTACTATCCAACATGGAAAGATCAGTGGCGCCTCTATTTCGACAGATCCAGAAAGGGCAACTACGGCCGATGGGCATCGCGTAAAGATTGGGCCGGACAAAAAGGTTATTCTTTCGGTTACAGTTGAAAAAGATTTTACAGACAGACTAAATCCTGTCAACATTATGAATTTTGGGGCATTTCATTGTTGTAATAACAGCAATGAAATGCCCCAAAATATTAGTGACAGTAAGGACCAGCTACTATGGCAGCTGCACTAACTGATACACCACAGCTCCCACATTACCGGTCCTTCTTTTATAAGCAACCAGCGTTTCTTTACTTTTCAGTGCACCTATTACCGGATAATTAGCATAGCTGCTATCAGTGGTGAGCATACCAGCCTGTATCGTCTTACCATCCGCTGCCTTATACTGAAAGCCTATCCTGCTATTGAAGTCCTGTTTCCATTTTACCGGTTCATCCCATACGATCATCACCTGATCACCGGTTGTGGTTACTATTTGCGGATGTTTTGCCATGAGGACCTTACTCAGCAACTCTTTCTGCGTATAGGTGTGCCCGTTATCTATTGAACGGCAGTAAAAAACACCCTGTCCACTCCCCATAGTAAACCAGGCAAAATGTAATCCCTGGCTGTTGGCTGTAAGCGCAGGTCCTGTATGCGGACAACCATTCACTACCCAGTTATCTGCACTGATACGCACCGGTGCGGAAAATGTTTTGCCACCATCAACAGATACCTGGTGTACCATATCACGGATAGAATCATTGATGATATCGCGGTAGGCTACGTGGATATCACCATTGGCAGCTACATACATTTTGGTACGACAACACTGGCACACTGTTCCTGCAACGGGCATTGCCTGCTTAAAACCTGACTTACCAGCTGTTACTGCAAAATACAATGTAGATCCTTCCGCGTTGGTATTCTTGCGGTTGTCGAGCCATATAGCTGCAGCCTCGCCATTGGGCAACAGCGCCATATCAAAATAACGCTGATCATAGCCGGCAGTATCTGTTACCAACGGCACTGCATCCTGCCAGGACCGGCCATTGTCAAATGATTGTGCATACATCACTTTACCGGCATATTTATTACGCGGATCATTTGCTTCTACACCAAAAAGCGCTATCACTTCCCCACCAGGCTTAAACAACAGTTTAGGCAGGTTTTCATCATGTGGATATACGCCCGCTGTAACAGGAATATTTACCGGTGCAGAAAACGTATGCCCGTTATCGTTAGATACTGCGTAATACATCATTCCGGTAGTGGCAGCCGTATCTTTTTCCACCCAACTGATCACCACATTATCTGTGGCGTCCTTTGTAATAAACGGACAGGATGCATCCTTTCCTGCATGTGATAGTACGATCTCCATACCAGGCTGTATATTGCTCCGGTGGCAGCCTAACGTAAATATCATCATCAGTATAACAACTTGCTTCATCCTGTTATTTTTTACCTGTAAATGTATAAGCCACTCCAAAATTGAAAGTCTGACGTGGCCCTACACGATACGTTTTACCATAGGCCGATTTTTCCGCCGTAGTAGCATACAACTGATCGCCTGCATTCATGCAGTTAACCCAGCATTCAACACTTCTAAACGCATAACCAGCCCGCACATTAAATAAATCGTAGCCATTATAAAGCGAGGTATTAGCAGCATCCATATAATATTTACCAATGTGCTGCCACTCTGCTCCGAGCCTGAAACCCTTTAAACATAATGGTTTCCAGGTAACCTCTGTATTGCTGATCCATTTAGGCGCCCCATTCATCTGGTTATTGTTATACACTTTATTGCCATCCGTATAAGCGTTGAAGATATGTTCTGCATAAGTGCCACTGGTGCGGACAAAAATGCTGCGCAATGGTGTATACTTTGCATTCCATTCTACACCACGATGCGTGGTTGCACCGGTATTGCGGTTTTCATATACACCATCTGCATTTCTCACACTCACAATTTCATTGCTTCCTTTCATTTCATAGATACTCATATCTACATAACCATTGTTATGATCAAACCCAAACCAGCCACCGGCTTCATAATTCTGGTACGTAGCCGATTTCAGCACGGGAACCTTTACACCGGTATATAGTTCTGAAATATTAGGTGGTGCAAACCCTACGCTGTAATTGGCATACAAACCACGGTTATTACCCAGGTTGTAAGTAAGGCCCAGCTTAGGTGTGAAAGCATTAAAATTATTTCGTTCACTGGGTGCACCGGTGTAAGCAGAGGGTGTGAGATGATTATCAAAATTATAATCCATCCGGTCGTAGCGCAATGCCGCCACCACTCTTATTTTTTCCAGCGGAGAAAATTCAAATTGCGTGTATACGGCACTGTTAACCAAGCCTACATGATAATCTGTTAAAGTAGAATCTGTTTGCCGGTAGCTGGCATAATAACCAGCTGCATCTTTTGTGATATCAATATAATTAGCAAGATAGCTAGCCGGGCTGTAATCTGCGCTCACACCTGCTATCAGCGCCGCCTGTTTCCAGTTAAACTGCTTTTTATGCTGTACAATAATGCCGTAACTATTAAATCCGTCGCTGTTAATTTGTCCGTTTGCTTTTTGTGTACCCCTGATATCTTTAATGGCATAAAAAGGATTTTGTCCGATGGTATTATTCCGGAAAAATGCCGTAAAAGTAGTGTGGTTACTGCTGTTCCACTCATGGTCCAGCGTACTGCGTACGCGCAGTGCTTTTACTTCCCGGTAGCTGAATGTCTGGAAATTGCGATAGTCTTTAGCGAAGAAGTGCGCACTATCAAGGCCACCGGTTTGATCTGTTTTATAGTTGATCAGCGTAGCAGCGTTGGTCCATTTATTTTTTTCGTTGATCTGATAATCAATTTTGGCGGTAAGTGCCAGTTTGTGAAAATCGCTGTGATCCATGTAGCCATTACTTTGGTTGGCGTAATAACCACTTACTGCAAAACCTACTTTCTTAACGGTGTTGGATACACTGAAATCAGCCCGTTTATATCCCCAATTGCTGCCTTCCAGCTGTACTTTGGCGGTAGGTACCAAGGTAGGAGATGCAGTGATAAAATTCACCGCGCCGCCTACTGCTTCGCTGCCATATAGAGAAGACGCCGGTCCCCGGATCACTTCTATATTTTTCAGGGCGGCCATGTTAATTTCTATCAGCGCATTATGGTTAAAATCACCGATGGTACGGATAGGTATCCCATCTTCCAGGTAAAGAAATAAGCTCTTATAACCAATAGGTTGCCGGATAGCCATAGTATGTTGCTCATTGCCCAGATCAACCATGTACACACCACTTACCTTATTCAGCACCTGGTCCAGTGTAGTGGCTTTGGTATCCTGCAAAGTTTGTGGAGATATCGTACTAATAGCAATGGGCGCCTCTGTGCGGCGCTGCTTATCACGCGAGGAGGATACAATTATTTCATTCAGATTGGTAGCTTTTTGTTGCAGATAGATTACCCGTGTTTTCTCTGCTGCATTTACAGCTATCTGTTTTGTTATATAACCGATATAAGATATTTCTATAGTATCTGTTGCCGTTGCAGATAATTCGTATTTCCCCTGTATATTGGTATTACAGCCGCTTGCTGCATGTAATAATCTCACATTAACGCCTGGCAGGGCTTCTTTTGTTTGGGCATCTGCCACACGCCCATGCATTTGCTGGGCATAACTGTTGCATACAGCCATGCTCGCAATGATGAGTAAACAACATTGTTTCATGTATCATAATGGTTTGCTGCCCACAGTGCGGGCAGGGTTAGTCAGGTAGTATAAGAAGGATAAAACTTAGCTAACCATTGACTGTGGCGGATGGAAGATGGAGAATACGAAAGTATCCAGGTTAGGATCTTTATAAAAAACAGTGAAAGTAATTTGATCAGCAGGGGGTGCAGTGTGGAAAATATGGAGGGCATCTACAAACATTACCTCATATTTATCCTTGCTGGTATTGTTGTTTTTTTCCTGTTGCGCGTCCCGATCCAGTTCTTTTTTGAGGTGACACCTCCCATTACAGTGCATTTCAGGCTTGTTTTTGTTTTCGCAAAGCACTTGTGCAATGTATGATTGGTTGGCGCGAAACTGCATAACAATCAGGCTCCTGCTGAAATTCTGCAGCAAAAGACCTATGAAGATGCATATGATAAGAAAATATTTCACACAACCACTTTTATCGGCGCAAAGGTAAGGAGTTGAAATTATCCTGCGCAAAAAAAATCCCGGATAACTCCGGGATTCATATTGTTTATTGTGATAATACAAATCGGAAAGTAATACCTCCCCGCGTACTCGTAATAGGATACGCTGTGGAGATGACCGGTATCGTCTGCCTTCGGTCATAGAAGAACCGGAGGTTGAGGCGGTTATTAACAACATAGTCAATGGACGGCGCAATGCCCACTACTTTTTGCCCACTGGTAGGAATAACCAGGTCTGCATCCAGTCGGTTATTGGCCGTTTTATCATCCCGGAAGCTCAGGTCCAGCCGGAAGTTCATATCATTCTGTAGTTTTTTGTTGCCGTTTTTATTGAGTGCAAAAGGCAGCTGAATACCTCTTACCCGATAGCCCGCGCCTATAATGATTTCGCTGGAACGTAATTCTGTCAGCTGGTAATCAATAAGGCTCAAACTAAGTGAACGGCTTTTCCTGAATTCTACCCGTGCATTAAAACTATTGACAAATGTCAGATCCACCCCCAGCAGTGGTGAAAACGACTCTGTGAGGGTGAGGTTAGGCACCAGGAAATAAGGGAAATAATTACCGGATACTGTATCTCTGAATGCCGGGAAACCTGTCAGGCGCGGATCTTCAAAATACATAGATGTATTATAAGAGTTCATGCTCAATGTACCGGTATATGCATGTGTAATGGTAAAATTCGTCAGGAAAGAGTGGAACGGCTCCAGTTTGGTTAATCCGTTGTAAGTAAGGCGCCAGTTAGGTTTCGGGATGAAATTACTGAAAGGATTACTTCTTACATTACCATTTCCTTCTTTCAACAATCCTATCTTATCCGGACTCTTACCCGTGTAAGCCGCCAGGAAGGCAGGTATCAGCACGTCCTGTGCATATCGGGTATAACCGTAACGATACGCAGGATCTTTAGGATCATTAACAGGAACGCCTGGCTGATTATTGTATGGGTTGGCGGTTCCCAGTCTTTGAGAAATGGTATTACGATATGCTTCAAAATTGCGGAAGGTCTGAGAAATACCGTCTTTGGTATTAATCTGTCCAAACATTGTTTTGATAGCGATATAAGTAATTTCAAAGCCCCCGGCATCATATGGACTCAGGTGCTGGAAATCCGATGGATCCGTCAGATTTTTAAACAATTCCGTATGTGTTTTGGTAAACGACTTGGTCATGTTCAAATCTATACGCAGATCATTAAACGGCTCCAGCTGGGCTTGTGCATCCCATCTTTGCGTGAACTGCTGTTGCGCCTGTACGTTAAAAAGCGTATCTGGTGTAATCAGGCCTTTTTTGGCAAAATTATCCAACCACTTCCTATCGGGCTGATAGCCAAATACAAAAGGCAGCCCCGGAGCCATAGAAGCCCAGTTCATACCCAAAATCTTGGTACTGTCTATATATCCCGGCAAACGGGTACCTGCATTTTCATTATAGTTAAAACCAACACGTTTCAACATCATGAGCGGCTTCAGTATCCCTTTCACCCACGGTGATATTTCATCTGCTGCGGCCTGGTTTTGTTGCGCCTGATTAGCAGCAGCTGTTTTATTAGCGTTATTATTATTGTTATTATTCTGCGAATTATTATTGTTCTGCGGTTTGCGCGTATTTATCTTTCGCAGATATTTTGATTTATTATATAGCTCTGTAAACTTGAATTCTGCTGTCAGTGTTTTTTGTTGTGAGTTCTCAATCGCATTACCGAGGTATATAGCCAATTGAGATGCACCTGTCCACCGGTATTCCGTGCTGTAACCAAAGGCAATATTGGTCCAGCTTAATGCCGGGAATTTAGCCATAGGTAGTGTATACGTGAAATTGGCGTTATGCATATAGTTGGTGCTACGTCCTCCTTTGAAGAAGTTGTGGCGCACTGTATCCTTCTTGGCAGAATTATCTATACGACCATTCGGTTCATCAATGCGGGCATTGTTAACCGCATTAAATTCAAAGTTGATACTCCTGGTAAAGTCCCATTTTAATGTATAGTAGCGGTCAAACGTAAAGTATTTATTGTACGTTTCCGGTAGCTGGTATTTGACATCACCTCCTACATTCCGGATACGGGTAGCCCCAAACTGCCTGGAAATATCTGCCCGGAAGCTAAGGATAGATGGAACATAGTTGATGTTGAAATCACGTATCAGGTCCAGCCAATGCGTTTTGCTTTTGATCAGTTTTTTAAATGGCTCCAGGTAATGCGGTTGCCCGGCATAGTTATAGCCCATGCCCCCACGGTGTTTGGTAAGCTGATCATTTTTTATCAGTGGGTTATGCCGGAGGATCTGAGAGAAGGAGTAACTGATGTCAAAATTCTCAATATCCCACAAATGGTGCTTTCCGCCCCCACCCAGATTAAGTTTTCGGACGTTCGTAAAGTTCAGACTTTTAATGGAAGTGAAGTCCTGCGCATCTTTCTTGATAGAATCTCTTTCCTGGCGGTTTCTGGCCAGGGCAATCTTATCTTTCAACTTAATATCCAGATCATAAGGATCATATTGCGGATTGCTGGCAGATTGTGAATAACCTGCATATACCGGAATAGAGATACCTGCTTTTTTAGGTAATAGCTTACCCAGATCCAGGTTAGCTGCTGCATCATATTGCAGGAAGTTATCCCTGAAGCGCTCATTCACCCGCTGATCAATATTACCGAAACCGGCTGTGTGCATATTACCCGAAACGGAAATAGTACCCAGATCTGATAGCTGTACATCTACTCTACCCAATGCAGCATAGCCACCTTTTTCATCAAAGTCGGCGAGGCGCAATTCATCCAGCCATACTTCCGCACAACGCGGTTGCCCATCATCTTTAGGATTGAGTATGCCTATCATCATGGTACGTGCATCTCCCAAACTTGGGTTACCAACCACCGACATAAAATTACCATATGCATCTGCAACCGGTACTGCCGGGTAAGGTAACAACGGGGTACAGGAATCGCACATATTACGTTTCTGTTTCAGCGCACTCAATTGTGACATCACCAGATCCAGATTATTACGATCCGGCCAGATATCCGCGGCAGTTTTAGGGCCATTCCAGTCAGTTACTTTCAATGGAATGCGATATTCATAGTAGTTACTAACAAAGTCGCTACCAATACGAATTACTGCCTGTATCTGTCCATCTTTCAATGCAGTGGCAGATCCAGATGCTTCCGCATGGATATACATCTGCAGTTTTTTATACTGACGCATATCCATGTTTAATGTTTTGTAGAGTGCTCGTGTTTCACCGTCCTTGAGGTTACAAACCTGTATAGACAATGATTGCTCATTCAATTGCAGGGTAGTATTATTGGTGCTGATAGTATTCTGTCTTACTACTCCCGGAGGTAACACATACGGAATAGGTGTACGGGAAGAGTTTTCTTCAATATTTACAGCGGAAGAATTAAAGGCCGTTGACTGGTCCAATGGAATAGGATCACCCGGTTTCAGCTCATACATATAACGGCGCCATTGGTTGCGCACCAGTTCCAGCTTCGCGAAACGCACCACCACTGAGTCATTGAAGTTAGTGAGGAACATACGCATGAAACGAATGGATTTAAAATCCGGTATGTTGCCTATCTTATTGTTATACTGGTTCAAAGGCACCTTAAACTGGTACCATGTTTCTGTTGTTTTTTGTCCGTTCGGTAAATCTACTGCCGCATCTATCTTATCCACAATAAAGTTAGATCCCACGGCCATGTTAGGTTTCAGATCCACCCGGTATTGGAAATACTCTTCCGTTTCATTCATGGTACCATCCCTGTTCAGATCTTCAGACTCCGGAATATTGGTGGCAGCTGTAGAGAACTGGGAATTAGGATCAGATACCGGGGAGTTACCTTCAGGGTTGCTATAGTTTTTGTAACGGCCCAGGATATTGGTACGGGCAGCATCATAATCCGCACTGCGATAATGTTTGTAATCATCGTTCGACGGATCTTTAATCGCCTGTGCCATTACGGGTGTTCCACCAAAGAACATGTTCAGCGTATCCATATAGCCTTTGAAGAAAGCCGCCTCATCTTTTGATTTCAAACCATCGTAACCAACGTCCTGGTAGCTGCGGATGTTAGGATCGTTGTCAAACGCCTGGGTAATCTGCTGCTGAAACTTAGGTACACGGCCCCATTTGGAGGAGTCGATCTTGTTAGGGTCCTGGTTGGGATCGGGCATACCATTTTCAAAAAACTTCTTAGAGTCTTTGAGAATATCTTCCGATACGTTTCCAAGGTTAAAGTACAATGATCCACCGCTGCTGGTAGGCTGTTTGATAAAAGGATCCTGTATCCAGAATTCGATGTATTCTATATTAGCTGTTTCAAAATCACTGTTATCAATGGCACGCATGATACCGCCCCATTTGCCCTGCGGTCTGGCTAAACGGCCATTCCGGTCCATCGCCAGGGGGCTGTTGGTAAAGTTATACGGACCTCTTTCTGTAGGATAATAAGCCAAATCAAGTGTACTCAGCTGGCTCTGTCCAAAGTCGGTAGATCTGTTCTTAAAAACTTCTTTCTGATATACCAGCCTTACGCGCGGATCCGACTGATCATCAGCAGAGATACCTGGTGGCAGGTTGGGCGACTTAGGTATTTGCAGCGTAGGTTCAATAATATACCAGGCCAGTTTAGCCCTGTTTTTACCATACTCCAGGACGTTGTTAAGCTCTGCTTCCGGAAAAAGCACCCTTCCACTGGCATCTCTGGCTCCTTTGGGAGTAGATGCCAACGCCCAGCTGGTAGCCGGGAACTTCAGGTCGTACCCGCTTTTCACACCTTCAAAATCATCTATATATGCCGTACCCTGCTTGCTGCCGGGTTCATTAATCAGTTTACTGTGGCCAGGGAATAACCGGGCTACTTCACCAGTGAATAAAATGTGAGAAGGAGAAGTAGAAGTATAGTTAGGCAACTTATCCAGGAACCTGGAGAGTCCTTTCCATTCTGAGGCATAGTTTGCATCCAGACCTACCATGGTGTTTTTGATAGGGTCTTCGCCGTAGTTCACCTTCTGATAATAAGGTCTTTCGCTCATGCGCACAACGGTACCTCCCAAACTTAATTTATCATTAACGATGTAATCCAGTCGCGTACCAAAATAGTTACGTACCTGTTGACCAAACAAAGCATTGTTTTCAAACTGTACATTGATAGGTACACCGGAATTCAATACGCCGCTGTTAATGATTTTGAGCTTACCCAAGTTATAGTCAATGATAAAATCCACGTTTTCACGCAGCTGCTGCCCGCCTGCCGTTACTGTTACAGAGCCTTGCGGAATGGTAATACCGCCACCCAGACTGATTTCGGAGGAGTTAGCTGATTTATAGGAACCACGTATCACGTAGCGGTTTAGTTGCGGGAATTGTTGGGCCACTACTTTGATGGAGTCATACAACACATTGTAGAGGTATTGTTTTTCCAGGCTGGCATCTCCACCGAAGGCCTTTTTAAGTCCGCCTGCAAAGGGTTCCAGCACAGGGAACATAATCTTTCCTGTGAGTGAATTTATCGTATAGCCTTCTACGTAGTCAAACACTCCATCGGGCTGTGGATCCAGTTGATTGTTGAGCCGATCCAGGTTAAGGATAGTAATGATAGGTGCGCCGGCAAAATCTCCCTTGGCATCAGGGATATACCGTTTATCGCTGGGGGGCCTGCCTTCAGCACCCGGATCTTTATAGTATACATCCATCCGGAAATCTTCCTTATTTACCTGGAAGCCGCCGGTGGCGTAAATATTTTTCATCATCAGTTTCCAAATCGGCAGCGTGGGACGTGCGGAAGTAGCTTTCAGCAATTTCAGGAACAGAATAGGCTGATTGGCGCTGTTATTTTGATCCGGTGGTACATCCTGCGAAAATTCCCCTACCTGGTACACCCTTCCATTATAGGTGTATTGATAGGCAACCGCCAATACTTCATCTGGTTGCAGTTGTTGAATCAGGGAGATGTAGCCCAGTTGTTTATTATAAGTATATTCTGTGGAGTCCAGTTTTCTGGCAAATATTTTTTCAAATTCAGATACCGGTTGCAGACCTAATCCCAGCAATCGGCTAACTACTGTCCCAGTGTTACGACTGGCCGGGTCACGGATAAGGTTTGTATAGAGGTCATTGGTCGCCCTGTCCGGCAACTTGGAACTGGATGTTACATGTATACTGGTAGTGTTATAGGGTTCATGTTCTGCCAGGTCCATCAGCCCCACGATATCGCGGGTTTGCGTAGTGGCTCCTGTTTTGTTTGTAACCCAAACTTCCATGCGGGTAATATTCACCAGGGATTTTATTACCGGCAGGTTAGACATGGCATCATTGAACTGATTCCTGAAATACTGTGCCAGCAGGAAGTGACGGTTATCTTCGTATTCATCGGCACGGATATTATAATCCTGTACCTGGGTACCTCCTTTTAACATGAGGTTCTGCTTCTGCGACTTCTGATTAGAAAGTACGCTGGTTACTGTTAAGCGACCAAACTGTAATTGTGTTTTTACCCCGAAGAGTGATTGAATACCTGAAATAAGAGAGCTGCGCAACGGGAAGCTTACGTTACCTGCTTCGATCTTCTTGATAATTTCGTCGTTGTAGCCGGTATATTCCAGTTTTACCTGGTTTTCAAAATCGAATTGAGATTGGGTGTTATAGTTGGTGATAAGTTTTAGCTTATCGCCAATTTTACCTACCACATTCATGTTGATGCCCATATCAAAATTAAATCCGCCGTTCTTACGCGCCTGCTCTACCAGCACGGGATTTTTGATATTTTGTCCCTGGTAACCGAAAGTGAGGTCCAGGCTACCTTGTGGACGTATGTCTACTTTACTGCCACCAAAGATGCGGTCAAAGAGGTTGTTACCATTATATAATGCGGGTCCGTTACTACGTTGGTTCAGGTTACCTAGGGCGCTGGCTCTTTTTTGCCAGTAATCCTGTTCACTCTGTTTGGTTTGTAGTTTATAGAACTCGTCGAAGTTCATGTAGGTAGGGTTACGATAATACTGGCTACCGATTTTTTCGGTAACGGTATATTGTTTGGTAACCGGATCGTATTCTACCGTTTTGTTGATATTAGCGGGGTCCTTAAGGTCAATAGCATTCCTGGACGCAGGATCCGTGATATTGGGGCCGCGTCTGTCCTGAAGGGGGTATTTCAAGGTATCTTTTTTCCCGGTAGTATCGATTTTGGTTTGACCTGTAATGGTGGTATCCGGCTCCCAACTCTTCTTTTTCGATAATTTCAGATTCCCAGAACGATCCCTAGCGGCAGTATCAACAATGATAAAGGACACAATTGCTAAAACTGCAAAAGCACCATAGAATGTTTTTCTTGCCAAGAAAAATAGGTTTTTATAGAGGATTTCATTTAATTATAAACTCTTCAGGGCCTTTTTTATCAGCTCTTCCAAGTTTTGCAATAGTGGTTCATTTTTCATAACTCTCTGGATCGCCGATTCTGCCATATTCCGGGCTATGCCAAGAGTTACCAGAGCATTTAACGCATCTTCGTGAATTGTATTGTTTGTCACGGCAGATAAATGTGTTCCGGTATCCTTATGCTTTGCTAATTTGTCTTTCAGTTCAAGAATAATACGTTTGGCTGTTTTTGCCCCGATACCTTTCACGCCTTCGAGCATCTTTTCATTTTCCATCAGGATAGCACGCTGTACATCTTCCGGTTGCAAAGATGATAACATCATACGTGCAGTACTGGCTCCCACACCTGATACACTGATCAACAAAAGGAAAAGACTTCTTTCTGCCTCTTCAAAAAAACCATATAAAGTATGTGCGTCCTCTTTAATCTGAAGAAAGGTTAACAGCTTACAATTCTCCATATGCTGTATACGGGAATAGGTATTAAGGCTGATCTGCACCTCATATCCAACTCCATTCACATCGATATGAACAAGAGCGGGTGATTTATAGGCCAATTTTCCATTCAGATAAGCGATCATACAAGGTAAAGGTTCGGTAATTTAAGTAAACTTACGGAAAATGAATAAAATGTATTTCGGGTAAATCCGGGCAAAGATGCTAACTTTTAACGGATTGACAATTCTTAATATTTGTCAAATGCGACTTTTTTAGGAAATATTCGTTTATATCGTATTTTTACGCCTCGTTTTAAACACATATTTAGTTTATATGAATAAAATAACGGCCGCTATTACAGCGGTGGGTGGGTATGTTCCCGATTACGTGCTAACCAACCAGGAATTAGAGAAATTAGTAGATACAACAAACGACTGGATATTAACCCGGACAGGCATTTCTGAGAGAAGAATTTTGAAAGGAGAAGGCAAAGGTACATCTGATTTGTGTGTGCCGGTAGCCCTGGAGATCTGCAAAAAAAGAGGTATCTCCCCGGAAGAAATTGATCTGTTGATAGTTGCCACTGTTACCCCGGACATGACTTTCCCGGCAACAGCCAATGTTGTAACCGATAAAATTGGCGCTAAAAACGCTTTTGGCTTTGATATCAGTGCTGCCTGCTCAGGCTTTTTGTATGCACTGGAAACAGGTGCCCGCTTCATTGAAAGTGGTCGTTACAAAAAAGTAATGGTCATCGGCGCCGACAAAATGAGTTCTATTATTGATTATACCGACAGAACTACCTGCATCATCTTTGGCGACGGTGCCGGCGGTGTATTACTGGAGGCTGACACAGAAGGATACGGTTTGATTGACAGCATCCTGAAAAGCGATGGTCATGGCCGCGAATACCTGCACATGAAAGCCGGTGGCTCTGTTAAACCTGCCAGCATTGATACAGTAAACAACCGAGAACACTATGTATACCAGGAAGGTAAAATGGTGTTCAAATATGCAGTAGCCAATATGACGGAAGCTGCTAAAGGTGTCATGGAACGTAATAACCTGACTGCTGAAGATATTGCATGGCTGGTACCTCACCAGGCAAACAAACGTATTATCGCTGCTACTTCCCAATATATCAATGTACCAGATGAAAAAGTAATGATGAATATTCACCGCTATGGTAATACCACTGCGGGTACTATTCCTTTATGCCTGTGGGATTATGAAAAGCACCTGAAAAAAGGCGACAACATCATGATGGCAGCCTTTGGTGGCGGCTTTACCTGGGGCGCCAACTATATCAGGTGGGCTTATGATGGGGATAAAGTAGGTAAATAACAAATAGCTTTTAGCAGTTAGCTTTTAGTGCTTCGGAAAACGATATACTTCTGAAGCACTAAAAGCTAAGGGCTAAGAGCTAATTACTTTTAGTGTATACGTCAACGTAAGATATCTCCCTTCACTCTCCCCCACACTTATCTCTCCGTTCATTTTATCAATAAAATCCCTGGCGATAGCATATCCCAGGGCATACATGTCCTGCTGCCAGTCTGATAATGATTTTACAATGGCCGATACTTCTCCTCCTGTATCCGCTATGACCTGTACATATACGGTTGTATTTTCTTTCCAGGAAATAATGGCCAGCAAACTACTTCCCACTGCATAATTTACCGCTACCTGCAATAACTGAAGGTTCACTAAACGCAACATTTCCACATCTGCGGACACTTCTACATCAGGTGGTATCTTATTCACTACTTCCAGCTTCTTTTGCACTATTACCGGCTGTAATGGCTGTAAAGCCGTCTGCATAGCGTTTTGCAGCTGACAGGGTGCAGGACGGTACACAAAACCTGATAACTGCAGCCGTATCCATTTTAAAATATTATCAAAGACAGTCAGTGTTCTACCGGAAGCACCTGCTATTTCTTTCAGTAAACCCGCCACAACAGCCTGATCCATCTCATTATTTTTTAAATGCACCGCTACTTCAACAATATATTGAAGAGGCGCCCTGAAATCATTGGCTATAATAGCGATCAGCTTATTTTTAAATTCATCATTTGCCCGTAGTGTAACATTTTTCAGAGAGATGTCTTTGTATTTTTTTGACAACAACGCTTCCTGTTGTTGTGAGGTAATGTACTGCCTGTAACGGCTGAAGACTAACGCAATTAATAATATAACAATGGTAAATATACCGGCCATTATAAACTTGTTATGCCTTCTGATCACCCTTTCTTTTTCCAGTTTCTGCTGCTGATCAAAATTTCGCTGCGTTATTTGCTGCAACGCACGTTCCTTCAGAAAATAATTGATATAGTTGATAGGCCCTGACCCCTGTTGGTAGCGGCTCTGCGCAGCCAGTCGCATAATTTCGTTACTGTAGTAACTTATTTTTGAAAGGTCCTTTTTTTGACTGTAATAATCATATAATCCTGCCAATGTGGAAAGATTTAATTCAATGCAACCAGCCTTTTTGGCCAGTTCATAAGACAATGCTCTGTAGCGGGTAGAGTCTATAAAATATCCTTGCTGCAGATAGGCTTCCAACCGGTTATACATATCCATTGCTACATAGGGCAACCCTCTTTTAAGCGCATTATCTGCCAGCATATTAATTTTAGCTTCCGCTTCTTTTCCATGTCCGTGTTTTGCCAGCTCATCTGCTGCATAAGCATCTATATAAAATATCAGCCTGCTGCGGGGATATTTTTCACTAATGTGCCGGGCCTTTTTCAGCGCCCATTGCACAGAATCCCGGTGAATGCTGTCTTTATAAAAACGCATGGCATAATTCACCAGCAATATGCTGTACATAGAATCCTGTGATGGCGGCAATCGGGCAGCCATATAGAATGCTTCATTAAAATAATTATTGGCTTCTACCGGCCGGCCCAGGTTACGGTAGTACAGGTAAATATTACTCAACGTTTTGCTGATGCGCGCAGAATCAGATAACGCCTTATGCAGCTGCAATGCTTTATAGGCATAGACATTAGCGATACTGAAATCAGTTTTCAGTGCGTAGCAAAAACTCATAACGTCATAGGCATCAGCCATGCCCGCTTTATATTGTAAACGGGCGGCCAGCTCTTCTTCTTTTATCGCATACCAAAAACTACTATCAATGTTAATCATCAAATACAGTGCTCCCATCTTTCCCATCACATCTGCATAGCGGGTACTGTCATGTTGCTGCGTCAGCTCCTGCTGCAGTTCAGGTAATTGCGGACTTTGCGCCATTCCTTTTTCCGCCAGGCACAAAAACATAACGACTGCACAAAAAGCAGTTGTTATATGCTTATAACGTATATGACTAAACGTCTTTATCATTAGTGTACATCCGTTGGTTTCCGGACTTCCGGCAAACGGTAAAAGAAAGTACTTCCTTTATCTGCATTATTGCAGGCGCCTGTCTCTCCGTTCATTTTATCAATAAAATCCTTGCAGATGATCAAAGCCAGGCCAGCGTCTTTACCGGAATGTTCCCGCTCATGAACAGCGCTACTGTAGGAGAATAGCCGCGATAATATTACCTCATTAATACCAGGCCCTTCATCAATAAAATATACTTCGATCCATCCATTTTTGCGTATAACCTTCACCGTTATAACTCCATTTTCCGGAGAGAATTTAATGCCATTGTGCAAAAAATTACGATGAATAAATTGCAGCATTTCAAAATCAGCTAACACCATCGTACCTGGTGGAATATCCAGTACCAGCTGCAACTTTTTTTCTGCCAGCAAATGCTGCAAACTCTGTTGCATAACAGCGATCATATCCGCCAGTACAAATGATTTGGGATGATATACAAATCCGGATAACTGGGTATGCATCCATCTCAATATCTCATCAAATACCAACAAAGTTGTAGCCGCTGTTTGTTCTACTTCCAGGATCATTTCAGCCGCATCGGTTACCGTAAGCGTTTCTTCATCTACAAAGCCGGTAATATTAACAATGTTATAAAGAGGTGTTCTGAAATCATGTGCAATCATTGAAATCAACTTATTCTTAAAATCATCATTGGCTTGTAATGCTTCATTTTTTATCCTGATCTCTTCCTGTATCAATGCCAACTGCGCTGCGTTACGCCGGGAAATACCGTAGGCCCGGATAAAATACAGGAGCAATACCAGCAACAGCAGGGCGATGACGGTTATAATGATCAACTGATAATACCAGAAATGATTCGCTTTTTCACTATTCAATAAGCGCTTTGTTTGTGAAATATGTTGCAGCTGCAATGAATCTATGAATTGATCGCCCAATGAATAAGCCAGGTAATCGGCCTCCCCTTCCTGCATATCCTCCTGCTGCTGTTGCATCACCTGGAGTGCAAGACGGCTATACCGCGCCGCATGCGCGCTATCTCCCCGTTGGTGATAATAGGTATATAGTTTTGTTGTTACAGGCAGCATCAGTCCGGTGTAACTACCTGCTACCGCGTACTCCATGGATTTACAATGATATAATAATGAATCCGCCTGCTGCTGCCAAACCATATATCCTGCCAATTGCATACAGGCGTACATAGCCAGATAATTCAACCCGGTACTATCTGCTGTGAATATTACTTTTTTCAAACGGTCTTCTGCGTCTTTTACTTTTCCTGCACGCAATGCTTCATGTGCCAGGAATAATTGCGTATATAACATTTCCCGCTTATCGTGGTACCTGGCGGCCAATACAGCCGATTGTTGCAATGCCTTTTGAGCCAAAGGAAGCATCGCTGTATCTGCTGAATTCATCACATAGTAATTGGCTAAAATCACTGCCCGCAGAGAATCGTTATGCAATTGCCAGGCTAATTGGAGCGCCTTGTTCAGGTAGTTTTGTGCAGTAGTATGTGCTCCCTGGAATTGATAATAAATCCCAATGTTCATCAACAGCGCGGCTACACTGATGGAATCGCCTGCAGCGCGGCTTTCCGTTAAGGCATTATCATAGAAAAGAAAAGAGAGATATTTATGCGGTCTGAATGCATAATAACTGCCCAGGTTCCGTAATGCTATAGCGAGGCCTTTGTTATAATGGATACGGGTAGCCATATCCTTTGCGTTTCTGGCATACAATCCGCAACTATCCAGCTGAGTGGGCTGGTACAATCCCGAAAGTTTGTTCAGCGCATCTACATATTGCGTGCTGTCCCGCAGAGATGACAAGGTATTCTTAATTGCCTTAATATCATTATTTTGGGCAGGCAGGGCCCCACAAATGAAAAGCAGGCAAAAAAGGCCTACCCATCTTGGATATGGAATGGTTGGAATCAACTGTATGTAAAATAATCATAATTGCGGGAAAGGCCGCTAACCATTTTATTCATTTTTTTACTGACATCAATTCCCTAATTTTAAAGAAATCAATTGTTAATTCTTTGTATATGCCTGCAGAAAAAAATGATAAAATACCCGCAAAGCTTTGCTACAACCATCTCGGCGGCAAACTGGGCTCATTGCTGTTAGACAATTTTATAGAGAAAGGATGGATTGCCAGGGATCTCAGCAGCGAAAAACATTACTACATCACCGAAGCCGGTGACAAAGGATTAAAGAAAATGGGAATAGATACAGCGCTCATTAAACCCTAGATTTCGAATACCAGGCCTTTATGTTTCAGTGCGTCATACTTCTTCGGATCAAAGCGATAGAGGTGCGCTCCTTTTTTGGAAGAAGTTTTGTCTTTTTCCTCCAGCTTCTCCATCACATCCAGCGACAATATTTTTTTGCGGAAGTTGCGCTTGTCCAGTGTTTTCTGGTAAATTTCTTCGTAGAGACATCTTAGTTGAGAAAGGGTGAACTTCTCCGGCAATAATTCAAACCCTATAGGATGAAACTGTGCATTATTGCGGAGTGCGGCCATCGCATCTTCAATCATCTTTGTATGATCGAAAATCAGCGCCGGAATTTCATGCAGTTCCAACCAGTGTGCACCATGCTCCCGTGCCAGCGGACGATCATGATCCTTGATGCGGATCAGCGCATAATAAGTGACGGATATTACCCTCGCACCGGAGTCGCGCGCTACCTCACCATAACAATGCAGCTGGTTCATGTAGATATTATCTAAACCTGTAGTGAGTTCCAGTACCCTGGCTGCTGCTTCATCTGTACTTTCGGCCGACTGTACAAAACCACCCACAAGCGACCACTCGCCCGCCATTGGCGCTACTTTACGCTGAATTACCAATAGTTTCAAACGACCCTCATCAAAACCAAAGATGATACAATCTACAGCCACCAGGTGTTTCGGGGCTTTTTCATAAAAAGAAGCGGCAGTCATAAAGGAATTTTAAGGCAAAAAGTATCCAGTAAAAATAACATAAAACAGCCTATTTTTTCGGTTTAAAACGATTATAATCTGTATCAGGTATTTTACTTACCCCCAGCTGTTGAAGCATATATACCAACTGTCCGCGGTAAAATGCAGCGTGATTACATGCATGCATGATCACCTGGTGCACGGCTATTTTATGATGTTCACTTTTTTTCTGTGTATATGCAATAGTGTGATTCAATTTCACAGGGGTAGCCTTTTGCACCCATTCCTGCAGTTGTAACGATTGTCGCACCCAGTGTTCACAAGCTGTGGCAAAGGAGCCGCTGAAATCATTAGTAGGATCTGTGGCTTTCTCCACCAGCTGTAACCGTTGATGCCAAAGACTTTCCTCGCGCCATAAATGGTACACCGTTTTGCGCAGCGAAGATAAACTACCTCCCAGCTCACGGTCCTGCTGTTCATCAGTTAGTTTTAGCAACACCTTCAACAACTGCTGATTAGCCCAGTAGTTGTAAGACGAATAATGCACGAGTATTTCTTTCATGTACAAAAGTGGTTAATGCTATCTCCCAGCAATCATCCTACAAATTACAATATTGTTTTTCATTTTACCTTACGATCTTTGTCCGCTCCTTAACCTATATACTATGCATGCACTACTGCCTGTATTGTAATGCAACATAACCATATCCTGTTTAAGTCTTATTTAAACGCCTGCACACAAAATGATATTAACACTTCCTTTTCAATTGCCAGATCCATGACGTCCACGGGGTATTGCGCAGGAAGAGGGTGCCATTGATAGCATACAGGCCCCTGCAGGCGCTTACATTCCGCAATACAAGGCACCGGGACTGAATAAAATCAGCCACCAATCCGGCTTTACCAAAATGGAGGGTGGCTTTAACGCCCTGGCCGGTAGTCCACATGGATACTACAAATACCTGTGGTGGGGCTACAAAACAGATACGCACAATTTTGATTATTTTGCATTAGGTGTAAAAGAACAGCTGATTTATATTTGTCCCCGCAAACAGGCCGTGATTGTATGTTTTGGCAAACGTTGGGGTAAAATAGACTGGTGGCCCAAATTATTAAAACAAATTGCCGATTCACCGGATTAATACTTACGCATATGGAGGATATAACGTTAAGGGTTGCACGAAAAGAAGATTGTCCGCGTTTACTGGAGCTTATCCGTGAACTGGCTGCATATGAAAAAGCATTACCCGAAGTAACAGTAAGCCTGTCGCATTTTGAAGAGGCCGGATTTGGTGCTAATCCTGTTTGGAAAGCATTCAATGCTATTGCGCAGATAAATGGCAAAGAGGTGATCATAGGTTTTGCATTGTACTATATCCGCTACTCTACCTGGAAAGGTTGCCGTATGTACCTGGAAGATATCATTATAACGGAAAACTGGCGTGGTAAAGGTGCCGGCAAGCTGCTCTTTGATCAGCTGATTATTGAAGCACAGGAAAAGAAATTCAGCGGCATCGTATTCCAGGTACTGGAATGGAATACGCCAGCCATTAATTTCTACAAAAAATATACGGATAAATTTGATCCGGAATGGATTAATGTAAGCATGGAATTGCAATAATTTTTCCGCTCATATAAATCCCGGCGGGTATGTCATCAATCATTATTAATATTGGTGACATACCATTCCACTATGATTTTTCTCAACGATTTCCGCACACTTCACAACGTATCTACAGAGAATATCTGCAACACTTTTAATGCAGCTTTCAGCGATTACATTGTGCCCATGCACCTGACCACCACGATACTGGAGCAAAAGATGAAAGGCGAAAACCTCCAGCGCGATTTTTCTATCGGTGCTTTCACCGGCGACATATTAGGCGCTTTTATCCTGCACGCACCAGACAACAATGAAAAGCCTACTGTACTATACAATGGCGGTACGGGCGTTGTACCAGCTTATCGTGGTCAACACCTTATTCAAAAAATGTACGATCAGTTTATCCCTGTTTATCAACAACAGGGTATTAAAAAGATTATCCTGGAAGTAATCAGCACTAACCTGCCGGCTGTCAAAGCCTATACAAACAGTGGCTTCCATAAAACACGCATTATTCACTCCTTCAAAGGTCATGTAAATACAGGTAAAATCGCGGCAGACATCTCCATAAAAGAAAATACAGCGCCCGACTGGAGCATATTATCTACCTTTCTGGATATGGCGCCTACCTGGTCTAATACTACTAAAAGTATTCAGCGGGAAACGTCCTTCACCGGTACCTGGGAAGCAATGATAAACGGTCAGCTAGCGGGCTTCATCAGTGTACACAGAGATACCCGCAGAATAAGAAGTATAGCTGTACATCCTGACTTCCGCAGAAGAGGCGTAGGCAATGCTTTATTGCAACATGTATCCACCGAGCTGGATGGGCAAATGAGCATTATTAATATTGATGAGAATTTTCCGGAGATAGGGACCTTCCTGAAACAGGCGGGATTCGAACACTATATATCACAGTACGAAATGGCACTGGAGATGTAATTTTTTTCAGATAATAATTTTAAGGGGAGATACAAGCGTAGTTATTCGCTTATATCTCCCCTTAAAATTATTATCTGAAAAAATTAATTGATGCCATTCACAACGGCTTCCTTATTGATCTTCTGCACCAGGCCTTGTAATACTTTACCAGGACCAACTTCAGTGAATTCGGTAGCACCGTCGGCTATCATAGCCTGCACAGATTGCGACCATTTCACCGCACCGGTTAACTGATCAATCAGGTTTTGTTTGATCTGCACCGGGTCTGTTACTGCAACAGCCACTACGTTTTGATAAACGGGGCAGGAAGGTGTATTGAAAGTAGCCGTATCAATGGCTGCCTGTAATTCTTCTTTTGCGGGTGCCATTAACGGAGAGTGGAAAGCACCGCCCACAGGCAGTATCAGCGCTCTTTTAGCACCAGCTGCTTTCATTCTTTCGCAGGCAATTTCTACTCCTTTGATAGTACCTGAAATAACCAGCTGACCAGGACAGTTATAGTTGGCAGGTACCACTACTTCGCCGGTTTCAGCAGTTACTGCCGCACAGATCTCTTCTACCTTTGCATCATCCAGTGCCAATACAGCAGCCATTGTAGAGGGTTGTACCTCACATGCTTTTTGCATGGCATTAGCACGGATCGCTACCAGGCGCAAGGCCACTTCAAATGATAAAGTACCATTTGCCACCAGGGCAGAAAATTCACCTAAAGAGTGACCAGCTACCATATCCGGCTGCGAATGCTCCGTGCAGAGGAATGCTATCACAGCATGCAGAAATACAGCAGGCTGTGTAACGTTTGTTTGTTTCAGATCCTGGTCAGTACCATTAAACATGATATCAGAAATGCGGAAGCCTAAAATATCATTGGCTTGTTCAAAAAGTTCTTTTGCTTTTGCATTGGTGTCATACAGGTTTTTGCCCATACCCGGAAACTGAGAACCTTGTCCGGGAAATACGTATGCATGCTTCATGTGGATATATTGTATTTATCTTATCAAATAAAAAATAATTCAAATATACAATCAATTAATTTTTAAGAAAAAGAGATTGACTATTTTATTTCAACGACATAACGTCCAAACAAAAATGGTCCCGGCTTAGCCTGGACCATTTTTTACGTAAACAGGCAATACCTATTTACCAATCAGTTTCATGAACTCTGCTCTTGTAGTGCCATCTTGAAATTGGCCACTGAATGCAGAGGTGGTGGTAAGGGAATTCTGTTTTTGTACACCCCGCATCATCATACACAGATGCTGCGCCTCTATTACAACTGCAACACCTTCCGGCATCAGGGATTCCTGTATAGCATCCAGGATCTGATGTGTTAAACGTTCCTGTACCTGCAATCTACGCGCATATACATCCACTACACGTGCTATTTTGCTCAAACCGGTGATGTAACCGTTGGGAATATAAGCTACATGCGCTTTTCCGAAGAACGGCAACATATGATGCTCACACATAGAATACAATTCTATATCCTTCACGATCACCATTTCACTATACGCTTCTGTAAATCTGGCACCATTCAGGATTTCGCGTGCATCCTGCTGATAGCCCTGGGTAAGGAACTGCATCGCCTTAGCTATCCGCTCCGGCGTTTTCAAAAGCCCTTCCCTCTCCGAATCTTCTCCCAACAATTCCAGGCATTCTTTGTAATGGTCTACAAGACCGGACGTGACCTTCTCATCGAAGGTTTCAATTTTATTATACGCCATTCTTATATGATTTTAGCAAATTCCAAATGCTGGTGATATATACCTGTCTGCACAGCCCTACATAAGCATTACTTTCCTCCGTAATATTCTACGTATATGCGTGGCGTTTCATACAACTTGATACAATGCAATTGCACATCAGTGGGCAAATGTTTGGCCAGCTGATCCCAGATAGCGATCGACAGATTTTCGGCAGAAGTGAACTTGCCCACCATAAAATCAACATCCATATTCAGGTTGCGATGATCTATCTTCTCAATCACTACGTCCTTGATAATGTCACCTAAAGTCTTGGCATTGAATACAAAACCTGTTTGAGGATCTGGATTTCCTTTTATTGTTACGTGCAGTTCGTAATTATGGCCATGCCAGTTTTCGTTGGCACATTTTCCAAATACTTCTTCGTTCTTTTCTTTACTCCAGCCCGGGTTAGATAACTTATGCGCTGCATTAAAGTTCTCTACTCGCGTTAAATAAATCATTATTGCAAAAAATTTTTGCAAAAATACCACTATTAAGTGAGTAGAGCCAATTTATCCTAATTCTTGTCAATTGTTTTACACTTGGAAGAACCATTTTTGATGTAATTTTGCCCCATGAAAATATTGGTTACCGCGGCTACCACACTGGAAATACAGCCTTTTCTGCACTTCCTGGACCAACATAGCCAAACCGTATCTGCCTATCAATACCGCCTGGCCAACTGCGATATAGAAATTCTGATTGCCGGCATCGGCATGATGCACACTGCCTTCAGCCTGGGCCGCTATCTGGCGGCAAATAAGCCGGATATAGCTATTCAGGCCGGCATAGGCGGCTCTTTCCGCCATGATTGGGAGCTGGGTATGGTGGTACTCGTTGCAAAGGAATACCTGGCCGATGTGGGCGCTGAGGACAATGATCAGTTTAAAGATTTATTTGATATACAACTCTGGCAGCCGTCGCAGCCTCCCTTTACAGGCAACAGCCTGGTAAATACGTTTGCCGGACTATCTTACCTTCCGGCACTGCCCACGGCTACCGGCGTGAGCGTTAACCTGGTAAGCGGAAGCCAGCCTACAATCAGCCGCCTGGAAAACAAATATGCCCCCGACATCGAAAGCATGGAAGGAGCTGCTTTTCACTATGCCTGTCTGCTGGAAAATATTCCATTTATTCAACTCCGCAGCCTCTCTAACTATGTGGAAATAAGGGATAAAAGCAAATGGAAAATTCCCCTGGCCGTGAAAGCATTAAACGATGAACTGGTGAAAACAGTGGAAACACTCTCCGGTCTTTAATTACTGACAATAAAATTTTGATTGTATATGCATTTATCTTTAGGTTTTTCACCTTGCCCAAATGATACTTTCATTTTTGACGCACTGGTAAATAATAAAATAGACACGCAGGGCTTTACATTCGATACGCACCTGGAAGACGTGGAAACACTCAACAACTGGGCAATACAGGGTAAACTGGCCGTTACTAAACTGAGCTTCGCAGTATACCTGAAAGTAAAAGATCAGTATGAACTGCTCAATAGCGGCAGTGCGCTGGGTCGCGGTTGTGGCCCCCTCCTCATTGCTAAAAGAGATATCTCTAAAGAAGAAATCAACAACCTGAAAATCGCTATTCCCGGCGAAAACACCACCGCTAACCTCTTGTTCTCTATCGCTTTCCCGGAAGCTAAGAACAAAAAAGTGATGAAGTTTTCAGAAATAGAAAATGCTGTGCTAAATGGTGATGCAGATGCAGGTGTGATCATCCATGAAAACCGTTTTACCTATCAGCTGAAAGGCCTGGTAAAACTAATGGACATGGGCGAATTCTGGGAACAAACTACCGGCAACCCTATTCCTTTAGGCGGTATTTTTATTCGTAAAGATGTACCGGCAGCTACCCGCGCACAACTGGATACACTCATTCATAAAAGCCTGCAATACAGCTACACTACCTATCCGCAACTCTCTGATTATGTGAAATCACATGCACAGGAAATGGATGAACAGGTGATGCGTCAGCATATTGATTTGTATGTAAATGATTTTAGCCTGGACCTTGGCAAAGAAGGAAAAGCCGCTGTAGAAGCCCTGATGGAAGCAGCAGCGAGCGTTCGCGTGTAAATTGTCTGAACTGTGATTTTTATGATTAATATGATTATCCTGATGAGCGAAGATTAGTGCGGATGTTGTCTGAACCAGGATTTTTAAGATTGAATGGATTACCCTGATGGATGTTATGTTGTTTTGTCCGAAAGATATAAGCAAATATCCTCGCTGAAATCTTCCGCACCCATCAGGGTAATCTGTAGAATCCTAAAAATCCTGGTTCAGACAACATCCGCACTAATCTTCGCTCATCAGGATAATCATATTAATCATAAAAATCACAGTTCAGACTATTGGAAAATGTTTCTCACCTGCTATAAATCCCATCTCTTTTAATTTTAATGAAGGAAATTTTATCGGTGATTATTTATGTAGGTGAGAGGAATATTTTTAATAGCGCTACAACATTCCTTCATGCAGTACTTCATGTAAAATAGCAGCAGTAGCATTTCCATAGCTGCTATCACGGAAAAGGCCCACCCAGCGGATACCATAGATAGCGTTCGTTAAAAATATTTCATCCGCATTTTCCAGGTCTTCAATAGTAATGGGTTTTTCTTCTACTTTAAAAGGCAGTTCTGTTTTGAGCAGGTGTTTACGCATCACGCCGCATACACCGCCATCAGACAAAGGGGGTGTATAAATTACTTTATGATGCACCACAAAAACATTAGCAATGGTACTATCCGCTACACGGCCATATTGATTCAGGAGAATGGCTTCATTCAGGCGATGCTGTTTCGCATACATGGCTGCCATTACGTAAGGGAGACAGTTATTGGATTTGATAGAAGACAACTTATCACAGCTCTTTTTTACATCCGGAAATATATCTATTACCAATCCGTTCTCATTTAATTCCAATACTGTTTTACTCAGCTCCCAGCATTGAATAATGTAGTTGGGTAAATTATTAACAGGGTCGTACAATCCCCCGTCAGAGCGGAATATAGCCAGACGCACACGCGCCAGATGCGTTATGTTATTCTTGTTACAAAGATCAATGATTTGTTTAACAAAAAAGGCTTTGGTAAAATGCGGGGGGATATCAAAATGCAGCAGGTGAAGACTGGCGAGTAATCGCTCAAAGTGAAGATCTGCCAGCATTACATTACCCTGATATACTCTCAGGGTTTCAAAAAATCCATCCCCGTATCTAAATGAACGATTGTCTGCAGTAAAAATCGGGTCAGCTGCGGGAATGTATTTACCGTTATAACATAGAAATCCAACTTGCACCTCGAACTATTTTAGCAAGTTGTAAGATACCGATTATTTAGGGATTTTCGAATGTAGAGATGTAGATATTTTGTTTTCAAAATACATACTTCACTGAAACAAAATATCTACATCTCTACATAAAAAAACTATAAATTATTTACGTTGCTGTAATCCACCAACACGGAAGCCTATAAAGCCATCCAGCTGATGAGAAGAACCAAATAATGCGCTCAATACACTGCCGGAACCCACAAATAATGGACCTACACGGAAGCTCGCACCTGCGTTTAATTTAGACAAAGCATTGTAACTGATTGGCAGGAAGCAACCGAATACTTTGCCATCATAACGCGGCGTAACACTGAAGCCACTGTAATACTGTGTATTATAAGGCTTGTTGTTACCACTTGTCAGCGCCAGTTGTACACCCATATTTACATAAAAAAAGTGGTGAATATGGTAATCGCCATCCAGTTGCAAAGTGGTAGGTAAACTGACAGAATAAGTAGATTTATTATTGTCTGCAGATGGTGTGAAATAAGGATATTTACTCAATTCTGATTTGTAGTTATCCAGTTTTACGCCATCTAAATTTTTAAGGGAAAATTGTTGACCTGCCGGAATACCTATTTCAAAGGCACCACTACGTAGCATATCTCTCTGGTACCTGATTTTACCGAAATCTACCAGTGACAGGCCGAAACGAAATTTGTACTTACCGGAGCCGCTTTCATTAGCCGGACGGTATTCATATACCATGCCCAGGTCAGCACCAAAACCATGACCGGTAGCGTGCATAGCATCACTGGCATTAAAATCAGATAAATTAATACCTGAGAAATTCATGCCTATACGTCCGGAAGCATTGGTCAGATAAGCATCCTGCTTGACTTTATCTACATCCATAGTAGCATGCAGCTTGTCGATGTTCATGCTCCCGTTACCTGCACCCGACAGGTATTTCAGGGTAACCCCTGCTTTCAGGAAGTGTGGTCCTGCGCTGATCACTTCACGTGCAGCAGATACGCCATATTCTGCCCAGGCATTCACCGCCACACGCATATTGTCGTTAGACGCAATGTTATAAGGCAGCGACACATCAGTACCGGAAAAACTGTTCATTACTTTGTCAGCCAGCTTGCCATTGAGATCTGTAACATTGGCTACCGCCCTAACGCGGGTAGATACCGCGAAAGTGAACTTTTTCACATTGAACATAAAGGACGGCAAATGAACACTTGCATTTACTAACGCTTTAGTCAGCCCTGTACTTTGTCCAAACAACTGGTTCCTGATAGTGTCTCCGTTAAATGAAGAACCCACATCTCCCAGCTTATATTTCAGCTGGTTGTTGGAAATACCAACATTCACAGCTACCAGGTTAACGTCCCAGCTATAGCGGCTATTGGCAATGTTAGCAGGGTTGGAATAAACACTGTTCACACCTGCATAATTACTTGTACGAAACCCCGGAAAATCCTGGGCGTGCAAAGAAAGTGTACCGCATGACAGTAACAGGAATGTAGAAATCCTCTTCATAAATCTATTGTAGGTTAAGAATTAATAACAGCATCAATAGTTTAAAGATACAAGAATATAAATATTAAAATTAATATATAAGTATATAAAAGGTCTTTCAGAAAAATAAAATGCCCTACCTCACTATAAGTGAGATAGGGCACGGTAATGTATATACGTAGTTATTTAAAATTTCATTTCCGGGATATCTCCTTCGATGATCAGCTTACCTGCGGTTTTAGATCTGATCTCTTCCACACTTACACCAGGCGCCCGTTCCAGTAGTTTAAATCCTGCCGGTGTAACATCCAGCACAGCGAGATCCGTCACTATTTTTTTCACGCAGTTTACACCTGTAAGCGGGAGCGAACACTGTGGCAGCAATTTGCTTTCGCCTTTGGGATTTGTGTGCATCATTGCTACAATAATATTCTTCGCAGAAGCCACCAGGTCCATAGCGCCACCCATCCCCTTTACCATTTTACCGGGAATTTTCCAGTTGGCGATATCACCATTATCAGATACTTCCATAGCACCTAATACAGTCAGATCTACTTTACCGGCGCGGATCATACCAAAACTTTCGGCAGAATCGAAGAAGCTGCCACCTGCCAACAATGTCACCGTTTCCTTACCGGCATTGATCAGGTCTGCATCTACATCTTCTTCCGCAGGATACGGGCCCATACCCAGTAACCCGTTTTCTGACTGCAGCATAATAGAAATACCGGCAGGGATGTAGTTAGACACAAGTGTAGGAATACCTATACCCAGGTTTACATACATGCCATCCTGCAATTCCTGCGCTATTCTTTTGGCAATGCCATATTTATCGAGAGGCATAAAATTTCAGATTTGAAGAGTGGAAAATTTGATGAACGAAGGGTGAGCACCTACATTTTTACTGTTTTACGTTCAATCCGTTTTTCATAGTTGCCGCCCTGGAAGATGCGGTGCACGTAGATGCCCGCCACATGTATATTATCAGGGTCCAGCTCTCCGGGTTGCACCAGCTGCTCTACTTCGGCAATGGTGATCTGTCCGGCTTTAGCCATAGAAGTGCTGAAATTGCGCGTGGTTTTGCGGAATACCAGGTTACCCAGCGTATCCCCCTTCCAGGCCTTTACGATCGCAAAATCCGCGTGCAGTGCCAATTCCATGAGATGCTGTTTACCATTAAATTCGCGCACTTCTTTGCCTGCGGCAATTTCGGTTCCATAACCGGCGGGGGTAAAAAAAGCGGGAATACCCATACCAGCCATCTGGATGCGGGTGGCTAAAGTACCTTGTGGAATCAGGTCTACTTCCAGCTCACCAGCGAGCAACTGTCTTTCAAATTCTGCGTTTTCGCCTACATAAGATGACATCATTTTCCGGATCTGCCGTGTCTGTAACAGCTGTCCCAGTCCGAAGTCATCTACGCCGGCATTGTTGGAGATACAGGTAAGCTGCTTAATACCCTTGCGTACCAGCGCAGCAATACAATTTTCCGGAATTCCACACAAACCAAATCCTCCCAGCATCATCACCGCGCCATCCCGGATATCATGTATGGCTTCGTCTGCATTTGCTACTACTTTGTTCATGTTTTGGTGTTTTATATATTAGGGCTGCCGTTTCACGAAAGGCCGTATGGTATCGGTTTTCGGCAACAGGATCACGCTATCTGCGTATGGGAAAAGGGCCTTTGCACGAAAACGGATAGGAGCATTTTCATCAATCGGATTACCCAGTTTACTTTTTCTGCCGGAGATATCTGACTGCACCAGCTGGAATACTTCTTTCATCCTGTTAGGATGACTCTCATAGTATTTATAGCTACTCATAAATTCTGTCACGCTAACTTTATGCAGATCCAGTATCTGCTTGTACAGGATCTTTACTTTTTCCTGCCGGAGAGAATCGGATGATGGCAAATGCACGGCTTCCATCTGTACTTCATTACTATAAGCATCTGCCATAGACATATCTGCTAAAATGGCACTCATTTTTTGTTTGGGTATAATATTGCGCGGCACATTATCACCGTCACCGCAGGCGAACAAAAACAATAATAATACTGCCAGGGCAGTGAGTTTCGTAATATTCTTCATTGTAACTTTTAGCTTTTAGCCATCAGTGGTTAGTTAATAGCTAATAGCTAATAGCTAACAGCTAACAGCTGTTACTTCATCTGTTGATATTTCTGCGCATTGGGTATATCCATCTGTGACAACAACTCCGCTGCACGGCTTTTTTCCTGTGGCATCGCTTTGGAAAAAAGCTTCAGCAGTTCATCTGATTTGGCAGTGAAAAATGCCTGTACCAGCATCGTATTGGGCACATCCTGATGAATAGCATACATCAGGTTCAAACAATTCATGATAGCAGCACGACCTTTATTCACATCGTCATACATCACATCCAGTCCCATGCGATGGTATTGGTACATCACATCATGAAAAGGCATGAACTTGGCATTCAGCAGATTATCCTGCAACCAGTACCGGTTACGGTTACCTTCGAAAGCTTTCCATCCGGTGATATCTTTCCCGTCTGGTGCATTATTCACAATATTGAGTGCTTTCTTAAAATACAGATCTCCTCCACGTGGAGAAAAAGAATCATAGTCCAGCCCCAGGATGATATCCACATAATACGCCATAATAGCCGTGAGATTGGAGGCCAGCGGATCATTACCCACCACCCTGTTATCACTGAATTCCAGCGGCTGAAATTCTGCATAACGGAATACGATGTTATTATCCTGCAGGTTAAGAAGACTGGTAACATAACTACTGTTGAAAACCGGTCTGGTAGCCTGTATAGTAAGACTTGCCTTATAAGTATCACTACCGGTGGTACCGGTTACATTCAGCAGAAAATTGCACTCAATGCGCTCTGCCGGTGTAAATGCATCGTTGGCCCAGTGACGGTTATTCAGGAATTCTTTGAGGGCAGTTTGCAGCGTAACAAATATTTTTTTGTCGACGCCCTGTACCTGGTTGGCTACTACCGTTACGTTGGCCCTGATTTCCTGTGCATGAACAGGACGGCAGAAGGATAAAACCAGTGCGCCGGTGAGGAGCACGGTGTAAAAAAAACGATTAGGCATGTTGCAGTTCGATTATAGCGGAAACAATATCCTGTGCCACGGCTTGTTTTGACTTCAATGGAAAATTGCTTTCTTTTCCATCGCGGTCAAACAGCGTTACCTTATTGGTATCATAATTAAAGCCAGCACCCGCATCTGCCAGGGAATTCATCACAATCATGTCCAGGTGCTTTTCACGTAATTTCTTCAGTGCATATTCCTTTTCATTGTTCGTTTCCAGGGAGAAGCCGATCAGCAATTGCTGTGGTCCTTTACTGTCGCCCAATGTACGCAGGATATCAGGTGTTTTTTCGAGATCAATATGCAGCTGTGCTTCGCCCTTCTTGATCTTTTTGCCGGCCACATTTACTGGCCGGTAATCCGCCACAGCGGCGGCGGCCACCACAATATTAGCTATCGGATAGATCTTCATTACCTGGTCAAACATTTCCTGGGCAGTTTGTACCCGGATCGTTTCAATACCTGTATGTGTTGTTTGCCGGGAAGTGGGTCCCAGTATCAGTTTCACCCGGGCGCCGGCATCTGCGAGGGCTTCCGCCACTGCGATGCCCATCTTTCCACTGGAGTGGTTACTGATGTATCTTACGGGATCAATATGTTCAATAGTAGGTCCGGCTGTAACTACCACAATTTTATCGTGTAGTGGCTGTGGCGCGGCTGTTTGACTGAAATGACGTTGCAGCCAGGCAACCATTTGTTCAGGTTCTGCCATACGGCCTTCTCCAAACAGGCCACTGGCCAGTTCTCCCGTGGCTATTGGTATCTGCTGATGTCCATAGGACTGCAGTTTTTCCACATTGCTGCGGGTAGCCGGATGATGCCACATATCTTCATCCATGGCCGGTGCAAACATAACCGGGCAGGTAGCAGAGAGGTAGGTAGCCAGCAACAGGTTATCACATAATCCCAGCGCCATTTTAGCGATGGTATTGGCAGAAGCAGGGGCGATGAGCATTACATCCGCCCAGCGGCCGAGCATTACATGGTTATTCCAGCTGTTATGATCACTGATATGGAGTGGCACCTCATTTTTTGAGAGTGTAGCCAGGGTAAGTGGTGTGATGAAATCAGCCGCAGCGGGCGTCATCACTACTTTTACAATAGCACCTTCCTTCACCAGCAGGCGGATGAGGGTAGCGGCTTTGTAGGCAGCAATACTGCCGGAAACACCCAGGAGGATCTTTTTTCCTTGTAGCATCTTGGTAGCGTCCATGGATATATAAAAACAAAAGCGGCAGAAATCATTCTGCCGCCATGAAATTAATATTTTTATTTTTCGCAATCGCGCACCTCACAAAATAATGTGTGGCGGATTAGCTAAACAAATCGTCGTCGTTCTTGCGGAAATAAATTTTGTTATCCAGAAATTCCTGTGTTGCCTGGATAGCAGGATTTGCCAGTCTTTCGTAAAAACGGGAAATCTCAATCTGCTCCTTGTTCTCATGCACTTCCTCGAGATTGTCAGTATGGCTGGCAAACTCTTCCAGTTTGGAATGGAGCTCCTCTTTCACGGAAATATTGATCTGATTGGCGCGTTTGGCTATCACGGCAATAGACTCATATAAATTACCAGTCCTGTTCTTAATATCGGTAGTATTTTTAGTTTCTACCATTGGATTAAGACTACTGGTTAGACTTCGCTTTAATTTGCTCATTATCCAGTGATTTTATGTTGTTTTGTGCTAAGGTATAAAATTTTTCGGCATCCGGCTTCAATTTGCTGTTCGGATAGTGGTCTGCAAAGTCCAGGTATTCGCCCAAAACTGTTTCGTAGCGCTCCTTTTGCTTCTCCGGAATACTATTTTTAGCATAATTGTAGTAAGCCCTGATGGCCATTATCTTGTACCCATCGCTTTTATCAGAGTCTGGGTAGTTGCGCATCAGGTTTTTGAAGGCAATACCGGCTGCTTTGAAAAAGCCCAGGTTATAGTATAATTCAGCACTGGAATACTCTTTCTTTTCCAGCTTGCGGCGGCACAATTCGATTACCAGGTTAGCTTCTGCCACTTTTTCTGCGGTGGGATAGTTGTTAATGAAGGTTTGCATTGCCGCAATAGCCTTCATGGTATTGGTTTGATCCAATGCTACCTTGGGTGATTGTTTATAATAGCAATAAGCCTGCATATAATCTATTTCCACGGCTCTGGGGCTGTTTGGGAAGATATCCAGGTAATTCTTAAACTGAAATGCGGCCTGAACATAATCCTTTACATAATAAGAGCAATATGCGAAATTATAATACAGCGGCTCAAACTTTTCTGTTCCCTTATACACCTGTATGAGGTCAGTGTAGAGTGTTATCGCCGTATTGTATTTTTTCTTCTGGTACAACTTGTCGGCATACGCCAGCTTCTTTTCAAAGTTGTTGCTTTTCTCTATCCTCCGTAATTCTGTATTACAGGATGTAGATACTATAAGCGCAAGAACACTAATGTACAATAAAAATTTCCGCATAAAAGAGTGGCAAAATTAAGAATTAAATGTAAATGTAAGGCAGAGAGATTTTCAATGCTGTTAAAATTTTGCAAAAGACCGAATTAAATCGTCGAAACAAGAGTTTTCCACCGTCGTTGCGTTTTTGACATTTCTCCCACTGAAAATAAAAAAAGGCGGTTTTTGATCGGAAAAAGGCGCAAAAAAGGCTTCAAATTAAAATTTTTCTTCACGCATAAATATTTCAACGCGCTTTTTTCCCACCCGGGTGCATTTCGCGAACAGCAAGAGGAGTCGATGATCCGATGGATATGAACATCTCAATTAAACATATTAACACATTATCCACATGTATTAATATACAATGCACATAACTGGTGAATAAATGATAGCAGAAGGCCATCTATGGCAGCAATCCCTCCTGTGGAAAAAATTTATAAAGTATTTTTTCGTTAAAAAGTGGGAAAAAGTGTTATTTTGTGTTAGAAAATGGATTTTCAAGGACTTTGCCCCATGGTATGACAGGATTTCTCGGCGAATATGAATCGACGCTGGACGCAAAAGGACGCTTTCTTTTACCTGCTGGATTTAAAAAGCAGCTATCAGACGGGGCCGGAGGACAGTTTGTGATTAACCGAGGGTTTGAAAAATGCTTGTCCCTGTATCCCATGAATGAATGGCAGCCTATTTTTGAGCGTATTAGCAAACTGAATGACTTTGACCCAAAAGTAAGGGAATTCAGGCGCTACTTCTTAAACGGAGCCACCATTCTGGAGTTAGATAGCGCCGGAAGACTGCTGGTACCGAAAAACCTGCTGTCGTACGCCAATCTGGAAAAAGATATTGTGCTGGCAGCAGCATCCAATAAAATCGAGATCTGGGATAAAGGTAAATACCAGGAGTTCTTTGAAAATTTCTCACCAGGGGCGTTCAGTGATCTGGCACAACAGGTAATGGGAGGAGGAGACAACAATATTTCAATTTAAAGGTAGCATATGGGCGAACAAGAATATCACTTACCCGTTCTGCTGCAGGAAACAACGGAGCTTTTACAGATCAATCCCGAAGGGACATATGTAGATGCTACGTTTGGAGGCGGAGGACACGCAAGAGCAATACTGGAGAAACTGGGTGATAAAGGACGGCTGATCGTATTTGATCAGGATGAAGATGCTTACCGCAACAGGATCATAGATGAGCGCGTAACGTTTGTACAACAAAACTTCCGGCATCTGCAACGCTTTCTGAAATTACACAAAGCAGAACAGGTGGATGGAGTACTGGCCGATCTGGGCGTTTCATCGCACCAGTTTGATACAGCAGAAAGAGGATTCAGTACCCGCTTCGAAGGCGATCTGGATATGCGGATGGACACACGAACAACATTTACTGCTGCACAATTGCTGGCCACATGGGGAGAAGCAAGGTTACAACTGATTTTCCAGGAATATGGAGAAGTAACTAACGCCAAAACCCTGGCACAAACAATTGTGAAGCAGCGGAAAACACACCCCATGCGCACTATCACAGAATTTAAATCCGTGATACAGCCCATCGTAAAAGGCAATCCGCAAAAATACCTGGCACAGGTTTTCCAGGCATTACGTATAGCCGTTAACGATGAACTGGGCGCTTTGAAAGATTTACTGGAACAAGCCACCAGTGTATTAAAACCAGGAGGCAGGCTCGCCGTCATTACCTTCCACTCGCTGGAAGACAGGATGGTGAAAAATTTTATGAAGACAGGAAGTTTTGAGATAGCACAGGAAGATCCGTTTGCAAAGGAAACACCCCCTAAATTGTTCAGATTAATCACAAAAAAACCGGTTACCGCCAGCGATGCAGAATTGAAGCTCAATGGTAGATCCAGAAGTGCAAAACTGCGGGTGGCCGAAAAAACATCGTGACACGGTAGTACACCGGCTCACAAGATCCTACCTATCCTATACACATCTGTTTTGATTTGCGTTCAATTTTATATTGTCAATTTTTAAAAAGGCATAGAGCGTGTTGCAGGAAGAAGATATAGATACAAACCAGGGCATTCCGGCTGAAGAAAATACGATTCCCCCGGAACAGCGAAGAGAATGGCGTTTACGCATCAACTATAAAGCGTTGGTGCAAAACATGCCCTTCATTGGCTTCCTGTCCATTCTGGCCCTGATCTATATTGCCAACAGTCACCTCGCTGAAAAAAAAATCCGGCGTATAAATCAACTTGGAAAAGAAATAAAAGAGCTGAAGTGGGAATATATCAATGTGAAAAGTGAGCTCATGTTTCGAAGCAAAATGAGTGAAGTCAGTAAATCTGTAGAGCCGCTGGGACTTAAAGAACTCAGCTCCCCTCCACAAAAGATTGTGCTGAAAAAGGATACAGAAAAATGATTTTAACATTGATACCTGACGCTGCCCGCCTGACATGACCTCAGGTCGGGGATGCTGGTAAATCAAATAATGGCAAGCATCTCAAATACAAATGCAGCCAGTGTCAGGTATCTTCTCAAAATAGCCTTTAGCTGTTAACCGGCCACTTTTAGTAACATAAAAGGACCGGCTAACAGCTAAAGGCGAATAAATTAACAGGTAACTGCTAAAAAACATCGTGGATGTAAAAAAGGACATATTGTGGCGAGTGTATCTGTGCCTGATCGGCATGGCACTGTTTGGCGTGGCCATCCTGGTGAAGATATTCTATATCCAGAATGTACAGGGCACCTACTGGCGTAGCATGGCAGATAGCCTGCACACCGGATACGTAGCGCTGGACGCTGAAAGAGGCACTATCTACTCTGAGGAAGGCAGAATGCTGTCTACCTCTATTCCCTATTTCGACATCCGTATTGACTTTGCAGCGGAAGGACTACGTGATAAAGGTGGTAAAGCATTTAAAGATAATGTAGACTCCCTCGCATACAGGATGTCTGAAGTATTTGGCGACCGTAGCAAAGCTTCCTACAAACAAATGCTGCAGGAAGGATACAAATCAAAAGACCGTTACTTTTTACTGAAAAGAGACGTGCCTTTTAATCAATATCAGGAAATGCGCACCTTCCCGATGTTCCGTCTCGGCAAGAATAAAGGTGGCATGATCGCAGAAACAAAAAGTAAGCGCATCAACCCTTTTAAACTGCTGGCTAACAGAACAATCGGACTGGCCCGCGAAAATTCACAAAGCGTAGGACTGGAAAGAACCTACAACGAATACCTGAAAGGGGTTACGGGTAAAAGACTCATGCGCCGCATTGCTGGTGGCACCTATGTTCCTGTAGATGGCTACGATATTGAACCGGAAAACGGTCGCGATATCATCACCACCATTGATGTAAACATGCAGGACATTGTGGAAACAGCACTCATGAACATGATGGTGCAAAATGAAGCAGATCACGGTACCTGCATCCTCATGGAAGTAAAAACAGGTAAGATCAAAGCCGTAGCTAACCTGGGCCGTCAGCCTGATGGCAGCTACTGGGAAAATATGAACTATGCACTGCAGGTAGGTGAGCCGGGATCAACATTTAAACTGGCGACCGTTATTGCAGTACTGGAAGATAAATACGCTACCATGAATTCCATGGTAAACATGGATGGTGGCCGCTGGCAGGTAGGACGCAGAACGGTATTCGATTCCGAACCGCATCCGGGCCCGCAGAATGTTACCATTAAACATGCATTTGAACTGAGTTCAAATGTAGGTATGGCCAAACTGGCCTACCAGTTTTATAGCAGGCAGCCGAACAACTTTGTAGCACATCTGAAAAGATTAAAGCTGGATCAAAGTACCGGTATCGACCTGGTAGGTGAAGGAAGACCGGTAATTAAAACCACCGCCTCCAAAACCTGGAGCAACACTACCCTGCCATGGATGGCCTTTGGGTACGAAGTGCTGATTAGTCCGCTGCAAACATGTATGCTGTACAATGCAGTGGCTAACAATGGTAAAATGATGAAACCCTACCTCGTCAATTCCGTACAGGAGTATGGCCAGGTAGTTAAACAGTTTGAGCCCACTGTAATGCTGGACAGTATCTGTTCGCAAAGCACACTCAAACAATTACAGGCAATGCTGGAAGGCGTAACAATAGATGGTACCGCAAAAAAATTGCATAACCCATACTACAACTTCGCCGCTAAAACCGGTACTGCACTGGTAGCCAACGGTAACCGCGGCTATGCAGACAAAATCTACCAATCCTCATTTGCCGGTTATTTTCCGGCCAATGATCCGCAGTATACCTGCGTGGTGGTGATCAAAAATAAGCCGCATGCACTGCGTTTTTACGGCGCTGCCATAGCAGGTCCTGTATTCAGGGAAGTAGCAGATAAACTGTTTGCTATCGCTGTAGAAAGACAAAAGCCCATGCAGGCTACCATGCAACTGGATACCCTGCTGGCACTGAAGAACGGTAAAGGTGCAGAATGGAAACAAATACTCAGTACCCTGCAACTGCCTATCCGCGGAGCATTAGCGAATAACAGCTGGGTAAGTGCTAAAGTAACCGATCGGAAAATTACTTTCCAACAGGTAGCACAAACCAAAGGCGCGGTACCTGATGTAACCGGAATGGGATTAAAAGATGCACTGTACCTGCTGGAAAATGCCGGGCTGCGCGTAGTGGTAAAGGGTGCAGGCAAAGTGAAATTACAATCACTTCCGGGTGGAACTAAAATAGGAAACGAACAAACAATCGTAATAGAACTGAGCTAGATGAAGACGCTGAGCGACATATTGTATAATGTAAGCATCCAGGCGGTGCATGGTAATACAGATATTACCGTGAACACGCTCACTACCGACTCCAGGTCCGTTGGATCCGGAGATGCTTTCATTGCGGTGAAAGGCGTACACGTAGATGGACACGTGTACATTGAAAAAGCTATTGCACAAGGAGCCACAGCGGTGATATGTGAAACATTACCAGCACAACTGGCAGATAATGTATGTTATGTACAGGTAACCAACAGCGCTAATACCAGCGGTATCATGGCAGGCAACTTCTATGGCAACCCATCGCATAAGCTGCAACTGGTAGGCGTTACAGGTACCAATGGTAAAACAACGATCGCTACATTGTTATTTCGTTTGTTTACCAAACTGGGATATCACTGTGGGTTATTGTCTACCATACAAAATCAGATAGGCGATACCGTTATACCAGCCACACATACTACACCTGACCCCATCAATTTGAATGCGCTACTCGCAAAAATGTTGGAAGATGGTTGTCTGTATGTATTTATGGAAGTAAGCTCCCACGCTATCCATCAGCAACGCATTGCCGGGCTGAAATTCGCGGGAGGCATCTTCAGTAATATCACCCATGATCACCTGGATTACCACAAAACATTTGATGAATATATCAAGGTGAAGAAATCATTCTTTGATAACCTGCCAGCCGGCACTTTTGCACTCACCAATCTCGATGATAAAAGAGGTACCGTGATACTGCAAAATACAAAGGCCAAAAAAGCAACATATAGTTTGCGCACACTGGCGGATTTCAAAGGAAAGATCCTGGAGAACAATCTTACAGGCCTCGTAATGCTGGTAGGTGAAACAGAAGTACATTTTCGGCTGATTGGTGAATTCAATGCCTATAACCTGCTGGCTGTTTATGGTGCAGCCGTGTTACTGGGTATTGATAAAGCAAAAGTATTACAAGCCCTCAGCGATACGCAAGGCGCTGAAGGCCGGTTTGACTATATCATATCTGACAAGGAACAAATCATTGCTATCGTAGATTATGCACATACACCGGATGCATTAAAAAATGTACTGGCCACTATCAAAAATCTCCGTAAAGGCAATGAGCAGGTGATTACCGTAGTTGGTTGCGGCGGCGACAGAGATACCACCAAACGCCCGGTGATGGGTGATGTAGCAGCAGAAAACAGTGACCGTGTAATCCTTACTTCAGATAATCCCCGCTCGGAAGACCCGGCAGCGATTATTCATGAAATGGAAACAGGTGTACCCGTTCATCTGAAGAAAAAAGTTATTTCCATTACCGACAGGAAAGAAGCCATTAAAACCGCTATCACCCTGGCTAACAGAGAAGACATTATTCTCGTGGCTGGTAAAGGACATGAAAAATACCAGGAAATAAAAGGGGTGAAACATCACTTTGATGATAAAGAAGTGCTGCTGGAAATGTTGAAGATGATGGAGAAATAATTTTTTTAGAAGAGATAAGATACTTAATAATCCAATGACTTAACAGCTTGCCCTCCGCCAGTGGTGGATGACAGGTTACGACTAAAACATATGTTATATTATTTTTTAAATTACCTAAAAACAGAATTTAAGATCAGCGTCATCGGCGGTGGTATGTTTCAGTATATCACTTTCCGTGTAACGATGGCATTATTGCTGTCGCTGATTATTTCTTTGCTGTTTGGTAAACGTATTATTAAGTTCCTGCAACACAAACAAATCGGTGAAACCATCCGTGAACTGGGTCTGCAGGGTGAAAACACCAAAAAAGGAACCCCTACTATGGGTGGTCTGATCATTTTATCAGCCATCGTTATACCTACTTTACTCTTTGCACAAATAGCAAATGTATATATCTGGCTCATCCTGCTCTGCACCGTATGGCTAGGCCTGATAGGCTTCGTGGACGATTACATCAAAGTATTTAAAAAGAATAAAGAAGGACTGGCTGGAAGATTTAAGATCATGGGGCAGGTAGGACTTGGATTGATTGTTGGCTGTACTCTTTACTTTAACAACGATGTAGTAGTATCCCGTGAGGTAATGGGCGCAAAAAAACTGGCACCATATGAAAGACAGATCGTTACCCACCCCGAACGTGTAACCCGCGATGGTCACAGGTTTGTGGATGTTAAAACGCCCATCACCACTATTCCGTTTGTAAAGAATCATGAATTCAATTACTCCAAACTCATCTCCTGGATTCCGGGAGCAGAGAAGTACACATTCATTCTTTACATTTTCATTGTCACCTTTATTATTACAGCCGTTTCTAACGGTGCTAATATAACAGATGGTCTGGATGGCCTGGCAACAGGGGTTTCAGGGATCATAGGTGTTTGTCTTGGCATCTTTGCCTATGTATCCGGTAACATACAGTTTGCAGAATACCTGAACATCATGTATATCCCTAACCTGGGAGAACTGTCCATATTTATTGCTGCTTTTGTAGGTGCCTGTATCGGCTTCCTCTGGTACAATGCTTATCCGGCGCAGGTTTTCATGGGAGATACAGGTAGCCTCGCTTTGGGCGGCATCATTGCTTCCCTGGCGTTCATTGTACGCAAAGAATTACTGATACCCATCTTCTGTGGTGTATTCCTGATAGAGCTTTTATCTGTGATGATACAGGTATCCTACTTCAAATACACTAAGAAAAAATATGGTGAAGGCAGACGCATTTTGAAAATGTCGCCGCTGCACCACCACTATCAGAAAATAGGGTACCACGAAAGCAAAATATCTGTCCGCTTCTGGATCATCACCATCATGTGTGTGGTAGTGGCCATTGCAACATTAAAAATGAGATAACAATTAAAACTAACGTAGAAGAATATACGAATGAAACATAAACTCATCATATTAGGAGCTGGTGAAAGCGGAATAGGTGCGGCCTTGCTGGGAAAACAGCAGGGGTATGATGTATTTGTTTCTGACGGAGGCACAATAACAGATAATTATAAACAGGAACTGGCGGTAAACCACATCTCTTTTGAAGAAGGTCATCATTCCTGGGATATCATTCTCGGCGCAAACGAAATAGTAAAAAGCCCGGGTATCCCTGAAAAATCGGAACTGATGAAAAAGGTACGCGAAAAAGGCATACCTGTAATCTCCGAAATAGAGTTGGCCTACCGTTTCTCGACAGGTAAAAAGATCATTGCCATCACCGGCAGCAACGGCAAAAGCACTACTACAGCCCTCACCTATCACATCTTTAAAACCGCAGGGTTGGATGTGGCCATGGTTGGCAATATTGGTGTAAGCTATGCAAGGCAGGTGGCGACCGCACCGGCGGAGTATTATGTGATTGAAATCAGCAGCTTCCAGCTGGATGACATTAAGGACTTCAAACCCCATGTGGCCATCCTGCTGAACATTACGCCTGATCACCTGGATCGCTACGAATACAAAATGGAAAACTACGTAGCATCCAAATTCAGAATTGCCATGAATCAGACAGAAGAAGATTTCTTCATCTATTGCATGGATGATCCTGAGATCATGCAACATTTAGCGCAGCAACCCATTTATTCAGCATCAATACCTTTTACCATCATGAAACCACTGAAAGAAGGCGGCTTTATTGCCAACGACCAGTTGAACATCGATGTCAACGGAGATCCGGTTATCATGTCCATGTATGACCTGTCACTAAAGGGAAAACACAATTTATATAATTCGATGGCAGCAGGAATTGCAGGCAGAACCATGGATATAAGAAAAGAAAAAATCCGCGAGAGCCTAACCTCATTTGAAAGCCTCGAACACCGGATGGAATATGTGACAACAGTGAAAGGAATAGATTTTATTAACGATAGCAAAGCCACCAACGTGAATTCCGTATGGTTTGCCCTGGAGAGTTTTGACAAACCCATTGTACTGATCATGGGTGGTGTAGACAAAGGCAACAACTACGACGCTATCCGCGACCTGGTGAAAGAAAAAGTGAAAGCAATTATTTGTATGGGTGTAGACAACACGCCTATTGTAGCTGCGTTATCAAAAGATACACCGCTGATGGTTAACACCACCAGCATGCACGATGCAGTGCAGGCTGCATTTAAAGCTGCTACAAAAGGAGATATCGTCATGCTGTCTCCCGCTTGCGCCAGCTTTGATCTGTTCAAAAATTATGAAGACAGAGGACGCCAATTCAAAGAAGAAGTAAAAGCATTATAGCTATTAGCCCTTAGCTATTAGCTGTTAGCTGTTAGAATAAATAGAAGAAGAAGAAGTAGTAGTAGTAGTAGAAAAATAACAACAAAAATAAACAACAAAAAGCAGGCAGCTAAATGCTAACTGCTAAAAGCTACAAATGATAGGTTTGCTCTATAGAACTAAAGGCGATAAGGTTATCTGGACGATAGTGTTTTTTCTATCGCTGGTTAGCTTGTTGGCTGTATATAGCGCTACCGGCTCACTCGCTTACCGCGAAAGGGGCGGCCATACGGAGTACTATCTCCTGAAGCAGCTCACTGTACTGGTAATGGGTTTGCTGATCATCTACTTTGCTCACCGTGTGAATTACACCATTTATTCCCGCGTGGCACAAATTGGCTTCCTGATATCTATACCATTGCTGATGTATACACTGGCCTTTGGTTCACATATCAACGATGCCAGCAGATGGATCAGGCTACCGATCATTAACCTCACCTTTCAAACATCGGATGTAGCCAAACTGGCAATATTCATGTATGTAAGCAGGCAGCTGTCCAGAAGACAGCATATGATCAACGATTTTAAAAAAGGATTTCTGCCTATCATTATTCCGGTGGGTATTATCTGTATACTGATTATGCCTGCCAACATGAGTACAGCCCTGTTATTGGGCGCCAGCTGCATGTTGCTGTGTTTTATAGGCAGGGTGCCGGTAAGGTTCCTCGCTTCTATGGTAGCAGCAGGTGCGGTATTGGTAATGCTCCTGTTTTTTGTGGCAAAAATTACCGGTATGGAAATGCGTACCAAAACATGGGAAAAGCGTATCGACAATTTCATGCATGGTGATCATACAGAAACACCTTACCAGGTACAACAGGCCAACATCGCTATTGCAGGTGGGGGTATTATTGGTAAGGGCCCTGGCAACAGTACACAACGTAACTTTTTACCACATGCCTATTCTGATTATATCTATGCAACGATTATAGAAGAATACGGTATGTTCGGTGCCTTCCTTATACTGGCAGCATATATGATTTTGCTGCTGCGCAGTATCAGGATTTATAAAAGATGTCCGTATGCTTTTGGTGCATTCCTGGCAGTAGGACTAAGTGTAACACTGGTGATACAGGCGTTGACCAACATGGCGGTAAACGTACAACTGTTCCCGGTTACAGGAGTTACCCTCCCATTGGTAAGTATGGGTGGTTCTTCTGTTTTGTTTACCAGTATGGCCATCGGTATCATCCTGAGCGTATCCAGAAATGTGGAAGAGATGGAAGGTAAACAGGCAGAAAAAGAACGTTTGGAAAAAGTAATGGCAAATGCAGAAAACGCTGCAGTGGCTTAATTCGTATTTATAAAGCATTAATAGCAATTAGTATAACATGCAACGCAAAGTGATCATAGCAGGTGGTGGTACCGGAGGACATATCTTCCCGGCGATAGCGATCGCGAATGCGTTGAAAAAAATTCAACCGGATATTGATATTCTTTTTGTTGGCGCAACAGGAAAAATGGAAATGGAGAAAGTACCGCAGGCAGGTTATCCCATCGAAGGATTGGAAATAGCTGGCTTCAATCGCAGTAATATCTTCAAAAATATCCTGCTGCCTTTCAAAATATGGAAAAGCCTGCGCCAGGCAAAGGCCATCCTGCAAAGGTTTCAGCCGGATGTGGTAGTAGGTGTAGGTGGTTATGCCAGTTTCCCGATGCTCAACAGGGCACAAAAGAATGACATTCCTACACTGATACAGGAACAAAATTCATTTGCTGGTAAAACCAATAAGATCTTAGGTAAGAAAGCAAAAAAGATTTGTGTGGCCTACGATGGCATGGAGACATTTTTTCCGAAAGATAAGCTGGTGATGACCGGTAACCCGGTAAGGAACAACATCTCACAATCTGCTGTAACAAGGGAAGATGCACTGCAACACTTTGGTTTGCGTACAGACAAACAAACCATATTTGCTGTTGGTGGCAGTTTGGGTGCTAAATCCATTAACGAAGGATTACAACCGCTACTGGAGAGCATGGTGGCAAAAGACATACAACTGATCTGGCAAACAGGTAAGCCTTATTACGAAACCGCTAAAGCAGCAGCTGCACCATATGCATCGCATATAAAAGTATACGACTTCATCAACGTGATGGACTTTGCATATAAAGCGGCAGATGTAGTGCTATCAAGGGCCGGCGCATTAGCTATTGCTGAATTATGTGTGGTAAAAAAGCCGGTGATATTTGTGCCTTACCCCTTTGCAGCAGAAGATCATCAGACTTCCAATGCAATGAACCTGGTAAACAAAAAAGCTGGTTTAATCATTAAGGATGAGGAAGTAAAAGTGCAATTGAGTAATGTATTATTCAGCCTCCTGCAAAACAGGGCGCTGATGGAACAACTGGAAAACAACATCGGCGGACTGGGAAATCCAAATGCTGACATGGTAATAGCGAAACAAGTACTGGCAATCATTTAAAGCATCAGAGATTCAGAAGAAAATATGGATTTGAATAACATACAACGGGTTTATTTCATCGGTATCGGTGGTATTGGCATGAGCGCCATTGCACGCTTTTTCAACGAAAAAGGTGTGAAGGTAAGTGGCTATGACCGTACCGCTACAGCGCTCACAAAGCAGCTGGAGGCAGAAGGTATGCAGATCCATTACACAGATGATATACATGCAGTAGACGCACAAACTAACCTGGTGGTATATACGCCGGCAATACCGGCGACACATACTGAGTTGCAATGGTACCGTGATAATGGCTATGAAGTGGTAAAACGCAGCGATGTATTGCAGGAAATTACGCGTTCACTGTTTGCTATTACAGTAGCAGGCACGCATGGAAAGACAACCGTTTCTACCATGATCGCGCACCTGCTTACAGATAGCGGATATGGCTGTAACGCTTTCCTGGGAGGCATCAGCGTGAACTATAATAAAAATTTCTGGAGCAGCGATAGAGCAGTTGCAGTTATTGAGGCAGATGAATATGACCGCTCTTTCCTGAAATTAAACCCTGACATAGCGGTGCTGACTTCCATGGATGCAGATCACCTGGATATTTATGGTACACCGGAAGCTATGGAAGATGCTTTTATTGAGTACACACATAATATTAAACCCAATGGCACGCTGATTGCCAGGTTCGGCCTGCATCGCGACAAAGAGCTCAATGCAACAAACAAGTTGTTGTACAGTTTACAAAACGATGTTGCCAACGCTTATGCTACCAATATCCGCATGATCAACGGTGGATATGAGTTTGACATAAAACAGCAGAACTGGGCGATTGATAACATCCGGATGTACATAGGTGGTATGCACAATGTGGAAAACGCAGTCGCAGCTATCACCGTAGCACAACTGCTGGGAATCAGCGCCGATAAGATTAAAGCCGCCATAGGCAGTTTCAAAGGCATCAAACGCAGATTTGAGTACATCATCAAAAATGATCAGCAGGTTTATATAGATGATTATGCACACCATCCGGAAGAACTGCGCGCACTGATCAGCAGCGCGAAAGCATTATTCCCCGGTAAAAAATGCACGGTTATTTTTCAACCGCATTTATTTACCCGCACCCGTGATCTGGCAGATGGCTTCGCAGCAAGCCTTTCACTGGCGGATGAAGTTATCTTACTCCCTATCTACCCGGCACGCGAACTACCGATTGAAGGTGTAACCAGCGAAATGATTGCAAATAAAATTACAGTACCGGTGCAGATACTGCCGAAAGAAGCAATAACAGAATGGCTGCAAAAAACAACCGTTCCGTTACTGATCACTGCAGGCGCCGGAGATATAGATCAGTTAAGAGAACCAATTGGTCATCTGCTTAAATAAAAAATTAAAAATAGATAATGTCCAAAACCAGTAAAATATTAAAAAGACTAGGCATCGTTGTCCTCTGGACAATGGCGCTGGCAGGCTTTGTAGTATTGCTGGCAGCGGCTATACAGGATAAAGATGCAGGAAAATGCAAAAGTATCCAGGTGAAATTTGAAGGGAAAGATGACAACTTTTTCATTGAAACGAAGGATATAAAATCTTTGATTACGAAAGATAAAAACCTGAACCCGGTAGGCAAACCAATTGGTACGATCAACATCGGGCAGCTGGAAAACATTGTAGACCAGGACCCCTGGGTCAAAAATGCGGAAATTTATTTTGATAACCGGCAACAGCTGAATATCAAAGTAACACAACGCGAACCAGTAGCACGGGTGTTCACCTTTTCCGGCAACAGTTTTTATCTCGATGAAGCAGGGGAACATATCCCGGTATCCAATCGCTACGCCGCAAGGGTGCCCGTTTTCACCGGCTTTCCTACGGATGCTGATAAGTTGCAGAAACCAGACAGCCTGTTAACTGCACAGATTGTAGACATGGGAACTTTCATTGGTAATGACCCTTTCTGGATGGCACAGGTAGAACAGCTAATGATCACGGGCGACCGCAGATTTGAGTTTATACCTAAACTTGGCGACCAGGTTATTGCTTTTGGAGAAGGCGTGGACATAGAAAAAAAATTCACCAAACTGCTGGCTTTTTACAAAGAAGGATTGAACAAAGTAGGCTGGAATAATTATACGCGCATCAACATCGCATTTGAAAACGAAGTGGTGTGCACCCGTAAAGATGGCGCAGCTCCGCTGCAACCCGTTATCAAAACTGATAGCTTGAAACTGGGTGGCCCGGATGAACCGCCAATCGCGGACAGCGAAGACTCAACAGCGAATGTATCGGCTGTAAAACCGACACATTCCGAAGCTGCAAAACCGGTGGTAAAACCGGCACCCGCAGCTAAAGCAAAGGCTAAAACGCATACAGAGAAAGTAGTGAAGAAAGCAAAAGCAGCAGCAAAGCCTAAGCAACAACCTAAAGCAGTGTATAAGCCAGGGAATAAATCTGTTAACACATCAAAAAAACAAAAAACGCCATGAATCAGGAAGCTCCCATCATTGTAGGCCTCGACATAGGAACTACGAAGATTGCTGCCATTGCAGGACGGAAGAATGAATACGGGAAACTGGAAATCCTGGGATTCGGTAAAGCTACATCGTTTGGTGTGCAGCACGGTATGGTGCTAAACATTGACCAAACTATAAAGGCTATCAGGCAAGCACTCGAAAATTGTTATGCATCCAACCCCAATCTGGAGATTAACGAAGTATACGTAGGCATAGCCGGTCATCATATAAAAAGTTTGCAAACCCGCGGCGATATTGTACGCAACGACACCGATGCGGAAATATCACAAAAAGATATTGATCAGCTCATCAACGATCAGTACAAAACAGTTATTCCTGCGAATGATCAGATCATTGATGTGATTCCGCAGCAATACATTGTGGACAGTTTGCAGAATATCACCTACCCCATTGGTATGTCGGGGGTGAAGGTGGGTGCAAACTTCCATATCATTACCGGTGATAAAAATGCTATCCGCAACATTAACCGCAGCGTGGAAAAATCAGGTCTGAAAATTCGTGACCTGGTACTCCAGCCCCTCGCTTCTGCTGCTGCTGTTATGTGCGATATGGACTTTGAAGCTGGTGTAGCCATTGTGGATATTGGCGGTGGTACTACCGACCTGGCAGTGTTTTACGAAGGTATTCTCAAACATACCGCAGTAATTCCCTACGGTGGTGAAAACATTACCAACGACATCAAAAACGGCCTCGGTGTATTAAAAACACAGGCGGAGCAGATGAAGGTGCAGTTTGGTTACGCACTGGCTGATGAAGCCAAAAGCAACGCCTATATCACCATTCCCGGCTTAAGAGGTCAGAGCCCCAAAGAAATTTCAGTGAAGAACCTGGCACATATCATCCAGGCGCGCATGAGTGAAATACTTGATTTCGTAGTATACCATCTCAAACAAATCGGTATGGATAATAAAATGCTGAATGGCGGTATTATCCTTACTGGTGGCGGATCACAACTGAAACACCTCATACAGCTGACAGAATATACTACCGGCGCCAGTGCCCGTATAGGTTTCCCCAACGAGCACCTCGCAAGTGGTCACATAGATGAATTAACCAAACCTATGTACGCTACCTGTGTGGGACTCATCCTGAAAGGTTACAATGATTTTGAAAATGATCGTAAAGCATTAGAAGAAAATTATGTAAAAATTAATACAAGCTATCTGGCCAAAGAACAGGCTGCGCAGTCACTTACTCCACAGGACGACTGGATAGAAGAAGCTGCCCCCACCAGCCAGGAAATACAGGACAGGAAAGCAAAAGAAAGAAATGCATCGCTCAAAAACTTCTTAGACAAAATGAAAACAAAGATCATTGACATGTTTACAGAAGAAGAAGATGCTAAACTTTAAAAGGTAAATGGCGCAATTGTTGCAACCAGCAAACGTTTATTAAAATAAGAATTAAGATACGATAATTAATAATGATAGGACCAATGAACCATAGTAACAGTAAAGCATATACGCACTTAATTCTTAATAGTTCATTATTAATTATTCGTACTAACCCATAAAAGTATAGAGTCATGATACATTTTGATCTTCCTAAGGAAAAATCTTCTATCATCAAAGTTATCGGCATTGGTGGCGGTGGAAGTAATGCGGTGAATCATATGTATAGCCAGCGCATTGAAGGTGTAAATTTCATTATCTGCAATACTGATGCTCAAGCTATTGCAAACAGCCCTGTGCCCAATAAAATACAGTTGGGACCACACCTCACACAGGGGCTGGGGGCGGGTGCTAACCCCGAAATCGGTAAACAGGCGACAGAAGAATCCTTTGAAGAAATCAAAAAAATACTGGAGGTGAATACCAAAATGGCCTTCATTACTGCCGGTATGGGCGGTGGCACCGGAACAGGTGGCGCTCCTATTATCGCCAAAATATGTAAGGAATTGGGTATTCTGACCGTTGGTATTGTTACCACCCCGTTTTCTTACGAAGGCAAAAAAAGAATGTTGCAGGCAGATGAAGGCGTTTCCCGCCTGAAAGAATATGTGGATACACTGCTCATCATCTCCAATGATAAATTACGCCAGAAATTCGGCGATCTGAAGTTTAAGGCTGCCTTTGAAAAAGCAGATAACGTACTTGCTACGGCCGCCAAATGTATTACCGATGTGATCAACTCTACCGGTCAGATCAACGTGGATTTTGCCGACGTTTGTACCGTTATGCGTAACGGTGGCGTGGCTATCCTCGGTGCTTCCCTGGCAGAAGGTGAAAACCGCGCACAGAGAGCCATTGAAGATGCATTGACTTCACCACTGCTGAATGATAACGATATCCGCGGTGCTAAATGGATACTGATCAACATCTCTTCTTCTGAAGGCGAATTTGAACACACACTGGATGAAATGGATATCATTCAGGCCTATGTTCAAAGCCAGGCAGGTGAAGATTGCGATGTGATCCTCGGTGTGGGCTACGATCAAACGCTGGACAGACAGCTGGGCGTTACCATCATTGCTACCGGTTTTGAACAAAAACCAATCACACAACAAAAGATCACACCCTCCAACACAGAGCGTGTAGAACCTAAAATTGTGATGCAATTAGGTAAGGACGGTGACGAAAAAAAAATGAGCATGCAACAGGCACAGGGACTTTTGTTCCAGGAGCCGCAAGACCTGATGGCACCACGCCTGATGGAACCAGTAATTGTTCATCCTGAGCCTGGTATGGGCTACACACCATCACAGCCACAGCAGCAGGCGCCCATTGCACCTGCCCGCCAAAACTATGTGCTGAATGTGCAACAGGTACCAGCACAACCGCAGCCGCAGCCACAACCTGATCAACAGCAGATACAACAACAAATACAGCAACAGATACAACAAGCGCAGCAACAGGCGCAACATCAGGCACAACAACTGCAGCTACAGCAATTGCAACAACAACAGCAGCAAATGCAGCAGCAGCAACAAATGCAGCCTGTTCAACAAATACCGCCCGCACACACGCAACAACCGAATGTGAACGTCATTCAGCCACAAGCGGGTAACAGTGCAGGAGGATATTTAAGCAGACCGGCACACATTTATGTTGAACCTGGTAATACACCACCTCCGGAAATGAAGATGGTGTATAAAGAAGATGATGAAGCTGTTAATATACCGCCCGCTCCTCCTGAAGTGCCTATGCAACAAGCATATGAAGACCTGGAAGAACAGAAGCGCAAACAGGCAGAAAGAGTAGCCAAATTACGCAGCATCAGTTTCAATGTGAAGAACATGGACAATAACGCGGAACTGGAAAACGTACCTGCTTACCTGCGTCGCAATGTAAACCTGGATAACAGTGCAGGCTCTGCTGAGCACTTCTACTCCAACTATACAGTAAGTGATCCGGGGCAGAACAACCATACAGAAATCAATACTATCAATACCTTTTTAGATGGGAAAAAGCCTGATTGATGAACACATTTGATTGTTTTTTAGTTGTGTTAAAAAAAATCCTCCGGTTCTCCGGAGGATTTTTTTATTTAGAATTCGTTCAATCCATTTTTTGCTGTTTGCAGTATTGCTGCTGCCGGCGTGATTTTCAGCGCGTCTATTTCAAAAGGCTGTAATAATTTATCCAGCTTTTGCAATGCAGCAGTATTGTTAGTTTTTGAGAATTCTGCGCGCAGCAATCTTATTTTTTCATAATCCTGTATCCCCTCTACCATTCTTTCAAAACGAATAGAAGATCTCGGTCCCGGATATACGAAATAAGTATCTCCTGCAGCCCAGGCACGGAAACGCGAGTCCTGCAAAGGGGCCTTCACCCAGCAGTTATATGCCCAGCGCAAATAACCGGTATAACCTTTATGTGCAGCATGCCAACCCATCCAGGCTGATTCTGCGGGCGGTGAAAAGGTGAACGTATTCGGAAAACCTTCTGTACAACAAGTGTAAAAAGTAGTAGGCAATCCTTTTGTCAAACGTGCCTTCATTACATCAGCAGGGAATGCTTCTTTAGAAGCAATACAATAGTCATAAATTTCGTTGGCAAGCGGTGCATGGTAGCTACCAGCCAGTGATACTTTAAAGTCTTTATCTGCCTTCCTGATTACAGCCAGCGCCTGTTGCATATCTTCCATAGGTCTTTCATCCATAGCAATAGCGGTGATGTTAAACCAGCCTTTGGTTTTCAGGTGTTTCACAAAATCATTCAACATAGGCTGCCAGTGCGCAGTGTATTCCGGTGATCCTGGTTTGGCTACAATGAAAGTATCTTTTGCAGCTGCTTCATCATAATAATAAAATTTCAGGTTCCATGGAATCATGCTGTAGCAGTTGATTTCTTTACGAATACCCAGGTCCATCATGAATTGCACCCATTTATCAAAAATGGTATAGTCGTATGTCCAGCTACCATTTTTCTTCTTCGTCCATTTCACCATCGTGCCATATACATCTTGTGTTTGACTATTCCATGGATCATAGATGATTGTTGTCGTGATTACCTTCTGACCTGCATCTGCCAACATTTTCATGTAAGGCTTCATCGCCTTGAAGTGTGCATCGCTCCAGGGTTTCACACCATATACACGTGCTATCGCATCCGGACTTTGCCACAGATCCAGGTGGAATTGCCAGTCCTTTGGTGCGAGAAGTATGTGATTCAATACTTCCACTTCATATGGCATGCGCACTACAGTGGTACCTGCTTTTACAGTTACAGCACCTTTATACACACCTGCGGGCGTATTGGCCGGCACCTGTATACTCAACCAAACCGGTTGTGTTGTACGCGCTGCTATTTCTTTTTTGTTGATGATATCAATGCCATCGGCCGACAGCGAAGAATCGAAATCTACGGTTTTACGATAACCGCAACCGCTGCCATCTTTGTTTAGTTCATCTGTCATTACATACCTTACAAAACCCGTAGTTATTGCAGTGGCAGCAATCTTATTGCCTTTGCTGTCTTGCAGTGCAGTGGCTTGCATACTCACTGCCGGCTGCGCGGAAGTTGTCCAGATAACCAATTGGGTATGTATCCGTTCTCCTTTCCAGGCTTTGGCATTCCACGTTGGTGCGAGACCGTTATTATCCGGCGCATTCCTTTTTTCATAGCGGGTGTCAGCAGTACCAAAGGCTACGTGGAGTTGATTGCCTTTCACAGCTTCCCAGGAAGTATTATTAACAGATTTAGGATCGGGCAATTCCCTGTAATCACCGGCAGGAGCCGTTTGCGCCCATACGTTTTGTTGCAGTGCCAGCATTACCAGCACGCCAAAAAATTTGTTCACCATATAACATTTAGCATTTTCGGATGTGAAGATTTTTCAGATGTTATATCCGATCTGAAAAGTCTTAAACCTAAATATCTATAAAAAAAATGGGATTTTCAGATTTGAAAACAAATCTGAAAATCCCAAAAAAATGTGGTGTATCTAAATTAACGTACTATTCTTTTCAACTGCAAATTAGTCACAGGTGCCACTACCAGCGGATATTTCTCAATAGTCACATAGCTGGAATCCAGCCCGAAACCTCTTTCTTCTGACAAGCTCACTTTTTTCAGGAAGAAATACATCTTCATGATCATGCGCTCATATAAAGGCAGGTCATTATCATGTGACAGGAATTTTTCCATTACAATAAACTGGAAATCACCTACCACATTATTTTTACTCAACGATTCGTAACGGCTGGTAATATTCACTTCCTTGTTGCGTACCATATCTTCCACTACCATTCTGAACATCAGGTTAATGCGTTGTTCCACTCTGAAACCAAGACGGAACTCAACACGTATCACTTCGTTAGGGATAATTGTTTGTACAGAATATTCACTCAGATAAGGTTCATCTACCACATCTACGTGCACAAACCAGTAGATATCCGCACGTTTTGGTTTTTTATTAAGAATAGAATAGATGATCTTATGTTCTATTTCTTTTGGGTTATCTGCACTACTCATATACACCAGGTGGGTAGCATATTTAGGAATAGTGGTATCATTACTCAGTTCCTGTATGATGGGCAAATAATCTTCCAGGCGCACAAATTCCACATAGCGGTTTTTGATCTTCCGGGATTTAAACCAAACGATCATCACAATGAAAAGGGCACCTGCCACAATCACAGTTACATAACCGCCGTGCATAAATTTCACCATATTGGCAAAGAGGAAGGAGAACTCTATCGTGAAATAGACGACCAGGTAAAGTAAGATCCACCCTATCCATACCCGCTTGGTATATAAATAGAAGGCAAACAAACACGAGGTCATAAGCATACAGATAGTGATAGACAATCCATAGGCTGCTTCCATATTCGACGATTCCTGGAAGAAGAGCACGATGGCAGAACATCCTACAAACAACATGGTGTTAAGTCCGGGAATGTATAGCTGTCCACGCATTTCTGTCGGATAATTCACACGCATCTTAGGCCACAGGTTCAGGCGCATAGCTTCTGCGATGAGCGTAAACGAACCGGATATTAGCGCCTGACTGGCAATTACAGAGGCCAGTGTAGCTATCAATACACCAAAAATGATAAACCATTCCGGCATAATGGTAAAGAATGGATTTTGATCTTTTGGTAAGATTTGTCCTTTTTGAGTGAGCAACCAGGCACCTTGCCCCAGATAGTTCAAAATAAGGCAGGATTTAACGAATATCCAGGATATCCTGATGTTACCCCTACCGCAGTGACCGAGGTCAGAATAGAGTGCCTCAGCCCCCGTAGTACACAAAAATACCGCTCCCAGGATCAGGAATCCTTTTGGGTAAGTAGTTAAGAGTTCAATAGCGTAATGTGGACTGAATGCTTTAAAAATGCTAAGGTCATCAGCAATGTGTGAAATACCGAGGATGCCCAGCATAGAGAACCATAGCACCATGATAGGCCCAAACATGCGCCCGATGGATACTGTACCAAACTGTTGCATTACAAACAGGCCGGTAATAATGGTCAGTACTATTTTTACGATGGTCATCTGCCCAAGGTCTTTAAACACTCCCAGGGTACGTAAACCTTCGATGGCGGAAGTTACAGTAATAGGTGGTGTGATAATACCATCTGCCAGTAAGGCTGCACCGCCGATCATGCCGAAAACAACGGCCCATCTGGCGTGGCGACGTACGAGTGCGTACAGGGAAAAGATACCTCCTTCCCCTTTATTGTCTGCCCGAAGGGTTAAAATCACGTATTTAACAGTGGTTTGTAGAGTTAACGTCCATATGATACAGGAAATACCACCAATAACCAGTAGATCGCTAATGGGGTTGCCGCCTACGATGGCCTTGAAAACATATAGCGGAGAGGTTCCGATGTCGCCGTAGATAATGCCGAGCGCTACTACCAGACCTGCCAGGGATACCTTGTTAATGTTTATTCCCACGTAATAATAAGTTGGTTAAAAAAGCCTTCAAAATTAGGGGTAAATATTGAGACTCCAACAATAATTCGTAATGGAGTCATTTTCCATATATAAAAAATCCTCTCCCGAATGAACGGGAGAGGACTCTTAATTATCATCTCAATGAGTGATACTGATTAGTTAGCAGGAGCTAAATCAACAGTGCCAGACTCACCAGGAGTGTTTTGTTTGATGAAACGACCGCGGTCGATTCCTTGTTTGTCAGCCAAGTAGTCGATAACTGAATCAACACGACGGCTGCTCAGATCAACACCACCTTTCTTACCTTTCGCACCTGCGTGACCGGTAACCAGTACGTTGCAGGAAGGATTAGATTTCATGGTAGCTGCAACAGAAGCCAGGATAGCTTCCTGATCTTTACCAACTTTGGTAGAGCTGCCTTTGAAAGAACAGCTAGGCAGAACCAGGCTGGAGCAAGTTGCTTCAGGCTTGATGTTCTTGCAGCATTCTGGATCCGGGCATTTACCAACGCCATCAGCATCAACTGGTTGGCAATAAGTAGGCGTGATCAGTTGTTTGTCTTTGTAATCAGGAACACCATCACCATCAGTATCTTTCGCTACACCGTGAGAATCAACAGGAGCACCTGCTGGTGTGTTAGGCTCGCGATCAAACTGGTCAGTAACACCATCACCATCAGCATCAGGCAGAATTGGAGTTGGCAGTTTCATGTGACGTGGGTTGCTCAGCTCGCTGTAAGCATATTCCAGTGGGTTGATCCACCATAATGGCTGTACGCGTTTAGCAGGGTTACCCAGGTTGAAGTTCAGACGAACGCTGGTGTAAGAGTAGAAATCTTTAGATGATCCACCAGGGCCAGGATATCCGTCCAGGTAAGCATCGAAAGGCATAGTAATTTTTTCTTCCAGACCGATATTGAATCTTTTAGAAACTTTGAAAGCTACACCAGTACCGAGATCCAGTGCGTGACGGATCAGTTGGTTGTCTTTGTGACGACCGATAGAAACTCTGTTACCCTGAGAAGGAGCATTTTGCTCATACTTCTTATCTCTCAGGTTGTTCAGTTGTTTTCTGATGTCGCTGCGTTTAGCGTTAAAGTTAATGGAAGAATAATCGTAACCATTACCGTTAGCATCCAATGCATCAACATCTACATCAGCCATTACAATTGAGTAACCAGCCAGTAAGTACCAGTTAGTTTTAGGTTCTGCTCTGTAGAACAGGATGTTGCTCAAAGAAGCAATAACGTCCAAAGACAGTTGATGATTCTGTGATTTGTAGTTAGGTACAATCATACCATGGTTTAAAGCAGCTGTTTTAGCCCATGGATTGATACCACCTGCTGGCATATTAGGGCGCAGCTTGTAGTCCTGTCCTTTATCAATGGAACCGATGTACTCAGCTCTCAAGGAGAAGGTATGACCCAGTGCTTTTCTCAGGGAGATACCACCACCGAAACCTGGTTGAGCAGGAACGGTTCCGTCGATCAGGTGTAAACCACCACTTAAACCCAGTTCCCACATATCTCTCGGTTTCGCCGGGAAATTTGATTGGTGGTTCGTGAAGTTATTTTGTTGTACCATACGCTTGCTAGACACTTTGGATGAATCCAGAGCATCGTAGCCGGTTGGTTGAACCTGTGCAAAACTAGAAGATGCTGCTAGTAAACCCACAGCGCCTGCCAGTAATAAGTACTTTTTGCTTGCCATAATTGTTTTTTTTATTAAAAACTGTTAAAAATTTACTAATAACCCGTTTTTTACCTAGCAAAGGTAAATATCATAAATGAATATACAAATTTTTCTTGCAATATTATTTTCATTGATAAGTCCCTCAATATTAGAGCTTAAATGAAACTATTTATATACCTTAATTACAGTTAAGTTAAAGATCTGTATATGTCATGTTAATGGAATCCTTAACTCTTGTTAAAGGAATGTTATACTCCTTATACAAATTAGAGGCCAAAATGTTAAAATGTGGTATTTAAAACCTAGCTTAGCAATCCTTTTTTATTTAATACATGGACGATATTAAACACCTGATAGGTAAAGAATTACAGGATTTTGAAAGTAAGTTTGCGGATTCAGTAAAAAGTCATGTGCCTCTGCTGGATAGGATCATGCATTATATTGTGAAGCGCAAAGGGAAGCAGATCAGGCCCATGTTTGTTTTGTTATCAGCTAAACTTTTCAGTGACAACATCCAGGAAAGCACTTACCGCGCTGCTGCACTGGTAGAACTATTGCATACTGCTACCCTGGTGCATGATGATGTAGTGGATGATGCCAACCAACGCCGTGGCCTGTTTTCTATTAATGCATTATGGAAAAACAAAATAGCCGTACTCGTAGGCGATTATCTATTGTCCAAAGGATTACTGCTATCACTTAATAATAATGACTTCCGGACTTTACAGATATTATCCGAAGCGGTAAAGGAAATGAGTGAGGGAGAACTACTGCAGATCGAAAAAACCCGTAAGCTGAATATCAAAGAAGATATCTACTTTGAAATTATCCGTCGCAAAACAGCCTCCTTACTCGCTTCTGCCTGCGCCGCAGGCGCATGGAGCTCCAGCAATGATGAACATACTACGGAACAAATGCGCCTTTTCGGTGAAAAAGTAGGCGTGGCCTTTCAAATCAAAGATGACCTGTTCGATTACGGGGCTGCTAAAATCGGCAAACCAACCGGCATAGATATCCGTGAGAAAAAAATGACCCTGCCACTTATTTATACACTGGAACATGCCTCTGCAGAAACCCGGAGAAAAATTATTAATATTGTAAAAAATCATAATACAGAAAAAGACCGGGTGGAAGAAGTGATCAATTTAGTAAAGGCTTCCGGAGGAATTGACTACACCCAACAAAAAATGTTTGAATACCGCGACGAAGCATTGGCAATCCTGAACAGTTTCCCGGAAAATGCTATCAGAAACGGGCTGGAATCGCTGGTGCGGTTTACGACTGACAGAACGTTTTAGAAAGAAAAAAATATAAAATGTAAAATAATAAATGTAAAATGCAGAAGGCGAAAAAGCAGAAAGCTTTCTGCTTTTTCGCCTTTTAAATTTACCTGAAAATATAATGCAAAAACGCTGGACAGTAAAAGCATATCAACCAAATCAGGAACAGTTACTACAGTCATCATTGCGTATACATCCGCTGTTATGCCGACTGCTGGTACAACGTAATGTTACCAACTTTGAGGCTGCCCGGCAGTTTTTTCGCCCCACCCTTGCTGATCTGCATGATCCCTGGCAGATGAAAGACATGGACAAGGCTATCTCCCGTATAGAACTGGCTTTTTTTCAACATGAAAAAATACTGATATATGGCGACTATGATGTGGATGGTACCACCGCGGTAGCTACTGTGTACGCTTTTCTACATAACCTCTACAGTAATATTGAGTTCTATATTCCCCATCGTTACCGCGAAGGATACGGCATTTCTGTACAAGGCATCGAATATGCCCGCGCAAATGATTTTAGCCTGGTAATAGCACTGGACTGTGGTATAAAATCTATAGAACATATTACCCATGCAAAAGAATTGGGAATAGACTTCATCATCTGTGACCACCATCTACCGGATACAGAATTACCACCTGCTGTGGCTATCCTGAATCCAAAACAATACGATTGCCCTTATCCTTATAAAGAACTGAGTGGCTGCGGCATAGGCTACAAGCTCATCTGCGCTTTTGCACAAAAAAGAGGTCTTCCACAAAAAGAAGCCAACAAATTCCTGGACCTGGTAGCTACCAGTATTGCAGCTGACATTGTACCAATGACCGGCGAAAACCGGATACTGGCCTTTCACGGTTTGATAAAAGTAAATGAAGACCCATTACCTGGCATCAAAGCATTGATTACACTCAGCGCTTTAAAAGAACAGCTCACTATCGCCAACCTGGTATTTGTAATTGCACCTCGTGTAAATGCTGCCGGCAGAATGGATGATGCCAGAAAAGCAGTGAATCTTTTCATTGAACATGATGTAGAGAAAGCCGCAGCTATTGCGGAAGTATTGCATGCTGATAACTTCGACAGAAAAGAAATTGACAGTACCATCACGCAGGAAGCCATACAGCTCCTGCAAAATGATGTCAACATAGCGGACAGAAAATCCACCGTACTATACCAGGCGCACTGGCACAAAGGTGTTGTGGGCATTGTAGCGTCCAGACTGATAGATAAACACTATTATCGCCCAACCATCATTCTAACGCAATCAAATGATAAAGTAGCAGGATCCGCACGTTCTGTAATGGGATTTAACGTGTACGAAGCTATCCATCAGTGCAAAGACCTCCTGGAAAATTATGGAGGACACTTTTATGCTGCCGGCATGACACTGAAAACTGAAAATGTGAAAGCATTCCAGGAACGCTTTGAAGAAGTGGTAGCCAGAACAATACATCCGGATCAACTGGTACCTGAAATAGTAATTGATTCAGAAATTCACTTTTCAGATATCACGGCTGCCTTCTACAATATCCTGAAACAATTTGAACCACTGGGACCAGAAAACCTTCGTCCTGTTTTTCTCGCCAGAAACCTCACTGACAACGGGTTTTCCCGCATCGTAAAAGATGATCACATCAAGTTTTCAGTTAAACAGGGCAGGTCCGGGCCAACCATGTCCGGTATCGGCTTTTACATGGCTGAAAAATTTCCGATCGTGACCAGCAAAAAACCATTTGATATGGTTTTTACTATCGATGAAAATGAATGGAATGGCCAGACTACCCTGCAACTGAAAGTAATTGACGTAAGAGCCGTTAGCCGTTAGACATTAGCTTTTAGCTAAAAGCTTTATTTATGTTGTTTTAACATCCACGTATATACCTCTGCATTGGCATAAGTACGCGTCCAGGCATCATGGCCACCAGTAGGATATTCAGTGTACTGCACATTGCCTCCCATATCCTTTAAAGCCTTTACCAGTGTACGGGAATTAGTCACATTTACAGTAGGATCATCCGTACAATGGAACACCCACACCGACATCGTTTTAAGCTTCACCATTGTATTTACATTACCACCACCGCAAATAGGAACAATAGCAGCAAATCTTTCAGGGTGAGCGGAACTCCAGTCCCATGTACCAAATCCTCCCATGCTTAAACCAGTCAGGTATACGCGGCTGGGATCCACATGATATTTATTGATCACTTCTTTATAAACTGCCTCCAGGTATTCTGTATTCCACCAGCCGCTCAAACATTGCGGTGCTACCATTACAAAGGGTTTTCCGCTAACAACCTTAACCAGTCCAACATTCCTGAGTACATTGATATTATTCCCAATTTCACCAAGACCGTGTAGGAAAATTACAACAGGCCATTTGTAATCTTTCTTTTCATTGTATCCATCAGGAACGTACAACAGGTAATCACTGATATTCCCCCCTTTGATAGCTATTTTTTGAGCAGTAATACCTGGTGTTTGCCGCGCAAAAGAATCGCCCACCGGTGGCGGTATAACAGGTGGTGTAGTGACCGGGGGCTTTGTTTCAACCGGTGTAGTTGTTTCCTTTTTAGAACAGGCAAAAAGTGTGAGCGCACTCAACACAAAGACATGGCTTAAAATTTTAATTACTCTTTTTTTCATATAACAGCTATAAACTAAAAATCCCCCGGTATATGGCCGGGGGATAGGTTTTACAATATTTTTCTCCTGCTTTATTTCAATGTTGCAGTTTGTGGGGTAGCTGCAAATAAAAACTAAAAACCGGAAATGAAATACTTTTTTTTATTGTATAGCTATACTATTTTTTTTCGCCCATCAATTCCACACTTCTGTTTACAAATGCTGTAAGATCCGCACCAGTCAACAGATTCTGGGATAACAATGCCAGATCTGCCAGATTCTTTATCTGCTTTTGTTGCAATGTGTTATCATTTTCTTTCAGTATCTGCACATACACCGGATGATTGGCATTTACTGTCATATTAATTTCATCAGGCAAACCAGCGTACCAGTTCATGCCACCACCCCCACCCATAGCAGCCATATCTTTCATACGACGCATGAGTTCCGGACGGGTAACAATTACTGGCTGTGCATCTGCACTCAGGCCTTTCATCTCTACCTTAATATTAGGTTGATTAACCTGTGCGCCAAATAATTCCTTCAGTGTGCCTTCCTGCTCCTGTGATAATACAGTAGTAGCATTTTCATCCTTATCTATCAGGTTATCGGCAATGTCTGCATCTACACGGGTGAAGGAAACCTTATCCCATTTTATTTCGATATTATTGATGAAAGCTGCATCTACCAGCGTTTCCATCTTCACTACTTTGTATCCTTTATTTTTGGCAGCCTGTACATAACTATCCTGCTGTACCGGATTGGTAGCATACAAGATCACCAGCTTCTCTTCCTTATTGGTTTGCAGTGCTGCAGCCTCGACGCGGTATTCTTCCTGTGTATAAAATTTACCTCCGTCTACATCTTCCATTAGCAGGAATTTGTTGGCCTTCTCCATGAACTTGTCGTCGGTCATCATACCGTACTTCACAAACAGTCCGATGGAATCCCATTTCTCTTCAAAAGCTTTACGGTCATTGCGGAATATTTCATCCAGTTTATCCGCTACTTTTTTAGTGATATGCGCATTGATTTTTTTCACATTCGGATCGCCCTGCAGATAGCTGCGGCTTACGTTGAGCGGAATATCCGGGCTATCGATCACACCATGCAGTAACATCAGGAATTCCGGAACAATGTCCTTTACTTCATCTGTTACGTATACCTGGTTGGAATACAGATTGATCTTATCCTTCTGCATTTCGTAACTCTTGTTGATCTTCGGAAAATACAGGATACCTGTGAGGCTGAAAGGATAATCCACATTCAGGTGAATCCAGAATAATGGCGCTTCTGCAAAAGGATATAATTCTTTGTAAAAATTCTGATAGTCTTCTGTAGTTAACTCGCTCGGCTTTTTAGTCCATGCCGGGTTAGTATTGTTGATCTGATTACCTTCAAATGTAACCGGTACAGGCAGGAACTTACAGAATTTTTCGAGGATAGAACGGATGCGGCCTTCATCCAGGAATTCTTCACTTTCTTCGTTGATATGCATCACGATTTCAGTGCCTCTGTCTTCCTTGCTTACTTCCTCCAGTTCGTATTCCGGACTACCATCACATTCCCAGCGAACAGCAGCTGCATCCTCTTTCCAGGATTTTGAGAAGATTTCTACTTTGCTGCTCACCATAAAAGAAGAATAGAAACCAAGACCAAAATGCCCGATGATGTTGGTACCGTTTTCCTGTCCTTTATATTTTTTCAGGAATTCTTCTGCGCCTGAAAAAGCTACCTGATTAATGTATTTATCCACTTCTTCCGCCGTCATACCCACGCCATGATCAGCAATGGTGATGGTCTTTTTCTCTTTATCCAGTCTTACATCAATCGCTATATCACCCAGTTCGCCTTTGAATTCTCCTACACTAACTAATGTTTTCAGCTTCTGTGTAGCATCCACGGCATTACTTACCAGCTCACGGATAAAGATTTCATGATCTGAATACAGGAACTTTTTGATAATAGGAAATATGTTCTCTGTCTGAACACGTATTGCGCCTTTTTGCATTGGTTATCTGATTTTTTTCGTGTACTTTTTTCAAAGTGTGTGCCAGTAGGGTTATAGCTGACAAGATGACAAGACACGACTTTTAAAAATATGAAATATAAAATTACCGCTTAAACTGTTATAATAATATTTTGTTTTAAACTAATATTAGTATACGTCTCAAATTAACAAAAAAATCATATTAAAATTAATAAGATCGATTGTAATTCAGTAGATTTATATCTACCTAAATTCTGTATCCCCCCTCACATAAAATCAGTCTATGAACAAGCCTTTACGCGCTATTTTATTTCTTTATCTGATAGCTTGCGGCACTGTAGCAGCACAAACTAATCCCGCCGCACAACTACTACCCTATCAGCAAAACTTTGATGCGTTGCCCGCTACTTCCACTGCTTTTCCTGATGGATGGCAAGGATGGTTACTCTCCGGCGCTCCCTCCGGCAACTTCAATACTGCAGCGGCTTCCGGCGATAAACCCCTGATTGCCAGTGGTAGCGCATCTGCTACTGGTAATGGTGTTTACAACTACACCGGTAAGCTCGGTTTTTTAAACACCGGTACCGTAGATAATGCATTGGTAGTGGCGCTCAATACAAGCGGACAAAATAACGTGACTGTCAGCTTCGATGTGATGACAATCAGGAATCCTTATGATGGTGCATCCAACACACGGATCAATGAAGTAATATTGCAGTATCGTATAGGCGACACCGGTAGTTTCACCAACATCAGCGGAACGGAATACCAAAATAATACTACCACACAAACTGCCTCCGGTATTACGCTTCCACAGAACGTTGTAAATAAATCTACCCCGTTACCCGCAGCCTGTAATAATCAATTACGGGTACAACTGCGGTGGGTAAGCAGGCAGATTGGCGGTGGTGGCTCCAGACCCGGCTTTGCCATTGATAACATACAGGCAGGTGGATCGGGAGGAGATGTAACGCCCCCGGTTATCAGCAACCTATTTCCTGTCAACAGCACTACGGATGTATCTCCTGTAACACCGCTGGTAGCCACCTTCAGCGAAAATATACAGGCGGGTAATGGTTATATACTGCTTCATAACAGCAGCACCGGTATAACTGACAGCTTCGCTGTAAACAACCCGGCAGTGGTGATCAGTAATAATACACTTACTATTAAAAAGATAGGGAAGCCCCATCAACATTATTACATTACAGCAGATAGCGGTGTAGTGAAAGACTTGTCAGATAACGCTTTTGGAGGTATTGCTGATAGTACGCAATGGAGCTTTACCACCGGCAGCCAGGAACTGAACTATAACTTCAACGACTGCACCCCTAGTGGCAGTAGCCAGCTGAGTAGTGGTTTCACGCAGTATAGTGTAAGTGGTGCACAATTATGGGGTTGTACCACCTTCGGACAAAATAACAGCAATGGCGTACAGATAAACGGTTACAGTGGCGGAGCCGTTGAAAATGAGGACTGGCTGATCTCTCCCGCTTTTGACCTGACTGGTTTACAGTTCCCGTTGCTGCATTTTAGCAGTCGCACTGCCTTTGCCGGTCCCGGGCTCGCTTTGCGCGTATCCACCAATTATAGCGGCAGCGGAGATCCGCGGCTGGCTACCTGGACCACGCTCAACGGTCGTTTTCCGGATACGGGCAGTGACGCCTGGAAATTATCTTCCGGTATTAATCTTACGTCCTGCAAACAAACCAGCGTGTATATAGCCTTTGTGTATACATCTGGTCCGGCAGTACAAGCCGCCCGCTGGACCGTTGATGACTTCAGAATAATGGACACTACAGCTGCACCGGCGCCTACATTGAGCAGCAGTCCTGCTTCGCTGGACTTTGATTATGTAAAATCCGGCCAATTATCCACTGCACAAAGCATTACTTTCTGGGCCAATGATTTCACCGGTGACCTGAAAATCAATGCTCCGGCAGGTTTCCAGGTATCAGGTGACAACAGCAGTTTTGGCAGCCAGGCAATTTTTACGCAGACAGCAATAAATGCAGGTCCGCTGGAGGTATGGGTAAAATTTGGCCCTACGGCCGCCAATCAGGCATATAATGGCGCCCTGACTTTTAGCGCACCGGGCTTCATGGATAATCATATCCTGCTGACAGGTACTTCCCTTCGTTCTTTAAAGGTGGTGAACTGGAATATTGAATGGTTTGGGAGTCCTGTTCAAAACCCCGCCAATGACAGCCTGCAACAGGCCAATGTAACCACCATACTCCAAAAGCTGGATGCAGATATATTTGCGCTGGCAGAAGTGGTGGATACTGCACGTTTCCGCGCAGTGGTGAACCAGCTGCCTGGCTACAGCTATGTATTGTCGGACTTTGGCTCATATGCAGACAGCTTAACCGATGTGGATTATGTAAGTGCACAGAAGCTGGCTTTTGTATACAAAACGTCTGTGATCCGGAAGATCCGGACCTATGGTGTACTTCGGCAGGGAGGCAGCAGTACGGCTTATTACAACTGGTCGTCCGGCCGCTTCCCATACCTGATGGAAGCTACCGCCAAACTGGATAATGACTCCGCACGTATACAGTTTGTACTGTTACATGCAAAAGCCAATACCGGTACCAAATCTGATAAGATCACTTCCTGGAACCGGCGAAAGAACGGTTTAAAAGAGCTGAAAGACACGCTGGATCTACAATATCACTACAGTAATATTATTATGTTGGGAGATTTTAATGATGATCTATCCAAAACCATTACCACGGAACTGGCGCCGGATACGACTACCTCCTACATAGATTTTATGAATGACAGTGCAGATTATAAGCCACTGACTTTGCCATTGAGCCTGACAGGTCAGCGTTCTACGATCAGTTTCCCTTCTGTTATCGACAATGTAATTGCTTCCAATGAAGTGGGCGTGGCTTATGTGCCCGCTTCTGCGAGGATACAAACACAGGTAGAGAAACTGGTGAGCAGCTATGGCACCACCACTACGGACCACTACCCGGTAATGAGTTGCTACAACCTGCAGATATTGGGGAATCCTTTACCGTTGCAGGGTTTCAATGCCAAAGCCGATGGTAGTAAGGTATTGCTTACCTGGAATACGCCATACGAGATCAACAGTGCCTACTTTGTGATAGAGCGTTCCCGTAATTTCCGCACTTTTGAGCCGGTAGATACAATAGCAGCTCATGGTAGTACCAGCATAGCTTCCAGCTATCTGGCATATGATGAAAAGCCATGGCCGGGGTTTGTACAGTACCGGTTGAAGCTGGTTGGGCTGGATAGCAGCATTAAATACAGCCCTGGTAAAACTGTATTTTTGACAGATAAAGATCTTTGGCTGAAACTTTTATGGTGTATATTTGGCCACCAGTTACAATACTGGCTGGATTGGACCAGGAGTGGACCGGCCAGTGTGCAGTTGATCGATTTACAGGGGCGTATACGCTTCCAGGGTAGAACAGACCTGGTGAAGGGTAGAAATTACAGGGCAATTGATATAGATAACCTGCCGGCAGGTGTTTATTTCCTGAGAGTGCAGTCGGGCGAGCAGGTGCAGGTTAGCAAGATTCTCGTTAACCACTGATCTTTTTGAAAAAACCATGCAACGAGACGCCGTCCTGGAGAAACCGGGACGGCTTTTTATATTATATCTCTCTGATTAATAATATCATACACATTAATCCATATAAAAGGCAATATATTTAAGGATTTAGGTCGGTTTCACGTGGAAATACAGAATAGTTCTGTATCTTTGCGGTCCTAATTTTTTAATTAAACCATTTAAAACAGGGAATTATGAACTACGAATTGATGGTGATCTTTACCCCTGTGCTTTCTGAGGACGACTACAAAGCCGCCCAAAAGAAATTCGCTGATATCATTAAAGATAACGGCGGAGAAATCACGCACGAAAATCCCTGGGGATTAAGATCACTGGCGTATCCTATCCGGAAGAAAACTACAGGAATGTATGTTGTTCTGGAGTACAATGCGCCATCCGACCTCAATGAGAAGCTGAAAATCCAGCTTAATCGCGATGAAAATGTATTACGCCACATGGTTACTGCGCTGGATAAGCATGCTGTAACGTACAACGGCCGCAAGAGACATGGCGTAAATGCTGAATCTAAAACCACTGAAGCTTAAAATTATGGCAGTTAAACCGAAACAAGAAATCAAATACTTAACGGCCGTAAAAACCGAGAAACGCCAGAAGAAATACTGTCGTTTTAAGAAAATGGGCATCAGGTATGTAGATTACAAAGACGCGGAGTTTTTGAAGAAATTTTTGAACGATCAAGGCAAGATGTTGCCACGTCGTATTACGGGTAACTCCCTGAAATTTCAGCGTAAAGTAGCCCAGGCTATTAAGAAAGCTCGTCAAATGGCTTTATTGCCTTATGTTACTGACCTTTTAAAGTAAGAAGTTATGCAAATTATCTTAATACAAGACGTAGATAACCTGGGTCAGAAGAATGAACTGGTTAACGTAAAAAATGGTTACGCCAGGAATTTTCTGATTCCTCAGAAATTTGCAGTGGAAGCAAGCCCTTCTAACATGAAGCAACTGCAGGAACGCCTGAAGGTGCAGAAAGTTAAAGAAGAGAAACTGCTGGCAGAAATTGCGAAAGTGGTTGAAGTGCTGAAAGCTTCTCCTGTTAAAATTGGCGCTAAAACCGGTACATCCGGTAAGATCTTCGGTAGCGTAACCGGTGTTCAGATTGCACGTGCAATTAAAGAACAGAAAGGTTACGAAATTGACCGTCGCCGCATCCACATCCTGGATGATGTAAAAGAATTGGGTACATACAAAGCTCGCCTCGATTTCGGTAAAGGCAACGAAACCGAACTGGAATTTGAAGTAGTAGCTGAGTAATATTCCAACTTTGTTGGAAAAAGAACTTCCCGGACTGAATCAGTCCGGGATTTTTTTTTGTGTCAGAATGAGAGCGTTTGAATTTGATTAACAAACGGAGATGAGGAAGCTGGTATATTTGGTTATATTTGTAATGTAATAACAATGAAACCAGAAAAAAACATATCAAAACCTGAACCCAGGATCATCACTGTTCTCAAAAAAATGATTGAGGACAAAAAGGTGATTCATGAACATCTTTCAAAAGGTGGAAAGCTATCTGAATTAGAGGCTAAAGGGTTCAAGTTTGTTAAATTCCTATAACATATCCCAATTACAAGAAGGGGGCTACTTTTTCACAACCACATCCGGCGTTATATACAATGTGTATCTACTGGATGACTCATTATATTTTGATGATTTCCCTGAATTTTCAGGAGATGTATCTACTTTCGGTTTTGATATTGTATCTAATCCTTTAATGAAAACACCCTTTGATACTAGGGTGAGAATAACTATTTCCAATATTATAATTGATTATCTTTCTGCACAGCCAGAGAAAATTCTTTTTTTCGTTTGTGACAGTGCTGACACCAGGCAAAAAGGTAGAATGAGAATATTTGAACAATGGTATAATTACCTGAAAGTAGATTATATAGAGAAATATAATGAATCTATTCAGGCTGCAGACATGGACATCTATTGTTCCATCATCCTCCATACCAACAACAGCCTCAAAAACCACATCATTTCTTCTTTCCGGAATCTTAGTCACACCACCAGCGAAAAACTCAAATCTTATTAGTATTTTCATACCCTTATTCCGCCATGAGTATGAAAAATGTTATTTATTGTTTGCTCATTACAGTGTTCGTTTCCGCCTGTAGTACCAACAGATGCAAAAGCACTATCCCGCGCCTGACAAGTATCGGCATTCACGGGGATACTATTCCGCAATACAGCTTCCGCTATAATATCGCCGGCAACCTCGTGGAGGTGGTAAAACATAACTGGCCAGCCGATACCAATGTAACCGTCTTCTCTTACGATAGTTCCAACAGGCTCACAGGTATGGTAACATCTACCCGGGAGATCAACACCACCAGGGTGTATGAAAGTGCTACCGTAAAATCCTGGGATGAAGATGGCAATATTGCAGCAATACAATATTTTGATGATGCGCAAAAACCTACCCGCATTGCCCGGATACGCTGGAAAAAAGGGCTGCCCGCTGTGATGAAATACTCTGACTCCACAAAAGCCATCAGCTGGAATTATAATACCGGTACCCCTAACCGGAAAGATATTTGTGTAGATACTTCCTCAGGAAATTACAAAGATACCCTCATCACTTTCCGGACTACCAATTATGAATGGGATGATTCTATTAATCCATTGCGTCCCATGGTAAATCAGCTCCTGATGTGCGGTGGCATATCACCCGTAGACCACATTTCACCTTTCGGCAGTTTATCACAAATATTGATGCATTACAGCGCCAACAATCCGTTTCTCATTAAGATTAAAGAAAAAGAAAAATCAATTTTCAAGCAACATTTCCAGGAATATGAACGGTATACTACTGTCCAATATTCCTACGCCTATAATGGTAACGGTTTTCCGTCAAAGGCAAATGTACACCTGCACAGTGAAGGCTATACCAAATTGGGATCTGATACACAATTTGTGCTCGATTACCGGTATGAGTAAAGTTATTGGTGATTTTTCACTAACTTTTAGGAGATGGAAATCACAGCCCGACTTAAAGCAATGCCGGTTACCTTATTGCTGATCGGTTTAAATCTACTGGTGTTTCTGTTCACCGCACTAACGGGTATGGATATATGGTGGGGCAATGGTTTGCAGCTGCTACACCTGGGCGCTAATTACTGGCCACTGACCGTGCAGCAGCAAGAGTATTGGAGACTCTTTACCAGTATGTTTCTGCATGCCGGATTATGGCATATTATTACCAATATGCTGGGATTATTTATAGCTGGTATGTTCCTGGAACCGGTATTACGCAGTGTTAAATACAGTACTGCTTACATTATTACGGGCATCATAGCAGACTATGCAAGCATCTGGTATCATAAAAGTGCAGTAGGTGTAGGTGCTTCCGGTGCCATCTTTGGCATTTACGGCGTGTTTCTGGCCCTGCTCACCACTCCCCTGTTCCATAGGGAAGCCCGCAAAACTTTCCTCGTATATATAAGTCTGTTTATAGGATTAAATATAATAACCGCACTATTTTCACCTGGTGTTGACAATGCAGCACATCTGTCAGGATTTTTTAGTGGCCTCATTACCGGGTATATATTCTACTTTACACTAACAAAAGCAGACGGAGAAAGATTATCCGGTTAATCCTCTCCTGAAATTCTAAATACTTACATTTGTACACTTAAATGCCAATAAAGATGACGAATAAAATATTGTTCCTGCTGTGTGCAAGTGCCCTCCTGATATGGGGATGCAATAACAAACCTGCTACAGTGGCTACAGCAAAGGATTCCACTCCTCCTGCCATTAATAAGACCCCGGAAGATACCGTTCAAATAGGCGATAAAACATTCTTCGTGTATTTTATTGAGAAAGCTGATTTTGATAAATACCCGCTTACACCAACAGATTCCAGTGAAGCAGATGCATTGAAAAAAGATACGCTGGTGAAACGCAACGGTGATAAACTAACCTTTCAGCTGGGAAATGGTAAACAACGGGTATTTACCAACAATTTCAATGACGACAACTATATTGGCTACGCTTACGCTGCCAACTACCCTACCATTAAGCGAAAAGGCGCCATCATCAGTTATTATGAAGGTAGTGGCTATCAGCTGATAAATCCACAAAATGGGGATACATTGATGACATGGTCTGCTCCTGCCATCTCCCCTGATAAAAAATATATCCTCTGCGCGTCTATGGACCTCGTGGCAGCCTTTGATCCAAACGGATTCCAGCTGTTTTCTGTGAATAATAATGATATTAAACCCATCGGTGAAAATAACCTGGAAGACTGGGGCCCCGGTATGATCCACTGGATTAACAACAAAACGGTACTGTCTGAATATATTACAATTGATGAAGAAGGAAATACACAGGTACGCTACATAAAAATGGTGATGCAATAACAACTATTTAGTATATTTAAAATAGTAATTGACCAAAATCCAATCCACGCTGTACATGAAAAAACTGATCATCTCAGGCTTCATGCTGTTGTGCACTTGTTGCTATACAGCCTTTGCCTCCATGTTACCTGCAAACACCCTGTTTCAGGCACCCACCATGAATGTTGAGGGTACAGCCAATTCCATCGTAAGCAAACTGGATAAGTCGCTTTTTCTGACAAATGCACAGAAACCTAAATTGCTTACTATTGTCACTAACTATTTAAAACAAAAATTAATTGTACAGCCATTACAGCAAAGTAATTTAGCTGCCTACAATACCAAATTAAACAGCATGCAGCATGGATTACAGATAAAGCTGAAACCATTGCTTACCCTTACACAGTATACAGAGTATATGGGGCTAAAACCTAAGTCATACGATGAAACAAATATTTTATCGCAACTGTATTATTAAGTCGTCTTATGCCTGTAAACAGGCGCCAGGGACATTTACAACAGATTAGCATTTACTGCCCATTCCAAAAGATGAATTACAAAACAAAAACATGACGCAGCATAAACCTTGGTAAACTGCTACTCAATATCTATTTTAGTAGTTATAATGAAAACCCTTCGCGCATATTGCACGAAGGGTTTTCCATAAATAAAGTGAACAATGAAATATATCATCAGTAGTGTCTTGGCAGCAACTGCTTTTTTGCATGCCCAACACCTATCTGCTCAACAATCTGCAGATTCAGTGGCCTTTGCAAAAGCAATAGCAGCAATAGCACCTATGCCGGCCATCAAAAAAGATGCGCAACAAATTACACCACCCACTGCACCTCCAGGTTATAAATTACTGCTCAGGGGCACTGACCGGCTACCGGTAATTGACCGCGAAGGCCACATCAGCACACCATTAACGGATGCAGCGGTGAGTTTATATTTTGTTTTACAACGTACGCAGGACAGCGCAGTAATGGATGTACCAAATATAAATGTAACAGTGCCCGGCAAATATGCAATGAATAATGCCGGTAATCCTGCACCATTTGTAATTCCTGCGCTACGCGAATGGTACGGCGAAAAAGGAAATTTTATGTTACCCGATAAAGCAGGGATTGTAATAGATCCCGTATATGCATTACAGTTACTTCCTATTGCTACCACCTTCCTGCATGATCTCCGCACACTCACCGGAAAAAATAATTATACAATCAGAAAAGGTAAGCCTGCAAAAGGAGATATTTATTTCACCTTACAACCTACCGATAAAAGTTTAGGGGAAGAAGGATACCTGATGAAGATCGGCGGGTATATTAATATTGATGCAATACAACCCCGTGGCGCATTTTGGGCTACCAGAACTATATTACAGATACTTGAACAGGATAAGCAGCATCAAACCATTCCACAAGGTATTACACGTGATTATCCTAAATATGCTGTACGTGGCTTTGTATTGGATGTAGGCAGAAAATTTTTCACATTGGAATTCCTGCGGCACTATGTAAAATTTATGTCGTACTACAAGATGAATGATTTTCATATTCATCTCAACGATAACGGTTTTGAAAAATTCTTTGGTAATAACTGGGACAGCACCTATTCCGCTTTCCGCTTAGAAAATGATACCTATCCCGGTTTAACAGCCAAAGATGGTTCCTACACAAAAAAAGAATTTATTGCATTACAACAACTGGCCGGTAACTACGCTGTAACCATTATTCCGGAAATTGATATTCCTGCGCATTCCCTGGCATTCACCAAAGCGGTACCACAAACCGCAAGTCTGAAATACGGCCGCGATCACCTCAATTTAGACAGCGCCTCCTACGCCATGGTGGACAATGTATTTAAAGAGTACCTGCAAGGCCCGGATCCGGTGTTTAAAGGCGACGAAGTACACATCGGGACAGATGAGTACGCAAAGAAAGAATCGGAGAAATTCAGGACATTTGCGGACCATTATATCCGTTATGTAGAAAGTTTTGGCAAAAAGGTACGCATGTGGGGCTCACTCACACATGCACAAGGGAAAACGCCGGTGAAATCAGCCGGTGTAACCATGAATGCCTGGTATAACGGTTATGCAGATCCAAAAGAAATGATGCGCCTGGGCTATGACCTTATCAGCACACCAGATGGAGAACTTTATATTGTACCCGCTGCCGGCTATTACTGGGACTACCTGGATACCGATAACCTGTATCAGAAATGGGAACCAAACATGATAGGCAATGTGGTATTTCCTATGGGGCATCCGCAAATCCGAGGTGGCTCATTTGCTGTATGGAATGATCATGTAGGTAATGGTATTACTGAAAAAGATGTACATGACCGCGTGTTTCCAGCCATGCAAACGCTGGCAGAAAAAATGTGGAACGGCCATACGGCGCAAAGTGATTACTTCCGCTTCTTAAAAGGAAGTGAAAATATTGGAGAAGGGCCAGGTCTGAATATGCGCGCTAAAGTAACAGGTACAGATTCCGTAGTATTAGCGTACGATTTTTCAGCAGAAAAAATTACAGACAAGAGTGGTAATAAGAGAAATGTACAACGGGAAGAAAACGTACGCATCACTGCTGCTAAAACTTTACAGCTGAAAGGTAATAACAGCTTTATTACTACACCACTCACAGAAATCGGATATAATTATACCGTACAATTTGATATCAAACCTGCTGCCGATAACAAACCCAATGCAGTGATCTTTTCATCACCTAATGCCACCGTTACTTTATTGCAGCAGCAAACAGGAAAGTTAGGTTTTACAAGAGAAGCTTATCATTATCATTTTAACTATGTCGTACCGGCTGAAACATGGACACACATTGCCATTACAGGCAATAATCTGGGCACTGCATTATATGTAAATGGTAAGTTGATTGAACGTTTGCAGGGAACCAAAATTTCTTTCCCCAATACAAAAGATAGTATTGCCAAAATACAAACACTGGTATTTCCGCTACAGATAATTGGTGATCAGGAAAACGGATTTAAAGGAGAAATAGATAATCTGAAAGTGTGGAATGTGGAGATGAAATAAATTTATCTTCCCGAAATTATATAAGCCCCGTAGGAGCAGGACACTGCTTCAACGGGGCTTATTATTTTTCGTCAGCATATTCAGTGATCAGATAATAATTTGTCTGTCACGGGCAATAACACGCCAGTTGGCCACAACGGAATTATTCTCCACTACATATGCTTTTTCATATAACGCGATAGTAGGACAAATATGTAATGGCACACCATAGAGCACAGTGCCCACAGGATACGCCTCTGTGTCTTCCACTTTCAGCACCAGGTGTTCTTCACTTTGTGACACCGGCTCTGCATCAGGTGCATTCAGAAAGGAAACACGTGGCTGCGGGTTTTCAGCAGCTACAGATTTATGTCCGAGGTCAAGACAAATATGATATTCATCAATTACTGATACTACCCTACTAATGACCAATGCGGCCCACTTAAAAGTTTGTTCCGGTAAATTATTAGCATAACCCCAATCCCAGAATACAAAGGTGCCCGGACTACACTGTATATCCTTTCTTTTTGCGTGAACAGGAAAAGTAGGTGAGCCACCCGCCACAATTAACGGCTGCGGCAGGCCACTGTCAACAATCTCCTGCGACAACATTATTACCGGAGCATACGCTTCATCACAACGCTCTTTTCGTATAGTCATCTCCGTATCATGCAGATGACCATCGTAAGCGTGCAGTCCTACCGGTGAAATACCTGGCAAAGTATGCAGGTATTGATATAATTCCAATGCAGTTTTGCCGGGTTTAATACCCGTACGGTTCATGCCCACATTGAGATCCAGGTAAACAGGCAATCGGCGCTGTTGCGCTGCAAACGCTACACTGATAGCAGCGGCAGCCTGGTGGTTATCTACTATGCAGGAGAAAGTAGTGTGAAGATACTTTTGCACCAACTCCAGCAAACGCACTATTTTAGGACCTACCGGCTGATAGGCGAGCAGTACATCTTTGGCAGCAACCATCCCCAGCATTTCTGCTTCAGCAATAGTAGCGCATTTATAATTTTGAATACCTGCATCCAGCATGAGTTGCACTACTTCTGCAATCTTGTTGGTTTTTACGTGTGGGCGTAAACGTTGTACATCATCGATCATTGTTTTTACCAACGCAATATTATCTGTTACCCTGTCCTTATAAATAAGAATAGCCGGAGAATCAATCTGGTCTGCGTTTGTAAGTTCGTACCAATTCATGTAACATTTTTTTATCTGTTCATTTATAAATGCGCAGAGATGATCAGTGGATGATTACACTAATTCAAACAATGCTTCTATTTCTACGGGAATATTGTCTGGCAATGATCCAAATCCTACTGCGCTGCGCACGCCAATGCCATTCTCCTCTCCCCAAACTTTTGCAAACAATTCACTGCAACCATTAATCACATAAGGATGACGTGTAAAGTCGGGCGTACAATTTACCATGCCCAACACTTTGATCACACGCTTTACTTTATCCAGGCTACCGAGGTTAGCTACTAATGTAGATAAGATAGCCAGCCCTACTTGTCTCGCTGCCAGCTTACCGGCTTCTATATCCATATCCTGCCCGATGCGGCCAATGATCAGGCTTCTATCGTCTTGTACAGTACCGTGTCCTGATACATACACATGTTTTCCGTCTATCAATAATGGTTTATATACGCCCAGTGGTGTTGGTGCCGGTGGAAGATGTAATCCTAATGTGTTAAAGTTTTCAGTAGGTGTCATTTTCGTTTATTCATTTACGTTATACAATGAGGCTTAGTAACAAACAACCAATCAAACCTGTTACAGAAACAATTGTTTCCATCACTGACCATGTTTTGATGGTATCTTTTACTGACAAGTTAAAGTATTCTTTGAACATCCAGAAACCAGCATCATTTACATGCGAAAACATAAGGCTACCGGCGCCGGTGGCCAGTACCATCAGATTGGGATTTACACCCGAAGTGGCTATCAGTGGCGCTACAATACCGGCAGTAGTTAAACCGGCTACCGTAGCCGATCCTATGCATATCCTGATAATAGCAGCAATGCCCCAGGCCAGCAACAATGGATGCAGGTGCATGTTCTGCAAAGTAGTAGCAATGTAATCACTTACTTTACTATCATGCAGCAACTGTGTGAGTGCACCGGAACCACCTATAACAAGAATGATCACTGCTACATCACGTACGGCATCATCCATTATGCTCATCACTTTTTTCACCGGCATCTTTCTTCTTAAACCTAAGAGATACATACCGTTTAATACCGCCAGCAACATCACTATCAGCGGCTCTCCCAGCCAGGAGGCAATATGATAAAGGATATTATCTTCCGAAACACATAATTTAACCAATGCTGTAACAGCCAGTAAAAATACCGGTAACAGCGCTGCAAACAGACTCGCCATCATGCCTGGCAACTGATCTTCCGGTATAGGTGCTGTTACAAACATTTGTCCCGGAGGTGTAGTGTAATGTTTTAGAAAACGTGAAAACACAGGCCCTGCCAGGATAATAGCCGGGATGGCCACCATAATACCAAAGAGTAAGGTTAATCCCATATTGGCATGAAACTGCTGTACCAATGCAGTAGGTGAAGGATGTGGCGGCAAATAACCATGTGTAACTGACAGCGATGCCAGCATAGGAATACCCAGGTATACCACCGGCAATTTGGTACGTGCTGCTACCGTGAAGATCAAAGGCACCATCAGTACAAATCCGATATTATAAAACAGCGGAATACCTACAATGAAACCTGTCAACATCAGCGACCATTGTACATATTTTGGTCCGAACATATTCATTAGTCCGCCTGCAATCTTTTGCCCTGCCCCGCTTTCGGCCACCAGCTTGCCTAACATGCTGCCAAAAACAATGATCACTATCAACGAGCCCAATGTTTTACCAATGCCTGTCTGGATGGACTGTGTAATATCAGTCACCTTCATATGCAGCGCCAAACCCATCAGCAACGACACTATCAGGAAGGACAGGAAAGTATTTAAGCGACACCAGGTAACAAGTATCACCAACAAAATAATGGCTGCTATAACAATTAATAAGGGCATACGACTTGCTGTTTTACATAACCATGGAAAACAACAAGATAATAAATTGATGTTGAGATTACTCGTATCTCAGCGCAATAATTGGATCCAGTTTAGATGCCTTGTAAGCCGGGTAAATGCCGGAAATCAGTCCCACTATGGCACACAGGCTTACGCCGATGAATATCCATAACCATGGAATGATAAAAGAAGAAGATAAAAGAGCGGATACAATGTTGCCCAGCAACATACCCATAATTACACCAATAACACCGCCCATTACACTGATAATAATGGCCTCGTATAAGAATTGGGTACGTACTACATGGCTGGTGGCGCCTAAGGCTTTGGTAACGCCTATTTCGCGGGTTCGCTCTGCCACAGACACCAACATGATGTTCATGAGGCCGATGGCGGAACCAAAGAGTGTAATAAATGCGATAGCTATAGCAAAGAGATTTACTTTACTCAAACTGGCGAAGAGCATCTCAGCGATTTTGTCACTTTTGGTGACAACAAAATTATCTTCCTCATTAATTGCCAGTCCGCGGATAATCCGAAAGAGCCCTGTAGCTTCTCCCTGCGCAGCCTCCATTTGTTTAATATCCTTTACTGCCACACCTACCTGGTAGCTGGCACCAGGGCGGTCGAAAACTCTTCGTGTATTGTTGACCGTAGTAATGACCACATTATCTGCACTCATCATTTTACTGCTGCCTTTTGCGGACAGCACACCTATTACGCGATAACGGATATCACCTACCCGCACCGTATTATTCACGACGTTTTTCAGTTTCTTGCCAAATAGTTTTACAGCTACATCATTGCCCAGAATGGCTACATTTCGGCCCGACTGCACATCCAGCTGATTAAAATCGCGTCCCTGCAGCACTTCATAGTTGGAGATATTCAGGTAGAACTCATCACCACCAATTACCTGCACATTGGGATTCGTTTTCTTCTCATCCTTATACACAGTAGCAATACCACTGGCCCTGAAGGAAATACTGACGATTGCCGGGAAATGATACCGGTCCCGGAAGGCAACAGCTTCCTGGTAACGAATAGGCTTATTACTATTGGATTTTTTTACTTTTTTGATATTCTTATTCCCTTTGGAGGCCTTCTCACTATCATCTCCTATATGTATCTGCATATCCCGGCTACGAAGCGAAAAGCTATTGGCGCCCATACTGGCAAAGCTGCTATAGATACTGCTTTTCATGCTGTCGATAGCGGTAAGTATACCTACCAGCACTGTAATGCCTAATGCAATAATTGACACAGTAAGACCTGTGCGCAATTTGTTGCCAGTTACAGAACGGTATGCCAGGGAAAAAATATCTCGTGATTGCATAATAACGGGTTACCTATAAAGTTAATATAATAAAGCTATTTCACCCATTCAATTTGGGATGAACGGCTGGAATAGCTTTTAGCATTTAGCTATTAGCATTTAAGGCGAAGACCGAAGCGGATTATGTTAAATAATCAATCGCTTCGGTCTTCGCCTTAAATGCTAATAGCTAAATACCAATGGCTAGAGCCAGCACAACAACAGGTTAGGGAACAATCCCAATACCAATACCAGTGCAATGGCCAAAATCAGTGCAGCTTTAAAGCCGCCGGTAATATTTTCCACACCGGGATCACCTTGTTTGAAATACATGGCGATGATCACGCGGAAGTAGTAGTACACGCTGATAGCAGCACACAACACCGCCAGGATCACCAGCCACAGTAAGTGACCATGCTGGATAGCTGCAGACAGTACAAAGTATTTGGCAAAGAAACCAGCTGTGATGGGAATACCTGCCAATGAAAACAGGAAGATAGTTACCGCTACCGCCAGCAAAGGCTGCTTGCGGGCCAACCCATTGAATCCTTCGAAAGTATAGTCTTTCAGTTTCATCAGTACCGCAAATACCCCGATGGTAGCGATACTATATGCAGCGGAATACAGGATTACACCCTGCGTTCCCATATTATTCATGGCAATTACAGCAAACAACATAAAACCTGCCTGGGCAATACTGGAGTAAGCCAGCATACGCTTCACACTCTGCTGGAATACTGCACTAAAGTTACCAAGGATCAGCGTGGCCGCAGTGATGATAGACAGGATGAGTGTCCAGTGTTCGCTGATGGTTCCACCGGCAAAGCTGGTATGGAACATCCGCAGGAACGCTATAAAACCACCCGCTTTTACTACTGTAGACATGAAAGAGGTAAATACGGTAGGAGAACCATCGTATACATCCGGTGTCCAGAAATGGAATGGAACAGCAGATACTTTGAAGGAGAGTGCAAATACCATCAGGATGATACCACACAACGCCAACGGATGTACGCTTTCTGCACCGAGCCCTAATTCTGTAATATTAAATGTACCGGCAGCTCCATAAATCAGGGTTATACCCATGAGCAGGATACCGGTAGAGAAAGCCCCCATCAGGAAATACTTCAGGGATGCTTCATTACTTTTCAGGTTCTTTTTATCTGCTCCTGCAAGGATGTACTGCGGAATAGACATGATTTCTATTGCCAGGAACAACATCAGCAGGTTGCTGAAAGAGGCTGCCAGCGAAATACCTGCCAGGATGAAGAATATCAGGGCAAAATAATCCGCCACATGTTCTCCCACTTTTTCAAATTCACTGCCTGATAACAGGAAATATAATAAGGTGGCACCCAGTGCTACTGCATTGAACAGCACGCCAAATTTGGTCACTTCAATCATGCCATACATAACATAACCGCCAAGCTCCACAGATGGATACTGTGCGAGGTTAGCAATAAATGCTATAATGACGGCCGCGATGGCGAAAAATTTAATATGCTGCTTATTGCGTACAAATAAACCAACAAACATCAGTACAACGCCCGATAAAGCAGTAGAAATTAGTGCATTCATATTTTTGCGTTACAAAACCCCATTAAAAATTCTCGATTTTGCTATTTTGTTATTCAGATAATAAAATGTTCAACACCAAATGTCAATCTATCTAAATGACTAAATATCAAAATAATTTATTTACCACTTCAGAAGTGCTGCTCACCAAATCCAGCATTGGTTTTGGATAAACACCCAACACCAGGATCATGATCACCACCAGGCTTAATGCCAGCGTTTCACCAGGCTGAAGGTCTGTAGTAGTATCTGTTAATGTATTTCCCTGACCGAATATTATTTTCTGTATCATACCCAGTGTATACACCGCGGCCAGGATAATACCCAATCCGGCAAATGCCATAAACCAATGGTTGTATTGGAACAATCCGCTGAACATCAGGAACTCACCAATGAAACCATTCGTAAGCGGTAATCCGATATTAGCCAGACTGATGATAACCAGGAAGATAGCCATGCGTGGTGCTTTCTGCGCCATGCCACCCATCTGATCCAGGTTCTTCACACCCAAACGTTGCTGAATGATTTCTACAATGATCCACAAACCAATGATGTTGATACCATGGTTAAACATCTGTATCATCACGCCTTGCAGGCTTTGTTCGTTATTAGCAAAGATAGCCGCGCACATCAGGCCAATGTGGGCAATAGAAGAGTAAGCGATCAAACGTTTCAGATCATTCTGTACCATAGCAATGCAGGATGCATAGATGATACCGATGATACATAATACGATGGCCACATCAGACCACATAGCAGCGCCCTGTGGTATTACCGGCAGCAACCAGCGGAGCACAGCAAATAAACCCATTTTCACCATTACACCGGAAAGGATCATGGTAACGGGTGTGGGTGATTGTTCGTAAGTATCGGGCTGCCAGGTGTGGAAAGGGAAGACCGGCATCTTGATGGCAAATGCCACAAAGAACAGCCAGAACAGCCATTTCTGATCTTCCGGATTCAGGTGCATACTGGTAAAAGATGCCCAGCTGAAAGAATGATCAGGTGTCTGGAAATACAGGTAGATAATACCTACCAGCATTAACAGCGAACCCAGGAAAGTATATATGAAGAACTTAAAGGTAACGGCTATACGTTTTTCTCCTCCCCACAGTGAGCAGAGGAAATAAACAGGTATCAGGGCCAGTTCCCAGAATATGTAAAACTGCAGGGCATCAAAAGCGGTGAATACACCCATTAAGCCAGCCTGCGATAATAACATCAAACCATAAAAGCTGTTAGACCTTTCGTAGTTGCGGTTATAAATGGTGATGAAAACAAGCAGAAAAGCAATCGCTGTGAGTAAGCAAAGCATTACACCCATTCCATCTAACCCTACACGGAATTGACTTCCTAATTGCGGAATCCAGTTGGCAACAAAGTTCAGACTGTCAGGGGCGGTACCAAAACGGCCCCACGCTCCTATTGCGATCACCACTGTTGCCAGCGACGAAATCATGCCCAGCACTTTTGGCCCGGACCCCTTCAGACCAAATGCAATAAGGCCCGCTATGAAAGGAATCAATATTAATAAAACTGTCAACATAATTTATCTGCGCTTGTAACTTCTGCTATTGGTTTATAATAAGAATCCGATCACAAATAATAAGATCATACCGATCACCATGGCGAAGATGTAAAATCCTACCTGGCCGTTCTGTACAAGGCGGATCTGCTGACCACCCCATTGTACACCGCGTCCTACGCCATTCACCAGCCTGTCTATACCTGCTTTTTCCACAGTATCGCGGAAGAAACGGGACAGCTCATAGAGTGGTTTTACGATGATAGCATCATACAGCTCATCTATATACCATTTGTTTTCGAGCACTTTTGCAAAACCTGTGCTTTCCTTGCCGGCATCTTCATAGTTCGCAAATTTCTGACGTGCGAACAGGATGAATACAATCACCAGTACACTGCTCACGCCCATCAGTAACCATTCTGTGCTGTGTGCCAGGTGATGTTCTACCGCGAAAGGCGCAGAAGGAGCGAAGATGGGTGACAGGTAATCTGCCAGCAAATTTTTCGCACCAAATACTTCCGGTAATCCGATGTAACCACCAAAGATGGACAATACCGCCAGTATTATCAAAGGAATGGTAATAGCAGCGGGACTTTCATGCAGATGATGTTCCTGGTCGTGTGTACCGCGGAACTTACCGGAGAAAGTAATGTAGTATAAACGGAACATGTAGAAGGCGGTCATCAGTGCACCGAGGAGGCCCAATACATATAATACAGGATTGTTTGCGTATGCCTGCGCCAGGATCTCATCTTTGGAGAAGAACCCGGAGAAGCCCGGTATGCCTGCAATAGCAAGGCAACCTACGAGGAATGTCCAGCTGGTGGTAGGCATGAATTTTTTCAGTCCGCCCATTTTACGGATATCCTGTTCTCCGCCCATAGCGTGAATAACAGAGCCGGAACCGAGGAACAGTAAGGCTTTGAAGAAGGCATGCGTCATTACGTGAAACACCGCCGCACCATAAGCACCTACGCCCAGCGCCAGGAACATATAACCTAACTGGCTCACAGTTGAATAAGCCAGTACTTTCTTAATATCATTTTGTTTTAAAGCGATAGAAGCCGCAAACAGCGCCGTAGCCAGACCGATGATAGCAATCAGGGTTTGGATATGCGGTGCCAGTGTATAAATTACGTTGCTGCGTGCAATCATGTAGATACCGGCAGTAACCATGGTAGCCGCGTGGATCAGCGCCGATACAGGTGTAGGACCCGCCATCGCATCCGGTAACCAGGTATATAAAGGAATCTGCGCCGATTTACCCATTGCACCAACAAACATCAGCAACGCAATAGCGGTGATGACGGAGTTGTTCATGCCCAGCGGTCCTGCTTTTGCAAACACTTCCGGGAAAGTAACCGTACCAAATTGCATAATCATGAAGAATATAGCGATCAGGAAACCAAGATCACCAATACGGTTCATAATAAATGCTTTCTTAGCAGCATTGTTATAGCTATCGTTTTTAAACCAGAAACCGATGAGGAGATAAGAACATAAACCTACTCCTTCCCAACCAATGAACATCATTACGTAGTTGGCGCCCAGTACCAGTATCAGCATGGAAAAGATAAAGAGGTTCAGGTAAGCAAAATACCTGGCGAAGCTCTCATCACTTTCTTCATGCATGTAAGAAGTGGAATAAATATGAATCAGTGCACCTACGCCGGTGATAACCAGCAGGAACAAGGTACTCAGCTGATCTACCTGGAAGGCAAAAGGAATGTGCAGGGTACCTACGGAAATGAAATCAAACAGGGGTACTACCTGTGCAGAAAATCCCGGAGCTTTTACTTCCAGAAATATCAATACGCTTATTACGAAGGAAGCCAGCACTGTGCCGCTGCCAACAAATCCTACCAGGGACTTGGATAAAAATCTGCGTCCCAATCCATTCACCAGGAAACCCAATAATGGTAAAAATGGTACCAGCCAAACTAGATTAATCATTTATCAATTCTATTTACGACGTCGAAAAATTTAATAATTATGAAAGCAGAATTATTAATTTTTCAGCCTGTTAAGAATGTTAATATCTACTGAGTGTGTATTTCTGTAGACCATTGTAATTATAGCCAGGCCTACTGCTACTTCCGCAGCTGCCACCACCATAATAAAGAATACAAACAACTGTGCAGATCCGGCATCTACTCTTCCTGCATCTGCCCACATTTTGGAAAATGCCACCATAAGCAGGTTCACCGCATTCAGCATCAGCTCTATGCACATAAAAATAATGATCGCATTTCTGCGCATCAGTACACCCATCACACCTATGCAAAACAAGGCGATACTCAGGAATATGTAATATTGAACAGGCATAAAATAAATTACGAATTACAAATTGCGAATTACGATAAACGATTCACGTTATTCACTTACTGTTAGTCCTTTTTACCAATCACTACTGCACCTACCATAGCGCTGAGGAACAGGATACTGCTCACTTCAAATGGCACTACGTATTGCTTGAATAATGTTTGACCCAGATTTTTGATCAATCCGATATCGGTAGACTGAGGGCTTAATGCCGGCATACTGGCGTCGCGCAAAGCGGCTACCAATACTACCAGTAATGCACCTCCGCTGATAGCACCCGCATATTTCAACCAGTTACGCTTTTGCGGTTCCAGGTCGGCGTTCATGTTCATCAGCATCATCACATAAAGGAACAATACCATGATGGCACCTGCATATACTATAATATGCACTACTGCCAGGAACTGGGCATTCATCATGATATAATGCCCTGCTATGGTAAAGAAGGTTACGATCAGGCACAATACGCTCGTCACGGGATTCTTGCTCAATACCACGCCCAACGCTGATACCAGCGCGATGACCGACAGCACCATGAAAATTATTTGTTGTATACTCATTCCCATCTCTGCTATGTTTGACTATTGTATTTTTAGCTTAATGTGCGCTGTGAATAATATTATTTGCCCTGCTCTTTCGGATCAGGAATCAGTAAATCATCTTTTCCGTAGATGAATCCTTTACGCTCATAGTTAGAAGGAGCAAAGGTTTCAGACATGTATATGGCATCCTTCGGACAAGCTTCTTCACAAAATCCACAGAAGATGCAACGCAGCATATTGATCTCATATTTTGCTGCATATTTTTCTTCTCTGTAAAGATTTTCTTCCCCGGGCTTTCTTTCTGCTGCCTCCATGGTAATGGCTTCAGCCGGACAAGCTACTGCGCATAATCCGCAGGCAGTACATCTTTCGCGTCCTTCTTCATCACGGTTCAATACATGTAAACCACGAAATACCGGGCTAAAATCGCGTTTCTGCTCAGGAAAACTAACGGTGGCCTTACGTTTGAAGATATGTTTGAAAGTAATGCCCATCCCTTTGGCAATAGCCGGGATGTACATTTTTTCCATGAAGGTCATCGGACTGCGATCTACTGCTTTTGCCCTGTTTGTTAGTGCTTGCATAATAAATGCTTTATTTAATCCACACAGTCAGGTGTGTATTTAATTAGATGATTATTTAGTGTTGACGCGCCAGTATCACAGCTCCTGTGATCAGCATATTCGCCAATGCCAGCGGAATCAATACTTTCCAACCCAAACGCATCAGCTGATCATAACGGAATCTCGGTATGGTCCAGCGTACCCACATAAAAAAGAATATGAAGAACAATGTTTTCAGGAACAATGCCAGGAAACCTAAAATGGTTACCATGTTCGGATTCAAGCCAAGGCTGTCCATATACGGGAAGGCATAACCGCCAAAGTACATGGTAGCTATCAGGGCAGAACTGATAAACATGTTGATATATTCTGCGAAAAGGAAAAATCCAAGCTTCATAGAAGAATACTCCAGGTGATAACCACCATTCAATTCATTCTCTGCTTCCGGCAAGTCAAACGGTGTACGGTTACACTCTGCAAAAGCACAGATCAGGAAGATGAAGAAACCGAGCGGTTGATATACCACATTCCATAAACCATGACGTTGCTGCTCTACTATCTCTTTCAAACTCAATGTACCTGTGAGCATCAGCAATGCTATCAAAGCCAGGCCCATAGGGAGTTCGTAGGAGATGATCTGAGAAGCCGCACGCACAGAGGCCATCAGGGAATATTTGTTATTGGAAGCCCAGCCACCAATCATGATACCGTAAACGCCCATGCTTACTACTCCGAAAATGAAAAGGACACCAATGTTTACGTCAGCCACCTGCAATGAAACAGGATGTCCGGCAATAACAAGTGTATCTCCCCACGGAATAACAGCGCTGGTCATACAGGCTACCATCATGGCAATAGAAGGGCCCAGGATAAAGAGGAACTTGTTGGCATTTGTAGGAATAATTTCTTCTTTAAAGAAGAGTTTACCACCATCTGCCAGGGGTTGCAACAATCCCATCGGGCCGGCACGGTTAGGACCTAAGCGGTCCTGTATCCACGCGGCTACCTTTCTTTCACCCCAGGTAGAATACATTGCCACTACCAGTGAAAGTACCAGTACCACTGAAATCAGCAATACTTTTTCAATAATAAAAAACCAGTCTATGCTTAATAACGTCATACTTACACGTAATTACGATTGTTACTTCTTAAAATCATCTGAATGTGCGGGTCCGTCGATCTTAGACAGATCAACATCCGGCCTGTTTACCTGACTTTCTGAGTGAATATCAAACAGCAGTTTAGGCTGTCTTCCACTCAAAACTTCCACCAGCGGATCTTTAGGTGTCACGGTATTTACGTAATGTCCCTGAGAGATAACGCTGTGGCGGTCTATTTTACGCGGACCTTCTATTACCCAATCTTTCGCTTCTTTTTTATCAAAGCGGCAGGTATCGCAGATAAAATCTTCCACTTCACCGTATTTATCTTTACGGGCAGTTACACGGAATACTTCATCACCACGCATCCACAGCACCGTTTTACCACAACATTTTTCGTTTTCACAGTTACGGTGTGCATCTACCGGTTTCAGGAACCATACACGATTTTTGAAACGGAAAGTCTGATCTGTTAAAGCACCTACCGGGCAAACATCGATCACATTTCCGATAAAATCGTTATCAAGCGACTGAGAGATATAAGTACTGATTTCAGAAGCATCACCACGGCCAAGGATACCGTGTTCTCGTTTGTTGGTGAGCTGATCGGCAGTGTACACGCAGCGGTAGCAAAGGATGCAGCGCGTCATGTGTAATTTGATCTTATCTCCTATATCTATCTTATCGAAAGTTCTGCGTTTGAATTCGTAGCGGGTGCTGTCTGCGCCATGTTCGTAGCTCAGATCCTGCAAATGACATTCACCGGCCTGATCGCATACCGGGCAATCCAGCGGGTGGTTAAGCAATAAAAATTCTACTACTCCTTTACGTGCTTCCAATACTTCCGGAGAAGTGATGTTGGCGACTTCCATACCATCCATTACAGTAGTACGGCAGCTGGCCACCAGTTTAGGCATAGGGCGCGGATCGGCTTCGGAACCTTTGGATACTTTTACCAGACAGGTACGGCATTTACCACCACTGCCCTGTAATTTGGAATAGTAGCACATGGCCGGTGGCACAACATCTCCTCCTATCTTCCGGGCCGCGTTCAGTATGGTTGTACCGGGTTCCACCTCCACGGAGATGTTATCGATTTTAACCTTAAATAATTTTTTTTCCTCCGCCATCTTAATATCTTTTGTGCTCTTAGGAAGAGCAACGTTTATTTATATATTGATTCCTTATTTCAGTATATGCATGCCCGTTATACAGCCGCTGGTTCAGGCACCGGCAGCGGATCTGCGTAATGTGCCAGACCAAAGTTGCGCGTCAGCGCTTCATCTGAATGCGTTATATGCCATTCAAATTCGTCGCGGAAGTGACGGATAGCTGCTGCTACCGGCCATGCTGCGGCGTCGCCGAGTGGACAAATGGTATTACCTTCTATTTTACGTTGTATATCCCACAGTAAATCAATGTCACTCATTTTACCTTTACCGTTCTCAATGTTCTGCAACACTTTTTTCATCCAGCCGGTACCTTCACGGCAAGGGCTGCACTGGCCACAGCTTTCGTGGTGGTAGAAGCGGGCAAAAGTGAGTGTGTTACGCACAATGCACTGGTCTTCATCCATCACAATAAATCCGCCGGAACCTAACATAGAACCGGTGGCAAAGCCGCCATCAGCAAGACTTTCGTAAGTCATCATGCGGGCTTCTCCTTTGGCAGTTTTCAGCAGTAGGTTGGCCGGTAACACAGGAACGGAAGAACCGCCAGGGATACAGGCTTTCAGGCGTTTGCCATTTTTGATACCACCGCAATATTCATCGGAGTAAATAAATTCTTCTACAGAGATGTTCATCTCGATCTCGTAAACACCGGGCTTGTTGATATTTCCACAGGCAGAGATGAGTTTGGTACCGGTAGATTTACCGGTGCCATATTTAATATATTCGTCGCCGCCGATGTTTATGATAGGTACTACCGCCGCGAGGGTTTCTACGTTGTTAACAACAGTAGGGCACATCCATAATCCTTTTACCGCCGGGAATGGTGGCTTGATACGTGGGTTACCACGTTTACCTTCCAATGATTCAATGAGGGCAGTTTCTTCTCCACAGATATAAGCACCCGCACCGCGTTGTACATATATTTCCAGGTCAAAGCCGGTACCCATAATGTTTTTTCCGAGCCAGCCTTTATTCTTTGCTTCTGCGATGGCCTGTTCCAGGATATCCGGAATCCAGGCATATTCACCACGGATATAGATATATGCACTGTTAGCACCCAAGGCAAAGCTGGAGATCAGCAAACCTTCTATCAGCAGGTGAGGAATGAATTCCATCAGGTAGCGGTCTTTGAACGTACCTGGTTCAGATTCATCCGCATTGCAAACGAGGTAACGGGGAACGCCTTCAGGTTTAGCAATGAAGCTCCATTTCAAACCGGTAGGAAAACCCGCACCACCGCGACCTCTCAGGCCACTCTTCTTCACTTCTTCCAGTACGCCTTCGGGGCCCATGCTTTTCAGCGCTTTTTCAGCTGCAGCATAACCGCCGTTACTCCGGTAGGTGTCATAATACCGGATACCTTCTATATGTGCTTTGTCTAACAGTAATTTGCGTCCCATTTTCTTCCTTATGGTGTAACGGTGCCGGGAAATCCAGGCGCCATCAACAGTTTTTGTATATATCTTTTATGCCTTACGTATGCCGTGTTGTGAAATGCGGTCTGCCATTCTGTAAAACAGCAGCCCGGCGCTAAGACCACAAATGATGGAAACAAACCAGTTATCGATTCGCCATAATGCAGTGAGTAAGCCCATCAGCAGTAATGCTTCCACGAATTGTAATTTGTGTCGCTGATACATTTCCTTTATACGCATGGATATGTTGTTTTTTGGATGCATCAGTTTGCGTTTGCGTTAGCTTTGCATTCTGCAATGATTTCATCTACTTTAGCTGGTGTCAGGTGTTCGCGGTAATGTTTACCCAATTGCATCATGGGCGCATATCCGCAGGCACCGAGGCATTCTACCGTTTTAAGGGTAAACAGCCCATCAGACGTAGTTTCACCTACACCGATACCCAGCTTATTTTTAATGTAGTCAATGATCTGATCGGAACCACTTACCATGCATGGTCCTGTTTGGCATACCTCAAAAAGATATGTGCCTACCGGCTTCAGGTTAAACATACTATAGAAAGTTGCTACTTCGTACACTTCAATTGATTGCAGTTGCAATAAAGATGCAACGTAGTCCATTGTTTCAGCACTCAGCCATCCACCAAATGCTTCCTGAGCCAGGTGCAGCACCGGTATCAGTGCACTTTTCTGCTTCCCTTCCGGGTAGCGTGCAATGATTTCTTTTACTTTATTCAGTTTCTCTTCCGAAAATTGAACCACAGCCATTATTTTAATCAGCTTTAATCTTCAAAATATTCAATAGGGCCTGTTACGCATCCAACTCACCCGCAATCAGGTTCAGGCTACTCATACAAACGATCGCATCGCTCAGCATGGAACCCTGTACCAGTTCGGCATACGCCTGATAGTAAATGAAACATGGACGGCGGAAATGCAGTCTGTAAGGACTACGGCCACCATCACTGATCAGGTAAAAACCTAACTCCCCATTAGCTCCTTCTACCGCATTATATACCTCACCAGGTAACATGTCTGCTTCACCCATCACAATTTTAAAGTGGTAGATGAGCGCTTCCATTTTCGTATATACATCTTGTTTATCCGGCAGATAATAAGCAGGTACATCTGCATGATATACGTCGGATGGTAAATCTTTCAATTTATCCATCGCCTGACGAATGATGCTTAAACTTTCCCACATTTCTGCATTACGTACCAGGTAACGATCGTAGCTGTCGCCGGTAGTACCTACAGGCACTGCAAAATCAAAATCCTGGTAAGAGCAGTAAGGATTTGCAACACGTACATCGTAATCCACACCTGCTGCACGTAAGTTAGGACCGGTAAAGCCATAACTCATTGCTCTTTCTGCACTGATACCACCAACACCCTGCGTACGTTCCATGAAGATACGGTTACGGGTAAGCATGGTTTCAAATTCTTTCAGTACGGCAGGATACTCTGCCAGGAAACGTTCTATTTTCTGGAATGCTACCGGTGTGAAATTTCTTTCAAAACCGCCGATACGACCAATGTTAGTGGTCAAACGGGAGCCGCATATTTCCTCGTAAATTTCGTATATGAGTTCACGGTAGGTCATCAGGTATACGAAACCTGTTAACGCACCGGTATCAACACCCATTACAGAACTACAGATCAGGTGATCTGCAATACGCGCCAGCTCCATGATAATCACACGCAGGTAATCCACCCGCTTAGGCATTTCAAGGCCCAGCAGTTTTTCTACGGTGAGTATCCAGCCCATATTATTAATAGGGGCAGAGCAATAATTAAGACGATCTGTAAGTGGTGTAACCTGGTAATAAGGACGGCGTTCTGCGATCTTCTCAAATGCACGGTGAATATACCCTACGGTAGATACAGCGCTGACAATGCGTTCGCCATCGATTTCCAGAATATTCTGAAATACGCCATGTGTAGCCGGGTGTGTAGGACCCAGGTTCAGTGTGGTCGTATTTTTTTCTATGGAGCCTTCCGGCAGCTTTATATGTTGTTTCTGATCTAACATATCCTAATTGAATTAAATGTTTCCGCCCCGACCAAACATCTCGTCGTCTTTATCTATTCGCATAGAGTCTTCCAGCGGGAATTCCTTTCTCATGGGGAAATAGTTCATTTCGTCCACGTTCAGGATACGTATCAGGTTGGGATGTCCTACAAAGTCGATCCCGTAAAAATCATATGTCTCACGCTCCATCCAGTTGGCAGATGCATACAGTTGTGTAGCTGTAAAAACCTGCGGTGCTGCTACGGGCGCAAATACTTTCAAGCGGAGCCTGATATTATCCTGAAAATTGTGCAGATGATAAACTACTGCCAGCTCTTCGTTTTTTCTGTCAGGATAATGCACAGCAGTGATATCTGTCAGAAAACGAAAACGCAACTCCTCGTCGTCAAACAGGAATTGCATTACTTTCAGGTTATAATCTTTCTGTGCGGTGAGGGTAAGCATCCCAAACGGCTCTTCAAAGCCGGTGAGCACATCTCCAAACTTCTCCGTCAGGCGTTGCTGTATGCGTTCGTTTGTTAAAGACATTAACAATTTGAAATTTACGATTTACAATTAACCATTCACCCTTGTTTACTTAATACCGTAGGATTCCATCAGTTCTTGGTATCTGTCGGAGTTACGGCGGCGCAAACTTTCCTGACCCACGAGGTCCTGTATTCTCATGAAACCATCAATGATGCCTTCTGGTCTTGGAGGACATCCTGGCACATATACATCAACCGGTATTACCTGGTCAATGCCCTGTAATACAGAATAGGTATCAAAAATACCACCGCTGCAGGCGCAGGCACCTACGGCCATCACCCAGCGTGGTTCAGCCATTTGCAGGTACACCTGGCGCACAATAGGGCCCATCTTTTTAGAGATAGTTCCCATTACCATGAGCAAATCGCACTGGCGGGGCGTAAAAGCCATACGTTCCGCACCAAAACGAGACATGTCATAGGTAGCTGCCATAGTAGCCATGAACTCAATACCGCAACAGGATGTTGCGAATGGTAAAGGCCAGATGGAGTTTTTACGCGCCAGACCTATTACCTTATCAAAAGACGTGGCATAAAATCCTTCACCAGAATATCCCTCAGGGATTTCCACCGTCTTCACCTTGTTATTATATTGAACCGGACGAGCCATTGAATTTAATTTAGAGATTTAAGATTAGTCTTCCCACTTCAGTGCTCCTTTCTTTGTGATGTAGATAAATCCACATAAAAAGAAAGCTACAAACATCAGCATAGCCATAAAACCATCCCATCCAAGGTCTTTAAAGTTAACAGCATAAGGATAGAAAAAGATTACTTCCACATCAAACAACACAAAAAGGATGGCAGTCAGGAAGTACTTAATGGCCATCGGCTGCCGGGCGTTGCCCTTTTGCTCGATTCCACTCTCAAAGTTAATAAGCTTATCGCTGGTTTTGCGCTTGGGACCTAAAAAGTGAGTAGCTAACATCGTGATCCCGACGAAACCTAAAGCAGCAATTAATTGCAATACAATAGGGAAATAGCTAAAAGGAGTAGTCGTTGCTGACAAAAATTCAGTATCTGTATACATAAGCTTCCCGATAAAACATTGTCCGAATGCGCAAAAATACTGCAAGTAAACCAAATATCAAATCTATTAGGATTTAAAATATTATCTTTTTTTAACAACCGGAAACTAAAAAACCTCCTGGAGTACAGGAGGTTTTAGCTATTATAACAATAAATGTTTACTTATTTTTTATTCTGGCCTTGTTTTGCGGCTGGTTTACCAGCAGGTTTATTAGGCTGTTTTTCACGTGCATTCATGTTATCCTGGATCTGTTTAACAGCCTGATTAGTAGGATCTACTACCAGCAGCTTATCTGAATACAGTTTCACGTTTGCTTTATCTTCCTTAAAATAGTAGTACAACAGCTCATAAGTATAAGCGTTTGTTAAGGTACCCTTATTTCTATCCAGGTTAGATTCAGACATTTCTATGTATTTATCAAAGTAAGGCTTTGCAAGACCAGCCTGTGCCTGTTGATCCTTGGCATAGTTAGTCATCCCTCTCTGATAATAACCAACAGCCAGATCAGGCTTTACTTCTGTTACTTTCTGGAAAGCAGCATCTGCTTTATTCAGCAACATGGTATCAATTGGTTTCATATTTACAGCACCGGAGTAATAGTTAATACCAACGTTGTAGTAATCAATCGCCTGCAGTGTTTCTTTGTTAGCTACTTTCAGGTCATTTGCTTTTGCATACCATTCAGCAGCCGGCACAAATTTTCTGGCTCCTTTAAGTGCATCCGCGATCTGTGTGTAAGTGTCAGGATCTTTTGCGGTGGTAGCATTGGCATATTTTTCCAGGTAAACCAGCGCTTTATCTGTGTATTGATTCTGCGTAGCAGTATCAGATGATCTCAGTTTAATGTAGATAGCGCTCAACAGTTTGTAGTCAGCAGAATCTAATTTGCTATCACCTACAGCCTGTGCATAGTTATCCATTACTTTCTTCGCATTCAGTGAATCTCCTTTCTGCAAATAAGAATCACCCACCAGCAATGTTAACCTGTTTTTTGTAGCTTCAGTGGCAGTAGGCAAAGCAGCCTGACCTTTACTGATAGCTGCATCATAATCTTTCTTGAAGAAAGCGATGGAAGCCGCCAGCAATTGGTTTTTGCTATTATCAGCAGGATCTGCTACCGCCATATATTTTTCCAGGTACTGTGCTGCATTTTCCCAGGAAAGCTGATCTTTCTTAGGTGTAGTGTAAAACAGGAACAGTTCGTAAAGCGCAGGACCGTATTTAGGATCCATGTTGACAGCCTTGGTGTAGTCTGCTACTGCTTCTGCTTTCAGTCTGGCGTTGTAATTCACCAAACCTTCTTTCATTACTGCTTCCGCATTATTAGGATCTAACTCCAGTGCTTTTTCATAGGTAGAAACAGCTTTACCACCATTTTCACCACCCAGGTAACGGTAAGCATCTCCTAATTCAATATAATCAGCTGCAGTTGCAGTGTATTGTTTTTTCTTACTGCGACCTTCATTGTTCAACAGTTTTTCCATTACTGTTAAAGCATAAGGACGGTCACCACCTTTTACTTCTGTGTTAGCATCAGCAACAGCACGTGCTACATCACCATCACGGCCTTCTGTAGCCGCAATTGCAGCATCAAACTTCTGTTTGGCCGCAGCTGCATTACCATTGAGCAGATCAATACGACCCATACCCGCCTGCAGTAAAGCAGAAGTAGGAACAGCTGCTAATCCTTTCTGGAAGGTAGCGGCAGCGCCAGCGTTGTCTGAAAGTCCGAGTTGTGCTATACCAAGGTAATAATAAGCTTTGTCCTCCGTAGGTTTTGCTGCGATCACTTTCTCTAAATTCTGCTTTGCAGACAGATACTTACCATAATACAGGTCTTTTAATCCATCCTCCACAGATTGGGCCATCACACTACCTGAGGCAGCGCATAGCAATGCTACGATTAAACTTTTCCGTTTGTTCATGCAATCTGGTTTTTTAGTTTTAGTTGTGTTGTTTTATTATTTAAGATTGGCTTCCCTGAATACTACATTCAATCTCGCCGGAAATAATCTGAACTGCTTGATAACGAGCTGTCCTTCATAACTACCAAGGAAAGTTGCAAATCCTGTGCCTAAGCCATGGTGAGGCTCTTTCAGGCAATAAAAGAAACCACGCTTTAATGGATAGGAACCAATACCAATATACGCCTGGTATGGTTTCACAAAATCTGATCCGCCGTCTGCTCTTAATCTTACTACCGATACTTTATTCGTAAAAGCCATAGACGTTGAATCATTAGGATCAGAGATCCAGCTTACACCTATCACACCAATAGCGTCTTTGTTTTTTGATACGTAATCCACTACTTCAGGATTTGTTTTTGCTGCCATGGTATTGGCTGGCAAAGGTTTACCTTTATTGATGGAGTCCATTATATAACGAACGGTGCTTGAGTTGGCATTATCAAACACCAGTTGCCATTTCTTCTCTGTATTGGTACCGTCCATAATACCACGCACCTGTTCCATATTCAAAATAGAATCAGGATTGTTGCGATTAACTACCAGTGCAAGTGCATCCCATGCTAATAACAGGCTATTGGGCACTATCCTGGAATGTTTGATATAATCAAGCTCCTGTTGATTCAGATCGCGGGTAACGATCACCAGGCGGGCACTATCATTTAAAAGATCTTTAAAGCAATCAGCCTCCGGTTTATAGGAAGGAATGATGTGTGCTTTGGGATACAGCGATTCAAAAACTTTTATTTCAGAATCTATCAGTGGTCTGTATGTTTCATCCACGCTAATGTGAATCGTGCCTTCTGTAGCTGTATCTAATTTCTTCGCATTGGGATTAGGGCCACAAGCCACCAGCAAAGTTACTGCCGCTAAATATACGGCATTCATTTTTGTAAAACTGAAAAACATATCACATTCCCTTTAGTTCCTGTTAAAAAAAAGCTTTCTTATCCCATTGTAGACTCTGAAGAGGCCATACAGTAATAATACTGCACCTACTACGCTCATTGATGTTGGGGATATACGGAACTCTCCCATACCCAGTTTTTCCGCAAAAATTGCGAACAGGCCAAAGAGAATAAAAATAATACCTCTGATCAGCTCACCCATGGGCCGATACTTATTTTCCTGTCGACTGTTTGTTTGTTCTTCTTGTCTTTCCATGTTGCGAATTACAATTATACAAAAAAATATTTTTTAATCGGGCATTGAGAATTTTAGAGAAATGTTAAAAAAATATGTTAAAACCTATCTCATTTGCTTTATCAGTCGCAATTTGAGGCATTTTTCCAACATGTTGTAATTTTTTGATTTAAAATTTCATCATTTCCCGGGAATTACAATTGACATAAGATGAAGTTTTGTCGTAAAGGGATGTTACTGCTATCCTCGCTATTTCGAGGCAACCAACATTATAAAGATGCAAATGGATGCAGATTTCCATAATATCTTGTAGGTTTGCGGGCTGATATTCAAATATTCGTCACCATGAAGATATTGATGGTATGCCTGGGTAATATTTGTCGTTCTCCACTGGCAGAAGGCATTATGAGACACCTGGCAACAGTGCGGGGACTAGGCTGGGAGATTGATTCAGCCGGCACCGGTGACTGGCACGTGGGCGATCCACCAGACCACAGGGCCATAAAAGAAGCCAGGAGACAGGGTGTAGACATTTCCGGCTTACGCGGCCGCCAGTTTAAGACAAGTGATTTTGATTCATTTGACCGCATATACGTGATGGACCGCAGCAATTACACCAATGTGCTCCGCCAGGCCCGCAACGAATCTGATAAAGCAAAGGTCCATTTCCTGTTGCCGGAACAACAGGATGTACCGGATCCGTGGTTTGATGAGGCTTTGTTTGCACCGGTATATAAAATGATTTATGAGGCCTGCGAAAACATTGCAGACCAGGAACAATAACTTTTTTAATAATTTTTTGAGATGATAAAACCCGGCATTCCTAAAGGTACCCGTGATTTTGGTCCGGTGGTAGTAAGAAAACGTAATTATATTTTCCAGACCATCCGCGAAACCTTTGAGGTATTCGGTTTCCAGCCGCTGGAAACTCCTGCAATGGAGAATTTATCTACCCTCACCGGTAAATACGGAGAAGAAGGAGATAAACTGATGTTCAAAGTATTGAACAACGGAGATATTTATAACGAAGCCCAACAAGCAATAGATAACAAAGAACTGGTATCTGCTATCACTGAAAAGGCATTACGTTATGACCTTACGATTCCTTTTGCCCGTTATGTGGTAATGAACCAAAATGAACTGGCGCTTCCATTCAAACGCTACCAGATGCAACCGGTATGGCGCGCAGACAGGCCGCAAAGAGGCCGCTATCGCGAGTTTTACCAATGTGATGCCGATGTGGTAGGTAGCAATTCCCTGCTAAATGAAGTAGAACTCCTGCTGATTTACGATACGGTATTAACCAAACTAGGCTTGCAAGGCTATGAATTACGCATCAACAACCGCAAAATATTGTTCGGTTTAGCAGAAGTAATTGGCAAGCAAGAACTATTAACAGATATTACCATCTCCATCGATAAGCTGGATAAGATAGGCGCAGAAGGTGTTAGAAAGGAATTACAGGAACGTGGTTTAACAGATGCAGACATTACTACCATTGAAAAATTCCTGGCTATTGAGGGTACAAGTGACGAAAAGCTGGCGAAGCTTACAGACTTGCTGCAATCCTCTCCCACTGCCCTGAAAGGTATTGAAGAACTATCTTTTGTAATTAATTCCGGCTACGGCAATTTCACTACTACTCCCATCATTGATGTAACACTCGCGCGTGGTCTTAACTACTACACCGGGTTAATCGTGGAAGTGAAAGCACCTGCTACCGTAAAAATGGGCAGCATAGGGGGCGGAGGCCGATATGATGATCTGACGGGCCTCTTCGGCTTACCCGGCATTTCCGGCGTTGGTATTTCCTTTGGCGTAGACCGCATCTACGATGTACTGGAAGAACTGCAGTTATTCCCGCAAACCGCACAACAATCTACCCGTGTGTTATTCCTGAACCTCGGAGAAGCCAGCGCCCGCGCTGCTTTCAGCTATATGATGCAACTCCGTGGCAAAGGTATTGCCGCTGAATTGTTCCACGAAAATGCAAAGATGGATAAGCAGATGAAATATGCAGATAAAAGAAGTATCCCTTATGTAATTATCCTGGGAGAATCTGAACTGCAGGAGAACCTGGTAAGCGTGAAGAACCTTACCAATGGCAAGCAGGAGAAGATCCCCGCAGGTGAATTGCTGTCATACGTGTTTTAATCATCTACCTAAAAAAATAAACGAGAAGGGCTATACAAATCGTATAGCCCTTCTCGTTATATAAAAACAGCGTTATTATTTAGCGCTCTTAAATGCTTCCAGACCACATTTCAGCCAGTCAGCATATGCTTTTGCATCCGGTGTATAACCAACAGGATGTGTCAGCAGTTTTTCATCAGGGCTGATCAACACATAAAAAGGCTGGGAGTTATTGGTGAAATTTTCTGTTTGCATAGTAGCAAACTTATCCCCAATCGTTTTGATTTCCTTCTTATGCCCATTGCTGGTAGTGAACAGGAACTGCTGATCTTCCGGCAATAATTTCCGGTCATCCACATACAGGGAAACCAGGATATAATCCTTCTGGATCAATACTTTTACTTCATCATTCGGCCACACGTTTTCTTCCATTTTACGGCAGTTTACGCATGCCCAGCCGGTAAAGTCGAGCAGGATCGGTTTGTTTTGTTCTTTAGCCAGTTTCAGCGCTTTCTCATAATCATTTACCACATTGGCTTCTACCCCTTTCGCTGCATCTTCTCCATAAATGCTGTAACTCAATGGTGGCGGGAATCCGCTGATCAATGAACGGTTAGCATATTTGGTATTGGTAACGCCCGGCACCAGGTAAATGGTAAATGCCAGGAAAACCAATGCCAGCGTAATTCTTCCTTTACTCAGTTTTTTGATAGGAGAATCATGCGGGAAGCGGATCTTACCAAACAGGTATAATACAATACAAACACCAATGATGATCCAGATAGCAAAAAATACTTCACGTTTCAGGATACCCCAATGTTTTACCAGATCAGCATTTGACAGGAACTTGATAGCCATTGCCAACTCCAGGAAGCCCAATACTACCTTTACAGAAGTAAGCCATCCACCGGATTTTGGCAGTGAATTCAGCCATCCCGGGAATAAAGCAAACAGCGCAAAAGGCAGTGCCAGCGCAAATCCAAAGCCACCCATACCTACAGAAAGCTGAATAGCTCCACCATCTGTAGACAGGGAGCCTGCCAGTAATGAACCAAGAATGGGGCCTGTACAGGAGAATGATACCAGTGCCAGGGTCAATGCCATAAAGAAAATACCTACAAGGCCACCCACACTGCTTTTTGCATCTACTTTGTTTGCCAGACTGCTTGGCATACTGATTTCAAAGTATCCAAAGAAAGAAATAGCAAATACAATGAAGATGACAAAAAAGGTCAGGTTCAACCAGATATTGGTAGAGATATTATTCAGTATTTCCGGATTTAATGAATCCAGGAAGTGGAACGGTAAACTCAACAGCACATATATCAGGAAGATGAAGAAACCATAGATGATAGCATTCATCACCCCTTTTTTCTTATCCTGCGATTGTTTTGTGAAGAAAGAAACCGTTAACGGAATCATAGGAAATACGCATGGTGTAAATAAGGCAATGAAACCGCCCAGCATACCCAGGATAAATAAACCCCAGAGGCTTTTTTTACCACCGCCTTCCTGTCCGGTACCGCCGCAGGCCTTTACAGGATGCTGCAAATCAATAGCGGTGCGCTTGAGCGTTTGCGCGTTATCCGCAGATTCCTTTAATCCGGCTGCAACGTTGGTCAGATTTCCGGAGGCATCTTTAGTAAACTTAAACGCTTCTTCCTCAGGTCCTACAGCTTCGTCTCCTTTCAGTGCCATGTAATTAACACTTCCTTTAAAAACGTTGGGAACAGCGCCGGTAAATTTCACCGTTGTTTCCAGGTCAACTGTATTTTCAAAGTATTTGATCTCTAAATTATCAAAGAGTGGTTCCTTACGGGTATTCAGTTTACCAGCTTCTTTAATGGCTGAAATACCGGCTACTGATGCTGCTACGCTATCCAGTACCACTCTCGTATTAGGATCATCATTTCCCATAGTAGTGGAAAAAAGCAGCCAGCCTTTTTCTACGGTGCCTTTCAGGTGCAACACATATTCCTGGTCATTTTTCTTTTCTGCAGAAAACTGCCATTTCACAGGCTTCGGGCTTTGTTCCTGCGCATTTGCGCTGAGCGCAAAAAGGGCAAAAACAGGTATCAAAAATGAAAGCAAATGCTTCATAAAGTCAATAGGCTTTAAATAATATAGATCTGAAAAAAACAACAAACGAGTTCCCCGGACAGGAACTCGCTTGATGATTATCTTTATCAGTTACCGGATACAATTTATTTTCCTCCTACACTAACCGCAAATTCCACTTCTTTTGGAGGCAAGCATTGATGGTCATCACAAACCATGAACTCTACAGAACCTTTCACCTTAGTAGCAGCTTTACCTTTTACAGTAACTTTCTGTACAAAATCAACTGTGCTTTCGTAATATTTCAGCTCTGAGTTGAAGTTTTTATCAAATGATTTATGCAGTTTACCCACTTCTTCTACTTTACCAGCTAAGGCAGTCAGCGGATTTTTAGTGAATTTGAAGGTAGTAGGTACCGGGCCTTCTCCGGCTACCTGCGCGTATACATGCCAGCCAGCATCAATAGTAGCGGTAGCGTGTACTTCGTAAGTAGTGGCATTAACCTTTTTAGCAGTGAAATTCCATTTTACCGGATTCTCTATTTGTGCACTTGCCAGAATGGGCAAGGCGAACAAAGCCAGTGCTGTTAATAATTTTTTCATGCTTTTCTTTTTAATTGGTTGGTTGGTTTGGTTTGACGTATTCGTATTATTAATTATTATTGATCAGACTCTGTAAAATCAGCTGCCCGTCTGTATTACCCAAGGCCAGGCTGGTAGCCCTTTCCGGGTGAGGCATCATACCAAACACATTTCTTTCTTTATTACAGATACCTGCGATATTACGGATGGCACCGTTATGGTTAGCCGTTTCAATAATATTGCCAAATTCATCGCAGTAGCGGAACAATACCTGGTTGTTTCTGAACAGTTCATCCAGGGTTGTATCATCCGCATAGTAACGGCCTTCTCCGTGTGCAATAGGGATCATCAGCGGTCTGCCGGTAACGTCTTTGGTAAGGGAAGTAGCTGCATTTTCACTTTTCAGGAATATATTCTTGCAAATGAACTGCTGATTTTGATTCTGTAATAATACACCTGGCAACAGGCCGGCTTCACACAATACCTGGAAACCATTGCAAATACCTATTACACGACCACCTTTGTTGGCAAACTCAATCACACTCTGCATCATAGGGCTGAACTTCGCAATAGCACCACAACGCAGGTAATCTCCAAATGAAAAACCACCCGGTAATACAATACAATCTGTTGTGCTGAATGCGCTCAGGTCTCTATCCTTATGCCACAGCTCTATTACTTCTTGTCCCAGATCATTACGCAGGGAATCAATCATATCATGATCACAGTTAGAACCCGGAAAGGTGACAACGCCAAATTTCATCTGAAAATGTTTTGTGTTTATGTGTAAATAATGCTTTTAAAAGTTTCTTTTTCCCCGCGTTTTTATCACATTATTCATGATTGACAAAACTAACGGGAAAGGACAAAATTACTTCGCCGCTCGCAATTTTCCATTGCCGTTTATCCTGATTTAACAAATTACTGGAAATCAAGCTCTTAAAAAGAGGATTTAGCTGAAATATTGCATAACAATCACATATGCCAGCACAATAAAGTGGATAATATTGGCAAAAGTGTCGTTGGTAACGGACCAGAATACATTGCCGGCAAACATGGCTACCGGCAATACTGCCAGTACCCAATAAGCAGCAGAAAAGTGCGCGTTAAAGAACGGCACAAACATGGCTACCAATACATATATGATTAATACCGCCCATATTTTACGGCCCTGTATCAACATTTTTTTCAGCGGTCGTTGTAATAATAACCAGCCTATTATAAAAAAGAATAAACAGGCGACCATTGCTCCCCATACCTTATAATCCTTAATCATGGGCAATGACAACCCTATGTTTGGGATCTTTCGCAATAAAGTCATTTGGTTAGTAAGGAATAAATAAGTGCCTATCAGATACAGTGGGCAAATCAACCCCAGCAACGCAATAATCCATTCTGCCAGCCGAAAAGCGCGCATAATCAGCATGCTCGCCAGTAACAGCACACATAAAATAACGGACGGGAAATAAAACAGTCCACATACGCCCAATGCAAAACCTATATTAAATACCACATCACGCGCAGATGTACGTGTATACAACTCCGTTATACTGGAAAATACCCAGAGCATAATCAGGTTGACGATTAAAGCAGGTGAAAATATATTCCAGCTTTGCAACATAGACGTGAAAAGCAGGAAACACATAGCCGGCAAATATGTAGGCCTGGCAAACAACCGGTGATGGTTGATAATTTTGGTAAACAACAGTGATTGCAACAATAACAGCAATACCGCCAGGGATGTAAAAAACAAGGGGCTGCTCCCCACCAGGCTTTGCATCCACTTTACCAGCAGATGATATAAAAGCCCTTCTGATCCGTCGGCCATAAAGGTAGACGGATGAATCAGATAGTAAAACTTAACAAGCAGTGTATATAATAACAACAGCAATACCGTTAGTGGATTGCCTGAACGGAAAAATCTTATCACAATACAAAGGTGTGATTAAAAGTCAATTTTAGCAAAGCAAATATAATTCCTGTAGATACATGGTATTACTACAGTACGGCCGCTGATTTGTTTACCATATCTGGGCATCCAGGTGAAACCTTTGTCCAGGTTGCGCAGCGTAGGCATACGGTTTACTTTTCCTCCGGGCGCCAGGCTCACATCTGTCAGCAAATAATTTCTTCTGTCTAATTCATTATAAAGGAAACGCAACTCACTGCCAACGTTTACCATCAGGTAAGACAAATACAGATCAGCATTATCATCAAACTGGCTCTTATGCAGAAAATTATTCCATTGCATATTTCCCTCTTCATCAAAAGACAATACCACTACATTATCATAATGATACCGCAAACCCTGTGAATTATTCCAGTTCAAAGGATTATAATACATGGGAGAATAAGGAGAATAATAATAAGGTGCATACATGCCGCCATAAGGGCTGCCATACATGTAATTCCAGCGGTTCCAGGGTTGGTAGCGGGAAGATGTATAAAAAGATTCTGCGGTAAGCAGGAATCCACCATTATTGGTATTGATGATCTTCCTGATGAAATAATCGTTGAAAGCACTGTTGGTACTGGATTCTCCACGGGCATTCGTTTTCAGGTCTTCCGGAAAGACCGTTGATTTTTCATACAGAGTTTTATTATTACTCAAATCATACTTATACAGATACATACCTTCCACATTGCCTCGCTTCTGTTTGTAATAAAAAGCGGTTACCAGGGCAGTATGCCTGTTGTTATCCAGTTTCATCTTCACTTCATCGAGCAGCTGGGCTTTAAACTGCATGGCCGATGTCTCGAAACTATCCACCAGCGTACGTTTCATTACCATACTACCGCTAATTACATAATCCCGGTTGGAGGTACGTTCCAGTTTATTGAAGATAAAATCACCTGTATTAGTAAGATTGAAATTACTGAGGAACTGCTTTTTTGTTTGCATCGGAAGCGACAACCGGCTGTTGTTTACCAGGCTCATGGCGCTGTCGTACAGGAAAGTATAAAAAACATTATTATCTTCCTTATCCTGGTTAATCTTATACACCATAATGCGGTGCTTATCTTCCGACACTTCTACTGAATACACTTTGTTCTCTTTGGAATAAAGTCCTATGCGGGTAGAATCAATCATCAGCGGCGCATCGTTGAACTTAGCGTCCGGCGTCATAGTAGCGCAGAAGCTGTATACCGCATCCTTGTGCTGAAACTGATAGATCATGAGCACTTTATCAGGATAGGCCACAAAGTCCATGCTGATCACTTTGCGGGGAAGGAAATCCAGCTTCACCCTATCTTTCAGCTGCATAGCATTATCGTAAACAGATACGGAATAATCTCCACGATCTGTTTTATAAACGAGCATATTTCCTCCTACCTTACCAATGATTTCAAACTCAGTGCTTTTGTAATCATCTTTTTCAGGTTCGGAATAGGATATTTTCTGAGCCATTGCTGCAGTGCCGGCGAAAAGCAGCAACAATAACAACTGTATGCGGTATAGCGTTTGCATGCGATAGATAGATTTCAAATATTGTGGTGATAAAGCAGTAGGCACATTTGTATGCACCATTTTCAAACTTACATTAAAATTCAGAAATAATCTGTCAATTTCAGTCCGGTACGCTTTGCTTTTACTTAAATTCCAAAAGGGGCAATTTATTGTGTATTTTTAATAAATTATTTTAAAAAAGCAGCTATACTGAATGGAGACCGTTATTATAACCGGTGGCACAGGACTGGTAGGTACGGCGTTAACCCGGCTGCTGCTGGAGCGCGGCTACAAAGTGATCATTCTTAGCAGACGCCCCGGGGAAGGCAGCAACGAAGCAGTTACATATGCCCACTGGAACATTGATACGCAAACAATAGATAAAGATGCCCTGCTAAAGGCGGACTATATTGTACATCTGGCAGGCGCCAATGTAGCAGAAAAACGCTGGACAGCCGCCCGTAAACAGGAAATCATCGACAGCCGCACAAAGAGTGGCGAACTCATTTTCAAAACACTTCAATCCTATCCCAATAAGGTTAAAAAAGTGATCAGTGCCTCGGCAACGGGCTACTATGGCGAATTTAAAAACCATACTTTCATAGAAACAGATCCTGCGGCAACAGATTACCTGGGTACCACCACGGCTGCCTGGGAACAAAGTATTTCGCAGGTAACTACACTTGACAAGAAACTGGTTATTTTCCGTACAGGCATTGCGCTGAGCAGAGATGGCGGGGCTTTGCAGGAATTCTACAAACCACTCCGGTTTGGATTTGCCACTATTTTAGGTTCCGGTGATCAGCTTATCAGCTGGATACACCTGCAGGATCTGGTACGGTTGTATTTCAACGCTATCGTAAATGATAAGCTGGAAGGCATCTATAATGCGGTTGCGCCTAATCCGGTTACCAACCGGGAACTGATACTCACCATGGCACGCGTAGCCAAAGGACGTAGCTTTATGACTACCTATGTACCGGCCTTTGCCCTGAAACTGGCGCTGGGAGAGATGAGTGTGGAAGTATTAAAAAGCATGAAGGTCTCATCCGATAAAATACAGCAAACGGGATTTCAGTTTTCCTATCCTACTATCGGAGAAGCGATGGAGCAGTTATTCAGCCGGTAATGGTTTTTTCCATGGCAGCAGCTTTCAGTAAACATTCTTCCCATTCTTTTTCCGGATCACTATAGAAGGTGATGGCGGAACCTGTCTGGAAGGAAAGATATTGATCAGCTGCATTATACAGCATACTGCGAATCACCACATTAAAATCAAAATCACCTGTTGGCGTGATGTAGCCTACCGCACCGGAGTAAAGTCCGCGGCGGGTTTGCTCATATTGCTCTATCAGTTGCATTACCCTGATCTTAGGCGCTCCTGTCATAGAGCCCATAGGAAAGGCGGTGCGCAGCACTTCCGTTACAGGTAGTTGGGGAGATAATTGTGCGGAGATGGTAGATATCATGTGATGCACATGTGCAAAGGAATAGATGCCAAAGAGTTCTGTTACTTTAACGGTGCCTTTCAACGCGGTGTGAGACAAATCATTTCTGACCAGGTCTACTACCATTACATTTTCCGCGCGCTCTTTTGCGCTTTGATACAGCTGTTGCTGTAATTGCTGATCTATAACAGGATCAGGATCTTTTCTGCTGGTACCCTTGATAGGTTGAGAGATAACAGTATTCCCTTTTTTCTGTATAAAACGCTCCGGGCTGGAACATACCAGGTATTTATCATGCAGCCGATAATAGGCAGCAAAAGGTGCCGGCGACAAGGCATTCAGCTGTGCGAATAACGCCGGCGGGTATACGTTTACCTGTTCCATGTAATTTTCGCGGCAGAAATTCACCTCATAACAATCGCCATGCAGAATATGCTGCTGCAGGTCTTTTACGGCACTGATATATTGCTGATGATCCAAGCGAGCCTGTAGTGGCTGCGTGTGCAGCACAGTAGCGGGGGCCACGTTAACGGGCATACGTAAACAGGCAGTATATACGGCGTGTGCATCCTGTTCACTGAATGCTTCTCCTCCTATGTGTACCAGTCCTTTCTGCAATTGCATGACCACACGTGGGCGAAAAAAGCACATGTCAGGAAAACCAATACCATCGTAGTTATTAGACTGCAAGCCTGGTACGACTTCATTTTTCAGATCGTATGCAAGATGTCCGAAAAGCCAGTCCTGGTGTGTATCATAAAAATCCTGCAAAGCAGGGAAGGCATTACCGGCGTTTACTTCCAACGTTTGCAGCGCATCTGCAGCCAGTAAAGCTTCGAATTGATGATAAGGAGAGGGATAATTATTATTGTCCAATAAACAACAAATGTTGAACTGGTTTCCCCAATCCAACATTTGTTGCTTAAATATGTTTTGATTATCAACCGGAAAAGTGTGGAATATCCTGATAACAATCGCTTTTATTGCTTAAAAATCATCATCCTCATCATCAAAACGATCATTGAAAAGATCCATGTCTTTGAATTCATCGTCTATGCCCAAATCGTCATCGTCATCAGCTTTCTTACCGACGCCAGTACTTGGACGACCGCGTTTACCCTTTGACTTAGGCAAGTCGAATTCTTCAAAATCAGGATCGTAATCCTCATCTTCTCCCTTCTCCCAGGCATCATCTGCATCTTCGCTATCATCATCTCCGTCATCATCATCCTCATCGTCGTCTTTACGCTTGGATTTTGACGCGGACTTATCTGATTTCTTTGAGGCAGATTTAGAAGTCGTTTCCTCCTCTTCATCACCCTCCTCATCATCATCATCCACCTCTTTCTTAGGCTTGGCCGCAGCTTTAGGAGCGTCTTTTGCAGTCTTAGGAGAAGTAGTTTTTTTGGTCTCTTTCTCTTTATCAGATTTTGATTTCATAATAGGTTACCTTAATTTCTTTGCCGTAAAGTTTTAATAGTTTTTTTTATTCGCCAAATTTTTTTTGCCGTTTTTTTTCCTTACTTTTTTGCTTCTACTTTTCCAGTATCTGATCGCGTCCCGGTCCGTTGGAAACATATTTCACAGGAACGCCCAGATAAGTATCCACAGTTGCTACCAATGCTTTCATCTCAGCCGGTAACTCGTTGAACTGCTTGCAGGTAGAAGTTTTATCACTCCAGCCTTTAAATGTCTCCCATACAGGTTTAATGTCCAGGCCGTTTAACTGAAAAGGTAACTCTTTCGTTTGCTTACCATTTATTTCGTAAGCAGTACAAGCTAATATTTCGTCAAATTCATCCAGCACATCACTTTTTGTCATAACCAGTTGAGTAACGCCACTCAGCATACAGGTGTAATTTAGTGCTACCAGGTCAATCCAGCCACAACGGCGTGGACGGCCGGTAACCGCACCAAATTCGTGACCTGCAGCGCGCAGTTTTTCACCGGTTGCATCATGCAGTTCAGTAGGGAATGGTCCGCTACCAACGCGGGTACAGTAAGCTTTGGTAACACCTATCACTTCTTTGATCCACTGCGGGGCAATACCTAAACCAGTACATACACCGGCAGAGATAGTGTTAGAAGAAGTAACAAAAGGATAAGTACCAAAATCCACGTCCAGCATACTTCCCTGCGCACCTTCCGCCAATACTTTTTTACCGGCTTTTAGTTTTTCATTCAGGAAATATTCGCCGCTTACAACATTCATCGTTTTCAGGAAAGGAATAGCTGCGAAAAACTCAGCTTCCCAGTTGGCAATATCTTCAGTGAATTCATTTACATCATATTGAGACAACAGTTGCAGATGTTTCTGTTTCAGTTTCTCATACTGATTTTTAAAATCAGGAGATAATACATCACCTACGCGCAAACCGTTTCTACCGGTTTTATCCATGTAAGCAGGGCCTATACCTTTTAAAGTAGAGCCAATCTTATCATTTCCCTTTGCTATTTCGGAAGCCTTGTCCAGCGCACGATGTGTAGGAACAATAATATGCGTTTTTTCCGCTATAAAAAGATTTTTTGTCAGATCCACTCCCAATGCTGAAATGTCTTCGCTCTCTTTCTTGAAAGCTACAGGGTCCAGCACCACACCGTTACCGATAAGATTGATGGTCTTTTCATGGAAAACACCGGAAGGAATAGTACGCAGTACTACTTTCTGTCCATTTACATATAAGGTGTGACCAGCGTTCGGTCCACCCTGAAAACGGGCAATCACGTCGTACCTGCCGGCAAAATAGTCCACAATCTTACCTTTACCTTCGTCGCCCCATTGCAGGCCTAACAAAACGTCTACCATAATGATTTAATTAATTATCGGAGGTTGTTGCTTTAAAAGAAGTCGCAAAATTAAGGCGAATTATAAGAAATACAAATTACGAATTGCGAATTACGGCGTTGTAGGTAGATATACACGAAAATATTCGAAAATATCTATACAACGCCGTAATTCGTAATTAATAATTCGTAATTCTTTTATGATTCCTCCAGTCTTTGTATAGATTGAATACCATCGAGCTTTTTAAGCCTCTCCACGAGTTCATCCAACTCTTCCTTATCATGCACATATACTTTGATCAGCCCTTCAAATAACCCCTCTTTAGACTCAATGCTAAGGGCGGAGATATTTATTTTCAGCTCACCGGAAATGATATTGGTAATCTTATGAATAACGCCTACATCATCCATTCCGATAATACGCAAACCTGTCAGGAAAGAGATTTCACGGTTCTTCACCCACTTGGTTTTTACCACCCGGTGCCCATAATTAGCCAATAGCTGTGCGGCATTGGGGCAATTGGTCCGGTGAATCTTCAACCCTTCACTGGCAGTAATGAAGCCAAAAACGTCATCACCGGGAATGGGGCGGCAACAATTAGCCAGTTTATAGGCAATTTTGTCTGAGCTTTCTCCGAAAATGATTAGTTCCGCATCTTTTTTAGATGGCAACGAGTGTTTGACATGTTCTTCCGGCACATGTTCCGGTATTTTCACCGGCTTGGGCGGTTCCAGCTTATCACCCAATATAGAAAACTGCTTGAGCTCTTTCAGGTCAATATTCTTTACCGCTATCTGATAATACAGGTCCAGCGGTGAAGGTTGTTTATAGAACTGTACCAGTTCACTGATATTATGCTGACTGGTAGAAATTTTCATGTGATCCAGCTTACGCTCCAGCGTAGCTTTCCCGTCCATGGCCACTTTACGCTTCTCTTCCTTCAGCGCATCCTTGATCTTGGATTTTGCTTTGGCAGTAAGCACAAAGTTCAGCCAGTCTTCCGAAGGCTTCTGTTTATTGGAGGTAATGATCTCAACCTGGTCGCCACTGCGCAGTTTATGGCTCAGCGGTACCAGTTTGTAATTCACCTTTGCCCCAATACACTTGTTACCTACCGCACTGTGAATAGAATATGCAAAGTCAAGCGCAGTGGAGTTTACCGGTAATATTTTCAGATCCCCCTTGGGAGTATACACATAGATTTCTTCTGTAAAAAGGTTGCTTTTGAAATCGGCCAGGAAGTCCAGTGTGTTGGAATCGGGATTGTTCAGGATTTCACGTATCTGGGTAAACCACTGATCAAACTTGGATTCCTGCTGCGGATTGGGACTGCCTTCTTTATAGCGCCAATGTGCCGCCACACCTTTTTCCGCATAGTCGTTCATTCGTTTGGAGCGGATCTGCACTTCCACCCATTTACCACTGGGGCCCATCACGGTTACGTGCAAAGCCTCGTAACCATTGGATTTAGGGTTACTGAGCCAGTCGCGCGTTCTTTCGGGGCTGGGATGATAAAAATCCGTTATAATGGAATACACCTTCCAACAATCCGCCTTTTCCTTGTCCAATGCGGAGTCCAGGATAATACGGATAGCAAAAAGATCATATACTTCCTCAAAGGCGACGCCTTTGGTTTTGATTTTATTGTGAATAGAATGGATAGATTTCGGGCGGCCATAGATCTCGAATTCAAATCCTTCTTCCTGCAGCACCTCTTTGATAGGTTTGATAAACTCGTTGATATAGCGGGTACGCTCACGTTTGGTTTCCTTGAGGCGCCGGGCTATTTCGCGATAGGTTTGCTGCTCGGTATATTTCATGGCCAGGTCTTCCATTTCGGATTTGATGTTATACAAACCGAGACGATGGGCCAGTGGCGCATAGATAAATACTGTTTCAGAAGCTATTTTCAGCTGTTTTTCACGGCTCATGCTATCGAGGGTACGCATGTTATGGAGCCTGTCTGCCAGCTTAATCAGTATCACCCTTGGATCATCTGCCAGGGTGAGTAATATCTTTTTGAAATTTTCTGCCTGTGCGGTACTTGTACTGGAATCTATGACAGTAGATATCTTGGTGAGCCCGTCCACAATATGTGCGATCTCACTACCAAATTCCCTGGCAACGTCTTCCAGTGTCACTTCCGTATCTTCCACGGTATCATGCAGTAATGCGCATATAGCAGAGCGCACACCTAATCCGATTTCTTCCACACATATCTGTGACACCGCCAGCGGGTGCAGGATATAAGGTTCACCGGATTTGCGCCGCATTTCCTTATGTGCATCCGCTGCCATTTCAAAAGCAGTACGTACCAGCTCCCTGTCGCCTTTTTTTAAACGGGGTTTCAGCGCCCTTAATAAAGCACGGTAATGCCGAACGATCTCTTTCTTTTCCTGCTCTTCGTCTAAATTATATTTTTGAACTACCACTGTTTCCATTGGATTAAAGTTACGATTTAATATAATCTGAAAGAAAAGCGGGATACTAAAAAGCGGCATTCAATAGAAAACGGCCTGCAGCACCTGATTTATAGTGCGCAGTAAAGGCAGTGAGCAGTAAATATCCGGAGAGGGAAAGGATTAACAGCAATCAGTAATGCTAGTCTTTTTTAATAGGAACACAAATTTTTTGCAGCTCCAGTGTTTTGGGGACATTCAATCGCAGGCCTACGTTATAGACCGTTTCCAGTTCGAGGCACGGATCTATTTTCAATTGCCGGCGTACGCGGCCTATAAACACATCCATACTACGACTGGTATGAAAATCTTCTTTTCCCCAGACCCGCAGCAGCACTTCATCCTTTTTTACAATGATGTTGGGGCGATTAAAGAAATACCGCAGCATTTTTGCCTCTATGGGCGAGAGTTTCCCCAACACCACCTTGGTTTCGGTATTATACACCTTCAGTTTCCTGTAGTGATAGGTATTAACGCCGGCAGTATGCCCCACCAGCAATTCGGATTTCTCTGGCCGGGTCCATTTCAGGATAACACGCATGCGTTTCAGCAATTCGTTAAAACTAAATGGCTTGACCATATACCCATCGCCACCCAGCTGAAAACCATTGATGCGGTCTTCATCCAATGTTCTTTCAGAAGAAAGGAAAAAAATAGGTGTCAGCATACTTTCTTTGCGGATGGCAGCAGCCAGTTCAAACCCGCTCATCCTGGGAATTACAATATCCACCAGGCAGATGTCGTAGCGGCTCCGCTGATAATGATGTAAGGCATCAATGCCATCAAAACATTGTTCTACGGTAAACCCGGCTTCTTCCAGATGTTGCTTAACAATACTGCTGAATGCCTTATCATCTTCGACAAGTAAGACTCTTGGATTTCTGTTCATAAAACTATCTTTTGTGAAAAATGTCAACTATAAAACAAGAAAGAGGTTGCCGCGGGTAAGCGACAACCTCTTCTTTGTTTATTAACACTGTAATCACATTAAATTAACATCATATCAACATTTTTTCCACACTTGAAATTCTGATAGCCACAGCATGCTGAAATCCTTTCTGTTGAATAGTTTCAGGTATTTTTATTTCTACACCGGCAGCAGTAGTTTTCCACATCAGCTTAACAGTGGTTCCTAACAATTGCAAACGGGCACCTTTAGCGGGTGTGAGTCCTTTGAAAGTAATTACGGCTGGTACCTTCTCATTTTGATCCAGCAAATAAATGGCATATACGCTACCATCTTTTTTACGCGTAAAACACACTTTACCATCTTTATATGGCGCCACTGCGCGGGTGCCATAAATCGCCTCCCCATTTATATGCATCCATTCACCGATACCTTTCATGGTAGTATAAGCTGCTTCATGCAACTCGCCATCAGGCCCTGGTCCTACATTCAGCAGGTAGTTGCCGCCTTTGGCTACAATATCCACCAGGTTATGAATAATGGTAGTAACTGATTTGTATTTATCGTCCGGTACATAAGACCAGGAATTACCCATCGTCATACAGGTTTCCCATGGATAGCTCAAAGGCTTCTCAGGAATCTGTTGTTCCGGCGTACGATAATTTTCATACGGACCATGTACACTGCGATCTACCACTATCAATCCGGGCTGATGACTGCGGGCCATCGCTGTAATTTTACCCATATCAATATCCTGATCCTGTGGCGCTGTCTGACTCCAGGAAAGCGATTCCTTACTCTGTTGTTTCAGAGGACGCACCCAGCCTCCATCCAGCCAAAGAATATCCAGCTTACCGTAACCGGTCATCAGTTCTTCGATCTGATTATAAGTATACTGCTTAAACTGATTCCATCTTTCGGGATACTTCTTCACATCATAGTTCACATTTCTGTCGCGCGGCGGAAAATAGTTCCACCAGTAGGAATCCGTGTGCCAGTCTGGTTTTGAGAAGTAGGCACCAGCATGAATCCCTTCCTGACGGAAAGCTTCAAACACTTCCTTTGCAATATTAGCGCGGGGATTTTTGCTGAAAGCGCCATCCGGTGCGGTTACTTTATAATCCGTTTGTTTGGTATCAAACATACAGAAGCCATCATGATGTTTGGTGGTAAATACCAAATACTTCATGCCTGCGTCTTTAGCCGCTTTAGCCCATTTTTCAGGATTAAAATGAACAGGGTTAAATGATTTACCCAGTGCTTCGTATTTTTTCAGATAGTCGTAATAAGGAATACCGGCAGGTTTACGCTGCGTCCAACCTTCATCTTCCGGACAAATACTCCAGGACTCTACCACACCCCATTGAGCGTAAGGCCCCCAGTGCATGATCAATCCAAATTTCCAGTCCTGCCACTCATCCAGCTTTTGGATGACTGCTTTGTCAGTTTCCGGAACATAAGGCGGCTCTTCGTTTTGCGCATTAGCAAAGCCAATGCCCATCAACCCGCAACCCAATAACATCCAAAATTTCTTCATTGTCATTATTTATAAGAATCAAACAAAGTTGTTATTTTCAGGGCCTGATGGATGATTACAGGCGAGCGTTTCGTTTGCAGCCTGATCGTTTTAGTTTCTCCCGGTAACAGGTCAAAATAATTTTCCTCAAAATGTTCTGATGGCTGGGAATTGTCAAGTGTCAGACAAACACTTCTCGCCAGCTTATCAGATCTCAGGCGGATATATACAACATCGTTATTCTGCTCCACTTTACTGGTTACAATATCCAATTGCGGGGCTTCAAGGTTCATATCTTTCGCCGGAGCAAAGTAAAAGATATTCCGCTCCATATTCTTATTGTCTATTCGCAGTTGCGCATAGAATATTACCATTGCCGGGTTTCTGCCCTGTAATAATTTAGCTGTATCAATGGCATGGAACCTTTCGCTCGTATTGTTTTTTAATCTTATTTCATTTAATTCCTTGTGCCAGATCACATTGCCCTGAAGATCAGTCACCATCAGGTGCAGATCTACCAACCCCTGGTATTCATCTGTAACAATATAAGTATTCAGATTTCCATTTTCTATTACATTAGATACCAAACGGGGTTTAAAAGCCTCTTTAACATGGTATTGCAGTGCTTTCCAGCGACCATAATAATCCATACCAGACCAGGAAGCACCCGGCCAGCAATCGTTGAGCTGCCAGTATAAGGTACCCATGCAATAAGGCATTGCCCTGCGATGTGTTTCTATAGCCACTTTCATGCCCTCTGCCTGCAATACCTGGCTGAGATACACGAAGGAAGGAAAATCCTTTGGCGCCTTATAATAGTGCAACATATAGGTTTTGATAGCCGTATTTCCTTTAGCAGGGCTCTTCTGATGCGATTGCATCACATTGGAGAAAATATCATAGTCGTCTTTGGTAGCAAAAGTGTTGATGGTTTCCATAGCAGGAAACGACTGAAAACCATACTCACTCATGAAGCGCGGTATATGCGTATTAAATGCTTCAAACCATTCCATACCATGCCATACGCCCCAGTAGTGGTTATCTCCTTTCGTAAAATCTTCTTTGGTACCCCAGTTACTGATTGGAGAAGAATGAAAATAAAAAGTACCCGGATTGAGCTCCTGCACCTGTTTGGGCAAAACCTCTTTAAACAACAGCTCATACCCTTTCAATAAGCGTTGCCACTGTGTTGCTGTATAAGCATAGCCACTTTGCCAGCCCCAGTTCTTAATGGCTACCGCCACTTCGTTGTTGCCACACCACAGCGCCAGCGACGGATGATTACGCAGGCGTTTGATATTATCGGCAGCTTCCTGTTTTACATTCTCTATAAAAGCGGTATCAGATGGATACAAGGTACAGGCAAACATAAAATCCTGCCATACCAGTATTCCTTTCTCATCTGCCAGTGAATAAAAATTATCATCTTCATAAATACCACCACCCCAAACGCGGACCATATTAAAATGCGATTCCACCATATCATTAAACAACTTCTCCTGTTTTTTGGTGGTTACGCGTGGCAGAAAATTATCCTGCGGAATATAGTTGGCCCCTTTCATAAACACGGGTCTGCCATTCACTTTCACGAAGAAAGATTCCCCCAGGCTGTCGGGTTTATTTACCACTTCTATGGTACGTAATCCAACAGCATCTTTACGTACATCTATTGGTTTTTTATTGCTCAACAAAGTGGTACGCAGCGTATAAAGGGTTTGTGTGCCCATACCTGCCGGCCACCACAACATTGGTTTTTTAATAGAAAAAGGCACATTCACTGTATTGGCGCCGGCGTTTAAAGTAACCGGCAATGTTGCCAGTTGCAATTGTTTACCGCCGGCCTGCTGTTCCTGTACCTGTAACGTGTAAGCGCCTGCTACAGCGGCTTCCACAGTCACCACAGCCTGCATATCTGCCTTCAGTGAATCCAGTTGTTGTTGTTGCCACCATATATTACGGATGCTGGCTTTGTTCCACATACGCAGGTGAATCGGGCGCCAGATACCGGAGGTCACCAAACGCGGGCCCCAATCCCAGCCATAATGATAAGGCGCTTTACGGGCATAAATACTTAATGGAATATCGCTGGCATCATTGCCGGCAGGGTAGATAATACTATCCCGTAAAAATTGAGGCATGTCCTGTTTAACAGGACTCCTAAACAAAATACGCAATTCGTTATCGCCGGCTACCAGCCACTCTTTTACATTTATAGTATGCGATACAAACATATTCACAGATTGTAATACCAGGTGATTATTCAGGTATACATCTGCATAAGTATCCAATCCCTGGAACTCCAGTTCGATCACATCAAAATTCAGGTCCTGCTTTCTCTGTTTCCACCTTTTGCGATATTGCCAGTCTTTTTTATCAACCCATTGCACCGCTTTTTCATTGGTACCTACAAAAGGGTCGGGGATTAATTTCTGGGCTAACAGATCTGTATGGACCGTGCCGGGTACTGTGGCAGGGCGCCAGATACCTTCATCAACACGGGAAAACTCCCACCCGGTAAGCATGGGATTAGCAGCATTTTCCTGTGCATATACATGGATAGTAAAACAGGATAAAAAAATGGTTACGGTTAACAGTAGATATCTCATCATGTCCTTATTTTTCAGAAGTGCCAAAAATAGTACTGATTTACGATCTTTGGATCATGAAAAGTATCTGGAAACAAATATTAAGGTATCTGTATATTGGCAAAAAGGATCCCAATGCACCTAAGACCCGCTATGTGGCTATGATGCATGGGATGAACAGGATATCCATCTTACTGTTTTTGATAGCCCTGATTATACTTGTAATCAGGTTAATAAGAAGACATTAAGCGAGACGTGCGTAGTCATAAATCACTTCTGCTGCGCGCCGGGAAGCATCTTTCTCTCCCAGCTTATGCCATAGCTCTGCATAATCCTTCATTACACGGTTTCGTGCAGCGTCATCTTTTAATAAACCGGTCAATTCTTTTAACAGATTTTCTTCTGTCAGATCATGCTGAATAAGCTCTTTCACTACCAGCTTATCCATGACCAGATTTACAAGAGAGATATATTTTACTTTGATCAGCTTTTTAGCAAAAAAATAAGAGATGGGATTGCCTTTGTAACATACTACCTCCGGAACGCCGAACAGCGCGGTTTCCAGCGTAGCAGTACCGGACGTTACGAGGGCGGCTTTGGCCTGACGCAACAATTTATACGTTTGTCCTTTTACCATAGACACGTTCGCATGTTGGCCGGTAAGGCTCTCCAGGAAATGATCATCCAGGCTGGGGGCCTGTGCTACCACAAACTGGTACTCCGGAAAGTGTTTAGCCATGGTTAACATAATAGGCAGCTTTACACTTACTTCCTGTTTACGGCTACCAGGTAATACAGCAATAACCGGCTTATCAGATAAAGGTGTGTCCGCGGCTTGTTCTTTGGCAGCTTTAATTACTTCTACCAAGGGATGCCCTACATATTCTACTTCATAATTCCATTTATGGTAAAACTCCTGTTCAAAAGGCAGGATACACAACATTTTATCCACGCATTCCTTAATCTTTTTTACCCTGTTTTCTTTCCAGGCCCATACCTGCGGAGAGATATAATAAACTATTTTATAACCCTGCTGTTTACCCCATTCTGCAATACGCATGTTAAACCCTGGGTAATCTACGAGCACCAATACATCGGGCTGAAATGCAGCGATATCTTTTTTGCAAAGATCCATATTGCGTAAAATGGTGCGCAGGTTCATCACCACTTCCACAAAACCCATAAAAGCCAGTTCCTTGTAATGCTTTACCACGTGGGCACCTGCCGCTTCCATCAGATCACCACCCCAGCTACGTATATCCGCAGCCGTATCCATCTTTTTTAATTGTTTTACAAGGTTACTGCCATGCAAATCCCCTGACGCTTCTCCCGCAATAATGTAATATTTCAATATAGTGTTGTATTAAGAATTATCTGATCAGTTTGAGCAATAGTATACCAATAGCATACAGCATTGTCATCAGGAAAATACCTTTGGCGGTGATATCTCTCCGCTTCCTGGTATACAGAAAAAATACCAGCCCGTTCAGTAATAAACAGATGCTGGTGAGCTTCGGAATCATTTGTTTGTTATCTTTTAAGATACCTAAAAATTGTCCCAGCCCAACATTATTATGTGGTCTGATCACAAACAAATAGTAGAGGAAAAATGCTGCTACCGGTGTCAGAAACCCCAGTAAAATCCCTAATGGAAGATTGTCTTTTTTTAACATAGTGTTATTATAGTAGCTTTTAGCGGTTAGCGGTTAGCTTTTAGTAAATGCAGCGGATAAAATACCATATTATTTTTGCTGCATTTACTAAAAGCTAAATGCTAAAGATTAAAAGCTGTTTAAAACGATTTATTACAGGTCTTTCCAATCCTCTTCCAGCTTCTTCTTCAGTGTGTAGTTAGTCAGATCAAACTGCACAGGTACCAGCGATGCATAATGATTATCCAGCGCCCACACATCTGTATCCTCACCTGTATCCCGGTTTTTAAACTCACCGGTGAGCCAATAGTATTTTTTACCATGCGGATCTCTGCGCTCATCAAACTCCTCTACCCATTTGGCATCTGCCTGACGGCTGATCTTAAGTCCTTTATAGTCCTGTTCACTCACTACCGGAATGTTTACATTAAACAAGGTCCCCGCCGGCAAATCCGAAGCCAGCATTTTTTGTGTTACCTCAAATGCTACTTTTTTAGGCAACGTAAAATCAGCATCGTAGCTATACTCCAGAAAAGAGAACCCTACTGAAGGAATACCTTCAATAGCTGCTTCCATAGCAGCAGACATGGTACCGGAATAGATAACATTAATAGAATGGTTTGCACCATGATTGATACCACTTACGCAGATATCCGGTTTACCGTGCAGGATCTTATCACGGGCCAGCTTTACACAATCTACCGGTGTGCCGGAGCATTGCCATGCTTCAATGCCTTCAAAAATATCTACCTGGTTTAAACGTAAAGGAGTACCAATAGTGATGGCATGCCCTTTACCAGACTGCGGACTATCCGGCGCTACCACTACTACTTTGCCCAGCGGCCTCACTGCTTCAATTAATGCACGTATGCCTGGTGCTGTTATACCATCATCATTCGTTACTAATATTACACGCTCCTGTTTTTCCATAATTCACATTTTAACTTTGCACAACAAATTTAAGTTGTCTGCTAAACATTTCGCTTTAAAAGAATGTGAAATATATAGATAATTTTAAAGATCCGATTTTAATACTTTCCTGAAAACCAGGAAGATACCGGCAGCAACGTAAACAAACATAGCCGTTACGTACACGTAAGTATCATACTGATTGCCGGATGGCAGCATTTTTCCTATCAATGGAAACGGCAGCAATTCATCACCGCTTTGCAACGGCAACAAGCCGCCAATATTACCCACATATCTTTTAAGTATAAATGACAACAACTGATCAAGCATCATGTTATAAGCCATAAACAGCACAATTGCCAGCCCTGCACGCTTTGCCAGCACACTTATCAATAAGGCGATAGTGAGCATCACAGTAAGCTGCATAAAATAGTACACCATATAACTGTACCCCTCCAGGCTAAAAGGTTTGTTGCCATAGATAGCCCCTAACACAGCAGCGCTGAGTGTGGCCACAGCCAAAGCTGTCAGCGATAACGCCACCAGCCAGAATAACTTGGCATATACAAACTGTTTTCTCTCCCAGCCGTCAATTACGTTCTGCCTGTTGGTACGGTAAGTATATTCATTGGTAACGAGAATGATCAGCAGTGGTCCAAATAAAACAGAAATATAACTGTTTAAAGAGGCCATGGTAAGCCATATGTCCGGGAAACTGAAGGGATTACCCATCAGTTTACTCACATTTTGAAAATCGGGAGAGCTGAACCTGTCTGCCACCATCAGGTTACCAGCGAGGATAATGATGAGTGCCAGCAGTAACATTACCCAAAACGTGCGGTAGTTCTTCACTTTCAGCCACTCTGTATGTATTATTTGTTTCATGAGGCAGGGTTGTTAGTAATTTCCAGGAAGGCGGTTTCCAAACTTTTCTTACGTAGTTGCAGGTGATTTAACCAGATACCCTGCTGCGAGCAATAGCTGTTGATAGCAGCGGCATCAGGTTGTGTGGTAAAGAAGGTTTTTACCAGTGACCCGGTAATGTCAGCACTGGTACAGGAAGGGTATTGCAGCAAAGCTACCCGCAATGCATTATTATCTGCGGCAGACAGCTCCAGGTAATCGTTTCGGCTGATCACTTCATTTACCGCACCGGATAATAGTAATTTTCCTGACCGCAGTATAGCCACATGCGTACATACTTTTTCCACTTCATCCAGCAGGTGACTCGCCAGAATAATAGTTTTCCCTGTATTGGCCAGCTGACGCACCAGGTCGCGCACTTCTGCTATACCGGAGGGGTCCAGCCCGTTGGTAGGTTCATCCAGGATCAATACTGCGGGATCGCCCAATAATACGGCAGCAATGGCTAACCGCTGTTTCATTCCCAGTGAATAAGTTTTGAAAACAGAGTGTTGACGCTGGGTAAGTCCGCAGATCTCCAGTACGCGGGCAATATCATCTTTGCCACGTTGTTTGATGGTAGCAGATATTTCCAGGTTTTTATACCCGCTGAGATAATGATAGAAATTAGGTGTTTCCAGCAAAGTCCCTATCTGCCGGCGTTCGTGGGCAGTAGCAGGTTTATCGAAAAGCGTAAAGCTACCGCTATCTGCTTTCAGCACGTCGGTTACAATGCCCAGCAGCGTGGTTTTACCGCTACCATTAGGCCCCAGCACACCAAAAACACTGCCTGACGGCACCTCAAACGATACACCAGACAATGCCTGAACAGTTCCATATTTTTTGGAAATATTTTGTAAGGATAGAATTGGCACGTGGATAATATGAAAGATGAAAAATAAAAGGGAAATGCAGCGAATGATCTTATGGCTAATCTTCACTACATTTCCCAGAATTAAAATAACAGTTTTTAGTTTCGTACCGGCTTACCCGTCTTTATCACACTCTGCAGACGTTCCAACGTTTTGCGCTCACCACATAAACTCAGGAAAGCTTCGCGTTCCAGGTCCAGCAGGTATTGTTCGCTCACGAAAGAAGCCTCTGATAAATCGCCACCACACATTACATAAGCCAGTTTATTAGCTACTTTCTGGTCGTGTTCTGAAATGTAATTACCGAACTTCATGGCGTAAACGCCGGCCAGCAAGGCTCCCAGCGCACCACGACCCATTACTTTGATATCGGTTCTTTCCACAGGTTTCGTATACCCTTCGTCTGCGAGTGCTATCACACTGCGTTTTGCATCGGCTATGAGGCGGCTCAGGTTCATGGTTACTTCATCATGTCCTTTGCGCAACACACCCATATCAAAACCTTCAAAACCAGAAGTGGCAACCTTGGCAGTAGCTACGGTCATGAAGTAATCTTTCAATGGTTCTTCTTCAATGCGACCATCTTTATATTCCAGGCTGGCGCGGAGTGCCATTTCTTTAGTACCGCCACCGCCGGGAATTAGGCCCACGCCCAGTTCTACCAGACCAATATATGTTTCGGCTGCTGCCTGTACTTTATCCGCATGTAAACACATTTCACAACCACCACCCAACGTGAGTGCATGTGGCGCTACTACCACCGGAATGGAGGAATAACGTAAACGCATGGTGCTTCGCTGGAACAGGCGCACCGCCATATCCAGTTCATCAAATTCCTGCTCTGCGGCCAGCATGAAGATCATACCCACATTAGCGCCGGCAGAAAAATTGGTACCTTCGTTTCCTACTACCAATCCGCGGAAGTCTTTCTCGGCGCGGTCTACCGCCTTATTTAATCCTTCCAGCACTTCTCCGCCAATAGTATTCATCTTTGTTTTCCAGTCAAAACACACCACCCCGTCTCCTATATCAATAAGATTGCAGGCACTATTTTTCCAGACAATATTGTTGGAGAAATTTTCGAGGATGATGAATTCACCTTCTCCCGGTAATGGTTTATAAGCTTGTGTAGCTACATCGTAATACAATTTTTTACCATTCTCTACTTTGTAGAAGCTCTTAATACCCTTTGCCAGCATATCTTTCACCCACTGTGCAACCGTAAGCCCTTTTTCTTCCACTAATTTTACAGATGCTTCCACACCCAGCAGATCCCATGTTTCGAAAGGGCCTATTTCCCAGCCGAATCCGGCTTTCATGGCATCATCTACTTTATATAAATCATCTGCTATTTCCGGAATGCGATGGGATACGTAAGAGAATAAATACGCATGGAATTGCTGATAGAACTGACCAGCTTTATCAGTGGCAGCTGTTAGCATTTTTATGCGTTGTTTCAGGTCCTCCACGGGTTTGGCGGCTTCAATGCTGCCAAACTTAGGTTTCTGTTTAGGACCATATTCCATGGTTTGCAGGTTCATGGTAAGGATTTCCTTACCACCCTCACCTTTTGTTTTCTTATAGAAGCCTTGTCCTGTCTTGTCTCCCAGCCAATTGTTCTCTACTACTTTCTGCAGGAATCCGGGTATTTTGAAGATGCCGATAGCCTCGTCATTGGGGCAGTTATCCATTACACCTTTGGCTACTTTCACCAAAGTGTCTATGCCCACCACATCGGCAGTGCGGAAGGTGGCGGACTTAGGGCGACCAATCACCGGACCGGTTAAGGCATCTATTTCATCAATACCCAATCCCATTTCCTGCATGATGTGGAAAATGGCCATGATAGAAAATACACCTACCCTATTGGCAATAAACGCAGGCGTGTCTTTACACAATACTGTTGTTTTGCCGAGAAACAGGTCACCATAATTCATCAGGAAATCAATGATAGCCGGATCTGTATGTGGTGTAGGAATTATTTCGAGTAAGCGTAAATAACGGGGCGGGTTAAAGAAGTGGGTACCACAGAAATGTTTTTGAAAATCTTCACTGCGGCCTTCCGTCATCAGGTGAATAGGAATACCGGAGGTGTTGGAAGTGATGAGGGTACCGGGTTTACGGAACTTTTCCACTTGTTCAAACACTGTTTTTTTCACATCCAGGTTTTCCACCACTACTTCAATGATCCAATCCATTTCACTGATGCGTTTCATATCATCCGTGAAGTTGCCTGTTTTAATGCGTTTGATGACATCTTTGGTAAATACAGGCGATGGATTTGATTTGATAGCAGCCTGCAAAGCATCATTCACAATCCGGTTCTTCACAGCGGGACTATCCAGCGGCAGGTTCTTCTTTTTTTCTGCATCGTTTAATTCCCTGGGCGCTATATCCAGCAGTAAAACCTGTACGCCAATGCCCGCAAAATGACAGGCAATCCTTGATCCCATTACTCCCGAGCCTAATACGGCTACTTTATTGATGTGTCTTTGCATAGCTTTTAGCGTTTAGCTGTTAGCTGTTAGTCTTTAGCGGAGCTTCCAGCGATTGTGACTTAAGTTTACCGATCATTGAATTTAGCATTTTTTGGACTTCAATCATCAAGGGAAATAGTATTTCTGTGATACTTTTTTCCAAATCCGGGTAAATTTTGCAGGAGATTAACAATTGCGACTCCATTTCAAATGCTGACCCGATAGCATCTTCCAAAAACTTCTTAAAATATAAATCTGAAGATTTAGCAGCACCTTCTGCAATATTACTGGTTATAGAAACTGCTGCTCTTCTGAGTTGGCTTATCAAACCAAATTTCTCTTCTGAAGGAAACAACTTTGTAAGTTCATAAACTTTGACAGAGAGCTCTAATGACTTCTGCCATACAACAAGGCTCCTAAAATTTCTCATGGGTTAACTTTTATTAACCTAAATATAAAAATAAAGCCGATACAAAATTGTATCGGCTAAATGCTAATCGCTAAAAGCTAAAAGCTATTATCAGCTAACACCGCTACCGGGTTTCACGGCTTCAGCGGGGTTTACGAAAATAAGTTTGCCGTTATCTTCTGCCATCAGGATCATACCCTGACTTTCAATACCACGCATTTTGCGGGGAGCCAGGTTAGCCACCAGTGTTACCTGTTTGCCTACGATATCTTCCGGTTTAAAGTGCATAGCAATGCCGGATACCACCGTACGTTGTTCTGTACCGATATCTACCAGCAGTTTCAGTAATTTATCTGCTTTCTCTACTTTTTCTGCCTGTAAGATAGTGCCTACACGCAGGTCCAGCTTTGCAAAATCATCATATTGGATTTCGGGTTTTGCAGGTGCAGCAGGTGCTTCTTCCACAACCGGCACTGTAGTCGCCGCCGCAGTAGCTGCAGCAGATTGTTTCAAACCGGCATGCAGTTTTTCTACCTGTGCTACTATCTGCTCATTTTCTACTTTTTTGAACAGTAGTTCCGGTGCACGCAATGTATAACCTACTTTCAGCAATTCTACACTACCAGCGTTTTCCCAATCCAGCATACGGTCTACCACTTTCAACATGTGACAGATCTTTTTGGATGTGAAAGGCAGGAAAGGATGTAAGAAGATAGCCAGGTTTGCCGTTAGTTGTAAGGAAACATGCAAACAGTTATCAATGCGGGCCTGCAGCATTGGAACATCCTTCAGTTCGTACTTAGCATGCGGCTGTCCGCTATTCAGTTTCTCTATAGCACTTGCCAGTATCCAGGGTTCACTTTTTTGCAGGTACTGATTTCCTTTTCTGGAAAATTCTATTACCTCTGACAGTGCTTCCCTGAAGCGGTAGTTCTCAATGCTGTTTTCTATTTTCTCTTTTGCAACACTGAATTCCTTTAAGAGTTCACGATCTGTATCATCCAGGAACTCATCGTGCAAACGCGGCACTTTCCCGCCACATAACTTATGCATCAGCACCATAGCGCGATTCACAAAGTTACCGAGGATAGCTACCAGTTCATTGTTATTACGGTCCTGAAAATCTTTCCAGGTAAAGTCGTTGTCTTTGGTTTCCGGTGCTGTAGCACAGAGTACATAACGCAATACGTCCTGCTGATCAGGGAAATCCTGGATATAATCATTTACCCATACTGCCCAGTTACGGGAAGTAGAAACTTTTTCTCCTTCAATATTCAGGAACTCGTTTGCAGGTACATTTTCAGGTACAACAAAGCCACCGTGGGCTTTCAGCATGGCCGGGAAAATGATACAATGGAAAACGATATTATCTTTTCCGATAAAATGTACCAGTTTGGTATCCTCTTTACACCAATAGTCTGACCAGTTATTGGTAAGCTCTTTAGTAGCAGAGATGTACCCGATAGGCGCATCAAACCACACGTAGAGTACTTTTCCTTCGGCATCAGGTAAAGGCACCTTAATTCCCCAGTTGCTGTCGCGCGTCATGGCACGACTCTGCAAACCATTGTCCAGCCAGCTTTTGCACTGACCGTATACATTATTTTTCCATTCTTTATGTCCTTCCAGTATCCATTCTTTCAGCCATGGTTCGTAGTTCTGGAGGGGCATGTACCAGTGCTTTGTTTTCTTTTTCACCGGCACTGCATCGCTGAGGGCAGAATGCGGGTTAATCAGTTCGTCCGGGCTTAATGAGCTGCCGCAACGTTCACACTGATCACCATAAGCCTTGTCATTGCCACATTTGGGGCAGGTACCAATTATATATCTGTCTGCCAGAAAAACATTTTTCTCCGGATCAAAATATTGCTCACTTTCTTTTACTTCAAACAAGCCGTCGTTATACATCTTCAGAAAAAAGTCTGAAGCTGTTTCGTGATGTATGGGATCACTGGTACGGGCAAAGATGTCGAAAGAGATACCCATTGCCGCAAAGCTGTCGCCAATGATTTTGTGGTATTTATCCACTACATCCTGCGGAGACACTTCTTCCTTCATCGCTTTGATGGTGATAGGTACACCATGTTCATCTGTTCCGCAAACAAATTTTACATCAGCTTTTTTTGCGCGCAGGTATCGCACGTAAATATCTGCAGGCAGGTAGCAGCCGGCAAGGTGTCCAATATGCACCGGGCCATTGGCATACGGTAATGCCGCAGTTATTAAATATCTATTAAATTTTCCCATATTATCTTGAAGAATGCTTAAATAAACTTTAAATCAGATGATTGTTTTTGGAATCACCATAACAATTTATCACCTTAGTCAGCGAATAAAAAATGAATTTACGCTAACTAATCTGCAAAGGTAAACAAAAGGTACAATGGTAAAAATTCCGCCATATTTGAAAAAAGGTGATCTGATCGGAGTTACCTGTTCCAGCAGCAAAATGGAGCTGCCCGTAGCAGAGTATGCAGCCGCGGTGTTGAACTCCTGGGGATACCGGGTGCACATGGGTATCACGGTAGGCACCAGCTTCCATAATTTCTCCGCACCGGATGAACTGAGACTGGAAGAATTGCAGGACATGCTGGATGATCCCGAAATAAAGGCGATTTTATTTGGCCGTGGTGGTTATGGCATGGTATGCATCCTTGATAAACTGGATTTCACGCGCTTCCGCAAGCATCCCAAGTGGTTGTGCGGCTACAGTGATGTTACAGCACTACACGCCCATGTGCAACAGCATTACGGCATTCCAACCATACATTCCATGATGTGCAGCGGCATTACTGCCGACACTTTTGAGGATGAATACGTACATAGTTTGTCTGCTGCGCTGAAAGGCAAGGCATACCGCTATACTACTGCAGCGCATCCTTTAAACAAAGAAGGCAAGGCCACCGGTGAATTGGTAGGCGGCAATTTATCAATGCTGGCCAATCTCTCCGGCACCTCGTCACAAATAGATACTAAAGGAAAAATTCTGCTGCTGGAAGATATAGGCGAATACCGGTATAATGTGGACCGTATGATGTATAACCTGAAACGTGCGGGCTGGCTGGACAAACTAGCAGGATTAGTAGTAGGCGGCTTCTCCGATGGAAAAGAAACGGATACTCCTTTTGGACAAACAGAATATGAAATTATTCTCAACCTGGTGAAAGACTATAAATATCCGGTTTGCTTTGGCTTTCCGAGTGGGCACGGTGCAGCTAACTATGCATTGAAGCTGGGGCTAAAACATGAACTGAGGGTTGGGGCGAAGAGTATATTGTCTGAACTGTGATTTTTATGATTTTTTTGATTATCCTGATGAGCGGAGATTAAAGTAATGATATACGCGAATATCTCCGCTCATCAGGATAATCAAAAAAATCATAAAAATCACAGTTAATCTTCTACATCCGGTACAATCTCCAATCCATACTCATCTGCTGTTAAAATACCTGCTGCACAGGTATTTGCCAGGACTTCCGCATCCGGCTGCAGTTCATGTACCTGGGTTTGATTATGCAGATAATCAATACCATAGAGTTTTCCGGCAATACCTCCCGGAACATCCATCAGATATTTTAATATTTCACATACCATATGCATGCCGGTAGCGCCGTGTGTAGCGCCGATTGCGCCAGCATCAAAGTTGCGATATTCTTCTGTTAATGGTAAAGAACAGCGATAGGAAGCAGAAGTAGTACCATCCGGCATTGGCATATTAAAGCCTGCCCACCAGGCCATCCAGTTATGTACTTCTCCTGTTATAAATGGTTTGTTGTGTACGATGCAGGCATCATTGATAACCAGGTGTGTAGGCAGATGCTGGGAACAATCTATTACCAGGTCAAATCCTACCAGCATCAGTCCTATTGTTTCCGGCTTTACCTGTACTAAAATAGGGTAATGCTTTGTATATGGATTCACCGCCCATAGACGGCTGGCAGCCATTTTAGCTTTATGCTTGCGAATATCCTGCATCTGGTATACAGGCTGGCGGTGCATATCATCATCATTGATCACGCCATAGTCTGCAATGCCCAGCACACCAACCCCGCTGGCGCTAAGATATTGCAATACAGGGCTTCCCAAACCACCGGCACCTACTACCAGTACGCGGGCTTCTTTCAATTTTTCCTGCATAGAAACACCTATACCGGGAACGGCTATAGGATTTTTGAAATGCAGTATTTCTTTTTCACTAAGTATCATACGCTTTATCCTTTATCTATTCCTGTGGGAATTCCAGAGTAAACTTACTGCCTTTACCGATGGTGCTTTCCACTTTAATTTTTCCTTTATGTGCATCCACGATCGCCTTTACATAGGTAAGTCCGAGGCCAAAACCTTTTACATTATGAACATTACCGGTATGTGCGCGATAGAACTTTTCAAATATACGTGAAATAGTATCGCGGCTCATCCCGATACCATTGTCTGCAATCACTATGAACAAGCTTTTACGGGTATTATAGGTTTGTATTTTTATTTCCAGGTTGTCGTTGGAGTATTTGATGGCATTGTCCATCAGGTTGAAGATCAGGTTGGAAAAATGTACATCATCCGCCATAATTACCGGATTGATAGCGTCCAGTTGCAGGTCTACCACCCCATTTTTGGCAGCCAGCTGCAATTGCAGGTTATCAGTAGTACTCTGAATCACAGCATGTGCATCTGTCGCCTGCAGTTTAAGACCAATTTCATCTTTTTCCAGCAGCGCAGATTGCAGGATACTTTCCACCTGTTTATTCATGCGTTTGTTCTCTTCCTTAATGATACCGGAGAAGTAATGGATCTTTTCCGGTTTCGACATCACTTTTTCATTTCTGATAGCATCAATGGCCAGGGAAATTGTGGCCAGCGGCGTTTTCAGTTCATGGGTCATGTTGTTGATGAAATCCGATTTTATTTCCGATAGTTTTTTCTGATTCAGCAGGGTGCGGATGGTGAGTGCAAAAGCCGTAATGATGATCATTGTAAACAATACTCCCCCGGTAATCATAAGGCCTAATTGTTTAGCCACTGAATCATCGGTGGGTATAATAACCATCAGGCTTTCAGCTTGTTGATTAAGATCATTTGGCTCTACCAGCGGAATCAACTGCACTTTGTACTTGTTGTTATTGGCAAGATTGCTGTCTGTAGCAGCGTGGTACATCTTTTCAAAACCGGCAGATTGTTTTTTTATGCTGGCTGAGTACCCTGTAGATGGTACCAGCACGGCAAACTCGAAATGTGTAGAATCGAGGTGATTTTTCCTCATATTGGTCTGGATGCACTTTCTCAGATCCTGGACACTGTAAAAGTCGCTCAGGGGAGTTGGCGTATAAGGCAGCGCATTTACGTCTATCGTAAACCCTTTGGGACTGGGGGTTACCCTGCCATCCAGTTTAAACATCAGGGCCGTTTGCCGGGTAGACAACATATCGTTGAGTACATCCCTGATCATACCTACTGACCTTTGAAAAAGCTGTTCTTTTTTTATCTGCACGGCACTTCTGATCCAACTAACCTGGATATAGATAATGCCCATCAGGGATAGTGTGATCAGAATTACAATTACAGGGAAAATTCGCTTCAGTGGTATCATGAAAAATATGTCAGGCTTAAATATACTTCAAAGATAAGCGCGATGAAAAATTAAAAATTGTTAAAAAAGATATTTGCTATAGCAACTATGATACAAAATTAGAAGCTTAATATAGCATCCTTGCTTCCCTTCTGCAATACAATATCACTTTAACGTAATTTTAACTGGCTACTGCTGATTTTATTAATACTTCTTTCCTTACCTTTGCTTCATAATCTTGGTACTAAATTTGATTAGTTCAAGATCATAACAAAGTAATTAAACTTTCTACATACATCGATGTGGATTCGTTCCATAAGCGATTTAGATTTTGGTTGATAAAATGGTAAGGAGGCTTTCTAGCCTCCTTTTTTATTTATACCTATTTGGGAGGGACTCCTTTCTTTTTCCCTTTATATCAATCATTTAATTAAATTTGAGCAAGCGATAAAATTTGTAAGCATATGGTAACCTTGTCGCCCGGCATTTTGCTGATAGCTGATCCTTTTTTAAAAGATCCGAACTTCGCACGTACTGTGATACTGCTCTGTGAGCACAAGGATAAAGGTAGTTTTGGTTTTGTAATCAATAAGTTATTTGATCAATCATTGGACAACCTTGTTCCGGAAGTATTGCTCAGCAACATTCCTGTGTATTATGGTGGTCCGGTGCAGATGGATACCATTCATTTTGTGCACCAGCAGCCTGAACTGATAACAGGTGGATTGGAAATCCTGCCAGGCACCTACTGGGGTGGCAAATTTGACAGCGTGGTAGCTGCCCTGAATAACGGGCTGCTGAACCTCGACAAAATCAAATTCTTTATAGGTTATTCCGGGTGGACCGACGGACAACTGGAGGGTGAGGTAAAGGATAAATCCTGGATACTTTCTAACACCGATGCGGCCATAATATTTGAACCCAAAGAGCAACAAATCTGGCAACAATCCCTCAAAAATCTCGGTAGTACCTTTGCCATGATGGCAAACTTCCCGATTGACCCATCCTTAAATTAATGGTAATATTCTGAGTTAGAAGGACATCGGAGCAGCACGCTCCCGGAAGTGAAAAATGAACAGAATGAATGCTGTTTATTTAAAACAAATTAAATATCTTGCTAAAGTAATTGCTAATAAAAAACGATAGCATAACCCGTTTTCAGGTAAGCATAACCGATAAGAATACACCTATGAAGGCAAAACCTATGAAAAACATTTTGCTTCTTCTATAGACCGATACCAGATTTTTTACCTGATCACTCATTTTAATTATTATCGAAAATTATCATCAAAGGCATATTCATTAGGTAATATACATAGCCCTTGATAAGGCTGTCTATTGATGTACATGCATGACTGCGGATTATCTCGTATAACCCGTGCAGGTAATGTATTGTGCATAGATGAATAGAGCGGAAATCCCGGTGGGTAATCTTACGCATTACCGGGTCATCTAAGATTGGAATAGTTAGGACAAAACAAAGGCCGGGTAATCTTACCCGGCCTGGCTTTTATTATCTTTTACTGTTGGTATGCTTATTTTCCCACTGCTACAGCGCCTTCTACGAGTACGGTAGCCTTATTGCGCAACACTTCTACAAATCCACCGCTGATAGTAAAAAACTCAGCATGCGTTTTATCTTTCAGCACTTTCATTTTACCATTTCCGAGAGCTGCAATTAATGGCGCATGTTTATCCAGTATTTCAAAAGAACCGTCAATGCCCGGCAGTTGTACTCCGTACACTTCGCCAGCATATAATTTTCTTTCTGGTGTTAATACTTCTAATAGCATGTTATAATCGTAAATGGTGAAGGGTGAATGATCCCGGCAAAACCGGGATCATTGACTTAATTAGTTATTCGCTGCTTCCAGTAATTTCTTACCTTTTTCAATAGCTGCTTCGATGTTACCTACCAGGTTAAAAGCTGCTTCAGGATACTCATCTACTTCACCGTCCATGATCATGTTAAAACCACGGATAGTTTCTTCGATAGGTACCAGTACACCTTTCAGACCGGTAAACTGTTCTGCTACGTGGAAAGGCTGTGACAAGAAACGTTGTACACGGCGGGCACGGGATACAGTCAGTTTATCTTCGTCGCTCAATTCATCCAGACCGAGGATCGCGATGATATCTTGCAGTTCTTTATAACGTTGCAGGATCATTTTCACACGCTGAGCACAGTTGTAGTGTGCTTCACCTACGATAGAAGGAGACAGGATACGGGAGGTGGATTCCAGCGGGCTCACAGCAGGGTAGATACCAAGATCGGAGATCTTACGATCCAATACCGTGGTAGCATCCAGGTGGGAGAACGTTGTAGCCGGAGCCGGATCTGTCAAGTCATCCGCAGGTACATAAACCGCCTGTACGGATGTGATGGAACCATTTTTAGTAGAGGTGATACGTTCCTGCATCAGACCCATTTCAGTAGCCAGTGTAGGCTGGTAACCCACCGCAGAAGGCATACGACCTAACAGCGCGGATACTTCAGAACCTGCCTGGGTGAAACGGAAGATGTTATCTACGAAGAACAGGATATCTTTACCACCACCTGCAGTACCATCTCCATCACGGAAATATTCTGCCAGTGTTAAACCGGACAAAGCCACACGTGCACGGGCACCAGGAGGTTCGTTCATCTGACCAAACACAAACGTAGCCTGTGATTGTTTCAGTAATTCTTTATCTACAGCGGTAACATCCCAGTCACCGTGTTCCATGGATTCTTTAAATTTATCACCGTATTTAACGATGTTTGCTTCAATCATCTCACGCATCAGATCGTTCCCTTCACGGGTACGCTCACCAACACCGGCAAATACAGACAAACCTTCGTAGCCTTTTGCAATGTTGTTGATCAATTCCTGAATCAATACAGTTTTACCTACACCGGCACCACCGAACAAACCAATTTTACCACCTTTTGCGTATGGCTCAATCAGGTCAATTACTTTGATACCAGTAAACAATACTTCTGTGTCAGTAGCCAGATCCTCAAATTTAGGAGGATCGCGGTGAATAGGATAACCGTCTGTATTGTCGACATCGCCCAAACCGTCAATAGCTTCACCTATCACATTGAACAAACGTCCTTTAACCTGGTCGCCAACTGGCATTTTAATAGGCGCGCCTTTATCAACTACAGCCATGCCACGAACCATACCGTCTGTGGAGTCCATTGCCACGCAACGTACACTGTCTTCACCCAGGTGTTGTTGTACTTCTAATACTACCTTCTGACCATTTTCGCGGGTAATTTCCAATGCGCTGTAGATTTCGGGCAATTTGTCATCAAAGTGCACGTCCACCACGGGACCGATAATTTGTTTGATCTTACCTGTGTTAGGCATATTTTTAAAGAGGTTTATAAAATACTAAAATGTTACTTCCTCAAAAACTGAAAGCACTCGCAAACAGTTTCTAAAATTTGCCGCAAAGGTAATAGTTAATGGGTGAAAATCAAAACGCTATTGCCGAAAAAAATCCTTTTCCCGTCGCATTCCTGACCAGTTTTACCATTAATAAACTTTTATGTCCCGCCAATGTAAAGCGCAGCCTATCAAATTATTAATTTTTACTATTTATAAATAACATTAAAATAGCTGGCCCCATTCATATAAAAATAACTCCCTTTTATCCTTTGCATATTATTTTTAGCCCCTATCCACATATAGTTAATATATAAATATGAAAAAAGTCAACAGTGAACAATCCCGCAGGTCATTCCTCAGTAATCTTTCTAAAGCAGGATTATTGGGCGTAACCGGACTGGCTCCTGCTGTAGCCAAAGCCGGTATCCTGTCCAAACATGAAAAACAAAACGATACAGCACATGCATTCCTCTGTAAACCCTATCTGCAATATCCCGGTCCGCATACCATTTCCGTGATGTGGCTCACGGCACGCCCCTGTTACAGCTGGATACAATTCGGTACAGACGGACAACTGAACCAGAAAGCACATCATGTGAGTGATGGCCTGGTAGACGCCAACAACCGCCTGCACCGTATCGAACTGGATAACTTGCAGCCCGGAAAAAAATATAGCTACAAGGTGTACTCAAAAGATATCTTATCCTTTGAGCCTTACAAGCTCACCTACGGCACTATTATAGAAAGTGATACCTACACCTTCACTGCACCTGATCCGCAGGCTAAAGAAGTCTCCTGGGTTATTATTAATGATATCCATGATCACCCGGCATCGATTCCTCATCTCCTGAAAATGAACGGCAACGACCCGTATGATTTTGTATTTTTCAATGGAGATGTATTTGACTATCAGTCGGACGAGCAGCAGATCATAGACCATATGCTCACGCCCTGTGGCGATACTTTTTCCACACAAACCCCTTTCCTGTACGTACGCGGCAACCACGAAACCCGCGGTAAGTACGCCCGTGAATGGCATCAGTATTTCGACAATCCTGGCCATGCCAATTACTTTTCCTTTACCTGGGGACCTGTATTCGCTATTGTACTGGACACAGGAGAAGATAAAGAAGATGAACACCCTGTATATGGCGGCATTGTTGACTTTGACGCCTATCGCGCGCAGCAGGCCAGGTGGCTGGAACAGCAACTGCAAAGCACCGCCTTTAAAAAAGCAAAGCACAAAGTGGTGATGATGCATATCCCGCATTATCATTCCGGCGAATGGCATGGCTCAACACATTGCCGCGAAATGTTCGGTGAACTCTTTAACAAACATAAAATCGATATCCTTATTTGCGGCCACACGCACCAATACGGCGTGTACGCTCCTGTTGCAGGACAACATGAATATCCGCTGATCATTGGTGGTGGCCCTAAAGAAGGCTACCGGACCCTGATAAAAATAAAGGCTGATCAAAAAAAGCTGGTCCTGACCATGCTGAAAGATGACGGTACCAAAGTAGGAGAATACATGGTGTAAATATAAGGTAAATAGGGAGTAAACAGGGAGTAAGTACAAAGTGCCGGAGTGGTACTCCGGCACTTATATTAATCTTTTTTATTAGTAGCAGCGATAAATGCATTACCCAATGCCAACAATTTCAACAGCACCCAGGCAGCAGCGGCGGCAAAAAACACACTTGCCACAAAAACAGCAAAGTACCTGATCGTCCACTCCAGCGATACTTTCAACCTGGTAACAAAACTGATGGTCTTCTCTGCCGCTCCTTCGTACATAGAAAATTGTACTGTACAGAATTCATTCTCCGAATCAAAATCTCCCAGCTCTACACCCAGATCCTGCAGTTGCGTTTCTACCTCAAAGATCTTATCATGTAACGCTATAAAGTCTTCAATCTTCCCGTCTTTTGCCTTCAGGTCATTGAAAGAAGCGAGTGTTTTTTCGAGAGATATTTTCCTGGCATTGAGCTTACGGTATTCATTAGTCTTATCAACTTTGGTGATCTCCGTAGATTTGGTGATCCCAATACCCTGCGTGGCCGTATAAAAAGAATCAAATTTCTCCGGCAATACGCCCAGCAGCAGCTGTAATTTGCGATTGCCTTTATTCCCGGATTCCTGCTGGTATTGTACAATCGCATCAAATTTTCTGATAGTGTTATGCAACAACTTTTCATCCTCCGGAAAATGCGTGGACTTTGATCGTACATTGGCTACTTTCTCATATTTCTGATTGCTGGAAACATTGACAGGTGCTGTATTTGTGGTGCTAAAGGATTTCATTTTTTCAGAAGCATAATTCCTTCTGTACTTCATACCGGATAAAAAATTATCGCTTCCCAACTCATCATACTGGTGGCCTTTGTAGCAGTACCCATAGAGGATCCGGAAAAGAAACATTAAAATAAAAATAGCAGCAAATATCAGGGCGATGCGCCTGAATTTTTGTTTTACAACAGAGAACATAGGAGGTATTTAGGATTTTAAAGATTGTTGTTTATATTCTTTTAACCATTTTATCAGCCCCATGGCGGCTATGATCAGTAAAATAAAGTATTCTATCCCCAGAAACTTTACATCTTTCAGAAAATAAATGAAGGTGGCAATCACGTTTACAACAACCCACAGCAGCCAGTTTTCCCATATTCTTTTAGCCAGCAGGATGTTTGCAATAACGCTTAATACCGCCACCAATGAATCTGTATAGGGATACGCCGCCGGATGTACGAAAATATCCGGCCACCAAAGATGCAACCGGCTAATGATCCAGCCGGTGAGGCCAGACAGCAGTAGCGCTAATGTTCCCAGTAACCACCGGTGATGGCGGCTTAAAGCGTATACCGGCTCATTTTGTGGTTGTTTTCTATACCAGAAGATCCAACCGTATATTCCGGTAGCAAAGAAATAGATCTGCAGGAACATATCTGCATATAACTGTAATTGCCAGAATAAAATAAAAAAACAGCTTACATTCACCAAACCCACCGGCCAGGTAAAAATATGGTCTCTGGCGGCGAGCCATACACAAAGCAAGCCTGTTATAGTACCAATAAATTCCACATAACTAACGGAATATCCAAGTGCAGTGAAAAAGTGATGATGGATACTGAAAAATGTAGTCATCTTATATAAATGAATCAATCCGCACAATATTACAGGAATGTTTTATTATTTACCTATCGATTCTATTAAATGCTGTACCACAGGCAATTGCAGGGACAAAATTTATTTGGAATCATTTTTGTCATATAGATAATAACGCCCGAACTGCAGCAAAAGCGTTATAAAAATTTTAACAAAATCCTTTAACAATTAAAACAATACTGCCTTTAAAGATTATTTATAAAGCAGCAAAAAAAACAACAGTCATTGAACCTCCATAGTCTAAATAACTATACCAATCAAGACTTAAAAACAGGAGTATGAAAACATTAATAAAACACACAGGATTATCTCTCTTACTTATATCCTTTTTTCTGGGCAGTTGCGCATCTACTTATTACACTCCGTATTCCTCAGATGTTCCCCAGCAGCAAGTACAGGTAAGTGGCTCCATTTCTTTCTATGATGAATTGAGCCCTTATGGCCGATGGGTAAATTACCCTGGCTATGACAGAGTTTGGATACCAAATGCCGGTAGTGATTTCAGACCTTACTATAGTAATGGTCACTGGGTTTATACAGATTATGGATGGACCTGGATGTCTGATTATTCATGGGGATGGGCACCATTCCACTACGGCCGCTGGTTGTATGACGATTTTCAGGGCTGGATGTGGGTTCCTGGTAATGATTGGGGACCAGCATGGGTTAACTGGAGAACTGGTGGCGACTACTACGGATGGGCCCCAATGGGACCACAGTATGATTACGGTTACAATGCGCCGGCTCCATATTGGGCATTTGTTCCAAGACAATATATCAACAGTCCACGTATCAATAACTACTACGTAAATAATAGCCGCAATGTGACGATTATCAACAACACTACGGTTATCAACAATACCAACACTTACAACAGGAACAGGATCTATACCGGTCCCAGTGCCAACGAAGTGCAGCGTTATGCCGGTCAGCCAATAAGACCAGTAAGAGTTACTGACACCAACAGGCCAGGCGCCGGACGGGTAGACAATAACCAGCTGCGTATTTATCGTCCAGATGCTACTGCCATTCAAAGAGGCCGTGAGGCAGACAGGGCAAGGCCGGTACAAAACATAGACAACAGTCGCCCTTCCCGCATAGATAATGGTAATAGTAATAATACCAACAACGGCAGGATCACACCAAATCAGCCTGGAAATAATAATAATAATCCCAGCAACAGGCCTAATCAGCCAGTGGACAATAACAACCGTCCATCAAGGATTACACCCGGAACAACAACTGATCAGTCACAACAACAGCAACGTATACAAAGGGATCAACAAGTACAACAGCAACAACAGATTCAAAGACAACAACAGCAACAACAACAGCGTATACAAAGGGATCAGCAGGTACAACAGCAGGCTCAAAGACAACAACAGCAACAGCAACAACAACAGGAGCAACAGCGGATACAAAGGGCACAGCAACAACAACAGCAGCAGCAGCAGCAACAACAAGAACAACAGCGGGTACAAAGGGCACAACAGGAACAACAACAGCAGCAAAAACAACAACAGGAACAACAGCGTATACAAAGAGATCAACAGCAGCAACAACAACAGCCACAGCAACAGCAACAATCAGAACGTCCGTCACGTGTAGGTTAATTGCCCGGAATATAAAAGTATAAGCACATAAATTAATTGATAAAGTACGAATGATGATGAGATGGTTGGTGAGATGATATCACCTTCACACCTGATTATCATTCGTACTTTTTTTATTTGTTATAGACAGACTTATACAACTGATCTTTTATCTGTGCAAAAGCAGTAGCTGTATGTGGCATACCTTTCTGCATCAAACGCAATTCCAGCGGAGGATAATCCGGATAGTACGGAGGTTGCTGGTAAGACTGAGAGAAAGTCTGATAACCCAGGCGTTCATAAAATTTAATACGTCGTATAGCCTGTTCCGTTAGTGGCGGTTCCACTTCCAGTACAATGGTCCCAAGCTGCGCTTCCAGCAACTGCATTACTTGTGTACCGGCACCACCACCGCGTGTATCCGGGTGAATAGCAAAATGTTCTATAAAGCTGAATGCCGGCAATTGCCAATAGCATACAAATCCCGCAAAAGCAGCTTCCTTTGCCAGGGTTAATAACCGGATTTTCCCAGTGGCTATCAACTGCAATTCCTGCTCCCACGGCCTCCTTTCTTCTTTCGGGAAAGCCGCTTCGTACAAGCTTTTTACTGCATCCTCTGCAATATTAGTTGGTATCATACTGATCATGCGACGAAGTTAGTGATTATCGGGAGTGGAGGGTACACACTCAAAGGGGTCCGGATTACCGGCAGGGGCGGGCTTATTCACTGACCAGCAAAAGTTCATAGGCTGACTGGTGATGCTGATCAGTTTCACATTTATCTTGCTTCCTTTACGGCTATTAGATGCAGCGATAGAACGGGTCCCCTTTTCAGGGATATTGTTAATAGTATATTGCTCTGTTTTAAAAACATCGTTATTATTACGCATATATTCTACCGTTACTACCACATTATCCAAAGGATATTCAGTTTGATTACGCACGGTAATGCTGAGATCTTTTATACCACCGAGAAAGCCTGTACGGTAATCCCCGGCTGTTACGGCAATAAATTGCTGCCAGTTGCGGCGATAATAAGCCCGGCGTTCAATGAACTGTCCGGCTACCCGTTGTTGTACATCCTGGTGATTAGTAATTTGCCGGTCAATATTCCCGGATTGTTCCACACTTTTACGCAGATCACGGTTCTCATTCCACAAGCGTTCATTTTCTGACAGGATCTTTCGTGAATGCCGTTGTTCCTGACAGTAGCCCAATCCGAAGATGACAGTAACGAGCAGCAGTATGATAGGATAAATATAATTCCGTTTCATAAGGTAGGTAACAGAAAAAATAATGCCAATGCAGTTTTTATTACATTTGTACAAATGGTCCCAATGCAACTGATTATTGTAGATAATGAACAAACAGCAAGGCAATTTCTGGAAGTACATGTAACATTAAATAAAGATGTACCGGGATGGATAAGGCCACTGGACAAGGATATCAACGAAGTATTTGATCCGGCAAAAAACAAGGCGTTCCGCCATGGAGAATGTGTGAGATGGTTGCTGAAAGATGATCAGGGTAAACTAATAGGCCGGATAGCGGCATTTGTAAATAAGAAGTATAAGTCCAAAGGAGATGAATGCCCTGTTGGCGGTGTGGGTTTCTTTGATTGCATCAATAACCAGGAAGCAGCTGACCTGCTTTTTAATACCGGTAAACAATGGTTACAGGAAAGGGGTATGGGTGCAATGGATGGCCCTATCAACTTTGGAGAGCGTAATAACTGGTGGGGGCTGCTCACGGAAGGTTTTTTCGAACCCTTGTACTGCATGAACTTTAACCCTCCTTACTATATTCAATTATTTGAACAATATGGGTTTCAGCTTTTCTTTAACCAGATATGCTACGGCATGAAGGTGAGTGACCAACTGCAACCTAAATTCTATGAACGGCATGAAACCATTGCCAGTGATCCTGCTTTTAAGGCAGTACACATAAAGAAAAATGAACTGCCAAAATTTGCAGAAGCATTCAGTACTGTGTACAACAAAGCCTGGTCTCAACATGCCGGAGGCAAGGAAATGAGCAAAGGTCAGGCCCTGGCCATCTTTAAACAGATGAAGCCATTGATGGATGAAAAAATCGCCTGGTTTGCTTACCACAACGAGGAACCTATTGCTATCTGGCTCAATCTGCCAGACCTGAATCAGTATACCAAACATATGAATGGTAAATTTGGTTTGTTACAGAAATTGCAGTTTGTTTGGTTAAAAATGACAGGGCGCTGCAAAAAAATGGTAGGGATCATATTTGGCATTGTTCCTGAATACCAGGGTAAGGGCGTTGATGCTTATATGATTGTGGAAGGTGCCAAAATAATTCAAAGCGATCTTGCCCACTATATAGATTACGAAATGCAATGGATTGGAGATTTTAATCCGCGGATGCAAAATGTTGCTGAAAGCCTTGGTGCACATCCATCCAGGCAATTAACTACCTATCGTTATTTATTTGATCGCACTATTCCATATAAAAGACATCCGATGGTAGGATAATAAAATATCATCAATATCAAGATAATATTAATCGGCGCATGTTTGTATCAGACTATGCGCCGATCCTGTATTGTACTTTTGAAAACCCTTGCAAAAAAACGTACTTATCATGTATAATGATTAAAAATATAAGAAAATTAATTCCTGTAAAAGCCGCTACAGCAGGGTAATCAGTGGCCTCATATGAATATCCTATACAACGTTGAAAGCTAATAAGTTAATATTATATACTTTTAAATCCCTTTTGAAGTTACTATCGTATCTAATCTGATGTATCGTTATGACCAACTTATATCCTGTGAGCCCGGGGAATGCTGACCCTGTGCTTATACAACCCACGCTATTGTTTAAACAACGGATAATAAAAGTGATCAGCTGCGTTGTGTTGTTCTTTCTGTTGTACATAGTGCTGTTATTAACAGCTGTCGCATTGGCTATATCCGGCATAGCAGGAGGTATTGTGCTTTTTCGTGCTTATCCCACATGGATAACCGGTATCATAAGTTTAAGTCTTATGTTGCTGGGAGGAATGGTATTGTTTTTTCTGATTAAGTTTCTTTTTAATAAACGTCAACCCACAAATCCTTATCGCACGCAAATTCACGCCAATAGTCATCCGCAATTGTTCGACTTTATCACACAGCTGGTAAAAGATACAAGGATCAGTTTTCCGAAGAAAATATTTGTTGTACCTGACGTGAGCGCAACGGTATTTTATAATTCCAGCTTTTTAAGCTTGTTCTGGCCGGTGCGCAAGAACCTGGAAATTGGGCTGGGACTTGTAAACAGCGTAAACATCAGCGAGTTTAAGATGGCACTGGCAAATGAGTTCGGACATTTTTCGCAGCGGAGCATGAAACTGGGTAGCTATGTGTACGCATTAAACAAGATGCTTTACAACATGCTGTATGAAAATGATAACTGGAATGAGCTGGTGATACGCTGGGGCAGTGCCGGAAGTTTGTTCAGTTTTTTTGCGCATGTAACCACCAGAGTTGTTAATGTGATGCAATTTCTATTGAGAAAAATATATCATCTTATTAACCGTCAATACCTGGAATTAAGCCGGGAAATGGAATTTCACGCTGATGCGCTGGCAGTATCACTGTCAGGTACAGCGGCGGCTATGAGCAGTATGCGCCGGGCAGAAATCGGTAGTTATTGCCTGGATCATTGTCTGCATAAATTACCTGAACTGGCAGAAAAAGCTTTGCGTTTCCGCAATATTTTTAAGGTGCAACGTGCGCTGATCCAATACTACGCAGCCCAGCATCATGCAGTATTGGATGATGCAGCACTGCCTGTTATTCCGGACACCTACTTCCATACCTTTCTCAAAAGCCGTGTGCAGCTGCGTGATCAGTGGACCTCACATCCCACGCGTGAAGCGAGGGAAGCACGTTATTTACTGGCAAATGTGTCCTGCGAACAGATCAATACCAGTGCCTGGGACCTATTTAATGAACCAGAAAGTTTACAGGAACATGTTACAGCGCTGATATATGATTTTACAACACCTGCTGATGAAACTTTCAACTGGATAACACCTGCCGGTTTTATAGAAGAGCTCACCCAACGCCACCGGCTATACGAATATCCCAAGTCATTTAACGATTATTACGACAACCGGACCTTTGCCAGCATGGATGCGGCTTCCACGCAACTGCTAATGCCGGAGGAAGCGCATTCCTGTACTTTGCGAACTATTTATCATCCGGATATCATTACGCGGATGCGCTCCTTTTATCGCGATCAGCAAGACGTAGAAACACTGCAGGCCATTGGTACAGGACAGTTTCAGACACGGTATTTTGAATTTGACGGGCAAAAGTACAGGGCAGGCAAAGCTCCGCGGCTGGCAAATAAGTTATCCGCACGGGTGCAGGAAGAACTGGCATGGCTGCTGGCACATGATCGGCTGGCCTACAGGTATCATTATACCATGGCCATGCGCAGGAGCCCCGCCATGGCCATTGCGCTGACAGACAAATACCAGGAAATATTACAGCATCAGCAAACCAGCAACCGGCTTAGCGACCAGGTTATCCGGATTATTCATTGTATCAGCCAGTTATTTAATACCAACGGGTGTACTATTGAAGCACTGGCGCCTTCTTTAGATGAACTGTCTGCTGAATGCTGGAATTTCCGGAAGCTGGTACAGGATATCACCACCAGCTCCAATGTATCCCGCACCCTGCTTCCGGTTATGGAAGAGAAATTAAAAAGATTCAGGCTGCATGATTGTGTATTTATAAAAGATATGGTGCCGGATTACATGGCCATAAAAGAACTACATGAGATCAGTTCTGCTATGATGGAGCATTATAACAACAGTATCATATTATTAAAAAAGTCATATTTAGAATTTATTTTAACTTTAGAATCAGCAGGATAAGACCCTGGGAAAGCGACGCCTATGCTCCGCATTTTTCTCTTACTGAATTTGTGCGTATTTTCGGCGCTCGCGAAAGCGTAGCAGTCATATGGAGAATTTTATCGTTTCAGCCCGTAAATACCGTCCACAAAACTTTTCAACGGTTGTAGGACAAGCACATATTACCACCACTCTTAAAAATGCCATCCGCAATAACCAGCTGGCGCATGCCTTTCTGTTTTGCGGGCCGCGTGGGGTAGGGAAAACTACCTGTGCGCGCATCCTGGCTAAAACCATTAACTGCGAAAATCTGCAGCCGGATGGGGAAGCCTGTAATGAATGTCATTCCTGTAAATCATTTAATGAAGGCAGTTCTTTTAACATTCATGAGCTGGATGCGGCTTCCAACAACTCAGTGGATGATATCCGTACCCTGGTAGAGCAGGTACGTTTTGCTCCACAGGCAGGAAAATACAAGATCTATATTATAGATGAGGTACACATGCTTAGTTCCTCAGCTTTCAATGCTTTCCTAAAAACGCTGGAAGAACCGCCATCATATGCGATCTTCATTCTGGCCACCACAGAAAAGCATAAGATATTGCCTACCATCCTGAGCCGGTGCCAGATATTTGATTTCAAACGCATTACTATACAGGATACCGTAGATCATCTGCAGGAGATATGTACCAAAGAAAATATTGAAGCAGAAGCAGATGCCCTGCACCTGGTTGCGCAAAAGACCGATGGGTGTATGCGCGACTCGCTGAGTACACTGGACAAAATAGTAAGTTTTACCAGTGGGCATCTTACCTATCAGAATACATTGGAGCACCTCAATATCCTGGATTACGATTATTTTTTCCGGGTGATGGAAACTGTATTACAACAGGACATTGCTACTGCCCTGCTGATATTTGATGAAATTTTACAGAAAGGTTTTGAGGGAGATAATTTCCTGAACGGCTGGGCAGAATTTTTACGCAACCTGTTACTGTGTAAAGAAGACAAAGCCCTTCATCTTGTGGAAGTATCGGGTAATCTGAAAGAACGCTATAAACAGTTATCCGGACAGATAAGTCCTGCTTACCTGATCACAGCACTGCATCTGCTTAATGAAACAGAGATCCATTACCGTATGGCACGCAACAAGCGCTTACATGTGGAAATGGCGCTGATAAAGCTGTGTTACCTGCAGCAGGCCGTAACCCTGGTGAGCGATGACAGTAATGGGGAGGTATCAAAAAAAAAGTTAGTAGCTGACGGATCTGTGCCGCAAAAGCTGCGTGCCCCAGCCGCACAGCCGGTAACGGCTAAAACTATTACTGAACGCCCGGCTACAGCAGAAAGTATTACGCCTCCGCCGGCAGCCCGTTTAACAGTAGATACCGTAACCGCACCTCCTGCGCCGCCCGTAAGCGAAAATGCACCTGCACCCGCTGCAGTGGCTCCTGTTGCGCCCACACCAGCACCAGCAGCTCCGGTAAATATACCTGCGCCGGCAACCGATACAACCACTGCTGCACCAGCAGCTACCAAAGCTGCACCAGCCCCGGCGAATAAATTAACAGGGCTTGCCGCCATGAAAGAAGCCATGGCAGCCAAACAACAGGACACTACCCAGATACAGATCATTCCGCTTACGATGGGTGCCATCCATGTGTACTGGGAAGAATTTATTGATCTGTACCGACAGGCCAATAAAATGACGGTGGTAAGCAATCTTCAGCTGGCACAGCTGAAGTTACTGGCTCCTGCCGAAGTGGGTATTGTGAGCCGGAACATTGTACAATTCCGGTTTATGGAGGAAGAAAAACTGGTGATTGCTGATTTTCTGAAACAGAAATTTAACAATCCGGCGATCGTTCTCACCCTGCAACTGGATGAAAGCCAGCAAACGCAGGACATAGGACCAGCACCGCTTTCCAGCAGAGAGCAGTTTCAACAAATGTCAGAAAAATACCCACTGGTAAAGGAGCTGAAAGACAGACTTAATATGGAGCTGGATTTTTAATCATATGTTCTCTGATTAAATATTAACGATAGATAGTCATTTTTAAACAGTTTACAATTCCTTCTTTGCGTTTTTGCGCAAAAACATGTAGGTTTGAACAAAATTTTGAATAAAACACTATGGCAGAAGTTATCAGAATGCCCCTTTTGAGTGATACGATGACGGAAGGGGTGATTGCGGAATGGCATAAAAAGGTGGGCGATACAGTAAAGGCAGACGATGTTATAGCTGAAGTAGAGACCGACAAGGCAACAATGGAAGTAATGGGTTATGTAGAAGGAACCCTGTTGTATATTGGTGTGGAGAAAGGGAAAGCAGCTAAAGTAAACGGAATTATTGCCATTGTAGGTAAACCGGGAGAAGATTACAAATCTTTACTGGAAGATAATAAAAGCGCCGCTCCTGCTGCGCCGGCTCAGTCAGCCGCTGCTCCTGCACCACAGGCCGCTCCCGCTGCTGCACCTGCCGTTGATGATGCTGCGTTAAAAGAAGCACTGAAAAATGCGACTGTTATACGTATGCCGCTGTTAAGCGATACTATGACAGAAGGTAAGATAGTAGCCTGGCATAAGAAAACAGGTGATGTAGTGAAGAATGACGATGTACTGGCAGAAGTGGAAACTGATAAAGCGACCATGGAAGTAATGGGCTATGCCGACGGTACTTTATTATATGTAGGTGTAAAAGAAGGTGAAGCTGCTAAAATAAACGGCATCATCGCTATTGTAGGTAAACAGGGTACTAATATAGATGCAATCCTGGCGGCTGAAAATGCTGCGCCGGCGGCAAAAGCAGCTCCTGCTGCTGAAAGTGCTGCTCCGGCATCTACTGTAACTACTGCAGCAGCTACAGGTTCTAATAATAATACAGATGGTCGTATCAAAGCTTCCCCACTGGCTAAAAAGCTGGCGGAAGAAAAAGGTATCGACATTCACCAGGTAACCGGTTCCGGTGATGGTGGCCGTATTATTAAGAAAGATGTAGATAGCTTTGTTCCTGCTGTTGCCGCCACTGCGGCTCCTGCTGCACAAAATGGTGTAGCTCCTGCTGCTCCTGTTTTTGTACCAGCCGGACAGGAAGGTTATACCGATACACCGCTCTCTAAAATGCGCCAGGTAATTGCCAAGCGTTTGAGCGAAAGCAAATTTACTGCTCCTCACTTCTATCTGAAGATAGATGTGAATATGGATAAGGCGATGGATGCACGTAAAGCCATCAACGAAATTTCTCCGGTTAAAATTTCCTTCAATGACATGGTGATCAAGGCTTCTGCCCTGGCGCTGCGTCTGCACCCTGAAGTAAACAGCAGCTGGATGGGCGACTTTATCCGTCATAATCAACATGTACATATTGGTTCTGCTGTAGCAATAGAAGATGGCCTGATAGTTCCGGTGATCCGCTTTGCTGATCAAAAGACACTGAGCCAGATTGCTGGTGAAGCAAAAGGATTGTACGAAAAAGCAAAAAACAAGAAACTGCAACCACAGGAATTCAGCGGCAATACTTTCAGCATTTCCAACCTTGGTATGCTGGGTATCGACGAATTCACTGCTATCATTAACCCGCCGGATTCAGCGATCCTGGCAGTAGGTGGTATCAAAGAAACTGCGATTGTGGAAAAAGGTCAGGTGAAAATAGCCAATATCATGAAACTGACCCTGAGCTGCGACCACAGAAGTGTGGATGGCGCTGTAGGCGCACGTTTCCTGGCTACCCTGAAAGGTTACCTGGAAAATCCGGTGACTATGCTGGTTTAAACTAACGATAATAGCTATACGAAAGGCGGAGTGAATACTCCGCCTTTTTTTGTGCCTGTATGAAAGTGTTTCATTAGATTTTGAAAGTTCAAAAACTTGATATACATTTGGTCTTATAAATAGTACACGCTATAAAACTACGACCTACATGAACTTAGTGGAAGCAAAAGCACAGTTTATTCAAACATGGGGATCTTTAGGAGCTCAATGGGGCATTAACCGCACCATGGCTCAGATTCACGCGTTGCTGCTGGTGATGCCCGATCCCTTGAGTGCAGATGATATCATGGAGCAACTGAACATTTCCCGTGGTAATACTAATATGAATGTAAGGGAGCTGATTAACTGGGGCCTGGTAGAGCGTATCCTCATTCCCGGCGAAAGGAAAGAGTTTTTTGTAGCAGAAAAAGATATCTGGAAAGTGGCTACCTATATTGCCCGCGAAAGAAAGAAACGTGAACTGGACCCTATTATGAAAGTGCTGCTGCAACTCCAGCAGGCAGAAGGTGACCCTAAAGACAAAGAACTGAAAGCGTTCAAAGATTCCATCTCCAACATCAACAAGTTTGCACAACAAACTGATAGAACTATCAGTGCCTTTATTAAATCAGAAGAAAACTGGTTTTACAGCAGCTTGCTAAAACTCATCAAGTAATTTTTTTTTGTTAATACATTTCAATACTTACTGAAAATTTTGAATTGACAAAAATTTAAAACCGAAACTGCTAACGATAGCGGATGGTTTTATACAGCCTTTCTGGAAAATGCAGACCTGCTCATTAACCTGACCGGCAAGCGTGCGAACTGCCGTTATACAGACAAAAATAAACAGGCCATATTTGACAGCAGAATCAATGCCACCAAGGTGCTCGGGGCTGCCATTCACACTTTAAAAACGCCACCAGCATTATGGATCAATGCCACCAGCGCTACCATATACCGACATGCAGAAGACCGTCCCATGGATGAATTTACCGGAGAAATACAAAACGATTTTTCTGTGCAGGTTTGTAAACTGTGGGAGAAAACTTTTAATGATATAACGCTAACACATACACGAAAAATAATACTACGTATAGGCGTTACGTTAGGATGGCAAACAGGTGGTGTAATGCAGCCTTATATGAACCTCATCAAATTCGGACTGGGCGGCTACCAGGGCAATGGTAAACAAATGTTTACCTGGATTCATATCACCGATGTTTGCCGGATGATGGAATGGATGATGGTAAACGAAGCGCTTACCGGAGTGTATAATTGTACTGCACCAAACCCTGTTTCCAACCAGGCATTTATGAAAGCATTACGCAATACGGCAGGTCACCATTTCGGAATTCCGGCACCTGCCCCTTTATTAAAGATGGGCGCATTATTAATTGGTACCGAAACAGAATTATTGCTAAAAAGCAGATGGGTAGTGCCTGCAAGGGCTTTACAGGACGGTTTTACATTTAAGTATCCGGTGGTGAATGAAGCCTTTAAAGATATCCTGGCTCACTTGCCCCGCAGCGTTTATCACTTGTTCTGAATTTCGTAATTTTGATACATGGAAACCAATAACAATAAAAAACTCACCGTTGTGCTGGGTGCATCACCCAACCCGGAAAGATATAGCAATATGGCTGTTACCAGGCTTACTGGCAAAGGGCATCCGGTGGTGGCCATCGGAAAACGTGCTGCCACTATCGGAGACACACCTGTGATTACAGAACATCCGGCACTGGAGCAGGTAGATACTGTGAGCATTTACCTGAATCCTGTTTTGCAGAAGGAATATTACGACTATATCCTGCAGTTGCAACCCCGCCGCATTATATTTAATCCCGGTGCAGAAAATGAAGAACTGGAAGATATTGCCAGGCAACATAATATTCAGCCAGTGGAAGCCTGTACGCTGGTATTGCTGAGTACTGGTCAGTTCTAGCCGGTCATCTCCTCCAAATATTAATGCTTTTTTAATAATGAGCTGTTAGTGAATGCTAACAGCTTTTTCGTATATTCGTAATGTATCGATGTTATCCCCCCATGAATACATCCCATATTGTTGACCCATTAAGCGCATGGTATTACTTCATCAGGCAGGCATTATAACGGACCCAATACGCATGTTCACCCTTTAATTATAATTTTTATGCAATGGAGAAGATTTAATGGAGAGGTTATTCACCTTCCGGTTAAAGACGAAGTTCGTCAGGCCATTATTCGCGAAACAGGTAACGGCTTTCGGCTGAAAGTGTGCATTGGTACTGATTCCCAGGTAAAAGGATTGGATACTGAATTTGCTACCGTAATCGTTTTCCTGCGGGAAGGTCATGGCGGATTTATGTTTATCCATAATGAAAAAACGAAAGACCGCTATTCTATCAAAGAACGTATGCTGGTAGAAGTAGCCAAAAGTATTGAGATTGCGTATGAACTGTGCGACCTGTTTACTGAATATGATGTAGACATGGAAGTACACGCAGACATCAATACCAACCCTCAATTTAAAAGTAACCTGGCACTCCGTGAAGCCATGGGTTATATCCTGGGTATGGGTTTTGCCTTCAAAGCCAAGCCAGAAGCCTTTGCCAGCAGTAGCTGCGCTAATAAGGTAGTTAATTAAGCCTCCTAAGGCACCTGAATATTGTACCTCTCCCAAATATTATAATGATGTGATCCTCACGTCAGGTGATTTTTTCTCCCCTTATCAAGCTATTTTGTTTATTTACGGTCTGTAACTTTTCCTTTCTTTCCCCGCTATACATACAGTTAAATTATCTCAATACACAAACCTTTATTATGATATCAGCCAAATCAACTGTAGCGGCATTGCTATGCCTAAGCCTATTTTCTATAGCCTGCAAAAAAGATAAAGGAGCTCAGGTGAAAAGTGATTACCTGGATATTACAACCGGGGGATTTAGCGTAATGAAATCTAATCCGGGTGTTTACAGAATTACGGCCAGCGCCGCCTATAAAGTACAAGACAATGGCCATCTTACCCAGCTTTCGGATGCTTTATCAGACAGCTTAATACCTTACTTTAAAATATTTCCGCTGCAACAATTAATTGCCGAGGGAGGTAAAAGCTTCAGTCTCGGAGGCGCTGCAGATATGCCTTTCTGGACCTTTACATCAAAGGGTTCAGCGAATGATACTGCCAGGGTATTTTATATAGATTTTGGTGGCGGACCAGTTTACATGAAAGGCTATCTGGAAAAAATAAACCAAACCTTCATCAATTGTAAATTATAATACTACAAATACGTTATGAAAAAAAATTACTTTCTTATTTTCCTCCTTGCCGTCACTGTATTTATGGCCTGCAAAAAAAGTCACCCTAATACAATACCACAAGGTATTGAAGGCGGATGGCAGCTATTTTCCTACACGGGTGGTATCAGTGTTGAAACAGTTATTGTTAATTACACGGAGATACTAACGATTAAGAATGGTACGTACAAGAGAGTAAAGAATGGTGTGCTGCAGGATTCTTTAACCTACCGCCTGATAAAGGTAGACAGTAATTTTATTATGCAGCCGGAATGGGTGCTGGAGTTAAGTAACCAGGAAATACTAGGCGCAAAGCAGTCTCATGACTCTCTGATATTATGGGAGAAGAATGTAAGTGATGGTTACTTTTGGTTTTATCGCAGGTTAAAATCAATTGATTAATATTAGGTTAAGACATAAGAGGCCGCCCGAAAGCATATCAGCACTTTTCGGGTCGGCCTCTCTTTATGCTACTAGTCTTTTAATAACCACATCACGGCATTCACATTATCGCTTCCTCCGAATTGGCTTTGAATGGCAGCATCCAGGTTAGCATTATTGTAGCTTAATTCATTTGATGGATAAAGCCATCTCACAGGAAACTGTGTAGTAGGTGTATTCAGGTTGGTAGCTGAATTCAGCACAAATACAGGGTATCCGGTACGCCTTTGTTCATACCACGCATTATAATTGCAACCCTGCAGGAAACCAGCGAGATATTTCTGCGTAATAATCTGCGATAACTGATTTTGTACACTGCCCGTCAACGCTACAGCAGTGATGTACGTTTGAATATAGTTGTCATCTATTTTCATGTTGTGATGATAATCTTCCAGATCGGGCGTAAAGGCCGCAGTAAACTTCATTGCGTTAGTGATACCTGCTGCATAGTAGGATTGCGCCGGTGCACCGGAGATCCATCCCCTGAGCGTGGCTTCGGCAAGTACAAACTGTAGTTCCTGATAACTGAAAACGCTTACCGGCTCTGCATTTACGAGATTTACATAACGGTTATTAAGATCAGCATAATCTTTAGACAAACGCATCGTTTGCAGATCGGGGAACGAATTAGATGGCTCAGCTCCTACATAAGCATCCCAGTCGGAAGCCAGTTTACCTGCTGCTATCTTCACCTGGGAAGGCTTTGCATAATAAAACAAGCGACGATCCTGTAACGACTTCAATGGGTTTATCAACGTAGCGGAGAGCATGGTGTAATTAGATTTTACGAAGGAATTACCTGAACCTGCCGGCACATCTGACCAGGGATAGTTTTGTCCTGCCGCTGATGTATAGGTAAGTGCAAAGTTATCTGCGTAAGTACGCATCAGCGGCCTGTTGGCAACGATATCTTTAAAACGTTCCACTACTTTCAGATCTCCATCACTCGTTTTTTTATACAAGTTCATCAACACATGTAGTTGAAAACTGTTTGTAAGCCTGCGCCAGTTATCCACCTTACCACCATAGATGGGATCTCCGCTAAAATCTGTTCCCTGTGCGAAAAGAAGGTTAGCACTATCCAGCTCATTCAACACTCCCATGAAAACGTTTTTCTGTGTATCATAAGCCGGTTGGATGATATTCTCTGATTCCCCTTTTACTGCCTGCGCATAAGGGATATCGCCCACGCGCATCGTCACCTGAAAAAATTGCCAGGCCCTGATGAAGTGCCCCAATGCGCTATATGATTTCCTAAGACCATCATCCGGCGCATTGGCAATCATGGGCGGTATGTTGCGCAACAGCGTAATCCGGTCAAAGTTGGCTCTTCCGAATTTATTATACTGAAAACCTTCCTGTCCTTCTCCCCAGGTAAGATATTTACTGAGCAGAAAAGGCTGCATAAATCCTTTGGTTGAACTGATATCACTCCGGGTAATGTTCAGGATCATGTTGGTAGCCAGCATGGCAGCACTCACCTGTGTAGTTCTGTTTGGATTGGTATTGATCGTATCAAACTTGGAGCATCCGGCACTCATAACCATTACCAGCGGTATCGATAATATATATTTCAGTGTGTTATTTTTCATGAGATTTTTCTTTGATGATGGAAGATATTAGAACCCTACTTTGAAGTTAACCCCTACCATACGCTGCGATGGCGCATTCAGGTTTTCATTATCCACATCAGGATCTGAAAATTTGAATTTTGTAAAAAGGAATAGGTTTTGTGCAGTTAATGAAACAGAAGCATTCTTTATACCGCCCTTTGCCAGCATAGCAGCCGGAAACCGGTAACCGACAGATATTTCACGCACTTTTACAAATGTTTTCTTTTGTGCGCCGTGATCTCCACCTCTGAAATTCTGCGCATAATTCTGGTAAGAAACTTTGGTATCATTCACTGCATACTGACGGGTATCGCTGGTGATTTTTCCGAAGTTGTCGTAAGCTACACTTCCGGAAATTACTTTCACGCCTTTACCTACGTAATTGGTTAATCCGTTCACCACTTCATCATAACGATATTGGTTATCAGATTCAGGATTGGTACCGGAATCCCACATCTTATCATAAATATAGTTATACAACAGGCCTCCGATACGTCCGTCTATATTAAGACCTACGGTAAAATTCCTGATGTTGACACTGTTGATAAACCCAAAACTGAAAGCAGGATCGCTGTAACCATATTTTTGTACATAATCACTTTCTACCGGATAACCGTTGTTATGAATAACATTTCCATTGGGATCTCTCAGCCAGTAGTTATCTGTATAGGTATCCATTCTTTCGTTTTTCTTTACCCATGGGCTTTGAGCAGAATATACAGCATCGAGGTTCACGTAGTAACGGTGTTGATTAGACCAGTTAATAGTTGACATCCATTCGAATCCTTTCTTTTTGATCACAGTACCACTGAGCGTTATTTCCATTCCTTTTCTCACGTATGTTTCGCCGGTATTCACCAGTGTAGAAGAGAATCCTGAGGAGCCGGGAATATTAACGGAAGTTTGCTGGTTATAGTAGTATTTATTGAAGTACGCAACATCTACATTCAGGCGTTTTTTAAACAGGTAGGCAGCGGTACCTATTTCCCAGGTACGCTGTGAACTGGGTAACAGGTTGGCGCCAAGCAAGCCGCTGGGGTAACTTGCGGCGTTTAAAGTATTCCATGCGGATGTGGTGGTGCTATACAGGCGGTTAATAGCATATACATCTGCCGGTGTTTTAAAGGTAGCCCAGGAACCGCGGATCTTCCACATATCAGTAAAAGCAGGCATCTTTATTAATTCTGACAAAACTATACTTGATCCGATAGAAGGATAAAAGTAAGCCCTGTTATTTTTGGGTTGTGCAGAATTCCAGTCATTACGGCCGGTAGCATCAATAAACACTGTATTTCTCCAGCTGATAGCTCCTCTTCCGTACAAGCTGTTTACTTGTCTGCTGCCATAGGAAGGTGAAAAGGCAGGCGGCTCTACAGATCCGTTCAGTGAAAAGAAGGTAGGGGAAGTTAGTCCGTTTTTGGTGCTGGCTTTAAGACCTTCATCTACCCAGTAGTAAATAGTTCCACCAACCATGGCATCAAAGCTCCAGTCACCCACTTTTTTATTATAGCTCAGCATTGCATCATCATTTGTGCTCCAGCCCCAGGTATTATTGATGCTATATAAACCTTTTGCATTCCAGCCGCCTCTTGTTGAATAGATATTTGCAGTGGGATTGGTGAGTGTTTCTTTATTACTGTACATATCATAACCAATACGTACCAGCAAATTAAGATCGGATGAGAACTTATAGTTGGCCGTCATGCTGGCATTGGTTGTATTTTGTTGTATGCCGTCCAGTTTTTCATTGGCAATAAGGTAAGGGTTATCATACCAGTTGGTGTACATCCAGTTCTGTGTTTGGTTGGGTGTTTTCCAGTAATCGCGGTACTGACGGATATCGTATTCGGCGCCTGTCCACATAGTCAGCTGGTAAATATATCCCTGGTTGCCATAGCCGGTGCCCCATATCTGCGGAGCCATTCTTTTACTCACACCCATGTGGCCTTCGAGATTAAATTTATCGCTTGCTTTTAATTCACCGCCCAAGGTGAAATTGTACATATTTAATTTGGCGTTGGGAAATTGTCCTTTGTTATAAATGTGGTTCATGGAAGCGCGGAAGCTGCCATATTTTCCACTCTGTGATACGTTGATATTGTTGTTGGTGACAACACCCGGTTCCATGAAATTTTTAAGGTTATTTTTGCCCACGGAATTAAGTGGTCTGTTGTCTTCAAACTGTTTGGTGACAGGGTTCCAGTCTCTTGCTGTATTGCCGGCATCCAGTTTTGGTCCCCAAACATAATCGTTATCTATTTTTCCGTTTTGTCCGCGGCCATAAGAGCGCTGTGTTTTAGGGATGGCGAGGAAGCCGCTCTGGACCATTGTATTGCTGTTGATATTCACAGACAGGCCGGTACCATTTCCTTTTTTAGTAGTAACGAGGATCACACCACCGGAAGCCCGGGAGCCATACAATGCAGATGCAGTGGGTCCTTTCAGTACATCCAGGCTTTCGATATCATCTGTAGGAACATCACGCAGGGTCATGTTACCATAAGGCACACCGTCAATTACCAGCAGCGCACCTTCGCCTCTTAATTCAATAGTAGGTTTTGCAAAAAACTCCGTAGAGTTTTTAATCACAAGCCCTGAAACCTGGCCGGTCAGCGAGGTAACCATGTCTACTCCTTTCACCGTTTGTACCGCTTCTCCTTTCACTTTCTGTACGGCATAACCGAGTGCCTTTTCCTGTCTTTTGATACCGAGGGCTGTTACTATTACCTGGTCCAGGGAGGTGGTTAATTCAGTTAATACCACATCAAATGACAGCTGTCCTTTTACAGTGTATTCAGATGGTCTATAGCCTATCAGGCTAAATACCAATACGTCGCCATCGTTTACATTATCGATGGAAAAATGCCCGTCTTTATTTGTAGTTACCCCTCTGGAAGCGCCTTTCAACTGAACGGTAACTCCAGGAAGTACGTTGCCTGCGGTGTCTTTTACGGTGCCTTTTATATTTTGTTTTGGCGCAACCGCTGCCGGCGATTGCGATATGATCAGGTCCGTTGTTTTATCAGCTTTTACTACATAAAGTTTTCCTCCTATTTTTTTGCAAATAAGATCCAGTGGGGAGATATACTTATTCAGGGTGGCTTCAATATTATCCGCCTGGAAGATAGTGGTGCCCGGAATGACCACCGTTTTTTCTTTCAGCAGATTGGTATTGTAACTAAAGCGGATATCGAATTTACCTTCGAGCTCATTGATTACTGAGATGAGTGATACTGCAGGTGGGCGGCCATCGCGGTTGGTGGCCATTAAATTTTGTGCGGCTGACCATTGCAGGCAGCATAGCAAAGCAGTAACCATTATCAGTTTGGAACTGATTGATTTGACTTTTTTCATAATGTAATTTTGGTTGTTGCCTAAGCAGACTATTTATTGTTCACGTGTATAAGCTTATCCTTTAAAAAGATTTTTATAGCGAAAGTTTGTTCTAATGTTAGCAGTGCCTGTTGCAGGTTGTCGGATGCCAGGTACCCGGTAAAAACAAGATTGTCAATATTACGGCTGTCAAATACAATATCATATCCATATTGTTCTTTCAGTTTCAGCATTACTTCTTTCAATGGCTGGCCTCTGAATGCTATCAGGTTATATTTCCAGGAGGTGTGGAATAAGGTATCCACCTTTTGCATGGACAATGTTTTGGTGGCAGCATTGAAACTAGCCATCTCACCGGGTTTCAGCAGTATCGCTGCGGCATCAGGGATGTCATTGGCATTTATCTTTACACTCCCTTCGTTCAATACTACTTTTGTATTTCCGTTAAATGTGTTCACATTAAATGCTGTTCCCAGTACATTCACATCTATTGTATTGGCAGCATGAACGATGAATGGTTTTACAGCCTGGTATTTTACAGCAAAGAAGGCTTCCCCTTCCAGCCACACTTCGCGGCGCTTACCGGCAGTGAAAGTTTTACTTACGGATAAGCTGGTTCGTTGATTCAGCCTGATCACTGTTCCATCTTCCAGTTGTATGGTTTGTACTTTCCGGGTATTATTCACATAATGTCTGAATTCAGCTTTCTGTGTATACTGTAATATAAAAAATGAAGCCAGGCCAATAACGGGTATCAATGCCGCTGCAATCCTTATCCAGCTTCTTTTCCATAAAGGAATCAGTTGTTTAACAGGCGTATGCTGTATAATATTTTCAAATACAGCTTCCGCTGCTGCTGCTGGCATAACAGGCCATTCTCCGGTAGATGCCAGTTCTTCCACAGACGGAAGCGCTTCCCGGGAAGGGTCCTTTTCCAGATACGCAATGATCTGTAAACGCTCTTCCGGCGTACATTTCCCTTCGGCAAGCTTTATAAAAAGTGATTTGATCCTATTGTTATATTCATCCATTGATTACCGTTGACATACCAGTAATACGATCGGGAGGGATCCAAAGACGATCCGCAGGGAAAATTTTTTTTCAGGATGATAAGATATGACAGAAAGCAGTGGCTACGATGGCTATATCGGCATGCTGATGCAGGTAGTGTCGTACAAAACGGGAAGCCTTTACCAGCTGGTCCCTTACCGTATTGATAGAGATACCCAGGTGATCCGCAATTTCCTGGTTGGTCCATCCTTCTATCTTACTCATTTTAAATATCAGCTGGCGCTGTAGCGGCAAACGGGAGATGGCGTTCATCTTAATGACCTCCAGTTGCCTGGTATAAAGAAGATTGTCTAACGTACCATCATCCTCTACATATGTTTCCAGAAAATATTTGCGGAATTTTTCTTCATGCACTGCTTTTTTCAGATAGTCGAATACGTAGTTCCTGGCGCTGCTGAACAGGTAAGCTTTTAACGACAGGAAAGGATTTAGTGTATCATACTTTATCCAGATCTTCATAAATACTTCCTGCACTGCATCCAACGCCACATCCGGCAATCCGCATAGTTTCAGCGTATATCCATATATCTGGTTTCTGTATCTTTCATATAATACGTGAAAGGCCTCCTTATCTCTCTCCATTATCTTTTTACACAGCTCTTCATCAGTAGCATCCAACATGACAACAAAGATTTTGGTAATACAATGCCATATTTAAAACAGGATAAGGATCAAATATAAATAAATATTTATCCCCTGCTACCAGGATTATAAAGCCCCGGAAAAATCACACAGATGTTGGAGAGAGGAGGATTGTTTATTAAATTTCATCAGGCAATTGCCCGGAACTGTGCATTCATTTCATCAATATAATTCAGTATCGCATCTCTGCCGGTTTTCTTTACTGTAGATGTAACGAAGTTAGGAGGCAGGAATTGCCAGGTTTCGCGCATTTTATTCAGAAATGTTTTCACATTCTTACTTACTATTGCCTGGGTACTTTTATCTGCTTTGGTAAATACCAGACTAAAGGGGATATTCCATCCTCCCAGCTGATTAACAAATTCCAGATCTATTTTTTGTGGTTCATGGCGGCTGTCGATTAGCACAAATACGCTTACCAGGTTGGTACGTTTACGGAGATAATTTTCTATCATCTGTTCCCACTGTCTGCGTTGTGATAAGCTCCTTTTGGCAAAACCGTATCCTGGTAAATCCACCAGGTACCAGGCATTATTTATAGCGAAATGGTTAATCAGCTGTGTTTTACCGGGTGTACCGGATGTTTTGGCCAATCTTTCGTTGTTAGCCAATATATTGATCAATGAAGATTTTCCCACGTTGGAACGGCCTATAAATGCGTATTCCGGCCATACCGGTGTAGGGCATTGTTCCCAATCGGGGCTGCTGATAAGATATTCTGCTGTTTTGATAACCATAGTAATATTGCTTTGTTCCATTAAAAATCCCGCATCCCTGTATTTGCATTCTGTCACATGACTACATTTCTTTAACTTTGCGGACTATGTCAGAAAATGCAAATGTTCAGAAGATCGTTCCCTTTGAAGGGTCAAAATTAAGCAAGAAGGAGCAGATAGCGACCATGTTTGATGATATTGCTTATCGTTATGACTTCCTTAACCACTTTATGTCGCTCGGAATCGACATCATCTGGCGGAAAAAAGCACTGCGTTATTTAAAGTCGCTTCAGCCCAAACATATGCTGGACGTAGCTACCGGTACCGGTGACTTTGCTATTATGGCAGAAAAGCGGCTGCATGCTGATAAAATTGTAGGCATTGATATTTCCGAAGGAATGTTGACCCATGGCCGGGAAAAGATAAAAAAACTGGGCCTGGGCGATAAAATTACGCTGCAACTGGGTGATAGTGAAACAATAAGTTTTCCGGACCAGACGTTTGATGCCATAACGGTGGCCTTTGGCGTGCGTAATTTTGAAAACCTGGAAAAAGGGCTGTCTGAAATGAGACGTGTACTGAAGCCAGGAGGTAAATTAGTGATCCTTGAATTTTCCAATCCCACAGTTTTTCCTATTAAACAATTATATAATTCGTATTTTCGTTACATAACACCGCTGATCGGGAAATGGATAGCCAAAAGCCAGGCGGCCTACAGCTATCTGCCAGAATCTGTGAAAGCGTTCCCACAGGGAGAAGCAATGCGAATTATTTTAACTAACACAGGATTCCAGGCCGTTACATGCAAAACGCTATCATTCGGCATATGTTCTATTTACTGCGCTACGCGCTGATATTTTTGTTATTAATGATTGTGCTACCGGCAAAAGCACAAACTAACATGAATATGCTGGAACATGATGCAAAACCCTATTACTTTGGAATAACCCTGGCTGCCAACCAGTCCAATTTTAAATTGACGCACTCCACTGCCTTCCTGGCTAGTGATTCCATTACGATTGCAGAACCCCTGAAATCAATGGGCTTCAATCTTGGATTACTGGCCAATGCCAGGCTGAGCGAGCACTTTGATCTACGCTTTAACCCGCAGCTCATCTTTGCCTCTAAAAATCTGTACTACCGGGAAACCTATCCCAAGCCACAGGATACCGACAAAAAGATAGAATCTATCTTATTAAGTTTCCCGCTACAAATTAAATTTAAGTCGGACCGCATAGGCAATATGCGTGTATATACTATCGCCGGACTTAAATACGATTACGATCTGGCCTCCAATGCCCGTGCCCGTAAAGCTGACGATCTCGTGAAAATCAAAAAAAGCGACTACGGCTATGAAGTAGGCGCCGGTTTTGAATTTTATTTCGAGAGCTTCATTTTTTCACCCGAATTTAAGATCAGTAACGGCTTTGGCAACGTGCATATAAAAGATCCTAATCTGCGCTTCTCCAATGTGGTAGAGAAGCTGCAATCCAGAATGGTGGTGTTTTCCATTCATCTGGAAGGATAAATGCTGAAGAATTACGAATTACGAATTGCGAATTACGTTGATCATAGCGGATGATCTTTGCGGATGATCAACGTAATTCGCAATTCGTAATTCGTAATTCCAATTTTTCTACCTTTGCGGAATGCAAAACTACCTCATCAGGAATATAGCCGTGGTAAACGAAGGCCATACCACGGTACAGGATGTATGGATCAAGGATAACCGCATTGAAAAGATAGCGCCTCATATCACTCCCAGCGGTAATTACACGGAAATTAACGGAGAAGGGAAACACCTGCTGCCGGGCATTATAGACGACCAGGTGCATTTCCGCGAGCCAGGCTTAACACAAAAAGCCACCATTTACACAGAAGCACGTGCAGCCGTTGCCGGTGGCACTACCAGCTTCATGGAAATGCCTAATACCAAGCCCGCAGCACTTACACAGGAATTACTGGAAGATAAATACACCATCGGGAAACAACATTCCCTGGCTAACTACTCCTTTTTCATGGGTGCTTCCAACGATAATGTGGAAGAAATCCTGAAAACAAATGCTAAAAAAGAAAGCGTTTGCGGTGTCAAAATATTCATGGGGTCTTCTACCGGCAATATGTTGGTAGATAATTATCTTACCCTGGAAAAAGTATTTTCTACCAGCGAACTCCTGATTGCTACCCATTGTGAAGATGAAAAGATCATCCGCAGCAATATGGAAGCATTTCAGCGCGAAAAAGGCGACCAGCTTACTGCTGCGGACCATCCGCTGATACGCAATGTGGAAGCCTGCTTTGAGTCGTCTTTGGTAGCCATTCAATTTGCTCAGAAACATGATGCCCGCCTGCATATCCTGCATATTTCCACGGCTAAAGAATTGCAACTGTTCAGTAACATGATGCCACTGGCAGACAAGCGCATCACCGCAGAGGTTTGTGTGCATCACCTGCATTATACCGCAGATGATTATGCACAGTACGGCAATCTGATTAAATGTAATCCGGCCATCAAATCTCCGGAGAACAAAACAGCGCTATGGCAGGCCCTTCTGGACGATCGTCTGGATATCATTGCTACAGACCATGCGCCACATACCTGGGAGGAAAAACAGCAGCCTTATCTGCAGGCGCCATCAGGCGTACCATTGGTACAACACAGCTTGTTGCTGATGCTGGAACATGCCAGACAGGGTGATATCTCCATAGAAAAAGTGGTAGAAAAAATGAGCCATGCACCTGCGGTCTGCTTCCAGATAAAAGAAAGAGGATTTCTGAGAGAAGGATATTTTGCTGACTGCGTAATAGTGGACCTACAGAGCCATACCGCTGTTAACAAACAAAACATTTACTACAAGTGCGCCTGGAGCCCGTTTGAAGGACATACCTTCCCGGCTGCCATCACACATACTTTTGTAAACGGTCACCTGGCATATGCAAATGGAACATTTGATGAATCAGTAATGGGAGAGCGATTAGCGTTTAGCCGTTAGCTTTTAGCCGTTAGCTTTTAGCTTTTAGGAAAATGCAGCGAAGGTTAAACAGGAAGTGCCATCTCCGCTGCATTTTCCTAAAAGCTAATGACTAAAAGCTAAAAGCTTATGGATTTTTTCCTTCCTTGCATCTTCCACTTTATATTCACTAAAAAGACGCTGCATGCAACTGGACAAAACTTCCTATTACGACCTGTCTATTTTTAACCGCGACGAAGAGTATTCCCTATTCCACCGACTCGACTTCACTACAACTTCCGGCGGACGCGATTATTTGCGTCAATTGTTCAGTAATCCGCTACCCGATATCAACACCATTGAGAACCGGCAGAAAGCATTACAGTATATCCTGGAACAGGAAAGCAACTGGCCTACTATTATTTCCAACGGTACCATTGTAGTAGTGGAAAACTATATGGAAGCGCAGATTGAGCCGATCTCCAATACAGAAGGCATTCCTTTGCATATACAGGCGTTGATCAATAAAACACTGTATGCGCCTGACTATGGTTATATCAAATTCGCTTTTACGCAGCTGGTGAATTTGCTTCAGGGCTTCCGTACGTTTATTAATGTATTTAATTCCGACGAAACACCTAAAGTGCTGAAAATATTGCTGGACAGGGCACAGCACCTGTTAAGCAAGCGCGATTTTTTTGAAATCCTGAAAACAGAAGAAGAAGGAAAATTAAATTATGTACAGATCCTGCGCTATGATAATTATATCAGGAAAAGACATAAAAAAGTAATTGTGGAACTGGTAACCCTTTATCAGCAACTGGATGCTTACTATGCCATGGCCAAAGCCATTAAGCATTATAACCTGCAATTTCCCCGTTTTTCCAACAGCACACGTCCGCAGATAAAAGCATCTCAACTATATCATATTATTCTTGACGAGCCTGTAGCCTATGATCTTTCCCTGGATGAAGCCTCGCATTTTATGTTCCTCACAGGCGCTAATATGGCTGGTAAAACCACCTTCATCAGAGCGGTAGGTATAGCAGTATTCCTGGCGCATATTGGCATGGGCGTACCTGCAAAAAATATGGAGCTGAGCTTCTTTCATGGTATCGTCAGTAACATACAGGTACAGGATAATATTTTTAAAGGAGAGAGTTATTTTTACAGCGAAGTACTGCGCATTAAGAATACTATCCTGCAGATTAACAATGGTCAAAACTGGCTGGTGCTGATAGATGAAATGTTTAAAGGCACCAATGTAGAAGACGCCAGAAACTGTTCCCTGGCTGTTATCAGGGGATTGCTGCGGAGTACAAATTGTTTGTTTATCCTCTCTACACATCTGTACGAAATAGTAGATGGATTAGATAAGGAAGACCGTATTCAATTCAAATATTTTGAATCAGAAGTAATAGATGATAACCTGCGGTTTACCTATCTTTTGAAAGATGGTATTGCAAAAGAAAAAATCGGTTATCTGATACTGAAACGTGAGAAGGTATTGGATCTGTTGCAACAGATCCGATAGCTTTTAGCCGTTAGGTTTTAGCTTTTAGCTTTTAGAGAAATGCAGCGAAGATTACAGTTGATCTTTGCTGCATTTCTCTAAAAGCTAAAACCTAACGGCTAAAAGCTTATCTTAGTGAATACACGTTAACCCAATATCCATATGATTGTTAAAACCTTCGGCAGCGCCATTCAGGGCGTTAATGCCATTACCATCACTATTGAAGTAAATGTTTCTTCACAGGGGAATCGATTGTTTATTGTAGGTCTGCCAGACAACGCCGTGAAAGAAAGTGAACGGCGCATTGAATCTACCATTCAAAGTTTGGGATTACATATGCCCAGAACCAGGACTGTAGTAAATATGGCGCCGGCTGATATCCGCAAAGTTGGTGCAGCCTATGATCTTCCTATTGCCATTGGTATCATTGCCGCATCCGGTAATATGGCTGCCACCTCCTGTGCGCAATACCTGATGATGGGAGAGCTCTCGCTGGATGGTACTGTGTTACCTGTTAAAGGTGCTTTGCCTATGGCCATACAAGCACTGAAAGATGGTTTCAAAGGATTTATCCTGCCCAAACAAAATGCGCGGGAAGCCGCTATGGTAAAGCAACTGGATGTATACGGCATTTCACACATCTCTGAGGTATTACGTTTCTTTGAGCAACCGGATAGTTTGCCGCCGGTAAAAACAGATGAGGATGATTTTTATACGGCGCAAGCTATTTTTGATGTAGACTTCAGCGATGTAAAAGGACAACATCAAATTAAACGAGCCCTGGAAATAGCCGCAGCAGGCGGTCACAACGCTATATTGATTGGTCCGCCGGGAGCGGGCAAAACCATGCTGGCAAAAAGATTGCCTACCATATTGCCGCCACTCACGCTACAGGAAGCATTGGAAACAACCAAGATACATTCTGTTGCCGGTAAGCTGCCGGAACATTCCTCTCTTATTGCAAAGCGGCCTTTCCGCTCACCGCACCACACTATCAGCGATGCTGCATTAGTGGGTGGTGGCGGCATTCCACAGCCTGGCGAAATTTCGCTGGCACATAACGGGGTGTTGTTCCTGGACGAATTACCAGAGTTTAAACGCAAAGTGCTGGAAGTAATGCGACAACCGGTGGAAGAAAGGAAAGTCACCATTTCCCGCGCCAGAACAGCCATTGATTTCCCTGCCAGCTTTATGTTGCTGGCTTCCATGAATCCCTGTCCCTGCGGGTATTTCAATCATCCGGAGAAAGATTGTACCTGTGCACCCGGACAAGTACAAAAGTACCTGAATAAAGTATCCGGTCCTTTGCTGGATCGCATAGATTTACATGTGGAAGTTACACCGGTATTATTTTCAGATCTGTCTGTTCCGCAGGCCACTGAAAAAAGTACGTGTATCCGTGACCGTGTGATGGCTGCGCGCGCGATACAGGCCCGTCGCTTTGCCGGCCATGAAGGGATTTACTGCAATGCGCAAATGCATAGCCAGTTACTGGGAACCGTATGTGTGGTGAGTGACAGTTGCCGGGAACAACTCAGGCATGCTATGCAAAAGCTCAAATTATCTGCCAGGGCTTATGACAGGATACTGAAGGTAAGCAGGACCATTGCAGACCTGGATGGCAGTGAAAGCGTAGAGCCCCCGCACATGGCGGAAGCGATACAATTCAGGAATCTTGACAGAGAAGGATGGGGTAATTAAATGCTCAGATCTTCCTTATAGCTGTCGCTTAATTTCTTTTGTAATTCTGGTGGCACAGGCGCATATTCTGCAAACTGGGATTTCAGCTTTGCTTTACCCTGCGTAACGTTTCGCAGCGCAGCGAAGAGTTTGTCGAGTTCCGCTTGGGGTGTGCGTGCTTTTATTACCTGGTAGCCGTTTATTGTATCCATGCCTGTTATAACGCTGCGGCGACTTTGTAATTCGCTCATAATATCGCCCATCATTACATCGGGGGCTATGGCTTCGAGGTCAAATACCGGTTCCAGCAGCTGTGGCGCTGCCTGGTGGAAAGCATCGCGGAAAGCCATCATACCGGCTATTTTGAAAGAAATATCGTTACTGTCTACCGGGTGCATTTTACCATCGTATACGCTTACCCGTATATCGCGTACATACGATCCCGTTAGCGGGCCTTCCTGCATTTTTTCCATCACTCCTTTCAGGATAGATGGCAGGAAACGATTGTCTATAGCACCTCCTACGATACAATTGTTGAAAACCAGCTTACCGCCCCAGTTAAGTGCTATTTCTTCCGTATCGCGCACAGTATGTTCTTTATAGGGTGGCATGCCTTCGTACCAGGGCTCTATCCGCATAAATACTTCTCCAAACTGTCCTGCGCCGCCGGATTGTTTCTTATGCCGGTAAGATGCCAGTGCAGGTTTTTGAATCGTTTCGCGGTAGGGTATTTTTGCAGCGTGAAAATCTACCTGCATCTTATAAATATTTTCCAGTCGCCATTTGGTAACGAGTAAATGCAGGTCGCCTTGTCCGTGCAGGATCACCTGTTTCAGTTCGCGGTTAAATTCCACTTCGAGTGTAGGATCTTCCATGTGGATTTCTGCCAGTACTTCGCTGAGTTTTTCATCATCACCTTTATTTTTCGCTTCAATGGCTACACGTACTTTAGATCCGGGAAAATCGATAGGGACTATTTCTCCGGGGAAATTTTTCTCTGCTAAAGTATGATTGGTAAGGGTGTTCTTCATTTTAAGGGTACAGCCGATGTCTCCTGCGCGCAAGCGTTCCACATTATTGCGGTTTTTTCCATCTGCAATGAATAACTGGCTGATACGTTCTGTGGTATTACCTTTTTCATTGATCAGTTCCATTCCTCCCCTTACTTCTCCGGACATTACTTTAAAATAGGTGAGGCGGCCTATATGTGGTTCCTGTAGGGTTTTGAATATAAACAATCCGGTGGAGCCAGCGGCATCGCAGGGTACCTTTTTGCCATCTTCTGTAATTTCCGGCGGCATTTCCACGGCAGAAGGAACTACATTGTCTATAAAGCCCATAAGACGGCCGCTGCCCATATTATTTTTAGCTGATAAACAAAATAGCGGGAACACCTGGTGGTTAAGCATGCCTGTTTTAATGCCTTGCCGCAGTTCATCTTCATCCAGGCTGCCTTTTTCGAAATAAAGTTCCATGAGGGTATCATCATTTTCGGCTGCTTTCTCTACCAGCTCGTTGTGTAGTTGGTCGGCACGTTCCTTTTCATTATCGGGGATGGGAAGTTTTTCGGGTTTTCCGCCATTTTCGGGGAAGCGGTACATGGTCATTTTGAGGAGATCGATGATAGCATTGAATCCGGTGCCCTGGTTAACAGGATATTGCATCACTGTTACCGGGCGCCCTAGTATGCGCGTAGCCTCCTCTACTGTTTTGTTGAAGTTAGCCAGCTCTGCATCCAGTTGATTGATAGCCAGGATAGTAGGTTTACGATACTTATCTACATAATCCCATATCAGTTCTGTACCTATTTCCACCCCATATTGCGCATTCAGCAGCAGAATAGCGGTATCGGCTACACGAATAGCGGCAATTACTTCGCCTATGAAGTCTTCCAGGCCGGGGGTATCGATAATATTGATCTTATAGTCTTTCCATTCCGTGTGCAACAGGGTAGCATATACGGAGTTACCTCGTTCATGCTCAATTTCGTGGTAGTCAGATATAGTGTTTTTTTCTTCTACTGTTCCGCGCTTGCCAATGATGCCGGCTTCGAACAACATAGTTTCGGAGAGGGTAGTTTTGCCGCTTTTGGGAGCCCCTAACAGTACGATGTTTTTGATATGTTTTTCATCATACGTCTTCATATGTGGAGATTTATGTAGATAATCCTTAATCACCGATGCCTTTAAAAAGAACTTACTATTAAGTTAACCTTTTTTGACCAAAATAGCCAGGACTTTTACTCATAATATGTGGCAACATACAGTAACTTTGCACCTCAGGAAATTGGACTTATGAAATTATTACTGCATTATTTAAAGAGATATAAATGGCTGGTAGTGTTAGCAATGGCGTTAGCCAGTATAAACCAGCTGTTTTCCTTGATGGACCCGATGATTTTCGGGTGGATTGTAGACAGATTTGCTTCTCATCCACACACAACCCTCAAAGGAGGAATTATTTTCCGGCCGGAAAATAATTATTTATGGGGCGTATTGCTCCTGGTAGGCGCCGCAGTGGGCGTAGCCATGGTATCCAGGATTGCCAAAGCCTTCCAGGATTACTTTGTAAATGTAATTGTGCAGAAATTTGGGGCACAGGTGTATACCGATGGCTTGAAACACTCACTCAGACTGCCGTACCAGCAATTTGAAGATCAGCGTAGCGGAGAAACACTGGCTATTTTACAAAAAGTGAGAATAGACTGTGAAAAGTTTATCACCGCCTTTGTGAACGTACTCTTTGTATCGTTGATAGGCGTGCTGTTTGTGATGGTGTACGCAGCAGCAGTGCACTGGACTTTGCCTTTTGTGTATTTAATCGGCTGTATTTTACTGACGATCCTGATGAGTTTATTGAGCAGGAAGATTAAGGTTATCCAGAAAACAATTGTAAAGGAAACCACTGCACTGGCGGGTTCTACTACCGAATCGCTTCGTAACATAGAGCTGGTAAAGAGTTTAGGGTTAACCAACCAGGAAATCAGGCGTTTAAATTCTACTACGCTGAAAATTTTACTGCTGGAGCTAAAGAAAGTGAGGAGCATTCGCAGTATCAGCTTTGTGCAGGGTACTTTTGTGAACCTGATGCGTCAAAGCATTTTATTCCTGCTCCTGTTTTATGTTTACCGCGATGTAGTAACCATGGGACAACTGATGACCTTACAGCTTTATTCCTTCTTCATTTTTGGCCCGCTGCAGGAATTGGGCAACATCATTCTTAACTATCGCGAAGCGCAGGTATCCCTGTTAAATTTCCAGGGTATTATGAGTACACCGGTAGAGGAAATGCCCGCCAATCCTGTTAAAATCAGGCATATCGACGAGTTGTTGTTTGAGCGGGTAGGTTTCAAACACCTGACGGCTGCTACCAAAGCATTGGATCATGTAAACTTTTCTGTTAAAGTAGGAGAAACCATTGCGTTTGTAGGGCCTTCCGGTTCCGGCAAAACCACGCTGGTGAAACTATTAGTAGGACTATACAAACCTAACGAAGGCCATATTTTATACAATGGCGTAGATGCCAATGCGGTGGATATGGAAGAATTGCGGCACCAGGTAGGTTTTGTAACGCAGGATACGCAACTGTTTGCGGGTACTATTAAAGAGAATCTGCTCTTTGTAAATCCTGGTGCTACAGATGCAGAAGTGATGGCAGCACTGGATAAGGCATCCTGTTATTCGTTGCTGGCGCGGGCAGACAAAGGCCTGGAGACAGTGATTGGTGAAGGAGGTATTAAGATTTCCGGTGGTGAAAAACAACGTTTATCTATTGCCCGTGCGTTGCTGCGTAAGCCACGCCTGCTGGTATTTGATGAAGCTACATCTGCGCTTGATTCTATTACGGAAGAAGAAATCACTTCTACCGTACGCCAGGTAACAGCCAGCAAACAACATATTACTGTAATGATTGCGCATCGTTTGAGTACTATCATGCATGCAGATCGTATTTATGTACTGGAAAAAGGACGCATTGTAGAAACAGGCAGACATGAAGACCTCGTGGAAGAGAAAGGATTATACTATGCCATGTGGCGCCAGCAGATTGGTGAGCGTAAAGTAGAAGCAGTATAAAGCCGCCATTGTTTCCGCTTAAACCGCCTCTTCTAATCCCTAATTGACTATTTTCGCACAATGAGTACAAAACAGCCAGGACGTCCGAATTATTTTGTCAGCATGCTGACAATGAAATGCCCGAGATGCAGGAAGGGAGATATGTTCAGAGATCAAAACCCGTTTCATGTAAGGTTTTCAAAGATCTTTAACATGTACGACAACTGCCCTGTATGCGGACAGAAATATGAGCTGGAAACTGGCTTCTGGTTTGGAACAGGCTATGTTAGCTATGCATTATCAGTAGCTTTTAGCGTGTTTAATCTTATCTGGTTTTGGTTGTTTTTTGGCTTAACGTGGAGAGATAACAGCATATTTGTATGGCTGGGTGTGAACGGGGTGTTGCTTGTACTTATTCAGCCCTGGCTAATGCGGATATCAAGGGCTATTTACCTTTATTTCTTTGTGTATTACGATGAGGATACCGCGAAACTGGAAAAACCGGTGCATCAGCACTAAAAAATAGTTGGAAAAAATTTGGGGCTGTAAAAACAGCCCCTTTCTTTTTCAACCAAAATCTGAACCAATGGTGGTCAGAAAATCTTTACTCGGGCAAAAACCAATAATTGAAAAATGAGGGAAAACTGCTCTTGCAAATCGTGGCAGGAAGATCTATCGAACACTTTCCATTAAGTTTCGCAAAACTACAAAATCTATCAGTATAATATTTATTTAATTACATCAGCGGTAGCAAACAATAGTAACAATGGTTTGCAATCCTAAAAAACCTATAAAATTATCAAGCCCGCCAGTATTCACTTTCATGGCAGCAGTACAAATTTTTAAATACTGTATAATTATTATATAACAACTATAATACATGTGTATGCAAAATAATCCCTACTTTACATTTATGTTACTTTTTATTAAAAAATGTTTCCGTTCCCGGATTTTACTTTTAAGCTTTGTACACTTTTAATCAGTCGGATTGTATCCATCAAAATGGTTTTATCCCCATAAGAAATGATCATCGTGCATACCGGATACATCTCCTGACTATCTTTTTCTATCTTCACCAAATCCACAAAAAAATAATAGCTTTATCTGCAAAACAGTAACTATATCGTGCATAAATCCTTACTCCTATTAGCGTTCACATTTCTTGCCTGTAACAATCCTGAAAAAAACGGGGCACCTAAAAAAATAAATTCTCCGGCTGCTGCACATGCAACAACGAAAGCATTCAAACTGGTTAGTGGCAATACAGATAGTGCTGTGGCTGTATTTGAAATGGCTGGCATCAGTGTTTCTTTCAGCAATGCTGCTGATTCCATGCAAACCATTCGTATCAGTCAGCATGGAAAACAATTGATAAATTATATACGGGGAATGGATACCATCGCCGCTACGATACCTGTACCTCAATTAATTACGGAAGGCCGGGATACTGTTGTTGGATTTAATATTTCCCATCAGCATACATCCAGTAACTTATTTTTTAAGATAAAAAATAACAAAGCTACCTATACCAAAACCATTGATACCATTCCTGCTACATTGAAATAGCAAAGATGGCCCTACCACCGTCTTTTTATATTTTCATAGTTTTGGGTTAAAAGTTTATATTTGCAACAATAGTGCATTTACCGGAATGCCGTTTTTTGCTAACAGGATATAATTAATGCCAGCAAAGCCTTTAAACACTAATGATTACCAGTTATCCCGGAATTGGTCCTGGCAAGAAATATAATAAGATCCTTAAATATTGTATTTTACTTTTATAAGCAAAGTGTAACGTTATTAAACAGCTAAAAAAAATATGCTCCTTATTAATGCTGGTAGTGCTGATTTTCAGTACTACACCGCATGATTTTGTGCACTTGTTTGCCAACCACAAGGATACGGTGGATGTTCAGCGTCCTGATTCTCCGTTGGTTATCAGTGAAAAACATACACACTGCGATTTTTTAAACATCAGTTTAGCACCTTTCCTTGCTACATTTTCACCATTGCTGCAAATGCAGGTGATTGTATTTGAAGCCCGGATTATTACTATTCCTGATAGTTTTCATAACGTCATCGCCCTACACCCTTCTCTGCGCGCACCTCCTGTCGCCTGTTGATTATTTTAGTGTCATTATTGTTGAGTAACAATCATGAACAACCTTATTTTTTAATCATTTTATGTTACAAGTTTCTGTATGAACTTAAAATTAAGTTTATTGGCATGCCTGTCATGGCTGTTGCTAAACCATTTACCAGCGCGCGCAAATGATATTGACAATAATTCATTATCGGGTAATATTATTGATGCCAACTCACATCAGCCATTAATCGGGGCTACCATTTACATTCCGGATCTGCATGCAGGAGCGGCTTCCGACGCTAAAGGTCATTTTCGTTTAAACAACCTTCCATCCGGTAAATATCTGCTGGAAGTAAAATTTATGGGGTATAAAAATATTTCACAAACGATTGTTATCAAAGGCGATGTTAAACAGGATTTCATCCTGTACACCTCAGCAGTAGAACAAAATGAGATTGTAGTAACCGGTCAGTCGAAAGCTACTGAAATACGCAGAAGCCCGGTGCCATTGGTGGCTGTGAACACTAAATACCTGAAAGAAAACTTCAGCACCAACATCATTGATGCCATTGCTAAAGTGCCTGGCGTATCAGGTGTAACAACAGGACCTAACGTATCCAAACCATTTATCAGGGGATTAGGTTATAACCGTGTACTCACGCTATTTAATGGTATGCGGCAGGAAGGCCAGCAGTGGGGAGATGAGCATGGTATTGAAGTAGATCAATACGGTATTGACCGTGTGGAAATAGTGAAAGGCCCTGCAAGTCTTACCTATGGCTCAGATGCCATGGCGGGTGTAGTGAACCTGATTCCTACCGCTCCTGCTCCGGAAGGAAAAATAATTGGTAATGTGATGGCAGAATACCAGACCAACAACGGGCTGGCAGGTGGATCAGCTATGATGTCCGGCAACAACAAGGGGTTTACATGGTTGGCCAGGTTGTCGCGTAAAGAAGCAAAGAACTATCAGAATAAAATAGACGGACGTGTTTACGGTACCAACTTTAAAGAAACTGATGCAAGCGCTTCTTTAGGTATTAACAGGGGATGGGGTTTCTCTCATCTTGATTTATCTATGTACGATGACCTGCAAGCTATTCCCGATGGCAGCCGTGATTCTGCTTCCCGCAAGTTTACCAAACGGATTACAGAAGATGATACAGAACGTCCTATTGTTTCCGATAAGGAATTAAACAGTTATGGATTGCCTGTTTTGCATCAGCATGTACAGCATTACCGCGCATTTTCGTCCAATAGTTTTAATCTGGGTGAAAGCAGCCTGTCTGTAGGATTGGGTTTTGAAAAAAGCGTAAGACGGGAATTCAGTCATCCTGAACAAGGTGATGTCCCTGGTCTTTATCTCAAATTAAACACGCTTACTTACGATATAAAATACTATTTCCCTGAGTGGGGTGGCTGGGATCTGACAGCGGGTGTTAATGGTATGTACCAGTCTAACAATGTTACATCAGGTACTGAATTCGTGATACCGTCCTATCATCAGTTTGATGCCGGTCCTTTTGTAATGGCAAAAAAATCGTTTGGTAAACTGGATATATCCGGTGGCGCGCGATATGATATCCGTTCATTCAATAATGATGCACTGTTGGTACGCACCAATCCGAAAACAGGCTTTGACATGCCTGTAACTGATACTGCTGGTGCTTCTCAGCCGTTCAATAAATACAGTCATACCTTCTCCGGCTTTACCGGAAGTTTAGGTTTAACTTATAATTTCTCAGAACACTTCTCTGTGAAGGCGAATATTGCCCGTGGATTCCGTTCACCAAATATTGCTGAAATATCTGCCAATGGTGTACATCCGGGTACTAATATTTACCAGCTGGGCAACTCCAACTTTAAACCGGAGTTCAGCCTGCAGGAAGATATCGGGGCAGACTTCATCTCAGATCACATTTCAGCGAGCCTGAGTTTATTCAACAACGATATCCAGCATTATATCTTTAACCAGAAGGTATTAAACGGTGCCGGACAGGATTCTGTCATTGTACCGGGTAATCAAACGTTCCAGTACCAGGCTGCACATGCACGTTTGTATGGTGGCGAGTTTAGTCTTGATATTCATCCTCATCCGCTGGATTGGTTACACTTTGAAAATTCTGTTTCCGTGGTGTATGCAGAAAACAAAGGACAAAGTGGTAAGGCTGTAAACGATAGTGCAAAGTATCTGCCGTTTATCCCTCCCGTACATGGTGTTTCCGAACTGAGAGCTGAATTCAAAAAACCGGCTACGCATATACGTAATATGTTTGTGAAAGTGCAGATGGCATGGTATGCAAAACAAGACAGGGCTTATCTGGCCTATAATACAGAAACGGCTACACCGGGTTATACTTTGTTCAATGCAGGTATTGGTACTGATATAACAGACCATGCAGGTAAAACATTATTTACCGTATCTGTATTTGGCAACAACCTGTTTGATATAGGCTACCAGGATCACCTGAGCCGTCTTAAATATTTTGAGCAATATCCTAATGATCCGAGAGGCAGATCAGGCATTTACAATATGGGGCGGAATGTGGGCGTACGCATATCTGTACCGTTTAATCTTAGATAAAGCCTTCATTATAATATAAAAAAGCTTTTAGTAGTTAGCGATTAGCTTTTAGCAAAATGCAGCGGAGATAGACATATACACTATCATCTCCGCTGCATTTTGCTAAAAGCTAATCGCTAACTACTAAAAGCTTAATTCACCTTCAGCATAGGACGCACCTGTTGTATAGGGCCATTCTGGAAGCGGGCATAATAGATACCGCTGGGCAGATTGTGTGCATCAAAAACAAAAGTATAAGTGCCGGGTGTATGAACTTTATTAATGGGCACACTTACCAACCGTCCGGTAGTATCAAAAATCTGGATCATGGTATTACCGCTGCCGGTGATATAAGTGATAGATGTGGCTGTGGTGAACGGATTGGGACTATTAACGATGAGATGTTTACCATCTGTATTAAGATCCGGTAAACCTGTGATCACGCCGCAAGCCACGCCACTGATGAGTGGCAGGCGCTGGTAGTCTTTTTGCAATACTTTCTGCAGTACTGTCTGGTCTACACAAAACCACTGTTCCAGCAGAGAAGCGTATATAGAGCGAAAATCGTACTGCATGGGAATATTATCGATCACGGAAGAGGCATCCGGTAAGGATGGTGAATTTCCCAACACACCCTGGTTTACATAATCGCCGAAAATGATCATGGGTGCGGCCGCGCCGTGATCAGTACCCATGCTGTAATTAGATTTGATACGGCGGCCGAATTCGGAGAATGTCATGCCCACTACTCTACGGGAGGCATGCAATCCTTTGAGGTCATCCATAAATGCTTTGATAGCGTCGGATACGCCGCCCAACAGGCCGGCATGTCCTCCTTTGCTGGTATCGCTACCATCCGTTTGATTTGCATGCGTATCAAAACCGCCCGTACTAACCATATAGAGGCGCGTTTTAAGGCCTCCTGCCACAAGGCGGGCAACTATCTTCAATTGCTCCGCGAGGCCGTTATTGGCAGGATAAGCCCCTTGCGACATCACTTTCGCAGCTGCTGCCTTAATTGTTTTTTCGTAGCTGTTGGTTTGTTTGGCAATGAGCCGGATATATGCCAGTTCTTTTCCCGATTTGGTATTAGGAACGGGGTCTGTAACGCCGTCTATCAGGTTATAAAAATCTGTAGCACTGGTAATGGCAATACCCATGCTTGCATTGGGTCCCTGAAAGGCAGGGGATACAATAGAACCTATTTGTATCGCCAGTGGATCAGGATTATCTGCATTGGGATAATTATCCGGGAAACCGGGATATTGTGTATCCAGGTAGCGTCCGCCCCAGCCGTCATTGAGTACTTCGTTGGAGTCGGAGCCGGTTAGCCATATATCGGTAGCGCGGAAATGTGAGAAGTTGGGCGATGGATAACCCACGCTTTGAATGATGCTTACTTTTCCGTCGTTGTATAATTGCTGTATGCCTGTCATAGCCGGATGCAGACCGGATTTCAGGTAGTTATCCAGCTTCAGCACTTTACTTTGCGCGATAGCGATGTTATTACGTGCCGCCTGGTATTTGCCGTATACATCCAGTGGTACCACCATATTCAGCCCATCATTACCACCCGTTAGCTGTATCATAACCAGTACATGGTCGTTATCAGCCGGGACGCTGTTTAATGCATCCAGCATGGGAGAGGTCCCGAAAGCTTTAATAGAAAAGCCGTTGATTAATGTTGGCAGGATGGCAGCCGGCGCTGTATATTTAAGGAAATCTCTTCTTTTCATAAAAGGTTTTTCTGCTATCAGGATAATTGATATTCCGACAGGTCCATGATATATTTATACAGCGCTTGTAAGCGGCTTTCTACGTCGTTTTTCAGTGCAGCATCTCCTGGCGAAGCTTTGTAGGCAGTCCATGCATTGGTCCAGTAGAAATTACTGTTGGGGCTCTGTCCACTCAGCAGGATGGTATTTTTAAGAAAATCCTTCAGGTTAACGGAAACGCCTACACGATAAAGTATATCCAGTGAATCATTTACCAGTGCAACGGGATCTCCGGGGTTGGAGAGTTTATCTGCAAAAGCGATAACATCTATGCGCAGGTTATTAAAACCTGCAGCGCTGATGAGTGCATCGCTCAGCTTATTACGTTTGGGTAATGTGTCTGTATTAATCCACAGTTCATGGAAGGACGGCACCTGGTAGTAGGCTTCCCATCCGGCCACCAGTGGTGGATCGCCGATATTTTGCAGCATAGCAGCAGCATGGTCATGAATACTGCCCCAGGCTGTGTACTGACCGGGATAATCGGGAGGGAATGTGACACCGAATTCGCGGCAAAGTCCCACACAAAAATCAACCGGGCTTTTAATCAGGCAGGCCATATTCAGCGGATCAAAAAAATGTTCGCTGATAAAGAGGGCATTGAGCGTGGTTTTAATGTCGTAGCCACTGCTGCGGAAAATGTTTGCCAGCGGGGTGATTACATTTTGTTCTGTGGCTGCATCAATATCATAGTATACAAAGAACCGGTATAATTTCCGGCAGATAAATTTCGCCACTTCCGGTTGTCCGAAAATAATATTGAGGAGGTCATCTACTTCAGTAGCGCCATCTGTGCCTGTTTTCCCGGATATTACTTTATTCAGATAGAAACCGGAAAACAGTTTATTGGTGATATCGTGTTGTGTAGTATCGAAGAGGCTGACGATGTTTGTTCTATCTACTCTAAATCCTGTGAGTACGCGTGCCGTGGCTCTTACATCCTCTTCCGTATAATGGGAATCGGGTCCTTTACCTACCGTAAAAAGCTCGTGTAGTTCTCTTGCATAGTTTTCATCCGCAGCACCTTTGGAGTTGAGGTAACCGTTGAGATACACCAGCATTGCGGGATCCAGGGTTATTGCTTTGGTGAGTGCCTTAAAGTTTCCTAAAGCATTTTGTCGCAGGGTAAGATTATACTGGTAGATGAAGCGGCTGTCATTTACCGTTTTTGTTTCCGTAACAAAATGATTATGCCAGAAGAGCACCATTTTTTCGTGTATGCTTGCCTGTTGGTTCACCATTTGTCCTGTCCACCATGCTTTATAGGAGTTCATCCGCTTTCTTTCCAGCATTTCATCTCCCTGTGGTGCTTTTATCCAGGTAGCGCCGGGTGTAACGCCGGTGGTATCTATGCCATAGTTATTTACCGGTGGCAAAGGATCTGGCTGAGCTGTCAGCAGTGTATCTACTACCTGTTGCATCGTCATGCTTTTGAGTGCATTGATATTAGCAGGTGTAGCACCGAAGAGGGTGCGTTTCAGCAGGTGAATAAGCTGTAAGGTTCCCCAGTTGCCGGTATAGGGGGCCATACCTGTATCTGTGCGGGCAAAAGCGGTACTTGTCCGCGTATTGCGGTCAGGCGATAAGGTTAGGAATTGTCTACGATCCATAAAGTGATATGGTTGAGTGGCTAGGGGGCCGATTATGAGGCCAAATTAATAAAAAATTTAATCTATTTAAAAGAAATGTGATATTAAATTATAAACAAGTAGATCAAAATAGCATTTTATGCGCCATAATGAGAATTAAATTATCAATCTGATACTATCTGTATTAAATTGATAATCAATAAGTTACATCCAAAATTATTTGCTGGAATTCGATAAAACACTTACATTTGGCAAGTCAGTCAAAATACAGAAATGCCAAAGGGATCTGCCCCTTCCTTGCATAGAAAGGCAGTCCCTTTGGATTTCGAATGTTGAGCATTCAAAAACTATTTTATGAATTCAAATCAATGTTACACCCGCCATTTAAGAGGCAGTTCTATTTATTTGTCATCCCAGGCAAAGCTGCCCTATTTCATTTTTCTTGTAAGAGATCAGTAGCCTTCTAATTACATGCACAAGCCCCAAAGCTTAAAAGCTGCTTCCTGCACTTCCTTACCGGTGATCCGGCAAGCGGATATCTGCGCTCTTTAGTATTGAATTGACAGTTTGATTCTCAATTTTATAATATGAAAATCAGCTGATTACATATTACAATACAAACATAATCAATAATGATTACAAAAAGACATTTTTGTAACATTTTTAATTACATAATATCTAACCTACTATAACATGCAAACTAAAACTGAAAGACTTATTAAAACAATCAGGATAATAGTGGGATTAACCCAGGAGGAAATGGCAAATGCAATTGGTATCAAACGTGTTACGTTTCGTACTTATGAGAAAGGAAGAAAAGGGAGTCATTTCTTTTACGAAAGATTTAAAAAGTTATACGGCATTGATCTTCATCAATCAACTGAAATGCATAAAATTATATTTGTAGATACTACATTGCTATCGGCCGACAAAGTTGCTTATTTAATTGCACGGGACTTCAATACCGATACGGTTCCGGTAAAGAAAGCAAAAGCAATAAGAAAAAGAAGCGTAATAAGAAAGGAGCCATAAGGCTCCTTTCTTTAATCATTAATCATTATGAGTTGACCGCGTTAATTAATATTTTCTATGATGCCGGCAATGCCTTGTCCACCGCCCACGCAGGCAGTTACTATACCGTACTTTTTATTGAGTCGTTTTAAATCACCCAACACCTGTACGGTTAGTTTAGCACCGGTACATCCCAGCGGATGGCCCAGTGCAATGGCGCCCCCATTAATATTCACGATATCCGGGTTTATGCCCAGTTCGCGGATAACAGCAATAGATTGAGAGGCAAAAGCTTCATTCAGCTCCATCAGGTCAATGTCCTGCAGTATTTTACCGGCCCGCTGTAATACTTTAGGCACAGCAGCAACAGGCCCTATTCCCATGATGCGCGGATGTACACCTGCAGATACACATGCCACCAAACGACCGATAGGCTTGAGCCCCAGCTCATTCACCATCCTTTCACTCATCACAATTACGAAGGCAGCACCATCGGAAGTTTGTGAAGAGTTACCGGCAGTAACAGAGCCTCCGGCCGCAAATACAGGCTTCAGTTTACCTAATGCTTCCAAAGAAGTATCTGCACGCGGACCTTCATCTGTATCAATAGTGAAGCTGCGCTTTTGTTTCTTTCCATTTCCATCTACGTATACTTCTTCTACATTAATGGGCAGAATACCTGACTTGAAATAGCCGTTCTGTATAGCGTTTAATGCTTTCTGGTGTGATTTATAAGAGAACTCATCCTGGTCCTGGCGGCTTACTTTGAATTCATTAGCCACTGCTTCAGCGGTGAGTCCCATACCTATATAATAATCGGGTGTAGTACTGGCTACGGTGTAATTAGGAACCGTTTTCCAGCCGGCAACAGGCACCAGACTCATACTTTCAGTTCCTCCTGCAATAATACAATCGGCCATACCGGTTTGTATTTTTGCAGTTGCAATAGCGATTGTTTCCAATCCTGATGCACAATACCGGTTGACCGTCATGCCCGGTACATCAATGCCTAATGCTCTCACAGAAATCATACGACCAATCTGTAAACCCTGTTCTGCTTCCGGTACTGCATTACCTACAATGAGATCGTCCACCCGCTTAGGATCCAGCTGTGGCACGGATTTCAGCAACCCTGTGATGACATCTACAGCCAGATCATCCGGTCTGTAAAAGCGAAATCCCCCTCTTTTAGATTTACCCACCGCGGTGCGGTATCCGGCTACTATATACGCTTCTTGCATGAAAAAAATTTTATAATGAGCTAACGGTTAGATTATCAACATAATGGGTATTTATCCACATTTCGTCCTTCTTCCCAAATTTAATCAAATAAAGTATAGGAATATTCAACAGAACCGTTAAATTTGCGCTCACGTTTTTAAAGAATGTGCGACTCCCTAGCTCAGTTGGTTAGAGCTACTGACTCTTAATCAGTAGGTCCTGGGTTCGAGCCCCAGGGGGGTCACTGAAAAAATAAAATGCTCTACTGGATACAAGTCTGGTAGGGCGTTTTTGTTTTTAGTACTTTCCTATTTTATATGTTTTTTCATCTCTCTGGTGGGAAACTGGTGGACTCACCTAAAATCTCTGGTGGACTTTTCTCTTACTGAAATTGCTGAATTATGTGGAATCTCAAAGAAAACCACTACCCACGTTGGCAGGAGAACCTTTGCTATTACTGTAACATTAAGCAATGGTGTGCCCATTGAAACAGTGAGTAGAATGCTGGGAGATACAAACTTAGCTACTACACAGATATATGCTAATGTCGTGGATACTAAGATTAGTGAGGATATGAAAGGGCTATTTGAGAAGTATAAGGGGAAATAGGATGGCATATATGCAGAAAATGAGAGAGTAATATTGTAAAATATAGTCAATCAATTCCCAGTCAAAATTGGAGTTGACTGATTATTTAGTTATTTTATATATTTGATATAATAACCCCAGCACTATGAATATTCTACAGACCCCAGTCTTCAATCCTGTATGGCAAGAAATAGCTAAAAATCTCCCAAGCTTAATATTGATTTTGTTCCTGATAATTATAGTTCTATCTTTTAGGAAGCAATTTATAGTATTATTAAATTCACTTGCTTTGAGAATAAAATCAGGGGTCCAAGTAAAATTTGGTTCAGTAGAAATAGGAGCACTTGATGTTCAAAAGTAGATGGCTTGCATAGCAGTTCTGTTTACGAAATAACAGTTGATACCAATAGGAATCAAATTAGAAATCAATATTACAATGATTGCAGGGGAGTAATGCTTGTTCATAAAATTTTTAAATCTACTTCTGATGGCCAGCATTACGATTTACTAATTTATGTCATTCCTCACAATGAGGCTAGTCTTATCCAGGTAAAATCTGTTGAATACTTTCTAGGGCCATTCTGGGGCAATCAAGTATTCAAGACAAAAAATAGAAGTAAAGGGTTTGCTGTAAAGACTTCTGCCTATGGGGAATTTCTATGCACTGCGAAGATCACTTTTACAGACAACCAAGAGATGTTTGTTCACAGATATATTGATTTTGAAATGGGAGGCTATGCCCCATTTATAAAAGAGGAATTAAAATAAATAATATACAGGCATAAAACACGCTCCCAAACGGATGTGTACATTGAGAGGTTGAATATCTATACAATAGACGAATCACAATACAATTTCACACAGCTGCCTGTCATTGAAGCAGCTTAAAATTTATCGGTTTCAAATTTATATATCAGTCCATACCACTATCGATCAATCTAAATTAGTTAATACATAATTTACCTGATGCCCCACAGCTAGACTACGAGGTAGCCACTTTTCTTAAATTATGTTAGTTATTTGTAATTCTCCTTGATGCAGTAGCATCTAATGGGATACGTTATTGGTTAAATTAGAACCTAGTGGTTTAACCAAAACTTGAAATGGTGGTAATTTGTTATTATCCAATTCCTTTAAAATTGCATCCTTTTGCTCAGATTCCATATTAAAAATAGCATTATATAACTTCACCCGATGTAGAAAGCTGTACCTAATTAACGGCTACTTTCAACATCGGGAAGCTATACAGGGGTATTATGATAAACAGATAGAATCAAAGAAAATGCGCTACCTGGATAAAGTATATGGGCCTAAGTTCAAAACGGATGAACTGTATGAAGAGGCACTTCAGGAAGTTTTATAATAGTAAGCCTACTAAGCGTTATGCGAAGATATTAAGCCAGTTAAAAGCGGCAGAGAGAGTTGATGAAAGAGATTTTGCTAATGTGATGGTAAAGAGGCAAAAAGCAAGTAATTATATCTTCTTTCGTTTCTTCTTCAATACTTTGGCCTCTTTTCTTGCTAAGCTATTGAGTATTTCATCATCAACACCTATCAAATCTGCCAGAGTATTTAACTCATCAATTGTAAATAAACCGGGATTGTCAAGTTTTTTAAGAAATGTTAGGTAGCCTGTTCCTAGTAATTTATAAACATTTGTTTTAGGGATATACTCAAATATATCAGCAATCCGGGCTATACCCCCAGCTTCCAATAAAGCCTTAATAGCTGCATATTTCTTTTCTTGGGCCATTACTGAAAAGTAATAACATATTTATTGCATGAAACAATAAATACCTATATAACAACATAATATTCATCAATAGCAATATTATATTTTCAAATGAGAATTTTATTTAAACATTTTTATTAACTTAGAGCTACAATAGTTATTTTGCGGCTTCTAAAATATTGAAGCTATCACGCTTTCAAATGGTCCATGGTCGGGAAAACTAAAGGATACAGATGTTAGGTGGTGCTCACGCTACGGCGTGGGTGCTCGCTTTTACCATCCGGTTTCCCGACCATAGGGCGGCAAGTAGAGGTCCACGCTTTTTCTATTCCTAAAAGCCCCGGTTCTTCACTTACATAATCCAATTTTATTAAACCCATTTTCCGGGATCATAACTTTCATATCCATATGAAAGCGCGCTCCTTATTCTGTCAATCGTAACCAAGTCAATAAATATGGAACAAACACCATCCAGAAAAAGAATACCAAGGGTTTTCCGTGAAGCTATCTGCGCTCATTTTAATTGGAGTATTCCCACATACTACCGGAGAACAAAACAAATTGACCTAACAGCGCCACCAGCTGAAAGACTTAAAGGATTCACCTATAATGAAAGAAGAGCGATACAAAAAGTAATTAAAACTGAGGTACTCAGCTTATATAAGCTATACAGAAGTATGCTTTGAAAAGGATAACCCTATCAAATATTCATATGTACTACATAAAGAAATATTCAAATTGTTGGGCTATTCATAATGATGATAACGGTCAAAGCAGGGAATTAACAGCAGTCGAAGTGGAAACTGTAGCAAATGAATTGCTGGCACTCAATGACGCTAATACCCTTACTGTATATGCAGACCGGATAAGCAGCATACAAGGCAAGCCCTGAGTACTCAACCCATTTTCAGGAATCATTACCTCATCTCAAAATATTCCCATATGGAAACTTGCAACACCACTGAAGCAATCCGACCGGTTGAGGGCATTTTCAACCTAATACATGAAATCGGCACCCCTGTAAATGGCATTATTTCAGCTAGTCGATTTCTTAAAGATGCAATAGACAGCAATGACTTTGCTAGTATTCCATCAATAATGAGCATTATAAAGGCAGCGGAAGAAAACCTGCTGGATATCTTTCTACGGGCGAAAATGTGTATCCTGGAAAACACAGACGAATACCTCTTTGTACAAAAAGATTTCAATCCGGGAAGTGTAGTACAAAAAGTACTGAAGTCTTTGGAAGCGCTGATGTTGACTAAATCTATCACTTGTAATACATCTCTATCCGCTGATTTCCCGACAACTACAAAGGGAGATCCAACCTACCTGACGCAGATCATGAATAACCTGATCAGCAACGCTATAAACTATAGCCCTAAGGGTAGCAAACTATCAGTAGCCGGCTTTACAATGGAAAATGCAAAGCTTTACTGTATTGCCCTAACAGATGAAGGACCAGGCATTCCGAAGGAAAAGCAGATAACCATCTTTGATAAATACAAGCGCAACACGATTGAAGAAATGAATTTAGGCAATATGGGGCTAGGGCTTCATACAGTAAAACAACTTATTAACCTTATGGGAGGCTGTATAAAACTAGATAGCACCATTCGTAAGGGTAGCCGGTTCACAATTACATTACCCATAAAAAATGCATAAAATAATGAGCATATCTACATCGGAAACACAGCTTAAAGCAGAACTACGCGTATATAAGAACATTACCAGGTTCCTTATTATAGTACTGGAATTAATTACGTTATGCTCTGTTTTTACTAACAGTGATGTATATCTATCGTGACAATATTGCTATACCAATGTCAGATTTAAATGTATTGTCTGTTCTTGTGTGAGGCAAGAGTATAAGCAGATTAAATAAGGGATAGCCGCCGTTTTCCGGCTTATAAAAAGGGGATATTACCCAATGTATAAATGTATAACCAATCATAACCACCGGCTAAAAATGATTAATGAAAAATTCATTAATATGAATCACCCTGGCTTTTTCTGGCCGGGGTTTTATTAGACCTATACGCGCGTGAGTTTCATGTTTTATCAAGTTTGGGGTAAGAGTATTTCGGCATATAAAAAAGGCTACCTGTTAGCTTTTGTCAAGGTTAAAACAGAAATATACATGGAAAACTTAATATTCCAAATCAAAACTATGAAAAGCGAAATCACTGTGTTAATCCTTGGTGTAGTTTCACCTTTTTAATAACCGCTGCTGTATAATCTTCATGACCATTTCCCTATAATTACGGCTTATCGGCAATGACCTGCTTCCGATCTTAATTTCATTACCTTCTATTGCATCGATCTTTGAACAGTTTACCAGATAAGATTGATGTATTTTGATAAAATCGTTTGACGGCAGTTGACTTTCCAGGCTTTTCATAGTGAGGTAGGCCATGATCTTTTTACGTTCCGTATAAACGGTCACATAGTTTCCTACGCTTTCTGCATAAAGAATATCGTTCAGCTCAATCTTTTCTATTCGTTTTTCACTTTTAATGAAGATATAGGAAGGTGGCAAAGTGCCGGTTGTCCTTGTCTTCATTTCAAAATAGTCCTTCGCCTTGTGCACGGCTTTCAGGAACCGGCTTAAAGCAAAAGGTTTTAGAAGATAATCGATGATATCCAGTTCATAACCATCAAGGGCATATTGGGGGAAAGCAGTAGTTATGATGACCATCGATTCGACGTTCATTTTTTGCAACAACTGTAAGCCTGAAACCTTAGGCATTTCGATATCCAGGAATATGATATCGGTCGTATTATTTTTCAAAAATTCTTCCGTCTTCATGGCATTTTCAAATTTCCCCTGCAGGTCTATAAAAGGTACCTGTTCCACAAATTCCTGGAGGATCTTTCTTGCAACGGGCTCATCATCCACAATGATACAGCTGAGTTTCTTCATAGCGTGAGCGTTAAATGCACCTTATAAATATTTTGTTCCTTTTTGATATCGAGTTGATATTTATCTTTATATAATAACTCCAATCTTCGGACCGTGTTATTCAGGCCGATCCCGCCCGCTGAAGGTTCTGCTTCGTCAAAGGAATTATCACAGGTGAAATCGATCCGGCCTGCTTCCTCCGCCAAACCAATCTCTATACTATTGACGGCATTATCGTCTCTTGAAACATATTTAAAAGCGTTTTCTACAAAAGCCATGAAGATCAGCGGAGCAACTTTAACAGTTCCATTTTGGTAGTGTACATTTAGGGTTACCCGCATATTTTCGTTGCTCCTGGCTTTTTGCAGGGCCACATAATTTTGCAGGTATTTGATCTCCTTTTCCAGCACGATCATATCTACATCTGCTTCATACAAATTGTACCTCAGCAGGTCTGAAAATTGCACCATCATGTCCCTTGCCTGGCTATTACTCACGTCAATATAACCATATACGGTATTCAGGCCGTTAAACAGGAAGTGCGGATTGATTTGAGAGCGCAGGTATTTCAATTCTGTCTGCAACTGGTTGATCTGGCTGTTTTTAACCTGTTCCTGTTGTTCGGACCATTTCTGCGTAATATACAGCATTGATGCGATAACGGTACAGCAGAGGGCATATACAAAATTGTCCCAGAACCCGGCGCTTGTCCTGATACTTTGATCATGAAAAAGAACGTCATGAATAAACCTGTTATAACGGCTCGTCAGAAAGGTATACAATGAAATTAAAACGATGAGGCCTGAGGCATACCGGCCGAAATGTTTCTTTTCCAGCAGGTAGGGTATTAAAAGCGAATTATTGGCCAATATCATTAACGCAAACAGGGAAAAGTGTATGATGACGGTAAACAGGTAAGAAAAACAGGATATAACGGTATCGCCCGAATAAATCGGTTTCTCGATGGTCAGCGCCCCGATATATGCGATAAAAAAAAGTAAATAAGCTGTGCGTTTTTTTAAAAACATGGCCGGATATCCGTCTTTTAACAAGTATAAATATATCCCATTGATTTGATACCCGGAAATGTTCCTTTCGCCCTGAAACCGGTTTTCACGGGAAATGGTATAGTTATCCTATAAATTGTGCGTCATGTCACATAAATTTTGATTTGGCTACTAATATTGTGATGATTTTTAAGTTCCCGAAACTTTAAAAAGGCTTGCGTAGCGTGTTCCTACGGATTTCATGTGCAATTGTCCGATTGCGTAGAATATACCGGCAGCTGTCACATAATTTTTATTAATGCATGCGTCTCCAGTACTTTTATGAAAAGATAACAGGTAATGCTATAACAAAGCCCCTGCAAATCATTTAATTATTCACAACAATCCATATGAAAAAAGTTATACAATTTGGCGAAACCGTAGCAGGATATGACATTCCTGTTTTAAATGAACGAGAGATAAGAGCTGCGGCAGGGATATTATTTCTGGTCATATACACCTCTTTAATGCTCATCCTGTTTAATAATGATTTTTTACTGGCAAAGTATTCGATAACTATATTCCTTCTTGATTTTATTATACGGGTATTTGTTAATCCTAAATTCTCTCCCTCTCTGATTATCGGACGTTTGATCGTTAGGAACCAGGTTCCGGAATACGTTGGGGCTAAACAAAAAAAGTTTGCCTGGATTATCGGTGTAATGCTATCGGCCACCATGTTCATTTTCCTGGTAATCGTAAATGCGTACAGCCCGATAACAGGTATTATCTGTTTGATGTGCCTGATCTTTTTATTTTTTGAATCAGTGTTTGGTATTTGTTTAGCCTGTAAATTTTACCGGGTGATTTATGGAGAAAAAGCGCAATACTGCCCGGGTGAAGTTTGTGATATAAAATCAAAACAAGCTATTCAAAAAACATCGAAAGCACAGCTGCTGATTGTCTTTGCATTTATAGCTTATATTTTTCTTATGACCTATTTCTTCAAGGATCAACTAAGTATAACGCCACACAACCTGTTTGGAACTAGTGCTGCAAAGTCTAAGTAAAAGTCTGAAAAATGTCCTCAAAAAGTGCTTTAGAAAATTTCTTTTCTGCGTTCCGAAGAAATATCATCGGCCGCGGGCAAACTTTTGATTCTCCTTTTGGGAAAAAAGAAATCGTTTATGCAGACTGGACCGCAAGCGGCCAGGCTTACAGGCCTATTGAAGCATGTCTGCAAAATGACATCATGCCATTTTTGGCCAATACCCATACGGAGACCACCATCACAGGGACTTTGATGACCAAAGCTTACGAAGAGGCCAAGGTTATTATTAAAGAGCACGTTCATGCAAACGGCGATGATGTACTGATCTTTTGCGGTAGCGGAATGACCAGCGCTGTAAATAAGCTGCAAAGGATATTAGGTCTGCGGATACCAAAACGGGTAATGGATTATGTGGGAAGAGAAAATGAATTTCCGCAAATCGATGAAGACGCAAGGCCCATTGTTTTTGTGACCCATATGGAACACCACAGCAACCAGGTTAGCTGGCTGGAGACCATCGCAACAGTGGAAATAATTAATAGCAGCGAAAACGGTAATGTTGATCTGGAACACTTCAATAGTTTATTGAAACAATTTAAACACAGGAAAAATAAAATAGCTGCGGTTACCGCTTGTTCCAATGTAACCGGGATACAAACACCCTATCATGAAATTGCCAAAATGATCCATGAGCATGACGGTTTATGCTTTGTTGATTTTGCCTGCGCGGCCCCGTATATTCACATGGATATGCACCCGAAAGAGAAAGGTGCATACCTGGATGCCATTTATTTTTCGCCACATAAATTTTTAGGTGGCCCGGGTACACCGGGCGTGTTAATTTTTAATAAAAAGATTTATAGCAATACGGTGCCTGATCAGCCGGGAGGCGGCACCATCCTGTACAGTAACCCCTGGAAGGTGCATGAATATATCACCAATATTGAATTACGGGAAGATGGCGGCACTCCTCCTCTTTTGCAAGGGATAAAAGCGGCCATGTGTATCCGGCTGAAGGAAGAGATGGGCGTTGAAAACATATTACACCGGGAAGAAGAACTGCTGCAGATCATTTTTGACAGGCTCTCAAAAATGAAAAATATTGAAATATTGGAGGGGGATATTAAAAAAAGATTGGGCATCGTTTCATTTATTGTAAATGGTGCGCATCATAATGTGATCGTTAAAATGCTGAATGACCGATTCGGCATACAGACGAGAGGAGGATGCTCTTGTGCCGGCACATATGGGCACAGGCTATTGCATGTTGATGAAAAACGGTCTTATGAAATATTGGATTTGATCCGTGCAGGAAACATGTTATTCAAACCAGGATGGATCAGGTTATCTGTTCATCCAACCATGACCAATACGGAAATTGATTTTATAATGGATGCGATTGAATTGACGGCATCCCGTTTTAAGGAATGGATGAAAGATTATACCTATAAGGCTAATTCCAATGAATATACATTCAAAGGGATGGAGCCAAATGAACAGCGCAAGATCGAAGATTGGTTCAAAGCCTGTCTCTGGGCAAATTCCCCGGCTATTACCTGCAACAATCCCAGGGCGGGGCTTGAACCGGCAGCCCTCTGCAAAAAAGAATAGCAGCGTTAAAAGACTGGAAGAAAAAAGTAGATGTAAAATAAGCATACAAAACACCTCAAAAATATTTGAGGTGTTTTGTATACAAGTGAATTATATTCTTAACTATTTTCAGTGTAAAATCCGAAGGGGATGGCTTTTATTACTCACCAATAACAATATCACAAAGATGCCCGGGTGTTCCAATAGGATAACAAGTTCCGTTTGAGCAACATTGCCCTGCGCCGCATCCACCATTGGGACCTACTGCACAACGTGGCCTAAAGTAAGTACTGGCGCCACCAGTAATACTTTTTGATTCTTCGCGGGTAATCGCTTTTCCAAATTTTTCAAAGTTTTTTAATTGATTATTCTTTTTCATAACAAAAGTGGTTAAATTTTAGAATTGTGGTAGAATTATAGACTAATCAACAGTAAATTATGGTATGTTACTGCTATAGCATAACATAGTTGTTTACATGGAAATTACACGATAAAATAAAATGGTAAATGAGCAATTCCCAAAGAGGGTGCTGCTGTTGTCATCACGCAGTATTCTTACTCATCGATCATTAGATCGTCCAGGGTTGTCAATTTTTTTTGGATGGTCTGCTTGTCTGACTGCGTCTTTGCGAGGGAGAGGGCCTTTTGAAAATTTTGTTTTGCTTTTTTGTTATCTATGTCTGTGTAAAGTTCGCCCAGCAAAGTAAAGTAATAATGATTGTCTGCTAAATTCAGCTTTTCTGCTTCTATGATAGCAGCTGCTTTTCCGTTTGCCTTAGCCAGTACATAGGTTCTGTTGAGGGCTGCAATGGGCGAATATTCAATTTGCAATAATTGATTAAAGAGATGCAAAATCTTTTCCCACTTTTTCCGGGTATCTGCTTTGATGGTATGCCAATAGGCAATACTTGCCTCTAAATGATATTTTGAAATTTTATCTCCTTGTGATGCCTGATGAAGAAAATAAACTCCTTTAGAAATCAATTCGTAATTCCAAAGACTTTCATCCTGATCATTATATAAAATGATCTCTCCATTTTCATTCTTCCTTGCTTCAAATCGCGATGAGTGAAAACACATTAAAGAAAGCAAGGCATTTACAGCAGGTTTATTTGTTTGTTCGTTTTCTATGAGCAGGTAGGTTAATCGGGTAGCTTCCAAACAAAGATCTTCCCGCAACACGGCATCCTGGCTTTCGGAATAATACCCTTCGTTGAAGAGTAAATACAATGTGGTAAGCACTGTTTCCAATCGCATATTTATTTCGGCTTCCCCAGGGACTTCAATTTTTACGTTTTCAAGCCGTAATTTTTCCTTGGCCCGGTACAACCGTTTATTGATCGTTTCTTTATTGGTTAATAAAGCGTTGGCAATTTCGTCGATACCAAAGCCACAAAGAATGCGCAGGGATAATCCTATCTGTGCTTCGGTTGAAATGGAGGGGTGACAAATGGCAAATAACATTTGTAATTGACTGTCTGCAATATTTTTATCAGATAGATCAATTTCAATTTCCTCTCCTTCGGATAAGGAATATTTTATTTGCCTGGCAATTTTGTTTGTAAAAACAGCATTGCGGCTGATATAATTTTTGGCTTTGTTTTTCGCCACCGCATAGAGCCAGGCTGTCGGGTTTTCAGGAATGCCTTTATAAGTCCAGGTTTCCAGTGCCGCTAAAAAAGTTTCACTGGCAATGTCTTCTGCGACTTCTACATGTTCAATTCCAAATAAATTACTAAGTACAGTCGCTATCTTCCTGAATTCCGTCCTGAATAAGTGCGGTATCAATGCTTGCTGCTCCATAAATAATAAAAGTCTCTGTAAAGATACAGAGACTTTTATCTCTTTTAAGCCTTCCCGTCTTTGGCAATTTTCCGTACTTCCACACTATTTCCTTCACCCTGCAAAACAGGGCAACCCTTTGCAAATTCAACCGCTTCCTCCACTGAGTCGGCTTTAACAATAATGTAGCCACCAATTGTTTCTTTGATTTCTCCAAAAGGACCATTTGTAACTACATTATTCGATCTTACAACCCTGCTTTCATCGAAAGGCAAACCATTGCCAAGTACAAATTTGTTTTGGGCAGCGATGCTACCTATCCAATCCATCGTTTGTTTCATCCAAATTTGTATTTGGTCTGGCGAAGCGACCTTATTACCGTCTTCGTGTCTGAAAATTAACATGAACTCTTTCATCTTGTCTGAATTTTATCGTTACTGAATATTTGAATTATACCTACTTATCAAATGAGATGACTTCAATTGGACATCAGCCGAAATTTTTTTATATCCATGCCATACGCATTCTCAACTTTTGAATGTTGATACTATTTTAACAAAAAAATTAATATAAGGTTGGCCGCTGGCTTGTACTTTAATGGCACACAACAAACACGACATATGCAGGTTAATATAATATCAGGTTTCCCAGAAGGTTTTTACAATGATTAAAAATCAAACAATGTATTTACTTTAGCATACAAAATCAGCTGCTGCTAAATGGAGAAGTACAATTTAATAAGTATTATCAGCCTAATCGCGTTTTTTATCACCTTACTTTTAAACCTTTTCTTATTAACTGTAAAAACAAAGAATAGATTAAGTAATGCATTGCTTGCATTCTGTTTCCTGTCTAATGCAATAGACATGAGCATATACTTCGTATATAAATTCGCCGACCAATACCCCAATCTGGCCATGTTGAGGGGCAACATGGGACTATTAGGTGCTCCGCTACTCTATCTGTATATGGTGTCTGTTTGTTATTCAGACTTCAAACTAAAACCTAAGCATTTATTGCATGCCATTCCTTTTTTGCTGGGCATATTAGTTGTAACCCCCAGATATTATCTGGCAGATCTTCCCGCCAAGGATGTCTTTTTAGCACATTTTTCAGAGATGCCTGAGATTAAATTCACCTACTTATTAGGCCATGCACAGACCATCAGTTATAGTATTGCCATGTTTGTTTTACTAAGAAAGTATAAAAAAATATTTTTAGAAAATTATGCCAATATAGCTATGTATAGCTATCACTGGCTATTTCAGCTGGCACTGGTAACCGCTATCATTCATGGAATTGTTATCCTGCAAAGTACTTTTATGTTTGCTGGTTATAAGCATACTTTTACTATCGTCCAGATAATAGTGACACTGACGTTTTTAAGCCTTTTATGCTGGATAGTATTAAAAACCATGTACAATCCTGATCTTTTCAGGGGAATTGATTCCAGGTTACCCTTAGTCAAAGAGATAGTGCCTGAACCTGCCGCCAATAATATTCAGGAGAAAACAGAGAAAGAGCCGGAGACAAATGTTAAAGCGCAGATAGATGAACTCAAAAAACATATGGCTGAGGAGGAACCTTATCTTGAACCATCCTTAACGGTTCAAGATCTTGCAAAGCAAATAAAAATGCCTGTGCGTGATTTGTCCATCTTAATAAATCACCATATGAATCAACATTTTTTTGACTTTATAAATGAATACCGCATTAAAAGAGCCATGAAAATGTTGAGAGATTCAACAAAAAACGAATTAAATATCCAGGAGATTTTATACGAAGTGGGCTTTAATTCAAAATCATCTTTCAATACAGCATTTAAAAAACACGCTAACTCAACACCTACACAGTACAGAAACAGCTCATTATGAGTCATTTGTAAAAAGTCGTACTACGATATTAAAAGTCGGACCATTTTCTGCCAGGAAAATTAGTCCGACTTTTTTTTGTCGGTCGTGTCTCTTCCTTTTCTACTTCACTTTTGTATCAGTTTAATTTTTCAGCCATTGAAAAAAATTGATATGAACAAGAGATTTATGAATAGAATGATCGCAATTGTCTTTTTAATATTACCGTTATGGGCTAATTCGCAGGTACTGCTAAAAGGAAATGTAAAGACGAATGCGGCACCACAAGCCTGGGCAAATGTGATTTTAACAGATCAGGAAGGGAAAGTTGTTACTGGAGCCCTGACCAAAGAAGATGGCACTTTTGAGATAAGGATTAAAGGTGGTGCCTACAAAATTAAAGTTAGCTTTTTAGGGTTTACAGATTGGGGAAAAGATATTTTGCTGGAAAAGGATACCGATTTAGGTACAATTCTATTGAAAGAAAAAGCAGGCAATCTTAACGAAGTTGTAATTGTAGCAAGAAAAAAGCTGATAGCATATAAAACAGACCGTTTAGTATTTAATGTAGAAAATAGTATTACAGCTATCGGAGGCAGTGCGGTAAGTGCCATCAGTGCAGCACCTGGGGTTATGGTGCAAAACAACGCCATCAGCATACTGGGCAAAGGAGCCTCACGTGTTATGATAGACGGGCGTATTATTGAGTTATCAGGGCAGGATCTTATAAACTACTTAAGTTCGATAGCTGCGAGTGATATTTTAAATATTGAAATTATCACCAATCCTCCTGCAAAATATGAAGCTGCCGGAGATGGAGGCCTGATCAATATAAATCTTAAAAAAGGGGCCAGGAATTCCTGGAAAAACGCAACCACCTTATCCTATGATCAAAGTGCTTATAACTTCTTCACACTAAGAAACAATTTCTTCTATAACAAAAACAAAGTCAGATTTTCTTTTAATGCGGGTGGCAGATCAGGATATATCAAAACAAGAGAGGATCTGACTACTTACTATCCAGGTGGTCCATGGGAGCTGAAAAGCGAGGGAAAACAAAAAGAAGATAATATATCCGGCGCGATTGCATTTGATTATGATGTTTCAGATAACACCACAATCGGCGTTCAATATGCAGGAAATTACGATAATCCGGACAGGGTAGATCATACCAGTATTAAAATCCGCAATGCCAATAACATTATAGACTCCTTATTAACTAATACCGGCGTCAATGATCTGAACACAGGCAATCATACCTATAATGCGCACATGATATCAAAGTTAGATACCCTGGGCAGAAAGATCTCATTTGATCTTGATTACTTTACCTATGATTCAAAAACTGACAACAGATTTGTGGCGGAGACTTTCCTGGCTAATATGAAATACTTAAATACTAACCAGGCTGCAAGAAATGTTTCAACACAAGACATCGGTAACGTGAGTGTAAAAGTGGATATGGAACATCCATTAAAATTTTTAAACCTGTCTTATGGGATTAAAGTAAGTTCAATCAGTAGTAAGGGTAATGTACAATATTATAATACGATTACAGGAACGCCGGTATTAGATCCGGGGCGATCCAACAGATTTGAATACAAAGAAAACAACCAGGCAATCTATGTAAATGGAACTAAGGACATTAACAACACTATAAGTTTACAATTAGGTTTGAGGCTTGAAAATACTGGCACACAGGGGTATTCCAGAACTCTGGGTAAAACAAATACCAATAACTACCTGAAACTATTTCCAACATTATATTTCTCGTATAAGAAAAATGAAAACAATACTTTTTTATTTAATTATGGAAGGAGAATAAACCGTCCTGGTTTTAGAAATTTGAATCCATTTCGTTCATATATAAATAGCAATAGTTATTCAGAAGGAAATCCGTTTCTACAACCTTCTTTTAATGACAACTTTGACTTCACACATATTTATAAGGAAAAATTAAGAACCAACGTGTTCTTTAATGTTACTACCAATGGATTTGGCGTTGTATTCACATCAAACCCTATCACTAATACACAAATTATAAGCAGGCAAAATTATTTTAAAGAATACTATTATGGCATAGGAGAAAATTATGCTACTGATATCACGCCATGGTGGCAGAGTCAAAATTCGCTTTATCTTTTAGGATCAAAAAGCGTATTTGTTAATCATATTAATGCTACACCTAAAAATAATATTCAGTTATACTTATCTACAAACAATACTTTCTCTTTAAGTAAATCTACCAAGCTACAGGTGGACTATTTTTACAGCTCTCCTTTGAAAAGAGGATTATATGAACTTGCAGCTCAGTCAGGATTAAACATTGGTCTGAAACAAAGTTTGCTTAAAAATAATTTACAGCTATCGTTACTCCTGAATGATATATTTAATACAGCCTATTTGAGAGATTACACTTCTGTAGTAAATGGAATAAAGCAAGTGTATGGTCAAAATAATAGCAGCAGGTTTGTCAGACTTTCTTTGATATATAACCTGGGTAATAATAAAATAAACGTCAAAAAAAGAAATTTTGGCAATGATGATGAAAGGAAAAGAACTGAGTAAGATTTTCAAAGGAAGATTACAAACCTCAAGCGTAGCGTGAGGTAGTACAAAAATGATAAAGGTTTTCAGCGACATTGCTAAAAACCTTTATCATAGCCTATTCATCTCCCCAAAAAATCATACAATTAAAACGCCGGATCTAATGGTGTATTCGGATTATCATTGCGTTCCACAAACGGATAAGGGAAATAATTTCTCTTCCGTTCTGTTACCGGCCGTGCAAACCGACGGCTATCTTCCAGTTCCTGTGCACCCATAAAAAGTTCTATACGACGGTGCTGATAAATCAATGTCAGCAACTGATCCTGTGTGATAGCAGCTACTGGCGGTAAAGCCGCGCCTACACCAAAAGGATCCTGGGATGGTAATTGGGTAACTACTTTATTCAATTCTATTAAGCCGGCCGGAATATTATTCTGACGTGCATAACATTCGGCTTTTATCAATATCATTTCTCCCGGCAGATAAATAGGAACAGATACTAAATTGCCGCTGAAAAAACCGTTGATATTAAAACGTGGTCCCTTAGCTGGTCTGGCAATATAAAACGGTACACGCTTATCTGACAGATCAGGCTGCAAGCCTACCGGCAAACCCATACTGGAGTCAACTACGTTAAAAATATTATTGGTAGCTGTTGCCAGTGCAAAAATAGGATTGGTAATTTGTGCATTAAAATCCAGTGTAGACGTCACCGTTAGATCTACCTTGCCTGCAGCAGCGAGTGCAGTAGCATAATCACCTGCATACAAAGCGTAGCGGGCTTTCAGGGCATACAACGTATTAACGATATTAACGTTCTTTGGTACATTGGCAGCAAAATTTACACCTATAGGCGTTGCCGTTACAGTATTAATGGCATTATCCAGCACTGTCACAGCCATCGCATACCCCTGTTTACCAGGGATGAATTTTACATCTGTAGTTACAGTATCCGGCTTTCCGCTGATATCAGGTACCTGCTCCCAGAAGGTAGCCTGCACACCAATAGCCAGCGCTTTAAAAATAGATGCGTAAGCTATTAACCCACTGGCAAAACCTTTGTCAGTAACAATAATATTAGTACGGCGCAGTACACTGTCGGCCTCAAATCTGATTTTATTGGTTACCGCCCACATACCGGTAACAACAGAATTGGTAGTGAGAATAGCATTGCCGCCGGTGGCTATCTGCGCCTCATCAGTGTTACCGGGATTAGTTACGTATGTTTCGCCGGTGAGCAAACTTCCTGATGCAGTAGTGGTATATAACAAGCCTACCCTGTCGCGGGCATACCAGGCTTGTAAGCCAACAGCTACATTAGCCAATGCGGTAGGTGAGCTGTAAGCCTGTTCTGACGAGGGGCCTGAAGGATCCGGATAATCTTTTTTGCATGCAGCGCCGGTTATCAGTAACGTGGCTACCAGCAGGCAATATTTGTATGATGGAATATATCGTTTCATGATCTTTTTTTTTTGAAGATTTAAAATTTTGCACGCAAAGCCAGGTTATAAGTTCTCGGTATAGGTACTGCTCCAAAATCAATTCCACGTAATACAGAACTTTGTCCGGCAGCATTTATTTCAGGATCATATCCTTTGTAGTTATCCCATGAAATAAGATTTCTGCCACCCAGGCTGATCGTGAGATCACTTAAACCTTTCAGCTTACCTACATTGTAACTGAATGCTACTTCACGTAGCTTTACAAAAGAACCGTTATCGATTCTCCATTCCTGGATGTTATAGTTGCCTGCAATAAAACCACGGGGCAACAGTCCCCTGTCTTCCTGCTCTGCAATTTTACCGTTATCCACACCTTGTCTTGTTCTCCAGTCTGCGTTAAATACATCTACGCCCTGTACGGCATCGATCTGTATATGCAGCCCCAGTTTTTTATAACGGAAATCGTTTGTGAGCGTAGCAGTATACTTAGGATTAGGGTCGCCTATTTTTTTGTTCAGGGTAGTAGCTCCTTTTGCAGGAGGAAGCCCCGTTGCCGGATCACGTTGAGTCGTGTACGTTAGTGGCCCTGTTTGTATGCCTGCTTCTGTAACTGGTATGCCGGCGGGGTTTTTCAATATATTTCCATTGGCATCACGTGCAAAGAAAGTACCGTAGAAGAAACCAATAGGTTCTCCGTTGGCAATGCCTACCGGCGCACCTCCTACCGTGTTGTACAGGATCAGCGACTGACCAATATTCACTGCTTTATTATGGTTCTGGTTATAGATAGCGGTAAGATCCCAGTTGAAATTAGCTGTCTTTACAGGTGTTAGATTTAACACTACTTCCACACCAGTATTTTGTAACGTACCGATGTTATTCAGGTAAAAAGAGTAACCATTGGTAGGCGCAATAGCGCGACTGATCAACAGGTCTTCTACACGTTTGTGGTAATAGTTAACGGATAAGCCTATACGGTTATCCAGGAAAGCCATATCTGTACCTATTTCCAGCTCTTTCTGCTTTTCAGGTTTTACATGTGGGTCGGTATAGGTGCCGGGCGACTGAAATGCCGAAGCACCAATAAAAGCAGTGGCATTATAAGTATTATAACGTCCGTAAGCGGGTATACCGGTAAGGTTACCGGATTCGCCATAAGCGGCACGCAACTTCAACAGGTTCCACCATTTGGCTACGCTGGATTTCTCCCAGAAATCTGTTCCGGATATTACATAACTGCCGCTCAACTTGGTATACAGCTGATTTCTTTCATTTGCTCCAAATACAGAAGAGCCATCTACACGAAGGGCGCCTGTAAGGAATAATTGATTGCGGTATTTAAAATTCTGTTGGATAAATTCTCCTGAAATAGATAACTGTGTTCGCTGATCAGCACCGGGTATAATGGTGGTGGCTTTATCTGCCGTTTGCACAAAAGGTGGCAAGCCTCTGCCTTCTTCCAGTGTATAATGCATACGCTGGTATTGCAGCGAATAACCCACCTGTGTAACTGAAGTAAACTTATCGTTGATATCCCAGTTATAAGTTGCATTCAGATCGTGGTTAATCATGAAAGAGGTATTGTTACCGGCGCTGGCATAACCATTCTGTGCAGGATCAAGCGTGGGACCACCGCCATAAAAGCCCTGGCTCACGCTATAAGCGTAGGCCGGCATAAACGTAGTACCATCCTGGTTATAATTATCTATACCCAGCCGGTAATCCACTGTTAAGTTTTTAATTGGCCGCAACTTAATACCGGCGCCTGCAATCACTCTGCCTACGTGTTGCTGTTGTTTAAAATCCTGTATGACAGATATCGGGTTCACACGTCCGCGTTCACCTACTTTCATCAATTGACCGAATGCGTTCCGTTGATTTATATCATAATAATTACCGATGATAGTAACGGAGTTCATGGGAGAGAAGAACGTGTTGCCATCAGGTTTTTCATTAGATGAGCTGTAAACGTAGTTCAGACTTGCAGTGAAACTGATCCATTTGTTCAGCTCCTGATCGAGGTTCAGGCGAAAACTGTAACGGCTGAAGTCTGTATTCCTGATGATGCCCTGATTATAAAGGTAACTGGCAGATGCGTAATACTTTGTTTTGTCTTTACCTCCTGCCACAGAAATATTATTATCAGTACCCACACCAGTGCGGAAAATATCGTCCTGGTAATCATATCGTTTTACAGGCGTAATACTTGTTACTTTAGGTGTAAGTATATTTTGTGTAGAATCATCCGGAGAGCCACCAAACTTAGTAGGCGCCTGGTTTACATCCAGTTTTTTACGCAGTTGATTCATAGAAAAACTGGTAGAGAAATTTACCACGGGAGCACCTGCACTGCCTCTTTTGGTAAAGATCTGTACTACACCGGCATTGGCACGTGATCCGTAAATAGCCGCAGCAGCAGCGCCGTTCAGCACTTCTATTCTTTCAATATCTGCCGGGTTGATATCTGACATACGGCTTTGTCCTACGCTACCTACAAAATTATCTCCGTTAGCACCACTGCCATAACTGGGATCTGCGTTGGTAACGCGGGTGGTGGAGTTATCAATGATCACCCCGTCGATGATATACAGCGGTTCTGTAGAGCCGGAGATGGTGCTGATACCACGAAGTTTTACGGAGATGCCACCAGCAGGGTCACCGGAATTTTGTGAGATCTGTGCGCCGGCTGTCTTGCCCTGTAGTGCTGCCAGTACATTGCCGGTAGCGCCCTTGTTTAACTCATCGGCTTTCACTGTACTGATGTAATTACCTAATTGTCTGCGGGTAGTTCCTTCTGAAGTACCGGTTACTACTATTTCATCCAGTTTAGATACGGAGGTAGCTAACCGCATATCCTGTGTGTAGGTGCTAACACTGGTGCTAACCGCCAGCACACTTTCCCTTGATATAAAACCAATACCGGAATAAGCCAGTGTATAATTACCAGGTTGCAGATTTACGTTTAAAGTATAATGTCCATCAGCATCTGTTTGTGTACCCAGTTTTGTATTCCTGATGGTCACCGTAATGCCGGGTAGTGGCGAGCCGCCATCATCTGTTACCCGACCGGCTACTTTTACCTGCGCAAAGGCAGTCGCTGCCAGGCAGGTCATGAACAGGAATAGTAAAAAAGATCTACCCCTTACCATCCTCATAAATTGAAGCATTCTCATAAAAAAATTTTAAACGTGATTTTTTTTGTTGGTTGATTACAGCGGTGGGGTAACATTCGCGGATGTTACTATTCACAACTCCTGCAATTGCAAAATTGTTTCGAGCGCGATTAGCATGATTTCCGTTTTACTATGGTTGACAAGCCTGTTTATTCATCTTTTCGGCTATTTGCATTTTTAAGCACAGGAAATTCGGCAAAAAAACGCAAGACACCAAAAAATAAAAACACCCCTCTTTCAGAAAAGGGTTCCTGCAGGCGTAGAATCAGCTCACCTGCTCATTTCTATCTTGTTATGATTTATTTCATTACTTCCGGAGGGCTTAAAATGGCAGCTACCTGCTTTTCTTGTGGAGACTTATCTGTAAGGCGGAGCCTCGTTAATCAGGAATATATTGCTCAATAATCCAGCAAATTAGCCAGCGACTTCAATTGTATTTCTGCTGCCTTTGCAGCATAGGTAAGATTTACCAGCAGGTAACCGGAATTTTCAAAACTTTGCTGGGCAGTTTTAACGTCTATAATAGTAGCCTGCCCTAACTGAAAACGCTGTAAAACCAGGTTGAGCAAACGATAAGACAGGTCATAGTTACTAACCGCTGTGGTTACCTGCTGCAGATTGACGGTATATGCCTGCCACAACTTTACTGTATTGGCAGTGTAGTTTCGGGTAAAAATATCCTTTTCAATTTTGGCGTTGTAAGTAGCAATACGGGCTACCTGTTGCTGTCGCTTATAAATAGTTCCGTTAAAAATCGGAATGGTTAAACCCGCACCAACGTATGGTCCGTTGTTTTGGTTAAACAACACATTACCCGCACCAGCTTCTGTGCGATTATAATCGTATCCGGCATTTACACTGAGGGAAGGATAACGCTGCGCAGCAGTTTGCCGCTCTGTTAACTCATTCACCTTTATTTGCAGATCGGCTGCCAGCATACGTGGATTACGCAGCAGCAGCGAGTTAAGCACCGTATCCAGGTTTAATTTCGTATCTACAATAATAGTATCGCTCACCTGAATAACGGAATCTGCTTTGAGCGTAAGCAGGCGGAGTAAGGCTGTTTTATCCTGACTAATAACCAACAACTGCGACTGCAACGCCTGCTGCTGTGTATTAATATCTACCTGCGCCTGAAACAGATCCGCATCATTAGACATACCCACCTCTCTTTTGGCTTTCACAATATCCAGTTTCTGTTGTGATACATCAATTGATTTTTGCAGGGTGGCAGCATAACTTTGCTGACGCACAATATCGTAGTATGTCAGCTGCACATTAGCCACTACATTGATGATCATTGAGTCCAGATCTGTGCGGCTCATTTGCTCCAGGGTAGCCAGCCGCTTTTTATTAGCCACAATCCGACGGCCGTTATATACCAGTACACTGGCACCCAACCCGGTATTTAAGGTATTGGAGGAAGAACCATTTCGCTTTATAACAGTACCGCTACTCAACTTTTGATTTACGTTAATGTTCTGCGCATTATCAGTGCCGGTAGCCTGTATCAGCGGGAGGCCACCAGCTACACCGTAGTTATTATTGATGGTACTGGCCTGCAGGTCATTCTTCACCATCTGCAGATCCAGGCTGTTTTTCAACGCAATATTAATGGCCTGTTGCAGGTCCAGTTTTTGTTGCGCTATCCCCGGTACAGGCAGCAACAGCAAAACAAGGCTATATCGTAAATTTTTTATGATCATAACTAAAATAGTTGCAGTTAATCTGTCACGGTTGCAGGTACTGCTTTATGCTTACCCGAAATGAAAGTATATACTGCAGGTATCACCAATAGTGTTAATATCAAAGAAAATAAAATACCGCCAACAACTACAATACCTAGTGGAACGCGACTGGTAGCCGCAGCGCCCAAACTCAATGCAATAGGCAATGCACCCAGGGATGTAGCAAAACTGGTCATTAAGATAGGCCGTAAACGCTGCGCTGCTGCTTCTATCACTGCCTCCCTTTTAGCCATCCCCTGTTCTCTTTTCTGATTGGTAAATTCCACAATTAAAATACCGTTTTTAGTCACCAGCCCAATCAGCATAATCATACCTATCTCTGAAAAAATATTTAATGTCTGACCAAATGCCCACAGGCTCAGTAATGCACCAGCCAACGCCAGCGGCACGGTGAACATAATAGTGAGCGGGTCAATAAAGCTCTCAAACTGCGCAGCCAGAATGAGGTAAATTAAAATAAGTGCCAGGCCAAAAGCAAAAGCCGTATTGGAAGAACTTTCTGCATAATCTCTGGAAGAACCAGCCAGCGACGTATGGAAGGTAGGATCCAGTACACTTGTGGCTATTTTTTGCATGGATTTAATACCGTCACCAATTGTATTACCCGGTGCCAATGCTGCAGAAATAGTGGCAGACTTATACCTGTTGTAATGATAAAGAATAGCCGGGCTACTGCTGGGCTGCAGGTGGACCACAGCATCCAGGGGAATACTGTTACCGCTCTTACTTCTTACATATAGTTTGTCGATATCCGCAGGTGTGCTCCTATCCACTCTTTCCACCTGCCCGATTACCTGGTACTGATATCCATTCATGATAAAATAAGCCAGCCTGCCGCCGCTAAAGGCCGACTGTGCGGCACCTATCACATCGGCAGTAGAGAGTCCCAGGTCTTTTGCCTTTGTTCTGTCTACAGATAATTGTACTTCAGGCTTATTAAATTTTAAATCTACATCTACGTTGGAAAATGTTTTGTCGCCCCGTGCTTCTTCCAAAAATTTTGGAATAGCCGCTTTCAACTTACTCAGGTCAAGGGTTTGCAATACAAACTGCACCGGTGCGGAAGATTTTGATCCGGAACCTACTGAAATGGTTTGTTCCTGGATAGCAAACACTCTTCCATCGTTAAAGTTGGTTAATTTCTTTTGCAGGTCATTGGCAATATCATTTTGTGTGCGGCTGCGCAGGGAAGGATCAATTAAACCAATCCTGGGCTGGGCCACGTTTACAGCGCCTCCCGATCCACTGGGCGTTCTGCAGAAAACAAAATCTCTTTCAGGTACAGAATCATACAGATAAGCAGCTACCCTGTCGGTATAGTTTTGCATATAACCAAAACTGGTACCTTCCGCAGCAGTCACAGTAAAACGAATATTATTCCTGTCTTCCAGCGGCGCAATTTCACTTTTCAGGTTCAACATCGTTAAGCCGATCAATACACCGCAAATAGCGATGATCAGCCATGCCACCCATCTTATCTCCATAAAACTTTCCAGCAAACGTTTATAACCGCTTTCCATGCCAACAAAAAAGGGTTCTGTTTTCACGTAAAACCAGCCATGTTGTGCATTTTTTCTGTTCAGTACTACGTTTAGTACCGGTGTAATAGTGAGCGATACAAAGGCAGATATTAATACCGCTGAAGCCAGCACTACGCCGAACTCCCGAAACAAACGGCCCACAAATCCCTGTAAAAATATCACTGGTAAAAACACAACGGCCAGTGTAACAGAGGTAGAGATAACAGCAAAAAATATCTCCTTACTACCTTCCAGTGCAGCTTTGTGGATAGGCATGCCTTCTTCCAGTTTACGGAAAATATTTTCCGTTACCACAATTCCATCATCCACCACCAACCCGGTAGCCAACACAATACCCAGTAAGGTTAATATGTTGATAGTAAATCCGGCTACATACATCACAAAAAAAGTAGCTGTCAGGGAAATAGGAATGTCAATCAATGGCCGTAAGGCGATAAGCCAGTTGCGGAAGAAAAGAAAAATCACCAGTACTACCAGTCCGAAGGCTATCATCAATGTTTCCTGTACTTCTTTCAGCGACAGGCGGATGTTGCGGGTATTATCTATCAACACATGAAACTGTATATCTTCTTTATTTGATTTTTCAATTTCCTGTAAACGTTTATTAAAATCATCTGCAATCTGGATATTGTTGGCACTGGGTTGCGGAATGAGGGCAATGCCTACAGCGTTTACGCCGTTGTATTTCCAGCTTTGTTCATAGATCTCCGGGCCTAGTTCCACGCGGGCAACATCAGACAGACGTACAATACCGGTACTGTCTTCCCGGATGATCAGATCACGGAATTGTTTTTCGGTTGTTAACCGGCCCAGGGTACGGATAGTTAACTCCGTATTATTACCATAGATTTTACCGGGTGGCAAATCAACATTTTCAGTTTGAAGAGAAGTGCGGATATCTGTAAAATCAACATTATGCATGCTCATTTTATCGGGGTTAAACCATAAACGCATCGCGTAACGTTTTTGCCCGAGAATAGTGATAGCGCTTACATTGTTGATTGTCTGAAACTGTTGCTGCAATACATTTTCAGCGTAATCACTCAGTTGCATGAGACTTTTGGTACGACTCTGTACCGCCATAATCACAATAAAATCTGCACTTGCATCTGCCTTTGTTACTACGGGTGGTGCATCAATATCCTGCGGCAAATTGCGGGTAGCCTGACTTACCTTATCCCGTACATCGCTGGCAGCGGCTTCCAGGTCAATACCCAGATTAAATTCTACTGATATACTGCTGCTGCCTAATGAACTGGAAGAGGTAATAGTACGGATGCCAGGTACTCCATTGATCTGTTTTTCCAGCGGTTCGGTGATCTGGCTTTCAATGATATCTGCGTTGGCGCCGGTATATGCAGTGGTAACGGTAATCACAGGCGGATCAATAGCAGGGTAATCCCTCACGGCCAGGAAGGTATATCCTACCAAACCGAAAAGGATCAATGCCAGATTCATGACTGTTGCCAGTACCGGCCGTTTAAGCGACAACTCAGATATATTCATGCGATACGATCTATTTCAGATCCGATAGCTGCTTTACACTTCTTATCTTCATCGGGCCATTAGGTTTTGCAAACAATACGCCTGTTACCACAACAGTATCTCCGGGATTTAATCCCTGGGTAATTTCCACATTCGTCGCTTGTCTTACACCGGTTTCCACACTTATAAAACTGGCTTTACCATTTTTTATTACAACTACCTGGTTGCGCCGGTCGTTAGGAATCAATACATTGCTGGGCACCATGATAGCGTGCTTATTTTGACCTGCATCTACATATACTTTTACAAAACTACCGGGATGGGCTTGTGTAGCCGGCAACATGGCCCTCACTTTGATGTTCCGGGTAACCGTATTGGCCTGTGGTTCTACTGCTATTACTACTGCACGTTGTCTGGCAGTATCGGCAGCGTCTTTTTCCACAGATACTGTACTACCCTTGCGCACCAACGGACTGTATTCTTCCGGTAGTGTAAAATCTATCTTTAGTGTATTGAGTTGCTGAATAGAGGCAATTACATCTGCCGGGGTAACGTAAGCGCCTATACTAACCAGGCGCAGACCAATAGTACCGGAGAAAGGAGCTTTCACCACTGTTTTATCTATCAATGCCTGGTAATAGGCAATATCTGTTTGTATACTTTGTAACTGACTTAGCGCGCTGTCGTAATCCGACTGGTTAATACCATTGATGGCCAGCAATTTTTTCAAACGGGCTTCTGTCTTGATGGCGAGCTCCAGTTGTACTTTTGATTTGCTGAGTTGCGCCTGCAGATCGGCATCATTGATACGGGCGATAACAGTGCCCTGGTTAACAAAAACGCCTTCAGGTACATTCAGGTATACGATACGGCCACTGGCTTCGGGATGCAGCTGCACAGACTCGTTGGAAACTACTGTACCATTGGCTTCTATAATATTGGAAATAGACTGTTGGGAAACAACAACTACATCTACAACTACAGTGGCATCCTGTTTAACAACGGGTGCTTTTTTACTATGGCAGGCACCGAGTAAAACACCTGTACAAGTGATTAAAACAGACAATGAGATACGTACCATTCAGAACGAATAATTTAAAAACAACTTCTTTCTATATCTACATTCAAAAACGAGTGATGATTATATTAATTGAAGAGTATTCAAACACTTACCTCAAAGTCACAGGATATTATGACAGTAAAAATACCTTTTTGTTTAATAGTCCATGAAAATACTTTCTGGAAACGTTTTATTCTGCACGCAGGCTTTTCACAGGATTAGCCATAGCCGCTTTGATAGCCTGGTAACTAACTGTGAGCAATGCTATCAACAATGCGCCTGCACCAACTACTGCAAAAATTTCCCATACAATGGTGGTATGATAGTTATATCGTTGCAGCCAGTTAGCCAGGAAATACCATGCTACGGGGACAGCAATACAACAGGAGATACTTACCAATACCACAAAATCTTTAGACAACATTTGCCACAGCTGAAATACGGAGGCGCCCATTACTTTGCGGATACCAATTTCCTTGGTGCGTTGTTCCGCTAAAAAAGAGGCCAGGCCAAACAATCCCAAACAACTGATCAGGATAGCCAGGATAGCAAAGAAGGTAGCCAGTTTACCAATACGTTCTTCCTCACTGAATTTTTTTGCATACTCCTGGTCAATAAATTTATATTCAAACGGAGCACCCGGATTATATTTTTGGAATACAGCCCCAATGGTTACCAAAGCCTTGCTGGTACTAATATTCGGGTTAATTCTAAGATTTATAAAATTACCCGGTTCTTTCAGGAGGTAATAAATAGCCTGCTGTACTGGTTCGTAGGGAGAAGTCATGATCATGTTTTCTACTACCCCCAATACATGATAGCTTTGCCCGTTCCATTTGATAGTTTCACCTACAGGATTTTTTAGTCCCATGTATTTCACTGATGCCTCATTCAATATTAATCCCATTGAGTCAGTGGCGAAGTCCTGCGAAAAATCGCGTCCTGCCTTAAAGTGCCAGCCAATTGTTTTCCCATATCCAAATTTGCCGCCAATGGTGGCAAAGCTTTCCTGCTGATCAGCCACTTTTCCCTGCCATTCAAAACCACTTTCGTCGCTCCAGATATCTGTCAGTGGCCCTTGTGATTCTGCCATTGCAGTGATGGTGCCAGTGCTCATCAATTCATTTTGTATAGGATTATAATTCTGATATATTTCGGGTGTGGTCATTTGTATAGCCAGTAATCCTTCGCGCGTATATCCTACCGGGCGGTCTTTAGCAAACTGAATCTGGCGATACACGATAACAGTACCAATAATTAATAATATAGAAACGCTAAACTGTACTACTATCAATGCTTTGCGGGGAACAGCAGCAAAACGGCCTGCCTTAAAGGTTCCTTTCAATACTTTCAACGGCTGGAAAGATGACAGGTAAAGGGCCGGGTAACTGCCTGCAATAAAACCGGTAAAAAGGCTGAAACCAATTCCTGCCAGCCAGAACCAGCCACTGGTCCACAGCACATGGATATCTTTATCCGCTACTTTATTAAACCATGGTAATATCAGTATCACCAATAACAGGGAAAGCACAAAAGAGAAAACTGCGACCAATATAGATTCACTCAAAAACTGCCAGATAAGCTGACTTCTTACAGATCCTATTGCCTTACGGATGCCCACTTCTTTGGCGCGTTTTTCTGAACGGGCAGTACTCAGGTTCATGAAATTGATGCATGCCAGCAACAATACAAAAATGCCTATTAGACCAAACAGGCGCACATATTGAATTTGGCCACCTACATTCACGCCGTTCACAAAAGAAGAATACAAATGCCATTTGTTCATGGGGTGCAGAAAGAGTGCTGTTTTAACACCTGATGCATCATGGGAATGACGGGCTTTAACGTCTTTTATTTTTTGCGAAACTTTATTAAAATCGGTGTTGTCCGCAAGCTGTACATATATATGCATAGCGTTGGCGTCCCATATATCTTTTATATTCTTCACCCAGTCCCAGGATGATACAAACAGCTCCCATGGCGCTATGTAAGCCATGGTACTTAAAGTAGTATTATTGGGTAAGTCTTCATACACACCAGTTACTTTCACCGTTAGCTTATTGTTATTATCCAGTTTCACGAACTGATCCATCGGGTCTTTATCACCGAAGAGAGATGTAGCCAGAGAGGCGGACAACAAAACGGATGATGGTTCTTTTAATCCGGTGCGGCTGCCTTTCAGCATTTTTAAAGAGAGCAGGTCAGGTCCGCCGGGTTCCATGAAACAGCCTGATTTGGTAAATTTTTTCTCTCCGGCAGCAATGGTGTGCTGCCCTCCTGTTACAATCACTACCTGTTTAAAATCATCGGGATAAGAAGCCCGTAATTCCGCTGCCAGCGGGATTGGCATTGCATTAAATGCGCTGGCCTGGTTGCCAAGGGATTGCCGCTGCCATACAGTTGCTATGCGATCATAATTTTGGTGGTATTTATCAAACGATAATTCACTCCATATCCATAAGCCAATCAACATTGTTACTGCCATGCCCATAGACAGACCGAAAACGTTGATAAAGGAAATACCTTTATTTTTCAGGAGATTTCTGAATGCGACCTTTAAGTAATTTTTTAGCATGACTGTGGCATTTTAGGTGACCGTTCCCCAATGACACAATAAGACTGCCATAGTTGCATATAGCGCAGGGCGTAGCGTTCCCGGGCGGCAACACCTTATATTTGTTCAGATATGAACGGACAATGCCCGAAAATGAACAGTAGTCCCATTTTTATGCAGGTTGCTGCACCACCACGCAAACATCTTCTGTATCTTTTAGCGCAAATTCCAGCGACCCCCATGGTTGCAGATGGATCTCCGGTGCATTGGGATGCAACAGTTCCGGGTGGCTACCTTTTACCAGCGCATGTACCGCCTCAATATCATCTGTTTCCAATCTTAATTCGGGCCTGTCTTTAATGGCCCACTCATGGCTCTCAATCAAATGAATCACGAGCGTATCCCGCTTGATAATACAAAACGGCTGCTCTCCGCTGTCATCGCGATATGCCACCTCGAAACCCAGTGTGTCCACAAAAAGCTGCAAACCCACTTTCATATCCGAATAAAAAACATTCGGGATCAGTTTGGTTAATTGCATAAGACCAAATTTTATAGAAAAGTAAATAATAATTCATCAATTCAGTAGCTTTGAAACCATGAAAGATTACAAAAAGCATTATATACTCTCTGCAGCACCTGAAGAAGTATACGCCGCACTCACCAATCCGGCCACCATTCAGCTATGGACGGGCGAAGTAGCGGAAATGTCTACTGAACCAGGTTCAGAATTCGCTTTATGGGAAGAAAGCATTGTAGGGAAAAATCTGGAATTTGAGCAGGACAAGAAAATTGTCCAGCAATGGTATTTCGGGGAAGATGAAGAAGAAAATCCTTCAATTGTTACCATAAAACTGCATCCTTCTCCCAAAGGTACAGATGTGGAATTAAAGCATACCAACATCCCGGATGAAGCTTATGATGACATCGTGGATGGCTGGAATGACCAGTATTTCGGATCACTGATCGATTTCTATAAAGACTAACAAGGATTCAAGGATTGAATGAATTACCCTATATACATCAGGGCAATTCATTCAATCCTTGAACCATGATCTATATCTTATCCCTTGTCTGATAAGGGAAACTACTATCCAGCCATTCAAAATTCATTTCCTTTTCCACTATTTCGTGCAAAGCTACATTGGTTAACCTGCCAAAGTCATATACAGCAGCCACAATATTTGCCTGATGTGGTGTTATATAAGGTGCATGCGTGCGTAGGAAATTGCGGCAATTCTCTTTCATATCACCATGCATGATCAGTGCAGGGTGTTGAGGATCCAGGTCTGTAACCGCTTCCAGCATCTGTAGAAAAATAAAATCCTGTAAATTTTTAGCGAGAATACAAGCTTCATTTACATCATGAAACACCTGTACAATAGGCACATCATCCCCGTTCTGCAAATTATAATAAAACGCATACCAGTCGCCGGCACCACTTTGCGCAAATGGTACAAACTGATGTACCGGATCCGCAAACAGCAAACCTTCCTCCATCTCTTCCTCTACCGTTGCCAGATTCAATATTTCCAGGTCATTGGCGTATAATAATAATGGTGGTGCAGATTTAATTCCGGGATATACATCGTTTAGCCAATCCTCTCCAAACTCGCCCCAGTTAAGCATTCCATCTTTGTATAATTGTTTATAGAGAGATGGATAGGTAAATTCATATTCTTTTTCAATTTCCTCCAGCATGATTATTCCATTTAGAACCCCGAATGTATCTATAAAATTGTTAAGCTTTGGCAAAAAGTCGTTCTCCCTGTTTGGAGAGGGAGGGCCTTCGGCCCTTGTCTTTTCTTTACCATGATTAAACTGATTAAGATGATTATGCTGATTATATTTTGATTATGTAAGATTTAAAAGATTGGCGAAGATCTAAGCGGGTATTTTATTTTTTTGATTTAAAAAGATTAGCGAAGATCTCAGCGGATATTGTCTGAACCAGGATTTAACGGATTGAATGGATTACCCTGATGGATGTTATATTGTTTTATCTGGAAGATATATGCGAATATCTCCGCTATGATCTTCGGCATCCATCAGGGTAATCCATTCAATCCGTTAAATCCTGGTTCAGACAAATACCCGCTTAGATCTTCGCTAATCTTTTAAATCTTACATAATCAAAATATAATCAGCATAATCATCTTAATCAGTCTAATCATGGTAAAGAAAAGACAAAGACCGAAGGTCTCCATACATAACAATTACTTATCATGACTTCAAAACTTTCAATCCATTCTGAAAGAATTGTAATGAGATTGTTAATTGTGCCCTAAACCTTCAATTTATTCTCACGCGTAAATGTTTTGATTGTAACTTTGCACCTCGAATAAAAATGGGGTTATGTTTAGAAGCAAGAGTACGGCTGAAACAGGTCCGGATGTGGTTTTAATCGGCGCCGGCATCATGAGCGCCACACTGGGAATGCTCCTGAAAGAGCTGGAACCTGAGTTAACCATTGCGATTTTTGAACGACTGGATGTGGCTGCCGCAGAGAGTTCCGACGCATGGAACAATGCAGGCACCGGTCACTCCGCATTTTGTGAGTTGAATTACACACCACAAAAGCAGGACGGATCAGTAGATATCAAGAAAGCAGTGAACATTGCAGAGCAATTTGAAGTGTCCCGGCAGTTCTGGTCGTACCTGGTAGAAAACAACATCATTTCCAATCCACACAAGTTTATACAGAGCATTCCTCATATGAGTTTTGTTTGGGGAGAAGAGAATGTAGATTATCTGAAAAAAAGATACAAAGCGTTGCAGCAGTGTCATCTTTTTAAAAGCATGGAGTATTCTGAGGACCAGGAACAACTGAGGTCCTGGATGCCGCTGGTAATGGATGGCCGCGATACTACACAGAAGGTTGCCGCTACGCACATGGAATTAGGTACAGATGTAAACTTTGGGGCTTTAAGCCGCGCATTGTTCAATCACCTGGAAAAATTGGATGGCATTAGCTTGCATTTCAACCATGATGTACGCGACCTCAAAAAGGCTGAAGACGGCAGCTGGCTGATCAAAGTAAAGAACCGCGATACCCGCGAAAAACAACTCATCAAAACAAAATTCGTATTCATTGGCGCTGGTGGCGGATCTCTGCCCCTGCTGGAAAAATCCGATATTCCGGAAGGAAAAGGTTTCGGCGGTTTCCCGGTAAGCGGACAATGGCTGCGTTGCAATAATCCGGAAATAATTGCGCAACACCAGGCAAAGGTATATGGCAAAGCCTCTGTAGGCGCGCCTCCTATGTCGGTGCCGCACCTGGACGCCCGCATGATAGACGGACAAAAAGCATTGCTGTTTGGCCCCTATGCAGGTTTCTCCACTAAATTCCTGAAAAACGGCTCCATCTTCGATCTGCCTTTATCTATCAAAGCCAATAACATTCACCCGATGGTGTCTGCCGGCCTGGATAATATTCCGCTGACCAAATACCTGATTGCACAGGTAAGACAGAAGCCGGAAGACAGAATGGATGCTTTACGTGAATATTTTCCTGAAGCTAAAATGGAAGACTGGGAACTGGAAATTGCCGGTCAGCGTGTACAGGTAATCAAAAAAGATCCTGAACATGGTGGTATCCTGGAATTCGGTACAGAAGTAGTAAGTGCAGCAGACGGTTCTATCGCTGCCCTGCTGGGTGCTTCTCCGGGCGCTTCCACAGCGGTTTCCATCATGCTCAACCTGCTGAAACGCTGCTTCAAAGAAGAAGTGGAAACTGAAGCATGGCAGATCAAACTGAAAAAAATGATTCCTTCCTATGGCCAGTCACTGCTCAATAATCCTGCGCTCTGTGATGAGTTGCGGTTATGGACAACAAGTGTATTGGAATTACGGGAAATGGAAATGGCTTAAAATATTTGAAGTATAAAATGACTGAAGCGAAGACCAGAGCGGATAATACCCGCTTTCGTCTTCGCTTCAATCGTTTTAACAGCTGAATGTTATTTACTCCTGCCTGCGTCTTTCAGGGCTTTCAGCCTCGCAGCAAGGTCTTTCACTATTTCCGGATGTTGTACAGCCACATTGTTTTTTTCTCCCAGGTCTTTATTGAGATCATATAATTGCGGTGCCGGATCATTTCCCAATTCAATGTTTACTGCCTTGTCGTAACGCTCACCATTACCGGGTTCAATATATTTCCAGTTGCCTTTGATAATACCCAGGGAACCTGCGTATTCAACAACTGTTTCACGACCTTTTTTGTCTTTACCGGTGAAGGCAGCCAGCATATCAAAGCTATCCGGACCATCGTTAATGCCTGGTTGCTGCCCTGTTAAAGCCCCAAATGTGGCCAGGAAGTCCAGTTGACTTACCAGGGCAGCCGAAGTGCCTGTTTTGACCTTTCCAGGCCAGCGGATAATGAGCGGCACGCGGGTACCTGCATCAAAATTGCTGTACTTACCGCCACGAAGCGGGCCGGAAGGCGTATGTCCATTGAGCAACTCCACTGCCTGATCTGCATAACCATCGTCTATTACAGGACCATTATCACTGCTTACAATAAGGATCGTATTATCTGTGAGGTGTAGGCTATCCAGCGTATGCATGATTTGTCCTACCGTCCAATCCAGCTGCAGGATAGCATCTCCGCGTACACCCAATCCGCTTTTACCGACGAAGTTGGCGCCTGGCACACGTGGTACGTGGATATCATGGGTAGCAAAGTAGAGGAAGAATGGTTGCTGGCGGTGCTCAATAATAAAACGTTGAGCCTTATCCGTTAGCGTGGCAGCAATCAGATCATCTTTCCACAAAGCCGATTTGCCGCCCTGCATAAAACCAATGCGGCCAATACCATTTACAATGGCGTTATTATGACCTTGTGAAGATTTCATCACCAATAGCTCCGGATTGTTCTTCCCGGTAGGCTCGTTGCCTATAGGCGCCGTATAGCTTACTTTAATAGGATCATTGGGGTCCAGGTTGGCCACGCGGTGGTTTTCCACGTATACACAAGGTACCCTGTCGGCTGTAGCCGGCATGATCCAGCAGTAGTTAAATCCTATTTCCAGCGGGCCAGGCTTCAGCTCGCCGTTCCAGTCCGGGCCTTTTTCATTTCCTATGCCCAGGTGCCATTTGCCTACTGCACCGGTGATATAACCAGCGCGCTGTAATATAGATGGTAAGGTAGTACGGGCTGTATCAATGATCAGGGACGCATTGCCGGGGGCAATACCGGTGCCCTTTTTACGCCAGGCATATTGCCCGGTGAGGATAGAATAACGGGAAGGGGTACACGTAGCAGAAGAAGCATGTGCGTTGGTAAACCGGATGCCCTGTGATGCCAGCCGGTCGATATTAGGTGTGTGTATTTTTGTAGCGCCATTGCAGCTGATATCGCCATAGCCCAGGTCATCTGCGTAAATGAGTACAATATTAGGACGCTGTGGCGCGCTTTTCTTTTGCGCCTGTGCCGTGCCAGCCAGACTGATACCTATCAGCAGTGTCAGCCCGAGTTTCATGTTCACCATACTTATATCCGTTTTGATCTTTGTAGATAAATGCAAGATAATATCTGCACACCTAAAATGGTAAACGTTTACACGATAAACAGATAATGCGAAAAAAACATAATCATCAGGTAAAATCAAATCATTTTTAAGTCTATCTTTTACGGATATTAGTATTATCAATTCCCACCAGCGCATCAAAAACACTGGCAATTGATTATCAGCACGTTTTGAAAAACACAGCAGCGCATCGCGCTTATTTTTTACAAAAGTTATGCAAACGATTGCAATAAAACACTTAATATAACATTCAATATATCTCCGATATTATACTGACAGCATCTATCAATAATGAAATCATTTGCATAACTGTAGGTTACAACACGAACTAAATTCAATAAATTATCAAACTATCAACTTCCACTGCATGAAAAAACTGGCCTTATTTCTGTTTACGCTCGTCTGCACAGCGCAAACTATTTCCGCACAAACCTCCTCAGCACTTGATCAGCATATGAAATGGTGGCGGGAGGCGCGCTTCGGTATGTTTATCCACTGGGGCGACTATGCTGTACTCGCAGGTAATTATAAAGGCCAGCAGGTAGGCCGCGGCGGCGAATGGATCATGAACCGCGCTAAAATACCCGTAGGGGAATACCAGCAGTTTGCCAAACAATTTAATCCCGTTAAATATGATGCAGATGCATGGGTGAAAACAGCCAAAGATGCAGGCATGAAATATATCGTGATCACTGCCAAACACCATGATGGATTTGCCATGTTTAAATCCGCCGCCAGCAAATGGAATATAGTGGACGCTACACCATATGGTAAAGATATACTTGCCCCACTGGCAGCAGCCTGCAAAAAATATGGTATCAAACTGGGCTTCTACTATTCTCAGGCGCAGGACTGGAACAACCCCGGCGGTGCAGCTGCACGCAAAATAGCTACTGAAGGCTGGCCTAATCCGGATTCTGCTAAAATAGATGCTTATACACAGGCTAATACCGGCCATTGGGACCCGGCTCAAACCACTGCTACTATGTCTGAATACATTGATAAAGTAGCAGTACCACAGGTAAAAGAACTGCTCACCAACTACGGCGATGTAGCAGTACTCTGGTGGGATACACCTACCAACATGACAGACGAGTATGCAAAGAAGCTACAGAACGTACTGGCATTGCAGCCTGACATCATTACCAACGATCGTCTCAAACGTCCCGATTTCCCCGGCGATTATAAAACACCGGAACAAAAAATTCCGGGTCAGTCAGAACTGGATGGCCGCGACTGGGAAACCTGCATGACAATGAACGGTACCTGGGGTTATAAAAGCTACGATCAGAAATGGAAAAGCACAGAAACACTTATCCATAACCTCGTAGACATCGCCTCCAAAAACGGTAACTATCTGCTGAATGTAGGTCCCGATGCCACTGGTCAATTTCCACAGGGCAGCATAGAAGGACTCAAAGGTATCGGCAAATGGATGAAAGTAAATGGTGAAGCTATTTACGCTACACAGGGAAGTCCGCTCCCCGCCTTGCCATGGGGCCGCTGCACTAAAAAAGTAAACGGCAACACTACCACTTTATATCTGCATGTATTCAACTGGCCCACAGATGGGAAACTGTTGGTACCAGGTTTAAAAAACAAAGTAAACAATGCCCAATTACTGGCCGGCGGTAAAACATTAACTACCACTCCCGGACAGGATGGCCTGGTCATCAATGTTCCAGCCCAGGCACCGGATGCAATTACTACTGTTATTAAAATTGAAGCAGCAGGTATTCTATAAAAAAATAACGGGTGACAAATGATGAGATATCGTTGTCACCCGTCTCTATCAAAACAGGTTATGATCTACACAAAATTACTTTTTTCGATCTGCCTGTTGCTGACAGGTTTTTTCGCGTATACGGGTGAAAAAGAACATGTGATAGATAAACTGCCGGTAACAGCACCATTATGGGAAGATTTTGTTACTGCAAAAAAGAACAATACCATTCCGGTACTACCAGATTTCTCTTATGCAGGTTATCATTTTTCAGAACAATCGCTCCCTGATATCAGCAGCAAAAAGAAATTTGATGTAACACAATATGGTGCCATCCCAAACGATGAGCAGTATGATGATGAAGCCATACAACGTACAGTAGATGCGGCTTCGGCCAATCCCGGTGGTGGTATTGTTTTTTTCCCGCCCGGCAAATTTTTGCTGGCTGCTGATGAAGATAATAAAAAACAAATCCGGATTGCTGCCAGTAACATTATCCTGCAAGGCAGTGGCAGCGGTAAAGGTGGTACAGAAATTTACCAGGATAAAAAACGCATCAACGACAGACAAATTCTTTTTAAACCTAATGAAGATAAGCAACCCCGTTTAACCTATATAACTAAAGATGCCCCCCGCGAAACCTTTTGGGTAGAAGTAGCAGATGCCAGCAAATTGCGCGCGGGGGATGACGTCATCATTAAACATCACAGCGAAGCCTATACGAAATGGTATTTTGCACCACTATCTTTAAAACCGCAATGGACAAGGCTCTTTGGCGATGACGGTGGTATGCAGATCAGCGAGATCCATACCATTAAAAAGATAGATGGTAACCGTGTACAATTTATCAATCCCTTGCACCTGGATATTCACCTGGTGGCAGATAAACCTTTTGAACTGGTGCCTTACAACTGCTTGCAGGAATGCGGTATCACCGGCATTTTATTCAGCAGCAACTGGAAAAATTATCCGGAAGAATTTGTGCATCATAAAAATGAAATTCATGACTATGCCTGGGAAGCCGTTGGCATGGAATACGTGAAAAACAGCTGGATAAGCGATTGTGTTTTCCACGACTGGAATGAAGGCATTTTTATCCGCGCGGGCTACCAGGTAACTGTGCAGCACGTAACCTTTACAGGTAAAAAAGGGCACGCTTCCGTACATGCCAGAACAGGTTATGGCGTGTTAATAAAACAATGTCATTTCAACGGAGCACAGCACCACGGGCCCGGAACAGGTTACAGTGCTGCGGGCACCGTGATTACACAATGTGATCTGGGTACTGATCAGAATTTCGATAGTCATTCCGGGCAGCCTTATGCTACCCTCTTCGATGATATTAAAGGCGGTGTATTTTACAACCTGGGTGGCCCGGAACCTGGCCACCCGCATCATGGCAAACAACTGGTGCTCTGGAACTTTCAACATAGTTCAGAAAAAGAGCAACATTATAATTTCTGGGATACAGCACGCAGACGTAATTACACTATTGCATCACCTATACTGGCAGGTTTCCAATCTGACAAAGCTGTAGAAATAGAAAACGCAGGCATTAATCAACTACAGGGACAGGCAGTATTACCCGTTTCATTATTTGAAGCGCAGCTGGCATTGCGGCTAACGGGAAAGGATATATCAAAATGTCTTTCACAGGATTAGACTGATTATACTGGGAAAGACAATCTATCCAGCCAGTCCTCCCAGCATACTAAACATAATAACCCCCAATACTATCAGGGTGATGACCACATACAGGTAATCTTTCTCTATCAGGAATGCAACTACGGAGAAGGCTATACGAATAATGGGAGTAGCAATTAATAATACAACGCCGAGTTGAATAATATTCATGCCTTTGTTATCGAGTACACCCTGCCAGATGCCCGGCAGATTATTCAACCCCTCCCGCACACCTGTAAATTCTTTATAAGACGGCAGTTCGTGACCATGACGACTGAGGTAGATAATTCCTCCTATAAGCACTACTAAGCTGGAGGTAATCACACCTAAACGCAGTTGTTTACCGATGAGCAGCTGGATATCTTTGTCTGCCAGGAAATGTTTTGAAAAGAACTGTTTCATCATTTATAATTTTCCGGTACAACCATTATAGATCATCTGCAGCGCGAGAAAAGTTATTACTACGCTAAAGACTATACGTAACCATTTTACATTGGCGCGTACCAGCAGTTTGGAACCGCCAAAAGCACCTGCCAGTACACCTAATACCACCGGCATACATAAGCCGGGAGAGATATACCCGCGTTGGAGATACACCACTGCACTGGCCGCGGCAGTAACGCCGATCATGAAATTACTGGTAGTGGTAGATACTTTAAACGGAATACGCATGATATTATCCATCGCCAGCACCTTTAATGCGCCCGAGCCAATGCCCAGCAAACCAGACATTACGCCGGCAAACATCATCATAAAATAACCACCCGGTACGTGATGTACTTTGTAGTTAACTATATCTCCGTTAACCGGATAAGCACTGTTGAGCCGCAGTTGCCGCGCCAGCTTACTGGAATCTACATCTGTAGCATATTCCATTTTTTTCCGGAAAGACATCAGTGCAGAAAAAATAAGTACACAGCCAAAGATGATGGCCACAACGTTAGTGGGCAGGTATACGGCTATCACCGCGCCCACCACAGCCCCGGTAGTGGTGGCAATTTCCAGGAACATGCCCAGCCGGATGTTCGTAATCCCTTCTTTTACGTAAGCAGATGCAGAGCCGGAAGAAGTAGCTATAGAGGCTACCAATGCGGTACCAATAGCATAACGAATGTCCACATGAAATACAAGGGTTAGCAGGGGAATGATCACAACGCCGCCTCCCAAACCGGTCAGCGATCCCAGTAGGCCCGCCAGGAAGGCCCCGCAGAGGAGGATCAGGGTGAATGATAAAATCGTCATAAGAATGGTTTGGTTGGTTTAGATCAGCCATTTATAGCGTACAGTACACCTGGTAAATACCTGATGTTTGCAAAAGTAAGCAGAATATGATTCCAACAATCCGGCAATCTATAAGTAACTTGCACCCTGAGAATTAATTGATTTTTATGATAAATGTGGGTGCATATAACCTCTTAAGGGTAAAAAAAGAAGCTGATTTTGGTGTGTATCTTGAAGGAATAGATCAGGAAATCCTGCTTCCGACAAGGTTTGTACCGGCAGGTACACGTGTGGGTGATGAGCTGGAAGTATTCCTGTATCATGATTCAGAAAATCGCCTCATTGCCACCACCCAACGTCCCTTTGGCATTGTGGGGGATATTGTTCTCCTCAAAGCCGTAAGTGTAACCCCGCAGGGTGCCTTTCTGGACTGGGGCCTGATGAAGGATTTGTTTGTGGCACAGTCCCAACAGCTGACCCGCATGGCACCCGGACAGGAATACCTCGTAAAAATATATATCGATGAAATGACAGGCCGCATTGCTGCTACAGAAAAACTGGATAGTTTTCTGAGCAATGAAAACCTGACAGTGAAAGAAATGGACCAGGTAGATATGATTGTATATCGCCGCACTGATATAGGTTATGCAGTGATCATTAATAACCAGCATACAGGTATCCTCCACCATAACGAGCTTTTCCGCAGTATAGATATTGGCGATAAACTGAAAGGTTTTATCAGGCAGATTAAAGAAGATAAGATTGATGTCATCATCGGTAAACCCGGATTTAACCGTGTGGAAGATGAAGGCGAAAAAATATTAAGATTGCTGCAGGAAAACAATGGCTACCTGCCATACCATGATAAATCTTCTCCGGAAGAGATCCAGGCGTTCTTTGGTATGAGCAAAAAAACCTTCAAAATGACCATCGGCAGCCTGTATAAGCAACGTAAGCTCACCTTTACCCAAACCGGTATTAAAGCCGCAGAAGAAGAATAATCAGCAATAACTTATTTCGTATCCAACTTGCAGTTGTAACACATAAGTGTTATCTTTAAAAGATAAGCACCAACCTTGTCTTTTATGAAGGAACCTACACACACTGTTATAACTGCAGGTATTCCTGTGCGCAGGAAATTGTACACTTTACGCAATCCCGTCAGATTCTTACCATAGTGTGAGCCTTTTCCACTACAAAGGAAATACAGATCCTTTATGTACAATAAATATTAGTATTATTATACTATATTTATAATTAACTAATTATCAGATAATAAATAATGGAAAATAACGATAATATAGAAATCATTTTGAGAAGATTTTTACAGGAACTGGCATCCCTGGAGAACAAGCCGGTGGAATTATTAACGATTACCTTAACAGTAGATAGTGCTCATTTTCCGAAAAGAGGGAATACCCAAAGCATCATTGTAAAAGGGCAACGGAAACGAATAAACGAACAGCGGGGCTCCGATCCGCTACATTATCATATCACCTGTTACGAGAAATAAAATGACCATCCTGTTTTAACTTTTAACATCATTAAACAGGATGGTCACTAACATCAAATATTCCTATCTGAATAAATGCAATATCAGCCCCAGCTCAAAGATACCGTTGGAATAATTCTGTAAGCCACAATGGTTGCAATGGGGAAGTTGCCTTAGACCAGCTCTGTGCGGACACAGAAAAAAACAAAGGCAATATGAGTACTGTGATAAACAGGCTGCGTCTTACTTGTTGATATATGTGAAACATCCTGATCGTTTTTGGGAAATTAGAAACTTATTGTTCGTTGATGATGGTGATAAAACCCTTGTATACTTTTTTACCGGTGCCGAGATCAATGATATAATAGTAGGTTCCTTCTGCCAGCGCATGGCCATTTACACGCCCATCCCAGTTATTCGTATATCCTTTTACGTTATAAACCAATCTGCCGGCCCTGTCAAATACTTTTACTTCATTTTGTGGATAGCTGTCGATATTCTGTATCACCCAGTAATCATTTTTCCCATCCCCATTAGGTGTGAGAATATTAGTGGCAGCTACTTTATAATCGTCTGTTACCGCCAGCGAAAAGCCAGTGCTGGCACTGCATCCGGCTACGTTGGTAACAGTTACCTGGTAAGTAGATGGCTGCATAGGTCTTACTGTTAATTCAGCAGCATGCTGCCCGTTTATAATGCCGGGTGCAGCCGCCCATTCATATACCAGTCCACCGGAGGCCGTAAGATGTACTACGGTTCCTTTGGATATACTTGCCCCGGCATCACACCTGATAACCGGAACAGGCAATTCATTAACAGTAAGTATAAAAGTATTCGTTACCTTATCCACACCTCCGTTGGCGGTACCGCCGTTATCTTTCACTGTTACAGTTACCCGTGTACTACCTTTAACACCGGGCTTCAGCAGCAACTGAATGCTGGCGTTTCCGTTACCGTTATCATTGATGGATAAATTATCGAAATAAGGTTGATCTGCATTTACAGACAAAGTATAAGTCTGGTTCTTTTCAGGTCCCGGACCGATACCACTAACAGCAATGCTTTGCGCTGTTCCCGTATTACAAAAAGCCTGATCAGCAATAGCGGCTATCACCGGTGGTTCATTTACATCTGTTATATTAATACTAAATGTTTGCTCAAACCATAATCCGCCTTTATCGGTAACGCGTATACGAATATTATACAATTGTTTTGTTTCATAATCGAAGACGGCATTGGATGCTAATTTGTCACCGGTCAACTTAAACTGACTATTATCTGTGCTACCAGCACCACTTACAAGGGTATATGCAAATGTTTCGTTAGCATCGGGGTCAGTGGCAGACAACATACCAATTTGTGCAGCAACAGGACTATTTTCAGCAATGCTGTTGTTATCCAGTGCTATAGCTGTAGGAGGACGGTTGAGCGCTATTAAGTTGATAGTAATGTTTGTTGCTGCGCTGGTATTTAATCCGTCACTAACGCTAACGCCTATACTAACATGGCTGGTCTTATGAGCATCCAGTGCCGGATCATTAATAGTTAATTGCCCTGTTGCAGCGTTGATAGCAAAATCAGGAACGCCGTTACCATTCTGATCTGTATTGGTAGTAATATTCCAGTCTTGAATAATGTTGGAGGCGTCTGTAGCTATTAATATACCGAGTACTGTACCGGCAGGGCTTTTCTCCAACACGTTAAAAGGCGGAACGGTAGCGATTAACGGAGGCGTTTTATCGTATACTACAGTTAGCGGTACAGCTGCTTTGTTGCCATTGCCTGCTACATCTGCAACAATATTGTCTTTTATAATAACAGTTACATTGCCTTCTGTTAATGGCGTTATATCTGCGGTGTACGCTGTAACACTGGAGGGCACATTTGCTATAGCAGCAGAAGATCCGCCATTAACAATAACATTAGTAGCAAAAAAGTTACTAATAGGCTCGCTCCAGGTGTAAGTAACCCGGAACGGTTTATTAACACGCGTTGCAGCCGTAGTGAGGGTTACCACCGGGCGTGTAATATCATATGTTTTGGTGATCGTATTAGAAGGCGGGAAACCGTTGCCAAGCGGGTCATGAAACACGTTGAGCGGCACAGAAATATTTACCAGGCCTTCATGATCCGGAGTAACCAAAACAATATAGGCACCTGGATTGGGGTCATTGGGATCTTTAAGCATAGTACCTACGGGACCATTATCAATACTGACTTTAGTGTTATCTGCATCTTTGATCGGCGCGCTGGCTTTGAGGTATAATAAAAACGGAGCGTTCACCACAGCCGCTGCATTTGTACTCAATGCAATAGACAACGGATTGTTATTATACAAAACAGTCAATACAGGAGACCCTGTATTTTGATTGCCTGCCACATCAGTAGCTATACCGGGCATCAGGGAAAGCATTACCGGGCCATTGGTACCAGGGTTTACCGTCACCTGCCAGGTAGTAGACGTGATGTTGGTGAGGTTAGTCACTGTAGCATTAGCAGTTATACCACTGACAAAGAATGCGGATACTGGTTCACTGAAAACGATGGTAACCACAAAAGAACCGGTTACATAAGTTGATGGGGTAGTAAGCGTTGCCGTTGGGGCAACAGCATCTATATTAATTGCCCCGGCCGCTGCAATAGGTGCATTTTGTAATGTCGGGTTTGCATCGTTACCAGTCGGATCCTTAATTGCAGCTCCTCCATCAAAATTCATATTAGTCCCAAAGGTTAAACCCATGCTCTGTTGCCCCGCTTTCACTGTATATGTAAAAGTAAGTGTGGTGGTACCGCTTCCACTGGTATAATCTGCATAATCGACAGCGCCATTACTCAGCACCAATAACAGCCTGGGTGTACCTGTTACCGAGATATTTGCTGTATACGCAGCAGCGAAAGTAATCTGACTACCTGCTGTGTAAAAGGGTACGGGAGGAGAGGTTATCGTCAGATTTACCATTTCTGCGGGAAACAACATACCCGCCGGGTTGTCCGGATGATGGTTATTAACTGAAGCTGCAAATGAATAATTTAGCAATACTATTAACAGGATGGTCAACAGACCTTTCTTCCTCCATTGATTGATATAAAACTGGTACATAAAACGGATAAATAGTCATTCACCGGTGTCCTTCACAGCCGGTAAACATTAATGTTTAGCAATTTCACGAGAACGGATATACGTAGACCCATCATATTTTAATATGAGGAGTATCAGGGTTTTCTGATAGGGATGGTTAAAATGAAATAGAAATACGCAATAAAATTAATATTAAATTAATTGATAACGGAGAAAAAAATAGCGACTATGCGGTGGGGAAACTGATAAGGAAGCTGGTTCCAGCTCCCGGCGTACTTTCTACGGAAATATTACCTTTATGATGCAGGATAATATTTTGTGTAGCGGTAAGTCCAAGCCCGGTACCTTTTGTTTTGCTGGTAAAAAAGGGTTCAAATAATTTAACCATGTTTTGCTCCGGAATGCCACTACCGTTATCGGTTATACGAATAAATACCCTGTCCTGTTCCTGGTAAGTTTGAATTCCTAACCGGCCTTCTCCGGCTTTCATTGCTTCAATGCCATTGATGATAATATTCAGGAAGGCAATCAGGATCTTATCTTCATCTGCCATCATCAGGCAATCGGGTTCACAAAGTGCTTTTACCACGTTAATATTGTTGAGCTGTAACCTGTCAGCAGCCAGCTGCAAAGCTTTTTCTGTCAGCACATTCAGGCCCATTGGCAACATATTCAACTCAGACATGCGGGTAGACTGCAGCAACTCCGTTACCAGGTGGTTAATGCGGTGACAATTACGTTCCATGATATCAAGGTACAGCTGCCCGTCTTCTGTTGTCGATACCTCGTCCATTTTAAGCTGCGACACTGCCAGTAAAATGTTGGTCAGCGGGTTACGTACTTCGTGCGCAATTAAACGGGCTATACGGCCTGTAATGGCAAATTTCTCCTGCTGCTGTTTCTCACGCTCCTTACGTTTACGCTCTGTAATATCCTGGATGATACACAAAAACAATTGCTTTTTTTCATCGAGCAGGGAGGCATTCATCATTACGTCCAGCAGCTGCCCGGATTTATTACGAAATATATACTCCTGTTGCACTACACCGTGTTCACTACAAAGCTGGTCCAGGAAATCGGGGATCACTTTTTCTTCCGCAAACAGGTTTTGCAGGTGATGATTGTACAGATCATCTTCGGCGTACTTTAACACGTTGAGAGCAGCCGGATTAGCAGCCACTATTTTTTGTTCGCAGTCGGCCAGGATGATGATATCATTGGATTTTTCGAAGATGCTGAAGTAACGCTTTTCACTTTTTTCAATGGTATACAGGTGACTGAACTTATCAAGGGTATAACGAATGGCGCGCTCCAGTAACGCTGCATTGATTTCACTTTTCACCAGGTAGTCGGCAGCGCCGGCCATCATGGCTTCTTTATCTATGTGATAATCTCCTTTCCCCGTGAATAATATAACCGGGGCTTTATATCCCAGGTTGCGGAAATGATGCAACACATCTATACCCGTATGAGCACCCAACCGGTAATCTACCAGGTAAAGATCATGCGCTCTTGTTTCAATTGCCAGCAACCCTTCTTTATAGGAAGATACCCACTGTAAAATATACTGATCAGGCGAAATGTCCTGTAGTAAAGAATTTACCAGGAAAAAATCGTCCTCATCATCATCAATCATCAGGATATGCTTCTTACCATTTACAGCCATAAGTATTAAAAGAATTCTCCGATATCACCCAATAATCATGCATTTTTTTGAAAATCATGTGTCAATATGCGACTCTCCATCTTTTAACACCACATTTTTACGGGGTAAAAACCAGGCAGGGATTAATGTTACCACCAATATGATCAGGGAAATCTGAAAACCTTCTTTCAGTGCAAAATGGTGCGCAGTAAGATTTGAGACACCCGCAAGCACATGTTTATTATACGTAGCCTGTGTAACAATGGCCAGTACAGCGATTCCTATAGCACCGCCTACCTGTTGCATCAATGTACTAACGGAAGAGGCCATGGTTACTTCACTGGGCCTTACTGCACTCAGCGTGGCCGCATTCAGCGGCGCCAGCAATAGTCCCATTCCCAGCCCCCTTACGGTCATAGCAGTAATTACCGCCGTCAAACTACTGCCTTTATCCAGCAGTGAAAAAAGGTACATAGAGGCAGCCAGCAGCGCTATACCCAACAGCGAAATCTGCCTGGACCCATGTTTATCGGACCATCGGCCGGCAAAAGGCATTAAAGCCGCCATACAAACCGAGTTAGGCAAAATCAGTAATCCGGACACCCCTTCTGAAAATCCCATCTGCTCCTGCAACAGGAACGGCATGAGAAATAAGCCCCCAAACAACGCAGCAGCGCGGGATATAGTAACGAGGATACAACTTACAAAAGAGTAGTTGGTAAACAAATGAAGATCAATGATAGGACTCTTTTTATGACTATCTATCCAAATAAAAAATGCAAATGCAATGAGCGCAATTGTTAGTGTAACCAATATTTCAGGAGAAGTGATACCCACTGCTTCTGCCTTGGCAATACCAAATTGCAGGCATACCAGGAAGATGGTAAGCGCCACAAAGCCGGTCAGATCAAATGGCAGCTTTAGTTTGGGCTGCTTCCGCAATACATCCAGGTACTTGAAGGCCATTACCACCGTGAGTATGCCAATAGGGAGATTGATATAGAAGATAGAAGGCCATCCGAATTTCTCGGTGAGTATACCTCCCAAAGTAGGTCCCATAGCCGGTCCTATCAGGTTGCCCAATCCCCACCACCCTAATACGGTACCACGCACCCGCGCAGGAAATATATAGGAAATGATGGCCATAGAAGTAGGCGCCATAGCACCACCACCCAATGCCTGTATCACGCGCGCTGTCAGCAATGAATCCAGGTTGGTGGATAATGCGCATAACAGGGAACCTATCGTAAAAAGGGAAATAGCGCCGATATAAAGATTAAAGAATCCGATCCTGTTCTTCAACCAGCTGGTAAGTGGCATCAATACTGAAAAGCTCAGCATGTATACTGTAATTACCCATTCAATTTCGTCCAGCGTGCAGTTAAACTGCTTGCTCATAACGGGCAGGGATATATTAACAATGCTCGAGTCAATGCCGGCCATGGTAGTGCCCATAATGACCACTATCAGTATGCCGGTCCTGTTGATATCTCTCATACCCGGTCTTTCATCATAAATATCAGCTGCGCTTTTGCTACAAACGGATTCAGTGGATTACAATTGATCATGAACAAATAAGTAGCCAGTTCAGACAACTGCCAGTCGGTGATCATTTCTCCGTCTTTAAAGCAGTATACTTTTTTGAAATTATAATCAACCGGGATCTGCAGCGCTGCACAGGCATGCATGGCCCTGTCCAGTGGTTCCTGCTCCATACCGGTTTGGCCATAACCAAGTTCCTGCATTATTTCGCTGGCAGTATACAACAGTTGCGGGTTATTCAATTGCGATATTCTTTCTGTTGCAATCACTTCTTCCAGATAATCAAAAAGTTTAAGCATGACCATTCTCATTTAGTTGTGATAGTTGCTGAAACAATTCTTTTTCCTTGTCGGAAAGTTTTTTTGGTAGGTGTATCATTGCCTTGATGTACAAGTCACCGGCAGCGCCATTGTTATCGTATGCAGGAAGACCTTTACCTTTTAAACGAAACACCTTACCACTGTCGGTTCCTGCCGGGATGTTCATATTCAGCGAGGCGCCTGGTGTAGGCACTGTCAGTTTTCCTCCCAGCACAGCGGTATATAAAGGCACCGCCAGATCCGTATAAATATCCTGTCCTTTCAGTTCATACTGCGGATGTGGTGCCAGGTGTACGGAGATGAGCAGGTCGCCGTTTTCTCCTCCTTTACGCCCCGGAGCACCTTTTCCTTTTAACCGGATCACCTGTCCCTCATACAGACCGGGTTTCAATTTAATATTCAGTCTGCCGCCACTCACTTCTACCTGCCGGGTGGCACCTGTGTAAGCATCTTCCAAAGATACTTCCATGGTGGCCTGTATATCGCGTCCACGGCCAGGACCCTGCTGTTGCTGCCTACGGCCACCACCAGAAAAGCGACTACCAAAAAGCTGTTCAAAGAAATCAGAGAAATTACCCTCTCCGCCTGCACCACCAAAAATATCATCCATATTACCACCCTGGTAGGAATAACCGCCGCCCCGTTGACCGCCACCACCGCCAAATTGCGACCAATCATAATCTTCCGGCCGGCCACCATGCTGCTCGTAATATTTATAATTTTCCCCAAACTGATCGTATTTTTTGCGCTTCTCTACATCGCTCAGCACTTCATACGCTTCGTTTATCTCTTTAAATTTTTCTTCTGAGGCTTTATCACCGGGGTTCTTATCCGGATGATACTTCACCGCCAGTTTACGGTAGGCTTTCTTAATCTGTTCAGCTGTTGCAGTTTTCTCTACTCCTAATACCTTGTAGTAATCCTTGACGTCCATAGCTCTAAAACATGTTAATGTGATAACTTGTTTTATGAATTTACGAATTAACAGTGAAAAATAATGGTGAATAGCTAGCGGAGCCCTCTGGTGCTATTCACCAATTACGCCTGCCTGTCAAAAGAATTATCTTCCTGAATAAATATTCGCTGCTAATTTATCTGAAATATATTTGATGGCTTCCTGCGCACGTACGCTATTACCGGCTTTGTCTAATGGCGGTGAAAAAACAGCGATGGCAAATCTGCCCGGAACAACTGAGATAATACCACCACCAACACCGCTTTTACCAGGCAATCCAACTTTAAACATCCAGTCTCCTGTTGTTTCATACAGCCCGGTTGTACCCATAATAGCCAACACTTTAGGCACATATTTTTCTTTTATCAGTCTTTCTTTTGTGATAGGATTCACACCACCATTGGCTAAAGTACCCGCCATAATTGCCAGATCACGGGTATTTACACCATAGGAACATTGTTTTGTATAAAAATCGCAGGCATATAAAGGATCATCATACATGTATCCGTAAGATTTTAATAGCATGGCTATTGCCTGGTTATGCTGATTGGTGGCTGCTTCCGATTTATATAACTCATCCAGGACAGGTAGTTCTCTGCCCGCGAATTTTGCAAAGTAAGCATTCACTTTACTCCATGCATCAGCTTTGCCAAAATAGCTGGTAAGTAAGCTGGTAGTGGCCATCGCACCTGCATTAACAAGCGGATTGGAAGGTTTCTGCCCGTTTAGTTCTATAGCCGGCACTGAGTTAAAAGGCAATCCTGTTTGATCAGCACCAATTTTTTGTAATATCACGGAATCACCGAACAATTCCATCGCCATACAAAGCGTAAAAACTTTTTCAATGGACTCAATACCAAATTCAAATTTGGTTTCGCCTACCTGGAATATTTTACCTTCTTTGGTAATAATCACAATACCATACATATCAGAATTTACTTTCGCCAGAAAAGGAATATAATCTGCATTTTTACCACCTGGTTCATTCTTATATAATCTGTAAGCCTCATTGATAACGGCGCCATAGTCCGGGGTGCTGCCACGCTGCCGGGAATAGGTATCAGTTACGCCAAGCGTGAGCAACAACAGTAGTGTAACAAAAACTTTCATGATATTTTATATTTATGGAGATGATCAGAATTTGAAGAATGCACTGAATTGACCCCGCAAATTATCACCGGTTTTATTATCGGTATCTTTCCGGATACCGTATAATACTTCTCCGGCAATTTTAAAGTAATTGGTGAAGTAATAAGTAGTATTAAAAGAACCATAATTAGTGGACTTAATTGTTCCCACTGCCGGCATGGAAAACTGCGGTGTGTTCAATTGCAGGTAACCCCATCCTATGGTAGATCCCAGGCTTTTTGTCCAGAAGTGATCATAATACAACCAGGTAGCCAGCATGCTTATATTTTTTACACTTTTATCATTTACACCACCATATGCATCATATCCTTCTCCACTGATATCTTCACTATATTTCGCATAGCCGCTACCGTAAGCAAACTGAAACTTGATATCGTTATCTTTTTGCACATTAATATTTCCGGAGAGATTAAATGCACCACCTATACTTGTTTTCTTCTCTTTATCGCCATTCTTATAATCCATAGGATGTAATAATCCCGCTAAACGAACATGACTCTCATTCTTGTCTCCAAAATCCTTTTGAAAAGCAGCTGTTACATCCGGATAAATTGTTCTGTTGCTCCAGGTATCAGGGATAGAAAGATCGCCACCAGGTTGTTCTGCAGAAACAGAAAATGTCATGGAGGAAGATAACTGCTGTGTAAATCGTAGCTGCACCTGCCTGGTCCATACGTAAGCATTAGGTCCCCAATAGTCCATGATATTAGGCCAGTTATCTCCATCCATAAAGTTGCTCCAGTATTGCCCGAATGTCCATTTACCATGCTGTATATAAGCATGGCGCAAACGCGGCGCTCCTGAAAGGCTTCCCCACAAATCAAATTCCAGTACCGCTTTTAATGCACGTCCGCGCGCATCCGGCGCACCATATGCCGTAAAAGCAAAACGGGATTGACGGATGGAAAAAGCCGTATTCCCTTCAGCAGAAGATGGTACCGGAATAGTAGACGGCTGGAAAGCATGGATGTTAGTCATCTCCATAAAATCATGTATAAAATCTACCTGCACATATCCGTTGAATTGCAGGCGGATTCCTTTTACATCTGTAAAAAGAAAGCCCTGATATTTACCCCCTTCAATCATGTTACGGGTAAGCCCCTTACCATACTGAGAGGTATCCGTTTGTGCATGGGCATGTATACTAACAAACATAATAACGCAAACGGCTAAACGTGTATACATATGGAGATAGTGGATAGATTTGGCTTTCACGATGGATCTGATTTATAATGAAATATTTCTGATAGGGTATGTTAGGTCATCAGCAAAACAATCACTACTCCCCAGATAATCAATAAGGTATTTCCTACTGCATAAGTAATAGTATAGCCCAATGCAGGCAATTTGCTTTGTACTTCCTCCTGAATAGCAGAAAGTGCAGCAGTGGTGGTTCTGGCGCCTGCAGTGCAGCCCAGTATAAGCGCCGGATGGAACTTGAATATATATTTACCCATTAATACACCAACCAGCAACGGCAAGGTAGTAGCTGCAATGCCCACCACGAAAAGGCTCCAGCCGACTTCTTTGAATCCGGCCACAAAGCTTGGCCCGGCAGTGATACCCACCACTGCGATGAAAGTATTTAACCCAACATTATTCATGACCCACAATGCTGGTTCAGGGATTCTGCCAAACGTAGGATGTACAGCGCGTAACCAGCCAAATACCAGTCCCATGATCAGCGCGCCGCCACTGGTACTTAAGCTGAGCGGAACACCACCTACTTTCATGCTCATAGCACCTACCAAGCCACCTAATACAATACCCGCGCCCACAAATACCATATCTGTTTTATCTGTTGGAATATCACCATAACCAATTTGTGCCATGGCTCTTTCCATATCTTTTTTATAGCCTACCAACTCCATATAATCGCCTTTTTCCAATATGGTATCCGGATAAACAGGCATAAAAATGCCGGCACGCTTGATACTTTGTATTGGTATGCCATGCATAAATTCTTTTGTGCGCAGGTCTCTTATTGTTTTACCAACCACATTTTTATTCGTCACAAATACCATTACATTTTCCACTGGAAAATTCAGCAGGTCAACATCTGCAATCTCCGCGCCGATACCCTGTTCTTCTCCTAAAATAAATTCTCTCCGGCCGCTCAGCACAATTTCATCTCCGCGCTGAATGATATAATCAGGTGTAGCCTCTATAATTTTCTTATCTGTTTTACGGATACGTTCCACAAATAAACGATGATCCCGTTGCAGTAATTCTGCTTCCAGTTGCTGAACAGATTTACCTGTAGCAATAGATTGCGGGCCTATCATATAAGCTCTGAATGTAACCTGGATAAAAGCAGAACGCATACCAGGGTCCTGTGTCGGATCTCCGGCTCCCATGGTTTTTTCCAGCTCTTTACAGGCAGCTCTCACTTTATCAATACCACCCAGCATAAGTGGCGCCATACTGGATAACAGCCATGCTGAACCTGCCGTACCAAATATATAAGACACCGCATAACATACCGGCATAGAATTAATCAGCATTTGTTTCTGATCTGCGGATATATTCACCTGGTTAATAGTATCTGCTGCTACTCCCATCACAGCGGAAATAGTTTGGGAGCCGGCAATCAAACCTGCAGCCTGGCCTACGTTATAGCCCATCATCAACGACAATAACCAGGGCGCTACCAAACACACCAGGCACATTAATACGGCAAATAACACCTGCGGCAATCCATCTTTTTTGAGTCCGCGGAAAAACTGTGGCCCCACACTATAGCCTACGGCGAACAAAAATAGCAGGAAAAAAACAGCTTTTACGTTAGCGGAAATAGCAATGTTCATTTGCCCCACCAATACCCCCATTAACAACACACCAGTTACGGATCCTAACGAAAATTTACCCACCCGGATATTACCAATATAAAAACCTGCTGCCAGTGTAAGAAAGATGGCTAACTCAGGGTATTCCTGGAATGTATGGTGTAACCAGTTCATTTATATTAAGATTATGAGAGGAAGAAAAAAGCAATAATCATGGTTGTTATAGGTAACACGGGCAATTCCTGATTTGTTCAGATATAGTCAATTTACATAGGTCATTATGAATTTCAGGAGATAGCCGAACAAGTATCTACTCCATTTGTTAACCATCAAAAGAATTTCCTCACATTTAAGCCCTTTTTGTTATGCCATTATTTATCAAAAAGAAAGAAAATGATAATTCCCGTTTAGGTTTGTATGCTTCCGCCGACAGTACCGAAAGTATTCCTAAATACAAGATGCCGGCCGATGCGCAGGACATGCGCACAGTGTATCACCTGGTACATGATGAATTAATGCTGGATGGTAATTCCAGAATGAACCTGGCCACTTTTTGTCAAACATGGCTGGATGAATATGTACACAAATTAATGGATGAATGCCTTGATAAAAATATGATCGACAAGGATGAATATCCTCAAACAGCGGAGATTGAAAACCGGTGCGTACATATCCTCGCCCATTTGTTTAACTCGCCGGAGAGTGCCAGCACCATAGGTTGCAGCACTACAGGATCCAGCGAAGCAGCGATGCTGGGAGGCCTCGCATTAAAATGGCAGTGGCGCAAAAGAAGACAGAAAGAAGGTAAATCAACAGATAAACCCAATCTTATTTGTGGTGCAGTGCAGGTTTGCTGGCATAAATTTGCCAGGTACTTCGATGTGGAATTACGAGAAGTAGGGATGGAGCATGGCCGTTATGAATTAACACCGGAAAAAGTACTGGAACTAGCTGATGAAAATACTATCGGTGTAGTACCAACGCTGGGGGTTACTTTCACATTGAGATATGAACCGGTAGCAGCCATTGCACATGCATTGGATAAATTGCAAAAAGAAAAAGGATGGGACATTCCTATCCACGTAGATGCCGCCAGTGGCGGGTTTATAGCACCCTTTATTACTCCTGGGCTGGAATGGGATTTTCGCATTCCACGTGTAAAATCCATCAATGCATCCGGCCACAAATATGGTCTGAGTCCACTTGGTGTGGGTTGGGTTATCTGGCGTGAAAAAGAAGATCTGCCGGAAGAACTGGTTTTCAGGGTAGATTATTTAGGTGGAGATATGCCCACCTTTGCACTGAATTTCTCCCGTCCCGGCGGACAAATTGTAGCGCAATATTACAACCTGCTTCGTCACGGAAAAGATGGATATACGAAATTGCAACAAGCCTGCCTGGATCATGCTGCTTACATTGCAGCAGCCATTAAAAAACTGGGGCATTTCGACATCCTGTACGGTGGCCATGGTGGCTTACCGGGAGCATGCTGGACTTTAAAACCAGGCGAACACGGTTTCTCACTATATGATATTACAGATAAGATCCGTTCCCGTGGATGGCAGATTGCTTCTTATCCACTCACCGGTGATGCTAAAGATATTGTAGTACAACGTGTATTGATCCGTCATGGATTTAGCAGGGATATGGCAGATCTGCTCATCGATGATTACACCCGTTGCGTAAAACACTTTGAAGAAAATCCTGTAAACAAATCCCTTACACAGACTGAGGGTGGCGGATTCCATCATTAATCCGCCCTGAAGGAACCGGAAGGCATTTCCAGGATGTCGTATGCATCAAGCAATGCCTGGACTTCTGAAGTCATACGGGCGAGTGTTGTTAATTCTTTGGGAGTAAGCAACATCATCACATGATCAGCTGGTAAAGGCAAACAAATTAATTTTTCATTTTCTGTTGAGTTGTAATGGTCATCCGCCAGCCGGGTGACCATTTTTTTAAAGCACTCAAATTCAGCATGGGCGAGATTAACAACCGAAGTTCCAAAAGCAAGTTGCACGCCTTTACAATGCGGACAGCGGATTACATATCCGGCTGCGCCGTGATATAATGTCTGGTAATTACACATAGTTTATGGATTGGTGGGTTAGTGCCTTCAGCGGCCGGTGTGCGGCCGCTGTCAGGACTTATTTTCATCACTCTTTACACTAAAATGGTAGTTGCAAACAACAGATGCTTTATGTATAGCTATATACGCCGGGGTATCAAATACATACCACAAATGTAAAGGGAGAAATATTACGGGAAAGATCGGATCAGGAAAACGACTTACGCAAAAGGGAAAAGATGTTGTTTACCTATATCCGGAAGAGGATTCGGAAAATCTTAAAAAAAATTAGTTCGTAGTGCAACTAATTTATCAATTATGTGTTAAGGGGAAAACTAAAACCATTACTCATGGACTGGGATGAACTACTGGATCCTTTGTCGCCATTGTATCAGGAAACTATGCAGGAACAGATTAAAATTGTAAACATGCAGGACGGGCTCATAGCCGCTGCCCGTCAACTGGCGGAGGAACATTATCCCGTTATAAACAACATGGAAGCAAAGTTCCACAAAGAACTCAACAGCGTAATTATCAAGCATGCCGTTAAAATGGCCATTGATATTAACAGCGCTATTTATGGCAGGGATGCGGATGATTATCTATAGAAAAACCGGCTATTCAACTTTAAACGTCATTCTTTTTGTATTTATGCCGGCAACTATGCCATAACCATTAGACACATTTGTAAACACACGCACGGGCTCTGTTATAATAGTACCACCATTCCTCTCTTGTGCTGATACCGCTTTAAAATACTGGTAAGCATCGTTGGTAAGCGTACTTACTTCTACCATCAGCTGAGTGGTGTTGGCAATTGGGTCCTGTGTCTGTAACACAAAATTTACTTCTTTACCATTGAAGCGGGCATCATTCATAATGAGGCTGCTATTGCTGCCACTGGTAAAGAAGTCTACCATGTTGTTATTAAAGGAGGGGTCCAGGCGGAAAAGCCGCAACGTATCCGGCTGCCCATCCGGGCCATAGGCGAAAATGCGGATACGATAAAAATCGGCTGCATCCGGACGGTCTTTAAGCGTAAACCGCACCCTGCTACTGTTGCGCTGTGCAGCGGCCATGCTTACATCCGGTGCCGCAGGCAGGGTATCAGTAGCCATTACCGGCTGCATCCCTGCAGCAGCAACACGGACAGTATACTGTTTGCCCAGTATGGCCTTTTGTGTAGAAACAAAATACCCATGCCCCTTAATCTCCTGCCATTGCAACGGAGTAAGGACTACGCCATTTTCCTCCAGCGTTACCGCAGCATTCGTGATTTCTGTAAAACCGTTATCATCATATACATTGGAAGGCACGCTCCGCGTAACTCTTATATAGATCACACTGTCCGGCTGAATAAGGCTGTTCACCACTATCTTATCTCCATCATATGGTAGCTTTATATCTACCCGTTTTTCACAACTACAGAAAAATAATACTAACAATGCCGCATATACGAAAACATTCTGCATATATCTCTCTTTAAAATTTTATCGAATAAGTGATACTGGGTAATATAGGTAGTATCGTTACTTTAGTCAGATAACGCTGTTGATCAGCCACATCCTTTTTCATATAATAGAAGAAAGGATTTTGCTGATTATACACGTTAAATACACTCAGGTTCCAGCTTTTACGGTAGCGTTTCTTCTGCTTGCTATAGGTGATCCCGGCATCCAGCCGGTGCACATCTGCGGTTCTGTAATTATAGCGTTTATCAAATCTGTCAATAGAACCGGTATTTGTACCCGGGTCCCATGGAGAGGCATTATCGATGCCATGGTAGCTGGCCACCGGCAGGGTAATGGGCGATCCGGTAGTATAATGCCAGGAAGCAGACAGCTCCCAGTGCTTACCCAGCTTTTGTATCAGCACCACTTCAATATCGTGCCGGTGATCGTATTTATATGGGAAGATCTCACCATTATTGATATCCGGGAAACGACGTGTAGACCATGCCAGCGTATAGCCAATCCACCCGGTGGTATTTCCTTTTTTCTTTTGTATCATCACCTCGCCACCATAGCTCCAGCCTTTCCCGATAGTTACATTTTCATCCCATCTTACTACATCCTGGTACACAACATCCGTACTCTTATTTTCAATCATGTTATGCATAGATTTGAAATAGCCTTCCAGCGAAAACTCAAACTTCATATTAGCAGAAGTTTTAGCTACACCAATAGCCAGCTGTGTGGAAAACATAGGCGCTACCCGCTGGGTGGAAGGCACCCAGATATCAGTGGGTAAAGTGGTACCGTTGTTGGACAACAGATGAATGTATTGGTTCATGTGCGTATAGGCAGCCTTTACAGCCCAATTGCGGGGCAACATATACCGTATGCCCATCCGTGGCTGCAGGGAATGATAAAAACGTCCTTCCACCAGGAATCCGGAAGCATGTACACCTAAATTGGCATACAGGCCTGGCCGCACTTCCCAGTCATCTTCTACATACAAAGACATTTCCATTCCTGTAACGCGCATGGCAAGATCTGCGGTATCGAGCGGTTTCACCACACTATTCTTATCTTCAAAAAATGACATCCCCGGCTTAAAATAATGCATGGTAGCGGTGGCACCAAAGCGTATCCCATGATGCGGCGCAGGACGATAATCAAAATCTATTTTAGCACCACCGTTCTCCATACGGGAGTAATACTTACCGTAGATATCCGACCGCTCACCATAAGCGGGAATAGTATACTTATATGCATACTCCGTAGAAAATGCATATTGCGAATAATTCAACGTTACATTGGAAAATAACTGTGGTCCGTAAATATGGTTCCAACGCAATGCTGCAACGGTGTTGCCCCATCCCAGCTGAAATTTACTGCTTTCAGCCTGCAACTTCGTAGGATCGTTAACGTTAGTAGTGTCGCCGCTTGTTTGTTTAAGCAGTATATTATCTTCTCCTTTATAAAAGCTCAGAAAGAGACGGTCTTTAGGCGAAAAAATATGATTGATCTTGGCATTAAAATCATAAAAAAAGGCTTTGAAAGCACCATTGTTGCCCAGTGATTTTTCCGATTGCAACATGGCATTAAAAATCAAATCCGGATAGGAACGGCGGGCCGATACCAGGAAAGAGGTTTTATCCTTTACAATAGGCCCCTCCAGGTTGAATTTAGCTGCAATGAGGCCAATAGACACATCACCATGATAAGCTTTCATATCACCATCTTTCGTAGCAATATCCACGATAGAGGATAGTCTTCCGCCAAAACGCGCCGGGAAAGCGCCTTTATAGAGATCCGTTGTTTTTACCACATCGGCATTCAGCAAAGAATACACACCGAAAAAATGAGAGAAATTAAATACAGGTGTACCATCCATGAGGATCAGGTTCTGATCCGGACTACCACCACGCACATGCATACCACCTGCGCCATCCATGCCACTGCTTACACCTGGCAAGGATTGCAGCGTGCGCATCACATCAGACTCTCCCAATAATTTGGGCATGGACTGTACTTCCGACATGGCAAGATTTACCTTACTCATTTGCGTTTGATCCTGCAGTTTACTTTTTTCTGTGGCACTGATCACCACTTCTTTTAAACTGCCCAGCGGCTGCAATGAGGTAGTAATCATTTTATCTCCCGAACAGGAAACCGTTTGGAATAAAGGGCTATAGCCTATGTAAGAGATGATCAGGCTACTGGTATCTTTTACGGTGGTTAAGCTAAAGTAACCGTATTGATTGCTGGTAGTGCCCTGTTTTAATACAGGGGAATAGATGGTAGCCCCGATAAGGCGTTCACCACTAACAGCATCCTGTACATAGCCGCTGATAGTGTGTGTATTACGTTTTGCGGGCAACAATACTATTTGCTCTCCTACGCGGGTATAACGAATATCATCTGGCGCAAACAATTCTTCCAGCACTTTTCTGAGGCGCTGATGATAGGCTGTTACCGTAACTCTCCGGGACAAGTTGACAAGTTCTCTGCTATATGAAAAATGGATACCGTATTCCTTTTCCAGTAATTCACATACAGCCTGCATGGGCTGATCCTTCACTACTACCGTTACCCTTGTTTGCCAGTCCCACCCTAAAACGCGAAGTGGGAAACATAGTATAAATATTCCCGTCAGCATTTTTCCAGCTAACGACATAAAATAGTCAAATTGAAAGTGTGATAAGTTATGGGGGAAGCATAAATAGCTTTTAGCAGTTAGCCTTTAGCAGTTAATAAAACTACTAAAGGCTAACTGCTAAAAGCTAAAAGCTTACTTCAGTTTATATTGTCTTTCTCCAGTCTTTTCGTATCCGGCATTTAACATCAGCGCCAGTGATTTAATTACATCATCTGTTGATTCACTGGTGAAATTTGCACGTACAGGTAATTTCAACAAATCCGTATTGACTACTTCTACTTTTACATCATATACTTCTGTAATAGTATGTAATACTTCTTCCAGCGGTGTATCATTAAAAGCCAATGATCTTGTTACCATATCAGTAACGTGTGTGGCTACACGAAAAACAGGGCGGCTGTTATCCTGTTGCAACAGCATCCCTTCCGTGAGTAGCACACTATCTGCTTTGTCATGATCTATTACCATCACTTTACCACTGCTTACATGCACCTTTAGCACGGCTCTTCCGGGCTCATAGCTGATCGTGAAGCGGGTACCCAATACCTTTACTTCGGTATGCCCGAGTGTAATAATAAACGGGTTGGCCGCATTACCAGTTACGTCAAAGCTGGCCATACCGGTGAGGCTCACCTTTCTGTTACGGGCAAAGCCCCTGGCTACTTCCAGCCTGGAAGCAGCCAATAACTGCACACTACTGCCATCCTGTAGTGTTGCCTTTACAGGGCCTGAATATGTTTGTTGCGGCTGACTACCTATCATAAACCACCAACCTGCACTTAAAGCGATCAGCAACACGGCGGCTATCTTTAGCCACATAAAGCGGACTTTGGGCCTGATGGCTGTGAATACTGGGTTATCATCTATTTTTCCATGGAGCTGCAACCACGAATGCTGTGTATGCGCTACTACTATTTTTTCATTGGCAGCTGCCATATCCAGCACTTTACGCAAAGACATTAACAGCGCCATATTACCTGGATCCTCCAGTTGCCATGCTTCCACCCATGCACGTTCCTCCCCGTCTGCTTCATTTAGCAGATACTTGCAGAGCAAGGTGTACAGTGCCTCATCAGGCATTGCCTCTTCGGGAAAAGATGGTGTCATCAGTCGTTGTTGATTTTACAGTCATCGCCCGCAGGGCGGTAATATAATGATAGACGCATGGAAAATTATAATTCCCCTACGCCTCCTGAAATATTTTTAAAAAAGCAGCCCTGTCAGCAAAGGCAGGTATTCTTTCAATTCCTTATGCAGGATCTTCAATGCTTTACCCATCTGGTTCTCCACCGTTTTTACGGAAATATTCATGGCCGTGGCAATTTCTGCATATTTCAGATTTTGCTGCCGGCTGAGTACAAACACTTCCCTGCAACGTTCCGGTAATCGCTCCAGCGCCTGCCGGTATAATAATTCCAGCTCCCTCACCTCTTCCCCTGCCTGAACAGAGGCTTCCTTACTACTACCATAGCCATTTTCCTTTTCCGAGCGCACCGTATCCTTGCGCCATTGACTAATGGCGGTATTACGAATGGCGGAAAACAAATATGCTTTTACAGGACCGTTGATAGTAATGCTATCCCGCTTCTCCCATAACCGTAGAAATACCTGTTGCACGATCTCTTCTCCTACGTGGGGATCGCCCGTATAGTGAGTGGCAAAGGCCAGGCAGTGCGCATGGTTTTCCCTAAATAATGCTTCAAATGTTTGGAGCTCCAGCATGATGAAGCGCAAATATAACTATGATTTATGTGATTTATATGATTCTCCTGATGAGCGAATATTAAGATTCGGTTAGTGATATTGAATCATTATCCTACCTCATTTTCGCAAATCAGGAGAATCATATAAATCACATAAATCATAGTTATCTTTGTTGCCGCAATGTACAACCTGATAAAAAATTTCCTTTTCCGCTATCCGCCGGAAAACATTCACCACAGCGTAATGCGTGGTATGAAGACAATATACGCGCTGCCTTTGGGCAAGACAATTTTAAATGCCTTTTGCGGCGTAAAAACCAAGGGACTGGAACGGGAGCTGTTTGGGCTTCATTTTTCCAACCCGGTAGGGCTGGCAGCCGGTTTTGACAAAGATGCAAAGTACATCGATGAACTGGCCTGTCTTGGTTTTGGATTTGTGGAGATAGGTACCGTTACCCCAATGCCACAGCCAGGAAACGAGCAGCCACGCCTGTTTCGCCTGCCTGCCGACAAAGCGCTGATTAACCGCATGGGTTTTAACAACGAAGGGGCAACAGCTGCTGCCAAACGCCTGCAACGTAAAAAATCCAACATCATAGTAGGTGGGAACATCGGAAAAAACAAAGTAACCTCTAATGAAGAAGCTGTCAGCGACTACGAAAAATGTTTTCATGCGCTCTATGAGGTAGTAGATTATTTTGTAGTAAATGTAAGCTCTCCCAATACGCCCAACCTCCGGGCATTACAGGAAAAAGAGCCGTTAAAGCAACTCCTTAATCACCTGCAAATACTGAATACTCAAAAACCTAAACAGAAACCGATCTTACTTAAAATAGCGCCGGACCTCACCACTGAACAACTCGATGATATCATCGAAATTGTTCAGGAAACAAAGCTGGCTGGGATTGTAGCCACCAATACCACTATCAGCCGGGAAGGGTTAAAAACGCCTGTGACAGAAGTGAATGACATTGGTGCCGGCGGTTTGAGCGGCCTTCCCGTAAAACGAAAAGCAACCGAAGTAATTCGTTATATCCACACCCATAGCAAAGGCAGCATTCCAATTATTGCTGTAGGCGGCATTTTTACAGCAGCTGATGCACAGGAAAAACTGGATGCAGGCGCTTCACTGGTACAGGTATACACCGGTTTTATTTACGAAGGGCCTACTATTGTGAAGCAAATTTGCGCAGGGTTGCGGCAGTAATTGTCTTTCTCCCGATTAGACTGATTATGCTGATTACCCTGATTTTATTTTTTTGATTATAAAAAGATTAGCGAAGATTAATATTATCTGAACCAGGATTTTTAGGATTGAATGGATTACCCTGATGGGTGTTATGTTATCCAATATTGTAAATAAGAAGAGAAAGTCAGGAATCTTCTGACTTTCTCTTCTTATTTTTATTTTATATGATGTAATGAAATGTTTCAAACAACATAACACCCATCAGGGTAATCCATTCAATCCTAAAAATCCTGGTTCAGATAATATTAATCTTCGCTAATCTTTTTATAATCAAAAAAATAAAATCAGGGTAATCAGCATAATCAGTCTAATCGGGAGAAAGACAATTATTGCACCATATTCATAATCGTCACCGCCACCATTCCGGCGGTTTCTGTACGCAAACGGGTATTGCCCAGCGACACAGGCTCAAAACCCTGATCCAGCGCCAGTTTGATCTCTTCCGGTGTAAAATCCCCTTCAGGACCTATCAATATCAAAGTATCTTTTCCGCCCTGCATTGTATGTTGCAGTTCCTTTTTCTGTTCCGGCAAACAGTGCGCAATTAATTGCTGCGCGTCCTTATTATTTTTCACCAACTTATCAAATGCCTGTGGTTCCTGTAGTTCCGGCAAATAAAACTGCTGTGATTGTAACATGGCCGACACGAGTATATTTTGTAGCCGCTCTGCCTTTATCTTTTCTTTTTCCGTGCGCTGACTCACCAATGGGATAATGGTTTGTATCCCGATTTCAGTAGCTTTTTCCAGAAACCATTCTATCCGCGAAGCATTTTTTGTAAAAGAGATGGCTATACGAAGTGCCCGCGAAGGCGGCGGCACTGTTTCGCATTGCGTAATCTTTACCACACATTTTTTGCGGTTATCATCTGTAATTTCAGCAGTAAACTTATGCCCACGGCCATCTGCCAGCAACACCTGGTCGCCTTTTTCATGGCGAAGTACCTGGATACAATATTTAGACGTATCCTCATTCATGGTATATGTAGCCGCAGCTGGCTGTATGTCCGGAGCGTAAAAAACAGGCAAGTCCATAAGGCGCAAAGTTAACGGTGATTTTTATGATTTTACAACGCCAGTTTCTTTGTTTTGATATGAAACCTGATAAACAATAACACCGATGCTACCAGCAAACCTAATAGCAGCGCCCACCACACGCCCTGTACGCCATAACCCATTTTTATACCCAACAGATAACCCAATGGAATACCAATTATCCAATAGGCCACCATTGTAATCATGGTAGGTACACGTACATCCCCGAGGCCACGAAGAATACCTAATCCTACTACCTGCATGCCATCAAATAACTGGAAGAAAGCAGCAATGATCAGCAGCTGTGAAGCTATCTGTATCACCTGCGGGTCCTGGATATAAAAGGATGGGAGCAGGTGATTGCCCACCGTGAATAACAAGGCAGCACCGCCCATCAGCAACAGCACCATGTGGTAACTCGCAATGGCTGATAAACGTAATTCTCTAAAATCTTTCTTACCAAAATTATTACCGCTTTTAATACCTGCAGCTGCAGAAATTCCGCTCGCCATCATATAAGTCATGGCGGCTAAACTCAGTGCAATCTGATGTGCGGCTAACTCCGCAGCGCCCATCCAGCCTACCATGATAGCAGCTCCACTAAAGGCACTTACTTCAAAAAGATATTGCATAGCTACCGGCGTACCGATACCCAGTATCTTTTTTATAGCCGATGCTTTCAGCTCTTTAAACCCAAATGATTGCAGATAAGGCTTAAAACGCGGGGCACGTAATACATAAAAAGCCATGGTAATACCCATGATCAACCGATCGATAAAAGTGGCAATACCCACGCCTATCACGCCCATACGCGGAAAGCCGAACAGGCCGTATACCAGCGTAATACCAATCAGAATATTGATCACATTACCTATAATACTGATGTTCATGGCCTGCCGTGTGAAGCCCAGGCCTTCGGCAAATTGTTTGAAAGACAGGAACAGCATCAGTGGAATAAAAGAGAAGCCCAGGTAACGAAGAAAAGGGATCGCTTTTTCCACTACATCCCCTTCCTGCCGGAGCAGCGATAAATGGCTGCTACCCCAATAAATAAAGGCAGATAACAATACGCCCACCACCATATTGATAATGAGACTATGACTCAATAAATGTCCGATCGCGTTTTTATTACCCCGGCCATTTTCCTGTGCGATGAGTGGGGTAAGTCCGTATGACATACCTATACCTGCTACCATAAAAACGGTAAACAGGCTATTGCCCAGCGAAACCGCAGCCAGCGGCACTTTGCCGGTATGTCCTATAATAATACTATCTGATAATCCCACCAGGGTATGTCCTAACTGGGAAATGACTACGGGGTAGGCTAAACTAAAGTTGTCTTTATAATGACCTTTGTATTTTACGTACAGCTGTTTCATTGATTGTTCTGTTAGAATTTTCTTGCTCCCGATTAGACTGATTATGCTGATTACCCCGATTCTATTTTTTATCCTTTTAAAATCTTTCAAAATAAAATCGGGGTAATCAGCATAATCAGTCTAATCGGGAGTAAAACAAAAAAAGCCGGCGATCATTCGATGCCGGCTTTTAGGTGCAATATTTTTATGCGCTAAAATGGTGCATCTTCAAATCCCTCGTCGAAGTTCATATCATTCATCTTGGACCCTTTCTGGATGTACAGCTTCGCTTCGTCGTTACCACCGCCGCCTTGCTGCGGACGATTGATACCTGCGAAAGGACTGCCACCACCAGGGTTTTCGAGGCTGCCATCATCTTCGAAGCGCTGGTATTCCAATACAGCTCTGAGTTTGATGGTATCCAGCTGACCATTACGGTGTTTGGCTATACGAACGTGGGTTTCACCTTTATTGGATTCGCCCATTTCATTGGTGTTAATTTCATAATATTCCGGACGATAGAGGAACATTACCATGTCCGCATCCTGCTCAATGGCACCCGATTCACGGAGATCACTCAGCTGCGGCATCTTGTTACCATCTTTACGTTTTTCCACATCACGACTCAACTGCGACAGGGCGATCACCGGTACCTGCAACTCTTTTGCAAGCCCTTTCAGATCACGGGAAATTTTACTGATCTCCTGTTCACGGTTCGTTCCGCGACCATCACCACTGCCACTCATCAGCTGCAGGTAGTCAATGATGATAACACCTACACCGTGATTGTGCACCAGCCGGCGGCACTTGGCACGAAGTTCAAAAATGTTGAGTGCCGGGGTATCATCAATGAAGATAGGCGCTTTCGCCAGGCGTTCAATACCATGCGTCATCAGCTTCTTCATTTCATATTCTTCCAGCTTACCGCGGGAAATCTTTTCCAGCTTTATTTCTGACTCGGCGGAGAGTATACGTTGTACAATCTGGCCGGAGGACATTTCCAATGAGAATACCGCTGCTCCTTTCGGGAAGCGGGGGTGAAGTGCCGCATTACGCGCCAGGTTCAGCGCAAAGGCGGTTTTACCCACAGAAGGACGTGCTGCTATGATGATCAGATCCGTAGACTGCCAGCCATAGGTAACCCTGTCCAGTGAAGGGAATCCGGAAGGCACCCCGGTAATATCATCTCCCTTGTTACGCAGGTCTTCGATACGTTTCATGGTATTTACCAATATGCGATCGATAGAGTCGTAGTTTTTACGAAGGTGATTATTGGTTACCTCAAACAATTTGGATTCAGCACTATCCAGCAGATCAAATACATCGGCCGTGTCTTCGTAAGAATCCGTGAGGATTTCACCGGAGATACGAATCAGTTCACGCTGAATAAATTTCTGCAGGATAATACGTGCATGTGCTTCAATATTAGCTGAAGACACCACCATGTTAGTAAGCTTCATGACGGTAAATGGACCACCAATCTGTTCAAGAGAACCCATAGATTTGAGTTCTTCTGTAACAGTGAGGATATCTACCGGCATTGACTTTGCCGCCAGTCTTGTCATGGCGCCAAAAATAATCTGGTGTGCTTCTACATAAAAACACTCTCCTTTCAATATCTCAATTACGGAGTCAAAAGCTCCTTTTTCAAGCATTACGGCTCCCAAAACAGCTTCTTCCAATTCTTTAGCCTGTGGTGGTATCTTGCCATACACCAAGGACGACACCTCAATGGACGGTTTTCTACGCACATTGCGGTCCTTCTTAAGATTGAGATCCATTTATGGTTAGTGTATTAAAAAAAGTTAATAAAAGGTTACTGTCAATGGGCCTTTTCAGTTGTTTTTACAATCGATATCTGCATTTATTCCCGAATTCTGTAGGTGATAGCTACTTTAAGAAATTGTAAACTTTTGCAAGCCGTACAAACTAAGGTAAAGGCATTTTTTTAATTAACCTCCCTCCTTTGCTCACTAAATTTATTAAGCTTCATACACAGGTTATCCACCAGCAAAATGTCAGTTATCCACTGACTGTGCTATGGTTATCCACTAAAATATCAGAAAATCCCTTGCGAAGGTCCGATTATTCACACACATTGTGCAAAAAGATTTTCCACATACTGCGAAAAGGGCGCACCATGGCGGTTTTGAGATATTTTTAAACACAAAGATCCAAAGTGGATAAGCCGCAAAGCCTGAAAATCAATTCTAGTTGTTAACTTTACGCCACTTATATAAACCGAGCAGACAAATGACGATTTCATACAACTGGCTATGTGATTATTTACCGGTGAAGCCTACACCGGAGGAGCTGTCCACCATTTTAACCAGAATAGGCCTGGAAGTGGAAAGCCTGGAGAAATTTGAAGCAGTAAAAGGAAGTCTGGCCGGGTTGGTGATCGGAGAAGTACTGACAGCAGAGAAACATCCCAATGCAGATAAACTGAGACTCACCACCGTGAACACCGGCAACGGTGAACCACTCCATATTGTATGTGGCGCACCTAATGTAGCCATTGGCCAGAAAGTAGTGGTAGCCCCTATTGGCGCAACCATCTACCCGCTCAGTGGTGAACCGCTCACCATGAAAAAAGCAAAGATCCGTGGAGAAGAAAGCCAGGGTATGATTTGCGCCGAAGATGAAATTGGCCTGGGCAACAGCCATGACGGCATCATGGTACTGGATGCTGCCCTGCAGCCCGGAACTCCTGCCAGTGAAGTATTTAAACCCGCACAGGACTTCATCTACGAAATAGGTCTGACACCAAACCGCATGGACGCGATGAGCCACATCGGTGTAGCCAAAGATGTATGCGCCTTCCTTAATAACATTGAACATACTCATAAATACACCGTACAACTGCCGGAAATAAAGGCCCTGCCAAAAGCAGACACCCCTTTACCCATCAGCGTTACCATCGAAAACACCGACGCATGCCCACGTTACAGTGGTATCAGCATCACCGGTGTACAGGTGGCTCCATCTCCGGAATGGTTAAAAACCAAGCTGGTAGCCATTGGTGTTCGTCCTATCAACAACATCGTGGATATCACCAACTTCATCCTGCATGAAACAGGTCAACCCCTGCATGCATTTGATACTACTGCGATAAAAGGCAATGCGGTAGTCGTAAAAAATCTCCCACAGGGTACTCCCTTTGTAACATTAGATGACAAAGAAAGAAAACTGGACGCTACAGACCTGATGATCTGTAACGGCGCCGGTGAAGGCATGTGCATAGCCGGTGTATTTGGCGGCCTGCATTCCGGTGTATCCGATACTACACAAAACATCTTCCTGGAAAGTGCGCTCTTCAGCGCCGGCGGTATCCGTACCACCTCTTTCCGCCATGGTTTGCGTACCGATGCGGCTTCCCGCTTTGAAAAAGGCGTCGATATCTCCAATGTGGTAATTGCCCTGCAACGCGCGGCAGTACTCATTTGTGAGCTCACCGGCGGTAAAGCAGCATCAGATATTATTGATGTATACCCCTCTGTAAAAATAAAAACGCAGGTAGAAACTACGTATAGCTATATCCGTAAACTCAGTGGTGCAAACTACCCTACCGACAAAATCAAGAATATTCTGCGCAGCCTGGGCTTCGACATCCTGACTGAATCCACTGAAGGACTGCGTGTAGCCGTTCCATACAGCAAACCGGACATCAGCCTGCCGGCCGACCTGGTAGAAGAAGTAATGCGCATAGATGGACTGGATAATATCGAGATCCCCTCCAGGGTGATGATTTCTCCGGCCCTATCCGCACAACCGGATGCCGAAAGAGTAAAGGAAAAAACAGCCGACTACCTCGCTGCCAACGGCTTCAATGAAATTTTCACCAACTCCATCACCAACAGCAAATACTTTACGCCGGAAGTACTGGAACATACGGTGAAAATGATTAACAGCCTGACCGTGGAACTGGATGTAATGCGTCCATCCATGCTGGAAACAGGGCTGGAAAGCATTTCGTATAACCTCAACCGTAAAAACGAGGACCTTTTCTTCTTTGAATACGGTAAAACATACTCTGTAAAAGAAAAAGGCTATGGTGAAACCAATCACCTGGTACTTTATCTTACTGGTAAAAAAACAGCCGAGACCTGGATGCATAAAGTCAGTCCGGTTGATTTCTATTTCCTGAAAGGTTTTGTGATCAATATCCTGAAACAGCTGGGATACAATAATCTCACCTGGGCAGAAAGCACTGAACCGGGGTTACAACCGGCATGGGAAATCAAGGTAAAAAACCAGGTGGTAGTAACCCTTGGCGGCGTTACGCCACAGAAACTCAAGCAGTTTGATATTAAACAACCGGTATGGTTTGCTACCTTCAATTGGGATAAAATACTGGGACTCTTGCAAAAAAGTGATAACTTTTACAAAGAAATACCCCGCTTCCCGGCAGTACGTCGCGATTTGGCACTCGTGTTGGACAAGCAGGTGAAGTTTGCAGCAGTAGAAGGCGCAGCACGCAGCGTTAAATCTGCCTTGTTGCAAAATGTGAATCTCTTCGATGTATTTGAAAGCGAAAAACTGGGCACCAATAAGAAATCTTACGCCGTGAGCTTTACTTTCCTGGATACCCAGAAAACACTTACTGACAAGGAGATTGACGGGGTAATGGACAAACTGGTTAAAACATTTGAAACGCAATTACAGGCAGAAATCAGAAAATAATTGCGAATTACGAAAGTACTATGGTCTTAGAGCAATACATTCAACGCGTAGAAGAGAAATTGCTGCTACTGGTAAAAAAACACCAGCAGTTGCAGGCGGAGAATGTATTGCTGAAAGAAGAAGTTAAAATACAACAACAGGAGCTGCAACAGCAGCAACAGGGATTACAGGGGTTGGAAGACCGGTTGCAGTTAATGAAGATTGCGTCTACCGCCCAGGGAGGAACCTCCATAGCAACAGAAGATGAGGCTTTCAAAAAGGAGATCCGCAGCAAGATCAATGATTATATCAAAGAAATTGATCGCTGCATCGCTTTGCTGAACAGCTGATAAAAAATTATACATCATGGAACTACTCATTCCTATTAACATAGTCGTATCAGATCGCTCTTACCGGATCAAGATCAAACCGGAAGAAGAGGAAGAAGTACGACGTATTATGAAAGAAGTGAATGAGAAGATCGTGGATTTTAAGACTTCTTATGCTGGCAAAGACCAGCAGGATTATATTGCTATGGCCCTCATTATGTACGCTACTCACCCTGTTACCAGCGGCGGCAAGGCACAGGCTATCACTGCGCCCTTTTTGCAGGAGAAGCTCGAAAAGCTGGAAGAAATCATCAACCAGGCATTGGGTTAGTTACCTTACCCCTTGCTAAACAATGAATTAGCTAATTGGCTAATTATCACGTATCAAAGACGCTTTAACTGCTATTTTTTTGTATTTTCGCGGGTCAGTTCTCGCCCCTGTTGTGTTTTAGCAGCAACCTGGGTATGAGAATACTACATAAATCAAGTATAAATAATTCATATGGATGTTACACTTATCACGACAATAGCTGCAGTAGTAGCATTGATCATTGGGATTGTGCTAGGTAAGGTGATTTTTGCCAAAAATACACAGCATAAGATAGATGAAGCTGAGACACAGGCTAAAAAAATCATCGCAGAGGCACAAATCAGTGCAGAGAACCTGAAGAAAGACAAGTTACTGGAGGCTAAGGAAAAATACCTGCAATTAAAGAGCGAGTACGAAAAGGATGTACTGCAACGTAACCAGAAACTGGGCGAATCAGAAAACCGGATAAAACAGAAAGAACAGGGTATTAACCAGAAGAATGAGCAACTCCAGAAACAATTAAACGAAAATGATGCCATCAAGGAAACGCTGAACCGCCAGATGGAACTGGTAACCATTAAGCGTACCGAACTGGAAAAACACCAGGAAGAGCATATCCGCCGCCTCGAAAAAGTAGCCGGTTTAACCGCCGAAGAGGCCAAACATCAGCTGGTAGAGAGTTTGAAAGAAGAAGCCCGCTCACAGGCCCTTTCTCACATCCAGGAAATCATCGAAGACGCCAAAGCAAAAGCAAATAAAGAAGCCAAAAAAATCATCATACAATCTATTCAGCGTACAGCTGCTGAACAAACCATTGAAAATACCATCACCGTATTTACCCTGGAAAGTGATGAAATTAAAGGTCAGATCATTGGTCGTGAAGGCCGTAACATCCGTGCCATTGAAGCGGCTACCGGTGTGGATCTGATTGTTGATGACACCCCTGAAGCAATAGTATTGTCTTCTTTCGACCCATTACGCCGTGAAATTGCACGTTTATCGCTGCAACGCCTCGTACAGGATGGACGTATCCACCCTGCCCGTATCGAAGAAGTAGTAGAAAAAACCAAGAAACAACTGGAAGAACAGGTAATGGACATCGGTGAGAGAACCGTGATAGAACTGGGTATCCATGGCCTGCATAAAGAACTGGTACGTTTGGTAGGTAAGATGCGTTTCCGCTCTTCCTACGGACAAAACCTGCTCATGCACTCCAAAGAAACAGCTAACCTTTGCGCTGTGATGGCTGCTGAGCTGGGCTTAAATCCAAAGCTGGCCAAACGTGCAGGTTTACTGCATGATATTGGTAAAGTACCTGATGAAGAAACTGAATTGAGCCACGCCCTCCTTGGTGCTAAACTCGCAGAGAAATATGGTGAACACGCAGCGGTAGTAAATGCTATTGGTGCGCACCATGATGAAATGGAAATGCAGTACGTTATTTCTCCCATCGTACAGGCTTGTGATGCGATCAGTGGTGCACGTCCTGGTGCACGCCGCGAAATTATGCAGAGCTACCTGCAACGTATTAAAGATCTGGAAAATCTGGCCCTGGCACATGAAGGTGTGGAAAAGGCTTACGCTATCCAGGCTGGTAGAGAGTTGCGTATCATTGTAGAAAGTGATAAAGTTTCTGATGGCGACGCAGATCGTTTGTCATTTGAAATTGCCAATAAGATCCAAACTGAAATGCAATATCCCGGTCAGATCAAAGTAACGGTGATCCGTGAAAAGAGAGCCGTAAACATTGCGAGATAATTTTCAGGCATAGAAATATAGAATTTTGACATTATATTGGAGTCCTCTGGTTTTACCAGGGGACTTTTTTTATAGGTCAATTGTTGTTTTCACGCAACAAATTTGTAACTCAATAAATTTCTCTCCGTGTTATGAAAAAAACCATGTTTAAATTTCTGTTAGGTACCACCCTCATACTGGGTACCGGTAGCGCATTTGCTCAAAAGGCACAATCATTATTCAATGGAAAGAACCTCGATGGATGGAAAATCTACGGTACCGAAAAATGGTACGTGGAGAAAGGTGAATTAATATGTGAAAGCGGCCCCGATAAAGAATACGGCTACCTGGGCACCGACAATCAATACAAGGATTTTGAACTCACCGTACAATTCAAACAGGAAGCCAATGGCAACAGTGGCGTGTTTTTTCACTCTTCGCTGGAGGGCACCAAAATCACCGGCTGGCAGGCAGAAGTAGCACCTCCTGGTTTACATACCGGCGGTATCTACGAGTCTTATGGCCGCGGATGGCTGATACAACCAGCTAAAGAAAAAGAGCAATACCTGAAAATGGGTGAATGGAATACGATGAAAGTGCGTGTAGTAGGCGATAGCGTAACTACCTGGCTTAATGGTCATGAAATGATTACCCTGAAAGACGATAAAATAGGTGCAGCAAATGGCCAGATAGCACTGCAAATTCACGCTGGCGGCGGCATTAAAGTCAGGTGGAAAAACATCAAACTGGTACCGGTTAAATCATAATGCCTTTTAATGATTATTTTTAAGGATGTCTTTTACAGATAAAGTTATTCTCATTACAGGCGCCAGCTCTGGTATAGGCCATGAGCTGGCACTTTTACTGGCAAAAGAAAAAGCCAGACTTATACTTGCTGCCCGCAACCAGGCCGCCCTGGAAAGTGTGCGCAACGAGTGCCTGCAGTATACCCCTCATTGCGAGATCCTGGTAATGGATGTAACCGATGAAACCCAGGTAAATGAAGGCGCTCAGCATGCATTACTTTTTTTTGGGAAGATAGATGTGCTGGTCAATAATGCCGGTGTAACACAACGTTCCAAACTCATTGATACGCCCGTTGCTGCTGTAAGGCAGCTCATGGAGGTCAACTTTTTTGGTCCGGTAATGCTAACCAAAGCCCTGCTGCCGCATTTCAGAGAGCAGCAGTCCGGCCAGATCATTGTGATCAGCAGCATGGCCGGCCTGATGGGTTATCCCTGGCGTTCCGGTTATAATGCTGCCAAACATGCCCTGCAAGGGTATTTTGAAACCCTGCAAACAGAGCAGCCCATTCCGCATTTATACACCACGCTGGTGTGTCCGGGCCGTATTCATACACCAATTACCTATTCCGCCATCACCGCCAGCGGCGAGCCATATGGAAAAATGGATCCTGGTCAGGCCAAAGGCATACCAGTAACCGTTTGTGCAAAACGTATCCTAAAGGCCATGCATAAACGAAAAAAATTAGTGCTGGTAGCCAGGGAAGAAAGATTACTCTTATGGTTTAAAAGATATTTTCCACCCTTGTTTTATGTGATTGCGCGCAAAGGGAATTAATTTGCAGCAAATTCAACAATGTATGGATCTGTTACTTCAACAAATAGCTACAGCTACTACCTATCTGCAATCCTTTCCCTTTGAGCAGCCACGTGTAGGCGTAGTACTGGGAACCGGCCTGGGAGAACTGGTAAACCACCTTAAAATAGCGCATACCATTCCGTATCAGCAAATACCACATTTTCCTGAATCCACTGTAGAATTCCATAAAGGCAATCTCATATTGGGACATATTGGTAATACACCGGTTATAGCCATGCAGGGCCGTTTTCATTATTATGAAGGTTATACCATGCAGCAAATAACTTTTCCGATACGTGTCATGAAAGCCCTGGGCATTGAACAACTCCTGCTCAGTAATGCTGCCGGTGGTATGAATCCTTCCTATAAAAAGGGTGACCTCATTTTGCTGGAAGATCATATCAATATGCAGCCGGAGAATCCACTGCGTGGCCTTAATTCAGCCGCTTACGGCCCCCGTTTCCCGGATATGAGCTGTCCGTACAATCCGGCGCTGGGTGAGAAATTACAGGCCGTAGCTACTGCGCTGGGGGCGCCGTTAAAATCCGGTGTATACGTATCCGTTATGGGACCTAACCTGGAAACCAGGGCAGAATATCGTTTCCTTCGTATGATGGGTGCAGACCTGGTAGGAATGAGCACCGTACCGGAGGTAATTGTGGCTAATCAGCTGCAACTCCCTTGTGCAGCGGTTTCTGTAGTAACAGATGAATGTGATCCTGATAACCTGCACCCGGTATCTATTGAAGAAATTATTGCAGTTGCCGGTAAAGCGGATAAATTATTAAGCAGTGTATTCGCAGGCGTGATAGCAGGGTTGTAAACTAAATAATAAAAGGGCCGGCAAATTGCCGGCCCTTTTATTATTTAGTTTTAGAAGTATCTTCGTCGTTGCTGTTTTCTTCATCGTCTTCATCGTCTTCATCGTCTTCATCGTCTTCATCGTCTTCATCGTCTTCATCGTCTTCATCATCACCTTCTTCCGTTTTACCCATCAGTGCATCTTCTACCATACCGTCCGGGTCTTCATCACCAGCCGGATAGGCTTCTTTCACCGGCTCTTCCTCTTCTTCCTTAGTGGTAGCTTCTTCTTCACTGGCATCAGGTAGCGTTGTGGCTTCCGTTTCACTTTCTCCCGCTTCCGTATCTTCGTTTGCTGCTTCTATAATATCTTCAAAGCGAACTATTTCGTCATCCGGTTCCACATCTTCATCTTCTGAGGCAGGCTGCTCTTCTTCTTCTTCTTCGGGCAAGCCATAGGCGGATGATTCAACCGTATCAAGCTTATGATCGGGGTCCAGCAATTCGCCTTCTTCAGACACCATCATGGTAAGCGCATTTTCAGTATCAGTAGCAGGAGCACTATGCTCACCACGACCGATGGTAGCTGTTTCGTCGTTGATGAGGGTAGGTTGCACCAGATCTTCATCAAAGAGTTCTTTGAGTTTGGGCAGATCTGCTGCTGAATTGATGCCGAAGTAATCCATGAAAGCACGGGAAACCGCGTATAGCAGAGGCTTTCCGGGCTGATCTTCACTACGGCCGGTAATCACAATCAGTTCTTTTTCCAGGAGTTTCTGAATGGAATAGTCTGTACTCACGCCACGGATATATTCAATTTCACCCTTGGAAATAGGCTGCCGGTAAGCGATGATAGCCAGCGTTTCCAAAGCTGCGGTAGATAAACGTTTGAGGAATTTATCACCATTGAGTTGGGCTACTGTCTGATAATATTCTTTTTTGGTCAGGAACTGATAACCACCTCCACTGCTGCGTACTTCAAAAGAATAAAACTCTGAGCTATATTTCTCTTTGATGGCTTCCATGGCTGCCTCTACCTGGTCCAGGTTAGTGCGGTCTTCCAGAAAGGCCAGTGCATTATTCAGTAGATCCACTATTTCCAACAGGGGTAATGGCCTGTCGGCTGCAAAAATCAATGCTTCCACGTGCGGGATGATCTGTGATATTTCCATACGTTAACTGGAGTGTGGCTTACAAAAAAGGTCAAAGACCGAAAATACAGTCTTTGACCCTAATCTGAAAATATAATTCAGTTGTTGACTTAGTGCGAAAAAGTTACTTACAATGCTTAATTAGCCAATGCTGCTGCACCGCTCACAATTTCTGTCAGTTCTGTAGTAATCGCAGCCTGACGGGCACGGTTGTAAGAAATTTTCAGGGAACGCAGCATTTCGCTGGCGTTTTCTGTAGCCTTATCCATCGCAGTCATACGGGCACCATGCTCGGAAGCATGAGAATCCAGGATGGCTTTGAAGAACTGTGTGTTCAGGATCTTAGGCATCAGTTCTGTAATCAGGGTATCTTTTTCCGGCTCAAAAATGAAGTCCGCTTTCATACCACTCTTATCCTTGCTTTCTACCTTCGCGATAGGCAGGAACTGCTCAGATACGAAGATCTGGGTAGCTGCGTTTTTAAATTCGCTGTAGATAATTTCAACTGCATCGTAAGTACCATCAACAAATCCGTTCATGGCTAGTCCTGCTGCTTCTTTCACGTGTTCAAAAGTAAGGTTGGCGAAGATCTGCCAGAATTTATCGTTTACTTTATAACCATTCTGTAAGAAGTGTTCGTAGCCTTTTTTACCTACCGGCAGTATTTCTACATTACCTTTCTCAAACTGTTCAGCATACTTTTCGCGGATAACGCGTTTAGCCGTTTTGATCAGATTGGAGTTGAAGGCGCCACATAAGCCCCTGTCTGAAGTAATTACCACGATCAGTACTTTTTCAACCTGACGTTGTGCAGCCAGCGGAGTGTCGATATTGTCTTCACTGTTGGAGACAATATTCTGTAACATTTCCTGGAGTTTCACCGCATAAGGGCGCATCAGCATGATAGCATCCTGTGCACGTCTTAATTTAGCAGCACTCACCATTTTCATGGCTTTAGTGATCTGCTGACCAGATTGAATAGATTTGATTCGGTTACGAACTTCTTTAAGCTGTCCGGACATATGTAAAAATCAATTACGAATTACGAATATCAATGCTAAAATACAGGAATCCCCCCCTGAATTTGGCTGCAAAGGTAAGCAATGACAGTTTAATTTGAAAATCCGTAGAGAGATAATTTAAAGTTTCTTTATATCTATATAAATCAATTATTTACAGATATATAAAAATTATAGCGTAATAGTTGTTCCCAATACCTGTAAAAAAGCCGCTATCCATTGTGGATGGGCAGGCCATGCTGGTGCAGTCACCAGTTTACCATCTACCACTGCTTCATATACGTTTACGGAAACATAAGTTCCACCCGCAGCCGTTACTTCCGGCGCCACCGCAGGATAAGCTGTCAGTTTTTTACCGCGTACCACGTCTGCTGCTGTAAGGATTTGAATACCATGACAAACAGCGGCTACCGGCTTATTTTCTGTGAAAAAATGTTTTACCAGCTCCAGCACATTCTTATTTAAACGCAGGTATTCCGGCGCACGGCCACCAGCAATCACCAGCGCATCATAGTCAGCGCCAGACACATCATTGAAAGTGGCATTGAGTACAAAACTATGACCAGGCTTTTCACTGTAGGTCTGATCTCCCTCAAAATCATGGATCGCTGTTTTTATTTTATCGCCGGCCGCTTTATCCGGGCATACCGCATGTACATCATGGCCAATCATCTGCAGCATCTGGAAAGGAACCATGGTTTCATAGTCTTCCGCGTAATCTCCTGTAAGTAGTAAGATCTTCTTTTGTGCCATAGCATTAAATATTTTTAGCGTTAAGAATTAACAAAGGCCTATGAAGATAAGAAATTGATCTTAGCGAAGTATGTCAGAACTGTGATTTTTTATGATTAGTATGATTATCCTGATGAGCGAAGATCTCAGCGGGTATTGTCTGAACCAGGATTTTCAGGATTGAATGGATTATCATGATGGGTGCCGAAGATCTTAGCGGAGATATTCGCTTATATCTTTCAAACGAAATAACATAACGCCCATCAGGGTAATCCATTCAATCCTGAAAATCCTGGTTCAGACAATACCCGCTGAGATCTTCGCTCATCAGGATAATCATACTAATCATAAAAATCATAGTTCTGACACTCAATATCCCGGATTCTGCAGAAATATATTGGAAGAACGATCTATCTGATCCTGCGGAATAGGCCGAAGCATATGCTTCGGAAGAATATTCGCAGCTGCTTCCGGGTTATGCAGCCGTACTCTTTCCAACAATTTGCCGGTACGTTTCAGATCAAACCAGGCAAATTGTTCTCCGATCAGCTCACGGCCTCTTTCGTCCAGGATAAAATCAATTGTCATATCACTGGCAGTCACCTTCATAGCGTCCTGGTTAGCTTGCGTTTCTGCCGGGGTAGCACCCGGACGGGCAGCTCTGATACGTACCACATTTACCAGGTTAGCAGCACCTGGTTTGTCGCCGCTCATCATCAGCGCTTCTGCTGCTATCAGGTAAGTTTCTGCGAGTCGAAAAGCAATAAAAGGTCGTACGCCGGAAGCCTGATTATCCGGGCGCAGGGCATCCTGGAATTTATTCAGGGAAGGATATAATTTCTCTGTGTAATTACGGGGCGGCACCAGTAAATATTTTTTACTTTTTATCTGCGCATCCGTAACGTCAACACCCGGAAGATAAATAGCAGTATCCCCCATATTCAACGTAGCGGTAGGCGCATTGGTAAACCAGGTGGTAGTAAAAAACTTCTCATAACGTACATCATGTGTACGGTCTTTATACAAGGTATCAATCAGGAACTTTGTAGGTCTGAAACGTTTCCAGGGCGTGCCATTGGGCAGATCGCGCTTCATGCCGGCCAATACATCATATTGCATCAGGAAAAAACGGCAGGCATTATTATCCGCAGAACTATACAGCGGATCAGTTGTATACTGCACTGCCCAGATGGTTTCCGCATTATTTTCCTTACCCTGTGCCCAAATCTGGCCCGGGTCCGGTAGCAATGCAAAACCATAGTTTTTTATTACCATGTTAGCATACTTTGCAGCGTTGGCATAGTCTGTAGGCTGTGCCTGTGGCGAGGAAGCGCGGGTAAGATAAACACGGGCAAGCAGATGCTCTGCAGCTGGTTTGGTGACACGGCCCCAATCAGACTGCGTTACAGGAAGATTTTGTTCTGCTGCCAGCAGGTCATTGATAACGGCATCATAAATTAAGCTAACAGAATCCCGGTTAGCTGTTGTTACGATTTGTGTGTTTTCGTGTAGCCGTAAGGGTATGGCGCCAAATAATTCCATCAGCACAAAATGATAATGCGCCCGGCAAAACATAGCTTCTGCTACACCTGTTTTTTTAGTAGCATCATCAAGGTCAGGAATTTTATCTGCCCTGTCAACCACCACATTGCAGGTATTGATGGTTTGATAGAAACTGTTCCATACTTCTCTGACGTGATCATAGCGGCCATCCAGCTGGGCAGTATATTGATTGGCAAATTTATAATTACCATCAGAACCATTGGTATAAGTATCAGTACCTGGTGCTGTCAGCGTCATACCACGTTCTGTGCTGTAAAAATTGCGCATAGACACGTAAGACCCTGTTACAGCAGTTTGAAAGCCGCTTTTAGTATTGTAGAAAGCATCAGTCACATTAGTTACTACGTCTTCTTTCAACATCTTGTTACAAGAAGTTGTAGCCAGACCGAGTAGCGTTATTCCGAGAACTATATTTTTCATAACGTTTACTTTTAAAGATTTTAAATCAGATCACATTGATTACTAAAACTTCGCATTAACGCCAATCTGCAGCATCCAGGTAGCTGGTGCATCCACGCCGATCACGTTCACATCTTCCGGATCAACGCCTTTCCATTTCTGGCGGTAGGGTGCTATGATCATCGGTTGTTTTACACCTACATTAAAACGAAGTTCCTGCATCTGCATCCGTTTTACCATTGCATCCGGCAGGGAATAAGACAGTGTGATATTTCTGATCTTGAAGAAGGAGCCATCAAAATAGCTGAGCGACTGATAGTTGCTGGGTCTTTCCTGGTTGGCATTGGGTCTTGGGAAATCATTGGAAGGATTATTAGGCGTGAAATAATCAATATTGAGATTATTATAACGACCAAAAAGTGTATTATAGTTTTGATAGAAATCACTTTTTATCATGCTACCTATGCGGGCAAAAGCTACTATTGACAGTTCAAATCCTTTATAGGAAAAACGTTGCGTGGTTCCACCGGACCATTTAGGTTCAGGAGAGCCTAAAATTTGCCTGTCGCTTGCATCAATCTTTTTATCGCTATTCACATCTTCCAGCCTGATCTCTCCCGGTTTCACATTATACAGTGCTGCTTCCTGTGCATCTTTGGTTTGCCAGATACCAATCTTTTTATAATCGTAGTACACATAAGTAGGGTGGCCTACAAACCAGGCGTTACCAACATCTGCTGTTCTGCCGCCACCAATGGCCAGGATCTTTGAGCGGTTGCGGAAATAGTTTACATCCATTTTCCAGCTAAAGCCTTTGGGATTATCTATTACGGTACCGGATAAACCAATTTCAATACCTCTGTTTTGAGATGTTCCCACATTTTCCAGCACACTGTTAAAACCATTGCTGAAAGGCAGCAGATGTGGCATCAACAGATCTGTTGTCCGCTGGTTGTACCATTCCACTACACCCGTAATACGACCATTAAAAAATCCAAAATCAACTCCTATATCTGCAGAGGTAGTAGTTTCCCAGGTAAGGTTTGGATTACGCAGTTCGGTAGGTACGAAACCAAGCGCTCCTTTTCCGGCAAATGAATAAGGAATCCTTCCAAGTTGTCCTTGTGTTGCATAAGGGTTAATACCGGTGTTGCCTATACGTCCGTAGCTCGCCCGCAGTTTTAAGTTATCCAGTATGTTTTGTCCTTTCAGGAATTTTTCGTTGATGATGTTCCATGCTGCCGCTACAGAAGGGAAATATCCCCACTGCTTGCCTGGTGCAAAACGGGATGATCCATCTGCACGGAGTGTGAGTGTTAAGAGATAGCGGTTATCATAACCATAGTTTAAACGGCCCATATAAGATAAGATAGTCCAGCTGCTCAGGCTACTGTTGGCGCCCGTTACACTCAGTGCCTGTCCCAGGTTATAATACTGCTGTGTTTCAACAGGGATACCTCTTACATTGGTAGAAGTAATATCCGCATTCTGGCGTTGTACACTATATAAACCGGTAAAACCGAAATTATTTTTTTTGATAGCCTTGTTATAAGTCAACACATTTTCTATGGTATAAGCCATTGTAGTTGCATACCCCTTGGTGGCAGTTGCATCTCCACCACCTATCAGCAGGTTGGTATTATTTTTACCCTGAAAAAGGCCATAGTTATAAGTCTGAATATCAGGACCCACATTCAGTCTGTATTTTAAACCATCTATTATTTCTACTTCACCGTATAAGCTGGTGAAGATGCGGAAGCGGCTCATTTTTTCGACCCTGTTATTATTGGTATAATCGAGCAGCGGATTGGGTTGCTGACTATCTCCCGTAGGATAGGTAATGAGCTTGCCGGCAGAATCATATGGCGATGCAATAGGCAACATTTTCAACGCATTGTCAATACCGTTATAGGTTTCACCCTGACGTAAACTGTAAGAACCTAACAGTGACGCACCTACTCTAACACGACTGCCTATTTGTTGATCTATACCCACATTGAGGTTATAGCGTTCATAACTCTGTAATTTCAGTACACCCTGGTCTTTAAAGTATCCTATACCAACGGTGTACTTGGTTTTTTCGTTACCACCAGATACGCTCACTGCATGATTAGTTTGATAACCCGGAGAGATCATTAATTTTTGCCAGTCTACATTGGTGCCTTTCTTAATATTCGCCAGCTCTACGGCGTTAAATATTTTTGCATCAGATGCATCAGGATTGGCGTCATCGTACTTACCTATAGTACGGTAGGCTTCCCGGCGCATGTCAATAAACCTGGAGGCATTCATCATATCTGTTTCGCTCAGTTGCTTTACATAACCGTATGAACCACTGTAGGACACCACCGGTTTGCTGTTCTTACCCCGTTGTGTAGTAATCAGTACCACACCATTAGCACCACGGGAACCATAAATGGCGGTAGCAGAGGCATCTTTCAAAATATCCATCGATTGTATTACTCCTGTACCGATATCGCTGAGGCTTCCGGCGTAAGGAATACCATCTACCACATATAATGGGTCGTTGCCGGCAGAGAGGGAGCGACTACCGCGGATACGCACCTGTGGCTCATCTCCAGGCTTACTGCTGTTATTGATTACTTCCACGCCAGGTGCACGGCCTTGCAGGGCCTGTTGAGGGTTGGTTACTGGTACATCCTGAATCGCCTTTGTGCTTACGGTTGAGATGGAACCTGTTATATCTTTTTTCTTCTGTGAACCGTAACCCACGACTACTATTTCATCCAGTTTTTTACGATCTTCTTCCAGCACAATAGAAATGACATTACGCCCGTTTATTGGTTCTTCATGTGTGGTAAAGCCAATAAAAGTGAATACCAGCATGGCATTGGCAGGATCTTTCACTTGTAAGCGGTAATGTCCTTTCTGATCTGTTTGCGTTCCGGTGTTTTTTCCTTTCAGGGAAACAGTCACGCCCATGAGGGGTGTCTTGTCCGTTGCCAGTACATTTCCCTCTACGGAAATACTCTGGGCTTGCGATAGCTGATGAAATAGCAGGCATAGTGCTATACAGCAAAGACGTGGAAAGATCTTTTTCATAACGTTGTTTAATCAGATTTCGGAATTAATTACTTAATTGGAAATAGCTTTTTAGATATTGGAATTTGGTTGTATCAGTTAATTCACAGCCAAAATAAGATAATTTTGAATTATTGCAATCGTTTGCAGAAAATAAATTAATCTTCTAAAAGCGTATATAATACATTTAATAAACGGTGGATTTATATAAAAAAGAAAAATACTTACAAATCTTATGCAATCGGTTGTAAAAATCATTTTCATTGTTTACTTTGGTCACCTTATTCCGTTTTAGTTATGAAAAAAACGATCCTTTTATGTGGCAGCTTACTATGTTTGTATAGCGGCCTGTTTGCTCAGAAAGCCCAGTGGCAGCAACTTTTTAATGGTAAAGATCTGAAAGGCTGGAAGCAGCTGGGAGGAGCCGCTCACTATGATGCGCAGAACGGCGAAATTGTAGGCACGACCGTTATGAATACGCCGAACTCTTTCCTGGCTACAGAAAAAGAGTATGGCGACTTTATCCTGGAGCTGGAATTTAAACTGGGTAAAGAATTCAACTCAGGGATACAATTCCGCAGCCAGAGCAGACCTGATTATCAAAATGGTCGTGTATTTGGTTACCAGATGGAAATTGACCCGTCTGACAGAAAGTGGAGTGGTGGTATATATGAAGAAGGCCGGAGAGGCTGGCAATACCCAATGGAACTGAATCCTGCCGGACAAAGCGCCTTTAAAAAGGATGGCTGGAACAAATACCGCATTGAATGCCGTGGTAATGAAATGCGTACCTGGGTAAATGGCGTACCTACTGCCCACCTGGTTGATACCTCATTGCCAAAGGGTTTCATTGCACTGCAGGTACATGGCATCGGCAAAACTGCAGCAGATGAAAACAAAAATATCTACTGGAAAAACATCCGTATCCAGGAAAATCCGGCTGCATCCCAATATTCTCCTTACGATAATATCTACGTAGTTAATAATGTGGATAACACTATTTCCGGCCAGGAAAAGAAAAATGGCTACCAGCTCCTGTGGGATGGTAAAACGTCTAAAGGGTGGAGAGGAGTATACAAAACAACCTTCCCTGGTAAAGGCTGGAAAATGCATGATGGGGTACTAACGATTGAGTCCTCCAATGGGGGTGAAGAAGGCAGCGGTGGCGACATTGTTACTACGCAGCAATACGGCGCTTTTGAGGTGGAATTTATGTTCAAACTCACGCCAGGAGCGAATAGTGGTGTAAAATACTTTGTGAGCGAAACCTACGAAACCGGTGGAAAATCTGCTATCGGGCTGGAATACCAGGTGCTGGATGATGAAAAACACCCGGATGCCAAGCTGGGCCGCGATGGAGACCGTACGCTGGCGAGTCTTTACGATCTCATGACAAGAAAACAAGAAAAACGTGCCATCAATCCTATTGGAGAATGGAACAAAGGTCGTATTATTGTGTATCCAAATAACCACGTCGAGCACTGGTTAAACGGATTTAAAGTGCTGGAATATGAGCGGGGCTCCCAAGCCTTCAAAGACCTGGTGGCGATCAGCAAGTATAAAAACTGGAAGAATTTTGGTTTGTGGCCCGAAGGGCACATCCTTTTACAGGATCATGGTAATGAGGTTTCTTTCAAAAGTATTCGCATAAAAATCTTGAAATAATATTATTTATCTTTTTTTTCATTGTTCACTGTTCTAAATAAGCATTCCGATTCTTCGGAATGCTTTTTTAATTTAGAGAGATGTAATTTCAATTGCGAATTACGAATTGCGAATTACGTATCGAAGCGATCTTCGCTTATATACGTAATTCGCAATTCGTAATTCGTCATTCTAAACTATTCATATGCATAAACTACAACAAAAAGGCTACCTGTTCCTATTGGGAACCCTGCTGCTTGGCGCTTGTCAGCAAAAAAGCAGTCATAGCAGTCCGCAGGCCATGCAGGATTCCCTGCATCACCTTGCCGACCGCTATTATAATGAGAGCATGGCCCTCAACCCTATCCAGGCCACCTTCAATGGCGAAAATCAATACAATGATCAGTTGCCCATTGATATCAGTGCTGGTTACCGCGCAAAAGCAGATTCCTTCTACGCCAGCTACCAGCAAGCCATTAAAGGCATTGATACATCGGCGCTGTCGAGCAATGACCGTATTACTTACGACATGCTGCAGCGGGAATTTGATATGAGCCGGGAAGCACTCACCTTTCATGATCAATTAATGCCGGTGCAGCAGTTTGGCTGTTTGCCCATTACAATGGCCCAATTAGGCTCTGGTGCCAGCGCCCAGCCATTTAAGACATTGAAGGATTATGAAAACTTCATGCATCGTATGGAACGCTTTGCCATATGGGCAGATACCGCTATTGCCAACATGCGGGTAGGAATGGCTACCGGCTATGTATTACCCCAAACACTGGTGGTAAAGGTGATTCCGCAAATGAGGGATCTGGCTAAGAAAGATACAGGTAACGTTTTTTATGCACCACTGAAAACAATCCCCGACTCACTCGATGCTGCCACAAAAGCTAAGCTGACAAAGGATTACACAGCTGCTATTGAAAATTATATCCTTCCATCCTTTGCTAAACTGCAACAGTTCCTACAAAATGAATACCTGCCCAAAGCACGTACCAGCAGCGGTATTGGCAGTATTCCGGATGGCAAGGCATATTATACCTATCTCATAAGATTCTGGACAACCACCTCCAAATCGCCGGAAGAAATTTTTGCGCTGGGAGAAAAAGAAGTTGCCAGGATACGCGGAGAAATGGAAACCGTTAAAAACAGCACCGGCTTCAAAGGTGATCTGCCGGCCTTCTTTGCGTCTATTCGTACAGATAAAAAGCTGCGGATTTTTAAAACCCCTGCTGCTATCCTGGATTCGTTCAAAGCGATCGAAAACAAGATCATGCCAGGTGTTAAAAAAATGTATGGTCATCTCCCTAAAACAAAATTCGAGATCAGACAAACGGAAGCCTATCGTGCTGCCTCTGCTTCTGCAGAATATCAGCAAGGTAGCGCCGATGGTACCCGTCCGGGCGTATTCTACGTTCCTATCCTGGATGCCACCACCTTTAGTTATACCGGTATGGAATGCTTGTTCCTGCACGAAGCCATTCCGGGTCATCATTTCCAGATATCACTGCAACAGGAAAATGACTCCCTGCCTAAGTTCCGCCGCTTCTCCTGGATTGGCGCCTATGGCGAAGGTTATGCACTGTACTGCGAAAGTTTAGGTAAAGAACTGGGCCTGTATACCGACCCATATATGTACTTTGGTCGCCTGACAGATGAAATGCACCGCGCCATTCGTTTAGTCGTAGACGTAAGTTTACATACCAAAGGCTGGACCCGCGAACAAGCCATCAAATATATGATGGACAACGAGCCGTTATCCGAACAGGAAGCAACCGCTGAAATTGAGCGCTACATGGCCATTCCGGCACAGGCTCTTTCTTATAAAATAGGTGAGCTGAAGATCCGTGAACTGCGGAATAAATACAGCAAGGAGCAAGGCAGCAAGTTTAGTTTGTCTTCTTTCCATGATGAGTTGCTGAAGGATGGTTGTGTACCACTTTCTGTTTTAGAACAAAAAATGGCCCGCTGGGCTAAATAAGCAGCGCTGCTGCTATAAATCTGTCTTTCTCCGGATTAGGCTGATTATACTGATTATGCTGATTAAATTTCCATTAATAAAAAATCAGGATAATCAGTATAATCAGCCTAATCGGGAGAAAGACAATTTTTGCTGCTTCTTTTTAACATTCGCTTTTGCGTTTTATTTCCTACTTTTATACAGCAGTTTCATTCACTATTTACAGCAAACATTGCGTTAACCACATATGTAGCATATATTAATATGTTAGCATATGCTTGTAAGCTATTGAGGTAAATCGTTCTAAAAAAACGGTAAGTATATATTATTCTTTAAAACCTGCTGCTATGTTTGATCACACCCTTGATTTATGCCGGTCACTTCCGGCTGTCAGCACTGAAAAAAAGTGGGACAATGAAATGCGCTTTTTTGTAGGCGAGAAATTATTCTGCATGATATCTATGGAGCCTCCTCACAGGATATCATTTAAGTGCAGTCCGGCACAGTTTCATCAATTGATATCAAGGCCCGGAATTGTACCTGCACCTCATCTGGCGCGGTATCATTGGGTACAGGTAAAACAGGAAGACATGCTCCCTGAGCCGGAACTGGAAACATTCCTGCATAATGCTTATGAAATTATAGTTAGCAGCCTGCCCCCATTTGAGCAGGAAGCTATCCATAAGATGAAAGCGCATGCCTGATCTATTTCCAGATAGTAAAGAAGATATCGTATACCCCAAATACGATAAGGGTAAGTGCAAATAATTTTTCGAGGGTAGGTGTTTTCATTTTCACCGCCGTTTTAGCACCGAGGTAAGAAGCCGGGAATGCCGTGAGTGATAGCAGCAGCGCGATGTTCCAGTCTATATGCCCCAACCACCAATGTGTTAATGCACCCGGCACCGATAAAATAGCCGATAACACCACTGCACAAGCCAGCGCCTGTTTGATAGGCATCTTTAAACGTTTGATAAAAAAGGAACTGAATAAGATCCCCCCTGCATTAGCCAGCAATCCGGATAAGAAACCAATGAACAAGGCCGCCATCATGAGTTTGTTGGCAGGCACCTGCTGACTGTCTACCAATACCTCTCCAACCGCTTCTTTGCGACGCATGAAAGAATATAGCAGCGATAAGCCAATAGATACAATAAACAGCGCAGTCATGATCATAAGCGATTTACCCGGCAAATAACTACTGAGCCAGGAACCCACCACTGTAGCGGGTACGCCAAAAGCCGCCCCCAGGAGGATGACGCGTTTGTTAAATAATTTTTCCTTGCTGTATACTGCCGTAGCAGACAACGTACTGGTAATAGACGCCGGTAATGGCGATGCCAGTGCAAAAAAAGGATTAACGCCGGCAAATATCTGCAATGCAGGTGTGCTGATAGCGCTGCCACCTTTGCCAAGTAATCCTGATAAATAGCCTACGACTAAACCTATCAGCAATACTGACAGATAGTTAGATTGTTGTAAAAAATCCATTCAATTATCCCTCCGGGAATGCACAAACTTCGTGGTTGGTGTGGTTGGTTATAAAAAATTACAGGTTATTCAAATTTAGGGGAACCTCATTCCGCAGACAAATAATGGCGATAACTAAAAGTTATGGGAGATAACAAGTTATTATATTTATTGCTAGTCTATAAAGCTACTGAAATAAGGCATAGAGCGGCTACCAGAAAGAGATTATAATAATTATGTGATAGCATATATTTTAAAAGAAGGGAATTCACGCAAAAAAAGAAAATTGGCTGACATAAAAATGCCCCCGCTTGCGCGGGAGCTGCTTATAATAAACGGGTGATAGTGTTTACACTTTGGGCTCCCAGCCTTTTTCATATTCCCTTTCCCACATTTTCATAGCTTCTTTATCATTCAGGATATGTCCGTTACTGGGGTCTGTATGCAAAATGCGGCCGGTACGTTGCGAGATGTTACCTAACAGGCATAACAACGTGCTACGATAACCGATATTGATTTCAGAATTGAGGGTAGCGTTGCCACGGATGCTTTCCAGGAAGTTATTGATATGGATAGCGTCGTAAAATTCGCCGGCAGGACTAACGGTGTTGGTTACACTCTGATTAGGGTTGGCGGCTTGTTTCACGTCTTTGATTACTTTGCCTTTCAGGTCGAGGATTTTGTAGCTGTCACCACCAGAGTTATAGAGACTACCATTTTCGCCGAAGAGGGCAAATCCGCGGCCACTGCCTTCCAGGTTAAAAGGGCTGCAGCTGCGGCCTTCCCAGGCAATGGCTTTGCCACCTTCAAATTCAAAATTGAGGGTTTGTGTATCCGGGGTTTCCCAATCGTCTTTAGGATAAGCATAGCGGCCGCCTGCGGAAGTAACTTTGGTAGGAAATTCCACATCCATAAACCAACGTAAACAATCCAGTTCATGTGTAGCGTTGTTACAGGTTTCAGAAGTACCCCAGTTCCAGCGCCAATGCCAGTTGTAGTGTACAATGTTATCCAGGTAATCGCGGCGTGGTGCAGGGCCCTGCCATAAGTTCCAGTCCAGTGTATCCGGTACTGGAATCTTTTTACCGATGCCTATAGGTTGACGGTCATTTACATACCACCCTCTTCCATAGTACACTTTACCGATTATATGCTCTTCTTTTACTTCCTTTACTGCCTGTTGCAGGTTAGGCCAGGAACGGCGCTGGTTACCCATTTGAACATGCCGGTCGTATTTTTTGGCAGCAGCCAGTAATAGTTCTCCTTCATGTGGATTGTGTGCACAAGGTTTTTCCACATATACATGTTTACCCGCCGCAGTAGCCATAATGGCTGCCGGTGCATGCCAGTGATCCGGTGTGGCTACAAACAGTGCATCAAAATCTTTACGTTCCAGTAATTTGCGGATGTCTTTGATAACAGTAGGTTTGCGCTCCTGGGCGCTGCCAATGGCTTTCAGCCCTTTGGCAATCGCACCGTCTTCCACATCACAAACGTAGCCTATTTCAGCTCCCGGCAGTTTAGCCGCGCATTGCGCCAGCCAGTTACCACGGGAGTTTACACCCATTACTCCCAGCACCAATTTATTACTAGGTGCATTTTTTCCGAAAACCGGGAAATTGAGAATGGTTAATCCTGCCCCCAAACCAGCCATAGAACCGGTTTTTAGAAAATCTCTTCTTTTCATAACGGACTTCTTGATTTACTATTTTTAATGATGATAATCGAAAAAACAATCGGTTGCATGAAAGTAGAGAAATAATTCAGCGTTTTTTATATTTTTTGATGAAGGGCGGAAAACAGCTTTTAGTTTTTAGCAGTTAGCTATTAGAACTAAAAGCTGATGGAGGCAGCTATATTACCGGGAGAAAATGCGATCTGCATGCCATCGAATTTTTTGTAGAGTGCTTTGCCATGGCGGTGATGAACAGAGATGTTTACCACATCATATAATAACAGGAAACCGCCTTGCAATATAATGGAAGAACCGTACCCTTTCCAGCGATCCTGTTCTTTGCCGGTTTGATTTTTCCCGTATTCTCTTGCGTATAAACCACCTAGTATGTAAGCCACGTCCAGCGCGCCGTTTACGAGGTAGATCTTGTCTATCTTATTTTGTTCTTTAATACTTCCCTGCATATTATAGGAAGATGGATTGAGTTTACGGTTACCCAAATAACCAGCGGTAGCAATACCCAGGTTCACCACATTCCAGATCGCATTCATCTGGTGAAAATACTTTGCTTCTCCACTGGTTTGTCCCATAGCAATAAGGCCCGTGGTAATATTAACTACCGACCAGCCTCCCAATACTACCATGGCTGTTTTGGTGGTGTGGATACGTTCCTGGTTAAATGTTTTCAGGTAAGCGGTATCCTGCGCTAACAGTTTCAATGCCAGCAGCAGCGCAAATATCAGGGCACAACCAAATTTATACATGAAGGATTATTTATTCACTAAATGATTCCATATCACCTCATATACGTCAGTGGCCTGTAATTGGGTTTTGTGAAAAGGTTCCGGGCTAATAACTACCGGGTGGTAAGCAGGATTTTCTTCCAGTCGCCCATGAGAACCCTTTATCAGCGTGGCATCCAGCGGAATAACATTCATCAGGTAGCGGAAGCCAAGCTTCTTTTTCAGCAGTTTGCCCGCTGCCTTCAGCTTAATCAGCGGATCAGCAGGATTCATAAACATCTCCACCGGATCATAACCCGGCTTACGGAAGATATCCACTATGCGTGCAAAATCAGGTGCTTTGTTATCATCCAGCCAGTAGTAGTAAGTAAACCAGCTGTTGGCATCTGCCACAGCAATCAGATCGCCGCTGCGCTCATGATGCAAATGATGCTGACGTTTGCCTTCTCTATCCAGTACCAGCTGCACACCAGGCACATTTTCCAGTATGCTACGTACTTTTTTGTAGCAGGCAGGATCATTGATGTAGATGTGTGCTATCTGATGATCGGCTACAGCAAAGGCTTTGGAGGCACCTGGATCCAGCAGCTCCAATCCGTTTTCTATCCGTACAGATAGCAGTCCTTCCTGTCTTAATGCACGATTCAGGTGAACCGGGTTATTAACATTCGTAATCCCGTATTCAGATAATACGATAGGATTACAATTTTTTTGCTGGTAGTAAGTGATCAGCTGTTTACATACCTCATCAATTTCGCTGATCTCCTTTGCATTGCGGATAGGATCCTGTCCAAATTTCTGCAGGCAGTAATCCAGGTGCGGCAGATAAATAAAAGTGAGGGTAGGATTGTATAATTTATCGGTAAGGATAGACGCGTCTGCTATCCATTGAGAAGATTTAATGCTGGCGGTAGGCCCCCAGTAATTGAACAGCGGGAACCGTCCCAGTTCTTTGGTCAGATAATCGCGCAGGGTGTCCGGAGAAGTGTAACAATCCGGCACTTTGCGGCCATCTGAAAGATAGTTTGGTCTTGGTGTGAGGGAGTAATCCACATTGGCATACATGTTATACCACCAGCACATTTGCGAGCAGGTAAAGGAGGGGTCCAGTTTGCGGGCCTTATCCCATATTTTGGGAGCATCTACCAGCTTGTTGGATTGTTTCCAAAACTTTACTTCTGCATCTGTACGGTCGTACCAGCCATTGCCTACAATTCCATGCTCACTGGGCCATTTGCCTGTAAGGTAAGTGCTTTGCACCGTTGTAGTGACTGCCGGCAACATAGGTGTTACTGTGGTCAGGTGCTGCTGTTGTGTGTAAGCCTTTAAAAAAGGCATATGCTCCAACAAAGAGGCCGAGAGCCCTACTACATCAATTACTACTGTCTTTCTCATAGATTCTATCGCCGTTACAATTCCGTCATAAAGCTATACTTCCGAAGGGACAATTCCAATAGTAGCTGTTAGCTTTTAGTAGTTAGCTATTAGTTTAAATGCAATTGAAACAACAGCTGTTTATTCTTTGACTAAAAGCTACATGCTAATCGCTAACAGCTGCCGCAGGCACCAGTTCAGCTCGCGGGAAACAGACAAAGACATTTCCTGCTTTAATGCAGGCGGCAATACATCCCAGGTGTAAGTTTCCACTTCGAGGTGGGCCGTAAAAGGTTGTTGCCGTTGTAATGCCAATACCTGTTTAATATCTTCCTGTGTAGATTGCAGTACGCCAAATTTGTCCAGAAATACCGGCACATGAAAATGTGAGCGCCACTCTATCACAGCAGTATTATCTGCATCTGCCAGGGCTTCCGGCAGATCAGGATAATGAATGAGATCTCCGTTATCTTTTCTGCCTATCACCTGGTGCAGGTAAGTGGGCTCGTTGAATTTACGGAAGGCATTCATTACTTCATTTCGTGTAGTCGTATCCGTTGGAATGTCTGCTTTTAATGCAGCACTGATCTGTAGCTTACCCACCTTTAAGCCGTGATGTTGCAGGCGTTCCAGCACACGCTCCGGCGCTTCATACTCCAATGCAAAATGACAAACATCATAGCAGAGTTGTACATGTGATTTAATGATATCGGCTGCTGCCTGATCATCTACGTTAAATTTATCTTTAATAAAAGGAATCCCTTTGGGTAATAAATCTTCAAAATACCAACTGATATATTCACTGGTATTTTCGAGTAAACCATCGGGTTCCGGCTCTACATCCAGGTGCATCAAAGGACCGCCACTACGGTGAATACGGGCCAATTGTTCCACTACCAGTAACATGTTTAAAGTTGCACTTTCTGTCGCTGCATTTTTTTCTTCTTCGCAGCGGTTGCACCAGTATTTATAAGAGAGCGGTGAAGTAGAAATGCCACCTTCCATTCCTGCCGGCAGCAAAGCTGCCAGTATCCTGAACAGGCGAATCGTGTAAGCAACACGATCGGCGCTGGTCCAGTCTGGCGCATGCACCTGGTCTTTTACCACTACATCATGAAAGCCACCATAAGGAAAACCATTCATGGTAAATACATAACAATTTTCCTGTTGCAGCCATTGCCGGAATGCCTGTAAACTGGCTTCTTTACTCAGTTCCAGGCTGGCTGTATTTGCCAGCCGCAATCCAATACCAAATGGTTGATCAGGGGCCACCTGTTGTTTAATGGCAGGAATATATTTTTTGAGCTGTGCGAAATGATCGCCCCAGCTTTCACCGGGATGAATATTTGTACAGTAGGTGAGATGACCAACAGGAGTGTGCATCATTGATTATTTTTGCAGATAGTTACTGCCTTGTATAATAAATCCAGGTCTATGTGATGAACTTCTTCTCCTTTACCAATGGCGCGTAACAGGGAGATAGTCAATTGTCCGCCAAGATGTTCACGGAATTCTTCCAGTCCGACGATCACCGGAGATGGTTTACCATCCTGCATTTCCAGCAAGGGGTGCCAGATGGGCAACTGCATATTTTTTAATACGGTAAGAATTCTCTGCATCGCGGATTCATCTATCCAGCCTAACAGGAACGAATACACGCTATCCAGCGCAATACCGATAGACACTGCTTCTCCATGACGCAGTTCAAAATTGGTTAATTGCTCCAGCTTATGCGCGCTCCAATGGCCAAAATCCAGCGGACGGGAAGAGCCACTTTCAAAAGGATCGCCGCCACCACCAATATGTTGCATATGCAATGCTGCACAGCGATAGATCAGTTCTTTCATTGCGGGCATATCACCTGCAGTGAGCGTTACCGCTTTTTCTTCCATCCAGGTAAAAAAAGGTGCATCTTTTATCAATGCCACCTTCACCGCTTCCACCATACCAGAGCGCCAATCGCGGGTATCCAGCGTAGTTAAAAATACCGCATCATTAAACACGGCAGCAGGTGGTGCAAAAGAACCCAGGAAATTTTTCTTTCCTTTATAATTCACACCATTTTTAACACCTACACCAGAATCGTTTTGCGACAACACGGTAGTAGGTATACGAATATGTTTTACACCCCGGTGTGAAACAGCAGCTGCAAACCCTACCAGGTCCAGCAGAGAGCCGCCGCCAATACCAATTACGTAGGAATGACGATCGATCCCATATTTATCTATTGCATCTACCAGGCTGAAAAGCAGTGGCAGATCATTCTTCACACTTTCTCCACCGCTGATAGTGATGATTTCAGGCGCCAGTTGAAAGCCGCGTACTGTTTGGAGATAACTGGTTATTTGTTGTGGCAGGTTTGTATGATGTGCTACCACACCACCATCCAATATTACCAGTAACTTCTTCTGAAATGCGGGCTCCGCTTTGGATTCCAGAAAAGAAGATAAACAGGTATTGGCAGGATCAAATAAATTACTGCTAAAGAAAACTCCGTAAGAGAAGTTGACGTTGAAGTTTTGTTGAATATATTCCATGGCTTATTCCGCAATCATCTGGCTTAAAAAAAACTATAGCCTTTAAAAGTACATAGAAAAAATGAAAATTTAATTTCACGCAAAGGAGCAAAGCCCCAAAGATTTTTAGTTTTTAATAATCTTTGGGGCTTTGCTCCTTTGCGACTTTGCGTGAACCATTCCTCTCAGGTAACTGCAAAGAGCTTTCCGAGAATGAGTGATATTGGTAATAACAGTAATACTGCCAATGCAAAAGGTAGTGTAGCAAAAGCTGCTACCCAGGCGGCATTCATTGCTATCAGTGCAATAATGCCTCCTTTTACTGCTTTCCCGATATTAGGACCGGATGGATCTTTTATCACTTTGAACAGTGGGATGTTAATCATCAGTGCAAACAACATGATGAAGGGCAGGGCTGTCCAGATGCGATGATGCAAAGCAGCCAGGATGCCCATAGTAATGTATACGGTTGCATAACAAAAGGCCGTGAGGCGGGCACTTTTTACACTGCCCCCATGTACTTCACCACGACTGATATTGGTCACTGCTGCAATGTATACCACTGGTATAATGCCCATCCACCAATAGGTTTCAAGTGCATCCGGAACAATGCTCAGACCCAGCAGCAGATTAAGTCCGCGGCAAAGGCCCATATTAACAGGGCCGAGAAAGTTGTGATGTTTTCCCCATTTATTATACACAATGGCACTAACGGCCACGCCTATAGCGAGCCAGCCCGAATAACCATTCAGGCGGCCTACAGAAAAAGCAGCCAGTATACCAACGAGCAGCAGGTAGCTGCCCAGAATAATTGCCTGTGTTTTGGATATAATACCGCTTGGAATCGGTCTTTCCGGGCGTTCTATACTGTCCAGTGCAGCATCAAATACATCATTGAATATAACGCCACCGCCGTATAACCCGATGGTGGCCAAACATAAGCATACCACCGGTAAGGTGAAATCCAATGTAGTAGTACTGAATGTTACATTTATAAAATAGCCTGAAATAGCAACTCCCGCCAATATATCTGCTATTGCAGTGATAATATTGGCCGGTCGCGTCAGGCGCAGATATCCTATCAATTTGCTAACAATATAACTCACCGCGTATTTAGGTTTTCATGGTTTATTGCCAGCAGAAACGAAACTGTCTGGCCTTTACCGGATGATGGTTGTACTTTTATCAATTCGAGGTTGCTGACCTCCACGCAGAACAGTGCTTCCGTTAAATTTCTCACTTTGATCGATATTTCCGACGATGTTAAAGTCTGCTTCATTTATCTGGCCGCTCTGCGCAAAAGCTTTTACAGCGTTGGTGTAAGTTACCGAATGAATGTCATTCAAGTCAATACCACTTTCGTGCATTAAGGCTGCTGTTTTGGGAACAGCCAGCGGATCGCTGATACCCCAGTCGGCAGCGGAATTAACCATAATACGTTCACTTCCATACTGTTTTACCACGGCAACCATGCGTTCATTGCCCATTTTGGTAAAAGGATAGATGGTAAACGCGGCCCAGAAGCCACGATCCAGCACTTCTTTAACGGTTTCCTCGTTGTTATGGTCTACAATGATCATGTGAGGTTCAAGGCCATGTTCCAGCGCAATGTCCATGCTACGTTGGGTGCCCTTCTTTTTATCGCGGTGAGGGGTATGTATTTGCACTGGTAAACCGGCCTCCCTGGCCAGTTCCAGCTGAGCACGATAATATTTTTCTTCCAATGGTGTCTGATCATCAAAGCCTATCTCACCGATCCCTACCACACCTTCTTTATAGATAAACAGGGGCAGTATTTCCATTACTGCTTCCGCCAGTTTTTCGTTATTGGCTTCTTTAGAATTCAGGCCAATGGTGCAGTAGTGCTTAATCCCAAACTGCGAAGCGCGGAAACGTTCCCATCCTACCAGGCTGCTGAAGTAATCGCGAAAAGTATCTACGCTGGTACGTGGCTGTCCCAGCCAGAAGGCAGGTTCTATAATAGCCACTACGCCGGCATCTGCCATTGCCTGATAATCGTCTGTTGTACGGGCAGTCATGTGTACATGCGGATCAAAGAAACGCATGCCTTTTATTTTATCGAGATAAGCGGGTGTATACGTAAGTGGTTGAAGGTCTTTTTCTGTTAAATCGTGGATTCCGCACATAACATTTCAATTTAAAGCGTTGTTATTTTGTAATTTTTTTGGCGATGGTGTCCCAGGAAAGGCTACCGGCCTGTATTTCAGCGGCAAGTGCCGGCGATTGTGCCAGCAACTGTTGTGCAGGGAGGTAGTCAGATTGTGCGCAAACCAGCGCTGCTGCTTCTTTTTCCACGTTATCAATACTATGCCAGATGCGGGTAATATCCTGTATATTATCTGCATTGACAAAATGCATCAATAACCGCCATTGCATTGGGTTTACTGTTCTTCCTGCTGCCCAGCGCTCATGCGCAAAGTCGGTAAGAATACCAGCCAGGGCTGCATTGGCCCGTTCATCTAATCCTGTTATATAATGAATGGGTTTATCTGTGAAGATGGCTTTCATCACCAGCTGATTCCAGGCCGGCTCTGCCAGATATTTTGCCGGCCATGGGTTATGCAGCATGATAGCATCCTGCACGATACCTATGTTTGAACGGATTCCTTCGGAAGCGCGTGCAATCAATGCTTCCGGCCATGCCAACAGCGGTAGTGCACTGTACAAAGCGGCCAGCTCGTTCATTTCGGCGATGCTGAACAATTGCTCCAACGTTTCAATATAAATCGTTTTATCTGTGGTGGGTAATTGTAGTAACCACCATACCCGTACGAGGCGGTCTAACGTCCAACCCTGTACGAAAAACGAAGGCAGCAGCTCCTGCAGTAAGCGGCCTTCTTCCGGCATTACTGTAATAATCTCTTTTCCCGTAAAACGGGGAATAGCAGTAAAAGTTTGATTGAACTGCGGGATGGCACGGGTTTGCTGCTGTAGCTGCAAACGCTGGAGTAACCATACGTTTGCTTTTTCATTACTATTATTATGAATGATCGTACGAAGCAGTGCGCTCACTTTATCCTGATCGTATACATATTCAGCCACTGACATATCCTGTTTAAAACAATAATGCTGATTTCCGACTAAAAATACCCCGTAATAATGGGATTTTCAGGATTCGTTTGTTTTTTTATGATAGATGGCAAAAAAGGAATATTAAACAGGGAGCAAAGAATGTTGAGTGACAAGTATATATAAATAAAAGAGAGGCATTACTGCCTCTCCTTCCGCCATTCTAAAACCTGATTATGCATCAGGATATCTTTATATCACCGGGCCATAGACGGGTGGCGCTGTGCAATAAGGTATACGATGGGAAAACTGCAATTAAGAACAATAAGAACATTAAAGACCGAGAACAATTGAGTGCTCATATCTCAATAAGTGGTGACTTACTTGTGCGATAATGTACGCAGAATAAATATGGCCGTAAGATACATATTTCTGCTTTCTTTCCAAATAAACAACTGATTTTATCGTTATACTTAATGCTTCGTATTATTCTGTAACACTATAAAAGGTTGATACTCTTTCCAGTTGGGCTTATAATCATCCAGTATCAGGAACCCCCTGGCATAGTTTCCTAGTACGATATCCAGATCCCCGTCGTGGTCATAATCCTTTACATCCATACAAATCCAGCGGCCTTCTTTCTCAACAGGTGGTGAATGTGGCGTAAATGTGAGTGGTTTATTACCGCCTTCAAAGAAAATAAATTTCTCCCCGGGATTATGCTGAAAATCGGCAAAGAAGGCAATGGCTGCAATATCTAATTTGCCATCCTGGTTAAAATCTGCCGCTACGGCTTTTGTACAGCCATTTACCGGATAAAACCATGCCTGCCGGTAATTATTATCTCCTTCGTTCAGATAGACATATAAACCATGGTAAGGTTTAAGGATCATAGAATAGTCGGCATTATCTCCACAGGTATATAAGATATCCGGTTTGCCATCTCCGTTAAAATCTGCCAGCTGAAAACTGGTAGAACCATTGAGTGGCGGGAAACGCAGCAGGTTAGATGATTTGAATCCGCCTTTTTTATCATTTTCAAATAGCCATATCCCTTCATTACCGGCAGCAAAGAGTACCATGATATCCGTATAGCCATCGTGGTTAAAATCGCCTGTTTCCGCATGAATAGCGCCGGGTACTTCCCAGATTGATTCCTGCTTATAACTATGATCCGGTAATTGTTTGAGCCAGTACAATCCACCCTGGTTATGGCCAAAAGCACATACCAGCAAGTCCATAAGGCCATCTTTATCAAAATCTGCTTCCAGTGTTTGTACAGGACGTTTCAGGAAGGGCATCAGATCGGATTGCCTGCTTTTGGGATCGTCCAGGTTCAGGCGGGAGATGATGCCTGCAGGAGCATCCACTGCCCGCATGTTACCAATTTCAGTGAGTATTGCCTGTTGTTTGCCGGTACTATCGGCTGTATATAGCACGTTTACGGCAGGTGATGGCAGCATCCACGAATTTATTATATGCAGGTTCTTATCCCAGCGGACCAGTTTACTGCTTAGGCCATCGCTGGTCAGGAGGCCGCCATCAGCAGGATGGAAGGACACCATGGTGGTAGCGGAGACAATATTTGTATCTGTAATTTCCGGGGATTTAAGGGAGAAAATGGACCAGTCGTGCTGCAACGGAACAGGTGGTTTGACCGGTGTCAGTTTTTCCGGGGCAAACTGCTGATAGTACGCTACCAGCTCTGTCCATTCATTGATAGATATAACCCCTGGTTTGTCGCCAGACATAGGCGGGTAGTATTGGTCTACACTCCAGACTTTAATGCCCAATTTGGGCGCCATAGCGGGCAATACGTGCTTCGTCCATGTTTCTTTATCCAATAAAGCCGGAGATACAGGCAAATGACAGCTGGAACAATATTTATCAGCCAGTGCTTTTCCTTTTTCTTCTTTGGTGGGTGTATGGCAACTGCTATTGATAACAATGCAGGTAATGATTGCAAATAAAGCCGCCATGCCGTAGCGCTTCATCATTGGTTGATCTGTCATCAGGAATAATTTTAACGGCACATGTAAAATACTAAAATGATCTATAAAAACGAATGCAGCGAAATGATTCGCTGCATTCGTTTTTATGGCAAAGCTAAATTGGGTTATTAATAATTTGGGTTTTGGACAAGCACTTTTTGTCCTCCCTGAATGGTCAGATCTATCTGTCGTTGTGGTATCGGGAAATATTCGTTCTTCCCTTTTGTGAACAGACCACCTTTAAGATCACCTGTAATGGCCGACTCATAGGTAAGATAAGCATTCAATGCCTGATCAGCTATACCCCAGCGTACCAGGTCAAAGAAGCGATGTCCTTCTGTAGCCAGTTCCAGTTTGCGTTCAAAGTAGATAGCTTTTAACGCGAAAGTGGCATCCGGGAAAGTAGGATACACGCTTATTTTGTAATTAGCAGCCATCTTAGTTGGATCAAAGCCTGCTAAAGGCAGGGTATCAACATTGTATTTATGCAACCAGGAAGCCGGGTGATTTATTATCCTGTTACGTATCTGATTTACATAATTAGTAGCGCCGAGCAGATCGCCGGTTTGGGCGTGACATTCAGCCGCCATCAGTATTACATCAGCCAGACGGATAAGCAGCACATTAATAGCAGATCCCGGTGCCCAGGAGTGTGCATCCTTGTATTTATCCTGGTTATACTGCCAGTAAATTGTTTTTTTAGGCGCATAAGGGCCGGCATATGCCTGGTCACGGATCCATCTTGCGCCCGGATGATTTCCCCAATCGTGATAAGGTAATCCGCGACGGCCAACAGTCCAGTCGAGGCGTGGGTCAAGCGTACCTGTTTCCGGTGTAAATGGAGTTGTTGACAAAATACCCTGGTCATTTTTAACCGGTTTTGAATTGTAGTTATCCAAATCAGGCAAGCCGGTAACGGGATCTGTACGATAAGAGTTTACAAGATCCTGAGAGGGCTGATAAAAGCCACAGCAGCCAAAAGGACTGTTATACGGGAAATTCAGCATTTCGCCCTGGTTAGCATTAGCGATGGTATTAGTTCCATCATTGGCAGTCATCTGGATAGCAAATACAGACTCCGAATTATTTTTCTTAGCTGCATCAAAATTATCCTCAAAGGCATCTGTCAGCGCATAACCAATTCCATTGGATGTTTTGCCCACCAGGATAGCCTGATCGAATAATGGTAACGCTTCCGTAAATTTTTTCTGGAAGAGAAATGTTTTAGCCAGATAGATCTGCGCAGCCCATTTATTCACACGCGCTACATCGGCTTGTGTTTCGGGCAAATTATCTGCTGCAAACTTAAAGTCGGCTTCAATAAAAGGCCAGATTTCCTTATCATTTTTAACACGCACCAGTGTAGTGGTATCGCTGATATAAGGTACTCTGCTAAACAATTTTCTCAGCTCAAAATAAAAGTGACCACGGAGGAACCTTGCCTGCGCTTCTACCTGCGTTTTTTCCGCAGCACTCATATCAGTAGCAAGCTTAAGTTTCTGCAATACTGTATTGGCGCGGATAATACCTTCGTAAACCGCTTTCCATTTAGTATTAAAGAAACCATTACTGGGATCTACTGTGAATTTAGCGATAGGATCAATCGCGGGCTGGTCACCGCTGAAACTGCCTTTGTGCGCATCTCCGCCTGCCACGCTGCCATAGATCCAGTTTGTAGGAGAAGACTCCCACGGACCACCGCCACCAAGTGCTGCGTTACCTGTTTGCTGGCCATCCAGCGCTGCATAGGTACCAACCAGCAGATAATTTACACCCGCTTTATTTGCCACAATTTCATCACTGAGGGATCCTAAAGGTCCCCGTTCAAGGAAGCTTTTTTTACAAGCCCCCATTCCTATAGCCGCTGCCAGGGCAATAATTATACTTGAATATCGTAATGTTTTCATTTTTCTCAGTTTTACTTTTCAGGAAAAAAATCAGAAGCTAACATTTACACCTACCAGGTACTGACGTTGATTGGGATAAGCACCTTCATCTACGCCGAAGTTGGATGTTCCGCCGGTAACTTCCGGGTCAACACCTGAGTATTTGGTGATTGTAAACAAATTAGCCGCCTGCACATAAACTCTGAATTTCTCAATACCTGCTTTTCTCGATACAGATTTTGGCAGTGTATAGCCCAGCAGGATGTTCTTTGCACGCAGGTAGGAGCCATTTTCAACGAAATACGAGTTAGGCACATTAGAGGTGCTGAAAGATGGTGATGTTTCCTGGATCGGAGCTTTAGCATTCTGGCGGGTTGGCAACCAGGAATCATACAGTGCTGTTTTGCTTTTTGCACCTTCAAAAGAAGGGTAGAAGTCTGTCCACCATTTTACCTGGTTCCAGATCTTATTTCCCTGCACGCCATAAACGAACATGCTGAAATCCCAGCTTTTGTAGGTAAGACCAATATTCAGACCGTATGTAAATTTAGGGTTAGGATTACCCAGGTAAGTACGATCTGCTTCTGTGATCCTGCCATCACCGTTTACGTCCGCATATTTGAAACGACCAGGCTTTACGTCTGTCTGATAAACTAGGGAGTTATCTTTGTATTTATCCTGTGTAGATTTGTTGGCAGCATCTATTTCAGCCTGGCTGTTCCAGAACCCATCTACTTTATAACCGTAGAATTCACTGATAGAATGTCCGACAGCATTACGGATAATAAAAGTACCGTTGAAACGACGCTGTTCCTGATCAAAGTAAGGAGCTGCATCTGATATTTTAACGATCGTATTATTGTACGTTGTGAAGTTACCGGTAACATCAAGTTTAAGATCCTTGGTAATATTGATATTTCCGGTAGCAGAGAAATCAAAACCTTTATTCTTCATTTGTGCAATGTTCACATAAGGCGCACTGGCTATACCGTATACACCTGGCAGTTCCGGGTTATACAATAAGTCTTTAACATCCTTGCGATAATAATCCGCTGTAATTTCCAGGGCACCTTTGAAGAACGTTGCATCAACACCAATATTGGCGTTAATATTACTCTCCCATTTTGCATCAGGGTTACCGATCTGTTTGCGGTTAAAGCCCTGAGAGATAGTGTTACTGGTACCTTTTATATCATAGAAGGAATTCCCTTTATCAAATCCGTAAGAAGTGAACTGATTACTTGGTGTTACGTTGATCTGGTTACCCATAATACCATAACCACCACGGATCTTCAGATCTGAAATCCATCCCAGGTTTTTCATGAATTCTTCCTGTGAAATACGCCATGCAGCACTTACTGCGGGGAAGTTACCATACCTGTTACTGGCACCGAAGCGGGAAGAACCATCACGACGAATTAAGGCACCCAGCAAGTAGCGGTCCTTGTAGGAATAATCCACTCTTCCAAACAGAGAGAATAACCCGTCCGTGAAATTATTGCTATAATTGGTAGGTGTACCGGTACCGGTGCTGAGGTTGGTAAAATCAGGATTAAATGTGAAATAGTCTGTAGAAGTACCACCCACATTGCGTCCCTTGTTATCATAAGCCTCCGTTCCTATCATTACTTTCAGGTCATGTACCTGGTTAAAGTTTTTATGATAGGCCAGGGTGTTGGTCCAGGTCCAGTCATATCCGCTTCCTGCATTTTCCGTGTACGAATTTACTTTGTTATTTTCTGCATTTTCGTATTCAGGCCGTGTAAAGCTGTGGTTATTGAAAGAATATATTTCACCACCAAAGCTGGTACGCAGGGTAAGATTTTTAAGGATGTCTGCTTCAGCGTATACATTGCCCAATAAGCGGTTAGCCAGTGTTTTAGTGGAACCAAAACGGTCCTGTATGGCTACCGGGTTACGGGCATTACCCAAACCTTTACCAAAGCTACCGGCATAATTGCCTTTTATATCATGTACAGGGATAATAGGCATTTCACGGAAAGACATACCAATACCACTACCTTCAGTAAGGATACTGATCTGTGGACTGTTGATAATAGAATACTCCATGTTTTCACCTATCCGTATATGATCCGTAACATTATAGGTGCTGTTGGCACGTACTGCGTAACGTTTGTTATAGGTGTTGGTTAATGTACCCTGCTGATTGAAATAATAGAAGGAGAAGAAATAGCTGCCTATATCGCTACCACCGCCTACTGATATATTATGGCTGGTAATAGGTGCCGGCTTAAATATTTCATGAAACCAGTCAGTACCCGCTTTATTCGCTTTTACAATACGATAAAAACCATCCGGGTCACTGGCATTTTTATAGTTCGGATCCACAAAATACTTAGCAGGATCTACGGCAGGATCGCCTTCCATAGTACCTACAGGAGCGATGTAATCTGGCAAACGCGGTGTGGCACCGGAGCCATATTGTTCATCCGCATAAACAGGGTTTGGTTTAGTATTGGCGATAGCCATCCATTTCAGGTTGGCCTGTTCCTGGGGGCTAAGTATATTATATACATTACCACCTTTGGGTCGTTGTGTACCATAGTAACCATCATAAGTTACTTTTACTTTACCTGAGCCTCTTTTTGTTGTAATGATGATTACACCATTTGCTGCACGTGCGCCATATATAGAGGCTGCACCTGCATCTTTGAGTACCTGCATAGAGGCTACGTCATTGGGGTTTACATCCGCCAGGTTAGAAACAGGTACCCCATCTACTACATAAAGCGGGGTATTATTCTGAAAGGTATTGGATCCTCTGATCTTTACCTGCGGCTCCTGGCCGGGTTGTCCGGTACCAAGAATAGTAATCCCTGAAACCTGGCCCTGTAGCTGGTTAGCGATTTGCGCCGTTGGTTGTTTTACAAGGTTTTCTACTTTCACTACAGATACAGCACCTGTCAGATCTTTCTTTTTCTGACTGGCATAGCCGGTCACTACAACTTCTTCCAGTGAACCTACTTTTTCTGCGAGTGAAACATTAATAGGACCGCTGCTTATAACAGCTTCCTGTGGGTCGTAGCCAACAAAAGAAAACACAAGTGTTTCGCCTGATTTAGCGACAAGGGAAAATGCACCGGCGGGATCTGTAGCTGTACCGCGATTGGTACCTTTTACATACACTGTAACGCCCGGCAGCGCATTGCCTGATGCCTTATCAGACACTTTTCCCGTAACTTTTGTTTGTGCTGAAACGTTGCTACTGGCAAGCAACAGCAATATGCCGCATAGCACGGCAAGTGCCTGGTAAAAATGTTTTTTCATAACGTGGTTTAAGGGTAACGTTTAAGAAAAATTGTTAGAAAATAAAGTACCTGTCATTTATACTTTTCGCTGTTGAGTCAGGCACTACTTTGCATACAATTCCCATTCCGTGCTGCATCGATTTTGCAACAAGGCATTTTAGTTCAAAATATGTAAAGCATTAATTATTCACCCAATGCATGATGCGCTACATTTTGTGAATAAAATAATAAGTGTTAACTCAACAGTTAAACTATAACTATTGCAAAAAAGATGTGTACATCATCAACCTGATGTATACGGCACAAGAAAGTGTTATCTCATAACGATAATTAATTTAGATCGTTTGCGGATAAGGGTTCTAAGCCAATAAATAGTGAGAAACGTTGTTAGTTTTTCTTCTTCTCTTCTACCAGATTTTGGTTCTCACGTGGAATTATAATTACTTTGAACCGAATATATAACATTATTTTAGCCCAAACAAGTGCTCTTTTAACATTCTTTTAAAAAGTGCCAAATTTGCAGCCAGTTATTGCACTATTCCGCACTGTTAGGATAAAATAATACAAGCTGATATGCAATTGAAATTCTTTTGTGTATGTTTAAACCCTAATTTTTACGTTCATGAAAGTGTTAAATATTTTCCTTTGTGTAATGTTCATCGTATTTGCAGGGTTACAGTATAATGATCCTGATCCTTACATATGGATGCCCATTTATTTGTATGCTGCTACCTTTTGCTGGCTGGCCTCCCGTGGCCGCTTTTATCGCAAGTGGTATATTGCCGGCATGCTTGTTTACCTGGTTTACGCCACTTATAAATTTTTTGATCAGAATGGTGTAGAAGATTGGTTTACGCTACATCATGCAGAAAATCTCGCGGAAACTATGAAGGCCACCAAACCCTGGATAGAAGAAACGCGCGAGTTCTTCGGATTGTTCATTTGTATAGGTGCACTGGGGATAAACTATATTTATTCAAAGTGGAAAAAGGCTTAGCAGCGGAGTGAAGGCCTTCGGCCTTTGTCTTTTCTTTAGCATGATTAGACTGATTTAGATGATTACCCTGATTTTATTTTCTTTAAAAAGATAACTATACTATTTTATAATATGCTTTTAGAAAATCAGTATAAATATTGATTAGCAAGAAATAAAATCAGGGTAATCATCTAAATCAGTCTAATCATGCTAAAGAAAAGACAAAGGCCGAAGGCCTTAAATCAATTTGTTTGTATCTTCATTTCCCATAAAATTCCTTATATGAAAAAAGATGCTATTTATCCGGCAGCACAATATTATGACCGCTATATTAATCTCGTACCGGATGTAGATCTGCAAACCGCGCTGGATCAATCTTTAGAAACCTTGCATGCATTAGATACCCCCCAACTGGAACTGCGTGGCAACTATGCTTATGCGCCTGGTAAATGGACATTAAAAAATGTATTTCAGCATATTACAGATACAGAGCGGGTGTTTGCTTACCGCGCTATGATGTATGCACGCAATGATAAACAGATTCCACCCAGCATGGATCAGGATGAATATGCCGCCAACACGCTTATTGACAACAGAAGCCTGGAGGATGTAATAGCAGAACTGAAAGCCGTACGATCAGCTACCATCGCTATGTTCAGGAGTTTTCCAGATGAGGTACTGTTAAAAACAGGTATCTGCTGGAAATATGAAATGTCGGTACTGGCCATGGGATTCACCGCTATGGGACATCAGATCCATCACCTTAATATTATCCGCGAAAAGTACCTGTGAGTGCATACTAACATTTAGGTTAGTAGTTAACAATTAACACTCCTCTTCTTTAAACCAGGCTACCAGCATAGCTTTGCTGGCATAAAATATTACTTTATGAAACGCTTGGAAAATAAAATAGCCCTGGTAACAGGTGGTAGTCGCGGTATGGGTGCGGCCATTGTAAAACGTTTGGCTGATGAAGGCGCCACAGTAGCCTTTACCTATGTAAAAGGCGCCACACAGGCCGCTGCACTGGTAGCTGAATTAAAACAGAAAGGACAACAGGCAACAGCCATCGCAGCCGACAGTGCTGATCCCAAAGCGGTGATAGCAGCAGTAGATCAGACTATCGCCACCTTTGGCCGTATAGACATACTCGTTAACAATGCCGGTGCCGCTGTCATGAAAGAATTTTCCGATTATACACTGGAAGATTATGACTATATAATGGCTGTTAATACACGCGCTGTATTTGTGGCTACACAGGCCGCCGCCAAACAAATGGTCAGCGGCGGAAGGATTATTACAATTGGTAGTTGTATGGCAGACAGAGTGGTTGGTGCGACAGGCACCTTGTACAGTATGAGTAAATCAGCGCTGACTGCTTTCAACAAAGGGCTTGCACGTGATCTGGGCGCCCGCGGCATCACCACTAACCTGGTACAACCTGGTCCGGTAGACACCGACATGAATCCGGCTGATGGCCCTCACGCTGATTATCAGCGGCAGCACATTGCACTGGGTCATTATGGTAAAGTGGAAGATATAGCTTCATTGGTAGCATTTCTGGCAGGGCCAGAAAGTGGCTATATCAACGGATCTGCCCTTACTATTGATGGTGGACTGAATAGCTAATCAGTTTACCTGGCAAGCAGGTTCCAGTACATGTAATCCGTATTGGTTGCATCTGTAATACCAACATGACGACCTATAGTAACTACCTGTCCGCGATGATAGGTAGCATGATATGCCATCTGCTGGACCATTTCAAAACGGGGAATATTAAAATCGCCGGTGAAAGGAATAGGCACTTCGCAGGTTGCCTGCAATTCTGCATCAGACAAGGACATTACGTAATCAGCAAAATGTGCTGATGCAGTAACAATATCTTCCAGTAAATCACTCACTGACCCCGTATATACTTCACCGTAAGTAAATGCGGGGTTAGTTTGTTGCAGGTTATCCAACCACCAGTTCTGACAGGTCAATATATGATGGAGTGTAGATTTGATGCTGGAAAAACTGGAAGCTACTTCTGTTTCAAACTGTTCAGGGGCTTTGCTTTTCAGCCATTCCACCATTGTTTTATTTGCCCAGAGATTATAGGCGGCAGTTCCTTTTACGAGGTCTGACAATGCGGAGCGGGTAGCGGGTGTTGCTGTTTGTATCATAGTAGCCTTGTTTTGTAATACAAAGAAACAACCGGTAAGTGACAGCGGTATGTCAGTTGGGTGCAGAAAAATTTCAACTATTTTTCTGAGAGATAAAAAAGCAGTGTTTTATTTAATCCAGTGAGCGAGGGCGATGCCTGTATTGATCAGGTTATGAAACAGAACAGGTAGCAGCAGGCTACCACTTTTGATTCGTATCCAGGTATATACAAAACCACTGATGGATGCCATTGCAAAAACGGATATATCCAGGTGGATTTGTGCCTTATAGTTCATGGCAAGACCATGTCCCAGTCCGAACAACAGGGAGATAAATATCATCTCAAAAACGGGGCGCTCTGTCCCATCCGGATCATGTTTCCTCAGGGCCGATTGTATCAGCCAGAGATAAACACCACGGTACAACAGTTCTTCCTGCAAACCGGGCAGGGATGCCTGGTACAGGAACCTTTCCACTGTTACATGTTCTGATGTGGCTTGTGCATAATTAATATAGGCTTTGATCAGTAACAAAGCACCGCCCATGATCAGGCAAAGCAACAGATACCTGGGGATCACCGTCATACGCATACCTATGGCCGTGTATGGGCGCTCCGTTCTTATGATAACCGGAAGAATTGCCAAAGTCACCACCAGGCTGAATATCTTCCCCAACCAGTTATAATTCAGTAAAGGCCAGTACAGTAGCTGCAACCCGCCCCCCAGCGAGAGTAGTCCTTCATTAAGCAGATAAACAATAGCAAAGAGTAAGATGGTGGTGCGGGAAACATGCTTCCTGAAAAATATCCAGGGAAGCATTATCACAAGGGTGAGAAGGGCTGTATATAAGGTATTCTGCAAGGGATGAATGTCCATAGGGCGGTTTGATACTTAAATATATTATAATTATTTTACTATTGTTGTAGCTGTTTTACAAAAAGATTTGGCGGAATGAAAAATACATCTACCTTTGTTGTATAGACAACAGTTGTAATTGTAATTATGAAACTGGAAGACGAAATAAAACAAAAGAAGTTCAAAAGTGAGTATCAGCGTGCTAAGTTGAACATTGTGTATACAGGCAGCTGGCTGGAGGTGAACATTGCACATGTGTTGAAGCAGTATGATCTATCTTCCCAGCAATACAATGTACTTCGGATACTTCGCGGTAGTAAACCCAACCCGTTAAACCTGCTGGACATCCAGGAGCGGATGATGGATAAGATGAGCAATACTACCCGTTTGGTGGAAAAGCTACGTCAGAAAGGGTTGCTTACACGTAACCAATGTGAGTCTAACCGCCGCAAAGTAGACATTGAGATTACCGGCAAAGGAATCAACCTGCTGAAGGAACTGGACCCGATAATGGATAGAAATGACGAGCTGCTATCGAAAAAGATTACCAAAGAAGAAGCGGTGCTGCTGAATGATTTACTGGACCGGATACGTGATTGATTTTTTTTGCCCTAACTGTTGTATATACAATAAACGTATAAACCCTTATAATTATAAACACACACTACAATGTTCAAAAAATTGTTATTTAACACAGACGACAACCTTACTTCCTTTATTGTGCGCGCAACCTTAGCGCTGATCATGTTACCACACGGTGCTCAAAAACTACTGGGTATGTTTGGTGGTTATGGTTTCAAAGGAACGATGAATTACTTTACCAGCAACGGCACACCTACCATACTAGCATTTCTTGTGATCTTCACGGAAAGCATTGGCTCTCTGCTCATCCTCTTTGGATTTACTACCCGTATCTGGGCGGCTATGCTTACGGTAATTATGATGGTAGCTATTTCCATACATGGTGCCAACGGGTTCTTTATGAACTGGACCGGTACACAGGCAGGTGAAGGAATTGAGTATCATTTACTGGTGATTGGTATCAACATCGCCCTGCTCATTAAAGGCGCCGGACGCTGGTCTGTAGATCGTCAGCTCTCTAAATAAATAATTAATTACAATCAATAAAATTATAAACAAGATGAAAGGTTTCTTTTTCACCACTCTCCTGTTATTAGCCGGCATCGCCACTTTTGCCCAGGTAAAATGGAATGCCGATCCTGCACACTCCAGCATTATTTTTGGCGTAAAGCACTTAGGCCTCAGCTATGTTCAGGGTCATTTCACCAAATTCAGCGGCACCGTTGAAACTGCAGACAGCACCAACTTTCAGCATGCAAAAGTAGATTTCACTGTTGATGCCAACAGCATCTCTACCGGTGTAGATCAGCGTGATGGTCACCTGAAAACAGATGATTTCTTTAATGTGGCTGAATATCCGGCTATCACCCTGAAAAGTGTTTCTTTTAAGAAAGTAGCTGGTGACAAATATGTGTTGTTAGCAGATCTTACCATCCGTAACACTACAAAACGTGTAGCCTTTGACGTTATTTACAATGGCGTTATCAAAGATCCATGGGGTTTGAGAAGAGCTGGTTTTACTGCAAAAGCTACCATCAACCGTCTTGATTTTGGTGTAAAATACGCAGACAAATTACCTTCCGGTGTATATGCAGTAGCACCTACTGTTGATATCACTGTGAATGTAGAAGCCGTAAAGCAATAATTTACAGATGATATTGTGTTTTTGAGTGCGGTTCCGGCTTATGCCGGGGCCGTTTTTTATTTAGATATTGGCAAAATTTGCCAATTAAATTTCAAGCAAAAAAATAGCTGCTGCCAGTAAGGCAGCAGCTATCCATAAATTATAAATAACATTTATTTCTTCTTCTTCACGGTTTTCTTAGCAGCTGATTTCCTGGCGGCTGATTTTTTCTTTGCCTTCTTCAGCTCCACCTTGGCCATTTCCTTGTTATGCTCATCCAGTAGTAACTGCCAGTTGTCGTTAGGGATATCTTCGGAGAAACTGATGGTTTCACGGTAATCATCTTTATTGATTTTCATTTCCGTGATTTCCTTACCCAGGAACGCCTGTATTTCATCCAATACAGGTTTCTCTTCGGTGCTGCAGAATGATACGGCTTGTCCCTTCTGCACACCGCGACCAGTACGGCCTACCCGGTGCACATAGTTTTCAGGCACATCAGGTAAATCGTAATTCACTACGTAGTCGACATTGGGAATATCAATACCACGCGCATTTACATCTGTTGTGAGCAATACTTTAATATCGCCTTTCTTGAACTCATCCATTACCTGCAAACGATCATCCTGCACTTTACCACCATGCATGGTAAGGGTTTTGATACCGATACGCTCCATAGCCGCCATTACACGTTCTGCACGCACCTTGGTACGAACAAACACCAGGATCTTACTTTCCGGAAACTCCTTTATCAGGCGTTCCAGGAAGAAACGTTTATCATCCATTTCCACGTAGGCCACCGCGTGACTAACATTCTTAGCCACCGGATCTTTTGGAGAAATCTGGATACGAATGGGATTTCTTACCACGGAGTAGGCCAGGTCCTTAATATCTGTGTTCAGTGTAGCGGAGAAGAACAGGGTCTGGTGTTCACGGGGAATATGTTTGATCACATCACGTATGTCACGGATGAAACCCAGGTCCAGCATATGATCCGCTTCATCAAGAATGAGGGTTTGTACCTGGCTGAGATCAATATGTCCCTGGTTGATCTGGTCAAACATACGACCAGGCGTGGCGATGAGCACATCTACGCCCTTTTCCAGTACTTTGATCTGCGGACCCTGATCTACCCCACCTACGAGCGCAAGAATGCTGAGATCAGTATATTGGGCGATTGATTGAAAAACTTCTGCAATTTGTATGGCCAGCTCACGGGTAGGCACCATTACCAGGCACTTTACTTCATATTTGGCTTTGCGGTATTTACGGTCCTGCTGTTGCAGGCGGTGCAGGACGGGGATGGCAAAAGCTGCTGTTTTCCCTGTTCCTGTTTGTGCCACAGCCATAACATCATCCCCATTGAGGATAGATGGAATAGCCTTGAATTGTATGTCTGTAGGACGTTTAAAGCCCATTTCAGCCAAACTATCCTTTATTTCGGAAGAAATATTATACTGTTCAAATTTCATGTTCTGTCATTAATCTACCGGCTACGTGCCGGGGTACAAAGATAGCTTTTAGCAGTTAGCTTTTAGCTTTTAGCAAAAATGCAGCGGAGTGGAAGTATGATACTTCTTCTCCGCTGCATTTTTGCTAAAAGCTAAAAGCTTCGCTATGACTTCACCAGCTGGATCTCCATATTCAACTTCACTTCGTCGCTGAGAACGATGCCGCCGGCTTCGGTGGTGGCATTCCAGCGCAGGCCATAGTCTGCACGATGCAAACGGCCTTTTAATGCAAAGCCCGCTTTGCTTTGCCCGTATGGATCTATTGTAACACCAGCATGGGTAACTTCCAGTTCAATAGGATGTGTTTCTCCCTTAATGGTCAGATCTCCCAACAGCTTGTACTGTTCATCATCTATTTTCTTCACCTTCCTGGATACAAAACTGATCTTAGGATGATTAATTGCATCAAAGAAATCGCCGTTCCTTAAATGTTCGTCCCGTTGTTTGTTTTGCGTATCAATACTATCCGCCGCCGCTTCAAAGGTGATAGTAGCATCGTGAAAATCATCACTGTTCGTTTGAATACTTCCGGTGAAACGCGTAAAAAAGCCACTCACATTCGTAATCATGAGATGTTTTACTTTGAATCCTATCTCGCTGTGTGATTCATCAATTTTCCAGTTTGTCATAGCACATTGTTTTTATGTTCCAAAGATTCTCTAAAAGTATTTGTTATAACATTGACAGCGGTTGGATAAATTGCCGGAAATGATGGACTATTTGAACATTAACATTTCCTTGCATTTCCAGGCGCAACTTTATTGATTATAAATAAATTAAATTAGATTTATACTCAATTCTGAGGAGATGCCATTTACGATTTCACATGCAGCGATAGTAGTTCCATTTACTTACCTACCCCGTAAATACCTTTCTGCCACTGGTTTAATCATTGGTAGTATGGTACCGGATTTTCTATATTTTACCTTACTGGACCCTTATTTCAACGCGGGACATTTATGGTGGGGTATTTTCGTATATGATATACCGTTATCCCTGCTATTAGCTTTTTTATATCACAATGTAGTGAGGCAAGCCCTGATTGCCTACTCACCAAAGTGGATATCCGGCAGGTTACGTTTGTTTGGCAACTTCAACTGGAATACTTATTTCCGTCAGCATTACCTAGTGGTCATCTCTTCCGTCATTATCGGTGTACTTTCCCATTTATTCCTGGATGCATTTACGCATGGGGAAGGAGTTTTTGTGGAGCTATTACCAGCATTACAGGGGGATGTAACGGTATTGCATCACCAAATGAAAATGTGGTACCTGATGCAATATATCAGCTCTATAGTGGGGTTGCCCTTATTATTATATTTCTTCCTGAAAATACCAATGACCAAAAAAGTGAGCCGTATGGTCACGCAGCAAAAAGCCGGGTTCTGGCTATTGGTAGTGGTAGCAAGTATCATGATATTACTGGGCAATGAATACCTGCATCATATCAACTGTAAAGGCCTGGATTACCTGGCGGTTGCTATGGGTGGCCTGTTTTATGGATTGATAGTGGTAGTGTTGTGGTATTACCGCTATTCATCACGATCTACGCGATAGCACCATTCCAAATGTAAGGTACTCATGACGGCTTTGTATTTCCCTTCGTCGTTAGTACCCACGTAAAGACCATTAACAGCCCCATCCTCCGCGGTTGTAAGCACAATAATATCCAGGTAATCATTGGTGAAAAATCTTAACAATTGATTGGATATCCCTTGCTGCTCCTGCCAGTTTTTTGTTACCAGCTGAATAACGGCGGGTGTCAGATCCTCCTCCAGGTCCGTGAATGCGGTATAGGTAAGTCCGCCTAAAGCACCGTTCCACCAGGCCATAGACAATAAAAAATGCTCCGTGGTATATGAATCTACAAACCATTCACTGCGTTGGCTATCATAGGTACCATATACAGCAGGGTTATCTGCAGATAAATCTTCCTTCGCAATTCCCCATAACACAACAGCCTGATTTTCTTCATAAAAAACAAGGTGTTCATCTTCCGAAAATCCTACTTCCGCTAAAGATGTTAAACGGTTAAAGGTATCATTCACCGCTTTGTTCTTTCCCAGCGAAAGATAGTAGTGTCGTAATGCTGCCGGCAGGCGGATTTGCAAACGATTTTCCAATGCTGCTATTTCAGCTTCTGAATATCCGAGGTTTGCATCTTCAGATAAGTTGTATAATTTGCTGATGATTTGCTGATAGTACATGATCTGACAAACTTACAAAGTAAAGTTGAAAACAACATGGCCAAATACATTGCATTTTTAAGAGCTATTAATGTAGGTGGTAACAGGATCGTAAAAATGGAAAGTTTACGGCAGCTACTAACCGAAGCCGGATTAAAAAACGTAAGCACCTACATACAAAGTGGGAATGTAATATTTGAATCCGGCAGTACCAATACTACTGCACTCACCGAAAAGATAGAAAAACTCCTGCATAAAACTTATGGATTTGAAGTGCCCACTATTATAAGATCGGTAGCAGAAATGCAAACGGTTATAAAGCAAAACCCTTTCCCCGGCGTTATACCCGACAAAGAAGTACAAATATATGTAGCGTTCCTCGCCAGGGCTGCCGGCCCCGATGCAGCAAAAATTATAGCCTCCCTGCAAACCGAAGCGGAAACACTTCATATTACAGAACGGGAGGTATATTGCCTTGTCAAAAAAAAGCTGGAACTAAAACCACTCGGTGCAATTACGCAGATAGAAAAAAAACTGGGCATCCCCTGTACGGCCAGAAACTGGGCTACAGTGAATAAAGTAACGGAGTAATTACAACACTCCCACCAACTGTTTTAAATGATGCTCCAGGGGTGTCACATAAATATAATAGGCGTTCTATTACGGGAGCTACTGTCATAGTGCTTAATTTCTATTTTCCGCCAACATATTTCGCTGCTTCTTTAGTAAATTTTGCCCACTTATCCTTGTAATCAAAAGATACCTGCACCCATTCCTTCATCGGTCTTTTTTTCCCTGAAGGATCAAAGAGTTGCGCCCCATCTAAACTTAAGGCATCCTGGTGTACATCCCCATTCAACTTAAAAACCATTTCGTTCTGAAAAAAACATATAAAAGCTTTTCCGTTAATTTTAAAACAAGGTGTTCCGAACATCTGACTTTGTTCTGCGTCTTTAATTTTTTGTCCTGTTGATATGTAAAATGATTCTTCGGCTGTCATGCTTCTTTTAGGATTTTAAAAAACTTTATGAAGTTATTAAAATTAGCTGATGCTATTCAAAATAGATTTTCTAAACAAAAATATCGCTCTTTTCAATAGCTTTATAAGCGTTAAAACAAACCTATGCACCATGTGAGGAAAATCTGCGTTACGTTATTGCTGTTGGTGATCATTACAAAAAAACTATCTGCCATCAACTATCCTGTTAAATACCTGGGTATAGAAGACGGCTTGTCTAACAATGCAGTGACCAACGTATATCAGGACTACAAAGGATTTATGTGGTTTGGTACTTACGACGGACTGAACCGGTATGATGGCTATAAATTTAAAATTTACAGGAATAAAATAGGCGACAGCACTTCCCTGATTGACAATGGCATTTACACCATCGCAGGTGATGCGCATCATCAGCTGTGGATAGGAGGACGCAAAGGGGTGAGCATTTTTAATCCTGCCAATGAAAAATTTACAGTTCCCGTTTACCTCCCGGCGAATGGTGGAGCGGCAAAAAAAACAAGTGAAAATATTCATATTATAAAGACAAATGAAGCAGGGGTTATTTTAATAGGCACAGAAAAAAACGGGTTATTGGTATATGAAGGCAATACGCTTACCGGCCGGCAGGTTCCATTAAATAACGCCCGTTCCGGTGTAGCCGGTTATGAAGTTACCGCAGTTGAATTTGACCGGAAAGGGCAGTATGCCTGGGTGTTTGTGCAAAATATGGGGTTGTGCAAATATGATGTCAAAAATAAAACACTCAGCATCATCTGCAGGGATATTGACAGGGGAAACTGTTTAACTGTTGACAACAGCGGTAATATATGGCTGGGTACAGATAATAATATCTTCCGTTACAACACAATTAACCAAACTTTTTCAGGTAGTCAACTCACAGAGAACAGTAAGATAGTAAATCTTTATGTAGATAAAACCGGTGTGATGTGGATTGCTTCAGATGGCAATGGCATCTTCCTGAAATCTACGCCGGATGCGGCGGCCGTACCATTTTCAACAGCAGACAGTAAACAAAAACTAAGCAGCAATGCAGTATATTCTATCTATGAAGACAGAGAAGGCAGAAAATGGATCGGCACTTTGCGCGGTGGCATTAATATAGTAGAATCAAAACAAAATCCATTTGAATTAAATGTTTTCAACAGAAATAATACGGATGGCCCGATCAACAATTTTATTTTTTCTTTTTGTGAAGATACCGGGAAAAATATCTGGATAGGCACAGACGGAAGCGGGCTGAAATACTGGAACCGGGATAACAATACCTACAAAGCATATAAACACGATGCCAATAATAAACACACTATCAGCAGCAATTTCGTTACCTCTATTATCCATGATAATAAAAATGATTTGTGGATCTCTACCTGGTTTGGTGGGGTAAACCGCTTTTCCGCTGCCACACAATCTTTTGAACACTATATTTGTTTTAATCCATATACACAGGCCGCAGAAAATAATGTGTGGATTATTTATGAAGATCAACAACAACAGCTGTGGGCCAGCACTACCAACAACGGCACGTTGTATCGCTTTAACCGGGAACTGAACCGTTTTGATTTATTTGATAGTAGCCTTGTGAATATGCAATGTTTGGCCGAAGACAGGAACGGTGTTTTTTGGGGTGGCAATTATTCTTCTTTAATAAAAATAGACAGGACAAATAAACAACACCAGCGGTTTAATATAGGCTACACCGTACGCTCCATACATGAAGATAAAAAAGGTAACTTTTGGGTAGGTACCGACGGCGGCGGGTTATTGCAACTCGACAGGAAAACAGGCCACTATACCCGGTTTACTACCTCAGCAGGTTTACCCAGCAATTCTATACTACGTATTTTGGAAGATGATAAAGGCGATTTATGGATCAGCACTTTCAACGGATTATCCAGATTTGATCAGGAGAAAAAAAACTTCAGAAATTTTTCTTCTTCAGATGGCTTACAAAGCAATCAGTTTAGTTTCAACGCGGCTTTGCGTTTAAGATCAGGAGAGTTCCTTTTTGGCGGCATTAAAGGATTTAATATTTTTTATCCGGATAGTGTTGATACACAAACAAACATACCACCTGTTTTATTGACGGCTATCAAAATAAATAATATCCCTGTAGAACAACAAGATGCCTATGTATCTAAAAGAACAATGGGAGATGTGCAGGAACTGACGATCCCTTTTGATAAAGCAGCCATTGCATTTGATTTTGTGGCATTGGAATATACCTCTCCTGACCAGATCAATTATGCATATCGTTTACTGGACTGGGATAACAACTGGAACTATGTAGGCGCCGTCAGAACGGCCAACTACACCCACTTACAGGAAGGCACCTATACTTTTGAAATAAAAGCTACCAATGCAGCAGGTAATTGGAGCAACCCTGTCCGGACAGTGAAGGTAATTGTACTGCCGCCATGGTACAGAACCTGGTGGGCCTACCTGTTATATATCTCCAGCACCCTGGTTGCTATTTACCTGTATATCCGTTATAAATCGAGAGAAGAACGATTGAAGTATGAAATAAAACTGGCCCACCTGGAAAATGAAAAAGAGAAGGAACTCAACGAAAAGAAATTATCCTTCTTTACCAATATCTCTCACGAATTCAGGACGCCGCTGACTTTAATTATCAATCCGCTAAAAGAATTAATACAAGGAAAAGATAATCGCGACCTTAGCGTGGTATACCGCAATGCCAGACGGCTATTGAGCCTTGTTGACCAGCTGCTGCTTTTCCGCAAGGCAGACAGAGACGGCGATAAACTTAAAATTTCCAGGATCGATATTGTGGAACTATGCTATGAAGTATACCAGTGTTTCTCCCAACAAGCCAAAACAAAAAATATAAACTACCTCTTCCCCGGGCAGCAACAAATCATTGAAATTTACGGCGACAGCGAAAAGATTGAAATCGCGGTGTTCAACCTGTTATCCAACGCATTTAAGTTTACCCCGGAAGGTGGCACCATTATTTTTGATGTACAGGAAAAAGAAAAACTGGTATCCATCACTATCAAAGACAGTGGCTGTGGTATTGAAGACAGCGTAGGCAACAAGATATTTGAAAAATTCCAACAGGCACACGTAAAGCAGGAGTCGCTCCAAACCGGTTTTGGCATCGGTTTATATCTTGTGAAACATTTTATTGAAAGTCACCATGGAACAATTTCTTACGAAAGCCATGTGAATGAAGGCACTACTTTTCTTATCCACCTGATGAAAGGGAAAGCTCATTTTTCAGGCGCCCATTTTGTAGAGAACACCGGTTATAAATCGGCCATCCTGGAAGAGCTGGCCGAAGAAACAACTTTATCATCTCCCGAAAATATACCCGCTACACAAGTAATCCCGATAACAGCCGGGACAACCATCACAGAAAAAAAATCCATTCTGCTCATAGACGATAATGCCGAAATAAGACAATACCTGCAACAACTTTTCAAAGACAAATTCATCGTTTATGAGGCAGACAACGGCACCAACGGCTTTGCCGCCGTGCAAAAATATATGCCGGACCTGGTGATCAGCGACATCCAAATGCAGGGAATGGATGGCGTGGAATTATGTGCCAAAATCAAACAAACAGATACCCTGAGCCATATCCCGGTGATTTTACTCACTGCCTCTTCCTCTTCCGACACCCGGATCAAAGGAATTGAAGGCGGGGCAGATGATTATATTACCAAACCTTTTGAAAAGGACTTCCTGATGGTAAAGGTGGATAACATCATTAAAAACAGGAACCTGCTGCAACAGTACTTTTTTGATCGCATCACCCTCAAAAACAGTAATATCAAGGTGCCGGCAGAGTACCAGGACTTCCTGAAAAAATGTATTGAAATTATTGAAGACAACCTCGAAAATGAAGATTTCTCCATTAAAAAGTTCACCCTGGAAATAGGGATGAGCCATTCCAGTTTATATAAAAAGGTAAAGTCTATCTCCGGACAAACCATTAATTCCTTTATTCGTTCTATTCGTTTGAGGAAGGCAGCCGTTCTTCTCCTGAAGGAAAATTACACCATTACCCAGGCAGCCATGCAGGTAGGCATTGGTGACATTAAGTACTTCCGGGAGCAGTTTTTTAAGTTGTTCGGGATGAATCCATCAGACTATGTGAAGAAATACCGGCATTCGTTTAACCAGGATTTTAATGTAACGGAAGGCTAAGCCGCCAACGATTTATTCCCCCTTTGGGAGATATTGTGTTTTGTTGATCCTTAATAAGTTACCTCCTTCGCGATTTACGATTTTACCCCCTTTTTTAAATGATTTACCCCCTCTGGCATCTCTGCCCCTCATAGTACATTGCGTACAACATGGTGCCGGATGCTTCCTGCCTATGCAACCAGAATCGGATATTCCACTATTCCACTTTTTTAAATTATTGCGTTATGAAAAAATTTCTATCCGGGACGGATCGCGTTATGTATGTCCACGTGCGGAGCCACGCTGTTTTCAACATTCTCCTGTTCCTGATGCTATTGTTATCTGCAACATCCCTATGGGCGCAGCAAGCGGTCATCACAGGAAAGGTAACATCAGAAACAACCGCTATCCCCGGTGTTACGGTGCGGGTAAAAAACAAATCAGCCGGCACCTTAACAGATAACAACGGACGATTTTCCATTGCTGCTGCTAAAGGCGATACATTGCTCTTTAATCATCTTTCGTATAATGCATTGGAGCTGCCTGTAGAAAATCTAACGGCACTGAAAGTATCTCTGGAGCCACTCTCTAAAAATGTGACCGAGGTAGTGGTAGTAGGATATGGCACACAAAAGAAAGCCACACTTACCGGCTCCATTTCTGTTATAAAAGGTGCGGATATTGTAAAAAGTCCGCAGCCCAATTTATCCAACGCCCTTGCCGGGCGCTTTTCCGGCCTTATCGCCAATAACAGGTCCGGCGAACCGGGGTATGATGGCTCCAGCTTCTCTATCCGCGGACTGGCCACCACCGGCAATAATGACGTATTGATAGTGGTGGATGGCGTACCCGGACAAATAGGTGGGCTGGACCGGCTGGACCCCAACGATATCGAAAGTGTGTCTATCCTGAAAGATGCCTCTGCCGCGGTATATGGGAGCAGAGCGGCTAATGGCGTAATGCTGGTAACCACTAAAAGAGGTAAAACCGGTAAACCGGTCATCAATTATAGTTTCAACCAGGGATTTTCTTCCCCTACACGGTTGCCTAAAATGGCCAATGCGGCTACTTATGCAGCCCTTATGAATGAAATTCAATATTATTCCAATCCTGCCGGAGGCCTGAATCAATTCTATACACCGGCACAGATTCAAAAATTCAGCGATGGTTCTGATCCGTTAAATTATCCCAACACCGATTGGCAGGCAGCTACACTAAAGAAAACAGCTACACAAAATCAGCATAGCCTGTCTGTAAATGGTGGCGGCGAAAATGTGAGATACTATGTATCGCTAGGTATGATCAGTCAGGATGGACTGTATAAAAACAGTGCCACCAGCTATCATCAATATAACTTCAGATCTAATATTGATGCAGATGTAACCAAAAGATTAAAGGTGAGTTTGTATGTATCCGGTCGTCAGGAAGACCGCCAATATCCGACCACCGGCGCCGGAAATATTTTCCGCTCCCTCTACCGTGCTTATCCTACGGCACTGGACAGATACCCCAATGGATTACCTACTTCCGGTATTGAAAATAATAACCCAGTGATGCAGGTAACAGATATTGGCGGTACTACCAGGAATCCTACACAGGTGTTCAATGGCATCCTGAAAGGAGTATATGCTATTCCGGGTGTGGAAGGATTATCTGTTGACGGATATTTTTCAGCAGATAAATCCTGGAGCTTTAGTAAAACATTCAATACGCCCTATACCTTATACAACTATGACCCGGCATCTACTTCCTACAAAAAGGTAGTGGTAGGCGGCTCCGGCGGTCTGGCCTCTTTGAGTGAGCAGCAACAGAACCAGGCATTACTGACCTCCAACATCAAACTGAATTACGTTCGTCATATTGGTAATCATAATCTGAATGCCTTTGTCGGTTATGAACAAAGTAAAACGACACAGGATATTTTAGGTGCTTCCAGACTAAATTTCCCGACAGCCCTTACACCAGAATTATCACAGGGAGGATCTGCTGCTACCGATAAAAACAATTCCGGCAGCAGCTACAATTTTACCAGGAAAAGTTATTTCGGAAGAATCGCGTATGACTACATGGAAAAATACCTTGTAGAAGTACAGGCACGCGAAGATGGATCTTCCACCTTTCCAAAAGGCAAACAATACGGCTTCTTCCCTTCTGTATCCGCCGGATGGCGCATCTCCAAAGAAGAATGGTTTAAACCGGTTGCTTTTATCAACGACATGAAACTGCGTGGTTCCTACGGTTCCCTGGGTAACGACAATGTGGGATTATTCCAGTATGCCGACAACTATTCACTTACCAGTCAATACGTAATAGGTGGACAAATTCATCCGGGGCTGGACTTAACCAAACTCGCCAATCCTAATATTACCTGGGAAATCGCTAAGAAAATGGATTTGGGTATGAATATGATTTTCCTGCATCACTTCTCCCTGGAGTTCATTTATTTTGAACAAAAGAGATCCAAAATCCTTACCCAGCGCAATGCCTCCATTCCACAGGTATCTGGTATTGTAAATCCTTATGGATCAGATCCGCTGGTACCGGCTGAAAACATTGGTAAGGTGAACAGCAAAGGGATAGAAGCTGCGCTTGGGTATAATAACAGCACCCACAGCGGGATTCATTACAGCATTGCCGGCAACGTGACCCTCGCAAAAAGTAAAATTATTTTTATTGATGAAGCAGCGGGCACCTTGCCTTATCAGCGTCAAACCGGCGGACCGCTTAATACTTACCTGCTATATAATACGATCGGCATTTTCAGAACAGCAGACGACCTGAACAAACACCCACATTTACCTGGTGCCCAATTAGGAGATCTGATTTATGAAGATTATAACCAGGATGGCAAGATTACCGCGGATGATGCCATCAGAACAAAGTATGGCAACATCCCTGAAATCACGTATGGTGTGGTACTGGGAGCAGATTACAAAGGTTTTGATCTATCTATTGTATTATCAGGCCAAACACATGTGAGCCAGTATGTGCTGCCGGAATCCGGTACCATCGGCAATTTTTACAGCAGCTGGGCAGATAACCGCTGGAGCCCAACCAACACTGGTGGCACCTATCCAAGGGCGGATGACCGTGCCTCCTCTTCCATCAATGGAGGCCTTTACAGCAATAGTTTCTGGCTCAATAATGCTTCTTTCCTGCGATTAAAAAATGTGGAACTGGGCTATAACATTAATGCCAGCTTTATGTCGCGGATGAAAATTGGGGGACTGCGTGTGTACGCCAATGCATTTAATCTTTTCACCATCACCAAAGTAAAAGATTACGATCCGGAAGGCAGCAGTGGCAGCGGACAGTTTTATCCGCAGCAACGTATCATCAATGTTGGTGTAAATGTTAAGTTCTAAACCTGTAAAAACCAAGCAATGAAAACTACAAATATTATATACAGCCTGGCGTTGTTATCTGCTGTGCTGTTATCTTCCTGCAAAAAAAATTACCTGGATGTTGTGCCCACAGATCGCATATTTGGGAATGCTGTGCTGGCTGATTCTTTACTTTTCCAGGATTATGTGATCAACCGTTACCTGAGTATCAAATTACAGGATAAAGAAGGCGAAGGCAGCTCTCCCGGCTTTGGCAGAGGCTTTGAATATGGTTTATGGAGTTCTGTAACAGATGAATCTATCTATAACAATGATGATAATACCTGGTTGATCCAACGCGGGCAATTAGCACCTGAAAATACCGGTATTGCAGGTACTATCTGGGGAAGGAGCTATCGTAGTATCCGTGAATGTAACTATGCACTGAATAATATTGACAGTGTGCAGATGAGTACATCGCTCCATAAAAGGCTCACTGCTGAACTGCGTTTTATCCGTGCCTTCCGGTATCATGACCTGATCCGCAACTACGGTGGCGTGATAATGGTGGGGAATAAAGAATATAACATGAGTGAAAATCTGACAGATCCGGCGGTATTTAAAAGAGCTACCATAAAAGAATCCCTGGATTATACCATAGGAGAACTGGATGCAGCTGCACAGGATCTCCCACTGACCAATGATAACAGCTGGCAAACAGGAAGAGCCACCAAAGGGGCTGCGCTGGCATTAAAGGCCCGTTTATTATTATATGCTGCCAGTCCTTTGTATAATGCAGGTACCTGGCAGGCCGCTGCTGATGCTGCCAAAGCAGTGATGCTATTATCTCAATATTCACTGGCACCTGATTACAGTAAATTATTTCTGAAAGCAGATAATAACGAAATTATTTTTGCGAGACAATTTGCTGTTGGTGCGCGTCATGTGTGCCTGGAAATATCCAATGGCGCCAATGGTTACGGCGGATGGGCGGGCAATACGCCTTTACAGAATATGGTAGATGCCTATGAAATGAATAATGGTAAACTCATTACAGATCCAACTTCCGGATATGATCCGCAAAATCCGTATGTCAACAGAGATGCCCGCTTGTATGCTACTATCCTGTACAATGGTGCTTCTTACAGAGGCAGCACCGTACAAACATTTTCGCCTGGCGGCAAGGATAGTAAAGATGGTCCGTCTAACTGGAATACTTCTAAAACAGGTTATTATCTGCGTAAGTTTATGGATGATAATAATCCGATAGATAATCCCTGGGATATAGCTGGTTTGCAGCCATGGATCTATTTACGTTATGCAGAAGTATTGCTGAATTATGCAGAAGCGCAAAACGAAGCTGCAGGCCCGGATGGCAGTGTATACAGTGCTGTTAACCTTATCAGGCAACGGTCCGGTGTTAATCAGCCTGGATTAACAGCAGGGTTATCACAATCACAAATGCGTGATGCCATTCGCCGGGAACGGCAGGTGGAACTGGCTTTTGAAGAACATCGCTTTTATGATGTACGCAGATGGAAGATTGCAAACGTAACAGAAAATGTACCTGCTTATGGTATCAACGTAACTATTGGCAATGGCGGTGTATTTACATATACCCAAAAGGTAGCGTTAAGTGGCCGGTTATTCAGTGATAAAAACTACTGGTTGCCTATTCCAAGATCAGAAATACAGGCTTCCAATAATCAGTTGTTACAGAATACTGGATATTAATTTTTTCACTGAGGGATTGTTTCACGGCAAAGCGTTTTGCATCTTTACGTGAAACAATCCTTTCTTCTTTTACGCGCATGAAAATTTTACGCTGCTTACTATTACTTTTCTTATGGCTGCAAACCGCTGCAGCACAGGGTTCCGGCAGTGCCCCCATGCGTGTTTCTATCGATATTCACCAAACCGCTCAAACCATCCGCAACTTTGCCGCTTCAGACGCATGGTCCTGTCAGTTTGTTGGCAACTGGCCTGAGCAAAAAAAGAATCAGCTGGCCGATTGGCTGTTTAGCACTGATACTACGGCTAACGGTCAGCCTAAAGGTATTGGGCTATCGATGTGGCGATTTAACATAGGTGCCGGCAGCACCAGACAAGGCGATAGCAGCGGTATCAAAGATGAATGGCGCAGGGCTGCCGACTGGGAAAAACAGGCAGGGCAATTATGGTTTTTACAGGCAGCTAAAAAAAGAGGTGTCCCACAATTCCTTGGATTCCTGAATAGCCCGCCGGTACAGTTCACCAGCAATGGCAAAGCATTTGCGTCAAAAGGACAATGCAATATCAACCCGGATAAATATACTGCAGTAGCAGATTTTTTGAGAGCAGTGATTACCGGTGTACGCAAAATCACTGGCGTTACTTTTAATTATATCAGCCCTGTAAATGAGCCGCAGTGGGACTGGAGCGACGGCGGCCAGGAAGGATGCCCGTATAACAATGAGCAGATCTATGGTCTCACAAAAAAAATAAGTGAAACATTTACAGCTGCCAAACTCCCCACCAAAATACTGATAGCCGAAGCCGGTAAGATAAATTACCTGTATGCTAAAGAAGACAAGCCGGAGAAAGGAATGCAGATAAATGCTTTTTTTGATGTACACAGCCCTACTTACCTGGGGCACCTGCCAGCGGTTTATCATGGTATTGCCGCACATAGTTATTTCACGACTTCTCCTGCTGACACAGCTGTAGCCATACGTAAAAGATTAGCGGCAGCACTGAATGGGCTGGAATTCTGGCAATCAGAATATTGTATATTGGGGGGCAATGAGGGGGAAATAAACGGCGACAAAGTAGATACCGGTATGGATGCAGCCTTATATATGGCCCATGTTATTCATCATGACCTGACTGTGGCCAACGCTGTCGCATGGCAATGGTGGCTGGCAATTTCGCCCTATAATTATAAAGATGGATTAATTTATATCGACAAAAATAAAACAGACGGCAGCTACCAGGACACTAAAATGCTTTGGGTGCTCGGCAATTACAGCCGGTTTGTAAGGCCCGGCGCACAAAGGGTTGCGGTAAAAATTACAGATGGTATGGAGAAGAAAAAAGTATACATATCTGCTTTTAAAAATATCAACCATACATTGAATATAATTATAGTAAACAGTGATCAAACAGCGGTAGATATTAATTTTGATTGTGCTGCACTACAATCCGGCAGCATCCGCAGCTATACAACATCTGCAAAAGAAAGTCTGCAACCTGCTAGTGTTTCTTCTGGCAGGATCAGCATTCCGGCACGTGCAGTAGTAACATTAACAGGCAACATACAGAACAAATAAATCAGTAAATAATGAAAAAAGTAAGTACAACTATTTTAATCCTGCTATTATTTATCCTGCGGGTAAATGGTCAGCAGGGTCATCATACTTTTGAATTAGGGGATTCGGCCTTCCTGCTGGATGGCAAACCATTCCAGATGATTTCCGGGGAAATGCACAGCGCGCGTATACCGCGTGAAAGCTGGCGTGACAGGATGAAGATGGCCAAAGCAATGGGACTGAATACAGTAGGCACTTACATGTTCTGGAATATGCATGAACCGGAAAAAGGACACTATGACTTTTCCGGCAATAACGATATTGCAGCCTTTGTAAAGATAGCACAGGAAGAAGGACTATGGGTAGTACTGCGCCCCAGTCCGTACGCTTGTGCAGAATGGGAATTTGGCGGATATCCTTACTGGCTGCAAAAAGAAGCAGGGCTGGTAGTGCGTAGCAAAGAGCCTAAATACCTTGCAGCGTATCGTAATTATATCAATGCAGTAGGTAAACAATTAGCGCCTTTACAGGTAAATCATGGCGGCAACATCTTAATGGTGCAGATAGAAAATGAATATGGTTCCTATTCCAATGACAAAGATTACCTGGAGGTTAACCGCAAAATGTTTGTAGATGCGGGTTTTGATGGATTACTCTATACCTGCGATCCTGCCGGAGATGTATCTAACGGACATTTACCAGGTTTGTTACCCGCCGTTAACGGCATAGATGATCCTGTGAAAGTGAAGCAACTGATCCGCGACAATCACAACGGCAAAGGACCTTTCTACATTGCAGAGTGGTATCCCGCCTGGTTTGACTCCTGGGGTGCCAAACATCACACGGTACCCTACGAACATTATCTCAAAAAATTAGATGGTGTACTGGCAGCAGGGATCTCTATCAATATGTACATGTTTCATGGTGGCACAACCAGGGGATTTATGAATGGCGCCAACTATGATGATAATAGTGCTTATGAACCACAAATAAGCAGCTATGACTATGATGCGCCGCTGGATGAAGCAGGTAATGCCACGCCAAAGTTTATGAAGTTCAGAGAGGTGATCGGCCGGCATTTACCTGCAGGACAATCGCTGCCTGATGTTCCGGCTAAAAAACCGGTGATCACAATACCGGCAATTAAATTTAGCCAGACAAGCCCTTTATTCAGCCTTTTACCGCTTCCTGTATCCAGCAACACCCCTTTAACATTTGAGGACCTCGGACAGGCTTATGGATGGGTTTTATACCGCACTACGTTAACAGGCGGCAACACTGCCTGGTTACAAATCAAAGATCTGCGCGATTATTGCCTGGTATTTGTAAACGGTAAAAGAGTCGCTATACTGGACAGGAGATTAAAACAAGATAGTGTGCAGATAACGCTCCCTCCGGGCAAAGTGAAACTGGAATTACTGGTAGAAAATCTGGGCCGTGTTAACTTCGGTCCTTATCTGCTGAAAAATAAAAAAGGAATTACTGAAAAGGTGGTATTCAACAACCAGGAATTACATAACTGGCAGCAATACAAATTACCTTTTGATAAACTCCCTGCATTAAAACAAACAACCGCCAGTATCCAAACAGCCAATGCGCCGGTATTGAAAGAAGGTACTTTTGTTTTATCTGCCACCGGAGATACTTATCTGGACATGAGTAACTGGGGAAAAGGCGCCGTATGGATAAATGGTCATCATTTAGGCAGATATTGGGAAATTGGCCCGCAGCAAACCTTGTACGTTCCTGCAGCATGGCTGAAGAAAGGTGTTAATAAAATAGCAGTGCTGGAGTTAATAAAGCCGGCAGCAAATGAAATAAGCGGGCTTGATCACCCGATATTGGATGTATTGAAATAGGAAGGAATTTTATATTTAAGAAAGCCTTGCAAATGTGATGTTTGTAAGGCTTTCCTATTGGTAGAAAAAGCGGCTTATACAGCCATTCAAAATTATCATGTAACCATACAACCCGCGCCGACACAGCATCACACGTAGATGTCATTTTCCTTCTATCTCTTTAACTTATAAAATAATCATTTTACATTTGCCTTACCTATTACTGTAACCTAAAGCATAACAATCTGTCATTATAAGCACAACCCATTTAAAATCCCTAATTCTTTACCGATGAAAAAAATTATTTTGTTGGCCGTCGCATGTTTTGCGGGTCTTGGTTCCTTTTCCCAGAGCTTTATGCACGGCGCGGGTGTTGTAATTTTTGTTGACAAGGCTGCTAATACAGATGCCAACATTATTGGTGGTCTTACTTATTCACCCCGTTTCAATTTTATGGAACAGGAAAACCTGTCTTTATCCATTGGTGTTCCTTTAAGCGTAGGCCTTTCCGGTAGCTATAATAGCCGCTCTGACAATGGTTACTACAGCGAACAAAATACGCTTAAATTTATGTTTGATGCACCATTGATACTCAATCTGAACTTTGGCTGCGGATCTTCAAAAGCTAATGAAAGCCGCTTTGGTTTCTTTGTAGGCGGAGGCTTTGGTTATCATTATGGCACCATGAATGAAACACTGAAAGATGGTTCCGGTTACGATTACACCATTGCTACCACCGGCAGCACCAGCGGCCCTGTAGGTAATCTCGGCGTTCGTATTGGCGTAGGCAAAAATGCACGCAGAAACATTGAGATTAAAACTTCCTACATGAAAGGAATGAACAATAATAAACCCAGTATTTTCAGCTTAGGTACATTGTTTAATTTCTAGTATTATAACAACATAAATATAAAAGCCCTGCAATATAGCATTGCAGGGCTTTTATATTTATAATGATTGAACTCTTCTGAAATTATTTACAGATTCTTTTTTGATAAGATGAATAGGTTTTGTAAATTACTTTAGTGTCTAGATATTACTACATCTACACTTTCCTCAAATCTTTCCCACTCAATTGTGCTCATAGAAAGCGAGCCACTTTCTCCTGAAAAAATAATACATCAACCGCAAATCCAAAATTGAAATAATGAGCAAACCCCTCATGGATAAAGCCTATAAGGATTGGCTTTTAGCGTTAAAAAATAAAGTACAGCAGGCGCAGTTAAAAGCGGCGGCAAGTGTAAATAGTATCCTGATTGAAATATACTGGGATCTGGGTAAAGAAATAACTTCAAGGGAGAAGGATTTTAATTATGGAGAAAATTTTATTGGAAAGGTAGCTGCTGATTTAAAACATGCATTTCCAGAAATAAAAGGGTTTTCCCGCAGAAACCTTTACGCAATAAGGCAATGGTACTTATTCTTCTCAAGTCATGGTGAAGTTGTGCACCAGCCCGTTGCACAACTTCCATGGAGGCACCAACTTCTGCTGATTCAAAAAATTAAGGACTTGAAAATCATACTGTTATACGCCAATGCAACGCATAAAAACAATTGGTCAAGGGATACGTTGGAAGCTAATATTAAAAGCGATTATCATCTACGGGCCGGCAATGCAGATCATAATTTTCACCATACTTTACCAAAGCCATTATCTGATTTAGCCTTAGAAACTATTAAAGATCCTTATCATTTTGATTTCCTTGGTCTGGAAAACGATGCTCAAGAACGTGAAATAGAAAATGTATTAATCAAAAAGATCACAACTTTTATGTTAGAACTTGGAAAAGGATTTGCATTTGTTGGTAGACAATATAAACTGGAAATAAGTGAATCAGATTACTATCTTGACTTGTTATTTTATCATCTGCACTTGCGTTGCTTTGTGGTTGTTGAACTAAAAGCAGGCAAATTTAAACCCGAATATGCAGGTAAACTAAACTTTTATCTCTCCGCTGTAGATACTCAATTGAAACATTCATTAGATAACCCTTCTATAGGCATTCTGCTTTGTCGTTCCAAAGATAAAATAGAAGTAGAATACGCACTCCGTGATGTGAATAAACCTATGGGCATAAGTGCTTTTGAATTATCACAAATCATTCCTGATAATTTGAAAACTCAGCTTCCTACTGTAGAGGAAGTGGAAGATAAATTAATAGATAAGTAACCCCTTAACTACATATTCAGCAAAAGAACAACAACAGCATCCCTAAAAACCCGCATCATAACTGATGCGGGCTTTTAAATTATTTCTTACCCGTTGGTATATTAAATGTTACCCGTGCAAAGTAAAAAGAGCCGAGTGTGCCCATTTGTACAGATGCGTATTTAAAAACATCAAAATAGCTGTTGCCATAAATTTGTTTGTCAGGAAAAACATCGAGTAAATTATTAGCGCCGATAGTAAATACAACTGGTTTAACCGCATAGCTGAAAGACAAGTCTGTTACTACTTTCCCCTTATGTACCTGCACTTCGCCAAAAGGGAAACTGTTGCGTGCCACTTCTCCAAAATATACATTCCTGAGTAACACACTGAACTTTTTGTAGCCATAGGTAAGCGATAAATTTATCTTCACCCTGGGGGTTCCTTCAGTGATCAATACACTATCATTGGGAGAGAAATAAATCTGTTCCTGTCCTTTTAGCTGATCGGGGATATGCAGGTTGCCGGTAATTTTATTCTTGTTATAATTAAATCCCAATGAAGCATTAAAGCTATTATCGCCGGATTTAATGTTATAATCCGCTACCACATCTACTCCCACGGTCCGGGTATCTACGGCATTGCTGAAGAAGCGCGCAGACCGGGCGCCCAACGGATTAATGATCTTTTGTATAGCGTCTACCGGATTGCCATTGGGGTCAAAACCAAAACTACCGGTTAACACAATCCTGTTTTTGATATCCGTCAGGTAACCATCTACAGAAATATTAAAATTCCTGGCAGCTTGTGCAGTAAAGCCCAGGCTATAATTGAGAGATGTTTCCTGCTTTAGTTTAGGAATCCCTAATGCTTTCGCTATTTTACTTTGATTTGTGAAAAAGCCTGACTGGCCCAGGGTGTTATCCGGTAATATGTCTGTACTCACATAGCTGAAATATTGCTGGTGCAGGGAAGGCGCCCTGAAACCATTGCTGACAGCCCCACGTACATTGAATACAGGAGATAATTTATACCGGGTAGCAAATTTACCGCTAAGCGCTGTTCCGAAATCGCTGTAATGTTCCAGTCGCGAAGCCGCGCTGATTAACCATTTCTGCGTAACATCCAATTCTCCGTCTATATAAATACCTGTATTATTCCTGCTTTTATGAATGGCATTCTCAGGTGAAAAACCAGTGAAGGATTGTGAGCCTCCGGCCAATCCGGATGGATTGGAAACAGTACCATCATTGTTGATCACCAGCGCATAATTTTTCCAAGAAGCTTCTTCGCCGGAGCGGATGCGGTAATCATCTACCCTGAACTCACCGCCAAATGCGAGGTTCAAACCAGCAGCGACACCTGCAAAGCGGCGACTAAAATCCAGGTTGGTTGTGTTTTGCAAAAACTCGTGTCCGCCGGCTTTAAAGCTGGTAGGTGAAGCCGCTTTCAGGGAAGCATTTACAGTATGATCCACCTGGTAATCAAAACGGTTATCACCGAGTGCATTGCTCAGATCTGCCTGCCAGTTACCCAGCTTATGTTTCAGGCCAACAGCAATAGAGCGGTCGTGAATACGTGAATCTGTATTGGGCTGATAACCATCCGGATAAATACTGTATACATTTACAGTAGGATCGGAGGGCAAACGACGGAAACCAAAGCCTTCTCCCTGTCTGTAGCTATAACCGCCAAAGGAATAGAACTCGCTCCTGCCGCTATTAAAAGGCAGTGACAAATTAAAAAAGGTAGCGACATTCTTAATTTTTGCGTCCCCTATCTGGAAATTAAAATCATCTCTTTTCAATCCTTTCTGCTTCAACATATCATCATCATATTTCCTGGATGCTGCCGGATCATTGGCGAAGTCGTATGCAAAAAAATTATTGAGGGCAGATTGATCAAAGATGATGAGGTTATTGTTTTGTGCCCGGGTGGTTTTATCTCTGTAATAAGCCTCTCCTGTAAGATTTATATAACCACCCTGTTTACCGATACCTGTACCATAATTCAGATTAAGCTGTCCCAAGCCGCCATCTCCCCTGGATGTAATACCACCGGTAGTAGAAGCAAAGAGCTGATGTGTATTTTGTTTCAGTACAATATTTACCACACCGGCAATAGCATCCGAGCCGTATTGCGCAGAAGCCCCGTCCCGCAATACTTCTATACGTTCAATAGCGGAAGAGGGAATCGCATTTAGGTCGGTACCTACGGAGCCATTACCTACTGTACCCTGGTTATTGACCAGTGAAGTGGTATGTCTGCGTTTACCATTAATTAAAACAAGCAACTGATCAGGTCCCAATCCGCGGATGCTGGCAGGGTCAATATGTTCGCTTCCATCGGAAGACGACTGTCGGTTAGAATTGAACGAAGGCGATACATACTGTAGCAACTGATTAAGGTCGTTCTGCGGTGCCAGCGTTTGTAGCTTTGCAATATTAAAAACATCTACCGGTGCTACCGTATTCAGCCTTGTACGGCCACTGCTGCGTGTGCCCACCATCACTACTTCATTCAGGTTGCGCAACGCCGGTTGCAGGGTAATGTTATAATTGTTTCCCGCATGACGTATTTGCGTATAGGATTCAAAGCCGATGGCGGTAACGGTGAATTGTTTATCCTTATCGGCCAGCTGTAATTCGAATGAGCCGTCATTATCGCTCTTAGTACCATTGCCGGATGCCTGTACAAATATACTGGCAGCGGCTACCGGCTGATTGTTAATATCGGTGATTCTCCCTGTAATGCGCTGACTTTGTGCACCGGCGATGGTGCACATAAGTAAAAAAAACAGGGTAGGGATGAGTTGTTTTATCATTATAACGGCATTAATTATTTTTTATGAGACAAGGTTACCTGCACACTCCATTCGCTGCCGCTACCAATATGATAAGTATTGGCAAAGCTGCCTTCGTTAAGGGCAAAGGACAATTGCAGTAAACTATTCAGATAGCCCAGTGGCTTGCCTTTGGGCACAGCACCAAAGGTTTGGCTATAAGGGGCATCTCCCTGGTATACTTTTTTACCGTTATGAAAAAAAGTAACGTGTAATATATCGCCATACTGCGGATGCAGCTGGTTAAACAGCTCTGCGCTGATGTTAGTCCATATATTACCATACTGTATATCCAGGATGGAGATATTACCTTTCAGCGTTCCTCCTTCCAGCACAGCCTGTTGATAGGGGATACTCACTACCTTCTTTGGTAACACCGGACCAACCTGTTCAAAGCTGATGGCGCCTGCTGCCAGTCTTGCGCCGGTATAGGCATACACGTCTCTGCCGTGAAAGGTGTAGGATTGCTGCGAGTCTTTCCGGCGGTTTACAGCTTCATCTATTTCCCGTATTTCTGCGATACCCAGTGATGCCGCCACGAGTGTAAGTGTTCCGTTATCCGGTGTAACAATGAACTGCCCGGTGTTTGTTTTCAACACCACAGACTTCCGGCTGGTACCAACACCCGGATCTACCACCGATACAAACACAGTACCGGCAGGCCAGTAAGGAACGGTTTGTTGCAGGCGGAATGCTGCTTCCCATATATTATAGGCAGGTATTTCATGGGTAAGATCATATAATTTAAGATCAGGGGAAACACCTGTAGCAACGCCTTTCATCGCGGATACAGCACCATCTTTCAAGCCAAAATCTGATTGAAAGACGACTATCTTATTTTGCGAAAAAGCATAATGGGTACTAAGTAGTAGTAAAACGATGCCGATAACTTTTTGTATTTTTTTTCTCATAGTGTGACTTTAAAATATAATTAGTCTATAAAATTAGTAGATTAATAGATACCCGGCTATATTTTTTTTAACAAAAGGGGAAGTGCGTTTGCATTCATCGATTCCAGAAGCTTACACCTGTTTATGACCGGGCAGCTATCTTTATTATCCAGTATAAATTTATGCTATTAAAGTAATATGCAATGCCGTATCTTCTTTGGCTATCTAAATTACCTTATGTGCCCATTTATGCTGCCTGCAATGCTTTCCGTAGCGTCACCTGTTTCTGCATAACAAACGAGTCTAAAAGAGTAAAATAAAAGGCAATTATGGCAATATTTATCTATCTTAAAAATGATAATTGAAAAAATGAATTTGGTTCAAATTCAAAAGAGCAGTAATTTATTGGGGCGAATAAATATCTTCCTTATGGCTGAACAAAAAACAAAACCAACCGAACAATCTGTCGAAAGTTTTTTGAAGAATGTTACGGACGAAAAAGTCCGTGAAGATTGTTTTGCACTTATCGGGTTAATGCAAAAAGTAACCGGTGCTACGCCCAAAATGTGGGGATCAGGCATTATTGCTTTTGGTAAGTATCATTACAAATATGACAGCGGCCATGAGGGCGACACTTGTTTAACAGGTTTTTCTCCGAGAAAGCAGCATATTGTATTGTACATTATGTCAGACCTTAGCAGCTACACAGCATTGCTGGAAAAATTAGGGAAATACAAAGCCGGAAAAGGATGCCTGTATATCAAGAAACTGGCAGACGTGGACAGGAATGTGCTGGAAAGCCTGATTACGCAATCTGTTGATTCGCTGAAAAAGAAATATCCGGATAAATAACAAACCTGCCTTAAAAATTACTCTTTTCTCAGGCTTTTAACCGGGTTAGCCATCGCCGATCTGATAGATTGGAAGCTTACTGTTATCAATGCAATGGCAATAGCTAATAATCCTGCTATCAGAAATATTGCCCAGCTCAGGTGTATCCTGTAACTGTAATCCTGCAGCCATTTGTTCATGGCATACCATGCCACCGGTGTGGCAATGACGATGGATACAAATACCAGCTTAATAAAATCGAGTGATAATAATTTAGCGATATTCAATACAGATGCACCCAGCACTTTACGTACGCCGATCTCTTTCACCCTGCTTTCCGCCATATAAGCAGATAAACCAAACAGCCCGAGACAGGAAATAAATATGGCAAGGGTAGCAAATAACCCTGCTAACGTTTTAGTGCGTTGCTCATTATCAAATCGCTTCGCATATTCCTGGTCAACAAACTGGTAATTGAATGGATAGTCCTGATTATATTTTTTAAATACCTGTTCAGCTTTTGCAAGGTTGTCTGAAGTTGAATGCGCCGGGTTGAATTTTATGTGCATGGTGTTAAAAAAACTTCCTGGTCCTTCAATAACCACCGGAGGTATTTCACCATAAGGTGAGCCTGCAATATAATCTTTCACTACACCTACCACATGCCAGCTTAATTTCCCTCCTGATGATGTTATAATCCGGCCGATCGGTTTTTTAAAGCCCATTGTTTTTACAGCCGTTTCATTTAAAACAACAGAGAAGCTATCTGCAGGATATTTATTAATATCAATATCTCTTCCATCAAGTAATTGCATGCCGGTAGTTTTTACAAGATCGGCATCAGCGCTAAAAAAAGTGATGGCTACATTGGTATCTTTGGGGCTTTCACCCTGCCATCTAAGGCCCCATGTATGCCCTCCGCCCTGCGTTATACCGATGATAGTTTTGGTAACTGAAGCGGCAACGCCTGCATTGATCAAGTCCTGCTTTATCAGCGGATAATTCTTTTCAATATCGCCAACAAAATCTACGTGGATTAAATTACGCTTTGAGTAACCGGTTTCCCTATCCTGTGCATATTGTATCTGATTCCGAACAACAATTGTTGATATGATAAGAATGATGGCAAATGTAAACTGCAGCACTACCAGTGCTTTTCGCGGAGCGATAAGGCTCTGGCTATTTTTGAATTTTTTTTGAAAAATACTTACTGGTTTAAAAGAAGAAAGATAAAATGCAGGATAACTACCTGCCAGTAAACCGGTAAAAAGTATAAATCCTGCAGCAGAAAGCCAGAAGTACAAACTGTTATAAGGAACAAACAGTACCGTATTGATAAGTGTACCAAATGAAGGCAGTGCAAGTTGAGTTATTAATAAAGCAATGCCTCCCGAAACACAGGCAATTAAAATAGATTCTACAATAAACTGCCCTATCAACAATCCTTTGCCGGCACCTGCTACTTTGCGGATACCAACTTCTTTTGCACGTTTTTCGCTGCTGGCAGTACTCAGGTTCATGAAATTTATGCAGGCAATCAATAAAATAACAGCTGCAATAAGGCCAAATAAACGAACGGTTTCTATGCGACCACCGGATGGTTTTCCATTTTCAAATCCAGCATATAAATGCCATTGGCTAAGCGGAAAAAGAAAATGTGTCCATATATCATTACGACCAGCATTAAGTCTTGCAATGTCTTTAATTTTATTATTAAAGGCAGTCAGATCTGTGCCTGGCTGTAGCAATACAAAAGTTGATATATTGTTGCTAAGCCAGCTATCATTGTTCCAATTTATTTTTTTTAAATAATCCCAGGGTAATAAATATTCAAAATCAAAACGGGTATCAGATGGCAGATCTTTTAAAACACCTGTTACGGTAAAATTATCAATGCTATCTATCTTAATAATTTTCCCGATCGCATCTTCGTTACCAAACATTTTTTTCGCCAGCTTTTCAGTAATAGTAATTGAATAAACATTTTTTAACTGCTCATTCTTGTTACCGGCTATTAGTGGAAAACTAAACATCTGCAGGAAAGAAGGATCAACAAAAGCACCTGCAATGCCTGTAAAGCTTGCATTGTTGGCTGTAAAAAGAAAACTATTGACATCTTTCACATGGGAAGCAGCGGCTACTTCCGGGTAATTTTGTTTTAAAGCCGGCGCCAACGGCTGTTCTGTTAAAGGGATCGCGAAAGATTTCCCTTCTGAATTATTTGTCAGGCCATACACCTCATAAAGCCGGTCCTTATTTTCATGGAATTTATCAAAGCTTATTTCATTATGTAGCCACAATAAAATGAGCATGGCGCCAGCCATGCCAATACTAAGACCCAAAATATTAATGACGGAGAAACTTTTTCCGCCAATTAAATTCCGCCAGGCTGTTTTGAAATAATTCATTAACACAAAAATGTTTGGGCTAAAAAAATGCCGGGTTTATATACCCATATTAATCAATTAGTTACTATTGAAAAAATCTATTTAACTGTCCGATAATGGTACAACAACTGTTCGCTTTTAATAGAAATTGACTCGTCCTAAAATAACTATAAGACAGGTGAATAACTGAACAACACGGTTGTTTACAGGGGCGGTAATCCAGTTATGAAAAACGCCTGCCATAGCAAGGATTTTCCATAACTGAGCACCATCCGGTATTTTGTCAATATCCTATGAGGTGGAATTACGCTTTTTTAGTGGATGCCAGCACATCCAGGTAGTGCGGGTTGGACATGACACCCAGTACGTTCCCGAAGGGATCAACGACGGAAGCGGTGACGAACCCATGGCTACGGTCAGTGATTGGCTCGTATACTTTGGCTCCCATAGACAGCAGCCGCTCGAAAGTGGCTGTTACATCATCAACGTGCCAGTATATAATAGCACCGCCCGTGCCTGTAGCTGAACCATTGGGACTATAGCGGCTATCAATCAGGCCCAGCTCATGCTGGTAGTCTCCGATACGAAATTCTGCATACCCTGGGAGTTCAAAGTATGGAGCGATGCCCAACAGTTCGGAGTACCATTTCTTTGCTGCTTCGTGGTCAGCCGCGAAAAAACTGATAGTAGAAAGTCCTCTTAATGTTTGTGTGGTAGCCATTTTGCTTTTTTTAAAGGTTAAAACGTTATTGTTCTTTACAAAAGTAAAATGGCCTTGTGACAGCCCTATGTCAGGGGTATGGATTTTTTTTCCGGGAGCGTTCAAAATATTCCTGTAAGGTCATTTTATGGGGCTCAAATTGCTCATTGAGTATGTTCAGCTGCTGAATCCTGTCAAGCCGGAATGTGCGGTAATCTTTTCGTAAACGGCACCAGGCAACCAGTAACCAATTTTCCTGCGTGCTTAATAATGCAAAAGGTTCAATTGTCCTTTTGGATGTTTCGTTATTATCGGGGGAGTGATAGTCAATTTTTATGAGATTAAAATTGGTGAGTGCCAACTGCAAAGCCGATAAATAATTACTCGTTCTATCATTTTCCGTATTGTGACCAAATATAATGCGATCAGAAAGCAGGTTTGCTTTGTCTTTTGTGTTGTATCGCAAAACTGATTTTATCTTATTGATTGCCTCTCTGTATTCTCTCACAAATGAAGCATCTTTATTTTTCAGGACAAGTTGTTCAGCTGTAATTAAAGCATTTGCTTCGCTTTCAGAAAACATAATAGGCGGAAGCCGGTATCCTTCCATTAAAGAGTACCCTTTCCCTTCTTCAGTCAGGATGGGGACGCCCGCTTGTTCTAATGCCTTTATGTCCCTGTAAATTGTCCGGACACTGACTGAAAATTTATTTGCAAGTTCCGGGGCTGTCAAAAGTCGTTTTGTTTGCAATTGGGTCTGAATTGCAGTTAGTCGTGAAAGCCGTTTTGTATCATTGTCTTTCATAGCTTATTAACTGTCGGATAGTTGTACGTAGCACATCAAAAATGCCACTCACACAAATATAACCGAAAAGCCTAAGAAATATGCGATGAAGGTAATCCGATAAGTGGTAAATTGCCCCGATTCCTGATCTTAAAATTCGGAACAACTTAATAGTGGGTATGGATAATGTAATTAGCATTGATGATACCATCAATTTAATTGATAAAAAATATTTAAAGCTTAAGCCTGAAAGTAGAAAGGCCTTAAAAGAATGTGCAAGGATGGAGGTTTTTGATAAACATGCAATAATCGCCAGAGAGAACCAATACTCAGAAATATTAATATTCATCGTAACAGGGGTTTTAAGAGCATACTATCTGAAAGATGGAAAAGACGTAAGCGATTGGTTTTCTTTTGAGGGTGATTTTACCTGTGAAATAAACAGCTTCTTTCTTGATACGCCCAGCTCTCATTATATAGAAACATTGGAAAAGACTATACTCATGATCATTCCCAAAAAAGCAATATTGGAACTTTGTGATCAGCATCATGATATTGAAAAGCTAGCCAGATATGCTATCACGCAAACCATGATCAAACTTCAGCGTAGATTAGTTTCCTTGCAGTTCGAAACAGCCTTACAAAAATACACAAACCTTATTGCTGTTCGTCCGGATATTACGCAACGGGTTTCATTAGGACATATTGCATCTTTCCTGGGAATTACATTAGAAACATTAAGTAGAATTAGAAATCCAAAAAATGGAATTTGATCTATGTCAAATGGATTAAAGATGATTAAGATGACCTTTGGGCAAAAATAGTTTAATGAAAACCTTAATAGTTATTTGTGGCATCCACAGCCTGATTTTCGCTTTGTTTCACTGCTTATTCTGGAATAGGCTAAACTGGAAAAGTGACCTCAAAAAAATAAGTCCTGGTAATCAGGCTGTAATGCAAATCTTAAATCTCAGGATCATTTACATTTTCTTTTTCCATGCTTTCCTTTGCATCTTTTTTTCATCTGAACTGCTTCACACCACTTTAGGAAATGTCATTCTTATAGGATCCTCCTTATTCTGGATAGGAAGAACTATTGAGCAATTTTTCTTTAAGAAATTATTGCCCTTTAAGAACCCTATAAGTATAATACTGACTATTTTATTTGTAATAGGATCAGTTATCTATCTGATACCATTCGCAAACTTAAATTAAAACTGATGTTACGATTAGGTGGATATATAAATATAATAATCGCGTTAGCTCATATAACAGGGCTATTTTGGGCAGATAAAATGTTTGAAGTAACAGGGATCGGGCATCAAATGAAAGCACTATCTGCAATACACCCTATTTTGCCATACTTATTAACAGTTGTTGTTGCAATCATATTCTTCGTTTTTGGTTTATACGGACTTTCAGCAACTTATCTACCTATAAAACTACCTTTTCAAAAAACGGGGGTTTTCACAATCGCCGGGATCTATCTATTGCGTGGACTTGGGGAGTTAATAGCTAATGCATTGAATGGCACAAATACAGCCCTGGGAACACTTTATTCGGTCATCGCAGTCATTATTGGAGGGTTATATTTATTTGGGGGATTAAAAATCAGTAAAGTTTAAAGTCGTCGTTAAACTCTGCAGATTTTTTTATTAACTCAGGGGAGATGATTAATATAAATCTATTTAAAATTCAGGGCAATAGTAAATAATTATTTCAGAAGATTATTATCTTTTCAAAAGAGAGGTAACCGAAACAATATATATCCGTTTTAACTTTTACTGGAACACTGTTCTTTAATTAATGAAAAAGTTAAACAAGCACTAACCGCAGCTTTTTATTTACAACAATAAAAATACACTGAACAGTTCGTGCTTACAGGGAGCAAAATTCGTTCGAAACAAAGAAAGGCTTCAAGTCCAACGACTTAAAGCCTTTCTTTGTTCTGTCGGGGCAGCAACACTGGAATTAAGCAGTGATAATTTTCAGATTTTCACTACAATTTTACCATTCAGATTATCACTTTCCATTAGTTGGTGAGCCGCGGTGATTTGCGTAAAATCAAAAGTTTTTGCAAGAATATTGGGAATTTTATTTTGTTCAATGTCGAATATTATTTTTTGAACGGGTATTTCAGCATATGGAAATTCCATATTCCCAAAAGTAAAAGCACTGGCAAATGAAGTTAATTTTACACTACTTGGGATCTGCAAAAGTGGCATGAAATTCTCAAGGGGTATTAAACCTCCCAAAAAGCCTGCTATACAAACAGTTCCATTGGTTTGGGTACAGGCTAAGCTGTCTGTCAAAGTGGTGGTTCCTATTAGCTCTGCAACGCTGGTTACACCCTTTGGAATGATTCGTCTTATTTTTTCAGCTATTTTTCCCTCATCTAGGATTACATGATCGGCACCATATTTTTTGAGTAAAGTGTGTTTTTCTGCGGAACGACTTGTAGCTATTACAGTTAAACCCATTTGCCTGGCCAGAATGATTAGGGCTAATCCAAGGGTTGAAGTTCCGCCCCTTACCAAAATGGACTGCCCGGCCTTTACCTCAATTCCCCAATTTAACACAGCCCATGCAGTGGCGAAAGTTTCAGGGATTGCAGCCAGTTCATCCCATGGCAACGCTGTTTCGACGGGAATAATGTTTTGCAATGGAACACTGATATATTCAGCGTAACTACCGCCAAAATCTCTGGCCAGCCCACCAACGAACGAAACCACTTTTTGTCCCTTTTTTATTGTACCTGATGGATCATTTTCCACGATCCCGGCAAATTCAATGCCTATAATGTCGTGCGTTTCCCCCCATTCTCCTTTTCGCATATAGATCTCTGCACGGTTTATTCCGAAGGCCTTGTTTCTGACTAACACAAAGCCTGGCTGAGGTTCAGGAATAGGGTACTCGGTAATTATAAGATTTTCGGCATTCCCTTTTTCTTTAATTAAAATAGCTTTCATAATTTATAAATTTTGTTGTTATTCAGCTTTTAGACAATTGGCTAAGCCCCTTGTAACAACTTTTATAAATATTGGTCACTAATTCAAATTAAAGAGTGCCTTTACTTTTGGGGAGGTTAGTATTTGGTCAAGTTCTTCTGAAAACGCCTTATTGGACAGGAAAGTTAATTTTTGGAATAATTCACGGTAATCAGCATAAAAATGATCTTCCATTTCCTCTTGTTTTTTAGCAGCTGCTTCTTCAATGAAAATTTTATACTTAGGATAAAACAAAAGCTTTTCAGGGTTGACATATCCGGCTTTGATAAATGATTTTGTTTTTTTTGAGCATCTGCAGGAATTATTTTTATTGATTAATCCACATTTATCATTCATAAAATTATAAAGGTCTTTCTTCGCTCTTGACAGCATCATTCTGAAGTTTTCAGGTGTGATCGCTAAAATTTCACAGCCGATCTTATCATTAAATCCCAGAATCTCTCCTATAATAAATACCATTCTATATTGCTCATCGAGGCACATTAACATGCCTGTCATACAAGTTTGTTTTACTTCTTCAAAAAGGATTTCGTTATCAATATTGTTATAGGCTTCTTCCGGTAAGATAAAATCCGGTGTTTTATCCAGATTATTACCATACTCTTCAAATGAAAATAACTTATGCCTGCGGCTTGATTTAATAAAATTTAAGGTATGGTTGGTTGCTATTCGGTAAGTCCAGGTTTTAAAACTACTATTGAATTTAAACGTGTCTAACTTAGTGATGATAGCAATTAAAATTTCCTGTGTCAGGTCCCTGGCGTCGTTAACATTCCATAACATTTTGTAACACACATTGAAAATGTAGTTATTATACCTTTCGATCAGCATTCCAAGATGATCCTTGTTTCCATTGATGCTGTTTTTTACAAGTTCATTATCTGACAGTATTGCTTTTTCCATTATTTTGTCTTTTTGATTTAGACAAATCTATCATCATCTTGTAACAGTTACTTCATTTTGCGGGGAGCCCACTACAATAACCCTAATATATTAGTCAAATTTTTAAAGAAGTATTGTCCGGGGAAACAATTCGGGGTGACTAAAATTAGCCTGAAAATGCAGGCTTTCAATTTATGGCAATCAGTCAGCCGTTGAAATGACGGCCTCCCGGAAAGTTGATTGCATAAAAAAAGAGGCCAGAAGCCTCTTTTTTATTTGATGTCGGGGCGGCAGGATTCGAACCTGCGACCTCCTGCTCCCAAAGCAGGCGCGATACCGGGCTACGCTACGCCCCGTTTCCAACGTTTTCACTGATTATTCTGTGAAGCGGGATGCAAATGTAGGAAATTATATTTCATAAAAACAAATATCCACAGAATTTTTCTGCTATATTTTTAGAAAGATGCATGCTGAAGCAGCAATAACAATAAGATGAGGGTGAGTTCGTCGTTGAAGGAAGCACGTAGTATCCGTAAGGCTTTGCGCATGTGTTGCTCCACAGTATTTACGGAAATATTCATTCGTTCTGCTACTTCCTTATTGGATAGCTGCTCTTCCCGGCTAAGGAGGAAAACAGTACGACACTGCGGCGGCAGTGCCTGAATTTTGGCCCGCAGCCTTATTTCCAGCTCTTTTAATTCCAGCGCCTCCTGGCTATCCCCGGAATTAACGGGTAGATGATTGCGCAGTACCGCTTCTTTTTTTAATTGTAGCAGCAGTTGCCGGTGGTAGTTGAAGATCCTGTTCCTGGTAGCAATAAACAGATAGTTTTCCAATACTGTTTGCTCCTGCAAAGAAGACAATTGCCTGTAGAGCGATAAAAACACATCTTGTACCAGCTCCTGCGAGGCTTCCATGTTGCCTGTTTTTTTATGTGCCAGGTTCAGCAGCCGGATATAATGACGTGTATAGATCATATCGAAAGCCTTTTCATCTCCGTTTCTCCATAGTCTGAGCAGGGCTGAATCAGTATTTTCCGTGTATCGTTCGATTGGAATAATTTTTATCAAATCTAATAATAATTCATTTTTTTCTATAGTTGTGTAGAATCCTCACTATTTCCCCGCTAAAAAAATTTTTCACCGGGATAACGGTAACGCATTAAATTGGTGTTTTTAAATGTAGCTATCCACGTTTTTTGAATTTATGGACCAACAATATTTATATGTACTGTTAGCAAAATATAGCCAGGGCACTTGCACAGCGGAGGAATTGGCAATGCTGGAGACCTGGTATACCGGGCTTGGACAGCACCTGCCGGATCAGGTGATTGATCCCGAAAATGAGATGGCCAGGCAACTAACACAGGCAAAGCTGAAAGAGCTAAGGGCGCAGGTGAATAAAGATAAAGAGCCCCCTGTGCTGTATATTCCTTTATGGAAGAAAGCAGCCCGGATGGCTGCTATATGGGGAGGGCTCCTTTTATTGGCAGGTGCCGGCTATTATTTAATTAAACAGGATCAATCAAAACAGGTTAAATATAGTGGTTTTAATACCGGAGAAAAACAGAACTACAGTCGTTACATTACTTTGCCAGATGGAAGTACCGTGATATTACATGCCGGCAGCAAACTGGATTTTCCTGTAGCATTTACCGGCAAAACCAGGGAAGTGGAGCTCTCGGGAGAGGCCTATTTTGATATCCGGCGGGATAGCGCAAGACCTTTCATTATTAATACCGGCCGTTTAAAGACTACCGTGCTGGGGACAGCTTTTAACATCCGGGCGTATCCGGACCTGCCCGATATAACGGTATCGGTTACACGCGGAAAGGTGAAAGTGGAAGACGATAAAAAAGTATTGGCAGTACTTACTCCTGATCAGCAAATTGTTTACAATATTCAAAAGGCTACTGCAGCACAGCAAAAAGTAAATGCCATAGCCAAAATCAGTTGGACAACAGAAGATATGGTGTTTGAAAATACCACCTTTGAATCTATTGTAGCCACATTAAATAAGCGTTACCAGGTAAATATACAGTTCAGCAATGAAGCGTTAAAGTCTTGCCAGATTAGAGCTTCTTTCAGTGGAACAGAATCACTCGAACAAGTATTGGATGTATTGTGCGGTGTCAGAAATGCGACTTATACCATAGAAAACGGGCGCAATATTCTAATAAACGGCAAAGGTTGCGGACTATAATAAAAATAACCTGCATCGCTTACAAAAGATAATGTGAAGCCTTTTTAAATCAAATTTGCTAAATCAATTTAGCGATTCAGGGCAGGCTATTTATACTATGCTATTTTATTAAAAACCACGAAAATCTATCAGGATGAAACCAAAATTATCGCTTAAACAAACATCATCATTCCATCTTTAATTTAAAATAAAAAACAACTGAAAAGGGAAACATTTTAGCAGCACACTAGGCTGCTACAGGCACCCTCATTTCTAACATTTCTTAAATTATTGCCCGTTATGCAAAAGTTATTAGCTGTGAAAACACAGCTTGGTGACAATCTATTGTCCTATACAAACCGCCACACCAGGCGCCTGGTAAAAACCACCACCTTACTCATTTTGAGCCTGCTATTACTAACACCCGTATTGTGGGCATCGGCAGGAAGCGCTCAGGATATCTCTACAAAAAAAATCACGCTCACACTGAAAAATGAAACACTGAAAGGCGCATTGGGAAAAGTGGAAAACCTTTCCGGCTTCCGCCTGGCTTATCCTCCGGAGCAAATAAACAGATTCAAAAATATCAGTCTGGAGAAAGCCACCAGGAGTGTAAAAGAAACACTGGAATTATTACTGGCCGATACACATCTCAGTTTCAAACAAGAAGATAACATCATCGTTATCTTTCGCGCTTCCGAACTATCCAATGCGGCAGACACCGTGGTTAATCCTGCCGCTAAAACCGGCACCGGACAACAGTTGCGCACCATTATCGGCTCGGTGGTGGAAAACAAAACCAACACTGTATTACCAGGCGTTTCTGTACTGGTAAAAGGAACCAACAGGGGCACACAAACACAAACAGATGGTACCTACAGCATACAGGTACCTGTGAGCACAAAATCATTGGTTTTCTCTTTTATCGGCTATGAAACAAAAGAAGTAGAAATTACCCTCTCCAACCAAACAGATGTAACACTGATCCCCTCCAGCTTTGGATTAAAAGATGTGGTGGTAGTAGCTTACGGCGAACAAAAGAAAGCGACTGTTACCGGGGCTATTGCTTCTATCAGTACCAAGGAATTAGTACAAAGCCCTGTATCCAATCTTACCAATGCGTTGGCAGGCAGGCTCCCCGGACTTATTACCACTCAACGCAGTGGTGAGCCCGGGGTAGATGGCAGCTCTCTCTACATTCGTGGAGTAGCTACCCTCAATAATGCCTCACCCATTGTAATGGTAGACGGCATAGAACGCAGCATGAGCTATCTCGATCCCAACGATATTGAAAGTCTTACTATCCTGAAAGATGCCGCGGCCACCGCTGTACTAGGTATGCGTGGCGCCAACGGTGCGGTGCTCGTTACTACAAAACGCGGCAAGGCCGGCGCACCATCGGTAAGCTTCCGCGCCTCTACCGGTGTACAGGAAGCCACCCGGCTGCCTAAATACCTGGGCTCTTACGATTATGCCAGGCTGTTTAACGAAGCACTCGCCAACGACGGTGCGCAACCCGCCTTTACACCGGAACAACTGGAAGGATACAAAAGCGGAAAACTACCCAACACGGATTATTATAAGTTCATCATGAAGCCCTCTATGGTGGCGCAGGGGAACCTCAATGTGAGCGGCGGTAACAATATAGCCCGCTACTTCATTTCGGCCGGCTATAACCTCCAGCAAGGGAATTACGCACATACCAAAGAAAACAAGGACGGATATAATTCCAACAACGTCATGAAGCGGTATAATCTGCGGGCTAACGTGGATGTGGATATAACGCCTACCCTGACTGCCCGCGTAGACCTCGCCGGCACTATGACAGATCGCACAGATGGTAATAATTCCGCGGCTAATATTATGAATCTCGCCAATCGTATGGCGCCTATTTATCCTATTTTCAATCCGGATGGTTCTATGTGGGGCAACGGTACTTTTAGTTCCAATATCTTTGGTGAACTCTCCCAAAAGGGCTATCAGCACTGGTATAACAATACGGTACAAGGAACATTTGCCCTTACCCGCAAGCTGGATTTCCTCACTAAAAACCTGAGTGCTAAAGTATCTTTCTCCTATGATAACACCAATACTCCTTACACTTCCTACGGCCGCAACTATGCTGTATATGAGCCCATTTATGATGCACAGGGAAATATAACAGATTATAAACAGTCTGGTCAGGATACTAAAATAGATCCCAATGGTGGCTTTAATGGAGGCAGCGCCCTGCGCAATACTTACCTGGAAGCAACGATGAACTGGAACCGTAAATTCGGTAATCATGAAGCTACCGGCATCGTATTATGGAACCGTCGTTTGCAGGAAAATGGCTCCCAGATTCCTTTTGCCTATCAATCATTATTATTCCGCGGCACTTATAACTACCTTCAAAAATATTTACTGGAACTAAGTGCTTCTTATCAGGGTTCTGAAAACTTCCCCAAAGAAGGCCGCTATGGCTTCTTCCCATCTATTTCTGCCGGCTGGATATTATCTGAAGAAAATTTTATCAAAGACAATATTTCCGCACTCAGCTTCCTGAAAATAAGAGGCTCTTATGGAGAAGTAGGCAATGACAGAAGTGGAAATGACCGCTTTTTGTGGTTCACCTCCTGGGGTGGAGGCGATCCATATTATTTTGGCACCAATGCCAACCAGGCTAATGGCTGGAAACAAGGTGCAATTGGCAATCCGGGTGTAACCTGGGAGCGTGGCCGTCAGGCAAACCTCGGACTGGAAGCACGCCTGTGGAAAGATAAACTGGGCATCACGCTGGATGTTTTCAAACAAAGAAGAAGTCAGATCCTCATCAGACGTAACACCCTTTCTGATGTATTCGGTCAGGATATCAAAGCACAGAACATTGGCATTGTAGACAATAAAGGTTTTGAACTGGAATTAAGTCACGATAATACGATTGGCAAAGTGCACTATTTCGTTAAACCCAACATCACTTTTGCCCGGAACAAAATCATATACCAGGATGAAGTGCCGCAGGCATATCCATGGATGAAAGGCACCGGACACCCCATCGGCACCAAGTTTGGCCTGGTAGCAGAAGGTTTCTTCCACGATCAGAATGAAGTGGATAATAGTCCGCGTCAGAATTTTTCTGACTATGGTCCCGGTGATATAAAATATAAAAAACTGACGGGTAAAGAATACGATTTCATTCAGTCGAATTTTGATGAAACAGCCATCGGCTACGCCCGCACACCGGAAATTATGTATGGTGCTACATTGGGTGCAGATTACAAGGGCTTTGATTTCACCATGCTGTTTCAGGGCGCTGCACACTCAGATCTGATGTTGAATAATGAAGCAGTATATGAATTTTTTCAGGGTGGTAAAGTGAAACCTTTTCACCTCGGCCGCTGGACACCGGAAACAGCTAATACCGCTACCTACCCACGTTTGCACAGCAATACAAATGGCAACAATCACCGTGCCTCATCGTTCTGGCTCCGCTCCGCCGACTATCTGCGACTCAAAAATGCAGAGATAGGTTATCAGCTGCCAAAGCGCTGGATCAAACCATTGGGCCTCTCTTATTTTCGTATATACGCCAACGGTATGAATCTTATTACCTGGGATAAGCTGAAAGATTACCAGGTAGACCCTGAAATAGGCGATGGCAACGGTGCTATGTACCCGATTCAGAAGATCTGGAATTTTGGTATTGATGTAAGATTTTAACAGCGTGCTGCGCATGGAAAATGTTTCCTGATATTTTAAATTAAAAGTTATGCAACGAATCATATTATCCAATAGCTATTACAAAAAGATGTCTGGCATGAGGAAATTGTTATTGGGTTTATTCATACTGCTGTCGTTCAACGCCTGTAAGAAAGGCTTTCTGGACAGGGCTTCCACTACACAACAACAGGATGTGGACATCTTCACCAATTTTGCAATGACCGACCAGGTGGTTAATAATTTATATTCCCATTTACGCGGAAATTATACTTACCTCGGTGGCTACTCTATGTCTTCCGGCACAGATGAAGCTAAAGATGCTTCTAACTGGATGCCCTCTATGAGCTTTAATAACGGCTCCTGGTCCGGCAATAATAATCCCATCGGCAATACCTGGCGTGATAATTACGTAGCTATCAGGCAAGCCAATGCTATCCTGGAAGGGGTAGCAAAATATAAAACCCCGGATGATGCCAACAACAAAGGCGCATTACAAAATCGTATCGGAGAAGTATATTTTCTGCGCGCCTATTATCTCGCAGAGTTGCTTCGTCAATTTGGTGGCGCCATCATTATTACAAAAACCATTGATCAAAGCGATGTGAAAGCGCTGAATCAGCCACGCAGCACCTACGATGCATGTGTAGCACAGATCATTGCCGACTGTAACGAAGCTATTAAGCGGCTGCCGGTACTTTATCCTACTACACAAACCGGAAGGGTAACACAAGGTACTTGCCTGGCTTTAAAGGCACGTATGCTGCTTTACAGTGCCAGTCCGCTGTGGGCAATTGCCGGCAAAACAAGTTTTCAGGGAGATATCAGCAGCGGTACCGCCGCCACCGATCCGGAGAAATGGCGCGCCGCAGCCGCAGCTGCCAAAGCTGTCATCGATCTCAAATCTGCACAGGGCGGACCGGCATATCAACTGGAAAATACGTTGTCCGACAGATTGAATATGTTTACCAACAACACACTGCTTAGCAAAGAAGTGATCTGGGTAAGAATGAAAGAAACCAATGAGAGCTACGACCGGTATATCTTTCCTTATGGCAGTAATGGATGGTCTGGTTGTTCCCCTACACAAAACCTCGTAGACGATTATGAAATGGCCAATGGTTTGTCAATCAGCAACCCTGCATCCGGTTATAACCCTGCAAAGCCATATGATAACCGTGATCCCAGATTTTATACAGATATCACTTACAATGGCGCTTCCTGGAAAGGCCGTAAAATTGAAACGTTTCCGGGCGGGAGAGATGAACAGAGTACACAAACAGATCACAGCAGAACAGGCTACAGCTGCCGGAAGCTGGCAGATGAAAACATTACCGTTAACCAGGGACCGGGAAGAGATATACACGGCATCATTTTCCGGCTGGCAGAATTTTATCTTAGTTATGCCGAAGCATTGAATGAATACGATCCTGGTAATGCAGACATTGCAACTTATATCAACCTTATCCGTACACGTGCAGGCCAGCCATCATTGCCCGCCGGATTAAGCCAGGCTGCAATGCGGCAGCGCATTCACAATGAAAGAAGAATAGAGCTGTCATTCGAAAACCAACGCTTCTGGGATGTCCGTCGCTGGAAGATCGCTGAAAATACAGAAAAGGAAATATGGGGTATGCGGTTAATAAAAGACGCCACTACACCGGAAGGTTACCATTATGAAAAATTCAAAGTAGAAGACCGTTTATGGCGCAATGCTATGTACCTGATTCCTATCACTACAGATGAAACATTGCGTAATACGGAACTAAAACAAAATGAAGGATGGTAATGCTACTAATGATAAATACTGATAGCTGGTAATTTCAAAGGGCTGACCGGATGGTCAGCCTTTTTTATAAAGAAAGAGTAATATGGATATTTCAAATTTTCAGTATTAAAAATGTTATGCAGATAAAACAAAAATCAGGTAATTAATGTTTATTATTCACGTGCATCTCAAAATAACTGCTACACAAAATGGCTAATAACAACACAAAGAATATCCATATAGCAAATCATCCTTCAAATAACCTTAAACTTCATTGTCTATGAGCACTCCCGGGAATTTACGTTATACAAGAGACCATTCATGGGTCCTTCTAAACGGCAATAAAGCCACTATTGGTCTTACAGATCATGCACAAAAACAATTAGGTGAGATTGTTTTTGTAGAGCTACCTTATAAGGTAGGAGATACGCTGGGAAAAGACGAAGCATTCGGTACTGTTGAATCTGTTAAAGCTGTAACTGAACTCTTTAGCCCCTTAAATGGGAAAGTGGCAGAAATAAATGAAACGGTATTAGACTCACCAGACTTAGTCAATGATGAACCGTATGCAGGCGGATGGTTTCTTAAGATAACAGTCGCTAATCCCAAAGAAGTTGGGGAGCTATTAGATGCTGCTGCTTATGACAAGTATTGTAGCACAGAAGAATAACGGGATTTTCAGACCTGGTCAATTCCCCATTGTTGCATAGCGTCATTGCTGAAAGTACGGATCATAGCCGGATCTACTATTCTTGCACGCGCCGCCAGGAATTGGTCCAGGCTTGTTCCGTACATGCTATGTATACGATCAGGTGTTAGCACATTCATCTTTCCCCAGTGAAAAGTAAAAGGAATATTAAGCTGATCCAGCTTATTCCATACCGCTTCATAGAAGCCTACTGTTTCCGGAGAAAGCACCCCATCCAGTTCCAGTACACAGGTAACCGGTGCGAAACGGGTAAACGCCATAGTAGCTTTGGAGGCTTTCACGAACCGGAAAGCGAATAAACCTATAAAGGGGCCGGCTTGTGTATTCACCTGAAGCAGTGCGTCTATCACCTGTCCTACCGCTGTAACAGGCAGTCCTACAGCAGCACTGGCTACCTTGCCGCGCAAAGTAGTATTGTTGAATATTTCTCCGAGTCTGCCGAATTGTTGTTCATAGGGAGTAAGACTGGATGCCAGCACTTTGTTTACCAACAGCGGCACTGCAGCAGGGATTGCACCGGCCAGCGTACCAATAAAACAAGGGGCATCGTCGCCCGGCCCTATGCCGGCACCATTAGGCTTTGGCCTCGTGTAGTCGTTGCGGTAAGGACGCTTATACATCGTAGTCATATAGGCGCCGTTGGCCAGATCATAAGGATTGATAAGCGACTGAAAATGAAAAGGCATTACACCCGGATAGGGCAAATGCGGATATACAAAATCGAGTGTGGTAAGCTGGTGAATCAGCGCATCATCATAGGGCACGCGGCGCAGGTAACACTCCAGCAGATAATCATCTTCTGCTTCTATCATTACACCATGTACAAAACCGAAGGCACCAAAGCTCACCACTGCGGCATTAAAGGCATCATCATCACGCACCAGTACCGCTCCCAGCTTATCTGTTAAAGTATTAGACACTACCGGATAAGACGCTCGCTCCAACCAGATATGTTTATCGGCACCTGTAATGATATGCAAACCAACTACACCTTCCTGCACCGCGCCAAAGCCAATAGCAGCACCATGTGTGCCTGTAGCCAGGGCTCCTGCAATGGTTTGCCCGTTACTGGCACCGCAGGCCGACAGCGACAATCCACGCTGATGCAGGAAGTCGTTCAGCTCCCAGATGCCGTTGCCGCATTGAGCCAGGCAAAGTTTTTTGGGATCACCGTTATAAGCAGCGTCTATACTGTTGCTGGTGATAGTAAAACGAATATTCAGCGGTTTGGTATTGAGTAAGATACCGTTGGTAGCCGCTATGGGAGAAAATGACCAGCTTCCGCCAAGCGTACGCAGTGACGTACCGTTTTGTATAGCGTCTTTTATTATTTGTTGTATGCCACTGGTGGTATCATTATAATTTTGAAGTACAGTGCCGGCTACTTCATTGGCAAGGTCATACAGATCAGTTACTTGCTGCGTAAATGTATTATGCAAATTACTCCAGGAGAAGCCGCCGTGCTTAATAATTTTCATGCGGACGAATATTGGGGTGAAGAAAACAATATGCTGTTTTATAACGAATCTACCTGCGCACATGGTTTGGCGCATTTCCATTCTATTGTAACGGGGCAATAAATACCAAGTGTACAAAAGGTTAATACCGTATTGCCGAAATTAGTTTTGACCCTTACTTCCGCCACACCGTTTACTCCCAGTGAGTCGCATACCGGGGTGCTGATCACCTGTGGTTTGTTGAGGAGTCCCCAAAACAGGCTGTAGGCTCTTACTCTGTTGACGGGTGCAGCATCAGTAGCAGGCTGCGCATGTGTTGCAATGCGATAGGAGTAACAACTACTGGTGCACAGGATGCAGGCAAGCAATAAACCATGCATACCGGGTCTGCGGAAAGAGGGGCTACACATAGATTTCTTTTACTAAATATACAATTTGTAAGAGGAATTTCCACAGCAATTCTTCAGGTATCCATGCCGGCAAATATTGTGTGCTTCAAAACTATGTTGCATTTCTACAAAATGATTGATGAGCATTATTTGTGCAAACCCTGCAAAAAATGAAATACCCTTACCAAAATGATATACTTTTTTCTTAAAGAGATATGCGCTAATTTTCCGGATCTAAGGTTGTTGTAATCACTCCCAATTACCAATACCGGCCAGGTATTTATTATTTTTATCATACCAATTAACCATCCTAATATTTTCTTTTTTAATAAGTTATATATTATTTTTAACATCATTTAAAAAATCTTATGAAAAAATTCAAGTCCTTAATTTCCATTCTCCGGCCCCTGAAGGATCAACATTTTTTTAATACGGTCTGGAATTTGGCTAATAGCTATAGCAAGGTTGCAATGCATTAAGATGCAAAAATTAATTCCGGTAATAAAATTAAAAAAACGATGCGCAAAATTTTAACAGGAGCAGTTCTACTTATGACAATCCCGGCTGCTGTCTTTTCTCAGGACACCACAACAGCCTCAAAAATCCCATTTGATGGAATAGAAACCAACTGGCAAAATGGAAGTGACCGAAGAGACTCCTCTATTTTTCATGGTAAGTATTTTATACCCTCCGTGATGGTTGATGTCAACTACACTCATTCATTCAACAACCCGAATGACAATACGGTAGTGGGTTCTACAGCACTGGCACGTAACAACGAAGTACAACTCTCTCATTTAAGCCTTGGCGGAGATTTTACCTATGAGAATGCAAGGGCCAGGGTAATGCTGCAATACGGCACCCGTTCTGTTGTTGTTCCAAGAAACGATGGTAGTCCCTACAGGGGGCAATATAAATTGGCCGATGTATATCGTTACCTGAGCGAAGCATATGTTGGTTATCATTTCAATAAGTGGTATGGCATCAATGTGGACGCAGGGTTATTTATGTCTTACATTGGTCTTAATTCCTACTACCAGGTAGAGAACTGGGAGTATCAGGCTTCTTTTACTTCTGATAATACTCCCTGGTTTTTTAATGGTGTACGTGTCCAGATCTATCCATCAAAATATCTAAAGATCGAACCCTGGATTATTAATGGATGGCAAAGCTATGGCAGGTTTAACAAAATGCCCGGTGTTGGCGCCAATATAACCTGGAACCCAAGCAGCAGGTTTAAAATACTCACCAATGATTATTATGGTAGTGATGCGGCAGGAATTCCTAAAAGAAAAAGATTCCACTCGGATAATAGTATGCTGGTGAGATATTACAATAAGCCAAATTCCCATGGTATCAACAGGATGGCGTTTTCATTAACCGGTGATCTGGGTTTTGAAAAAGGCGGCGGAGTAAGTGGATTCAAAAAAGGCACAACTGATGAACCTGAACAATACTTTTTAAGTGCTATGTTCTACAATCGTATCTGGTTTGCTAACAACAAATTTGCGTGGACAATGGGAGGTGGCATAATGACTAACCCTGGACGTTACCTGGTGCTGTTGCCAACCGGACAGGCAAGTGCATTGCCTAATCCAAACAACCCTACACAAACGGAAGGCGCTTTCCCTTTCACTGCCAATCCGGGAGATCAGTTTAAAGGCTGGGATTGTTCTACAAACTTTGACTGGATGCCAAATCAAAGCCTGACCTTTCGTATAGAGTATGTCCACAGACATTCAAATGTTCCATACTTTGCAGGAAAAGGTGGAGTAACTTCTCCTGATGGATATACCACAACACCACTGCCAGCTGATTGGCGCCCTGATCTGGTTAAATCAGAAGACAGGATAATTTGTGCATTGCTTTTCAGGTTATAAGCTGATTAAGTATAACAGTGTGGTATTATCTCTTTTAAAATAGCGGAGGGAGTTCTTAAATAGCAATATTTAAGAACTCCTTTTTTATGAAAATATCATAGCGACTGATGAAACCTTTAACAAAATGGCGCTCTTGTTACATCCACAATACTGATCTCAGATAACTGCTCAAGGCTGTCAAAAAACTCAATCCCATTTTCTGTAATAGATTTATACTCTGATTCATGTATTGGTACAGCCCATATAAATTTGGTATTAAATAAATCCCCATAAGGTATCGTTGAAAAATTTTCGTCCTCACCTCTTAATTCATCAAATAAAATGGCTTTTGTTTTCCATGCCGCAGGAGCCAATTTACTTTCACCCATAACTCTTGGTGTGGAAATATCTTCTATATTAATAACAGTGTGTGCTGAAATATCTAAAAGATAATTATAAACCGATTCAATATCAGCACCACCTAAATCACAAGGCAACACAAATATATATTCGCACCCAACTTTCCCATTTCTTCCTGTTTGTTGTGATGTTCCTATAGTTGCGACATGAGCAATTGGTTTTTCCTTGTTACAAGGAAAATAGTAAACAGCTATCCTTTCATCAAACCCTTGGCGCTTTGATACAACCCTGCTTTCCGGCATACCCCAATGTTTTATATAATGGCTTAAAACCAGGCTATTATATATTTCGGATACAAATTCCGTCTGCTTTACCAGGTCATTATTCATATTTATTATTTTTTCCCGATGGTCTTGTAGCATGGTGTTTTCCCACTTTTAATAAACAGGACTTAAGGGAAAGGTGTAAATTAATAATATTCCTTCAATGCCGGATCAGGCAACAACTGTTACAAGCTATTTAGCTTGTGATTTAGTTTGCATCGTTATAAAAAGTACTAAATAGTGCATCAGATTTCCTCTTGATAATTGAAACCCAAACATTTAAATAACCCGTTAAAATAAAGCAACATATCATTCAATAAACATGTAAATTCAGGTTCAATTCTTAATTCCTTATGAATAAAATTCTCTGGCTACTCTTACTGCCTGTTACGATTCACGCGCAACAAAAAAATACCGCTTTGCTAAATACCTATATGCAGTCACAGTCTAAAATTTGTCAATTTAGCGGAACTGTGTTGCTGGTGGAAAAAGGGAAAGTAGTTTATGAAAATTCTTTCGGTGAAGCTGATAGGGAATGGCATACGATAAACACAAGAGATTCAAAATACAGGATAGGCTCCCTCACCAAACAGTTTACAGCAGCATGTATTTTACTGCTGGAGGAAAAAGGAAAGTTAAGTCTGGATGATAAACTCAATAAGTATATCCCTGACTATCCTCAGGGTGATGTAGTCACTATTCATATGTTGCTAAATCAAACTTCAGGGATTAAAGATTATACCCAACTCCCGGATAACGGGTCTCATGCTGATGTAGTACCACTTGCACCGTTACAAATGATCAATGAATTTAAAAACGAACCCTATAATTTTCCTCCGGGAACACAATGGGCTTACAGTAATTCTAACTATTTCCTGTTAGGATATATTATTGAAATGGTCAGTGGAGAAAAATATAATGATTATTTGCTGAACAATATCATTTCAAAGGCGAAGATTAAAAATACCGGCGTGGATAAAATTGATTCCATACTAAAGTATCGTGTTAAAGGATACGAGGATCCTGGCAACGGATACATCAATGCCCCTTATTATGTTATGGAAGGCCCTTTTAGTGCAGGCGCAATGTATTCAACTGTAAATGATCTGTATCAATGGGACGTAGCATTGATGAACAATAAGATACTCTTACCCCGCAGTATAAAAAAAATGACAACGCCATATCAGGGGCGATATGGATATGGCCTATGGATTGACAGCCTGGGAAATCATAAAAGAATCTGGCATAATGGAGGTATTCCTGGTTTCAATTCTTGTCTGGCATATTATCCAACAGATGATCTTTATGTGGTAGTAATATCCAATGACGAAGCCAACACTACTGCTATTTCCAATGCTTTAGCCAGCATCCTTTTCAACTTTCCGGTTATAAATCCTTATAAACATAAGGAAATAGCTATTAACAGCGCCATTCTGGACAATTATGTTGGAAAATATTTAGCAACAAATACGCTTGAATTAATTAAAAAAGATAATAAGCTGTATCGCCGTGGAAATGGTAGCGATGATATGGAGTTAAAGCCGGAATCGAATACTAAATTCTTCTATGCTGATGGCTCAGACAGGCAGATCGAATTTGAGGTAAATAAAACAGGAAAAATACTGAACGCATTTATTATTGTTAGCGGCCTTAAAACTGATTTGAAAAAGCAATAAGACGGTAGCGTTTGAATAAAGAGGGAGTACTACAGATCGGAAAAGTTTGTTTAATCATCGCAACAATACACATAAAAAAAGCCTTACAGTATCTCTACTGTAAGGCTTCTAAGTCGGGGCGGCAGGATTCGAACCTGCGACCTCCTGCTCCCAAAGCAGGCGCGATACCGGGCTACGCTACGCCCCGAAAACCCTTCTTAGTCCACTTCTTCAGCTTTATCGGTTGCCCTTGTGGCGTGACCATTGCTTCAATTGTGGAGTGCAAATGTAGGAAAATGTTTAGCATAAAAACAAATTCCATCGATATTTTTTTCGATTAAATATCGAAAAATGAACAAAATAAGCCACCACAGGGCATTTACCAGTTTAACAATTTCCTGAAAAATAGAATTTACGGTAACTAAAAAGAGGAATCAGCGCCAGGTGATTCCTCTTTTTATGCTGACTGCACCTGTTGCTATATATCCATTCGCACCACAATTTTCCCCCTGGTAGTCCCCTTTTTCATCTCCTCAAAAGCGGCTTTCATATCAGTAAAAGCAAATGTCTTGTCTATATATGACTTTACTTTCCCTTCTTTTAACAAGGTGGCAATATCATCTATAGCGCGTTCTTCTGTGAACACACCGGTAAAGCGCACATCAAATCCTTTGGATTTATAATACTGCATCTTTTCCCCGGGCAGTTGATGCGGCAGGTAAAACAAGGCCGCGCCAGGTGCAAAGTGCTTTTCATACAGCGATGCCGGATACCGGCCACCAGCGTCCAACACGAGGTTTAATTGCAGACTGCTTGCCTCGTTAAAATCAAAGGTGTTATAATCAATGATTTCATCAGCGCCTAAATTGGTTACCCAGCCTGCATTGGCAGCTGATTTGAGTGCTATCACATAGGCACCTGTTGCTTTGGCCATTTGCACAGCATAATGCCCCACACCACCTGCACGCAGAATCATGCAAGGCATAATGGTGGCAATTCTCGAACTCATTGCCCGGACAACAAGGTTATGAAGGCAAACGCTTTGCTGATTTATTATTGCATGTTCAATATCATCCGCTGGACGAAGAAATAATAACACTACAATATCTCTCTCATCATTTCAATATTTCGGCTACTTACTTTAGCGAATATTTTAAGCGTAATGCCAATGAAACTTACCAGGAATTTGTGCTGCGTTCCAAACTGAAGTTAGCAGAAGCAAAAGCAATGTATACCGATATCCCTTTCAAGGAAATCGTCTACAACCTGGGTTTTACAGATAGCAGTCATTTGAATAAGATGATGAAACGGTTTTATAAAAAGGGGATGAGTGATATCAGGAAAGGGGTTATGGCAGCATAAATTTCATAAGATGTTTTACATAAAAAAAGGAACCAGTATGCACTGATTCCTTTTTATATAAAAACGTTGATAACTACTCAGTCACCTTAGCTCCTTTCTTTTGTCCGTTCTGCGCATTGATCGCCTTTAACTGTGCTTGCTGATCTGGTGTGAGAATGGTTTGATACTGTTGCTTGCGATAGGTAGAAATATCTTTTGCTCCTTGTCCGCCTTTTTGACCATTTGCTTTCAATGCATCTTTACGACGAATGCATTCTGCGTTTACAGCCAGTACTTTGTTGTATTGATCATCAGTGAGATGCAGCTTGGTTTTGAGTTCATTAGAGTACTCAACAGCGCGTTTCTCAGGTGATGGCAATGTCTGTGTAGCAGCAGTTGCTTTTGTTTGTGCTGCGGCAGCTGCCTTAGCAGGAACTTGCTTTGGGGCTGTAGGGGTAGCTGTTTGAGCAACAGCAGGGAGTACAGCCATCATAACGGCAATAGCGATAATGAAGTTTTTCATGTTTGTTGTTAGTTTTAATAGTTAGTAATTATTCAATTTCCCTGCCAGCTAATAAGAACAGGGGCTGCTGGTGAATAAGTATCGTTCCAAAAGCTCAAAAGAGAGGTCGTATAACAAAATGTTGCTTTTCCAAAACGAGCCATGGTACGGCATTTTGCCAAACGGAACAGTTAGTAAAAACGCGAGCTTAAGATTTCATTAAAAAACTATTGACGGCTATCCGGAGCTTTACCTTGCGGAAGGAAGGGGACAGGTATACGTCTACCCCCTTGCATCATCTCACCCTATCCGTATTTAAAGCGGCGGGTGCCTGAATAAGTTTTTGTGTAGCGAATCAGCAGTTATTATAAACCAACTGTATCACACCAGAATGTGCGGGGAGGAATAGTGGCCGCCTGTATTTTTTTCTGATTCTCTTCGCTCAGTTTAGCAATTTTGATTTTGCTGATGTCCAGTTTCTTCTTGTTTTTCTTTTTCATAAAAATGGTTTTCATCAAGAATACTTCCCGCCTACTCTTTTCTACAGGTTTTCGGCTTCCCCTTTTATTTACGTGGTAGTAAGTTCGTAAGTTGCTGATAGGTGGGATATATAATACGCTGTAACTAATTTACGTAAAAAAAATATGACTGCCCGGAGATTTTGTCAGGATCAGATACAGTACACTGCTGCAGGCTGCTGCATAAACTAAGCCCTATACGCCATATTCAAAAGGATTAAAAGCAGCATGCACAAAGGGATAAAAGTTAACCATACATAAGTCATCCGCTGGGCCTCCACTTTGCATACTTTCCCAATCATAAAAAGCAATGCTGAAAAAAATGACATGAGCAAAACGGTTATGGCCAAACAAATGAAAACATACATTCGCGGATGCTGCTCCCGCCAGATAAATGCATCTATTTCGCTTCCCGGAGAATAGGTGAGTGCAACCATAGAAATGGGAATGGATATAATAAAAAGCAGGAATCTCAGCGTACGATAAATTAATTTCTGACGTGTTTTATCTGAAAACATGGTATCGGTATTTATCTTTTAGAAAAACAACAGTGCCTCGTAAGGAAGCTTTTTGAATATTGCATATGCTGCTGATGTACAAAATAGCGGAGTACATAACAGCACATTTCCGGGAAACAAAAAAGGAACAGACAAAAGTCTGTTCCTTTAAAGCTGCGGAGAGAGAGGGATTCGAACCCTCGGTACAGTTTAACCCGTACGACGGTTTAGCAAACCGTTCCTTTCGGCCACTCAGGCATCTCTCCGTATTTCCCTGAAGGGGTTGCAAAAATAGGAAAAGTTTTATATTCTCCAAAAGCATTTTCATTTTTTTATAAAAAAAGATGAAAATATGTTTACATCCCTATATGTAGACTGTAAGGTAGTAAGCGTCGTCAGGGTTATTTCATTAGTGCTACATCCCTTTACCATAGCGCTTTTCACTGTCGGAAGCATCACATCAAAACTGTTGCTGTTCGTCTATATCATGATACTTTTACTTGTTTCCTTTTCCCAATGATAGCCAATGCGGTTAAGCATTATTCCGGGGCTATCTTGGCTCTTCGCCATGACCAGCGTGGTTCAGGGCCTCTCCATGCAAGTGCATTGCTTTTGATACCTGTAAATGCAGCTGATACAGGATCATCATATATCAGTATGACAACGCAGGATCTTCCGGATAATAATTCCCATCTGATGACGGGTAACAAAACTGTAAAGAAACAGAAGTGAGGTTGATAAAACACGCCGGATAATTCCTGACAGCAAAAATATACATATGTTTTAAAGAGATACATAAGAGCGCTAAAAATAAAGAAGCCACTCTTCACAGAGCGGCTTCTTTAAAATAGGTTATAAGGGGTAAGGCATTACATTGCCGCTAATTGTACTTTTTGTTGCAATTCGATTACACTGTCACGGAAATTATTGTCTGTATCCATCAGGTCTTTCACTGTCTGACAGCTATGTATCACTGTTGTGTGGTCACGACCACCAAAATGTTCACCGATTGTTTTTAAAGAATTCTTTGTAAATGATTTAGCTAGGTACATGGTAATTTGGCGGGCCTGTACTATTTCGCGTTTACGGGTCTTTTGCAGCAACTTATCATAAGGCACATCAAAATATTCGCAAACCATTTTTTGTATACTCTCGATGGTGATTTCTTTGGAAGATGTTTTTACAAAAGACTTCAGCACACGTTTGGCCAGCTCCAGATCAATTTCCTTGCGGTTCAGCGAGGACTGTGCCAGCAATGAAATCAGGGCACCTTCCAGTTCGCGTACATTTGTCTGAATATTGTATGCCACATACTTCACTACTTCTTTCGGCATCTCCAAACCATCGTTCCGCATTTTCATCTCCAGAATTTCCATCCTGGTTTCAAAATCCGGAATCTGTATATCAGCACTCAATCCCCAACGAAAACGACTGAGCAACCTTTCCTGTACACCATCCAGGTCTTTAGGCGCCTTATCTGATGTTAAGATCAACTGTTTGCCTGACTGGTGCAAATGGTTAAAGATAGCGAAGAAGGCATCCTGTGTTTTCTCTGCACGGGCAAAGAATTGTATATCATCTACAATCAATACATCTATCAACTGATAAAAGTGGATAAAGTCGTTGATTATATTATTCTTGGAGTGATCAATAAACTGATTGATAAACTTCTCTGCACTCACATACAACACCGCTTTATTCGGATGTATGCGTTTCACATCATTGCCTACAGCCTGCGCCAGATGCGTTTTGCCGAGGCCTACACCTCCGTAGATCACCAGCGGATTAAAAGAAGTACCACCGGGCTTTTCCGCCACAGTTTTACCTGCGCGTCTGGCTACACGGTTACAGTCTCCCTCGATATACGCGTCAAACGTATAATTAGGATTGAGCTGTGAATCAATCTGTACCCTTTTGATGCCCGGAATAACGAAGGGATTCTTAACCGGATTGTGAATCGTTAAAGGAAAATCTACTTCATTGTCTTTCTGAGGTTTTGTAAACTGCGTAGGCATGTTTACTGTTCTGGGATGCTGATGTGGCGTACCGTTCTCTACTACAATGCGGTATTCCAGCCGGGCTTCTTTACCTAATTCTCTTTTAATTGTTTTCCCTAACAATCCCACATAATGCTCCTCAAGGTATTCATAAAAGAATTGGCTGGGGACCTGGATGGTTAAAACATTGTTTTCAAGTTTAATGGGTTTTATTGGTTCAAACCAAGTCTTAAACGGCTGCCATTCCACTATATCCCTAATTATATTAAGACACTTTTCCCAAACTTGTTCGCAAGTTTTATTCATTGAGATAAAAAAAATTAGTTGTTTCTTAATTAAGGATGCTTAGTTCTCGAATTCGAAATTCCCCAACGCAGGATGTTGAAAAATTTTCAGACAGGATGACGAATATCTGTAGAAAATGTTGAAAAAAAAAATTTATCTACCCTTGTTTATATTCTCCTGATTACAATGTACCAAAACTTGTGTTTCCCCTGCTACAGTGGCTTTACAGCCCAGACGTGACACGGTTTTCAATACTATAAACCCGCTTGATTAACAGCACCTTTACCTTTGTCATTCTCCTTTTTATCATAAATATGGATATATAACTGATAAAATAATATTGTACCTCTTCTCTCAAAAAAAATCCTTCACTCAAAAACCATGAGATATTCACAATTTTTTTAGAGAGGGTGCAAAACTATGTTAGTATCTCCATTTAAAAAAATGTGTTTGCTACTAGTAATTACCGAACTAATTATTTATATATCCGCGCGCACTGTATTAATAAAAAATATTTGCACGCACTTATACGAATACCTTATCTTTGACCCTTCTGAATTTAAAATAATTTTTCTATGAGTTTTGAAATTACCGGAAAGCTGATTGTGAAGTACAACACGGTACAACGTAGCGAAACTTTTAAGACAAGAGAGTTCGTTATAGAGAAGTCTGATGACATCAATGGCCGTGTTATCAACAACTACATTAAATTTCAGTCGGTGCAAGACCGCACTGGTATTGTTGACCGGTTTAATGAAGGTGAAAATGTTAAAGTTTATTTCAATATCAAAGGTACCAGATGGGAAAAAGATGGTAAGGTAAATTACATCACCAACCTGGACGCCTGGCGTATGGAATCTGTAATGGCTGCACCTGCTCCAGGCTCAGATCCTCAACCTAACTACAATACACCGCAAATGCCTGCTGGTGGTACCGATGGCGGAGACGATCTGCCATTCTAGCCATTAGCAGTCAGCTTTTAGCACTTAGTAAAAAATGCAGCGAAGATGAAGTACATACTTTACCTTCGCTGCATTTTTTACTAAGCGCTAAAAGCTAATAGCTTACTGCTCGTTTTAGGATAACCACCTAACCGCTAATATGATACAACAAATATCTCTCAAATTACTGCCGGCAGATGCGGCAAATCATACACATATCATTCAGCACGCCGCTGCTGCACTAAGTATTAAACCAGCAGACATTACTGGTTTCCATCTGCTCAAACGCTCTATAGACGCACGTTCCAGGCAAGTATACTTTATACTGACAATTCAGGTATTTATCAACGAACCCTTCTTCGAAAGACAACATACACATCCGGTATACCTGGAACTCCCCGCCAATGCACCACGGGTACTCATTGCAGGTGCCGGTCCTGCCGGCCTCTTTGCAGCACTACGCCTCATAGAAGCCGGTATAAAACCCATTATACTGGAACGTGGTAAAGATGTACGCGCACGCCGCCGTGATCTGGCCACCCTCAATAAAACAGGTGTGGTAAACCCCGATTCCAACTACTGCTTCGGTGAAGGTGGCGCCGGTACCTACTCCGATGGGAAACTATACACAAGATCCAACAAACGTGGAGATATTAACCGCATACTCAACATATTTGTTCATTTCGGCGCAGACGAAAAAATTATGATCGATGCGCACCCGCACATCGGCACCAACAAACTCCCGCATATCATTACGGCTATGCGTGAACAAATCATCGCCAGCGGCGGAGAAGTACACTTTGAACAAAAAGTAAGTGCCATCAAAATACAGAAAGGCGCTATTGCTGGCGTGCAAACCGCTACAGGACAGCTTTTCGAAGGCAAACAACTGATCCTTGCTACCGGCCACTCTGCCCGCGATATATTTGTGATGCTTCATCAGCAAAACATTTTACTGGAAGCAAAACCTTTTGCACTGGGCGTTCGTGTGGAACATCCACAAGAGCTGATAGACAGCGCTCAATATCATTGCGACATCCGCGGTGAATACCTCCCGCCAGCCAGCTATAGCCTGGTAGAGCAAGTGGAAGGCCGCGGCGTATTCTCTTTCTGTATGTGCCCCGGTGGTATCATTGCGCCCGCTGCTACTGATCCGGGAGAACTGGTGGTAAATGGCTGGTCGCCCTCCAAACGCAACAACCCCTTTGCCAATTCCGGCATGGTGGTAACAGTAGATGAATCAGATTTCACACCATTTGCCCACCACGGCCCGCTCGCAGCCATGTATTTCCAACAGGCGGTAGAACAACAGGCATACATCGCCGGAGGCGGAAACTTTGTAGCACCTGCACAAAGAATGACCGATTTTGTAAATAAAAAAATTTCCACTTCATTACCGGAATGCTCCTATGTACCCGGACTACATTCCACAGATCTGCGCACAGTATTACCAGCTGTTGTACATCAACGACTGGCAGGTGCTTTCAAAGCATTTGGCCGCAAAATGAAAGGATATTATACAGAAAACGCTGTACTGGTGGCTACTGAATCACGTACCTCTTCTCCCGTACGTATTCCCCGCAACAGCGACACCCTCGAACATCCGCAGGTAACAGGTCTTTACCCCTGCGCAGAAGGTTCCGGGTATGCCGGAGGCATCGTATCAGCAGCAATGGATGGCGAACGCATAGCAGCCATCATCGCGGCTAAACTGCAGTAGAATTTTCCTGTGATATATTATGATTAATTATTCCAGATTAATCATTAAATTTTCATCATGAATCTACTCGAAGTTAAACACCTGAAAAAACATTACGATACCCACAAAGCGGTAGATGATGTAAGCTTTGATATTCAGCAGGGCAGCATCTTCGGACTACTGGGGCCTAATGGTGCCGGTAAAACCACCTTACTGCGCATGATTACCGGTATCTTTTATCCGGATGAAGGCCAGATCCTCCTCAATGGCAAAAAGTTTGATCCTGAAAATGATGCGCAACTGATCGGCTACATGCCGGAAGAAAGAGGATTGTACAAAAAAATGGCTGTAGGTGAACAAACACTTTACCTGGCACGCCTCAAAGGCCTGAGCAAACAGGAAGCCATGCGGAAAATCAATTACTGGTTTGATAAATTTGAAATCAGCTCCTGGTGGAATAAGAGGATCGATGAACTCAGTAAAGGAATGCAGCAAAAAGTGCAGTTCATTGCTACTATCATGCACGATCCCAAACTATTAATACTGGACGAACCCTTTTCCGGCCTCGATCCCATCAACTCCAACCTGATCAAACAGGAAATCTTTAATCTCAGCCAACAAGGCACCACCATCATTTTTTCTACCCACCGCATGGAACAGGTAGAAGAAATATGTGATCATATCATGCTGATGAATAAAGGCCTCAAAATACTGGATGGCAGCGTAAAACAGATCAAACAGGATTTCAAACAGGGACTTTTTCGTATAGGCCTTGGCGTAATGCCCAACCCTGCACAAATGGCTACTTATCATTTTAATATTGTGCAAACACACGATCATGCCTTTACGGTAAAAATGAATGAAGACAGCAACACCAACGATATCCTGATGCACTTCATCCGGCAGGATATACCAGTCACTTATTTTGAAGAAATCCTTCCTTCTATCAACGATGTATTTATCACCCAGGTTCAGCAAACCGAAAGCAGTACTGCCAACGCACCTGCACAACAGCTGGCCTGATCACCCCACCTTGCTTTATGGAAAAAATATGGCTTATTATAAAAAGAGAATTTTTTACCCGTGTTCGTAAAAAATCTTTCCTGATCACCACCTTACTGGTGCCACTGGCATTTGCGGCTATGATCATAGTGCCCATCCTGCTGGCCACCAGTTCCAGCGAGAATAAACGCATTGCAGTAGTAGACAAAAGCAGTTTATTTATAAACAAATTCCCCGATTCAAAGGGTGTTTATTTCAAATACCTGCAAAATCAAAATATAGACAGCCTCAAACAACATTACGAAGAACAAGGCTACGCAGGCGTCCTGTATATTCCGGACATCGATATTAACCGTCCTTCCGGCATCGAATATTACAGCAGCGGCCAGGCCAGCGTTACACTGGAATCCGGCATCAATAAGGATATTAACAATATCATTGAAAAGAAACGTATGGAGCTGCAAGGCATCGATCAATCCAAACTCGATGGGATCAAATCCGATGTGGAAGCCGAATTTAAAAATGGTAAAGATGAAAAGAAAGGCAGCTCCTGGGTGGCTTACGGTGTAGGCTATGCCAGCGGATTCATTATTTATATCGTGCTGTTGTTGTTTGGCACCTCTGTAATGAGAGGCGTCATGGAAGAAAAAGTAAGTCGCATTGCTGAAGTGATGATATCCAGTGTAAAACCCTTTCAGCTCATGATGGGCAAAATCATTGGTATTGCAGCGGTAGGCCTGTTACAGTTCTTCATCTGGGGCATTCTCATCACAGTGATCTATACCATTATTCCATTATTCATCTCTCCTGAAAGTATGCAGGCAGCTGCACAGGGCGGCGCTATGCCACAAGGTAATCATGCCGACGCGATGGAAGCATTCAGCAAAATCAGCGAAGTAATGAACAGTATCCACTGGTCCTTACTGATCCCTTGTTTTATATTTTATTTCCTCGGTGGTTATCTCTTTTATTCTTCCCTGTATGCAGCAGTGGGTAGTTTGGCGAATGAAGATGCGGCTGATGTACAGCAACTCACGCTCCCTATTACCATGCCTATTATTATCGGAATTATTATCATGATGAAGGCAGTGCATGACCCTACCAGCCCGTTGGCTGTATGGGCCAGTATTATCCCCTTTACATCGCCCATGGTAATGATGGCCAGGTTGCCCTATGGTGTGCCGGGAACGGTACCCTATTGGCAACTGGGGCTCTCTTTTGTTTGTTTGATCGGAGGATTTATTGGTACTACCTGGGCAGCAGGCAGAATATACCGTACCGGTATATTGATGTATGGTAAAAAAATTACGCTGAAAGAAGCCGTGAAGTGGATTGCGAAGAAATCATAGTGATATGGGGATATTATTATTCAGATATTTAGTTGCTGCATTCCCGGCAACTAAATATCTGAATTTCTCCAGCCGTAAATAACATTCCTGAAGTCCGTCCATATTTCTTCCAGCACTTGCGCAGCGGGCTTTATATCGTGTATCAGCGCACTCACCTGACCTATTTCCAGTTCTCCTTCCTCTATATTGCCTTCAAACATACCGGCTTTGGCGCGTGCACGGCCCAGCAACGCTTTTAAAGCATCTACATCTGCGCCGCTATCTTCTGCTGCCTTGATAGCACTATAGAAATTATTTTTGATCATACGTACGGGTGTAATCTTCTTTAAACTCAGCATGGTATCGCCTTCTTTAGCGTTCACGATAACTTGCTTAAAGTTAATATGAGAAGATGCTTCTGGTGTAGCTACAAACCTGCTGCCCACCTGCACACCTTCGGCACCAAGCGCAAAAGCTGCTGCCATAGCCCTTCCGGAAGCAATACCGCCTGCAGCAATCACAGGTATTTTCACTTGTTCACATACGCCCGGAATAAGTACCATGGTAGTGGTTTCCTCGCGGCCATTATGTCCGCCGGCTTCAAATCCTTCCGCTACAACCGCATCTGCACCGGCAGCTTCGCTTTTCAATGCAAATGCCGCACTGGATACTACATGTACTACCTTTATCCCGGCTGCTTTCAGCACAGGCGTCCATGTTTTAGGATTACCGGCAGAAGTAAATACCACCTGCACGCCTTCTTCCAGAATAATATTTATCAGCTGATCAATATCAGGATACAACAACGGTACATTCACACCAAAAGGCTTATCAGTAGCCTGTTTACACTTTTGTATATGTTCACGCAACACCGCAGGGTACATACTACCCGAACCTATCAGCCCCAATCCGCCGGCATTGCTAACGGCGCTGGCTAAACGCCATCCACTCGCCCAGATCATGCCTGCCTGGATGATAGGATACTCAATATTGAATAAGGAAGTGATACGATTCATAACAACGAATATAAGAATAAAGCAGATTGTCTTTCCCTTGTCTTACTCCCTTGTCTTTCCCAGGATTAGGCTGATTATACTGATTACCATGATTTTTTTCTTTTGATTTTGAAAGATTTAAGAAGATTAGCGGAGATTAAAGCGGAGTTTATCTGAACTGTGATTATTATGATTCATATGATTATCATGATGTAAGAAGATCTTAGCGAAGAATAAGCTACTAATTATATAAAACATTAAAACGGCCCGGTATAACCAGGCCGTTTTTCATTTAACTATTTCGCTAAAATCTTCGCTAAGATCTTCTTACATCATGATAATCATATGAATCATAATAATCACAGTTCAGATAAACTCCGCTTTAATCTCCGCTAATCTTCTTAAATCTTTCAAAATCAAAAGAAAAAAATCATGGTAATCAGTATAATCAGCCTAATCGGGAGAAAGACAAAACTCACCCCAGATCAATCTCTGTATTATCCCCGATATTCAGGCTCTGGCTGAGCCCGCGGATATTGGCATCACTGCCTATCAAGGAAGCCTTTAATACTACTTCATACAGGTTACTGAAAGAACCGATAATAGAATCTTTCACAATAGAATAGTTGATTACGGTATTGTCGCCCACCGCCACATTGGGGCCGATGATGGAGTTTTTAATATTACAGCCTTCGCCAATACTCACCGGTGGAATGATGATGGTATTTTCGTACGGTAACACCGGGTTGTTGGCGAGTTTATATTTTTTAAGAAGAATCGCATTTGTTTCGAGCAGGGTGTCTTTACGGCCGCAGTCGAACCAGTTGGATACTTTGAATGCATTAAATTGTACACCGTGTTCTATCATGCATTCCAGCGCATCGGTGAGCTGAAACTCATCATGTGATTTTACCTTGTTGTCTATATTACTCTGCAGACAATCAAACAGTTGTTCTGTTTCCTTGATTTTGTATAGTCCTACCAGTGCGAGATTTGACTTAGGTATCTGTGGTTTTTCCACTACCCGGGTAATTTTACCATGCTCATCTAGCTCGGCTACACCAAAGTTGCGTGGATCATCCACCTTCTTCAGGCCAAGCATCGAATAAGGAGAGTTGATCACTTCTTTAAAGTCACATTCGCAGATAGTATCTCCCAAAACAATTAATATCTCATCATTACCTACCACCTCACGCGTGAGTAACATAGCATGACCGGTTCCTTCGCGGCTGTTCTGCTGCACAAAGTGACAGGTGAGCTGCGGGTATTTTTTTTCAACATAATGTTGGATTTTCTCCCCCAGGTAACCTACCACAAATACAAATTCTGTGATCCCGGCGTCCACCAGTTGATCCACAATAATACTGAGGATGGTTCTACCGGCTAAAGGTATTAATGCTTTGGGCTGTGTATATGTATGTGGACGAAGCTTGGTGCCCGCCCCTGCCACTGGTATTATTGCCTTCATTTTAACGATGTAGTTAGGATTAGCTATTGCTGCTCGAATGCCGCGAAAATAGCACAATTTTGGGGAAGAACGGCGAATTACGAATTGCAGATTACAGATCGCAGTGATAGTGATCTTCGGATATATCTGTAATTCGCAATTGCATTTGATCCAGCTTTATTTTATTTTTGCACCAAATTTTAAGGCATCATGCAAAGAGACCAGCAAATATTTGATTTAATAGGCCAGGAATTGGAGCGTCAGCGCCATGGCATTGAATTGATCGCATCTGAAAACTTTACCAGCTTACAGGTAATGCAGGCGATGGGACATGTGATGACGAATAAATACGCCGAAGGCTACCCTGGCAGAAGGTATTATGCCGGCTGCGAAATAGTGGACCAGAGCGAACAACTGGCTATCGACAGGGCTAAACAAATATTTGGTGCGGCTTATGTCAACGTGCAGCCTCACTCCGGCGCACAGGCCAATGCTGCAGTAATGCTGGCTATCCTGCAACCCGGTGATAAAATCCTGGGCCTGGACCTGAGCATGGGCGGTCACCTTACCCATGGCTCTTCTGTGAACTACTCCGGAAAGCTCTATCAACCTCATTTCTACGGCGTTAACAGAGAAACCGGCCTGGTAGAATATGATAAGATGGAAGAAATTGCCAACCGCGAGAAACCAAAACTGATCATTTGTGGTGCTTCTGCATACAGCCGCGACTGGGACTACAAACGCATCCGCGAAATTGCTGACCAGATAGGCGCTTTTGTACTGGCTGATATTGCACATCCTGCAGGTCTTATTGCAAAAGGATTGCTCAATTCACCATTTGCACATTGCCATTTTGTTACGACTACTACCCATAAAACACTACGTGGACCACGTGGCGGTATGATCATGATGGGTCAGGATTTCGAAAATCCATTTGGTCTTAAAACACCAAAAGGTGAAACCCGCCTGATGAGCTCTCTCATTGACACTGCTGTATTCCCTGGTATCCAGGGCGGCCCGCTGGAACACGTGATTGCTGCCAAAGCAATATCTTTCTTTGAGATCCTCTCCGACGAATACGATGTATACGCCAAACAGATCCTGAAAAATGCACAGTCTATGGCCAAAAGCTTTGTAGGCAAAGGCTATCAGATCATTTCCGGCGGTACAGATAATCACCTGATGCTGATCGATCTCCGTAATAAAAATATTTCCGGTAAAAAAGCAGAACAAACACTCGTTAAAGCAGATATCACTGTTAATAAGAACATGGTACCTTTTGACGATAAATCTGCATTCGTTACTTCCGGTATCCGTATCGGTGTTCCGGCTATCACTACCCGTGGTATGAACGAAGGCCATATGGGCCAGATCGTTGACTGGATAGATCAACTGCTGATGGATGCTGATAACGAAGGACTGATCCTCAAGGTAAGAGGCGAAGTAAATACGTTTATGCAGCAGTTTACACTGTATCCTGAACTGTAGGTTTGTCTTTCCCAGGATTAGGCTGATTATACTGATTATGCTGATTTTATTTTTTTAGATTTTTTTAGATTTAAAAAGATTTGGGGAGATTAAAGCTGAGGTTATCTGAACCAGGATTAAACAGATTGAATGGATTACCCTGATGAGTGTTCTGTTACCCGATATTAAAATAAAAAGAGAAAGTCCGGTACTTCCGGACTTTCTCTTTTTATTTTATACAACTTGTACACCCTAATAATATATTTCAAACAACAAAACGCCCATCAGGGTAATCCATTCAATCTGTTTAATCCTGGTTCAGATAACCTCCGCTCTGATCTTCGCCAATCTTTTTAAATCTAAAAAAATAAAATCAGCCTAATCAGCCTAATCGGGAGCAAGACAACCTCCGCTAAAATATTTTTTTGAATTATAAAAAATACGCCTACATTTACAGTGTACTAGTTTAGTAGTACACTAAATCACACGATATGATTAACATCCAATCCCTGACATTTAGTTATCGAAAAAACAGGCCCTTATTTGAAAGCCTCAACCTACGCCTGGAAGCAGGCCACATCTATGGCTTACTGGGGAAAAACGGCGCCGGTAAATCTACTTTACTGAAACAAATGGCCGGCTTATTATTCCCCGATGGCGGCTCCTGTGAGGTAATGGGTTACCACTCGGCAAAGCGGCAACCTGCCTTTTTGCGGGAAATATTCCTGGTACCGGAAGAATTTTACCTGCCTAAAATAAGTGTAAGGCGTTATGTAAATACCTATGCACCTTTTTATCCCAACTTCGACGAACAAGCTTTCTTCAGCTACCTGAAAGAATTTGATATCCCACGTGACCAGCAACTCACGGAAATGTCTTACGGACAAAAGAAAAAAGTGTTGATCAGTTTTGCATTATCCACCAACACCAAAGTGCTGATCATGGATGAACCTACCAATGGACTGGACATCCCCTCCAAGAGCCAGTTCCGTAAGGTGATTGCAGCTGCGGTAAGCGAGGAAAAATGTATTGTGATATCCACCCACCAGGTACGTGACCTCGATAACCTCATCGACAGCATCGTGATCATCGATGAACATAAAATAATTTTCCGGGAAGATGTACAAACGGTAACGGATAAACTGAGTTTCAAAACAGTCAGCCGGATAGAAGAAGCAACGGGTGTACTGTTTGCAGACAGCAACCTGCGCGGACACACTATCATTACCAAAAATGCAGGCAGCGAGCATAGTAAAATAGATATGGAACTGCTCTTCAACGCTGTACTGACCAATCACAAACCTATTCAGGAAATATTTAATTAAATCTTACTCATGCAACCAAATAACTTTTTTGCGCTCCGTCGCTGGCAATTTTATCTGCAGAAGCATTTTACAGATAGCTTCCGCTTTTACCTGATGGCACTATTAACAGTATTTGGCCTGATGACTGCCATTCCCATTTTTTTTATATTAACCAGCAGTGCATTCGGCCGCCTGAGTAACCTCGCCCCATTCTACTACATCGGTTTGTTCTTCGGTGGGTTACTGTTTACCAGCTGGTCATTCAATGAACTCGGACACAAAGAAAAAGGCGTTGATTTCCTGATGCTGCCTGCTTCTAAATTTGAAAAATTTATTACAATATTCCTGGTAAGCACCATTGGTTTCTTCTTATTATATCACCTCAGCTTTTATACCAGTTATAAAATCATTGACAGCGCAAGAGTTGCCAAATATGGGCAACATATAGTCAACGATTATAGCTTCCTGGATGATCCCAAAGAAAAAATATATATCTACTATGCTTACATGGCATTGCAAGCAGTGTTCTTACTGGGAGCCACCTACTATCATAAATACAGCTTTATTAAAACGGTACTCTCCCTGTTTATTTTCATATTGGGGTTGTATATTATAAACGCCATATTCATTCTTTTCCTCTTTGGAAATGAAGGCGACTTCTGGAAAAGTTCTATGCCATTTGTGATGGTAAATAAATTGGAAATGACAGCACCAAACAGTTGGCACCCCACCCTATACGTTATTCCCGAGTGGTTGCAGAAAAGCTACCTGTTTGCAGCTAAATTTCTGATAGCTCCTACCTTATGGACCATTGCTTATTTCCGGTTACAGGATAAAGAAATTTAAAACTTTGTAAGATGGAATTCAAAGATACACAGGCAATATATGTACAGATTGCTGATTACATCAGCGAACAGGTATTGCTTAACAAATGGCAACCGGAAGAGCGCATTCCTTCTGTAAGAGAACTGGCGGTATCGCTGGAAGTAAATCCCAATACGGTGATGCGCACCTGTGAGCTACTGCAGCAACAGGAAATCATCTACAACAAAAGAGGCATCGGTTATTTTATCAGTCCGGATGCGGTAAAGAAAATAAAGCAATTCAAAAAAGAAGCCTTCATCCATAACGAATTGCCCAGCCTTTTCCGCAATATGTACCTGCTGGACGTAGACCTCGATGAACTGAAACCTCATTTTGAAAAATTCAAAAAATCTAATTTCAATTAACATGAAAACGAGTAATAAATTATTAATCGGTTTTTCCGGAACACTCGTGTTATTGATGCTGTTTTCTGCTATTATTCTAAGGGCTGATTATAGTAAAGGGATCACGAACGTAGAGAACCGTCAATCATCACAGGGACCTGACTTTAAAAAGGAAACAATCCGGCCGTTTAAAGTATTGGTGCTCACCAGGAACCCAACTTTTGCAACCATCAATAAGGCTCAGGTAAAAATAGAGATAGGTCCGGATGATAAATCTGAAACCAGGGAAGAGGTACAATATATCAACCCGGTATCTGTAAACAGCGGCGATAGTTATTCACTGGAACATCATAGTAATATCACCTTTACTCAATCAGGCGACACGCTGCACATATTCATTAACAAACCCGGTGATATCAATATTACCTGCCCTGCATTGGAAGCAATCAGCAGTAATTATTGTGACCTGAATGTAAATGGTTTGAAAGTGCCGCAACTGAATGTGTATGCCGGCCCCAAAACAGCTACTTACTTTAGCGGAAATAAAGTGACTGCTCTTTCCTTTACAGGTGAAGCTGCCAGTACATTGTCGCTGGAAGACCAGAATATAATAGATACGGTGAGAATTAAATTAGGCAAAGGAAGTTCACTGACATTCGGTGATGTACCATATCGTTTTTCGGATATTAAAGTAGACAGCTTACGCGAATTGAATATTTCCGGAAAAGGATTGAATAGTATTACACAGATTAAATAACTATAATGACTATACGCTTAAACAATTTTCTGTAAGTACGGGGACGGTTTTTCAACCAACCTCCATCACTAAAAGTTTATAACAAGTAATAAAAAAACGTCCCGATTTTCATCGGGACGTTCGTATAATATACCATCAATTATATTAGAATTGCGTAGCTAAATAGGCCATGGTACCCATGCCCACTTCTATAGCCTGTTCATCTACATCAAAAGTAGGTGTATGTACGCCGGAAGTGATCCCTCTGGCTACATTACCGGTGCCTAATCTGAAAAAGCAGGCCGGTACTACCTGTGAGTAAAAAGCAAAATCTTCTGCTCCCATACGGATCTCTGTATCACCTACAAAGGCGGTACCCAGGTAGTCTGTGGCAAAGCCTTCTGCTTTGGCAGTTACTTCCTCATTGTTATACAGTGTTGGATAACCTACCAGTATTTCAATATCTATTTCAGCCCCCATTGCTTCAGCAACTCCAATAGCCTGTTTGCGGATCAGCTCATGTGCTTTAAAACGCCACGTTTCGTCCATTGCCCTGAAAGTACCCATCAGCTTCACTTCGCTGGGGATCACATTTGTAGTGAAACCTCCATTGAAAGCACAGATAGATAATACAGAGGGAGAAAACGGATTGTTATTACGGGAGATGATCTGCTGGAGACTTACCACCAGCTGGGAGGCTACCAGGATCGTATCTACGGTGAGATGCGGTTGTGCCGCATGGCCGCCTTTACCTTTGATGGTGATGTAAATTTCATCTGCACTGGCCATATATTTTCCGGCATGGAATCCCAGCTTTCCTGCTTCCATTGTAGGATGCACATGCAAACCCAGGATAGCATCAGGGCGTGGATTATCCAGGGCGCCTTCTTCAATCATGATGCTGGCACCGCCGGGATGTTTTTCTTCTCCGGGCTGAAACAGTACTTTGATAGTACCTTCAAACTGGTCTTTTAACTCATTCAGTATTTTAGTGGCCCCCAATACACAGGAAGTGTGTACATCATGTCCACAGGCGTGCATAACACCTGGATTTGTTGACTTATAAGATACCTCGTTAGCTTCTGTAATAGGCAATGCATCCATGTCTGCACGCAGTGCAATCGTTTTGGAGGTGGGATTTTTTCCTGCTATCAATGCAATGATACCAGTACCGGCAATACCAGCCTGAAAAGGCACACCAAATTCCGTCAGTTTTTGCTGAATGAAAGCGGATGTTTCAAATTCCTGAAATGATAATTCGGGATGGGAATGTAAATGACGCCTGATGGCGGTAAAGTCCGGGGCATAAGCTTTTGCCAGCGCTTTAATACGGTTCTTCATTCGATAGTTCTTTATCCGGTGACACGTTAATGATAGCTGGTACTACAAATACACCACCTGAAAACAGGTTGGATAATTTGTCGCGCAGCTCCGTGGCCTCTTCACGGCTCTTAAAATCGCCCACGCGTACTTTAAAATAGGGGGCCTGGAAATCCAGATAAGTACGATAATCGCCGTAGAGTTGCATTACTCTTGCTTTGGCTTCGTTAGCGTCGCCGCGTTTGTTGGTAGAAATAACCTGCACCCGGAAACCGGATTGGTTGCGGATGGCGAGCGTGTTAATGTAGGTCTGCTTTTTAATCAGCACATCCACACGACTATCTTTTATCACCTTCACATTTCCATTGGGAGCCGTCGCAATGTCCTGTGCCATAGCCCAACCACTCCCCAACAGACAGCAAACCAGGATGAATAATTTTTGCATGAATACTGTATAATTAACTATTAATAATCATTATTGTACACCCGCTTCCCTGCTTTCTTTCACAATGTTGATACTGGCGCTGGCGCCAATACGGGTAGCACCCGCCGCTATCAACTCCTTGGCAAAAGCAAAGGTACGAATACCACCGGAAGCTTTTATTTGTATGTTAGCTGGTAAATTTGCCCGCATCAGCTTTACGGCTTCCACAGTAGCGCCTTTTTCTGCATACCCGGTGGATGTTTTCATGAAATCTACACCGTACTTACTGTAAAGCTGGCAACATTTCACGATCTCTTCTTCCAATAATATGCCACTTTCAATAATGATCTTGATCACTTTCTTTTGCTCACGGATAATATACATGATATTGGCGATCTCTTTCTCCAGGTATTCCCAGTCATTATTTTTGATCGCTGAAATATTGATCACCAGGTCCAGCTCATCGGCCCCGTCTACAATAGCCAGCACCGTTTCTGCTACTTTAGCTTCTATAGCAGAATAGCCAAAAGGGAAACCTACTACGGTAGCTACTTTGGTATTGGTAGCTCCCAGGAATTGTTTGGTCGTTTTCACATACAGTGGCGGTACACAGGCAGCGGCAAAATCATACTCCACACATTGCATACACAATTGTTTGATATCTTCCAGCGTAGTGGTAGGTTTCAATACTGTATGGTCTATATAGCGGTTAATCTCCATCATTCTTTTACTGATTACTAAGCGAAATTAATGCAAAACGGATTACGTTGCCGTAATCCGTTCTGATATCCTCTCACAAATAATGACGTTTATGCGTCTTTACCGTGACATTGTTTGTATTTTTTACCGCTACCACAAGGGCAAAGATCATTACGACCTATTCTTGGACCCTGATGACGTACCGGCTCAGCTTTTACCTCTTCGCCTATATGATAATCAGGAGTAGCGCTCTGCTGGCCATTATGCTGTTCTCCGATTTCTTCGTGAGAAGCACGCATACGGCTCATATCGGTCTTTTCTTCGTGGCCTTCACGGATCTCAGGTGCCTGATTCTCTTCACGGCTACTTACGGGGATACCGCATTTAGATAGGAAAGAAACGATATCACGACTGGTTTCACCGTCCATTTGTTTGAACAGGTTGAATGCCTCAAATTTATAAATCAGCAACGGATCTTTTTGTTCATATACAGCACTCTGTACAGATTGTTTCAGATCATCCATTGCGCGTAGGTGCTCTTTCCAGGATTCATCAATCAACGCCAGTGTAATACTACGTTCCAGCGCATTCATGGTTTCGTGCCCCTTCGTTTCTACTACCTTCTGCAGGTTAGCCAACACATTTACACCTTTTTTACCATCGGTAAACGGTATGGAGATATTCTCAATCTGGTGACCCTGCTCATTATGAATACGCTCAATTACCGGGAATGTGTTACCGATCAATTCAGTTACTTTACGAACGTAGTTATCTTTAGCCTCGTGATACAGCTTGGATGACAGGTTAGGAATATCTGTTTTTGCCAGTTCTTCTTTGGTAATCTCTGTATCAATAGAGAAGTTCATGATAGCATCCAGTTTGAAAGCTTCGTAGTCGCCGCTTTCTTTGTGGGTGGTTACCATATTCTGCGCTACATCATAAAATGCATTGTCAATATCAATAGCCAGACGTTCGCCAAACAGGGCGTGATTACGTTTTGAGTAAATCACGGTACGCTGCTTGTTCATCACATCATCATATTCCAGCAAACGCTTACGGATACCGAAGTTATTTTCTTCTACTTTTTTCTGTGCTCTTTCAATGGAGCGGGTGATCATACTGTGCTGAATCACTTCGCCTTCTTTGTAGCCCATACGATCCATCAGACCTGCAATACGCTCTGAACCGAACATACGCATCAGATCATCTTCCAGGGATACAAAGAACTGGGAAGTTCCCGGATCACCCTGACGACCCGCACGACCACGCAACTGTCTGTCTACACGACGGCTTTCATGCCTTTCAGTACCGATGATCGCCAAACCACCCGCTTCTTTCACGCCGGGTCCAAGCTTGATATCCGTACCACGACCAGCCATGTTGGTAGCAATGGTGACAGCAGCCGGTAAACCTGCTTCTGCAACGATTTGTGCTTCACGGGCGTGTTGTTTCGCATTCAATACATTATGTTGTACTTTATCAAAGGTGAGCATCTTGCTCAACAACTCAGATACTTCCACAGAGGTAGTACCTACCAGCACAGGACGTCCCTTTGCCTGCAGTTGTTTTATTTCTTCGATAACAGCTTTGTATTTATCTCTTTTGGTTTTGTATACCAGGTCTTCTGTATCCAAACGGGAGATAGGAACGTTGGTAGGAACGGTTACCACATCCAGTTTGTAAATTTCCCAGAGCTCACCGGCTTCTGTAGATGCTGTACCAGTCATACCGGCCAGCTTGTGATACATACGGAAGAAATTTTGCAGGGTGATGGTAGCAAATGTTTGGGTGGCAGCTTCCACTTTCACATTTTCTTTTGCTTCGATCGCCTGGTGTAAACCGTCTGAGTAACGGCGTCCATCAAGGATACGACCAGTTTGCTCATCTACGATCTTCACTTTTTCATCCATTACCACGTACTCTACATCTTTATCAAATAAAGTATAGGCTTTTAATAATTGCTGTACGGAGTGGATACGATCTGACTTAGAGGCAAAGTCTTGCAGTAATACATCTTTACGCTGCAGTTTTTCTTCAGGGGAGACTGACAATTTTTCAATTTCCGCCAATTCTGACCCAACATCTGGCAGAATAAAGAAGCTTGCATCTTCACCACCCTGGGTGATGAGTGCAATACCTTTATCAGTAAGATCTACGCTGTTTTGTTTTTCTTCAATAACGAAGTACAGACCTTCATCTACTTTTGGCATTTCGCGTTGCTGATCTGCCAGGTAGTAGTTTTCTGCTTTCTGTAATAATACCCTGTTACCTGGTTCACTGAGATATTTGATCAGTGCACTGCTTTTGGGCAAACCTCTCCAGGCGCGCATTAAAGCCAGTCCACCGGTTTTAGGATCATCTTTACCTTCCGCAATCAGTTTCTTTGCTTCTATCAGGTATTGGTTCACCACTTTTTTCTGCATTTCCACCAGGTATTCGATACGTGGTTTTAATGCGTGGAATTCCTGCTCTTCACCGCGTGGGATAGGGCCGGAAATGATCAGCGGAGTACGTGCATCATCTACCAGTACGCTATCCACCTCATCCACCATGGCGTAATGGTGTTTACGTTGTACCATTTCATCCGGGCTGTGTACCATGTTATCGCGCAGGTAGTCAAAACCGAATTCGTTGTTGGTACCGTACGTAATATCCGCCAGGTAAGCGCTACGGCGTTCCGGTGTATTAGGTTGATGTTTATCTATACAGTCAACAGTAATGTCGAGGAATTCGAAGAGTGGACCATTCCACTCGGAGTCACGACGAGCCAGGTAATCATTCACGGTTACGATGTGAACACCCTGACCAGCCAGTGCATTGAGATATGCGGGAAGGGTAGATACGAGTGTTTTACCTTCACCCGTTGCCATTTCGGCAATTTTACCCTGATGCAGTACCATACCACCAATCAGCTGTACATCATAGTGTACCATGTTCCAGGTAACCATGCTTCCGGCTGCATTCCAGCTGTTTTTCCAGATGGCCTTGTCGCCCTCAATGGTCACGTAATCCCTTTTCACCGCCAGCTGCCGGTCCAGTTCAGTAGCAGTAACTGTAAGCGTTAGATTGCTGGTGAAACGATGCGCGGCTTCTTTTACTACAGCAAAGGCCTGTGGCAGCAATTCTTTCAGTACTACTTCCAGTTGTTTGTCGCGATCTTTCTTCAGAATATCTATTTCCTGATATATGGTATCTTTCGCTGTTACATCCTCCTCAGTATCTGCAGCCTCCTGTTTATCCGCTATTTCTTTATCAATAGTGGCCAGATGAGCGGCGATGCGTGCACGGAACTCCTGCGTTTTATGACGCAGATCATCGATGGACAGGGACTGAAGTTTTTCGTATTCCTCCTTAACCTGCTGTACCACCGGAGAGATGGATTTAATATCTCTTTCTGATTTATTCCCTCCAAATAGCTTTGATAAAAAACCTAACATGTTGAATGTTTAATTACGAATTACGATTTCTATTTATTGTAACCTACTCCCCTCCAGGCTGAGTTAATGTCAGTTGGTTATTTCCTGGCTTCGCCAGCCTGTGGCACTGCGGCTGCGGGCTTAGCTTAGTTGGGATAGACGGCGCTCAAGTTACTCAAATATTGTGCTTGTAAAGACAGACTGTCAAGGTGTCAGTTTGCAGCTATTTCACAAGGCCTGTAAAAGTAGGAATAAATTCGGTGATTTAGCGGGGATTTTGGGGGGATTTTGAACGATCCCTGACAACCACAATAATGCCATCAGCTACCGGGAAGTTACTGGTATAGCTGTTTTCACTATAAAACTTTAGTCAAAAAAAGTATATTCACACCATGATTGACGAGGTTTTGTTATTACAGCAACTGGCAGCGGGCGACCGTGAAGCCTATACTGCGCTGTATAAATACTATCAACCCAAGCTATGCCGATATCTGTTGCCGTTCACCGGCAACACTTCTGATATGGCAGATGAGATAACGCAGGATATATTTGTGAAAGTGTGGCTGAAAAAGGAAACCTTCATTGGTTTACAAGCCTTTGAGTACTATTTGTACCGCATGGCCAGAAACCGTTTGATGGATATATTTCGCAGTGAAAAAAAGCGGAAACAACAGGATGCCCGTTTACAGGAACAGGAACAACCCGATTATCAACTGGAAGATGAATTAAAATACCGTGAATATCATCAGCTGGCTCAAACGGCCATCTCCCGGTTACCCGAAAGAAGAAAACTTATTTTTGAATTGAGTACGCAGCAAGACCTATCCTGGGCTGAAATAGCCACCCAGCTTGATCTGTCTGTAGCCGTTGTAAAAAAACAGCTCCATCTTGCCAGCAGATTTATTAAAGATTATATGCGCAAACACGGAGATATTGTCATCTCCCTGCTGCTGTTTATTGCTTTAAAGTGGTAAACAAATATTTCTCAAAAAAAATAAATTTTATAGCACCCGTCCCCTTTGTCTTTTCCCAAACGTGTATATAGCAACGCGATGAACCACCACCAGGAATTATTACAAAAAATTGCTGCCGGCAACAGTACACCGGAAGAAAGGGCCGCACTGAGCGAATGGCTCAAAACCCTTTCTGAGCAAGTATATCACCAGGTACTGCTGGATTATGCGGAAATAATGTCGCAGCAGACAGTCAGCGATTTTCACAACGCTGCCCTGCTGGAAAAGGTGAATGCGGATATTGCCCGGGCAGAACAGGTAACACTGGCTGTACCAGTATATCGCAGGATGTGGTTCAGGTATAGTGCCGCTGCGTCGATATTGGTTGCCGCGCTTTTGTCGTGGTACATTTTCAGCCCCTTTAAGGCAGCTGTTCCTGTTGCCACTACTAATATACCACCCGGCAGCAATAAAGCTGTTCTGACGCTTGCAAATGGCCGGCAAATTGTACTGAACAGTGCGCAGAACGGGCTGCTGGGAAAACAGGGAACTGTACAGATCATTAAGCTGGATAGCGGTTTATTATCTTATCAGGGCGCTACAACAACAGGAGAGGTGCTGTATAATACCATCGCTACCCCTCGTGGCGGCCAGTTCCAGGTATTATTACCGGATGGCTCCAGGGTGTGGCTGAATGCTGCCTCTTCCCTGCGGTTTCCCACTGCTTTTACGGGTGCAGACAGGGCAGTGACACTGACTGGAGAAGCATATTTTGAAGTTGCGCAAAATCAGGCAAAACCCTTTGCTGTAACAGTAAACAATATGAAAGTGCAGGTATTGGGTACTTCCTTCAATATTATGGCTTACGAAGAAGAGGGGGCAGTAAATACCACATTGGTATCTGGTGCGGTGAAAGTGAACTGTGAAAATAACCAGGCAGTTATTGCACCGGGGCAACAAGCGGTACTGCCAACAGGAAAATCACAGTTTGAAATAGGTGCTGCAAATATTGAAGCCGCAGTAGCCTGGAAAGAAGGGCATTTTTTATTCGATAACAATGACATCTATACTATTATGCGGCAGGTAGGCCGTTGGTATGATGTGGAGATCAGCTACCAGGGAGATCTTTCAGGAATCACCCTTTCAGGGGCCATCTCCAGAAAAAAATATGTATCGCAGGTACTCGACATTCTTGCAACAACCGGAAGAGTGCAGTTTGAAATGAAGGACAACCGGATCATAGTAATGGCAAAACAACAGTGAACAAACAACTATAAACTTTTCAGTAATCAAAAACCAATCATTACCAACCAAACATCAACCAACCAACCAAACATCAACACAACATGAGTAAGTAAAACCAATTTACGAATGAGGGTAAAAACAAAAACCGGAAGTGGTTCGAAGCACTTCCGGCGGATGTTTGGGCCCATACATTAACGAAAAAGGCATCCGTTCAAAAATGCTGTCATTAACCAAACCCAAACAATACGAAAGTATGAAAGTATTTCTATGCAACAAAGTCAGGCAAAGATACTGGCTCTCATCAACCAAAATGTTGCTAACAATGAAACTAACATCAGTGTTGCTACTTGCAGCGTCATTGCAGGTAAGTGCTGTCGCTTATTCTCAGTCGGTGTCCATTTCAGGGAAGGGGCTTTCTTTGAAAACAATATTTAATAGCATTCGCAGTCAATCAGGTTTTGAGTTTATCTATGATCCTCAACTCATCAAAGCAGCCGGCACAGTAGATATCGACTTAAAAAATGTACCGTTGACAAATGCATTAAATGAATGTTTTAGTCATACGCAGCTTGATTACGAGATCAAGTATAATACCATTATTGTAAAGGAGAAACCGGTACACAAAAAGATAATACCGGAAGAAATAATTGCAACGTTCTCCAATACTTCTCCGCCGCTGCAAATACGTGGTGTAGTACTGGATGCTCAAACCGGCGCTCCTGTTGCCGGCGCCAGTATCGTTGTAAAAGAATCTTCCCAGGGAACAGTGACTGATCTGGAAGGAAAATTCTCTTTAACAGTAAATAACAACACCGCTACATTACTGATCAAACATATTGCGTACGAAAACAATATCGTTACTGTTGCACTCAGCAGCAATATAACCATAAAGCTCAAACCCAGGGCTATTCAACTGGAAGGCCATATGGTTACAACAGGGATGTTCAAACGTCCGAAGGAGAGTTTCACCGGTGCTGCTACAGTGATTTCCGGTGAGCAACTGCGCAGTGTAAGTATGCTCAATGCTTTACAGGCCATGAAAGTTTTTGATCCTTCTATCCGTATACCTGATAATATGCAGTTCGGCAGCGATCCTAACAAACTGCCGAACATTAATTTACGGGGTACCAATAACTTTCCGCAACAACTATCCGGAAAAACAGGCGCTACTTCAGGCGCAGATTTTATGGCTACCTACGCCACCAATCCTAATCAGCCGTTATTCATACTGGATGGCTTTGAGGTAAGCCTGCAAAAGTTGTACGACCTGGATATAAACCGTATCGCCAGTTTTACTATCCTGAAAGACGCCGCTGCCACTTCCCTCTATGGTTCACGCGCTGCTAACGGTGTAATTGTGGTAGATACCAAACAACCACTCCCGGGTAAACTGCAGGTAAGCTACAGTGGCATGATGCAGGTAACTGCACCGGATCTTACGGTATACCACCTGCTGAATGCAAGCGATAAACTTGAAGTGGAAAGACTGGCAGGCTTGTACAGTCAATATAGCACAGGCATCAGACCAGATGCAGATGCGTTTTACAGGCAATTATATGCCTCACGCAAAGCAGCTGTAGAACGTGGCGTTAACACCTACTGGCTGGCACAACCTGTGAGAACAGGCACCGGACAAAGACATTCCCTCTACCTGGAAGGCGGCGACCAATACATCCGGTATGGACTGAACCTGGGCTATAACAATGAAGCAGGTGTCATGAAAAACAGTAATCGTAATAATTACAATGTAGACATGAACCTCAGTTATCGTTTCAAAGGTTTCTTATTTAAAAACGTGCTGTCTGTCAATTATAACAAAGCTAATAATTCCAACTATGGCAATTTCAGCGAGTATAGCCGGTTAAACCAGTATTGGACACCCTACGATTCAAGTGGAAAGATAAAACCAATACTGGAATCCTATACCGACCCACTATCATACCAGGATTATATCTATACCAATCCACTCTATAATTCCACTTTGCATACCATCAATAACAGTGAGTATACAAACATCATGAATCAATCCATGGCGGAATGGAATATGGGTAAAGGTTTCAGGCTGAGTGGCCGCCTTGCCATTACTAAACAAACAGATGAAAGCAGTCTGTTTCTTCCGGCTAACCATACTTCTTTTCTTGCTGAAACTGATTTTACCAAAAAAGGAAGTTATACAAGGGGCAATAATAAGTTCCTTTCCTTTGATGGCAGTTTGAACCTTGACTATACAAAGCAAACAGGCCGCCATATATTTTTTAATACAACCAGCATCAGCTCTGCACAAACATCCAGCGATGCTACCAGCATCCAGGTGATCGGATTCCCTACAGACCGGCTGGATCAGTTGCAGTTTGGAAATGGGTATGCTCCTAATACCCGTCCTGATGGCAGTTCCAATGTAACCAGGCGTATTTCCGGCTTCACAAATTTCAACTATAGTTATGATAACCGTTATTCCGCTGACTTTGGTGTAAGCGCCGATGGTTCTTCGCAATTTGGTATCAATAAAAGATTTGCACCCTTCTGGAGTGCAGGCGCCGGGTGGAATTTATCCAAAGAAAAATTCCTGAAATTCACTAAAAAACAGATTGACCTCCTGCGTATCCGCGCTACTATCGGCACTACCGGAAGTAATAATTTCCCTCCGTACATGGGTATTACTACTTACGGTTATTATACTGATCAAAGCTATCGTGGCCAGGTAGGAGCTTCCCTGATGGGCTATGGCAATACCGATTTACAATGGCAGCAAACGCTGAAGAAAAACCTCGGTGTAGATCTCAATATGTTCCATAGCCGTTTGGTAATGCGCTTCGATCTTTACAGAGAAAATACCAACAGCCTGATACTGGATGTTAATACTCCTCCATCCTCAGGTGTAACCAGCTATAAACAAAACGTGGGAGAACTGGAAAATACCGGATATGAATTCAATGCTACTTACTTTGCCATCAAGCAGGATACAAAGGGCATCTACTGGAGCTTCTTTGTAAATGGATTGCATAACAACACTTATATCAAACATATTTCCAATTCCCTCAAAAAGTTGAATGATAAAAATGATGCAGGTCAGCAAACATCCCCACAGCTCCGCTTTGAAGAAGGGCAAAGTCCCAATGCTATATGGGCCGTACGTTCCAAAGGCATAGATCCTTCTACAGGAAGAGAATTATATATTAAAAAAGATGGTACACTTACCTACGACTGGAGTGCGAATGATAAAGTAGTAGTAGGCGATGTGATTCCTTCCTTACAGGGCAACTTCGGATCAAATACTACCTATAAAGGCATCACACTGGGCATATATTTCAACTACCAGTACAAAGGACAAATGTATAATCAGACACTGGCCGACCGTGTAGAGAATGCAGACCTTCACTACCAGGTAGATGAAAGAGTATTGTTGGGAAGATGGAAACAGCCTGGTGACCAAACCTTCTTCAAAGGACTGATCAGCGAAGCCGGATACCCTATCTACAACGCCACCAATGCAACTTCGCGCTTTGTACAGGTAAACAATTTCGTGAACCTCCAAAGTGTCTCATTGACCTATGTTCTACCGGAAAAGTATACACGAAAATGGAAGTTACAGAATACACGTATAGGTTTTATTGCCAATGACATTGCACGCTGGTCGTCTATTACCATTGAGCGCGGACTGGATTATCCTTTCGCACGCAACTTCACGATGAATATCAGTACTTCCTTTTAATCAGCAAATAAACAAACAATGAAAGCTAAATATATTTTATTCACCCTACTGGCAGGATGCTTAACAGCTTCCAGTGGCTGCAAAAAATGGCTGGACGTAAGTCCTAAAACCCAGGTGAGGGAAAGCGAAATGCTAAAGGATGAACAAGGGTTTAAAGATGCCATCACCGGTACTTATATCCAACTGTCCGATGCCCCCTTATATGGACAAACACTCACCATGTCTTTTATGGATGTATTGGGGCAACGTTACAATGTAACAAACAGCACCAGTCCTTTCTACCAGACAGCCATTTATAATTACCTCAATGACGGAACAAAAGGTACCATTGCCAGTATATGGACCAATATGTATGGTGCTATCGGCAATGTAAATAACATACTCACCATTATTGATGGCAAAAAAGAGCTGTTTTCAGGTAATAACTATGGCCGGATAAAAGGCGAGGCATTAGGTTTACGGGCATTGCTCCATTTTGATCTGTTACGCATGTTTGGTGCAGCTCCTATAGTAGATGCCCAGAGAAAAGCGATCCCATATGTTACCGGTTTTGGTGTGAAAGTAACGCCTTTGCTGACAGTGCAAAATGTAATTGACAGCTGCTTAAACGACCTCCGGGCAGCAGAAGGATTGTTGGCAGCGGATAAAATAATCAGAGAAGATTATAACACGGATCCGTTTCAATCCTTCACCAGGAATCATATCAATTACTGGGCAGTAAAAGGGCTGGAAGCACGTATCCTGCTTTATGGGAATGATAAAATAAATGCACTGGCAGCTGCGCTGGAAGTAATCAACAATCATCAAAGTAATTTCCCGTTTGTTACTGGTCCTGCCGCATCAGCCAGTTATAATCGCGATCGCGCTTATGCCAGGGAACAACTGTTTGCATTGAATGTGTATAAAATGAAAGCATATTCAGATGAATACTTTACAACTACCAGCACAGGTGCACCGCCATTGTCTGTAACCAGTAAAGCACTCAACACATTATATGAAACCGCCGCCGGCGGTAGTTCTGACATTCGCTTCAACTACCAGTTTAATGCTAATGCCGGTGCATTTGCAACTGCTAAATATACTATTGATAATATCAACACACCTTATCTTCTCAATAATGTACCTGTGATCAGGTTATCTGAAATGTATTACATCGCTGCAGAATGCGCAACGCTGCCTGCAGATGGAGTAGCTTATCTGAATGAAGTACGTGCGCATCGTGGCCTTGTTGCACTACCGCTTAATATCTCAGCAGCCAATTTGCAGACAGCCATATTGAAAGAATACAAAAAAGAATTTTATGCAGAAGGCCAGTTGTTTTATTATTTCAAAAGATTAAATGCCCCAAAAATAGATGGTAGCTCAATATTGACCAGCGATGCGGTATATATCTTTCCATTACCGGACAATGAAACAGAATTTGGAAATCGTTAATTACTAAACTACCTGCAATGAAACAATTACGTAAATATATCTGGCTATTTCTTTTACCGGCATGTTATTGCTTACCCGCCTGCAAAAAAAGCAACCCGCTCGCTTTCCAGGCACCCGCAATGGTGTATATCTATAAAGCTCCTTATGCACTTAATACGGATAGCGTTATCTATTCCTTTGCCATTCATCCGGATTCTGTAATGATGGATACGATAAAAATACCGGTACGTATCATCGGCATGGCTGCCGCACAAGACAGGGAAGTTATACTCAAAGCAGTGGCAGACAGCACTACTGCTACTGCCGGTACTGACTATACCCTGCTTCCTTATCAGATCCCGGCAGGTGCTTATACGGCCAATCTGCCGGTAGTGATCAAGCGTACCACCACCATGAAAAAACAGACATTGCGCTTATTACTGGAAGTGGAACCTTCTAAAGATTTCTTACCCGGTGTACCCAATTCCAAAGGCAGTTCTGTAGTAGCCGGTGGCACTGTCAGATATCTTATCAAACTAAATGATTACCTCACAAAGCCCGCTAACTGGGATACCTGGCTGGTATACTTTTTTGGTAGTTACAGTGCCACTAAATATAAATTTGTCATTCAGACTACCGGCATTGCCACATTTTCTACCGATATGCCTTATGGTGTTTTTTCTGTTTACAGTACGCTCTGCAAACAGAAACTGGCCGAATATGAAGCCGCCAATGGCCCACTGATCGATGAAAACGGAGACCAGGTTTCTTTTGACTAGCCTAATTTATTTCTTCTCTACAAAACAGATTTATGCGTATAATAATACTACCGGTATTCCTGCTAACCACCTGTTGGCTGTTATTCACAGGTTGTTATAAAGACAAAGGAAATTATCAGTATCATGATATAAATAAAATAACAACAGGTCTTACTGACAGCACAATAACTGTATTCCAGTTTGACACGCTACATATCAATACCAGCGTACTGCAAACCATACCTGATGCAGCAGGTTTATCGTATGAATGGGTGATGTACCCGGATAACGGAGTGCCGCTTACCAGGCGCACGCTGGACACTACCCGTAATCTGAATGCCTTAATTTCAGAAGGTCCTGGCGCTTACGTACTGAATCTGTTTATAACAGATAAAAAAACAGGCGTTACTACCACAAAAAAACTGAGCATCAGAGTAGTAAGTGCGCTGAATGAAGGATGGCTGGTATTAGAAGATGGTAATACAAATGCAGATGTATCCATCATTACACCGGTAGATTCCGTATTTCACCATATATACTCCAAAGCCAATCCCAAATTACCATTGCCTGCCGGAACACATCATGTGTATGTAACCAACAGAAGAGGAGCGCAAAATATTTATTTCCTTTCACCTCTCTCTGGTACCCAGGTAGACTATTCTACCTTTATGGCCTTTGCCAGCTTCAAGGATTGGTTCTTTATAGCACCGGCTCCCAAACCCCAGATATACATGACATTTAATGGTGGAGAGGCAATGATTAATGACGGAAAACCATATGGGTTATCGGTAATGGTACCCCCTCCCTATAAGTTTAGCCTGGCACCTGTTGGTAACTACTATATGGCACCTTTTGATATGTCATCTATTTTTGGGCCTACATTATATGATACTATTTCACAGCGCTTCCTGGGTCAGGATCCTTACTCATTTGATCTGATTGATTTTAGCAATGCACAGCCCGGAGATGCTTTTAATATGAATAATGTGGGTAAACATTTACAGTATGCCGAAGGCGGTCCGAGAAGTGACCAGACGTACTGCCTGTTCAGGAATAACAAAAATGATTCGTTATTTATTTATTCGTTTTCAAATGCTGGCCCATACAGCACTCCGACCGCAGTTGACACAGTATCAACAGCGCCGGGAATGAGTACTGCCGGCATTTTTAGGATGTCTGCATTGCTGCCCCATTTGTATTACGCCAGCGGCAACAAATTATACCTGTATGATATTCTGGCAGGGAAAGCACGACTGGTTTATTCCTTCGCTGCAGGAACAGATGTACGGTGTATGAAACTGCTCACATCGGATTATCGTACACTCGCAGTAGCCACCTCTGAATCTGGTGAAGGAAAAGTATATTACTTCCCGATTGCTGCTACCGGCGACTTTCAGGGGAATACTTACAGCAAGGTATTCGGCGGATTCGGAAAGATCAATGACATTGCCTACAAAAAGGCGCCCTGAGAAAGATGATCATTTTATAACATTATAAAATGAGAGACAGGCTATGCCTGCAACTGATGATGTTTTGCTGATTTGCAACACATCATCAGTCGCAGGCATAGCCATTTTATTGACCGGCCAACTGGTATAACCGCCTTTACTTTACCTCCGGCCACATTTCTTCAGCAACCGTTTATCATAAAATTTTGCCGCCCAGACAGGTCTGCTATTGCCTACATGCCGGCTAAGACAGTCAATTACAGCGCAAAAAGAGATTTTTCAGGAAAATTGGGGATCGCCCATACAAAAAGATGGAAATATGTAAATACTTTTTATAAATTTAAAGGTTTAATATAGGTGTTCAACTTTTACACAAATCTCCACGTTTATGGCAAAGGCAATTCAGCCACAGAAATTATTTGTAGCCAGTTGTATGGCACTCCTGGTAACGTCGTTATCATTTGGTATCCGCGCAGGCATCTTAGGCGGCCTTGGCGTTGAATTCCATCTGGATGCGAAACAATTGGGCATTATTACCGGTACTGCTTTCTGGGGCTTCCCGCTGGCAGTTGTAATAGGAGGTTTTGTGGTAGATGTAATAGGCATGAAACGGTTATTGCTGGCAGCTTTCATCCTCCATTTACTGGGGATAGTGCTGACCATCTTCGCTACCGGCTTCTGGACGCTGTTCATCTCTACCCTGTTTATCGGTATGGCAAACGGCACCGTGGAAGCGGCTTGTAATCCACTGGTAGCCACCATTTTCCCTACCGACAAAACCACCAAACTAAACCACTTCCACTTATGGTTCCCGGGTGGTATTGTAGTGGGTACCCTGCTGGTGTTCCTGCTTTCCAAACTTCATCTTAGCTGGCAGCTGCAGGTAGGCACCATGATCATTCCTACATTAATTTATGGTTACCTCTTCCTGAAACTTGATTTCCCTGTTACCGAAAGAGTAGCGTCCGGGGTTTCTTCTTCCCAGATGTATAAATCACTATTAAACCCTTTGTTTATTGTGATATTCATCCTCATGTTTGGTACAGCCATCACAGAACTCTTTACCGGCCAATGGATTGACGTACTGTTAAAGAATGTAACGGAAAATGCTATCCTCATCCTGGCATTAACAGCCGGTGTACAAACATTGGGCAGGGGTATTGCCGGACCGGTAGTGCATAAAATATCGCCCACTGGCGTTTTGCTTTTATCTGCTATATTTTCTGCTTTGGGCTTATATTTACTTTCCCATGTATCCGGTGATATGATCTTTGTAGCGGCCTTTATTTTTGGTATCGGCGTTACTTATTTCTGGCCTACCATGCTCGGATTTGTGTCTGAAAACATTCCTGAATCCGGTGCATTGGGCATGAACCTGGTGGGCGGTGCCGGTATGTTAGCGGTATCTGTATACATGTTTTTTATGGGTGGTTTCTATGATAGCATCATTGGAAAACAGCTCCCAGCCGGTGCTTCACTGGATGCCTATCGCTCTGCAGGAGCCGGCACAGCAGAAGCCACTGCATTCACCCAGGCAACAGCTGTAGCAGGTCCTGAAATTATTAAAGTCACACTTATTATACCTATCATACTGATTGTTGCATTTGCAGGTCTTTTCCTTTACATGCGCAGCCGTAAAAAAGCACAGGTTCAAATAGTATAATTAAACGATAATTGTAAATATGACACGGAAACTAAGAATGGGAATGATAGGAGGCGGTAAAGATGCCTTCATTGGCGCAATTCACCGTATTGCCGCTAATATGGACGGACTGATTGAACTGGCTGCCGGTGCACTCAGTATCAATAACGAAATTGCTATTGAATCAGGTAAGATGTTGTTCCTGGATCCGGAACGCACCTACACCGATTTCAAAACCATGTTGGAAAAAGAAGCGATTATGCCGGCAGATAAACGACTGGACTTCGTGACCATCGTTACGCCTAACTTCGCCCACTTCGAACCCGCTATGATGGCGCTGGACCTGGGTTTCAATGTGGTAGTAGAAAAACCGATCACTTTTTCCCTGGAAGAAGCCAAATTATTAAAAGCAAAAGTGGAAGCCACCGGTTTAATCCTGTTGCTCACACATACCTACACCGGTTACCCGATGGTGAAACAGGCACGTCAGATGGTAAAAGATGGCGTACTTGGAAAAATCCGTAAGGTATGGGTAGAATATCCACAGGGCTGGCTCAGCAGACTGAGTGAGCGCGAAGGCAATGCACAGGCAGCCTGGAGAACAGATCCAAAAAAATCAGGTAAAAGTGGCTGTATGGGCGACATTGGTACCCACGCAGCAAACCTGGCAGAATATATCAGCGGTGCTAAAATTGAAAAGCTGTGTGCCGATCTGAACATCATGGTACCCGGTCGTGCACTGGATGATGATGGTGCAGTACTGCTGCGTTTCGATAACGGCGCTGCAGGTGTGCTGATGGCATCACAGGTAGCTGCCGGCGAAGAAAATGCTTTAAAGATCAGGGTATACGGAGAAAAAGGCGGCCTGGAATGGGCACAGCACGAACCTAATACACTGCTGGTAAAATGGCTGGATAAACCAACAGAGATCTACCGCGCAGGTGGTGGCTACAGTTTCCAGTCCGGCTACATGACGCATAATACCCGCACACCGGGTGGTCATCCGGAAGGATACCTGGAAGCATTCGGTAACCTGTACCGTAATTTTGCCCAAACATTATCAGCAAAAATAGATGGGGTACAACCTTCTCCCGAATCCCTGGATTTCCCCGGCACAGAAGAAGGCGTACGTGGTATGGCGTTTATCGATAACGTAGTACGTTCTTCGCAAAGCGAAGCTAAATGGACCACCTTTGAGATTTAGTAACCTTCATCACTAGAACGACTATATGAAAACGATAAAAGGGCCTGGTATATTTCTGGCGCAGTTCATGGGAGATGAAGCGCCTTTTAATAACCTGAAATCCATCTGCGAATGGGCAGCTTCCATAGGGTTTAAAGGAGTACAGATCCCTTCCTGGGATACGCGCCTGATTGACCTCCAAAAGGCTGCCGAAAGCAAAACCTACGCAGATGAAATCAAAGGCATTGTGAACGCGGCAGGGATGGAAATTACAGAACTGAGCACCCACTTACAAGGGCAGCTGGTTGCTGTAAATCCGGCATTTACAGAAATGTTCGACGGCTTTGCGCCGGCACAATATCATCATAACATCAACGCACGTACGGAGTGGGCAGTTAATCAGCTGAAATATGCTGCTAAAGCAAGCCGTAACCTGGGACTCAATGCACACGCCACTTTCAGCGGTGCGCTGCTGTGGGCGCCAGCCATGTATCCGTGGCCGCAACGTCCGGCGGGACTGGTAGAAGCAGGTTTTGCAGAACTGGCAAAACGCTGGTTACCTATCCTCAACGAATTTGATGCAAACGGTGTAGATGTATGCTACGAGATCCATCCGGGTGAAGACCTCCATGATGGTGCGAGCTACGAACGTTTCCTCGAAGCCACAGGCAATCACTCACGTGCTAATCTGCTCTATGATCCAAGTCATTTCGTATTGCAATGCCTCGATTACCTGGAGTACATCGATATCTACCACGAAAGAATAAAAGCTTTTCACGTAAAAGACGCTGAATTTAATCCTACTGGTCGTTCCGGCGTATATGGCGGCTACCAGGGGTGGATTGACCGCCCGGGCAGGTTCCGCTCTCTCGGCGACGGACAGGTAGATTTCAAATCCATCTTCAGCAAACTCACACAATACAATTTTACGGGATGGGCAGTAATGGAATGGGAATGTTGTATTAAACATCCGGAAGATGGTGCAAAAGAAGGTGCACCTTTTATCAAGGATCATATCATCCGTGTAACAGAAAAAGCATTTGATGATTTCGCCGGAGCAGGCACTGACGAGGCTTTCAACAAACGTGTATTAGGTATTTAAAACAGGATTGATGCATCATTTCAGTAAAAATAATCATCATCTTCCTCAACAAAAAAGTACGATCAACTATCATTAATAAAAAAATCAACAATCAAATTATGAGAAAGAGATATCTGGCGCCGCTCGTATTAAGTGCTTTGTTCTTTGCAGCTTGCGGAGGTGAAAAAAAACAGGATCAGAAAGCGAGTGACAGCACTCATGAAAGCCCAGCAGCAGATAATTCCATGGTTTCTCCAAATGCCGGCAAACCTGTCAGCAAAGGCGAAAACCTGATGGCACAAAGTGATTGCAAAACATGCCATAAAGAAGAAATGAAAGTGGTAGGACCTGCGTTAAAAGATATTGCAGCTAAATATCCTAACACACCGGAAAATGTGGATAAGCTGGCTGATAAAGTAATCAAAGGTGGTTCCGGCAACTGGGGCGATGTAGCCATGCTGCCGCATTCTAATGTATCTAAAGAAGATGCAAAAGAAATGGTGAGTTATATTTTGTCATTATCCGGCAAGTAATTTTCTATTCTATCATAAACACAATTAGTAAGAATGAAAAAAATAATCATGGGAGCACTCCTGCTTGGTGCCGTTATCGGAACCTCTGCTGTGAAAGCCCAGAAATTAAATAGCCTGTCTGCTAAAGAGAAGAAAGAAGGATGGCAACTGCTGTTCGACGGCACTTCTACCACTGGCTGGCATACTTACCTGAAAACCACTGCCAGCCCGGCATGGAGCGCATCTAATGGCGCCATTGGCCTGGACCAGGCAGCCAAAAAGAGCGGCGCACCAGGCGGCGATCTCGTTACCAACGACGAATATGAAAACTACGAACTGAGCATCGACTGGAAAATTTCAGAAGGTGGCAACAGTGGTGTGATATTCGGTGTACACGAAGATCCTGCCTTCGGAGCAACCTACCAGACCGGCCCTGAAATGCAGGTACTGGATGATGATAAACATCCGGATGGTAAAATCCCTAAACACAATGCCGGCGATTTATACGACCTGATCAAAGCTCCTAAAAGAGCAGCAAAACCGGTAGGTCAGTGGAATACCGCCAAAATCGTAAAAAAAGATGGTCACCTGACCCTCTGGCTCAATGGCGTAAAAACTGCTGAAACTACCATGGGTACTCCTGAATGGGATGCACTGGTTGCTGGTAGTAAATTCAAAGACTGGAAAGGATTCGGTAAATATCCCAAAGGCCATATAGCGCTGCAGGATCATGGTAACGATGTTTGGTACCGCAATATTAAAATCCGCGTGTTGTAATTTTAACGCAGAGGAAATTATATACTTGGCAGCAAGCTACCGAAATTTTCTTTCCCAGGATTTTGATGATTAATCATGATTGTACTGATTTTTTTAATTTTTAAAATAAGATTTAATCAGAAAAATCACGGTTAATCATCAAAATCCTGGGAAAGAAAATTTCGGCAGCTTGCTGCCAAATTCGTAATTATCAATTTAGTCATTTCTAACTCCCACGTATACACGATGAAAACATTCACCGCTTTTATTACACTGCTGCTCCTTGCCGGCACGATGTCCGTGCAGGCTAAGCACAAACCCAAACCCAAGCGGGTATTGGTATTTTCCAAAACAATGGGCTTCCGACATGATTGTATTCCCGCTGCTAAAATAGCGATCATTGAACTGGGTAAAGAAAATGGCTTTGGTGTAGATACTACAGAAGATGCCAGCGCTTTTACGCCTTCCAACCTGAAAAAATATGCAGCTGTTATTTTCAGCTGTACTACCGGCGATGTGCTGGATAGCACACAACAGGTAGCTTTCCAGGACTATATCCACAAAGGTGGCGCCTGGATGGGTATTCACTCAGCTACAGATACGGAATACGACTGGCCATGGTATAACAAACTCGCCGGTGCATGGTTCCTCAGCCATCCGCAACAGCAACAGGCTACTTTGAAAGTAGTAGACCATAATCATCCTGCTACCAAAGACCTCCCGGATGAATGGATACGCAAAGATGAATGGTACAATTTCAAAGACCTGAACCCGGATGTACATGTGCTGATCAAAATTGATGAATCCAGCTATACAGGCGGTAAAAACGGCGATAACCATCCTATGTGCTGGTACCACGATTTTGAAGGCGGCCGTGCCTTTTATACAGAAATGGGGCATATCAAAGAATCTTATCAGGATCCCGTATACCTTAAACATTTGTTAGGTGGCATTGAATATGCCATCGGCAACTGGAAACCCAAAAACTAATTCGCAACAATGAAACACGCTATTAAAATCATCTTATTACTTGCGCTGGTAGGTTTTGCGGGTTGCAAAAAATCACGCCCGGGTAAACCAAAAGTGCTGGTATTTACCAAAACCACCGCCTTCCGCCACTCGTCAATACCAGTGGGCATTGCAGCTATTCAAAAGCTCGGTAAAGAAAACGGATTTGAGGTAGATACCACAGAAAATGCCAACAAGTTTAATGAAGATACCCTCCAGCAATATTCCGCGGTCATCTTCCTGAATACAACCGGTGATGTACTCAATAATTACCAGGAAGCAGACTTTGAAAGATACATCCAGGCCGGCGGCGGCTTTGCAGGCATACACGCTGCTACCGACACGGAATATGAGTGGGGCTGGTACAATCACCTCGCTGGTGCTTATTTCCAGAGTCATCCTCCCGGTGTGCATAAAGCAATAGTGGAAGTAGTTAATAAATCATTCCCTGCAACAGTTGGTTTACCAGAAAAATGGGAGCATACCGACGAATGGTACAATTTCAAAAAACTGGATACAACTGTAACCACACTGTTGAAAGTAGATGAAAAGTCCTACGAGGGCGGTAATATGGGCAACCATCCTATCAGCTGGTATCACGATTATGATGGTGGCCGCTCTTTTTACACTGCGCTTGGACATACAGAAGAGTGTTACACTGACACTTTATTCCTGAAACACCTCCTGGGTGGTATTCAATATGCTATCGGTAAAAACCAGGTACTGGATTATAGCCAGGCTAAAACACTCCGTGTACCTGATGAAGATCGTTTCACTAAAAATGTACTCACTTCCGGAGAGTTCTTTGAACCAACAGAAATGACGATCCTCCCTAACCTGGATATCCTTGTAGCACAGCGCCGTGGCGAATTGTTGCTCTATAACCAGGCGGAGAAAAAAATATCACAGGTGGGTTTCCTGAAAGTATATTATAAAACAAATGTGCCCAATGTGAATGCGGAAGAAGGGTTCCTCGGATTAGCAGCGGACCCCGACTTCAAAGACAATCACTACATCTACGCTATGTATTCACCGATAGATACTTCGGTAAATCGTTTATCACGTTTCAAATTTGAAAATAATAAACTGGATATGTCATCTGAAAAAGTGATCATCCAGTTTTATTCTCAACGTGATATCTGCTGCCATACCGGTGGCTCCGTTGCATTTGGGCCGGATAAACTGCTGTATGTTTCTACCGGTGACAACTCCACACCATTTGATGAACCAGGACAGAAATATGTAAGTAAAGGTTATGGTCCTACAGATGACCGTCCCGGTCACCTGCAGTATGATGGCCGCCGTACTTCCGCTAACACCAACGATCTGCGCGGAAAGATCCTGCGTATAAAAGTACAGGAAGATGGCTCTTACACTATTCCTGAAGGAAATCTCTTCCCTAAAGGCACCAAAGGTACACGTCCTGAAATTTTTGCAATGGGTACCCGTAACCCGTATCGTATTTCTCTGGATAGAAAAACAGGATATGTGTATTGGGGAGAAGTAGGACCGGACGCCAACAACGACGACTCTACCCGTGGACCTCGTGGTTATGATGAAGTTAACCAGGCTAAAAAAGCCGGTAACTATGGCTATCCGATGTTCATCGCCAACAACAAACCCTATCATGCCTATAATTATGAAAACGGCGAAAGCGGCCCTGCATATGATCCGCTGAAGCCCATTAATAATTCACGCAACAATACCGGTTTAAAAGAATTGCCTCCGGCTGTTCCGGCTATGATCTGGTATCCATATGGCAAATCAGAAGAATTTCCGATTGTAGGTAGCGGTGGCCGTAATGCAGAAGCTGGCCCTGTTTACTACAGCGAATTCTATCCGAAAGAAACACGTTTCCCGGATTATTATAATGGTAAACTGTTTATTTATGATTGGATGCGCGGCTGGATTATGGCAGTAACGCTTGATAAAGACGCGAACTTCTCCAAAATGGAAAAGTTCATGCCAACCACTAAACTGAATGCGCCTATCGACATGGAAATGGGCCCTGATGGCCGTCTCTATGTACTGGAGTATGGTAATGGCTGGTTCAGCAAAAATGTGGATGCAGCACTTTCACGCATCGATTACAACGGTGGTAACCGTGCTCCCAGAGCCAACATCCACGTAGATCGTCTTACCGGCGGATTGCCCTTTAAAGTGAAATTAACAGCAGAAGGTTCTGTAGATCCTGATGGCGATAAACTCACCTACCTCTGGAATTTTGGTAATGGTAATAAGAAAGAAACCACTGAACCGTCTGTGGAATATACCTATACAACTGCAGGTGAATACCAGGCATATGTAGAAGTAGCAGATGATAAGGGCGCTAAAACAAAGAGTAAGTCAATAGAATTGTATGCTGGTAATGAAACACCGGAAGTAAAGATTGATATTGCCGGAAACAAAATGTTCTACTTCCCTGGCAAACAAATCAGTTATACCGTTAACGTTAGTGATAAAGAAGATGGTAACTCCGCTGATGGTAAGCTGGATGTAAACAACATCTTTGTAAAAGCCGATTACGTGCAGGGCCGCGATAAAGCTGCTGCTCCACAGGGTCATCAGATTATCACCGGTGCTATTGCAGGTAAAAACATCATGGAAGTTTCCGACTGTAAAACCTGTCATAAACCTGATGAAAAATCAATAGGACCATCCTTTAAACAGGTAGCAGAAAAGTATAAAAACGATCCTGCCGCACCGGATGTATTGGCTAAAAAGATCATCAATGGTGGTGGCGGTGTTTGGGGTGAAACGGCGATGGCTGCACACCCTACACTCTCTGTAGGTGAAGCAAAACAACTGGTGGAATACATCTATTCTGTCGGTGGTGGTGTGCCAAAAGTAATTTCATTGCCACTTACCGGCAGCATTAACCCAACTATGGGTAATGAGCCGAAAGACAATGGCGTACTGTTTATGCTGGCCAGCTATACAGATAAAGGTGCACCCGGCATTAAGCCAATCACCGGTACAGCTACTGTTGAACTGATCAGCCCTGTATTATCAGCAGCTGATTACAGCAAAGCAGATGGTGTATCAGTATTCCAGGCAGATGGCATGAAGTTCCTCATCCCTGCTACCACCGAAGGTTGGGCAAGTTATAACAAGCTCGATCTCACCGGCGTAAGTGGTGTAGAACTCACCTACATGGTTCAGGAAACACCGCAACAGGGCTACATAGTAGAAGCCTTTGCGGATGATGCTAACGGAACCCGTTTGGGTGAAGTAACCATTGGACCGGGTGCTGCCCCTAAGACAGCCAACAAGGTCAATTTCAACTTCGCACCAATTGCTGACGGAAAGAAACATAACCTTTATTTCCGCTTCAAGGCTACAGACGCTACACAGAAAGTACCGTTAGGTATCCTTTCGTTTACTTTACGCGGATAAATAACGATAGATATAAAAGAAAGGCCCGGGCACTACAATGCGCCCGGGCCTTTCTTTTTATATACAAACATTCACATGAAAAACTACTTCTTAGGTTTTGCACTCATATAAAAAGTAAGTGTGCCGCCATTCATAATATCCTCATGTGTAATGTACAAACGGTTAAGCGGCGAACCATTCAATAATACTTTTTGTACATACACATTTTTATCTCCCTGATTTTTTACATCTACCACAAATGTTTTTCCATTCTCCAACTGCATAGTGGCTTTATCAATAGCGGGGCTGCCCAACGCGTACTCGTCAGCACCCGGACAAACAGGATAGAAGCCCAGTGTACTGAAAATGTACCAGGCGCTCATCTGCCCGCAGTCGTCATTACCCCCCAGGCCATCAGGACCGGGATGATACATTTTTTTCAGGATCATGCGCACACGTTCCTGCGTTTTCCACGGATTGCCGGTCCAGTTATACAGGTAGGCTACGTGGTGCGATGGTTCATTACCATGCACATAATTACCGATGATACCATCGCGGGTAATATCTTCTGTTTCAGCAAAATATTTATCCGGCAGCTCCATGGTAAATAAAGAATCCAGGTGCGAAGTGAATTGTTTTTTGCCTCCCATCATCGCAATCATTTCATTTGGATATTGCGGTACATACAAACTGTAGTTCCAGGCATTACCTTCAATGAAGCCCTGGTCGTGCGTTTGCAACGCATCAAAGCTGGCTTTGAAAGTACCGTCATTCAGCCTGGGACGCATAAATCCAGTGCTGTCATCATATACGTTTTTGTAGTTGGTAGAGCGTTTTATGAATTCATCATAGATGTCTGTTCTGCCTAATTTCTTAGCCACCTGCGCAATACACCAGTCGTCGTAAGCATATTCCAGTGTTTTGGAAACGGAAGAACCGTTTTTGTCTTCCGGTATGTAACCCATGTCCATGTAATATCCCAGCCCATCGTAAGTACGATGACGCGCAGTAGTTACACAGGCATCCAATGCTTTATTCACATCAAAAGGCGCGTTGCCTTTCATGATAGCATCTGCAATCACCGACACACTATGATAACCAATCATACACCAGTTTTCATTAGCGTAATGCGCCCATATAGGCAACATATGCTGTGCACTTTGTTCATAATGGTTCAGCATAGATTGGATCATGTCTGCATTGCGTTTAGGCTGTATCACGTTAAACAGCGGATGCAGTGCACGGTAGGTATCCCATAAAGAGAAAGTAGTATAATTCGTATATCCGTCAGCGATATGAATATTCATATCCAGGCCGCGGTAAGCGCCATCCACATCCATGTAGGTAGTAGGATTAATGAAGGCGTGATACATGGCTGTATAGAAGTTTTCTTTCTCTTCTTTACTAGTGGATGCTATCTGTATTTTATTTAGTTCTTTTGCCCACAACGCTTGTCCGGCTTGCTTTACCTGTTCAAAGTCCCATCCCGGAATTTCTGCACGCAGATTTTTTAATGCACCAACGGTACTTACAGGAGATAATGCAAATTTGATTTTAATTTTTTCTCCGGGAGATGTTTTAAAATCGAAGTAAGCGCGAATCTGTTTACCTGCCATCTCCGGAAAATTCTTTGTCTGATCAAACTTACGCCAGAAGCCTTTGTACACATCTTTTGCATAATTCTGGTGACCATACTGCACAAATGGTTTAGAGAAAACCATTGCAAAGTATTCTATTCTCGTACGCGCCCAACCGTTAGTTTGGCGGAAACCGGTGATCAGCGTATCATTTTCTACCCTGATGAAGGTCCATACGTCTTTGTTATCGTAGTTATAGATACCGGACATCATATCCAGTATGATATGCGCCTGATCTGTACCCGGAAATGTATATTGATGAAAACCCACGCGGTTAGTAGCGGTGAGCTCAGCTAATATATTATCATCTTCGAGTTTCACTTTATAATACGCCGGTTCTGCCACTTCTGTACTGTGCGAAAACCTGGAGCGGTAGCCACTCTCCGGGTGATCAGCAGCACCTGGGTTTAGTTGCAGGTTGCCCACAGTAGGCATAATTAAAAAATCGCCCAGGTCGGAGTGACCGGTACCACTGAAATGCGTGTGACTGAAACCTACAATGGTTTTATCTTCATATTGATAACCCGCGCAATACTTATACACATCCGGATTATACTTGCCATTCATTTCATAAGGGATCGTATCTGTATCCGGACTGAGTTGCACCATTCCAAAAGGTACTGTAGCGCCGGGATACGTGTGTCCCATCTTTTGTGTGCCGGTAATCGGTTTCACATATTGCAGTACATTTTCCTGCGCAAACACCGACAGTGAAGAGAAGAAGAGTATGGGTAAAAGAATTTTTCTCATAGTGGTTGATTTAGAGATTTTTTGTCTTTCCCGGGATTAGACTGATTATACTGATTTTTTTGGATTTTTTTAGATGATTTAGCGAAGATAAACTTTGCTTTATCTTCGCTAAATCATCTAAAATCAGAAAAATAAAATCAGTATAATCATCTTAATCAGTCTAATCCTGTGTAAGATAAATGTACATCCCGAAGAGTCGGGATGAATTATTTCAGTGAACAATGAAATCGTTTACGAGACCATTTATTATTCTATTTATTGACTGCAGAATAAGAATATGGATAAGCCGAAGGCTGCGTTCCTCTTGACTTCTCAGGAGTAGCACCCATTTTAAATACCAGGTGACCGCCTTTTTGCAGTTCCTGGTGGCTGATCCAGTTTTTCGAATAAGCTTGTCCGTTTAAAGACGCGCTCTGTACATACAGATTTTTTTCACTGTTGCCCGGTGCATCAATCACCATTTTCTTGCCGTCTTCCATTGTTACAGTGAGTTTTGAAAACAGCGGTGTACCCAACACATATTGTTGTGTACCCGGACAAACAGGATAGAATCCCATGGCTGAAAATACGTACCACGCGCTGGTTTGACCGTTATCTTCATCACCACAATATCCATCCGGAGTGGCTTTGTATAAACGGCTCATTACCTGGCGTATCCAGTATTGTGTTTTCCATGGCTGGCCCGCATAGTTATATAAATAGATCATGTGTTGAATGGGCTGGTTGCCGTGTGCATACTGGCCCATGTTCATGATCTGCATTTCGCGTATTTCGTGGATAACTGTTCCGTAATAGCTTTCATCAAATACCGGTGGCATGTTGAAAACGGAATCCAGCATCTGTGTAAACATTTCTTTGCCGCCCATTAAGGTTGACAAGCCTTGTACATCGTGGAATACAGACCAGGTATAGTGCCAGCTGTTTCCTTCGGTAAAGGCATCGCCCCATTTAAACGGATTAAAAGGTGTCTGGAATTTACCATCCTTATTTTTGCCGCGCATCAGTTTGGTTTCCGGATCAAAGAGGTTGCGGTAGTTCTGCGAACGTTTTTCAAAGCGTGCAATCTCTTCTTTCGGACGGTTCAATGCTTTCGCCAGTTGATAAATAGTGAAATCATCGTAGGCATATTCCAGCGTACGTGCTGCGTTTTCATTCACTTCTACATCATAAGGTACATAACCCAATGTGTTGTAATATTTTACCCCCAACCGGCCTACAGAGCTGAGTGGACCTTCATTTTCGGTATTCTTTAAAATAGCCTGGTACAGGTTATTGATGTCATATCCGTGTATGCCTTTTAAGTAAGCATCAGCGATGAGAGATGCTGAGTTAGAACCCACCATACAGTCACGATGACCGGGGCTGGCCCACTCCGGCAACCATCCGCTTTCTTTGTAAGCGTTGGACAAACCTTCCATAATATGTGCACTCAGGGATGGGTACATCAGTGTAAAGAAAGGATGCACGGCGCGGAAAGTATCCCAGAAACCGTTGTCAGTAAACATATAACCGGGCAATGTTTGACCATTGAACGGACTGTAATGCACTATTTCATTTTTTGCATTGATTTCATAGAACTTGCGCGGGAAAAGCATTACACGATACAAAGAAGAATAGAAAGTGCTTACCTGTTCAACAGAACCACCTTCCACAGCCAATCTGCCGAGTTCTTTATTCCAGATATCTTTTGCTTTTTTGCAGGTTACATCAAACGCATCTTTTCCTATTTCGCGTTGCAGGTTTAATTCCGCCTGTTCAAAGCTGATGAAGGAAGACGCAGTTTTGATACCTACCTGCTCACCCTTTTTAGTTTTAAAACCTACGATGGCGCCCGTGTGATTAGCCTGTAGTTCCAGCTTTCCGTTTACCAGTACGGAATCATGCCAGGTACTGGCTACTGTAAAGGCTTTATCAAAAGTGATGATGAAATAATTTTTGAAGTTGGATGGTACGCCACCACTGTTTTTGGTAGTATAGCCAATGATCTTCTTTTCTTCCGGTAATATTTTAATGTAGGACCCATTATCAAAAGCATCTACCACTATATATGCACTATCCGTAGCAGGATAGGTGAAACGCAGTTGTGCAGCTCTTTCCGTAGGTGTGATTTCTGTGGTCACATCCGGATCGGCGAGGTATACACTATAATAATATGGTTTAGCTATTTCTGATTTATGCGAAAACCAGCTGGCACGTTTGTTTTGGTCAAACTTGATAGCGCCTGTTACCGGCATAACGGCAAACTGGCCATAGTCGTTGATCCACGGAGAGGGCTGGTGCGTTTGCTTAAATCCCCTGATTTTATCAGCGGTGTATTGATAGGCCCAGCCATTACCCATGGTATTGGTTTGGGGCATCCAGAAATTCATTCCCCAGGGCAGGGCTATTGCAGGATAGGTGTTACCGTTAGAAAGGCTCATTTTTGAATCGGAGCCCATCAATGTATTTACCCATTCCGCTGGTTCAGCTACTTTATTCACCGTCTGGCTCTGTGCACCATGCAGGCATAATAAAGCTGCTGCTAACAATCCAACTTTTTTCATGATTTACTATTATAAAAAAATAAAAAGGGAGTTTCTCGCAAAGGCGCAAAGCAGCAAAGGCACAAAGGTATATTTTTATATTTTCAGCAAAATCTCTTTGCGCCTTTGCGCCTTTGCGCCTTTGCTGCTTTGCGCCTTTGCGAGAAACGCTTATATAAGAAAATTTTACAAAATCGATTTAGCATAGGTACCGAAAAAAAAGATTCTAAGAATCCTTTCTCTTACTATCTCTCACTAAGCTGATTCTAAAAGTATAAATATTTTCCCATCATTTGCAAGTATTTGAATGTTTTTTTGAAACCAGCTGTCCCTACGGGAAAACCGGATTTATGCAGACCCTCTTAAAATAAACCTGCCAGGCAGTTGTATAGCGGGCTTTTTAATGGGACCATTGTTTTTGTCCAGCTGATGCATCAACAGATCTATGGCCGCTTTGGCAATACCTTCAATCGGTTGCTCTATTACAGATATGCCGGGTGGATACAACCGGAAGATGTCATGATCATCAAAACAGATCACAGACAGGTCCTGTGGCATCTTTAATCCAAGCCTGGCGATAACTTCCAGTCCGAGGATACCCAGGTAGTTGGTGGCAAAAAAGACGGCATCAATCTCAGGGTTCTTTTCTATAAACTCCTGCAGCTCATTCAGGGAATCTTCCCGTTGTTTATGGTATTTCAGGTGCAGTACATGTTTCTTTTTCAGTGGTATACGGTGGTCTTTCAGCGTTGTTACATAACCACGCAGCCGCTCTTCCAGCTGTATCAGCTTCACATCTACCGTTACAAAAGCAATTTTTGTGAGTCCTTTTTTGATGAGATGTTCCATGCCTTGCTGTACCCCATCAAAGTTATTGATCAGTACATATGGGGTTTTGATAGCCGGAAAGTAGCTATCCATCAGTACCACGGGCTTATGTTGTTGTAACAGCTGCTGAATTTCCTTTTCCATGCCGGGTGCGGGTGTAATCAGGTAACCATCTACCATCTGCCGGCCCAGCATGCGGATCAGCTCTCCGCCTTTCTGTGCATTATTTTCTGTACTGCAATAAACTACATTGTAGCCCCTCCGCTCTGCTTCGGTTTCAATAGTCTTTGCCAGGCTCGCAAAAAAACTACCGGAAATACTTTCAACAATAAGTCCCAGGGTTTTAGACTGACCCGTACGCAGGTTCACCGCCATGCGGTGCGGTTCATAGCCCGATTTCTCTACTACCTGCATAATCTTCCTGGCTACTTCATCGCGGATACGCATCTGCTTCCCCTTGCCATTCAACACGAATGAAACTGTAGAAGGTGCCACTCCGGCCATTTTCGCAACATCTTTAAGGGTTAGTCTCTTCATTTATAATGATTGGTTTTGGCTTGATTTTCCTGCACCCCGTATTATTACTGGCTCTCCTCAGCGTTCCGGGGATGGAAATTACAAAATAACCTGTAATTACTGACTAAGAAGAAATAAATGGTTACCTTTCAGTCAGCGACATAACCGACGCAATACATTTCTGTAGCATGCGTTTTATGCTTATAGCACATTGTCCGTTCACAACTGGTTGTAACTAATATACACTGGCGTATGAAGCATCTTTCCCAGCTTACTGATCCTGTTTTTGTAAAGCCAATAAAAGAAACGGCTCTTGATCGCCTTTTTAAAGGATGGATCAGAGATGAGCGCGATCTGCCTTTTGTATACCTGACATTTAAGATCACCCTCACCCTCTGGCCATTGGCCATCATTATGTACCTGCCGGGTGTAAATAACTGGCTTTGGTGGGGCGCCGCAATTGCTTACCAGTTCCTCAATAACCTTACATTTAAAGGACCCTTTGGTCTGATGCTGCATTGCACAAGCCATCGCGTTTTATTTGAAAAAAAATATCAATTCTGGAATCATTATCTCCCCTGGGCCATCGGTCCATTGTTTGGACAAACACCGGAATCTTACTATGCACATCATATTGGTATGCACCATCCGGAAAATAATATGCCGGAAGATGATAGCAGTACGATGCGGTATCAGCGCGACTCTTCACGCGACTTTGCACTATATCTCTGGAATTTCGTGACATTGGGCGTATATGATACGGCCCGTTATCATCTCCGTAAAAAACGTAATAAACTATTTGTACGCCTGGTAAGAGGTGAGCTGGTATTTATTGCTGCCTGTGTAGGTTTATCATTTATCAACTTCCCGGCCACCTTCGTGGTGTTCATTCTCCCTTTCCTCATCTCCCGCGTAATCATGATGGTAGGCAATTGGGCACAACATGCTTTTATCAGCACAGAAGAACCCGAAAACTCTTATAAAAACAGTATCACCTGTATCAATACTAAATACAACCATAAATGCTGGAATGATGGCTATCATATCAGTCATCATGTCAAACCCAGTATGCACTGGACAGAACACCCGGTATACTTCCGCCAGACACTGGACGAGTACATTACCAACGATGCTATTGTATTTGATGGCATCCACTTTCTGCATGTATGGGCCTACCTGATGGCCAAGCGTTATGATTTGCTCGCAAAAAATTTTGTGAACATCGGCGACCGCTTCCAAACAGATGCTGAAATTATTTCCTTCTTAAAGCAACGTACCCGCAAAATTGTGCTGGCGCCTGTACCCGCACCGGTAACAGCAGCAAGCTGCTGAAAATTGTCTTTCCCGGGATTAGGCTGATTTTGATGATTACCCCGATTTTGATTTTTTTTGATTAAAAAAGATGAGGGGAGATAAGAGCGGGTATATCTGCTTTATCTCCCCTCATCTTTTTTAAAATCAGTAAATGGAAATCGGGATAATCATCAAAATCAGCCTGATCCTGGGAAAGACAACTGTCAGATAGTTAGCTGAAAAACGCGAAAAACAGCCTCCACACAGCTTTTCAAAGCAAAACATTCAAAGTTATATTATATTATCTTAATGAATATGCTTAATCATAACAATGATTAACTAAATTTGCGCTCTAACTTTTTTTATTAAAGTAAAAAATATGCGTACTGTTACACTGAAAAGGGTTGTGGTTACCGGCTTGGGAGCATTAACACCTATCGGGAATGATGTAAATACTTTTTGGAACAATATGAAGGCAGGCGTGAGTGGCGCCGGTCCCATCACTAAATTTGACACCACAGAGTTCAAAACAAAGTTCGCCTGTGAGGTTAAAGGGTTTGAGGTGGAAAAATATATGGAAAAGAAGGAAGCCCGCAAGATGGATTGTTTCACACAGTACGCCATGGTGGCTGCTCAGGAAGCCGTTATTGATGCAGGTTTAGATAAAGAAGGTATTGATAAAACTAAAATAGGCGTGATCTGGGCTTCCGGCAATGGCGGGATGCTTACGTTCGAAGAACAGATAGTTGAATTTACGCAAGCTAACTTTGTCCCTAAATTCAATCCGTTCTTTATTCCTAAATTAATCTGTGATATTGCTGCCGGCCAGATTGCTATGAAATATGGCTTCATGGGCGTCAACTTCTGTACTGTTTCCGCCTGTGCTTCTTCTACAAGTGCACTGGTAGATGCGTTCAACTACATCCGTCTTGGTAAAGCCAATGCTATCGTAGCCGGTGGTTCTGAAGCTCCCGTTACCCGTGCAGGTATTGCCGGATTCAACGCGTTAAAAGCATTATCTACCCGCAATGAAGATCATACCTCGGCTTCCCGTCCTTTTGATGTGGACCGTGATGGATTTGTTATGGGCGAAGGTGCAGGTGCTATTATCCTGGAAGAATACGAACACGCTATCGCCAGAGGTGCTACCATCTACGGCGAAATGATTGGCGGTGCTATGACCTGCGATGCCTACCACCTCACTGCTACCCATCCGGAAGGCATGGGCGCAAGATTAGGCATGGAACAGGCATTGGAAGATGCTGAAATTGCTACGACCGATGTAGATTACATCAATTCACACACCACTTCTACACCTGTAGGTGATCTGAGTGAGCTGAAAGCGATCGTAACTGCCTTTGGTGATCATGCACAAAAACTCAATATCAGCGCTACCAAATCCATGACAGGTCACCTGTTAGGTGCTGCCGGTGCTATTGAAGCCATTGCATGTATCAAAGCAACACAGGAAGATATCATTCCACCTACTATCAACACTACTGTACTGGGCGAAGGTATTCCAACTAACCTGAACCTGACTTTAGGTAAAGCACAACACCGTACTGTAAATGTTGCGATGAGCAATACTTTTGGCTTCGGTGGTCACAACGCAATTGTGATATTCAAGAAATACAAAACAAACTAAAAAAGGAATAAGCAACGTTTGTCTTTCCCAGGATTAGACTGATTATGCTGATTACCCTGATTTTATTTTGATTTATAAAGATTTAAAAAGATTAGCGAAGATCGGAGCGGACATACTCGCTTTAATCTTCGCTAATCTTTTTAAATAAAAAAATAAAATCAGGGTAATCAGCATAATCAGTCTAATCCTGGGAAAGACAAAGGCCGAAAGCCTTCCGTATTTCGCAATTATGCCGTAGCTTAGTAGTTTAATATTATGGCAAAGAAAAAAGAGAATGTACCCGCAACCTCCGTCGCGCAAGCCCCGACAGATGAACAGATAGCCATCTTTGGCGCACGGGAGCATAACCTGAAAAACCTGGACCTGCAGTTGCCCAAAAATAAACTGGTAGTCATCACCGGCATCAGTGGAAGTGGTAAATCATCACTGGCCTTTGATACTATTTATGCGGAAGGACAACGCCGTTACATGGAAAGCTTTTCTGCTTATGCCCGACAGTTTATTGGTGATATGGAAAGACCTGATGTGGACAAAATCACCGGTCTGTCTCCCGTTATTTCTATAGAACAAAAAACCACCAATAAAAACCCACGCTCTACTGTAGGCACCATCACAGAGATATACGACTTCCTGCGTTTATTATACGCACGCGCCGGTACTGCCTATTCTTACAATACCAATAAGCGCATGACGCGCTTCTCGGAAGAAGAAATACTGGCACATCTCTTCAAAAATTATAATAAGAAAAAACTGGTCATACTGGCACCATTGGTGCGTGGTCGTAAAGGTCACTACCGGGAACTGTTTGAACAGGTACGCAAACAAGGCTACCTCAAAGTACGCGTGGACGGAGAAGTACAGGACCTGAAAGAAAGAATGCAGGTAGACCGTTACAAGATCCACGATATTGAACTGGTGATAGACCGCATCCAGGTACAGGAAGATGCCCGTGCCCGCATTAGCCAGAGCGTGCAAAAAGCCCTCACCATGGGCAAAGGATTGTTGTTTGTAATGGATCACGATACCAACAAGGTAAACCAGTACAGCAAACAGCTGATGTGTGAAGAAACCGGTCTTTCGTATGAAGAACCCAGTCCCAACACCTTCTCCTTTAACTCGCCCTATGGTGCCTGCCCACGCTGTAAAGGACTGGGTAGCATCTACCAGATCAATATGGACGAGGTGATCCCAGACCATAACATATCTATTAATGAAGGTGGCCTGAAACCTCTTGGTGAAGCCCGCGATACCTTCACCTTTAAACAGGTGCAGCAACTCGCTAAAAAATATAAATTCTCTTTAACGGCGCCTATTTCCGGTATCCCGCAAAAAGCAATGAACGTATTATTGTTCGGCGATGAAAACGGTAAACTGGAAGTGGATATGGCCTATGAAGAAGGTGGCAGCACAGAATATGCCACTGAATATGAAGGTGTGGTAAACATGGTACGCCGTTATTTCAACGATACCTCATCCGATCACGTACGCAGCTGGGCAGAAGGCTTTATGCAACTCAGCACCTGTCCGGAATGTAACGGCGCACGTTTAAAAAAGGAAAGTTTATTTTTTAAGATAGATGAGAAAAATATTTCCGAACTCGGAAACATGGACCTCGATAAACTCCTGGCCTGGTTTGGAAATATAGAAACCAGACTGGAAAGTAAACAGAACGCTATTGCGAAAGATATTCTGAAAGAAATACGCGAGCGACTGGGATTCCTCCTCAATGTAGGCCTGAATTACCTGACCTTAAATCGCCCTACGCGAAGCCTCAGCGGAGGCGAATCACAGCGTATCCGCCTGGCTACCCAGATAGGATCACAACTGATGGGGATCACTTATATCCTCGATGAGCCCAGCATAGGACTGCATCAGCGCGACAACATGCAACTGATTGCAGCACTGCGCAACCTCAAGGAAATGGGCAACACCGTCATTGTTGTAGAGCATGACAAAGACATTATGCTCCACGCAGATCACCTGGTGGATATTGGTCCGGGTGCCGGTAAACACGGTGGCCAGATCATTGCACAAGGCACACCTGCAGCCATACTGAAACTTAACACACCTACTGCCGGCTACCTCAATGGTAAAACGGCAACAGAAATACCTGCCGAACGCCGCAAAGGCAACGGCAACTCCTTAGAGCTGAAAGGCGCTACCGGCAACAACCTGAAGAATGTAAACCTGAAACTGCCACTGGGCACTTTCATCTGCGTAACCGGCGTTTCCGGCAGCGGTAAATCTACCCTGATCAACGAAACGCTGTACCCCATTCTTTCTAAACATGCCTACGACTCCAAGATGGTGCCCATGCCTTACAAGAGCATCAAAGGACTGGAGTTTATTGATAAAGTGATTGAAATTGATCAGTCGCCCATAGGCCGCACCCCCCGCAGCAATCCGGCTACTTACTGCGGTTTTTTCACAGATATAAGAACCCTTTTTGCATCGGTACCGGAAGCCAAGATCAGGGGCTACAACGCCGGCCGTTTCTCCTTCAACGTAAAAACCGGCCGCTGTGACGTTTGTGAAGGCGGTGGTATGCGTGTAATAGAAATGAATTTCCTCCCGGATGTATATGTGCATTGCGAAAAGTGTAACGGTCGCCGTTACAACCGCGAAACACTGGAAATCCGCTATAAAGGAAAGGGCATCTCCGATGTGCTGGATATGACAGTAGATGAGGCCGTAGAATTTTTTCAGCCGGTACCATGGATTTACCGGAAGATAAAAACCTTGCAGGACGTTGGTTTGGGATACATCACCCTCGGACAGTCAGCAGTCACCTTATCAGGAGGAGAAGCCCAAAGGGTAAAACTGGCCACTGAATTGTCTAAGAAAGATACCGGGAAAACCATCTACATCCTCGATGAACCCACTACCGGGCTGCATTTCCAGGATATACAGCTGCTGTTAAAGGTGCTGAATAAACTGGTAGACCGCGGCAATACGATACTGGTGATAGAACATAACCTGGATGTGATCAAGATGTCCGACTACATAGTAGATCTGGGCCCAGAAGGCGGCGGTGGCGGTGGTAATATCTTATGCACTGGTACCCCTGAAAAGGTAAGTACCTGCAAAGACAGTCATACAGCCATATTTCTCAAAAAGGAACTGGGAATTTAATATATTGCCAACTGTAAACAAGGAATGAAAAGCATCTATCAAATATTACTCATCGGTTCATTACTAGCTGGCATCGCTGCCTGCGAAAATGAAACAAAGGTATGTGACCAGACGTTGAGCACAAATCTGCATATCAATTTCAAGCGCGATAGTGCGGGTATTGTACGGGACACGATCATGCCTAAAGTAACGGCATTCGCACTGGGACATGATTCTATCTACAAGGTTCAGCCACTGAGTAATGTATTTTTTCAGCTCTCACCGGTAGCGGATACCAGTAGGTTTTATCTGAAAGTAGACTCTACACTCACTCCCGACACACTAACGTTCAGGTATAAACGTACAACACATTTTATATCAGCCGGTTGCGGCTTCGGTACCTACTTTTTACTGGATACCGTTATCGCTACCAGGCATACAATTGATTCCGTTCAGATTAATATTAAGTCAGTAACTACCAGTAATGACACGCATCTTACTTTGTATTTTTTTAATCAGTAGTATTTTGTTCAGCGTAGCTGCCACCGCTCAGGTAAAGCCCGCAGCCGCTAAAACAGATATCATACATAAAAAAGCCCCTGTTGATACAACAGTGGCAATAGCTATTCCACATAAGGACAGTATCCTGCTGCTTCCTGGTGGAATAAGGATAGGAGTGGATCTTAGCCGCATCGTTTCCGCCATCTATTATCCTTACAGAAAAGAGATCACGGTAGTGGCTGATGCCCGTATTAATGCTGACCTCTACCTCGCATTTGAAGGCGGTTATGCTAACACGCCCTACAGCGATAGCAACTATACCTATAAAGGCAATGGTGCATTTGTAACTTTGGGACTGGATTATAATTTTCTGAAAAGACAATATCCGTCTGAAAAAAATATGTTCTACGGTGGCTTCCGTTACGGTTTTTCACACTTCAACTACGCGGTACCCTCTTACACTATCAAAAATCCCTATTGGGGAGATCATCTTACCAGCAGCATTCCTAAAACCAATGTTAACGCACATTGGATAGAACTCATGCTTGGCTTAAAGGCTGAAGTCTTCAAAAACTTCTTTATGGGCTGGAATGTACGGGAGCGCTTTTTGATCAACAACGTTAAAACAGATGCCATAACACCACTCGTCATCCCCGGCTATGGCAATGGCGGCAAAAGAACGGTACTGGACGTGCAATACACCGTTTCCTATGTGATTCCTTTTTATCACGTAAAAGAACGTATAGCAGGAACGGAAGTTAAAAAGAAAAAGATACCGAAGCGATAAAAAAGGCCTTCGGCCTTCATCAAAACTCATAGCCACTAATTATTTCCTCACCATCTCAATATGAGGAATCCCATCTTCCAGGTATGTATCGCTCGTCTGCTCAAAACCAAGTGAAGTATAAAACCGCTGCAAATATTGCTGCGCACCAATCTTAATAGGTCCTTTACCATAATGTACCTGCAACATGGCAATAGACTGCTCCATTAACTCCTTGCCGGCACCCGTACCCCGCGCCAGCGAAGAGGTGATCACACGACCAATAGAAGCTTCTGTAAATTTAATTCCCGGCGCAAAAATACGGGTATAAGCCAGTAGCTTTCCTGCATCATCGGTTCCCATTAAATGCAAGGCTTTCTGGTCTGAATAATCCATATCCTGGTACACACAATTTTGCTCCACTACAAATACTTCACTCCGCAAATGCAGTATAGCATAGAGTTCCGACGTAGTTAATTCATCAAACGCTTTTATCTTCCAATGCATATAGGCAGCTTTGATGTAAATTTACTGGAAGCTTTCAAGAATACTGCTAATTTTATAGCCGATAGATGAATATTTAGCCCAATCGTGCATATTATGGCAGACAAACAAACACCGTTCCTCTCATTGGAACATATTACCGTAAGGTATCTCGACAAAACATTATTCAATACCCTCAGCTGGCAGATCACAAAAGGAGAACAGTGGGCTATCACCGGCCCCAGTGGCGCAGGTAAGACAGCCCTCCTGAATACCATCCTCGGTAAATTCAATATTATCAACGGTAGCATTCATCATCATTTTTATGACGAATGGCGCCAGCATAATATTACTACAGATCCCTATTTCAACTACCGTAACCTGGTGGCTATGGTAGGCCATCATCATACCTTCCGCAACCTCTCCAATACCACCACCGACTTCTATTACCAGCAGCGCTTCAACAGCATGGACGCTGAAAATTCTCCCACAGTAATGGAATACCTGGAGATAAAAGATGTGCCGGCACTGGTATCGCCCCTGCGTATAGCACCGCTTATGGAGAAACGGCTCATCAAATTATCCAATGGCGAAACACGCCGCGTAATGATTGCGCGCGCCCTCCTCCAAAGGCCACAGCTGCTGATGCTGGACAACCCCTACATTGGCTTGGATATACAGGCCCGTAAGGACTTCAGCCATATGATCAATGAAATCATTGCCGGCGGCACCACGGTATTACTGGCCACCGCTCCCCATGAAATTCCTGATCATATTACACATGTACTCACACTGGAAGATGGCGCTATAACTGGCAAGCATACACGCAGCGAATTTGCAAAGCTACCCTTGCCGGTACAACCTGATATTGTGTTACCGGAAATAGAAACAGATAAAATTGCGGCACTGGTGCAAAATAGTACCCACACTCATTTTGACAACATTGTGTGCATGGAAGATATCCATGTAAAATATGGCGAAAACACTATTCTGCAAGGCATCAACTGGACCATTCAGCCAAATGAAAAATGGGCACTACTGGGCCCCAATGGCGCTGGTAAATCTACCTTACTCAGTTTAATCAACGGAGATAACCCACAGGCATATGCCAACAAACTATGGCTATTCGGCCGCAAACGTGGTAGCGGAGAAAGCATCTGGGATATCAAGAAAAAGATAGGGTTTGTATCTCCCGAATTACATCAATACTTCACTTCCCGCGATAACTGTTTACAGGTAGTATGTTCCGGCTTCTCCGACATCATAGGCAGCACACGCCCGGCCACACCGGAGCAGCAACAGGTAGCCAAAGACTGGATGAGCATCCTGGGCGTTGCCGCACACGAACAAACACCTTTTAAACAGGTACCTGAAAGCGCTCAACGCCTTACACTACTGGCCCGTGCCCTGGTTAAAAATCCGCCACTGCTCATCTTTGATGAACCTTGCCAGGGACTCGATGCGCAACAAAAACTACATTTCAAAAAAGTAATAGAACAGCTGTGTGACCATATGCCCGTTACACTTATCTATGTAACACATTACGAAGAAGAACTCCCTGATTGCGTTAATAAGTTTATTCGATTGAGTAAAGGGCAAATGGTATAAGTGTATGCGATGGCCTTCGGCCATTGTCTTTCACAGGATTATGCTGATTAAGATGATTATCCTGATTTTATTTTTCTTTACTAAAGATGCTTATCTGATTTTAATATGGTTATTGAAATCGGATTTGAATCTATCTATGAAGAAAATAAAATCAGCATAATCATCTTAATCAGCATAATCCTGAGAAAGACAAAATCGGCCGAAGGCCGCCCAACACAGTTCAGAAATTTTCCCGACATTCGCACTTAATAGTTAATCACCCTAATCTTCTTTCCTAATGCACCTAACAAAACGGCTTTTTGCTGTAGCAGCATTAATTGTTTGTCTGGCCGCCCTGTCGATATTCAGCGGTTGCCGCACCACAAAAAAAGAAATGAACCCCCAATTTGCCAAATACATTGAGGCATATACGGCGGGTATCATCTCCAAACAAAGCGCTATCCGTGTTCACCTTAACGGACAGGTTAACGTAACACATACGCAGAATGAAGCACTGGAAAAAGAAGTGTTCGAATTTTCTCCGTCTATAAAAGGGAAATCATTTTGGGTAGATGCCACTACCATTGAATTCAGACCTGATGAAAACCTACAGCCCGGTAAAACCTACGAGGCTACCTTTAAGCTGGGTAAAATCATGGAAGTGCCCAAAGAACTTAAATCATTTGATTTTGAGTTCAAGATCATCAAGCCTTCCTTCTCTGTAGATAATTTCGGCCTGAAAGCCAGCACCAATACTACACTGGATCGCATGACCTACACCGGCGCTATTTATACCGCTGATGTGGAAAATCCCCAGGCCATCGAAAAAATACTGACGGCACAATACGGCGGTAACAACATTCCCATTACCTGGCAGCACAATGCAGCTGAACGTACATCTAAATTTACAGTCGCCAATATTGTGCGCAACACTGCTTCCCGCAACCTGGAACTGAGCTGGAACGGCGACGCACTAAATGTGAATAATTCCGGTAAAAAAACGATAGAAGTGCCCGCAGTAGGGGATTTCAAAGTACTGGATGTTAAAGCCATGTCAGATCCGGAACAACACCTGCTGGTACAATTCTCTGATCCCGTGAGTATGGCGCAAACACTGGAAGGCCTGATCGGCATCAGCGGACAAAGCGATCTGCGCTATACCGTAGATGGCAGCGAAGTAAAAGTATATACCCCCACCAGACTGGAAGGAAGTTTTACCGCCATCGTAAATGAAGGTGTTATAAACATCACGGATAAGCGCCTGGGCAAAACATTCAGCGCTAACGTAAATTTTGAAAACACCCTGCCAGCTGTAAATATTCCCGGCAAAGGTGTGATCCTGCCGGAAAGCAACAAACTGGTAATGCCGTTTGAAGCCGTCAATCTGAACGCAGTAGATGTTACCATCATTAAAATATACGAAAACAATGTACCGCAATACCTGCAGCGCAACGACCTGGACGGTAACCAGGAATTACGGCGTGTAGGCAGCCCCGTAGTAGAAAAAACAATCCGGCTGGATACCGATAAATCGGTGAACCTGCACAAGAAAAATCGTTTCTTTCTCGACCTCGACAAACTGTTGCGTACCGAACCAGGCGCTATCTATCGCATTACTATCGGCTTCCGTAAAGCATATGCTATGACTGCCTGTGCCGCCGATACCACTAAAGATGGCGAATCAACAGCAAGTGCGGGTGAAGAAGGAGATGAGGAAGGATATTATGGCGGAGATAAGATAGATAGCGATGATGCCTTCTGGCAGCGCTACGACAGCTACTATCCATATGGATACAACTGGGATCGCCGCAATGACGCCTGCTCTAACTCTTACTATAACAAGGATAAATGGGCTTCCCGCAACGTCATCTCATCCAACATTGGCCTCATTGCCAAAAGAGGAAATGATAACAGCATGCTGGTAGCGGTAACGGATATACGCGATACCAAACCATTAATAGGTGTGGATCTTGAATTACTCGATTATCAGAACCAGGTGATCCTGAAAATTAAAAGTGATGGCGATGGCCTTGCTAACTTCGACCTGAAACGCAAGCCCTATCTGCTCATCGCTAAAAAAGGAAATGAAAGGGGATACCTCAAACTGGATGATGGTAGTTCCCTGCCATTGAGTCGTTTTGATGTAAAAGGAGAAGAAGTACAAAATGGTATCAAAGGCTTCCTGTACGGAGAACGCGGCGTATGGCGCCCCGGCGATTCTGTTTACCTTACTTTTATTTTGGAAGATAAAGAGAAAAAATTACCTCCGGACCATCCGGTTTCACTGGAATTATATAATCCAAAAGGACAGTTATACAAACGTATTAATCAGCATGAAAGCCTGAATGGCTTTTACAGCTTTGCTACCGCTACAGCCCCTGATGATCCTACCGGCAGCTGGGTAGCCAAAGTAAAAGTTGGTGGTGCTACGTTTCAGAAAAACGTGCGCATTGAAACAGTGAAGCCTAACCGCTTAAAAATAAAAATGGATTTTGGCAGCAATACTTCTTTGTCCAAAGGCAGCTCCACAGGCAACTTATCTGCCATGTGGCTGTTTGGCGCCACTGCACAGCATTTGAAAGCCAAAGTAGATATATCATTGGTACAGCAAAGCACCAGCTTCAAAAACTTTGCAGACTACTCCTTTGATGATCCGGTAACACATTTTGATGCGGAAAATAAAACCATCTTCGAAGGTGCGTTAAACGACAATGGTACTGCTCCCGTGAATGCCGACATTCAACTGGGCAAAGTAGCACCGGGACAACTGAAAGCTAATTTTGAGGTGAAAGTATTTGAACCCGGTGGCGATTTCAGCATTGATCATTTCTCCATGCCTTACAATCCTTTCACCTCCTATGCAGGCTTACGCATGCCGCAGGGTGATCGCACTACCGGCATGTTGCTCACGGATAAACCACATACCATTGACCTCGTAGATGTAGATGATAATGGCAACCTGACCAAAGGCAGCCGCGAAGTACAGGTAGAACTGTACAAAATAAAATGGAGATGGTGGTGGGATGATGGTGAAAACAACGACTACTCCAACTTCACACAGGATAGTTATAACCAGCTGCTGCGCAAGGAAACCGTAACGCTGCAGAATGGTAAAGGCAGCTGGAATCTGCAAATTAATTCTCCCGACTGGGGCAGATACCTCGTACGTGTAAAAGACCTGCAAAGTGGCCATACCGCTGGTAAAGCAGTGTATATCGACTGGCCGGGATGGGCAGAGAGAATGCAGAAAGATAACCCTGCAGAAGCGGCCATGCTGGTATTTACCTCAGATAAACAGCAATATAAAACAGGCGACGATATCACCCTCACTATCCCCAGCAGCGCCGGTGGACGCGGGCTGGTGAGTATTGAATCCGGCAGCAAAGTGTTAAAAACCTTCTGGGTTAGTACCAAACAAGGTCAAACCACTTTTAAGTTCAAGGCAGAGAAAAACATGACGCCTAATATATACGTCAACGTTAGTTTGCTGCAACCACACGCACAAACGCTCAACGATTTGCCTATCCGCATGTATGGTACCATTCCTATCTCTATAGAAGATCCCGGTACCATCCTGAAACCTGTTATCACCATGGCAGAAAAGCTGAAGCCGGAAACAGAGGCCAGCATCACCGTGAGTGAAAGCAACGGCAAACCCATGACCTATACAGTGGCGATTGTAGATGAAGGCTTACTGGATCTTACCCGTTTTAAAACGCCGGACCCACACAGTTCTTTCTATGCACGTGAAGCATTGGGAGTAAAAACATGGGATCTGTTTGATTATGTAATAGGCGCATGGGGCGCAGATATGGATCGTATCCTGAGCATTGGTGGTGATGAAGGATTAAATAAAAACGCGGGTAATGCCAAAGCCAATCGCTTTAAGCCGGTAGTAAAATACATGGGACCTTTTTACCTGAAGAGCGGACAAAAACAAACACATAAATTTAAGCTACCTCCATACATCGGTTCTGTAAAAGCCATGGTAGTAGCGGGTCAGGAGGGAGCATACGGCTTTACTGAAAAAGCGGTAGCCGTGAAAAAACCGCTGATGCTGCTCACTACAGCACCACGTGTGCTTGGGCCATCTGAAACAATCCAGTTACCGGTAACAGTATTCGGGCTCGAACCCAATATCCGCTCTGCTAACGTAACGCTCAGCACCAGTTCATTGCTGGAGATAGTAGGTGAGCATACCAAAACGGTTACCTTCTCTCAACCAGGAGAACAGATTATATACTTCGATGTAAAAGTAAAACCACAGACAGGTGTAGCTAAAATCAAGGTGGTAGCTACCAGCGGCAGCGAGAAAGCAGAAGAAGATGTAGAACTGAATGTACGTAATCCGAATCCGGTGATCACTAACGTGATCGAATATACGCTGGATGGCGGTAAAAGCTGGAACTCACCATACAGCCCGGTAGGCATGGCAGGCACCAACTCCGGTGTACTGGAAGTATCCACCATTCCTTCGCTGAATCTGGGTAAACGACTGAAGTTCCTCATAGAATATCCGCACGGATGTATTGAGCAAACCACTTCCGGCGTGTTCCCTCAACTGGTACTGAATCAGCTGATGGACCTGAAAGAAAGCCAGCTGGCCGAAGTAGACCGCAATGTAAAAGCTGGTATCAATCGCCTGAAAAGCTTCCAGACTTCTGATGGAGGCTTCAGCTACTGGCCGGGCCAGGGCAATTCAGATGAGTGGGGTACCAACTATGGCGGTAATTTCCTCATAGAAGCACAGGCCCATGGCTATACCCTGCCACCAGGCGTACTGGATCAGTGGAAAAAATACCAGCGTAATAAAGCCGGTACCTGGGCTCCCAGCACACTTAACTTCTACGGCAGCGATCTTACACAGGCTTATCGTTTATACCTGCTGGCACTGGCAAAAGTACCGGAATTAGGTGCCATGAACAGACTGAAGGAATTCAAGTATTTATCTGTTCCCGCCAAATGGCGACTGGCAGCAGCTTACAAACTATCCGGCCAACCGGAAGTAGCCAATTCCCTGGTACATAATTTAAGTACAGAAGTAAAAGCATACAATCAAATGAGCGGCACCTTTGGTTCCGACCTGCGTGATAAGGCCATGATACTGGAAACATTCACCATCCTGGGGCAGCGTAACCAGGCCAATGAATTAGTGAAACAGATTGCAGCACAGCTCTCACAAAACGACCAGTGGTACAGTACACAAACAACGGCCTATTCACTGATTGCAATCGCCAAATATTGCGGCAACAATAAAGGCAGTAGTAAGATGAATTTCTCTTATACATTAAACGGGGTTAAAGGCAATGTAAACGGGCAGTCTTTTGTTACGCAGGTACCAATAACCTTCAACAGCAATACGGGCAATGTAAGCCTTCAGAATAACGGACAAAATGTATTATATGTTCGTCTCATTCTGCAAGGCCAACCGGATGCCGGACAGGAACCTGTTGCCAGCAACAATCCTGATGTACTGGGCATGCAGGTAAGTTACAGTACCCGCGATGGCAAAACTGTTGATCCCGCTACACTGAAACAGGGCAGCGATTTTATGGCAACCGTTACCATCAACAATCCGGGCAAACGGGGCTATTACGAACAAATGGCGCTCTCCCAGATCTTCCCTTCAGGCTGGGAAATTATCAATACAAGATTGATGGAAAACGATAGTGCCTTCCATTCATCACCGGCTACGTATATGGATATACGTGATGACAGGGTTTATACTTACTTCAATATTGAAGAAAACAAAAAACGTACTTATAACGTGTTGCTGAATGCAGCTTACCTGGGCAGGTATTACCTGCCGGCCACTTCCTGTGAAGCGATGTATGACAATACCATACATGCTTTCACACCGGGCAAATGGGTAGAAGTAATAAAGTAACAGATAAGACATAACAAAGAGGTTGGTATCAGATCTGATACCAACCTCTTTTATTTTAACAGTATTTAATAATGTCTATTTAGACAGCTTTGCAAAATATTGCACCGTACGCACCAGCTGAGATACATAGCTCATTTCATTATCATACCAGCTCACTACCCTTACTATTTGTTGGCCTCCGGCAGATAACACCTTTGTTTGCGTAGCATCAAATAAAGATCCGTACGCCATACCTATTACATCGCTGCTTACAATTTCATCTTCATTATATCCGAAACTTTCATTGGCAGCTGCATTCATGGCTGCATTCACCTGATCCACCGTCACCTCTTTATTTAAAGTAACCGTTAATTCTGTCAGCGAGCCGGCAATAACAGGTACTCTTTGTGAAGTACCATCCAGCTTACCTTTCAGGTTTGGCAATACTAAACCGATTGCTTTTGCAGCGCCGGTGCTGGTAGGAATAATGTTTTGTGCAGCGGCTCTTGCACGCCTCAAATCACCTTTGGCATGTGGCGCATCCTGGATATTCTGATCATTCGTATAGGCGTGAATGGTAGTCATTAAACCTGTAGCAATACCAAATGAATCGTCCAGCACCTGCGCCATCGGTGCTAAACAATTGGTGGTGCAGGAGGCACAGCTGATGATACTTTCTGTGCCATCCAGTATGGCGTGATTCACATTAAACACAATCGTTTTCAAATCGCCTGTAGCAGGTGCAGATATCACTACTTTTTTAGCACCGGCTTGTAAATGCGCCGCTGCAGTGGATTTGTCTGTGAAAAAACCGGTGCTTTCCAACACCACATCTATCGCATGTGCTCCCCATGGTATTTCAGCAGGATTTCTTTTTGCGTAAATTTTTATTTCTTTCCCGTTTACTATAATGGCATCCGCAGTAGCTTTTATAGCTGCATCAAATCGTCCCTGCGCGGTATCATATTTCAGCAGATGCGCCAGTACTGCCGGACTTGTTAAATCGTTAATAGCTATAACTTCTATCTCCTGTTGATTAAAGATCTCGCGAAAAAATAATCTTCCTATCCGACCAAAACCATTGATGGCAATCTTAGTGTTAGACATAGTTTATATTTTTATAGCTGCAAATATTGTATGGTGTTAAAATCAAAATCTGTTTAAAAAATCGTCTATTAAAGCAGCTACCGGCTGGTGATATTCTTCCAGCATAAAATGACCGCCATTAAATAGATGTACTTCTGCATTCTTCAGATCTTTTTTATAAGCCTCTCCACCGGGGCCTGTAAAGATCCGGTCGTTTTTTCCCCATACAATTAAAGCGGGTGGCTGATGGGTTTTCAGGTACTGCTGCCATTCAGGATATTTTGGGAAATTAGTGCCATAATTTTGGAATAAGGCAACCTGGATCTCTTTAATACCGGGCCTTGCCACGTAAAAATGAGCCAGCTGGTAGCTATCAGGGCTCACCCTTTCCTCATTTTCAGCGCCAAAGAGATGTTCCCCTTTTATGCTTTCCAAGGAGAGTTTATGCTCAATGGCGGCAAGCAAAGCATTTTCGTCTCCTGCTTTTTGCAGTTCACCTATCCTTTGTACATCAGGGCCCAATCCTTCTACATATACGTTGGCATTCTGAATAATAAGTGCTCTTACCAGTTCCGGTCTTTTGCCTATGATCCTGAAACCAATAGGACCGCCATAGTCCTGCAGGTACCAGGTGAATTTTGTGAGCCCCAGTTTATCAATGAATTGTTCCATGATGATAGCCAGGTTATCAAATGTATAATCAAATGCAGTGAGCGCCGGGCTACTACTCAACCCAAATCCTGGATAATCCGGTGCTATCACGTGGTATTTACCTGCCAGATCAGTAATGAGGTCCCTGTACATATGAGAAGAGGAAGGAAAACCATGCAGCAGCAATATTACCGGTGCATCTTTTGGGCCAGCTTCGCGATAAAAGATATCGAGGTTGTTGATAGCAACTGTTTTAAATAAAACCTGGGTGGAGGATGTTTTCATGCTTCTTTATTTTAATTTTATACTGTACCAATTAGTACATAATATGATAAAAAAATCAGATTTCATATTACAGGCTGGTTAAAGCACTGTAGATTTTTACTTGTTGTCCTCAAAGACGCCCTTGTTTTGTTTGCCATTTGAGTGGTTTGTGATGTAAATATATATACTTTACTGATTGGTACAAAATTATTTTTTAGAATAAAGGAGATAGGGATAAAAAGATGAACGAACAATGCCAAATTGTGCCATCACCGATGGCACAATTATATCTAACTGATCATCAATATCTTCTGTTTCCCATTTCATAAAAATCAGTCAAAAAAGATATACGTTTATGAAATTATTTCATTCTACACAAAAATCCGCACTACATAATATGTGCCTACAGCATATTATATTTTACCACTAAGCCCCCAATAATATATTACGATTTGCTGATAAGCTGTAAATAAGATAACGCTATCTTTGAGCCCATAATAATCACAATCTTTATCTTAAATTGTATCATCAGCAAGGATACAATTTCAATTACCCGAACTCCCTGATGAAGCTATATACACTTAAGCAATGGTGCATAAAAAAGAAATGGTGGCTATCTGCACTATGCGTTGTTGTTATCGCCTATTATTTTTGTTTGCCCAAACAACTCTTTACCAGTCCGACTTCCTTTGTTTTAGAAGATAGTAACGGCGACTTACTCAACGCCAGCATTGCGCCCGATGGACAGTGGCGGTTTCCATACAGTGCCCATGTACCGGAGAAATTTGAAAAATGTATTGTAGCATATGAAGACAAGCGTTTCTATTACCACTGGGGCATAGACCCGGTAGCAATTGGTCGCGCTGTCAATCAGAATCTACGCGGCAAAAAAGTGGTGAGTGGCGGCAGCACCCTTACTATGCAGGTGATCCGTTTGTCCCGCAACCAGCCGCGCAATATATGGCAGAAGATGGTAGAAGCGGTACTGGCTACCCGCCTGGAATTTGCCGCTTCCAAAAAGAAGATCATTGCCTTATATGCAGCCAATGCACCGTTTGGTGGCAACGTGGTAGGACTGGAAGCCGCCTCCTGGCGGTATTACGGCCGCAAAGCAGATCAGCTTTCCTGGGGCGAAATGGCTGCACTGGCCGTTTTACCTAACAGTCCGGCGTTAGTACACCCCGGCCGTAACAGGATAACGTTAATGACTAAACGTAATCAGCTGCTCAATAGATTATATCGTCAACATGTTATTGATAGCATTACCTGTCAGCTAGCCAGGCTGGAACCCTTACCAGATCAACCTTTGCCGCTGCCACAGGATGCACCGCATTTACTGGACCTGTTCCATCGTGATTACCAGCAACAAAAATCAGATGGCCCCACCCGCATCAAAACTACCGTGGTGGCAGATCTGCAACGCAACGCCGCCGCCATAGCAGAAAGATATAACAGTGCATACAAAGCCAACGGTATCAACAATGCGGCGGTGCTGGTACTGGACGTGGAAACTGGTAACACCCTGGCTTATGTAGGCAACATTTACAAGCCTTCAGATCCGGAGCTGGAAAGCCACGTAGATATTATCCAGGCGAGAAGAAGTCCGGGCAGTACACTAAAGCCTGTCCTATACGCCGCCATGCTGAACGATGGCCTCATACTGCCCAATACACTGATACCAGACATCCCCACTCAGATTGCCGGCTACTCGCCGCAAAACTTTGACCTCGGCTATGATGGCGCTGTACCCGCCTCCCGTGCGCTGGCACGATCACTCAACATACCGGCAGTACGCATGCTGCAGCAATATCGCTATGAACGCTTTCATACGCTGCTGCAAAAAATGGGCATCACTACACTCAATAAACCAGCCGACCATTACGGTCTTTCGCTTATCCTGGGCGGTGGTGAAACCACGCTGTGGGACATATGCGGCATGTATGCCAGCATGGCCCGTACCCTGGTACATATGGAGCAATACAAAGGGAAATACGATATGGATGATATTCATCCGCCTAACTATCAGCTCAATATTCAACGGCCTTCTCAATATGGGTTAAGCAAAGAAGGGCTGCTGGACGCAGGTGCTATCTGGTATGCCTTCCAGGCAATGACAGAAGTGATGCGCCCCGGAGAAGAATTATTGTGGCAGCAGTTTTCATCTTCCCAGCGTATAGCCTGGAAAACAGGTACCAGCTTTGGTTTCCGGGATGGATGGGCTATAGGTGTAACACCTCAATATATTGTAGGCGTATGGGTGGGCAATGCCGACGGCGAAGGCCGGCCCGGCCTGATAGGAGTAGCTACAGCGGCGCCCATTCTGTTTGATGTATTTCGTTTACTGCATACCAATAGCTGGTTTAACACACCTTATGCCCAACTTAAAAAAATAGAAGTATGCCGTAAAAGTGGCTTCCGTGCGGGTGAACTGTGCGACGAAAAAGATTCTATTTATGTTCCGGCAGCAGGTATCAGGGCTGGCGTTTGTCCGTATCACCAGTTAATCCACCTGGACAGAACCGGTCAGTGGCGCGTAACGGAGAGCTGCGAATCACCACAATTCATGCAGCATAAATCATGGTTTGTATTACCACCATCACAGGAATATTATTACCGCAGCAAAAACTATTATCAGCAACTTCCGCCCTACAAACCGGAATGCCTGGCGTCTTTGGGGCAGGACAAAGCCCCTATGGAATTGATTTATCCGCGTCCCAATGCGCGTATATTCGTTCCCGTAGAAATCGACGGTAAACCCGGGCAAACCATTTTCACAGCTACTCACCGCAACAACGCAACAAAAATCTTCTGGCACCTGGATAATAATTTCATCGGTACTACTGCTGAATTTCATCAAATGGCATTGCATCCGCCTCCCGGAAAACATACCATTACATTAGTAGATGAAAATGGAGAAAGGATAGAGCAGACGTTCGAAATTTTATCTAAAGAACGCGAGTAGAAGTCTTTCTCAGGATTAGACTGATTATGCTGATTACCCTGATTTTTTTACTGATTATAAAAAGATTAGCGAAGATTAAAGCAAATATATCTGCTTCGATCTTCGCTAATCTTTTTTAATCTTTCAAAATCAAAAGAATAAAATCGGGGTAATCAGCATAATCAGTCTAATCCTGGGAAAGACAAAATCTTAATAGTTATACTTCTCCTTCCACAAATTCTTCAGATACCGCCGCAGCTCATCTTCCCGCGGATTATTCCCCGGATTGTACAATTTAGTTCCTTTAATCGCATCCGGTAAAAATTCCTGCATAACAAAGTTATTCTCATAATCATGCGCATATCCATATCCTTTGCTATATCCCATTTCTTTCATCATTTTCGTAGGGGCGTTCCTGATATGCATAGGTACCGGAAGATCGCCGGTTTGGGCTACAATAGACTGTGCTGTATTGATAGCCATATAAGATGCATTGCTCTTGGCAGAAGAAGCCAGGTAAGTAACGCATTGCGACAAAATAATTCTTGATTCCGGATAACCGATCAGGTTCACTGCCTGAAAACAATTGGTGGCCAGTAATAATGCATTGGGATTGGCATTACCAATATCTTCCGAAGCTAATATGACCAGGCGGCGTGCAATGAATTTCACATCTTCCCCACCATCAATCATACGTGCCAGCCAGTATACAGCGGCATTGGGATCGCTCCCGCGAATGGATTTGATAAAAGCAGAAATGATATCATAATGTTGTTCACCACTTTTATCGTAAATGGCTACACGCTGTTGGGCTATGTCCATTACTTTCTGATCAGTGATCATAATAGGATCTTCCTGTAAAGTAGTCACTACCAGTTCAAACAGGTTGAGCAACTTACGGGCATCTCCTCCGGAAATATTAAACAGGGCAGTTGTTTCTTTTAATTCAATATTTTTGGTGCGTAGCCATTCATCCCGCTCCATTGCCTGCCGCAGTAACTGCATGAGCTCATCGTTACCAAGTGGCTTCAATACATATACCTGGCTGCGCGACAATACCGCCGCATTCACTTCAAAAGAAGGATTTTCTGTGGTAGCGCCTATCAGGGTAATAATACCTTTTTCAACCGCGCCTAACAACGCATCCTGTTGTGATTTATTAAAACGATGAATTTCATCTATAAACAATACCGCATGATGCTGACGCCTCGCCATCTCTATCACTTCCCGTACTTCTTTTACACCGGCCGAAATAGCACTGAGGGTGTAAAAAGGTACCTGCAGTGTATGCGCAATGATATTGGCAATGGTGGTTTTACCAACGCCGGGAGGCCCCCACAAAATCATAGAAGGGATCATACCCTTCTCTATCGCTTTTCGTAAAATACTGTCTTTACCGGTAAGATGTTCCTGCCCCACCAGTTCATCTAACGTTACCGGTCTTAACCGCTCTGCTAATGGTTGCATATGATTAATTTACTGGTCATTGCCCGGGTTAACGAGCGGGATATTTTTATCAGGACCAGGGTGATTGATCTGATTCATTTTCAGCGCCATAATTCCCTTGATGGACCTGGCGCGGGTAACCGCCAGTGTGGCTTTTTCACCGGTGAAATGTTCACCTACAGTAGCCTCAAACAGCTGCAGCCACCTGTCAAAATATTCGGGTTGTAAAGGTATCAGCTTGTTCAGCCGGAAGTGCGGATCCATGGCATTTCGGCCATAGCTGCCGGTATCCAGCAGAAGGTTTTCCCAGAAGTCATACATTATTGGCAAATGCTGCGGCCAGTCTACTTTGGCTACATCATTAAAAATAAAGCCGATCAGCTCATCTTCCTTTACCTTCTCATAGAAACTATCCACCAGGAGGGCGATATCATTTCTGTTGGCAATCTCCTGCTTTTCCATCACCAGATATTTTTATTCTTCTTTATGGTTCTCTTCCTGTTGCTGCTGCTGCCATTGGCGCAGGAAGCGGAAAGATAAATTAGCATTCAGTGTTAACACGATACCTATCAACAAACAGATAGCCCCCATAGATTTGAGTATGGTTGGGTTAATCACAGTTTGTTGATCTGCCGGCATTTGTTTGATTACTTCTGTAATCATTTCCGGCGTTGCTGCCACCAGCAGTAATCCCACAAAAAGCATCAACATAGAAAATACCATAACAATAGTACCCATAATACGGATACCGCCTGGCGTACTCTCTTTTAACGGGATAGCGGGTGCCAGTATACTACGTTGCAGATATAATGATAAAATGCTATGAATAAAACAGGCTCCCCAGGCCATGAGAGATATTATCACCATCAGGTTTATCCCCATAAACAACACCGTTGATAAGCCTATAAACGTGAAGACGCCTGATATCACTAGGGCTAATGCTGTGATTAGCCTGTACAATTTAAACCTGAAATTCATCAATATGTTGTTTTACGAAGCACAAACCTACCTAATTATTTAGAGATTAAAGGATTTGATCAGAAGGGGGATGTCGCTGAACTTGCCGCTCATAAAAAACCTTTTACGCAACATGACCCGTTTTCCATAACTTTAAATACTAAACCTGTTTTATATATGAACAAAACCAATGCGGTAAAACTACCGTTGCTGGCTGCCATGGTTACGTTTGCAGCCTGCAATTCAAACAGTTCCTCGCAGCAGGCGGCGGCAGATACGAGCAAGGTACCAGCCTTCAATCTGAAAGATATTGACTCCGCTCACAAAGCCTGCGACGACTTTGACAATTTTGTCAATGGCGACTGGAAAAAGCACAACCCTATCCCATCTACTGAAAGCCGCTGGGGAGCTTTCAACATCCTCGACAAAGAAAACAAAGAAGTTCGCCTCAAAGGAATCATTGCTGAAATTACCAGCAAAAAAGAGCTGAAAAAAGGTACTGAAGAACAACAGATCGCCGATTACTACACCTCTTATCTTGATTCGGCTACTGTTGAACAACGCGGTATTACCCCACTGCAACCTTACCTCGATAAGATCAACGGCATCAAAACACTGGCTGATTGGGCCGGCGTTAACGGTGAGCTGCAAAAGGTAGGCGTATCTTCCTTCACCGGTTTTGGTGCGGATGCAGATGCGAAAGACAGCAAAATGAATGTACTGTACCAGGGTCAGAGCGGTCTGAGTCTTGGTGAAAAAAGTTATTACGAAAGAGAGGATTCTGCCACTAAAAATGTACGCAGCGAATTTGTTACGCACGTAGATAAAATGTTTAGCCTGGCCGGTTTCCCGGATGCTACACCAGGTAAAACCATCCTCGATTTTGAAACCAAACTCGCTAAAATTCAGTTGTCAAATGTAGAACTGCGTGATCCTGTTAAAAACTACAACAGAGCCGCTTTCTCTGAACTGAAAAAACTGTCGCCTGATTTCGACTGGGATGCTTTCGCACAGAAACAGGATATCAAAACAGATACTATCATCATCCAGAACAAACCATACCTTACTAATGCCAACACGTTGCTGAAAGGTACTCCGCTGGAAACACTGAAAACATACACCAAATGGCAGTTGCTGACCCAATTCGCCGGCTATTTACCTAAATCATTTGACGTAGAAAATTTCCATTTCTTCGGCACTGTAATGACCGGTAAAAAAACACAGAAAACCCGTGCAGAACGCGCTATCCGTTCTACCGATGGTAAACTGGGTATGCCACTGGGCAAACTGTTTGCAAAAAAATTCTTCCCGGAAAGCAGCAAGCAGAAAGTTTCCGAGATGATCGAAAACGTGCGTAAAGTATATGGCGAAAGAATCGATAAGCTCACCTGGATGGGCGATTCTACCAAACAAATGGCACACAAAAAACTGGCTTCCTTTACTTATAAGATCGGGTATCCAAACAAATGGAAAGACTATTCTTCTATTAATATTGAAAAAGGCAAATTGCTGGAAAATGCAGTAGCAGCCAGCCTCTATGAGCACAAAGAAAATATTGATAAAATAGGTAAACCGGTAGATAAAACCGAATGGGGCATGACACCTCAAACAGTGAATGCCTACTACAACCCGTTAAACAACGAAGTAGTATTCCCTGCAGGTATCCTCCAGCCACCATTCTACAACCCTAATGCAGATGATGCTATCAACTACGGCGGTATCATTGCTGTAATTGGTCACGAATTCACACATGGCTTCGATGATCAGGGTTCTCAGTTCGATGCAGATGGTAACCTGAAAAACTGGTGGACCAAAGCCGATCGCGCAAACTTCGATAAGCTCACCAAACGTTACATCGATTACTTCAGTACCCTGGAAGCACTTCCTGGTTTCAAAATCAATGGTGCACTCACTATTGGTGAAAACGTGGCTGATCTGGGTGGTTTAACACTGGCCTATCATGCACTCGTTAAATCTTTCGCAGGTAAAGGCGAACCAAAACCTATCGATGGATATACCTGGCAGCAACGTTTCTTCCTGGGCTGGGCACAGGTATGGCACGGTAACATCACCGATGCTGCACTGCGCAATCAGATCCAGACAGATCCGCACTCTCCGGCAAGATTCCGTATTAACGGACCACTCCCTCACCTGCAGGAATTCCAGGCAGCATGGGGTTGTACTCCCGGTAGTAAAATGGTATTGCCGGAAGCTGAACGTGTAGTCATCTGGTAAAATTTATATAGATTAGAAGGCCTTCGGCCTTTGTCTTTTCTTTAGCATGATTAGACTGATTTAAATGATTTTTCTGATTTTATTTTCTTTTTAAAATTATCTATATCGTTTTATAATATCCTTTTATAAAATCAGTATGGAGTATTAATTAGAAAGAAATGAAATCAGAAAAATCATGATTAATCATCAAAATCATGGTAAAGAAAAGACAAAGGCCGAAGGCCTTCTTATTCGCTTTTACCCCCAATGCCTTAACTTTGCACCCAAAAATTTCATGAAACATATATTCATAGCATGTAGCGCACTCTTTATACTTTCCTGTAACCAGGCTAGCAAGCCGGCAGAAAAGCAGGAAATGCCCGTTGTTAAGGAAACTCCGGTAGGCGCTGTCAGTGATAAATTACCGGATCCTGTATGCAGAATGCCGTATGATACCAGCTATAAAGAATGGATAGTGTACCAGAAAGATACATTACACTTTTGCTCTGTTACCTGTAAGGAAGTGTTCGCAAAAGCACCGGAGAAGTATATGGCGAAGTTAAAAAAGTAGACTAACCTAAACGGTTAAACGAAAACATACATCAAACAACTTACCACATATTCTGTTGTGGCGACTGACGATTGTTATTCATCAGCATATCGAGTGATATATCCAGCTGATAATTACGGTCGTCTTTCCTGTCTGTAGGCGGACAGGCTATCTGAAACAAGTGCTGGCTCTTGTTCATAAACGGTTTGTTATCCTTGTTGCATAGTTCCAGCGAAAAATTGAAGCGCTCTTCTACCTCTTCCTCAAATTCACGCAAGCTCAACGTTTCATCTATCGGAAATTCGATCAGCACCTCCTGCTCAAAACCGGCATCCTGTAACGTATCAAAAGCATTTGCCAGGGAACTGCGTACATACACAGCTACATTGCAAAAGAGCAAACGCTGTATCTGCATTTGCAACAGGGATATCGTCATTAAAGGATGCAACTTCAGTACTTTCATCAGCTGTTTTTCTTCATTTCCAAATGTGTCAATATCGTCACACTTTACTATTACTCTGGCAAACTTAACAGTCTACCTTTAATTTAATATTAAGCGCTTGTTATGATTTTGTGAAAATAATATTAAAATATTAATACATGCAAATTAATTACATACAAAAAAGGGAAATAGCGGCTCAGGAACCAGGGAAAGTAATAATTCTGGCAGCATCCCAGTCGGGAGATGCATCGTCATCATCTTCTGCCAGTACAATTTTTGTTTTGGTAACAGGGTGTTGGTATAGGCTCCATTGCTGATTAGTATATTCGAGAGATGTGAGGCTTTCCACCCAATCGCCCGAGTTTAAATAAGTCACCGTTTTTTCACCCACCTTCATTTCCTTGATCAGCGGCTGGTGGATATGTCCGCAGCACACTACATCAAATTGCTTGTCTACCGCTATTTCCGCTACGGTTTGTTCAAAGTCGGATATAAACTTCACCGCCGACTTCACCCCTTGCTTCACCTTTTTGGAAAAAGACATCTTCTCCCGTCCAAAGCTTTCCAGCACATTATTCACCAATCTGTTTAAAATAATGAGCAGATCATACCCTTTACCCCCCAGTTTGGCCAGCCATTTGGAATTTTTCATGGTCACATCGTACACATCTCCATGGAAAAACCAATGTTTCTTCCCATCTACCTCCAGCACCAGTTTATTATCAATCGTAAAGTTTCCCAGTTCAAAACCGGCGTACTTGCGCAGGGCTTCGTCGTGGTTACCCGTGAGATAATATACCTCGGTACCCTTGCCGATCATCTTCAAAATCTTCCGGATTACTTTGGTATGGGCCTTGGGGAAGTATCGCTTGCTAAACTGCCAGATATCGATAATATCTCCGTTCAGTATAAGGATGCGGGGGTCAATACTATCCAGATATTGTATCAGTTCTTTGGCGTGACAGCCGTATATCCCCAAATGTACATCGGAGATGACGACTATATCTAATGGGCGTTTGTCGGACATTAATAGCTAAGTATGTACAGGTTGTAGGCAGCCTGTTTATGAGTATAATTTTCTATGCAAAGGAAAAATCGCTATATTACTTTTATATTAATCCAGTGTTAAGGAATTATTAATTCGTGTTTTTTACTGGCTGGGATAGATTCTGAAAGCTAATTTTGCGGCAAATTATAAACATCAAACGTATGGGAGGCTTCAATTCTTTTGTTAAACTATTCATGCCGAAAGACCGGGTATTTTATTCTTTGTTTGAAGATGTGGCTTCCAATCTTGTAGAAATGGCAACTGTGCTTAATGAGCTGGTAGCCACTACTGATCTGGCTGTGAGGAAAGATAAAGTGCATCTGATAGAAAGACTGGAACACAAAAACGACGATTATACACACCGCATATTTGTAGAACTCGGACAAAACTTCATCACTCCGTTTGACCGCGAAGACATTCACTACCTGGCTGCTACACTGGATGATGTAGCCGATTATATCCATGGTTCTGCTAAAAGAATGGATCTCTACAAAGTTCATTACATCAACGACAGCATCCGCAAGCTGGCTGAATTGATCCACCTCGGCGTACTGGAACTGGCTAAAGCTATCCCTGAACTGCGTAATATGCAAAATATGCGCATCATCACTGATGCCTGTGTAAAGATCAATAGCCTGGAAAACCACGCTGATGATATTTATGATATGGCCATCGCTGACCTGTTCGACACAGAACAAAATGCAGCAGAACTGATTAAAATGCGTGAAATTTACCAGGCCCTGGAAATCGCTACAGACAAGTGCGAAGACTGCGCCAACGTTATAGAAACCATTATAATCAAGTACTCCTGATAAAGGGGAATCCTGTTCTGAACGCATAATTCTCCCGACATCATGACTTTATTAGTTGTAATTATCATACTGGCCTTCATCTTTGACTATATCAATGGTTTTCATGATGCCGCCAACTCTATCGCCACAATTGTGTCGACCAAAGTACTAACGCCGTTCCAGGCAGTACTATGGGCCGCAGTTTTCAACTTTGCGGCTTTTTTTATTGCCAAATACATCATTGGCGAATTTAAAGTAGCTAACTCCGTTGCCAGCTCTGTATTGCCACAATTTATTACACTGAAAGTGATCCTTTGCGGTCTGGTAGCCGCCATCACCTGGAACCTGTTCACCTGGTGGCTGGGTATCCCTTCCAGCTCTTCCCATACCCTTATCGGTGGCTTCATCGGAGCAGCGGTTACCGCCTCCGGCAGCCTGGAAGTAATTAACTATCACAAAGTATTACCTATTGTGTACTTTATCGTACTGGCCCCGCTGATAGGTATGGTGGTGGCCTTCATTATTACACTCATCATTGTAAATATCTGCAGAAAAGCCAATCCTTATCGCGCAGAAAGCTGGTTTAAACGCCTGCAGCTGGCATCATCAGCTGCATTGAGCCTTGGCCACGGCAGTAACGATGCCCAAAAAGTAATGGGTATCATCTCCGCTGCCATGGTATCTGCCCACTACATCGACAATATCAAAGCCATGCCGGATTGGGTGCCACTGGCCTGCTTTACCTGCATCGCACTCGGTACAATGAGTGGTGGCTGGAAGATCGTTAAAACCATGGGTACCCGTATCACCAAAGTAACACCCCTGGAAGGTGTGGCTGCAGAAACCTCCGGTGCTATCACCCTGTTCCTCACAGAACACCTGGGTATACCAGCCAGTACCACCCACGTTATTACGGGTGCTATTATGGGGGTAGGTGCTACTAAAAGGTTATCTGCCGTTCGTTGGGGCGTTACCGTAAGCCTGTTATGGGCATGGGTACTCACTATTCCCATCAGCGGTCTGCTCGCAGCACTCACGTATTTTATCGTGAATCTTTTTATCTAAAAAAATGATAATACCTGATATTGCAAAAGCGCTCCGTTCATGACGGAGCGCTTTTTTTTGTAAAAAAAGAATGCCATATGAAAGAGAGCCACTATTTTTGTGCGATTTTCATATAATTGAGAAGATAAACTAGTGTCCATCAAAACTTGATTTGACAAATGAAAGGAATTATCCTCGCCGGCGGCTCCGGTACCCGATTACACCCCATTACGTATGCTATCAGCAAACAGATAATGCCAGTATATGATAAGCCGATGATCTATTATCCGCTGTCTACACTGATGTTGGCCGGTATTAAAGATATTCTGATTATTTCTACACCACACGATCTGCCTTCTTTTCAACGCTTGTTCGGAAACGGCAGCCAACTTGGATTAAATCTCAGTTATGCAGAACAGCCCCTTCCCAACGGTTTGGCACAGGCATTTGTAATTGGGGAAGAATTTATTGGCAAGGATAGTGTAGCCCTCGTTTTGGGAGATAATATATTTTATGGCGCCGGCTTAGGTACACAACTGGCCAACAATGCAGCCCCGGATGGCGGTATCGTATATGCTTACCAGGTATCTGACCCGGAAAGATATGGTGTAGTGGAATTTGCACCGGATATGAAAGTATTATCTATAGAAGAGAAACCCCTGCAGCCTAAATCAAACTTCGCTGTACCGGGACTTTACTTTTACGATAACAGCGTGGTGGAAATAGCAAAAAATCTGCAACCAAGCCCACGTGGTGAATATGAAATCACTGATGTGAATAAAGAATATTTGCGCCGCGGAAAATTAAAAGTTTCTATCTTACCTCGCGGAACCGCATGGCTGGATACCGGTACTTTTGACTCCCTGATGCAGGCATCACAATTTGTTCAGGTAATTGAACAACGGCAGGGAATCAAAATCGCCTGTATCGAGGAAATAGCCTACCGTAAAGGTTTTATAAGTGCAGACCAACTCAAAGAATTGGCTAAACCGTTGCTGAAAAGTGGCTACGGGGAGTACCTGGAAACAGTACTCAATCAAAAAACAATCGACAATAACATATAATTGTAAATCTGAAATATCATGAAGGTTCTTGTTACGGGTGGTTGTGGCTACATTGGCGCCCATACTATTGTAGATCTAATCAATCATGGATTTGATGTAGTGTCTGTAGACAGCAACATCAGAAGCACCACTCAATTATTGGATGGGGTAGAAAAAATTACCGGGAAAAAGATACGCAACTACAAAGTAGACCTTTGTAACCTGGAAGATACCAACGCGGTATTTCACGAAAACAGGGACATTGTGGGCGTGATACATTTTGCAGCACTGAAAGCAGTGGGTGAATCTGTAAACGAGCCATTGATGTATTTCCAGAACAACCTGACTTCGCTTATCAATGTATTGAAATGTGTAAAAGAGTATAATGTACCTAACCTGGTATTTTCTTCTTCCTGCTCTGTTTATGGTAATGCCAAAGACTTACCGGTAGTGGAAGAAACACCACTGGGTGAAGCTCAGTCGCCTTACGCACGTACCAAACAAATGGGTGAGCAGATCATTGAAGACTACAGCCGGGTAAATGATACACAGTCTATCCTGCTGCGTTATTTCAACCCGGTAGGTGCGCACCCTTCCGCACTGATCGGTGAACTGCCATTAGGCAAACCAGATAACCTGGTTCCGGTGATCACACAAACTGCGATCGGAAAAATTCCTAAAATGACCGTTTTCGGTGCTGATTATGATACCCGCGATGGTTCCTGCATTCGCGATTACATCCACGTAACAGATATCGCCAGCGCACATACGAAAGCATTGCAATACCTCATTGAACATCGTAATGCCAGCAACTGCGAGGTTTTTAACCTGGGTACCGGCAACGGCGTAACCGTATTGGAAGCGATCAAAGCATTCGAAAAAATTTCCGGCATTAAGCTGAATTATGTGATGGGCCCTGGCCGTGAAGGTGATGTAATCGCCATTTATGCCAATAATACCCGTGCAAAAGAAAAGCTGCAATGGGAGCCTAAAATAGGCATCGAAGATTGCATGCGCACCGCGTGGCAGTGGGAAGTAAGCCTCCGCAATAAAGTGCTGAGCAACTAGGATCATCGCTTTAAATGTTTACTTTTACGCTTCAATTTTAAAAAACCACTATGGTAAAAGATATTCAACCACTGAACGAAAAAGAAACCCGTGGTGGGTTTGGTGAGGGCATACTGGAGGTGGGTCGTAAGAACCCTAATGTAGTTGCACTGACGGCTGATTTGCTCGGCTCTATGAAACTGAATGCATTTATTAAAGAATTTCCCGACCGTTTTGTACAGGTAGGTATTGCAGAAGCAAATATGATGGGCATTGCAGCCGGATTAACCATCGGTGGCAAAATACCTTATACTACTACTTTTGCAAACTTCTCTACCGGAAGAGTATACGACCAGATTCGTCAGTCTATTGCCTATTCCAACAAAAACGTAAAAATATGCGCTTCCCACGCAGGACTTACCCTGGGTGAAGATGGTGCTACCCACCAGATCCTGGAAGATATCGGTATGATGAAAATGTTGCCTGGTATGACAGTTATCGTGCCTTGCGATTTCAATCAAACCAAAGCTGCTACCATCGCTATTGCTGATTACGAAGGACCGGTATACCTCCGTTTTGGCCGTCCGAAATGGCCTAACTTCACTGCAGAAGACCAAAAATTTGTAGTAGGTAAAGCGCAGATCCTTCATGAAGGAACAGATATTACTTTATTCGCCTGCGGCCACCTGGTGTGGATTGCAGTAGAAGCTGGTAAGATCCTAGAAGAAAAAGGTTACAGTGTGGAAATCATCAATATCCACACCATTAAACCACTGGACGAAGCTGCTGTGATTGCATCGCTCACTAAAACCGGTTGTGCCGTTACTGCTGAAGAGCATAACGTACTGGGCGGTTTAGGCGACAGTATTGCACAGGTAGCTGCACGTCATATTCCTGTTCCTATTGAATATGTAGGCACCAATGATACTTTTGGAGAAAGTGGTAAACCACTGGACCTGCTGAAAAAATATGGCCTGGATGCAGATCATATTGTTGCAGCAGCAGAAAAAGCAATCAGCCGCAAAAAGTAACGTTTGTCTTTCCCAGGATTAGGCTGATTATGCTGATTACCCTGATTTTATTTTTAATTTAAAAAGGATTAGCGAAGATCGAAGCGGATATAACGCTTTAATTTTCGCTAATCCTTTTTAAATTAAAAATAAAATCAGGGTAATCAGCATAATCAGCCTAATCCTGGGAAAAAAAAGACAAAGGCCAAAGGCCTTCCATTAAACTTTTCAGGATATAGTATGTCTTATTAAAGGGTTTTTATATAATTATATTTGAATAAAACCTGTCAAGAACCATTTAACCTATGGCCGTTTCACAGGACGATAAAGCATTATTAGCACTATACCGTTTACCCGATACCAGGGAAAAAGGATTTACCTTGATAATCCAGAAGTACCAGGAACGGCTATACTGGCACATTCGCAGATTGGTGGTTGATCATGAAGATGCAAATGATGTGCTGCAGAATGTATTCATTAAAGTGTGGAAAAACCTGGAAGGTTTCCGGGAAGACGCTCAATTGTACACCTGGATGTACAAGATTGCAACCAATGAGAGCCTCACTTTTCTGGAACAACAAAAACGCAAACAGTCTGTTTCCCTTTCAGATGTAGAATCTGGTTTAAGCAACAGGCTCAGAGCCGACCCGCAGTTTGATCCCAATAAACTGGAATGGAAACTGCAAAGGGCGATCCTCAGTTTGCCGGATAAACAACGAATTGTTTTTAACCTGCGCTATTATGATGAGATGCCCTATGAAGAAATGAGCAGGGTATTGGATACTTCAGAAGGAGCGTTAAAAGCCTCTTACCACCACGCAGTTAAAAAGATTGAGGACTTTATTAGAAACGGTTAAAATATAATTTTACTAATATTCATTTTAAGCCGTTTTTAAAGAATTTTGCCAAAAGATTAAAATCCCATTAAACTATTAAACTACCTGGCTGTCTAAAAAGCAGTATATGAAAAAGCAAACCGACATAACAAACGAATTAATGCAGATAGCACCAGCCGCCAACTGGCCTGCTGACGCGCCTTTTACGGTGCCGGCAGGTTATTTTGACCAGCTGCCTGCTGCTATAATAACGCAGATTCGCTTGCAGGAACACCGTTCCGAAAATCCGGTTGCCCACAATAATCCTTTTACTACTCCATCCGGCTATTTTGACCAGCTGCCACAAACCATCCTGCAGCGGATCAAAGCGATGGATGTTAACCCTGTTCAGGAAGAGCTGGCATCGCTGTCTCCTTTTATGGCTGCTATACCACGGCAGGTACCCTTTTCGGTACCGGAAGGATATTTTGATGCCCTGCAGGCGACTATACCTGTTCCGGCAGCACCACTAAAAGTGGCCTATCGGAGTAGTGTGAGCCGGTGGATGAAATGGACAGTAGCCGCTTGTTTAACCGCATTTATGGGAACCAGCGCCTTGCTGTTCCTGGCCAATACCCACAATAACAACATAGAAAGACAACTGGAAAGCTTAAGCGACCAGGATATTGTTAATTACCTCTCAACCCATACAGATGCCTTTGATAATGACGCCATTTTTGCCACAGCAGCCAATGCAGAAGCAGCCCCCGGGGAACAAAGCCAGCTAAACGAAGCTGTGCCTTTGGAAGCCATCGAAAAATACCTGCAACAAACAGATTTATCAAAAGAGGTATTACCTAATAAGTGATGATGAAACGTTATAGCATTATATGGATCGCCCTGTTTACCCTGCTCACCACCGCCAGTGTTAGTAGCGCGCAACAAGGATCCGATGACGCAACAGAAAAAATTAAAGCCATTCAGATACAATATCTGGCCAAAAAACTCGATCTCTCACCGGAAGAAGCACAAAAGTTCTGGCCTGTATATAATAACTATACCCAGGAAGTAGAACAACTGATCGCAGAACGCCATCAAAAGAAAGAGCTGGAAAAATTACCAACAGCCAATCCGGACGATGTGGCCAAAAAAAATATGGATAAGGAACTGGGCTATGAAAAAAGAATGCTCGACATCCGTTCCCGCTATACCACCGAATTTCAACGGGTACTTCCCGGTAGAAAAGCAGGCATGGTATTTAAAAGTGAAAGAGAATTCCGCACAATAATGATTAATCATTTGAATACACAGCGGATGAATAGAATGGGACAGGGTGGAGGACCCAAAAGAAGACCTTGATAAACAATTACGAATTGCGAATTACGTCTACAAGCGTAGATCACGCTGTTTCGTAATTCGCAATTCGTAATTCGTAATTATTTGTAATGTGCCCTCACTTCTGTCACCAACCCCTTTTCATTTAGCACCATCATCTCAGTGCTTAACATGTCATTCACGCTTTTATAATACAACACCACAGAATTTACGCCTTCCAGAATATGATACAGCTCAAAATGCAGCTCGGGATAAGCTATGAGCGCTTTGCTGAAATAAGCCCTTAATGCTTCTTTACCATGTATACATCCCCCCGGATCATTATTAATTCTCCTGATAACCGGGGAATAAAACACCACATCCTTATCATAATGCGATAAAATTTCTTCCAGATCGTGGGCGTTCCAGGCCTGTAGCCATGCCTGCGCAAAGTTTGTCATGCTTTCCATTTTTTTCCACAATGTATGGTTTTGTAACGGGTGGTTATTTGCTGAAAAGCTCAGTTTCTGCCTTCCGCCATTGCAGCGGAGTAACGTGAAAGCTTTTGCGGAACTGTCGATAAAAATGTGTCAGGTTCTCAAATCCTGTACTATAGGCGATTTCAGGGATTGGTTGTGCGGTGGTACGCAACAGAAAACAGGCCATCTGCAAACGTTTCTCCCAGATCCAGTGCATAGGACTGCACTGATATACCTCCCGGAAACGGCGTTTCAGTGTGGCTGTACTCATATGCCCCATGGCAGCTACTTCCTCCAGCAGCCGCACTTCATGTAAATCTGTACACAACGTTTCCATCACCTGCGGTAACGGATATTTCACCGTTTTGTGCAACATGGCACTTATGTGTTCATTTTTATTAACTAAGTCTAATGTTTGGGAGATAATATCATAATAATCGGGAGGCCTTGTTTCGCCAACCGCAAAATGCTGTAAGAGCAATTGTGCAAAAGTATGCCAGCGCTCGTCCCGGGGCAATGTTACTGCTGATTTCGTATAGGCAGCCACGTTATTTTTAACTGCTTTACGATCAGCCAGGATCATATCATCAGGTAAAACCAGGTTGATACTGCGGTAATCCTTTTGCGGACGGAGAATTTCAGAGCAAAGCAATGATCCCGCCGGAATCAGCAGTACATCACCTGCATAAAGGTGATGTACCCGGCTGCCGTCATACATACGTTTTTCTCCCTGTATCACCAGGTTCAGTACTGTATGCGGTATATATAGTTCATGCACTGCCTGCTGACGGTAACGGCTATACGCAGCCCAGTCGCGGCCTTGCTGTTGCCACGTTTCAATATGGTGCTGCCCCTGTAAAGCAAAACTATTGTACAACGTATACATAGCTAATCTACTAATCAGAACTTAGCAAATGGTTCTTTGGTATCATGATAAAAGAGGAATGTCCAGCCTTCCTGCTTGCCCCGCTCCAGGAACTCCTGGCGAAGCTCCATACTGCGTTTGCCATCATAATCATACTTGGCGGCAAAGCGGCTTTTCATCTGTGATATCTGCGGTGCTACATCTCCCCCAAAAAATACTTTATCTTCTCCGTCATCTACCAGGAATACCTGGTGATATGGACAATGGCCCCCGGTTACTTCATAATGAATATACCCGTCGATAGTACCGTTGCCGGTAGTAAAAACCACATTATCACGTTGCCCTAATAACACAATATCTTCAGAATGATATGATTTGCCGGCATGCTCCATAGCATATACCATCTCTTCATTATTCACATAATAAGTAGCATTGGGAAAGGTGAGGGTGCGCTCGCCGGTAATCGGATCAACAGCAGTTACACCGCCGGAATGATCCTTATGCAGATGGCTCATCAGCACTTTAGTGATCTCCATAGGATTAATCCCGTTGTTTATCAGGTGCTGATGTATTTGCAATACGCCATCGGAATTACGAAATCCCAAACCAGTGTCAAATAAAATATAATCACGATCCGTGATCACCAGGAACGGCTGTATTTCTACAAGCAATGAACCATGCGGACGATCCTGCATATGGTCTGTTCCCACTTTAAAAGGAGAAAATTTCTTGGTCCCGTCTACGGTAAATGACCCTTCTGATAATGGAATAATACGTGCCATTTTGCAAAGATAAGCGATTCGGGCTTTTAGCTTTTAGGCAAATGCAGCGAAGATGATCAATACGCTGCATTTACCTAAAAGCTAATTGCTAAAAACTAAAAGCTTATCTCAATACCATTTGCCTGTCTGCATCCAACCGGAGCAGGATAAATATCAGCATGGTAAATGTCATCAGGGAAGATCCCCCGTAACTCACCAATGGCAACGGGATACCGATTACTGGCGCCAAACCGATGGTCATGGCCACATTAATTGATAAGTGGAAAAAGATGACGCCGGCTACCCCATAGGCATAGACTCGCGTAAATGTCGATCGCTGTCGCTCCGCCACAAATATGATCCGGAAGAGCAACGCTACATAAATGCCCAGGAAGATCACACTGCCAAAGAAGCCGAAGTCTTCCCCTATAGTACAAAAGATAAAGTCAGTACTCTGTTCAGGTACAAAATCATAACGGGTTTGAGTACCTTTCAGATAACCTTTGCCCCAAAAGCCACCAGAACCAATAGCAATCATACTTTGGCGGGTATTGTAAGTAGCTTTGGGATCATTTTCTTTACCCAGCATTACTTCAATACGACGCACCTGGTAATCTTTCAGCACTTTGGTAAAGGCAAAAGGCACAATAAACATCACGAACAATCCGCAAAAAGCATACACCCCAAGGATGATGGCCAGTCTCGATCGCTTTCGTTTTATTTCGCGCCGGCTAAAGTATATGACCAGTGCAGTGATTACGGTGAATATGATAAAGAGTATCGTTCGGTCTACTAACAAGGCAGATAATACCAACACAATACCGGAGAAGGCAATCACCAGCAATACACCGGGTAATCCTTCGCGATACATCACCAGGAAGAAAGAGAAATAAACCAATGCCAGTCCGGTTTCAGACTGCAAAATGATGATCCCGGCAGGAACGAGCGCAATCGCTGCTGCAATCAGCCGCGATCGGAGTTTGGTAAAATCTGTTTCCTGCGAGGATATATATTTGGCCAAAGCCAGGTTGGTACACAGCTTCGTCAGCTCTGCGGGCTGAAACTGGAAGCTTCCTACCATCAGCCAGGAATGCGATCCCTTCACATCTTTACCTATCCCTAACACCAATAGTAGCAATAATAAGCCTCCCACATACAGTAGATTGGCGGTGGCTGTAAAAAGCTTACTGTCTGTAAGCCATATTACAGAAGCCAGCACCAGGGATGCACTAAACCAGATCAACTGCCGTGAATAGTTTTTGCCGGGATGTATAATATCCATCCAGACATTATCATCTCCCCGATATTCCGCAGCAAAAATGGACATAATGCCGATGATCACCAATGCGAGGTAAAGACCTACAATAGGCCAGTCTATCCCTTGTGTCAGTTTGGCTTGCGAGCGGTTCATTATAAATTTATCGGTTTATTCGATGATTGGTTAAGGCTTCTTTTTCTTTATGACGGCATTGTTATTCAGGGAATCCAGGTGCGACTTAGCCAGCATGGATGCGTCTAATGTCACCGTTTCCATTACTGATTTCAGCAAAGGCTGACGTTTGGTAGAGATAGTGTCTTTCAGATACTTCTCTATCATTAAGCTGGCAATTGGTGCCGCATACTTGGCGCCAAAACCAGAATTCTCCACTATAACGGCCAGGGCTATACGTGCATGTTCGGCAGGTGCAAAAGCAATAAATATAGCATGGTTCTTCAGTTTGGTCCTTACCCCGTTCACAAAACCATAGTTCTCTGCTGTACCTGTTTTACCACCTATAGTAATGCCTTCAATCTGGGCTATCCGTCCTGTACCACTCTCCACCACATCCGTCATACCGTGGATTACCGCGCTGTAAGCCGTATCAGAGATATGGGCTACATCGTGTTTCACTTTATATTTATCCAACAGATGTGTATTGTCATTATCAATGCTGCTCACAAAGTGGGGAATATAATAAGAGCCCCGGTTGGCTACAATACACATGGCATTGGCCATTTGCAGCGGAGTTAAGAGCAATTCACCCTGTCCTATACCCAGGAATACTGATGTACAGGAGTTCCAGCTGCCTTTATACCTGGCATCATAGTATTTCGTGTCTGGTACCAGTCCTCTGCCTTCACTGGGAATATCAACACCTATTTTATGACCGAAGCCAAAGTTGTTCATATAGTCCGCCCATTTTTGCATACCACCTACCTTAATACCGCCAAACTTGGCCGCATCCACGCTCAAACGATAGACGTGTGAAAAATAGGAGTTACAGGAGTGCGACAGTGCCAGTCTTAGATTGGCCGCATGGCCCGGATCATGGTGCTCACATTTGATAGGTCTGGTACAGCCATAATAGGCTCCTGAGCAGGGATAACCAAAACTTGGTGTGATAACCCCTTCATCCAGTCCCACCAGTGCAATCATAGGCTTAAAAGTAGAGCCCGGAGGATACGTAGCCTGAATAGCACGGTTAAAGAGCGGCTTAGTGGTGTCTGTATATAACTTACTGAAATTTGCACTTCTGTTGGAACCGGTCAGTAGATTCGGGTCAAAACTGGGACCGCTCACCATGGCCAGAATGCCGCCTGTTTGCGGATCTATGGCCACAATACTGCCCGACTTACCTTTCAATAATTTTTCACCCAGTACCTGCAATTCTATATCCAGCGAGAGACGCAGGTTTTTACCTGCTACTGCCGCACTGTCAAATTCACCATTTTCGTAGGCCCCTTGCGGTCTGTTCAGGTTATCTTTTACCAGGTATTGAATACCCCGTTGTCCCATTAAAACAGGTTCATACGTCTTTTCCAAACCTGTAAAACCAAGATAATCACCGGAGCTGTAAGAAGAGTAAACACCTGTATCTTTTAACATGGCAGGAGATATCTCCGCGATATAACCCAATATATTGGCAGCTGCAGAATATGGATAAGAGCGGATTTGCCGGGGTACCAGTTCAAAGCCAGGCTGGAAAAGATACATGCTCTCCTGTAACTTTCCGAATATTTCGGGTGCCAGCAGGGGAGCAAAAACAGATTGTCGCACACGACCATTCTTCACAATCGCAGTGAGGATACGTTTCCGGAATTCTTCTTTATCTATGTTTAAAATATTACAGAGGTAGGCAGTATCAATATTTTTAGCACTGGCAGGTGTTACCACCAGGTCATACAATACGTCATTACCAAGGATACTGCGGTTCTGGCGATCGTAGATGATACCACGACTGGGATATACTACCTTTCTGAGCACAGCATTGGCATCCGCCAGCTTGGCGTATTTCTTTTCTACTATCTGTAAAAAAAATAACCTTGTGATGATCAGAATTACCATCCCAAGTATTATCATCTGTATTACTCTTTTCCTGGGCTGATTAAATACTGACATGCTATTAAGGACGGATATATTTTAAGTTACAAACCTACATGAAAAAGCTAAGAATTATTTCTTCGAGAAGAACAGTAATTCATAAAGCACAATCAGGAATAAGCTGGCGAGTGTAGACGAAACAATCTTCATTATCACATATAACGGATTCCCCATGCCAAACACTTCCAGCGTAAAAAATACGGTGTGATGCAGGAATACCAGGATAGCAGCATAGATCAGAAATTGCGATACGCCCATACTGGTCATAGATGGCGTTTTCTGCGTTGTTTCAAAACCTCCCTGCGGCGATAGGATATTGATAATAAAAGGGCGCAGGTAAGCTATAAACACACAGGCTGCAGCATGCATCCCCGGTGTATTCATAAACATATCCAGCGACAGCCCCATGAATAAACCAAGTAACATCAATACCGGACGAGGCAGGTTAAAAGGTAGCGCCAGTATAAAAAGCATGTAGAGATATGGGCTCACCAACTGGTGCAACAATATTTCATTGAGCACAAATACCTGTATCAGTAACAGGAGCACAAAGCGGATTATATTTCTTAACAGTATACTCATTTAATCAACTTATACGTTGAATCTTCCAATCGTTGTTGTTCGTCTTTCAACAGGTTTTCTATCACGTACACATATTGCAGGTTAAAGAAATTGGTAGCCAATTTCAAACGGATAGTAAACGAGGTGCTGGCTTTATCTCCTACGGCAATGTTTTCCACATAACCAATAGGAATGTTTTCCGGAAACAGGGCAGAAAAGCCACTGGTTACCACGGTATCTCCTTTATTTACTTTGGCACTTTTAGGTACATCCTTTAACAGGGCATATCCCGGATCTTCCCCATCCCAATGTACGGAGCCCATTTCCTTCCCCTGTCCCAGGCGGGCACTGATGGATACGGAATTGGATTTGGAGAGCATCGACAGTACTACTGAATAGTTATCACTCACACTCCTTACTACCCCCACCACGCCGCTGCTGCTGATCACGCCCATATTAGGCCGGATTCCCTGCAGTTTGCCACGGTGAATAGTAATATAATTGACAGGTTTGTTCAGTGAGTTGTTGATCACCTTAGCAGCAAAGTATTCATAATGGCGAATCTGCGTACTGATTACTTTGTGCGCGGTATCATCGCTATACTGGCGGAGGGTGTCTGTTTTTGTACCGTTGGTAGTCACCATGCTATCGTAACTCGTGCGCAATGCATTGTGCAACCGCATGTTTTCGAGCACCAGGCTGTCATTTGTAGATTTCAGGTGAAAGTAATACTGTACGTTGTTATACTTGTCGTATAACTTACCGCTCACATTGTTGGCGGAGCTGAGGTAGGCTGTTCGCTGAAAGTCGTTACGCTGGAATACCCATACCATACAAATCACTTCCAGCAGCAGAAATAAGAAGAAGTTAAAGTATCGCCTAAAGAAAATGATTAAATTTCGCACAAGCGCGCATTGTTTAGAGATGTGAATATTTAGATATTTTGTTATTTGTCAAAATGCAGGCAAGTTGTTGAATAACAAAATATCTAAATCACAAAATAGGTTTATTGCATCAGGAAAGGATACTTACCAACATGCTTTAATGCAATACCCGTACCTCTCACTACCGCGCGCAACGGATCATCTGCTACATGAACAGGCAGTTTGATTTTTTGGGTAAGACGCTTATCCAGTCCACGCAGCAATGCACCGCCACCTGTCAGGTATAAACCTCTGCGATAAATATCTGATGCCAGTTCCGGAGGCGTTGTTTCCAGCGCTTTCAGGATGGCTTCCTCAATTTTAAAAATAGATTTGTCAAGAGCTTCCGCAATTTCCTGGTAAGATACCATGATTTGCTTAGGGATACCGGTAACCAGATCCCTTCCGTTTACCGGAATATCATCTGGCGGGTTATCCAGTTCTTTCAGGGCAGATCCGATGTGTATCTTGATCTGTTCTGCTGTTCTTTCACCGATCAGTAAGCTATGATAACGACGCAGTGCTTCCATGATATCAGCAGTGAATTCATCACCGGCGATACGGATACTCTGGTCGCATACAATACCGGCCAGTGCTATTACCGAAATACCGGTAGTACCACCGCCAATGTCAATGATCATGTTACCCACTGGTTCTTCCACATCAATACCAATACCGAGGGCAGCAGCCATAGGTTCATGTATCAGATATACCTCTTTGGCACCAGCCTGCTCAGCAGAGTCACGTACTGCTCTCTTTTCCACTTCCGTAATACTGGAAGGGATGCAGATCACCATACGCCAGCTTGGAGCAAACAGCGGTTTTTTGGGGTAAATCATTTTTATGAGTTCCCTGATCATTCCTTCAGCGGCATTAAAGTCCGCTATCACGCCATCTTTCAGGGGACGTATAGTACGAAGATATTCGTGTGTTTTTTCGTGCATCATCATGGCCTTCTTTCCAACTGCCACAATTTTGCCACTAGCCCGTTCTATCGCTACAATGGAAGGCTCGTCCACTACCACCTGGTCATTATGAATTATCAGCGTGTTCGCTGTACCAAGATCAATCGCGATTTCCTGCGTTAAAAAATTAAAAAATCCCATTGTTGATACGGTCAAAAATTAGAATGCAAAAATGAATAATTCCAACGAATATACGATGCAAAAAATGGATATTCTTGCAATAATACGGCTAAATATTAAAAAAACTTATTTGTTGTATAAACGGCATAGTAACTGCTCTCTTTATGCTCCGACCAGATGAACGGAATTAACCCGTTTTAATTGTTCCTGACGCTAAAAATTACGCCTTACAAGTCCCGCTTTTCAATTGTCCTGTACCAGTCCTCCCCACTGTAGCTGTTAGCAATTAGCTTTTAGCCCTTAAACCTTAGCGGTTTAAACTTTTATCTGTTAGCAGTTAACCCGCTAAGTTCTAAAAGTTAAACACTAATAGCTAAATGCTAAATGAATTCATATCCGATATCACGACGATACACTTTACCGTCAAACGCAATCTGCTCAGCTGTTTGCACCGAATGTGCCAAAGCCAGCGACAGATCAGCTGCCAGTGAAGTAATCGACAGTACACGACCTCCATTGCTCAACACATCATTGCCGTCCTGTTTGGTACCTGCATGAAATACGATCTGGTCGCGTGTCGGAGCCGGAATGCCGGTAATTACTTTGTTCTTTTCATATGCTTCAGGATATCCTTTTGATACCAGCATCATGGTTGCAGCTACACGTGCATCTGCATAAATAGTTTGTTCGTTCAGTTTCCCCTGTGCAACAGCAGTAAACAATTCCAACAGATCATTTTGTAAACGGGGCATGACAACTTCCGTTTCCGGATCACCCATACGACAATTATACTCAATCACGAAAGGCTCCCCAGCTACATTAATCAGGCCAAAAAAGACAAATCCGTAATACACAATCCCTTCTTTTGATAAGCCGGCAATAGTCGGACGGATAATCTGATCTTCTACTTTGGTCATGAATGCCGCATCTGCAAAGGGAACAGGAGATACAGCCCCCATACCACCCGTGTTAAGACCCGTATCTCCTTCACCAATTCTTTTATAATCTTTTGCTTCAGGTAATATTTTATAAGAATGACCATCTGTGATAGCGAAAACAGATAACTCAATACCTGTCAGAAACTCCTCTACTACAACGGTTTTGCTGGCATCACCAAATTTGGCTGACTTAATCATCTGCTCAAATTCTTCCAATGCATCTTCATGATTGGCAACTATTACTACTCCTTTACCAGCTGCCAGTCCATCTGCTTTCAAAACAATTGGTAAGGAGTGCTGCTGAAGATAAGCTATTCCTTCTTCATAATTTTTTTCATTAAACTCGCGATAAGCAGCAGTAGGAATATTATTACGTTGCATAAACAACTTGGCGTAAGCCTTGCTGCCCTCCAGCTGTGCACCTTCCTGCGAAGGTCCCATTACCGGAATATGTTGCAAAGCCGCATCCTTACTGAAAAAATCATAAATACCATTCACCAGCGCTTCTTCAGAACCCGGTACAACAAGGTCTATGGCATGTTCCAGGCAAAAGGTTTTTATCTTTTCAAAATCACTTACACCCATGTTCACATTCTTACCGCATTGTGCGGTACCGGCATTACCAGGGGCAATAAACAATTGACCACACTGTGTGCTTTGCGACATTTTAAGAGCCAGTGCGTGTTCCCGGCCACCACTTCCAAGTAATAATATGTTCATATGATTTGCCTAATAAATGCAGATGCGAAAGAAAGTGCAAAGAAAGAGCAAAAAAGCACAAAAAGTGAGCATTCCCACCATTTTTTTACGCAGATTACCGATTTTATTTAACTTGCCACATTTAGAGGTTAACAAAATCTTAAAACAACTATTGCTAAAACTAACCAATTTATGATGCAAACTGCTGTTGCACAAGAGTCCCCTATTGCCTCGCAGACGGGCCACCCTAAAGGGCTCAGAGTGTTATTTGCCACAGAAATGTGGGAACGATTTAACTTTTATGGAATGAGGGCGTTATTAACGCTCTTCCTGGTAAATGCACTTTCTTTCTCTGAAGCAGATTCTTCTTATATCTATGGCGGTTTCCTCGGGCTTTGCTATCTGACCCCTATGCTGGGTGGATATATTGCTGATCGGTACCTGGGCAACAGAAACTGTATCATATTAGGTGGTTTTGTAATGGGCATCGGGCAGCTATTAATGGTGTTCAGTGCTACTATCTACGCCTCCAACGTAGAACTGGCCAAAACAATCGTATGGGTCGCCCTCCTGGTGATCATCTTCGGTAATGGCTTTTTCAAACCCAATATCTCTTCCATGGTAGGCCAGCTATATCCTAAAAACGACGGCCGCCTGGATTCTGCTTTCACCATCTTTTATATGGGTATCAATATGGGCGCATTCCTCGGTATGCTCATTTGCCCTATCCTGGGTGATAAAGTAGATTTAAACGGCTTCAGAATGGTAAGCGCCTTCAAATGGGGCTTCCTGGCTGCCGGCCTGGCTATGTTCACGGGAACGATACTCTTCTACTTCCTGAAAGATAAATATGTGGTTACCCCCGAAGGCAAGGCCATCGGCGCTAAACCAGACTTCAGCAAACCATCTTCCATCGAAGGGGAATCAGATAAAGCCAAATTCACTCCCGGCGCTATCCTGGGTGTACTGGTATTAATGGTGGTGTTATTCATCGGCATCCACTACCTGTCACTGGATCCCAATCCTATTAAAGCATGGCTGTATCCTTTCATCTATGCAGCTGGTATCAGCCTCGGTGTGTTGATCCTGACAGATAAATCTATTACCAAAGTAGAAAGACAAAGAATTATCGTGCTATACTTTGTAGCCTTCTTTGTTATCTTCTTCTGGGCTTGTTTTGAGCAGGCTGGTTCTTCCCTCACGTTTATTGCGGACTACCAGACAGATCGTCGCCTCCTCGGCTGGAACATGCCGCCAAGCTTCGTACAAAACGCTAACTCCATCTTCATCATCGTATTTGCATTGCCTTTCAGCTGGTTATGGCTGAAATTGCAGCAACGTAACCTGGAGCCTATCTCCCCGGTTAAACAATCATTAGGCCTGGCATTGTTAGCCTTAGGATTTTTCATCATCGCTATACAGATGAAGAACCTCGGCCCTAACGAAAAACTGGGTGTAAGCTGGTTGATCCTGATGTATCTGTTCCATACACTGGGCGAATTATGTTTATCACCAATCGGTTTATCCCTGGTGGCTAAACTGGCGCCACGCCGCTTTTCTTCTTTACTGATGGGCGTATGGTTCCTGGCTAATGCTGCAGGATATGCACTGGCAGGTACTTTGGGGGCTTTACTGCCGCCAACTATCGATAAATATGAACTGGCATCTAAAAATGGCATTAACCTGAAAGGGGTATTGGATGGTACTATTAGCGCTACCGCCCAGCAACTGGATAAATTGAAGGAACTGAAACTGGCTACTCATTATCCAACTTTTGCAGGGTTCACCATTCACAACCTCTATGAGTTCTTCATGGTGTTTGTAATCTTACCAGGAACTGCTGCTGTAATATTATTCCTGCTCTCCGGTTTCCTGAAAAAATGGATGCACGGCGTTAGATAAAATAATTACGAATTACGAATTGTCAATTACGAACGAAAGCGAGTGAATGAAGCGGGTATTATACGCTTACATCACTCGCTTTCGTTCGTAATTCATAATTATTTCTACTTATATTTAATCTACACCAAATTTAATCTGCATCCTGTAATACAAACTTATGTCTGACAACAATTTCAAACCATTTGTTCCACCCGGCGTACAAATGAAGGAGTTTACCCTCAAATCCATTTTACTCGGTTGTATCTTCGGTATTATCTTTGGCGCCGCTACCGTATACCTGGCGCTGAAAGCAGGTCTTACCGTTTCTGCGTCTATCCCTATTGCCGTTATTGCTATTACTTTGGGTAGAAAGTTTTTCAAGACAACTATCCTGGAAAACAACATCATTCAAACCACCGGCTCTGCAGGTGAATCAATTGCTGCCGGTGTGGTATTTACGTTACCAGGCTTTTTATTCCTCAGCGATGGTGGCGGAACACAGTTCTTCAACTACTTCACGATCCTGATCCTGGCCATCTTTGGTGGTATCCTGGGTACACTGATGATGATCCCCCTAAGAAAATCATTGATTGTAAAGGAACACAAAACCCTGCCATACCCGGAAGGTACGGCCTGCGGCGATGTACTCATAGCTGGTGAGAAAGGGGGCGATTTTGCTAAGACTGCCTTCTACGGACTGGGCTTTGCCTTTTCCTATGCTATCCTGCAGAAGATCCTGCATGTGATTGCGGAAACACCGGAATACATGACCAAACAAGCCAGTAAATTTTTCCCTTCTGCCAAGATCAGTGCCGACATAACGCCGGAATATATGGGCGTAGGTTACATCATAGGCCCCCGTATTGCGGGCGTACTGGTGGCAGGCGGAGTATTATCCTGGCTGGCGCTCATTCCGTTGCTGGCCTCTTTGTTACCAGCAGATACCATTGCCACACAACTGGTGAAAATAGGATACCTGGCCAATCTTCAAACACCTGGCGGACAAGGCAACTGGAATCCGTTAACACATACTTTCACTGATTATTCTTCCGCAGTATATTATGCCTATGTACGGCAAATTGGCGCGGGTGCTGTAGCTGCAGGTGGATTTATTACCCTCTTGAAAACAATTCCTACTATCATCTCTTCTTTCAAAGGTAGTTTGGGCGCTATCAAAGATGGCTCAGAAACCGCTGGCAGCAATGGAAGCGTACCAAGAACAGAAAGAGACCTCAGTTTGAAAGTAGTACTGTTCGGAAGTCTTGCGCTCATCCTGTTGATGGCTTTTCTGCCACAATTACCCGGCGATTCCATCGGCAAAAAATTACTGATAGGCTTACTGGTAGTCGTATTCGGCGCATTCTTCGTAACGGTTTCCAGTCGCATCGTAGGACTGATAGGCTCTTCCAACAATCCCATTTCTGGTATGACCATCGCTACACTGATGGGTACCTGTCTGGTATTTATAGCAGTAGGCTGGACTGGTAAGGTATATGAACCTATGGCACTAATAGTAGGTAGCATGATCTGTATTGCAGCAGCCAATGCCGGCGGCACTTCGCAGGATCTGAAATCCGGCTATATTGTTGGCGCTACACCTATGTATCAGCAATTGGCGTTGTTTATTGGCGCTATTGTATCCTCTATAATAATAGGTTTAACGGTAAAGTTTTTAGATAAGCCTACGGCAGACATGATACGCCACGGTGTAACAGAACATGCTATCGGCAGTGTATATTTCCCGGCTCCGCAAGGCACTCTTATGGCTACACTGGATAAAGGAATTCTGTCAAACAACCTCGACTGGCAATTTGTACTGGTAGGTGTATTCCTGGCTGTTACAATGGAATTATGCGGTGTAAACTCTCTCTCTTTTGCAGTGGGAGCCTATCTTCCTTTATCCACTACGTTGCCCATTTTTGTGGGTGGTGCTATCCGTGGTGTTGTAGACTATAAAAAGAAAAAGGAAAAACAGGCAGCTGAAGAAGATGAACTGGGCAAAGGCAATCTCTTTGCTACCGGCCTGGTGGCGGGTGGTGCAGTAGCCGGTGTTATCATTGCTATCCTGGCCGGATTCGACTGGTCGGCAGCTATTCTTACCAAACTAAACAATCAATCTCTCCTCACCGGCATCATGGGCGAGGGTGGCTATCTGATATTAGGTTGCGGCTTCTTTGCCTTTATGGGCTGGTACCTGTACCACACGGCGCGTAAAGATTAAACGGTCAACTTTTCAAGCTAATAATGATGCCGGTAGCAGGATGTAACAATCCTATACCGGCATCCGTTTTTGTATTTGAAAATGCTTAATTTAGCCGCGGAATTTATTACAGCTATTTATAATACATACCTATGCGCATATTTGTAACCGCATTGCTCAGCGCTGTTGTGCTGCTGAGCGTGTCCTGCGGAAAAGATAAAGACGATAGTCGCCAACGAAGATTTGTATCATTGAAACTGGATAACAAAATCTATCTTTCAGAGAATCCTAAAGGCATTATTTATCTGCCCAATTATACAGATGAAAATCCATTGAATGATTATCCAAGAATGGAAATCACAGCTCAAAGCTATACTGGTGATGTAATCACCTTTACACTGACAGCACCTGCCATGCCTTTCACACCAGGTGTATATCCTGCCAGAATAACGGGTAATAATATGCTGATTGCCTTAAACGGCCTCTTTCCATCTACACTTACATCAACAGGAAGCGCTGATTTTTATATCACAATTACCAAAATAGACAATACGTCGGTTGAAGGCACTTTCTCCGGTACACTCACGGATATAAATGGTATCGGTGGCCCAAGAGGGGTGAAGGACGGGGCTTTCAGAGCTATTACCACACAGGTAAGCCAATAATCTGAACTGTGATTTTTATGATTAATATGATTATCCTGATGAGCGAAGATTTCAGGGAAGATGTTTGCGTATATCTTCGCTCATCAGGATAATCATATTAATCATAAAAATCACAGTTCAGACGAATTCCAAATGTTTATATTGCTCTTTCAGCACCGCCTTATCATCTGCTCCCAGCCACTTGTTTAACAAGGTGGCATACACACTTTTAAAGTCTACTTTATATTGCAGATCCCCATCTCTCAAATTAAACAGGTCTGGCCCTTCATTGAGAACACCCTGCTGCTTTAATCCGCCACCAATGAGGAACATATTATTAGCAGTGCCATGATCAGTGCCACCACTCGCATTCTGGCTCACCCTGCGTCCAAATTCAGAGAAAGTCATTACTACTACATCCTGAAAACGGTTATTCTTTTTCAGATCGCCGGTAAATATGGTGAGGGCATCACTCAATTGCTGAAACAGCCGCTCCTGTTGCCCCTGCTGGTTTACATGGGTATCAAAACTACCGTGTGATACATAATATACTTTGGTATTGATGTCCGACATTACCAGGTTGGCAATGGTTTTCAGGTTCTTACCCAATTCCGTATTGGGGTAGGCTTCCTTAGACTGATACGTTTTAAACTGTTGCTGGATATAAGCTGCAGAAGAAATAGTTTCTCCCATTGTCTTATACAGATAATCCACATTATGATGTTCATCGTGCTGTGGATGCTGTTGTAAAAGGTCTTTAAAATATTTATCATTGCTGGTACCGAAAAGCCGCGCGGGATCAGCAACTGCGAGCCCATTGGCATGATCTCCCTTTAATGCGAGGCTCAGGGTATCATCTATTTCCAGTGCCTGTGTAGGTTTGTCGCAACCATTACATTGTGCATCGAGATAGCGTCCAATCCAGCCATCAGACCAGAATTGGTTGGATTGACTAGCTGAATGCCAGATGTCCATAGAACGAAAATGTGAACGGTCGGGATTAGGATACCCTACATTATTAAGGATACCTAATGCCCCGTCATCGTACAGTGCTTTCAGGCCTTTCAGCGCCGGATGGATACCCAGGTTATCTGTGAGTGCCAGTGCATCTGCTTTTTTTATACCTAAAACAGGGCGTGCACGGTAATATATATCGTTGCGATAAGGAATAATTGTATTGAGGCCATCATTACCGCCGGATAGCTGAATTACCACCAGCACTTTATTTCCGGGAGGTACCAGTTCTCCTCTTTCCAGTGCTTTCAGGAATTTAGGCATCATTACTGCCGCTGAAGCCAATGATCCCACCTGTAAAAAACGGCGCCTGTTAAGAATTAGCATGAGAAAGAATTTTAGTTTTTAGGTAGATGATCAACAGTTGTTAACACAACTGATATTCCGGTGTACTCATTACATCAATAGTCACCGTTTGAATGTAACTGTCCCTCGTAGTGCTATCTGCATATTTTTCCAACAACTTCTTATCTATGTTATTGGTGTTTTGCAGCAATGCACCAGCTATTTCATTAGCAAGGTTTTCACGCGGAACAGGATCGTAACCCCGCAAATAAGGAGTCCAGTCGATGCGCGCGTTCACTTTCTTTGCGTATTGCCGCTTCAGAAAATCATTGATCTGCAGCGTCATTTTATAGCTGGCACCTTCTCCCATTTCCGGCGTTATTTCTTTCGGCATCACATTCAGTGTCTGAGAGTATAAGATCACCTGTGGTACACGCAGGCGGAACATAAGACTGGAGCTATCTATCCAGTTACGTCCACCGGGCCAGCCGGCTACATTAGGCGGATAAAAAAGTACCTGTCCCAGTACCCGTTGAAATACCAACATCACTTCTTCCTGTTCAAAAGCCATGGGTATAGCTTTGCGGATACCTACCAACAATTCTACCGGCGACTTGATATGGTTACCTACATACTTGCTGTCGTAAAACCAATCGGACATAAATATCTCCTTCATTAATGCCTTGATATCATAGCCGGAATCATAAAACCTATCCGCCAGCATCGTGATATGCCCTTCATCGGGAGTATCATCTACAAAATATTTATAGATTTTTGTGGTGATGAATTTTGCAGTTTGTTTTTGATCCAGCAGGATCTTTAATACATCATCACCATTAAAACTACCCTGTTTTCCTAACAGTGATTTCACTCCATCATCATGTTGCTTATCCCGGAATATAAAATTACCATCGTCATCAAAACCCCAGCCTGTAAAGGCGCGCGCAGCTTCCTTCACATCATCTTCGGAGTAGTTGCCTCTTCCCAATGTGAATAACTCCATTACTTCCCGCGCAAAATTTTCGTTGGGATGTTGTTTGCGGTTTTGTTGATTATTAAGAAACTGCAACATGGCTGTGCTTTTGGACACTCCGCTGAGTAAATCACCAAAGTTGCCCAATGCATTTTCACGTATCACCGTCAGTAACTGCTGATTATATAATACATCCTGTGTGCGGCAGGCAAAATGTCCATGCCAGAAAAGGCTCATTTTTTCGCGTAGCGGGTGTTCGCTTTTTATCATCATATTCAACCAGGCTACGTTGAGATCTTTGATACCCTGGTTATTCATCTGCTGCACATTTTTCTTTTCATCCGGGGTCATACCTTTCATCTTCTTGTAGTCGGGAAGATCAGTCACGTTAATGACGTTCACGGATTCTATCTCCGCTCTTTTAGGTCCTATCAGGACTTTGTTCACAATATCTTTACGCCTTTTGTTTTCCCAATCAGAGATAGTAGGGAAGGTTTCTCCAAAGCCGGCACGCCAGGCAAGATGTTGCATTTGGATTTTCTGGGCAACGACAGCCATATGCAAATAATTTAATGTAAGACTCCTAATTGCCTGCCAGGTTTAACGGAATTTCCAAACGGGATAACAACTTCCTTTTTCAAAAATGGTTGCATCAACAGGCAACACTAAAAATGCGTCGGCCTTTAACAAACTGGCCAGATCACCTGAACCCTGGTATGGCTGCGGGATAGCGGTCATTGTACCATTGGGTTTCGATTGTAATTTCACCGGCAAATAATATTCCAGTGCTGCTTCAAAAATCACTTTCTCTGCGAGCACTGCATAGGAAGGTTCCTGTTCTCTCGCGCCCATGGCGGCTTGTAGCCAGGGCTGCACATATCTGTAAAAACACATAAAGCCTGATACCGGGTTGCCAGGTAATGCAAACACTACTGGCCCCTCGCTGAAACGGCCGAACAGGAAAGGCTTTCCGGGCCTTTGCTGCACTTTGTGAAATACAGTTTGCATACCCAGCTGCTGCAATACAGCAGGCAGGTAATCAAATTTTCCGGCAGACACTGCACCCGAACTGATCCATACATCTGTTTCATGTAAGAGTAGCTGCAACCGGGTATTCATCTCTTCTTTATCATCATTCAGATGCACATAACTGGCAGTAATACCCAGCTGTTGCAACGATGCTACCAAACTATATACATTGGACATCCGCACCTGGTGCGCTTCCGGCGTAGTATGCACGGGCACCAGTTCATTACCTGTGGCAATCACCGCCACGCGGGGTAACTTACTCACCAACACAGTTGTTTTACCTACGGTAGCCAGTACACCCGCTTCCGCAGGACCTATCAGCGTACCGGGCGCTATCAGCAGGGCGCCTTCCGCTACATCCGAACCTTTCCTGTGAATATGCTGCCCTTTGGTTACTTTGGCATTAATCATAAACCGGCGGAAACCTTCATGCTCCGAAGCGGCCAGCTGTTCATACGGAATGATGGTATCCGTCATTTCCGGCAACACAGCGCCGGTCATCACTTCTATACAATTGGCTGTATTAGATAACTGTAGCTGCGGTGCACCGGCAGCCTGTATATCTTCTACTCCAAAAATATGCTGACCGCGGGCAAAGCTGTCGTAGTTCAACGCAATACCATCCATTGTTACACGGTCAAAAGGAGGAAAAGGCCTGTCTGCCGTCACCGGTTCCCGCAAAATACGGCCGATAGCAGCTTCAAATGGCACTTCTTCGGTACCCATATCCCGCACAGTTTGCATAACAGCGGTAAATGCAGCAGCAACAGTCAACATCATTTTAAATTACTTTTGTAAAAGTGAAGATGATTAAATTTATGCTTTTATGTCCAATCAGTCAAGTAGCGATTTTTCACATTTGAATGCAGCCGGTCAACCGGCGATGGTAGATGTGAGTGGTAAAGACAATACTTATCGTATAGCCGTTGCCGAGAGTCGTATTTTTTTACCGCAAAATGTACGTGACCAGTTTCAGGGGCACGACATTCAAACCCGCAAGGGTGGCGTATTTCAAACAGCCATCATTGCGGGTATCATGGCAGCAAAAAAAACACCGGAACTCATTCCGTTGTGTCATACCTTACTGCTGGATGGCTGCGACCTACAGATACAACTGGAAGCAGATGAAGCAGTTATACGCTGCACTGTTAAAACTACCGGTAAAACAGGCGTGGAAATGGAAGCCCTCACCGGCGCCAGTGTAGCTGCCCTCACTATCTACGATATGTGCAAGGCACTCACACAGGACATGATTATCCGGGAAACAAAACTGATCAGTAAAACAGGTGGTAAACATGACTATGCAAGATAATATTGCACCCTTAAAAGGACTGGTATTGTGTGGCGGCTTCAGCACACGTATGCAGGAAGATAAAAGTACCATCGCTTATCACGATATGCCGCAGTGGCAATACCTGACTACTTTATTGCAGTCTTTTTTAGGAGAAGTTTATATTTCCTGCAGACAGGAACAACAGGATATTTTTGCACATTATCCGCATCTTATTCCAGACAGCGTTCCCTATGGTGGCCCCTCTGCGGGGTTGCTCAGCGCACATGCCCTGCAGCCGCAAACAGCGTGGCTTGTGCTCGCCTGCGATCTGCCATTGGTAGGCAAACAAAGCCTGGAATTACTCATTAATGCCAGAGATATACATAAAGCGGCCACTTCATTTATCAGTCCGGTAAATGAGCTACCGGAGCCATTAATAGCTATCTGGGAGCCCGCTGGTTTGGAAGCACTGTTACAAAATGTAATAGCAGGAAAAAATTGTCCGCGTAAAACTATGCTAAACAGCGACATTGCATTGCTGCAAAACCCTTACGCAGCAGAGCAATTCAATGCCAATACACCGGAGGAAAAAGCGGAAGCGATGAAGGCCTTCGGCCTTTAATTTTGTCTTTCTCCCGATTAGACTGATTTAGATGATTTTTCTGATTTTATTTCATTCTAATCTTTAATCCTACTGATTTTCTAAAAGCATATTATAAAAAGATATAGGTATTTTTTGAAAGAAAATAAAATCAGAATAATCATCTAAATCAGTCTAATCATGGTAAAGAAAAGACAAAGGCCGAATGCCTTCCCGCTCAAATAATTTCCCCATCTGCAAAAAACTCTTTCTTCCAGATAGGTACTGTTTCTTTCAGGGTATCAATCACAAATTCACAGGCATCAAAAGCAACGCCCCTGTGCGCAGATGCTACGGCTATCACAACGGCCAGGTCACCAGGATATTTATCACCTATCGCATGCAGCATGGCCAGTTTTTGCACAGGCCACTTCTCCTGCACCTGTTGTGCAATCTTGTGCATTTCGGAAACAGCCATTGCTTCATAACATTCATAAAACAGCTTTAGTACACTCCGCTGTTTGGTATGATTACGTACCGTGCCGGCAAAGATCACTTCCCCGCCACATTCCGGCGCCTGTATAAACTCCAGCGCTTCCTGCACGGTAATAATCTCTTTAATTTTTATTAATACGTCCATCTCTGTTAATTACATTAAAAGGGTCATCATCCGCCGCTTACCGGTGGTATTACGGCAATTTCATCGTCGCTGCTGATCAGTTGCCCATCACCGGCATACTCCCGGTTAACCGCTATCATCAAGGATTTGAGCTGCTGCAATGCAGGATAGCTATTATACAGCCAGGCTTTTAATGCAGCTACATCCGTAATATGTTCCGGTATATCAATTACCGGGACACCAGCTATATCCTTAGCCACACCAAACAACAATACACTCATATACCATTAAAATTGTTGGATAAAACTACAATATAGCCCTGATAATGTAGTAATTTTAATGTGGCAGATAAATCATTTTTTTATGAAGATACGGCTAAGAGGCAACAGCATCAGGTACCGGCTGGACAAAACGGATATTACATTACTGGAAACCACCGGGAAAGTGGAATCTATTACGCACATAGGCGCGGGTACCCTGCATTTTTGCATTCGTGGAAAAGAGATCACCGATCCGGTGATAAAAATGGAACATGATGGCGTTCATCTGCTGCTGCCGGTTACACTACTCACACCCTGGTATGCACCGGACCAGGTAGGTTTTGAACTCATCCTGCCTAATACAGATGGATCAGAGCTGACAATACTCGTGGAAAAGGATTTCAAGTGCCTCACAGAACGTGAGGAAGACGACAGCCAGTCATTCGATAACCCGATGACAGATAAAAACTGCTAAAACAAATGCTCACAGATGCGCATCATCGTATAATCGATTACGTTAGATTGTCGGTAACAGACCGGTGCAATTTACGTTGCACTTATTGTATGCCGGAGGATATGCATTTTGTACAAAAAAACGAATTGCTCACAGATAATGAAATACTCACCCTGCTGCAATTATTAGCCGGCACAGGCATTTCCAAAGTACGCATTACCGGTGGAGAACCCTTTCTACGAGCCGGTTTGATGACGTTGCTGGAAAAAATTAAAAATATTCCGGGCATCCGCGAAATTGCTATTACCACCAACGGTATATTAACACAACCACATATTTCTGCACTCCGGCAACTGGGCATTACCAACATCAATCTCAGTCTGGATACACTACAGGCAGACCGGTTCCTGCAAATCACCCGCCGCAACAAATTCGCTACTGTAATGGCTACGCTGGAAAGTTTGCTGCAACACAACATGCAGGTGAAAATAAATGCAGTGGTAATGGAAAATGTGAATACTGATGAGCTCACCGCTTTTACCGCACTCACACGTGAAAATGCCCTATCAGTAAGGTTTATAGAAGAGATGCCGTTTAACGGACAGGGACATGCCTTTTCAGGCATTACCTGGAACTATCATAAAATCCTGGAAACGATCAGCTCACAATATGCCTTGCAAAAGATCAGTGATGCACCACACTCCACATCACTTAATTACCATATTCCCGGCCACAAAGGCAATATAGGTGTGATTCCTGCCTACAGCCGGACTTTTTGCGGCACCTGCAACCGTCTTCGTATATCCGCCACCGGTAGTATGAAAACATGCCTGTATGGCAATGATGTATTAAATGTGAAAGAGATGATGAGAGATGAATTACATCACAACGAATTACTACCTGCCATACAATCCGCTATACACGCGCGTTTTGCTAACGGCTTTGAAGCCGAGCAACATCATACTGCAAAAAATATGGAGAGCATGTCAGTGATAGGAGGATGAGATAAGCCTTTAGCTATTAGCACTTAGCCATTAGTGCCTAAAAGCTAATAGCTAAATACTAATAGCTATTTCACCAGCATTCTTACCCCTGCATATAAAATCAACACCGCTGTAGCGCCCGCCACCCACCTGGGTTTCAGTACCTTCGCACTGAGACGTGCGCCTATTTGTCCGCCTGCAATAACGGCTATCAGTAACGGCCCTGCAAATGACATATCAAATACAATAGCGTGTTTGGCTGCTTGTCCTAATAAGCCGGCGATAGAATTTACCAGGATAAAAAAGCTGCTCAGTCCTGCGATGTTCTTGGCAGTATCATACTTACCCAAACGCAGTACCGGCGACAGATAGATGCCGCCACCAATACCGGTCATACCGGATAATAATCCAATAGCCCCACCAATTACCCCATACACCAGTCCACTGCCTTTCCTGACAGGATCAGCCTCTTCCTCCCGCTCAAAAAACAGGCGATAACACATTACTACTGCTGCCAGTGTTAAAGCAATGCCCAGCAACAGAAAAAAAGTAGCTTGTTTCAGCGGCAGATAGCTGCCCGCAAAGGCCAGTGGCACACTGATAAGCGATAGCTGCCACGCTTTTTTCATGGGCAGGTGCCCGCTTTTATAAAAATGATAGACACCACCAATCACAACAGCCACATTACACAACAAAGCAGTAGACTTCATCAATTGAAAGTCCACGCTCCACAAAGCCAGTATAGCCAGATAGCTGGACCCGCCACCAAATCCGGCGGCAGAATATGCCAATGCCACCAGGAAAAAAAGGATACAGAGTTCTAAGATCACGGTTAATAGGTTTGCATCTGATCATCTATTACACAGGCCCAGGCATGAATACCACCTTCTACATTATATATCTTATTAAAGCCAAGTTCCGTTAAACGCTGTCCTACAGCGCGGCTCCGCATACCATGATGACAAAGCACCGCAATAGGAACATCCTCCTGCAATGCAGCCACCTGCTGCAATACACGTCCCATGGGGATATGTACGGCCTGTGGTATATGGCATATTTCCCACTCATCATCTTCTCTTACATCGAGCAACATAAAGGGCGTATCTTTTTGCAGCCACTCCTGTAATTCCTTTACTGATAAAGATTTGACGCCTTCCATTTCGCAAACGGTTTGTTGATAGTTTTTCTGCAATGTTTTAATTTGCTGATTGGCCGCCACCGGCTTGATGTTAAAAATCAGGTGGGTATTATTTAAAGTATCGATGGTCATTAACTGATTACTGAGTGGTGTGCCGATGCCCGTAATTACTTTCACGGTTTCGTTGGCCTGGTAACAACCAATAATACCAGGCAATACACCCAACACGCCAATATCGCTACAGTTCAGCATTTCACCGCTTTCGGGTGGCTCAGGAAATATACAACGGTAAGTAGCACCGCCCTGGTAATTGAACACGCTTACCTGTCCTTCATATTTATAAATAGCTCCATATACCAACGGTTTGCCTGCTATTACACAAGCATCATTGATCAGGTAACGGGTGCCAAAATTATCGGAACAATCCACTACTACATCGTAATCACTGATGATCTGCAACGCGTTATCTGTGGTGAGCCATGTATCGTGTATTACCAGTTTCACCTCCGGATTCAGCTGCTGCAGGCGTTTTGCAGCCAGTTGCACTTTTGATTCACCCTGATCTGCAGTGGTATAGAGTACTTGTCTTTGCAGGTTGGTAACGGATACGGTATCATGTTCTGCAATGCCTATTTGCCCGATGCCCATAGCCGTAAGATATTGTAATACAGGTACCCCCAGGCCGCCGGCTCCTACTACCAGTACCTTCGCCTGTTGCAATAAGGCCTGTTTTTCCGGCCCAAATCCTTCGAGTCTGGTCTGACGGTCATATCGCTGCATGATGATTCATTTAAGGCCTTAAAATTAGTCGTATTCCGGAGACTTTTATACAGCAGGTTTTACCCGCTTGTACATGGTTACCAGGTCGGTATAGGTACCATTTCTTTGTATGATGCCCTGTGGTAGCCGTCCGCACTCCATAAAACCGAAGTTACGGTACAGTTGCATCGCCTTTTCATTGGTAGAAAAAACGTTCAGGTAAATAATCTGTAAATCAGGATGATGTTCTGCCCAGCGTAGCATGGCCGTCATCAGGCGGCGACCAATACCCATGTTATTCCATGCGCTTTCAATGGCAATACCCATTTCGCCGGTATGGGATTTTTTGTGATGCCCGCTCTGGTTTAAATTAACCGAGCCTATTATCTTTCCTTGTACAACAGCTACTAACAGCAGCTGATTGGGATGATCCAGGTAGGATTGAATGTAATCTTCCTCTGATTCTACCTCCAGATCCAATGACTCCCCATAGGTAAACAACAGGTAATCTGTTTCCCTGGTCAGGCGCTGAAAACTGGCAAGCAAGCCTGCAGCATCGGTGGGCTCAGGAGAACGAATGATGAGCTCGTCTCCGTTTGGCAAGAAATGCTTCATGGAAGAATTATGAATTGCGGATTATGGATTTTAGCGGAGGGGAAGGCCTTCGGCCTTTGTCTTTTCTTTAGCAGGATTAGACTGATTTAGATGATTACCCTGATTTTATTTTCTTTTAAAAGGTACCTATATCGTTTTATAATATGCTTTAGAAAATTAGTCAGCATATTGATAAGAAAGAAATGAAATCAGAAAAATCATCTAAATCAGTCTAATCCTGCTAAAGAAAAGACAAAGGCCGAAGGCCTTCCCTTCCGCCAAAATCCCTTTATAATCCGCAATTATTTATATCATATGGCTGCCAAAATAGCTCTGCAGCACAGTAGGTATCTGAATACCTTCTGCGGTCTGGTTATTTTCCAGTAAGCAGGCCATAATGCGCGGCAATGCCAAAGAGCTGCCGTTCAGGGAATGCACCAGTTGTGGTTTCCCGTTATTTTCTTTAAAACGTATTTTCATACGGTTAGACTGAAATGTTTCAAAGTTAGTAACAGAGCTCACTTCCAGCCATTTTTGCTGTGCGGCGCTATATACTTCAAAATCGTAAGTAAGTGCAGAAGCAAAGCTCATATCACCGGCGCATAAACGAAGAATGCGATAAGGCAGCTCCAGCTGATTCAACAATCCTTCTACGTGTGCTACCATTTCATCCAACACTTCATAAGATTTGTCGGGATGTACCAGTTGCACCAGCTCCACTTTATCAAACTGGTGCACGCGGTTCAGTCCACGTACATCTTTACCGTAAGATCCTGCTTCACGGCGGAAACAAGGCGTATAGGCAGTCATTTTGATAGGCAGATCTGTATCTTTTACAATCTCATCGCGGTAGATATTGGTTACCGGTACTTCTGCAGTAGGGATGAGGAAGTAGTTATCTTCTGTAGCATGATACATCTGTCCTTCTTTATCCGGCAACTGGCCGGTACCATAGGCAGATGCTTCATTTACCAGGTATGGCGGCGCATATTCCGTATAGCCGTTACTGATATTATAATCCAGGAAATACTGTATCAGCGCACGTTGTAAGCGGGCACCCTTATTTTTAAAAACAGGGAAACCGCTACCGGTAATTTTATTACCCAGCTCAAAGTCAATCAGGTCGTACTGTTTAGCCAGGTCCCAGTGAGGAACCGCACCGTCGTAAAGTGTAGGAATTTTACCACCACCACGTACTTCCAGGTTCTCTTCCGGTGTTTTGCCGGCAGGAACAATGGGAGCAGGCAGGTTAGGTAATTTCACCAATGTATCATGCAGTGCTTTTTCAGTAGCATTCAGTTCCTCATTTACAGGGCCTAAACGATCTTTCAAAGCCGCTACAGCAGCACGTTGTGCCTCACCTTCTTCTTTTTTCCCCTGCGCCATCAGTTTGCCTATTTCTTTAGACAAATTATTTATCTGCGCCTGTGTTTCATCATATTCCAGGGTTAATTTCTTGCGCTTGTCGTCCAGCGCCAGCACTTCTTCTACTACACCTGTCTCTTTAAAATATTTAAAAGCCAGGCGCTCCAATACCAATTCTTTATTTTGACGTATAAACGGTACTTGTAACATGTTGTATGATCAAATTTTAGCAAATATATTAAAATAGCTATTAGCGTTTAGCTTTTAGCCCTTAGTGTTTCAACAAGAAGTCTCTATCGGTAACACTAACAGCTAAACGCTAATAGCTAATAGCTCTAACTTAGATATTTGCCCACTATCGGCACCCGGCGGCCTACACCAAAGGCTTTGGACGATACGCGTATAATGGGACAAAACTGATTTCTCTTGTATTCATTGGTGTTGACCATCTTTAAGGCCCGCGAAACCAAAGCGGAGTCGAAGCCCTGTGCAACAATCTCGCGTGGTCCCTGACGGCGCTCTATATACTGATACAGAATCCTGTCCAGGATAGCGTAATCTGGCAGGCTATCGCTGTCTTTCTGATCCGGCCGTAGCTCTGCTGACGGCGCTTTGTCGATAATATTTACCGGAATAATTTCTTTATCACGGTTGATATACCGGGCCAGAGAATACACCTGCATCTTGTACACATCTCCCAAAACAGATAATCCGCCGGCCATATCACCATAAAGGGTACCGTAGCCGGTAGATAATTCGCTTTTATTAGAGGTATTCAGCAAAATATAGCCGAACTTATTGGATAAGCCCATCAACAGGTTACCACGAATACGGGACTGCGTATTTTCTTCCGCCACGTTAAAGGGCAATCCTTTGAAAAATGGATCCAGCGTGGTTAAGAAGGTTTCATAAATATTATTAATACGAATGATATCGTAAGGGTTATCCAGATTTTTGGATAATGCCACCGCATCATCTACAGAATGTTCAGTAGAGTAGGGAGAAGGCATAAGTATTGCGCGCACATTATCTTTTCCAAGCGCATCGCAGGCAATAGCAAGGGTTACAGCGCTATCAATACCCCCGGAAGAGCCCAGAATGGCTTTGGTAAAGCCCATCTTTCCGAAATAATCACGGATACCCATCACTAATGCATCATATATGCGGTCGATATTATACTCAAAATCCAGTGCTGTTAATGGCGTAAATACTGCTGGCGAAACAGGCTTCAAGTGGCTACCGGTAAGCTTTTCCAACTCCATTCCATCCATCGCTTCTACGAAGTAGGGCAGCTCTTTAACAATATTGCCTGCAGCATCATAAATGAGGGATCCACCATCAAATACAATCTCTGTTTGAGATCCCACCGTATTGCTGTAATACATGGGCAATTTGTACTTCAATACATTTGCGCGGATAATTTCTTTTCTATCTTCATCATGATCATAATCAAAAGGAGAAGCAGAGAGATTGATCATCACATCCGGTTCCTGCGCCATCAGCTTATCCATAGGGCAGATGCGGTACAGCGGGTTATCACCCAGGTTCCAGATATCCTCACAAATGGTTACCGCGAGCTTCTTCCCTTTGAAAGGAATTACATTCCATTCGTAAGCAGGCTCAAAATAACGGTACTCATCAAATACATCGTAGGTTGGCAACAGTGTTTTATGCACTACCTGTTTTACCTCACCTTCGTATAAAAACCAGGCAGCATTAAACAGGTCTTTGCCTTCCCTTTGGGGGTTACGCGCAGGTGCTCCTACCAGTACAGCTATATCTTTTGTATGCGCCTTTATCACATCGATGGCGTGATAGCTCTGCGCAATAAAATCTTCAAATTCCAGAAAATCGCGGGGCGGATATCCACATACACATAATTCCGAAAACACTACCAGGTCTGCTCCCTGCGCCTTCGCAGCTTCAATGCCGGCAATGATCTTTCCAATATTGTGTTCAAAGTTCCCTATATGATAATTCTGTTGTGCCAGTATAATCTTCATAACAAAAGAATAAACAAATAAAAATATAAAGCTTTTAGCGATTAGGCTTTAGTGCTAATAGCTAAATGCTAATAGCTTAAAAATATACACCCAGTCTTAATGCAAAGCTATTCATATTTACTCTGCCATCATTCCATTTGGCATTACGGGTTACATCTACAAAACCATTCTGATAGGTAATACCAATCAGGCCGGTGAGGGTTTCGCCCAGCGGGTATTCCACACCGCCGCCCAGGAGCATACCTACATTAATACGGTTCATTTCCGGTAGTATGTTCACCCTGTCGTAGGTTTGATTCATGGAGATGATATTTGCACGTCCACTCACCGGAAAGTCCAGATAGGTACCAAACTGGCCCCAGTAGCCTATTCCACCATCCGATCGGGTTTTGAGCTTTAATGCTAATGGTATTTCAATGTAGGTGAGCTTCATATTATATTCAGCGGGGTTTTGATTATAACCGCTCAACCCTTTACCCGCATCATATTTCAACTTACTACCACCCAATACTACCTGGAATCCCGAAGCCAGGGCATAATTACCGGTTGGATTCAAATTAAAGTCGGCCATCAGCCCGAAATTCAATCCTGCTTTGGCTCCGGTACGATTCACACCGGATTCCTGCGGTTTCAGCACCGATATCATCGGATTTACCGTGAACCCTAATCTTACCTTATTCCGGAATGTGTTATATCCTCCCTGACCCATGCTAACATTCACGATGCCCATGATTGCCAGCAAAAAGAAAATCCGCTTCATATAAATTATCTTTTTTAAAATACAAGGTATATAATAAATTTACCCTTTCATGAGTTTTTAAGAGCGATGCAAAGTTACATTAATAAATATACCCTGCTGACAAGCTGCCTGATTGCCCTGCTGGGCGCAGCAGCCTGTAAATCCGGTAATAAAGCGCCAGATGTAAGTCATATACCCATGACCGTTAGTCTGTTACGCTTTGACTCCGCCCTGTTTACCATTGATACCAGTAACATGCAACCCGGACTGGAAAAGGTACACGCCGCCTATCCTAAGTTCCTGCCCCTGTATGTGACGGATATTATGAATCTTGGCGCGTATACAGACAGCAGTAAGGAAATTCAGCGGCAGCTCCATATGTTCCTGACTACCCCTGATTTCCGGCAGCTGGAAAAAGCGGTATCCACAAAATATGGCAACAATAACCAGCTAAAAGACCAGCTGGCACAGTGTTTCCGGTATGTCAAATACTACATTCCTGCATTTCAGCCACCCCGGGTAATTACTTTCATTTCCGGTATTGCCAATTATGGTGCCATAACAATGGATTCTACACTGGGTATCGGGCTGGATATGTATATGGGAGAAGACTTTCCACCTTATGCACAAATTCCCGATTATCCGGATTATATGATCCACCGGTTTGCACCGGAATATATTACGACTAATTGTATGCAGGTAATACAGCAGCAGTTGTATCCTACGCCCCGCAGCACGGGTGCTTTGCTGGACCAGGTAATGGAAGCCGGTAAACAACAATATTTCCTGGACAAAGTATTACCTGAAACACCCGATACTATCAAGTTTGGCTATACGAAAGACCAGCTCCAATGGTGCCGGGATAATGAACAGATGGTGTGGCAGTTTTTTGTGCAAAACAACCTGCTGTATTCTACCGACTGGCAACAGATCAATCATTTTATTGGTGATGGGCCCTCTACGCAGGGCATGCCCGAGGGAGCTCCTGGCAAAATCGGCAACTTTGTTGGCTGGCGGATCATAAAAAAATATATGGAAGAGCACCCGGAGGTTTCCCTACAGCAGCTAATGGAATCAAAGGATATGATGGAAATCTTTAAGGCCGCGAAGTATAGGCCTAAATAAAATTACAGGTTAAAACGAAGACAGGCAATTAATTCAACTTAAAGGGAACAACCATCTGGAATTCAGGAATCTTTACCTCGAGTATTTTCTTATCCAGTTGGTTTTCCATTTGATAAGTTCCGTACATCTTGCCTATTTCAGTGCGAAGATTGGATCCCGAGACATACTGATATGTTTCACCGGGGGCCAGCAGCGGCTGTACGCCCACTACGCCTTCGCCTTCCACCTCACGGTGGGTACCGTTGGAATCAATTATATACCAGTGCCGGCGGAGTAATTTAATAGGGAATGTGTTATTATTTTCAATGGTAATACGGTAAGCAAACATGAATTCGCTTCCAATAGGATTTGAATAATCCGGCTGGTAGAATGTTTCCACGCTGATGGTGATGCCCTCTGTTACCTTCTTAACCATAAAATCAACCTTTAGGGTAAAAATAAGAAAAATAAAGCCAGTGGTTGTAAAAAATATGTTATCGTGTACACTTTAACGATTCTTTAGACTATTTCAATATCATCCAACATAGCGGGGTCCTCCTCCGATCCCCTTGCTGCTACTTCAAACCGGTTGTGGTAGTACCCTTTGCGTAAATATTCTAAAAAATATCTCCACAAAAACCCTACGCGCCCATATTGCAGGTATTGTTTTACATGACAGGCCTCATGTCTTACCCAGGCTATATCAGACAAAAAAAATTCGCGGGATGCACCATGCAAATGAATGGTACATCCCACTACCATGGCCACTGATTGCACTCGCATAAAGCGTGCAGCCCTTTTAGCAAGCCAGGAATTTTCGTATATGCGGCATTTTATTTTTTCCAATCTTTTTTCCCGAATAATGTAAATCTACGGGAAATATTGAATCCCCAGCGGAACTGCCCCTGCAGCCAGGAAGAAACCGTTTCAGGAATAAACTGATTTTCCAGAATGGCCGTGGAGTTGGTAAAAGTAATGCTGAATACGTGGCCCCCGGTTTCTATTTCCAGGCCTACTCCCAGCGGGTTGTAGAAGGTAACCCCTTTATTGGCCTTGTAATAATCTTTGCTTTCCTGTGTACGGAATGGGTAATAGTATTCCGCCAGAAGGCCCATCCGGTGCGATAATTTGAGCCTGCCCGCTGCACCCAGTGCAAACATATTGTTCATATCCATATACGCCACATGATTACGATGCACATAGGTAGGCATTAAGGTCAATGATAATTTATCGGCAAATTTTCTTGATACGATGGCCTGCGCTACATACATAATCCTGTCGGAACCATTTGCAAAATGACTGGCAGTAGTTACATCAGGAGTGGAAGGCATACCACTGATCACCATATTACCAAATAACGCCAACGATACAGGAATGTAGTTATCGGTTGTTTGCTGCAAGGGACGGTATTTTATCAACCCCTCATACAACTGCTGCAAAGCCCCGCTGCCTTTGCTGCGGCCAATGCCCACCATCAGGTTATCTGAAATACCATATTCAAATGCAATACGGATATCTGTAGAATTATCTGTACCAAAAAATGTTTTTGATCCGCCAAACTGCCCGCCAGCATCGCCAAAGCGATGTGCTACACGAAAATCCAGCTCATGTTTACGGAGCATTTCTGTGGACTGTCCCTGTACAATACGGGTAGATTTATAAGTATCCAGCACTTTAGTGTGCGTGATGGCTGTAGAGTCAAATATTTTACCCAGGTCCTTTTGTGCCTGGGAGTATGTGCTGATACCGCAGCACAGCAACATGGTTGATATGATCTTCATGTAGTAATAAGATTAATTATTGATAGATATATACGCAGCATTCACTGTTACAGCAACTACTTCTGCCACATTTTGCACTACCAGTGAAGGTATTTTGATGCCGTGATCTGCCACACGCACATTAAATGTTGAACTGACAGTTATTACATTTCCCCTCGTAGTAATGGTGCCTTTTGCCGTGTACATTTTACTGACGCCGTGAATGTTCAGTGCGCCCGTTACCGTTACCGGATAAGTGCCGTCTTTATTGAGTTCCGGCGATTCATTGATTTTCCCCCTGAACTCAGCAAATGGAAATTTATCGCTCTCCAGGTAGTTCTCATTAAAATGTTCCTGCATCAGTTTCTTTCGAAACTGGAACGTATTGATGGCTACCTTAAAGTAAATGTCCCTTGTTTTTTTATTAACAGCGGAGACCCCTTTATCAGTTTTAGCTTCTATATCTTCCAATGGCGATGAGGAAAAGAAGGATAAATGTGTACTCCGGCAGGAGTAAACATCCTGCGCATATATACTGACGCCTAACAGTAAAGCCCCAACGAAAACCAGGAAAAATTTCATGTGTCTCATTTTTAGATTATTGATCCGGCAATCCATGCGCAATCCAGCAGGCAATAGAGTCTTTCATTCCCTGGCTAAGTGGCGGCAGCTGTTGCGACTGCGGCATATCTGCCTGTGCACTGGTAACGCGCAATTCAAAAATGGCCCGTTTAGTATTGATGTACGCCTTCAGTTTATCGGGTGTGGAAAAGTCGGCCACAGTAGGTGAGTTCCCTCCGGGATGACAATTGCGGCTGGTACAATTTGCCTGAATGGCAGCAAATACATATGCTGTACTAATTTTGGCCACATCGCAATTGACGCCACCACTAGTAGGAGCGGGTGCTTTGTCATTTTTGCAGGCAGTTATCAGGAAACATCCCAATAAAAAAAGCGTGATTTTCTTCATAGGTTCTTCAATATTATTTGATTGCTAATAGCGATTACGAGGGTGCAAGGGATTTGGTTGCTTTAAAACGCAGATAAAATTCGTTTATATTACATTATTAACCGCTTATTTTTGCAACAAACATTATTGACTGTGAATATTGAACAACTATATAGCATCTACCAGCAACATCGCTCGGTACAAACGGATACACGTAAGCTGAAAACCAATGATATTTTCTTTGCGCTGAAAGGAGATAACTTCAATGGTAATGAGTTCGCAGCCAAAGCATTGGAAATGGGTGCAGCATTCGCAGTAGTAGATGAGGCAGCTTATTATACCATTCCGGAAAAAATGATGCTCGTAGCTGATGCGTTAGAAGCCTTGCAGCAACTGGCTTTGTGGCATCGTCAGCAATTACATATTCCTATACTCGCCATAACCGGTACTAACGGTAAAACCACTACGAAAGAACTGGTAAATGCTGCATTGTCTGCCGGCTTCAAAACATACGCCACGGTTGGCAATCTTAATAATCATATTGGTGTCCCTCTCACTATTTTAAGTATACTCCCTGATGTGGAAATAGCTGTTATAGAAATGGGGGCCAACCATCAACAGGAAATAGCCAGCTATTGCCGGATAGCATTGCCTACACACGGTATTATCACCAATATCGGGAAAGCGCACCTGGAAGGCTTTGGCAGTGAAGAAGGTGTAAAGAAAGCCAAAGGAGAATTGTACGATTTTTTACGCGCCAACAACGGAACTGTGTTTGTATGTAATGATTACGGCTACCTGGTGGAAATGCTCAAAAGCATTCCCCACATCATTACCTATGGCAGCAAAAAAGCAGACTATATTGGCGAATCCATAGCAGATACAGCTTTCCTGGCAGTAGCGCTAAGAGGTAGCAGCCAGGTAGGATTTATACAAACACAATTAGTGGGTGCCTATAATTTCCCGAATGTGATGGCAGCCGTTGCGGTAGCCAGTCACTTTAAAGTACCTGAAAATAAAATAGCACCGGCCATTGCCGCTTATACACCTTCTAATAATCGCTCGCAGGTAATACAACAAGATAACAATACCATCATTATGGATGCGTATAATGCCAACCCTTCCAGCATGAGAGCAGCTATCGAAAACTTTGCAGGCATCCTCGCTCCCAATAAAGTGTTGCTGCTGGGTGCTATGATGGAACTGGGAGCAGATAGCGTGAAAGAACACCAGGCACTGGTAAACTTACTGGAACGTAACCATTGGGACGCAGTAGTATTGGTGGGCGGCGATTTTAAAAAGATCAACCATCCCTATATTTTCATGGAAGATGCCACAGCAGCAGGTAAATGGCTAAAACAGCAACAATTCCAAAATACTTATATACTGATCAAAGGCTCCAGAAGCACGGGTATGGAGCGGGTACTCGCTTAATTAAACATGCAATTCAGATGGTATAATATATTTGACAAAATATATTTGTTAACGATTTCATAATTGTATTATTTTTAATACTTCATTCTGTCATTTGATCTTTACCAAAATCTGAATTGCATGCACAAAAAAATTTGGTGTTATCTCCTTTGTATGCTCTGTAGCATACTATTAATCCCTACTGTAATGTTTGCCCAGGAAACCACCGCTGATATAGCGGGTATTGTTGGCAGCAAAGAGGGACCTGTACCCGGTGCCAGCATAGTGGTTACCCATCAGCCTACCGGAACTAAGTACGCAACCGTTTCCCGCAAGGACGGCCGTTTTAATTTACCGAATCTGCGCGTAGGTGGTCCGTACACATTAACGATCTCCTACATTGGTTTTAAAGATGAGAAAAGAGAAAACATTTTTCTGTCGTTAGGCCAGGAGTTCAAAGCAGACGCCAATCTGCAGCCAAGTACCAGCACATTAACGGAGGTAGTAGTTACCTCCCTCAGTCAGAGCAAAGTAATTAACAGGGCCCGTACAGGCAGCCAGGAAGTAATTACCCGCGCTCAAATGGATAGATTGCCTACTGTTAGCAGATCTATGCAGGACTTCACCAAACTTACACCTTCCGCAAATGGATTGAACATTGGTGGCAGAAGCAACCAATACAATAACATCACAGTAGATGGTGCCAACTTCAACAACTCATTTGGTTTACAGCCTACACTTGGCTCTCAGACAGCTTCTCAGCCAATCAGCCTGGAAGCACTGGAGCAAATTCAGGTAAACGTATCGCCGTATGATGTAAGACAAGGCGGCTTTTCCGGCGCCGGTATCAATAGCGTTACTAAAAGCGGTAGCAACACTTTTAAAGCAACTGTATACACCTATATTCAAACACCGGGTTTACAAGGCTTGAAAGTAGGCACCACTACGGTTCCTAAGCCTGATTTTAATTACAACCTCCGTGGTTTCTCTGCAGGTGGTGCTATTGTACGTAACAAAGTATTCTTCTTTATAAGTGCAGAACAGGAAAGAATTAAAGCACCTGCTACCAGTCTTGTTGCCAACACACCAGGCGGTGTAGCTGGTCCTAACGTATCTCAGGCGGTAGCAGATACATTGAATCAGCTGAAGAAATTCCTGATGGATAAATACGGGTATAATCCGGGTGATTATCAGAACTACACTTATCGTACACAAAGTGATAAAGTAACTGCTAAAATAGACTGGAATGTAAATGAACACAACACGTTTACTTTCAAGTACAGCTACCTGAAATCATTTAAAGATATTCCTGCCAGCAATAGTGGAGCGCCAGGTGGTGGATCTGTTGGAAGTGGCCGTCAGCCAAGTTCCACAGGCCTTCCTTTTAGTGGAAGCGGTTATACCATCAACAATAATTTCAACATTTTTATTGCAGAGCTGAACACCCGCATTGGTAATCGTGCCTCCAATAAATTGCAGATCGGTTACTCTGCCATGCGCGATTTCAGATCGTCCTTATCAGGCGCAAATTTCCCGCTGGTAGACATCATGAACGGACAACAAAAGGCCAGCTATACAGCATTTGGTTATGAGCCTTTTACTTACAACAATAAGCTCAACACCAATGTATATCAGCTGTCTGATATCTTCACCCTGTATAAGGGCAAGCATGAAATAACGTTAGGTACCCAAAACTATTATAAAACTTTCCTGAATGGTTTTGCACCTAACTACAATGGCAACTACCGTTTCAACACACTGACAGATTTTTATGCCAGTGCTAATACCGGTGCATTAACTACCGCCCGTTATGCCGTGTCATACAGTACTACAAAGGATGGATCATTCCCGTATGCTAAAATAAACATGCTGGAACTGGGTCTTTTTGTACAGGATAAATGGAGTGTTACCAACAACTTTACCTTTACCTATGGTTTACGTATAGACGTTCCTGTTATAGGCAGTACATTTACCAGAAATGATTCGCTCACAGCATTAACATTCAGAGATGGTATACAGGTAGATGTAGGTCGTGCGCCTAAAACATCTCCCCTGTTTTCGCCACGTGTAGGCTTTAACTGGGATATAACACATGATGGTAAAACACAACTCCGTGGTGGAGCAGGTTTATTCTCCGGTCCGCCACCAGCAGTATGGTTGAGTAACCAGGCAGGCAACAACGGCGTACAATTTGGCTCTTTTGTGGCAACAGCCAGCAATGCTTCTACTATACCTTATCCGTTTAATCCGGATCCAAATGCTTACAAAAATACTTCCGGACAATTATCTTCTCAATATAATATAGCCGTTACCGATAAGAACTTCAAATATCCGCAGGTAATGAAAGTAACGCTGGCAGTAGATCGCCAATTGCCGTGGGGTATCATTGGTACATTGGAAGCAAATTATTCAAAAGATATCAATGCCGTTTACTTCCAGAACATTAACCTGCCAACAACAGGTTTTCAACTGGACAGTACACCGGATCACCGCACCCGTTACAGCGCTTCACAGATCTACGGTCCGGGTAACAATAGCCTGAGTCATCCCAACATCAGCGATGCTATCCTGATGCGCAATGCCAGCAAAGGATATTCTTACTTTGCTACTTTACAGTTACAAAAAAATCTGCCTAACCTCTACCTCAGTGCAGCTTATACTTACAGCAAATCACGCAGCATTAATGATGGTGGTAGTATTGCACAAAGCAACTGGCGTGACCGTCCTGTAAGTGGCGACCCCAATGCTGCGGTATTAGGTTATTCCAACTTCTATTTACCACACCGTATTATTGCTGCCGCTACCTATAAATTTACCTGGGCTAAAAACTTTGCTACCTCAGTAGGTATGGTATATGAAGCTGCTGCTAATGGTACTACTTCCTATACTTACAACGGAGATGTAAACAATGATGGCTCCAATGGTAATAACGACCTGATATTTATCCCCGCCAGCAAAGACCAGATCAAACTGGTGCCGGTAGGTTATGGTGATAAAACCTTTGATCCTAACAACCCTACTGATAAACGTTCAGCAGGCGTAGTGTGGAACCAGGTAGATAATTTTATTAAACAGGATGATTACCTGAGCCGCCACAGAGGCCAGTATGCAGAGCGTAATGCAGTAGTGTTGCCCTTCTTTAAACGTATGGACCTGAATATTACACAGGACATTTTTGTTTACAGTGGCAAGGAAAAAACAAAACACACCCTGCGTATCACGTTTGACATCATCAACTTTGGTAATTTCTTAAACAGAAGATGGGGTACCTACAAATTATCCAACGTACCTTCTTTCCTGAAGTATGAAGGCCAGTTCCGTGATGCTAATGGAAAAGCAACCAATGAAGCAGCGTTCTCTTTCCCTTACCTGGATGCAGATAACCAGATTCCGGTTACCAATTCCTGGAAAGATAACACCGGTACTATTTCCCGTTGGCAGGGCCAGTTGGGCATTCGTTACCTGTTCAACTAAAACTGTGATTTTTATGATTTGTATGATGATCCTGATGCGCGGAGATATGAGCGAATGCTGATGCTTAATTTTACCTATCATGATATCAGAAAAATAAAAAAGAGAAAGTCCGGATAATCCGGGCTTTCTCTTTTTATATAATAAACTTAAATATCAAACAACATAACACCCATCAGGGTAATCCAGTCAATCCCTTAATCCTGGTTCAGACAATCTCCGCTTATATCTCCACACATCAGGATCATCATACAAATCATAAAAATCACAGTTCCGGACAATTTATCCAATATCCACCGCGTTAATACAAAAAAGAATAGTAGCCTGTACCATCCAGATGTAGTAACTCCCCCGAAAATGTTTTGAAGATTATTCCCTTTTTACCGAAGAAAGCAGCGCAAAAAAAAGACCTGCAAGCTAAAAAACCCGCAGGTGTTCATAACCTATGCCAACTTTAGAGTAATCGTTAAAACTTAAATGTATACAGTATAAAATTTAAGTTTTGTAATATTTTGAGTGCTGTATTTTCTTGTTTTGTGTATGTATTATAGAGATAACGTAATGGAAAATGTATTTGTTCAAAAATTTGTAAAATAATTTTGGGCTTCATTTTTTTTGTCCGCTTTTCGGGCTGTTCCATAGTTATTTACGAATACCTATTTCCTTTGGATTGCTAAAATGGAAAAAAAATTAAAAAAAATATTATTATTTACTTTTAATATATGTAAGTAAATGCTTACTTGATATCCTGACAAATTTCAATCAAAACACCATTGGTATTTTTTGGGTGGAGGAAACAAATCAATTTATTATCAGCACCTTTTTTGGGGGTTTCCTGTAATAAAACAAAGCCTTCCGACTGTAATCGTTTCATTTCTGCATAAATATCCGCCACTTCAAAAGCGATGTGGTGCATCCCTTCTCCCTTTTTATCCAGAAATTTTGCGATGGCACTTCCCGGACCTGTGGCTTCCAATAATTCAATCTTGGTATCGCCTTGTTGGAAAAATGCGGTTTGTACCTGTTCGCTTTCAACTCCCTCTGTTTTATAACAAGGCGTGTTCAATAATTTCTCAAACAATGGAATGGAAACAGATAAAGAGTTCACTGCTATGCCAATATGTTCTACTTTGAGCATGTTTAATCGTTTAACCGGCCATAAGAAATGCTATGTCCGTATAGTTTTTTACAATGAGCTTAACCCGGTAAAAATAGAACTTATGTCGTAAATTTGTTTTGTTTCCATTTTAATATAAATAGAAAGAGAGATATGTTAAAACTCCCTGTTTACCTGGATAATAATGCCACTACGCCCTGCGACCCCAGAGTAGTAGAAGCCATGTTGCCATACTTCACAGAAGTATATGGTAATGCAGCCAGCCGCAGCCATCCATTTGGTTGGGCAGCAGAGGAGGCCGTAGATTACGCCCGCGAGCAGGTGGCTAAACTGATTGGAGCAGATCCTAAAGAAATCATCTTTACCTCAGGCGCCACAGAAGCCGATAACCTGGCCATTAAAGGCGTATATGAAATGTACGCTGCTAAAGGAAATCATATTATCACCACAGAAATAGAACATAAAGCCGTATTAGATACCTGCAAACACCTGGAAAAGCAAGGTGCACTGGTAACTTATCTCAAAGTAAATAAAGAAGGTGCTATTGACCTGAAAGAACTGGAAGCGGCTATCACGCCACAAACCATACTGGTGGCTATTATGTACGCCAATAATGAAATTGGTGTGATCAACCCTATACGGGAAATCAGTACCATCGCAAAAAGACATGGCGTACTGGTAATGACAGATGCCTCTCAGGCTGCAGGAAAAATTCCGGTAGATGTGAATGCAGATGGCATTGACCTGATGGCTTTCAGTGCCCATAAAATGTACGGCCCCAAAGGTGTTGGCGCTTTGTATGTACGCCGCAAATCACCCCGCGTAAAAGTAACAGCACAAATAGATGGCGGCGGCCACGAAAGAGGCATGCGCTCCGGGACCCTCAATGTACCGGGTATTGTTGGCTTTGGTAAAGCCTGTGAATTGTGTCAGCTGGAAATGGAAGAAGATGCAAAACGTATCGCTCCCATGAGAGACCGGCTGGAAAAGGCTTTGTTGCAACTGGAGGAATCCTACGTGAACGGCTCTACGACAAATCGTTTACCACAAACCTCCAATATCTCTTTTAAATATGTAGAAGGAGAAGGACTGATGATGGGCTTCAATAAAACCATAGCTCTTTCTTCCGGATCTGCCTGTACCTCCGCTTCGCTGGAGCCCAGCTACGTATTAAAGGCACTGGGCCTGGGCGATGACCTGGCTCACTCTTCCATCCGTTTTGGGCTGGGACGTTATACTACAGATGAACAAATAGATTATACTATCCAATGTGTAACCGATACCGTAAATAAATTAAGAGACATGAGCCCGCTATGGGAGATGTTTAAAGACGGCGTGGATTTGGATACGATAGAATGGGAACACCACTAGCAAATTCCTAAAAAAAATATGGCTTATTCAGAAAAAGTACTCGACCATTACAACAATCCTAAAAATGTGGGCACGCTGGACAAAAGCAAATCCACCGTGGGGACCGGTTTGGTGGGGGCGCCTGAATACGGCGATGTGATGCGGTTGCAGATAGAAGTAGATCCTGTTACACAGCTGATCAGAGATGCCAGGTTCAAAACATTTGGTTGCGGTTCTGCCATCGCCTCTTCTTCTTTGGCTACTGTATGGCTGAAAGGTAAAAGCATCGACGAAGCCATACAAATCCATAATATGGATATTGTGGAAGAACTGAACCTGCCTCCCGTAAAACTACATTGCTCTGTACTGGTCGAAGAGGCCATCAGGGCTGCCATTAATGACTATCGTCAGAAAAATGGCCTTGCACTATTACACTTTGAAGCTCACAATAATTAAGTGTCAGCAATTAGCGGTAAACTGTTAGTCCAATTATAAAAAGACTAACAGCTAACCGCTAATTGCTAAAAGCTTATATATTTGTGTCTTTACTTATCCTAATCCTTACAACACTGTTCATGCTTGCCATCTTTAAGAAAGAGATAAACCAGTTTTTCAGCAGTATTACAGGCTATGTTGCCATCATTTTGTTTTTGCTGGCAAACGGATTATTGCTTTTTGTTTTTCCGGATACCAGTCTGCTCGATACCGGTTACGCTAACCTTGACCCGCTGTTTAATCTGGCGCCATTCATTTATCTCCTGCTGATTCCGGCAATTACCATGCGTTGTTTTGCCGACGAATTTAAAACGGGCACCATGGAATTACTTAGCACCAAACCACTTACAGGGTGGCAGATAGTAATGGGGAAATTCTGGAGCAGCCTGCTCATTGTAGCCATTTCATTGCTTCCTACTATCATATATTATTTTGCTATCCGGCAGTTGAGTGTAGATGCACATCAGTTGGACAATGGCGGTATACTGGGTTCCTACACCGGCTTATTCCTGCTGGGGGCAGTTTTTACAGCTATCGGTATCTGGGCTTCTTCTTTAACTGCCAATGCCATGATCGCATTTTTGATTGCGCTTTTTACCTGCTTTATATTTTATAATGGCTTTGATGCCATCAGTAAAATACCTGCTTTCAGTGGCGGCGCAGATTATTATTTGCAAATGGCCGGCATTAAATTCCACTACCTATCTATCAGCCGCGGTGTGATTGATAGTCGTGATGTGATCTATTTCATCAGCATAATAGGACTGATGCTCTATCTCACTAAATTATCCCTGCAAAGAAAACTCTGGCAAAACGCATAATATTCCGGCATTTTTTTTATTCAGATATGCAGCTATTTTGTTTTAATGAGAAACCTGTTCCGGAAGCAAAATATCTACCTAAAAAAATAAGAAAATAACCACATCTCTAAATGATATGGCTACACGAAAAAAATATATACAACGTGCAATAGCAGTAATACTGGTACTCACGGGCATTAACATAGCAGCTGCTCACTTTCATGGCAGATGGGATCTGACATCAGAAAAAAGATATACGCTGACAGAAAATACGCGGCACATGCTGCGTACCCTGAACAGCCCTGTAGAAATTGAGGTTTTCCTGAAAGGCGATTATCCCGCCAGCTTCCGTCAGCTGGCTCAGGCTACCAGCGAGTTGCTGGAAGAGTTCAGGGAATATGGCAAACAAAATCTCCGCTTTACTTTCATCAGTCCGGGTCAGGGTATGACAGATTCCGCACGCATGAAGTTCATGGGAGAACTGACCGCACAAGGCATTATGCCTTTTAATATGAAAGTACAACAGGAAGCCAACGATGGTTTTGCGGAAAAACTCATTTTCCCTGGTGCACTACTACATTATAAAGGCAAAACAATAGGCGTAAACCTGTTGAAAAACCAGGGCGGGCAAGATCCGATGCAAACTATGAATAACTCAGAAGCCTTGCTGGAGTATCAGTTTGCCAATGCTATCCATAAACTGGTGGAAGATAAAAAACCATTAGTGGGTTATATGCTGGGGCACGGCGAATCATTAGGTGTAGAAGTATACGACGCACTCAATACCTTACAAAGCAATTACGGACTGGATACACTCACCTTACAAGCCACGCCATATATTCCACATGATTTTGATGTGATCCTCTTTGCCAAGCCAGCAGGCGCTTTCAGCGATGTGGATAAACTAAAGATAGATCAATACGTGATGAATGGCGGTAAAGTATTGTGGTTTATCGACGAGTCCAATGCATCCATGGATAGTTTGCATCAACATCCTGATTTTTTTGCATTTGATCGCGGTCTGAACCTGGAAGATATCCTGTTCCGTTATGGGGTGCGCATTAACCAGGATCTGATCATGGACATGCAAAGTGATGTAGTACCACTGGTGGTGGGCAATGTAGGCAACCGGCCACAGATACAGCCGGTGCCATTTCCTTATTTCCCGCTGCTGATGCCCACCAAAGCACATCCTATTGTAAAAAATCTGGATATGGTGCTGAGTCGTTTTGTGAGTTCTATGGACACTATCAAAAACGATGCAATCAAAAAAACGATCCTGCTCACATCTTCCCGTAACAGTCGTACTATAAGGATCCCCGCACAAGTAAGCTGGGAAACTGTAAAAACACAACCCAATCCCCGCGAATACCGGCAACAGTTCCTGCCGGCAGCAGTTTTGCTGGAAGGACATTTTACCTCGCTGTTTCATAACCGTCAGGATCCCGAAGCAGTGACCAACCTGCAACGCGCTTCCGGCAAACGTTTCAAGGACGCCACAGACACCATCAACAAGATGATTGTGGTGAGCGATGGCGACCTGATCGCTAACGCAGTATCCCGTAAGGAAGGTCCGCTACAGATGGGTATTAATGAGTTTAATCCGGGTTTTGCCTTTGCCAATAAGGAATTTTTCCTTAACTGCCTGGAATACCTGAGCGGTAATAATGGTGTGATGGAAGCAAGAAACAAGGAACTAACGCTGCGTTTGCTGGATGCAGAAAAAATAAAACAAGAAAAAACAAAATGGCAGGTAATCTGTTTCCTGGTTCCAATAGGGCTGGTACTGCTGTTTGCCATGGTTTTCCAGTTCGTTCGCCAGCGTAGATTTACAGAATAGCTTGCGGTTCAATGGTTTGTTTGCAACGGACCCTTGATCGAATTTCATATCTTTGCTCCTCATAAAAAAAAATTGGTTGAAATGGAGCATACCCAGTTGACATATCTCATTTTTGGAATTGTGATAGTCCTGGCGCTGATTTTCGACCTGGGTTTGCTCAGTAAAAAGAATGAACAGATTTCTATCAGAAAGGCATTGTTTCAAACCTGTTTTTGGGTAGGACTGTCACTGCTCTTTTTTGGATTTTTATGGTATGGGGAAGGATCTGTAACGGCGGTTAGCTATCTCAGTGCTTACCTCATGGAATGGTCTTTATCAATTGACAATATTTTCGTATTTATCCTCATCCTCGGCTTCTTCAAGGTAAAAGAAGAAAACTATGCCCGGGTATTGCTGATTGGTATCCTGATGGCCATTATATTCAGGGCTATCTTTATCACCATAGGCGTGGCGCTGATCAGTCAGTTTGAGTGGATATTATACATTTTCGGGGCTTTTCTCATCTACACCGGTTACAAAATGTTTACCGCAAAGGAAGATGATACATTTAACCCGGAAGAAAATGTTGCCTATCGTTTTATGAACAAATATATGCGGGTAACGGCAGAAGAGCCAAAAGGGCGATTTGTTATTCGTAAAGATAATAAGACGTATCTCACTACGTTATCAATAGTAGTGGTGATGCTGGCTGTTACTGATATTATATTCGCGCTGGATTCAATTCCGGCTGTATTTGCCATATCACAGCAACCGCTGGTGGTGTATACCTCCAACATATTTGCGGTATTAGGACTCAGGTCCTTGTTCTTTTTGTTGAGGGGTGCAGTAGATAAATTTGCCTATCTGCCACAGGGTATTGCTATTGTACTTATTTTCATAGGACTAAAAATGCTCGCTGAGTATTTTTTGAAGATGTATACCATACATATGCCGGTTTATGTATCATTAATCGTAATTGTGCTATGCCTTGGAGGTTCTATCCTCTATTCCCTCTACCATCAGAAAAAAGAATTACCGGAAGCAGAAGTGAAGTAAAAAGCAGCTGAGAACAATGTTTTGTAGCTGCTAAGTGATTATTCAAACCTGATAAACGTGTATAACGCAGCAAGTATCAACAAGACTTTGAAAGGGGAATTGTTGCAAGAGACCGGATTTACTGAAATTGACCATCTCTTATTGGACAGCCGGAAGCTCAGCTTCCCGGAAACATCGTTGTTCATATCTTTGGTAAGCCCACGGCGCAATGCGCATCAATACATAGAAGAGTTGTACCGCAAAGGTGTCAGCAATTTTGTGGTGAGTGAGCCTGTACCACTCGAAAAATATCCAAAAGCCAATTTCATCCTGGTAAAAGATACGTTGCAAGCCCTGCATGCGCTGGTGGCTTCGCACCGGCATCAGTTTCACATACCTGTTATCGGGGTAACCGGCAGCAATGGTAAAACCATTGTAAAAGAATGGCTGTATCAGCTGCTGGAAAAGGATTACAACATTGTACGCAGTCCTAAAAGCTATAACTCACAGATAGGTGTACCCTTATCTGTTTGGCAAATGAAGCCGGAACACCAACTGGCGATCTTTGAAGCCGGCATTTCACAACCAGGTGAAATGGTGAACCTGGAAAAGATCATCCGTCCTACTATCGGCATTTTCACCAATATCGGTGAGGCTCATAGTGAAGGTTTTTTAAATATCAGGCAGAAGATCAACGAGAAGCTCGTATTATTTGCCAAGAGTGATATCCTCATTTATTGTAAAGATTACCTGGCACTGAATGAGTGTGTGCTGGCCTTTCACAGCCAGGTAGGGAAAAAAGAAAACCAGGAAGGCGGACCGGAATTGTTTTCATGGTCCAGGAAAACAGATGCTGATCTACGCGTCATCGGTGTTGATAAAAATGATAACCATAGCCGCATAGATGCCCTGTACAAACAAGAACCACTGCATATCAACATCCCGTTTGTGGATGAAGGCTCTATTGAAAATGCGATTCATTGCTGGGCGCTCATGTTATACCTGGGCACGGAGCAGGCAGTTATACAACAGCGCATGAATCAGCTGAGCAACATTGCCATGCGACTGGAACTGAAGCAGGGTATCAATAATTGTTCTGTCATCAACGACAGTTACAGCCTGGATCTGGGCTCCTTAACCATTGCACTGGATTTTCTGCAACAACAACAGCAGCACGCCACCCGCACAGTTATACTCAGTGATATCTTACAGAGTGGTAAAAGTGATGCTACCTTATATGAAGAAGTAGCGGACCTCCTGCAGAAAAAAGGCATCAACAGGCTATTGGCTATTGGTAAAAATATCAGCAGGGAAAAGAAATGTTTTCAACAAATTGAAGGATTAAAAACACAATTCTTTAATACCACAGATGAATATATTCAGCAGTTCAACGCAGATGATTTTCAGAATGAAACCATACTGGTAAAGGGTGCCCGCATATTTCAATTTGAACGAATCGGCAAACTGCTGGAGCAGAAAGCACATCAAACCATCCTCGAAATCAATCTCACAGCTATTGCGCATAATGTAAAGCTGTATCAGTCGCTCTTAAAACCCGATACCAAGGTAATGGCCATGGTAAAGGCTTTCTCTTATGGAAGTGGTAGTTTTGAAATTGCGAACCTGCTGCAGTTCCATGGTGTAGATTACCTGGCAGTAGCTTATGCAGATGAAGGCGTGGAGCTGAGAAGAGCTGGTATCACCATGCCTATTATGGTGATGAACCCTGAACCGGCCAGTTTTGACGCCATTCTTCACTGGAACCTTGAGCCGGAAATATATTCCATGCAGATATTACTGCAGTTTTTGGAAGAAGTGACCGCAGCGGGTAAAACAGATTTCCCGATCCATATTAAACTGGATACCGGCATGCATCGCCTGGGTTTTGTGAAAAGTGAAATTGCAGAACTGGCGCAGATGCTGACCGCCAGTCCATTAATGAAAGTACAATCTATCTTTAGTCACCTCGCTGCCAGCGAAGACCCTGCAAAGGATGCACTGACCCAGCAACAAGGCAGACTATTTTATGATATGAGCCATGAGCTGCAAAAGGCACTGGGCTATACCGTAATCCGTCATATTGCCAACAGTGCTGCTATCAGCCGCCATCCTGAATTACACCTGGATATGGTGCGTTTGGGCATAGGCATGTATGGTATCGATAGTAGTAATGGTATTCAGGATCAATTGCGTAATGTGAGTACACTCAAAACCACAGTAGCGCAGCTGAAGCACCTGGAAGCCGGTGATACCGTGGGTTACGGCGCAAAGTGGGAAGCTAAAGGACCAGCAGTAACGGCCACCGTGCGTATCGGTTATGCCGATGGCTACCCAAGGAGATTAAGCCAGGGTGTGGGCAAAATGCTGATTCGTGGTAAGCTGGCACCTGTTGCAGGTACCGTTGCCATGGATATGCTGATGCTGGATGTTACAAATATTCCTGATATCATGGAAGGGGATGAAGTGATAGTATTTGGGCAGGATTTGCCCGTGCAGGACCTTTCCGACTGGGCTGAGACCATTCCTTATGAAATATTAACAGGAATTTCACAACGTGTAAAAAGAGTATATTTCCAGGAATAATGATATTGCAGGCTTCCGACTTTGAAATAAACTATTATTTTTGATAAAATTTTAATATCAATTGAAATATCGTCACGTTGTATTTATCGTTATCCTAATCCTGGCAATAGACCAGGCGCTGAAATTCTGGATTAAGACCCATATGTTCATGCAGCAGGAGTTTGTGATCCTTCCCAACTGGTTCCGCATCCATTTTATAGAAAATGAAGGAATGGCCTACGGGCTCAAGTTTGGTGGCGACTTTGGTAAGATCTTACTCACCATGTTCCGCTTAGTGGCTGTGGTAGTGGGTTTTGTGTATATGAAGAAACTCATCAAAGAAAAATACAGTACCGGGTTACTGATTTGCGGCTCCCTGATTTTGGCAGGTGCTGCCGGCAATCTGATAGACAGTATGTTCTACGGTCTTATTTTCACTGATAGCATCGGTTATGAAGCAGCTAAGTTTTTGCCTGCAGGCGGCGGCTATGGCAGCTTTTTACACGGTCGCGTAGTGGACATGCTGTATTTCCCTATTTATGAAGGGTATTTGCCTAAGTGGATCCCTTTTAAAGGAGGCGATTACTTTGTGTTCTTCCGCCCGGTGTTTAATGTGGCTGATGCCGCAATATCTACCGGCGTAGTAGCTATCCTGTTGTTTCAGAAAAGGTTCTTTGGTAAGCATATGCATCCAAAAACAGCCGATCAGGCAGTAATGAAAGATCATGTAGCTTAATAAATAATAAACATATTATAGAAAAGCGTTCGCCGGAAAGTGAACGCTTTTTTTATTTTTATATCCTCGCTACACCGTTAATCCTATCATTCCCAGCTCATTAAAACATCAACTGCGGCTCATTTTCAGCTGCTGCCGTTCCTTTTTTTCAATAATTACAGTCATTTGCTTTGAAATGAAAAATACCCTTTTTATATTTGTCTACTAATTCTATAGACTATATGATAATAAGCGTTACAAATTACCTGTTTTCAAACCGATGTTGAGGCACGACAACGGCTTTCCATCCCCTTCAAACGATCAATTTATCTTTCCAGCATCTATAACGTTGACAACACTATGCAAAAGTTCTTACCTATACTGGCTAAATACCTCCTTATAATATTGGTATTTAGTCCGGTACTAGTACAGGCACAGCTCAATGGCTCTTATGTAATACAGGGAAAAATTACAGACGACCACGGCAACGGGCTTCCGGGTGCTTCCGTACAAATTAAAGGCACCTCATTTGGCGGGCAAACAGATACCACCGGCCATTTTGATGTGACCACCAACTCTAAATTTCCGCTGAAACTCATTATCAGACTGATTGGCTATCAGGCCCAGGAATTTGAAGTAAAAAGCAGCAGCAGCAAACTGGCCATCCAGTTATTTACACAATCCCTGCTGGTAAATGAAGTGGTGGTATCCGCTTCCAGGCAGCAGGAAAAACTTCTTCGCTCACCGGTAGCCATCGAAAAACTGGATATCCGGGCACTGAAAGAAACGCCTTCCTCTACCTTTTATGATGCATTGGGCAACCTGAAAGGAGTACAAATGACCACCGCAGGTCTTACTTTCAAAGTATTTAATACCCGCGGATTTAATGTGCCCAACAACTTCCGCTTCATGCAACTGGTAGACGGTGTGGATAACCAGGCCGCTACGCTGGGTGTACCCCTGGGTAACGCTATCGGACCTACGGAGTTAGATATCTCCAGTGTGGAAGTAACGCCAGGTGCCTCTTCCGCCCTGTATGGTATGAATGCCATCAATGGTATGTCTAACCTCATCACTAAAAATCCTTTTCAATACCAGGGTGTAAGTGTATACCAGAAAATAGCGGTGAACCATGTAGGCGATGCCGGTGGCGCAAAACCACTAACTGAAACGGCTATACGCTATGCCCAGTCGTATGCTCCCTGGTTTGCCTGGAAAATCAATTTAAGCTACATGCAGGGAACCGACTGGTACGCGGACAGTCACAACGACTTTAACCCGCAACCCAAAGCCAATCCCGACTTCCCACAGCTGAGCGGTGCTAATAATATCGCAAATGATGCCTGGAATAAATACGGAGATAACAGTAACCTGCAGGTCATTGATAAAGATGGCCGCGCTTACAATGTACACCGTACCGGCTATTGGGAAAAAGACCTGGTAGGTGATTTCACCGTAAAAAATAAAAAGGCAGATGTCTCCTTTAATTTCCGTTTACCACATAAACTGGAATTATCCTACTCCTACCGCTATGGTCAGATGGATGGTTTCTTTCAGCGTGGCAACCGTATTGGCCTGAGAGGAGTAACTGTACAGAATCATAAAATAGAACTGGTACATCCGGACTTCACCCTCCGCTCTTACATCTCTATCGAAAATACCGGCGACTCTTACAATATGAATCCGCTGGCGGATAACCTGGAGAAATCTTTTAAACCTGATAAAACATGGCTGAAAGATTATACTACAGGTTTAAACAATGCCTTAACAGGCGGAGACGACCTGGTGGCTGCACATCAGGCTGCACGCGCCTTTGCGGACGCAGGCAGATGGACTCCCGGCACACCGGCCTTTGATGCACAGGTGGCAAAAATAAAAAGTATAAATGACTGGGACATCTATCCTACTTCTAAAAATCCCAATAATACAAGTGGTGGCGCTGCCCTTTTACAAAGGAGCCGCTTCTATCATACAGAAGGTACCTGGAACCTGCGTAAGTACATCCACTTCGCTGATGTACTGGTAGGTGCCGACTATCGCACATATGAAATTATTCCGGATGGCAACAACTTTGTTGACTTCTCTTTACCGGCAGACAAACGTAACCAACCCGGTGGAAAGCACATCTGGTACGGCAAAACAGGCGGCTTTGCACAAATCAGCAAAACTTTTTTTAGCGATGCGTTGAAGCTCACCGGCTCATTGCGTTACGATAAGAACGAACAATTTGATGCTAAAGTGAATCCACGTATTGCGGCTGTATACAGCATCAAAGACAAACACAACTTCCGTGTTTCCTGGCAAAATGGCTTCCGCTTCCCTTCATTATTTGAAGCGTATTCCTTCGTAAACAACGGCCAGGTAAGACGCGTAGGTGGTCTGGCATTTATTGAGCAGGGATTGGGATACTTTAAAAATTCCTATCTCACTACTACCGTGGATGCTTTTGGTATAGCCGTAAATAAAACCATCAATGCGGAGCATATCTCCAAAGATGCCGCTGCAGCCAAAAATGCAGGTATACTGAAAGTAGCTAACCTGGATCCGATTGTTCCGGAACAGATCACCTCCTTTGAAGCAGGCTACAAAGGCGTGCTGCTGGACAATAAACTGTTCATCGACATAGATGGTTATTACAGTGCCTACAAACATTTCATTGGCCAGATAGAAGCTGTAGTGCCTACCTCCGGCGACGTAAACAAACCGGATCAATCTGTACTGAACCAAATGCTGGATAAGAGTTTACAGAACAGATACCGGGTATGGACCAATAGCAAATCTACTGTCAACAACTATGGCTTTGCAGTAGCTGCTACTTACGATATCTATAAAAGTTTTACGGTAAGTGGTAATGCTAACTTCAACAAGCTTGCACAGGATAAAACAAAAGATGATGCTTTGATTCCTGGTTTTAATACGCCGGAATGGTTTACCAATGTAAGTATCGGTAACCGTAACCTGTTCAAAAATATTGGATTCAATGTGGTATGGCACTGGCAGGATACTTTCTACTGGCAAAACCTCTTTGGCAATGGCGATGTACCTGCTTACAGCACAGTAGATGCACAGATCACTTATCGTGTTCCGAAGATCAAGACTTCATTTAAACTGGGTGCCTCCAACATATTGAATAGTTCGTACTTCCAGTATGTGGGTGGTCCAACTATCCGTGGATTATACTATTTCACGGTAACGTATGATAATGTGTTTCAGCGTAAATAAGGGTCCGGCTTCGCCGGGAAATTATCTTACTCAGGATTAAACTGATTATGATGATTACCCTGATTTTATTGACTAAGATAGATTTAAAAAGATTAGCGAAGATTAAAACGGACATAACCGCTTTGATCTTCGCTAATCTTTTTAAATCAAAAAAATATAATCGGGGTAATCATCATAATCAGTTTAATCCTGAGTAAGATAATTTCCCGGCAAAGCCGGACTACCCATTATTTGATTTCTCCTACCATGTGCGCAGGCACTACCCATTCGTCGAATTCAGCGGGTGTAACATAACCCAGCTTCACTGCCATTTCTTTCAGTGTAGTTCCTTCTTTATGCGCTTTCTGCGCAATCTCTGCTGCTTTGTAGTAGCCGATCCTGGTGTTCAGCGCTGTTACCAGCATCAGGGAATTTTCTACGTGCTTTCTGATATTAGCTTCGATAGGTTCAATGCCTTCGGCACATTTATCGTTGAAGCTTACACAGCCATCACCAATGAGGCGGGCAGAATGCAGGAAGTTGAAGATCATTACAGGTTTAAATACGTTCAGCTCAAAGTGGCCGTTAGAACCACCAATGCTGATCGTAACATCGTTACCCATCACCTGTGCAGCAATCATGGTGAGTGCTTCACACTGTGTAGGATTCACTTTGCCAGGCATGATAGAAGAACCCGGTTCATTGTCCGGAATATGAATTTCACCGATACCTGCGCGTGGGCCGGAGCTCAGCATACGAATATCGTTTGCTATCTTCATTAAACTTACCGCTACAGTTTTTAAAGCGCCGTGGGCTTCTACGATAGCATCGTGTGCTGCCAGTGCTTCAAATTTATTTTCAGCAGTAATGAAAGGTAAACCGGTTAATATGGCGATGTTTTTCGCTACATTTTCGGAATAACCTTTTGGCGTATTAATACCGGTACCTACGGCAGTGCCGCCCAGTGCCAGTTCGCTCAGATGCGCCAATGTATTGTTGATGGCTTTTAAACCATGGTCCAGCTGCGATACATAGCCGCTGATTTCCTGTCCGAGTGTAAGTGGCGTAGCATCCATGAAGTGAGTACGACCAATTTTCACTACATTTTTATATGCTTCCGCTTTTTGTGCCAGCGTATTACGCAGCTTTTTAATGCCGGGAACAGTTACTTCTGCCAGCATTTTATAAGCTGCAATATGCATTGCAGTAGGGAAGGTATCGTTAGATGATTGTGATTTATTTACATCATCGTTCGGATGAATGAATTTTTCTTTGTCTGTCAGCTGACCACCATGAATAACGTGTGCGCGGTAGGCTACTACTTCATTCACGTTCATGTTGGACTGGGTACCGGAACCTGTTTGCCATACTACCAGTGGAAACTGCTCGTCCAGCTTACCTTCGAGGATTTCGTCACATACCTGGCCGATCAGATCACTTTTTTCTTTTGGCAATACACCTGCTTCCAGGTTGGTTAAAGCCGCCGCTTTTTTCAGATAAGCAAATGCCTTGATAATTTCTTTCGGCATTTTGTTGATATCCTGTGCGATCTTGAAATTTTCAATGGAGCGCTGTGTTTGAGCGCCGTAATAGGCATTTACAGGCACTTTCACCTCGCCCATCGTGTCTTTCTCTATTCTGAATTCCATATAGCGTAAGCTTTTATGATTAAGGGTACAAAAGTAAAGAATTACGAATTACGAATGGCGAATTACGGACAGAAGCGAGTGATATAAGTGTATAATCTTTATTTATACCACTCGCTTCTGTCCGTAATTCGCCATTCGTAATTCGTAATTCTTTGTTTATTCTCCTGTAAAATTCGCTTGTCTTTTTTGCGTAAAGGCCGCAGCCCCTTCCTGTAAATCTTTTGTAGCAAAGCAGGCCCCAAATTCTTTTAATTCCAGCTCAAAGCCGTCCTGGTTTTTATCCAGGGCTGCATTGGCACATTTTACCACGCGGGCAATAGCCAGCGGTGCTTTCGTTTGAATTTTCTGTAAGATGGATATCGCTTTGGGCAGCAGTTCTTCCTGTTTCACCACGTGGTTCACCAGGCCCCATGACTGGGCTTCGGCAGCGGTGAGCATATCGCCGGTCATCATCAGTTCCAGTGCTTTGCCTTTTCCTACCAGCTGTGTGAGGCGTTGGGTGCCGCCATAGCCAGGAATAAGGCCCAGGCTCACTTCCGGCTGACCAAATTTAGCGTTTTCGCTGGCTATACGAAAATGGCAGGCCATGGCCAGCTCGCAGCCACCGCCGAGCGCAAAACCATTCACTGCAGCGATAATTGGCTTTGGACTGCTTTCTATACGCTGAAAAATGACATGTCCTTTTTTCGCCAGCTCTTCGCCCTGTTTGGCTGATAACGTGAGAAACTCACTAATATCTGCTCCGGCTACAAATGCTTTTTCTCCGGAGCCGGTGATGATGGCGCCTTTGATGTTTTGGTTGCCATATATTTCATCTACCGCCAGCGCCAGTTCCGACAACACCTGCTGGTTGAGGGCATTCATTTTTTCCGGGCGGTTGATACTAATAGTCAGGATATTATTTTCAAGTTGTGTGCTTAACGTCTGATACATGGACCGTATTTTAGTTTATCAATATTAAGCAATATTCAATAACCTAACGAATCAGTCCGATAGCGGCTTCCAGCTGCAAATCGCGGCCGGCATCAAATGCAGCCTGATTGTATTTCACTTCTATATCCGGCGGAAAACCAATGCCTTCATATATTTTCCCATCCCTGTATTTCAGCATCAGGGAAGAAGTATACACCAGGTTGATGTAATCTGTAGAAAACTGTCCTCCGTTATAATTTTTGTTATCCGTAAGCGGGCCATTGGCTCCCCAGGTGCGCTCTCCTACAAAATGTCCGTTGGGTAAGGATTTCACAGCCATCGTTGTTATTTCCGACATACTTACGGACCAGGCATCTGCCAGCATGATAATAGGCGCGGTAATATTGCGGGCACCCGGCTGTGGTGTAACAAAGGCAGGGGCCCAGGGAGAATAATCCAGGCGGCCATTGCCTTGCTTGGAACGGGTGTAGCCAAAATCAAGCTGCTTACCGATCATCTGCCCGATCAGGAAATTCAGATCAGCCAAACTACCACCACCATTGCCACGCACATCTATAATAATACCGGTGATATTGGGTGTGTTTTTTAGTTTATCGAAAAAATACTGCTCTACTCTTTTCACCCCGTTGGCAGTATCCGTATTAAACAGATTTTTCAGATTAAATGCGCTGAAAAAGAAGTACAACGTACTTTGTTTAATGGTACCGGAAACGGCTACATACTGTTTGTCTACATCATTGGTGAACCCCCTTTTCCAACCTGGATCCAGGTAATGATGGGGTATCGTATCGTAAAAATTGAAAATATCAATAGGATTATGATAATCCGGACTGGCCACTTTACGCTGGTAAGCAGGATTAATACTAAAGGAATCCTTTAACCAGGAATCTTTAAACGAAAGATCATAATGTGAATCCACCAATCCGGCGCTCAGCTGCTTAAAATAAGTATATCCTTTTCTTACATCGTTGGAATCGTAGAGATTCAGTTTAGCAAAGAGTGGTTTATACGTTTTGTATACCTGGTCCCAATTAACCGTATCAATATCCCAGAATACATAATTATTATTCATCCCCGTCCAGTAGGAGTCAAATACTTCACCGAAATTTCCGGATATATAATTTCCGGGATCATTGATTTGCGGAATGTCTTTACGGCAGGAAGCCGCCATGAATAACAATATGAGGGCAAAAATATATTTATGTAGATGTCTCATTTTATCTGGCATTAAACTGTTAACAAATTTTATTCAGCAGTCTTAACTTCTTGTTCGTGAGCGTGATGGAAGATGTTTTTGATACTAAACAGGCAACCGGCCTGAATAACATAAGTATCATTATAGCGGGGGATCTGGTTGATCATATAATTTTTCTGCTGATCTGATAATCCGTAATAGTACCGGCCTTCCACAAAAAACCTGTATTTGCAGTGTAACAGATATTCTACACCGGCACCTGCCACCAGCCCGAATTCCATACGGCGATCGCGGCGACTGTCAAATGCATATTTCTCATTATAATTATATGCCTGATTAAACTGGAAATAATTATATACCTGCTGATTATTCGGAAGATCAGGACCGGAATTGAATACATTGGCCATAGCGCCCTTAATGCGGCTATCGGCCCAATAAGCACCATATCCACCCATATTTACAAAACCTCTCAGTTGATGGCCACCAAAGGAGAAGTGTGCCATTAACGGCAGTTGAATATAAGTATTGGTAGTTTTTTGGAAGATGCCATCAAAAAAATGATCGCGGCTTTGCTCATAATTCTTTTGGATGTACGAGGGTTCTGCCTGAATGGCCAACCAGTCGTTAAAGTGATATTGCATGGGAATTCCCACTACAAATCCACTTAATGCATCATACTTCGTAAAAGCGCGGTACCCGGTACTGGTATGCAGATAATTTTTATCGTATCCACCGGATACGCCTATCTCAAACTGGGCTTGTGTTTTTAGGGAAGCTGCATTTAAACACAATAAAAGTGCGGTAAAAAACAATAGTTTATGTTTCATATGAGATCCATTTGGGAGTATTGGCTGATGTAACAAAGGCGAAGTCCCGTAACCAACAAATTAAGTTAGCAACGGGACTTCGAAAATAACATATATCTCTGCTAATAGTTCACCTCAATCTCAGCTTTCCCACTTTTCATCTTCATATAATGCCTTTTTTTCTTCACTTTGAAATAATTTATACCGCTGAAATTGTATCCCAGCGAAACAAATACCAGGTTAGCCTGTAAATTTTTATTGGGATAAATAGTATTGCCTTTATCAGTTGTTTTAAAGTCCTGGTTAAAGAAGTTTTGCGGGTAGTATTGCACTTTCAGTCCGAAGCCGGGATTAATGCGGAATCCGGCAAATAAAGACGGCATCAGCAAAGGAGTGCGATCGCTGAACCACTCGTTGAACTTATGCACTTTGCTGCCATTTAAAAATTGTTTTTCCTTATAGTTGAAGGCCAGATCTATCTCGCCACCAGCAAAGAAAAAGAAGCTGCCACCGGTTACATCCCCAATCTTAATACCTAATGGAACACCCAGCGTATATACCCGCTGTTTCAGTTTCAGTGAATCATTGGGTTTAGAGATAAGGCCTATGTTTTTAATATTAAAACCGGTAAAGAATCCTAAGTTTTTGGACACATCTTTATTAAAATTAGTTCCAACGTTGAAAAAGATGGTAAATCGCGGGATATTGCGCATATGCTCCCCGTTTTCTTTCATAGCAGCAAAAGAGAGCAACGGCCCCTCCCCGCCATGTGTAACGTATATACCTTCCCGGTGCTTGGGATATTTACCAAAAATAAGGGAGAAGCTGGTTTTAAAGTGCGTATCAGTGGTTGTATCGCTGACAGCAGCCTTGGCAGAATCTTTATTTTCCTGTGCCAGCACAACATTACAGGCTACCAACAGTAGCAGGAAAACGGGGTATAACTTACATTTCATAAAAACAGGCATTATGGTTTTTTAGATTTGGTACACTATATCAAACTAAAGACGACCCGGAAAAAGAAATGTTACGACAATTTGAAATTTTTTTAAAAATTTCTGTGACTGGCCACCCAGCCGGTAATATAATCGGAAATATCCCTGGTATGGGTTCCCGGAGGGAATAATTTGCCAACGCCCATTTCCTGGAGTTCCTGCATATCGGCGTCAGGGATGATTCCACCACCGGTAAGCAATACATCATGCATCCCTTTTTCTTTCATCCGGGCTATTATTTTGGGGAATACTGTCATGTGCGCGCCAGACAGGATACTGATACCAATAGCATCTACATCTTCCTGCAGGGCGGCATTCACCACCATTTCAGGAGTTTGACGTAAACCGGTGTAGATAACTTCCATGCCGGCATCCCGCAGTGCCGCTGCTATCACTTTTGCACCACGATCGTGACCATCCAGGCCCACTTTAGCTACTAATACACGAACAGGACGATTTAATGGGTTGACCATACCATTTAATAATTGAGGACGTAAATATAACGATTAGCTGTCAGATCTTAGCTTCCGTAGCTTTGGGCTTTTTCGTACATTTGCCCTCCAAGATAAAAATCATTATGAGCGAAGAAAGATCCCTCAACTTTATAGAACAAATTGTTGAAGATGATATCGCCAACGGCGTAAATGACGGGCGTGTGCTTACACGTTTCCCGCCAGAACCCAATGGCTACCTGCATATTGGCCATGCCAAATCCATTGCCCTGAACTTTGGACTGGCACAGAAATATAACGGCAAAACCAACCTCCGCTTCGATGATACCAATCCTGTTACAGAAGACACAGAATATGTAGATTCTATCAAGGAAGATATCAAGTGGCTGGGCTTTGAATGGGAAAAGGAACTGTATGCATCTGATTATTTTGACCAGCTGTACGCATTTGCGGTAAAGCTGATAGAAAAAGGGCTGGCTTACGTAGAAGATGCCAGCGCTGAACAGATAGCTGCCATGAAAGGCACGCCTACCACTCCCGGCACACCTACACCAGCCAGAAGTCGCTCTGTAGCGGAAAACCTGGACCTTTTTGAGCGGATGCGCAACGGGGAATTCAAAGACGGCGAAAAAACGCTGCGTGCTAAAGTAGACCTGGCATCGCCCAACATGCACATGCGCGACCCCCTCATCTATCGTATTAAACATGCCCATCACCACCGTACCGGTGATAAATGGTGCATTTATCCGATGTATGACTTTGCCCATGGCCAAAGCGATAGTATTGAAAATATTACCCATTCTGTTTGTACGCTGGAGTTCATTCCGCATCGTCCGCTGTACGAATGGTTTATAAAAGAACTGGACATTTTCCCCAGCCGTCAGTATGAGTTTGCCCGTTTAAACCTCAATTATACGGTGATGAGTAAACGAAAACTGAAACAGCTGGTGGAAGAAGGTCATGTAAATGGCTGGGATGATCCGCGCATGCCTACCATCAGTGGTTTGCGCCGCCGTGGCTATACGCCCGCCAGCATCCGCATGCTGTGCGAACGCGTTGGTGTACAGAAACGCGACAACATGATTGAACTGAGCCTGCTGGAATTCTGTATCCGTGAGGAACTGAACAAAACAGCCAATCGTGTGATGGCCGTGTTGGATCCGGTAAAACTGGTCATCACCAACTATCCGGAAGGACAGGTGGAAGAAATGACCGCAGATAATAATCCGGAAGATGAAAGTGCCGGTACCCGTACCCTGCCTTTCAGCAATACCCTCTACATTGAGCGTGAAGACTTCATGGAAAATCCACCAAAAAAGTTCTTCCGGCTGGGCCCCGGTCTGGTTGTGCGTTTGAAGAATGCCTACATCATTAAAGGCGAAAGCTTCGACAAAGATGCAGCTGGTAACATCACTACCATCTACGCTACCTATATGCCTGAAAGCAAAAGTGGTGGCGACCATAGCGGCCTGACCGTGAAAGGCACCATCCACTGGGTGAGCGCTGCACATGCTGCCACCGCAGAAGTACGCATATACGACCGCTTGTTTACCTCTGAAAACCCCAATGCGGAAGATGGAGATTTCAAATCCTTTATCAACCCTGATTCCTTACAGGTAATCAAGGAGGCATATGTAGAACCAGGATTACTCCAGGCCAAGCCAGGTGAGCGCTTCCAGTTCATGCGCAAAGGATATTTTTCAGTAGATCCGGATAGTACACCTGAGAAAGTGGTGTTTAACAGAACCGTGACGCTGAAAGATGCGTGGGCAAAGGAAAGTGCAAAAGGGAAATAGGGCTATTATATTTATATGATTAGTATGATTATCCTGATGTGCGGAGATTGATACGAAAATTAATAAACGGATTATAATAATAAAGGCTAAACGACTCATCATCGTTTAGCCTTTATCATTATATAACTACTAACAATTACTATTTAAATGCTTCTAATCCTTTGGCAATCCTGTTGCGGGTTTCAGCGATACCCAACGTTACAGCAATGTCAAATACAGGAGGACCAAACTTACCGCCGGTAAGCATAATACGGAAAGGCAACTGTACATCACCCATCTTCATATTCTTTTCAGTAACCAGGGCTTTGAAGCTAGCTTCCAGTTCTGCCGCAGGAGCAGCAGCGAGGGTTTCCAGCTGTGCAGACCAGGTAGTAAAGAACGCTTCTTTATCTGCATTCCACTTTGGTTTTACAGCTGCTTCATCATAGGAAGAAGGACTTTGGAAAAAGAAAAATCCATGGTCCCATATCTCATTTATAAAATGACAACGTTCTTTCACCAGACCAGCTACTGTAGCTACATAATCAGGAGCAGCAGTAACACCCTTCTCGTCTAATACAGGCTGGAAGAGGGTTGCCAGGCTTTCGTTGTCTTTATGATGAATGTATTGGTGGTTAAACCATTTTGCTTTTTCGTAATCGAATTTAGCACCTGCTTTATGTACGCGGTCGATAGAAAATTTCTGAATGAGCTCTTCCATAGAGAAGATTTCCTGTTCAGTACCATCATTCCATCCCAGCATCACGAGCATGTTAATGAACGCCTCCGGCAAAAAGCCCAGTTCACGGAATCCTTTGGTCACCTCTTTGGTGGCGGGATCTGTCCAGTTCATAGCGTATACGGGGAAGCCTAAACGATCACCGTCACGTTTGCTGAGCTTACCGTTGCCATCAGGTTTCAGGATCAGCGGTAAATGCGCCCATTGCGGCATATCCGCTTCCCAGCCAAGGTATTTCCAGAGCAGAAGATGTACCGGCGCGGAAGGCAGCCATTCTTCTCCACGGAAAGCGTGTGTGATTTTCATCTGATAATCATCTGCTACCACCGCAAGGTGATAAGTAGGCATACCATCTGCTTTCAACAAAACTTTATCATCTACCTGAGCTGTATGAAAAGTTACCTCACCACGAACCAGGTCCGTAAAAGAAACTTCTTCATTAGCAGGCATATTAATACGGATCACATGTGGTGTGTTTTTCACCAGCAGTTCCTGCACTTCCGCATCGGAGAGGGTGAGGGAGTTGCGCATTTTTTCCCTTACTACATGGTTATATTGCGGAGCAGGGTTCTCCGGACTTTTCAGTCGTTCCCGCATGCTTTCCAGCTCTTCGGGGGTATCAAATGCGTAATAGGCGTGGCCTGATTTCACCAGCTGTTCTGCATACTGACGATAGGAGTCTTTACGCTCGCTCTGACGATAAGGAGCAAAAGGACCACCCACTGCCGGACTTTCATCAGGATTTAATCCACACCAGCGTAAACATTCACTGATGTACTCTTCCGCACCGGGTACATAGCGGGTCTGGTCAGTATCTTCAATACGCAGCACAAAATCGCCTTTATGCTGTTTTGCAAACAAATAGTTAAACAATACAGTGCGTACACCTCCAAGATGTAGGCCACCAGTAGGGCTGGGCGCAAAACGCACTCTTACTTTTTTGTGATCCATAGGTGGCAAAGATAAGCAATTAGCTATTAGTGACTCGCTTTTAGCCAACACATCAATCGCCGGGATTAAAATATTTTAATACACTATATGACTATCACACATTGATTATATTGCAGCCCATGAGCTAATCGCTAAAAGCTAAAAGCCAATATGTTCTATCTTACTAAAACTCCTGGTATATTAAAGGCCTTATACAAAAGCTGCATCTGGAATCTATCAGCAGCCAGCAATACAGTATATCTCACTTTCGATGATGGCCCTCATCCACAGGCCACTCCATTTGTGCTGGAACAACTGGCAAAGTATAATGCCAAAGCCACCTTTTTTTGTATAGGTAAAAATGTAGTGGAGTATCCTGCAATTTATCAGCAGATACTGGAGGCTGGCCATGCTACCGGCAATCATACCCACAATCATCTGAATGGCTGGGAAACCAATACAGATAAGTATCTTGAGAATATACTGGAGGCCAGGAAATATGTTACATCTTCCTTATTCAGACCTCCCTATGGCAGGATCACCCCTTTTCAGATCAGGCAGATAAAGAAAAAGATTCCGGGAGCTAAAATTATTATGTGGGATATACTAAGCGGCGACTTTGATCCCAATATTAACGGGGAAGCCTGTGTGCAGAATGTAGTATTTAAAATACAACCTGGTTCTATCATCGTTTTCCACGACAGTACCAAGGCCTGGGAGCGGTTATCTTATGCGTTGCCCCGTGTGCTGGAATATTGTAAGAAACAAAAGTATGAGATAGCGGCATTGCCACAATGAAAATTGTCTTACTCAGGATTAAACTGATTATGCTGATTACCCTGATTTTATTTTTTTGATTAAGAAAAGATTAGCGAAGATAGAAGCGAATATATCCGCCCCGATCTTCGCTAATCTTTTTTAAATCTTTTCTTAATCAAAAAAATAAAATCAGGGTAATCAGCATAATCAGTTTAATCCTGAATAAGACAATTACAGTTTAATTTCTTTCACTTTATCGCCTATTTTAATGGTTGCAATGGAATCACATTTTCCATCACCATAGTCAATTACACCAGATATATTGTTGAAGTCGATTTTAAGTTGTCCCTGAACGATATGTCCACAGCTCCATCTTTTTATGAGGGATGTCAGTGTAGTAAAAGTAATGACAGTACCTGCAGGAGCTCCTTTCTCGTAAGTGAGGGTAGCAGTACCATCTACGCTGAAACCGGCATTGGACGGGATATCCGGGGTAGCGCCACCTTCAATTTGTTTGAATGTTCTTTTGCTGACATAATCAACGATCAGTGAATCAGAGAAAGATACCCTTCCTCCGGTTACCTCACTGCTGAATTGTATACCATCTGTAGTATTGTAGCTGAGGATCCTGATTGTAACTGTACCTTCTACAGGGATGCCATCTACTTTATAATTACTCAGACTTACCGTAAAAGTGGAACCTGCCTTGCGCAGGGGACCATCCAGGGTAATATTCCAAACGCCGCTGCGATAGGTGCCAAAAGCATCTGCGCAAGACGGGCCAAAATCTACTTTCAGGTGTTTAGGCCATGTATTGCTGGTAATATCTAATTCTGCTGACGGGCACGAGGGATTAGCGGCCATATCCTTAGAGCTGGAGCCCTGACGCGCCACCCCTTGTGAAACAGCTACAGTCGACACCGTTTGAAACAGGTCGCTATAGATGCCACTCACCTTAACTTCATGCGCAGCAGCTGTAAAGGTGGTGTTATCACTTTCGTTGTTGGGGGCAGTATCTGTGGTTACTTGTTTTTTGCAGGCAAAGAAGAGAGTGGCAACTACCACGCTTCCAATTGTCCATGCCAGCACACGGTTTGTACTGAAATAGCTTTTCATAGTTTAGGTTTTTTAGCAATTAGGTTCTTCGGGCTTTACCTTTGTAAAGATAAAGATATCGTTTAAATATTAAAGAAATTACAAATTTAATAAATTTATTATTATGCTTTGGATAGATACCCACGCCCACTTGTATTCTGAAGAATTTGAAGCAGACCGGGAAGAGATGGTGGCACGGGCACTGGCAGCGGGTGTAGATAAACTGTTTTTACCTAATATCGATGAAACCTCTATTGACAGCATGTTACAGCTGGAATTACAGCATCCGGAGCATGTTTATGCCATGATGGGCATCCATCCCTGTTATGTAAAGGAAGATGTAGACGTGCAGCTGGACCTGGTTAAGGCATGGCTGCAACAGCGCCCATTCAAGGCAATCGGGGAGATAGGGCTGGATTTTTACTGGGATAAGACCTTCCTCACACAGCAGTACCTGGCATTCCAGGAACAATTGTTACTGGCAAGAGAATACCAGCTACCTGTAGCTATCCACAGCCGGGAGTCCACACGGGAATGCATCAACGAAGTAAAAGGCTTACAGGACGGCCGTTTAACCGGTGTATTTCACTGTTTTTCGGGCACCCTGGAAGAAGCTAAGGAAATCATTGATCTGGGCTTTTACCTGGGTATAGGCGGCGTGGTAACATTTAAGAAATCCGGCCTCGATAAACTCCTCGAAGAAATTGACATGGCTCATATCGTACTGGAAACAGATGCGCCCTACCTGGCACCGGTTCCTTACCGTGGTAAACGCAATGAAAGTGCATACCTCCCGCTGGCGGGAGAAAAGGTAGCAGATATAAAAAATCTAAAAATAGAAGACGTAGCCGCTATTACAAGCAGTAATGCGCTGAAATTATTTAAAATGCTCTAACTGTTTAGTGGATACCTTTGCAGGCAATGGCTACTAGCACAATGAGTAAGATATTGATTATTTATACGGGCGGTACTGTTGGTATGATCTACGATGATAAAACCAAAGCACTGCGCCCGATAGGCTTTAACGAGATAAGGAATAATTTACCGGAACTGTACCGGATGGGTATCGATTTTTATGTGTATGCATTTAATCCGCCTATTGATTCTTCTGATATGCAACCGGAAATCTGGGTAGAACTGGCCAGTATTATCGAAGACCGGTACGATCGTTATGATGGCTTTGTAATATTGCATGGTTCAGATACCATGGCTTTCACGGCTTCTGCACTGAGCTTTATGCTGGAGAACTTATCCAAACCTGTGATCTTAACAGGCTCTCAGTTGCCCATTGGTAAAATACGTACAGATGCCAAGGAAAACATTATTACCGCTATGGAAATAGCCTGCACCCGGCAAAATAACGGCACGGCTTCCATGGTTCCGGAAGTATGTATCTATTTTGATTTCTCACTATTCAGGGGTAATCGCTCCAAAAAATATAATGCGGAAAAATTTGAGGCGTTTTACACCATGAACTATCCCCAGCTGGCCGAAGCCGGTATTGATATTAAATTCAAAAACCAGTTCATCTTACCACCACCTGCACAACCCCTGAAGGTGCATAAAGAACTGGAAACAAATATCACCGTATTAAAACTATTTCCCGGCATTACACGCAAAGCGGTAGAAGCCACACTGAGTGTATCCGGCTTGAAAGGTGTGATCATGGAGACTTTTGGTAGTGGCAACACCAATACACAACCCTGGTTTATTGAGAGCATCAAAAAGGTAATCGATAACGGTGCACTGGTAGTAGATATTACGCAATGTGATGGTGGTTCTGTGGAACTGGGTAAATATGAAACCAGTCAGCACCTGGTAGAAATAGGCGTGGTAAGCGGCCATGACATGACCTTTGAAGCAGCTGTAACAAAACTGATGTTTGTACTGGGACAGGGATTATCTCCGGAGGAAACCAGGAAACAAATTGAAATGCCACTGCGGGGCGAATTAACACCTATTGAAGTGTATTAGTAGTAGTATATATTTATGCATTAGCGGGAAGTGCTCTAAACGGTGCTTCCCGCTTTTTTTTAATTCAAAATATTTACGGTAAATTTAATTCGTCGTGAGGACCCTATAAATCCTTTTATCTACTCCTAAATCTTTCTATTCATCACAAAAATCTATTCGCTATGACGGTTTCGTTATCACAGAAATGTATTGCAGAATTCTTTGGCACCTTCGTATTGGTATTAATGGGTTGTGGCAGCGCAGTATTAGCTGGTACACATGTAGGCTTTCTGGGTATTGCCTTTGCTTTTGGATTATCGGTACTCGCTATGGTTTACGCAGTAGGCCATATTTCAGGATGCCATATCAATCCGGCAATTACTATTTCTATGCTGTCTACCGGCAAAATTTCAGGTAAGGATGCTGGCGCGTACATTGTGGCGCAGATAGCGGGTGCTATTGCGGCATCTGCGGTCCTCTATTTTATTGCGCAGGGCAAAGCTGATTACAGTCTTGCCGCAAATGGTCTTGGTGCAAATGGTGTAGGAGATCCCGGCTCCCCGGATCATTACTCCCTCATCAGTGGATTAGTAGCCGAAATAGTGTTTACTGCTATCTTCCTGGTAGTGGTACATGGCAGCACCAGCAAAAACAATAAAAACGGGGCGTTTGCAGGCGTAGCCATTGGCTTGGCGCTTACTTTAATTCACATTGTAGGGATACCCGTAACAGGTGTATCTGTGAACCCGGCAAGGAGTATTGGCCCCGCTTTATTTGTAGGTGGTCCGGCTATCGCCAACCTCTGGGTATTTATTGTAGGACCCGTTATTGGTGGCCTTTTAGGTGGTGGTATATGGAAGCTCTATGATAAGAATTAAAATTTTCTTTGAAATTTGAAGTAAAGGATTATCTTTGCAACCCTGAATTGGAAAATCAACTCTTCCTTTTTTATTCAGAAGATAATCACGGAGAAGTGCGGGAGTGGTTGAACCGGCACGCCTGGAAAGTGTGTAAGCTTGAAAGGGCTTCAAGGGTTCGAATCCCTTCTTCTCCGCAGCTTTAAAGGGATGGACGCAAGTCTGTCCCTTTTTTGTTGGTGTAATTCCCTGAATTATCCACGTTGTTATAGCTGACAAATTGGTCTTCCTTCTTGATATTTATGATAAACCTGAGCAAGCAAATATTTCCGATAAGGAATTATCTGAACTCCTTAAACAAATCCGACTATTTTAAATTAATTTCTCTGAGATATATTAATAATTTTGTTCTCTACAGCATAATAATAGTTGTCTGCATTCCTCTATAAATTACGGATCGCCGTTTCTGCCCGGAGATTTCCGCCAATGTTTGAGAGTGGATTTAATATTCCAAAAATATAAATTATTATAGCAGTCAAAAAACAACGGGCTGTTTTGTTGATGATGTTTTGCATGGTATTTTATTCTGGTCTTTTGTTCTTCCTATATTCGGTAGGGCTATAACCACTATGCTTTTTAAACTGCGTACTTAAATGGCTCTCATCTGTAAATCCTAATTCGTCTGCTATCTCACCAATCCTATTATCACTAAAAATAAGTCGTTGTTCTACACTTTTCATCTTATATAATTTGATATAATCCTGCAAACTTTCTCCTGTTATTTTTTTGAAATATTCACCCACATAGTTGGCAGAAAGATTAAATTTTGTCGCCAAATATTTTACTTTTAATTCTTCTTTTTTGTAAATGTTTTGTCTTATGTGTAGTACAATTTTATTGATGAGTGGTTCCTTGTGTTGATTACCTGCAGTGACATGGTTGATGACATTTCTAGATAACAGGTTAAGAATGACTGTAATTAAATGCTGCAAATTGTCTTCAAAATAAGCTTGTTTATGATCAAATTCACTACCAAGACTATCAATTAAATTGGTTATCATTTTGCCATCGTTTTTATTCCTAATCATTACAGGCTGAAAGCGATTGTGCTGATAAAAAATTTGCTCCAATTGATTTAACCATAGGGTAATTCTTTCCCTCATTGAAATACTTTTATAGTCGGTAAGAAAAACTTCGGAAAACCTAATGGAGCAGAATTTGGTAGCTTTAATACTCTTAAACCCTCTACAGTCTAAAGGTGTAAACAAAAATATATCACCTTTTTGATAAGAGAAGTTATTTTCATTTACTACACGTATCCCTTCGCCTTCTAATATTTGTACGATTTCAAAAAAGTGATAAATTAAAGCACGTTCTTCCCACTCTTCAATATCAGAAATGTACAATTCAAATGGCTGGTGTAATTGCTTTTCTTTCATAAACCCGTAAAAGTACAAAGAAAACCTTTCTTTTTAAATGTGTATAAATTTCGTCTACTATAATTTTGTATTCAATAATCAAAAAATATTTCAGGATGATTTTTAAGAAAGGATTAAGAAAGTTTGTTTTGGGTTCGTGTCTGCTTACAAGCGTCAACCTACTCTACGCTCAAAATGTATCAAAGAAAAAAATTACACACATGGAAACATCAGTATCAAATAATCTATCAAAAGAAAATATGCAATTTTTTATAACAGGTGATGGCTGCCGCATAGCTTACCAAATAGATGGCGACAATGATAAGCCCGTATTGGTACTTTCCAACTCTATTGCAACTAACTTTCACATGTGGGATGCACAAATAACCACACTTGGTAAGCACTTTAGAATAATTCGATTTGACACCCGGGGCAGTGGAGCCTCTGATCACCCTTTAGGTGACTATTCCATTGACAGAATGGGGCTTGATGTAATCGAATTACTTGACTATTTAAATATAGCCAAAGTACATTTTTGCGGTCTTTCAATGGGCGGTTTTATCGGACAATGGTTGGGTATTCATACCCCTGAAAGGATTGATAAGCTAATCCTGGTAAATACATCATCCCATCTCGGGCCATTGAGTCAATTTAACAATAATATAAAATCTTTAAGAGAGAATCCGGATATGAATGGATTCGCTGATATGTTTATAAAAAACTGGTTCCCTAAAAAAATGATAGAAGAAAAAGATAGTATTGTGTCTGTTTTTCGTGATATGGTACTCAATACAAACCCTCAAGGTTTAGCCGGGTCATTTGCGGCTGTCCGTGATGCCGATATGCGTAAAACAATTTCATTGATACCTAATAACACGCTTATTATTGCGGGAAAGCACGATTTGGTGACAAAACCCGAAGACAGTCAAAGGATGGCTGCCACAATACCTGATTCAAAATTAATAATTTTACCTTCAGTGCACATGTCGAATGTGGAATATCAGAACGATTTTGAAAAGTCGCTCCTTGCGTTTCTTTTAGTCAGGTAATTATCTTTAATTAAGAACTAAAATGAAATTTCCGGCAAAAGAACAGCTCAAAAACAGGAGCTGTTCTTTTGTTTTAAAGATATTCTCCTACGCCTTCCGTGAATAGCACAAAATATCGGCTATATCTTCACCCTCCTCAGCTATCACTTTCAAATCTTTATCTATTTTAAAATCATTTTTCTCCAAAAGTTTTATAGATTTATCATTACCTGCAAAAGGAAAAGCTGTGATCACTTTCAAACGCATTTCCTCTACACCATAACTGATCACCTTTGCTATAACCTCCTGCATCACTCCTTTTCCCTGAAAGTCAGGATGTAGTTCATACCCAATTTCTGCAAGGTCATCTTCAATTGAAATATTCCAATAACAAATAGTACCCATCAGTTGATTATCATCCTTTGAAGTGATGACCCAGTACAACGATTCGTTGCGGGTTATTGCGTCAATTATTTTTTTTATAAACTGCCGGGCCTCTTCGATAGTGGTTGTTGCTGGTCTGTGAAGAAATTTATTTACGCGTTCATCAGAGCGCAATGCAGCAATTTCATTATCATCTGTTAGTGCAAGTGCCCTTAAAATAAAACGTGCTGTTGTTAATGCAGGAAATGGAGTGAAATTAAGTGCAAGCATATCGTGATGTTTAGTACAGATGATAAAAGGAGGCTTTCTCTTTGAGATGCGATCACGAATTGTGATAACACAGTTTTGTGTGATGGCCTAAGTTCAGTTAGCTCATAGAAATGAAAATTACTGAAAAAAGATGATTATACACGAGAATTTAAATACTTAAACAAAAAAGAGATAGACAATAGTCTATCCCTTTTTTGTTGCACCAGATCATGCTTACATGGGACATGAATTGTCACCCTGGCATTACGGCCAGTAAACAGGGTGCTGCGTAAATAATATAGAAGGAACTTATATAGGCCAGGGGTTCTGATAAACCGAATTATTCAGCTTCATTTCCCGGGTAGACAAGGTTAACTCAATTTGCAGTGGATTCGCATTGGAAGCATTAAACAGCTCCGTATACTCTACGCAATAAGCATCTGTAAACCTCAGCTCTTTGAGCCGCGACATGGAATCACGTCGAAAAAAGGTGATACTCCCATTCTTGGTTTGTGTGTTGGAAATCATCCAGTCGAACAGGCTGGTTTCTCCGGCTGATTCTATCAGCAAATTAATAGTGCCTCCTTTGGGTCGGGCAGCAGGCTTGCCGTTATGGTCCGTGTTTTGGGAAAATGAAAACCTACATTCCAGGATATTCATCTCTTCTCCGTCAATGGTGAATACAGCTTTAAAGGACATAATTGGTTTGGTTAACAGATCTGTTGCAAAGCAAACAGTCAGGCAAAAAATATGGTATACACAATGAAAATACACATTTCTCCTAATATGCGTATAAAATTTCCGGTTATTTTTTCATGATTACTGTCCTTGATTACTTATGCACGCAACATCAGGCTGCTGCCAGGTAAGTATCTTCAGATGAGGTCAAATGCCTGCGCAAAACTAGTTAAGTCGTAGCTGGACTGCGCACCAATCTTGGCTTTAATATTACGCCGGTGAGTAACCGCTGTTTTTTCAGAGATGTGTACTTTATCCGCAATATCGCCGGCACTGAAACCCAGCGCCATCAGTCGCAAAATTTCCTTCTCTCTTTTAGTAAGCGAAGCAAAAACATGCTGATTCCGGCGCAGAAAATTATTCTCTTCCAGCAACCGGTTTACCTTACTGGTAACATGGTGCAGCGAATCAACAGGAATCACGCAGGTGATAACATGTGTAGGCTTACCCGCGGCATCCCTGATAAATACACGGGTAGAACCCAGATGCCACACCCAGTCGCGGGTAGATGCTAACCGTACCTGTTGAAAAAAAGTAACCACAATATTAGCAGTAGCCGGCGCATCCAGCATAGCAATGATTTTAGGCAGATAATCTGCCACATCATGTGGATTAAAGAAAGTTTCATAATACCCCGAACCCATAGCCCGCAGGGCCTCCAGTGTAATACCCAGTTGCCTGCATCCTTGCGGAGACATATATTCCACATAATCACCCAATACGTTCATCACAATCACAACTGCCGGCAACTCCTGGTCTATGGCTTGCAAAGCCTTTAACTTTTCTTCCAGACAGGCTTTATCATTACTTAATACAGCATGCTCAATCATGGACCTGAAATAAATAGTATATAGGAAATATCCTGGATTTTGGTTGATTTTTGTGCTCTTTGTAAGGCAAATGTATACAAAAATAATAAAGGGTCCCATTCACGAAGAAGAGACCCTTTTTTGGGGATAGAAAATACGGTGATTGATAAATCAGGTGGATGACTGTATATCGTAAATGAAGTAAATTCAGATGGCGCTGGCACAAAGGTAAACTAAAGCCAGACGTGATAAAATACCTATTTGTGAGTATTTTTGAAAACTTCCCCCATCTTTGCAATATGAAAACCATTCCTGAAAATCTGCTGACAAGCATCTCCAAGGTAGCGCCCCTCAGCGGGGATCCGCTGGAATTATTCATCAATGCTGCGCAAAAACAAATAGTAAAGAAAGGTGACTATCTGCTACAGGAAGGTAATCGCTGCAATCATATCTGGTTTGTTGAAACCGGTTCCTGTAGGGGGGTCCACGACAATGGCAATAAAGAAATAAATACAGATTTTTACTTCGAAAATACTTTTATTACCAACCTGAAAAGCCTGCGCGGTAATGAACCGTCGGCTTATAATATACAGGCAATGGAAACTAGTATTTTAAGAAGATGGCATAAAGATGAATTACTCGCCTTATACGGACAATCACCGGATATCGCTGCATTTGGCCGGCTATGGCTGGAACAGCTACTGATAGCGCAGGAAGCACATATGCACTGGCTCAAAAAATATACCCCGGAAGAAAGATATCAGTCTGTTTTATCCGACTCTCCCGAATTAATCCAACGTGTAACCCTTACACAACTCAGCTCTTACCTGGGCGTATCCAGGGAAACACTCAGCCGCATTCGCCGCCGCATCCAATAGTCAGTTTATGTGACGTTTGACACAAAAGCCCTTCATCAGGGCAAGTACCTTTGCTGTACAAAACAAACGATCATGACTATTCAGGAACAAAAAGATTTAATTAATACATTTATAACAGAAGTATGGAACCAGGGAAATACGACCCGCCTGGATCACTTCCTGCATCCCCACTTTACCGACCATTCACTGCCGGCACAGTTACCCGCCAATGCTACCGGGTTACAACAATGGGTAGCTATGACACATACCTCCTTTAAACCTGAAACCATTATTGAAGAACACCTGGCAGAAGAGGGTAAAAACATTATAAAGATAGTGATGCGCATGAAACACACCGGCCTGTGGCGAGGTATTACTGCCACCGGACTAACGGTAACAACTAAAGGTTATCGCAGCTTCCGCTTTCAGGATGGCCGCATCATTGAGCATTGGGCACTGATAGATGGAAATGCGCTGGAACAGGGACTCAAAGGAATTGCACACGATTGCAAAATTGCGGAATAGTTTCACGCAAAGGCACAAAGTAGCAAAGATTACTTTTAAATCTTCTTTGCGTCTTTGCTACTTTGTGCCTTTAAGTGAAATCTTCACAACTCATTTCCTGATTCCGTTTTATTACAAACCGCGTTATAATGAAAAGTAAATTGCTGAGGGAAATCACCCCGCTCACACAAAGTGATTGCTTCACACTCTTTTCCAGAGAAAAAAAGGAATTTGATTTTCCATTGCATTATCATGATGAATTTGAGTTGAATTTTATTCAGCATGCGAAAGGGGCCAAGCGCATTATTGGTGATCATATAGAAGATATAGAGGAACCGGAATTGGTGCTGGTAGGTCCCAACCTGCAACACGGCTGGTTTACCAACAAACATGGCGGAGGAACTATCAAAGAAATTACAATTCAGTTTCACCGGGATTTATTTGATGAGAAGTTTTTGCAACGCAATCAAATGAACTTCATCAAAACATACTGTGAATGAGATTGCCTATAAATGTGGGTTCAATAATATCTCCAACTTCAATCGTATCTTCAAAAAGAAAAAAGATTGCACGCCTAAAGAGTTCAGGCTGGCATATACTTCGTCCGGAACAAGAACTTTTATCTGATAAAAAAATTATATATATCAACTTTTTTACTGATAAAATAACAACGTCAAAAAGGTTGTCATAAAATCGTACCTTTGCCGCATGCAAATATCAACTATTTCCTGCCCGGGGACATATTTTACAAATACTCATGTGGGGCTGGATTATAACGGAACAGTGTGCTTTGGAGGTACTGCAGTTAAACTTTCACATCTATACATGCCACGGTTAGTTGGAACTCTCCGGGTCCCTATGTAAACGCAAAAAATGATTTAGCATTGATTCCCGGTAGTCTGCCGGATCAGGGATAGGCGCTTGTCTCCATTCCTTTGAGGTACCACGGTAAGGAAATCTACTCTTACCTAAAGACTACAAACAAAATCATCTGCCTAAAAAGGTTCACAATTCATGCAAACATCCACTTTAGTAAAGTCGAATTATTATATGAGTGACGCAGCTTTTGACTGGCTGTATCCGGAAAGGATACAACAATTGTCAAGACGGCACTGGACACCTCTCAGCATTGCCAAAGCAGCTGCCCGGTTCCTTGCTAATCAGCCCGGTAAAAAGATCCTGGATATTGGTAGTGGTGTTGGCAAATTTTGCCTCGTAGGTGCCCGCTTTTACCCGGAATCGTCTTTTTACGGTATTGAGCAGCGAAAAGAATTATATCATGATGCGCTGGCTGCCAAAGAAGCAACACGATTAGAGAACGTAAATTTCATAAACGGGAACTTCACCCAATTAGATCTGAGCGAATACGACGGTTTTTACTTTTACAATTCCTTCTTTGAAAACCTGGTTGATCAGGATCAAATAGATCATAAAGTAGAATATTCAACTAGTTTATACAATTTCTATTCACGTTATTTATTTAAGGAACTGCAGCGTAAACCAAGTGGAACAAGACTGGTAACCTTTCACAGCCTGGAAGATGAAGTACCGCCGTGTTATCAGATGGTAGATATGTCCGAGGACCTGGTATTAAAAATGTGGATCAGAAGATAGGGAGCATTCAGAAAAATATTATTACCATGGCAACAGCCGATTATGTATTGCAGATGATGGCAGCGTTTAATGCTGCTAAGGATTACACGCAGGTAGACAATATTATAGCAGCTGCAGAAAAGGATAATAATATCCTGTTTAAAGGCTGTCTTATTCAATTGCAGGAGAAAATAGAAGCGCTATCTCCGCTGGATTGCAACAGTTCTCAATGGAGTATTTACCGCTACGCACTGATGTGTTTGCGCAGATCATCAATGATGCATACTGTTTAAAGCAATGCTCAATTTCATTATACCTGGCAGGGAAGTGAAAAAATTCCTGCCGGGTAATTAATGCCTCACGCACTAATCGCCAACTTCTTCTCAATAGCACCTACCAATGCTTCCGGCGAAAATTCTTTTTGAAACCAACTATCAGTAAATTCATACGTGATCTCCAGGGAGGGCGTAACCAGGTATACTGCCGGCACCGGCACATCTTCATTAATACCAGAAACACGGCCCCAAACAGGGTCTGATTCCAGGTAAATACCAGCCTTTTTTGCGATACGATTTTGTGCATCATACACTACGTCAAATGGCAACGGATCCGGGTTAACAACAGTAAACTGTTTTTTCCCTTCACTGGACAACACCAGCAAACGTGCGCCTGCAGCTTCAATAGCAGCATAACTGTTTTTCAGTTGCTCCAGCAATATATCCCCATAACCATTCCAGTTATAAGAATAAAAAGCCACCACCAACGGCTGCGATGTTAACCGGTGCAACGAAGTGCCCAGTTTCACATTATTCAACAAAGCCGCACCATTAATAATATGTTCTTCATCTATAAAAAACTCAGGGAAAAAACTGCCTGCTTTTATCGGATTTATACGCTCCCTGTTCCTGACCGGGCTCGGGAAATTTTCAGGAATTGGTGAAGACAGGTAGTCCGCGTATCTGTATAATGTAGACATAAATATTCTTTTTTAATGGCTGGTAAAACGGCCCCGATTATAGGTTTAGTGAATCTCTATTTGCTTATGCATAACAAATATAGGGAGAATATTTTAATTACCCTACTAATTTTGTAGACTATATATTTTTATTAAAAGTAAACGGTTGATTTTTAAAGAGATAATATTCCGGCATTTTTTATTTACCTTGAAATAAGGACTATCCGCAGACGCAAAATATACTCAAGTATGCTGTTGAAACATAAGCTATCACTCAGGCAGATTTTCTATTTCACCTGGAAGGTAGATTTGATGCTATTACTTTGTTGCACCATCGTATATTTCCTCGATAAATACTGGCTTTCTATGCACATCTCCATACCTGTGGCAGTATCTGCTGTTTTAGGTACGGCCATTGCGTTTTTTATAGGCTTCAATAACAACCAGGCATATGACCGCTGGTGGGAAGCCCGGATCATCTGGGGTGGACTGGTAAACGACTCCCGCTCCTGGGCACGCAGCCTGCTCCACTACAATACGCCTAATGGCAATCCGGAAAGCAAAGCCATCGCCAGACACATGATTTACCGGCACCTCGCTTTTATATATGCCCTCAAATCCGCACTGAGAAAGCGGCCGGAGGATGACTATTATACCCGGTTCCTAACACGGGAAGAAATAGAAGAAGTGCAAAAACAAAGTAATATCCCCAACGCCCTCCTTAATCTGCAATCCCTTGATTTGCAGGCACTCAGCAATGCAGGCACCATAGACGGGTTCCGGTTCATTGAGCTGAACCAGCTGCTGGTAAAGCATTGCGACGGTATGGGCAAATCGGAAAGAATAAAAAACACCATGTTTCCACCCAGCTACGTATACTTCACCCGGCTCTTTATCTGGTTTTATGTAGTTATGAACACACTCATGATGACGGAATCCATTGGCGCCTGGGCCATTCTCTTTGGCTGGATGTTTGGCTTTGTATTCCATGTAACCCATCTCAATGGCATCACCCTCATGAATCCTTTTGAATATACTCCGCTGGCCACGCCGCTGGACAGCATCTCCCGTACCATCGAGATCAATATCATAGAGTTACTGGGTGACGAGCCTGTGCCTTTACCGGTAAAACCAAAAGCAGATGGGCTTTATATCATGTAGGAGGCAATTTTTTACTATTTTTACGGAATGACGTATGACCAATTATGTAATCTATATGCCCAGTCGGTAACACTCAAGATACTACGGGCACGTAGCGCGCCAATGATGCTGTCATTTTTTCATTACACATTCAAGGAAAAAAATCAAACCACCATTTCCAATGTGGAACTGGTAACCCGTTTGTCTGACTACCTTGGCCAAACCGGCTATCAGACCACGGATGACGAAATAGACGCTACCAACCTGCTGGAACACGATGATGTGAAAGCCAGACAATACATTGATCAATGGAGCAACAAAGGCTTCCTGCGTAAATATCCGGACGATGACGGCCTCGATATTCATGAGCTGAGCAGCGACATGGAAAAAGTGATGCACTGGGTATCCACGCTGCAGAAACGTGAGTTTGTAGGCACAGAGAGCCGCTTCAAAGACATCTTCTCCAAACTGAAAGAGCTGATTGACCAGAGTAATAAAGACCCTGAACAAAGGATACAGGAACTGGAGAAAAAGAAATATGAAATAGAGCAGGAAATAAAAGCCATCACCATCACCGGTAAAGTACAGGTGTTTGATGATACGCAGATAAAGGAAAGATTTTACGACGTTAACCGCATGTCGCGCGAACTCCTGAGCGATTTTAAAGAAGTAGAACAAAACTTTGAACAGATCACCCAGGAAATTTATCGCAAACAAAGCGAACGCGATATCGCCAAAGGTGCACTGCTGGCTTATACACTGGATTCCTTTGAAGCCCTGCGCCAAAAAGATCAGGGTAAAAGCTTCTATTCCTTCTGGCAATTCCTGATGGATGAAAACAAGCAGGAAGAAATGCGCGAACTGATAGATAAGCTATACTCCTTGCTGGAAGACCGTAACATCGAATACAAAAACGATCGTTTCCTCAAAAAGCTCAAACAATTCCTGCATGCCTCCGGCAAAAAAGTAATTGATGCCAATAAAAAGCTCAGCGATAAACTCAGCCGCGTACTCAGTGAAAATAATCTCACTGACCACAGAAAGGCCATGGAGCTCATCAACGACATCCGGCAACTGGCATTCCAGTCACTCGATCATCAACCCGGTGAAGAATTTTTTATAGAGATAGAAAGTGATCCGGAAATAGATCTGCTGGACCGCTGGGAGATGGCCGAGGAAAAGAAACCCAACGTACAGGTGGAATTCCCTGAAGGCATGGGTGGGACCGACTTTGGCGACACGGACTTCAATGTATTATTTAACCATTTTAATATAGATCGCACCCTGCTGCTAGACCGCATCTCTACCCAACTGCAAAACAAAAAGCAGGTCAGTCTGAAAGAACTGGTGGAAATTTATGGCGCCGAAAAAGGGCTCACAGAATTGATCACTTATTTCTCCATCGCCAGCCAGTCGTCCAACCACATTATCCTGGAAACACCGGACCCGGTAATGCTGGGCAGCCGCACCATTAACATGCCCATGGTGCTGTTTACAAATTCACAAAACTAAAAGTATGTCCGAGAAAAATATATCTCCCTTTGCACACGTGTTTATGAAACTCATGCAGGGACCCGTATATGAAGAAGATAAATCGTACTGGAAAGACCTGCTGGGATGGCAAACAGAACTAAGCAAATACCTGCAACAGGTAGGCTTACAACTGGTTGTCAGCGAAGCAGACGGATTTGCACGCATTGTACAACCGGATGCCGGCGAAGCTGCAGAAAAACCGCTGCCACGCCTCATGCGCAAAACCCGCCTCACATACGAAGCCACCCTGCTGTGCATTGTACTGCGGGAAGCCCTCGATGAATTTGATATCAAAGGCAATGGCACCCGGCTTTTCCTGACGCAAAAAGAAATCAAGGAAAGACTGGCCCTCTTCTTCAAAGAACGCCATAACAAATCCAAACTGCTCAAAGATCTCAACAAACCTATCAATAGCCTGCTCAACATAGGCGTTTTGAAAACTACCCGGGAAGACGCTGCTAACAAGGAACTGCATCAATACGAGGTAAAAAGGATCATCAAAGCACTGGTCAACAACGAAAAACTGGAAGAAATTAAATCAAAATTAAAACTGCATGTCAACCCTGTTCAATAGTGATTCAAAAGAAAGTGGATTCCGGTTGCAGTATTTCGAAGTATACAACTGGGGCACCTTTCATAATAAAATATATCGCGTAAATACCAACGGCAATACCTCCCTGCTCACCGGCGCTAACGGTAGCGGCAAAACGACGTTGATAGATGCGCTCTTAACCCTGCTGGTACCGGCAGGCAAACGTTTCTATAACCAATCATCCGGAACTGAACAACGCCGCGACAGGGGCGAGGAATCCTACTTCTGGGGCTACTACGGAAAAACATTCTCCGAAGAATCACAGCAATCAAAAACAGATCAGCTGCGCCACAAGGAAAATAATCCTTATTCTGTATTGCTGGCCTACTTCTACAACGCGGCCACCATGCACCAGATCACACTGGCACAGGTAAGGTGGTATTCCGGTGAAATGAAACGTCAATACATCGTATCTCCTCACAAACTGAATATCAACGATCATTTTGGTAACGGTAAATTTGATGTGAAAGGCGACTGGAAAAAGAAGCTGCGCGCAGAGTTCCCGAAAACAGAGATCACGGACAGCTTCAAAGAGTACGCAGCCTTATTCAGCAATATATTCGGACTGAGAAGTGAAAAAGCATTATCGCTCTTTAACCAAACCGTAGGTATAAAAGTATTAGGTGACCTGAACACATTTATCCGTGGGCAGATGCTGGAAGAATCCGAAAGCGAAAACGAATTTCTGAAGCTGCGGGAAAACTACGACAGCTTACTCACCAGTCACCGCGCTATTCAAAAAGATGAAACACAGCTGAAAATGCTGGACCCCATTATTGAAAATCGCGTTGCATGGCAACAGGTGCAGGAAAAAAATCGCGAACTGCAATCGCTGCAGGACATCTTACCAACTTATTTTAATAAACAGGAAAAAGAAATCCTGGAAAAAGAGTTGCAGATACTGCAACAGGAGCTGGAAGTAACTACCAGCACCCTCACTTCAGTAAACGATCACCTGAAATCACTGCACCTGCGCAAAGAAGAACTGATTGCGCAAAAAGCCAACAACAGTGTAGATGAACAGTTGCGTTCCATCGAAAAAACCATTCATTACGAGCAAAAGTCGCTGGAAGCGAAACGTAATAAAATGGAAGAGTACAACAAACTCGCGGAACGCCTGCAATTAGCGACCACACCGGATGAGCAGCAGTTTCATGAAAATATTGCACAGGCCGAAAAACAACTCGGTGGCCTCGACAAACAAATAGAATCTTTACAGGAAGAAATTTTTCATCATAAAAGTAGTCTGGCTGCTGAAAGAGCCGTGGCTACCAAACTGGAAGATGAAATTGATTCCTTCTTAAACCGTAAAAATAACATCCCGTATGAACTCATACGTATCCGGCAACAGCTGGCGGATATGCTGGATGTTGCAGAAGATGACCTGCCTTTTGCCGGTGAACTGATCAAAGTAAAAGACAAGGAAAGCCACTGGGAAAGCGCCATAGAAAAGGTATTACACAACTTCGCATTGCGCTTGCTGGTGCCGGAAGGATATATCACCAGTATCAATCGCTACATCAATGAAAACAACCTGCAAACCAGGTTGGTATATCATAAAATAGAAGAACAATCTTATACCATGCTCCGCATGCCTACGGAGCAGGATAGTTTATTACAGAAGATAGATATCAAGCCAGGCACGGAATTCAAGGAATGGCTGCAACAACAGCTGTTAGATCAGTTTGATTATGTTTGTACAGATGATATGAACGTATTTAACCGGGCCCGCAAAGCGGTCACGGCAAACGGACTAACGCGACAGGCTACACGCCATGAAAAAGATGACCGTCCTAACCGCTCCCAGAAAAATAATTATGTACTGGGATGGAATAATAAAAATAAACTCCGGGGCTTAAAAGAAGAACAGGACGAGTGCAACAGCAACATTGAAACGCTGCAGCATAGCATCTCTCAGCTGGAAACTGCCCGCAAGGGTATTGCCGGCACACATGCTTTACTCACTGCTTTCGGATCGCTGCGCAACTTCACAGAAATCAGCTGGCAGGCACATGCGGAGGTGATTGAAACTTTCGCCAGAGAAAAAAACCAGCTGCTGCAAACCAGCGATAAATACCAGGTGATCTGCGAACAGCTGGACCAAACCGCTGCACTGATTGCCACCAGAGAACAGGAAAAAGAAAAAATACTACAGGGAAAAGGCCGCCTGGATGATAAGGCAGGTGAAAAGCAACGTTACGTGAAGCAGCTCAAAGTAAATAAGCTGGACGATAATGCACTGCACCGTGCCATGGAATACTTATCAGATCTGGCTATTACAGAAACCGCTGAAACAGCTATGCAACTGGCAGCTCATCGCAAAAAAGCAGATGAGAGCCTGAAAACTGCGCTGAATGAGGCCACGCGGCAGTCCACTGAAAAAGAATCTGAAATCACCCGGCAGCTGGCGGCATTTGTAATGCCTCCTAAATCTATTCACGACACCTTTCCTGACTGGCTCGGCGATGTTACTGACCTACAGCCGCATGTGAAGTACTTAGATGAATTTACTGCCCTGTATGAGCGTATCAAATTCCAGCGCCTGATAGAACATAAAGAGCGCTTCCGCAAATATATGGACACCAGCATGCTCAACGCTATTACCAACTACCGGGCATGGATATACGGACAGGAAGATGTGATCCGCGAAGTAATGGAAGACCTGAATGAACCATTACGCAACATCACCTTCAACAAAAATCCGGATACCTACCTGCAGCTGGAATGCCGCCATGTACGTGATGTAGAGATCAGGAATTTTAAAGAGAAGCTGAGCGGCGCCGTACCGGACTCCTACAAATACCACATGGAAAAAGATGAGGCTTACGGTGATCAGCTGTTCGAGAATATAAAAATCCTCATCACGGAATTACAGCAAAACGAAACGTGGCGCCGTAAAGTAACGGATGTACGCAACTGGCTGGACTTCGGCGCAAAAGAATATTACGTGGCTGATAATAAGGCTTTCAAATATTATGAAGATACTGCCAGTCTTTCTGGTGGCGAAAAAGCACAGTTTACCTACACTATTTTAGGTGCGGCTATTGCTTACCAGTTTGGCATCAACGAAGCCAACAGGCAACACCGCAGTCTGCGCTTTATCACAGTGGATGAGGCTTTCAGCAAACTGGATCCTGAAAAGAGCCACTACCTGATGGAGTATTGCGGTCAGCTGAATTTACAGTTACTCGTAGTAACGCCGCTGGATAAACTGAATATTGCAGAGCCATACATACATGCCTGTCACTTTGTAGCAAATAAAAACAAGCGCGATTCTGTGGTGTATAACTTCACCATGGAGGAGTATCGCGATAAAAAGAAAGAGTTTGAGGCAATGGCTGCAGTTGTCTGAACTGTGATTTTTATGATTAGTATGATTATCCTGATGAGCGAAGATCTCAGGGGATATTGTCTGAACCAGGATTTTTAGGATTCAATGGATTACCCTGATGGGTGCCGAAGATCAAAGCGGAGACATTCGCGTATATCTTCCAAATAAACAATATAACACCCATCAGGGTAATCCATTGAATCCTAAAAATCCTGGTTCAGACAATATCCCCTGAGATCTTCGCTCATCAGGATAATCATACTAATCATAAAAATCACAGTTCAGACATCACCAATTCATTCTCGCATACGCTTTCCATCCCCATCTGTTTCCGGCCCCACTGGCTGAGCAGCATAATAAACGGCAGTAACTCCTTACCTGTTTCGGTTAATTGATATTCCACTCTGGGCGGCACTTCCAGGTATACCTTACGGCTTACCAGCTCATCTTCTTCCATTTCCCGCAGCACCTGGGTGAGCATTTTAGCTGTTATACCGGTAAGGGACCTACGTAGTTCACCATATCTTTTTATACCTCCACTGAGGTGATAGATAACACGACCTTTATGTTTACCTCCAATACGCTGAAAAGCATAATCTACTGCACAAATGGTATCGGTATGAATATTTTTTTCAGATTTCTTCATTTTTTTAACATTGATTATCAGCGTTAGTACCCATTTGGTATCTACATTCCCAAATGGTGCATACTTGTCTGCTATGAAGTTAGTACCCAATTTTGTAGCAGAAAAAAAATTTTATTGATATGAAAGCAATACAACAAATAGCATTTGGACTGGAAAGTTTAAAACTCGTGGAGTTACCTACTCCCACACCAGCCCCACATGAAGTGCTGGTAAAAATAGAAGCGGTATCCCTCAACTACCTGGACGTAGCATTAGCCACCGGCACCTATAGCAAAGAACTACCGTTACCCCGCATTCCCACATCCGATGGCGCAGGCGTGGTAGCAGCGGTAGGAGAAAACGTTACTAAATGGAAAGTCGGCGACCGCGTGATGTTGCATTATAACCAACTGTGGCAACACGGACTGCCCAGCCGGCAAACCGATCACGTTAGAATTGGTGTAAGCACACCTGGTCTGTTATCAGAATATACAGTGGTGCCGGAATATGCGCTGGTACGCACACCATCTAATTTAACCAGTACAGAAGCGGCCACGCTGCCTGTAGCCGGCGTAACTGCATGGACGGGACTTGTAAGCTATGCGGGTATCAAACCAGGGCAAACCGTGCTTACACAAGGTACTGGCGGTGTTTCTCTTTTTTCCTTGCAGATAGCACTGGCAGCGGGAGCAAAAGTTATTGCCACCAGCAGCAGTCCGGATAAATTAAAAAAATTACAAGCGCTGGGAGCTCATGAAGTCGTTGATTATAAAAAATATCCGGAATGGCATACAGAAGTAAAACGTTTATCCGGTGGAGAAGGCGCACATGCAACCATTGATGTAGCAGGTGCTGCAACTATCAGCAATTCCGTCAAATCTATGCGTTACAATGGTTTTGTAGGGCTCGTAGGATTTATGACCGGTGCTCAGCTGCCTGTAGATCTATTTGCGGCAGTAGGAAGTTATGTAAGGCTGCAGGCTTATTCTGTAGGCAGTTTGGAAAGCTTTGAGCATTTAGCCGCCGCCATAGAAATTAATAATATTCATCCGGTAATAGATAGTGTATTCTCTATCAACGATGCGCAGGAAGCATTCAGATACATGGGAGGAAGCACTAACCAGTTTGGGAAAATAGTAATTGAGCTAAAGTAAAGCCCCGTATACATATAAACGTCCTGCACTACGGCAGGACGTTATATCAAGTAAACCATTACACTAAAATTATTGTTTCAAGATAGTGAAAACAAGGCGATAAACGGGTTATCAACTTGTTAAGGTGTGGATAACATTATATTTTTATGAATACATGATAAACATCAGTTTCATGGATATCTTCACCAGCTACCTTTGCATCAATAATTTACTATTATGCCTTCCGTAGAAATACTATCCAGGATACAGTTTGCTTTTACTATTGCCTTTCACTACATCTATCCTCCGCTAAGCATCGGACTGGGACTATGTTTGGTGATTATGGAAGGATTGTACCTCAAAACAGGTCTTTCGCTTTATAAAGATATTACCCGGTTCTGGATCAAGGTCTTTGCCCTGATATTTGGTATCGGGGTAGCCACGGGTATTGTGATGGAGTTTGAATTTGGTACTAACTGGGCTACTTATTCACATTACGTAGGTGATATTTTTGGCAGCGCGCTCGCAGCAGAAGGTATCTTTGCCTTTGCCATGGAATCCGCCTTCCTGGGGGTTTTGCTCTTTGGCTGGAATCGCGTTAACAAGGGGGTGCATTTCTTTTCTACCTGTATGGTAGCATTGGGTTCCATCTTCTCTGCCCTATGGATCGTAATTGCCAACTCCTGGCAACAAACACCTGCCGGCTATAAAATTGAAGGCCACGATATGCAGGCCCGGGCAGTAGTCACAGATTTTTGGGAGATGATTTTCAACCCCTCCTCTGTAGATCGCTTTTCTCATGTAATTATTGGCTCCTTTCTCGCCGGCTCATTCCTGGTAATGAGTGTGGCTGCCTGGTATATATTAAAACAACGTTTTGTAAAACATTCGCAGGCCATGTTTAAAGTAGGCCTGGGAGTGGCTGTGATAGCGGCTTTGATGCAACTCTTCACCGGCCACCGCTCTGCACATTACGTAAGCAAATATCAGCCGGCCAAACTCGCTGCAATGGAAGGCCACTATGATAGCTCATCTGTAGCGCCTATGTATATAATGGGTTGGGTAGATAATAAAAATCAGAAAACGACTGGTATAAAAATTCCCGGTGGTCTCTCTTTCCTTGTCCATGGCAGCTTTAGCGCACCTGTAGAAGGCCTGCGGGCTACTCCTGAAAAAGACAGGCCCGGCGCAGTGAACTTCGTATTCCAGATGTATCATATCATGATCACCATAGGCATGACACTGATAGGACTTACACTGCTGGCGGTTATCCTGCTGTGGCGGAAAAAGTTATTCAACCAGCGGTGGCTCATGATCATCTTTGCGTGGGCAGTATTACTCCCGCAAATAGCCAACCAGGTGGGCTGGTACGCCGCCGAAGTAGGCCGGCAGCCCTGGGTGGTATACAAGCTGCTCCGCACCTCAGATGCATTGTCCAGGAAAGTAACCTCAGACCAGGTGATGTTTTCACTGATATTGTTTACACTGGTATATATGTTGCTCTTTACGCTGTTTATATATCTGCTGACCCGTAAAATTCACCATGGACCGGATATTTCAGAGAATGCGGAAAGTGATTTTGACGGCTATTACCACGATAACATTACTCATCACCCTTCTAAAATATAGGCGCATGGAAACAATACTCGGACTGGACCTTCCCACCTGGTGGTTTTTAGTGATCGGCGGCCTGATCACTGGTTACGGCGTTCTCGACGGCTTTGACCTTGGCGCAGGATCATTACATCTTTTCTTTAATAAAGAAGAAAGTCGCCGCCTTGTACTCAACGCTATTGGCCCGGTATGGGATGGTAATGAAGTGTGGCTGGTAATAGCCGGCGGCGCACTGTTTGCCGGTTTCCCACTGGTATATGGCGTGGTGCTGTCTACCTTCTACGTACCATTTATGCTTTTCCTGGTAGCACTTATTTTCCGTGCTATCTCCATAGAATTCCGCAGTAAAGAGCCCTGGCTCTGGTGGCGCAAAATGTGGGATATCAGCTATACGGTGTCCAGCACGGCTATTACGCTGTTATTGGGGCTTGTACTGGGGAACCTCATTCATGGATTGCCTATGAATAAAGAACATGAATTTACCGGCAATCTGCTGACGTTCTTTAATCCTTACGCTATACTGATCGCCTTTACCACCCTGTCGTTGTTCATGTTGCACGGCGCTATTTACCTGGTAATGAAAACAGAGAACAGGCTGTATACCAAGCTCACCGTCATAGTCAACAACTGTAGTAAATTTTTTATCCTTTGTTTTATACTAACGTCTATGGCTACACTCATTTATGTGCCCCATATGACGCATCAGTTTAAAAATCATCCGGAGCTGTTTGTACTTCCGCTGGGAGCCGTACTTATATTACTCAATATCAAGAGGAATATAGATGCCCGTAAATATTTTACGGCCTTCCTCTTTTCCTGCATCATCACAGCCTGTTTATTGATCCTGTTTGCAGTTGGATTATATCCTAATATCGTGATATCCACCACCGATCCGGCTTACAGCATCAGTATCTATGCTGCCGCCTCTTCTGTAAAATCTTTGAAAATAATGTTGCTGATTGCTGCCATTGGAACGCCTATGGTAATAGGCTATATGATATTCCTGTTCTGGACTTTCCGGGGCAAGGTGAAGTTGAATGAGATGAGTTATTAGAGAGATGCCGGCCTTCGGCCGGAAATTATCTTTCACAGGATTAGACTGATTATAATGATTTTTCTGATTTTATCTTTCTTTATAAAATATTAAAACCTGATTTTAGTAAGACTATTAAAATGAGATTAGTGTATCTATAAGAAAAAGATAAAATCAGAAAAATCATTATAATCAGTCTAATCCTGTGAAAGACAAAGGCCGAAGGCCTTAAAAAAACAGGCCCCCGCAAGAAATTGCAGGGGCTTACCATTTAACCTATATTCTGTACTGTAGCATTGATTTGTTGATCTCCCGAAAGTCACTATTATCTCATTCTCAACCACTTAATTTTATCAGGAGATTTTCCTCTGTATTAAAGACAGTTTATTTAGCGCAAAGTTTAAAGAAGATAAAAAAAATCTGAAAAATAGTTTTCTGCTACCGAAATTAGTGGCAGAATTAGTAGTTGTTATGAACCGCATCGACCGGCTTACCGCCATCCTCATCCAGTTGCAAGGCAAAAAAATAGTAAAAGCCGCAGAGATTGCTGACCGGTTTAACATGAGCTTAAGAACGGTGTACAGAGATGTAAAAGCCCTGCAGGAGGCTGGTGTACCCATTGGAGCAGAAGCCGGCACCGGCTATTATATTGTGGATGGCTACCATCTACCACCCGTGATGTTCTCCAAAGAAGAGGCAGCAGCGCTGCTTACAGGCGAAAAGCTCATGGAGCAATTCAGCGATCATAGCAACAAAAAGCAGTTTAGCCTGGCTATGCAAAAGATCCGTTCTGTATTAAGGGGTACAGAAAAAGACTACCTCGAATCACTCGATGAAAACATAGCAGTACTCCGCTACCGCCCTAAACAGGTGGAAGAGGATAACTTTCCTAATCGCTTTTTAACAGATATCCAGCAGGCACTGGGCATGAACCAGGTCCTTAATATGGAGTACTTTTCCTTTCAGGATGAAGCAGCTACCCACCGGGATGTAGAACCCGTCGGCATCTTTCATATGAATCAAAGCTGGCACCTCATTGCCTACTGCCGTTTGCGCCAGGGTTACCGCGACTTCCGGATAGACCGTATCCGTAAATTAAATGTAACTGCCATCAGCTATAAAAAAGATAAACACATGTCGCTGCAGGAATACCTGCAACAGCAACAGAAAAATCATAGTGGTGAAGCCACCTACCTCATTAAAATAGCTGTAGATAACGATACCATGAGATACATCCGTGAACAGAAATACTATTACGGCCTCATGGAAGAAATAGTAAAAGGAGATAAAACCGAACTCACCTTTCTGCAACCCTCACTGGGATATTTTGCCAGGTGGCTGATTATGTTTGGTAATAAGATAAATGTTATCCATCCGGAAGAGCTGAAAACCGAGTTAAAAAGCCTGATCATGGAGCTTCACAACCATTATTTATAAATTTTCAGGTACTGCTGACATAGGGTTGTCACTGCCCGGTTGTTGTTTTGTATTGTTATCTAAAACAATACAATATGAAAACGCTCCGCAATTGCTATGTATTTCTCTTTAACGAATATTCCGACTGGGAACCGGCACTCACCATGTACGGTTTGGGTTGTTTTACTGATATAAATGTAGTTACCTTTTCACTGAACGGTCAACCCGTTACTTCAGGTGGCAAGGTGCCTGTACAGCCACAGGCAAGCCTGGCCCAGGCCATGACAGCAGATATCGACCTCCTCATTTTACCAGGTGGGGCACCCATGGAACAGGGTGGTAATACAGAAGTGCTTCCGCTGGTTAAACAGTTACTGGCACAAAACAAAACAGTGGCAGCTATTTGTGGGGCTACTGCCTTGTTGGCTCAACATGGTTTCCTGGATCAAATCTCTCATACCAGCAACCACCCTGAAGTACTGAAAATGCTGGCGCCGGCATATAAGGGAGCAGCCTTTTATAAATCAGCACCGGCAGTAGCAGCAGATAATATTATCACCGCCAGCGGCACGGCTATGGTAGATTTTGCACAAGCCATCTATACCCATTTCAATTTGCTGGAAAATGAAAAGCTCAATTTCTGGTTCCAGTTTTTCCCGGCTGCGGGCGCCGGAACGGAGATGCAAACCGTATTACCGTTACACTTCTTTTACCGTCGCTACCAGACCAATTTTGCGGGTATGCTGCCATTGGTGCGTACTGCCATCAAAGAAATATATCAGCAGGCTATTGGTCTGGATCTTGAAATATGTGGCGGCGCACAATGGCATTACATCAATTTTGACGGGAATCCCGAAACGGTATTCACACTGGACATTGGCCTGCCTGTAACGGCTGTGAAAGCAGTGCCCGCACCTTATCATTGCGAAACACTGCCGGGCTTCAAATGCGTCAGCATGCAGCATAATGGTTCATGGGATCAACTGGCAGATACTTATACAAAACTGATTACCGGTATACAGATGCTTGGTATCCAGATGAATGGCCACACCCGCGAGCAATATCTCCGGTATGATTTTGAACAGCCATCACAAAATATCACCAACGTGCAAATAGGTGTTGCATAACCTTTGTCATATGAAAACCTACATCTACCTGGGATGGATATTATTAATAACATTCGTTTTTGATCAGCAATTAACACTAACGGAAATGACTAAACTGGATCTGACTAAAGTATTTAAAAACTACTACAGCGCTGCTATAACACCAGAGCTGGTCACAATTGAAAAGGGTTTATTTATCACTGTTTCGGGCAAGGGCGATCCTTCCGGCCCCGAATTCAGCGAGGCCACAGAGGCGCTGTTTACGGTAGCCTATAGCATTAAATTTGGCTGCAAGCAGCAGGACAGGGATTTTACAGTAAGTAAACTGGAAGGCTTCTGGTGGGTAGATGATGCAACTGCAGATCCTTTGAAGGTACCGAGGGATCAATGGCACTATGAGCTGGCCATCAGAATGCCGGACTATGTAACCTGGCAACAATTTTCGGCGGCAGTGATCACTGCGGAGAAAAAGAAAAAATCGGCGTTAATAAAGCAGGTAGATTTTAAGCAGATAGAAGAAGGAAAATGTGTACAAATCATGCATATTGGCCCCTACAGCGAAGAACCAGCGTCCCTGAAAAAGCTGGATGACTATATGCATCTACAGGGAATGACATCCAATGGGCGTCATCATGAAATTTATTTATCTGACTTCAGAAAAACAGTGCCGGAGAAATTGAAGACAATATTGCGGCATCCGGTTAGCTTTTAGCAGTTAGTCTTTAGCAGTTAACCTGCATTGATTTCCTAAAAGCTAATACCTAAAGGCTAATAGCTAATCTCCAAGTCCTAACTGTATAATAGCTTGTTGGGCTGCAATCTGGCTGGCGTCTTTTTTATTGAAGGCTTTCCCGCTGCAGATGAGTTCTCCATCTACTACGGCACCTACGGTAAAAATGCGTCGGCCATTGTCCATTTGTTCTTCGAGTAATTCAAATTCCAGGACTTTGCCGTTTTTGTTAGCCCAGCCATACAATTTGTTCTTGTGATTCATTTCCACGGTTTCCAGCAGTTCCATGTCTATGTAAGGCATGATAATGCGTTTATGCACAAAGTGTTGGGTCCTGTTGTAACCTTTATCCAGGTAAACGGCGCCTACAAGGGCTTCCAGGGTATTACCGAAGATCTGGCTTATTTTGAGAAAGCTGTTGTATTTATCGTAGATAGTGAGCTTGCGCAGCCCCATCTTGATAGCAATATCATTTAGTTGCTGTCGGTTTACGATCTTAGAGCGCATCTCTGTTAAATATCCTTCTGTTTTGTAGGGATATTTTTTAAAGAGATAATCACCTACGATGGCGCCAAGGATGGCATCACCAAGGTATTCCAGCCGTTCGTTGCTTTCCAGGAATTTTTCTTTACTGGAACGATGGCTCAGGGCCACTTCATAGAGTGCAAAGTTACTGGGCGGAAAACCCAACAGGTTATGCAGCTCTTTATATAAGTGCCTTTTTTTGGAAATCAGTCGATATAAAAAACCTGGCAGTAAATTCACACAATCAAGATCAAGGAACAAATTTTTTGAAAATAACGGAGGCATTATGTCCACCAAACCCGAAGGTATTGGTTAATGCGGCTCTTACTTCTCTGTGTTGTGCGGTGTTAAATGTAAAGTTCAGTTTCGGGTCCAGCTGAGGATCGTCGTGAAAATGGTTAATCGTAGGAGGAACTATGCCATCGATGATAGACATAATTACGGCTATTGATTCAACTGCACCAGCTGCTCCCAGTAAGTGACCTGTCATGGATTTTGTGGAGCTGATGTTCATTTTATAAGCATGCTCCTCAAAAACCCGTTGAATGGCTTTTACTTCAGCAATATCTCCCAATGGGGTGGAAGTACCGTGAACGTTGATGTAATCAATTTCGCTGGCCTGCATTTCGGCATCTGCCAGGGCCTGCCGCATTACATTCATTGCACCCAGTCCTTCCGGATGTGGAGCGGTGATGTGATGGGCATCTGCTGTAGCGCCGCCGCCGGCTAGCTCTGCGTAAATTTTTGCGCCTCTTTCCAGGGCATGGTCTAATGATTCCAATACCAGCGCACCGGCTCCTTCACCCATTACAAAACCGTCGCGGTCAAGGTCAAAAGGCCTGGAGGCTGTTTTAGGATCATCATTCCGCTCCGAGAGCGCCTTCATGGCGTTAAATCCGCCAACACAAGGTTCATTGATCACATTTTCTGATCCGCCGGTAATAACCATATCGGTTTTTCCGTAGCGGATACTGTACATCGCCTCTATAATCGCATTGGTTGCGGATGCGCAGGCTGATACAACAGAAAAATTAGGCCCCCGGAAACCGTGGCGGATAGAAATGTATCCGGCAGCAATATCTAGGATAAGCCTGGTGATCAGAAAAGGACTGAATCTGGGCGTACCATCGCCCGTGTGGAATTCTTTCAGCTCCTGGCTGAAATTGATCATACCACCAACACCGGTGCCCCATATTACGCCAACACGATCAGCATTGATCTTGTCTTTGTTAATATTGGCGTCCAGTATCGCCTGATCTGCGGCAATTACCGCTGTTTGTGTAAAGGGGTCCATCTTGCGGGCCTCCTTTTTGTCCAGGTAGTTAGTAGGATCGAAATTTTTCAGTTCGCAAGCAAAACGGGTTTTGAACTTGGAAGCATCAAATTGCTTGATATAATCCGCGCCGGATACACCGTTCGTCAATCCGTGCCAAAAATCGGCTACGGAATTGCCGAGCGGTGTAAGAGCGCCTAAACCTGTAACGACAACTCGTCTTGGTTGCATTAAAACAATTCTGATTAGTAGGATTATTTTACATGTTCTTCCAGGTAAGCAACTGCCTGGCCAACAGTAGTAATAGTTTCAGCTTGTTCGTCAGGAATGGAGATGTTGAATTCTTTTTCGAATTCCATAATCAGTTCTACCGTATCCAAAGAGTCAGCGCCTAAGTCATTGGTGAAGCTGGCTTCAGGAGTTACCTCGGCTTCGTCAACGCCCAATTTGTCAATGATGATCTTTTTAACTCTTGATGCAATGTCTGACATAATTTTAAGTGTTTTTGGTTTAAAACTTGACTGCAAAAATATAATTTTTATTGAATTGCCAACAGATAGCACGAATTTTAAAGGTGCTTCAACAGGGGCAATCTCGCCAAACCCAATACAGTAAACATATTCATTGCTTTGTTAATAAAAGAATTTATATAATTTTGATATTGCCGGCTTTACAGATTTGCATATTTTAGCACAAAAGTCGCCTTTTTCGGGACAAATCCGTCAATCTGAAAATATCCGGCTAACTAAATCTTAAAATATCTCCATTCAACCTCCTTTTTCACCACTTATCGAAAGCCTTAACGCTAATTAACAGTTGCCGGGTGCTTTCACCCCTCCCATTTATTAAATTTGCCCGGCTTGTGAGATAGTATCATGCTCCCCTCCGGAGGCATTCAGGTCCTGTTCCGGCTATTGACCAATCATAAAACGCTAGAAAACACATATATAAAAGATATGGCCAACACCAAAAAGACCGTTCGCTCAATAATATTATTGGCCGCAGCTGGTATCGTCATCTTCCTTGTTTATAAAAAGATCGCCGGTGGTAAATCCACCGAAGGAGCCGCTAACGGCGCTCCGGGTGCTAAAGGAAGCGCAGCCAAACAGATGCTGATAGACGCCTGGATCGTAAAAACAGCCAAACTGGACCAGTCCATTGAAGCCAGTGGTACCCTCCAAAGCAATGAAGAAGTAGAAGTTAAACCGGAAATCAACGGCCGTATCATCCACCTTTATTTTAAAGAAGGCACCTCCGTGAAAAAAGGAGATCTCCTCGTAAAAATCTACGATGAAGACCTCAGAGCACAGCTCCAGAAACTCAAATTACAGCAGCAACTGGCCAAAACCACACTGGAACGGCAGGAAAATCTGCTTAAAATAAATGGTATCAGTCAGCAAGACGTAGACGTGACCCGTAACCAGGTAAGCGCCTATGGAGCAGATATGGACTTTACCCAAACCCAGCTGCAAAAAACAGAACTACGCGCCCCATTCAGTGGTAAACTGGGTTTACGTAATGTGAGCGAAGGCGCTATCGTGTCTTCCGCCACCGTTATCACCACCCTCCAACAGATAGATCCGTTGAAAATGGATTTTGCAGTGGCTGAGAAATATCGCAATGCCATCAAAAACGGCGACCAGGTAAATTTTTATGTGGCCGGTGATACAAAGGAATACAAAGGCAGCATTTACGCCATTGACCCTAAAATTGACCTGACTACCCGTACCGTAAGGCTCCGTGCCATTGTTCCCAACAATAACGGCGTACTGTTCCCGGGATCTTTTGCCAAAGTAAAAATTTTATTAAAAGACCTTCCGGATGCCATCATGATACCTTCACAGGCAGTCATTCCAGGCACCCGCGATAAAAAAGTAATTATCGCCGATCACGGTGCAGCCAAATTTGTAGTGGTAGAAACAGGGCTCCGCACTGAAAGCAGCGTGCAAATTACCAATGGCCTGCAGGCTGGTGATACAGTTATCACTACCGGCATACTGCAGTTAAAACCAGGAATGCCGCTGATGTATAATAAGATCCAATAGCAATAATTATGAATTGGGAATTACGATTATCCCCGAAGATCTTCCGGTTGATCCGTAATTCACAATTCGTAATTCTAAAATATTTAACATGAGTTTACCTTCACTATCTCTCAAACGTCCGGTATTGGCCATTGTGATGAATATCATCATCGTGATATTCGGACTTGTGGGCTTTACTTTCCTGGGGGTAAGAGACTTCCCGGCAATTGACCCGCCTATTGTAAATGTGCGCACCTCCTATGCAGGTGCTAACTCAGATATCATTGAAACACAGATCACCGAACCATTGGAAAAACAGATCAATGGTATTGCAGGTATCAAAAATATATCTTCCAGCAGCAGTCAGGGTAGCAGCAACATCACCGTAGAGTTTGAACTGGGTCAGGATCTGGAAGGTGCTACCAACGATGTTCGTGATAAAGTTTCCCAGGCACTGCGCAGCTTACCACCCGATATTGATGCGCCACCCGTGGTATCCAAGCAGGACGCCAACTCAGATGCCATCATCTCCATGACGGTACAGAGCAACACCCGCAACCAGCTGGAAGTAACGGAATACGGCACCAACGTATTGCTGGAAAAACTTCAAACCATTCCCGGCGTTAGCGCCATCCAGATATGGGGCGAAAAACGTTACGCCATGCGTATCTGGATGGATCCGGCAAAATTATCTTCTTACAGTCTTACCCCCGGAGACGTACAGTCCGCACTCGCACGTGAAAACGTAGAACTGCCTTCCGGCAAAATAGCCGGTAACGCTACAGATTTCACGGTACGTACTTTCGGTCGCCTCGTTTCTGAAGATGATTTCAATAACCTGATCATCAAAAATGTAAACGGCAGCGAGATACGTATCCGCGATATTGGTCAGGCAGTACTGGGCCCGGAGAATGAAGAAACAATGCTGAAAGAATCCGGCATTCCTATGATTGCACTGGCACTGATTCCTCAGCCAGGCTCCAACTATGTAGCTATTGCAAATGAATTCTATAAAAGGTATAACCAGCTCAAAAAGGATATTCCGGATGATTACTCCGTAAATATTGCCATGGATAACACCAAATTCATCAAACAATCTATTGATGAGGTGGAAGAAACACTGATTGTGGCATTGGTACTGGTAATCCTGATTGTATACCTCTTCTTCCGCGACTGGCTCATGGCTTTCCGTCCGCTGATAGATATTCCGGTATCATTGATCGGCGCTTTCTTTATTATGTATGCCTGTGGTTTCACTATTAACATCCTCACCCTATTGGCCATTGTACTGGCTACCGGTCTGGTGGTAGATGATGGCATTGTGGTAACGGAAAATATTTATAAGAAGATAGAAGCCGGTATCCCCCGGATGCGGGCCGCACGCGAAGGATCAGAAGAAATATTCTTTGCCGTTATCGCCACATCTATAACACTGGCTTTCGTATTCCTGCCGATCATATTCTTACAGGGCTTCGTTGGGCAGCTGTTCCGCGAATTCGGTATTGTGGTAGCAGGTGCGGTACTCATCTCTGCCTTTGTATCACTAACGTTAACGCCTGTACTAAATGTGAAACTGGGACGCAAAACGCATACGCATTCCTGGTTTTACACTAAAACAGAACCTTTCTTCCGCTGGATGGAAGACGGCTATAAAAATTCCCTGCAATCGTTTATGCGTTACCGTTGGGTAGCCGGATTAATCATTACCGGTTGTCTCGTAATGATATATTTCCTCTTTAAAACATTGCAGTCTGAACTGGCGCCACTGGAAGACCGCAGTACTTTCCGCTTGTCTATTACCGCACCGGAAGGAACGGCCTATGATTACATGGATACTTATGTGGACAAGCTCACCCAGTTCATGGCGGATTCTATCCCTGAAAAGAAGATCATCCTCAGTGTTACATCGCCTGGCTTCAGCGGCTCCGGTGCTGTAAATACAGCCTTTGCCAACGTAATGCTCACTGAACCGCATGATCGTAAACGTTCGCAAAAGGATATCGTGAACATGGTGAATCGCAATATGAGCAAGTATCCACAGGGTAAAGTATTTGCGATCGAATCGCAAACTATCCAGGTGGGCCGCAGAAGCGGCTTACCCGTATCCTTTGTACTGGAGCATATCAACTTTGATTCACTCACAACGGTATTACCTAAATTCATGGAAGAAGTAGGTAACAGCACGGTTTTCCAGGGAACAGATGTGGATCTGAAATTCAACAAGCCCGAACTGCGTATACATATTAACCGCGATAAAGCCACGCAGCTGGGTGTATCTGTACAGGATATTTCCCAGGTATTACAGCTGGCATTGAGTAACCTCCGCTACGGTTACTTCATCAGGAACGGTAAACAATACCAGGTAATGGGACAGGTATTCCGTGCGGACCGTGATGACCCGATGGATCTTCAAAACCTTTATGTACGCAACTCCCGCGGCGAAGCCATTCAGCTGGACAACGTAGTAAGCATAGAAGAAGAAACCAGTCCGCCGATCATCTATCACTTTAACCGTTATAAGTCCGCCACTATTTCAGCAGGACTGGCACCAGGTAAAACCATTGGTGATGGTATTAAAGAGATGTACCGCATATACAACAAGCTGCAAAGTGAAAAAGTACTGAACGATTCTTACAGTACGGCCTTATCCGGTTCCTCCCGCGACTATGCCGAAAGTGGCTCTAATACTATGTTTGCGCTGGGGCTTGCGCTGGTACTGATTTACCTCGTACTCGCGGCACAATTTGAAAGCTGGGTAGATCCGCTCACTATCATGCTGACAGTGCCACTGGCCTTTGCCGGTGCGTTGTTATCCTTGTGGATATTTAATCAAACCTGGAATATCTTTTCACAGATTGGTGTAATTATGTTGATTGGTCTGGTTACTAAAAACGGTATCCTGATTGTAGAATTTGCCAACCATCAGCGTGATGCAGGGATGGAAAAATCTGATGCAGTAATCAATGCGTCCTCCATGCGTTTACGTCCTATTCTGATGACGAGTTTAGCGATGGCACTGGGTGCGTTACCTATTGCCCTCTCACTCGGTGCAGCGGCTACCAGTCGTATTCCGCTGGGAATTGTGATTGTGGGTGGTATTATATTTTCCCTGGTACTGACACTGTATGTTATTCCGGCCATGTATACTTTCCTCTCCCGCAGAGGTAAACATACCGCAGAAGATGACGAAGACGAAAGAGCCGAAGGAAAAGAAGAAGAGGTAGCAGCAGGACATGCGTAGCTTATCTTTTCACAGGATGATACTGATTTGAATGATTAGGATGATTTTTTTTATTAAGATTTTATGAAGAGATATATAATAAAGAACTGCTTATTCATCTTGCTGTTGCTGGGGAGTACCATTGCTGTACATGCCCAGCAACAGGTGCTTACACTGGAGCAGGCTATAGATGTAGCGCTTAAAAACAATTTCGATATTCGTCTGGCAAGGAATACAGCGGAGCTATCTGCTAACGATTACGCCTATGCGAATTTTGCTTTTGCTCCCCGTCTGAATGCTACCGCAGGTTCTACCTGGAGCCGTACGGCCACCAAGCAGGAATTTGTTAATGGCAGCAAACGTGATACGAGCGGCATTAAAGGCAACAACATCAATGCTAACATAAACCTTAGCTGGACATTATTTGATGGCTTAAAGATGTTTGCAACGCGTAATAAACTGGAATCTATCCGCAGTCTCGGAGAGCTCGCCATCAAAGCGCAGGTACAGAACTCTGTTGCCACTATTATTGGCGGCTACTACAACATCGTACAACAAAAACAACAGCTGAGAGCATTGGCAGAACAGATGTCTATCTCTGAAGAGCGGGTAAAATTATCTGATGCAAAATTCAGCACAGGTCTGGCACCCAAAACGGATCTGCTGCAATCCAGGGTAGATCTGAATGCGCAGAAAGCCCTGTATATCCGTCAGCAAACACTGATAGAACAAAGTAAAGCACTGCTTAACCAGCTAATGGCGGTTCCTGCAGAAGCTACCGGGTATGATGTACCAGATTCTATTCCGTTAAACACCGGGTTATCATTCGCCCTTTTGCAGCAGAATATTGCTAACAACAATGCCGCTATCAAAGTACAACAGCAACATGTGAATGTATCTGCCCTTGCTATTAAAGAAAGCCGTGCAGATTATTTTCCGGTGTTGTCGTTTAACTCTGCTTATAACTATGGCCGTAATACTTCCAATGCAGCGTCAAATGCTTTTAGTCCGCGTTTTAGCCGCAATGGCGTATTAAACTATGGCTTAACGGCTTCCATACCCATTTTCAACGGATTCAATGTAAAGCGCCAGGTACAAAATGCCAGGATAAATTTTGAGTATCAGAACATCACGTTAAACAATGTAAGATCGCAGGTAGATCTTTCTCTCAACAATGCTTTTAAAGATTATGAATACTATAAAAAAGCAGTTGCGTTAGAAGAAGAAACAAATGAGCTGGCAAAAGAAAATGCGATGGTAGCACTGGAGCGTTTTAAACAAGGCGTATCTACCACTATTGAAGTAAAATTAGCACAACAAAGTCTGGAAGAATCATACTACAGATTAATACAGGCACGATATAATACAAAACTGGCAGAAACAGAGCTGGGAAGGCTAAATAGTGCATTGGTGCAATAGCAGCTTTTAGTAATTAGCTTTTAGTATTTAGGGCGAAGAAATCAGCGAATATTAATTTTCACTGATTTCTTCGCCCTAAATGCTAAATACTAAAAGCTAATAGCTGTTGTTAACATTCCTGTAACATACGCTGCTTATATTTATAACCGGAATATGCTACAACCTAGAACTATGTCTGATAGCCCTCCAAAATTACTTTTTGAGAAAATATTTGAGGCGAACAATGCAAAGATTTACCGGTTTGCGCTCAAGCTCACAGCGGATGCTGGAAGAGCGCAGGAAATCACACAGCAATGTTTTGTGCGTCTCTGGGAAAACATGCACCAGGTACAGGAAGGGCAGGATGTTTTTCCGTTGCTATTCGTATATGTGAAGCACCTGGTAATTGATGAAAGCCGCAAATTGTATCGCGAGAGAAAAGCACTCTCCCTCGCAGCAATACAAAAATCTGATGTGGATAACAGCAGCGAAAAAATGTTTATCCACAAAGAGTTTCATACACAATTACATAAAGTAGTAGAAAAAATGCCGGAGCAACGTCGCAATGTATATGTACTGAGTCGCGACCATGGCTTTAGCCACAAGGAAATAGGGCAGCAGTTGTCTATTTCTCCTGCTACTGTAAAAAACCATTTAACAGCTGCCTTGCAATACATTCGTAAGGAGCTGCTTACTCATTTCCAATAACCCTTTGTAAGCCATGCGATATTATCATCTTGGCATAGCCTTGTTACTGTGTGCCTGTGGCAAAAAAGATCAACCTGTTCCTGTGCCCTCCGGCCCCGTTACACAACAGGAAATCAATAACTGGGTACTGGATAGTATGCGTTACTTCTACCTGTGGAATGATAATCTGCCACAAAAAGCAGATGCGACAATGGAAACAAGGGCCTTCTTTCAAAGTCTTAAAAATCCTGTTGATCCTTTCTCCCTGATATATAATCCCGGCAATTTTGCTACCATGCCACGCTATATGCTGAATAACTATGGTATGGATTACAGCATAATTGCCTGGCCCGCTGCAACCGGTAGTGCTATAGGAGTGGTAAAACTGGTGATTCCCGGCTCCAATGCAGCTACAGCCGGGTTCAGAAGGGGAAGTTATTTCACAAAAATCAATAGTGCTGCATTAACACCTACTAATGCAGCTACACTTACTGAGCAGGTATTGAAAGATGGTCAGGGTATTTTTACACCGGCTACCATTTCAGGTGGCGTTGTTACGGAAGGCAATCCCGTTACTGTACTGCTGGGTATTGCCACGGAAAATCCCATCTATGCCAAAACCATTATTAACAGTAACAATAAAAAGATTGCGTATCTTTTTTACAATGCGTTCAACGACGCGTATAACAATTCGCTCATATCGGCTTTTCAGGATTTCAAAAATCAGGGAGCTACAGAGCTAATACTCGACATGCGCTATAACACAGGTGGCAGCGTGGCTGCAGCTGCTGTACTCACGGCCCTGACAGCAACGGGGATAACAGAAAAAAGTACATTTGTACAATATAGTGGTAATAAAAATCAGGGCACACAACAACTTAGTTTTGGCGCTACTATGGCTTCCCCGGAGAGTGGATCAGCTATTGCTTTCAGCAGCGTACAATCAGCGGCATTAGCATTATCACGTGTGTTTATTCTAACCAGCCACGAAACTATTTCAGCAGCAGAATTGACCATTAATAATCTCAAGCCTTATACAAAAGTGATTCAGATAGGTGACACTACCTATGGAAAAGATAAAGGCGCTATCAGTATTAAAGATGGCCGTGGCCGCATCACATGGATCATGCATCCGATTACCTATAAGCTTTCCAATGCCAAAGGTGAAGGCAATTATGAAAAGGGTATACCACCGACATATTTGTCGGATGAAATGAATACACAGCCACTGGCTGCTATAGGCGATGTAAAAGATGTAATGATAACAAAAGCCATTTCTATCATTGCCGGTAACGGGCGCACAGCAATTCCTGAAAGCAATACATATACACGCACCTGGTATGTTACACCACAAATGAACAGCGAGTTAATAATACCCCGTTAACAGGTAACATAACAATGGATAAAATACAATTCCTGTCTTTAAAAAAGGCACATTGTAAAAACAATGTGCCTTAAATCAACACTAATCAATAGGGGTTTCATTTAATTTTTTATGGGAGATGTATATGTTTTATTCCATTGTGTCCTTTTTGTGTTGTTACGTTTTGAATAACTGTTTTAGTACCGGTACCCAGTAGCCATAAGCCGGATGTTTTATTATTTGCCGGATAATCTATCAGTACATGTTGCAGTATACCGGAACTATCTTCCTTAACTGATCCGCCAAATGCCAGTCCGCTCTGCAACGGCGTTTCCGGATTATCCCATACAGCTAATGGTTTTGCTGTGGGTGCTTTTCCTAATATCACGATACCGCCGGCAGTTATAATATTAAAGTGAACAGGAAGACGGTCAGTGCCAACAGCATTGATATAAGCCCCGCGTGTGATAACCAGCCCCCCGTTCTTATATTCATCATCAGGTAGAATATTTATAATAGTGCCCGGTTCCATACGCAATGATGCTTCATTGTTTACATACACCCAACCTTTGATATACCAGGAATGACTGGCGGTCAGCAGTGTATTGGAAGCAATAACATGTATGAGCGTATCAGTAACGGGGATTGTTTCCATTTTTGGGCATAAGGATACCGGGTGCAACGTATCTTTCCTGCAACTGTTCATACCAATAACGATCATCATCGTCACAATAATTTTCCATTGCTGAAAGGTTAAAAAACGTATATCCGGCTCCATATAAAAAATTAAATTTCAATGATGCTGCCACCAGGTGTGCCTGCATCGTCGAAAATATGAATAATGTTAAATGACTTATTGCTAAACTGGCCCGAGCCGAAAAAAGACTCTCCGTTTGCCTGTGGTATTACTTCACCTGTAGCAGGATCCTTCAATTGCAGAGCATATGTAACGAAGTCTCCATTGGCATGGAGTGCACGCAAGTAATGTACGGTAGTCTGTAATTTTCCGGATTCCACGCCTTTAATGATTTCGCCTTCCTTTATCTCGCCATTTTCATCAACGTATAACCATGCCACATCCACTTTTTTGTATTGTGCATAATAACTACCTAATGTCAGGTAAAGCTGATATGCGGCTGTGTCCTGCGCAATAGCTGGTGGTGTTCCCACAAAGCCTTTCAGGTTGAGTTCTTTGCTGTAAACGACTTTATATTTTTGGGTAACATTTTTAATAATAGTAATAGTAGTATCTGCAATCAGCGAATCTGTACCTGCTATGTAAAAGCTGAGTTTACCGGTTGTTCCGGCCACCTGGATAGCGCTGCTGGGGTGTTCAGGGTAAAGGGTATCCAATCGCTGCCCATTAAAAAAGACAGTAATTTTGGGCGTATTAGAAAAGTTTGTACATGCATATTCTACTTTCCCAAAATATTGTTCCGCCGGCAATTCTCCTTTCCGGCAGGAAATAACTGTTATCAACAAAACAACAAAAACAGATAACCTTAACATAGATACATTCATATACTTATCAGTTACATGTAATAACGTGCAGGCTTTTCCTGCACGTTATTACTGAGAGGGTAAATTAAAATATTAATTAAATTTTGACCAGCCATTAGCCCAGGTAGTATTACCTGTAGGGAAAGCGCCTGAAGCTTTAACTCCGGCAGGAGCCAATGCACCAGGTACAAAGTTAGCTGCAGAAGAACGGTTAAACGGACTAGCTAACAGGATGCTTCCATTAGGATTAGCAGCAATATAGCCAGTGTTACCGGTTGGTGCAGCAAGGTTGGTAAATATACCGCCGTTTTCAGTAGCGTATGCATTCACAAAACCATGTACATAGTTACCGGATGCAGTAGAAATACCACTGGTAAACTTAGTATAAGTACTACCGAGGTTTGTGTCAAATACAACACCGTTGTTGAATCCTAAGAAAATAGCGTTCTTGATTTCAAACTCAGCATTTCTTCTCAGATGAGCAGCACGGCCATATTTACCGGTACCGGAAGGAGCGCCGTTAGTGATGGAAGCTTTAGCTGCATTTGGTAAACCAACGATAGTGATGTTGTTGTATTTAGCATGGGTAACAGGTGTAGCAGTAGTACCGGTAGCGTTATTATCGCTTTCAAAACCGTTAGACTGGCTTTGATCCGCACGGGTAGTATCTGATAAACCTAAAGCATAAGAAATAGTACCGCTATAACCATTGTCAGTATCAAACATATCATCCAATGCATCTATTGCCAGCAGGTGGGAAGCATTTACTGTACCACCAAACCATTCGAATGCATCATCATTGGCTTTAAATACTTCAACGTAATCAATGGTAGTACCGTTACCAACGCCGGCCAGTGTTAAACCGTTCAGTTCATTGTTCAGCGACAGCGCAAAACCAGCATATTCAATACGTACATAACGCAGAATACCTGAATTATCTGCTGCATTGCTACCACCAAATGTAGCATCAGCCGGAGTAAGATCAGTTACACCTTCTACTCTTGTGGTAGTAGGTACATTGGTAGGTGCATTACCTAACAGCACCACACCTGACCAGTCACCTGAAGCAGGGGTAGTATTCCAACGCTCAGAAGTGAAAACGATTGGTGTTGTGGCAGATTGTCCATCAGCAAGAATTTTTGCATTTTTAGTAACGATAAGACCACCGCCGGCAACACCTGCAGTAGGGCTCACATCACCTAAAATACGTGTTCCCGGCTGGATGATCAGCACATCTGATGAGTCAACATATACAAGGCCACTCAGGTGCCATTCAATACCACTGGTCAACAGAATGGTATCTCTGACAGCATGGCCTGTTCCTAATACACCGCTCAATACAGCAGAAGAAGGTATTACCTGGCTTGCTGAAACAGCACGACCATCATTCATCCTGTTTTCCTTTTTGCAGGAAGAAAAAATTGCAGCTGTCAGTGCAGCTACAGATAAAAGGGCTAATCCAAAGGATTTTGTTTTCATGATTTTGTTTTTTGTAATGTTAAAAAACGGGATTCCTGATCAGGGTATATAAAAAAAATGCGCATATACTTTTGTTTAAAATCTATAGCTGGCCGTTATACTGAAAGTACGTCCGGGGCTGGCTTTATAGTCAATCGCATCAGTTCCTGCTTTGTATAATAACTGTTTGGTGGCTGGTGCTTTTTTCCCTTCTGCAATAGCAGGATCATCATCAAAACGATTTCTATATACCATACTGAAACTATTTAACAGGTTGGATACATTTAGTCGGACTTCCGCTTTTTCTTTCAGAAGATGAAAAGCCAGTTGTGCATCCAGTGCTTCTAAAGGCCGCTCAAACAATCCGAGGGCATAGATTTCATTAGCACGATACATTCTATTGGTTACATAATTATATACCAGGCTAAAGGAAACGGGTTTGGTATCATAGTAAAAACCTGCATTCACCATATAATTGCTGGCGCCACTTTGGGGGCGTTTTTCTTCCGCCTTCACATCCTCCGTCACTATTACCTTCAGCGGATCATTGGGATCCAAACCATTAAAATTGGTGATCATGGGAGTTACACGCGCATCGAGGTAAGTAAAATTACCATAGAGTGTAATGTCGCGCAGTATTTTTACACCTGTAAAACGCAATGATTTTCTTACTTCTGCCTCTATGCCATAATTCTTCGCCAGTTTGTTATTCCTTAACTGAAATACGTTATTAGACGCCTCACGGTAAATTTCCATCGGGTATGCCATCCGCTTATAAAATGCAGAGAAAGACACCATCTCACCAGGCCCCGGATACCACTCATAACGGAAATCATAATGCTTAATGGTGGTAGACCGTACCATACTGCTCACATACAATCCACCTAATTCAAAGTCATATTCTTTGAAGGATGACAACTCCCTTAAATCAGGGCGGATAATACTTTCTGCATAGGCCAAACGCAGATTCATAGATGGACTGAGACTATAAGTAAGATTAGCAGAAGGAAACAAACGGAAGTTCGGCTCTCTGCTCTTCATATCTGTATAATCATATTGTTCTTTATCACCACGGGAATGGTTGATCGTGCTAAACATGGAGTCCAGTGCAGCATTCACACTGTTAAGATTATAATATTCACCTCTAACGCCCCATACCAATCTGAATTTATCTCCGATCTTATTATCAAACATACCATATACAGCATGCAGTGAAGCAGTACGGTGATAATTATCTCCAAACCTGTCTGCTGTTGTTTTCAGGCCATTTTCCGGTGTAAAAAAATTGGCTACAGGTAAATAATATCCTGCGGAATTATCTACACCGTTCGCTGTATTGAATACATAAAAAAGACGGTCTTTACTCCAGCCACCATAACCCGCTTTAAAGGAGTTGCTAAGCGGTATACGGTCTATATTAAATTTAAACGGCACTTGTACTGAAACATCCCAGGTATAATTATTTTCGAGTGCTCTTACCCAGGAGCGGAGTGCCCCGCTGGAAACATCCACAGAAGCTGGTCTGCTCAAATTATAACTATTGGGAACAGTAGCATCAGCTATTGCGTAATCACTCACAAGAATATGGTTATCCGGGCGCTGACGATCCAGTTTTATTTTGCTTCCCATCCACCGCAATTTAATTCCGCTGTTACTTAACACATGCTCACCCCGTAACTGATGCTGCCATAAAGTAGTCATGGCTGTCTGATCAAAGTACCCGGCTGTTTTATAAGTGCTACTGCCATAAGTGCCGGTAGCACCTGATCCTAACAATAATTGCTGATCTAACGTGCGCTGGTATATGCTTTGGAAACTGATGCGGTTCTTTGCATCGCGGTAGCCGATGCCGGCCATCCCACCAAGATTGGTAGTAAACCCGTAACGTTTACCAGTAAAGGCGGCTTCATCATTTTCACGATTTCCTTCAAATCCGGCCCTGCCCATTACCACATCCTGGGTAGCCAATGTATTGCGATAATTTGCGGAAGCGATAATACCAAACTGTCCTTTACCATGCTGCGGCAACACACGCCCTATAGACACCTGGTAATTCTGTGAGGGTTGTGCGTTAAAATTTGTTATGCCCCAGTTATTATTAAAGTGATTCCCTTTTGCATCATTGGCATTAAAGGCAGCTATGATATCATCTTTACTCCTCCAGTCAAATTTGCCCAGTAGCTTACGATGATCCGATGGACGCGCCCAATACTCTTTTCCGTCCAGTGGTAAGGATAAAAAATGCTTACCGGTAGTTTTATCATTATAACTTCCACCTGCGCTTATATTCAGAAAATTCTCCGCAGGAATATCAAGTGTATTTACTTCTACCAAACCGCCTCCAAATTCTGCACTGCGATCGGGCGTGAGCGTTTTTATTACCGTAATATTTTCAATGATATTTGAGGGAATGATATCAAAACTAAAATTCTTCCTGTTCAGTTCTGTGCTGGGCATTACCTGCCCATTCAGCACTGCCTGATTATAACGTTCACTTAAACCACGCACCACCACATATTTATTATCGAGTGTAGATAAACCGCTAATTCTCTTTAACACTTCGCCCACGTTTTTATCAGGCGTCCGTGCAATCAGATCCGCGCTGATACCATCTGTAATAGCAGCGTTATTTTTCTGCAATGCATATAATCCCTCTATAGATGCTTTTTTATAATTGCCTGTTACCGTTACTTCTTTCAGCCTGGAGCCGGCGCTTTTCAACACAATATTCAATGGTGTAATACCAGTGGTGGTAACCTCCACACCTGTTACCTGCCGGCTTTCAAAAGAAATATAGGAAAAGGTGAGTGTGTATTTTCCCGGCTCCAGTTGCAGCTCATAACTACCATCCACATTAGATACAACACCGGTACCACCCTGTACCTGGATCGTAACACCCGGCAATGGTTCATTCTTATTATCTACTACCTTACCGGTTACACGACCACTATTTCTCACTGCGGGCTTTTCAGCATTTCCCTTGCGAACCGCGATGGTACTATTATTGGTCAGTTCTATATCTAATGGTGCATTGTTATCCAGGTATTGCAATACCGTGCTTAATGGGGCGTTCTCAAATTTCACAGCCGTAAATGCACATTGTTTTAAATATTCCGGATCGTAAATAAATGTATATGTAGTTTGTTGTTGCAGCGATTTCACCACGGCTGCGGCATTGGTTTTTCCGGCGGCCAGCTGAATTTTATCTGTCAGTGATTTATAAGATTGTGCCTTCAATAGAAAAGGCATACACCCTATCATAAAAACAAACAGGGGCACCATTCTATAAGGCATACGTTTCCCTGTACAAAATCTGTGTGTAGATTTTTGCATACTTTTTCTCTGATTAAATTGATCGTTTAGTTAACTAAGTTAGTGCTACTGCTTTTTAGTCACCCGGTATGTATGATCGCTTACAAGTACAAAATTCAGGTTATGTACATACGCCAGGGTGGCTAATATCTTGTCCAATGACATATCCATTTTAAATTCTCCGGATACTTTTTTACCCGCAAGTGATTTATCTGCTAATGTTATACTGCATCCATAGCGTTGCTGCAATTTCGTTAACGCATCCGCCAATGTGGTATTCTCAAAGTAAATTTTCCCGCTTTTCCAATCCAGTACTTCCTGCTGTGAAAATGGCTGTAGCACAGGTGTTTGGCCGTTTGTATATTGCAGCATCTGTCCGGGCGATAACACCTTCGTAAAGGTATCTTTTATGCTTACAGCTATTTTCCCTTGTATTAAACTTATCTGTATGCTGCCATCGTCTTTATTGGAGGTGGAAATATTGAATTCGGTTCCTAACACAGTGGAGGTAAGCTGACCAGCATGTACTTTAAACGGACGCTGATCATCGGCCACTACTTTAAAATATCCTTCTCCATTCAACCACAGTTCTCTGTCAGCCTGGTTATACTGATGATTGTAGGCAACGGCAGTATGAGCATTGAGCCATACTTCGGAACCATCCGGCATCGTAAACAATTGTATCTTATTACCATTATTCATCAGTGTATCCCATTTCATGGCCATTAATGGATTTGGATGGCCGGTATGCCACAGCATAGCAATAACTCCTATAGCCCCTAAAATAACGGCTGCTGCCACACTATACCACAGCCGATGGATCTTCGGCTTCCCGTTTTGTTGAGAAGCCTCCCACTTATCCATCAGCAACTCGTCTACCACAGGGGTATCCTGCAGGGCGAGGTAGTCTTCTACCTGCGCTACTTCTTCCTGTGAACAATGTCCTTTAAAATATTTTTCAAGTAATTGTTTATCCATAATCCCTGCGTAGACTGTTTACGAAAAGAGTACGTTTGAAAGGAGCCGGCTTCCTAGTGGAAAAAGCGAGTTAACAATTTGGTAATAATGTGCGGCGATGAACGGGCCATGTATCATTAGCGGACATATATGAATTTAATTAAACTGCAATCGCTTATTGATCAGATATTATTCATTCGGCATGGTTTTATGAATACTATCTGTCTAAAAGTTATAGTACTATGTTACGCCATTTTATCATCGTCTGTAATTGTCTTGTGCTCCTCACCGGTGCTGGTTTTGCACAGGACCTTCGCCTGGTCAACCGCACAGTAAGCAAGGATTCTATCATTCATTTCAATGAACAACCTGGTGCTGGCATTGCGTGGATAAAGAATAAACAGTTCGCTAATGGCACCATAGAATTTGATGTAAGAGGAAAAAATGAATTACAGAAAAGTTTTGTAGGCATTGCATTTCACGGGTTGAATGATTCTACCTATGATGCGGTTTATTTCCGGCCGTTTAACTTCACTGTTCCTGAAGCCGGGAGGAGAGGGCATTCAGTGCAGTACATATCCCTGCCTTTGTACGACTGGTCTTTACTACGTAATGAACATCCGGGTATATATGAAAACTTCATTGATCCGCCACCCAATCCTAATAAGTGGTTTCATGTAAAAATAATAGTTGCCTCACCGGATGTAACGGTGATGGTAAATGGGAAAAAATGTTTGGCGGTAGAACAACTCAGCCCCCGGAAAGAAGGGATGATCGGATACTGGACAGGCGATGGCTCCGGTGGTGATTGGAAAGGACTAAAAATCACCCCAGATAAATAACTATGTTGATTGTTAAGTTAGAAGTGGGCTTTAAGGACGCAGGTTCTTGAAGCTTTTTTGTTTTAAAGACGGTAGTATGATATATAATCAACCAAAAAAATACAAATATGTTATGCATGATAAAAGCTGCCTCATTAAATCAGCAGCAGGTAGCTATAACATCAGCGGCTACACGGAAATAGCAAGTTAATATCAGGCTATCTTTCAGGCGAAAAACGAATTAGTAAAATAATAATATATTTAGATAGGATTCATTATTAAAATTTTTATGAATTCAAATATATTTCCTAATTTGGCTTTACGTTTGTAACCAAACCTGGGCATATAGTTAACCTTATGGGAGTATAGCCCAAACCATATCAAACCTTACACCAATGGCCTTATACACGATTACTACTGTATCGATAGGAGACGAGCAATTCAAGCAGTTTAATGCGCTATGCCTGAAACAATCCCTTGAAGGACATCATGAATTTGAACTAAAAATCGGATACGAATGGTTATCCAAACTTGGTAAAAATCCTATTGCTGCCGGCAAATCATTCCTGGGAAAAGAGATCAGCATATCTATCCAGGCTATTGAATCTGCAGGTGGATTTAAGCCTTTGCTTTTTAATGGCATCGTCACCGCAGTGAGTGCTGGTAAGGAAAATGATGGCACCAACGGTAGTTGTATCCTCCGCGGATCAGGGCCATCTATCCTCCTGGCCGGAGATCCGCATATTCAATCTTATGAACAACAGGATCTCGCATCCATCGTAAATACAGTATTAAAAGCCTGCAATCCCTTTGCCAGCAGGCCGGAAGTAAAACCAGCCAGTAACAACCCGCTTAAATATATTGTACAGTATAAAGAAACAGGGTTTGATTTTCTGCATCGCTTATCACAACGCTATGGGGAATGGTTTTTCTATAATGGCCAGCAAATTATTTTTGGTCAGTATACACCCCAGAAAACCAACCTGGTACACCAGGTAGATCTCATTGATTTTGACCTGGAGCTGAAAATATTACCGAATAACCAGGTGATGAATGGCTATGAATACCGCCAGTACCAGGTACTTGAAGATACTACCGGCAGCAAATCCAATAGCAATACGGACAACTATACACAACACGCCCAATCACTGAGCGACAAATTATACCATCGCACGTCACTGTATAAAGTACCTTACGCCTTCAGTGGCAATGCCAAAGCAGAACTGGATGAACTCACCCGGCGCAGGCAGAAAGGCCGCATGTCGCAGATGGTATTGGTTAAGGGACAAAGCAAAAATACCGGTCTCCGGTTAGGCGATACCGTTAGCATACAGGAAAGTGTACTCTCGCAGGAAGACCATGGCGAATTTATGATCACTGCGCTGGAACATCATTGCAACGGTAACGGAGAATATTATAATACTTTTGAAGGCATTCCTGCTGCAGCGGCAACGCCGCCGGTAAACCTCGAAAACGTACCCCGCTGCGAAGCACAAAGCGCAGTAGTAACAGACAACTACGACCCGAAAGGGTTAGGTCGTATCCGCGTTCGTTTTAACTGGCAAAAAGGGAGCACTCCCTGGATACGCCTTCACCAGCCACATGGCGGTGGCGACAAAGGATTTTATTTTGTGCCAGAAATAGGCGAGGAAGTATGGGTGGATTTTGAAGGAGGCAATGCGGAAGCTCCTTATGCCACCGGTGCTGCATATAACGGTAACGCCAAAACGAATTATGGCGATGCTATGAACAACGTCAAGGTAATCAAAACCCGCAGTGGCCATACGATCCGCCTGGACGATACCGGTGGTCAGGAAAACATTACCATCTCTGATAAAGGTGGCAATATCATCGTCATGGATACAAGCGGTAAAAACATTTCTATCTCAGCACCCGAAAATATAAAAATAACAGCCCGGAATATCAGCATACAGGCAACAGAAAATATAGATGTAAATGCCGGTTTCAATATGAGTCACGCTGCCGGTATGAACATGAGCAACGCCGCAGGCATGAATATACTCCATAACGCAGGCGATTGCCTGAGTCAGTATACCGTAAACGATTACAAGTTAACAGCCACTAATATTACCAAAATAGCCATGGAAAACATGGATGTGCAGGCAAAAAAGATTGAGAAAAATTCAGAAGAAATGAAGATTGATAGTTCAAAGGAAGAGATGACCATCAACTCCGGAAAATCAGTCGCCATCAAAAGTGCTGAGAAATCAAAATTATTCTAACAAATTTCACCTGCCACCATAATTTTTAAATTAAACACCATGGGTGATAAAAACGTTGGTAATCTGCTCATTGTCTGCAAAAAATATACAGAGAACGGCGAGAGCATTCGCTGGAACACTTCCGGGGAAACCGCCCTCAATTGCGGCAAATCCATTAAGATGGCCGGAAAGCAGGATGGGGTTACGTTTCATAAAAATGATCCGGTTGTTTTAAATACCGCTACATCAGTTAAAGTGCTGAAGGTAACTGGTCCTGCCAGTGTGATAAACGAAAACACTTACGAATTTAAAGCCATTGCCTTTAGTGAAACAGTACCCGATAATCAGCTGATGCTGGTAAACTGGGCTTTTTCTTTTGATGGCGGCAACACCATTACCCCATTCAAAAGTGGCACCACAAAAGCAGAAAAAGGCATCGCCTATAAAACCATTACAGTAGCTGGTAATAAACTGGATAAAGAAGTAGCTGTATATGCCTATTTCCGGAAAGTAGATCCTACTATAAAAGCTTCGGCAAAAGTAATTTACCTGCCTCTCTGTGTAGATGTGTACCGCGTACCCGGCCTCAATGAAACCGGCCTGGACATTGCCAATGACATGGCTTTCGGCACCGGCAAAGCACAAAAACCGGTATACACCGCAGCCGAAATAAACGCTTTCACACAAGCTTACCTGAACGATGGTTTTGATCCGCAGCAGCATGCAAAATTTGCCAATGCAGGAACAGACGCGGCTTCTAAGGGTATATACGCGGAGCAACGGGTATTGAATACCGGCACGCTCATGCAGGTATCAAATATGTCGCCAGATGATCTGCTCTTCCTCGACTTCCGGCTCATGGTGGAAACAATGGCCCGCGGCGACCTGAATGATAACATTTACAACATGATCGCCAAATTCAAACGCAGCGAAGGCGGTATCTATGAAAACGGCGCATTGACAAGGGCAGTACAGGCAAACCCTTCCACACAGCGGTTCTGCACAGGCATAGAAGATGAAATGGCCGACAGAATAAAAAAAGGAGCAGGGGAACTGACAGGTATGGAAGATAAAAAAGTGTATTTCGGAGATGAAGCCGGCTATAAAACATCACACCCATACGGACATCCGGCCTTCCCCTTCGGAAGAGACTATAATCTTTTCACCGGGCTCACCATTGCGATCAACGACATGTGGGCATATAAAGTAACGCTCCTCTCTTATAAGCTAACAGGCAATAATTACAACGCCAAATATGAAGTGGTATTATGGGACCATTTCGGATTGGATCTTCCGGACATGGAAAAATTTTATTCCTACGGAGCAGGATTCAGAGCCTGGTTCATTTTACAACACCTCAGAGGATATAAACCCTTTCTGACCAAAGTAAAATTTGAAAAAGAATTTTCTGGTAGCATTCTTGAAGGTGCACAGGAGCGGAAAAGCAAAAGAAAAAAACCAGGGGAAATGTAATCTTATGAAGTATCTTTTTTTAGTAATAATCACTTGTAGCTTATTCTCCTGTAAAAACAGCGCAGATAACCAAACAACAAAAATTATTTATCTCGATAAACTGAAACGTGAAGGACCGGTAAATATCGATGGCGCTGCAAAGCGGGGACTATACCAATTTGCGCTGATTGAAAATGCCCCACTACGGCCGGATAGCTTAAAAAGCTTACTGCTGGGGTATTGCGACAGTCTTGTGAATAAAAAAATGGTGGAGGCAAAGTATGACCGCTATTTCATTCAGTTCTTTAAAAAGTCTGCCGCCACAGAAAGTTACCTGCACGGTAAGAAAGACTTCTGGGACTTGCATAACGATATCATGCAGGAGCTGGAAGAATACCTGGGAGAATATCGTTTTGAACGTTGTAAAACCGACACGCTAAGAGGACAATGGACATTGGAAGTGCATACAAAAGATTATGCTAATACTACTGTAGTGAGTGGTACTTGTCCAAATTAATATATGACCTAATTACTAAGCCATGGCCCTTTTTACACTAGGAAAAATTTTTACCAGTAACAGACCGGAGTTGTTAACCCCTGTGAAACTTCCTCATATTTACACAATAACGCTGGTGTACACCGGAGATGCGGCTGTGACCCTGAAATATAATGCGGAAGTACAACGTCTGTCAGGGAAAGATAATACCCAACATTATTTCCAGGTAACCCGCACAGCACTGCGCATCAATGATCAACCAGCTACAGATTATTTAGCTACAGATCTGGCGGCGCAGTGTGGCAGTGTTATTTATCCGCTGCAACTGCATATAGGTCAGGGTGGGCAGATCTTATCAGTCCCCAATTACAAAGAAATCCTGGTCAGATGGAATGAACGTATGGCAGGGCTAAAACAATACTTTGTTGGCCAGGAAGCGGAAGAATATATTGCTCATACAGATAATACTATTCAAAATCCGGAACTGTTCATACAATCACTCAAACAGGATCTTTTTCTCTCCGCCTGGTTTTCATTGTTATATACCGGCTACAGGAAGCAGTTTACAGTAGATTATCCACTCCAGGCATTTCAGGCACCGATATCCTTTTCAGTAGTACAGGAACGGCCACCTATGGGTGGGCCGCAGGACAATATCCATCAGAAAGGAACACTGATAAGCGAAGCCCTTACAGGCAGTATGGAAATAAAATGTTTGTTGAATAAACCCCGCGATTTCATTCAACAAGTAGAAGGATACTGGGAGTTACAGGAAAATGAGAAAACCCGGACAATAGCTATCAGGGCTATTTGTGTTGAAGGAGAATCATGAAAAATCAGGTTATAAAACAACAGAATCATGGCTGATAAACATTTTGTAGTGCAGGGTGCAGCGTGTAAATGTAATTTTGGAAGCGCTCCCGACCAGCTCAAAGTAGACGTAAATGATCGTGAATATATCAATGATGGCGATGGCAGCACAAAAGCGATAGCCAGCAATAAGGATGTAGGTCAACCCTTTCAAGCCAAAACATTTGGCAGCTGTTCTGTTACCCGCAGCTCCTGTAATCCGGCTGTAACCCAATGGGAAGGCGTTTATCAGAAGGTAACCCTCACCAACGGTGGTAAAATTCTTACAGAAGATAGTAAGGCCATATGCACCGTGTCGGGTTCACCCTGTATCAGCATCACCAATCATGGCCAGTCCGCAGCAGTGACCAGTGCACACTTTGATAAAGTGGAAGTGGAAAGCCTCGCAGCCCTCAACCCAATGGCTCCCAAACCAGCCAACAACAAAGAAATACCACAAGTAAACACCATAAAAGTGAAACTGGAAAAACGTATTCCGGTTACAGAAATAAACAGCCATAAAAAAAAGACTGACCCAATACCGGTTATCACAGTAAGGGTAGATGAATCATTGACATTTACAGTAAATGATTACCACAATCCTGCCAAAGCAGATAAAGAAAAAGTATCCTGGAAAGTCTTTAACGGTAACAATTTCGACGGTACCGCTCAGTCCTTTGAAGAAATAGGGCCCTCTTACAAAATTAATTTCGATGCTGTAGGTCAATACCGGGTAATGGCCTATGGAAAAGATGGTACAGATTCCCGCAGCTCACTGGATATTATAGTAGCTACCAACAAACTAAAAAATGAGTTTTCGCTGGGAAGTGGCGTGGGGCGTATTGTAGACAGCTTGTCTACTCATCAGAAAGAATACCGCATACGTAGAGGCGTTCCTGTTACCCTGGAAGCTATATATGAAATGATGCCCGCCACGGCAGACGAGAAACAACGTGTATCCATGCAGGTAACAGATGGCAACGGCAATATTGTGGCAGGTCCTACCGCCGCCGGTACGGATAAGATCACGTTTACCCCCGCCAATACAGCAGCGAGTTATCGCGTTACAGCCACTATGGTAGCAGATAGCCCAGACGGACAACCACAGGAAGTAAGCAGGGACATGGTATCTGAAGTCAACGGTGTGGCAAAAGTTACCAATGATCAAAATGCAGCGATCATAAGACCCCGTACTACCATGAGCTTTAAAGCAGCAGAAATGGTCTACAAAACCCAGGTACAGGACTTTGAGGCAGCAGCCATCAAATGGCAGCTGAATGGACAGGAGGTAGGCACCGGCACTTCTATATCACTGGATGGGAATACTTACTTCACCCGACCCGGCAACTATGTGGTAGAGGCTTATGTAATGAAAGCAGATGCCTGGGATGCACAAAAGGGAAAACCTTCCGCCAAACATCAACTGGATGACTGGCGCTTTGAAGTAAAAAACAATGAAGTACTTAAGATAGAAGTAGAAGGCGGCGCTATCAACTGGGTAGTAGGCAAACGGTATAATCTCATCGCCAAAACAACAATGCCTTATAATGCACAGCTGGATGGGCCGATTACATGGGTGCCCGCCAACAGCAGCAGCGACAGAAATGAAAATGTATTTGCCCCTCATAAAGGCAAGATCTGGATGAGTGCCAAACTCGGATTTTCTGCACAAAGACTGGAAATAAACGCCGATTATGCAACAATAACGCGCTGGTGTTTTGCTGATCAGGAAAGTATTTACAAGCCTCGCGCCGGCTGGAAAGAAACCATCAAAGCACTCATCACAAGTACAGCTGCAGCCGGAGAAAAGGTGAACATACATATATTGGAAGCCGACAGCGGAAGTGACTTCAACTACATCAAAGACATGGGAGAAGTAACCTTTGATGCACAGGGAGAAGCAAAGCTGGATATCCAGACTGATACGCTCAAACCAATGTTATCAAAGTTATATTTTGAGGGTGAGTTTTATGATGTATTATTTGCCATCCTTCAAAAGCCCGGCGGCATTGAGTTTGCCGACATGAAAAGCGTAGCGTCCAATGGCAAAAAATTCTGGTTCCCTAAAAAACAAAGCAACCAGCGCGACCTCGAAATGGGTAAATATGTTTACATCCGGGAACAAAAAGAAATCGTTTCCGTACATTTCTTTGACAGCAGCAATTATCCTGCATACAAAGTATACAAGTATGGCGAAAAGATAAAAATACATATCCAGACAAGAAATATGGCTGGTGAAGAATTAACACTACAGCTATGGGAAAATAAATACAAAGAAAAAGATCTGAATGTCCTTGAGCTGAAAGACAAAGTGAAGGAGAATGAAATCCTCGACATTGATATTGATACTAACAAGCTAAAAAGCGGCAAGAAGGCCATAGATGATACTTTCCGCTGTTTTTATGCAGTGATAAAATCTGATAAGGCAGATAAGTATATGTATCCGCAGGAAATAGCTGATAAGAATATACTCAATCCATCGTCGGTTAGTTTCTATCAACATATTAAACTATCCAACTCAATAGCCGATAGGTTAAACCAGATTACGAAACCGGTAGCACCAACTGTGCTGGGAGAAGCCTTAGAGAAGGAAGAAACAACAACCGGATGCCCTCGTTGCAATGAAAAAATAACACCTGCTACTTTGCTCAAAATATTCCCAAAGGCTGAAAACGCTACATTACAAGCTGTAGCTGATACTTACAATAAGTATATGAAAGAAATTGGGATGAATACCTGCTGGAATAAAGCACACTTCTTTGCACAGGCAATCGTTGAAACAGGGGACACTTTGCACTTAAAAGATGGAGAAAATTTCAACTGGTATTGGGAAGGGCTGGTAGACAATTTTGGTGCATTCCAAACTATAGAAGGGCAGCAAAAGGCTCACCTTTGGGGCAGGGCAAACAAAATTCCCATCCACCCTGGTGTTACTGATGAAAATCAGAAAAATATTGCCAATTATGCATACGGTCCCGATGCAGCAAAGGGTAAAGAGATAGGTAATACAACTGAAGGAGATGGCTGGAACTTCAGGGGAAAAGGTCTTATACAAATTACTGGAAGGACAGTGTATGCTTATGCCAACACTTACACAAAAAGAGAAAATGCAGATATAATTCTCAATCCGGATTTGGTAATTTCAGATATTAAAATTGCTGTATTATCTTCAATGGCATTTTGGAAACTGAAAGGCTTGCAAAATGCATCCAATGGTAATACAGAAGTAACAGAAAGAATAAGTAAGAAAGTAGGGAAAGATGTAATCTCCGATGGCAAAAGCAGCCACGCAGAAAAGAAGTTGGCGTTTGCCAACACTACTTCAGTTTTATTCAGAGTAAAGGAATGTCAATATGGTATTGTGCCAGCAGGAGATAACAATAAATATAAAATTGATGCGGATACATTTACTTATTCATTGATTCAGGCTAATGCATCCTCCACACAGTTTCAATATGATGTATACGTTGGTGGCGCACTGGTAAAAACTTATGTAATAGAGAAAAATACAAAAAATTTGCTTCCTTTTCCTGAAACTGGCCCCAATTGGGGTAGATATGGCACAAGGGATGGCGGAGATGATAATTATATAGATCCGAAGGTAGCAGCTGCCTTGATTGGTTACTTTTATTCACTTCCTAAAAATGGATACAGTGATAAATTGTATTTTAACGATATTTCAGCCAGTGACAAAAGGAATCTAGGACACCACGGACATGTTGACGGGAATGATATTGATATCAGGTATCCCGGTAGCCCAGCTACAGGCGGAAATATTTTATGGAGTGATGCAAAAGAGGCATATCCTTCAGAGGAAAAATTTGTGGAAGCATTGGAAAATCTATTGACCATATCCGGCAAATGGGGCTTCAATACAAACTATGCCTATAAAGATGGTCTGAAGAACACTATGGGAACGGCAATGACGGCTCACCAAAATCATTTTCATCTGGGATTAAGATAAAAAAGATAAATTATTTGACAATGCAATTATATAAACTACCAAGCGCTATTGCGATCGCTTCCATTTTTATGAGCTGTAATGGGCAGAATAATAGTGCACAGAACCCAGTTCAAAAAGATAGTATAAAAGCCATTGAAAAAACATATACAATGAATATTAATGCCATCAAAAAACAAATGGATCTGCAATCACATATGGAAGCATCAGATGATGGTAAATCGTCTATTTACAATTATTCACAACAAGATCTAGATGTAGCATTACCAGTTATTGCAGTCGGATTAAAAGATAAAGGATACAAAGAACCTGATGAAGCTGATTTCAACAATAAACTGAAAAAAATCTTCGGAAATACATTTAATGCAGAAAATTGTAAAACTAAAATACGCGATAAATCCATCACCATTTTTGTAGGAAAAAAGGCCGGGGATTATGAAGAATTTGACTATACTGTTGATAATATTTTTATATCAAAAGAATTTAGATTTATTACAAGAGTCCCCCTAGTAGGTGATTTTGTACAACTAGTGGATAGCAACCACTATAGAATAAATCTGTCGTCGTCGCTTGTTTCAATAAATAAATTTCTACTCAATGATAGCAAAGCAGATTTAGCCACCTTGTTGCAGAAGGATACACTCTTTCTTAAAACGTTGGTTAAATCTTTTGGCTATACAAAGGACTCTAAATTAAACGATCTCGCAATGAATGATTATCTAAGAATGGATGATAATCATATTCCCACTGTAGGAGAAATAATTTTTGTGAAACCCTGCAAAGGCAAACTGGAAATAAAAGAAGAACTGTTAAGCTGGATCGCGGAACATACTACTGCCAATGACAATAGAATCCTTGAAGGCCTCGATTGGTACGCATCTTCACTATATGACAACAGTAGTGGAGTGGCGTTTGTAAACAATCCTTTCCAGATATTCTCTCTTGATGAAAAAAGAAAAATTGTTGCATACATCGCTAATACTTATCTACCGCTATACCATAGCCTAGTTCCCAAGAACGCAGGCATCTGGCCAGCAGGAACCATTCTGGAAAACCTATTTGTTAAAGATGACGGATTAAAAGATTACCTGATAAAGAATAATTATTTCTCCTTACCTGAATTGAGAAAAGAGATTGAACCAGCTAAATAAAGTACAGAAATACTATTAATGAAAATACAATTCCTTGCTTGTTGTTGCTTTATATTATTCAGCTGCAACAACAAGCAGGTTATTACGAGAACAGAGATTAGTAAGAAAAGCGATGTACATAATCCTATAAAATTAATTTCAAGTGGCAGGCTTGAGATCAACAGAGAATACTCAAATAAATACTACTATGATACTTATGAAGATAGTCTGAATATCTATTGTTACTTCGAAAAACAAATAACTCATCATAAGAAATTAGAAATGCTTGATAGCTTAATAATTTCAAAGAAAGAGCTATTGCCTGATAAGGAATTTTCAGATATGGGCGAATATGAAAATAACGGAATACTATACGGCAACTTACCTCTTATTTATAAAAAATCAGATCATGATACAGGTACTTTCAGAAAGACAGTAATTAAAGGTTGGTATTATAATTTGCGGCAATAAAAAATACTGGCAGCTCCATTATCCGGCGGAAAATTCCGTTGTTATAATGATGGCTGTGGCGAAGAAATTGAAGCAAAAATAAACAGTACCAAATAATTTAAATAAGGGATAAACATTCCGGGATAAAAACAGTCACAGCAAATGAAATATTTATCATTCCTAATCTTCTCTCTCTGCATATCCTGCGGATCTAGCCCATCCACCAACAAGTCAGGGCCGCCAGTCGGCACCACAACAACTACCGCAATCAAAAGCACCTGTACAGAAGCAGATGCGCTGCATAAAATTACTATGCTACCAGAGCTGATAGCAATAGAAAAGATGATCGATACTATTTCCAATCATAAACAACATGTTTCATATGTTGTAAGTACAGATACCATTGATGGCAGATATTATTATCAATTTCAGGCAGGATATGAAAACACATTCAGAAGAGAAAATTATTTCAATTTTTATGTAGATAAAAGCGACTGCAGCACTATTAAAGTATTTGAGCCTATTCAGGGAGACATTATCCCTTTGGAGGAATGGAGAAAGGTACAAGATCAAACGGAGAAAAAAGGTGCGGCCACCAAAATGGATACGCTTCAATAAAAAACATAATGCCGCTTCAATCAGCAGGACCACTTGTTCTAAAAACAAATGATATATAATAAATACTTTATCGGATGTTATTTGTTGTTCCAAAAAAAAATCGCGCCAGGGACAAAATCCCTGGCGCGACAATAAATTTATGTTAATCAGTTCCTCGGAGAAATCCCTTCCCTACTCACCACCTTCGTTTTCTGATACTCTTCAAAAGATTGTTTAATGTACAACAGCAGATCATATTCCGAGGCAGTATTCAGAAACTGGTATCCCGGACGATACCTATACATGAAAGAGTCCAGCTCGGGGCTTTGCAACTTGGTCATCTTACCCACCAGCTCCGGTGAGTAGCGATAGTCAATAAATTTCTCTTTCTCCCAATAAAGCAGTTGCTCATGAAACTGCTCCTTGTGCTTACGTATTTTGCTCGGTACCAGGTAAGTTAACGCCGTAATAGGACTCGCCGGCAGTGTTTTCAATACATCCATCGCACCGGGCTTGTGGTAGTTAAAATACCGGCCGTATTCATCACGTAGGGCCATGGAGTCATTCCGATAGTTCTTCCCTTTCACATTAACACCCTGCAATTCAAACAGGCGCCTTTGCATGTACACATCCTGCGATGATGACATACCGGGCACTACCAGGTTCTTTTGCGCGTAACTCAGCATAGAAAACTCCAGTGTATCACCAGGCATAGCCTCAATATAAAAACGACCACTCTCGTTGCTGAGAGTGCCTGTCATTGTTCTTTTGTTTACAATAGAAACAAAGGGTAATCCCGTTTTAGAATCCTGATCCGCTACCATACCAGATAACCGCACCTGTGCCAGTGTGTCCTGCAGGCTAATGAAAAAGAAAAAAAACAGTGCTCCGATATATGCTGTTAAACGAATCATGAATATAGTAATGCCTCCAAATTTAATGTTCCGCCCGCAAATGAAAAGTTAAAAAAGGGTAGAAAAGTTAGTGCTCGGGCACAAAATTATTAATTATCAACCTTATAAATATCCTTTCAATCGCTTATTTTTACGATTATCACGATTTATCTTGTAAAAAACATGCCACAGAAAATCATTTTTGCTACGCAACATTATCAGTACCTGAAGGATCGTATACTGTCAATTGCCGCCCCAAACTGGGAAAATGGTGAGCTGGACATACGTGATTTTCCCGATGGGGAACATTATCACCGCATAATGAGTAATGTGAGTAACAAAGAAGTGATACTGATAGGTGGCACTATCGATGATAAAGAAACCCTGGAATTATATGATCTGGCAAGTGGCTGTATTCAGCTGGGGGCACACTCTCTCACCATTGTGATTCCTTTCTTTGGTTATTCCACTATGGAGCGGGCTGTTAAATATGGGGAGATCGTAAAAGCCAAAACACGCGCGGTATTGTTTTCTTCTCTTCCCAATACCTCACGTGGTAACAGGATCGTGATGATAGACCTGCATGTAGATGGTATCACCTGGTATTTTGAAAACGATATTCGTCCTGTTCATTTATACGCAAAGGATTTTGTAAAGGAAGCTGCGCTGGAACTCGCTGCAGGCGAACCTTTTGTGCTCGCCAGCACTGATGCGGGCCGTGCTAAATGGGTAGAGTCGCTGGCCAACGATCTGCATGTGCCGGCAGCTTTTGTATTCAAACGCCGCATCTCCGGTGATGAAACCGCTATCACTGCCATCAGCGCTGATGTAAAAGATAAAATAGTTATTATTTATGACGATATGATCCGCACCGGGGGCTCACTTATTCACGCTGCTGAATCTTATCATGATGCCGGTGCAAAAGATATCTGTGTAATTACCACCCATGGCATCTTTGCGGGCAATGGTTTCGAAAAAATTAAAAAAAGCGGTATCATTAAAAAAGTGATCTGCTCAGATACACATCCCAATGCGCTCGCTATTCACGATGATATGTTACAGGTAAAATCTGTCGACAGACTTATCCTGAACTACTTCAACGAACAACCGTCCTGATCCTCTGCAGGCAAACTATTTGTTTATGCTGCACAGGTGGGCCTATCTGACAAACTAAGATGAAAAAACCGCTCACCAACGCAAATAAGTATTTTTGCAATACACAAAAACTGATAAACAAATATGCTTGATTTTCGTATACTCGAATACGGTAGTTGTGACTATCACACAATGTTGGATCTTCGCAATGAAGTATTACGCAAACCCCTGGGGCTAACGTTTTCAGCGGAACAGCTACAGCAGGAAATGAATGATATTTTCATTGCTGGCTTTACACAAACAACAGAAAATTCATTGCTGGCAGGTGGTTGTATTCTTACACCCATAAACGAATACACTGTACAACTGCGACAAATGGCAGTATCCCCACTATTGCAGGGCAAAGGTATCGGAAGAGAAATTTTGATGTTTGCAGAACAATTTGCTGTCAGCAACGGCTTTAAGATACTCACCATGCATGCCCGCAAAGAAGCCACTGGCTTCTACCTGAAGCTGGGATATGAAACATGTGGAGAAGAATTTACAGAAGTAGGCATTCCACACTACGAAATGAGGAAAAACCTGAAATAGTATTTTTTTCCCGCTGCAACCCATTGTAGAAGGCCTTTTGATTGTATAGTTATATTGATGGAGACTCAATATAACTGTAGACAAGATAAGAATACTGTCCAAAAAATTTGTAACCAAATCTTTCATAATACCATGAGAAGCCATGTACTAGCCTGGTCGGGGCTGTGCTATGCCTTTTTCTGCTATACCTCCAGCAGCGCATACGCAAAACCCGAAGGGTATCTTCCCACAAAAAAACTGCAAGCTGATACTACTGTTCCGGTAGTAATTAAACCCGCTGCCGCCAACACTGATATCAAACAAAAGCAGGATACTACACCCAAAACAGCGGTCAAACCTAAAGAAGATACCGCATTGATCCTTCCTCCGGATGCCACTACTGCTAAAAGTGAAATAGGAAAATTCTCCCTTACAGGTACAGTGAAAGATGATAAAGGGACACCTATTCCTGGCGCTATTATCCGTAATAAAACCACCAAATTAAATGCACTGGCAGACCCCACAGGCAACTTCACCATCAAGGCAGGTATGAGAGATACAATCCTTATTACAGCACCTACTTTTGGTGAACAAACCATTCCTGTTGAGAAAAGAGGACCACTGGCTGTCACCCTCGTTCCTTCCAGCGCTACTAAAAAAGTATTGGGTGAAGTGGTGGTAACTGCTTTGGGTATTAAAAAGAATCCCCGCTCTGTTGGCTACGCAATGTCGGAAGTAGCCGGCAATGCAGTACAGGAAGCTAAAGAAGTGAACTTCGTAAATGCATTAACCGGTAAAGTACCTGGGGTGCAGATCAATACCAATACAGGTTCTATGGGAGGTTCTACCAAAATCACCATCCGAGGTGTAAAATCAATTTTGGGAGATAATAATGCCTTTTTTGTACTGGACGGCGTACCCATGATGAATAACAGCACCAACCAGGGCGGTCAGCTCAACGGTGGTGGTGGCTATGATTTTGGTAGCCCTCTCCAGGATATCAACCCTGAAGACATTGAAAATATATCTGTACTGAAAGGAGCAGCTGCAACAGCACTGTATGGTAGTCGCGGCGCTAACGGTGTATTGCTGATTACCACAAAAAAACGTCCTGATAACGAAAAAGGTATTGGTGTTACTTATAGCATCAATGCACAGGTAGACCAGGTAGCTGTATTACCTAAATACCAGAACCAATACGGTGGTGGTAGCGGTGGAAAATTCGACACCCTCTACTATAACAAAAACCCGGAAGGATTCCTAAATGAACAAAGCGCTACTTACGATGATAACAATGGCAAAGGACGCTATGACCTGATGACACAGTATGCAGTGGATGAATCCTGGGGACCTAAACTGGATGGCCGCATGGTGCGCCCTTATTGGTCATGGGATAAAAATAAAAATAATCCCTACTTCGGAAAAACAGCGCCGTGGTCATCTCAGCCTGATAATGTAAAAGATTTTTACAGAACCGGATTTACACTCACTAACAATATCTCCATGGGAGGCTCCAACGATAAAGGTGGTTTCCGTTTGTCTTATGGCAATATGAACCAAACCTTTGTGCTGCCTAATTCTTCTATCAATCGTAACAATCTTTCGTTTAATGGTAATTACGAACTCACCAAAGGGGTAAGAGCAGTAGCTTCCATGAACTACAGTGCATTAAAGGCAACCGCCCGTCCTGGTACCGGCTTCACGGGTCCAAATCCAACGTTGCAATTTACTATGTATGGTCAGCGTCAGCTGGACCTTGATATGGAAAAAAGATACAAATACGATGACGGCTCTCAGATCTCGTGGAACCGTAAAGCATGGAACGATCCCTCTCTCTCATCCAGCAACGGCCCATACTGGAACAGGTATATGGATTATGAAACAGATAGCCGCAACCGTCTCTTTGGTTATGCCGGAGTGGACGTAGATGCTACCAAATGGCTCTCCTTTACCGGCCGCGTATTCATGGATGACTATAACACACTGGAACAGGAAAGAACAGCGAAAGATTACCTCATAGGTGGTTACATCAAACGTATCCGCACCTCCCGCGAAATGAACTACCAGGTAACAGCAGATATCAAAAAGAATTTTGGAACAGACTTCCAGCTGAATGCAACTGTAGGCGGAAACATCATGCACCGCCAGTGGACAACTACCGGCGGAAGCACTGTAGGTGGTCTTATCACTAAAGATGTATACAATCTTAATAACTCCTTGCAACCCGCACAGGCAATTGATGAATTCTACGAAAAACAGATTAATTCCGCCTTTGCTACTGCCAATCTCGGATACAAAAACCTGCTGTTCCTGGACCTGACCGGCCGCAGCGACTGGAGCTCCACATTGGTAAAGGGTAACAATCAATACTTCTATCCGTCTGCCTCCCTTTCTTTTGTATTCTCAGACCTGCTGAAAAATTGGAAATGGCTGTCATTTGGTAAAGTAAGAGGTAGTCTCGCAGCGGTAGGTAACGATGCCGATCCTTATCGCATCTATAATACCTACGACTTTGTACCACCATTCGGTAGTAATCCGGTTTCCCAGTTTTCTGCAACTTTATATAACAAAGACCTTAAACCGGAACGTACTACAGAAATTGAAACAGGAGTAGAACTGAAATTCCTGGACAATCGCGTAGGACTGGATTTAACCTATTACAGACGCACTACTAAAGACCAGATCATTTCGCTGGCAATGCCTACTGCTACCGGATTTACCAGTGCTTATGTAAATGGTGGCAGTGTAGAAAACAAAGGAGTGGAAATAGGCTTAAACCTGAACCCAATACGCCTGAGAAGTGGCTTCCGCTGGGATATCAACGCTAATATTTCTTTCAATCGCAACAAACTGTTGAATCTCGATATTGCTCAATACCATACCTCCTTACCAATATTGACCTTCGGTACAGACCGCCGCACACAGAAAGTATCTGTAGTAGCGCAGGTAGGAGAGCCGCTGGGAACAATCCGGGGCACTGATTACACTTACGTGAATGGTCAAAAACTGGTAGATAGCCTGGGCCGCTACGTACCCAGTGAGGTTAAACCTATTGGCAACGCTTATCCTGATTATGTGGGCGGTATCACCAATACGTTCTCTTATAAAGGATTTTACCTGTCAGCGCTGGTTGACTTCCAGCACGGTGGAAATTTCTTTTCTTACACAAACCTCTACGGCAACAAGTCAGGCTTACTGGAAAGCACAGTAGCAGATGGTATCCGGGAAAATGGGATCGTCGTACCTGGTGTTACAAAAGATGGTCATCAGAATACAACTAACATTTCTGCGCAGGATCACTTCAACTACAATGGTGGAAATCAGATCAGCAGAGCTAACCTCTACGATGCAAGCTACATCTACCTGAGAGAAGCAAAAATTGGTTACAACCTGCCGGAATCATGGTACAAAAAGATCCGCGCTCAGCGTGCGCGCCTTTCCCTGTATGGCCGTAACCTGTGGCTGATCAAGTCAAATGCGCCTAATGTGGATCCTGCTAATATCCTCAATTCCTCTTCCAACGTGCAGGGAATTGAAGGTGGTGCATTACCCTCACTACGGTCTTATGGTTTAAACCTGAATGTATCATTCTAAATTTTGTGAAGATGACTAAAAAGATTTTAAAATATAGCAGTGTTCTTCTTTTACTGGCTTCCGTGGCTATTAGCAGCTGTAAAAAATTGGATGAGATAAATCACGACCCAACAAAGCCCACTACTGCTGATCCACAGTACTTACTCACTGGTGCACAAAAATCCACGATGGATGTGTTGTACAGTGGTTTGCAAAATGGTTACATAGCCATGCATTATGCGCAATTCTGGTCAGGTAATTCCAGAACAAATGATAGTCAGTATCAACTGGATGAAGGTAACAACGCTACTTTGTGGAATAATTTATACCGGATTTCATTGCACAACCTGGACGACCTGGTAAAACAAAACAATGCAAAAATAAACGAGCCGGGTAAAGCCAATCAAAATGCGATTGCTAAAATTACCAGTGCCTGGATCTATCAGATCCTCGCCGATACTTATGGCAATATTCCTTATTCCCAGGCATTCCAGTCCACCACCAACATCACACCTAAATACGATGATGCGCAAACCATTTATAATTCCCTGCTCGATACGCTGCAGGCACAAATAAATGTACTGGACACTGCACAAACCAGTTTTAATGCCGGTGATATTATTTACAATGGCAACGTATTGAAATGGAAAAAACTGGCGCATTCCCTGATGCTTCGTATGGCTATTCGTATGTCGGATGCAAATCCAACAAAAGCAAAACAGATCATTGAAGCGCATTACAAGGATGCTATCAGCAGCAACCTTGAAAATGCACAGTTGCTGTATCTGAATGCAGCACCTAATAAATTCCCATTGAATGATACAGAGCGGGAGATTGCTGACTTCTTTGTAAGCACTACACTGGTTGATTACATGAAGAGTGTAAATGATCCACGTTTGGGAATATATGCCCGTCCTTCACACGACGATGATACAATTAAAGGGATGCCATATGGCCTGGCAGCCTCAGATAAAGGCCGTCTGTCACAAACGCATTACTCATATCCTGGCAAACAAATTTACAGCGCTACAATGCCGGGCATCCTGATGGGCTATCCTGAAGTAGAATTTATCCTTGCAGAAGCAGCAGCCCGTGGTATGAATGTAGGGGATGCTGCCACACATTACACAAATGGGATAAAAGCATCTATCAATTACTGGCGCCTGCTCACCAGCAATACGAACATCACCGATGCAGGTATCCAGACTTATATAGCAGGAGTGCCTTATGTAGCAGCAGATTGGAGGAATGTGATAGGTACACAGAAATGGTTAGCCCTTTATCCACAAGGCTTCCAGGCATGGTTTGAAAGAACCAGGCTGAAATTCAATAAACCAGGCGGCGCCCCTCTTTTCATTACACCGGTATCCGGTTCATTGGATGCCAGTGTAAAAATGGTGCCTTTCCGGTTAACATATCTGCAATCTGAACAAACGCAGAATACGGCCAGTTATAACGCAGCTGCAGCTGCTATTGGCGGAGATACCAAAGGCACTATGCTTTGGTATAATAAATTTTGATACAACAATCAACTATAGCTAAACAACAATCTACCGGCGCCTGCTTCTGCAGGCGCTTTCTTTTTTATCCCGGATCTTATTTTTCCTGCTGATTATTTATCTTTAACCCCACCTATATTCAGCGATTATGAGGAAAGTACTGCTGGCAATGGCCTTTCTGGCTATTACCCGTTTTGTATCAGCACAAAACACAACACAAGCTTATCAACATTGGTATACTTATTTTGGCACCATGAAACTCAATAGTAAATGGGCCATCCCTTTTGATGTGCAATTACGTTTGAGAGATGGTATCAGCAACAAAGGCCAGTTGCTGATGCGTGGTGGATTACAATATTCCATCACTAAGCAGGATCATATGTTATTGGGCTATGCCTATGTACCCACCTATAATGGGGTAAGCAATTCCTGGTTACCGGAACAGCGTATCTTCGAACAATATATCCACAAGTCTGCCAGGCTCAATATGACCCACCGTGTCCGGCTGGAACAGCGCTGGGTAGCACAACCCACTGCCCCAGATACAGCGCATGCTATAGGCGATTGGAAATATGGCAACCGCGCCCGTTATTTCAACCGCACACAAATGCCCATCAAACATAAAAAAAGTGCAACACCTTTTTATGTAGCCTTACAGGAAGAAGTTTTTTTGAATCTGTGGGGAAATGATATCAGCAATCTGCTCTTCGATCAAAACCGTTTTCTGGTGGCGTTTGGCTATCAGATCAAATCTAATCTGAAAGTAGATATCGGGTATATGAATCAATTGGTGCAGGTAACCTCCGGTGCTAAAACAATGAATCATATCCTGCATTTCAGCGTGTTTCACACATTAGATTTATAAGCGAAGGGAAGGCCGAAGGCCTTCAACTATACAGCACATTACTTATAATTCGTGAATTTCTCTTTCAACATACTGGCAAAATTTTCATAAGCCTCGTGTGTTTTAAAAGCACTGGTAGGAATAAGAAAGAAGGTTTTTTTGTCCCGATAAAGGAAGAAGAATTTTTTGGTTTCCACTACCTGCGAAAAATTACTCCAGCTGATAGCCCGCTGATGTTCACTGGCGCGGGTAGAGATAAGTAGTCCCTCATCTGAATATTTCAGGTGTATACTATCTTTAAATGTAGCGGCCTTATTATAAATAGAAACGGGTAGGAGATACCAGAATACCCAGCCCAGTACCAATACCATAATAGCGATGCCCGTAAATGCTGCAGTAGTAACTACGCTGAAAATGTATCCGGTAATAGTAGCTAGTAGTAGGATGACGAGCGTGTTGCGGAAGACTTTAATCTCGCCCCTCCGCATAAAATGATAGCGCAATGCATGCAACACATCCCCCTTGTTATAACTGAACTCTAAATGCATTCTCGCCTGGCAAACGATTTTATCTGTTAACTGAAATCGACATAGGGTTGTCCATTTCATCACGCACAGTAACAGGTGCTTCTTTTTTCCGATTGCGTTTTACATTAGACAAATCGTCTTCGCTGAAACCCGGAAAATTCTTCTTGATGAAAAGGAAATATTGTTGCAAGGTTTTTGGATCCACTTTAAAAGGGAAAGCCAATTCCTTACCACCTCCCTTCAGGAAGTCGTTGGTATTTATCTTGGTTTCGTTTTGTAAGTACCATTTATATAGGTCCACAATAGCTTTTTCCAACTCTGCCTCATCAACTTTCTCAGTTGTTTCTACCCGTGGAAACATTAACACAAACTCTTCTACCCTTACAGGCTTTGAGTTACAAGTGTTTTTGGCATTATTACGGTTATCGTTGTTATCACCGTTTTTATCTCCATTATTATCCCCGTTCTTGAAACCAGTGTTGGCATTTGCTGATGCGGCTGTGGCCAAAACTACCAACAGCAGAAACAACAGCTTTTTCATAAGGTGTCAAATTTTCGAGTTTAAAAATACAATTATATTTTGAGATTTCTAGTAGGTAAAAAAATATGCGTAGAAACACGTAGAAAAAACAAAAGCAATGGGCGAACCATTGCTTTCGAGAGTCATTTACAGTGCATGATGAATCATGCGGTGTAGGAATATTTGGTTTTTCATAGGACAGTAACCATAATAAAAATTAATACAATAACAAATATAATAAAATTATATGGTGACGTAGCGAACAATAGAAATATTAGAAAAAATCAAATATTAAAGATTCTAATTTGAAAAGATCCAATAAAATCGATTTTTTTGGAAAAAATTTGAATTGCCCTATTACCCGATGGGATTATAGGTTAAAGCCGAAGGAAAAAAAGGAGGTTGGAAAAGGGCGGATTTTTCTTAAAAAGTAAGGGCGCCTAGAAAAGCGCCCTCAATTTGTTACTATCCTATGAAAACCCTATTTGAATACAAAGGTAAGGGCATGTTATTTTTCTTTGAAATTTTAGAGGCACAATAACATATCATTAACAAGAAGTTGCAACATTCAATCAGCTACAACCCATGCTGTTACCGCAATTCAGGCATTTGTAACATGTTCCTGAACGTACCGTGATATGTCCGCATGTACTACACGCCGGCGCATCACTTTGCATGCTCCGCATGTAGTCCTGCGTGCTGTTTTCATGATGATGTGCTGCTACTGTTTGCTGCTTCGCAGCCCTGGGCGCAGGCTGACCACTATTCCCCATATAGGTTACCCGTACATTAGACAGTGGTGGCGCATCACCAGCTACTTCTTCCTCCTCTTCTCCCGTATTCCCCGGTGCATCCAGCACATGCACCAGGTCTGTTCGTCCCAGGTATTCATAACCCAGCACACGGAAAATATAATCGATCAGTGAGGTAGCTGATTTAATATTGGGATGATCTACCATACCTGCAGGCTCAAAGCGGGTAAACACAAATTTATCTACAAATTCTTCCAATGGCACCCCATACTGCAAACCCACAGAAACCGCAATAGCAAAGCAGTTCATCAAACTGCGCAAAGTAGATCCCTCTTTGGCCAGATCAATAAAAATTTCACCCAGTGTACCATCATTATACTCCCCGGTACGCACAAAGATCACCTGACCACCCACATTCGCTTTTTGAGTAAAACCACCACGCTTGGAAGGCAACGTCTGCCGTTCTACTATCCGCGATAGCTGGCGCTTTAACTTAGTATCCCTGCTCGCCAGCATCCGCTTATTTACTTCATCCAGCAATTCATCAATCGTTAATTGGTCAAGGTCCGGTACAACTTCCGGCTCAGTGGCAACTGCGCCATCTGCCTTTTTCTTCTTGTCACTTTTATTACTCAGTGGCTGACTCAATTTACTACCGTCGCGATACAGCGCACATGCTTTAAGCCCCAATTGCCAGCTCATTTTGTATGCGTCTGCTATTTCTTCCACAACTGCCTCATGCGGCAGATTAATGGTTTTGGAGATAGCACCTGAAATAAATGGCTGCGCCGCCGCCATCATCCTGATATGACCATGGGGATGTATATATCTCTTCCCATGCTTACCACATTTATTAGCACAATCAAATACCGGCAAATGCGCCTCTTTCAGGTATGGTGCACCTTCTACAGTCATGGTACCACATACATAATCATTAGCTGCTTCCAGTTGCTCGTCTGTAAAACCAAGTTCATGCAGCAGGCTAAACTCCAGGTTATAATACTGCTCCGGCTTGAAACCCAGCCGCTGCAGACACTCTTCACCCAGTGTGTATGCATTGAAAACAAAAGAAATATCAAATGATGACAATACAGCTGTATCCAGCTTCTTCAGCTCTTCTCCTATAAACCCTTTCTCACTCAGCGACTGATGATTGATATAAGGCGCCCCGGCAAAACTGCCGGTTCCCCGTGCATAATCCACAATGGCCTTTATCTCGCTGGCAACATAACCCAGATTATGCAATGCCGTTGGAATAGACTGGTTGATAATCTTAAAATAGCCGCCACCAGACAACTTCTTGAACTTCACCAATGCAAAATCGGGCTCCACACCGGTTGTATCACAGTCCATCACTAACCCGATGGTACCAGTAGGGGCTATCACAGTAGCTTGTGCATTACGATAACCATATTGCTCACCCAACTTTACAGCTTCATCCCAGGCTTTGGTAGCTGCTTTTAACAGGTAATCGGCACAATACCGCGCATCAATGCCTTTGGGCTTAATTTCCAGCCCTTCATAAGCATCTATGGCATCATAAGCCGCGGCACGGTGATTCCGCATCACACGGAGCATATCAGCCCTGTTCTCTTCAAAACGCGGGAAAGCACCCAGGTGAGCCGCCATCTCTGCAGATATTTTATAAGATACACCCGTCATGATAGCAGTGATAGCGCCGGCAATACCACGTGCTTCTTCACTGTCATAAGCAATCCCACTCACCATCAGCATAGAGCCCAGATTGGCGTAGCCTAATCCCAATGTGCGGTATTCATAGCTTAACTGCGCTACTTCTTTGGAAGGGAATTGCGCCATCAGCACAGAAACCTCCAACACTACCGTCCACAGGCGTACAGTATACTCAAACCCGTTTACATCAAAAATATTTTTATCATCATCAAAAAAACGACGAAGATTCACAGAAGCCAGGTTACAGGCGGTATTGTCCAGGAACATATACTCTGAACAGGGATTGGAAGCGTTAATCCGTCCACCCTGCGGGCAGGTATGCCATTCGTTGATGGTAGTATCGAATTGTGTACCCGGATCCGCGCAACGCCAGGCGGCGTAGGTGATATGATCCCACAATTCCTTTGCCTTCAGCGTTTTCATGGTCTTCCCGTTAGTACGTGCTTTCAGATCCCAGTCACCATCTGCCTGCAGACTATGAAAGAAGGAGTTAGGAATACGAACGGAATTATTGGAATTTTGCCCGGATACGGTTTTATAGGCGTCTCCTTCATAATCAGACGAATAACCGGCAGCGATCAATGCCGCCACTTTCTTTTCTTCCTCCACCTTCCAGTTAATGAAGTCCATGATTTCAGGATGGTCCAGGTCAAGACACACCATCTTAGCTGCTCTTCTTGTAGTACCGCCGGATTTGATAGCACCTGCTGCACGATCACCAATTTTCAGGAAGCTCATTAATCCGCTGGAAGTTCCGCCACCACTGAGTTTTTCGCCTTCTCCCCGGATATGGGAGAAGTTAGTACCTACACCAGAACCATATTTAAAGATGCGCGCTTCGCGCATCCACAAATCCATAATGCCACCATCATTTACCAGGTCATCATTTACACTCAGGATAAAGCAGGCATGTGGCTGTGGGCGCTCATAGGCCGATGTGGACTTCTCCAGCTTACCACTATGCTGATCTACAAAATAATGTCCCTGCGGCTTTCCTTTAATACCATAGCTTTCAAACAGGCCGGTATTAAACCATTGCGGCGAGTTGGGTACACATGCCTGGTTGAGCATGCTATAGCTCAGCTCATCATAAAATATCGCGGCATCTTTTGCGGAAGCAAAATAATCATATCGCTCTCCCCAGGAACGCCAGCAATTAGCCATACGATGCACCACTTCTTTCACAGATGTTTCTCTTCCCAAAGTGCCATCCGGTTGTGGTACACCAGCCTTACGGAAATATTTCTGTGCAAGAATATCTGTTGCAATCTGCGACCATTCTTTAGGCACTTCCACGTTATTCATTTCAAATACTATGTCGCCACCAGGGTTACGTATTACAGAGGAGCGCAGATCATACTCAAACTGATCGTAAGGACTCACACCTTCTTTAGTAAAATGACGGGAGAACGCGAGGCCATTCGTACTATTGACTGGATTTTTCATGCCCATAAATTTTTCTTAGGTGATACAAATGAGTTAGTAATGCGGAGTACTCTAAAATTAATTTTTAAATGCCGGGATACCCCCATTTATTATGCACAGATTGTGGATAATTGCGCAAACAGTTTGCCAACACATTTGTTATACCCTCAAACCAATGTGATTAAAATCCGGCTTAAAATTTGTCATTAACAAAAAATCCACTACTTGTATTACATGTAACGCAGTAAGTATCACTAAGTTCATGAATAGAAAATGAATTGAATGCATATTTATTTAGCAATGTGGGTTATTAACAAAAAATTTATACATTTGCGACAACCGGAACAATGCGCTATTGATGTACAATAACATATACACTTCGTTCATCGAAAGAAAAAGTAAGAAAGAGAAGGCATTCGCGGTTTTAATTGATCCGGATAAGGTGACGCCTGCCGGTATCATTGAGCTTGCAGCCAAATGCACTGCTGCCAAAGTTGATTATATCTTCCTTGGAGGCAGCCTGGTGATTTCTGATCATCTTGATGAATGTGTGCAACAGCTGAAAGCCAGCTGTGACATTCCTGTTGTATTATTTCCCGGGAGCCCCTCTCAGGTATCAAAATATGCCGACGCTTTACTCTACCTTTCTGTGATCTCTGGAAGAAATCCTGAGTTACTGATCAACCAGCATGTAGTTTCTGCGGCCGCAGTAAAGAAAAGTGGCCTGGAAGTTATTTCTACTGGTTATATGGTCATTGATGGTGGTGCCCCCACTACCGTTTCATATATCAGTAACACTACACCCATTCCTTCAGATAAAGCAGATATTGCCATGTGTACAGCTATGGCGGGTGAAATGCTGGGAATGAAAGTGATCTATATGGACGCCGGCAGCGGTGCCCGTAACCCAATCACCGAAACCATGATCAGCCGCGTTGCCAGTCAGGTAGCCGTCCCCATCATTGTAGGTGGTGGCATCCGGGATGCTGAAAAAGCATATCTCAACTGCAAAGCAGGTGCTGATATCCTGGTAGTAGGAAATGCTATTGAACATGATCTGTCGCTCATAAAAGAACTGGCAGATGCGGTACACTCAGTACCGGTAAAGGCTTAATACAAACTAACTGAAAATAAAAAGAGATGGCCCGCTTTCGGCGGGCCATCTCTTTTTATACTAAAAGCTAATAACTAACTGCTAAAAGCTCCTCTACAAACTCATCATCTCTTTAAACTTCACTGCCTGCCGCCGGCTCACCTCAATCTTTTCACCACCGCGCATCTCCAGCAACAGTCCCCCGTTGAAGTAAGTATCAATTTTCTCGATCATCCGCAAATTCACAATATGTTTGCGGTTGGCACGGAAAAAAGTGCGCTCATCCAGTCTTTCTTCCAGCGCATTCAGCGATTTAAGAATAAGTGGCTTGTTTGTTTCAAAGTATACACGCGCGTAGTTACCCACGCTTTCAAACAGTCGTATTTCCTGCAATTTCACAAACCAGCAACGATCGCCATCTTTCACAAATACCTGGTCGTTTTCAGATAACAGCGTACGAATGCCGCCTGCTGCTGCTAAACGGTCCTTTTCATCCTGCTGATGCAGCTTATGAATCGCGTCAGCCAAACGTTTGGGCTCTACCGGCTTCAGCAGATAGTCCAAAGCATTGTATTCAAATGCTTTCAACGCATATTCATCATATGCGGTAGTGAAAATCACCTGCGGTGTTTTTTCCAGTTCCGCCAATAAGTCAAAGCCGGTCTTATCCGGCATCTGAATGTCCAGGAACAGCAAGTCAGGATGCAACGCTTCTATCTTTTCAATACCATCCTTCGCGTTCACAGCTTCTCCTACCACCACTATCTCCGGGTGATCTGCCAGCAATTTTTTCAGTTCACTTCTGGCCAGGCGTTCATCATCTATTATCAATGCTTTTTTCATTGGCAATATGAAGTTTGGTTGATGATTAAATTTATTAATAAATAACTAACAAAAAGTAATCATTGCCATAGCCGGTTCTACACCAGCTACAGCGGTTTACGTTATAACAAGTGATCAAAGCAAAGGCATCACTACTGTAGCTTCTACCGTTTGCTCATCTTTATTCCTTATTTCAAATGAGGCCCTGCTTCCAAATAAAAGACTCAACCGTTGCCGGGTGCTCTGTAATCCAAAACCATGGCCATTTATATTATTTTCTACTATTTGTCCGGTATTCTCAATGCTGATCACATGCTGCATCCCTTTCAGGCTGGAAGTGATATACACCGAGCCACCGCTGATAACCCGGGAAATACCATGCTTAATGGCATTTTCTACCAGTGTTTGCAACATCATCGGCGGTACCTGTAACTCTAACGTATCCGGATCAATCTCATACATTACATTCAACCGCTCTTCAAACCGGATATGTTCCAATGCAAGGTAATCCTTTACAATATTTAATTCATTTTCCAGGCTCACGGTTTCTGCCTTCTCAATTTGCATGGAACTGCGCAATATATTGGAAAGCTCTGTAATAGCAGTTCTTGCCCTTTGCGGATTTTCATCTACCAGTGCACGGATGCTGTTCAGCGCATTAAATATAAAATGTGGATTCAACTGCGCCTTAATCGTTTTAAGTTCCAGCTCCTTTACCGTTGCCTCCAGTTTTAGCTGATCTAACTGCGAACTCCTGTTTCTTTCAATATAATGCCATATAAAGTAAAGAAACCACCAGATAGTAGTAATGAGAAAGGAAGACAAAATGCCTACCAGTACAGGTGTAATAGACAAACGCAGCAGGAAAATAACTACAAAGTAATATCCAACATATAACATCAGTCCGGACCCTGTCATTAACCCGAAAAACAACAATATCTGGCTCTCAAAACTATAGTTCACCCACTTAAACCTGTTGATCAGGCTGCGAAACATATGCGTGGAAAACAGCCCGAAAAATATAAAAATGAGCAGGTTCAGGTAATAATACCCATCAGGAGATTCTTTCCTGTTGATGGAAAAGGCGAAAAGGATGTTAATCACAAAATAAGCCGACCACCCCAACAGCTGACACCACCAATATTTGTTTATTTGTTTAAACATTAATTCAAATTAGTAAACTTCGCCTATATTCCAAAAATACCTTACAGTGCTCCCCGCAGGAACCTAATTGTTATAAATGGTGAATCAAAAACGGTAAATGGCAGATGCCAGCATCTGAATGGTGAGATATCAGGAAACTGTCCTATTTTCCAGCCTGCAGATCACGGTTTACCACATATTTTTATGTATTTTTGTCTCTTAATATAAACCCTGAGCCATATTATGGATATTAAGGCCGGTCAACTGTTAAGCCAGATACAATATCCGGCTGACTTGCGAAAACTGAATAAGGAACAGCTTCACCAGGTATGCGAGGAGTTACGTCAGTATATCATTGACGTGGTAAGTGTCCATGGTGGGCATTTCGCTGCCAGTTTGGGTGTGGTAGAACTTACAGTGGCACTGCATTACGTTTTTAATACGCCTTACGACCAGTTAGTATGGGACGTAGGTCACCAGGCCTATGGCCATAAAATCCTGACCGGTCGTCGGGAAGCTTTTCCTACCAACAGGAAATATAAAGGGCTCAGCGGATTTCCGAAAAGAGACGAGAGCCAGTACGACACTTTCGGCGTAGGACACTCTTCTACCTCCATCTCAGCAGCATTGGGCATGGCCATGGCCTCCCAATACAAAGGTGAATTTGACCGTCAGCACATTGCTGTAATAGGTGATGGCGCCATGACAGCAGGAATGGCCTTCGAAGCACTGAATCACGCAGGCGTTGCCAATGCCAACGTACTCATTATCCTGAACGATAACTGCATGTCCATAGATCCAAATGTGGGCGCGCTGAAAGAATATCTTACCGATATCACCACTTCACCTACCTATAACAAGGTGCGTGATGATGTGTGGAATCTCCTTGGAAAATTGCCGATAGGCAAAAGATTCACCCGTGAAATGGCCTCTAAACTGGAAGCCAGCCTGAAAGGGGTGGTATCCAAATCCAGTAACCTGTTCGAAGCCCTGCAGATGCGCTATTTTGGCCCTATCGATGGTCATAATATCACCAAACTGGCCGATACCCTGCAGGACCTGAAGGATATTCCCGGCCCTAAACTGCTGCACATCGTTACCACCAAAGGTAAAGGCTATGCGCTGGCAGAAAAGGACCAAACTACCTGGCATGCACCCGGACTGTTTGACAAGATCACCGGTGAAATATTCAAGAAGCCGGTAGACAGGCCACAACCACCTAAATACCAGGATGTTTTCGGTCATACTATTATTGAACTGGCAGAACAAAACGATAAAATAATCGGCATTACCCCCGCAATGCCATCGGGTTCCTCCCTCAAATTTATGATGGAGAAAATGCCGCAACGTGCTTTTGATGTAGGCATCTGCGAACAACACGCAGTTACCCTCTCTGCAGGCATGGCCACACAGGGTATGCGCGTCTTTTGCACCATCTATTCCTCTTTCTTCCAACGTGCTTTTGACCAGGCAGTACATGATGTTGCCATTCAAAAACTCCCGGTGATATTCTGTCTGGATAGGGCAGGACTGGTAGGTGAAGATGGCCCTACGCACCATGGCGCTTATGATATTGCCTACATGCGTAGCATACCGAATGTGATCATCAGCGCTCCGATGAACGAAGAAGAATTGCGGAACCTGATGTATAGTGCACAGCTGCCGGATAACAATATGCCTTATGTAATCCGCTATCCACGCGGACAAGGCGTTATGCCCGAATGGCGTACGCCATTTAAAGCAATCAAAACCGGTACCGGCCGCAAGATCCGCGACGGAAAAGACATCGCCATTCTCTCGCTCGGACATACAGGTAACTTTGTAACAGAAGCCTGTAAAGAATTGATAGGAGATGGTTTGCAACCCGCACATTATGATATGCGTTTTGTAAAACCGCTGGACGAAGCCCTGCTACACGAAATATTCCAGTCATTTGATAAAGTGATCACAATAGAAGATGGCGCTATCATGGGCGGATTTGGCAGTGCTATCCTGGAATTCATGGCTGCTCATAATTACAAAGCAGAAATTAAAAGGATGGGCATCCCGGATCACATTGTAGAACATGGCAAATCGGAAGAACTGTACCGCGAATGCGGATACGACGCTGCCGGCATTGCGCGCACTACAAGAGAAATGCTTAAAAATAAAATCACGGTAACAGTATAAAATGAATTACGAACTACGAATTGCGAATTACGGATCGAAGTTATCTTCGCTCATAACCGTAATCCGCAATTCGTAATTTATTTACTCATGTACTTTCAGCTCAGGATCACTGATATTATACGCGAAACCGCCGGCACATACACTTACAGACTGGAAAACACAGCTCCCGAGCCGGTGGAATATCTCGCAGGGCAGTTCCTCACCTTCCTCATACAATTAAACAATAAAGAATACAGGCGCTCTTACTCTTTTAGCTCTACTCCTGGCATAGATCCATATCTATCTGTTACGATCCGCGAAAAAGAAAATGGGGAAATATCCCGCTATCTTATCCGCACCTGGAAAAAAGGCGATATTGTTACTACGCTGGAACCCACCGGACGCTTTACTTACGAGCCTTCCAACGTTCCCGCACGCGACATTTTTCTCCTGGCCGCCGGTAGTGGTATCACTCCCGTATTTTCATTGTTGAAGCAGATCCTGACAGAAGAACCCGGAGCGCACATCACACTTATTTACAGCAACACCACACCGGAAAGAACCATCTTCCACGAGCAGCTACAAACATGGCAAACGCAATATAGCAGCCGGTTACAATGTATCTGGCTCTTCAGTAATGATCCGGATAGCCATCATGTATACAGAAGGCTCAACAATATTTTATTGGAAAAACTGGTGACCGAACATATGCATCATAACAAAGCAGTTGCACAATTTTTCCTGTGCGGGCCGCCGGATTATATGCGTACTATCCTGCTCACGCTTACTTTCATGGGCTTTGATGAAGCACAGCTACATAAAGAAAATTTTGTAGTAAATACAGATGCCAAAATCGCCAAAACACCGCTACCAAAGGATCATAACATCAAGCAGGTATTAATCCGCTACCGCAACCAGGAATACCATCTTGCTATTCCGGGTGATCAAAACATTCTTAGCTATGCACTGGATCATGATGTGCTGCTGCCTTACAGCTGCAAAGGCGGTGTATGTGGCTCCTGCACAGCCCAATGCACCAGTGGCAAGGTATGGATGTCTGTAAACGAAGTATTAACAGATAAAGAGTTAGCAGCAGGCCTGGTACTTACCTGTGTAGGATATCCCGCAAGCGATCAAATAATCCTTGAATTATAATATATCATAATGCAAATATTATTATCAATCATAATGATCTGACATTATTTTTCAATTGCTAAAATTATAGCTAAATTATAGTCAAAATCAAGTGATGCGGAATGCCCCTATAAAGTTTGCTTGCTTGTGTTTAGTGTTCGCTGTCATCTCAATTAACAGTTACTTCATCATAAAAATCAAAGCCTTCCCATATGAAGTATTCTTTGTTGTCAGCGAGGTAATGCTTTGCTGTATTTTCATATTGCTATTAGTTGCTATGATCAGTAAGAATTATCATTCTATGCAATATGAGCGCCTCTTTAATGAACATCCCATTCCCATGTGGATCTACGAAAAAACATCTTTGCGTTTTCTTTCTGTGAATGAAGCCGCTGTTCAAAAATATGGTTATAATAAAAGCGAATTCAGGCAACTAACGTTGAAGGATATACGTGAACCGGAAGAAGTGCTGAACTTTATGGAAAATGTAACAGAACGGTGTAATGGCGCGCAATACAGAGGCATCTGGAAACATCGCAAAAAGAATGGTGATAATTTTTTTGTGGAGATATATTCGCATCCAACTATCTACTATGGTAAAGAAGCCCGTTTCATTATGGCTAAAGATATAGATCAGCAGGTAAGGTCCGCTAAGGAAGCACATGAATTGGGCGTGCGTTATGAATTGCTGACACAAGCCACCAATGATGCTATCTACGATAAAAATCTGATCACGAATACCCTTACCTGGAACCATGGTCTGTTAAACCTGTTTCACCATAATGAAGCAGATGCAGGAACAGATCTTGTTCAATGGTGGCAGAACAACCTACACCCTGCTGATAGTAAAAGGATTTTAACTTCCCTCGATGAATGTATCCTGTCCGGTAACAGGTACTGGTCAGAAGAATATCGCTTCCTGTGTGCCGATGGCTGCTATAAATATGTTATAGACCGTGCCTTCATTGTGTACGAAAATGCTTGTCCGCTCCGCATGATAGGCATGATACAGGACATAGACAAACATGTAAAACAAGCGCAACGGCTCGAAGAGCAGAACCAGACATTGAGAGAAATAGCATGGATTAATTCACATGAAATACGCCGGCCGGTTGTATCTATTTTGAGTATAGCCGGATTGTTTGATAAAAGCAACCAGGATATACATCTCAATTCCCGCCTGATGGAATGGCTGCACGAATCCACTAAGCAACTGGATGCCGTTATTCATAAGATAGAATACAAAGCGAAAGACATAAAATAATCTTACACTTCACAAGGCATAAAACGATTAAAATCGTCCTTTAGTTCCTCATATAATTTCTGGAATATTTGCATGCGGTGTTGCATGGTATGAAAGTCGTCTACAGGTCTGTCGTCATGCACCACCTGTGAAGGTGAGTCAGATATTTTTTTAGCGCATTGTTTAATGTCGTGATACATTTCGTCTGCAACTTCCCGTTGACGTAGAAAACGGTTTTCAAAATGCTCAACTTTTGTCATTACATCCCGGGGTGCATTACTGAGTACAGTTTGTTCCAGCCTGTCACGCATCATTTTTACATCTCCTCTTACATCATTAACGATCCCTTTCCAGGAATTGATCTGCTCGTGCAGATCTGCAGGTGAAGTGGTAATTTCCATGGTGTATTGATTTATCAATTAAAATGATGATTAATAGTTATTCATCATACCAAACGCTGTTGTCAATATCCATATCAATATTATAGCAAAGACCTATTCTAAGTTACAATCTTTTTCTATTCCGCCGGCAAACTTTTAGCCTTCTTTTTCCAGATAAATACTAAACTCCGGAAAAAAAGCCATGGCTTCCAATATGCCACCAGCTCCTGTCCGCAATGCCTGTAATACATGCGGCATAGCAGCGGTCCGGGCTACCAGTTCCCGCTCAGCATCACCCACTACAACACCTTTAAATCCTGTTTCATACATAGTGTAATCATTCATAGAATCTCCGGCCACTAATACTTTATGATGTGGTAATGCCAGCACCCCTAGCAGCTGCTGTAAAGCGTACCCTTTATTCACCCCTTTAGGTAATATATCAAGGTATTTCCCGGCAGATAAAATTAAATCACATTGCAAAGCAGCAGCCACTTTTCTGGCGCCTTCAATATCCGTAGTTTCATCATAATAATAAGAGCAACGATATTGCTGCTGTGCTTCCTGGTGCAACAAACCTTTCACATTTTTCAATGTTTCACGAACATGATCGCCAGGCCAAAGCTTTGCAATCCCCGATTGTACAGGTTCTACTGCCATCAATGTAGGCAGATGCGTAACAGTGGCGCCTACATCGCAAATAATATATTCAGGTTTTGGCAAGGAGGTGTTTTCCAGCAATTTGAGTACACTACGTATACCCCTTCCCGTTACAAACACCAGTCGTATATCTTCATTATTATTTAATAAAGTATATAGTTTATCTTTATCTTCCTGTGTACCTCCTAAAAAAGTACCATCTAAATCTGTAGCTAATAACATTATAATTTCTCTATCGTTGCTGATTGATTAAGGTAATTTGTTTGTGTGGGAAATGCAAATTCAATTCCTGTAAATGCTAAAAAAAGAGATCAGCCTTTAAGACTGATCTCTTTTTGAATATAATGGGTTAATATATGACGATGTGTATGATTAGCTCAGCATTGGTATATCCATCAGCAAAAACTCTGCCGGTTTAATCACTTCTATACTAACTTTATCATAATCAGATAATCCAATAGCATCGCGTGTTTGCAGCACTTCACCATCCACCTTCAGTTCTCCACTGAGTAAAAACAGGTAACTACCTATACCAGGAGCTTTCGGCGTGATATCTAATTTTTTTCCTGCATCAAATTTACCTAAAGAAAACCAGGCATCCTGATGTAACCACAGGGCATCTGCCTGATGGTCTGGTGAAATCACCACCTGCAATGCGTTTTCGCGGGCAGCAGGATCAAAGGTGCGTTGATCATATCTGGGTATTACATTTCTTTCTTTCGGAATCACCCATATCTGCAGAAAATTAGCATCTTCTGTTTTAGAGGCATTAAATTCCGAGTGGGTAATGCCAGTACCTGCACTCATGATCTGCACATCATTTTTACGGATAACTTCCTGTCTGCCGGTGTTATCGCGGTGTTCCATTGCACCATCCAGTACAATAGAAACAATTTCCATATTGTCGTGCGGGTGAGCGCCAAAGCCCATTCCACCCTTTATTGAATCATCATTTAGTACACGCAACGCACCAAAATGAATCCTATTGGGATCGTAATAATTAGCGAAACTGAATGTATGATGACTACTTAACCAACCATGGTTGGCATACCCTCTGGTATCTGCACGATGAATGATTTTTTTCATAACTAAATCTCCTTATTTTATACAATGCAAAGATCGGTATAAACGCAAGAGGATAGAATGGATGATATGTTGAAAAGCATGGACAAAAAAATACGAATTACAAATGACGGTTACCCGTAATTCGCAATTCGTAATTCATAATTTTACAGATCAGATCTATACCAAAACAGCATCCATAGTGATGTCTGTATTCAGCAGTTTGCTGATAGGGCAATTTGCTTTTGCATCTGCTGCATATTCAGCAAATTTAGCAGCATCCAAACCAGGTACGCTGGCTTTTACTTCCAGGTGACTGCTGGTAATAGCGCCATTGTCTAAAGTGATAGTACATTTGGTATCAATGTTACCGGGAGTAAGGCCAGCACCAGAAATAACAAAGCTCAGTTTCATAGTAAAGCAACCTGCGTGAGCAGCTGCAATCAGTTCCTCAGGGTTAGTACCTACGCCATCTTCAAAACGGCTGCTATAAGAGTACTGGGTGCTATTTAACACGGTAGATTGTGAAGTAACAGTGCCTTTACCTTCTTTGCCGGTACCTTGCCAATTGGCAGATGCGAATCTTTTCATGTTTATAACTTTTATTTTTTTCGTTAGAGAAATCAGTGCGGAGGCTCAAATTACAAATTAATTGTGAATTAAAAAGCCGGACGATTTTCATCGTCCGGCTTACATTTTATTCCTGGCAATTGATCCCTATATCATTTCTACCAATTCTGCTATTGGCTTACGTACTTTTTTAGCATGTTGCATCACATCATCTTCCGCTCTGAATCCTATCGCAGCAATTACTACTGTAGCAAGGCCTTTATCTTTGAGTCCTAAAATTTCATCATATTTTGAAGCATCAAAACCTTCCATCGGACAAGCATCAATGCCTTCAGCAGCCGCTGCGGTAAGCAGGGTCCCTAAAGCCAGATAGGCTTGTCTGGAAGTCCATGCAGCTGCACCAGCTGCATCTAAACTGTTTACCGTTCCCTTCATCATGCCGGCAAATCCTGCCAGGTCTTCCGGATTTATCTGACGCGTTGCCGCAATATTATTCGTATAGTCATCTACGTGAGATTCCTGCAAATTTGCATACCGGGCAAACACAATCAATTGTGATGCGTCTGTAATCTGCGGCTGATTCCAGGATGCTGCCTTCAGTTGCTCACGCACTGCAGGGTTTTCCACTACCAGTATCTTGTAAGGCTGCAAGCCATACGCGGAAGCCGACAATCTTGTAGCAGCCATCAGGCCATCCAGTTGAGCGGCACTCAGCTTTTTGGTGGTGTCAAATTTCTTAACGGCATAACGCCATTCTAATTTATTGAGAATATCCATATTATTTGAAATTGCAAATTACGAATTGCGAATTACGGATCAACCAGGAGATCTTTGCGAATAACCGTAATTCGCAATTCGTAATTCGTAATTTTTTATTATTGTTTTATCATTTGCACATTCGCCAGTAACTTCACTTCATCACTCAGTAATAAACCACCGGTTTCAGTTGTTGCATGGAAAGCGAGACCAAAATCTTTACGGTTAATTTTACCGCTCAGTTCAAATCCTGCTTTGGTCTGACCATATGGATCTACCACTTCGCCACCAAATTCTACATTCAATTCAACCGGACGGGTATTATCACGGATAGTTAAATCGCCAATCAGTTTAAATGTATCTGCATCTACTTTTTTAACTCCTGTAGATACAAATTTCAGTTTCGGATATTTCTCTGCTTCAAAGAAATCGCCTGTCAGCAAATGCTGATCACGCTGCGCGTTTTGCGTAGAAATACTGTTGATATCTGCTTCGAAAGAAATATTCGCAGTGCTGAAGTCACTGTCAACAGTTTGCATAGTACCATCAAATGTTGCAAACTGACCGGTTACGGTAGTGATCATCAGATGCTTTACTTTAAATTGTACATCACTGTGAGAAGGATCAATTTTCCAGGTTGTCATATAGTTTATTGTTTTAGTAATTGTTAAATATTAGTTTAAGAAACCCATTTTACCGGCGTTATAATCATCTATTGCTGCGCTGAGTTCATCTTCTGTATTCAGTACAAACGGACCATATGCAAAGATGGGTTCATCAATTGGCTCTCCGCTCAGTACTATCATGGTAGCATCTTCCAGGGCAGTGATGGTAATATCTGTCCCATCTTTTTCAAACAAAACAGTTTCTACTGATTTAGCTGACTGACCGTTAAAATCTGCTTTACCTTGTAACACCACGATAGCGGTATTAAAATGCTGCGGAAAAGCAACTGTTACGTTATCACCTTTTTTCAAATGCACATCAAGTACATTCAGGGGTGAAAATGTGCTGGCAGCGCCTTTATTTCCTTTAAATTCTCCGGCTATTACCCTTACATAACTTTCATCTCCCACCTTCACTACCGGAATTTCTTCTTTGGTCAGGTTTTGATAAGCGGGTTTACTATTTTTATACGCTTTGGGGAGATTTACCCACAGTTGGGCCATTTCCACCTTACCACCAAGTTTGCTGAATGCTTCACTAAATTTTTCATCATGTACTATTCCGGCTCCGGCAGTCATCCACTGTACATCTCCGGGGTTTAGTATGCCATGGCTACCAGTAGAATCACGGTGTTCAAATTCACCCTGGTACACAATAGTCACCGTTTCAAATCCTTTGTGTGGATGTGCGCCTACACCACGGGGCTTATTAGTAGGTGGTATGTAGTTGGGTGCACCGTAATCCATCATAATAAAAGGACTAATCCTGTTATTTTCAGAACGGGTGCCGCCTGGCAAGGTACTTTGTACCCTGAATCCATCGCCCACCATGTGAGGGGCTGCTGCAATTACAATTTGACTTACATGTTTTTGTGTGTTCATATTTATTGCCTCCTAAGACAACACAAAAGTACATGTTGCAACATCAATTAAGAATGGATTAAACGCTGCTAGTGATGGACTTTTTTAAAAGCCAGGGGAAATTAAGCTTGTGAACTCACAGAACGGGAGGCTTCCTTGAATTCGGAAGGGCTTTGGCTGGTGTATTTTTTAAAAAACCGGCTAAAATAGTGGGGATCGTCAAAACCGAGTTTATAGGCTATTTCTTTGGCAGTAAGATCTGTATTATACAAATACCGCTGTGCTTCCAGGATCACACGATTACGGATATGTTCTCCTGCTGTAATACCGGATAATTGTTTACTGATCTCATTCAGCAACACCGGTTTGATATGCAGGAGGCTGGCGTAATCTGATACCGTTTTCAATTCAAAGTATTTCTCTTCTATCAGGTTTTTAAATTTCAGAAAGATAGAACTGTTATGCATGGCATGTTGTTCCGGGGAGATGCCTACATTTTCTCCCTTAATGCGCGAAGCCAGTACCAGGAAGTAACGTAGCAAACCATGCAGGGCCATTTCGTATTCGGGTTCACGCATGGTCAACTCTTTCATCATCAGGCGTACTATCGCATCAATGTCCTTTTCCTGTTCATCGTTCAGCGGTATTACGCTGCTGAACTGATTATTGAAAAATAAGCCGGAGTTAATGCCAGATACCTGCGTCTGATCTTTCAAACACATAAATGCATCCTGGAACGCAATCATGTATCCCTCAATCTTTTCGCTAGCCTGCAGATTATGTACCTGGCCGGGTGCCACAAAAAACAAGGTATTCTTTTTTACCTCATGGGTAACTGCATCAATGGTATGCAGGAGCTTACCTTTTTTGATCCAGTAAATGGTGTAGAAATCGTGCCGGTGCGGCACACCAATATGATTGAAAAAGCTGTTGCCCAACTCACAAAGGCCAGACACTACAAAGCTTGGATCAGCATGTGTGTATTCCGGTAAGGAAACAATCCCTATATTTTCACGTTTCTCAGCCATCTATTAAGGTTCCTGCTGGTTCTTCCTCCCTTTCGGAAGGATCAATATATTCAATGATAAAATTATTTCTGCCTTCTCCCACCATAATGCCCATATGCTTCATCTGCACCAGTTCCAGCATACTGAGGAACAGGAAAATGGCATGCACACGGTCTTTACAATGATCAAATATCTTTTCGAAAGATAACGTTCTTTCTGCCCTGGCCAATTCTTCCATATACATCCTGGAACCTTCCATGGTATAATCGTACTTATATACCACGTGCTGGGGCTTATTATCTCGCTCTTTCATGCGCTGCATCACCTTTTCAAAAGTTTTGGTGAGCTTAAAGAGCGTGAGGGTTTGCACTTCAGTGCCTTCACTGGTTACTTCACCGATCTCTGCCAGTTCTTTGGCGATGTTACCGCGCTTGATCTGCAACATACGATCCGCTTCCAGTTCGGCCAGCTCAGCCGCAGCCAGTTTGTAGCGCTTATATTCAAGGATCTTATCAATCAGCTCCATACGCGGATCTATTTCATTTCCCTGCTCGTCTACCTCCTTGCGCGGCAACAGCATTTTGGCTTTAATACGCATGAGTGTGGATACAAAGAGAATAAACTCACTAGCCAGCTCAATATTCAGCGTTTCAATATGATGGATATAAGCCAGGAAATCCTGCGTCAGCGTATTAATGGGAATATTATAAATATCCAGCTCATCACGTTCAATGAAGAACAGCAACAGGTCAAAAGGACCTTCAAATTGCGGTAATTTGATCTTATAGATAGGTGCTTGTTCGCTCACGTCGTATTTTTTAGATTCCCAATACGACACTGCTGCATAAAACAGCAGCGCCATCTATCAAAAATAACAAAATTCCGGCTAATCAGAACTTAGCCGTAAATCCGACCCCTATTACCTGCTTGAGCTGTAACCGGGGACCTTTTACGCCAGTAGTCTTGTTTTCAAATACTTTTACTTTATCGTCATATATCATATCAACGGTGAGTAAGGCGGAAATCCATTTGTTTACCTTCAGTTCCAACGCGTTGGTCATGAAAACAGCAATGTTTCCCGGATGGTCCAAATAATTTGAAAAGAGATCCAGCCTGCCTTTGTATGTGACGTTCTTTCCAATTGTTTTAAGATAATTAGCGGAGAGATAAGCGCCTAATTCATATTTGAAATGTTTACCGCTATCTACGCCATAAGCGCTCTGTGAAGACAAATAATTATCCATCACAAATAACAAACGGGTAGTGGCCGGAGAAAGGAACAGGGAAAAGGAATTATCAGGTTTATAATCAAACCCCGGAGAAATCAACACATAAGCCGGCGCAAAAAATTTGGATGATAACTGAGGAGTGGTATCAGCCGGATATAGAAAACCGTCTGTAAATTGGGTACGCAGGTTCACTAACCCGCTTGCATACCAGTTCTTACAAATCTCATAACCGTACTTTGAGGTAAGGTCTATGCGGTCATCACTTTTCCGTCCACCCAAACTCGTAGTATTGATATATCCGTATGCCAGGTCCGCCACGTTATCCCAGGAATGCCGCCCTTTTTTATAGAACGCCCACGCATATACGTTGGAACCGAACGAGAGAGAGAAATTATCACCCCCTGCAGCCCAGTTGCTCAGTGATCCCTGATTGATATTGATGTTCAGATTCAAACCTTTTCTCCACAATTTTGGAATGGTGTCGTTATCATCTTTTTTTATTTTTTTGCTTGCTTCTTCGCGTGAAGTCTTCATCCAGTCGGTTTGTGCGTGCGTTGCCATAAAGCATAATAAGCAACAGGCAATGGATAAAGTGAATTTTTTCATCAATTTATTTTTTAAAGATTAGGATACATAACATTCAGATCTCCTCTTATAAGAAGAAATCTGAATGAGGGTGTATAGCAGAGAATTATTTTGACTTTCTTAATTCGTCACGGATTTCCATGAGTAATGTTTCCTGTGCTGTAGGTGCTGCAGGAGCAGGGGCTTTTTTATCAGTAAGTCTATTCATGAACTTCACCAACAAGAAAATACAAAAAGCAATGATCAGAAAATCAATCACGCTTTGGATGAAGGCACCATACGCAAATACATTGGCACCTGCTTTCTTTGCTGCATCCAGCGTTTTAAAGTCTGTCCCTTTACTGGAATCCAGATACAGGAACTTGTCGGTGAAGTTAGCACCACGCAAAAAAATACTTACAATAGGCATCAATAAATTGTCTACCAGCGATGTAACAATCTTACCAAATGCAGCTCCAATGATCACACCCACAGCAAGATCCATTACATTGCCTTTCATGGCAAATTCTTTAAACTCTTTAATGAACGACATAATGCAAGGTTTTATTGGTTAAAATAAGTGTACAAAAGTAGCGTATAATCACTGAAGAGATTAATTATTAATGCATTATTTCTTTAACCGGGGGTATTTCATCTTCAGCGATTTCAGTGTATCCCTTAACGTTAGTGCAATCACATATTCTTTGTACCAGTTATGATCTGCCGGCACAATAAGCCACGGAACATAATTACAATGGTTGATCGCATCTTCGTAAGCATCCATATATTTATCCCATAGCTTAGCTTCTGCTAAATCATTCTCATTATACTTCCACATCTTGCGCGGATCTTCGGTACGCTCTGTCAGCCGTTGTTGCTGTGCCTCCTGTGATACGTGCAGATAACATTTGATGATCTGCGTGTTATTATGCACGGATAGTAGCTTCTCGAAATCATTGATAGCTTCCATGCGTTTATAGGCAGTCTTATCATCGATCCAATTGTGTACCCGCTGAATTAAAATATCTTCATAGTGCGAACGGTTAAATACCTGTATTATTCCTTTGCCGGGAGCATGCAGATGCACACGCCATAAAAAATCATGATCTGTTTCTTCGGATGTAGGGGTTTTAAAAGAATGTACCAAACAGCCTTGTGGGTTCAGGGTACCGGTAACGTTTTTGATAACACCGTCTTTGCCACTGGCATCCATACCTTGCACCACCAGCAACACACTGTATTTATGCTGTGCGTATAATAGATTCTGCAGCTCATCCAGTTCAACCAGAATATCCCCGGTTTCCGCCTTTATTTTTTCTTTATCCAATTTTTTTGGTGCGGTGGTGCTGATAGTTGACAACTTGATCTTGCTCATGTATTTGCATTCTTATAAATAAATTTAACAAAATCAACTCAGAACTGTTGCAATAACACGATTTATATTTTGTTGGAATATCCATATACCTGCACCTTTGTAGCTTCAAAATGTCTTTATGAACCAACGTTTCACTCACTGGGGAGTTTTTCTGTTATTGTCGCTTACCTGGGGCAGCTCCTTTATACTGATGAAAATAGGACTGGAATCATTCACTCCATATCAGGTTGCCAGCTTACGATTAGTAGCAGCAGGTATTGCGCTGTTTCCCTTTTTTCCGAAAGCGATCCGGCAAACACCTCCAAACAAAATTCCGCTTATTATACTGTCGGGAATCCTGGGGAATGGTATCCCCGCTTTTCTGTTTTGCCTGGCCGAAACCGAGATAGACAGCTCACTGGCAGGCATTTTAAATGCACTAACGCCATTGATGGCGCTATTGGCAGGCATTGTATTATTTAAAAGTCCTTTTAAAAAAGCACAACTCACAGGTATATTCGTAGGGTTGTTGGGGGTGGTTTTCTTATTTACCTCCAAAGGTATCAATACTAATACGCATTGGCATTATGGCCTGCTGGTGATATTGGCCACCGTGAGTTATGGTGTAAATATCAGTATGGTGCATCATAAGCTGAAAGACTTTGGCTCCCTCCATCTGGGATCCATTGCCATGTTTTTTTGCGCAATATTTACCTTTCCTGTGCTGTTGTTCAGTAATTTCTTTCCTCCATTCACACAGCCCAATGCGCCATGGCGTTCACTTTCAGCCGGTGTTGTACTGGGAGTAATGGGCACTGGTGTAGCGGCAGTATTATTTTTCCTGCTAATCAAACGTGCAGGATCCATGATGGCCTCTATGGTGGCATATGCGTTACCGTTAGTAGCTATAGGCTGGGGCCTCGTAGCCAAAGAGCCTATTACCTGGGTACAGGTATTGTGCATGGGGCTCATCTTATTTGGGGTATATCTTGTAAACAGAGCCAACAAACCAGCTGTTAGCCGTTAGCTTTTAGCTAAAAAGAAAGCGGAGATATCAGCAGACCTAAACCTGCTGATATCTCCGCTTTCAAAATTTTATACTAAAGATCAATAGTTGCTTAAATCGCCATGATCTCTTTTTCCTTCGCTTCGCAATGTTTATCTACCAACACAATATACTTGTCGGTCGTTTGTTGGATTTCTGCTTCGGCATCCTTTGCAGTGTCTTCACTCAGGCCGTCTTTCTGTAACTTCTTAACCCCTTCAATACCATCACGGCGAATATTTCTGATGGCGACCTTTGCCTGTTCACCTTCATTATTCACCCTTTTCACAAATTCTTTCCTGCGTTCTTCGGTTAATGGCGGCAGGAATAAACGGATAATCACCCCATCATTCTGAGGGTTGATACCGATATTAGCTGCTATGATAGCCCTTTCAATAGGTTGCAGCATGTTCTTTTCCCAGGGTTGTACCGTCAGGGTGCGGGCATCAGCAACACTCACGTTAGCTACCTGGTTCAATGCAGTTGGCGCGCCGTAATAGTCTACGTAAATGCCATCCAGTATTTGCGGATTGGCTTTTCCAGCCCTAACTTTAGTCAGTTCCGTTTCCAGGTGCCCGATTGCTTTCTTCATCGAGTCCGCTGCTTCATCAATGATAAGCGTTAGATCATCTTGCATAACATAAATAGTTAAGTGCGTGCAAACCTACAGGTTTTCTTTTAATCATCAAAGAAACGCGCTCAAATATGGAAGGAGAAAAAGCGGTTGATAAGACAAAACAGGTAGTATGTTCAAAAATTATTTATCCTGCAATACACCCTCTGTTGTAACACGTAAAATCTTGGTAGCTTCTGCTGTAGCTACAGCAGGCTGCACAATAGCTGGAGCAACAACAGGTTTGGCAGTCAGCTTTTTTCTGCGTGCCAGGTACAACATTCCTGTAAAAAAGGTAGCTGAACCAAATACTCCTATTAATAACCAGGTGGCACCTAGTCCCTGTAACAGAAATGCTCCCAGAATATAGATGGCATTAATCGCTACAGACACCAGCGTAGTTTGTTTGTGATTCAATTTAAGATCCAGCAGGTAGTGATGGATGTGATTCCTGTCTGCTGAAAAAGGAGACCTGCCTTGTAACATGCGTACGGCAAATACGCGCAATGTATCAAACAGTGGTACAATCAGAATGGCAAAAGCTACTGCTGGGGTGGCCCCGATAGGCATTTTCCCGGCAGGATTTCCAGCCACATCAATAAATTTCAGTACCAGCACCGCATTCACCAATCCTATCAGTAAAGATCCTGTATCTCCCATAAAAATACGGGCAGGAGAGATGTTATAAATTAAGAAACTAGCTAGTCCGCCTGCCAGTGCAAAGCCCAGCACAGCATAAGTAATTTCCCCTACATGCAGGAAATAAGCACCCAGTACAGCACTTACCAGTAACCCTATACTACCGGCATGACCATCCACTCCATCAATCAGGTTAAAGGCATTAATAACCACAACGAAGGTGAAGTACGTCAGCATCAGGCTGATATTAGGAGACAATGCATAGATTCCCATGAAACCGTACATGCTTGTTATCTGGAGGTTGCCGAGATAGATAATAGCAAAAGAGGCAGCTAGTTGACCAATTAATTTTTTTAACGGAGACAGACCTACGATATCATCTTTCATGCCCACCATAAAAATGATAAAGAAGGCAGCCATCATGTATTGGAACGGCGAATTGGCCATGGCAGGAACACAGATGGCGGCAGCGATGATGAATCCGGAGAAAAATCCGATTCCACCCAACGTTGGTACACGTTGTTTATGCGTTTTTCGTTCGTCCGGTTCGTCGTATAAGTGTTTTAATTCCGCCACTCTGATAAGTATTGGAATGGAAAAATAGGTAACTACAAAACTTAGGACGGTAGCAATTAATACATTCTCCATTAGTGGGGCTTAATTGTGCAAAGATATTAATTTCAATGAAATGTGAATCGAAACATAAAAAAAACCAAGATTATTGATAATTTGAGATCGCAAAAAAAACATTCAAAGCCACAAATTCTACGAAATTCTATTAGTTTTGCGGCACAAAATCAAACAACTATCATGCCACAGCTCAAAGATATTGCTACCCAGATCAGAAGGGATATTGTAAGGATGGTACACGGCGTTCAAAGCGGACATCCGGGCGGCTCTTTAGGTTGCGCGGATTTCTTTACTGCACTGTATTTTAAAGTAATGGATCACAAACCGGCACCGTTTGATATGGATGGTAAAAATCAGGACCTGTTCTTCCTGTCCAACGGCCATATTTCTCCGGTATTTTATAGCGCGCTGGCCCGTTCCGGATATTTTCCGGTACCGGAATTGAGTACTTTCCGTAAACTGAACTCCCGCCTGCAAGGCCATCCAACCACTCATGAGCACCTGCCTGGTGTTCGTGTTGCCTCCGGTTCACTCGGCCAGGGGATGAGCGTAGCAATAGGCGCAGCACTCGCTAAAAAACTGAATAACGATAAAAACCTGGTGTATACCCTGCATGGTGACGGAGAACTGGAAGAAGGCCAGAACTGGGAAGCCATCATGTTTGCACCACACCATAAAGTAGATAACCTGATCATTACTGTGGATCTCAACGGCCAACAGATTGATGGTACTACGGATGATGTAGCCGGCCTGGGCGATGTAGCTGCTAAATTCGAAGTTTTCGGATGGCTGGTACTCCACACTGATGGCAATGATATGGATGCATTAGTTGCAACACTCGAAAAAGCCAAAGGCCTTACCGGTCAGGGCAAACCTATCGCCATCATGATGAAAACTGTAATGGGCCAGGGTGTTGACTTCATGGAAGGTCACCACGAATGGCATGGTATAGCCCCAAGCGATGAGCAACTGGCTAAAGCATTGGCACAGTTACCTGAAACACTGGGAGATTATTAAGCAATTAGCTTTTAGCTATTAGTATAATAAAAGAGGGTTCGCATAGGATATATGTGAACCCTCTTTTATTACACTAATAGCTAAATACTAAAAGCTAACAGCTATTGCTCATGTTGCTGTCAGGGCAATCGCTTCTATTGCCGCTCTTCTGGCAGGATACAGGCTGGCCAGCAACCCTATCACCATAATTGTTACAAACACCAGCACAAAATCTTCCGGATGCATACTTACCGGGTACGCATCTACGAGAAATGAAGTCCCCTCCAGTTTAATAATCCCGAAACGCTGTTGTAACAAACAAAATGCGATGCCCAGCGTAAAACCCAGCAAGGTCCCTATTCCCGCAATAATTAACCCTTCTGCCAAAAAAATACGCATGATCAATGATTTCCGCGCGCCCATGGCTTTAAGTATGGTAATATCTTTTTGCTTCTCTATGACCAGCATATATAAAGACCCTATCATATTGAAAGCAGCTATTATCATAATGAAACTGAGTATTACATACACCGCCCATTTCTCCGTTTGCATAATGGCATAAAGTGATTGGTTCTGCTCATACCGGGTTTGGACCTTATAACCCGCGCCCAGCAACTGTTGCAGTTTCACTTTTAACTCATTTTCGTTTGCCCCTGGCCGTATGCCTATTTCCAGCGCCGACATCTCATTATCCCCAAGCTCCAGCAGCTTACGCAAAAACTCAATGTTGGTAATAACGTATTTACTGTTAAACTCCTGCTGAATAGCAAAAGTACCTGCAGGATAAAGTACCCCATTGTTCAGGGCATCTTCCGGTGTAACAAAAGCATTCACTTTTCTGCGTGGTACGTATACGGTAACAGGTGCCAGGCTATGTACCACATCCACACCCAGTGCGCCCTCCAGCTCCAGGCCCAATACTGCCCGATAGGCTACTTCATCGCCTATATCAAACCGGCCCCGTACGATCTTGTTTTTTACATCAGTTACGTAATTATAATTGCTGTCCACGCCCTTTAAAACGGCAATCGTAGGCTCGTCACCGTAGCGAAGCACCGCCTTCTCTTCTATTACTTCTGAAAAATGGGCTACACCCGGTACAGCGGTGATCTGTTGCAATTGAGCCGGCGTAAGCAGGATCGTTTTCCCGTTGGTGGCGGCTATTTTAATGGCCGGGTAAAAGGAAGAGTAAAGAGATTTAACCAATCCTTCGAAACCATTGAACACACTCAGGATCACAATCAGTGCCCCAACTCCAACAGCAATGGCCGCCACGCTTACCCAGGCTATAATATTAATAGCATTGGTAGATTTTTTAGCCATGAAGTAACGGGAAGCAAATTGCCAGATCATAGTTTAAAAGAAGCGTTTCACGCAAAGGCACAAAGGAACAAAGTCGCAAAGGGATAATTTATAAAACCTTTGCGACTTTGTTCCTTTGTGCCTTTGCGTGAAACAGTGTTTATATCCAATTTATTTTGTGTCTTTATTTGCACCGCTATCTTTAATATTAGCGTCGTCTTCTTTAATCTTCTTGAACAACTCTTCCATCTTAAATACATAGTCCAGGGTATCGTCCAGGAAAATGCTCAGCTCAGGCATTCTGCGTAACTGCTTTCCTACACGTAATCCAAGGGCTTTCTTTATCTCTCCCATTCTTTCCTTGATCCGCTCCAGCATTTCTGTGGGAGATTTAATCTGGAACATGCTCAGGTATACCTTTGCTTCCAGCAGATCAGGTGTCATTTTTACAGCAGCTATAGATATCATTCCTCCATCTACCACATTAAATCCCATCCGCTGAAAGATACCACTGAGTTCTTCCTGTACTAATTGTCCTATTTGCTTTTGCCTTTTAGTTTCCTGCATCTCATTCAATTTTAATCGTTAGTAAAACGGCCCTATGCACGATAATAGCATATTTACAGCATAGCGCCAAACAGGAACCTGCCACCAACAGCCCTATCAGATGCGAAATTAACCATTTCCCGGAAAGATTAGCGGCAATTAGAGTCCGGCGTAAGGTAATTGTGCTATTTTTGCCTGCTATATTAAAAGCCAGTTTTTAGGAATGAAGACAATCAAGCGATTACTCAAATTTGCTACTCCCTTACATCATTATATTCCGGAATATGTTATCTACACTATCATAGGTATTGTGTTTGGCATGGTCAATTTTGCCATGCTGATCCCCCTGCTCAATGTAATTTTTGACCAGGTAGGCACCGTGGAAAAAGTGCTGAAACAGCCTCATTTTTCTTTGTCTATCAGTTATTTTGTAGATCTTTTTAAATATCATTTCAATAATTACATTACAACTAATGGCTCCAAACAAGGTGCGCTGTACTTTGTTTGTGCCATCATAGGTGTGAGTGTGGTGATCGCCAATATGGGCCGTTATTTAAGCACCCGGGTAATTACACGGTTAAAAATGACCATGCTGTCGAGATTGCGTACTAATTTATATAACAAGTTTACGGAGCAATCGCTGGGCTTTTACAGTCAAAATCAAAAAGGTGACCTTTTATCCACCATGGCCAATGACGTGCAGGAAGTGGAAGGGTCTGTTGTCAACTCCATTCAGATCTTACTACGTGATCCGTTCATTATAATCGCCTACTTTGCAGCCCTGTTTTACCTTTCAGCTAAGCTCACACTGTTTACCATCGTGTTTTTTCCTATATCCGGTGTGCTCATCTCTTATATCTCCAAAAAATTAAAACAAAAGGGATGGTACAGTCAGGAGTTATTGGGGAAAATCCTGAATGTAACAGAAGAAACGTTGGGTGGTATACGTATCATTCAGTCATTTACAGGGGAGAAGTTTATGCAGAAAAAATTCGGTGATGTGAATCATCGTTTTGTTTCCATGAGCAAGGCTATGTTTAATCAGCGGGAGCTGGCTTCTCCTGTATCTGAAATACTGGGGGTAATAGTAGTAATAGTATTACTGATTTACGGTGGTACACTTGTACTGAATGGCAGCGATCTGCTTACCGGCGCCACTTTCATGGCCTACCTCGTATTCTATTCCCAGATCATGCAACCTGCTAAAAATATTTCTACTGCCATCACCACCATGCAAAGAGGCATCGTAGCCAGTGAACGTATTTTTAATGTACTGGATACACCGGTAGCTGTTACTGAAAAGCCGGATGCGAAATCGGTTAGTCAGTTCAATGCCAGTGTGCAATATGAAAATGTATCTTTTAAATATGAGCAGCAATATGTGCTCAAACATATTAATCTGAATATACAGAAAGGCCAGATGGTAGCACTGGTAGGCCGTAGCGGCGCCGGTAAATCTACCATGGCAGATATATTACCTCGTTTCTATGATGTAAGTGAAGGTGCTATTCGTATAGACGGCAACGATATACGTGATCTGAAACTGGGTGATCTGCGTGGCCTGATCGGAGTAGTATCCCAGGAAGCTATTTTATTCAATGATACCGTGTTTAACAACATCGCATTTGGATATCCTGACGCAAACAAAGAAGCCGTGATCACTGCTGCTAAGATTGCCAATGCACATGAATTTATAGAACAACTGGAAAACGGTTATGAAACCTCTATTGGGGATCGTGGCCTAAAACTCAGTGGTGGCCAGCGTCAACGCCTCACCATTGCCAGAGCGATCTTCAAAAATCCACCTATCCTGATATTGGATGAAGCCACTTCCGCACTGGATACAGAATCGGAAAAACTGGTACAGGGGGCACTGGACAAACTGATGCAAAACCGTACTACTATTGTAATTGCACATCGTCTCAGTACTATACAACATGCTAATGAAATTATTGTAATGGACCAGGGAGAAATTAAAGAACGTGGCACACATGAACATCTGCTGGCACAAAATGGCATCTATCACAAACTGGTAGAAATGCAGGAATTCAAATAGAGGGATCCTAACGTATACCCATATATGTAAATGCAAAACGTCCCGCTTAATCGCGGGACGTTTTGCATTTAATCAGTCCCAACAAGCATCTCCATCATCTGTTCTTAATACAAAATAATCGTTACAGGTATGGTTTTTGTAATAGACCCGCCCTGATAATGCCAACAACAGCTCTTTTCAGCGCTTGTATTTTATTAACCTTTAACATAGCGAACTCCTATGATTTCTATCGTAATTCCTGTATTAAACGAAGGTGCTACCATACGCCAGGTTATAAAAACCGTAAAAAAAACATCACGCAAAATTGAGATCATTGTTGTAGATGATAATTCTACTGATAATACGGTAGAAGAAGCCATGAAAGAACATGTGCGGGTAATCACCAGCAGCCAGCGCGGCAAAGGAATTTCCATGCGCGAAGGAATGATGGCAGCAAAACACGATATTATTGCGTATGTTGATGGCGATATCCTTACTTACCCCGACAATATTATAGACCTCTTAACTGGTCCTATCGAGAGCGATGAAGCCGACTTCGTCAAATCCTACTTTGAGCGGCAGGCAGGCAGGGTCACCCAATTGGTGGCCAAGCCACTGCTGAGTATTTTATATCCTGACCTCGCTCATTTTCAGCAACCACTCAGCGGCATGATCGCTGGCCGCAAATCATTTTTATCCAAAGTGCATTTTGAAAATGATTATGGTGTAGACATTGGTTTGTTGATAGATATGCACCAGCTGGGCGCCCGCATTAAAGAAGCGAACATTGGCAAAATTGAAAATGCCATGCAGACCTGGGAACAACTCAGCAAAATGTCGAGAGAGGTATCACGCACCATCCTGCGTAAAGCCGAAAACATCCCGCAGGAAAACCTGGAAACACTGGGTAATATTAATCTGATACGTGAACAGATGGAATATTCCATCCTGGAATCTATTGATAAGTTGCAGAAGATGGTCATATTCAACCTCGACCATGCAGTATTTACACAAAACTACCTGCAATGGGCTGCTGTAGCCTTTGATCAGGAAGATAAGCTGCAGAAAATCCTGTCGGAGCAACATGATACTGTTACCACCATGGAATTGACTGCTGCTCTTTTCGAAGGCCGCAACATTGCTGAGTTATTAGAAGTAGCGGACGCTATTCCTTTGGTACCAGGCATCAGAGAAGTGGTACGTGAACTAAAGAAGAGGGGCTACGCTTGTGGTCTTATCACTGATGGATCTGGTACCGTAGCCCGTCATATAAAGAACAAACTGGGAATGGATTTCGTATTTGCCAATAAGTTGCACCTGGCAAACAGTGTGGCTACAGGCGCATTCACCGTCGCAGATTATTTTATTAAAGAAGGAAACTATTGTAAAAGCAATATGTTCCCTTACATAGCGCAGCAATTCCATATTACTACACAAAATATTATTTATGTGGGAGATGGACAGCATGATACCAGGCTATTAACAGAAGCCGGCATCGGCGTGGCTTTTTGTCCACGACATCAACACGACTATGTAGAAAAAGTTGCCGATAAAATTATCAGTGGCCTCTCACTCACGCCCTTACTGGATATAGCGCAGGCAGGTACGGGGAAATTTGGGATCAGGTTACCTGTTATCAGTAAAAAGCAGGTACGGAAAATCGGGATAGGAAGTCTGGTTAGTTTAGCTGGTGCAGGCTTATTATACCTGGCCGTGCAACAAATGCGCAGCAAGCAAACCACTCCCTGCTAATGCTTTCTCACGCAAAGGCGCAAAAAAATAAGGCGCAAAGGAATAATCCTTTGCGCCTTATTTTTTTGCGCCTTTGCGTGAGAAAAGGCTATTTACTTTTTGCCAATTTGGCTTCAATGCTCAATGTAGCGTGAGGAACGGCTCTGAGGCGTGCTTTGTCTATGAGTTTACCGGTTACGCGGCAAATACCATAGGTTTTATTTTCAATACGCATCATTGCTTTTTCCAAATGATCTATGAACTGGATCTGACGGCTGGCCATCTGGTTGAGCTGCTCTCTTTCCTGTGAGCCGCTGCCATCTTCCATGCTCATGTATTTATTTTCAGTATCATCGGTTCCGGCTTCGTCCTTACGGGTAATTAGTCCTTGCAGGTAGATGAGCTCCTTTTTAGCTGATTCCAGCTTCTTTTGGATCAATTCTCTAAACTCCTGCAGATCAGAATCACTGTATCTATACACGGGGCCGGTTGAAGGTGCAGGTTGATCCAGCACCGACTTGGTAAATTCAGGCTGGTAAGTTACCAACGTAGTTTTACCACCTTTTTTTTCGTTTTTTTCAGTTTTTTCGGGTTTCTCGGATTTTTCCGCCTTTACTGACTTTTCGGCCTTAACAACAGGCTTTTCGGCTGCTTTTTTACCGGATTCTTTTTCCTTAGCAACTTCTTCCTTATTATCTGCTTTCTTTACTGCCATCGTTTTAAGTTCTTTTTCTTCTGACTTAGAAATAAATGGTTTCTCTTTTTCAGCGGCAACTTTTTTCGTAACCACTTGCTGCTTTACAGCAGGCTCTTTTTTAACGGTCGATTTTGCAGGTACAGCAACTTTCTGGACGGATGATGTTTTACTGTTTTTTATGGCTGGAGCCTTTTTTACTGCTGATTTGGGCGCGGGTGCTGCCTTTTTAGTAGTACTTTTAGCTACCACGGCTTTTTTGGCTGCTGGCTTGGCTACTTTGGGCGCTGCTTTTTTGGCAGCCGCTTTCTTAGGAGCGGGCGCGGCTTTTTTGGCCGGGACAGGTTTGGCAGCTTTCTTTGCAGTCTGTGCCTTCTTTGCCACTGGCTTTTTAGCCTGAGCTACCTTTTGGGTCGTTTTGCTAGCAACCTTCTTTTTTGTTGCCATGGGGGATTAGCTTTTTTTGTTAACTAATACATTAAATTTAAGGTCATTCACCTCTATTTCTGTACCATCTTGTAATCGCTCCACTAATTCCACGCTATCTGCCAAAATTTCCGTGCAAATATAGTCATTATAGTTTATAATCGCCGACTTCAGCGTATCCACAGTTTCTACTGTAACATTTATTCTGTCGGTCAATGCAAAATCGCTGTCTTTACGGATCTTTTGTATCCGATTTACCAGTTCCCTGGCATTTCCTTCGTCCTGTAACTGGGGAGTAATAGTAATGTCGAGCGCTACCGTTAAGGCGCCTTTATTAGCTACTGTCCATCCCGGAATATCTTCAGAAATGATCTCTACATCAGAGAGTTGGATTTGCAACTGCTCTCCTTCCACAACCAGGTTGAAATGGCCGTCACGCTCAATTGCGGCAATATCTGTATCTGTAAACCCGCCGATAACGGCTGCAACAGATTTCATCTTTGCTCCCATTTTGCCGCCGAGCGATTTAAAGTTAGGCTTAATCTTTTTCTTGATGAAACCCTCCGTTTCCGTAAGATAATCAATCCCTTTCACATTTACCTCACTTTTTATGAGGGTAGCCACCTTTTCAACCTGCTCCTGCATACGTGCATTTCCAATTGGGATTAAAATTTTTTGCAAAGGTTGGCGAACTTTAATATTCACCTTCTTACGCAAGGATAGTACCAGTGAGGAGATGTCCTGTGCCAGCTGCATCCGTTCTTCCAGATCAGTATCTACAGCACCTTCATTCACCACAGGAAAATCAGTGTGATGGATAGAAGCAGCCTGGTTGCGTCCGCTCACTTTATTCAGGTTATTGAATAACCAGTCCGTGAAAAACGGAGACACCGGCGCCATCAATTGGATGATTTTTTCCAGACATTCGTATAGGGTTTGATAAGCACTAATCTTATCATGTTCATATTCTCCTTTCCAGAACCGGCGACGGCACAAACGTACATACCAGTTACTCAACTGCTCATCCACAAAACGCTCCACTGCTCTGCCCGCCTGCGTAGGTTCGTAATCATCAAAACTGGTAGTTACATCCTTTACCAGGGTATTTAACACAGAAATGATCCAACGATCAATTTCAGGGCGCTCTTCCAATGGTATATAAGCTTCCTTGAAAGTAAAATTATCAAGGTTTGCATACATGGCAAAGAAGTTATATGTATTATACAGGGTGCCGAACAGCTTGCGTTGTGCTTCCCCTATACCTTTCACATCAAATTTCAAACTATCCCATGGAGATGCGTTGGTGATAAGGTACCAACGGGTTGCATCTGCACCAAATTGCTCAATCGTTTCAAAAGGGTTCACTACATTACCGAGGCGCTTACTCATTTTCTGGCCTTTGGCATCCAGTACCAGTCCGTTAGAAACCACTGTTTTATAGGCAACGCTATCAAACAACATAACACCCAGTGCATGTAGTGTGTAGAACCAGCCACGGGTTTGATCCACTCCTTCAGCAATAAAATCAGCCGGGAAAGCTTCCCCTTTATCCACTAATTCTTTGTTCTCGAACGGATAATGCCATTGTGCATATGGCATCGCACCACTGTCAAACCAAACATCCACCAGATCAGGCTCACGGCGCATAGGCTTACCACTGGCACTCACCAGGATGATATCATCTACATAAGGTTTATGCAAATCCAGGATACCTTCATGGAGATAGGATTTATTTACATCACCACCCAATACCTGGTTGGCTTTGCGGATCTCTGTATTCAATTCTTCAATACCGCCTATGCAAATTTCTTCTGTACCATCTTCTGTACGCCAGATAGGCAATGGAGTGCCCCAATAACGGCTGCGGCTAAGGTTCCAGTCTACCATATTCTCCAGCCAGTTACCAAAACGACCGGTTCCTGTAAAGGCAGGTTTCCAGTTAATGGTTTTATTCAGTTCCACCATTCTGTCTTTCACCGCGGTGGTTTTGATAAACCAGGCATCCAGCGGATAATAGAGTACCGGCTTATCTGTACGCCAGCAATGAGGATAAGTATGTTCGTATTTTTCTACTTTAAAGGCACGGTTCTCTTTCTTCAGCTTCACAGCAATGTCCACATCTACATCTTTGTAGTCAGGATCATCTTTATAGTTCTTCACATATCTGCCGGAAAACTCTCCAACATTCTCTGTGAATTTACCGGTTCTGTCTACCAGTGTTAAAATGCCAATGCCATATTTTTTACCTACCCGGTTATCGTCTGCGCCAAAAGCAGGAGCAGTATGTACTATACCTGTTCCATCTTCTGTAGTCACAAAATCTCCGAGGATTATACGGAACGGATCACCTTCTTCCGGCTGTGCGTAAGGCAATAGTTGCTCATAGCGGATATTCTCCAGTTGGCTGCCTTTGAAGCTGGTCAGCACTTTCCATGGAATAACTTTGTCGCCTTCTTTATAAACGTCAAAATCTGCATTTTCTCCTTCCGCCTTGAAATACTTGCCCAATAACACTTTGGCCATTATTACATTCACCGGCAGGTGTGTATATTGATTGAAAGTGCTTACCAGTGCGTATTCTATATTAGACCCAACTGTCAAACCGAGATTGGATGGCAAAGTCCACGGGGTAGTGGTCCAGGCGAGGAAGAACACCTCATCTGTACCGGCAGCATCAAAAATAAACTGTGAATTATCTGCCTGCAGGGCTTTAAACATTGCCACTACAGTAGTGTCTTTTACATCTTTATAAGTGCCTGGCTGGTTCAGTTCATGCGAGCTCAAACCTGTACCGGCAGCGGGAGAGTAGGGCTGAATGCTTACGCTCTTATACAGGAATCCCTTCTTATAAAGGGTTTGAAGACACCACCACAGGGTTTCTATGTAATTATTATCAAAAGTGATGTAAGGGTCTTTCAGATCTACCCAATAACCCATTTTACGGGTCAGGTCATCCCATTTGTCTTTATATTTCAATACTTCTCTGCGGCAGGTTTCGTTGTATTCTGCAACAGAAATCTTTTTACCGATATCTTCTTTGGTAATACCGAGTGTTTTTTCCACACCCAGCTCTACAGGCAAACCGTGCGTATCCCAACCGCCTTTACGCTTTACCTGAAAGCCGCGCATTGTTTTGTAACGGCAAACCAGGTCTTTTAAAGTACGTGAAATAACATGGTGAATACCCGGCAAACCGTTGGCACTCGGAGGCCCTTCATAAAATACAAAGGGAGTGGCGCCATCGCGCACTTCCACACTTTTCTCAAAAGTCTGGTGCTGCTCCCACTGTTGCAGTATATCTTTCTCTATCTGAGGTAAATTCAGCTGGTTATATTCCTGATATTTGCTGGACATAAAACAATTCCCCGCCCTTTGATGTTATTTAGACAATAATTGATTAAAATTGTGCGAAGTTAAGAAAATACGCTGGCACCAAAAGCGGCAACTTTACCAAAAATGATGCTTTTTAAATATTTTATATTGGAATTTTAGTAATTTACAATAAAGAGCATTTATTTTGCGTTTTTGGCATTGTTTTAGTACTCTAGCCAGGAAGATTAGAAAAACCTAGTAATTAATTTTAGCCCAACGGAAAAAACCATATCAATATGAAAAAGTTGACGTTAATTTTTTGTGCGGTTCTATTCACTTCCGGCATAACTTTTGCACAGCAAAAAAAATCAGTTAAGAAAACAAAAAAAATAGTTGCTACAGCGGTACAAGCTCCTGCAGCAGTTAAAAGTTCTTTTGATCAGAATTTTGCGGGAACAACAGATGCCAAGTGGACAAAGACAAGTGCAGGACATTGGACAGTAAGTTTCCAAAAAGACAATATAAAAACAATTGCAGAGTACGATGCAGATGGCAAGTGGATTGCCACACGAAGTGCATATGATGCTCAAACTCTTCCGGGATCAGTGACTAGTACACTGAAAACAAAATATCCGGCAGCAACCATAAAAGATGGCTGGAAAATTGAGAGATCAGATGTAGCTGCATACTACAAAGTAAATATTCAGGATAATGGTGCAGAGAAAGCAGTGTTGTTGAACGAAGCAGGCACTATCACTGAATAACACAAATTTGTATTTCATAGGTATAGGGATAAATAGGACAGACCCTGCTCTTTTGGGCGGGGTTTTTTCATTTATAAAAACCACTTATAATCCCAATCAGTAAACGTTCCCCTCCATCACACTTCATTATCACTATAACATCATACTCACTGTGTACCGGGCAAAATAAAAGTCGCCTGCAGAAGCAGACGACTTTATAAAATCTGGTAGAAACTTATCTGGCAAAGAGTGCACTTTAATTCAATGGTGTTTGATAAGAATGCAAGTATAATTTATGGCTTTACTTACTTTTTTTTGCCAGCTAAGCTTCTCCCATGGTCAAATCTAATAAGGAAGCTTATAGGATCTACAGATAGATATCTGCCCATCGTGTTACAAAGAAAGGATTATAATTTTTCTGTTGCTTTTCAAATCGGGAAAAGAAATGATCAAAAGAGGAAATAGTAATAAAGCCGCGCCCGATGAGGACTACGCTTAAATGCACAACATCGTTTTCAAAAATTTTGAAACAGATTGGTGTAATGTTATATGGGCTTTAAATGGCTTGAATTAAGGCAAAACTAGCGTAGCAGCAGTTCACAAGGCTTGAGGCCCGTATGCTTTTTAAAGGCAGTAGAAAAGTGGGAGATGCAGGAGTATCCCATCAGCATAGCTACTTCAGAAACAGACATACCCTTTTCATAGAGCAATCCTTTGGCCTTTTCCATTCTTTCTTTCTGGAAATAATCGTAAATGGTAGTGCCATACATTGCTTTGAAGCCTTTCTTCAGGTAGCATTCATTCATGGCTACCCGGCGTGCGAGGTCACGAATAGTGATGGGAGAATCCAGTTGTTCCAGTAAAACGCCACGGGCTTTCTCTATTTTTTCACGATCCTCCAGATGAGTCAGGAAGCGGCAACCATAGCGTTCGTCCGTATCATTTTGCATAAACTGGTCGGAGCTGTACAGGAGCAGATCCAGGGCCCGGCTTTGCAAAAATATATTCTTCAGCATACCTTCATAATCGTGATGCACCATGGTTTCCAACACTGCCTTAGATTTAGTGCAGGGTTGAATGGTTTTCACAAAAGGTTTGCGGGTTTGATTTTCAAATAAAGAGAAAGTAGTAGTTCCTTTTTGCAGAGATTGTATAAATGCTGGTTGAAAGCGTACTGTAACCAGGTCTACAGAAGGAACCCTGTCTGAACAAGCTTCCTTTTTACCTTCTGCACATAATTGATCTGTACAGGAAGGGTTCTTACAATATTTACTTCCTGCTACACAATACCGAAGCTCAATAGCAGCAGCCTGGCCCCTTTTTGCCGGCTGATAAATAACCATCGCCACATCTTCAACAGGCAACGGTTTATCATATACGAAACGTTGCAGCGTAAAGTCAAGACAATCGGGTACTGACACACTATCCTCTTCCGCCAGCTGTAACTGGTCGCTCATAGCGGGTTGCGGAATGGCTAAAGACAATATTTCCTGAATTTCCTTCACTTTTATCTGTTATTAGAACGCCTTTCGATTATTAAGAACGCCACAAATTTAGGGATTCATTTTTTAAACAAACATGTTTTGACAATACACTTACAAAGTAGTCCTAACATAAGAAAATTTGTCTACATATATCAAAGACCAGGGAAATAAGATTATTTGTATAAATTTCATTTATACTTAACTGATGGGAAAAAGTGAATTTAATATAGGTAAACTGATAAAGATGCATTAGAATGTTACCCAACCACTGGGCAAGGTAGAAATCCGTTCCTGTGACATACAGGAAACGGGCTTTTATATTAAAGGAGATGAATATAAAGCTATCGGCAACATAGCATTGTTATATCAGCGGCTGAAAATAGCTTTTTTGAGGCAAGATAAGGGGCTTTACACGTAAGACTGGTTAGCCTGATAGCTAACGTATTGATTATCAGAGATAGTAATCCTCTGGAGGGAGAAAAGGCAAGGGTGGCCAATGTTGTTTATACGCGGGACATCAAAAAATCGTTTTTTAACCTGGTAAGGAGTATCCTGTTTACCGGCATAAAAGACATTACTGGCGCGGGAAATATCAAACTGAAAAATTGGCACATCCTCACCACTTAAAAACAGGGGTTCTTTTGTGGAAATAAGGCTTATTTTTCGTATTTTTGCATGATTGTCTACCGATTTTATTTCTAATAGATTTTACACCAACATATGAGCGAAGAATTAGTGCAAGCACCCAGCCCCAGCAGCAACAAATATGATGCTGGGAGTATACAGGTATTGGAAGGTCTGGAAGCCGTACGTAAGCGTCCAGCCATGTATATCGGCGATATTGGCGTCAAGGGTCTCCACCACCTGGTTTATGAGGTGGTAGATAACTCTATTGATGAAGCCCTTGCCGGATACTGCAAAAATATTGACGTTACCATCCTGGAGGATAACTCTATCCGCGTAAAGGATGATGGTCGTGGTATTCCTGTTGGTATCATGCCTAAGGAAGGCCGTTCTGCCCTGGAAGTTGTAATGACGGTACTCCACGCCGGTGGTAAATTTGACAAGAACACTTATAAGGTGTCCGGTGGTTTGCACGGTGTGGGTGTGAGCTGCGTGAATGCCCTGAGTGAAGTACTGCATGTAACAGTAGAAACTGAAGGCAAATTATTTGAACAGGAGTTTCACCGCGGTGCACCACAGTATTCTGTACGTGAAATAGGCGTTAGTGGAGTAACCGGTACTACTATACACTTCAAACCGGATGGTGAAATTTTCAAGGAAACTACCTACAACCGCGAAATACTCGCAGGTCGTTTACGCGAATTATCTTACCTGAACCGCAAAATCAAGATTACGTTAACTGATGAGCGTGAAAAGGATGATGCAGGCGTTAATTTCTGCGAAACTTTCTACAGTGAAGGTGGTATCAAAGAGTTTATTCAGATGCTCGACAAAAACGGCCGCCGTAACCCACTGTTACCAGCACCTATTTATGTAGAAGTACATGAACCGGTTTCCAATGTATCAGTAGAGGTAGCGCTGGTGTATAACGATGCATTCAGTGAAAACATTTTCTCTTACGTTAATAACATCAACACCATTGAAGGTGGTACACACGTAGCCGGTTTCCGCCGCGCTATTACCCGTGTATTCAAATCTTATGGTGATAAGAATAAGATGTTCGAGAAATCGAAGATCGAAGTAACCGGTGATGACTTCCGTGAAGGATTGAGTGCGATTATCAGTGTGAAAGTTCCTGAGCCACAGTTTGAAGGACAAACCAAAACCAAACTCGGTAACTCCGATGTAATGGGAGTGGTAGATAGCTCTGTAGCTGCTGTACTGGATGCTTTCCTGGAAGAAAATCCACGTGAAGCAAAAACTATTATCAATAAAGTGGTGCTGGCCGCACAGGCCCGTGAAGCTGCCCGTAAGGCCCGTCAGCTGGTACAACGCAAGAGTGTAATGACCGGTAGCGGTTTGCCTGGTAAACTGGCCGATTGCTCCGATAACGACCCTACCAAATGTGAATTGTACCTTGTCGAAGGAGACTCGGCGGGTGGTACTGCCAAACAAGGCCGTAACCGTAACTATCAGGCTATTCTGCCATTGCGTGGTAAGATCCTGAACGTGGAGAAAGCCATGGAGCACAAGATCTACGAGGATAATGAAATCAAGAATATCTTTACTGCACTTGGTGTAACCATTGGTACAGAAGAAGATGACAAAGCCCTGAATCTCTCCAAACTGCGGTATCACAAGCTTATCATCATGACGGATGCCGATGTGGATGGTAGCCACATTGCAACATTGATCCTGACCTTCATTTTCCGTTACATGAAAGCGATGGTAGAACAGGGTTATGTATACATTGCACAACCACCATTGTACCTCGTGAAAAAAGGTAAGGAGCAAACTTACGCCTGGACAGAAGAAGAGCGTAAAGCAGCTACTGTAAAATTAGCTGGTGGCGGCAAAGAAGACAGCGTAACTATTCAGCGTTATAAAGGTTTGGGAGAGATGAACGCAGAGCAACTGTGGGATACTACCATGAACCCTGAACACCGTACCCTGAAACAGGTTACCATTGAAAGCGCAGCAGAAGCTGACCGTGTATTCAGTATGCTGATGGGAGATGAAGTTCCTCCACGCAGAGCATTTATTGAATCTCACGCGAAGTATGCGAAGATTGATGCTTAATTACGTATATACGTTCATGTTATAATAAAAAATCCTTCCGTTTTCAGCGGAAGGATTTTTTTTATTATAAAAACTATTGTCGAAAGTTATCCTTCTCTCGTAAGTATATAATTCGCTAAAAACTGATACAGGAATACTCCTATCAGCATAACGGCAACGAATATATTTAATGCATATCCTGCAATAAAAGCATATCCTATACCTAACGCGCCTGAAGCCGCCAGCCCCAATGTATACCACTTTACGATGCGTCGGTTTTTAGTACTATTAGGCATATACAAACCCGAAGCCGGGAATAACAGTACAGCTGTACAAATGCATAATGCCAGCAAACCAGGAATAGCAGTGATCCAGAAAGCACCGGCAGCTAAGAGTGCAACTAACAGCAAACAACCAACAATATTGGATACTTTGGTTTGCTCCGGACTGAGTGCGTATCTGCCATAAGGATTTAGCCACAGGAAAAGATTACTGACAGGTGTGATGAGCCATGTAGAAACCGCCAGCAGCGCCAGCAATACGTATACCGGGAAAAACACCCGGCTGGCAATCTGTGTTAATATAAAAATACCGATGATGATAATCCATTGCGTACGGGCCTTTTGCCGGCCCATAAAAAATGCGTAGTTCAGGAATTGCCGGTATAGCCAGTATTTTGCTTTAATAGCTTGTACCATGCCATTTCTGGCCCATTCATTATTCGGGTTTATCTTTAAAGATTCCCGAAAATGTTCCAGTGATTTACGCTGATCTCCTGCCTCCAGCCATTTCCAACCAAGATTGGCGTGGGTGTAGGCGTTTTCAGGATTATGCTCCAACGCTTCATGCAAATCTGAGAATGCTTCTTCTTTTTTACCCAGGTTAAACAAAGCATGGGAACGCAGGTTAAGGCAGGCTTCATCTTCCGGGTTAATGGCCAGCCCTTCCTCTGCTTTGTGAAGCGCGCCTTCATAATCCTTCTTATACAGCAATATCTGACTCCACATGCTAAAATAATCCGCATGATGAGGATTAATAGCCACTGCACCACTGATAGCTTTTATCGCCTCATTATATTGATTGTTCATGAAGGCTATTCTGGCTTGCAGATAGAGAAAACGATCATCATTGGGGGCAAAGCTGAGGGTATTACTTGCTACACGCGCTGCTTCCTCCATATTACCTGTTTCCATGTAGCATACAGCAAGCAGAAAGAGCCCGTCCGTATCATGCGCATTTGAGCTCAGATGCTGACGCAGCGGAGTAAATGCATCCTCAAAGCGACCTTGTTGTACAAGAATTTGAGCGCGCTGAATTAATACAGCCATAAATCTTATTTCTTAATATCCAGGTATTTCAAAACATCATCATAAAGACCGGTTTCATTTGAATACAGCGCATAATTACGGGCAGTATTAAACCATTCCCTTGTGGTAGGTTTATGTGTTTTAGCGGCTTTTAATAATTCTTTTTGTGTGATAGGCTGTTGTACTCCTTTCTGGAGCGCTTCCAGCAATTTTTCTTCTGTAGCAATATCTACAATTGCTTTCAGATCAGCGCCGGAATAACCGGCGGTTACTTTTGCCAGTGCGCTGTAGTTTACATCTGCCACTGGTTTGTCGCGGAGTTGCAGCTTCAGGATTTCCTCCCTGCCATTTGCTTCCGGGGGCGCTACGAAAATGATCCTGTCGAAACGGCCAGGACGGCGAAATGCCGGGTCCAGGCTCCAGGGCGCATTGGTAGCGCCAATGATGAGTATATTTTCGTTGCTGGCAGCAATGCCATCCATTTCTGCGAGGAACTGATTAATAATATGTGTAGCCCCCGTTTGACGGAGCGATGTACGATTGGCTCCCAATGCGTCCACCTCATCAAAGAAAAGCACGCATGGCTTGCTCTGTCGTGCCAGCTCAAACAGACTATGCAGATTTTTTTCGCTGGTGCCCACCCACATGTCCAATACATCGTGAATGCCTACATTAATAAATTCTGCCTGAATTTGCCCTGCGGTGGCTTTGGCCAGGTAGGTTTTGCCACAACCCGGAGGGCCATACAACAAAATACCACCACCGGCTTTTTTCCCGTATGCCTTATATAGATCAGGAAATTGCAGTGGTTTAATAATCTTCAGATCGATTTCCTGCTTTTCTCTTTCCATACCACCTACATCGGAAAAATTGATTTCCGGTTTCTCCAGCATAAACAGGCTTTCTTCTCCTTCTTCCTCCTCATCTTCTCCATTGAAAGAAATCTGTGGTTGCTGGGCAACGCGAAAAAGTGCATCCAGGGCTTCGTCGCGGAAGCCTGGATTTATTTGCAGGAGATGCTGATATAGTTCTTGTGCCTGCGGCATGGATTGTTCCTTCACGAGGATGCGGCAATGTAATAGCAGCGCATCAAAATGATCCGGCTCTCTATGTTCCAGTTGCTCCAGTACGACTATAGCCGCTGAATATTTTTGCTGATGATAGAAGGTACGCGCCAGGCCAAGCTGAGCGGCCGTGTTGGCCGATGATAACTCCAGTACTTTTCTGTATTGCTCCTCTGCCGCTGTGTATTCATAATCCTGTAGCAGTACCTGCGCCAGATGCATGCGTAAAGGCACATTCTCCGGCGAAAACTGTACCGCCTCCTGTAATTGCTTTATTACTTCCGATGACATAATGTGCTTGATTGAAAGTTCAGTGACCCCGTAATAATACGTAATTAAGACACAAAAAAATTGTTAATTATGGTATTTTCATCTCCCCGAAGCTATCTGCTGATAACCAATAAATTAATTGCTTACCTATATATATTTTATTTAATTCATTTTTTTATACATATATTGCAGTGCATTTTTATCCCTATGCCAACAGACCTAACCAGTATCCTATGTTGATTTAAATTATTGCTGGCCGCGCATTACAGCGGCCGGCACTGGTTTCTCTTTTTCAAAAATGGCATACCTAAACAAAAAACTTACACTATGCGTATGAAATTATTAATGGTAGCCGTTATTGCCGCATCAGGAATAGGGCTGGCCAGTTGTAACAAAAAAGATTCGGCAAAACCAGCAGGTACTTTTTCTTTAAAAGTGGATAGTATCTCCTATAACTCCAATGCAACAACTGCAAGTTTTACTGATACTGTTGTTGTGGGTAAGAAAACGCTAATAGTAGATGGGGTGACTAACAACTTTAGTTATCATCTGCAATTAATGATCACTTTTCCTGATTCCATTCATACAGGTTCATTTGATCAGCAGGTAAACCTGTCGCTGATGAATGTGCAACAACTGAAAGGAACCGGCTTTCTGAGTAAATATATTAAAGTAAATATAACGAGCATTAATAGTAAGTATGCAGAGGGAACATTCTCTGGTCAATTAACCGATGGTGTAATTGAAAAACCTTTAACGGACGGGACTTTTAAAGTCGATATTAATTAACATCTTTTTGAATTTTTCTTTGAGCCTGCCCTGCCTATAAAGGCGGGGCTTTTTATTTTCGTATATACGTTAAGGTTACTTTATCTCTTTTATTGTTTACATTCAGTTAACAAATAATTTCTATTCATTTTTCTCCGCACTGTTAACATAGAGTTTACGCACGCCACTAAACATGATGTTATTTTAACCCAAAAAACGAGTCACCAGGCATATTTGTGATTGCTTTATGTTGTCCTTAACAATTACGTAATAATCTGTTAACATTCTGGTTGCTTTAGACTGTTTCCTTTGCACCTGTAAATACTTACATCAAGTTTATGAAATCATTCTTTACGCTACTAGCTAGCTTTATTGTAATCTTTTTCTACAACAGTGCACAGGCACAGATCACTACATCGATCATATCGGGTAAAGTATCCGATCCTGGTGGTCAGGCTATTCCCGGCGTTACTGTGGTAATTGTGAACAACAGTAACGGCGCCAAATCGGGGGTTCAAACCAATAACGATGGCCGTTATATACTGCCTAACCTGAACCCGGGTGGTCCTTATACTATTACAGTATCATTTATTGGTTATAAGAAAGAAGTCAAGGCAGATGTGAACCTTGGACTGGGAACTACCAGCTACAACTTTAAACTACAGGAAGAATCTACTGCTTTGAGTGAAGTAGTAGTAACTGGCAACGCCGGCGGAAAAGCAGGTGGCACCAGAGTAGGGCAGGAACAAATCAAAACCTTGCCTACCCTGAGCCGCAGCTTGCAGGATTTAACAAAGGTTACTCCTCAGAGCAACAATAACTCCTTCCTCGGAACCAACTACCGTTATAATAACGTAACGCTGGATGGTGCTATCAACAACGATGCGATTGGCTTTAGTCCTTCCTTAGGTGGTCAAAGCAGCACCAGCGGTCAACCTGGTAGCAGCACCCGTACTAACCCGGTATCATTGGATGCTATCCAGGATGTACAGGTATTACTGGCACCATTTGATGTGAAAGTAGGTAACTTCTTAGGTGGTAGCGTAAATGCGGTAACACGCAGCGGTACCAATGAAGTACATGGTTCCATATATGGATACGGCCGTAACGCCTCCATGATCGGTAAAAACAACGCCGGTGACGGTGCTAAATTACCTAGTGATTTTCACGAATATCAAACAGGTGTACGTGTAGGTTTCCCTATCATCAAAAACAAATTATTCTTCTTCACTAACGAAGAAATTACCCGTCGCGTTGATCCGGTAATCCTCGCAGCAGGTTCTGCTGATGGTGGTGGAATCCTGTCAGAGAAAGATGCAGCTGATATTACAGCCGTAATGAAAAGCTACGGTGTAGATGCAGGTACTGCAGGTAACACCAGCATCTATTCTAACTCTAACAAATTCTTTAATAGATTAGACTGGCATATCAATGATAAACACCAGTTGTCTATCCGTAATAATACTATCACTTCAGAAGCAACTAACCTGGAACGTGACCAACAGAACTTCCGTTTCAAAGGCATCGATTTTAAGCAGGTTAACAACCAGTCATCTACTGTTGCAGAATTGAAAAGTAATTTCAACAGCATGGTGTCTAACAGCCTGATCCTGGGTTACTCAAATGTGCATGACTACAGAGATCCACTGTCTGATCCTGCTGTACCACAAATTCAGATTAAAGGAAGAACTCCTGGTTCTACTATCTTCCTCGGTACTGACCGTGAAGCGAGCATCTTTAATATGAAACAAAAAACGTTTGAAATAACTGATAACGTAACATTGTTCAAAGGCAATCACACTATTACCTTAGGTACGCACAATGAGTTTTATAACATCACCTATGGTTTTGTAAACTCATGGAACGGACGTCTGGATTACAACAATGTAGAAGACTTCCTGGCAAACAATCCTGCACGTGTACGTGGTAACTATAACTACACCAACAATTCACGTGATTATATCATGGCTAATCCTCCTGCACAGTTCAAAGCTAACTTGCTGAGCGTATACGGACAGGATGAAATCCAGATCACTGACCGCTTCAAAATCACTCCAGGTATCCGTATCGATTATACCGGTATTCCTAACAAACAGCCTTTGAGTGATAAAACCATTAAAGCACCAGTAGATGCTAACTACGGCACTACCTATACTTATACAAAACCACAGGACATCAAAAATGATTTCCTGAACAATGTACAAATCTCTCCACGCTTAGGCTTTAACTACGATATCAAAGGTGATAACAGCCTGGTATTACGTGGTGGTAGCGGCTTCTTCACAGGTCGTATTCCATTCGCATGGTTAGGTTACGCATTCTATAACAATGGTGTTACTTACGGCGCTTACGATCAGAAAGCTTCTGCTAAACCATTTGTAAACGCACCTAACCCGGCTGCAAAACCTTCTGCTAATGGTATTGCTGATTTCGCAACACAGAATGGTGTAGATGTAAAAAATGCAGGTGGTGCTACACAGGTAGATATGATCGATAACAACTTCAAAATGCCACAGGTATGGAGAAGCAGTCTGGCATTAGATTACACTACTCATGACCAGTGGAAATTCACTATCGAAGGTATCTATACCAAAGTGATCAAAGATCTGCAATTCCAACAGGTTAACCTGGCAGATAATCCTACTTACTACGCTTACGATGTAAATAAACAACAGCCGATCTTCTCTGGTAAAAAGATCAATCCGCTGTACACAAACGCTTACCTCTTGTCTAATACAGATCAGGGTTACCGTTACAGCATTACCGGACAAGTTTCCAAAGTATTTCCATTTGGTCTGAACTTCATGGTAGCTTATACTTATGGACAGGCTAAGGATCTGACCAACGGTATCCGTAACTCAATGGAATCTAACTGGCAGCTGAACCAGGCACTGAACCCAAATAAACCGGGTCTTGCTTATTCTAACTTTGATGTTCGTAACCGTATCGTTGCAACCGTTAGCTACAAACAGGATTGGGGCACTAAAGGCAAATGGGTATCTAATTTCTCTGCCTTCTTTAACACCTCTTCCGGTCTTCCTTACACTTACGGTTTCGTAAATGCTACTATACAAAATACACCTCAGCAGGTAAGTCTGGCGTATATTCCTAAAGATGTAGCAGAAGCTACCAACTTCTTTACTGATATCGTTGCTGGTAAAACAGCTGCACAACAGGCAAATGATTTCATGACTTATGTTGGTAGTGATAAATACCTGAACGGTCGTAAAGGTCAGTTCACAGAACGTAACGGCGGACGTACTCCATGGAATACACAAGCTGACTTCCGTTTCAGCCAGGACTATAACTTCAAGGCTGGTAAACGTGTACACACACTGACACTGACTTACGATATCGTAAACGTTACCAACCTGCTGAATAAAGATTGGGGTATCCAATACTTCACACCAAATACTTTCAACTCTTCTGCGAGTGTTGGTCTGAACCCAACCGGTAAAGTGGTAAATAATTATCCAACTTACACTTTCTCTACTCCGGGTTCTCCATATTCAAAAGATTTCTTTGCATCCCGTCATCAGATGCAGCTGGGCCTGAGATATAGTTTCTAATTTTATTTCGTCCTATATATAAAAAAAGAGGTTGTCTCGTAATGAGACAACCTCTTTTTTTATATATTAAACCTCCGGGAAATTATTTGATAGCAAATACGGTTCTTACTTCCGCACGAATTTTAATGGTTTTAAAATCGATGTCCGGCATTGCATCTTCGCTGGTGTTGCGAGCCTTAGCCATATACATGTTACTCATTTCAGGACGTACATCACTGTAATTATCTGTACCTATTTCCTGAATTTCTATAACACCATCAATTTTATTACCGATAGCAGCCAGCATATATTCTGCTTTTTCTTTAGCTGCCTGCAGTGCTTTTATTTTTACCTCTTTGCGATAAGCTTCCATTTTGCTGGATGTATAAGATGCGATTCTTGCATTTTCAATACCTTCTGCATCCACTGCACCTAAGATCTCATTTACTTTATCCAGTTTGCTTAATTTAAGACGGTATTGTTTACGCGCCATAAATTCCAACGGATCTTTCTTTTTACGTAACCAGTCGTAGTTATTACCGAATACGTTTTCAATGGTGAAGTTCTCTTTTGCAATACCAGCATCTATTACAGCTTTCTGCAGTTGTTTTTCCAAGATACTTATCTCTGTTTTTGTTTTACCTTTTACATATTCACGTAAGGTGATATTGAGATAAATTTCATCTGGTGTAATTTCCATTTCAGCAGATCCGTTTACTTCGATCTTTTTTACCGGTGGCTTGTTGTCTGTCTGTTGTGCAAAAGTACTCAGCGTAAAAAATAATCCTGCTGCTAATAACATTACCTTTTTCATGTGTCGTTGTTTTTCTATTTTAAAAATTGTGTTCGTTGTTAATTACACCTTCATGATGCTGCTACATAAAGTGATTCCACAAATGAGATGAAAAAAATTTCCTGCATTATTCACTTATAGAAATAGAAATATGCATTTCATATTGTTTATGAAACGATTATGCAGAGATTATGTTACAGCGGAAAATTATTTGCGACTATCAGTCATCGCTTTGAGGAAGTCGTGCAGATCATTCATATTACGAATGCGGGAAGCCACTAACATGAAGTTTTTACCTACCTGTTTTAATTTGGCGTTATTTGTACGGGTTTGGATATACGTTAATATATGATTGAACGTAGGAGATTCAAAATAAGGAGAATCAGGGTTGTTGATGAAATAGCAGCGCAGGTTTTCTTCTTTAAGCATTAATTTCTCAAAGCCCAGCTGTATAGCCATCCAACGGCAACGGATAGCTGTCAGCAAATCTTTAACTGGTTCAGGCATAGGACCAAAGCGGTCTACCATGTCTGCAGCAAAGTCCTGCAGTTTACCTTCTTCCATAATATTATCCAGCTCCTGGTAGAGGTTCAGACGTTCCTGAATGCTTTCAATATAGGTATCCGGGATCAGTATTTCCAGGTCTGTATCAATGGTACAGTCGCTCACGAAATCTTTCTTTTCTTCCAGCTGATCTTTAAACAGATCACGGAATTCATTTTGTTTCAGTTCGCGAATGGCTTCGTCCAGAATTTTCTGGTACATATCAAAGCCTATTTCGGCCATAAAGCCGCTTTGTTCACCGCCCAGGAGGTTACCGGCACCACGGATATCAAGGTCGCGCATGGCAATCTGGAAGCCACTTCCCAGCTCACTATGCTGTTCCAGTGTTTGCAGACGTTTACGGCCATCTGAAGGCAGGGTACTCAGTGGCGGCGCCAACAGGTAACAGAATGCTTTTTTATTGCTGCGTCCAACACGACCACGCAACTGGTGCAGGTCACTTAAACCAAAGTGGTGCGCATTATTAATGATGATAGTGTTTGCATTGGGAATATCCACACCGCTTTCCACGATGTTGGTACAAACCAGTACATCGTATTTGCGGTCAATGAAATCGAGGATCACTTCTTCCAGCTGATGTCCTTCTAACTGGCCATGGGCCGTGGCGATGGACAAATCAGGGCAAAGGCCCTGGATTAATCCGGCCATTTCTTTGAGGCCTTTCACACGGTTGTGAATGAAGTATACCTGTCCGCCTCTCTCTGCTTCAAAGTAGATCGCATCACGGATCAGATCCTGGTTAAATACCTGTACTTCCGTTTCAATAGCCTGGCGGTTAGGCGGCGGTGTATTGATAATGGAAAGGTCACGGGCACCCATCAGCGAAAACTGTAATGTTCTCGGTATAGGCGTTGCCGTTAGTGTAAGGGTATCTACATTATGTTTTATCTGCTTCAGTTTTTCTTTGGCAGATACACCAAACTTCTGTTCTTCATCTACCACCAGCACACCGAGGTCTTTAAACTTCACTTCCTTGCCCAGCAAGGAATGCGTGCCAATGATAATATCTATCTTTCCTTCTTCCAGGCGCTTGAGCGTATCCTTTTTTTCTTTGGAAGATTTAAAGCGATTGATATAATCCACCGTACAGGGGAAATCCTTAAGACGATCTGAGAATGTTTTAAAATGCTGGAAAGCAAGGATGGTAGTAGGTACTAAAACAGCAGCCTGTTTACCATCTACAATAGATTTGAAAGCAGCGCGGATAGCAACTTCTGTTTTACCAAAACCCACATCACCACATACCAGGCGATCCATCGGGGCAGGGGATTCCATATCGCGTTTCACATCTGCGGTTGCTTTACTCTGATCAGGTGTATCTTCATAAATAAATGAAGCTTCCAGCTCAGTTTGCAGATAAGTATCCGGTGTATGTGCAAACCCCTGCTGCGCCTTACGTACAGCATACAACTGGATCAGGTCTTTTGCAATATCTTTTACCTGTGTTTTCGCTTTTTCCTTCAGCTTATCCCAGGCATCACTACCCAGTTTATTTACTTTAGGTTCAACGCCTTCCTTACCGGTATATTTACTGATCTTATGCAGGGAGTTGATATTTACATACAACAGGTCGTTGTTTTTGTAAATGATGCGGATGGCTTCCTGCATTTTGCCACCCACTTCAATTTTCTGTAAGCCACTGTACATGCCCACACCGTGATCAATATGTGTTACAAAATCGCCAGACTGCAACTCCCGCAAGGTTTTCATGGTAATAGCCTTGTTCTTGTTGTAGGCTTGTTTTACCTTGTATTTGTGGAAGCGCTGGAAAATCTGATGATCTGTATAACAAGCGAGCTTCAGCGAGTGATCAATAAATCCGGTGCTGATAGCTACGGGAATGGGAAAGAATACGAAATCTGCTTTCAGATCCTCGAAAATACTCCGCAAGCGTTCCAGCTGACGGGGATTATCTGAGAATATAAAAAGTGAATATTTATTGCTGTTATGTTTACCGAGATCTTTGATCAGCAGATCAAACTGCCGGTTAAATACGGGTTGTTCCTGTGTGTCGAAGGCGATGGAGGCTGGTTTATAACCATTTTCAGTTAACCAGTCTTTGTTACCGAATACGATGGTATGTTTCTGCAGCAGCTGTTGTACCAGTGGTGCGGCTTTCACGAAATCATCTTCCTTCAGCACCATTTCTTCATCCTCATCTACTCTTACTTTCTGACCGGTTTGCAGCCAATCATCCAGGCGCTGTTCCATTTGTTCTATCACACCTTGTACATAGCCGGGATCCTTCATCCATACTACTGTATTGGCCGGCAGAAATTCCGTAATCGATGTTTTGGTATGATCCGCCGAATGGGTATCCATGTTGGCGATCAGCGTTACCTGTGTGAGTTTACGCTCACTCAGCTGCGTTTCCGGATCAAACAAACGGATAGAATCTATATCTTCCCCAAATAACTCAATACGGTAAGGCTTTTCATTGCCGAAAGAATAGATATCCAGGATACCACCTCTCACTGCGTATTGCCCGGGTTCGTACACAAAATCAGTAGCTCGAAACCCCCAGCCCACCAAGCGTTCCAGCAGGGGATCCACTTTGAGTACATCGCCCACTTTGAGTTGTACCATGTTGGTACTGAAAGCGGAACTCCCTGCCACCTTCTCCCAGAGTGCTTCGGGATAGGTAACGAGAATTTTTTTGCGCACGGAATCGCCGGAAAATTTCATGAGGGCTTCCGTACGCAGCATGCTATGGCTGCCGTTCAGCTCGTGAAACTGACCCGTTTTTTTAAATGAGTCCGGGAAATAAAAAATATCGAGTGCCTGGCTGAGTTGTTCCAGATCGTTATGGAAATAGGCTGCCTCCTCTTTATCGTTTAAAATAAAGAGATGGTTCGCATCTGCATGCGCCCAGGTGCTTACTGCCACAAAATTTATTGCACTCCCACTAATGTTGGAAAGCTGAAAGTATTGTGGGGTGGGTGATTGAATCCCCTTCACCAGCGACTGCAGGCGAGCATCACGTTGAAAAAGTAGTAATACAGCCTGTAAATTCATGAAGACAGCAAAGGTAAAGAACATTTAGGGATTTTGACCCGCAGATATTTAGTTTATACCATAAATACTTTTCAGAAAATAAATGGCTGAATTTTCATTATATTCAATACGACCAAACTCAACTTCCATGCTGGACCTATGGCATACAGGCATTGTAACAAGGCTAGTGGATGAAACCCATAATACCCGCCGCTTCTGGATCCGGATACCAGAAATGGACCGGTTTGATTTTAAGCCAGGGCAGTTTGTAACGCTGGATCTTCCTATCCATGAGAAGAAGAACAAACGATGGCGCAGTTATTCTATTGCATCGCATCCTGATGGCACCAATGAATTTGAGTTGGTGATTGTGTTACTGGAAGGAGGGGCAGGCAGTACATATCTTTTTAATGAAATAAAAGTAGGTAGTGAGCTATTGTTACGCGGGCCACAAGGTGTTTTCGTGCTCCCGGCAACGTTAGATAAGGAACTGTTCCTTATCTGCACCGGTACCGGCATTGCGCCTTTCCGTTCTATGGCGCATTACCTCCACGAGCATGCTATTCCGCATCAACAAATCCACCTCATTTTTGGTTGCCGCTATGAAAAGGATCTGCTCTATGCTTCGGAAATGCAGCAATTAGCAGCGGAAATGCCTGGATTTAATTTCATTCCTACCTTGTCGCGCCAGGAAGACTGGACGGGCAAAAAGGGCTATGTACACGGCGTTTATGAAGAATTATTGCAGGCAGATAAACGACCGGCTAATTTTTTCCTTTGTGGCTGGAAAGCTATGATTGACGAGGCAAAGCAGCGGATAGTAGCCATGGGCTATGACCGGCATGATATACACCTGGAGCTGTACGGGTAAGTTTTTTTCACGCAAAGGAGCAAAGGCGCAGAGGGATTTTTATTATCATCCTCTGCGCCTTTGCTCCTTATGCGCCTTTGCGTGAAAAATTGCTAAGCTTAAATCTTACTCATCACCAGTTGTTTCACTTCAGACAGTGGAATACGTTCCTGTTCCATACTATCGCGGTGACGAATGGTAACGGTACCATCTTCTTTGGTCTGGTGATCAATGGTTACACAGAAAGGTGTACCAATGGCATCCTGACGGCGGTAGCGTTTTCCGATAGCATCTTTCTCTTCATAGAAGCAATAGAATGCCTGTTTACACTCATCCATCAATTCACGCGCTAGTTCAGGCAAACCATCTTTTTTGGTGAGTGGGAAAATCGCCAGTTTTATTGGTGCCAGTTTCGCTGGTAAATGCAATATTGAACGGCTATCCTGTTTTTCCGGTGTGCTCAGATCCTGCTCTTCGTAAGCATTACAGATAGTCAACAGGAACATACGATCCAGACCGATAGAGGTTTCTATCACATAAGGCACGTAGTTCTGATTGATTTCTGTATCGAAATACTGTATTTTCTTTTTACTGAATTCCTGGTGTTGTTTCAGGTCAAAATCACCACGGGAGTGAATACCTTCCACTTCTTTAAAACCAAATGGGAACTCATATTCAATATCCACCGCAGCATCCGCGTAGTGGGCTAATTTCACGTGATCCTTGAAATGATATTTAGCAGGGTCAATGCCGAGGCTCAGGTGCCACTGCATACGCTCTTCTTTCCATTTCTCATACCATTCCTGCTGAGTGCCGGGACGTACGAAAAACTGCATTTCCATTTGCTCAAATTCACGCATACGGAAAATGAACTGACGTGCTACAATTTCATTTCTGAATGCCTTACCTATCTGCGCAATACCAAACGGCACTTTCATCCTGCCGGTTTTCTGCACATTGAGGAAGTTTACAAAAATACCCTGCGCTGTTTCCGGACGCAGGTAAATTTCGCTGGCTTCGTCAGTTACACTACCCAGCTGGGTGGAGAACATCAGGTTAAACTGACGTATTTCTGTCCAGTTAACAGTGCCGCTAACACTGCATTTTATCTTATTTGTTTCTATTAAAGTTTTCAGTCCTGCGAAATCGTTTTCTTTCAACAGTTCGTCCATTTGTGCCAGGAGTGCATCTCCGGCTTCCTGGGGCAATGTTTCCGCATGGCCTTCGATAAGATGATCTACCCGGTAACGTTTATTGCTATCCTTGTTATCGATCATCGGATCGCTGAAGTTATCCACGTGTCCGGATGCCTTCCAGGTAGTAGGATGCATAAAGATGGCCGCGTCAATACCCACGATATTTTCGTGCAACTGGGTCATGCTTTTCCACCAGTAATCCTTGATGTTTTTCTTCAGCTCTGAGCCGTACTGGCCATAGTCATATACCGCGCTGAGCCCATCGTAAATTTCGCTGGACTGAAAAACAAAACCATATTCTTTACAATGCGATATGATCGCCTGGAATTTATTCTGATCTGTAGACATAGTGGCGCAAAGATAAAGGCCAATTTTGAAAATATGGATGTAATTATTTAAACATTTATAAGAATATGAATAACAATATAATTACCCTTCTTCGACGCGCTCCGGTTCGTGGGGCACTTCTATTTGTTTGATCCAGACAGCATAATCGTTGGGATAAATTTTATCGCCGAAGTGCTGTACATATACGCGGGTAAATACTGCCCCGAAGTACAAAATGGCTGCGGAATAGTATACCCACAGGAGGATGATCACAATAGACCCGGCGGCACCATAAGTAGAGCTAACCCTGCTGGCACCCAGGTAGTACCCGATAGCAAATTTGCCGAGCATAAAAAGGATGGCGGTGGCAATAGCCCCTACCCGTACATCTTTCCACTTTATACGCGCATCTGGCAATACTTTGAAGATGATAGCAAAAAGTGTGGCAATGACAATGAAGGGCACCACAAAATCTGCCACATAAAACAAAATAGTAGACGTGAGTTTAACCGGGATCAGGCGGGTAACAACTGCTTTGAATAATTCTACCAAACCATTGATGGCTAAGGATACCAGCAGGATGAAGCCCATACTTACCACCAGCGAAAAAGAGAGAAGTCTGTTCAACAACATGCGCAACAATCCGTTTTTCTTAGGCTTTGATTTCAGTCGCCAGATGTAATTAATAGAGTCCTGTATTTCCGCGAAAACCCCGGTAGCACCAATAATAAGGGTTACAAAACCAACCATGGTAGCCCAGTTCATATCATTGGAGAGGGTAGCATTGCGTATCATAGCTTGTATCTGCATGGCAGCATCATTGCCCACCAATCCACTTATTTGCCCATAAATATTGCCTTCTACTGCGTCCTTACCCAGAAATAAATCACATAAAAAAATGATGATGATTAACATGGGAGCCACCGAGAAAATAGTATAGTAAGCCAGTGCAGCGGCTAATTTCAGCACTTTATCGTCTATAAAGTCGCTGCCGGACTGCTTCAGCACCTGCCAGATCATTTTTACCTTTCCCGTCTTTTGCATAGCGGACATTTTAACAACAGGACACAAAAAGCGTGCACTGCATTATGACTTTAGTTTGGGATTATTATGATGCCGGTGTGCATCACGGATATTTTTCTTCTCGAAATTCTTTTCCAGTGCTACGGTCATATCAATACCTGTTTGATTGGCGATACAAAGCAGTACCCACATCACATCTGCCAGTTCATCTGCCAGCAATATTTTTGTATCGCCTTCTTTGGAAGACTGATCCCCATACTTGCGCGCCATTACGCGGGCCACTTCGCCCACTTCTTCTGTAAGGATAGCCATGTTGGTGAGTTCGCTGAAATAGCGCACACCAGTGGTATTGATCCAGTTATCTATTTTTTCCTGGGCTTCCTGAATGGTCATGGATAAATTTTTGTTTACTAAAGATAATGGATTGACAGGATAGCGTGTGCCTTATTCCCGGTTATGTGAATCAATGATGATGGTTACAGGACCATCATTTAGCAAAGCCACTTTCATATCTGCCCCAAAAATTCCCCTTTGAATAGTGGTTTCCAAATCCTGCTCCAGTTGTGCAATCATTTTTTCATACAAAGGAATAGCTACATCAGGCTTACTGGCACGGATATACGAAGGACGGTTCCCTTTTTTAGTAGAAGCATGTAATGTAAACTGACTCACCAGCAGGATATCTCCGTGAATATCTTTTACAGATACATTCATCACACCCGCGTCGTCATTGAAGATTCGCAGGTTTACGAGTTTGCTGCTTAACCAGGTAATATCTTCTGTAGTATCTACATCTTCAATACCCAGTAATACCAGCAAACCCTGTTGAATTTCACCGGTAACCACACCATCTACTGTAACAGATGCCTGTGCAACACGTTGTATAACTGCCCTCATTTACTGCTGTTTTTAACAGTGGGAAATTAAGGGAAATCATTGAATCCTGTAACAATTATGGTTTCCTCCCGTTACACAGTACCAAAATCTCTTTCTATGCTCCGTTTATTTTTCTGTAGCCTTATTGCAGCAACATTACTCGCCTCCTGCAAACACAACAAAGCCTGTGATGGAGTTTTATGCAGTGATGAGTATATTATCCCAACTTTTAACTTTAAGCTGGTAGAACCCGGCACTGACCATGATCTGGTATATGGCCCATATGCTAAAATATCTTTGGATAGCATCAAAATAAAAAATGCAGATACTTCCTTACCCGTAAAACAGGTGATTGATACTGTCAGTAGAAGTGCAATAATGGTTGGCAGACTTTACGGCCCTACCACTTTAAGCACTACAATACAAGGGAAAGTTTACGTAGATAAAATAATATATCAAATGAAGAGCGTTGATTGTTGCAGATCGGCAGTATCCGGCATACAACTAAATGATAGCCCTGTTTCACTTACACAGGATAGTAAAGGCACTTATCTTATTCCATATGCTTTATAACTGGAACAGCTATACGAAAATCCGGCCGGCACAGCGTAACTCTCCCCAAATAAAATTCTCTCTCCATACTTTTTTAAGCACAGTGCGTTGTGAATCAGTAAAAATGAACATAGAATAGCGGTATTAACTACAGTTTTAATAAATTGCCCTTCCAAAATACATTTTATTATATTAAAAAATAAACATACATGAATATAGATGTGACCACCGAACTCACATTCCGCACTGCCCGCAGCGGCGGCGCCGGCGGGCAAAATGTGAATAAGGTGGAAACCATGGTAGAAGCCTATTTTGATGTGATGGCATCTGCCTTGTTAACCCCGCAACAAAAAACGGTGCTGATGGAAAAACTGTCCAACCGCATCAACGCAGAAGGTATCCTGCTGGTGAAGTCGCAAACCGAACGCACCCAGCTGGGCAACAAACACGAGGTTATTTATAAAATAAATGACCTGATCAACAAAGCACTCATACCCCGTAAAAAGCGGGTACCTACCCGGCCATCGAAAGCCGTGAAGGAAAAAAGGATACAGTTCAAAAAGCGGCTATCCGACAAAAAACGGCAGCGCAGAGATGGCGGCGACTATGAATAACATATTCTTCTGATTACAGATCCCGGATAACGGCATAGCAGGAAGATTCACTAATAAATCACCCCGCAAATCCGTAATTCGTAATTTGCATAAAAATATACAGCATTGAGCATCAAGAAACTGGCAGGACAAACGGTTTATTACGGGCTGAGTAATATAGTGAGCAAGCTGCTCAATTATTTCCTTACTCCTTTTTATCTGACTATTCTTTCCCGGGGATCATTTGGGGAGATGTCTAACGTATACGCCTATATCCCTTTTGCCAATATTGTGCTCACTTATGGCATGGAGACTGCCTTTTTCCGTTTTGCGAAAAAGGAGAATAAAGCCCATGTACTAGGCACTTCTACCATCTCCTTGCTGTTGTCTACTATCAGCATCACCATCTTTCTGCTATTCCTGCGGTCACCCGTTATCAACTCCTATGCCGGCGAGCTGGCCGGGCTGAACGGGCACCCTACCTATTATACGTATGTGGTATTGCTGATGGCTTTTGATGCACTGACCGCTATCCCATTTGCCCAGCTGCGCCTGGAAGGCAGGCCTATGCGCTATGCTGCGGTTCGTGTAGCCGGTATCGTTACTACTATCTTTTTTAATATCTTTTTCCTCGTAATATGCCCAAAGCTATATGCAGCAGGCGTTCATTGGCTGCCCGACCTGCATAGTGGCAGCGACCAGACCGGCTACATTTACCTGAGCAACATGCTGGGAAGTGCTGTAACACTGGTGCTTTTCCTGCCCCAGATACGCAACATTGAATGGAAATTTGATATCAGGCTCTGGAAACAAATGATGTATTATGCCCTGCCGCTGATTGTAGTGGGAATGGCCGGTATGGTAAACGAAACCTTTGACAGGGCCTGGTTTTTACCCCAGTTCCTGCCGGGTAATGACATGGAATCCAAAAAAGAAGTGATTGCCTTATACAGTGCCAATTACAAACTCGCTATCCTGATCACAATGTTCATACAGGCGTTCCGGTTAGGTGCGGAGCCATTCTTCTTTAAGCAGGCAGAGAGCGGAGATCCACGAAAGATGTATGCCCGGATCATGAAGCTGTTTGTGATCATGCTCTGCTTTATGTTCCTGTTTGTGAGCCTGTACCTCAATATCTGGAAGGCATTCCTGCGGGTACCTTTCTATTATCAGGGCATGCGCATTGTACCGGTATTACTGCTGGCCAATATGTTCCTCGGCATCTATTATAACCTCACTATCTGGTTTAAATTAACGGATCGTACCAAAACAGGGGCGGTGATCACTATCATAACAGCCATCCTGGCCTTTTTGCTGAACTACTGGTGGATACCGGTAATGGGCTATTATGGCGCCGCACTGGCCACTATGGTATGTTACTTCGTGCAAATGGTGATTTGTTATGTATGGGGACAAAAATATTATCCTATTCCGTACCACTTGCCTAAACTCATCACCTACATAGGGCTGGCCGTTATTATTTACTTTGTATTCGGCTGGCTCAACGCCACCGTACTGTCGCCCCGTGATATTTATGCCCTCAAACCCCTTCCCCTCGCAGTGGCTACTGCTTTATTTGCAGCATACGCCTGGTTTATTTTCCGGATGGAGAAGAAGGAGTTTGCCCGGTTTCCGGTGATAGGCAGATTTATTAAATGATCGGTACTATTCCTGCAAAAACGGATTATGCTTCTTTTCAAAACCAATGGTAGTAGCCGGTCCGTGGCCCGGGAATACCCTTACCTCATCCGGCAATACAAACAACTTTTCCCTGATGCTGCGCAACAGGGTGATATGATTGCCACCGGGAAGATCTGTACGGCCAATGCTTTGGTAAAACAGCACATCGCCACCAATCACAAACTGCTGACCGGCGCAATAGAAAGATACACTACCCGGAGAATGGCCAGGGGTAAGCAATACCTCCAGTTCATCGGTGCCGAAAAGGATCTTTTCTCCTGCTACCAGGTAGCGACCTGCCATGGGAGAAGGCTCAAAAGGAAGGTTATACATGGCTGCCGCCTGTTGGGAACGATCCAGCACCATCTGTTCCAGCTCATGAATCTCCGGACGCACTTTATACGTATCTGACACCAGTTTATTCCCAAATATGTGATCAAAGTGGCAGTGCGTATTCAGTAATCTTATAACATTTAATCCTTCTGTTTGTATATATTGTAATAATTCTTTTCTTTCGTCTTGAAAATAACATCCGGGGTCTATAATTATACATTCCTTTTTACCGTTAATAAGGAGGAAAGTGTTTTCTTGCAGAGGACCAAAAGTGAATTGTTGTATTTCAATCATTGTTACCCGATTTTTTTAGGCTAATTTTAAAACAGATCACAATATTATCAATACTTTCTGTATGAACAGATTTATTACCAGGTTATTATTCCACGGTACCCTATTACTTGGAACGATTGTATCTCAGGCTCAAACTAACACCGTAGAATTCGGACAAAATCGTGTGCAGTTCAAAAATTTTAAGTGGAGATACTATCAAAGCCGCCATTTCAATACCTATTTTAGCCAAAACGGGCTGGAACTCGGGAAATATGCGGCCCAGTTAGCCGAAAAGGAATTGCCCCAACTGGAACAGTTCATGGAATCCAATCCCCGTCAGCGCATTAATATTGTGGTCTATAACAGCTTCGGGGAGATGAAGCAATCCAATATCGGCATTGGACTGGAGTGGCAAAACACAGGTGGCGTAACAAAACTGGTAGGTAACAAAATGATCGTTTATTTTGATGGCAACCATGAAGACCTCCGCCGGCAAATACGCCAGGGCATTGCGCGCATCATGCTGGAAACACTGCTGTTTGGAGAAGATATCGGCGAATTTGCCGGTAATGCTGCCTTAATAGATTTCCCTAAATGGTTTACAGATGGCTTTATTGGCTACGCAGCCGAAAACTGGACTGCCCAACAGGACGAGGAGCTAAAACTAATTTTACTTTCCGGTAAGTACAATAACTTTAATCAGCTGGCTTACGATCACCCCTTTTTGGCGGGTCAGGCTTTCTGGTATTATGTGGAAAGCAAATACGGAAAAGATGCGGTACCCTATCTCATGTATATCACCCGTATTAACCGTGGCCTCAAAAAAGGTTTTGAGCAGGTGTTGAATCAAACCCCGAAAAAAGCAACCAAAGACTTCTTTGTATTTTATCAGAAAAGATTCTCTGAAGATAACCGCAGAAGGAAAACTTCTGCCAAAGGCCGCACTATCGTAGCCCAGGAAATAAATCGCAAATCTGATTTTTACCGCTTTAATGCCAATCCAAAAAACAACTCCTATGCGGTCGTGGAGTTCAAAAAAGGGGTATACCGCGTAGAAATCCAATTGGGATGGAACAAGCCCAAAGTACTGTTGCACAGCGGTGTTATGCAGCTGGCCAACCAGGTAGATCCTAATTATCCTCAACTTGCCTGGAACACTAAAGGCAACAGGTTGGCAATAATATATGAACACGAAGGCAAGACCAAACTGATGATCTACGACCTGATAACCCGTACGACTATACGTTTGGAACTCAACCAATTCGACAGGGTAGTAGATTTCAAATATATGCCGGTACAGGAAAATACGCTGTTGCTGTCTGCCATTAAAAACGGACACACTGATATTTTCACTTACAACATCAGCAATTCAAAAACAGAACAGATCACCAACGATGTGTATGACGATCTGGACCCCTCATTTGCTGCTTTCCCGGGCAAAAGCGGTATCATCTATTCTTCCAACAGGCCTTCGCCTAAAGGAAGAGGAAGTGATACTTCTCTCATGAACAGACCTTTCAACATTTTCATGGTAGATAACTGGAATAAGAGTGCTGAAAAACAGATCACTCAGCTGACCGATCTTAAATACGGTAACGCCAGACTGCCTATGCAATACAATACCACTCACTTCACCTTTGTTTCAGACGCCAATGGTATACGTAACCGTTATGCCGGCTTCTTCAAGTCGCAGAGTGCCGGAGTGGATTCCCTGTTTTATGTAGGAGCAGAAATTTTGCATAACCCTGAAAAAGAAGAGCTGGACTCTGCATTGCTGGCCTATGGCAGCACTGCGCCCGACTCTGTGGAAGCTGTTGTTATTACCAACGACTCTACCTATACTTTCCCTATTTCCAACTATCCTTATGGTATCCAGGAATCCAGGATCACCGGCGAAAAAGGAGAAGTATCGGAAGTAGTGCAGTATGCAGATATCAAACGCCTGATGAAGTTAAAGGTAGATACCAACGTGCTGAAGAAAAGAAATATCACTGCACGACCTACCAATTTCAGGAAAGCGCAGATGCATGCAGATAGCCTCCGTCAGGGACTGCCTACCTATCTGTCTCCGCTGAAGGATACTACTTCTCATCCAAATTTCTTCCAGAATGAGTTTGGTAATGAACCGGCAGATACCAACGCAGTAGCCCTGAAAGAGCCAGCATTATTTGAGAAGAAGAAAGATGAGGAACAAACCCTTAAAAAATCCAAGCTATTCCCGTATAAGTTCAAATTTGCATCTGATTACCTGATCCTGCAACTGGATAACTCTGTACTTATTAATAAATATCAGCCTTTTACGGGTCAGCCTTCCGGCCCTATCCGTCTTACTGATCCTATTAATGGCTTAATTCGTATAGGCGTCAGCGATCTGTTTGAAGACCTGAAATTCAATGGCGGATTCCGTATTCCATCTTCATTGCAAGGGTCTGAATACTTCTTTAGTACCTCTTACCTGAAGAAAAGGTTTGATTATAAATTTACTTACTACCGCAAAGTAGATAAGAGCAACGGTATATTCATTGCAGACTCCACTGGTGGCCGTTTTTCTCCGACTAAACTCATCACCAATATTTACCAGGGAGAAATGCGTTATCCTTTTGACCAGGTAAGAAGCATCCGCCTGCAAGCGGGTATCCGTACAGATAAACTGATAGAACAGGCCGGTGACCGGGCATCATTAATATCTCCTGATTTTAAAGAAACCTACGCTTTATTTCGCCTGGAGTATGTGTATGATAATACCATTAATCCAGCCATCAACATATGGAATGGTACCCGTTATAAAGTTTACGGGGACTTCAACTCACAATTGACCAATGGCGGTTTAAATGAGGTGTTTAATGGAAAAACTGCAGCAGGTGGTGGCAGATTTACTTATAACATGGGTGTGGATATACGCCATTATGAAAAAATCTACCGCAACTTTATCTGGGCTACCCGCTTCGCCATGGATATGTCGTGGGGTACGCGCAAGCTGTTGTATTACCTGGGTGGTATAGACAACTGGTTAAACCCACAGATCAATCTGAACAACCCGGTAAATACAAATGCAAACTATGCTTATCAGACGTTGGCTGAAAACCTGCGTGGATATAAACAAAATGCAAAGAATGGTAATAATGTGATGCTGCTGAATACGGAGCTTCGTTTGCCGGTGTTTGCTACCTTCATTGATAAGCCTATCAACTCTGCCTTCCTGCGCAACTTCCAGGTAACATCCTTCATTGATATAGGAACTGCATGGAATGAGAAACTAAGCTTTAAAGATGCCAATTATACCAACTACACTGATCAGACGTCTGGTGTAACTACCCGCGTAAAAGAAGGCTTCCTTGGGCCGTTTGTAGGTGGTTATGGTTTTGGTGCCCGTACTACCATTGCCGGCTACTTCCTTCGCGCAGATGCAGGATGGCCTGCAGTAGCATTTTTCAGAGGAAGTCCTATCTGGTATTTTGGAATGGGAGTTGACTTTTAACGGAGGTTGTCTTATTCAGGATTAGACTGATTTTTCTGATTAGACGATTATAATTTATAAGATTAAAAAAGATTAGCGAAGATTAAAGAGGAGAATATCCACTTTAATCTTCGCTAATCTTTTTTAATCTTATAAAATCATCAGAAAAAAATCAGCCTGATCAGAAAAATCAGTCTAATCCTGAGTAAGACAACCTTCGCTTAAGCATTTTGTTTCTTCACCAATGGATACATCAAACTGAGGAAAACGCCCATACAGATAGTGAAAGCCCAGGCACTGCGGTTTTCCCAGGGATGAAAGAAAATATCTCTCATATCTCCCAACAACGTAAGCGGGTCCTTTATCACATCCCAGCTATTATAACGCAGGAATCTGCCAATATAAACACCCATACCGCACAGGAACATTACCGGGAAAGTAAACATCCATACAGGCCAGCGTGAGTGACGCTGGCTCCACATATTCTCCATACTACGAATAGAAATATATCCCAGCATCATGCCGTTCCAGGCGAAAGAGAAAATTACGAACAGGTCGAACCAAAGCGGTACGCCACCATCAAAGAGGTGAAACAGATCCGTGAGAATATAAGGCGCGTTAGGAATAAACAGCAACCATAAAATGAAGTAACTATACCAGCTATAGCGGTTCCGGATCTGCTGCGGATGTTTTTCCATCCAACGGGTAATTGCAAAAGGAACATAGGCCAGGAACAGGTTCCATACCAACGATGCACGCAGGTAACTACCGGTGTGAATAATACGGCACAGTAACAGCGATAAACTGAATAACACAGAAGCATACAGCGTATATTGCTGCCGGGAGCGGCTTATGCGGTGTTGTAAAAATCGGACGGTTCTCTTCAATTGCATACGGCTATTTTTATAAGATTAAATAGTAAAGGGGTTAAACAGATGATTAAAAGATATAGGGAATAAATATGAAGGCTCCGATAATAGCAGCTGCTATTGCCGCCACCAGTACTGCGCCCGCAGCTACATCCTTGATAAATTTTACTTTAGGATGGTGCTGTGGCGATAAGTGATCCATCATTTTTTCTATCACTGTATTAAACATTTCCGTAGTCCATACAAGGGCAATCGACATTACTATCCAGATCCACTCCTGTGTTGCTAACTTATACCAGCAACCGGCTGCCACTACAGCTATTGTGGCTACTGCGTGTATGCGTGCATGTGGTTCGCTGCGCAGAAATGCTGCAATGCCACTGAATGCGTACCCGAAGCTGGCTAACCGTTTGCTGATATAAGAATTTCCCATGTTCGTTTATTCGTTTGTAGTGATATTTTTTTGTCCCAATTTATCCCATTTAATGGTGGTACTGAAATACATCATCAGGGCCAGGATGATAAATAGTCCCAGGCTACCCATCAGCAGCGCCTGATCTTCCGCACTGATAATGACATAAATAAATCCATAAAGCAGTACAAGTGTAGCACCAATCGCTGCAGCAATACGGCTGCTCTTAAATGCAGCGGCTGTATAGGCAATAATCAGACCGATGGTAAGTACGCTGGCAATAATGTAGGCCATAATAAAGTTAATTTGTTCTGAAATAGATATCAGCAGGGTGTAGAAGATACAAAGGGCTAAGCCTATAAGGGCATACTGCAATGGATGAAGGGCGCGGCGCTGTGACAGTTCAATAAAATAAAATATAAAAAAAGTTAATCCGATGATCAGTATAGCGTATTTCACCGCACGCATAGACTGCTGGTAGCTTTCGGCAGGCATAAATAGTTTGATGCCGAAATCTGCTGAATGAATGTTGAATTGACTGCCCGTCCAGCTTTGCGGATAATTACGATTCAGGTGCTGTACCTGCCAGGTAGCGGCAAATCCCTTATCATCCACACGACGGGTCTTTGGTGGAAAAGCCTCATCAAAGCTGGGGTTTGTCCAGCTGGAATTAATGCCCACCGTAGTAGTTTTGCCAACGGGAGAAAAACTTATTCTGCCGGAACCTTTTATGCCAAGGTCTACGGTGAAATTGCCAGACAGGGCACCGGTATCGCTGGGGTTGAGCGCTACCGGTGTTTGAATGCCGCTGCTGAACAGGTCGCTGTTGACCACGCCCGGGTTAAACAAATACGGCTTGCCGTTCCACATCATTTGCACCTGGTTATCAATGCCACGGAGATCGCTGATGCCAATGAGTAAAGACGCATGCTCCCAATCGAAGGCGGAAGAAGAGATATTGAGTTTTGAGAGCGCGTCTCTGGTGAAAGTACCACTCAGTTGCAGCTTAGCGGTGTACACTGCAACATTAAAAATACCCCTTTTGAGTTTTTCGGGAAGTAGCTCGCCGTTTATTTTAAGGTTTTCCGGTAGGAGGTAGGCGTAAGAAGTTCCACCGCTTTCCGCCAGTTTATAAGGAATGGCGAGTACGGGACCGGTAATATTTTGCTCATTTCCCCACCTGCTGCTCACTTCTTTGGTAGCTTCCTGCTGCCTGTCGCGGCGCTCCCAGATGATGCTTTGGATCATGGTGGTGGGTATCAGGAGTACCAATATCATTATCAGGATAATCATCGCCTTGATAGCGTAGGCGTAACGGTCTAAGAAAGATAGCGGTTCATTAGTTGAAGGTTCCATGGTAATTGTTTTTAAAAGTACTTTGTATTTCAAAGTAAAAAGACAAAAAAAATTTATTTAGTGAATCTTATCATGTGTTCCAGCGCGGCAAGATGGCCTTTGAAAGCCTTCTCACCGGCGGCCGTAATAACATAGGTGGTATTGGTTTTACGACCAATAAAGCCTTTATGAACTTTCAGATAGCCGTTTTCTTCCAGTGTATTGAGGTGGGAAGCCAGGTTGCCGTCTGTTACTTCCAGCATTTGCTTAAGGTCATTGAAATTAACCTCTTCATTCACCATCAATATACTCATAACGCCCAGGCGTATACGACTTTCGAATATCTTATTTAAGTTGCCTATCGGATTCATGCTATTGATTGAAAGCTTCCTTTTCTTTCATATTTCCACCACATTAATGCGCCGTAAATGATGTGCAGCAGGCCAAAACCTACGGCCCAAAAATAAAGGCCTTTACGCAAAAAGAAAAGATTAACTATTCCGAGAATAGTTTCACAAATACCCAGATATCGCACATCAGGCAAAGTATACTTACTGGCATTAATAAGCGCCAATCCATAAAATACCAAACAGGTTGGGGCTACTAACGGTTCCAGGTGATTGTATAAAAGACCGGCAATAAAAGCGCCCCCTGCTGCCAGCGGAATCGCCACATTAAACAACACCTTACGCGCTGTAACATCCCAGATAGAGAGCTTGTTTTTCCTTGCCCTGCGCCAGGTAAAAAAAGTACCGCCGCATAATGCCACCACCATCACACATAATCCTAATGCTATTAAATGAACCTTCAGCGAGGCGTAATCCGCGTCATTATAAGCACCCGTTTTTTCCCACCTGGTATAATAATCTACCAGCCAGTTGCGGGCAATGGCTGCTCCTACCAGGGCACTGATGCCGGCGGATATGCCACTTAATCCACTCAGGGATATGAAGCGGCTGCTACGCTCCATGATTCGCTTAATGTCGCTTAATGCTTGCAGATGTTGTTGGTCTGTCATACTAAAAAAGTACTTTGCAGTACAAAGCTAATAGAAATATTCAAATTCCAAAATATAATTTTTTGTTATAACTACCTTACCTAGAGGAAAGCGTCGATACAGATTAGCTATAAATGCTATAATATTGTTGTCAAATATGGTTGGCTGGAAAAGAATATTAGCAATAATCATCGGCGTAAGCGTTTGTTGTTCAGGTTTGATGGCGCAGCAGTACAAGGTTAGCGGTGTGGTAAGGGACGCGCACTCACAGGAAATCATCCCCTTCGCCACTCTTCAGTTTGTTCGTACCCAAACAGGTATGGTTAGCAATGCAGAAGGGAAATACTCGTTCGAATTAAATGTTATCCCTTCCGATTCACTACTCGTAAGGGTAATGGGGTATTACATCCTTAAGCTGCCGGTGAACAAGACATTAAAAGAGCAAACAATTAATTTTGAAGTCACCCGCTCAGACGTTTCCCTGAAAACTTATGAAATAAAAGCCAGCGTAAACTGGGCGTTGATACTGCTCAAACAAATTATAAAGCATAAGCCGGAGAACAATTATAACCGCCTGGATAATTATAAATACGAAGTTTATAATAAACTGGAGCTGGATATGAAAAATCTGAATAAAGAGAAGTTGGGGAAAAACCGATTCACCAAACCGTTCGCCTTTATTCTTAATAACATCGACAGCACCTCTGAAGACAAACCATTTCTACCCATCTTCTTAACGGAATCCTTGTCGGATTACTACTATCAGGCCAATCCGCGCAAAACAAAAGAAATTATCAAGGCTGCACGTACATCAGGCATAGACAATGAAAGCGTGACCAAGTTCCTGGGCGGTATGTACCAGAACATTAACGTGTATGATAATTTTATCCCGGTATTTGATAAACAGTTTGCCAGCCCGATTCATCATAATGGTGCATTTTATTATGATTATAAAATTGCTGATACCCAATATGTAAGCGGGCAAAGATTTATCAAACTAAACTTTACGCCTAAACGAAAAGGAGAAAATACTTTTATCGGTGATCTGTGGGTACATGATACCACTTATGCTGTGCAAAAGATGACACTATCAGTGCCGCAGGATGCTAATATCAACTTTGTTCGCAAAATAAGCATGGTACAGGAATTCCGGCAACTAAAGGATAGTAGCTGGTTTTTGTATAAAGATAAATTCATTGCAGATTTCTGGGCACCCAGTCCGCGACCGGGAAAAACCCTCGATTTCATTGGCCGGAAAACTACGACCTATAATGATGTAATAACCAATGATACCGCTGCTACCAATATCTTCGGTAGTAAACAATATCCACAGAATATAGTAGTACTCGACAGCGCACGCATTCGCAAAGATTCTTTCTGGATGGATAACCGGCCGGAAGACCTCAGTAAAAATGAAGAAGGCATTTACAAGATGGTAGACACCTTGCAAAAGATGCCACTCTTCCGGACTTATTCCAATACTATCCGCTTTCTGGCTACCGGCTATAAACCATTTGGAAAAATAGAATGGGGACCTTACTATTACCTGTTTTCACAAAACAGGCTGGAAGGATTCCGTTTACGCCTGGACATGGGAACCACAAAAAAATTCAATAAGGATCTTTACTTGTACGGCTACCTGGCTTATGGTTTTAAAGATCATGTCTATAAAGGCAAGATGTCTGCTTTATGGCTACTGCAAAGGCATCCACGCATGTTTCTATATGGTGCGTATACCAGAGATCTCGATAATGGAACCCATTATTATGATGAAGTAGGTACGGATAATATTTTTAGCCTGGCCATACGAAAAAGCGGTACTATACAAAAATTTTTAATGGTAGATGAAAAACGCGTTGAATTTTTCAAAGAATACTACAGCGGTTTTTCTCACCAGGTAACACTGGTGCATAAACAGATAATGCCATATGCACCATTACCCACTACCGCCTTCTACCCAAAAGAGCTTAATGGTAATGATCCATTAACCAATACGGAGGTGGAATTGAAATTACGCTACGCTTTCCACGAAGAGTTCCTGGAAGGTGATTATTATCGTATCAGTCTTGGCAGTAAATATCCAATAGTAGAAGTAAAATATGCAGTTGGCATTCCTAATGTTGCTAACAGTGGCCAGCAATATCAGCGGATGGGGCTCAGTGTATCCGATTACGTTAAGCTGCCGCCATTCGGTTCCTTCTATTACAACATATACGGCGGAAAAATATTTGGTACCCTTCCTTATACTTCCCTGGAAGTACATCCTGGTAATGAAAGCTACTACTATAATAAATATGCATTTAACATGATGAACCGGTTTGAGTTTATCAGCGATCAATATGCAGGTTTCAACGTAGAACATACTATTGGCAACGGTATCTTTGGTTACATTCCATTAATTAAAAAGCTGAAGTGGCGTCAGTTCTGGACCGCAAAAGGTATCATTGGTTCTTTATCTGAAGCTAATAAACAGTTGAACTTTAACAATGGTTATCCTTTCAAAACATTACAGGGTAATCCTTATTTGGAAGTAGGTACCGGCATCGAAAATATTTTCAAATTCCTGCGTGTCGATTTTGTCTGGAGAGTAGCTCCGACAGCATTGCCAGATGAACCGGCCAGTAAACGTTTTGGCGTATTCGGTAGCTTTAAATTACAGTTTTAACCTGCATTATGAAAGACGTTACGCATACCGCGCTGTTTGAATGTATCATGAGCGGAGAGATTAATGGTTCGCTTTACGATCTTCATAACGATTACGAGTGTATTAAAATCCAGCATGACGCCACTCAAAAAACACTTGAGTTGCGGTTCGTTAATGATGATTATAAAATCATCGTGGAATTTTACCAGGTTACGATTACCAACTTCACCATAAACCCCTCCAGAACAGCTGAAAGCAGCACTTTGGATCTTTTTTACAGAGGAAGATTTGAGAGAAATAATAATCTGCATGAAGTAACAGACCTGGGAGAATATTATTTTTATTTAGCGTGGCTGGAACATGATGCCATTGAATTATTTGCCAAGCAGGTAACACTAAAAATGAGCAGATTAAATTCGTAAAAACAACATAAAATTCCCACATAAAATATTCATCTCCACAAATAAAGTTGGTAATATTTAAAAGAGATGATGCAGAAATATTATTACTACTTCATCTCTTTTAAATACTACAATTTATCCAGCCCTTCACAAATCACGCTGCATGCCCATTTAATTTCTTCGGGGGTAATAGTCAGCGGTGGCGCTATACGCATACATTCCGGAGCAAACAGGAACCAGTCTGTTAATACGCCTTTATCAATGCAGTAATCAATTGCTTTTTTATTCACGGCAAAACTCTCAAATTCTACGGCGATCATGAGGCCAAGAGAACGCACTGCTTTGATAGCCGGATGTTTCAGGTGTTGCAGAAAAATTTGCTCTTTTATTTTCACCTCTTTCACCAGCTGTTCATCCAGCAATGCCTGAAACCCTGCCAGGCCGGCAGCACAATTCACCGGGTGGCCGCCAAAGGTAGTGATATGGCCCAGTACGGGATTGTTGGTGAGCGTCCACATGATGTCATGGGAAGCAATAAAAGCACCTAAAGGCATACCGCCACCCAATGCTTTACCCAGCAATAAAATATCCGGTGTAATACCCAGTTGTTCAAATGCCCATAATGTACCGTTTCGTCCCAGGCCACACTGGATTTCATCCAATATCAATAATGTACCGGTAGCAGTACACTTTTCACGAAGAGCGTATATCCATTCCCGTTGTGGTACGATTACACCACCTTCTCCCTGTACACTTTCGGCAATAACTGCGGCGGTTTTATCAGTAATTGCATTTAAGGAATCAAAATTATTATACTCCAGGTGCAGAATGCCTGGTAACAACGGGCGATAAGCATTGCGCCAGTATTCATCTCCCAGAATACTTAGTGCTCCTTGTGTAGAACCATGGTAACTGCGATTAAAAGCAGCAATCTCCATTCTGCCGGTGTAACGTTTGGCCAGCTTCATAGCTCCTTCCACGGCTTCAGCGCCGGAATTGGTGAAATATACACAATCCAGGTTTTCAGGAAGATGTTGTGTGAGTAAGCTGGCAAAGGTCACCTGTGGCGATTGTACAAACTCACCATACACCAGCAGGTGCATATATTGCTGCGCCTGATCCTGTATGGCCTTTACCACAGCAGGATGGCAATGTCCTACATTACAAACACTGATGCCGGCTATCAGATCAAGATATCGTTTGCCGTTTACATCCCACATATACATGCCTTCCGCTTTTACAATCTCCAGGGCTAAAGGTGCATCGGAGGTTTGCGCTACATGCTGCAAAAAAAGTTGCCTGTTATTCATATCACTTGCTGCTATATTCTTTGCGAAGTTAGAAAACAACCACTAATTAGTAATTGTTATATTTGTAATACAAGCACTAAAACAAATTATTATGGCGCACATTATTCCGTTAAAAGGGATTACTCCTCAAATTGCTGACGACTGCTTTATAGCCCCCAATGCTACTATTGTAGGGGATGTAGTGATGGGCAAAGGTTGTACGGTATGGTTCAATGCTGTGGTTCGGGGTGATGTAAACAGCATCCGCCTGGGCGACAATGTGAATGTGCAGGATGGCGCTGTGATCCATTGCACATATCAGAAATCAAAAACTATTGTTGGCAATAATGTCTCTATTGGTCACAATGCAATTTTGCATGGCTGTACTATAGATGACGATGTACTCATTGGTATGGGGGCTATTGTAATGGACAATGTACACATCAGCAGCAACAGCATCATTGCTGCCGGAGCGGTAGTACTCAGCGATACGCATGTGGAGCCGGGCACCATCTACGCCGGCGTTCCTGCTAAAAAAGTGAAAGACATTGATATGACCCTGATAAAGGGAGAGATTAACCGGATTTCCAAAAACTATGGCATGTATGCCTCCTGGTACCAGGAAGAAGCAGTTAAACAACCATAACGCCCACACGTTATAAAAAAAGGTTATATTGCAGGTAAATATCCCCCTATGAAAACAATACTTTGCCTGCTCTTATTGGGCTGCATCCTGTTTCCAAGCTGCTCATCGCAGAAAACAGGATGCCCTGCTTCCAACCAATATACAAAGGAAATGAAAAGACAAAACAGCCGGGCAGGTAAACAAATGCGTCTGTTCTAAAATCCACACACATGCGCAAAATAACTCCTATAGCAATCCTGCTGGTTATCATTTTCCTGTCTGCCTGCCGTACACAAAAGAAAGGTTGTCCACAGCCCAGACGTAACTGGGGTGCGGAAAAAGTGCTGGATGAATTAGGTAAACCGGGAAAACACTGATCAGTACTGCTCTGCTTCGATCGTTTCCAGAATGGTAGCATAGCTAACATATCTGTCTACATCTATTTCGCCCTCTTCTACCGCTACTTTCACGGCACAACCGGGCTCGTTGATGTGCAAACAATTGTTAAACTGACATTTGGAAATATAAGGTTGCATGTCTAAAAAGTAGTGCGACAATTCAGTCTTGGGGATATCTACAATACCAAATTCCCTTACACCGGGGGTATCTATTAAACAACCGCCAAAAGGCAGGTCATACATTTCAGCAGACGTGGTAGTATGTAATCCTTTGCCACTCCAGCCGCTCACCGCCTTGGTTCTCAGATCCAGGCCGGGCATCAGTACATTGATCAGGGAGGATTTACCCACACCGGAATGGCCGGCCATCAAAGTAGTTTTATCTTTCAGCAATGCCTTCACATCGTCCACACCATCGCCGGTGGTAGCAGATATCAGCATTACCTGGTAACCGATAGCCGTGTATAGCTCCTCCATGGCGTCAAACTTCTCTACCTCTTTCTCTTTATGAAGATCTTTCTTATTAAATACAAGTATTACCGGAATATGATAAGCAGCCGCCGTTACCAGGAATCGGTCTATGAAGCCCTGTGAAGTACGCGGCTCCTTCACCGTGCATACCAGCACCGCCTGATCCATGTTAGCCGCTACAATATGTTTTTTGTTTTTACCGTGTGGAGAGCTGCGTACAATATAATTTTTACGGGGACCAATCTCCGTTATCATAGCATTCTTTGCGTTAGCATCACTATCATCCGGTTCTATTTCCACCACATCACCTACCGCAATAGGATTGGTAGAGGTAATATCTCCGTCTCTCTTGAAAATACCTTTCATCCTTGCCTGAAATATTTCCCCTGTGTAGGTTTTCACCACATACCAGCTGCCCGTTGACTTATATACTGTTGCTTGCAATAGCTTTGATATTTTGAACAGCACCAAAGGTACAGAAATGTAAATTACGAATTACGAATGGCGAATTGCGGCTATAAGCGAAGATCGCTCCGGGCCGTAATTCGCCATTCGTAATTCGTAATTCTTCCTATGGCAGGCTTTTAAATACGGAATAACGCAGTACTACTTCCAGCAATATACATCCCAGGGCAATCATTGCCAGCACGAAGAAATGCTCTGCAAAACGTTTATAAGAGGTGATTTCTACCTTGGTTTTCTCCATCTGATCAATTTCCGCATAAATATTTTTCAGATCACCGGTGTTGGTAGCACGGAAGTACTTACCCCCGGTTTCTTTGGACATCTTTTTCATCAACGGCTCATCTATCTGCACATCCTGCATCACTGTTTGCACGCTGCCATCGGCCATAGGCATAGGAAACGGCGCCTTACCAATGGTGCCTACACCAATAGTATATACCCTTATTTTAAATGCTTTGGCTATTTCCAGCGCGGTAAGCGGATCTATCAGACCAGTATTGTTTACACCATCTGTGAGCAGAATAATTACTTTGCTTTTAGCATGACTGTTACGCAAACGATCTACCGAAGTAGCCAGGCCCATACCAATAGCGGTACCATCCTGCAACATGCCGCTTTTCACCTGCATGATCTGGTTTTTCAACACAGCGTGATCCGTGGTAATAGGACATTCTGTAAAACTCTCGCCGGAAAATATCACCAGGCCAATACGATCGCTGATGCGCTTGTCTACAAAGTCCATCGCCACTTTTTTGGCGGCTTCCATACGATTAGGTAGCAGATCCTCTGCCAGCATGCTACCGGAGATATCAATCGCCATTACAATATCAATGCCTTCACTATCTATACTCTCTGATGTATTGGACGTTTGCGGACGGGCTAATGCCACAATCAATGCGGTTACTGCCAACATGCGCAATGCCAGCAGCAATGGCCTGAAACGTACTTTCCAGGATACCGGCAGGCCTTTCAGTCCTACGATGGAGGATACCATCATCACTCCCTGCTGACGTTTACGCCGCGCAAAGTACAGGTATACCATCACCGGCACCAGCAGCAGGAGCCACAAGAAAACCGGATAGGCAAATTCAATATTTTTCCACGTTGAAAAATCCATTATTTCAATTGCGAATTACGAATGATAAATTGCGAAAAGGCTTTATACAGAAGGCTTTTCATTGACTGTTTCATTTACAGGCTCAATTTTAGGTTTTGTCCACTCCAGAATTTCTTCTGCCTGGCGCATACAACCTTCGTGTTCATCTGCCGTAGGCTGCATTTTCGCAAACTTCGCCAGATCAGCAATAGCCAGTAAACTACGCAGCTTATCACGCTGCTGATTTAATTTGGTCACCGGTTTAATATTCCGCAACAACTCTTCACTTGTTTGCTCCAGGGCAGCAATGCCAAACTGGTGTTCAAAGTAGGTACGCAAAATATCCGTGAGCCGGGTATAGTATTGTTTAATATCTCCCTGTTGCCAGAGCTTTTCCTCTTTCAGGGATTGCAGCTCATGCATAGCCAGTTCATAAGGTGTAACGGTAGGTGTTTTTATTACCGGTTCTTTCTTAGGTCGTTTGCGGAAATACCACCACAGGCCTATTGCCAGTAATATCACTACAACACCAATCACGATATACAACCAGTAGTCCCAGATGTTCCAGGGCACAGATTGCACTGCTTTAATAGGTTTGAATGCTTTAGTCGTATCCACAGCAACCGTATTTACATCTATCCCAATAGGCAATGTAAGCGCAGAATCATGTGCTGTGCTGGCACCGGCAAACACTTCAAACCGCATGGGTGGTATTTCCCAATGGCCGGAGTCGAAGCTGGTGAGGGTAAATGTTTGGTGCAGCACTTTTTGACCAGCATTGGAAGCCGTATCCAGCCCGGTACGGGATATTACTTCAAAGTGATCCAGCGAATCCGGTAATACCGGAAACACTACTTTAAAATTAGCGTCTTTAAATTGGGCCGCTGAAATAGTGGCGGTGAGCTGCAGTTTTATCTGCTCGCCAAGCCGGATACTACTGGTATCTGCTTTGGCAGCTACTTCCACAGCATGCTGTGCCAGCAGACTAAAAGGATATAACAACCCCGGTAAGAAACATAAAAATATACGCCTTATAACTTGTTGTTTATACATGTTTAATTTGCTCTCCTTTAAAACTTATGCCCTGTTCAGGAAAAATGTTTGTAATGCCTTCACATAATCTTCATCTGTGCGTACACTTACCAGTTCCGCACCACTTTTCATAAAAGCATTTTTGCAATATTGTGTATGCTGCAGAAACTGTTGCTCATAGTACTGTCGTACCCTGCGATCAGCTGTATCCACCCATTGCACTGCGCCTGTTTCTGCATCTGCCACCTGTATTAATCCTACTGGCGGCAGTTCTTTATCACGCTGGTCATATACCTGTACACCCACCACATCATGCCGTTTGGCGGCTATGTTGAGGGCATCCTGGTAATCGCCCGAAAGAAAGTCGCTCAACATAAATACAATGCTGCGTTTTTTGGTAGCATTGTTAAAGAAACGCAATGTTTCTTTAATGTTGGTTCCTTTTCGTTTAGGCGTAAACGATAGTAACTCGCGGATGATGAACAGAATATGTGATTTACCTTTTTTAGGCGGAATATATTTCTCCATGCCATCGCTAAAAAAGATAACCCCTACTTTATCATTATTCTTAATAGCAGAGAAAGCAAGTACTGCGCACAGTTCCGTGATCAGATCACGTTTATCCTGCTTTTTTGTGCCGAAGGAAGAGCTTTCGCTTACATCCACCAGCAACATTACTGTCAGCTCTCTTTCTTCTTCAAAAATTTTAATAAAAGGGTGGTTGAATCGTGCTGTTACATTCCAGTCGATAGATCTTACATCATCACCGAACTGATACTCCCTTACTTCGCTGAACGACATACCACGGCCTTTGAAAGCGCTATGGTATTCGCCTGCAAAAATATGATTGGTAAGCCCTTTCGTCTTAATCTCTATCTGCCTTACCTTCTTTAATATTTCAGCCGTATCCAACATATGAAAAATTACGAATTACAAATTGCGAATTACACTAAAAGCTGACAGCTAAATGCTAATAGCTGCTATGGTACTTCTACTGCGTTCAGTATTTCACTCAGAATGTTTTCGCTGGTAACGTTTTCCGCTTCTGCCTCATAGGTTAAACCTACACGGTGACGCATTACATCAAAGCAGATATTACGCACATCTTCCGGAATCACGTATCCACGGCGCTTCATGAAGGCATATGCCTTGGCTGCCCATGCCAGGTTGATACTGGCCCTTGGTGAACCTCCGTAAGCAATCAACGGTTTCAGTTTGGCCAGTTTATATTCTTCCGGGTTACGGGTAGCAAAAACTATATCGAGGATATATTTCTCAATTTTCTCATCCATATACACTTCCCTTACCAGCTTACGCGCTTCCATAATATCGCCGGGCTGAATAATAGGACGGATAGGCGTCATGGCCTCCGGATTGAGATTTTGACGGATGATCAGTTTCTCTTCTTCCTTGGTAGGATAACCGATCACTACTTTCAGCATGAAACGGTCTACCTGTGCTTCAGGCAGGGTATAGGTACCTTCCTGTTCAATCGGGTTTTGAGTGGCCAGTACCAGGAAAGGCTCATCCAGCTTGAAAGTGGTATCACCGATAGTGATTTGTCTTTCCTGCATGGCTTCCAGCAGGGCACTCTGCACTTTTGCCGGGGCACGGTTGATTTCATCTGCCAGGATAAAGTTGGCGAAGATGGGACCTCTGCGTACCACAAATTCATTCTTTTGCTGATTATAGATCATTGTACCTATCACATCCGCAGGCAACAGGTCGGGCGTAAACTGGATACGGCTAAACTTAGCGTTGATAGCCGATGACAGAGATTTGATAGACAGCGTTTTAGCCAAACCGGGTACGCCTTCCAGCAGTACGTGGCCTTGTGCCAGCAAACCGATGAGCAGTCTTTCCACCATGTAACGCTGGCCCACAATTACTTTACCTAACTCCATACTGAGCAGATCCACAAAAGCACTTGCCTGGTGAATCTTTTCATTCAGTTGACGGATGTCGGACGATGTATTTTCCATGCTAATAATTTTTCAGGTGTGCTAAAATAAACATTCTCTGGTCAAATAAAACTTATCACTATGTGAATGGGCCGTTAAAATGCTGTTAAACTTGCCACGGTGGCCATTTTCCAGCAGACAATCATTCTCCGGCGAGCCCCAAATTAATAAAGCCCGGCTGATTTATATAATATTTTTCCGTATAACGTACCTTTGCGGAGAACAAGCTAAAGGCTAAAACAACATGGAAGATTTTGCGCAGCGCTGGAAACCAGTAGAAGATATGCTTACCGAGCGATTCGGCAAAAAGCCCAATATGGAAGCAATACTTTTCCTTATTGGCGTGAATGAATTAAATAACCTGAAAAAGAAATATACCAAAGAACAAAAGCAAGACCTGATGCATGTGGCGGTATGTACCTTGCTGAGCCAAAGCGGTTATTATGAAATAGATGGCTACGATGCAGAAGGCTGGCCACACTTCAAAGAATTACAACCCGTTCCAAAAATGGAAATGATGGAACAGGAACAATTCCTGAAAGAACATGTTATAGCTTACTTTACAGATCACGAAGAAGCATAAAATCTTTTATGAAGAAATTACTACTCCTAAGCACCCTGTTGTTATCCATCGTATTCTTTGCATCGGCCAGAGACCGAAGGGTTAAAGTGATCACCCCTTATGGTACCATGATCATCCGGTTGTACGACCAAACCCCAAAGCATCGTGATAACTTCATAAAGCTGGCCAGACAACACTTTTACGACAGCACCCTGTTTCACCGGGTCATAAAAAGCTTTATGATCCAGGGTGGTGACCCGGATTCCAAACATGCACACCCCGGCGACACATTGGGCAATGGCGACCTGGGGTACACTATTCCACCGGAATTCCAGCTGGACCTCTACCACCGCAAAGGTGCACTGGGAGCGGCCCGGGAGGATCGCCCCGACAAAGCATCTTCCAGCTGCCAGTTTTATATTGTACAGGGGAAAGTGCTTACGGACGAGCAACTGGATAAAATAGAGAAAACGCGGCTGGGTGGCCGCAAAATACCGGTAGATCAGCGGGAGGTCTACAAAACAGCAGGTGGCAGTCCTCATCTCGATCAAAGTTATACGGTATTTGGTCAGGTCATAAAAGGAATGGATGTAATTGACAAAATTGCCGCACTCCAAACTGATAGCCACGACAGGCCACTGCAGGATGTTCCCGTGCAGATCAGGGTAATGAAGAAATGGTTCTTTTTTTAACCGGCGCACCCTGGTGGCAGCAAGCTGCCTTTAAATTTTCTTTCTCTCGATTTTTATGATTAACCATGATTACACTGATTACATTATGTTATAAAAAGTAACAAAATCAGTAAAATCATGGTTAATCATAAAAATCGAGAGAAAGAAAATTTAAAGGCAGCTTGCTGCCAAAATCATAATTCTTTCTGTATTTTTACGGCTCAAAATCAAACTTATTATGAATTTTCCGTCCAATCTGCGTTACACAAAGGATCACGAGTGGATTTTATTAGAGGGTAACGTAGCTACCATCGGTATAACTGAATTTGCACAACGTGAATTAGGCGATATAGTTTTCGTTGATATCACCACTGTAGGTAAAGCTGTAAATGCAGAAGAAGTATTTGGTACCGTAGAAGCGGTGAAAACAGTATCTGATCTCTTCATGCCTATTACTGGTACTGTAAATGAAGTAAATCCTATACTTGATGGTTCTCCGGAACTGGTAAACCAGGACCCATACGGTGAAGGCTGGATGGTTAAAGTAACTGTCAGCAATACTGCAGATGTAGAAGCTTTACTGGATGCTGCTGCATACCAGGCGCTGGTAGGTGAATAATTACACCAACAATATTTTTATATAAAGAGAAGGACAACAGGCTATACGTTATCTACGCTATGCCTGTTGTCCTTTTTACTGACCCAACTTTAGGAAACCATATTGCAATTATTATAATTTTGTGTAGGATGTTGAAAATCTGGAGATATTATATCCCGGCCGCACTTTGGATCATTATGATTCTTGTTTTGTGTACGCTTCCCGGCAAAGACTTTCCCTCTAGCTCTTTTTTAGAGAAAATACATTTTGATAAAATAGTACACTTCGGCATGTTCGGGGGTATTGTACTATTTCTGAGCCTGGGGATTTATTGGCAGAAAAAACATATTACCAATATCGCTTTACTATTGATAGTATTCCTGGCCGCAGCCTACGGACTGGGTATAGAATTTATTCAGAAATACTGGACCACAGACCGCAGCTTCGACCTCTACGACGTATTAGCCGATACCCTTGGTGCTATCGCCGGTGTATGGGTATTTAAGATCGTTATCCACTTATTCTTTAACAAGCGTGATAAATAAAAAATCCCTCCTGAAACCAGGAGGGAATGTATATCTGCTTATGAGAAATAATTATTTCTAATATTTTTATTACTGTTGACCTGCTTCTTTCTTCGCGTCAGTTTTCATCTTGTCATTCGCAAAGATAGAGAACTCACAACGGCGGTTTATAGCACGGTTAGCATCTGAATCATTTGGCACTTTAGGCTGAGATTTACCATACCAGAATCCCTGGATACGATTAGCAGCAATACCCTGTGCTTTCAGATAAGTCATTACACTGTTTGTTCTTCTTTCAGATAAACCCAGATTATAAGCATCTGTTCCTTTATCATCAGTGTGACCTTCTACACGTACATATGTATCAGGATATTTGTTCAGGATGGTAGCCAGTTGTCTGATGTTATCCTGCGCTACGGCAGATAGATCTGACTTATCAAAACCAAACAGTACACCTGCGTCAAAGGTTACGTTGATACCTTCACCTACACGTTCAACAGTTGCGTTAGGTACTACTGTTTTTATTTCCTGTGCCTGTTTATCCATTTTCTTACCAATCAAAGCACCACCGGCACCACCTAAAGCAGCTCCAATGATAGCACCTAATGCAGTGTTACCAGCCACTTTGCCAATAATAGCACCAGCGGCAGCACCACCACCTACACCTATAACAGCACCTTTTTTAGTATTGTCTGCGCTCTGCCAGGTTTTGCAACTGAACAACATAGTTGCAGACAAAACTACAGCTACCAGAACATTGATTTTTTTCATCAGAATAAATTTAAGCATGAAGGTTTTTTAGAATTAATCTTATTGGCAAAATTAATCGAAAAACTTGTAAACAAATATTTTGCCAATTCTATTTTCCATTCACAACAGATTGATTAATACAAATAAACAAGCAATAAAAATATATAAAGCAAAACAACTCATATAGGTTATGCCTCATATGAGAATGCCCGCCTTCATTGCGGAAGCGCATTAATAATCCTTGTAAAAAGGGAATAATTAACCTAAAAGGTTTTTCAATAATCCACCAATACCGCCGGTATTGGTACCAGCTTGCTGTTGCTGCTGTGCACCATTAGACAACAGGCTTTTTAAATCCTCCAGATCCACTTTACCATCTCTGTTTTTATCGAGGCCACCGGACAGGCTGCCCAATATGCCCTGCAGATTAATACCCTGTGCGGAGCCACCAGTCAACGTATTGAGAATGCCATCCAGGCTAAAGCTACCATTGGAAGGATCATTGGTTTTATGCACCAAAGAACCCAGCACACTTGGAATTAAAGAACTGGCCAGTTGGGTGGCTGCTCCCTTATCCAGGTTAAATTTCTGCAGCAATGTATCCACCAGGTTATTGGAGATATTTCCAACTACCGGATTATCAGCGGTAGTGCCATTTTCAGCTTTGCCGCTCAGTAAAGCAAGTACTCCTTCTGTGTTACCATTGGCCAGTTCCTGCTGCAGTCCGGATGCGATGGATTCAGTAGCAGCGCCTATTACGGCTTCATTGTGTTCATTAGGAACATCAGGATTATTAACAACAGCACCCTGTGCATGTTCCCGAACGAGGTCCATTAATTGCTCTAACATTTTGATATGGATTTTTAAAGGGGAGAAATTTGTTTATTCACTTGTGGGGCGGCTTCCCGTTAAGCCGTGACCGCTAATTAAATGTAGGATAATTTGGTAAGAGTAAGCAAGGGGATAAAAAAAATTACGAATTGTTAATTACGAATTACGGAGTAAAGGGGAGGTACAGTCGGGGATTATCCGCTATTATCTACCCTTTACTCCGTAATTCGTAATTATCTTAGCTTCCCTGCTTCAGCTTCTCTGCGTTTTCCGCAAATTGCAGGGCATCAACCATATCTTTTATTTCTCCGTTCATGAAAGCGTCCATGTTGTACACAGTCATGCCGATACGGTGATCTGTAACACGTCCCTGCGGATAGTTATAGGTACGTATTTTAGCGGAACGATCGCCGGTAGAAACAAGACTCTTACGTTTGGAGGCAATAGCATCTTCATGTTTGCGTACAGCAGCTTCGTATATGCGCGTACGCAACATTTTCATAGCGATCTCACGGTTAGAGTGCTGGCTACGGCCTTCCTGACACTCTACTACCACACCGGTAGGAATGTGCGTAAGCCTCACCGCCGACTCCGTTTTATTTACATGCTGACCACCCGCACCAGAAGAACGGAATGTATCCATTTTAATATCTGCTTCCCTTACATCCACATCCACCTCTTCTGCTTCCGGCAGTACCGCTACTGTAGCAGCGGAAGTATGCACACGGCCGGAGGCCTCTGTGGCTGGTACACGCTGTACACGATGCACACCTGACTCAAACTTCAGGGTACCATACACATCATCACCATTTACTTCCATTACTATTTCTTTGTAACCACCGGCAGAACCAGGGTTTTCGCTCAACAAACTGGTTGACCAGCCTTTGAGCTCACAATAGCGGAGATACATACGGAACAAGTCACCTGCAAAGAGGCTGGCTTCATCGCCACCGGTACCGGCGCGAATTTCCAGGATAGCGTTCTTTTCATCCTGCGGATCTTTTGGTATCAGCAGGTTACGGATCACTTCTTCCTGAGCGGCCTTCTGCTCCTGCAGTTCTTCCGTTTCGCCCTTTGCCAGGTCACGCATTTCATCATCTCCACTATCCAGCACTTCCTTGTTAAATGCAATGTTGTCCAGTAGTTTTCGATAGGCATCAAATGCCTTCACTATCTTTTCCAACTGACGGTATTCCTTGCTGAGCTGACCAAACTTCTTGTTATCGCTCACCACTGCCGGGTTCGTAAGCGCCAGCGATACCTGTTCGAAACGACCTTTTATAGCTTCCAGTTTGTCTATCATAATTATATTTGACTTTTGAGTATCATTGCCCAACCGGAATATGATACTGCTAATCGGGATGCAAAATTAACACCATTAACTTAATTAAACACCAGGTAATTGAAACAGATCAAATTAAAGGGGAAAGATATATTTGACGGGCAACGTTTGCTCGGCGCCGGAAAGGTACTAATTCTGGATGAGAATGGCGCAGTGGCGGGCATTGTAGCGGAAACTGCTGCAGGAGATGGTGTACAGGAACTGGATGGAATTTTGTGTCCGGGTTTCGTAAATACACATTGCCATCTGGAATTATCTCATATGAAAGGTGCCATTCCCGAGAAAACCGGCCTCCCGGCATTCCTAACCCAGGTGATGCAATCCCGGAATAATAGTAACGGCGACCAGGCCGCCATCATCATCAAAGCGGAGCAGGATATGTGGGATTCGGGCATCGCAGCAGTGGGGGACATCTGCAACAGCACGGCCACCCTGGCACAAAAGCAGCAGGGCAAGCTCTATTATCATTCTTTTATTGAATGTATAGGCTTTGTAGATGCCGGTGCTAATAGTCGTTATACCTACAGCATGGAAACATTACAGGCCTTCCGGGATATTAACGGCCCGCATCATCAGTGCTCCATTGTACCCCATGCGCCGTACTCCGTAAGTAAAACGCTGTTTGGCATGCTGGCAGCCACCCCACACAATACGCCCGTGAGCATTCACAACCAGGAATGCCCGGCCGAAAATGACCTGTATAATAATAAGACAGGCGCATTCCTGGATTTCTACAGCAACTTCGGCATAGATATCAGTGCATTCAAGGCCACCGGTAGCAATAGCCTGGAGGCTTATCTGCCCATCTTCTCCACAAATAAAATGTTGCTGGTACATAATACTTATACAACTGCACAGGATATCCAATTTGCACAGCAACAACCGCTGGAAACCTGGTGGTGCCTGTGCCCACTGGCCAATCTGTACATAGAAAACCGGCTGCCTGATATTAACTTATTCCGGCAATTGAAATGTAATATCACCCTGGGTACAGATAGCCTGGCATCTAACCACCAACTATCTGTTTGGGAAGAAATAAAAACCATTCGTACTCATTTTCCGGAAATTCCGTTGGAAGAGATATTGCAATGGGCTACATTTAACGGCGCAAAAGCCCTGGGCATCCAGGATACTTATGGTAGCTTTAACCCCGGTAGCAAACCTGGCGTAGTATTGATTAACCTGGACAGCAAAAGAATAATTTAGCAGTTACTTTATGAATGAGTTTTTAGACAAAGTATTTTTAGACAACCCCGTACGGGATTACCTGGTATTGATTGGTGTTTTACTGTTTGTATCCTTTATTAAGAGATATGTGTCAAAAGGACTGGCAGCCATTCTGTTCCGGCTGGTAAAACACTGGTCGCCGCAAATTGAACAAAAGGATTTTGTAAACCTGCTGCTGCGGCCACTGGAGTACTTCTTCCTGTTGATCACTTTCATGCTGACCATCGACCGGTTCACCTTTCCGCGTATACTGAATGTACATATTTACGAAAAGGCCACGTTGCAGGATGTTACCAATACCTTACTCAGTTTGGCTTTGAGCATGAGCGTGATCTGGATTATGTTGCGGCTGATTGATTTTATTGCGCTGGTACTGGGAAAGAAAGCTGCATTGTCTGCCGATAAAACCGACAACCAGTTCATTATTTTCTTCCGCGATTTTTTCAAGGCCATTGTATTTATTATGGGTGCCATTGCGTTCATACGCATCCTTTTTGGTACCGGGTTGGTAGAGAAGATCGTTGCGGGGCTTGGAATAGGTGCTGCCGCCCTTGCCCTCGCTGCCAAAGAAAGTATTGAAAACCTCATTGGTTCATTTATCATCTTCTTTGACAAGCCTTTTCGTGTAGGCGACAGCGTTAAGGTAGATGCTTACCAGGGAACTGTTGAAAAGATAGGCCTGCGCAGCACCCGCATCCGCACACTGGAAAAAACTTTTGTTACTGTACCCAACAAAAAGATGGTAGACAGTATCCTGGACAATCTTTCGCTGCGCACGCAGCAACGGGTGGCGTTAAAGCTGGAACTGGGCACAGATACGCCCGCAGAAAGCTTGCTGTTGTTTCTTCAGGACGTTCGTCAACTATTAAAAACCAATCATGATGTACTGGAAAACTTCATCGTAAATCTGAATGATTTTACGAAAGATACCTACGTTATACAGATCATCTTTAACACCTACGTTATTGACGGTAGCCAGTATACAGCACTGCGTGAAACGATTAACCTGGGGGTAATAAAATTGCTGGAAGCCCGTGGGTTGAAGCTCCCCACTACTTCAACGAATGTAAACGTAAACGACCTTCGGTCGTGAGATTTTCTTGCCCAGGATTTTTTCTGATTAAGAAGATTACCCCGATTACTTTTATATTATTGAGATAATTTAAAAAGATTAGCGAAGACAGAAGCGGAAATTTCGCTTTTATCTTCGCTAATCTTCTTTATAAAAAAACAGTGAAATCATCTTAATCAGAAAAATCCTGAGCAAGAAAATTTATCGGCCGAAGGCCGAAACAAAATACACTTACTCCTTGTCTGATTTCTCTTTCTTGCTGCTGCTCAGCAAAATGCGGGACAAGTCGCCCTCAATAGATTCTTTAGGAGTTCCAACGATCCGGCCTTCTTCCTTACCATCCTTAAATACAATGATGGTAGGTACTTTCTTCACTTTGTAATCAACAGGGGAATCTGTTTGTAATTTCTGGTCTGCACCAAACATCACCACCTGTTCTTCAGGGCTACCACCGGTGATCATCACTTTGTAAAGCTGCGGAACAACCAGACGGCTGGTTTCATCCCATGTGCCCATTACCACTACCAGGTTGAAGTTGGAGCGATTAGCCTTGATATAATTGAGCATATTGTCATTGGGCTGATAATCGTTCACCCCTTTATAGAACCAGCTAGTGGAAGGGTCATTCATCAGTGTCTTCATCTCTACTTTACCCTTCAGTACCTTGGCATCGCTTCCGCTCTGTGCCCGGGCCAGAGAAGAGAACAGCAAGCAGCCACCCAATAGTAATGTTTTCAAATGCATAATCATGTTTTTATAATTGATCTTTCAGTTCGGTTAAGAAACCCCGTACCTTTAGCAAAGCTTGTACCATTTCGAAATTACGGGCTGCCAGCTTATGATCTTCTTTCAACTTTTGTTTGGCGCCTTCTATTGTATACTTTCTTTCGCGGAGTAAATGATAAATCAATTTCAGGTGTTGAATATCTTCCTGGCGGAACAGGCGATCTCCTTTACGGTTCTTTTTGGGTTGTAGTATATCAAACTCATTCTCCCAATAACGAATAAGCGAAGTATTCACCTTAAACATGGCTGCAACTTCACTGATTGAATAATACTGCTTGTCTAGTACTAATTTGTCCAACTCCATAATCAGGTCAGGATCCTCCGATAACTCTTTCAATGATTTACGCCCCCGCTTTTTACCTGGCATAGGTGCCGCGGCAACTACCTTCTTTTTTGTGGCTTTTACTTTAGCTGGCACTGTTACGATATCCGTAGCCGGATGCGGCGTTCCAGGTGTCGAAAAAAGGTCTAGCTGGTGCATCGTAGTAAAAAACGAGGTGACAAATATCTTTTACGAAGATGAAGTTAAGCTTTTAGCCTTTAGCTTTAAGTTTTTAGCCCCGGTTTTTCACTTTTGATAATCTTATAACTCACTAAAAGCTAATAGCTAAGCGCTAAAAGCTAGTCGAACGACTGGTTTCCGGACCTGGCCATCTTCAACATACGGTCAAATTGCTCAGGTGTAAGGTCATTAAAGAAGAAATATACCGGATCTACTTTTTCGCCATTCTTCATTACCTCATAGTGGCAATGCGGGCCGGTAGATTTACCGGTACTGCCTACCCAGCCTAATACATCACCACGTTTCACTGCCTGGCCGGCTTTCACTTTCATACGCAACATGTGCCCGTATAAGGTTTTGTAGCCATATCCATGTTGTATTACCACGTGATTACCATAGCCTACATCACTCAGGCTGGCATCTTCCACCCTGCCGTCGCCGGTAGCGTAGATGGGTGTGCCGCTGGGAGCGGCAAAGTCGAGGCCGGCATGATATTTCATGGTTTTGTAGATCGGATCAATACGATAACCAAAACCAGAAGCAATATGTTTAAGATCTTTATTGGATACCGGTTGGATGGCGGGAATAGATGCCAGCATCTGCTGTTTGTTCTTCACCATCTTATCAATTTCATCATAGGATTTCTCCTGTGACTTAACCCGGTTGGTCAGTTCTTTCAGCAATACTGCAGTAGAAGCAATGATTTCGCTGCTGGCAAAGGATTGCAGCTGAGCGGCTTCTTCATCCCGGTTTATTTTACCGAGGCGGGTACTATCGGGGATAGGAGAGGCTTCGAAAATTACACGATAAATTTCGTTGTCGCGGTCTTCCAGCTCTGCCAGTTTCCCTTTTACCTCTTTCATGCGGCCCTGCAATGCGTCATATTTTTCTTTCATTCCTTCCAGGTCACGGCGCAGTGACTTCTCCTTGGGAGAGTCTACCACACGGTAGGCCACAGAAAGAAAGATAGCCCCGGTAACGATAGCCGCCGACACAAACCCGAGAATTCTCAGGACCTTTACCCGCAAGGAAACTACGAGCTTCTCGTATTTTAATGTTTGGGTATTATAAAAATATTTAACCTTCTTCATGCACCAGGGTATACTTTATGCGCCATATTGCAGTGAACGCTATGACAACTGATTTATTTCACGAGGTACAAACTTATGGATGGGTAATGTTGGCTTTTCTTTTCCCATGATAACTATTTTTGCCGGTTAACACAACCTGTTTTGAATAATCATACAGGTTTCGATATTTTTGCACTCCCTTTAACACGGCGGGAAAATATGGCGCACAAACCTACTGTAATTAGATTAAAACATCAACCTTTTGAATGTCAATTTTCTAACTACTTTATAAGGGCTTGAATTACAATAACAAGCTCTAAGCAGGCGGAACGCGACTATAAGATATAAAATACATATTAATTCGTATCAATATTTATGACAGCATCTGAAATAAGACAGCAATTCCTGGATTTTTTTGCGTCAAAAGGGCACCAAATTGTGCCTTCTGCACCCATCGTTATTAAGAACGATCCCACTTTGATGTTCACCAACGCCGGCATGAACCAATTTAAGGACTTCTTTCTGGGCAACAAAGTACCAGCGAGCAAGCGGGTAGTAGATACGCAAAAATGCCTGCGCGTTAGTGGCAAGCATAACGACCTGGAAGAAGTAGGTATTGATACTTACCACCACACCATGTTTGAAATGCTCGGCAACTGGAGCTTTGGCGACTACTTTAAAAAAGAAGCCATTGCCTGGAGCTGGGAACTGCTCACAGAAGTGTACAAAATCCCTAAAGAAAAGCTCTATGTAACTGTATTTCAGGGAGATGCCAGCGAAAATTTACCGAAAGACGAAGAAGCATATAATTTCTGGAAACAGCATATCGCGGAAGACCGTATCCTGTTAGGAAATAAGAAAGATAATTTTTGGGAGATGGGAGATACCGGCCCATGCGGCCCGTGCTCTGAAATCCACGTGGATTGCAGACCCGAAGAAGAAAAAAAACTGGTAGACGGTAAAACCCTCGTGAATGCTGATCATCCACAGGTGATTGAAATATGGAACAATGTATTCATGCAGTTCAACCGCCTGAAAGACAGATCACTGGAACCTTTGCCCGCACAACACGTGGACACTGGTATGGGACTGGAACGACTGATAAGGGTAATGCAGAACAAAACCTCCAACTACGACACTGATCTGTTCATGGGTACCATCCACGCTACAGAAGGTCTCAGTGGTAAAAAATACGCCGGTACAGATGATAAAAAAGATGTGGCTTTCCGTGTTATCGCTGACCACATCCGGGCCATTTCCTTTACCATTGCCGACGGACAATTACCTTCCAATACCGGCGCAGGCTACGTTATTCGTCGTATTTTGCGTAGAGCAGTGCGTTACTACTTCTCTTTCCTGGATGTAAAAAAACCACTGTTGCACGACCTCGTGCCAGTACTGGCAGCACAGTTCTCGCATGTATTTCCTGAACTGCAGCAGCAGGCTGATTTTGTGAAGAAAGTAATATTTGAAGAAGAAAATAATTTTCTGCGTACACTCGACAGCGGTATACGCCGGATTGAAGACTTTATTCAAAATGCCACTACGAAAGCTGTTGATGGCAGAACTGCTTTTGAGTTATATGATACTTACGGTTTCCCATATGATCTCACCAGCCTGATTGCTTCTGAAAATGGGTTCTCTATGGACCTGGAAGGATTTAATGCTGCCATGAAGGAACAGAAGGACCGTTCCCGCGCTGCCACCGAACTGGATATGGGCGACTGGGTAGTATTGGACGAAACACCTGACTCCATCTTCATTGGTTACGAACAACTGGAAGGCACTACCAAACTGTTGAAATACCGCACCGTAAAGGCTAAAGGTAAAGAACAATTCCAGCTAGTATTAGGCCAGACGCCATTTTACGCAGAAAGTGGCGGACAGGTAGGCGATACCGGTACCCTTCACTTTGGGGAGGAAATGATCCATGTAACAGATACCAAAAAAGAAAATAACCTGACCATTCACTTTGCCGACAAGCTGCCTGCACAGCCCACCGCAACAGTAAAAGCTGTTGTAGCCAAAGAGAAACGCCGCGATACTGAGCGTCATCACTCCGCTACGCATCTGCTGCATGCCGCACTGCGCAAGGTGTTAGGCACACACGTAGCACAAAAGGGATCGTTGGTAAATGCAGAAAACCTGCGTTTCGACTTTTCCCACTTTGCTAAAGTAACCGACGAGGAAATGGCACAGATCGAAGCCATTGTGAATGAAAAAATACGTCAGAATATCCCGGTAGTGATCCGTGAATTACCAAAGGACGAAGCCCTGAAACTTGGTGCGATGGCCTTATTTGGTGAAAAATATGGAGACACGGTACGTGTGGTGGTGATGGATCCGGCTTACAGTGTAGAGCTGTGCGGCGGTACCCATATTGGCTCTACCGGCGAACTGGGTCAGTTTAAATTTGTTTCTGAAGGTGCAGTGGCCGCAGGTGTACGCCGTGTGGAAGCCGTTACAGGCGCCAAAGCAGAAGCTTTTGTAAACGAACAGCTACAACAGCTGAAAGCGATTAAAGCTATACTGAAAAGCCCTAAAGAGGCCGCAAAAGCCATAGAAACACTGATGCAGGACAAGGCCTCTCTGGAAAAACAATTAGAAGTACTGGAGCTGGAAAAGGTTCGTCAACTTGCTGCTACCCTGCGTAATCAAGCCCAGCAAATCAATGGCGTTAATTTCCTCGGACAGGTAGTCACTGTCAGCAATGCAGAGGGATTAAAACAATTGTCGTTTCAGTTGAAAAATGAAATCCCGGATCATGTGCTGTTATTTGTTGCCAATGTAGGTGGAAAAGCCAGTGTAGCATTGACCATAGACGAGAAGTTAGTAGCAGAAAAAGGCTGGGAGGCACCAAAGATTATCAAGGAACTCGTTGCACCACTGATAAAAGGTGGCGGTGGTGGCCAGAAAACCTTTGCCACAGCTGGCGGACAGGAAACAGATAAATTGCAGCAGGTGATTGCAGCAGTGAAAGCAATGATTTAATAAAATCAATGATTTGATAAAAGTGTAGCGGAAGGCCTTTGGTCTTCCGTTTTTTTTAACTTTTTCTTTCCTCCCTCACCTGTTAATTTTGTTGTTTTAGATTAAATTGTAAACAACAAATACCTAGCAATATGACCAGGTTACTGCAAATCCTCACATTGGCGGGATTTTCCTGCTTCACTATGGGCGCGGTATCCGCGCAAACCAAAAATACGCCCAAAAGTAAAATGGGTGAATTTGATGAGATTGTGATCAAACGCAAAAGCGACAAAGACAGTAAAATAACTGTGGAAATTAAGGACGGTGATATCCTGATAAACGGGAAAAAGGTGGACCAGTTCAGGGATCCGAATATTTCCGTTTTACGCAGAAGGATTACACCATTGGACGGCAATTCCTTTAGTATGGAAGACAATATGCTCCCCGGCGGAATTGAATTGTTTAACGAAGAAGGAGAGGGGGGTGATATACCCATTACTGCGAATAAAGCATTGCTTGGTGTAATGACAGAAAAAGCGGCGGCCACCGGCATTACCGTTAAATCAACAGCAAAGGGTAGTCCGGCAGATAAAGCAGGTATAAAAGCCGGCGATATCATCACTAAAGTTGATGATGAAAAAATGAATGAGCCGGCTGAATTATTTGAAACAATCGGCAAACACCAACCAGGTGACAAAATAACGGTAACGTATATACGTGATAAAAAAGAAAAGAAAGTTGTTGTTACCCTGGATGAAAGAAAAGAAGAAAATGCCCGCAGCTGGAAAATGTATCCACCGTTATCCTCTTTTGGGAATGGTAATAATTCCTTCTCCTTTCCACCTGCACCCCGCGGCCATCAAGGCCTGGGCTACCTGGAAGAAGAAGCTGTAAAGCTCGGCTTACAGGTACAGGATACCGAAAATGACGAAGGTGCACAGGTGATTGATATTGCTCCCGCTTCTCCTGCCGAAGAAGCCGGTTTCAAAAAAGATGATATTGTAACAGATCTGGCGGGAAATACTATAAAAACAACTAAAGATCTCTCCCGTGCTTATCGCGAAAACCGTATCAAAGGAACTATAACGGCTACGGTTAAACGAAATGGACAAACACAAACATTGGAAATAAAAATACCAAAGAAATTAAACAAAGCTGATTTATAATTTTCATGCAAAGGGACATACTTATTTCATTACCATCTTCATCATTTTCAACTTATTCTTAAACGGCGGGTATTTCATCGGAACATCCAGCCAGGTGGCAGTTTTCAGCATGCCTTTCTGGTGCGAAAAGGTATCAAAACTATACTTACCGTGGTATTGTCCCATACCGCTGTAACCGGCGCCACCAAAGGGTAATTCAGGGTTTGTCAGATGTACTAACGAATTATTGATACAGCCGCCTCCAAAACGCACCTGCTCTATCAGCATTTTCTCTGTTTTTTTACTTTTTGTAAAGACGTATAATGCCAATGGATACGGGAGTTTTTTGATCGCTTGTATTGCTTGTGGCAAATCAGTAAAAGTGAGGATAGGTAATATAGGCCCAAAGATTTCTTCCTGCATCACCGGGTCAGACCATTCCACATCATCCAGCAGTGTAGGCGCAATGTACAGGTTGTCGCGGTTGGATTGTCCGCCATGCAAGAGATGGCCATCTTTGAGATATCCTGCTACTGTATCAAATCTTTTAGTGTTGATAATACGCGCGTAATCCTCGCTGTCAGCGGGATCTTCTCCAAAGAAATCAACAATGGCATCCTTCAGGGCAACTACCAGTTCTTCTTTTACTTTTTGATGTACCAGTATGTAATCCGGTGCCACGCAGGTTTGACCGGCATTCCAGAACTTACCCCATACTATTCGTTTAGCCGCCACCGTTATATTTACTTTTTCATCTACCACACAGGGTGATTTTCCTCCCAGCTCCAATGTAACCGGTGTGAGATGCGGCACTGCCATCTCCATAATTTTCTTACCCACCGGTATACTTCCCGTAAAAAACACATGGTCGAAACGGAATTTCATGAGCATGGGAATCACTTCCGTGCCATCGCCTTCCACCACTGTAATATAAGCAGGATCAAAAGTATCTTTTATCATTTCCGCCGTTACCGCCGCCGTATGCGGTGCCATCTCAGAAGGCTTGATAATAGCGCAGTTACCACCGGCAATAGCGCCTACCAACGGGCTTATCAGCAGCATAAACGGATAATTCCATGGTCCGATGATCAATGTGAGCCCCAATGGTTGCTTATAAACGCGGCTGCTGCTGGGATAGGTAACAAAAGGAGAGGTTACCGCTTCCGGCTGCATCCATTGTTTCAGGCCATCCAGGATATAATTTATTTCTTCATATAAAAATCCTACTTCGCTGCCATAGGCTTCCAGCGCATGTTTATGCAGATCGGCATGCAAGGCTGCCAGTATTTTTGATTCAAACTTCTCAATACCTTTTCTCAACCGCTTTAGCTGCGTTTTCCGGAATGCATAGGGATGGGTAACGCCAGTGTCGAAATAAACCTGTTGCGCCTGATAAAGCTGACTTGCCTGGGCATTGCTGATCATAGGGAAGAAAATTTAATAATGATGTGTATCTCAATTTAGGGATTTATTGGCACCAAATAGCCGGAAATCACGGCATTATTTGAATATATTTGCGGTAATCAGTATGGAATATGAGCGATATATATAGCAAATATGAAACAGTGATCGGGCTGGAAGTGCACGCCCAACTGCTTACAGAGAGTAAATTATTTTGTAGCGACAGCGCAGCTTTTGGCGGCGCTCCTAATACGCATATCAGTCCTATTACGATGGCGCACCCCGGCACGCTGCCGCGGATGAACCGTAAAGCGGCAGAATATGCTATCAAACTCGGTTTGGCTTGTCATTGTGAGATTGAAAAGGATAATTATTTTGCCCGCAAAAATTATTTTTATCCGGATTTGCCCAAAGGCTACCAGGTATCACAGCATACCGCACCTATCTGTAAAGGCGGCTACGTAACCATTATCACGGATGCCGGAACCCGGGATATACAGCTAAACCGCATCCATCTGGAAGAAGATGCCGGCAAACTGCTGCATGATCAGGACCCTGCCAACAGTTATGTGGATTATAACCGTGCCGGCGTTCCACTGGTAGAAATAGTAACAGAACCGGATATGCATACCAGCGACGAAGCCTATGCCTATCTTACTGAAATGCGCCGGCTGGTGCGTTACCTGGGCGTATGCGATGGTAATATGGAAGAGGGCAGTATGCGATGCGATGCCAACGTTTCCGTTCGCCTAAAAGGCGCAACCACCCTGGGTACCAAGGTAGAAGTAAAGAATATGAACTCTGTCCGCAACGTAAAGCGGGCCATTGATAATGAAGTAAAAAGGCAGATAGACCTGATCGAAGCCGGTGGCACCCTGGTGCAGGAAACACGCAGCTTTGACGCATCCAACGGCAGCTCTTTTTCATTACGCTCCAAAGAAGAAGCCAATGATTACCGGTATTTTCCGGAGCCCGACCTGGCACCATTTAAGCTCACAGATGAGTTTATTGCAGCCATAAAAGCTACACTGCCGGCGCTGCCGGAAGAACTCATCCGTAAATACACGAAAGAATTTGGTTTACCGGAATATGATGCCCGCGTGATTTGTGATGATAAAGGCACAGCTGATTATTTTGAAAGCCTGATTACGGTAACGTCGCAATATAAAGCCGCCGCTAACTGGATGCTGGGCCCTGTAAAGTCATGGTTGAATGAAAACTCAGCAGATATTGCGCAATTCCCGGTAACACCCGCTGCCCTGGCAGCTTTAATTGCACTCACCGACAGTGGCAAGGTCAGCTTTTCGATTGCTTCATCCCGGATTTTACCGGAAATGATACAATCACCTGCCGATCCGCTTGAAGTGGCTACCAGACTGAATTTATTACAGGATCATAATGCAGATAACATTTCCCCTATCATTGATGAGGTGCTGGCAAAATATCCGGATAAAGTAGCTGCCTTTAAAGGCGGTAAAAAGGGACTGATGGCTTTGTTTGTAGGAGAGGTGATGAAGCTGTCCAAAGGCAAAGCAGATCCCCGTCTTACCAACGAATTGCTGGCTGAAAAACTCAAAGGCTAACATATCGTTGCAGATATTTAGCTTATATTGACTGATTATAGCATGATGAATGTTCAAAAAATAGCAGCATGAAAAAATACTTATTATGGATTTCCGCAGGTGCTTTCCTGGCAGGATGTGCCGGACCACAGGAAAAAGGAGAATTTAAAATAGACGGGCAATTCAAAAATCTGCCACTGGGCCCTGTAGTACTGGAAGAATTAACACTGGATAATGTGAAAGTGGTGGATTCCACCAATGTAAAAGATGCCAGCGGTAAATTTACGCTGAAAGGTATGGTACCAGAACAAGGTCTGTATCGCATGCGTTTCCAGAATGGCAAATTTGTATTGCTGGCATTAGATGCCGGTGATATGAAAGTAGATGGTGATATGGACAAACTGGAGGACGTGAAAGTGACTGGTTCTGAGCCTACAGCGGAGTTACAGCAGTTCATGAGCGATATCAGCAAACAATCTATTGCACTCACCGAAGAAATGCGCAAGCTGGATAGCTTACATGGCACCATGCCTGATAGCGTGTTTCAACCGCAATTAGTAGGCCTGCAAAAGAAAGAAAAGGATTTTGAAAATAGCTTTTTTGATATGGCAGTGAAAACAAAAAATCCTGCCAATGCTGTATTTGCTATCAGCCAGGTAAGAAATGGAGAAGAGATCATCGCACACAAACAAGTGATTGCTGGTCTTACTACCCGTTTTCCTAAAAATGTGCTGGTAAAAAGTATGACAGATAAAATTGCTGAACTGGAAAAATCCAAACAGCGTGGCGGCGATGCAGCTGGTGGTGAAGAGCCTGCAGCAGTAAAGATTGGCCAGTCAGCACCTGATTTCACCTTACCTGATCCTTCCGGTAAAATGATTAGTCTGAGTTCTCTTCGTGGCAAATATGTGCTGGTAGATTTCTGGGCTAGCTGGTGTGGTCCTTGCCGTGAGGAAAACCCTAATGTAGTTAAAGCTTATCATCAGTACAAAGGAAAGAACTTCACTATCCTGGGTGTATCGCTGGATAAAACAAAAGATAAATGGTTACAGGCTATTCAGCAGGATGGTCTTACCTGGAGCCATGTCAGCGATCTGAAATTCTGGGATTCTGCAGTAGTGCCTTTATATGGTATCAATTCCATTCCTACTAACTTCTTACTGGATCCGCAAGGTAAAGTAATTGCCTCCAATCTGAGAGGACCTGCACTGGAAGCTAAGTTGAAGGAAGTGATTAAGTAAGTGGATAAAAAATAATCATCTACATAAAAAAACCTCACTGGTAATATTGCCAGTGAGGTTTTTTTATGTAGATGAACTAAGCGGAGAATGGAAAAAGGCTGACCAGCATTACTGCTGATCAGCCTTCCCTTTATATATGGTATTAAAATACTACAGTGGATTCTGTACCAGTTTCGGATTTGCATTGATCTCATCCTGCGGGAATAACCACTGCCATTGATTATCACCTGCCGGCATTTTCATTAACTGCAACGCAAGAACCGCATCGTGATTAGAATTAGTTCTATCAAGCGGGAGATTCTGACGTTTCAGATCGAAGAAACGGAAACCTTCACCCCAAAATTCAAGACGACGTTGAATAGCAATTTCATCTTTCAGCGCCTGACCTGTATTAGTAGTTCTGGTATATTTAGGATCGCGGTTATTAGCCACTGCAAATAATGCATCTGCAGCAAGACCATCCTGTCCTAATTGAGCCTGAGCTTCCGCTTCAATCAGATACATTTCAGCTATACGCATGTAGGGTACGTCACCCACGCTGCTGCTGGCTCCTTTAGCAACGAACTTCTGGTTCATGTAAGGGAATTTTTTGAAACTCGGAGCAGGCACAGTAAAATTCTTACCAGTTGGATCCCACAGTTGACTGCGTACATCCGTTGCAGTTAAACGGGCATACAATAATTTATTGATAGCCTTTGGATTACTGCGGATGTTGGTAGAACTGAAGTTTATAGACATGTAAGCAAAGAAGCCGTTGAAAGCTGTAGTCTGATCATCTGTCTGGTAACTGCCCCATAACCACTCCCTGTTTTCTACAGAGTTAAATCCTTTTACATAATCAGTGTTGGTCATTAAGCCGTAAGTGTTGGTAGTCCTGGCTTTTACTGCGTATTTTGCAGCATTGCTCCAGTCCTGCATAGTTAAGGCAACACGTGCTTTCAAACCAAATACCACCAAACTATCGAAGTGAGATTTTCCAGCACGTTTGTAACCTGCCAGACTAACTAAAGAAGCGTCCAGGTCTTTGTTTACCTGTGCATATACATCTTCAACGCTGGCTCTTGGCTGTGGTTCAATCGTGAATTTAGTTAACAATGGTACACCATCCTGGCTGTTTGGTTTTTTAGTAGCATCATAACGACTACCAAATAACTGCACCAACTGAAAGTGTGCCCATCCGCGATAAGCAAGTGCTTCCCCTTTAATGGCGTTTTTATCAGCATCACTACCGCTTGCCTGATCAATGTGCTCAATGATCTTATTGGCATTGGCAATGATCCTGTAATAGAAGTAATAAACAAATTTGAGATGTGCTGCACTGGTATTGCGGTGCATCGTCCACTGATAAGTTGAATTGAACCATCCGTTTCCGGCAGCCGTCATTACCAGGTCATCTCCCAGCATATCAGCATCAATCATTACAGTTCCCTGACCTGTCTGATCCTGGTTATCATATGCGGAATACATTGCTCTGTGTATACCATTCAGCGCAGCCCATCCTCCTTTTGCATCAGTAAAGAGCGCGCCGTCTTCTATTGCTTCGGTAGGAGATGTATTCAGGTAATCTTTCTTGCAGGATGTGAGCACAGTGCCAGATACTGCAAATGCAACGAATATATATAGTATCCTTTTCATTCTTTCAAAATTTAGAGTGTAATATTCAAACCGGCACTGATGATACGGGCTGGCATATATACATTTGAAGTAACCCCGGAAAACGCCTGTGACACGTTCATGCCTTTACGTGCACTGAAGAGCGCCAGGTTTTCTCCACTCAGGAAAACATTTGCACCACGCATATGAGCAGCTTTGGCATAACTTTCAGGCACAGTGTATCCCAGTTTTATTGACCTGAAGTTCAGGAAAGAAGCACTGGTTAACCAACGATCTGAAAGGCTTGCATTGAAGTTGGTAGTCTGTCCCTGATCCATACGCGGTACATTTGTGATATCGCCAGGTTTCTGCCAGCGATTCAGTGCATCTGTATGTAAAGCAGCTCCATAGCTACCAGTATTCATTAATGATGCATAAGTAGCATCATACACTTTGCCACCTAACTGGAATGATAACAGGAATGACAACTGGAATTGCTTGTAGTTAAAGGTATTGGTAATGCTACCATAGAAATCAGGAATAGCGCTTCCTGCATAATGGTATTTAGCATTGTTGATATTGGTAGTAACGATGTCTCCATTCTTCATTGTACGTACACCAGCACCGGTTGGTGAATTTGCAACGTACAGTGCAGCACCGTCTGCAGGATCTACACCATACCACTGACGCAACCAATAATCGTAGATAGAATGTCCTACCATCAGTTTTTTGGTAGATGAAATAATTTCAGACTGTGGCAATCTGGTCAGCTCATTTTTCAATTTACTGAGGTTCAGATCAACTGTCCAGCTGAAATCTTTCTTATGCATTACTTCACCGGTCAACTGCAGCTCCACACCTCTGTTCACCATAGTACCAACGTTAGATGTTTTGCTGGAGATACCACTGGACAGCGGTAATGGCAATTCAAACAACAGGTTATCAGATTTACGGGTAAAATATTCGATGCTACCGGTTAATCTGTTATTGAATAAAGCAAAGTCAGCACCTACGTCAAAGCTCTTGTTAGCTTCCCATTGAATGCTGGTATTACCCATTTTGGTAAAGAATACGCCTGGTTCCAGGGCATTATTGTATCCCAATTGATACAAAGACTGCCAAACATAATAAACCGGACTACCCTGATCATCCAATACAGCATCATTACCTGCTGTACCGTAGGAAGATCTCAGTTTCAGCATATTGATCCAGCTTACACTTTTCAGGAAATTTTCTTTATCCATACGCCAGCCACCACCTACGGAGTAGAAGTTACCCCAGCGATTATCAGCATAGAATCTGGAAGTACCATCGTGACGGATGGATCCTGAGAGGAAATATTTCTCATCATATCCATAATTCACGCGGGAAAAATAACCTTCTGTTCTGTATTGTCTTTTAAAAGAATACAGGTTATTGGTAGTAGTGAAATTATACAGCTCAGTGTTACCTGGAGCAACCTGAGACTGACGTTCGCCATACAATGAATTCATGGACATATCGTAGTTCTCATGCCCTACTAATACATCCACATTATGTTTGTCAAAAGTTCTATTATAATTCAGTAACTGGTTCAGCGTATAACTGGTAGTCTGTGTACTGGTACGGCTGGCCAATCCACCCGGAGCGCCATCACCTACCAGGGTATTGTAGAATTGATTTGACCTGCTGTTGGCAACATCCACACTGATATTGGTAGTGAATTTAAAATTTCTCAGAAAAGATACTTCACCAAAAGTTCTGGCACTTAATACATTGCGGTTAAAGGAATTATCATTCAGATAGTTTTCCGCTACTGTATTACGACCAGGAGAAGCACCCGGACCACGGGAGCCACCAATGTCATAAAGTCTCTCTCCGTTATTGTCCAGGATATAAGCACCAGTAGCATCGTGTTGATATACAGGATATATCGGACCTATGTTACGGGCAAAGAAAATCGGATTTACGTAACCTGTACTGCTGCTAACGTCAGTTTGGTTGGATTTTACAAAAGTACCTGCCACATTTAAACCGGTTCTGAACCAATCAGTCGCTTGTGTATTTACATTTACACGACCGCTGATACGCTGAAAGTCTGAGTTGATCACATAACCTTTATCATTCAGATAGTTCAATGATGCGAAGTAATCAGTTTTTTCTGTACCGCCGCTATATGATAAACCGTATTCTCCACGGCCACCATTACGGGTTACAGCTTTTGTCCAGTCCACATCATCCGGGTAAAGCAGTTGTGCATTAGGATTCAGTGTTCCATCAACACCTACGATAGCATTATCAGCTACATTAAATGGGTTATAGCCTAACTTATCTTTAATGCTACCAGATGCCATTGGTATAATACCTGAAGCAATTTTGCTGGCGGAATCCCGTGAGTATTTAGGCAGCAAAGAATTGCGGAATGATTCCCACATAAGCGGATAATACTGCTGTGCATTTGTTCTGCTGTACTCAGGTATACCGCGTGAGTTGATACCCTGTACTACACTTACCTGCAATTGGTTACGGCCTTTTTTACCTTTTTTGGTAGTAACGATAATAACACCGTTAGCAGCGCGGGAACCATAGAGAGAAGAAGAAGAGGCATCTTTTAATACAGATACACTTTCGATATCAGCTACGTTCAGGCTGCTCAGGTTACCAGAGTATGGTACTCCATCAACCACATACAGTGGATCGCTGGAAGCATTTACAGAACCAAAACCACGGATGCGGATGGTCGGGCCATCACCTGGCTGACCGCTACCTGCATTGGTTTGTATACCAGGAGCTGCACCATCCAGTGCGCTGGCGATGTTGGAAATAGGTCTGGTCGCAAATTTCTTACTGTCAATCTGCGTTGATGCGCTGGTGTTAGAACCTTTTTTAGTGGTACCATATGCAACGACCACTACTTCGCTCAGTGCTTTCTCATCTGCACCAAGTTTAATATCAATGTGATCTTTACCGGTAGTAGCAACTTCTTTGGTAGCAAAACCAACAAAAGTAAATTCCAGTACAGGATTACCTTTTACATTCAGTGTAAAAGTACCTTCTGAATTGGTAGTAGTACCAGTATTGGTGTTCTTAACTTTTACTGTTACACCAGGTAAGGCTGCACCGTCTTTAAGATCGGTCACCTTTCCGGTAATTGGTCGCGTTTGCGCGTGCGCCTGAATAACGCTGATAGCCGCAATAAGCCAGAGTAGCAATGCTTTCTTCATAAGCGATTTTGATTTGAAAAATAAAAAGGAACTACAGTAAACAATACATTACGGACATAGGTGTACCGTTAGGTATTCTTACCTTCATTGTAACTAATATGCATATACGAAAATAAAAGTACAGCCGTCCGGTAACCTGCGGAGCAGCAAATGCTACATGTACAATTGTTTTCTCATAAGCAACTATATCATTAAAAAACCAATAAAAATGACTGTGAACACTACAGTTCTCATGCTGACAGTGTTCAATTATTTTTTACACCTACTGTATACACAACGGTAAGCTGTGTATCACCCTCTATGATGGTCTGAAATTTTACAATCTACGTGCATAATAGTTGGTGTGACAGCTGTTAAATCCCTTAAATTATTGTTGAAGAAAAAGTTGGTTAGACCTGTTCCTCATAAGCGACGCTAATTCTGTTATCGATTTTCTCTAAAGCTAAAAACTAATTACTGCCGTTGATTTTGTTGAAATATTATACGATTCAGTGATCTCAGTGCGTAAAAAATTTCACGATGGGGGCAAATATAATAAAAAATGATAAAAAACAAATTAACACTTTAATGTTATGTTAAAAAAATGGGCCATTCAAAGGAACGGCCCATTTTTTCAGTTATCAACGTAAATTCATTATTTAGTATCCCACCAAACACGGTCAGTTAATTTAGCTGATTGTTCAGGTCTTGCATTGGTTTGCAGTTCTGAATCAGGATAAAGGAACCTGCGTGCAATACTGGTAATATTGAGATAAGGACCATTTACAATTTTCAGCTTAGGAAAGCCTGTTCTACGCCAGTCGTGAAAGGATTCCATAGAAAGAAAGTTTGCAACATACTTCTCTGTCATGATTGTTTCGTAGGCAGTAGCAGCAGTGAGTGTACAGTTAGCGGTAAGATATGCATTTACATTATTACCGTTTTTGTCCAGTCCAAATCTGCTCATGGTGGCTCTTACAGCTTCCCAAAGAATAGGTTGTGCAGCTGCATATCCTGAAGTCAGATAGGTTGCTTCGGCTTTAATAAATAATAATTCGTCATATGTACCTAAATTAACAGATTGGTCAGGCGCAGCAAAAAAATCGCCCAGCGCGGAAAGTGTTGCGGCAGGAACCACAGCTGTACCATTTGCTTTACCAACGTAGGTACCATCTCCTATCGGATTAGCTACAACAGGTAATCGGGGATCATTTTTAGCTTTCAACAGATCAACGAAAGTAGAAGACATCGCCACACTTCCCCACTTGTCGTTAAACTGTGCCCATGGGGCGTTACCACCTTCCTTCACTACAAAAGGAAACGCAGCATTAGAAGAAGCGTCTGCAAAGCTATTAGGAATGGCAGCGAGCGCAATATTTGCCTGATCTACAGCAACTTTACCGGGAGCATAGCATAAACGCAGTGCGTAACGCGCTTTCAGCAAATTACCAAACATACTCCATTTAGCCATGTTACCATGATAGATACGATCATTTGTATCAGGTTTAACGATGCTGGTATCTGGCCCATTTGCCAGGTTAACACCATCATTCAATAGTGTAAAAATAGTCTGATATACTTGTTCCTGCGTATCATACTTAGGTCTGAAATTGTCCGGACCTTTAAACCCGTCAGAACAAGGAACTGCATTCCAGAAATCTGTGGCTACTGAAAGATTATATGCTAACAGTATTTTAGCTATCGCTGCATAATGGGTATGGCCTGATAAATCAGCCTGTTTCTCCATTATTTTCAGGTTATTCAATGATGCCGGATACAGATCAAATGCCCAGGTATTATTGACATCTGTAGGCGTAGATTTATAAGCATCCCAATCTGGCCCGTCAACATTATAAGACATTTGTTGTGTCCAAAACGCAGCTGTTCTTGCAGGATAACCACCTGCAATAGTAAAAGCAGTATTTACTTCAATACCCGAAAGCAATAATGATTCCTGTACTTTGGGTGCAGCAGAAGGGTCCTGATTTACATCCAGAAACTTTTTACACCCAGCTCCTGTCATCAGCATGCTGCCCGCTAATATTGATACTATTATTTTATTCTTCATCTTTACTCAGTTTAGAAAGTTAACTTCAAGGTTGCATTGAAAGATTTGGTGCTAGGCGTAACTCTGTGATAAAAACCCTGAGAGTTGCTACCACTTCCATAAACACTCAATTCCGGATCTGATCCAGTGAAGTTTGGTGCATACATCCACAAATTGCGGCCAGCAAGTGAGAATGTAGCAGCTTTAAACGGCGTATGAGCTAACCGTTTTGGGCTAAAGTTATATGCCAGTGTTACATTGCGTAACTTAACAAATGTTCCATCTTCCACCAGGTTTTCAAATGTATTGGTGAAAAAATTGGTAAAATAACCCTGGTCAGTTTTAATGGCAGTTGTATTTGGTTTTCCATCACTTTGTCTTATACCGTCATATACCTTCGTACCTTCCCTGTCTTCAGTATTTTTACTTACACCCCAGGCAGACAGATAATATTTATCAAAGTTCATGATATCACCACCAAAACGACCATCAACTGTTACTGACAGGTCAAAGTTTTTATAAGAGAAAGTATTGGTTACACCACCAATCCAACGAGGCATCACGTTACCAATATTGCCATCGGCAGCATCCGGAATAGGATAACCACTATCATCAATCAACAATTTGCCATTTGCATCTCTCGCATAACGGGTTCCCTGTATAGTACCATAAGGTTGTCCTTTAACCAGGTAAATACCGGGAGAGGTAAAACCACCAATCTGAATCGCATTAATACCAGGAGCCAGATCTATGATTTTGCCGGTATTTTTAGACCAGTTAACGCCAATGTTCCAATGAAAATTCTTTGTACTTACTGGTGTAGCATTCAATGTTACTTCCACACCAGTATTTTTGATTTTACCTGCATTTACTACTGCTGCGTTAAATCCACTACCTGCAGACACAGTAGGTGTGAATATCAGGTTAGTACTGGTTTTATCGTAATAGTTAACTTCCAGACTGATGCGATTATTAAACCATTTTGTTTCAAGTCCGGTTTCAAACTCTTTAATACTTTCAGGTTTTAGATTAGGATTGCCCGCAACATTATTCAATGCAAATGCGTTGGTACCATCAAACGGAACAAGAATTTCTCCGCGGAGGGCATCTGCCACACTTGATTTATAGAAACCGGTAGAAGTTTTGAATGGGCCGGCATCATTACCAATTGCAGTATATGCTACTCTTAATTTACCAAATGAAAGCAACTTGCTATCCTTGAATGCTGGTAATTCGCTGAATATAAAGGCACTGGTAACAGAAGGGTAGAAATAAGAATTATTACCAGGAGGCAATGAAGAAGTCCAATCGTTTCTACCAGTAATTGTTAATGATAACAATCTGTTATACTCCAATATGGCCTGCGCGTATACACTCACTCTTCTTCTGCTAAAGAAGTTAGTTCTGGAAGAAATAGATACACCATTGGAGATGTCATAAAAATCTGCAACAGAAAGACCATTGCCTTTTGTCAGCAGGTCTTTATAATATTCAGAAATGATATTATTACCAACCATCACAGTCAGGTCAAGTTTGTTATCAAAACTTTTTCTTGCCTGCGCAAAAAAGTCGTGGTTGAATTGTCTGTTATTAATTGCCTCTTCAAATACTCTACCATTGGTATAAGAACTGAAAGACCCTATTGCTTCATGAAATTTTCTTGAATCAGTATACACATCAGCACCCAGTCTTTCTGTGAAAGTTAACCAGTTTGATGGTGTATATACAAAGCTTACATTAGGAATAAAGCGCTGTACACCAATATCCAGTCCTGTATTTTCAGTAATCCAGTAAGGGTTGTTTGTAGCCGCACGGTACATACGCTGGGAGCCATTCGGATTAAGATCTGGCTTCAGGTTATAGGTGATCGGTGCACCGTATAAACGCGCCAGGTAGCTATTATCATTACCTTCAGATAAGCGGTTATTACGGGAATCAACAAAATTGAGTGATGAGTTAACGGTTAACTTATCAGTAAGTTTGCTGCTGAAATTGACATAAAATGAATTACGGGCGAAATCTGTATGAGGTACAATACCATCCTGTTTCAAAGAAGAAACTGAAATGAGGTAATTGGATTTGTCAGTAGCACCGGTGAGGCTAAGAGAATTATCTAAAGTAGTTCCTGTTTTAAAGAAATCCTTTCTTGGGTCATAGGTCTTAACCTTTGCACCATTTACTTTAAGCGTATCAATCAAAGGTCCCCAGGAATAAGAAGTTCTCTTTGCTATACCATCGTAGTATGCACCACCAGTACCTTGTGCATATTTGGTCTGAAATTCAGGTAATATAGCCTGATCAAAATTTATGCTGGAACTGGCAGTAATGCTGATTCCTTTTTTCTTCAATCCCTGTCCGCTTTTGGTTGTAATGATGATAGCACCACCTGCAGCACGCGAGCCATACAATGCAGTAGCAGAAGCTCCACGTAAGATGTTGATGGTTTCAATTATATTCGGGTCAATATCTATACCTCTGTTAGCGGTAGATCCTCCAAATAAAATTGGATCATCATCACCGGCACCTATCTGGTTATTATCAATAGGGTTACCATCAACAACAAATAAAGGCTGGTTGTTACCGGTTAATGTTGATGCACCACGTATTACTATACGTGAACCACCACCAGGCATACCACTGGTATTACTAACCTGCACGCCTGCTACTCTGCCTTGTAAACCATTCAGGAAATTCACTTCTTTACTTTTCACCAGCTCATCACCCTTTACTTCCTGTGTAGTATAGCCGAGTGTACGTTTTTCACGCTTAATACCCAACGCCGTAACAACTACCTCACTGAGATCTTTGTTATCGACACTCAGGCTTACATTAATTAAGCTTTCATTTCCTACAGACACTTCTTTACCGGAGAACCCGATAAATGAAAAAACAAGTACGCCATTGTTAGCGACTTCAATTTTGTAAGATCCGTCTGCATTGGTCAATGCACCTTTGCCTGTGCCTTTAATTGCAACAGAAACGCCCGGAATAGCCGACCCGTCTTTTGCATCTGTTACCTTTCCGGTAATTGTTCGTGTTTGCGCATAGGCATGCACAACGCTGATGGCCATTAATAGCCATAAGAGTAGTCCTCTTTTCATAAGCAATGAAGATTTGAAGATATTTTTTCAGTTAACTAATAAAAGGGTAATCAAACGATTCCGGTTGCACTTCAGGTTAAACATCTAAAGCATTTATTATTCTGTTGGGAGTTGTCCACTACCTGGCATTAGGTATTATCTCAATAGTGTAGGATTCCCAAAACACGTAAAAAAGCAGATATTAGCTGTTGCAAAACCCTCGAAAAACACCTACGTCTAGATTCTGATTTTGTAATTGTTAAATATTATTTAAAACCGTTTGCAATATAGGAAAATTAAAAAATACTTGTTGCTACAACTAAGATAGGATTTTTATATAAACTGAATTCAGTATAATTGAGCCTTGATAAGTTCATGCTTTATACGTAAAAAAATAGCTGCCTCAATAACCTGAGACAGCTACAAAAATCGTATATACTTATGGGTTATATTACTTCACTACGTATTTAATCTTAAGACTGGCACCCGTATAACTGGCAGCATCTGGTCCGTATGGACTTGCTACAGTCCGATTACTGAATATAGGCACAACCAAACCACTATTCATATAAACATCCACACCTATCTCAAAATAATTCTTTGAAACAAGGCTGCTGACATCCTTTCCAAAAAGTGCTGCCAATTGCTGTGCTGTAACGGTGATGGATGTAGGATAAGTAGTCACATCTGCCTTCAGTATTTTTACTATTGTATAGTCACCATTAAAAGCCACTACCACATCCATTTTTTTAGGTAGTTCATCATTTTGAAAATATAACCCAACACTAAATTTCCCCTGAAAAGTATTCACGTTTCTGATGGAATCATCAGAGCCTGCATCCCGCTTAACCAATGGTACTGATGCTCTTTTTAAATCTGGTAGTTTCGGATTCTGATCCTTCTTACATGCACCCATCATCATTAATCCGCCTACTAGTATCATTATAATAAAACCTGTTAGTCTGTTCATAGCATTATTTTTTTTGATCTTCATAATAGTCATTACTTAGCCCAGAATACCGGGTAAGAAGATGGCTGTTTTTGTGGTGGTGCATTTTTATTTACGTTAAGATCAAGATTGCTCCATGGCAAAGACAATGGAAACCCTCTGCCTAACTGCACCGGAATAGGAGCCTGGTTACCTTTGATGGTAGGATCTCCTTTAAGCGGTGGCTGCAGGAAACCACCCGGAGCCTGGGTTGCGTTATTCGGATCAAACAAAACAGGATAACCTGTACGTCTGTAATCCGTATATTGATCTACACTACTACCAAAACTCGAAATCCATTTCTGTGTCATAATTATCTCCAGCTTACCGGCAGCAGGCTTCTCATCGTATTCAGCTAATACTTTTGTTATATAATTATTCACGTTGCTATTGCCAACCAGCAGCGGTATACCTCTTTGTTTGGCTGCCAGCGATACCACAAAATCTACCTGGTTAAAAGATTCATTCATAGCTGCCAGTAATTTGGCTCTTGGATCACCTGGTAAAATACCGGCAAATGTCAGTTCAGCTTCTATGTATAACCGGTCTGCATAAGTAAGCATCCTGAAAGGAGCTGCCCCTGTAGCTACTGTACCATCAACAGGTGAAATATCTGACTGATAGCGACCGCCTACAGGATACAGACCAAATACAGTCATTGACTGGTCCTGCGAAAAATCGCGGTTAACGCTCACCGAACCAAAAGGAATGGAAACAAAGCTTGAATCCCGATAGTCAGTAGGATTTTGCGCCTTCTTATTAAATGGTAACTGGTTATAAAAATAATAAGGGATCCTTGGATCTTTATTACCGGTAAAAATTCTGGGGTTATACCCTCTCAGTATTTCATAAAACCATGGACTCTGATAGTGTGTTTTCTGTCCTGCGTAATACTCGGAAAATCCCGGGTTACGATCATCCGGAGTAGATCCCCGGCCATACAAAAACATGAAGCTATCATCTATTACACTAATCAATGTATCATGGGCCATAATCTGCAGTACCTGCGGTGTTACATTCTGCACCAGTCTTACCTGGTTATACATTTTCAATTTGATGGTATTAGCCAGTTTAATCCATTTAACAGGATCACCGCCGTAAAACAGATCATCACCGGCAGGCGTCAATGTATTAGGTGCTGTTGCATTTAAGTTGGCAATTCCTTCATCCAACAGGGCGAATAGTTTAGGATATATATCAGCGCCTTTATCATATTTAGGATACCTGATGCCTCCTGACAAAAACTTATTGGCTTCCGAAAAAGGTACATCTGCGTAGGCATCCACAAACTCACCGATAGCATATGCTTTTATAATTTTTGCGATACCAACATATACCAGATTACCATTTGCAGTACCCTGGGTGATCAGGTCTTCTACATTCTGTAAAGTACCCAATACATCAGAACCTACCTGTGCAGCCGCGCTACTGTACATTCCTGTCCAGGCACCGGTAATATTAATTTCATTTCCATCTGCACCATATTGGTCTTGCGACTCACGCACACATACCTGGTGCATGTATACAGACAAAACTTCCGTTAACCCCCTGGCTCCCCTGTTATCGTTGGTAAACCCTAATGCATATGACAAACCCTGTTCTGATGCCGTCAGCAAACGGTTTTCAGCAGTTTTTGACGCATAGTTGGGATCTTTATTTATGTCCAGAAAACCTTTAGTACATGCCGTCAGTACAACCAGCATTCCTAAAAATATATAGATCGATCTTTTCATAATTTCCGGTTTTGACGTGTTCAATAATTAGAAACTAACTTTCAGATTTACACCATAACGACGGGTAGTAGGCGCAGAAGACAATTCAATGCCCTGCGTGGTAGTATTACCAAAACTGTTGGTTTCCGGGTTAAAGTTGCTGTACTTGGGAAAGTTAGGAGCCACATACCAAAGATTACGTCCTGTTAGCGTTATAGTGAGACCACCTATGGGTGTTCTCTTAAACATGCTTTTCGGAAAATCATACCCAACCGCTAACTCACGGAAGGTGTACACCGTAGCATCATATACATTCCACTCTGTAGCAGAGTTGATGGCAAATGATTCTCCAAAGTAGAGTTCACGTAAACTAACACTGGTGGTGTTTGGAATTTTCGCTCCTTTGCTGTCCAGGATTGGCTTACCGGTATTCTGATCACCATAATAACCAGGGATAACAAATCCTGTTTCGCGGTCTTTCGTATCCTTGGTTACTCCGCGACCAAGCAAAGTACTATTGGTCACTGAATACATATCACCACCTTTGGTTAAATCAAACAAAGCACTGAGAAAAATACCTTTATAACTGAAAGTAGTGTTGATACCAGTTTTGAAATCCGGATTCGGATCACCGATCATCTGCTGGGTTGGATTCTTAATCAGCAAGCCCGTGGTAGGATTGATCAACAAATTCCCCTGATCATCCCTGTAATCCACAGAACCTCTCAAATACCCAAATGGTTTTCCTGGTTCCAGGTAAGGAGATATTTCTGTAAGCACGTTACTCAGTGGAATCCTGTCTACACCTGGCAACAGGGATACCACCTGGCTCTTATTTTTAGTGAATACCCAATGCAAGGTCCAGGTAAAGTCTTTAGTTCTAACCGGTATTACATTCAGGTCCACTTCAATTCCTTTATTGGAAATTTTACCAAAGTTTTCGTAGTACCTGGTGAAGCCTGAAGACGCCGGAAAGGTGATAGGTGCAATCTGGTTGGTAGAGCTTCTGTTATACCAGGCAAAATCAAACGCTATTCTTCTATCAAAAAATTCGAGTGTAGTACCTACTTCTACGTCCTGCGTAAACTCAGGTTTCAGGTTAGGATTATTGGCGGTAGGCGATTGGATCACACCGGAAACACCTAAAAGAGGACTGTTCAGGCGGAAAACATTTTGCAGCGAGTATGGATCGGCATCTCTACCCACCTTCGCCCAACTGGCCCTTATTTTACCAAAATTCAATACGTGACTTTCCATTCCGAAAGCCTGCGTAAATATAAATGATCCGGATACACTTGGATAGAAGTAACTCCTGTTATTAGTTGGCAGGGTAGAGGACCAGTCATTTCTGCCGGTAACAGTCAGGAATGCAAACTGTTTGTAACCCAGTTCCAGATCTGCGAAGATACCCCACAAACGCCGTTGCTGGAAAATACCTCCATTAGGCAATACCGTTTTGGTATTATCAATAGTATATATGCCAGGCGAAACAATTTCATTACCCAATACAAGCCGGTCTCTGGTAGTACGTTGGTTAACGTTATGTCCCAGGATAGCCTTAAAATCAAAATCCTGATTTTTTAATTTAGGCGTAATAACAGCTATCAGGTTGGATTCTATTTCCTGGAACTGATAATTATCTTCCGTAATTCTACCTAAACCTTCTGCTGCACGGGAACCGATATCTATCACTTCTCTCCTGAATAAATTATTCGTATTAGTTCCTATCTGGTAAGAAAGGTTTAACCAATTCTGCACGCTATAGGCAAATTTAATTCCCGCCACATAACGGTCTGTATTGGTTGTAATCGTATTATGCTGGAACGACCAAAGTGGGTTATCATATTGTGCATTACTGGTAGATACCGGGTGTCCATTTGCATCTGTAGTAGGCAAACCAGCTATGTTCCAGTTCCTTGCCTGGAACAGGTTACGTGCAAAAGAAGAGGCTGCACCATTTACCTGGTTTTCACCAAACACGCCACCTACCTGGTTACTTCTGGAGTAAGCAAAATTGGCACTTACAGTTAATCCCATATCCAGCCGGGTTTGCCCACCCACACTAATGCTGGCGCGATTAAAACTGGAAGAAGGCACATAACCATCCTGGTTGAGATAAGAAGCGGTGGTACTAATAGAAGTCTTTTCATCTCCTCCGTTTGCTGAAACAGAATTTTCAAATAATGCACCGGTTCTGAACAGATCCTTTACGTTATTTGGATAGGCACGATAAGCTGTATTTCCGCTAGGGAACAATTCCGGAAATGCATTGAGATAATCGGGCCACACAGGAATGGAATCACGTGTACCAAATTTAGGCCCCCAGGATCCGTTGGCATTCGCATATTTGAATGCAGTACCTGCACCGTAATTGTTTTGATAGCTTGGCAATCCTACTACTTTTTCAAAAGCAAGAGAAGAAGAATAAGTTACTTCCAATCCTTTTTTAGATCGTCCGGAACTGCCTGATTTCGTAGTGATCACAATTGCGCCATTAGATGCTCTGGATCCATACAAGGCAGCTGCAGCAGCTCCCTTCAATACGTTCATAGAGGCAATATCATTTGGATCAAGGGAAGAAAGACCACTTGAATAGGCGCCACCACCACCTGTCTGGCTGGATGTGGTTACCTGATCATTATTGTAAGGAATACCATCCACAATAATCAGGGGCTCATTATTTCCAAAGAAAGATGTGTTACCGCGGATATTGATGCGGGTGGCTGCACCAGGTGTTCCCTGGGAAGTACGGATATCTACACCGGCTACTTTTCCCTGCAATCCTTTTAACATATCCGGCTCTGATTTTTGTAGTATCTGATCCGGCTTTACCTGCGTCAATGAATACCCTAACGATTTTTCACTACGCTTGATACCCACTGCAGTTACCACAATTTCTCCCAGTTGTTTTTTATCTGCCTCCAGCACCACATTAATACTGTTATCAGTACCGACAGTCATTTCTTTGTTCAGATATCCTACAAATGAAAAGACCAGTGTGGAACCACTGGTTACGTTACTTAATTTATAGGTGCCGTCTCCCGACGTGAAAACACCTTTTGTTGTACCCTTAATAACGACTGTAACGCCAGGAAGAGGGGTACCATCTTTTGCATCACTGACTTTTCCGCTGATCGTTCGTGTCTGGGCTACAGCGCTGAGGACGCTACCGCACAAAAGCAGCCATAATAGTAGCTCTTTTTTCATAAGCAACTTGATTTTGATTGGACTAAAAAGCAGTTAACACTATCAAATTACGATAAAAAAGCACAAACAACATCAATATTGGGTAAAATAATATCAGATAATTACATATATTTTTCTATATGAAAGAGTATAAATATTTGTTAAATAACAACTAAATAACACGCAGACATTTGGAATTGTTGAGAAAAGCTAAAACAGATAAATACATTTTTTTTATGCAGATACGTAGAGAACTGCATAAAATATTTTTTTTGAAGATGATAAGTAGAAAAATGGCATCTTTCCTTGTTAACGTTAATGGCTATATGCACTAAATTCAACACAAACTAAAGTCATACCTATAAAAAAGACCAAAGGCCTCTCCGCCTAAGCATAGCACGGACAGGAGGAGAAATAATACTTCCTCATAAGCATGATTTTGTTTCCTAATTTGTTGTACCCTTAAAAAAAATAATCATCTGTATCAAGGCGATAGCCTTAATTCAATTGGTTCCTGTTAAATCAGTCGAGTAAATTGTGGATGGAGACTTTTAATATTGGCTTGTTAGATATTGTAATGTACACATTGACAATAAATGAAATATCGACCACCCTATTGCTATTTATTCAATAAATCGGCAATAGAAGTAATCAACTTCTTCCTCATAAGCAGTTTACTTAGCAAATTTTCAACCAGTTTCAATATAAACTTTATTAACAAATAAATTAAACCGGAAAAGTTGGCGTTAACACTTGGGCAACATCTTTTTAACGTATTATTAACGTATATTTTTAATTATTTACCTATAAAGAGATGTAAATAAAACAAGTGGCAAGACTACCACCTGTACTCATCAACCAAAATCTAAATCGAGAATGATGTTGCCACGCATAATGCGGGTAATTTTTTTCAGGAAAGGGTAAGGGGATATGTTTTTAACAACTCCAGCAATACCATAAAAAGATCGTCGTTACGATGGTTAAACCGGTATTCACATTCCTTCAAATGTAAATAAGCGGTGTTTCGGTTCAGGCCTTTAAATTTGGCCAGCCGATGCTTGGTTAATCCCCAGAACGCATCTACATCATCCATCTGATGGGTGTCTGACGACTGGTTACCCAACCTGTACAAACGGTACTGACCAAGATCCACCAACCCGTTAAACCGACGCAAACGCTCCGCTGCACCCAGGCTTTCCAAAACGGAACGCCCGCGTGTGGCTGCATGGATCATAGAACGACTTACGTCTGGAAGGATTTCGGTGTGTAACCGGTCAGATAATCTGCAGATGCCGAAAATAACTGGCTTGATAATCCGGTCTACTTCCGGCTTTACAGCCACCAGCGTACCGCTGTCGTGGTCTGCATGAGGGTCACTATGCCGGCTGTCATAAGCAACAACAGGAGTGGGCAAAGGATGAAGCGTCTCGCAGTAGCGCGCTATCTGGTGTCTTAGCTTCTTCAGGTAGCTGTTAATAGTTACCCTGCTTACACCACTGATATTGGCTATCTGGGTCGCAGTGAGATCATCGGCAAACAGCCGCAGGATCTCCTTAAATTTGCGCTCAGATAAATGAGCGCCCTTTAAGTACTTGTTTTTCATGAACTAGTGTGGTTAGAATGGCGTTATAAACCTCATACTTTTTTGCTATAATGTATGCTGCTTTTTTACAAGCGGTGAAAAGGGTATGTGAATGCTGCCCACTAGATTATTTCAGAAGCTTTTTTTGTCCGTTTTAGCTAAATCATTGCCCCTGTTTAGCATAAAAAAAGCAGCCCTCCTGATTAAATCAGAAGGGCTGCTTTTTTTATATTAAATTTTCTACTCTTTATCGTCTATTCCCAACTGCGCCATATCAATATCTTCCTCGTCATCCAGCGTTTTCCATAATTCCTTTTTCTTCGCCTTCTTCAGCAAAGCCTTCTCCATCCACAGCAGTAAAGCCGGCAATATAGTCAGGTTAGTAATCATAGCCACCACCAGTGTAAGCGAGGTAAGCCAGCCCAATGCCTTGGTACCACCAAATTCAGAAAAACTAAAGATCATAAATCCGGCAAACAAAATAGCAGAAGTATAGATAATGCTCAACCCTGTTTCGTGAATCGTTTGTTTTACCGTAGCACTGATATCATAATCATGGCGGGGCAACTCCTGCTTGAAATTAACCAGGAAACGAATAGTAACGTCAATGGCTATACCCAATGCCACACTAAACACCAATACAGTAGACGGTTTCAATGAAACGCCCACCCAGCCCATTACACCGGCAGTTACTATCAGCGGTATCACATTTGGTATCAGCGATATGATCAGCATCCTCCATGAACGGAACAGGTACAACATACATAACATGATCAGTACAAAAGCCAGCAAAATACTTTCCATCAAACCATTGATGATAAACCGTGTTCCTTCCTGGAATATAATACTGGTACCGGTAAAGGTTACTTTATAATGCGCAGTATCAAAAATGGCGGTCACTTTAGGCGCCAGCGAATCCATTAATATCGGTAGCTTTTGCGATCCCACATCCTTCATATTTACACTTAATCTCGCTACCTGTTTGGTACTATCCATAAAGGAAGATACCAGCTTGGAAAACGTAGAAGCAGGACCAGCAGTATTTCCTCCCTTCATACGCAGATAAGGCGCCAGGAAACCAAGATCAAACTGATTAGGTACCGCAAAATTAGAGCTATCACCATTGTAATAAGCCTGCTTCGCAAACTTAATACCTTCCACTACTGATAAGGGTCTGCCAAAATCCGGTTGTGAAGAAATCAGTTGCGTCAACTCATCCAGTTTATTCAACGTTTGCAGGTTGATCACCCCGTTCTTCTTTTTGGTATCCACGGCTATTTCCAATGGCATCACGCCTTTGAAATTCGTCTCCAGAAATTTCAGATCGGTATACAATTTATCCGTGTGAGGAATATCATCCAGCATATAACCAACAGATCGTAACCTGCCCATACCCACAATAGACGCCACTACCAGCGCTGCCGTTACCAGGTATACCCACGGACGGTACTTAAACACTAATTGGGTAAGGAAGTTCAGAATACCACCAAAGAAGCCATTATCAAGGTAAGTGGTGTGCTTACTCTTAGGTGCCGGCAAATAACTTAATACAGAGGGCAGGAAGATGAAAGAGATCATGAAGATAAACATGATGTTCAATCCTGCTACCACGCCAAACTCTTTAAGAATAGCACTATTCGTAAAACAAAATACACCGAAACCAATAGCAGCAGTAAGGTTTGTAAACAGGGTTACAATACCCATGCGCTGTATCATACGTATCAGTGCGCGGGTTTTGTTGGCATGTTTGGCATATTCCGTATGGTATTTACTCAGGAAATACACGCAGTTGGGTATCCCTATCACTACAATAAGCGAAGGAATTAAACCCGTCAGCAACGTTATCTTATAACCCATCAGTACAATGGTACCTACTGACCATATTACCCCAATAGCCACCACAATCATGGACATGAGTACTGCACCAAAGGAACGGAAGAACAGGAATAATATTAACCCGGTTAACAGGAAAGATATTTTGAGGAACAGCTTCAGCTCATCAGCCACCTTAACGGCCATGGCTGTACGAATAAGTGGCAACCCACTCAAATATACTTCTGTATGCCGCTTGTCCTGGAATGCCTTTGCCAGTTTGGTAATATCAGCCACCACAGCTGTTCTTTTAGGAGAATTAAACACATCCTTGTTCACATAAATAGCCATGAGATAGGCATGTGTATCAGGATTATACAGCAGTCCCTTATAAAACAGGAGCGTTTTAAAAACGCGGGATAAACTGTCAATCACCACCTGGTTGGAAAGATCACCCTTGAAAAGTAATCCTGCTTCCAGCTTCTGCGTGCTATCATTCTTTATCAGATTGATGGCCATTGGCACACTCATGATATTCTCTACCGCAAAAACATTTTTCATGTCTTTGTTCAGCTGTACATAATCTTTGAAAAAATCAGCCTGAAAGAATTTATCCGATTGCACTGCGAGCATCAGTACATTCCCATCTCCGCCAAATTTCTTCTTAAATTCCTGGTATTCAAGAAATTTGGGATTATCATGCGGGATCGTTGCTACATAGTCATACGACAACTGTACCTTACTGGCAAAATAACCCATCACCCCGGTGCCGGCGAGCAATAGAACAAGAAGCGATAACCGATATTTTAGCACAAAGCCTGCTAAACGTTGCCACATAAGGATTTTCAATTTAGTAATGGGCGTAAAGGTAAATAAAATTGCTATTGGCTGTTAGACTTTAGCATTTTGCTAATGCTATAATTGATAAGCTGCTTTTGGCTAAATTGCAATCTTTATTACACTACAAAAAGCAAACAGCAAAAGCGAGGAGCAAAAAATGCTACATAAAACACGCGGCATCGTATTACGCAACATAAAGTATGGAGACACCAGCCTGATCGTGAGTATGTTCACGGAACTGTTTGGCGTACAATCATACATCGTGAATGGCGTACGCTCTTCCAAACCCAAAGCTGCCAAAGGGAATTTGCTGCAACCCGGAAATATCCTGGAACTGGTTGTGTATCACAATGAAATAAAAAATCTGCAGCGGATCTCAGAATTTAAGCTGGGATATATTTACAGCACAGTACATTTTAATGTGGTAAAGAGTACAGTAGCGCTTTACATGATAGAGTTACTGCAAAAATGTTTGAAGCAACCGGAGCAACACCTCGATCTGTACTACTTCACAGAAAATATCCTGCAACTGCTGGATGTATCAGCACTGCCGATAGTAGCCAATCTGCCATTATATTTTACGCTGAAACTCGGTGAACACCTGGGTTTCCGGCTCAATGGTCGCTTCTCGGAATATACACCTTACCTCGATTTGCTGGAAGGAACTTTTTCTGATTTGCCACCACACCATCCTGATCACCTGGACCCTACCAGCAGCGAGTTGACGGATCAGCTGTTTCAATGTACAGCAGTGCAGCACCTCGCTGATATAACGATGAATAAAGAGAGAAGAAGAAAATTACTGTATGCTTATTTGGATTTTTTTCGGCTACACTTACCGGATTTCACTGAAATGCATTCACCGCCTATCCTGCACGAGATCCTGGACGCCTGATCTGGCAGCCTTTTCACCAGCTTCTGTGAAAAATTTCAATGTTACATTGTTACCATCAAAAACGGCATAGGAAAAATAATTGAGCCAGTCACCAAGGTTTATATAGCGGCTGTTATCACTCAGTGAAATGTCAAGCGGCAGGTGCCGGTGACCATATATGAAATAATCGAAGTGTGCTGTTTGTAATATCTCTTTGCTGTAAATCGCCAGCCATTCGTTTTCTGCGCCTAAAAAGTGTTCCAGTTGCTGCCCGGTAGCAGAGCGGCTTTTGCGGCTAAAATAGTTTGCCAGTGAAATGCCCCATGCCGGATGCATAGCGGAAAACAACCAACGACAAACAGGGTTTCTGAAAACTTTTTTCAGCAATTTATACCCATGATCACCGGGGCCTAAGCCGTCTCCATGGCCTATATAGAATTTTTTCCCTGCAATATTATAAGTTTGCGGTTCGTAGTAAACCGGAATATTTAATTCCTCTTCAAAATATCCATTCATCCACATATCATGATTCCCGATGAATACGGAGATGCCAATACCCTTATCGCTCAGCACAGCCAGCTTGCCTAATATACGGATATAACCTTTGGGGATTACGTGTTTGTATTCGAACCAGAAATCAAAAATATCGCCTACCAGGAAGATGTGTTGCGCATCATGTTCAATCTGATCCAGCCATTGCAGGAGCAGCTTTTCGCGCTCCCTGCTGGCAGCAGCATTGGGAGCACCGAGGTGAAAATCGGAGGCAAAATATATTTTCTTATTGGCAGGTAAATGGATATCCATGCTTAAAATTATGAAGCTTTTAGCAAGTAGCTGTTAGCTTTTAGCAGAAAAAGCGCTGTTAATGTCGCTCAGATCTCTAAAAGCTAATAGCTAAAGGCTAAAAGCTTATTATTATTCGTCTACTAAAAATACGTATACTTCTTTGGGACCGTGAATCCCTACTACCAGCGTTTTTTCAATATCCGCCGTGCGACTAGGCCCCGTTGCAAAGGATACAGCAGACGGAAAATCGTTGCCATATTTATCTTTCAACTTATTGAGCGCATCTTTCAGGTCAAATACCAACTGGTGTGTGTAGGCAATCATGATATGTACAGGTGCATATACCGGCAACGCTCTGCCGCTTGGCTGTGCTGCACTCAGCACCACTGTTCCGGTGCGGGCTACCAGGTATTCACAATCTGTAATTGCAGCATCTGCTACATGCATGTCACCCTGATTCAAAACCGGTAACTCTTCCTGATGTAATGTTTTCAGCAGTGCCGGCGTCTGACAGTAAACGTTGTGCCATTCCTTGTTTTCGCAAAGTGCACGCAAACTATCCATCAGCTCTGCCTTACTTGTACAGAAAACAAATTTTCCCTGCAAACGGGTAAACTCTTCTGCAAACTTTAATTCCAGGCTTTCATTCTCAGTTCTGAAAACAGACGAGTTGCCCTCCGAATTCGGGAAGGGCAACTGTACTGACTGACTTAACGCATTCCGTACTCTCTTCAGAATATTTTCCTTGGCAGGAGAAATCTTCATATCACTATTTACGCATTTGCTGGTGAAGGAGAAGGGTTGATGATATCTGACGGATGAACACCATCAGTAGTCATACCTTCTTTATTCAGTTGGTGTTCTCTGTGAACGTCGTAAGGACGTTTACCGATCAGTCTTTCCAGATCTGCCTGGTATAAAACTTCTTTCTTTAACAGTTCCTGCGCCAGTACTTTCACCTGATCAATCTTTTCAGTGAGGAGGTTTTTGGTTCTGATGTAGGCGGTTGCAATCAGTTTTCTTACTTCATCATCAATCATCTTGGATGTTTCTTCAGAGTAAGGTTTCGTAAATGCCTGATCACTGTTAGGATCGTAAAAAGATACGTTACCAACTTTATCATTCATACCGTATACGGTTACCATAGCGTAGGCCATACGGGTAATTACCTGCAGGTCGTTTTGTGCGCCGGTAGATATTTTACCGAATACCAGTTCTTCTACTGCACGTCCACCGAGCGTCATACAGATATCATCCAGCAGCTGTTCGGTGTTATACAAATATTGTTCTTTAGGAAGATATTGTGCATATCCCAGGGCTGCAACACCACGCGGTACAATTGTTACTTTTACCAGCGGATTAGCATGTTCCAGGTGCCAGCCACAAATAGCATGTCCTGCTTCGTGGTAAGCGATTACTTCTTTTTCTTCCGGAGAGATAATCTTGTTTTTCTTTTCCAGACCACCAATCACACGATCAATCGCATCATTGAAGTCATCCATTTCTACCTGTGTTTTGCCTTTACGGGCAGCAATCAGGGCAGCTTCGTTACATACGTTGGCAATATCAGCACCGGCAAAACCAGGTGTCATAGATGCCAGTTTCTTCACATCGAGGATAGGAGAAGTTTTGATAGGCTTTAAGTGCACTTCAAAAATAGTTTCTCTTCCTGCCAGATCCGGCTTATCGATAGAGATCTGACGATCAAAACGACCCGGACGCAATAACGCGCTATCCAGTACATCAGGGCGGTTGGTAGCAGCCAGGATAATGATACCACTGTCTGTTCCGAAACCATCCATTTCTACCAGCAGCTGGTTCAGGGTGTTTTCACGCTCATCGTTGCTCATCATCACGTTCTTGCCTCTTGCACGACCGATGGCATCAATTTCATCAATAAATATGATACAAGGTGCTTTTTCACGGGCTTGCTTAAACAGGTCACGTACACGGCTGGCACCCACACCTACAAACAGTTCCACAAAATCAGAACCGGACATAGAGAAGAAAGGAACCTGCGCTTCACCAGCCATTGCTTTAGCCAGCAGCGTTTTACCTGTACCTGGAGGACCTACCAGCAATGCGCCTTTCGGAATTTTACCACCCAGTGCAGTATATTTTTTTGGATTCTTCAGGAAATCCACGATTTCCATTACCTCTACCTTCGCTTCGTCCAGGCCGGCCACATCGTTAAATGTGATATTTACGCGGGTGCCTTTATCGAACAGGGTAGCTTTGGATTTACCAATATTGAAGATGCCGCCCGGACCACCACTGCCACCGGCAGGGCCGCCCATCTTACGCATCAGCAATATCCACAGTCCTATGATCAGAATGATAGGTAATAATAATTGGAATATCGGTTCAAACCAGCTTTGACGTTCATCATAAGATATTTTCACCTGGTTTTCCACCGGAACACCTTCCTGCGCTTTATCAATATCTTTTTTGAAGCTTTCTTCGCTACCAATGGTAAAGCGGTAGTGAGGACCGACGTTAGTACCGCCAAATTTGCTTTTTGAAACTTCGTTAAACTTGCTCTCTTTTAAAGAATCCTGTTTAATGTAGACTTCTACGTACTTTTTATTTACAACAACCAGTTTATCAACGTCACCGGGTTTCAGGTATTTAATCTGAAATTCCTGGAAACTGATTTCTTTGGTTGGGGATCTTAAATCAAAAAAGTTCATTGCGAGCAGGGCTACGCCAATAAAGGCATATACCCAGTATATGTTGAACTTCGGTCCTTTCTTAGGTGATTTCTCTGAACCCTTGTTGAAGTTATTGCCTCCTTTTTCCATAATCTTACGCTCCTTTACGGATGTTTATTGCATTCAGAATAATATGAATAATTTAATTCCAGAATAACTGCCTGGCTCAGTCGTCATTGTGGTCCATTCTATCAGCGTCGCTCCACATTTCCTCCAGGTTATAGAACCTTCTGTTTTCTGGCTGAAAGATATGTACAACCACATTTACATAATCAACCAGTACCCAATGCTGTGATGCGAACCCTTCGTGCTTGTAAGGCTCTTCATCTGTATACTTCTCTACTTCCTCTGCCACATAATCAGCAATGGCTTTCACCTGGGTGCCGGAATTGGCTTCACATAATATAAAGAAATCGGCCACGGCTTCAGGAATCTGGCGTAGATCCAGGGATACGATATTTTCCCCCTTCTTATCCTGTATGGCCTTTATGATGGTGGTAAAAATTTCACTTTCTCTGGTCAGGCGTAACTGCGCCTTCTTTCTCGTGCTCAGAACGGTTAAGGGTGCCAATAAATCACGTTTTTGTTAAAAATAATCTTTAATTGTCAAAGTTACTAAACAAGCAGTAATATAATCGCTAGAAATATCACGCCCGGGGCCTTTCAAATGTTAATTAAATAATAAAATGAATTACTTTTCGGGCCGGAAATCAGACTAAAAAAGATTCATGTGATAGGACACCCGTTTTATATATTAGACGAAATAGACAGCACCAATAACTATGCCATGGAACAGGTAAATTCAGGCCAGGTGACATCCGGTACTGCCTGGTTTACAAGCAACCAAACTGCAGGGAAAGGTACACGCGGGAAACAATGGCTGGCACAACCCGGAGATATCAGCGCACTCAGTATTGCGCTGCAACCGGCTATGTTGCCGCTTTCAAGGCAATTTATGCTGAGTATATCCGTGGCCCTGGGCACTCACGATTTCCTCTCTTCCTACGCCGGCGATGAAACCATAATTAAGTGGCCAAATGATATTTACTGGCGTGACAGAAAGGCAGGAGGCATTCTGATAGAGAATGTTTTACGGGGAAATATCTGGCAATATGCCATTATCGGCATCGGACTCAATATCAACCAGGCTTCATTTCCTGCCGATTTACCCAATGCCGTTTCCCTGAGACAGATCACCGGCAAAACCAGGGATGCCGCTACGCTGGCAAAAGAACTTTGTATTGCCCTGGAGAAAAGGATCCGGCAGCTACATCCCGCCCACTATGAAGAGATCCTGGATGAATATAAGGCAAAGCTTTTCCGCTGGCAGCAACCAGGTCTCTATCGCAAAGACGATGAATTTTTTGAAGGCATCATCCGGGATGTATTACCCGATGGCCATCTCTGCCTTGAAAAAGAGGGAAAGATCATGCAGCTGCGCTTCGGAGAAGTGGAATTTATCATCGCCCGATAATCATTTCCCAATCCCCCGGTAACTTTGCTGTTTTTCGCTGAGTGCTTTCTGCAATAATACCGGCAGCTCCGGCGACAGGCCAGAGAGCAGATATACATCAGCACCATACAATCGCTCCCGCGACAGTGTGTTTTTCAGCACACCCGTTTGTTGAACATGACCAATGTATTTCATATAAGCCCCCTCCGGATGCTTCCCCACCTTAACAATGTACCGATGGTATCCATTTTTGGGAACCAATAAATGTAATCAGCATCAAAACATACGGCAGATGGCATTTTACCATTATTGTAGTAGTTCAGCGCGCCAGCCTCTCCATAATTATCGCAGATCATCATCGTATTCCTTTTATCCTGTTTGGGGACACAAACAACAATAGCAGGAACAGGGAGGTACGGCGATTATTTAATAACATGTTTAAGATTTTCATCCTATTTAGACAGTGGTTGATAAGATTTTCTTCAAAAAAAAACGGAAATGCATGCAATCAAAGCAATGCATTTCCGTCAATAAAATATAAATTTCTTGTTCTTCGGCGTATGTGGCAGGTCGCTCTACATATGCATCATCAGGGCTTGATGATAACAAGATTTTGGTTGATAAAGGCGTTAACAAATTGTGAAATTTTTTTAAATTAATCAAAAATGAATTTGCAACAGTATTTCATTTTTTCTGAAACATCAGTAGTGGCAGGCTTTCCAGGGCAATCATTGCCGGTAAAACTTAACATAGCACAAGGAAGCTATCCCATAAATTAATCCGGAATTGTTTAAATTTGGTTATGCCTACAAATAAAACCGCCGCTATTGAACTGAGAACCATTGATGATTTCAACGACAATTTGTTGCTGTATACCCGCAAAGAAATAGTGCCGAAAGCGCCGGTTCGCGGCAGCTTTGCCGTACACGAACGGTCGGAATACCCTTGTATGGATGAGGTAAAAGCCAGCAGGCGCGACTACTACAAAATAAGTTTCTTCACTAAAGGCAGTGGTATTTTCACCATGGGAGAAGACAGATATGAGATAGAAGGACCAATGCTGCTTTTCATCAATCCACATGAGGTAAAAACCTGGCGTGCTACTTCCAAAGTACAGGAAGGCTACTATTGCCTGTTTACAGACCTGTTGTTTGAATCACAACACAATCACCAGGAAAACCTGCTGCAGCATCCGCTTTTACAAATGGGCGCACGGGCAGTGTTTTCATTAACAACAGAACAATCTAACTACCTGCAATCCATCTTCCGGCAATTAATAAGAGAATATAGAGAAAATGCTGCCTTTAAGCATGAAGCGATTCTTATCTACCTTAAATTATTAATGCTGGAAGGCAAACGGCTCTCCGCACAAACAAAAGAACCAGCCAGACAACTTACGGCAGCACAAATGCTGGCGCATCGGTTTACAGACAAACTGGAGAAACAATTTCCAATTGAATTTTCACACAACCAGCTTGGTCTGAAAACTGCGAAAGAATTTGCACAGGTATTAAATACACATCCCAATCATTTGAATGCCTCCGTAAAACAAGCTACCGGCCGTACCGTCAGCGAACATATCCGTCAGCGTATGCTGCTGGAAGCACGTCTGTTACTCATGCATACCGATTGGCAGATCGCTGAAATAGCGTGGTGCCTTGGTTTTGAAGATCCGGGGAACTTTACGCACTTCTTTAAAAATCACAGTGGTGTATCTCCGCATGTATATCGCGGACAATAAACCTTTGATTTTAACAACTAATACTTTGCCTGCTACAATTGTGATCCCTGTACCACTATTTAATTTTGTACCTCTAAAAACACTATTAATATGCAGTACAGAAAATTGGGTAAAACAGGTGAATCAATTTCCGCTATAGGACTGGGTTGCATGGGTATGTCTTATGCTTACGGTAATGCGCAGGATTTTAATGAGCAGGAATCTCTTGCTACGCTGGAGTTAGCACTGGAGCTGGGAATTAATTTATGGGATACAGCAGACATGTATGGACAGGGCGCTAACGAAATCCTGTTATCAAAAATACTCGCTACAAAAAGAGATAAAGTATTTCTGGCCACCAAATTCGGTTTCCGATTCAGAGAAGACAACACTACTTATTTTGATGGTTCTCCCAAATACCTGAAACAGGCTTGCGAAGCGAGTTTGAAAAGGCTGAAGGTAGATGTGATTGACCTCTATTATTCACATCGTATAGACGACACCGTGCCTGTAGAAGAAACAGTAGGTGCGATGGCCGAACTGGTAAAAGAAGGCAAGGTGCGCTACCTCGGGCTTTCTGAAGCCAGCGCTGCTTCTATTAAAAAGGCACATGCTGTACACCCCATTGCTGCCTTACAAACAGAATACTCTTTATTTACCCGTGATGTGGAAAATGATATTTTAGCTACTACGCGTGAACTGGGCATCAGCCTGGTGGCTTACAGCCCGTTAGGCAGAGGTATTGCCACGGGTGCTATCAGCAGCCCCGATGTATTAAGTGACGGTGATTTCCGCAAAGGATTACCCCGCTTTCAGCAGGAGAATTTTCAACAGAACTTACAAACCGTAACTGCCCTGGAAACATTTGCAAAAGAAAAAGGTATTACGCTGGCTCAACTGTCGCTGGCCTGGTTGCTGGCACAGGGTGATGATGTAGTGCCTATTCCCGGCACCAAGCGTAGAAAGTATTTACAGGAAAATGCAGCTGCTGTTGAAGTGAATTTTTCAAAAGCAGATATGGCTGCCATTGAAAATGTTTTACGTAATAATACCGTTGCTGGTGAACGTTACACAGAAGGTGGAATGAAGATGGTAAACAGATAAAGAAAATATTTTTTATGCAGCTATTTTGTTTCCCGTATTATATCAATATCCGAAACAAAATAGCTGCATAAAAAATTACTTAACTTTCTTGTATCCCCAATCCTGTAGCCATTTCACCACTTTATCTTTGTAGTCGCCCTGAATCAGGATTTGTCCTTCTTTTACGCTGCCGCCGGTACCACATTTTGTTTTCAACTCTTTACCCAACTTTTCAGCATCTTCATCCTTGCCGATAAATCCGGAAATAAGTGTTACCACTTTTCCTGCACGCTGTTTTTTATCCAACGTTACTTTCAGTGGTTGCTCAGCAGGGGAGAGGGTTTCTTCCGCTTCGGTATGTTCAGGTTCAAATGAAAAGTTAGGATCGGTGGAATATACGATCCCGCTACCGGGGGTATTTTTCTTTTTCGACATCTCTCTAAAAATTAAAAGGTTAATCGTTTACCACTACTTTAATCGCCTGCGCTTGTATACGCAAATGTACCACACCATTTTCGGAGAGTGGTACTGCATCCCCATCTACCTGCAGGTATTGCAACGCTTTGCTGCGAATAGTTATATCCTTACCGGTATAATGCTTCATAAAACGCGTTTTATCAATATTACCTAACAGGGAATAAATGCTGACCGGCAACAGGCTAAAAAAGCCCACTGGCGGCATGATACAAATATCAAGCTGACCATCAAACACACTTGCAGAAGGTGCCAGCTTAAATTCATATCCAAACTGGTTACCATTGGCCACTGTCAACAAAAAAGCTTTTGCTTGTAATACCTGTCCGTCTATATCGATGTTATATTCTGCCGGCTCATAGCTGTTAAAACTTTTCAGCACCAGTTTAGCATAGCCAGACAATCCACGTTTTTTAGTATGACGAAACTGTTCCGCAATTAATGCATCAAAGCCCACGCCCGCATTACTCAGAAACAAATGTTCATTAGCATAGCCTACATCAATCGGGCGTTGTTTATCCGCTACTATCAGGCGTAATGCCTTGCCTATATCCAGTGGAATTTTCAGTGCACGGGCAAGACCATTGCCGCTGCCCAAAGGCAATATGGCCATAGCAGTATTGCTACCCACCAGGCCCTGTGCTATTTCATTGATAGAGCCATCGCCACCAACTGCCACTACGGTATCTACTGCATTTTTCACTGCCTCTCTTGCCAGGTCCGCGCCGTGGCCCAGATAAGCGAGATGTGTAATGCTTACTTCAAATTTATCTGCTGGCAGATACTGCCTGATGGCATCTTCCAACCGTTTCTCACGATCCGTACCCGCTTTGCGGTTGATGATAAATAATATCTTCTTCAAAAAAACTGTTTTAAAGTATAATCGCCTTCAGGCTCAAATCCAGGCTCACCGCATGATGTATGATAGCGCCAACAGAAATATAATCTACACCTGTTTTTGCATATTCTTCTAAGTTAGCGATAGTAATACCACCAGAAGCTTCTGTTTCAAAACGTCCGTTGATCAACTGCAGTGCCACAGCAATATCGCCGGGTGCAAAGTTATCCAACATAATACGATCTATCTGACCAGTGGCCAGCACTTCTTTCACATCCTCCAGGTTACGTGTTTCCACTTCAATTTTCAGCGGCAGATTCCGTTCCTTCAGGTAAGCCACGGTGTTGGTAACAGCTGCTGTAATACCACCGGAAAAGTCGATATGATTATCTTTCAGCATCACCATATCATACAATCCCATTCTATGATTAACACCGCCACCGATACGAACTGCTTCTTTTTCCAGCATGCGGAAGTTAGGTGTAGTTTTGCGGGTATCCAGCACGCGGGTATGATAACCTTTCAGTTTTTCTACGTACTGGTGCGTTAAAGTAGCAATACCACTCATTCGCTGCATACAGTTGAGCACCAGTCTTTCTCCCATGAGCAGGGTGTGTACCGCAGCTTCTACTTCAAAAGCAGCTTCACCGGCAGTCATAGCATCTCCATCCTTTTTGAATGGTTTAAAAACAGTATACATATCGAGCCACCGGAAAATAGCTGCTGCCACTTCCATACCGGCCAGGATACCGTTTTCTTTTATCTTGAGCAGGGCTTTACCCTTTGCCGTTGGCGGTATACAAGCCATGGTGGAATGATCACCGTTTCCAATATCTTCTGCCAGTGCACTTCTGATAAACGCATTCAGCGCTGCTTCATCTAACATAAATGACTTTGTTTTTGTTTCTCCGGCAGCGTTAGGCTGTGGATATTCCGCGTAATATTTGTCAAAAATAAAAAGTGCCCCGCAATTAATTGCGGGGCACCTGGGTTTTTCAATTAATTTATGTTGGCATTATTACTTATTCTCAAATCTAAGTTCGTTCAGTACCATGGATCCTCCTTTCTTCTGTAAAAAGAAGGATAGCCTGAAAACGCCGCTGGTAGTGGTTAAATTACCAATACCAAAACGTGAAGCATCTCCTCCCTGGTGTACCAGTTCAAATGATTTCACCTGGTTTTTGGAGAAGAAATCTTTTAAAATAATTTCCGCCTGTGCTTTACTGTAAGAATTTGACTTTCCTGTTATGTTAATTTCCACGTTATTATCCAGATAACGGGATAAACCGCTTGCATCCCCTTGTTTAATAGCACTCACTACATCTTCAAACGGGCCAGCAACAGTAGATTTATTAAATGAGCTCGCCGACAGCGTAAATGCTGTAAAAATACCTCCCAACAACACCACCCCCAGCATCATCAATAGCTTATTCATTGTCAGTTTTTTTATTAAAAATGTGATTTTTTCGAACTCAAATTAAATGCGAAAACTATGCCAAACACACTGTACGTCAATAAAATCACATCATCGTGGTAGCGCTTAGCATTTAAATCATAACAGTTAGATAATATGTGTTTCATTTTAAATAATTGAGATACAAAATCTGTTATAAGATTGTCCCTGCTTTATTTTTTCCATTAAGCTTTATTTTTGCAAAATATTTAAACCCTTTATAAGTACTTTCACCCCCTGAGTGAATTAATATTAAAACTTAACCAGATAGGATATGGAAAAGAAAAGAGCCATTCTCGTAATTATGGACGGATGGGGCGAAGGTAAAGTTCCTACAGCCGATGCCATTGCACATGCCAAAACACCTTTTGTAAGCAGCTTATATAAGCAATACCCACATAGCCACCTGGTTACCTGTGGCGAAGCAGTAGGTTTGCCGGATGGGCAAATGGGCAACTCTGAAGTAGGTCACCTCAACATCGGCGCCGGCAGAATTGTATACCAGGAGCTGCAAAGAATTAATGTAGCCGCAAGAGATGGAGAACTGGCCCAAAACCAGGTACTGCTGGACACCTTCGCACATGCTAAAAACAATAATAAAGCGCTGCACCTGATTGGACTGGTAAGCGATGGTGGCGTGCATTCACATACTGAACACCTGAAGGCACTTACACAAATAGCCAAAAACCATGGCCTGGAAAAAGTATACATCCATGCCTTTACGGATGGTCGTGATACCGATCCTAAAAGTGGATTAGGCTTCCTGCAGGACCTTTCCGCTCACCTGGAAAAAACTACCGGTAAGATAGCTTCTGTAACCGGCCGTTACTACGCTATGGACCGCGACAAACGCTGGGAACGTGTAAAGCTGGCCTATGATGCCATGGTAAATGGTGTTGGCACCCCAACGCACGATCTGTTTACCGCTGTGAAAGCCTCTTACGCAGAAGGTGTAACAGACGAATTTATTAAACCCATCATCGTAGCGGACGAGCAAAACAAGGCCATAGCTACCATTCAGGAAAATGATGCGGTATTATGTTTCAACTTCCGTACAGATCGTTGTCGCGAAATATCCCAGGTGCTTACACAGGAAGCAATTCCTGACTTCGGTATGCATCCGCTGAATGTGTACTATACCACCATGACGGATTACGACCGTACTTACAAAAACGTACATGTTATTTTCGAAAACGATAATCTCAATATGACGCTGGGCGAAGTGCTCGCCAAAGATAACTGCACACAGATCCGCATAGCTGAAACTGAGAAATATCCGCACGTATCCTTCTTCTTCTCCGGTGGCCGTGAGAAAGAGTTCGACGGCGAACGCAGACTGATGGTAGCCTCTCCTAAAGTAGCTACTTATGATCTGCAACCAGAAATGAGCGCCAATGAGTTAGCAGATACAATTGTTCCTGAACTGGAAAAAAAATCAGCCGATTTCATAGTCCTTAACTTTGCCAATGCGGATATGGTGGGTCACACCGGTGTTTTTCCAGCAGTGATCAAAGCAGTAGAAACAGTAGACCATTGCGTAGAGCGTGTAGTAACTGCTGCACTGGCAAGCGATTATACTGTTTTCCTTACAGCAGATCACGGTAATGCCGATTTCATGATCAATCCGGATGGATCGCCCAATACAGCTCACTCGCTTAACCTGGTGCCATTCTTCATTATCAATAAAGATTTTAAAGGTGCGGTAAAAGATGGTAAACTGGGTGATATTGCCCCTACCATTCTGCATTTCATGGGATTACCTGTTCCTAAAGAGATGACAGGTAATCTGCTGGTGTAGGACTTTGTCTTTCTCCGGATTAGACTGATTTTGCTGATTACCTGATTTTTATTGATGATTGTAATATGATTAGCGAAGATTAAAGCGGGAATACTCACTTTAATCTTCGCTAATCTTGTTTAAATCATCTTAATCAGCAATAAAAATCAGGTAATCAGCAAAATCAGTCTAATCCGGAGAAAGACAAAATTCGCTGCTTTATTTATCCGTGCCTGTAACTTTTAGTTTCCCACCCTCGTTTAACTAGCAATACATTGAAAAATGTCAGTCCAATTGACTGATCTACATATTTTTAGTGCTCTCGACAGATTTGCTCATGCATCGATGCGCCGTTTTTACGGCGCATTTTTTATGACCCCGCATTTAAGTATTAATTTTACTGCATGAAAAAATACAGGCAAGTAACGGTGTTGTTTACCATGATTGGCTTTATGGCTTGTAACCTGGATAATAAGCAGACGAAAGCTCCCACACAAGACAAGTATGTGCAGCTTCCAGCCTATTTCAACCGGGAGCAGGCACACATCCGGGCAGGTGGTTATACCCTGGCAAAAACAGTGGTATTGAATGGCCAAAAGGATACGGCTACAATAACGGACACAGATAGCACCGCTATCCATGACTTATTGAAGCCTTTTACAGATGCCGACCTCAATAAGCCTTCTCTCCGGGATGAATATGATACCTCCAGTTTATACGATCCGTTTTCAGGAAGAAAATCAGTGATCTATAAATCAAAAGGGAAACAGACCAATCCATCAGAAATTACCATGGAGCTAGATAAGAATGGCACTATACAACAGGTTAACATCCATTCCTACACCAGCAACATGGTATATGAATTCCGGCAGGATCTTTTTTATCAGCACGATAAAAACGTTCGGATGACTACCTATCAGAAGATTGCTTTTCTGGCACCGAAAGAGCTGGAAATAAATGTAATGATGGCACCTAAAAACGGGATGTAAACATGACAGCAGCGGAGTTTCAACAAATATCACATACTATACCTGCCGATGCGGGTATCTACAAATATTACGATGAAGGCGGCACCCTGCTATATGTAGGGAAGGCTAAGAGTTTGCGCAAACGGGTGAGTTCTTATTTTGTAAAAAATCACGACAATTACAAAACGAGAAAACTCGTTGAGCATATTCATCATATTGAATTTACCATCGTAGATTCAGAACAGGACGCATTCCTGCTGGAAAATTCGCTGATCAAGCAATTCCGGCCCAAGTATAATATCAATTTGAAGGATGATAAAACATATCCCTTCATTGTTATTAAACACGAACCTTTTCCCCGTGTATTTTTCACCCGCAATGTAATTAAAGATGGGTCAGATTATCTTGGCCCATTTACATCTGTAGGCAGGGTCAGAGAAATACTGGACGTGATTAAGTACAATATTCCCTTACGCACCTGCAATCTCAGTTTAACGGAGCAGAATATACGAAAAGGGAAATTTAAGGTATGCCTTGAATACCACTTAGGCAATTGTAAAGGTCCCTGCGAAGGCTTACAAACGCTGGAAGATTATCGGGAAGGACTACAGCAGGTGAAAAACGTGTTAAAAGGCAACCTCACACCTGTAGTAAATCTCTTTAAGGAACAAATGCAGGATCATGTTGCGAAGATGGAATTTGAGAAGGCAGAAATCATGCGTAAAAAGATAGAAAGCCTGGAAACCTACTCTGCCAAATCAACGATCGTTAATAACCGTATGGGTAATGTGGATGTATTTTCCATTATCAGCGAAGGCAATCATGCTTATGTAAACTATCTCCGTATTTTAAACGGCACTATCGCAGATACCAAAACAGTAACGCTGGAAAAGCAGCTGGAAGAAAGTGACGAAGAAGTATTGGCCTATGCCATTGCCTATCTCCGGGAGGTATTCAAAAGCATAACCACTGAAATCGTAGTACCGTTACCGTTAGTATATCCGGAAAGCAGTGTTACCGTAACTGTTCCCAAAGGTGGTGATAAAAAGAAACTATTGGAATTGTCGGAGAAGAATGTGAATTATTTTAAGGAAGAATTATACCGCAAAAAAATACTCCATCTGGAAGGCAAAACCGATATGGAACGGAAACAGGTATTGTACCAGTTACAGGCCGATCTTGAATTACCAGTGCTGCCGGAACACATTGAATGTTTCGATAACTCCAACTTCCAGGGAAGCTATCCTGTTGCCGCTTGTGTGGTGTTTAAAGACGGGGTTGCATCTAAAAAGGATTACCGGCATTTTAATATCAAAACAGTAGAAGGTATTAATGACTTTGCTTCTATGAAAGAGGTGGTAGGACGCCGTTATAGCCGTTTGCTGGCAGAACAGGAGCCCTTGCCACAACTGGTGATCATTGATGGTGGTAAAGGTCAGCTGGGATCTGCGATGGAAAGCATCCGTGAACTGGGATTGATAGGTAGTATGACCGTTGTAGGGTTAGCTAAAAATGAGGAAGAAATATTTTTTCCCGGTGATTCTCAAAGTATAAAATTGCCGTACAATAGTGAGAGCCTGAAACTGATACGCCGGGTCCGTGATGAGGTACACCGCTTTGGTATTACTTTTCATCGGCAGAAGCGTAGTAAGGGAACTTTCAAAAATGAACTGGAAGGCATCAAGGGTATCGGCGAGAACACAGCTACGCAGCTGTTGAAAACATTTCGTTCTGTAGCAAAAATAAAGTTGTTGTCGCAGGAAGAGCTCACGAATGAAGTAGGTGTTGCCAAGGCCAAACTGGTTTGGGAGCACTTTCATAACGGATAAGACTATACGTAAATAAGATAATAAAAAACGAAAGGCAATCAGCGTAACTGATTGCCTTTCGTGTATTGATATCAAATCATTATTAGATTAGTACTGCCAGAGGTCCTGCTCTTTATTAAAGATGCGGTCTTTGATGGCTTGTCCTTCGAGCAAACGCATGGTACCGTCTTTAATGTAGTCCTTGATCTCACGGTTGTAGGTATTGTTTTCCTTCACTATGTAACTACCGAAGAAGCGCATTTCAAAAAGATCTTCCCAGCTGATGGTAGATGCATCGTTATTCTGGTTATACACATCGTGTTTGGCCAAAATAGCGCGTGTATCAGGATAATACACCCAGAATAAAGGGATGGAAGCACGAATGGTACCATCTTCATTTATACGGGATACCATAGGCGCAATACCGAGTATACGAACTTTGAGGGCAGAAGCTTCTTTGTCGAACACCCATACTTCTTTGATCTTATACTGTTTGATAGTACGCGCATCAAAGTCATCGCGGGTGGTCACCATTTTTTCTTCGCCTGTTACCGGATCTATACTACGTACTGTCCTTTCTTCACCGCTGATCCTGGTCTGGATTTCGGAGTAGGGCATTACAGTGGTAAAACGGTCATCGATAGGGTTGAAGGCCTCTATCTCTTTATTCTTGATTGCATCCAGCAGAATATTGATGAACAGTTGATTGGTACCAGTCTCATCTTCCACGTTATACTGGAAGGGGAGATTGATTTTTTCCCTGATGTCTATCACCTGCCAAACACGTTTTTCCCAGAACCTGTCATCCTCACGGATGTAATCGTAGGTAATAGGTGTACGTTCTCTCGCCAGGTTTCTTTCCACCACTCCGTCTATACGCAATGATTTACGTGGTGTATCCACCACCGGGCCGGTAATACCGTCCGGGCGTTGAGAAGTAGGCGGAGCAGGCGCAGTAGGGGGAGGCGTAACAGCATTCCCTGTTGCAGGGTTTACTAAAGACGCATCCTGTGTAGCAGCTGGTGTTGCAGTTTTGCGGCGGGTTGTACCTCCGCGACGTTGCGCATCGGCAGCAGTTGCCAGCATCACCAGTAACAGTGTGCACCATCCAATTCTGTTAAATATTACTGCTCGCATAATTCAGTAATTAATTGACCGTTAGTTTAATTTATATATAGTACTCGGCATCGGACGAACAATACCATCCGGGCCTTTCACTTTCACGTTTTCAAAGTATACTTCATCACCCGGACGCAGGGAGCGGATAGATGCAGCAACATTGCCAGGGAAATAAGCAGAGGTAGCATCACCTTCCTGGTATTCCTTGCCTTTAGCAGAGATACCAACACGGTAGCCAATCACTTCATATTTCACACCTTCAAATTCGAAATCTTCCAGGTCCGCACGTAAACCACCTTGTACTTTAAAGTCAGCAGCTTTCATGCTTCCGCCTTTATTAGCACCTACTTTCAGTACCGGATCAGGAACTCTTTTTACACGGAATTCTTTCTGACCGAGGGATTTTGTTTTGCCATCCACGGTAGCCACTACATTAATAACGGCTTTACCTGGCTGACTAACAGTTACGAGATATTCTCCTGAACCGCGTTTGGTCATATTACCACCGCTGATAGAAGCGGATACCTGTTCAGCCGGTACACCAGCAGCAGAAATCGAAATCGGGTTCTGCAAACCGATATACAGCACATTCATTTTATCTGCAGAGATAGAGGTGGTTGAAGCACCTACATTATAGGTCTCTGTAAAATTTTTTACGATAGGATCGCCACCAGTTGGGCTAGGGAATGTAATAGTACCGGTAAGTGTTTTCTCTCCAATGCCAGATACGGGGATTGAATAGGTACCCATACCTTTATCCACTTCAAGTGCTTTTCCATTCACCATGATAACAGGATTAACCGTTGTGCTGTAAGCGCCCATGGCGATGTTAGCAGTTAAGGTTTGACCTTCCATCAGGTTTTTGGAATTCAAGGAAATAAAAGGAGCTATTTGGTCAAATTTGATGGATTTAGCATCAATCTGACGGAACAGATCATCAATAATAGCAGACTCAGAATTTTTGATATCATTCTGGAATTTACCCAGGATGGTTACAGCTGCTACAGTAGGAACCATGTTGAAATGATAGGTAGTCCAGGTTTTAGGACCGCCACCATGTTCATCATTTGATTTACCTACTTCTATTTTCAAGGGTAAGGTTTTCTCGAACTGCGCTTTTCTGGCGGGTTCCACAAAAGTCAGGAGCTGCTCGCGCAGTTGTCCCAGTTTTGCTTCCAGTTCAGGACCTTTTTTCATATTCTCCATTACGCGGGTAGGCGCATCCAGTCCAGCTTTGTCTTTAATTTCACCATGTTCATCCTTACCACCACTTTCATTAATGATGGTTTCTTTTAAGGATTCAATATAGTCAAACATGCTGGTAGACAATTTTTTCACCTGGTCAGCCTTTGCTTTGAGGGGTGCTACTTTAGCAGCATTTTCCTTCATTTGTGCTTCAAACTGACTGTAGATAAAATTGTTCTTATCAGTCAAGGATTTATTGGAGGTATTGATTGAATTATTAACGATACTAAATGCGTTCAATATTTCAGCAGAGACGTTCAACGCGAGCATGGCCGTCAAGACCAGGTACATGATGTTGATCATCTTCTGCCTAGGATCTTTAGGTAGTGCCATAGTTTGTTTTCAGATTTAATTGATGTTTGTTAATTCAGAAACTATTAGCAGTACTTTATCTTGTTCCATGCATAGCACTCAGCATATTACCATAAATCGAGTTCAGGTTGCTGAGGTTTTTAGCAAGCAAGGAAATTTGTTCCTGTGTTTTCTTAGCGTCTTCAATGCTGCCACTCATAGCGGAAGAAGCATTCTGCAGGTTGCTGTAGAATGAATTCATTGCTTTCAGGTGGTTGTTAGTGTCCTGGAGTTCCAGTTCATAAATAGCATTCAGAGAAGCCAGGTTTTTGGTCATACCCTGCATTTGCACATGGAAATCTTTAGTAGATTCTGAAGCACTGTTGAAAGAAGAAACAGCAGCAGCAGCAGTGGTGTAAGCGTTAGCTACATTACCAATAGCGCTGGCAGCTTCTCTTGTTTTCTGTGTATAATCACCGGTTGCAGCCACTACATCGCTGATATCTCTCATTTTATCTACTGTAGTGCCTAATTTCTGGAAGTTTTCGCTCAGGCGCTGCAAATTAGCAGGCGTGATATCTGCTTCCTGGAGCATTTTATCCAGGCCAGCTACAGCTGGACTACCGGCAACTGCTACCACTTGTCCTTCAGGATGTGCACTGGAATCAGGTACAAAAGCGTATACAAAAAAGATGAGCGCTTCAGTGCTCAAACCTAAGATCAAAGCAATGTCAGCTCCCCGCCAGTGTTGCAGTTTAAATAACGCTCCAATAATTACAACGGAAGCCGCAATACATACGAAAAAGTTCAGCCATTTAGCTTTGTTAGGATTCATAGCCATAGGTTAAAATTTAATCTGGTTAAAGTGTTTAAAGTTAAAGTCTGTATGGAATAGTTAATACTCACGGATTTGCTTATAATAGTGTACATAATATAAATGGTTCTTCTGGTTATATTAATACCGGCTATTATTGATTCATCTGTCTATTTGTGTTTTGATCTTCTGCTCAGGGCTATTGTACATCTGAAACCTACATACGATTTAGAACTATCCTGATATTCATAAGTTCTTGTACCTGTTTGCAGGAAATATCCCACATCCTTCCATGAACCACCTCTGATAGCTTTACGCTTCATTTTCAATGGCGCATCATCCGGTACATCCATTCTTAAATATGGGTTCATATCTGAAGTAAAAGAATAGGCATTTTCATAGAAGATATCTGCGGTCCACTCAGCTACGTTTCCTGCCATGTTATACAAGCCGTAATCGTTAGGCCAGTAAGCATCAGCACGTACCGTGTAGAAGCCACCATCTTCCGGATAGTTACCACGACCAGGTTTGAAGTTGGCCAGCAAACATCCTTTTTTGTTACGGATATAATAACCGCCCCAAGGATAAGGTGTTTGTTCTCTTCCGCCACGGGCAGCGTATTCCCACTGTGCTTCAGAAGGCAGCTGGAATTTATCTTCCGTAAACAGTTTTTTACTGGTGCGGTAGTCTTCCCAGAACTTACTTCTCCATTCGCAGAAAGCGGTTGCCTGGTGCCAATTTACACCTACTACAGGGTAGTTATCAAATGCCGGGTGCCAGAAGTACATACGTGTCATCGGCTCATTATAGGCATAAGAGAAATCCCTGATCCAGCACAAAGTATCCGGATAAATAGGAACGTCTTTTTTAACGATGAAAGTAGAACGCGGTTTACCGAAATTTTCTCTCAGTTTAGCCTTATCCCAGTTAAAAGTTTCCTGGTGGTAGATCAGTTTACCTACGTCAATATCTTTACGGCCATACAACCTGTCTGCTTCGGAATACACCATCGCATCCAGCTTCTCTACAGTACCTTTGTCTTTCCAGTTAATCTTCTGTTTCCAGTCGATAACATCATGACCGTCATACTGTTTTACGTGCCCCAGCAAAATGTGCGCGATGGAGTCTTGCACCCACTGTACAAACTGGCGGTATTCGTTATTCGTTATTTCTGTGGCATCCATATAGAAGCCAGAAATAGAAATAGCCTTGTTACGCGCTGTGTATGCATAGTTTACATCCTCATCACTGGGACCCATGTGAAAAGTTCCGGCAGGTACGTATACCATTCCGTAGGGTACAGGGGGGGTGTACTTAGGCCTTGGGCTTACGCCAATCAATTGCCCTTGTGCATTTTTGGGGGTTTTACTACCACCACAGCTGGCCATCAGGGAAACCAGCAAAACTGCCAACAGACCGTTTAAATAGTTAAGCTTCATAAGGGTAGCTTTCATCAGAATATGTTTTTCTATTAACCAGCCTGGTGTGATTTGCCTGCATATAAGGGAACACATTTCTCATATTTTCACCCGCTTTTGTTGATATGAAAGATAGCAAATGTAATAATTAATTTTAATCCGTAGTGACTTTTTATCCAACTTTTTCAATTCCACTTACGACCGTTACGTAACTAATTTAAACGCAGTTTTTAACATTTTATTATATAACAGTAACAACATTTATTGAATCGCAATCTGCCCTTATAACGGGCAAGTTACATAATTATTATATTAAATTAATTATTTCTTTTATATAATGGACAGGCTTAATACAATGATAATCTTTGCATAAGTACACAAATGTGTCATTTTCATGCGCCCTTTCTGTTAACAAAGGAATTGCCGGAACATTTTTTTCTGCTCCTACCAAAATCCTGTACGGAAGGAACCAATTTCCTGCTTCGTTCATCTTCTCTTTAAAATCTTTCCCTACAATGGCCAATTCAGGTGTTCCTTTTACAAACTGTAACAACTGGCTCGCCCACACGCCGAAAGAAGTGGGATAACGTACAACCGTTTGTGAGAGACTGGATGTGGCTCCTACAGACTTGTTTGCCCATTCTTTATTATCGAAAACAACAGAGAGGTACCAAAGGTTCTGTATCATGATGGCATTCCCACTGGGAACTGCCCCGTCATAAATTTCCTTCTTCCGTACAATCACATCATCCTGTCCTTCAATTGTATAATAAAAGAAGAGGCCACTCTCATCGCTGAAATGTTCATTCACAAAAGCAGTGATATCGCGGGCTTTGTATAAATAAGTGGTATCGCCGGTGATTTCCTGCAAGGCAATCAATGCACGAATGAGGCAGGCATAATCATCCAGGAATGCAGGATATTTAGCCTGATCGTTTTTCCAGGTATGATAAAATGCTTGCCCATCGTCACTTTGACGAAAATTAGCCAAACAAAAATCCATATTACGGATCGCCATCTGCCTGTATGCTTCTATTCCCAGGGCAGCAAAAGCTTTGCAGCAGGCGTGCACCATCAGTGCATTCCAGCCCAGTAAAATTTTATCATCCAATCCGGGACGAATCCTGTTACCTCTTACTGCCAGCAGCTTTTCGCGGCAGCCCTGCAACATGGCTTCCAGCACAGCAGGGTCATAGCCTTTTTCTGCCGCAAACTGCAACAGTGGTTGTTGTACCCATAAAATATTTTGTTCTTCCCAGTTCCCATGTTCACTCACATCATAATATTCACAAAAAGGTTTCGCCTGTTCTCCCAGTATATGATGTATTTCTGCTTTGCTCCAGGTATAAAATTTCCCTTCCACACCTTCGGAATCCGCATCCAGCGCTGCATAGAAGCCGCCTTCCGGAGAAGTCATTTCACGTGTAATAAAACCCAGTGTATCCTTCACCGTTTGCGCGTATATTTCATTGCGGGTCAATTGATAAGCATCGCACAATACATCAATCAAAAGTGCATTATCATACAACATCTTCTCAAAGTGCGGTGCCAGCCACTTTTCATCTGTGGAATACCGCGCAAAACCACCACCCAGCTGATCATAAAGTCCTCCCTGCAGCATCTTATCCAATGACAGTAATGCCTGCTGTAAAGCTTCGGGATGTTTATATGCATGATGATACCGCAGCAAATACGCGATGGTAAAGGTTTGCGGGAATTTGGGAGCCCGGCCAAAACCACCCCACTGTGTATCTGCCTGTTTCAGGATATTCTCACACATGGTATCACACTGGGTACTGGTAAACAGCTCCTCCCGTGGAATATTCAGATCCACACCGGTTTGTACGCCAAACTGACTCGACTGACTTATATGTTGTACAAGATTATCTGCCTGTGTTTCTATCTCTTCCCGCTTTTTATGAAAGGCATCTGAAAGCGACAGTAATACATCTTTCCAGGAAGGACGATTGTATGCCTTTACAGGCGGGAAATAAGTGCCGCCGTAAAAAGGCTTTTTATCCGGTGTCAGAAAAACGTTCAGCGGCCAGCCGCCAGCACCGGTCATAGCCTGCACCGCATCCATATAAATATGATCCAGATCTGGTCTTTCTTCTCTGTCTATCTTAATGTTAATGAAGTGTTCATTCATGATAGCTGCAGTAGCCTCATTCTCAAAACTCTCTCTTTCCATTACATGACACCAGTGACAGGCAGCATAGCCAATGCTCACCAATATAGGCTTATCTTCCTGCAAAGCCCTCTGTAAGGCCTCTTCTCCCCAGGGATACCAGTTCACAGGATTATGCGCATGCTGCAACAAATAAGGACTTGTTTCACTGATAAGCTTGTTCATGGACTCCGCTTTGCGATCAATTGATTGATAAAATATTCCTTTACAAAGAAATTTATTTTTCAGGATTATTCAGAATTATTTTTCTGTAGCCGGTAAATAAAAAAAACAGGGATAGCATAATGCTATCCCTGCTAAAATATTATTTGCAATAAATTGCTTACTTCTTGATTAATGTGGTGAGGTATAGTTCCAGCGCAGCCGCCATAGACGGGGCTTGTGGGAGTGGTGCTTTAACATCCAGTCTTAAACCCGCTTCTTCTACCGCAGCTGAAGTGGTTGGTCCGAATGCACCAATATGCGTACCATTTTGTTCAAACCCAGGCATATTCTCAAATAATGACCTTACTCCTGAGGGACTGAAAAATACGATCATATCGTAGGAGGTAGCAGCCAATACTTCTTTTACATCCGTTGAAACCGTTTTGTAAAGGGTAGCGGTTGCATATTCACACTTATTGGCTTTCAACCACTCTTCGATGTCTTTTTTCTGACTGTCAGAGCTCGGAAACAGGAATTTTTCGTTATCCCGGTGCTTATTCATTACCTCCAGTACCCCTTTGGTAGAGCCGTCGGCCCCATAGAATACCTTCCGTTTACGATAAAGAATAAACTTCTGCAGATACAATGCTACTGCTTCTGTAATACAAAAGTACTTGCAATCCTGCGACACTTTAACCTTCATTTCCTCACAGATACGAAAAAAGTGATCTACCGAATTACGACTGGTAAAAATTACCGCCGTAAAATTGAGGATGTCAATTTTTTGTTTTCTGAACTCCTTTGCTGGCAAACCTTCCACCCTTATGAACGGACAAAAATCCAACTTTATATTGAACTTTTTGGCCAGATCAAAGTAAGGTGACTTTTCTGTTTCAGGCTTCGGTTGAGAAATTAGGATTGACTGAATTTGTTTACCTTGCAAATCTTTTTTTGGCCCGCCTTTTATCATACGTTTTATGCTCAAGTGTTAACAATAGGCGATAATCAGGGATTACCAGTTAACCAGATATCCTAGTAACACCTTCATTAATATTAATACAGGCGCTACTTCGAATGTGCAAAGGTAAAGAAAAAAATGCAATTTACTGAAAGATAGGTACTGCCTAACCAGGGAATAAGATCTAATGTACCTGTATATAATGAGTAATACAATAAAAAACAGCGATATATATAGGAAAGTACGGGCTATTTCTGGTGTACAGAAGGCCATTATCACCAAAAATGGCACCAGCAATACCCCCAACACCTTATTTATCAGGTATAAAATGAAAATATAAGCATCTGCCAGCTCGGTATTGCCAAATAACCAACCGCAAAATCGTAGCATGGTATACTTAATTCCATATACCAGCATTACTAAAAGAATCAATCCTGGAATCAGCAACCATGGCTCCGCATCGGGAAATACCTGTTGACGGTACAATACCAGGTACAGGTACAAACCAAGCACAATAGAAAAAAATATGTTCAGCAACATATTCGGGAAAGGAGCCTGCGACAACTGATCTTTCAGCTGACGCTGACTCAGTGTTGGATTGAGGAACGCACGGAAAAGATCTGAAAAATACTTCGTATAAGCCATGCGGACAATACTCAATACCAGCAACACACCGCTTATTACGTAAATAAGCCAGTCCATATTGCGAAGAGGACGCACCGGGTTAGTATCGTTAAACCTGGGTTTGCCGGGCTTTAGAAAAACATTCTCCTGTTCTATCTTTTTCATATACAGATCATAGGCAGAAACAGGCTTCACCTTAGGAACGGCCGCCACTGCTATACTATCTGTTTTATGATGCGTTGTATCAGACACCGGCATAGCCGCTGTTTTCACAGTATCTTTTTTTGGACGGACCACGGCACGTTTGATGACTCCCGTAGAATCTCTTTTTACCGGAGCTACCCGCACTTTAGGATGCAGGGAATCAGATACCGTATGGGTAACCACAGCCTTCTTCTTTACCACAGGCGCCTTTACAGCAGTGGTATCTGTTGTTTGTGCCAGTATTGGCAAATAACTGAAGATGAATAGAAACAATAACCAGTTTCGCACCAGGAAAATATTTTTCAATGACTTTATAATCGGTTTTTCATTAATAACGTTCCCGGAACACACGCGGTAAACGGAGGCAATTAACACCGTCCTGTTCACATAACAAAACTGAAACGTAATTTTGATGTTTGCAAAGATATTAAAATAGTCCGTAGTTGACCGGTAAACGACAATAGCGGACCACTATAAAACGCACATGTCCGGAATTTATTTACATATTCCTTTTTGTAAACAGGCCTGTTACTACTGCAACTTCCACTTTTCCACTTCCCTCACACAGCAGGGAGCGATGGTGAAAAGTTTGCTGCAGGAAATCACCCTGCAAAAAGATTACCTGGCTGCAGAGCCGGTGCACACCATTTATTTTGGCGGTGGCACCCCCAGTTTGCTTCAGGTAGATGAACTCACTGCGTTGCTGGAGCACTTACGCGCTACCTTCACAGTAGCTCCCAATGCGGAAATAACGCTGGAGGCCAATCCGGACGACCTCACCATAGAGAAACTTGCACAATTAAAAGCAGCTGGCATCAACCGGTTGAGCATCGGTGTACAGTCATTTCATGAGGAAGATCTTACCTGGATGAACCGCGCACACAACAGTCAGCAAGCATTGGAATGTATCCGGCAGGCACAGGAGCTGGGATTTCACAACATTACCATTGACCTTATTTACGGCGGCCCTACGTTAACTGACGAAGGTTGGGAGCAAAACGTAAAACAAGCGATTGCGCTGGGTGTTCCGCACCTCTCATGTTATGCATTAACAGTAGAACCAGGAACTGCACTGGATCATTTTATTAAGAAAAAGAAAATGGCGCCTACAGATGCCGATAAAGCTGCCCGCCATTTTGAGATGCTGATGCAATGGCTGGAAGATGCAGGATATGAGCACTATGAAATATCTAATTTTGCTTTGCCCGGATGGCATTCCCAGCATAACAGCAGTTACTGGCAAGGCCGGTCTTACCTGGGATTGGGGCCGTCAGCACATTCTTTTAACGGAGTTTCCCGGCAATGGAATATTGCCAATAATGCACAGTACATCAAAAGTATTACAGCTGGTGAAGTGCCGTTTGAAATAGAATCACTTACTACCACCATGCGCTTTAACGAATATGTGATGACCTCCCTGCGTACTGCTGCAGGATGCAACCTGGAGTGGGTAGCAGAAAAATTTGGTGCAGATCAGAGCCGGCACTTAATTGAAAATAGTCAGTCTTTTATTGCCAATGGCCGGATGGAGCAGATAGGGGAAACATTAAGGCTTACAAAAGCAGGAAGATTATTTGCAGACGGTATTGCAGCGGACTTATTTATCTAAAGAATTGCGAATTACGAATTACGGATATAAGCGAAGAATCGCTCTAAGCCTTAATTCGTAATTCGCAATTCTTTAATATTACCAGCCGAGGATATACGCAAATATCAGCGGAGCCACAATAGTAGCATCTGATTCTACGATAAACTTAGGCGTGTGGATATCCAGTTTGCCCCAGGTAATTTTTTCATTCGGCACTGCACCGGAGTAAGAACCGTAGGAGGTAGTAGAATCTGATATCTGGCAGAAATAGCTCCAGAAAGGAACATCTGTCCACTCCAGATCCTGGTACATCATCGGTACTACGCAGATCGGGAAGTCACCGGCAATACCACCACCAATCTGGAAGAAGCCAACGCCTTTACCAGCGGAGTTATTACGGTACCATTCAGACAGGTAGATCATGTACTCGATACCACTTTTCATGGTAGATGTTTTCAGATCTCCCTTGATGCAGTAAGAAGCAAAGATGTTGCCCATGGTGCTGTCTTCCCATCCTGGAACGATGATAGGAATATTCCTTTCAGCAGCAGCAATCATCCAGCTGTTTTTAGGATCAATTTCGTAATGCTCTTTCATTACACCACTCAGGAGCAGCTTATACATGTATTCATGCGGAAAATAGCGTTCACCGCTTGCTTCTGCATCTTTCCATATTTTGTAAATATGTTTCTGGATACGACGAAAAGCTTCTTCTTCCGGAATACAGGTATCTGTAACGCGGTTAAAACCTTGCTCCAGGAGATCCCATTCTTCCTGCGGACTCAGATCGCGGTAGTTAGGTACTCTCTTATAGTGAGTATGTGCTACCAGGTTCATGATATCTTCTTCCAGGTTTGCACCAGTGCAGGAAATGATATCTACTTTACCCTGACGGATCATTTCCGCGAAGGAAATGCCCAGTTCAGCCGTACTCATCGCACCGGCCAATGTCACCATCATTTTACCGCCTTCCAGCAAATGTGTTTCATATCCTTTGGCAGCATCCACCAATGCAGCTGCATTAAAGTGGCGGTAATGGTGCTGGATAAATTGAGAAACGGGTCCCTTGTTCATGTCATTTAATCATTTATACATTAACAGTCTGGCTAATAAAGCCTTAACAGGGGGCAAAGTTAAGATAATTTTTTGTGGGGAGCGGGACGTGGAGAATAAAACAAAAGGCCCATGGTAGTATCCATGAGCCCTGTATTTCTAACACTACTAAGACTAAGCTTTTTTCAAATGGCTGTATGTTGACATGTTACCGGAACGTTCTGCTTTTACCGTTGTCCAGGTATTTTCATTTTCAAGTGTTATAAAATACACGGTGTTATCACCTGCGGTGTATTCTACTACACAGTAGACACTGTTACCAGGATACTTTTTAGTCAGCTTGCTGCTTACGTTCAAAGGCAGCTGATCTACCTGCAGGTAGCGGGAAGTAGCCAGTAATGTACCGTCATCATTGAAGAAGGCTGTTACTTTACTGTTACTCATAGTAAACTTGGCAGTGAATGTTTTATTATCATCCGTATACCATTTTACTTCTTTAGCACCTGCAAAAGATTCGTCGAAGGTGTTTTTTATTCTGTTGTTAACAGAGGTTTCATATGCGCTGGCAAAAAGCACGTTTGCGCTCAGCAATAAAGCTGCACTCATTAAAAGGATAAGTTTTTTCATGGCGGAAAAAATTTATTGTGATTGTGATTTTTTTTGTTTCGATAGATCAAAGCTACGATGGGAAGTGCCCAGTGGTCAAGGCATTCTTTACTGTTGGTAGTACATGATTAGTTGGCGTATCCGCTTATGAACGTCCGCCTGACCGGTAGCGAACAAACGCCTATACAGACCAGCCATAGCGAGTCTGTTGGTGCCACCCTGCCAATGTTGCATGGATGTGCGTTAAGATATTGTTAAAATGGATAAGGTTTTTTGTACATTGTTTATATTATCAAATAGTTGTAGTCCTTTATGAAACGCATTTCCCTTCTAGCAGTATACAGTTTGTTGCCGGTAACATTATTCCTATCCATTACTGTGCAGGCCCAGCAGCTTGCGGATGACTGGCATGGAACCCTGCAAGCCTTTCCGATTATTGTACACATTACCTGGAATAATGCAAACAAGAACTACCAGGCAACTATGGATAGTCCTGAGCAAAATGCCTATGGTTATGCTTTTGACAGCTTCACTGTTGTTGATAACCAGGTAAAAGCTACTATGGCACAACTACATGTAACGATGGAGGGCACGATAGAAAATACCAACAGGATAAACGGTCAATGGAAACAGGGAATGGTACAACTTCCGTTTATTATGGATCGGGGCAAACTGGAAATAGCCAAACCAGTAAGACCACAGGAGCCTTTCCCTCCATTTCCCTATCATACAACAGATGTAACTTTTACCAATACTGATAAAAGCATCACTTATGGAGGCACGCTTACTACCCCTGAAGCAGGAAAGAACTTTCCGGTGGCGTTGTTGATCAGTGGCTCAGGAGCTCAAAATCGTAACTCAGAGATATTTGGTCATAAGCCCTTTTTGTTGATAGCAGATTATCTTACCCGGCATGGAATTGCTGTATTAAGGGTAGATGACAGAGGTGTAGGACAAACCACCGGCCATTATCAGGGATCTACCATCGCTGATTTTACAAAAGACGCAGCTGCTGCAGTGGCTTATCTGAAAACAAGAAAAGATATAATCAACCCGAAAAAAATAGGATTAATAGGCCATAGCGAAGGTGGTGCTATTGCCCCAACATTAGTAGCCGGCGATAAGGACATTGCATTCATGGTTTTACTGGCCGGCCCGGGTGTAAATGGTAAAAACGTAATGCTGGCACAAAATAAAGCAATAGCGTCTGCTATTGATAGCAACAGTGTAAATGCTTACCTGGAGTTGTACGGAAAAATAACAGACCTCGTTCTGGCAACTGATACAACTGGTTTGTATACCAGGACCATCAAAATGGGTGAGCAGTGGCTAAAACAACAAACACCACAAACACTTTCTACTTTAGGCATTACCGCAGAAAATATTTCCAGGCAGACATTAGTGCTTGCCTATGCCATGTCTAATCCGGAAATAAAATCCGTACTTGCCTATGATCCTTTACCAGTACTCAGCAACGTAAAATGCCCTGTGCTTGCCCTTAACGGTAGTAAAGATGTACAAATAGTTGCCAGCCTCAATTTACCTGGTATTAAAAAAATACTGACTGAAAGTGGCAATAAAGATGTTACTACTATTGAGCTTCCGGGGTTGAATCATTTATTTCAAACTGCTGGAACCGGTATGCCCTCGGAATATAAAACAATCACTGAAACCTTTTCCCCCAAGGCATTGGAGCAGATAAGCTCCTGGATACTACAACATACCAATAAAACCCGTTGACAACAGCTCCGGCCAATGAGCTATAAACCATAAATACGTACCTTAATGGCATGAACCACCTTGCCCATGCTTATTTATCTTTTCATCAGCCTGAGCTGATTACCGGCAACCTCATAGCGGATTTTGTGAAAGGCAAAAAGAACCTTTCTACCTATGAAGCAGGTATACAGCAGGGCATTCGTATTCATAGGGCTATAGATACTTTTACAGATCAACATCCGGTAACGGGTAAGGCCAAAGTTTTTTTCAGGCCCTCCTGCGGTTTGTATAGCGGCGTATTTACGGACCTGGTATATGATCATTTTTTGGCTACAGACCCTGATCGTTTCACCAACGAATCGTTGTATTCATTTGCCCGTTATGTTTATAATGAGATAACACTACGTGAGCAATTGCTACCACCAGCATTTTTACAGATGTTCCAGTACATGCAGCAATACAACTGGTTGTATAATTATCATACTACAGAAGGGATGTCGAGTGCTTTCAGGGGCGTTGCCCGCAGAGCCAAATACCTGGAAACTGACGGCGCGGTGGTTTTTGCTGTTTTTATGGAGCACTATGCTGCTTTAAAAGAATGCTACCAGGTGTTTTTCCCACAGCTACAAACATATGTGGAAAATTTGTTACTAATGGAAAACCGCTAACAGCTTGTTAAAAGCAGGTATGCCACTTTTCTGATTCCTTAAAATTGGGTAGGTTTGCCTCCAATTCCATTTAAAAGAAATAAAGCTTTCCCAGGATGATTAAAAAAGTTTTCTTATTTGCCTTTGCATTAGGCATATTCAGTATAAACGCCGGTGCGCAGGATAAAAAATTGCCACCACTCGATGCCAGTCCGATGGATATGGCCTATTACCCTGTAATGTATCCGTACGTAGTAAAAGTAAAAGGAGAACCTGGTTCGCTGGTAGCCAGGGTAATTTACAGCCGTCCGCAAACAAAGGGTAGAGAAATATTCGGCAACCTGGAAGAATATGGTAAAATATGGCGTTTGGGTGCCAACGAAGCCACTGAAATAGAGTTCTTCAGACCTGTGATCATTGCCGGAAAAAATATTCCCAAAGGACGCTACACCTTGTACGCCATTCCAACGGAAAAAACATGGACCATTATCCTGAATAAGGAAGTTGACATCTGGGGGGCCTTTAAATATGATCAGCAAAAAGATATCGTAAGAACTGCTTTGCCGGTAATGTCGCTGGATACACCAGTAGAAGCCTTCACTATGGTATTTGAAAAAGGGGACCCTGGTGCAAACCTCATCATTGCCTGGGATAAGGTAAGTGTTAGTTTGCCTATTAAATGGTCTGATGCTGTTGTAAGCAGCACTAAAAAGAAGAAATAATTGTAGAATATATGTAGAAAGGTCCCTTCCCGGCTATGCCAGGAAGGGACCTTTCTACTTTATAAAAGATAAATTAATTTAAAAAGAAAAAGCGGTAAGAATACCGCCTTAAGAATTTTAACCATATCCTATGAAAAACCTAAAACGAATTTAATTCGATTATCCTTATCCGTTGGCTTCGATTTGGTGAACGATGTAAAAATGTTCGTAACCGTAATAAATAATACGATAATATTATAATATTAGCTAAAATGGACAAGTATTAGTTTCGTTTTAATTCCCCTGATTTTCTTATAATGTGGACACTACCCAATCGCAAAATCTGAAGTATCTTTGGAAACCACCAGAAATTGTTCATTATAAAACATTTAAGACATGAAGCTGGGTACTAAACTCATACACGCAGGTGTAGCTCCCGATCCATCCACAGGCGCCATCATGACGCCAATTTTCCAAACTTCTACCTATGTACAGAGCGCTCCCGGGCAGCATAAGGGCTATGAATATGCCCGGACGCAGAATCCTACCCGCGATGCACTGCAAAATGCACTGGCAGCCATTGAAAACGGCACCCATGGCATTTCTTTCGGGAGCGGACTGGCAGCCACCGACGGCGTCATGAAATTGCTGAGCCCCGGCGATGAGGTGATTGCCACCAATGACCTTTATGGAGGTACTTATCGGATTTTTACGAAGGTATTTGAGCGTTATGGCATCAAATTCACCTTCATAGGCATGGAAGACGCCAAAAACATAGAAGCTCATATTACTCCCCAAACAAAGATGATATGGCTGGAAACACCTACTAATCCACTTTTAAAGATCATCGACATAGCAGCTTGTGCACAGATAGCCAGGAAAAATGAGATCATGCTTTGTGTGGATAATACTTTTGCGTCGCCCTACCTCCAAAATCCACTGGACCTTGGCGCCGACATTGTATTACATTCTGCTACCAAGTACCTGGGTGGTCACAGTGATGTGGTGCATGGTGTTGTCATTGTAAAAAATGAAGAACTGGCAAAACAACTATACTTTATACAAAACAGTTGCGGTGCGGTACCTGGCCCCCAGGATTGTTTCCTGGTGCTGCGCGGGATCAAAACCCTGCATGTACGGATGCAACGCCACTGTGAAAACGGTATTATAATAGCTAACTTCCTTCGTAACCACGCCAAAGTGGACAAAGTATTCTGGCCAGGATTTACAGATCATCCTAACCACGACATCGCCAAACAACAGATGCGCGGCTTTGGTGGTATGATATCCTTTACCCTGAAAGATGATAATATAGAAGCCGCTAATCGCATCCTGAGCAATACACACCTGTTTTCGCTGGCAGAATCATTGGGTGGGGTAGAATCACTGATAGGCCATCCTGCCAGCATGACGCATGCTTCCATTCCTCGTGAGGAAAGGATCAAAAATGGTTTGGCAGACTCGCTCATCCGCCTGAGTGTAGGTATTGAAGATGCAGGCGATCTCACAGACGACCTGAATAAAGCCATAGGTTAAGCAATAGATTATAATTCTAATCCGGTAAAAATTATCTTTACTGCTGTATACTATTTTATCCTAACCATATCCACAGCCTTTTTATATCATTCATTGATATAAAAAGGCTTGCGGTGATACATGTGATTCAACTTATATGAAGATCCAACAACTACGGGATTTTTTAGATGCAAAGGCGGCATACTACAATCATCCGGACTTTATTGCAAACGATCCTATTTGCATACCGCACCGGTTCAGTGTATTGCAGGATATTGAAATAGCCGGCTTCTTTGCGGCCATACTGGCCTGGGGAAATCGCACCAGTATCATTAATAAGTGTACGGAGCTAATGAAAATGATGGATAATTCACCGTATGATTATATCCGCCATCATCAGCCAAGAGAGCGCATGAAGTTGATGTCTTTCTGTCACCGCACTTTTAATGGGTTGGACTTGTTATACTTTGTAGAGTTCCTCCAGCACTATTACACCAACGTAACTTCGCTGGAATTTGCCTTCAGTGCGCATATTACACCCAGAGATGAAAACGTGGAAAAAGCACTGATCGGGTTTCGTAAAGTTTTCTTTGCACTGGAACATCCCGAAAGAACCGGAAAGCATATTTCTACCCCCGCTAAAAACTCAGCCTGCAAAAGACTGAACATGTATTTACGCTGGATGGTGAGAAATGACGAAAATGGCGTGGATTTTGGGCTCTGGCACCACATATCACCCGCTCAACTGATTTGCCCGGTAGATGTGCATGTAAGCAGGGTAGCAGCCAGACTAGGTTTAATAGCAACCGCTAAAGCCGACTGGAAAACAGCTACTGCACTCACACACCAGTTAAAAAAGCTCGATCCGGACGATCCCGCCAAATACGACTTTGCGTTGTTTGGCCTGGGTGTGATTGAAAAATATGTTTGATCAAAATAAATAATGGTAATGAAAAGATTTTTGGGACTGATGACAATGATAGTAGCACTGGCATTTACCGCAAGGGCACAGGAATATGTAGCACTGAACTATACCTTCCATAAAGGTGAACTGTATGAGCTGGAGCAGAAGAGCAGAAGTGAAACCTACATGACCATCAACGAAATTGTACAACGTACCACCCGGGATTATAATAATATCATCACCATGGATGTAACAGACGTGAATCCCGGTAAAACCACACTCACCTTTCGCTACAAGGACCTGAAATTTAATTTCAACGCCAAAAACCAAAATATCTTTGTAGACGCTAAAGTAACCAACGATAAAGAACCTTTCCAGGCGGGCCTCAAAAAAGTACTGGACCAGCCCTTTACAGTAGAAATACAGACAACAGGCATCATCAATAAAGTAGAAGGACTGGACCAAATCCTGGACAATGCTGCCAGTGCTTTCAACAGCCTCAAAAAGGATGAACAGGCAGCTTACAAAAAACTGATGAAAGACCAGTTTGGTACAGCCGCCTTCCAAAGCTGGCTGGAACAACTATTGATCATGTATCCTGCACACGGCATTAAAACCGGCACCCAATGGGAAGAAAATGTACCCATGCGTGGCGGATTAGTAGGAAGCATTGATTTGTACTGGAACCTGCAAACCTGGGATACACAAACTGCTAAAATAGGCGGCACCTCTAAAATAAAAACAGACAAAGTACAAATGCTTACGCTGGATGATGATATTAAAGCTACCGCAGAAATCAGCGGTACCACTTCTTCCAACTACCTGGTAAATCGCAGCAGCGGATTTCCCAACATATGCGTGCAGACCACTGAAATGAATGGTGAATATACCTACAAAGCCGATAAAGCAAAACGCATTAAGCACGACCTCAAAGTACCGGTAAAAGTGGTTACAAATGCTTCTTACAAAATAAAACAAATGAAATAATGGCTTCACTTCCTGCACAATATTTACAGGAAACTGCTGCATGGACGCAGGAGAATTTTGAAGTACGTATCCCCGTTAACATTAGTTACGAGTTATTGGAGGAAATACTGGCCGGCAGACTGGAAACATTGATCAATGAAGATTTCCGGCATTTTATTTTTTTATTATACCGGCTGGATATAGCTGAAAAGAAAGTAAGGGAAATACTGGAAACGGCAACAGCAACAGGTGCTGATCCTTATAAGCCAATTGCCGCACTTATTATTGAAAGGCAACTACAGAAAATAATATCCCGTGCAACATATAAACAAGATGATCTGCCGGATGATGAAGAGAGATGGTAAATATTTGAATATATTTTAGAGATGTAGTTTCCGAAAGATTGGCCCTGCAGAAACTACATCTCTATATAAAAAAATGCCTTAAAAAGTCAATTCTTTCACCTTCTCTTTATCTTCCTTTTCTTTTTCCAGATCAAAGAAAGTTCCGAACACATGATCCCAAATGGAGGAACTTACACCAAAGCCTCTTTCATCACTCTTATAGTGATGCAGATGGTGATTACGCCACAAAGGTTTCATGAAGCGGAGAGGTGGATTCCAGGCATGTATGGCATAATGCATACTGCCATAAATCAGATACCCCAAAATAAATCCAGGGAAAAACATAAAAGTGATTTGCCGTAGAAAAATATACTGCAAACCAAATATGGCAGAAGAGAGTATCAGACTGGGCACTGGTGGCATAAATAAGCGTTGCTTATCCCGCGGATACTCATGATGATTGCCATGCATTACGTAAATAAAGCGTTGCACCCTGGGCTTGTCGCTCACAAAATGAAACATAAACCGATGCATGATATACTCAAAAAACGACCAGAAAAACATCGCTCCAATGAATATCATACCTACGGTACCTACGGTAAAGCCTAATGAATCATGACTATAATAAAGCATATAGCCAATAATGGGCAAATACAAACCCCAGATTACCAGTGGATGCGTTTTGGTCAGCATCTCCAGGTAATGGCTTTCAAATAATCTTGCCTGTCCTTTGTTCTTAATCTTTTCAAACTTCATAACTCCGAAATTTTTAGAAGTGCAGTTACGGGATATGAATAAAACCTTCCTATGTTAACCCTCTGGCAGGTCTATCAAAAACTATGCACATTTCTAATTATGCCTGCTCTATGAAAAGCAAAAATACAACGTTCATGTATATTCCTCTATTATACTATTCGATCGGGCTATAAATAATATTTATCTTATTGTGATTACTTTGTGTAATTAACCCTGAAAGCCTGTAGATCAGGCTTATGCGCCCGTCGTCGCTGCAATTCATACCGGTAAATAATATCTCCTATTTCTTTAAAGAACGGGTAACCGTCCTCTTCATATTCATATTTGTTATCATTCAATATCCCATCGCGGTTCACATAAATATTTCCTGTAATCATAAATTCAATATTGTGTTTAAAGTCAACGATATAGGCTGCATCTGTCAGGAATCCATATGACCAGCCAGCTTTATTAAATACACGGATATAGGGTGGAATGTTTTGTTTACCGGCCTTGAAAAGAAAAAACTTCGTATAGCTGTTAAAGTACTCCGCGGTATCGTACTTCGGCCAGTGGGTTTCTGAAGGATATTGGGACATGTACCGGTATAAAAAACGGTAGTCCTGTTTAGTAATATTAAACCGCTGCGAAGCAGGCACTGATGCCGGAAACAGCACCGATTGCAGCATCTGCTGCAGGTCTTCCAGTGGCAGGTTATTATGGTGGGTAAAATCCATAGGCTGTGGCACCAGCTTATCGTCTTTATCAAGAAATCCATTGCCAATGGTCACCGGCTTACTGAAATCGAATACCAGGTTACTATATGCCGCAGGCTGTTCGTATATAGTCTTCCCGTTAGCTACAAAACGGATAGAATTGGTATGCCTGTTTTCCTCTTCTGTCAGTGGCATAAAACGACGTATTATACGTACACGTTTATAGCCCTTAGCCCATAGCTTTTCATGAATGGTTTGCTGGCCAATAAATTCATACAGGCGGTTGTAGGCATCATTATCACTGATGAGAAATATTCTTTTTATATAATGATAGATAGATGGTAATCTGTTCTCCGCACTGCTGTCTGTATGTACAGTCACTTGTCCGCTCCATGCGCTGTCTGTGAGCATATCCGTGTTGCCGTTAAGGCCGGGGATATTCAGCTCGTGCATTTTTTCCAGCGCCAGCAGCGCAATCGGTAATTTAACTGTGCTGGCAGGATTATAATATTTGCCGGCATCTACCTCGAAATAATAATTTTTAAAATGCGGGGTATTATCTGCATCCCGGTTGATTTGTGTATAAATAAGCTGGCAGCGGAACGAATCCGGATATTGCAAAATATGTTGCAGCGCCGGTGAAGCTTCTCTATTAATAAGATTTTGTAACATGGTATCCGTGCGGGATTGTGCCGGAGCAATACTCAGGCAGCAACAAAACAGGAGCAGCAGCAAACAACTACGCATAGTAGGAGGCGGTTCTGCTTATAAATATAAAGCAATTAACCGGCGGATAAAATCTTTCTGATTTTTTGATTGAAATTCTGCGGATTAATCTGCAACATGTCATTTCACAGGTTGGCGATCAGGGCTAATGCCCATAAATGACAGCTTCACCAGGTACTCGCCAGGTAACAATTTGATGGTATTCATCAACTGCGGTTTGAAGAAGGTGCTGTCTTGATATTGTTTGCTGTTCTCAATCTTTACCAGTTCATCAAAACCCATGGTATAGGTGCGCAAATAAGCGGTATCAATATACGTTCCTGGCGTTTCCGGGTGGTCCATCTCCTTTAAAAATCCATTTAAACTTGCCAATAGCTTTGTTTTAAGCAAACTGATGATAATACAGCATAGGGCGATATGGTAAAACACAGGGACTGCGCATTCAAAATAGCTGGTGTGGCTAATAAGAGCAAAATGAGGCGGAACAAATGTTTCATGGAGGAGGGATTTATCTTCTTAATTTATAAAAAATAGCCGAACCATTAAAACACCATTCTTATATTTGGCCATTCATACAACCAGAACAAATACCTAACATGAAACTTGTAAGTTATTTAAGAGAAGAAACAGACCAACTGGCCATCCTGGTAAATGGTCTGTTATACAATACACAGGAGCTGCATCCGGATTTGCCCAATAATATGGGTATGTTCCTGATGATGTGGGAAGATGTGATTGACGTAGCTATACAGGCAGATGCCTTGCTAAAAAACGGTAAAAACCCCGGTTCTGCCATAGGTGTTGCTGTGGAAAGTGTGCAGATCCTGTCTCCTGTGCCGTTCCCTACTTCCTGTCGTGATGGATATGCCTTCCGCCAACACGTAGCGGCGGCTCGTCGCAACCGTAAAGTAGCTATGATCCCTGAGTTTGATCAGTATCCTATTTTCTACTTCACCAACCACAATGCAATACAGGGTCCCGGCGATATTCACTGCATGCCTGATCATTTTGAAAAACTGGATTTTGAACTGGAAGTAGCCATTGTAGTTTGTAAAGCGGGCCGCAATATCACTGCAGCCGAAGCAGATGATTACATTGGCGGATACATGATTATGAACGACATGAGTGCCCGCACCCTGCAAATGGAAGAAATGCTGCTGAACCTAGGACCCGCCAAGGGCAAGGATTTCAGCACTGTTATCGGCCCTATGCTGGTTACCCCGGATGAGCTGGAAGCTTTTAAAACACCCGCAAAACCTGGTCATACCGGTAATAACTATAGCCTTAAAATGACTTGCAAAGTAAATGGCGTACAGGTAAGTGAGGGTAATATGGGCGATATGGACTGGACCTTTGCCGAAATAGTAGAACGTTGCGCTTATGGTGTAAACATCCTTCCCGGCGACGTAATAGGCAGTGGCACCGTAGGTACGGGTTGTTTCCTGGAACTCAACGGTACCGGCAAACTGAACAATCCTGACTATACTGACCAGTGGCTGCAACCCGGCGATGTGGTAGAAATGGAAATTGAAGGACTGGGCATCCTCTCCAACACTATTGTAAAAGAGGATACCAACTTCTCGATACTGGCGCTTAAGAAAAATGTATAGTCATGTTGATAGATCCTTCCCAGATAAAAACCAGTGAGCTACATGCCTATCTGCTGGGTGCTATAGCACCCAGGCCTATTTGCTTTGCCAGCACAATGGATAAAGACGGCCGACCCAATTTATCGCCATTTAGTTTCTTTAATGTATTTGGTTCCAATCCGCCTACGTTGATATTTTCACCTTCCCGCAGGGTACGCGATAATACAACGAAGCATACACTGGAAAATGTTTACGCCACCAAAGAGGTAGTGATTAACGTAGTAAGTTATGCAATGGTGCAACAAACCTCTCTGGCCAGCTGTGAGTACCCCCAGGGTGTAAATGAGTTTGAAAAAGCCGGCTTTACAGCGTTGCCATCTGAAAAGGTGAAACCTTTCAGGGTAAAAGAAAGTCCGGTGCAAATGGAATGTATCGTAAAACAGGTGATTGAAACAGGCCAGCAAGGCGGCGCCGGCAACCTGGTGATCTGTGAGCCTGTTATGCTGCATATCAATGAAAACATTCTGAATGAACACGGCAAAATAGATCCGCATAAAATAGACCTCGTAGCCCGCATGGGCGGCGATTTTTATTGCCGCGCTTCCGGCAGTGCAGTATTTGAAGTAGCTAAGCCCAATACCAAACTGGGTATTGGCGTAGATGCTTTACCGTTATCTATCCGTAATAGTCATATCCTTACAGGCAATAATCTTGGGCAACTGGGTAATGTGAATGAAGTACCGTTCATTAATGCAGCGTTCAATGATGATCATCTTAAAAATATTATTCAATATTATAGCGTAACGCCGGAGGAAATGGAGAAAGAATTGCATTACTATGCAAAAAAATTGTTAGAGCAGGGGCAGGTAGAAGCAGCGTGGCAGGTACTATTAGCGGCTGAGAGTTGATTTTGTCTTTCCCGGGATTAGGCTGATTATGATGATTACACTGATTTTTTTATAGATTAAAAAAAGATTAGCGGAGATCAAAGCGGAAACATTCGCTTTGATCTCCGCTAATCTTCTTAAATCCTTTTAAATCAAAAAAAGAAAATCAGTGTAATCAGCCTAATCCTGGGAAAGGCAAATTTATTTCACACCGAATACTTTCTTCAGCAAGTCTGTTGTTCTTGCAGCAGGATTTGCGCGGATGGCGGCTTCTTCTTTAGCTATCTGATCAAACAACGCATTTACGGCCATAGTGGTTACGTAGTCCTGCAGATCAGGATTTACTTTATTGAATGTAGTCGGCAGTTTGTTATATGTGTTAACAATATCCGCGTAATAACGTGTAGCGCTGGTGCTGTCCAGGGAGCCTTTTACTACTGGCGAAAAAGCTGTTTTCAGCTGGTCGGTAGTTTTGCTTTTAAAGAAATCGGTAGCTGTATTACCACCTCCTTTAACCAGGTTCAGTGCATCTGTCAGTGTCATTTGTTTGATGGCATTGACAAAGATAGGAGCAGCATATCCCACTGCTTTTTCCGCTGAACGGTTAATCTGCAGGATAGCCTTATCTACTTCGCTGCCCAAACCAATAGAACGGAGGGTATTACCAATTTTTACAGCATCTGGCGGCAGTAACATTTTATAGACATCACTACCAAAAAAACCATCCGTCTTATTCAGTTTTGCGATGCCTGTTGCTACACCTTTAGCTAACGCTTCTTTGATAGCAGAACCAGCTTCCGACTCTGTAAAATTAGCGCCCTTACTGCTATCCGTACTACCACCAGTATTGGAGGAAGTTGCTTTGCCCAATTTCTTACTCAGCTTGTCCAGGAATTGCGCCTGACTTGCCTGCAGGCAAAAAAAGCCCAGCAGCACTAATAATGATCTTTTAAGCATAGTGTTATAATGAATATGTATCAAATGTATAAAATTTATTCGTGTATTGTAAGTAAAGGTATATGAGTTTGATAGGCCAGTTTTGAAGTTCTGCTGCGCTTAAAAATGCTTTCAAACAACCCGTGTTTTTTAGGAATAGTGAGAATGAGATCCGCATGATTTTCTTCTGCAAATTCTACAATTCCTTGCACCACATTTGGGTTATCGATGAAATGATATACCGGTTGAAAATCTTCCAGCAGTGTATCCAGCATTAGTGTTTCAAAAGGTGTATCTGTACTGAAATGTTTGCTTTCGTGATCAATATTTATGACATGCAATTCTGCATTAAAAATATGTAATAATTTCTTCAATGGCTCCATAGGTGTGGTTTCTGCTACTTTGCGAAGATCTACGGCAAAAACAATTTTTTTAATGGGTTTATATTTAGCTATACCAGGTACTACCAGCACCGGGCATTGAGTATGTTTCACTACATCAATAGTGTTGGACCCAACCAGTATTTCTTCCAGTTTGCTGCCACCGGTAATACCCATTACGATGAGGTCTGCTCCTTCATTTTTACATACATCATCTATAGTAGCAGCCAGCAGCGTGTTATCAGCACGAACTACCAAAGTAGTATCGGAGGAAACAAGTGCACTGAGTTCTTTTTTCATCTTTTCCAGACCATCCAAACTGGCATCTCTCAGGTCATCCGGATTTACCATAGGCACTACAGTGGGCACATCCGGAATGGGAACTATCAGCTCATATGCATGGTATAATACAATACGGGTAGCGCCCAAATTAGCGGCGAGCGCCAGCGCATAAGTAGCTGCATTATACGCGGTATCAGAAAAATCAGTGGGTACTAAAATTGTTTTCATATGGCTAATTTTTAGATACTTGGAAGAACTAATTAAAGTTAAGGATGTGCAACCGTAAATGAACGCTCTAACCGGGATTAAAGAAAATTTAATGCCACTTTTCACGCAGGGGCATAAAAGAGCAAAGGCGCAGAGATCATAAAAATCTCTGCGCCTTTGCTCTTTTATTTTATGCCTTTGTGTGAAACTATTTTTCTGCCTTCATCTGCGGAAAAAACAGCACATCCTGAATAGAAGGCTGGTTGGTCATCAGCATCGTTAAACGGTCGATACCAATGCCAATGCCGGATGTAGGCGGCATTCCATATTCCAGGGCGCGTAGGAAATCGTAATCGATATACATAGCTTCATCATCTCCACGCTCCATCAGTTGTACCTGTTCTTCGAAACGTTCGCGCTGATCAATAGGATCATTCAGCTCACTGTAAGCATTGGCAATTTCCTTACCATTTACCATCAGCTCAAAACGCTCCACCAGTCCGGCTTTACTGCGATGTTTTTTGGTCAGCGGGCTCATTTCTACCGGGTAGTCTGTAATGAAGGTAGGTTGTATGTAATGGCCTTCGCATTTCTCACCAAAAATTTCATCTATCAGTTTTCCTTTACCAAACTCAGGATCTACGTGGAGACCAAGCTGTTTGCAAACTTCGCGCAGCTGTGCCTCATCCATAGCGGAAATATCAATACCAGTATGTTCCTGGATCGCTTCAAACATTGTTACACGGCGGAAAGGTGCTTTAAAGTCGATGGTTTTATCACCTACCTGTACGGCAGTAGTACCATGTAAAGTAATTGCTATCTTTTCCAGCAATGTTTCTGTCGTACGCATCATCCATTCGTAATCCTTATACGCAGCGTACATTTCCATTACGGTAAATTCAGGATTGTGGGTACGATCCATCCCTTCGTTACGGAAATCTTTCGCAAATTCGTACACCCCTTCAAAACCGCCTACGATCAAGCGTTTGAGATATAACTCATTGGCTACACGGAGATACAGTGGCATGTCCAGTGCATTGTGATGCGTAATAAACGGACGCGCAGTAGCACCACCCGGAATAGGCTGCAGGATGGGAGTTTCTACCTCCAGGTAACCCAGGTTATTATAAAAATCGCGGATGGTTTGCATGATTTTGGTGCGTTTGATGAACACCTCTTTCACTTCCGGATTAATAACCAGGTCTACATACCGCTGACGGTACTTGAATTCAGGATCAGTTACCTCGTCAAACACTTCTCCTTCCTTCGCCTTTACCACTGGCAGCGGGCGGAGCGCCTTGGCCAGGATAGTTATTTCTGTAGCGTGGATAGATGTTTCACCGGTTTTGGTAATAAAGGCATATCCTTTTACCCCAATAAAATCACTGATATCCAACAACTTCTTAAATACGATATCGTACAGGGATTTGTCTTCACCAGGGCAAATATCATCGCGGCGGATATATACCTGGATACGACCTGCATTGTCCTGTATAACAGCAAATGCAGCCTTACCCATGTCGCGCACGCTCATGATACGGCCGGCCAGGCATACTTCCTGGAATTGTGCTTTTGTTTCTTCCGAATAATTGGTTTTTATATTCACGGAAGTATCATTAACCGGGTACTCCGCTGCAGGGTAGGGGTCTATACCTAAATTATGCAGCTCCTGTAATTTTTCCCGGCGTATAATCTCTTGCTCAGATAATTGTGTCATGTAGTAAGTTGAAATTGCCTGTTGGAGTGCAAAAATAGTAAAAAGGGCTGTAAGACTACAGCCCTCTTATTTTTTGACCATATCCTATGAAAACCGATTTAAAGATAGTGGCTTCCACTGCTATTTGCAGCTCCGATTACGGGACGCAGGTAATTCTTTCATAACTGGTAGGATTTAGCCAATTGCTGGTTTACCGGCGATATCCGTTTATATAAATTGTTGTCGCTATTTTTCAGTTATGCTTATTTTCGCCCGCCAACATCAACTAAAAACCACCTGATACATTAAAATTTATGACAAGCGTACAATGGTTAAAACCCACCTGCATCAGCGGTGCAGCTTTACTGCTACTGGCTGTTCCACACCTGCAGGCACAACAAAAGCAGGATATTACTTTTGAACAGGCATTTAGCGGCAAGGCTACCAATATCAGCAAGCCATTACCCGTTATCCGGGAATGGAGTGATGCGGAGCATTACCTGGAAATGCGCCCGGACGCGGTAAACGGCCGGATGCAGGCATGGAAAATAGATGCCCGTACCGGTAAAGCTGTTATCTACACTGCACCGGTAGATGGCCCCAGCGTGGAAGTACGTGAAAAAGATGTGTTTTATAAGGCGGCAGATGGTACCACCGTTCGGTTAACCAACGACGCTGCAGAAGAGAAGAATCCTACACTTTCCCCGGATGGAAAATATGTGGCATTTACCCGCAACAATGATCTGTACAGCGTAGAAATAGCCACTAAAAAAGAAATCCGTTATAGCAACGATGGCTCCGATGTTATTTATAATGGTTGGGCATCCTGGGTATATTATGAAGAGATATTAGGTCGCCCTACCCACTACCGTGCTTTCTGGTGGAGCCCGGACAGCCGTAAAATTGCCTACATGCACTTTAACGACACTAAGGTGCCTGTATTTCCTATCTACAGCGAAAAAGGCCAGCATGGCTACCTGGAAAACACCCGTTACCCTAAAGCCGGCGATCCTAATCCTGCTGTGAAAGTGGGCGTAGTGCCTGTTTCCGGCGGTGTTACCACCTGGGCCGATTTTAATGAAAATGATGACCAGTACTTTGGTACGCCTTTCTGGACAGATGATAGCCAGCAATTGTGGATGCAATGGATGAACCGTGGCCAGGATAACCTGAAAATATACAGCATCAATCCACAGAGTGGCGCGAAAAAAGAAATCTACGACGAAAAGCAGAAAACCTGGATCGACTGGTTTGATGCGGTACCCGTTCTTCAAAAGAACCAGGGCTTCCTGCTGCAGAGTGATAAAACCGGCTGGTCGCACCTGTACCTGTATAATATGGATGGCTCCCTGAAAAAGCAGCTTACTTCCGGCAACTGGACCGTGAAATCGGTGCTGGAGATAGATGAGACCAACCAGCTGATCTATTTTACTGCCCGCAAAGAAGCATCTACCCGTTTTGACCTGTACAAAGTGAGCATGAAATCCGGTGCTATTACCCGTCTTACTAACGGAAACTATAACAATCTGATTAAAATGGCGCCCGGTGGTAAATACTTTATCACTACCTATTCCAACCTGCAAACGCCTTCAAAGATGGCGCTGATAGACAATAACGGGAAAGTAGTGCGTGAACTGGGTGACAGTAAAGGCGAAAAATTTGATAATTACAACCTGGCTCAAACGGAGTTAAAGACATATAAAACCCGCGATGGTCTCGAATTACCATTAACTATCACGATGCCGTTGCATATGGAAGCCGGGAAAAAATACCCGATCCTCATCAGTATTTATGGCGGCCCTAATGCCGGTACCGTTTACGACACCTGGAAATATGGTAACATACAACAATGGTGGGCACAGGAAGGAGTAATACAGGTAGCTATCGACAACCGAAGCAGCGGACAGTTAGGCAAAATGGGTATGAATTATATCCACCGGCAGCTGGGTAAGCATGAAATTGAAGATTATATGGATGCTGCCATGTGGCTGCGTTCACAGCCCTGGGCCGATAGCAGCAAAATATGTATGACAGGCGGCAGTTTTGGCGGCTATATGACCTGTATGGCACTTACCTATGGGGCTGATGTGTTTACGCACGGAATGGCCAATTATGCTGTTACTGACTGGCAGTTGTACGATAGCCATTACACAGAACGCTATATGGATACCCCGGCGGAAAATCCGGAAGGCTACAAAGCTACATCCGTAATGACCTACGCCGACAAATACAAGGGCCTGATCCGTATTGTACACGGCACCATGGATGATAACGTACACATGCAGAACTGTATTCAGCTGATAGATAAGCTGGAGAACCTGAATAAACATTTTGAATTTATGCTGTATCCGGGCGAGCGCCATGGCTGGGGTGGATTAAAGAGTGTGCATTCTGCCGGCGAATCTTACCGTTTCATTTATAATAACCTGTTGAATAAAACTTATCCTGCCGCCTTTACCAAGTAGAGCAGCAGCTTAACCATATAAAAAAACTCCGGTCTTTAAAGGACCGGAGTTTTTTATTTATAATAAGTTGTAGTGTGCAATGTTGGGAGGTATAAAAAAAGAAACAGGGCTGCAAGACTACAGCCCCGAAAAATTTTAACCATATCTTTATTGAAAAACCTATACCAAAGGTGCTCGCTTTTTGTGAATCAAAGTTGTCCATTCTAGTGAACGATGCATTTTATTCAGGGAACGCAGCAAATAAGAAGGTGAACGTATGCGGCCTAAAAACACTTCATTACATTAGTGCATATGAATACCCCTATCTAATTAATTGATTATAATGCAGTTAGTGGTAAATCCTGGTGATTATGGGCATTTAAGGCTGTATCCGGAGAGATAAGCAAAAAAAAAGGGTGGTAAGAATACCGCCCTTGTAATAATTTTAACCATATCCTATGAAAAACCTAAAACAAAGATATACCAGGGAATCCAGTCCTGGGTTTCATTTCCGTGAACGACGCATTATTGTTCGTAAACAGCGGATAATGGATAATATGTTATTATATTAAGGAAATAATAATATTATAATAATATAGAATTATATATTTCATATATTTATTACTGATTGCAATACAATACTAAACGAAGAAGCAATGATTATTTATTAAAATTAATTATGCTATGCGTTGACCGTTGTTTACAGTCTTATCTGGTTGTAAGAGCACTACTTCTTTATTTTCGCCTACAACACCCAGAACCAGGCATTCGGACATAAAGTTTGCGATTTGTTTCACGGGAAAGTTGACTACCGCCACCACTTGTTTACCTATTAATTCTTCTTTTGAATAGAGCTGTGTTATTTGGGCAGATGATTTTTTGATTCCCAGTTCCGGCCCAAAATCTACCTGTAATTGATACGAAGGGTTTCTCGCCTTTGGAAAATCGTTGACCTCTACGATAGTACCAGCCCTTATTTCCACTTTTTTAAAATCCTGCCAGCTAATAGTTTCCATTTTCTTTCTATTGTTTCAATTAAATATAATAAACCCTTTTCACCTAAGCAAACCATGGGATATTTACACTTATTGCCGGTTATCTGACAACAAACTGGCATAATTATTGGTTTTAATATTACAAATTTTAGGTTAAAAAATAGGTTAAAGCGAAAGAACCCCACCTGCAGAGGTGGGGTTCTTTCGTTGATACATTTGTGTTGGTTTGAATTAGTTAAGTGCGGCTGTACTATCCTGAACAGTAATAGGTCCGCTTACTTTTAAGATTTTCTTCTGGCTGAAATCCTCGTTGGCTTCCAATCCCCAGCCGTGCAGTGAATCGGTAGGTGTTTTGATAAATACTTCCTGGGTAGAGTAAAATATTTTTCGTTTAGGATCCCAGTTTAACTCTTTGGTATCCAGCCTTTCCCCTTTTTTATTGATCACTATTACACTATCAGATAAAAAAACGTCGCCTTCGTCCTCCAGGTATTTGCCATGTTTGGCAGAGAGCGTGCTTTCCAGTCCCAGCGTATCATTGTACATAAATACTTTAAGCCCGTTTTTGAATGCCACGTAAGATGGCTTATCCAAGCTACGCTCCATGGAAGGTGCCATGAGCTTTGCATTTACTTTTCCGCCCTGACTGAAGATGGTAATGATGTCCACGCCGTTTTCAGTGGCTGCTTTTTTGGAGTCAAACTCCATTACAGCCTGTATATCGTTTTCGCAGCTACTAACGGCAACGGCTATGAGAAGATATAAGATGGTTCTTTTAATCATTGGTTATTTCCCCCCGGGGAGATAATTTAAAATATTTCCAAATATACGATGGAGGACTATAACGTAAAAGTGGAATGCTTTTTTTATCGCATTCCACTTTTACAATTCATTTATAATATGTTGATATACTATTCGTATTTACGTTTGATAAACCACTTATCGCTCAATGTAAATCCTACTGATACGCGGTAGATATTTTCTTTCAGCGCTGTTTCATTAGTACCACGGTGTGCTACTTCAAAAGCCAGGTTAATCATGCTATACTGATTGGAGTAGGGCAGTCGGCGTACCGGTAAACCAGCACCTACTGTGAATCCCATCAGTGGCATATCCTTACCATTCAACTTCAGGTAATCCAGACCATAGTAGGCACCCAGGCGATAAGCTACCCTGTTCCAGTAACCGCTCAGGGCTGTAGCATTGGGAACAATTTGTCCGCCCACAGATACTTTCCATGCATTTTGGAGAGAATCCTTGTTGCCGAAACTTCTGTAGTCACCCCATTGCGTAGTATTGAAATCCATACCAATCATCCATTTGTCGTATTTGCGGAGCATGATACCACCTGCAAATTCAGACGGGAATGTTACTGTACCTCTGTCGCCTTTAATATATTGAACCGTATCCTGATTAGTGAAATTACCGGTAGACGAGTTATATAATAAAGTTTCGGTCAGTTTTTCCTGGCGTGCATGCATATTTTGTTTCAAACTTCCGGATGCTCCGAAAGTAAGATCCATATCCTTGGCCACTTTGGCTCTGTACTGCAAACCGAGCTTATAGAAAAAGCTGCTGTAGCTGGTACGGTTCAAATGATTGGAAGCATATATATCGCTGGTAGGATAAATAATGCGGGTATTGGTTTCAACGTTACCGAAGGAGTAGCCCAGGTTAACCCCAACGCTGAGGTTACCAAAACGAACACCGGTACCGGCGTATAACTGATAAAGTCCGCCGCTACCTTCATATTTGTTGGTCAGTGGTAGTTTCAGTGTATCGAAGAAATTTCCGGTAGATGGTTCCTGAATATTATAGGATACCCTTGTTACCGGGCGCAGTCCAATATTAAGTCCCCATTTGTTTTTGATAACAGGAATTCCCAACTGCAGATACGAAAGTGTTCCGAAACCGGAATTGAACTTTGCGTTCTTATCCGCAATTGATCTGGAACCGCCTTCTATACCAATATCAAATGTGGTAAGCAACAGACTTGAATAGCTGGCCGGATTAATAAAATTAACAGACTGCGGATCGCTATAGGCCTGAGAAACACCACCCATGCCACGATTAACGGTATTCTGGTTGTTATTCAGGTCTCCTAATCCGTAGCGGGAATATGGTGAATTATCCTGTGCGATAGCTTTGTTTGCGAGCAGGAATAAACATCCAACCAAGCAAAGAATACTGACTTTTGTCCAATGCATTTAGTAACAGAATTGAGTTTTAAGCCCTTATTCCAGTGAAAATACGGGTCTGCAAATATCTACTTTTTAAGGCGGGAAGCAAAAAAATCCAAAAACACACCTGTTAAATGCACGTTAAAGTTGAAGGATTTAACCGCTAAAAGCTTTACCTGACAAGCATCTTAATAAAAATTATAAATTATCAGCGGAGAGATTTCTAAAATGCCCATTTAGCTTTACACGCTCTTTAAGCCGCTCCATTTCCGCCATCATAGGGATTACTTTGTGTAAATGCCGCTTCAGGTACTCCAATCGCTGGGTTTCATAAAAAAGATGGAGTAGTTCGTATTCCTCATCCAGCGACAATCCCGCATGATGTGCCAGGTCGTAGGCCGTTAGTTGATCATCTTCTTTTTTAAATGTTTTATGTACCTGTAAAATGGCGTGCAGTTCCCGTACCCCATGCAATACCTCCTGCAACAGCCTTGAACTGCCCACTTCATAATTTTCCGGATAATTTACAATGGCCCCTGCATACAACTTATCAGGTATATCTATTATATGTTCCAGCATTCTGAACACGCCAATACCAAGTGTTACAATATCAGTTTCCCCGTTATCGTAGGTGGTTTCTATCCGCTCAATCTCCACCAGCGTACCATATTCCATAATTTTCTTATCTATTACCACAGGAATACCAAATGGTTTCTTTTCCACTACACATTCAGCGATCAGTTGTTTGTAACGAGGTTCAAAAACATGCAGATTCAGCTGTTCTCCCGGATATACCACCACACCAAGCGGAAATATGGAAATGAAATTGGTCATCTTAATAAGTAGTATTTTGCTAAAGTTAAAAAATCATCTGTCATCTGGTGTCGTTAATCTGCTTATTAGGTCAACAGTATCTATATATTAAATAAAAGAAATACCTTTATAGATAACATTATTACTTACTCGCAAACATGCTAACAGCCACATCCACAATATCATTGTTGATTTCTACATACAATTGGCCTGCAGCCTTAGCTTTATGTCTTAACAGCATTAAAACACAAACAATCCTTCCCACAGAGGTTATCATTGCTGATGATGGCTCTAGAGAAGAAACCAGAGAATTAATAACTAATGTAAAAAAGAATTTCCCGGTGCCTATTATTCATGTATGGCAGGAAGATAATGGCTTCCGCCTGGCTAAAATCAGGAATAAGGGAATAGCACAGTCTACAGCGGACTATATTATACAAATAGACGGAGATCTGATACTGGACAAACATTTTATTGAAGATCATATGATGCTGGCAGAAGAAGGATTTTTCATCACCGGAAGCAGGGCTTTATTATCTGCCCAAACAACTAATAAATTATTTCAGGATCCAAATATTCCTATCAGTTATTCTTCTACCCCATTCAGTCATTTATTTAATGCAATACGTTGCGCGCCACTATCAAGATTTTTATCTAAGCGATATAAAGTAAGCGGCCACTACAAATATTATGTAAAAGGATGTAATATGTCGTTCTGGAAAAAAGACCTGATTACCGTAAACGGCTATGATGAAAATTTTACTGGTTGGGGCATGGAAGACAATGATATTGCTGTAAGACTGCTAAATGCAGGCGTGCAGAAAAAATTCATCAAGATGGGTGGTGTAGCCTTTCATTTATACCATCGTGAAAACTCCAGGGGAAAACATCAGGAAAACAGTATACTGGTGAAAGCAGCTGTGAGTAGCAAAAAAATAAAAGCTGAAAAAGGAATACTGGAATACTTAGTTCATTAAAGTGTACACATGTACCAGCCATTTATAGACGGACTGTTGAATGGAAATATTAAATCGCTGGCCCGGTGCATTTCCCTGGTAGAAAATGAGGCCGCCGGCTATGAACAGCTGCTGGAGCGGCTTCCGGCTAACAGCCACACAAAAGTAATAGGCATTACCGGACCTCCCGGTGCCGGTAAAAGTACACTGGTAAACGCCCTCATCACTCACTTACTGGAGCAGCAAAAAAGCGTTGCTATTATTGCAGTAGATCCCTCTTCCCCATTTAATTTCGGTGCCTTACTGGGCGATAGGATCAGAATGAGCCAGCACTTTAATAATCCACTCGTATTCATCCGCTCTATGGCCAGCAGAGGTGCATTAGGCGGTTTAAGTCCGAAGATTATAGAAGTAAGTGATATCATCAAAGCCGCCGGATTTGATTATCTCTTTATTGAAACAGTGGGTGTAGGACAAAGTGAAGTAGAGATAGCGGGGATTGCTGATACCACCATTGTAGTGGTTGTGCCCGAAGCCGGTGATGAAATACAAACGATGAAAGCAGGCTTGATGGAGATTGCAGATATTTTTGTTGTAAATAAATCTGACAGAGATAGTGCGGATGCCTTTGTAAAAAACTTACGGCTACTATCCCATAGCAAGCACCATGGCGGATGGGAGATACCTGTTATCAAATCTGTTGCTACCCAACAGGAAGGGATATACGAAATTACAACGGCTATCAACCAGCATCATGAAATAGTTTCTCACCAACAGCACCGACATACTTTACTCCTTACTGAAAAAGCTTACCAGCTTATCCAGCATCGCCGTATGAAAGATGTAAGCAAACAACAATTACAACAGGAAATAGCACAACAGGTACAACAAAAAACGTTTAATCTTTACCGTTATATAAGCACCAAAAGCTGACTGCACATATCCTATATCCCAAAACATTAGCGCAATTTTACTACCTTTGCCCCATGCGTTTTTCTTCATTTGGCATATCTATCGCTTACGCAGTTTTTAATTACGGCCTCTGATTCAGAGGGGACGGGCATTTCATGCCCCTAACTTTTTTGCACTTTATTTAATCACTTATAAATCTGGTATTATGCCTTGGTTATTCCTAGTCATTGGTGGACTATTTGAAATAGGTTTTACTATTTCCTTAAAGTATTCTGAAAATTTTTCAAAACTATGGCCGTCTGTAGGCTTTTTTGCCTGTATAACGCTGAGTTTCCTTTTCCTCAATAAAGCCATTAATGGTGGATTACCAATAGGCACCGCTTATGCAGTATGGACTGGTATTGGTGCCGCAGGTACTGTGATAGCTGGTATGATCTTTTTTAAAGAGCCTGCAGCTGTATGGCGTATATTTTTCCTGGTAGTACTGATAGGCTCTATTATAGGATTAAAATTTGTATCCGGTCACGAATAAATTACTTACGAAAGCGCAAAGCGTTCATCCGCTTTGCGCTTTTTCTTTAATAAGAAAAAGGAGCTGCTGTAAGCAGCCAGGCAAGCACAACTGAGTGGTAGTGCAGCGTCTGTATGATGGGTTATTTCTACGGCAAAGATCACCGCCGTTAACAATGCACGCGAAGTGCCCGCAAACATGGCGCTCATACCTATCAGCACAGCCACTGCGGAATTGATAACTACTGAAGGAAACGCCAATTGTATAATCACCCCTATTAATAATCCTATTGCTCCACCTATTATCAGCACAGGTGTAATACCACTACCCGTTTGATTACCACCGGAGAAAAATAACCAGGAAACAAGTTTCATAACGCTCAGCATAAAGAGCAATGATAACGTTACATGTGCATGTAACAGATCATTGATATAGCTGTTGCCATCTCCCAATGTTTCCGGTGCGTAATAGCCCGTAATACCTACTACCAGGGCCGCCAGGAGGATGAACCATTTGCTGTATCCCGTTAGTTTCTCAAACAACTGCTGAATTACCCCGGAAGATTTTATTATCAATACCGACAGCAAACCAATGAGCAAACCTGCCGCCGTGTAAGCAACAATAGCTATAAGATTGCCAGCGGGGCCATCTGTCATATTATAAACAGGATCAGCCCCACGAAAAAAATAGCAGGAAACTGCACCCACCGCAGATCCCATGATTACAGGGAGTATGCTGCATAAAGTCCATTCTGTAAGTAATACTTCCAGTGCCAGGAATATAGCGGCCAGTGGCGCTCCGAATAACCAGGACATTCCACTGCAAACACCTGCAACAAAAAGGATATAATTTTCTGTTGGTGTGAGGCGAAATAATTTTCCTATCCATGCACCCAATGCGCCGCCTGCCATCATTACCGGGCTCTCAATTCCCATTGGTGCACCTGTACCAATTCCAATAGTGGTAGCCAGTGCTTTGAGAAAAGGAGAAGTATGTCTTGTGATAAAAACAAACAACAACGCACCTGCCACAGGAATTAATATTACTGCTGCGTTGAGGTTATGATTTGCAGGAGAAGTTGTTTCTATATGGTTATTACCATAAAATACCCAAGAGGTGATCATACCTGTTATCCACGATATAGCCTTTGCCAGGAGAATGCCTGTTATTGCAGCCACCAGGGCCAATACTGAAAGATATAATGCACGGGAAAATCCTGTTTGCCGGCCGGTTGTTTCATCCGATTCCGGGCAGGGTGATAAAACGGGGATTACCGGTAAGCCATTTTTGTTTATATTGTATAGTATATTCTTCATGCAGGGTAATTATTGCGCAAGTTGTCAAAGCTATATTGTTCCCATCACAATCTCAAATGATTTTAATAATATATACAATTACTAACGTAATGCAGTACACGCTGTTTGAAAATTTTTTTAGTTAGGAAGCCTTACTATATTTGTACATAAACCAATCTCGCGCGAAACCAAAATGACAGAGTATGAATGACGCTATGCAGCACAATGCTGCAAGACCAGACCCCCCAAAAGCCTCACTGGACGCACAAACATTGGTACGATTAAAGAGAATGCTGTTATTTACCAATGAGGATGAGCAGTACCTGACAATGGCCGGGGCAATTCTGATGGATCATACGGATGATATCCTGAACAACTGGTACGATTATATGCTGAAGAATAATTATTTAGCATACTATTTTACTAAAAAGGGAGAACCGGACACGGGCTATCTTCAAACACTTCGTCCACATTTTCGTAAATGGATACATGGATTATGTACGCGGCAGGAAGGTACTACCTGGTGGCAGTTTGAGGAGCGGATTGCTGCCCAGCTACAACTGAAGAATACTCCAGGCGATAACCTCGAGCCTTTACCCATGATATTCCTGCGTTACTTATCCACATTTATTTATCCTGTTGCAGAGGCAGGCAGATCTTATTTAAGCAGACATGATCATCCGGCGGCAGAAGTAGAGCGGATGCACCAGGCATGGTTTAAAGCCGTAAGCTTCAGTGTGCTCTTATGGGTATATCCCGATGGGCTGAATGCCCCATTTTAGTATAGCCGTTTACGTTAGCATTAAAAATGTACTTTGTTATGGAAGTTGCCGTTTTCGACACGTATGTTAAAAAGAAGGATGGGGGATATATGCATTTTGATATTATAGTAACGAAGGAAACAGGATTTGAGCAGGTGCGGGAATTTGGTAACGCTTATCTGCTATCAAAGTCGTCTACAGGCTTATTCATTTCTCAGAAAGACTGTCGCTTTTGCCATGTTACTGATATAATTCCCCGTTGGGAGGAGCAAATACGCCGGCAGGGATATTATATCCATGAGCTGGAAGGATGTCATTAGTACATGTTACTAATATGCTATCCAATTGGTCATAATCCGGGATTACCCTTGTGAATGAGGACAGGAATGTCACTAATATGCTATTTACACCCAAACATTTATATTGTACCTTGCCCCCTGAACTAACTATTAAGGACAGCAGCAAGAAAAAATATGGGGAAAGTTTCCACATTCAGCCCCGCACAGCAGGCAGAAAACACATCGAGCAAAGTAGTAGCCTCACTGGAGCGTTTATCAGAGGCCTTTCGTGTACTATTATGGCAGGAGGCCACACAGTATGGACTAAGTCCCATACAGATTCAGGTACTAACTTTTTTACTCCATTATCCGGAGGAAAAACGCACTGTAACTTCTTTGGCATTGTATTTTAACATGACCAAAGCTACCATCAGTGATGCTGTAAAATCTTTAGAGCAAAAAAGTTACCTGGTCCGCAAAGCGAGTACTACAGACACGCGCAGCCACACGTTGCACCTAGTAAAAGAAGGTAAAGCCATTGCTAAAAAAGTAGAGCGCTTTGCCAATCCCTTACAGGAAACAGTGGAAATGTCGTCTCCCAAAGACCAGGGGTTATTACTGGAACAGTTGATGCAGCTGATCTATCAGCTTAATCAACAGGGAGTGATCAGCACGCAGCACATGTGCTTTAATTGTCAATTCTACACTGTTAAGAAAGGCCATTATTGCACCCTGATAAAAACGCCTTTAAAATCGGGAGATCTCCGGGTAGATTGTCAGCAATTTGAATTGAGAGAAGAAGAAGCGTAACCTGGTAATGTAGCAAAAGCAAGTCGTCGTTATTGTATCCGGGGCAACTGACAGGTCATTTCATTATCTCCTGTCACAAAACCAAACTGTTCATACAATTTACGTCCATCTTTACTCGCATGCAGGCTTACTTTGCCGGTATTGCGCTGCCGGGCTTCGTTCATAATTTTTTCAAATAATACCTTTGCTATGCCCTTGCGGCGGTAGTGGGGGAGCGTGTATACGTTCAGGATGTAGGCTACTTTGCCTTCAAGGTTGTGGTATAGTGGTGGCTGGTTATAAAAAACAATGCCGGCGCTTGCCACAACTTTGCCATCCATTTCTGCAAACCAGTTTACAAAATCATCTTTCAGCAGATGTTCTTCCAGGTACACTTTTAAATTATCCAATAAAACGGCATCCCCGGAGATATCTGCATTGGGGTATATTTCTTTCAAAAATCGGAGGCGTAAATCTGACAACTGCAGGACATCAGCGATCGCTGCTTTTCTGTAGGTAATCATAGTTCTTTTGGGTTATACGCTGTTTCAGGCTTCCTTATTGCTTCTCCACCACCTAAAAGCCAGAAAGCCTATAATTGCAAGTGGTGTTAATGCCAGCATCAAAATACCATTATTCAGGCCCTTTGCAGGTCCTTCTCCTAGCTGTTGCGCTGTTTTAGTACACAGGGAACACTGCGCCATTAAAGGCCCGTTCATCACCATTAAAACTCCTGTAAGTAACAACAAACACCACTTCTTCATAGTATCATTATTTGATCAGACAAAATTAGGTCATCTCTCTTAAAAATATTTCTTAATTATATCAATGGTAGTAAGGGGAAATCATGATATAAACAATTACACCGGTTATTGCTACATAGAACCAGATAGGCCAGGTTATACGGGCTATTTTACGGTGACGGGGAATATCATTCTGAAAGCCGCGCAACAGCGTAAACAGCACCAGCGGAACAACGATACCAGCCAGTACAATATGCGTAAGCAACAGGAAATAATAGATATACCGAACGCCTCCCAGCGCAGCCTTTTCAGTTGCATCCAGCACACCATCGTGGTTCAGGTCACCAAAACGGGTTTCCGGCGCCATAGCATGATAAGTAACATATGAAAGCAGGAATATGGCAGACAATCCCACTGCGATTAAATTAATCGTTTTATGGGCTTTTACCTGTCCGTTTTTTATGAAGTATAAACTGGCTAACAACAACACTGCTGTAGCAGAATTGAGGATAGCATGGAACAACGGTAATATCCTGATATCAAAGCCTGGATGCATTTCCGGCTTGGGTAAAAAGAACAACAACGCTACCAGCGAAGGAATTGCTATCGAAACGATGGCGATAGGTGTATTGAGATTCTTATTTTTAATTTCCATGATGCACTAAAATGTAAAAGGTGAATAAAGAAAGGTGAACACCCTTCCTTATTCACCTTTCACACAATATATTTTTATCAGCCGCCTGAGAAGAGTTTTTTCAGGAACTGCATAAATCCCGGACGGTGCCTGTCTTTCGCAAGATACAAGGTAGCTATATCACTAGCACATTGTTTTATTGCATTGGAATCCAGACCGTTATAATATCCTCTGATATTTCTGTTTTTATCTATCAATACCAATTTCTCAGTATGAACGAAATCATCCGGGCCGCCATCGCCTTCTGTAACAGATACAAAAAATTCATGTCTGGCCAGGTCGTAGATTTCTTTCTTATCACCTGTCAACAGCCACCAGTTGTCCGGATTCACCTGGTAGTCATATGCGTATTTACGCAATTTTTCTACCGAATCCCTTACCGGGTCTACTGAAAAGGAGAGTATCTGCAGTAAAGTATCATTCTTTAAGTAGGCACTCTGGATCTTTCTCAGGTTTTTAGTTAAAGTAGGACAGATACCCGGACAGGAAGTAAAAAAGAAATCAATGAGTAATACTTTTCCTTCCATATCCTTTAGACTTACTTTCTGACCAAGCTGGTTGGTCATTTCAAAGTCCCTGACTTTATGAAAAACAGTATCGTAGGTAATGCTGCTGCCTTTCGTAATAGTATCCACTCTTTCGGGAATATAATAGCCCGGAATAGGCACCACGTTTTTACCGTAATGATCTACAATGAGATACCCTGTAAGTGGCACCAATATAGCCAATGCAACTCCTAATATAGCCCTGCGAGAGATGATCCTGATAATTTAACTGTGAAACTAATAATGTCCGTGACCTTCTTCCTTTGAAGGCGCTTTAGGCGCCTCCTGGGGAGTACCTGGTTTCAGGTCTTTCCTCATGTTCTTCCAGGAATCACCTTCATAAAGGAAAGCAACAATAAACCATACGAACAACAGTAATGGAATTAATATGGTTAAAATGAGATTCTTAATCTCCTGACCCAGGTGCATGAATTCTGCAACGATATAAAAAGCCTTCAGTACGGTAAGACCTACAAATATAGCATTCAGGAACACTCTGCTGGGGAAACCTGTTTCCAGGTGTAAAAAGGCCAGACCTACTTCTACCATTGTAATACACAACAGTATCCAGAATGTTCTCCAGATAGATTTGGTAGCTGAATCACTATGTGCATTTTCATGCCCTGCGGCAGTATGTGTATGCTCCATTACTATTTAAATTAAATAAATTCCAAAAATCAGATTCCAAAATAATTAATAACAAACCTTGTATTATTTCACTTGTCTGTGCTTACAGCAGGTAGAAGCAAGTGAATACAAATACCCACACCAGATCTACAAAGTGCCAGTACAGGCCTACTTTTTCCACCATTTCGTAGTGACCTCTGTGTTCGTAAGTACCTTTCAGTACGTTAGCCAGGATCACAATATTCAGTATAACACCGGAAGTTACGTGCAAGCCGTGGAAACCGGTGATGGTGAAGAAGAAGTTAGTGAAGTTAGTAGAAGCTACCGTACCATCCGTATTAGGGAAAGGGTTACGACCCCACCAGGCACCTTCGTGGAACAGGTGCGTCCATTCCCATGCCTGACAGCTCAGGAAGGCGATACCACCAACGATAGTCCAGGTAAGCCATTTAGCTACTGCTTTTCTATCTCTCATGTGACCGGCATGTACAGCCAGTACCATAGTTACAGAACTCATGATGAGGATAAAGGTCATTAAACTCACAAATACCAGCGGCATGTTGGTCTCGCCCATGCCCGGAAAAGAGCGGAACACGCTATTCGGATCAGGCCAGGATGTGCTGGAAAACCGGATAGTACCATATGCTATCAACAACGCGCCGAAAGTGAACGCATCTGACATCAGGAAGTACCACATCATCAACTTGCCATAGCTCACATTAAAGGGAGAATATCCTCCGGCCCACCATTTTTTCTTCGCTGTAACTGCTGTATCCATTGTTTGTTTTATAAAATTTTACAAAGTTTATCTGGCGATACTTAAAAAAATTAACAGGTAAATCCACAGTATGTCCACGAAATGCCAGTATGTTGCGGCTACTTCAATGGGTACTGCGCTATAGGTACGTACACGGGTTCTGTAAGCCCTGCCAAACATAACGAGTAGTGCAACAACACCACCCAGTACGTGCAGCATGTGCACTCCTACGATAACATAAATAAAAGAAGCGGAAACCGGCCCGTTAAGCGGCAGTCCCATAGATTTCAACTGCGTAAAACCGATCCACTGACAGGCTGCAAATGCAACTCCCAGTATAGCCGTCAACGTTATCAGCTGTTTATAACGCTGCATATTTCTTTCTTTGAATTGTTTCAAAGCCAGGTGAATGGTTAAGCTGCTCAATAAAATTACGGCAGTGGATAACCAGAAAATATGCGGCAGTTCAAATGCCAGCCAATTTGCCTGTGATCTTTTAACAACGTACGCACTCGTAAACCCGATGAACATCATGGTTATGCTTCCCATAGCAATCCATAGGGAATATTTATGCGGATGTATTTTTTTACGTTGTTCTATAGTCATTGTATCCATCACTCCTCTAATTTCTTTTTAAACTTTGTCCAGCAACTGTGCCAGCTGAATAACGGTCAGATAAATATAAGATCCGAACATCAGCTTCCGTGCTGCAGGAACATCATTTTTTCTGTAGAGGTTAATAGCCCGGTACAGAAAAAATATACCTGCAAGAATGGCCACTATGGCAGATATACCACCAGTGATCTTTAACAGGTAAGGTGCAACACCAGCAGGTATCAGCAGTAAAGCATACGTAGCTGCCTGTAGGGCGGTGAACTTATTAGGTTCTCCGTTAGCAGGCAGTAGTTTGAAACCAGCCCTGGTATAATCTTTATGTGCAATCCAGGCGATAGCCCAGAAATGCGGAAATTGCCACAGAAACTGGATCGCAAATAAGGACCAGCCACCTTCGCTCAGGTTATTGGCGCCAGCTGCCCATCCGATTAAGGGAGGCAAAGCACCAGGAATAGCACCAACTAATACCGCCAGCGAATTCCATTTCTTCCACGGTGTATATACGAAACCGTATAACACCAGTGATACCAGGCTCAGAACAGCACTTAACAAGTTGAAGCAATACCCCATGATAAAGATACCTGCCAAACCGGTTATTATAGCTAATGTCACCGCTTCTCCTTCACGCATCCGGCCCGAAGGCAGCGGACGCGGAGCTGTGCGCGCCATTAACTTATCCGTTTCTTTTTCCCATATCTGGTTGATGGTGTTAGCTGATCCGGAAACCAGTAACCCACCGGCAAATAATAAAAGAACTTTCACTAAATTAAACTCCACACCCGGCACCAGCAGATAACCCACTACAGATGAAAATACCACCATGAAAGTGAGATTAAACTTCATTAACTGAGAGTAATCTTTCACCTTACTAGCGATTGCGTATGATGACGACAATTTTATGGAGTTTTCTTGCAACATTTTTTTTCTAGCCACATTCCGGGTTTATAGTCCGGAACAAATTTACAAACATCACAGTGAACAAGATACCGGAAGGCAGATTTTTCTACCTGCCGGCATCCTGCATTATATTTTAGTGCGCTGATTCGTTAGGTCCAATTGGTTCCGTTTGAGGAATGAAATCTCTTCCATCCTTGCTGTAATCGTAAGCCCAACGGTGAACTTCAGGAATTTCGCCAGGCCAGTTACCGTGACCGGCATGAATTGGAGTAGTCCATTCCAGCGTAGTTGCGTTCCATGGGTTCTGCGTAGTCATTTTTCTACCTTTGAAAATGCTGTAGAAGAAGTTGAATACGAACAACAACTGTACGGCAAACACAAGGATAACCACGATACTGATAAACTCGTTCAGGCCACCGAATTGTTTGAAAGATGACCAACCGGAGATATCATAATATCTTCTCGGCATACCCGCCATACCTTCGTAGTGCATAGGCCAGAAGATCAGGTAAGCACCAATCATTGTTACCCAGAAGTGGATGAAACCAATCGTTTGGTTCATGAAACGACCGTACAATTTAGGGAACCAGTGGTAGATACCGGCAAACATACCGAAGAATGCAGATACACCCATTACAATGTGGAAGTGGGCGATCACAAACATGGTATCATGCAGGTGAATATCAATAGAAGAGTTACCTAACCAGATACCAGTTAAACCACCGGAGATGAAAGTGCTCACAAAACCGATAGAGAACAGGGAAGCTGGTGTAAAGTGGATATTACCTTTCCATATGGTTGTGATCCAGTTAAATACCTTGATCGCAGATGGAACCGCAATTAATAATGTTAAGAGTACGAAGAATGCACCCAGGAACGGATTCAAACCTGTTACGAACATATGGTGCGCCCAAACCAGGAAGGCCAGGATACAGATAGCGAACAGGGAACCGATCATCGCGAGGTAACCAAAGATAGGCTTGCGTGAGCTAACCGCCAGTACTTCAGAAACCATACCCATCGCAGGGAGGATGATAATATATACCTCAGGGTGACCTAAGAACCAGAATAAATGTTGATATAAGATAGCGCTACCACCTTCATTAGCCAGTGCTTTACCAGCAATAAAGATATCGGACAGGTAGAAGCTGGTGCCTGCATGACGATCCATCAGCAACAGGATGAAACCTGACAGCAACACAGGGAAAGACAGTACACCTAACACAGCGGTAAAGAAGAATGACCAGATGGTTAAAGGCATTTTGGTCATTGCCATACCTTTGGTACGCATATTCAGCAGTGTAGAGATATAGTTCAAACCACCCAGCAGCTGAGAAACTACAAACAGCGCCATACTGGTTAACCACAGATCCACACCTATTTTAGAACCGATGGAAGCATCACCCAAAGCACTCAGTGGCGGATACATTGTCCAACCTCCGGAAGCAGGACCTGTTTGAACAAACAGGGAAGTCATCATTACCAGGCTGGCCAGGAAGAAAAACCAATAGCTCAGACAGTTCATGAAAGGGGAGGCCATATCACGCGCACCTATCTGCAGAGGAATCAGCAGGTTGGAGAAGGTGCCGCTCAAACCGGCAGTTAATACAAAGAATACGAGGATAGTACCGTGCATTGTTACCAATGCATAGTAAGCTTCAGGGGAAATACGTCCGCCTTTAGCCCAATGACCCAGGATGCTTTCCAGCCAAGGGAAAGTAGCATCGGGAAAACCTAGTTGCAAACGGAACAGTACAGAAAAGAAAGCACCAATGATAGCCCAAATGATACCAGTGATCAGGAATTGTTTGGCGATCATTTTATGATCCATGCTGAACACATATTTCGAAATGAAACTGTCCTCATGGTGGTGCTCATGATCATGATGATCATGCGCTCCGTGCATTACCTCCTGTTGACTGTGCAATGTTGCTTCGTTACTCATAATCGGTTCGGTTTATTATAAACTAACGCCCGGGAAGTATCGTCGTTTGTCAGTTTGTCTTTATTGTTTTTAATTACTCCGTCAAAAATTCTTCTACACAAAATTACGGCTTACTTAATATTGGAAGCTACTGCTTTTTGTGTGCTATCTGCCTTAGGAGCATCCGGAGACGCTGGTGCGGCAGCAGGATGAGCCAGTCCGTATTGTGGTAATTGTTTTGCTACCCAGGCATCATATTCTGCCTGTGTTTCCACTACAATCACGCCTCTCATAGAGTAGTGACCGTTACCACACATCTGATCGCAGGAGATTTCATATGTAAAATCCGGGTTATCGGTTTTTACTTTCATCTCCTTGGTGGTATACTTAGGTGTAAACCAGAGGGTAGTAGGAATACCGGGCACTGCATCCATTTTCATGCGGAACTGAGGTAAGCCCACATCATGAATCACATCACGTGAACCAATGATAAATTTCACAGGTTTGCGAACTACCAGGTGCACTTCTGTTGTCATAAAGTCATCCTTGTTCAGTTGGTCATCCCAATCCTGGCCCAGTGGGTTGCTGACAGCTTCATCGATTTTCTTGAAATCGCGGCGGCCCAGCTGACCATCTTTACCCGGGTAGCGGATCAACCAGTTAAATTGTTTACCGGTAATTTCCACTACTGCTGCATCTTTCGGTGCTTCAGAAGTTAATTGGAACCAATGTTTCAGACCAAATGCCACGAGTACTGTTAAAGCAATCGCAGGAATAACAGTCCAGATAACTTCCAGTTTATTATTATGTGGAAAGTAAAATGCTTTCTGACCTTCTTTTTCCTGGTACTTAAATGCGAACCAGAATAAAAGAACCTGGGTAATTACGAATACAACACCGGTAATCACCAATGTTACGTAGATAAGGGTATCAACGCCTTCTCCCTGTTCCGAAGCAGATTCGCCCAGGATTTTGCCTTTCAGCAAATCATTACAGTAGTACACTCCTATAAGCCCCAGCACCAGGAATGCAATCAGCAGGAAACCATTTATACGGTTACTTTGCTCGCGCGCTTTCTTTTCTCCCTTCAATATGGACACATATTCGCTCGCCTTCGCAATCTGGAAGATGACTATGAATATGAGAACAATAACTAAGACTGCTAAAAATCCTGACATTGCTATATGAAATAATTAAGTTATCTAATGCTTTTCTATTGCTAATCTCCGTGATCACCCTACTTAGGTGTGGTGAACTATACTTTCTTTCAGGTAAGGATGATTTTTCGGTACCAGTGCAGCTTTGGTAAGTTGGTTGGATACCAGGAATATAATCAGTCCTACGAAACCAAGTCCGAGTCCAAATTCATACCAAGGGAACACCAGGTGTTTAACAGTACCTGGGTAAACCATTTGCCAGAAATCCAGCCAGTGACCAAAGATGATCACGATTGCTATGAATACAACGGCAGTATAGTTACGTTTCGTATCCCGTTTCATCAGGAACAGTAACGGTGTTACAAAGTTTATCAACAGATTCAGGAAGAATATTGGTCTCCATTCACCCCATACACGTGGTTGGAAGTAAACAGTTTCTTCTGGCATGTTGGCGTACCAGATCAGCATATACTGTGAGAACCAGAGGTAAGTCCAGAAGATACTGAATGCAAACATGAATTTACCCAGGTCATGCAGGTGTTCTTCATTTACGAAAGGAAGATATCCGTGTTTTTTCAGGTATACTACAAACAGCGCTATCAGCGCAAGGCCGGATACCCAGGTACTTGCGAATGTATACCAGCTGTACATAGTAGAGAACCAGTGTGCATCAATACTCATCAGCCATACCCATGGAGTGGTAGAACCTACGCTGAGGGTAAAAACTACCAGGAATCCACCGCATACAACAGTATTTCTCCAGAGTAATTTACGGCCTGTTTCAGGGCGCAGATCCCAACCATCTTCTTCGATAGACATTTTACGAAGCTTCATGGTAAAGAATATCCAGAGGCCGAGTGTAAGAATGGTAGCAACAGTAAAGAATCCTTTATTCAGGAAAGCTGATTTCCAGGTCAGGACCTTGTCTTCTGCTACGTGATGTGCATTTACCCAATGGTAGATATCTTCTTTTCCACCAAACACAAGGATCATTACAACTACAAATAAAATGGCTGACAGTACCGGAACTGCCATCGAAATGGCTTCAGGTACACGACGGAAAGCAATCTGCCAACCACCATGTGCGAGGGTAGTAGCTGCTATAAAAAACGTGCTGGCCAATGTAATCAGCAAAAAGAAGCTGCTGTTTTGCAACAGACCGGCCCAAAACCGTGTCGCGTTATCACCATGAAACGCAATTAATCCGATCAATAACGTCAGCAAGCCCACGCCCATTAACACGAAGCTGGTCTTTTTTAATCTTGCCGGTACTACAAATTGGTCTTTCATTACTGTATATTAAAATACTTGATTGAAATTCAGTTTAACTCTCTCTTATTTAGCTGTAGCGCTATCACTAGCAGGAGCAGCAGTCTGGGCGGCAGCACCTGGCTGTTTCGTCTTGATATAAGCAGCTATTTTCCAGCGTTGTTCTCTGTCCAGCTGGCTGGCGTAGCTACCCATCATGTTAAAACCATAAGTCATTACATGAAACAGGCGACCTTCTGAGTAACCGGATTTTGCACCGGCAACCAGGTCAGCAGGTTTTGCAGGATAAGGGCCATTACCATCTTTATACAACGGACCGTTACCATCCAGTTTAGTACCATGGCAGATACCGCAGTAGATATTAAATAAGCGTTCGCCTTCTTTAAGATCAGTTGGTGTGATAGCTAATGGATTTTTAACCAGATTAGCTAATGCTGTATCAGCTTCTTTCAGATGGTAAGGTAATAGTTCACCTCTTTTTACTGTTCCTTCCACAGGTTTCAGGCCTGACAAACGAGCACTATAAAATTCATACGCACGAGATTCAACCATGTCTGGCATATAAATCCTGCCGGGCTTTCTGTTATGCTCCCCTCTGTTACAGGCTGCCAGGAAAGCTCCAGTTGCCAATGCGGCTACAATCAATATGTTGGAAGTCCTTTTCATCAGAAATTATTTATCTAGCTTTCATTAGTGCTTGCTTGCTCAAATCCTAATGTCGCAACTGTATGTTTTAGCTGTTATTGTAATTAAGCGTTTGCGGTATGAACCTTACGGAGATAAGGCTCATCGTCCTTATCAAACCTTCCGAACCACCATCCTGCTTCAGCCTTCTGCTCATTGATACCATGCGCTCCTGCGGATGCGAGGAAACTCTTCACTTCTTCTGCATTGGTTTTTTCGGTCAGTTCTATTACCATTACAAACTTATCATCTGTTTGTCCCGGGTGAAAAATATGCTTTTTCACACCTGGCATTACCTGGCACAGGTAGCAGAAAGTCATCACCATACCTACTGCAGCAAATAATACTGTCAGCTCAAAAGTGATAGGGATGAATGCTGGTAACGGAAAATGCGGTTTACCACCGATATTCAGCGGCCAGTCTACATTAAATACCCAACTCATGAAGGATAATGCTGTAGTAGTACCAGTGATACCATATATGAAACCGGCTGTGTGCAGGCTGGTTTCCCTTAAACCCATTGCATGATCGAGGCCGTGAATAGGAAAAGGAGTGTATACATCGTGCAACTTGTAACCTGCAGTACGTACTTTCTTTACTGCTGGAAACAACACTGCCTCCTCGTCAAACAAGCCTACAACAAAATTTTTAACAGCCATATATTTAAAAATTCAAATTCCAAGTAATTAATTCTCTTAATTCGTCTTTTAGTGCGAGTGTGCAACATCATGCGCAAATTTCTCTGCCGGTTCTTCTTCGTACACTTCCATTTTCTCTTTATAATTCTGACCGGAAGTTTTCAGGATGGCCTTGATTTCAGCCAATGCAATTACCGGGAAATATTTAGCAAAAAGGAAGTAGCAGGTAAAGAACAAACCGAATGTACCCAGGTAGAAACCTACTTCAGGCCAGGACGGACGATAGTAAGACCAGCTGGACGGCAGGTAATCGCGGTACAGGGAAGTACAGATGATTACGAAACGCTCAAACCACATACCGATGTTCACGATGATAGACATCACGAAGGTAACCGCTACACTTCTTCTCATTTTGCGGAACCAGAACACCTGCGGTGTAACCACGTTACAGGTCATCATGATATAGTAAGACCATCCTAACGGACCAGCAGCGCGATATTTAAAGAAAGTAGCAAACTCGTAAGGGTTAGCACCGTACCACGCCATGAATAACTCAGTCAGGTAAGCGCAACCTACTACAGAACCTGTTAATACAATTACCTTGTTCATGGCTTCCATGTGACCAACGGTGATGTATTCTTCCAGGTGTACTATTTTACGTGTAATGATCAACAGTGTTTGTACCATCGCAAATCCGGAGAAGATCGCACCCGCTACGAAGTAGGGAGGGAAGATGGTAGTATGCCAACCAGGAATTACGGAAGTAGCAAAGTCAAAAGATACAATCGTGTGTACAGAAAGTACCAGTGGAGTAGCTAAACCTGCCAATACCAGTGACAGTGCTTCATGACGTTGCCAGTGTTTGGTAGAACCAGTCCAGCCGAAAGAAGCGACACCATATAACAGCTTGCGCAGTTTGGTTTTTGCTCTGTCACGTACGCTGGCGAAATCCGGAAGGAGGCCAGAGTACCAGAACAATAATGATACGGTAAAGTAAGTAGAGATCGCGAATACGTCCCACAGCAGCGGGGAGTTAAAGTTAACCCATACCGGACCGCGGGTGTTAGGATAAGGCAGGATAAAGAATGCCATCCATACACGACCCATGTGAATAATCGGGAACTGACCGGCACACATTACGGCGAAGATGGTCATCGCTTCTGCTGCACGGTTCACCCCTGTACGCCAACCCTGGCGGAACAAGAGGAGGATAGCGGAGATCAGGGTACCGGCGTGACCAATACCTACCCACCATACGAAGTTGGTAATATCCCAACCCCAACCTACGGTCTTATTCAGATTCCATACACCAACACCGAAATAGATCTGCCAAAACACTGAAAATGCGCCGAAGCCCAACAGTGCCAGTGATATAAAAAAGCCTACATACCACAATTTTCCAGGCTTCCCTTCAATGGGACTAATGATATCTTCCGTTACCTGGTGATAATCCTTAACCCCGTCAACTAAAGGTTCTCTCAGTGTGGATTCGTATTTTAAATGCATATTCTATAAGCTTTTAGCTGCTAGCTTCTAGCTACTAGCCCTTGTCTTTTGTTATGATCTCAGATTCTGTAACTCTTTCTGTCTTTTCCTTTAACGATTTCCTGTTAAAGATCATTAAGCGTGATGCGCTTCTTCCTTGTGAGCAGGTTCTTTTTCTGCTTTAGGAGCTGCATCCTTATTTCTGATCTTGGCCAGGTAGCTGATAGAAGGCAGTACGTGTGTTTCTTCCAACACATAGTACAGTCTTTCTGTCTGCATCTCATTACGGATCTTATAGATTTCGCTGTTTTTATCGTTGATGTTACCGAATACGATCGCATCAGCACCGCAAGCTTGCTGGCAGGCAGTTTTAGCAGCGCCATCTTTCAATGGATGACCAGCTTTCTTCGCATCCAGTTTAGCTTCCTGCAGACGTTGTACGCAGAAGGAACATTTTTCCATCACACCACGGCTACGAACCACTACATCAGGGTTCAGTACCATACGGGTGAGGTTATCGTTCATATCAGCAACATCGTACAGGTTATTTTCAAAGCTATCTGCACCGTTCCAGTCTCTCCAGTTGAGGCGACGTACTTTATAAGGACAGTTATTAGCGCAGTAACGGGTACCGATACAACGGTTATAAGCCATCTGGTTAATACCTTCAGAACTGTGGTTGGTAGCACCTACCGGACAAACGTTTTCGCAAGGCGCGTTATCGCAATGCTGACACAGCATTGGTTGGAACACTACCTCAGGATTGTTTTCATCTCCACTGAAATAACGGTCGATACGGATCCAGTGCATTTCATGCGCTTTCACCACTTCTTCCTTACCTACAACAGAAACGTTATTTTCTGCCTGGCAAGCAATGGTACATGCACCACAACCAAAACAGGTGTTCAGATCGATGGACATTCCCCATTTGATACCAGGGTAGCTGTAGTTAGGATACAGTGTACCATCCTTACGGAAATCAGGACCGAATTTTTTCAGTTCCAGCCTGTCTTCGTTCACCTCTTTAGGGTTCTTGATGAACTCTTCGAGGGTGGTTTCTTTTACGATAGGACGACCTTCGTAGCTATTATGGGTTTGTGTTAAACCAAGCGGATATTTTTCACCGGTAGCTTCAACAGTTGCGTCAATTGCGAAGTAATCGAACGTCTGACCATTGTAGCTAACTAACGGATAAGCATTTTTACCGATACCGGCTGCTGCTCTACCAACTTTTTCGCCACGACCGTAACCCACTGCGATAGCGATTACTTCAGGGTGAATACCAGGTACAATCAGCAACGGCAGAACGATTTCCTTACCGTTGGTTTTTATTTTCAATACTTTCTTCTCAGCATTGATTTCGTAGTCGTCACCTAACTGTGTAGAGAAAGTCTTAGCCAGTGTATTGGAAACACAAGCATAGTTATCCCAGGTAGCGCGGGTGATCGGATCAGGCATTTCCTGCAACCATGGGTTGTTAGACAGTTTACCGTTACCGATGGCTACTTTTTCGTACAGTACCAGTTCATATTTGCCACCTTTCTTAGCGCTGTTGATTTTAGCAGCAGCACCGGCTACGTCGCCGGAGAAAGATGCACCACCTAAAGCCGGAGCTGTAGCTGGTTCTACGATACCATCCTGTAATGCTTTATCCCAGCCTTCCTGTCCGCCCAGTTTACTAACCCACTCATTTTTGAGATAGTCAGCCCAGGCAGCAGTGTTACCTGCCCAGGTAAGGAATGTATCCTGTATTGCACGTGTTTTGAACAACGGCAGGATAGTAGGCTGTGCGAAGCTATAGTAACCTGGTCTACCTTCAACATCATTCCAGTTTTCCAGGAAGTGATGATCAGGAGCAACATATTTACATAATTCAGTTGTCTCGTCGTTTCTGTCGTTGAAGGAAACGGAGAGTTTCACTTTCTTCAGACCATCCACAAATTTCTGAGACTCGAAGTAATCGTAAGCAGGGTTAACGCCATAAACCAGTACAGCACCGATGCTGCCTGCGTTCATATCGCTTACCAGTTTTGCCATATCGCTGTCGATACCCTGACGGTAGTTAGACGGTGATGCAAAGTCGATAGTAGTACCGTTTGCACCTACGATATTGTTGATAGCATTTACGATCAGTTGTACATTTACATCGTTGGAACCACTTACTACCAGTGCTTTACCGGCGTTTGCTTTCAGTTCTTTCGCTGCTTTTGCAACACCTTCTTTCAGGCGGCCATCAAGCGCAGGAGCAGTTACGCTACCACCAACAGCTGCCAGCAATGCCAGTGCAACTGCACCGGTTTCAGAAGGCTTATGTGTATATCTTTCATCCGCATTTGCACCGGTCAGGCTCATCGTGCTTTCGAACTGGAAGTGTTTGGACATTTCCGGTTTCTTAGCATTGATCTTACGTGTTTGTGCAAATTGTTTGGAGTATTCAACCGGGTTCAACCAGGTTCCCAGGAAATCAGCACCCAGACTCACTATCGCTTTGGCATTTTCAAAGTGGTAGGAAGGAATAACTTTTTTACCGTAGGAAGCTTCGTTGGCCTGCAGCATTCCGGAATAGGAAACTGCATCGTACACAACGTGGCGGGAGTTTGAATATTTAGCCAGGAACTCGCCGATTACCTTTTTAGTGGAAGGGCTGAGTATAGTGGAGCTTAATAAAACAACAGGAGCACCGCCTAATCCGGCCAGTGCTGCACCTATTTGTTTATCCAGTTCCGCCCAGGTTGTTTCCGTACCACTGATGGACGGGAAACGCAGGCGGGCTACATCGTACAGGCTCAATACAGCGCCTTGTACTCTTGCTGAGGTAGCTCCCTGGGTGATAGAGGATAAGGTATTCCCTTCTATTTTGATAGGACGACCTTCACGGGTTTTCACCACTAAAGGCACATATTCACCATCAATAGAATAAGAAGAAGCATAATAATTGGCTACACCCGGGGTGATTTCTTCCGGTTTGTTTACGTATGGAATTGCTTTCCTTACCGGTGTTTCACAGCTGGCAGCAATTGCAGCAGCAGCGGTGGTGAACCCAAGGTACTTCAGAAAATCCCTGCGCGGGGTAGTAGCATTCAACAGGCCTTCACTCTCAAACGGCAATTCTTCACTGAATTCGTTCTTCACAATTTCCTGATGCGCATCGGTATTGTGCAACTCCTCCAAGCCTTTCCAATACTTTTTTTGCTCCATGTTATATTAACGAGTTACGTTTATAAATTTGATATCTTCTGATTGGAGAGATAATCTCTCTAAATCCATCCTAGTAGTGACATTTTTGACATTCAGTACCACCTACCATTTCAACTGTTACGCTATCGATCTTCTTATCTTTAATATCCTGATGAAGCTTTTCGAAGATGCTGTAATAGTTGTTGTCGGCAAACTGCACTTTAGTAGTACGGTGACAGTTGATGCACCAGCCCATAGACAGGTCAGCAAACTGATGTACTTCGTCCATTTCAGTAATGGCACCATGGCAGGTTTGACATTGTTGTTTACCAGCCACTACGTGTTGTGAGTGGTTGAAGTAAACGTGATCCGGCAGGTTATGGATCTTAGTCCATTCAATTGGTCTGCCTGGCTTAGTGTATTTGCCAGCTTCAGGATCCCAACCTACGTAATCGTATAATTTTGCTATTTCTTCTGTACCATTTACTTTTTTACCTTCTGCAGTAACCAGCTCAGGACCGGAATATTCCTTAATGGCCTTGTGACAGTTCATACAAATATTTTCAGAAGGGATCATGGCATGCTTGCTCTTCTCAGCACCGGCGTGACAGTACAAACAGTTGATCTGATTGATACCGGCATGTACCTTATGACTGTAGAAGATAGGCTGAGCAGGCATATAGTCTTTCTGACGGCCGAGGCCAACAGCACCATTAATAGTGAAGTAACCACCCACCATAAACAACAACAGGATACCGATTGCGATATATGCTTTGTTTTTGTAGAATGGAACAGGGTCCGCAGTTGCTACTCCTTCTTTATCACCAGCCAGCTTATTCAGATTGCTGTTGATTTGCATGAGGATCAGCGCTACTACTGCGAGAACGAGGGTAATGATACCGAAGAGTAAACTGTTATCATTGCCTTTGTCTTCCGCTGTACCTGTTTCTCCTCCTGGAGTTGGAGTGGAAGCCGTTGGTACTGCAGCAACTTTTATGTAAGCCAGAATGTCGTCAATTTCCTCATCTTTCAATGCAGGAAAAGCGGTCATCGCTGTCTTGTTGAACTGAATAAACAGATCATTTGCATACTTGTCACCGGAAGCCAGTACTGAAGCGGAGTTATGAACCCACTGGTGCAATAATTTCTTATCGGGCCAGCGGTCTTCTACTCCCGCAAGCGCAGGACCAGTCAATTTCTTAGTGACACTATGACATGAAGCGCAATTTTGTTGAAATATAGCTTTACCCTTTGCAGGATCCGCCGCAGCCTTAACTGAAGAAAACGGAATTACTATACTAGCGCATAGAATAAGCACACTCACAAAATGCTTGCGCAAAAGAATGGAAACACGACGATACACAGCCTATATAGTTTAGATTTGACCTAAAGTTTCTTAAAAGTGCCAGCAAAAATAAGACAGAATGTTGACAATTTACCAACAATTAAAAAAAATTATTGTCTTATAGAATGCTTTTTTTTATCTCTTATTCGTGCGCTGATTGAGCTGTAAGTCTTTCTGCTGGCTATTTTCAAAGCAATGTCGATTATATCCTTTCAGAACTTATTATTTTGATTGAAAGTTTAATCCTTGTTCGGGAACCCGTCTATATACAGTACGGTGTGCAGTTTCAGGGGATATAATTATAATAGATGCAGATGAAAATCAGATAGTGGTCCCCTATATCCTCTCACGACTAATGTAATATAATATATTATCTGTCAGCATCATAAATTTCTGTGAGAGTTGTTATTTTTACCAATATAACCTGCTATCGGACCAGAATGTTCACTCTGTCTCCAAAAAACATTCCCATGAGAACACTCATCTTACTTTCCTTTTTGCTCGCCACAATGGCCGCCTGTAACAACAATACCTCCGGCAACCAGGCAGGTAGTATTACCCGTAAGACTACCCCGGCAACCACCCATATTACCGGCACCTACCAGGGAACCTTGCCCTGCGCCGACTGCCCGGGTATGGACTTCCAGGTGAGCCTGTACGATGACCACACCTTTAGCGAGCTTGTTTCCTATCAAGGCAGGGGACAAGGCATAGCAGAAGTGGAAAACGGTACCTGGAAGCAAGTGAACGACTCCACTATACTGCTTGAAAAGAAAAAAGACACCAGCTACTTCCTTGCCTCCGAGGGCAGACTCCTGCTACTCGATACACAGGGCAAAAGAATAGAAGGGGTACTGGCAAGTAATTATATCCTCAAACCTATAGAAGGAGGAGACAGGCGCCCCATGCTGGCAAAAAAAGAAAAAGCCGGTGTTAAATTTACCGCCAGCGGCAATGAACCTTTCTGGGATCTGGAAATAGACGACAAAAACATACATTTCCGTACAGTGAATGGAGATAGCCTGCAGGCAACCCTCCCGACAGCCCAGCCAAATACAGACAGTCTCAAGGTATTTACCGCACCTAATATTACCGTGAGCATTCGTAATACCGTATGCTCCGACGATATGAGTGGTTTGATGCGTCCAATTACCGTGCAGGTTCAAATAAAAGGTAAAACCTATTCGGGTTGTGGCGAATACCTGAAATAATAGCTATTAGCTGTTAGCTATTAGGAGTTAGGAGATGAAGCATAACGCTTAATCTCACTGCATTTTTCTAAAGACTAAAAGCTAAGCGCTAAAAGCTATCCGTAATTATCTATTTTTGCATCCTACTCAAAACAGGAATAAACTTTGAAAAATATTGCCATATTCGCATCGGGTGCAGGTAGCAACGCGCAGAAGATCATAGATCATTTCAGACAGTCCGATAAAGCCAGGGTTTCACTTATAGTTTGTAATAAACCCGGTGCTGGTGTTTTACAGATCGCCGAACGCGAAGGCATTCCCTCTTTATTAATAGAAAAAGATAAGTTCCTGCATTCCGATATTTACATACAAATATTGCAGGAGCAACAAACTGACCTGGTAGTGCTGGCAGGTTTTTTATGGAAAATACCTGCCAACCTGGTACAGGCATTTCCTAAACGTATCATTAATATACACCCTGCACTCTTACCAAAATTTGGTGGCAAAGGGATGTACGGACACTTTGTTCATGAAGCAGTAATAGCAGCGGGTGAGAAAGAAAGCGGTATCACCATTCATTATGTCAATGAAAAATATGATGATGGTGAAACCATTCTGCAGGAGCGTTGTACCATCACACCGGATGATACACCGGAAACAGTAGCCCGCAAGGTGCAAGCGCTGGAACATCAATGGTTTCCGGTAATTGTGGAACGATTATTGACCACCATTTAATGACTTAGCTGTTAGCATTTAACACAAAATATCTTGAGTAATAGCTATCTTTAAAAGCCAGTCTAACCCTTACAACTGTATGAAAAAGACACTGCTACTAATATGGCTGTTTTGTTCATTTATTTTTTCGTCCTATGCACAGGATGATAAAAAAGGTTTGAGCAGAAATACCTTTATCAAGGTTAATCCTACTACCTTAATTAATGAACTGGATATATACCTGGAACAGGAAATAACCGACAAATTAAGTATTGAAGCAGGCGTTAGTGGTATCTATACAGACTATCCCGATTATGTGCTGGCAAAAAAAATAGATATCGGACAAAAAAAACCGGACATCAGCACAGAACAATTTGTTAATGGCCGTGGACTTGGATTCCGCGTAGGCTTCCGCCTGTTCCTGATTTCCAGAGATATGGCGCCTGCCAGAGCCGCAGGGACCTATTTTGAACCCATGCTCTTTTACAAGAAAGTTTTCTATCCTAACCAGGATATTACCAACAACAATACTACCTATACCAGCTCCGGCGATAAAAACGTATTTGGGCTACAACTTTTAGTTGGCCGTCAATTCAAAAAGGATAAGTTTATCCTGGATCCCTTTATTGGTATCGGTATACGCAGTAAAGTGTATCAATACAAAACATACGACCTTAATAATAACGCTGTAAGTCTCAACGACGGCAGACTGGTAAGTATATTGCCCAGTTTGCAAATAGGCATCAAGATGGGAATTAAAATGTGGTAATTAAAACGGCACCATCGCTTTTACACTGAAATTTCTTCCCATATTATATATCCCCAAATGTCCGCCGGGCGAAGCACTGTAATACTCAAAGTATTTCAACCGGTTCATGTTCGCCTGATAGGCAACATCAAACACATTGTCCAATTGCAGGAATATTTCACAGATAGTTTTACCCTTTTTATTAAGAATACCAGTACCAGCGCCCACATTAAAAAGCGTGTACCCTGCTGTAAATGTTTCCGTATCATCTACCCCATAAAAATGAGATTGTGCTGCAAATATATCTGCCCCTACACGCGCATATGCTTTGGAAAACACACTATAATTTTTTAATGCTGTTGCTCTTAATTCAGAACGTATATGCGTTGGCGGTATGAAAGGCAGATAACGGGCTGCTGTACCGTGTGTCTTAATCATGTCATCATTTCTGTTTAAACCCTGCGTATAAGCAATACTATTATTCATTACTAACCAGGCAATACTGCGCGGATGCAAATTCACACTTATTTCTGTACCATACAACTGCGCACTGGATTGCTGGTAGCTGTAAGTGGTATTGCCAGGTACAATGGTTATCGGATTACCATTATTATCGTATAGCCGTGCCTGATAGATATAATTTTCTATATTATTATTGAACAATTCCACACTGATATCTACCTCCGGTAAATAGGCAAGGAAGCCAATATCCTCCTGCAAACTGAACTCCGGTTTAAAACCACGATTTCCGAGATATACAATATGCGCGCCCGGATCGAGGCCATTGGAGCCAATTTCCGTAATATTAGGCGCACGGTAACCTCTTGCAATATTTGCTTTCAGCAACACACGCTGACTAAGATTGTAAGTAGCGCCCAGGCTACCAGACACGCCGCTATAATGATGACTAAAATTTGGAAATTGTAATTTTGCACCTGCGGTATCCGGCCATTGTACATGATGCTCAAAACCATTTTGTTTATTGAGGCCTACATAAAAATCATTCCAGCGAATATGCCTGCTGTCGTAGCGAATACCACCGGATATATCCAGTTTATTGAAAGATTTTTTAGCAAAGAAAAATCCACCGATATCAAATAAATTATAGTCGGGGATAGGAAAATCAGTAGCCGCCTTACTTTTATTTACCTGATACATCCCGTTTACGCCCACTGTAGTTTCTACACCTTTTATTGCAGGCAGATTGTAACGCACATCATAATTTAATGTATTGAGCACTACGTACAATCCAGGCTGCACAGGCATTTCAGGATGGTTATATTCCCGTCTGATACTTTGCTGCAAGCCGATAGTGGTATTAATATCTCCATTACCAATCATCCATTTTATATGATTGTACATCCGGTAATGCTGGATGCGCTGATGCAATGGATTAATGGTATAAGTACGCAATTCATTATCTGGCACCAGCGGGCGGTTTTTGATATCATCTCCTTCTGTTACCTGCCGGGTAAATTTGCGGGTAAGGGAATCCCTGCTACCATCAGGGATTTCCTGGGTATTATCGTAGAGAGTAGTACCCCATTGGGAGTAGCCCCATGATTTATCCACGCGCGCGAGTGCAGAAAGATTATATTCTCTGAAAGCAGTACCATATACAAACCCATCTATCTTATTCTGATAATTATGCGCTGCCTTAGCCGTAGCGCGTACCGCATACTTCCAGTCATTATTCCTGTAAGCCAATCCCAGTGAGGAGCCTATCATACCGTTATTGCTGTGATAGTCTGTCAGGAAACTACCTTTCAGTTTGCCCTGCGGTACTTCGGGAATATCAGGGATCATATTGATTACACCCGCCAATGCGTCCGAGCCATAAGTTAAGCTGGCAGGACCTTTCACTACTTCTGCACGGGAAATACCATATTGGTCTATTTCAATACCATGTTCATCTCCCCACTGCTGGCCTTCCTGCCGTACGCCGTCATACAGTGTGAGTACGCGGTTGTAGCCGAGGCCACGTATGAAAGGCTTGGAAATATTGGGGCCGGTAGTAACAGCACTTACGCCGGGAACGCCTTGTATAATAGCATCAATGATGTTATTATTTACATTCATGTTCATTTCCTTTTTACCTATAACAGCAATGGGTATAGGATTTTTACGAACAGCGGTAGCGCGGGAAACACCCGTTACTACTACCTCATTTAGTTTTGAAAGATCTTCTTCCAGGGAGATGTTTAAAGCGACTACCTGCCCTGCGCCAATTGCTTTTTTCAATTTCACCGGCTGATATCCTACCATGGAAATTCTTATTTCATAGTTACCCGGTGTAATATTTTTAATGTTGAAAACGCCCTGCTGATCTGCTGTTGCACCTGTATGTAGAGCGGGGATTGCCACATTGGCAAATTGTATCGGCTGCCCACCTGCGTTTACAACTACACCTTTAACAGCACCCTGCTGGGCGCGTACAGATAAAGCAAGTGATAAAGCAAATAGTAGTATAAATAAATGTTTCATTAGCAAGAAATGTAGGCATGAAAGCAGCAAGGGAGTTCAGGATAGTAACAAATAGCACACTTTCCGAGCTGCTTTGAATTATTTTAGACAAAACTATGGCCTTATTTTATACTTGTCTTAATTATTTTTTAGTCTTGTCTAAATAATTGGAAACGGGTCTTTAAATTCATGGCCTTGTTGATACAATTTAATTTCTTGTTCTGTGCAGAGACATCCTTCCAGATCCATGATGATATCATGGGCCGCTAATTCCTGTCCTATAATCACCAGCTCATTGTAGCGGTCAGCAAAGCGGTCGTCCCAACGGCTGGTGATCAGTTCATAGGTTTCCTGGTCCAGCTGCCATTCGTTGCGCGGGATAGCGCACCACCAATACCCTGCTTTTTCTGCACGTAAAGAGCCGCCAGCCTGGCTCCAGTTAACTGCCAGTTTAGGGCGGGAAGCCAGCCAGAACAAGCCCTTGCTGCGGATCACATTACCCGGCCATTGTTCGTTGATGTATTGCCAGAAACGCTCCGGATGAAAGGGTTTGCGGCTCCGGTATACAAAAGAGGAAATGTCATACTCTTCTGTTTCGGGTGTGTGCTCCTTTTCCAGCTCTGCCTGCCAGCCTGCACTTTGAGAAGTAGTATCAAAATCAAACAACCCAGTGTTCAATATTTCTTTCAGATCTATCTTACCATTGGTGGCTTCAACAATGTTTGCATTTGCATTGAGCTTACGCAAAACAGCTTTGAGGTTACCTAATTTTTGCGGTGTTACGAGGTCGCATTTATTCAACACAATTACATTGGCAAATTCAACCTGATCTGTGAGTAGATTTACAATCGTGCGCTGATCTGCATCATCTTCTGTCAATCCCTTATCCTGTAAGCGTTCTATGCTGCTGTAATCATTGATAAAATTAAAGGCATCCACTACTGTTACCATCGTATCCAGCCTGCTGATGGCGCTGAGGTCTATACCATTGGCTTCGTCCTGGTAACAAAAAGTTTGCGCTACCGGAATGGGTTCCGATATTCCTGTAGATTCTATCAGCAGATAATCAAACCTGTTTTCTGATGCCAGCTGTGCAACTTCTTTGAGCAGATCTACCCGCAAAGTGCAACAGATGCAGCCATTACTCATTTCTACCAGTCGCTCTTCTGTTTTGTGCAGCGTGTTTTCATTTCTTACCAGTTGCGCATCAATATTCACTTCACTCATGTCATTAACGATAACGGCTACACGAAGATTTTCGCGGTTATGGAGCACATGATTAAGCAAAGTAGTCTTCCCCGCGCCGAGAAAGCCACTCAGCACCGTTACAGGCAATTTTTTCATATGTGATTAATTATTTTACTATGGGCGATGTTTATGCGTATTGCATTGTTTACATTTTCGCAAATTCAGCATATGCGCACCCGTTATAATGGCAGCACCAATGGCAATTATAACGGGTGGCCACCATCCGGCAGCGTACAGGAAATGTCCTGTCATCAGTAAGGCAAACCCGACAGCAAACAGCAGCAGCGGCACCATGCGGCGATGCCGACGGAAATATCCCCGCCCCAGCGCCACACAGCCAATCAGAAATGATAAGGACAAGAGCCCGTATTCCAGTTTTTCATTTTCCAGCATATGCGAACCTAACAACGGCAATACCGTCAGTAGTAGTGGTAATAGCGCGCAATGCACGGCACATATTAAAGAAGCGCCAATGCCCAGCGTATCCAGGTTCATCTTCCGTAAAATATTCTGCTCCATACCCTGATTTTCTATCTTCACAAAACTACATTAATTTGCAACAATGTTGCAAATTAATTTTCTCAATGATATTGAATAATTTATTTTTTCAATCGTAAACTGTTGTGGGCGTGTTAAAAAGCAAAACGAAAATATACATCGCTGGGCATCTGTTAACTATGTGCTACCTTTGTATATTATATCGAATAAAACAGAGGGATCATACCTATGTCGAAGACAGCAATCATATTAATTTCATTTTTTGTAGTGTTAAGCGCGGGTTTCCTTGGCTACTCCGCTTATGTGATCAAGGGCGAGAGGGGAACGTTTCTGGGTAAGGAAAAGCTGCCTGTTTTGGGAGCACCCGGCCATACTGTTCCAGGATTTTCATTTACAGACCAGAATGGTAACACAAAATCAAAGGAAGACGTAAAGGATAAAATCTATGTATCAGAATTTTTCTTTACCACCTGTACCGGTATTTGTCCTAAGATGAATACGAATATGGAAAAGGTGTATGCAAAATATAAAAACAATCCAAATTTCCTGATCTTATCACATACAGTAGATCCGGAACACGACAGCGTTCCTGTACTAAAGGAATATGCTGCCAAACATGGCGCTGATGAAAAAAACTGGTGGTTCCTCACCGGTGATAAGAAGCAGTTGTACCGTTTGGCCCGTCAGGGATATCTTGTAGACGATGGCACCTACGCAGGTGACGAAGATTTTGTACACACCCAATGGTTTGCACTGGTAGACAAAACAGGACAAATCCGTGGACTGTACGAAGGCACCAAACAACAGGATGTGAATAAATTAATGGAAGACATAGAGCGTTTAATGGAAGAATAAAGTTTTTTTTCATCATGGGCACCAAGCAACAAATAACAGAACGTATCGGCGTTTTATTACGCGACAGTAAACTAAGTGTAACAGATACCAGGATCAAGATCCTGGAACTGTTCATGAAAAGCAACGGCGCGCTGGAACACAGTGACTTCGAAAAGTTGGCTGGCAAATCGTTTGATCGCGTAACCGTATACCGTACCTTACAAACCTTCCTGGATAAAGGCATCATTCATAAAATACCTACTACAGATACTTCCGTACGCTACGCAGTATGCAAATCGGAATGTTCAGAACATCATCATCATGATCATCATATTCACTTTAAATGTGAAACATGTGGTACTACCATTTGTTTAGATGATACAGATGTACCGCCAATACAACTTCCCAAAGGTTATGCAGCGCATAATGTGGAAGTAGTGGTGAGTGGGGTGTGTAAATCGTGTAAATAATTTCCGAAGAAAAGCTATAAATGGAAAATGGCTGTGGATTCAATCCCACAGCCATTTTCCATTTATGCTATTATTTTACAATTGCTCAATTTCCTGCTTCACAAAATCTGCCAGTTCCTTCACATACACCGGAGAAAAATCAAACTTAATACCGGCTGCTTTATACAGATCAGGTAAGGTTTTGGTATTACCTAAACTTAACGCCTGTACGTAGTTATCCAGCGCCTGGGTTTTGTTTTCCTTGTATTGCTTCCACATAGCAATAGCACCCAGCTGAGCAATACCGTACTCAATATAATAGAAAGGCACTTCAAACAGGTGAAGTTGCTTCTGCCAGGTAATTTCACGGTAATCTTCATGACCAGACCAATCCACGATAGCAGGAGAGAACTCTTTTAAGATCTCCTGCCATTTAGCAGTACGTTCTGCTACGGTGTGTTGCGGGTGTTCATAAATCCAATGCTGGAATTTATCGATGGTAGCGATCCAGGGGAATATAGTGATGGCGCGCTCCAGCTGCTGCAGGCGTGCCCGACGCAGTTGTTCCGCATCATCGAAGAAGATATTCCAGTGATCCATGGTAAATAATTCCATGCTCATACTGGCTACTTCTGCAATTTCCATCGGGTATTCCTTAAATGCGCTGAGTGGCAGGTTATGACTCAGGAAAGAGTGCACTGCGTGGCCACCTTCGTGGACCATGGTAGTCAGGTCTTTCATCTGACCAGCCGCATTCATGAAAATAAACGGCACACCGGTTTCCGACAGCGGACAGTTATAACCACCGGGTGCTTTACCCTTGCGGCTTTCCAGATCCAGGCGACCCATTTGTTTCATTACCCGTAAACAGTTGCCAAAGAAAGGGCCCAGCTCATCAAAAGTAGCGATGGCTTTTGTTACCAGTTCATCACCGGTGTGGAATGGCTCCAGTGGCTTAATACCTATAGGTTCTGCATCAGTATCCCATGGTTTCAGGGTATCCAGTTGCAGTTTTCCTTTTTGTTTTTCAAGAATCTGTTGTACCAATGGCACTAAATGCGCTTTGATAGCATCGTGGAACTGGAAGCTATCTTCTTTGGTATAATCAAAGCGGCCCAGTTCTTCGAATTTATAATCGCGGTAGTTTGCGAATCCTGCATTCTTTGCCACCTGGTCGCGTTTCAGGATAAGACCTGTGTACAATTCATCCAGCGCCTGCCGGTCTTCCAGGCGGCGGGCAGCTGTTTTGGTAAATACTTCCTCCCGCAGGGAACGATCACTGTTTTCCAGGAATTTTGCGGCCTGTTGCAGCGTGTATTCCTGGTCTTTGACAGTAATGGTCATTTTACCTGCGATAACGCCGTATTGCTGGGCCATTACGCTAAGTTCAGCCTGAATAGGAATATTTTCCTCACGGAATAGTTTCACCTGTTTTTTAACACTGCGGAGATAGGTTTTATAAAGATCCTGGTCCAGGTCTTTTAAAAACGGGCTTTCCAGTAGTTTTTTGTTGAGCGCATCTGCATAGGGCTGCAGCTGTGGCTGTATTTCCATGCAGAAGTAGGTGAAAGCTTCCTCCAGCTCTTTGCTGGTGGTATCACACGTCATGCGGATCTGTCGCCAGCAGGCATCTTCGCTGATTACCGCTTCCAGTTCGCTCATATCTTTGAGCCATTTTTCCAGATCAGTCACGTGGCTGATTTCCCGCTGTTGCAGCGCCTCAAAGTAGGGCTGCAGGGCTTCCCAGGTAGTCACTTTAAATTCTTCCGGAAGAAAGTGACGTGGGAGTTTTTTTATATCTGCGTTTAATTTATTCATCTTACTAAAATAAAAAATTCCAGACTTCTATCCACAAGTAAAATACCTGCAACATAGAAGTCTGGATTATTAAATGATGTTGGAATCGACTATTCTTCTGTTTTCTTCTTGCGTGGCTTAGCAACTTTCTTAGGTTCTTCACCTTCTGCAGCCGGCGCGTCTTCTTTCTTAGCTTTTGTTTTCTTAGGCGCTTTTTCTTCAGCACCTTCTTCACCTTCTTCTTTGTCAGCAGCCTTTTTAGCACGTGGCTTCTTAGGCTTTTCTTCTGTTACTACTTCTTCTGTTGCAGCTGTTGCTGCTTTTTTCTTTGTTTCAGGAGCAGCGGCTTCTGCAACAACTTCTTCCGCTTCACCATCAGCCAGGATCTCTTCAAAACGCAACAGATCATTTGCTTTGAGGATACTAAACCATTTCACCATTTTCTTCATATCACTCACGTATACTCTGTCTTCATCGAATTCAGGGAATACATTTTTGAAATAGGCTTTGATCGCATTGTTATCTGCCTTACCTGCTGCAGGGGGAAATGCTGCTGCTTTTTCATCCATGGCTTTGAATACTTCAGCCAGGTTTACGTTTTCGCCGGTAGTGAATACTTCAATACTTTCCAGTGGAGTAAAATTATGCACGCGGGAAGATACAAACCTTGTACTTTTATCTTCCAGTGACCTTACGATGGCGCCATCTTGTTTGCTGGCTACTAACTGAAACAAACCGCCCAATCCGGTTACTGCAACAATTTCTCTGTACTGCATGTTCAAATTTTTAGGAAGCGCAAATATAAATAATTATAATAGATTGCCCGCTGCTATTTTTAACCTGAAAAAAGGCCATCGCCAGGGGGCCGCATCAGTTCAACTTTCGTGCCATGACCACAGTACGTTTCCAGCGTTTCACGTGGCCTTTGAGATTAAATATCTCTATAAAAAATATGTAAATACCTGAAGGCAAAACTACTGCATTTTCTCCAGATCCATCCCAGCGCAAATATCCTGTATTTCCGAGTAAAATATTACGGGCAAGGAAGCGTACTGGTTTCCCCTGCGCGTCAAATATTGTCACATTGGCCACACAGCCAGGGGCGGGCAATTGCCAGGTCAGCTGCGCCAGGTCAGCTATTCCATCGCCATCCGGAGAAAAAACGGCCGGCATTACTGTGATAGTGGTTTGCTCTCCCTCTTGTGGCCACTGCTGCGAGTTTGGCCAGCCAGGTGTGGCATAACCCGCTGTAGCAGCGGCAGAATGCCAGTTATCTCCGTTACTGGTGGGCAATTCTGTGTTCAAACGCTCCAGGGAAATGCCCTGTAAGGCACTGGCCAGCGGAAAATGCTGCCCATCCGTATAATGCAATTCATCAATCACCGTACTATCACTGCGAAGCAGCACCAGTTGCCCTTCTGCCATGGGCATAGATGGTAAACTGTTTACCTCCTGTATGTTTTCCCGCGCTTTACAGGTGTAGTGGCTGCATAACAGCGCCGCATCTGTAGTAAGGGCCACCAATTTACCAGGCATCAGCAGCCGGCCTGCAGGCGCTATATTTTTAACCGTTCCCAGGCTTCCGTCTTGCTTTCTGGCGCAAATACGCAACTGTTGCAGATCTATGACCTTATTACTGCGATTATACAACTCTATAAATTCAGGGACGCCGGCCGGGGGATAAAACAACAACTCATTCAACACTACATCAAAAACTGCTGGTTGTTGTGGCAAACCCAACGTGACCGCTGTTTTTATGCCACTTTCCAAGCCTTTACAGTCTGCAAGCCCCCTGGTGTCAAGGGTATATACCTGCTGCGATTGTATCGCAGCAGACAACTGCAGTTGCACTAAATTAAATAAGGGCGGCACTACCACAACCGCAGCTACATTTATTCCACCATTTACCTGATATCGGGCAGGATCCGCCGCCAATGTACTGTCCAGCGTTTTGCTGAATTGTAATAACACGTGCATACTATCAGTTACTACGGCATATAAAAGATCAGGTCTTGTGTCATCAGTTGTAGCTGCAGCCGCTGCATTGGGTTTGCCCGGTGTACCGCTTGCGGGAGCCGGGCTGGCGCACCAGTTTATTTTACCGCTACAGGGAAAAGCGGCATTTATCATTTCCAGGCTATAACCGCCCTTGCTTAAACGGGAATTGCCATACCAGCTTTGATTGTACGCGATAGCATGCATTACCTTTTTATTTTGATCATATAACACCACCAGTCCGCTATCATCTGGCAGTGCAGGGAAGCGGTCTAATCCCCTGATATTTGGAATGTTATAACTGCTTACCGCGGCTATCGGGCATAACAAAAGCAGGCTATCCGGCTGCAATAAGCAAGTTGGCAGTAATACATCCCGTTTATTTACTACCAGGTGCCAGTTTTGCAATTGAACAGGAGCAGCGCTGACATTCCGCAGCTCAATATATTCATATGGCGGTAATCCAGCCACAGGAGAAGGTTTGGGCATTATCTCCTGTATTATTACATCATAGATGGCCGGCACCTGTGAATAGCCGGCGAGTACCTGTAATAACAGGCAGGTACAAACAATGGGCACTCTCATATATTGTTTTTTTGGGTGATACAAACTTAGCCGCAAAATTTCTTTCGTGTGTTAATGCCATCTAAACAGAATAAAAAATCTTATTGCTATGAAAAGCGGGTAGTATATATTAATTTTGGGCTTCCAAAATTTAAAATGTAAAACAAAATGAAAGTTGCCGTAGTAGGAGCTACCGGACTGGTAGGCTCAAAAATGTTACAGGTGTTAACGGAAAGAAATTTTCCCGTTACAGAATTGATTCCCGTGGCTTCTGAGAAGTCCGTTGGTAAGGAAGTAACATTTAAGGGCAAGACCTGGAAGGTGGTTAGCGCCGAAACGGCTATTGCCATGCAGCCTAATGTAGCTATCTTTTCTGCCGGCGGAAGCACTTCGCTGGAATGGGCGCCTAAATTTGCAGCAGCAGGTATTACAGTTATTGATAACTCCAGTGCCTGGAGAATGGACCCTACTAAAAAACTGGTAGTACCGGAAGTAAACGGAGATGCCATTACACCGGAAGACAAAATTATTGCCAATCCTAACTGTTCCACCATACAGATGGTGCTGGTGCTGAAACCACTGCACGAGAAATATAAAATCAAGCGGGTAGTAGTATCTACTTATCAGTCAGTAACCGGTACAGGTGTTAAAGCCGTAACGCAGCTGATGAATGAAAGACAGGGTATTACCGGTGAAATGGCCTATCCTTATACGATAGATATGAATGCCATCCCACAGATAGACGTGTTTCTCGAGAACGGCTATACGAAAGAAGAGATGAAGATGGTGAATGAAACAAAGAAGATTATGAGAGATGATCATATCCAGGTAACGGCTACGACTGTACGTATTCCGGTAATGGGTGGTCATAGTGAATCAGTAAACATCGAATTTGAAAATGAATATGAGGTAGCCGAATTGCGTGCATTGCTCGCAAAAACGCCAGGGGTAATCGTTGTAGACGATCCGTCTAAAGCGCTTTATCCTATGCCTAAAGATGCACACGACAAAGACGAAGTATTTGTAGGCCGTATCCGCAGGGATGAAACGCAGCCTAAAACAGTGAATATGTGGATAGTTGCCGACAATCTTCGTAAGGGTGCAGCTACCAACGCGGTTCAAATCGCCGAATATCTCCAGGAGAAGAAATGGCTGTAATCATACTGTTGTGCTATGTAAATAAGGGGCTTATTACCCCTTTAGTGTAGCTCCCGCATATGACTATACGAAAATATATTTATAAGTCACTCAAAGCAAGCGTGTTAGCGCTTGCTTTTTTTTGGGCTTTTCACACAAGCATAACACAGAAAGTGTAAAAATTACACGGAAGTAGTATTGATTTGTGCGAGATAAAATTCAATTTTGGTAGTAATAATCCTATGCCAACTAAACTCTTTGCAGAAAAGAGTAGACCAATTTTAGAGATATGCCGGAATTTTTCGTTATTTTCTAATCAGAAAACACCCTTAAGTCCTATGAAAACCAACACCAATCGCGAGCTTCTGTTAATGCACAAGTTTACCGAAGAGTGGAGCACTAATTTCTCTTCACAGGTATCCCGTATCATGAACATTGTTGATCAGCAGGATACACTGGATGGAATTATCCCTATCATCGAGGTGGCAAACGTGTATAATCAACGTTTTGCTCATGCACGTACGGACAAAGAAAACCTTTTAAAGAACCGCAAGGCACGTCCGTTCGAATTCCTTATTCACAAGAATTAATCCCGGGGTAACCGGATGATGGTTTATTAGTTTATTAGGCAGTGAAAATGAAAGTAATCAGTCTGATAACTAATAAACCATCATTATTTAGTCCATCGCCCGATTGATGAATTGCAACAGTGGTTGCATGAGGGCAAATGTTTTAAGTATCTCTCTTACCATTGCCGGTTGTGTACAAGCTTCATCTGTAACAGGATGAGAAACGATTAAACTTTTCAGTTTCAGATATGCAATAGCCGGATTATCCGGAAGATACCCCTGTGGCGCCGTTTTGAGCGTATCACCCTCTACCTTTCCAAAATGTTTGATAAATTCTTTATTTGAGATGAGTTGTTCAAACTCGTGGAAATTATAATCAATTTCCTGCCGTAACTTCTTTAGTTCGGGTGCTGAGGGCATCCACAAACCGCCACCGGCAAAACTATTGCCTCCGGGCTCCAGGTGGAAATAATATCCTGCCAGGGTAGATTTTTTTCCGCCAGCCTGAAACGACGCGGCCATATTGATCTTATAAGGAGTTTTGTCTTTTGAAAATCTAACGTCTTTGTATATACGAAAAACACAATCTTTCAGCTGTAGCCCCTCCAGGGAGGCATCCTGCCTGACCATGCCATCTATCAGCTGCTGTACCATACTTTCAAAATCGGTTTTGGCTAACTGATATTCGGCTTTGTGTTCATCAAACCATACTTTATTATTATTCAGCTTGAGTGACTTCAGAAATTTTAACGTGGACGGCTGCAACATTGCTTTTTTTATAGCAAGATAATACACGGTTTTAATAATTACGAATTACGAATTGGGAATTACGGACTGAAGCGAGTGATATAAGCAAAGATTATATACTTATATCACTCGCTTCAGTCCGTAATTCTCAATTCGTAATTACTTAAAAGTGATAGGTCGCCGCCAGCAATACATTGGAAGCAACATCAGCTGGTTTGCCGCCGGATTTATTGAATAAATTTACAGAAGCCTTATCTACTCTGAACTCTGGTATTATAGTAAGGTTTCCTGCCTTGTAATTAAAGGAGAGGGTACCCGCTGTTACATTACCACCTCCGGGCACACCTGCAAATACTTTCACGCCGTCTTTATCACTAAAATATTCACCACGCAGGGTAAGACCAAATTTATCGGTGAAATCCATATTCACATAAAGCGCGCTTCCCCACCATTGATCATTCGTCCGGTTTTCCTTTGGGGTTTTTCTATCCAGATAAGCACTGTAAGTACCGTTATACCCTAAACCCAGTACTTTATTCACCTGGTAAGTAGCCACCAGATCCACCTGGTGATTTTGGACACTAAAAGTATCTTTCCCTTCCAGGTAGTTGAGGTAAAGTTTCACCGGTGTTTCTGCAGGCGCCCAGCCCAGTTGTGCACCTATATATTTATGACTGTTTTGGCTGACTGATTTCAGATCTGTAGGATTAAAAACCCCTACCATAGCGCTCATAGAAGAAGAAAGTGTAATATCAACTTTTGCACCGGTATTAAAAAAGGGGCCATTGCTAAACATATAGCTCATACTATAATTTCTGTTTGCGTAGGCATCTACCAGCTCATAGCCAATATGTGTAGCATAACTACCGAGGCTTACTTTAATCTTTTCTGTTAACTGATAAGAAACATATAATTGTTTGATGGCCATAGACAATCCGTTAGAGGAACCAGGTACATCATTATAGGAAAATTCCCCGGCTCTTTTTCCGAAACCGAGATCGGCTACAATACTACCTTTTTTAAATCCGTGTTCCACCTTTAGTGATACCATTCCTAATTCAAAAGAATTATGAGAGTTGGTGAAACTGGTTTTATTATCAGTGTAGTTACCATTCAAATTGTACTTGTAATATACGTCAGCAGATCCTGACAATTTAAAAGCGGGTGGAGGCACCGTGTCTGTAGTGGATTGAGACATGGCAACGAAAGAGTTGCCCACAGCGAATAAGGTCGTTAACATTCTTTTCATACTTATTAGTTTGGTTGATAAAATGGTAAGTATTAAGGCGGCCTTTCTTGCTTGATTGTTCTGGAGTGTGGAATGCGTGCGCGCGTGGAAATGCTACATAGAAGGAATGGATAATTAATAATTACTGATTGGAACGAGTTTCACTTATTTACAGCAGATTATAATTACTAATTATCCATTCCAGGCTCTTCTAACGTTATAGTGTATACGTTTTTAATAAAGTTGATAAAGATCGTATTCAAAAAACTGTAACTCTTTTGTTATACCGATGTACGGTACATTTCACGAGTGAACCAGTTCTTCTTCCTCTTTCAGTGTACCGTTGTCTGATACGCTGATGAGTATTGGGTGATAATTTTCGTTGTGTTGTGTAACATCCAGTCCGAGTGATTCTTCATCTTCAGATACACGGAGCGGGTGAATAAGGTTGATGAGTTTGAAGATACCATATGATACGGTGAAGCTGTAGCTTACTACCAGCAACAGACCCAGTACCTGGTTTTTGAAAAGATCAAAGTTGCCATAGAACCAGCCATCAGCACCACCTGCATTGACTGCTTTTGTAGCAAAGATGCCTGTGAGCAGCATACCTACCATGCCACCTAAACCATGGCAGGGGAATACATCGAGGGTATCATCGATACTGGTTTTTGATTTCCAGTGTACTGCCACGTTAGAAATGATAGCAGCAATAAATCCGATGAACACACTTTGTGGGATTGCAACAAATCCGGCAGCAGGCGTAATGGCCACCAAACCAACCACTGCACCGATGCAGAAGCCGAGCGCGGATGGTTTTCTACCGCGGATCACATCAAAGAACACCCATGATAAACCGGCAGCAGCGGTAGCAGTATTAGTAGTAGCAAAGGCACTTACAGCCAGCGCATTAGCGCTCAGTGCAGAACCTGCGTTGAAACCAAACCAGCCAAACCACAGCAAACCTGTACCTAATAATACAAAGGGAATATTTGCAGGTTGCAGTTCTTTCTTTTCAATATGATCCTTTCTTCTTTTCAATACCAGTGCACCAGCGAGGGCTGCGCAACCGGCAGAGATATGTACCACTGTACCACCGGCAAAGTCAAGTACGCCTAATTTAAACAGGATACCATCCGGATGCCAGGTCCAGTGTGCAATTGGTGCATACACCAGTAAACTGAATAACACCATAAACAATACATAAGAAGTAAAACGGATTCTTTCCGCTACTGCACCCACCACCAGGGCAGGAGTAATGATCGCAAACTTCATCTGGAAGAGCGCAAACAACAACAGCGGAATAGTGGGGGCCAGGCTCCACGGGGCTCCTGACCCTACATTTTGAAACATAAAGAAACTACGGGGATCTCCTATTATACCATGATAAGATTTACCAAACGCCAGGCTAAATCCAACCACTATCCATACAATACTGATTAAACCCGTTGCAATAAAACTTTGCATCATGGTAGAAATAACGTTCTTCTTATTTACCATGCCTCCATAAAAGAAGGACAAACCGGGAGTCATCAAAAATACCAGGGATGAAGCCACTAAAATCCAGGCGATATCAGCAGAATTATATTTGCCACCATCTGCAAAAGTTGGGAGTGCTGGGATAAAAACTCCAATAATTGCAACTATCGCCAAAAAAATGAAGGGTAGATAGTCCTGAAATGATTTTTTCTTCATAGCGTTTGATTTTTAAATTTCTTAAATAAAAGTAGGTTTGAAATTTAAAACATCAAATAGAAGGGGGTAAAAATAGAAATATTTGAATATCAGGTGTGATATTTAGGATTAAATCAATGATATTATAATTAATAATAATATTAATTATTAATTTCTATTCTGTGAAGGATTTTAAGGAGAAGATAAATTGCTATATTTTATTGATTATCAATTATATAAGTGATAAATTATTGTTGTGTTAACAATTTTCAAATTTACCAGGTGGTGGTGTTACTGTAATGCTGAATAATTTCACACAACCACCTGGTAAATAATATTTTATAAATTATATATTTATCACTGTGAATCAGAAAAAGAGATAAACATATTATAATAAATTGTATATAACATTATTAAATAGCCAGGTCCATTATTGTTTCATTTCCAACAATTCACGCTCCATTGCAAACATTTGATCCCTCAAACGGGCGGCTTCCATAAAATCAAGATCACGGGCAGCCTTTTCCATATCCTTCTTCACTTTAGCAATAGACTTCTCCATCTGTGGGATGGTTTTCCCGGCAGCAGCAGAGCTTTTTGCATATGCCATCGCATCCTCGGCTACCAACAATACCTCATCATGCAAAGCATAAGGTGAGTTTTCATCGAAATGCTTGATTTGCAATACAGATGTCTGTCCCATAATCTGCTCCTTACTCTTGCGAACAGTTCTTGGAGTAATATTATGTGCAATATTAAAAGCTACCTGCTTCTCCCGGCGACGATCCGTTTCATCAATAGTGCGCTGCATACTCTCCGTTATCTTATCTGCATAAAAGATAACCAGTCCATCTACGTTACGTGCCGCACGACCAGCAGTCTGGGTCAGCGAGCGTTCATCTCTCAAAAATCCTTCTTTATCTGCATCTAAAATAGCCACCAATGACACTTCCGGCAAATCAAGCCCCTCTCTCAGCAGGTTCACACCCACCAGTACATCTATATTACCTAAGCGCAGGTCGCGTAATATTTCAATACGCTCCAATGTATCTACCTCTGAGTGAATGTAGCGGGACTTAATATTAATACGTCCCAGGTATTTATCCATTTCTTCGGCCATGCGCTTAGTAAGGGTGGTTACCAGCACGCGATCTCCCTTTTGTACACGTTTGTCTATTTCTTCCAGCAGGTCATCTACCTGGTTTACACTGGGTCTTACTTCTATTGGTGGTTCCAGCAAACCGGTAGGACGTACTACCTGTTCCACAACTACTCCTTCTGTTTTCTTCAGCTCATACTCTCCCGGAGTAGCGCTTACGAAAATGGTTTGGTTTAGCATGTTCTCGAACTCATAAAAGTTCAGCGGGCGGTTATCCATGGCAGACGGCAGACGGAAGCCAAATTCCACCAGGTTGAGCTTACGGGAACGGTCGCCCCCATACATCGCACCTATCTGCGGAATGGTCACGTGGCTTTCATCCACCACTAATAAGAAGTCATCCGGAAAATAATCCAGCAAACAGAATGGCCTGGTGCCCGGCTTACGACGATCCAGAAAACGGGAATAGTTTTCAATTCCGCTACAGTAGCCAAGTTCCCGGATCATTTCCATGTCATAATTCACTCTTTCGGATAAGCGCTGGGCTTCAATCAACTTACCATTGGCTTTAAAATAATCTACCTGGGCTTTCAGCTCATCCTGTATTTCAATGATGATCTGGTGCATCATGTCTTTTGGTGCGAGGTACATATTTGCCGGGAAAATAGCCGCATTTTCCACAACAGTAATACGTTTGCTATTCTGCACGTCAAATGTTTCTATCTCTTCTATCTCATCTCCAAAAAAAGTAATCCGATAACCATAATCCACATAAGGCAGATTGATATCTACGGTATCTCCTTTCACCCTGAAATTACCTCTGTTAAAATCGCCCGTAGTGCGGCTATACAGGGAATTCACCAACCCGTGCAGGAGTGTGTTCCGGCTTAATACCTGTCCTTTTTGAATACGGATTATCCCATTTTCATAGTCTGTAGGGTTACCAATACCATATATACAGGAAACGCTGGCTACCACAATAATATCTCTCCGTCCGGAAAGCAGGTTAGACGTAGCTTTCAGCCGGAGCTTATCCAGCTCCTCATTTATTGCCAGATCTTTTTCTATATAGGTATCACTTACCGGCATATAGGCTTCCGGCTGATAATAATCGTAGTAGGATACATAATATTCCACTGCATTATCCGGAAAAAACTGTCGTAGCTCGCCATAGAGCTGAGCTACCAGTGTTTTATTATGTGTAAGTACCAGGGTAGGGCGCTGTACCTGTTCAATTACATTTGCTACGGTAAATGTTTTACCTGAACCGGTTACCCCCAGCAGGGTTTGAAAAGGTTCTCCTTCCATCAATCCCTGCGTTAATTGTTTGATCGCTTCCGGCTGATCACCAGCAGGAGCATATGGAGCTTGTATCTTAAATGACATATTGAAATTTATATTTGAGCAGTATATGTAAAAATACTAAAGAACCGGGAAGTATAAGTGTTAAAAAAGAAGCCTTAATTTTGCCACTTCAATCAAGGACGTACTTATGAGAAAGAAAATCGTAATGGGCCTGCTACTGGCCTTTCTATTACCTTTTACCAGCTTTGCCTGGGGACCTAACGGTCACCGTATAGTAGGGGAAATAGCTTACCTGCATCTGACCCCACAGGCACGTAAAGCCATCAACAATATACTGGGCCGTGAAAGCCTGGCTATGATTGCCAACTGGCCCGATTTCATTAAATCTGATACTACTCATCAGTATGATCATACCAGCTCCTGGCACTACCTCGATTTTCCGGCTAATATTGATCGTGCAACATTTGATCAGCTACTGAATGCTGCTACCGGTGAAAATCTGTATATTGAAACACAGGACATGATCAAGGATCTCAAAAACCGGTCATTGCCAAAGGATAAACAAATATTTGCACTCAGGTTCCTTGTACACCTGATGGGCGATATGCATCAGCCACTGCATGTAGGCAGAGATGAGGACATGGGTGGTAACAAAATCAGTGTAATGTGGTTTGATAAGCCATCTAACCTTCACCGCGTATGGGATGAGCAATTGATCGATTTTCAGCAACTGAGCTATACAGAATATACCAAAGCAATTGATATTGCGCCTGTAGCCCAAATAAAGACCATACAGAGTGGTTCTATTGCCGACTGGATGTTTGAGTCACACCTCCTGTCAGACAAGGTATATGACTATACAAAACCTGATTCAAAGCTTAGCTACCGTTACAATTATGTTTTTGTAAATGATCTGAACCAGCAATTGCTGAAGGGAGGATTGAGATTAGCAGCGGTCTTGAACGGGATATTTAAGTAAGCGATTAGCGGTTAGCTATTAGCTTTTAGCAAAAATGCAGCGAAGACAAAAGCGTAGGTTTATACTTTGCTTCTGTCTTCGCTGCATTTTTGCTAAAAGCTAATAGCTAACTGCTAAAACCTATACGAGGTCTATATCAAAATTCACCAGCTGAACAAATTGTTCCAGGCGGGTAGCAATTTCTCCGTGTGTGATCTCCCTGATACGCTCTGTACCAAATTTCTCCACACAGAAAGAAGCCATAGCAGAACCTACGATAATAGCTGTTTTCATGTTTTCGAAAGAGATATCTTTTGTTTTTGCAAGATGACCAATGAAGCCTCCGGCAAAGGTATCACCAGCACCGGTAGGATCATATACATCGTCCAGCGGCATAGCTGGTGCAAAGAATACATGATTTTCGTGGAAGAGTAATGCACCATGTTCCCCTTTCTTAATGATCACATAACGCGGCCCCATGGTCATGATTTTGCGGGCAGCTTTTACCAGAGAATACTCTCCGCTCAGCTGACGGGCTTCACCATCATTCACCATCAGTACATCCACTCTTTTCAATACTTTCAACAGATCGTCCAATGCAACTTCCATCCAGAAGTTCATTGTGTCCATCACGATCAGTTTAGGTCTTACCTTTAGCTGATCCAATACACTCATCTGTACCTGTGGTGTAAGGTTGCCCAGGATCAGAAATTCACTGCCCTGATAGCTTTCCGGAATAACAGGCTGGAAATCGGCCAGCACATTCAGATCAGTTACCAGTGAATCACGGGTATTCATATCCATATGATACTTACCAGACCAATAGAAGGATTTCTCACCTTTCTTTATCTGTACACCGTCTAATGCTACTCCTTTGGCCGTCAACGCGTCCAGTTCCGATTGTGGGAAATCTTCACCTATTACGGATACCTGGTTAATAGGCTTTACAAAGTTGGAAGCAGCCCATGCTATATAAGTGGCTGAACCACCAATGATCTTTCCTGATTTTCCAAAGGGCGTTTCAATTTCATCGAACGCCATAGTACCAACAACAGTGAGTGACATGCTATTTAGTTAAAAGTTTATTAGGTTAAAGTTTAATGCAAAACCTGGCAAAGGTAACTACTTATACAGAAAGCAGGAAGCTAAATATTCACCTTCTTCCAGGTACCCCGTCTGAATAGCACAATGGCCGCTATGGCTACAGTAGATTCTGAGATAGCAATAGCCCAGAATACGCCCTGAGGGCCTAACTTCAATCCAATCGCCAGCACCCAGGCAAGCGGCATTTGCCACATCCACAACGCAAACAGGTTAATAAGCGTAGGAGTACGGGTATCACCCGCACCATTAAACGATTGGGTAAGCACCATGCCATAGGCGAAAAAAATATAACCTAAACTCATCAGTCGCAAACATTGTACAGCATAACCTGTCACTACGGGTTCGTCTGTAAAAAAGCCGATAATACCAGGTGCGGCCACCATAAAGATAACAGCTATCATACCCAGGAATACCAGATTAAAGAATGCCGCACGCCAGGCCGATGTTTCCGCGCGTTCTGGTTGTTGTGCACCCAGATTTTGGCCTACCAGCGCAGCTGCCGCATTGGCCATCCCCCAGGCCGGCAGTATCGTAAAGATGACCACTCTGATAGCAATTGTATATCCTGCCACTGCATCCTTGCCGAAATAGGAAATAATGCGCACGAGAAAGATCCAGCTGGCAGATGAAATCAATAGCTGGGCCGTGCCGCCAGCAGCTATTTTCAGAATAGACATGATTACATCAATAGCAGGGGCGAGGTGCTTTTTAGTAATACGTATCAAATTTTTGCCCTTTAACAGGTGATACACTTGATAAGATACACCTGCACCGCGACCAATGAAAGTAGCGATAGCAGCACCTTTCAGGCCCAGCGCAGGAATTGGCCCTAACCCTGAAATAAGTAGCGGACAAAGCAAAATATTTAGTCCGTTCGCAATCCACAATGCGCGCATCGCCAGCGCAGCGTCACCGGCTCCACGGAAAATCCCATTGATAAGGAATAATAATACAATGACGATATTACCACTCAGTAATATTTTCGTATATACATAACCGTTATCAACCACTTCTTTGGATGCACCCATGATCAGCAGTATATCTTTTGCAAAGAAAAATCCCACAATACTGATGAGTAATGAAACAGCGAAACCCAGGTAAAGCGATTGCATAGCTGCATGTGCCGCAGCTGCAGGATCCTTTTCGCCGGTCCTTCTTGCAATCATGGCTGTAGCTGCCATACTCAATCCCATGGCCCCTGTGTATACCAGTGTGAGCACAGATTCTGTTAGTCCTACTGCCGTGATCGCGTTAACACCCAGGTGGCTGACAAAATAAATATCCACTACTGCAAATAATGACTCCATCGCCATTTCCAGTATCATCGGAACAGAAAGCAAAAAGATAGCGCGGTTAATATTACCGGTTGTAAATTCTTTTTCACTACCGGTAACGGCTATCTTGAATAGATGAAAAAAATGTCGGGTACGCGCAAAGGCTTGCGTTAATATGGGCATAAACTATCGTTAAAATAATAAACGGGAAAGCAGCCGTACCAGTTATGCTGCAAATTAATTACGGGAAGTGGGGAGCGACAACAGGAAGGGCTGTCGTCTGATTAATTTTTCATGTTGTTATAAGTTGACATATTCAATGATGCTGTACAAAAGTAAAAGAATTTTTTAATTATCAACATGTCAACAAAATAAAAAAAGTATGTATCAACGTTTACTTATAACTACTTTCTTCAATTAAAAATAAATTGTTCCGGCTGTAACGATCTGTAGCAAAGCATTACAGCCGACAAAAAATAATATTTAATAAATATCCTACTTGTACCTGTAACTTTTAATTTCATGCTTCGTTTAATATCCACTAGTAAGCGCTGAAAACCTATATAGCATAAAAAATCACAAAACTTAAAATCGCAATCTTAAAACCTTCATAAAACTGGAATCATGCACATGTTCAACAAACACGCTCTCCGCACCGGAGTAGTGATCGCTACTGTATTGGGTATAACTTTTACTGCCTGCAAAAAAGACGACAACAATACACCTACACCTCCAACCCCGCGTTCAAAGTCATTTGACGTGCTTGGTACTGATGCAAAAAAAGTAGGTGCAATTACTGTTACAGAAAATACTGATAGCTCTGTTAACGTAGTATTAAACCTCACTAAAAACGTAAAAGACACTGTTCATAACGTCTTCTTTATTGGTGGCAAAACCGGCGCTCCGACTACAGATACTTTGCTGAAGTTAGAGGCAAAAGGAACTGGTGCTGCTATGAATATTGATCTGTTCTCAAAAGTTAAAACAATCAAGCTGAACAGGGCTGGTGGTGTAACTAAAGACACTGCTTTCAGATTTAATGACGCTGTGAATTATAGCGCGTACCTGAAAGTGTTGCACAGCAAAAACAAAGCAGACACTATTGCTATTGGCAACTTCGGCAAGAGCATCTAACGCTTTCGAAATATTACATTAAAACTATTGAGAGCATATCCTTCTGTAAAGGGTATGCTCTCTCCTGTACATCAATATAGCAGGAGGTAACAGGTTATCATACGGTTCAAAAAAATAGCCGACACAAGGCCGGCTATTTTTTTGTAATTGTAGGATATGGTGGTATCCGAAATCAGATCCGGATACAAATAAAAAGCTATTGACCAGTGTTGTTATAATCACTACTCACCGCCACCTGTCTGCGTAATACTTTAAATTCTGTTCTGCGGTTAAGTTGCCGTCCTTCCGGATTATCCTTGTGGTTAGGCAATGAATTAGGTGCAATTGGCATTGATTTACCATACCCCTTTGCAATCAGTCTATTAGATGAAATGCCTTTACTGATGAGGTAATCAACACAAGACTGTGCACGTGCCTGGGACAGTTTATCATTGTATTTCACAGAGCCTACACTATCTGTATGCGCGCTCATTTCAATAGTGAGTTTCGGATTATCTTTCAGCATATCTGCTACTGTATCCAACACGATCCTGGATTCCGGGCGAAGCGTTGCTTTGCCGAAATCATAGTAGATATTATTTAGTACAATTGGTTTTTCTATTTCATAGTGTTTGAGGCAAAGCGTAGGATTATCCATCGAATCTATTGCTGCCAGCGTATCTGTATTGAAATAGATTGCTTTGGTGAAATAATTTTCCTTTTCTGCCAGAATCTTATAAAACCGTTGCGGGTCTACCTCAAATGAATAACGACCGGTAGCATCCAATGTAATTTTCTGAATGGTTTTCTGGCGAACAGTATCCAGCAGTGTAACAGTAGCGCCTTGCAGCGGTTGATGTGTATCACAATCGAGAATCAGGCCACTGGCAATTTTGCTGATTCTTTTAATACCAAATACTTCCAGGCAACAAATTGACTCCCGATCGGAGCTGATAAACCCTGCGGCAAACGGATGTGTGTTATTTAATGCAGTATAATAAATATCATCTTTGGGAGAGTTCAAAGGTCTACCCATATTCACAGGAGTGGACCAGGTACCGAAGTCCCCTTCACTCTGGAAGAAATCGAGTCCTCCAAGGCCTACGCGGCCATCTGTACTAAATACCAGCAGGTTTTTTTCTTCATCATAAAAAGGCGCCTGTTCTTCATCTTTTGTGTTGATAGCAGTGCCCATATTGCGTGCACCACCAGGTGTTCCGTTATTCATGATACAATACCAGAGATCATTTTTGCCCATACCTCCTGGTCTGTTGGAAGCAAATAACAGGTACTTGCCATCAGCAGTAACAAAAGGCTGCATAGAATTATATCCGGCCACATTCACATTATCGCCCAATATCTTTGGCTCAGACCATGTACCATTTTGATGGGTGCTTATATAGATAGCAGCCAGTTTTGTACCGCCCTTTTCTGTCCACCTGGTAAGATAGAGTGTATTACCGTCTGGTGTGACTGCGGAAACACCCTGCTCAAATCCTTTAGCGGTAGGTATTTTAAGCTTCTGGCTAAAATCAAAAGTATTACCATTACCTGTAGCTATGTAGAGGTCATTTACATAAGGGTTTCCTTTTTTAACCTGCTTCTTTTTATCTTCAGCGGTTTTAGCATTAGTTGGTAAAGGCGGATTTTCAGCGCGGGAAGAAGTGAACATCAAACTACCTTCATTCAATATTACGGGTGCATAATTAGCTCCTCCTTCGTTTACGTTTCCGGCAGTTTTCACAATTGTAAAGCGGGGTTGCCGGCTGGCTTCAGAGAGCGCAAATTCACAGGAAGCAATTTCAAGCGGGGTTCTGGTTGAGTATTCGTCGGCGGCTGTATAACTTTGTTTAAATTTATTAAACTGCTCCAGTGCCTGATCATATTTACCATTGGCCCTGAGACAAATGGCATACCAGTAACGGGCTTGCGGATATGCGGGATTATTGAACCCTACCACCTGGGAATACCATGTTTCAGCGTTGCCATAGTCATTAAAAAGACGGTATGATTCTGCCAATCGGGCTACCACTTGCTGATAATCTTTCAACTTACCACTAGGTGGCGCTGCATCAGCGAGTGTATAAGGTAATACCTGCTCAGGTTTTATTTTAAAAGTACCCAGCGCTTTGTTGTAATACTGCGCTGCAGAATAATAATCCCTGGCATTGTAAAAGATATCAGCTGTATGCTTGAAGTCATAAACATACTGCGCTTGTATGGAGTTAATTATTCCCATAAAAATCACCAGCCAACAGAGTGTAATTTTTTTCATGAGGGTTCCATTTCTTTTTTCTGTATAAGTTTTTTCCTCCATTCTGATCTGATTTCTTCTTGTAAATTATAACCTCGGACAAATAAAATATTCTTCATTAAGCACTCTTCTTTTGCGGCTGATAAAAGAAAGGGACACTTCGAAACTCTGGCTGCCATTTACCAGGCGACGCATGTTTGAGGTATTTGTATCATAGCTCAATCCCAACGTAAAGCTCTTAAAATGGAAACCTGCAAAAGGTATTGCTGCATCATTGAAACGGTAGTTTCCTCCTACCAATAAATCAAATTCTGGATTCACCATCAACTGTGCATAAACACCGGCTACAATTTCTTCCGCATTTCCCTGACGCATGTAGAGTCCTGTAGGAGTGAGGCTCACCGCGTCATTCAGTTTTATTTTAGTTCCTCCGTGAACCAGGTAACGGATAGGCAATGTTTTTTCTATTCCATTGCTGCCGCTGGCAAAAGGATCTTTAGGTTGTGTGAGATGCGCTGCTGCAAATCCGGCAAAGGGATTAAACATATGGTTGGGGTTCCCATCAAAATAAACAACTCCCGCCCCCGCATCAAATTGATTTGATTTAGTAGTAGTTACGTTTTCGCCATTGGCAATGCTTGGATCATAACCTATAACCGGCTGATACTGGCTACCTGTCTGGAATTTAGCCGGATCCACTCTTCTGTTGATCAAACCGGCATTAATACCAAAAACTAACTGGCTGGTTTTTGTACGACCAAATTTCACACCAGTATAGGAAATGCTGGCCATCGCACTGAAGTAGTTATATCCTGCATCACCTGCAGACATGTTCATTACATTGAGGCCCACCCCTATGTTTTTGTCGGTGGCAGCATCTATAGAAATCCCTGCAGTAGAAAAGGGTTTCCCATAATTGGCCCACTGATTACGATAGTCGCCGCTGATCCTGTAATCACCATCAATGACACCTGTTAAGGCCGGATTGAGCCATAACGGATAAGCATAATACTGTGAAAAGTGAGGGTCCACCTGGGCAACACACAACTTGGGCAACAAACTGCTCCATAAAAGTATTGCAACTATAAAAATCCTTTTCATAGGAACATTTTTAGCTTTTTCAAGATTAACCGGGATGCATTTGCACCCCGGTTATTATTAATAATTTTTAACCTATTCCTGTTGAATCATTCCTACCGCATGAGGGTAACGTTACCCTTCTTCGTGATCACAGTGCCATCCTGCATAGTAGCCTTAACAATGTACACGTACACACCTATCGGTTGTTTCTGTCCGCTCATCGTACCATCCCATCCCTGACGCTGATCTTTGGATGTGAATACCAATTGACCCCACTGGTTGTAGATCCTGAACTCGAGCTGCGCTATAGCGGTGCTGTATACATACTCGATATCATTTACTCCATCTCCATTCGGACTGAAGAGGTTAGGTACGTAGATGTTATTGCCTTGCGGATTGGTTGTTTTACCAATTACTGCGGTAGACAATGCACTTGTTTGACAATCTGTTGCCCCTATCGCTTTTACCTGTATGGTAACGCTCTGATTAGGCTGCAGGCCGGTTACTGTATGCGTAGTGCCGTTAGGTCCTGAGCTTGGCGGTATGAAGGTTACACCGTTGTCCAATGTTACTTCATAACGGAGGGCTCCAGGAATTGGGCTCCAGCGGAAGGTAATCGTAGTCGCAGTTGTATTATCTACTGTTACAAAAGGCGTAGCCAGTGGCTGTGCTATACTAACTGCTACCAATGTTCTGCTGATACTGCTGCAACCACCTGTAGTGAATGCTTCCACGTAATAATTAGTGCTTTCATTTAATGCCGGTGTTACAAATACTGCACCTGTGAATAGCGGTGTACCACCAGTAGCTGTGCTGAACCAACGGAAATTTACACCCTCAGAAGTAGAAGCCGCTGTGAGTGTTGCTGTTTTACCAGGACATACACCTGCCTCATTACCCGTTACTGTTGGTTGAGCTGGTGAAGGTGTAGCTTCAACACTCACTGCTGTGCGGGTAGGACTTGAACAACCATTGCTATTGGAAGCTTCCAGGTAATACATCTGGTTAGCAGTAATAGCTGGTGTAGTATATGATGGTCCTGTTGCTACAGCAGTACCGCCTGTTGCTTGAGTAAACCATTTATAAGTAAGCGCTGCATCCGGATTGAGTGCATTCAGTGTAACTGTTTGACCCAGGCATCCCTGTAATGTTGCATTTGCTACTGCCGGTGCAGCCGGTGCAGGATTCACGGTTACATTTACCGGTGTTCTGCTGGCACTTACACAACCACCACTGGTAGCTGCTTCCAGGTAGTAAATGGTACTGATAGTTGGCGTAATGGTAAAGTCTGCGCCACCAAATACCGCTGTACCACCCTGTGCTGAAGTAAACCAGCTATAAATTACACCCGCTGTTCTGTTTTTCACTGACAGTACAACTGTATGACCACTACATGTTGTAACCGGATCGGCGAGCGGAGCATCTATTGTTGTAACCACGGTAGCGGTTACACCTTTACGTGCACTGCTGCATCCTGCGTTATTTATCGCTTCGAGATAGATGGTAGTAGTAAGACCTAATGCCCCTGTTGTATAAGCATCTCCTGTAGCGAGCAATGTTCCGTTAGAAGGTGCATCAAACCAACGATAAGTCAATGCCGGATCCGGATTCTGTACGCTGAAGGTTGCAGTACCACCTATACAGGTGACTACATTATCAGCAACAACTGTCGGAATTTGTGGCGCCGGATCAACTGCTACGCTTACACTTGTTCTGGTTGCACTGGAACAACTGTTGCCTACAGTGGCTTGTACATAGTAAATAGTATTGGTAGTCACCACCGGCACGCTGTAAACAGCTCCGGTAAAGAGTAGTGTACCACCTGTTGCGGCATCATACCACTGATATGTAATACCCGGTTGTGGCATTTTCACTGCAACAGTTACACCTGTACCTGCGCATGTCCTGAGACTGGATGCTACTACATCTGGTGCTGCCGGAGCATTTACTACTGTTATGGAAGCTTTCGCTCTCAATGATGGATTACCACACTGGTTTACATCTCCTATTGCTTCCACAAAGAAGTCTGTGCTGCTGGTAAGTGCATCTGTAATGTATACAGGGCCGGTAAATATTGCAGTACCGCCTGTTGCTGTTGTAAACCATTTGTAAGTAATGCCATTAGTAGAAGATGTTACGCGAAGCGTAGCTTTCGTGCCTGAACAAATAGTCAGGGATGGAGATTCCAGTACTGGTGTTGGTGCTTGTCCTACACCTATTGAAATTTTTGCTCTTACTGTGCTGCTGCAATTACCATTGCTGGCTTCTGCATAAAAATCTGTGTTACTATTTAAAGCTCCGGTTGTGAAACTTGCACCGGTAAACAACAGGTTGCCACCTGCAGCTGCATCAAACCAACGATAGGTAACTCCTGGCAGCGGATTGCTGACTGATAACGTTACGCTACCACCCTGACAAACAGACAAGGAAGATGCTGATATTACCGGTGTTGCCGGAATACTGTTTACTGTAATAGTAGCACTGGTTCTTGTAGCACTAGGACATCCGCCATTTACCAATGCCTCTACAAAGTAGGTTACACTGCTATCCAGGGCGGTTATATTAAATACAGGTCCTGTAAATACCAGTGTACCACCGGTTGCAGCATTAAACCATTCGTAAGTAACTCCAGCCTGTGGGCTCTGAATTGCCAGAGAAACGCTCTGTCCTTTACAACCCTGTACCGCACCACTTACCAATGTTGGTGCTGCAGGAACAGGTACCACATTCACGTTCGCAGCTGCACGTGCAGAAGGTTTACCACATTTGGAAGTATCTCCTATTGCTTCTACATAGAATGTAGTATTAGCATTTATTGGTGCTGTAGTGTAGATAGGCCCTGTAAATACTGCTGTTCCCCCTGTAGCTACAGTATACCATTTGTACGTGATATTATTTACTGATGACGTTACTTTCAGCACCGCTGTACCGCCCTGACATACTGTTACGTTGCCAGATTCAAGGATTGGTACCGGTGCAGTTCCTACACCAATAGATATTTTGGTTCTGGTAGCACTGCTACAGCCACCTGCTGAAGCTTCCGCATAGAAGTCTGTTGATACCGTGAGGCCCTTTACAACAAACACAGTACCTGTAAACAGGGCTGTTCCGCCTGTTGCTACATTGAACCAGCGATAAGTAAGTGTATTGTCTACATTTTGAATTGTTAATGTAGTACTATCGCCAACACAAATGCTGATGGAAGAAGCGGCAATTATCGGAACCGGTACACTACGCACATTTACTGTTACCACCTTAGCATTTGCTGCTGTATTAGCACATTTGTTAGTTCCCTCTACTGTTACGTAGTAAGAAGTAGTAGCTGCTATTGCAGGTGTTGTAAATGCGGGGCCTGTGAACAGCAATGTTTTCAGACCAGCATCTTTGTACCATTTGAATATCGGGTTGGTAACAGTTGTACTGCTGGCAGTGAGTGTAACAGTGCCTTGCGGGCAAATAGTCGTATCTGCTACGATAACATCTGCCGCTGTTGCACCCATATTCACAGTTACTTTTACTGCTTTCAATGCACCAGCTGCATTTTCACATCTACCTCCGCTACTTACACTTACATAATAAGTATATGTACCGGCAGCTAATCCGGATACTGTTAATACACCCGCTGCGCTGACACCCTGCGTTATTGGGCCAGTCTTATTCGCGTTAGCATACCATTTAAACACAGGGTTTTGAACGGTAGTACTTGTTGGTGTTAATACTGCACTATCACCTGCGCAAATCACCTGGTCTGCTGCTGTAATATCAGCTGCTGTTGAAGCACTATCTACCGTGAGGGTGATCTTCGTACGTCCGCTATCGTTAGTACAGTTACCTGCATTCACTGCTTCCACGTAGAAGTTATAAGTACCTGCAACCAGATTAGCAGGTGTTGTAAATGTGTTACTGTTAGCTTGTACTTTAGCGCCACCGGTAATTGCATCAAACCAGTTGTAATTTACACCTGGTACAGCTTTCACGCTGAGTGTTACTGGTGTATTCAGGCAAGTAGTTACATTGTTGCCATTCGGTACCGGTGATGATGGTAAACCAAGTATGGTTATTTGTGCAGGTACGGATGCAGCTCCCGTACAACCATTCCTGCTGGCTCTTACCGTGTAGGTATAAGTACCTGAGTCGAGCGTGGTTGGTGTTACAAATGCTATACTATCAAGCAGGTGGTTACCCTGTTTGTTATACCAGCTGTAAACAACTCCCGGCGCAGGGTTCACTACGCTCAATGTTGCCTGTTTGCCTTTACATACAGCTGCATTATTCACCTGTACTGTTGGTTGCACTATTGCGCGCTGTGCATAATTAAAGTCTACTTCTGTCAGTGCACCCAGTATACCTGATTTCAGCTTCACTTCTATACCATCAAATGGTTTGGTTGGTACGAACGACAGCAAAGCTTGTCTGTTGCCACTAAGCAGATCCACATGCAGGATCGGGTTAGATACCAGTACGGAATCACCAGGGGTATTACCATTGAAAGATGTCAGCTGAATGCTGGCAAGAAGAGATGCAGAAAGTATCTGGCTTGGGTTAGACAATAATACTTTGACAGTATCGCCCGGTGTGGACAAACCATTAAAGATTGCTTTTTCCCAAACAGCTGCATTCAACGCTCCCAGATTTATAACAAGAGAGGAAGCGGTATTTTGATTATTATCTACTGCTAATTGTGGATTATATACATTACCCAGCACCAGTAAACCTGAACCTCCAATAGTTTGTGCGGTAGCGCCCTCACAAGGAACAGCATTAAATGGACCTGTAAATGTAACAGCATTGACTGCTACTCTTGCAGATACACAAGTAGTTGCTCCTGGTAAAGCTGCTTCTACCCAATAAGTAATAGTACCAAGTGTGGAGGATGCCGGTGCTGCAAATCTTGATCCTTTAAATAAAGTATCTGTACTTGTTTGACTGGCAAACCAGTAGAATACCGCATTTGCAGAAGTGGCGCTTGCCTGGAACACTGGTTGCTGACCTATGGCTACTGTATCGGATGCCGGCACTACTGTTGGCGGAGCCAATGACGCTGCAGTACCAACGGTAACAGCTGTTCTTGTTGCAGAAATAGTTTTACAACTATCGTTCACAGCTTCCACATAATAAGTAGCAGTAGCGGTAACATTGATCACTTTGAAAGTGAAACCGCTATCAGTATTCAATTTAGTGCCTGCTGTACTTACATTGTACCAGTTGTAGCTGTATCCTTTTAAAGGATTAGCTATTGCCAGTACTGCATCAGAGCCGGCGCATACCTGCACGTTTGCAGCTTGTACCGCTGGCGCTACTGGCGCTGCGGCTACTTTCACATCTACCCTGGCTCTTCCTTTGCTTGCACAACCATTTCTGAAGGCTTCTACCAGGAAGCTGGTATCAGTAGTGAGCACACCGGTCGTAAATGTACTTCCATCTTTACCGGTCAGATAATTACCATTACTGCTGTACCAGCGGTAGGTAATTCCTGCCACAGGATTTAATACATTCAGCGTAGCGGTGTTACCTGCGCAAACTGCTACTTGTGCAGCCTGTACTTTTGGCGCTACGAGCGCACGCTGTGCGTAATTGAAATCTATTGTTGTTAATGCGCCAAGCACACCTGATTTCAGTTTTACTTCTACTGCGTCAAATGTTGCTTTTGGTACAAATTCGAGTATTGCCTGTTTGCCGTTGTTCAGCAAAGTGAATTTAACAAGCGGATCATTTACCTGTACGGAATCGCCAGGAACAGTACCATTGTAAGACGTTAACTGAATACCGCCCAGTAAGCCTACAGAAAGTATCTGATTTGGATTGGACAGTAATACTCTTACGGTATCACCTGGTACGGATACGCCGTTGAATTTAGCTCTTTCCCAAACCTGTGCGTTCAATGCTCCCAGGTTGATTACCAGAGAAGAAGCAGTGCTCACATCGTTATCTACAGCCAGGTTCGGATTGTATACGTTACCCAATATAAGCAGACCACCGCCACCAATTGTTTGGGTGGTAGCACCTTCGCATGGTACAGGTGTTCCAGAGCCAACGGGGCCGTAAACGACTACCACCGGTACCCGTATAGATTGGCAGGTAGTACTTCCGGTGAGTGATGCACTCACCCAGTACGTAACTGTACCAAAGGTGTTTTGAGTAGGCGGCGCAAAGGTTGGACCAGTGAACAGACTATCATTTCCTGCCTGACTGCCATACCATTTGAATATTACATTAGTAGCATTGGATGTTGCTGTAAGTACTGCCTGTGTTCCGATGGCTACAGAATCAGGATTTGGCGATACAGCCGGTGCGCTCAGGGAAGAAGATAATACCACACTGATGGTTTGTCTTGGAGACACTGCACCACAGCTGCTTACCGCTTCCACGTAGAATGTGGTATCCCTGTTGATAGCCGGCACATTGAAAACGTAGCCACTATCTGTGTTCAGTTTAGTACCGCCTGTTGGAACATTATACCAATTATAAGTGAAACTATGATTTGGCGCTGTTGGTGACAATGATGCATTTGAACCCGGACAAATATTAATAGTTACCGGAGCACCAGGCACTGCAGGAGCCGGAGATACTGTTACGCTAACTGGTATCCTTGCAGGGTTAGGGCAATTATTTGGCCCACCCAGCACAGCTACAAAGTAGGTTATTTTACCTGCTGTTTTGAGCGTATCTGTAGTATATGAATTTTGTGTGCTTAATACGGTGGTGCTGGTAGAATCTGCATACCAGCGTACAGAAGTACCCGCTGCCGGTGTAACGGTAAGTGTTGCCTTATTATTTATACACACACTCGCGTTGGTAGTATTCACCACCGGATTTGGATAGATTATTCTTGCACCATAGATGTCGATAGCATTCAACAGATTAAGGACACCGGTAAGTCTTATTTCTACGCGGTCGTACGTGCCGGTTGCAGGTATAGTGGTCGCAAACTGCTGTCCGCTCATCAAGCTTATGCTAAGCAGTTTCGACAAAGTATCTGCTTTTACCAGCGTAGTATTATTATACAGGGAGATAACCACTCCACCCAGGAGGCTAACATCGGCCAGTCCACCCGGAGATGCAAATTTGATGCGAACACTGTCTGTCGCACTTCCCGGATTCGGGAATATCAGTTGTTGAAATACAGATCCGCCCAACAAACCTACTGGTATATCCAGTCTCGTGAAATTGGTTGTACTACTATCTATGTCATTAGTAGGATTAGTAACGCTACACAGAATACAACCAAGTGTAGTACCGGACTGCTGGCTGGTTGGAACGTTACAGTCAGGAGACGGAATTACCGGTCCTGTTACTACTACGTGAACGGCTACACGTTTAGATTCACACGCACCCGCAATTTTCACTGCCGCGAAATAAGTATAGATACCCGGGTTATTGAATGGTCCAACAACAAAGCTGGTTCCTGAACCGGCAACTGTTGTGGTAGTTGAATCATTATACCACACAATAGTTGCACCTGGGACCGGAGAGGCTGTTAATGTAGCCTGATGACCAGTTGTTACCACAACATCACCTGTTACTACTGGCGCTACAGGAGTTGTTACAACATTTACATGAGCTGCTTTCAGCGCACCTGCTTCATTTTCACAACGATTAGTACCGGATACACTTACGTAATAAGTGTGCATACCGGCAGCTAAGCCTGTGATAGTAAGTTTGCCGGTACTGTCTATTGCGTAGCTCACACTACCTTCTACAAGGCCATTTGTGATAGCAGTGGTTTTGTTGACATCTTTATACCATTTGAATATTGGAGCAGTAACCACTGTTGTAGTAGGTACTAATACTGCAGGACCGTTTACGCAGGTAGTAGTTGTATCTGCTATAGTAATATCTGCAGCACTGCCTAATGGATTCACGGTAACCACAACCGGTATACGATCAGGATTTGCACAACCATTGGCGCCAACCACTTGTGCAAAATAAGTAAACTTACCTGCTGTATTCTGTGGAGGAGTTATATAAGTACTTTGATTACTTAATGAAGTGGTAGTAGTGGAATCTGCATACCACTTTATAGTTGTTCCTGCAGCTGCTGTAGCCACAAGTGTAGCAGGCGAACCAACACAGGTAGTAAATCCACTTGCATTAATAGTTGGATTTGGAGCGACTGCCTTTGCACCATATATCTGTATTGCATTCAGCAAATTGGCTACGCCTGTAAGCATTATCTGTACACGGTCATATGGAGCCGTTGTTGCTACAGTGGCGGAGTAACGACCATTAGTTAACAAATGCAATGTCAGGAGCTGAGACAGGGTATCTCTCCTTATTACTGTCGTACCATTAGCGATGGTTATCACAGCTCCTCCCAACAAACTCACATTGGCCAATGGAGCAAAGGTGCCCAAATCAAGACGGATACTATCTGTTCCAGGACCTACCGCCGGGAATATGAGTTGTTGATATACAGATCCTCCTAACAATCCCAAAGGAATATTCAGTTGTGTAAAGTTGGTAGGATCATTATCTATGTCATTGGTTGGATTATTAACACTACATAATACGCAACCCAAAGTAGTACCGGTTACCTGGCTGGTTGGTACGTTACAGGTGGTTGGTATTACAGGACCAGTAACTGTTATTACTACCGGCACCCGGATAGATTTACATCCGCCTGGTAAAGTTACACCGGCATAATAAGTATAAACACCGGGAGTAGTAAATGGTGCCAGGACAATGGAGTCACCGGAAGCCAATGGTGCCTGCGTAGTATCTTTAAACCACTGAATAGTAGCACCGGGTACAGGTGTAGCTCTTAATGTTAATGACTGACCAGTAGTTACTGCATAAGCTTGTACTAACACTGGCGGCGCCGGAGCAGTAGTTACTTTTATAGTAGCTGCTTTCAGACTGCCGGCAGGATTTTCACAACGATTGGTACCCGATACACTTACATAATAGGTATGATTGCCTACTGCAAGACCGGTAACAGTAAGTTTACCGGCGGTGTCTATAGTAAACGTTGCACCACCCACCACAAGGCCATTCGTAATTGGTGTAACCTTGTTGGCATCCAGATACCATTTGAATACAGGTGTTGTTACACCCGCTGCTGTTGGTGCCAGTACCGCAGCACTGCTACCACAAGTGGTAGTAGTATCTGCCAGTGTGATATCTGCAGCACTGCCTAATGGGTTTACGGTAACCACAACCGGTATACGATCAGGATTTGCACAACCATTAGCAGCAACTACTTGTGCAAAATAAGTAAACTTACCTGCTGTATTCAGCGGAGGTGTGATATAAGTACTTTGATTACTTAATGAAGTCGTCGTAGTGGAATCTGCATACCACTTTATAGTTGTTCCTGCAGCTGCTGTAGCCACAAGTGTAGCAGGCGAACCAACACAGGTAGTAAATCCACTTGCATTAATAGTTGGATTTGGAGCGACTGCCCTTGCACCATATATCTGTATTGCATTCAGCAAATTAGCTACACCAGTAAGCATTATCTGTACACGGTCATATGGAGCCGTTGTTGCTACAGTGGCGGAGTAACGACCATTAGTTAACAAATGCAATGTCAGGAGCTGAGACAGGGTATCTCTCCTTATTACTGTTGTACCATTAGCGATGGTTACCACAGCTCCTCCCAACAAACTCACATTGGCCAATGGAGCAAAGGTGCCCAAATCAAGACGGATACTATCTGTTCCAGGACCTACCGCCGGGAATATGAGTTGTTGATATACAGATCCTCCTAACAATCCCAAAGGAATATTCAGTTGTGTAAAGTTGGTAGGATCATTATCTATGTCATTGGTTGGATTATTAACACTACATAATACGCAACCCAAAGTAGTACCGGTTACCTGGCTGGTTGGTACGTTACAGGTGGTTGGTATTACAGGACCAGTAACTGTTATTACTACTGGCACCCGGATAGATTTACATCCGCCTGGTAAAGTTACACCGGCGTAATAAGTGTAAACACCGGGAGTAGTAAATGGTGCCAGGACAATGGAGTCACCGGAAGCCAATGGTGCCTGCGTAGTATCTTTAAACCACTGAATAGTAGCACCAGGTACAGGTGTAGCCCTTAATGTTAATGGCTGACCAGTAGTTACAGTGTAGGATTGTATTAACACTGGTGGCGCTAACGCAGCACCCACTATTACTGAAGCTCGTTTAAGCTGGCCTGCTGCATTTTCACAATGGCCGCTATCTGAAACGCTGACAAAATAATTATAGGTGCCAGCTGTTAGACCAGTAATGGTAAGCTTACCGGTGCTATCAATTCCATATTTCACACTACCTTCCACCAGGCCATTTGTAATGGCCACACTCTTATTAATATCTTTATACCATTTGAATACAGGTTTGCGTGTAACCGTAGTTGAGGTAGGTGTGATTTTGACTGAATCACCCAAACATGATCGTGTGGTATCAGTAACAGTGACATCGGCAGCGGTAGAGAAATTATTTACTGATACCGTTACCAGTGTTTTAGCAGATTCAGTAGTACAGGCTATTCTTGTGGCAGAAACATAGTAACGGAAAGTACCGGCAATATTTACCGGTGCACTCGTAAGACTAGAAGCTGTTGCAAGCAATGTGGTTTGAGTAGAATCATACCATTTATAGATGAGATTAGGATCCGGATTACTAACACTTAAAGTAATAGGAACATTCAGACAGGTACTTCTGACATTCCCCAGCGCAACAACCGGGCCTGGGTCTACGCGTTGGATTTCGTATAGATTCAAAGAAGATAATGCGCCAACAATGGCTCCAAATCTTACCTGCACATGATCAAAAGGTCCGGTAGACACAAAGGAAAGTGTCTGTGGGCCACTACCTCCCGAAAACAGATTAAACACCACCGGAGTGCTGGAGCCGTTCACTGAATCCACAATTGTTTGTCCATTATAAGTAACTATTGTTACCGCATTTAATAGAGAAAGACTTAGTAAAGCAGAAGGGTTAGAGAGCGTTATTCTCACAGAATCACCTGTTTTCGACAAGCCCGGAAAGATGGCATTCACCTGTGCATAGGCTGCTGCACCTAGTGTAGTACTTAAAGTAGCAGCAGTAGCAAGATTTCCATCAATAGCATTATCCGGATTAGTTACTGATCCCAGATTTACAATTGGTACGCCAAGTGTGCTGGTCACCCCAGATAACTCATCAATGGGCAAGTCGCAGGCTATTACTGAAGAAGCGGGTTTATTATAATAAGCGCTGTAGATCCTCAGGGAGGCTAATGCACCTAACAACGGAGCTGTCATAGTTATTCTCACCCTGTCATAAGTGCCTGCACCAACTGTAGCTGGCACATATACTTCTGCCTGGTTATTTAATGCCAACAGATTGGCAATAGCATTGGAAATATTAGTGACAGGACCAGCCGGAGTTGCGCCGTTAAATGCCTGCACAGTAATCCCGCCGAGAACATTCAATGAAAGTGCAGATCCGGTGCCTATTTTGATAATAGATTGTGTTCCTATTGAAGGCAGGTTTGCTCCGGGAAATTTAATATCAAGGCTTACGGTTCCTCCTAATAAACTTACGCCGGCATGGAGATTTGCCGCAGTATTTAAAAATCCAGGGCCGGCGTCAATTGCCAATCCCGAACCGTCTACTCCGCAAAGCAAACAAATCCCGGTTGTAGCCGCGGAATCAGTAGCATTTGCATACACCCTTTGTGTTTGTGTTTGCGCCCAACTTTGCTGTGCACTTATTCCAAACAACAACAATAATAAAAGGAGGCTTTTCCAGGCAAAACCGGAGGCACCTTTATAGGTAATAAGAGAACTGGTTTTCACAGCAACCTTTCCCGTCGGTTTCGGGCAGCAAAAAGGAGCAGTAAAAGGGCTATTAGGAGTAGCGTTTGAATGCATAGCATCAAATATTTGAATAAAAATTGTTCAGTTTCATTGTGATACAACAAAACTCTATAGGAGGCGGCTAGGTTAGGAAGGCATTAATAATTTGGTGGAAAAATACTGGTTGATAAAAAGTATACTTCCTTTCAAATTGTTAAGAGAATGTTACAGAAAACGGTACGAATGTAGATGGAAGGGGGGATTTATGGATGGGTCTTTTTGTTCATTCTATTTATAAAAAGCAGTTTGTTCAGTTTGTTTATTTCTTGTTCATTTTGTTCAATTATGGTTATGAATGAACAATTTTCAAAAAGCAGGAAAAAATGGGTGTAAAACCAAAAAAACAAGGAAATTTTGCTGTTTTAAGCGAGCACATCAAAAAATATTCATCTTTTTTATCTCCAGCTTTTTCTTAAAGTGAAATATTATCGCATTATTCACCATATATTAATATTATATTGTCAGTCTAATATTTATATATGATACTCCTTTCTAAATTATCATAAAAATCATAATCTATTATTTATATTTATATATATAATTCGACATAATGCCGTCTGTTCATTTTGTTCATTCGCACTTTTGAAAATCTAAACCACTGAAGCATACGTAATTAAAAAAGTACCGACAATTCGAAAATCCATTTACTGTCCCCTATGATTGATCTATCCTATGACTTTATCATAACCCTGCAAAATGAAGTTTTGCGCAGGTTTGGTGTTGAAGTCATGTTACCAGGAGATTGCAAACATCTCTCTCAGTCCATATTGGATGACACCACGAAACTGGTGAGCGAAACTACGCTCAAAAGGGTGTTTGGATTTGCCGTGGCTCAACACAGCTTCTCCAGATACACATTGAACACCCTTTCCCAATATTGCCAGTATAAAGACTGGGAGGATTTTCAACAACATCATTACAGACAGCTGAATACAGCTACACCATCATCAGCAACTACTACTGTAGCCGCTCCGGTAGATAATGGTAAATGGGCAGGCCTCAAAACCAAAGCCGACGCGGTTTCCCATTACACCATGCTTACCCTCAAAAACCGGTCGGGAATTGCCTTCCCCTATACAGTGCATCGCCCATTCTGCAATGCACACATTGAAAAATTCCTGGAAAGTGACTATGCAGCTACTGCGTTAATTGCCCCATCAGGATGGGGTAAATCATTGTCACTCGTACATTTGGCCGAACATTTCTGGTTCGGGAAGGAAGCCCGGTATAAACAAGATGTATGCTGGTTTATACATGCACATGCTGCCGGCAGCCTGCTATTGAAAGGCTTCTCCCTATCTACCTGGCTGGATAACCAAATGAACCTGGGTAATGGCGAAAACTTCCGGGAATACTTCTCCAGTCACTTCGATAAAAAAGGCGGACGCCTTATATTAATAATAGACGGGTTTGATGAAATTGCAGTAGCCGGAGAAAAACTTCGCCTCCTTTATTCTAAACTGGAGGACTTCGTATACTCCAACGATCTTTACCCCTGGGTGAAAGTGATACTCTCCATCCGCAGCAGTACCTGGGCGGAAATATTCCAGCATTCCCAGCAATACCCCGCTTTCAGACGTTACTGGTATCTCGGCGCAGAAATGGACGAGGAAACCAATATTAACATGCCGCAACTGACAGAACAGGAAGTGAAGTCCATTCTGTACAATCACCAGTTTGATCCGGCAACGGTAAGACTGTTTTCAGAGAACTTTTTACAGAAGCTCCGGCATCCTTACTATCTCCAGTTGTTTTGCCAGCTGAATACCGGCCCCGATCAAACTTTTGTTGATGAACATCTCAGCTTGTTCGAGATTGTTTCCCGGTTCATTCAAAACCGGGTGTTCAATGCACAAAGCAATTCATTTAAAATAAAGATCATAGAGAAACTGCTGGTTTTACTGGACCTGGGCAGGGGAGGAATCTATACAGATAAACACCTGCTCCTGAATCAAAATGCAGACCTCTTTCCGGCATATAAAGAATTACTGGCAGATAATATATTGGTAGAAGAAAACCTGAGCCAGGAAATTATGTTTCATGTAAAGGTGCGGTTTGCCCACACTATGTTGCTGGAATATTTTGTGGCAATGCACTATCTGCAAAAAAATGAACAGGAGATCAATGAACAGTTATTGATGAAGATACTGGATCATCTGCCACAGTCACCTTACAGAATAGGCGTATTCAGATGGCTGCTCCGCTACGCCATCAATCACGCCCAAATAGATGGCATCATTAAAATGTTGCATCTGCCGCTGAGCAATATTGAAAAATCGCACCTGCTGGAATACCTGGTATTACACTATCAGCACGACGGCAATAATCAAGGTGAACTCAAATCCATCTTCCCGGCAGGATTCTTCAAAAAAAATCCGATCAGTCCTTTTATCAGCGATGAATTCATTCATTTCCGAAAACGAAAAGTGCTGACAGCCTTGCTAGGCCTGGCAGAAGCCCGCGAAGACAAGCTGAAGATCAGAAGTAAACTATTTACCATGGCCCTGCTACAGTTAGATGCAGAGCAATGTGAACAGGAGCTGAATAATATTAAAAAGATATATACTGCGGAAGAATTTGAAGAAGAGCTGTGGGTAAGTCCATATGAAATACAGCTGTTTATCTACGAATTTCTCAAGTTTGGCATCATCAATGAAGACATCCGTGAGAAAATTTACAATTACTTCCGTTACTGGGGCGGAAGAGGGAAAAAACCGATGTCTGTACCACAGGAAATTGTGTTCCGTAATATGGGTCTTGTATTTACCCTGCTGGGAGATAATGAACACCTGCTGACTTTCACCACCCGCATTTTTGAATCCTATCCTTCGCTACAACATCGCAAAACGGATTCATTGCGGCTTATGTTATTATGCTGGCAGGCGCAGGCTTACCTCGGATTAGGCAACACCAAATCTGCGGAACGCATTTGCAGACATACAGACCAGGTAATCAAAAAATATTCTGTTGAATATTTTGGAGGCAAATACCTGGAATCTGTACAAAAGATGTTGCATGCCAGTGTTTATTTTAGTGAACACGAATTCAACAAAGCTATCCGTACCGCTGAAACAGCCGTGGAAAATGCACAGAAGCTGGATTTCAAAGTACTTGCCCTGATGAATTTTGGCTTACTCAACAAAATTTATCAGCAACTGCAAATGGATAAACAGAAAAATGATAATCTCCAACAAATAGAACTCATCAGAAAAAGTACTTCATTTAAACAGGCGGTTTCTAATTTTGCAAGATGATTATGGCATAATTTTGCTTTATTGCATACGTAATGGCCATTGATGAAAGCAAATACACCGCAGCGCAAAAATCATTGCTCAACTTATTGAGCCTGTTGACATTATTGCTACTTGCGCCTTACATCAACCGCTTTGTACCTCCCCTTGTAGCAAATGGCTGGCATGTAGATCTGGGTGTATCTGTCATTATCAGCTTTCTCCTTATATATCTCTTCCGTTGGATATTCAGACCACTTATTATTCCTGTCTTTTTGCTGGTATGCGGCCTGCTGCTGATTAATAAATATTCCGACCGCTATACTTTCACCAATGTACTCAACGACTACAAAGGTATGGTACAGGGAAATTGGGGAGCCAAAGACAGCAAACAGCTGGATATCCTCAGTCTGTACCCCAGGCGGGTAGAGAGTTACCGGGATAAAACGGTAAGGGGCATCCGGGAAAAAATTAACTTCCAGGATTCTGTGGTACGCAACTTTTCTGTAAAACATTCCCTCGACCATTACGATGAATATTTTTATAAATATGGTAAGATAACACGGTTCCTATCCTTGTTCCGCTTTATCAACAACCAGTTTAAATATGTGCTGGACTCCCGGCGTGATGAATATTTTGCCACACCACAGGAAACCATACAAAACGGTTTAGGTGGTGATTGTGATGATCACTCTATATTAATGGTGTCCTGTTTGCAATCAATTGGCGCGCGATGCCGTATTGTGCTGGTGAAAGGACATGCGTATCCGGAACTGTACTGCGGCGACCGCGCAGATTTCGAAATCATGAAACAGGCCATAGTAACGCTTTTCCCGAGGCCGGTAGTAAAAGAAATATATTATCATGAGCTCAAAGGGGAGTATTGGATTAACCTTGATTACACTGCCCGTCACCCTGGCGGACCTTATATGAATGATAAAGTTTACGCATTGATTGAGCTCTGATCCCTAAATTTGCCTAATGAGTCAATTTAACCGCATCCGGAAATACCATAGCTTCTTCCGATTTAAAAAGGATTTCGAGAAGTATAGTATGAAGAAGGCCAGGAGCTATGAACTGATTATACATTGGCTGCACAGTAAAATGAACAGGAACCAGTTCCTCCTGCTATCTGGTATTATAGTGGGCTGTACCGCCGGAATTGCAGGCGTAATTTTAAAAATGCTGGTTCACTACATCCATTACTTTATCACTTATAAAGTACATTTCAGCACACAGGTAATCTTTTATATCGTCTTTCCTTTTCTGGGTATTGTTTTAACGACCCTGATGGTGATCTGGTTTTTCAAAGGTCAGTCCAGAAAGGGGATCCCCGCCATATTACACGAAATCGCACAGAATTCCAGTTTGATACCGCCGGTAAAAATGTATTCACAGGTACTGCAAAGCGCTATCACTGTGGGTTTGGGAGGATCGGCGGGTTTGGAAAGCCCCATAGCAGTAACGGGAGCAGCACTTGGGTCCAATTTTGCCCGGATTTACAATCTGGGATATAAAGAACGTACGTTATTACTGGCTGCCGGCGCTACCGCTGGTATTGCAGCAGCTTTTAATGCCCCCATTGCAGGGATGATGTTTGCTTTTGAAATCCTTTTAACCGGTGTGGTATTTTCCGATTTCATGCCATTAGTGGTGGCAGCAGTTTGCGGCAGCCTGCTATCTAAAATTATTTTGCAGGAAGAAGCATTATTCCATTTTGAAACCCGTGTTGCCTTTAACTATCGTAATCTTCCTTATTATATTATTCTTGGGCTGTTGAGCGGATTGTATGCCCGTTATTATGTGGTAATCTCACAGAAGGTGGAGCATTTTTTTCATCACCTGAAGTGGAGCGCACTACGAAGAGCCATGCTGGGTGGCTTACTGGTATCAGCCCTTTGCGTAGTGTTGCCGCCATTATTTGGTGAGGGCTACACCAGCGTGAAGTCATTGGCTAACGGCAACGGTGAAACGATTTTGCAAAACAGTTTCTTCCGCTATCTTCCCATACAAAGCTGGATGATACTGGTGTTCACCGGTTGTATCTGTTTACTGAAAGCATTTGCTGCCTCTATTACTATCCAGAGTGGTGGTAATGGTGGTAACTTTGCTCCTTCTTTATTTGCAGGTGGCTTCCTGGGATTTTTCTTTGCTATGTTATGTCAACAGCTGGGTATTACTGATATCCCTGTTACCAACCTGGTAATAGTAGGAATGGCTGGCGTGATGGCCGGTGTAATGTACGCACCGCTCACTGCTATCTTCCTGATTGCTGAATCCAGTTCGGGTTATGATCTGTTCATCCCCCTGATGATTGTATCTACCATCTCTTTCCTGCTGGCAAAATGGTTTTCTCCTATCTCTCCGGAACTTAAAGAACTGGCAAAAGATGGAAAAATATTTACACGTGCGCACGATAAAAATATTCTCCTGCTCCTGAAAATGGAAGACCTGGTAGAAAAGGATGTGCAGGTAATCAGTATTGATGCCACGCTGCGACAGCTGATAGAACTGGTAAAAGAAGGCACCAGAAACATTATTGCGGTAATAAATGAGCAGCAACTTTTTGAAGGCATTATTACACTGGATGATATCAGGCCCATTATGTTTAACCCGGAGCTGTATGATACTGTTACCGTAAAAAAACTGATGCAGGCACCTGCGGCAGTGGTTCATTTAAAAGAGAACATTAACGGCGTAATCAAAAAATTTGATGATGTACATGCCTGGAATTTGCCGGTGGTACAGGATAAGCGGCTGATTGGTTTTATCTCCAAATCAAGCATTCTTAATAAATACAGATTATTATTACAGGAATATTCAGAGGGATGAGTTAAATTAATTACGAATTACGAATTGGGAATTACGATTATAAGCGAAGATCGCTTCGATCCGTAATTCGCAATTCGTAATTCGTAATTTTTTTATTCATGGCTAAAGTATTGATCAATTTTGCGCATCCTGCGCTGGAAAAATCCAGGGTACATGCCCAATTGCTGAAAACCATAAAAGGTATACCAGGCATCACTTTTAATGACCTGTATGAGCAGTATCCGGATCTGGATATCAATGTAGCACGTGAGCAAAAGTTAATGGAGCAACATGATATCATATTAATGCAACATCCTTTTTACTGGTATAGTGCACCGGCTATTGTAAAACAGTGGATAGACCTGGTGCTGGAACACGGCTGGGCATATGGACATACCGGGAAAGCCTTACAGGGCAAGTATTTCAGCAATATTATTTCTACAGGTGGACAAGAAGGTGCTTACCATCCGCAAGGACATCATGCGCATACGGTGCATGACTTTTTACTGCCTTTTATACAAACTGCGTTGTTGTGCAATATGCAATATGCAGCACCCTATGTGATTTTTGGTGTACACCGGATGGATACGCTGGATATAAAAGAACAGGCACAACAACTGGGGCATGTGCTGGAACTATTGCGTGACGAGCGTTTTGACCTTTCTCCATTACCTAAATTGGAGTATATGAACCAAATCCTACATCTTCCTGCTCAAACCAGATAATATGGACCAACATTCTTTGCTTTTTCAGTCGATGGTGTACCTGGCCGCGGCCATCGTATTTGTGCCGCTGGCAAAAAAAATGGGGCTGGGGGCAGTACTTGGCTATCTGATAGCAGGTATTATCATAGGCCCTTCTGTATTAGGTTTCATAGGCAGTGAGGGAGAAGATATCATGCACTTCGCTGAATTTGGGGTGGTGATGATGTTATTTTTAATAGGCATGGAGCTGGAACCTGCGCTCTTATGGCGTTTACGGGCGTCCATCCTGGGGCTGGGAGGACTGCAGGTAATACTGAGTGCAGCGGCGATTGCAGCAATTGCCTTTTGGATAGGCCAGCCGCTGAATACTTCACTGGCACTGGGTATGATCCTCTCGCTTTCTTCCACTGCTATTGTACTGCAAACGTTGAATGAAAAAGGGTGGATGGGTACCGCTGCGGGCCAAAGCGCCTTTTCGGTGTTATTATTTCAGGACATCGCTGTTATCCCTATGCTGGCGATATTTCCTTTGCTGGTGGCAGGTAATGCTATGCCGGATGCCGCTACACATGCACCATCCCTGAGAGATAACTTACCCGGATGGGGACAAACACTGGTGGTGCTCGGCGCAGTAGCCACTATTATCATTGCCGGCAGATACCTGGTGCGTCCTATTATGCGGGTGATAGCACGTACCCGCGTACGCGAATTGTTTACTGCTACTGCATTGCTGATGGTAATTGCAATTGCGGTACTAATGAACCTGGTAGGCTTAAGTTCCGCACTGGGCGCGTTCTTGGGTGGGGTGGTACTGGCCAACAGTGAATACCGGCATGAGCTGGAGAGCGATATTGAACCTTTCAAAGGTTTGTTATTAGGTCTGTTTTTCATTGCTGTTGGCGCTTCCATTGACTTCAAATTAATTTTTGAGCAGCCATGGGTAATAATGGGTCTGGTAGTGGGTATTATGGCCATCAAGGGAGTAATATTACTGGTACTGGGAAAGATATTTAAACTCAGTACTGATCAAAATTTGCTGTTTGCTTTTGCTTTAGCAGATATAGGTGAATTTGCATTTGTGTTATTATCATTTACTAATCAAACGCGGCTGCTGAGCGGTGAAATGACTGCTATGATGACCGCTGTGGTAGCCATTAGTATGGCACTCACGCCATTGATCATGCTGCTGTATGAGAAAGTGATACAACCTTATTTTACAAGATCTGAAGTAACGGCCGAAAGGGACGCGGATGAGATAAACGAAAAAAATGCGGTGATAATAGCAGGCTTTGGCCGCTTTGGTAGTATGACAGGACGTTTCCTGCGTGCCAACGGCGTAAAGGCCACCATCCTGGATCTCGACTCAGACCGGGTAGATGCTTTGCACAACCTGGGTATCAAAGTGTATTATGGCGATGCTTCCCGATATGATTTACTGGCGGCAGCCGGTGCAGCAGATGCTAAAATGCTGATCATCGCAACAGACCATGCAGAACAAACCCGCGAAATAGTTGTCATGGCGCAACGTTATTTTCCGCACCTGCAATTGCTGGTGAGATCAGAAAATAATGAAGACACTTTTGAACTGATGGATTTGGGTGTATTACATATTTATCGTGAAACAGTAGATACCTCTCTGCGATTAGGCGTGGATGCACTGCGTATGCTGGGTGGCAGGGCCTATAGAAGTCAACGTGCTGCCCATACTTTTTTCCGGCAGGATGAACAGACGCTGAAAGGATTGTCCGCATTACGTGACGATAAAAAACAATATATCAATTCTATGAAAGAACGTATTGAAGAAATGGAAAAGCTCATTGCTTCCGACCGCGTGAAAACCTGGCTGGATGAGGGTCAGGGATGGGACCCTGAAACAATACGTGATGAAATCAGGGGAGAAAAGGAGAAGTAGCCACTACTGAATATGCTCAATGATGAGTTCCGCCACACGGTGCAATAATTCTACATCTACTGCATGTAAATGGTCGTGCAGGGGTTTACTTGAAACAGCGCGTACATAGCCCTCTTCATCGGGCTCATAAGTGATTTCGTGTTCCTCAATATCTACTTTATACACTGTTTTATATTGCTGGTGTGCAGTATGCACTTCCAGTATATGAGGATGACCTTTATACTCAAACTTGAGGGTGAAAATATCTGACATATTACGCTATCGTTGCGTGGCTGTTATCCTTCTGTTTCATTGTGCTGCTGATGATAGTAGCGTTTGATCCTGTTCTTTTCATCACGCGAAAGCTGATGAATAAACCACAGGGAAAAATAAGCAAGACCACTGATGATAAATATGTAGCCAATAAAACCAAGGGTGTGGAATACTTTGAACCACATCCAGTCGTTGGTTAAGGCATACTGCGCTAAGATAGCTAAAATCACTCCTGCTAACACCAATACAACTGCTATTTTTTTCATGAGGGGAACTATTTTGGGATAAAAATATATGTACACATGGAATGATGGCAAAACACAGGCCATCAACATATCTACGTAAAACACAGCTCTTAAGATGTATTTCATGTAGATATTGTTCTACTTTACGCGATATATAACGGAAGATTGTGTGAGATAGTTACAGTTGCAGACGAATACGGAGTTTGTTTAATCCCTTTACTATAAATAACATGGCCACCGCAAAACAGGCACACCAGATAATACCCGGTAATCCCGCACCTAGTACAGGCGGCAAACTGATTCTCAACAATATCATAAGATAATAAACAATATCTGGCAAGATGTAGGTCAGCAAAGGATTAGATCCCGCAGGGCGGAAAAAGGAAGTCCATTTACTGAGATGTTTTACATCTATCAAAAAATATAAAAGAGAAAACACGGCAACGCAAATGACTGCACTATACAAACACCAGCTGGGAGTTGCATGTATTTTTGAGATCTGATACCGGGGACGCAAGTTAACAGCGGCGATGAGCAGGATTACCAAAAATCCTGTTACACGCGCAAACAGTTTACTACCTCTCAGGCCAAGGTCTTCATCAAAATAAAATAATGTTAATACCATACCGGATAATACGATGGAAGTATGCGCGGCATTAACACCCTGTGATGCCAGCCAACTCCACTCACCCTGATGCATAAACGGTTGCTGACATAAAATATAATACCCAATACATACTGCGATCATGAACATATAAGCAGCAGCAACCCCTTTGAACAACTGGTAAATAATACAGGCGTATAGATATGCCCATCCTATTAAGCCTAAGATACCCCACCAATGAGGACTTAAACGTTCGCTTCCGTCACCGCCATGGTACAGCCATCCCAATACAAGTAATCCGGCAATACCTGTTCCTTTGAAACACCAGGAAATCCACTGCTGCCTAAAGGTATATACATTCCATACCAGGATCACACAAACGTAAAATAACAATGCCCACAACGTAGCATTCATACCTGTAGCAGCGGCATTCACCTCTTCTGCATTCACCATAAAAACACCCAACACCAACAATCCCAGGCTACGCCATCCAATATGTTTTTGTAACTGCCAGAAGCTATCGCCCTTCGCCAGGCGGCTATTGACAGCAAATGGAATAGACATGCCTACAATAAACAGAAAAGCCGGAAACACCACATCCACAAAGGTCATTCTATCCTCATCCGCATGTGCATGCTGCATCCAAGAAGGAATACCCTGTACACCCGCTACGCTGTTCACAAAAATCATTACAAGAATAGTAATGCCACGGAAAGCATCGATAGATAAAATGCGGCCAGTCGTTAATTTATTAATCATAAGGAGGAAGGGTGATCAGTTGACAATGTACCAAAATACAATATTAAAATGTGATTCCTGTCAATTTATCCTGATGTTGTTAAGCCCATTTTAATGGTTGCTATGCTGAAAAATAATTACCTTCCGGTGGCTAACAAAAATCTCTACAGCTTATGATAAAATTCATGCTAACCGGTGTAGGTATAGCCACCATAGCCTGTTTCTCAGCCTGTAACCAGGGAGAGAAAAAGGTGGACGCAACCTCCCCAACCCCTGATGCAGTAGCTTCCCTGGTGGACAGCACTATGAATCCTACCCAGGATTTTTTTGAATACGCCAACGGCGGCTGGATCAAACGCAACCCTATTCCTCCTGAATACAGTTCCTGGGGTATCGGCAACCTGGTACAGGAAGAACTGTACAAACGGCTGCGTATCATCAATGAAAAAGCAGTGGAAACCCCCACTGATCCTATCTCTCATAAAATAGCCGCTTTCTGGAAAAGTGGTATGGATTCCATTCGCATCAATGCAGATGGCATCAAACCAATTGAAGCAGATCTCAAAGCCATTGATGCTGTTACCACTGCACAACAACTGATACAACTGGCAGCCAAACAAAATATATTTACCGGCGCCATGTGCGGCCTGTATGTAGCGCAGGATGCCAAAAACAGTGATGCGATGGCCCTGCAATTCTACCAGGGCGGACTGGGCCTGCCTGACCGCGACTACTACTTCAACACAGACAATCGCACCGCTAAAATAAGACAGTTATATCCTGGTCACGTGGCTAAGATGCTGCAGTTCACCGGCCTTGACAGCAACGCCGCCAAAACGGCCGCCACCGAAGTTGTAGCGCTGGAAACCATGCTCGCAAAATCCAGCCGCAAACTGGAAGCACTCCGCGATCCGGAAGCTAACTACCACAAGATGGCCATTACCCAGCTAAACAAAATTGCCGGTAATATCGATTGGGTAGACTTCGTTAAACAACAAGGGATCAAGGGCAACGCAGATACAGTGATTGTTGGTCAGCCTGAATTTTATACTGCACTGAGTAATGCGATCAAATCGCAACCACTGGCAACCTGGAAAAACTACCTGAAATGGCACCTGATCAACAGCAATGCCCAGCAACTCAGCGATACCATTGCTAATACCTCCTTCGCATTTTATGGTACCTTAATGAGAGGTCAGGATAAACAGAAGCCTCGCTGGAAACGTGTACTGGATGCAGAAGAAGGAGCGATGGGTGAAGCACTCGGACAATTATTTGTAAAAGAATTTTTCAACGCTACTGCCAAAAAAAGATATGAAGCACTGGTAGAAGATATTCGCGGTGCATTAAAAACCCGCATCGAACATCTTGAGTGGATGAGTGACAGCACCAAACAAAAGGCGCTGTTTAAATTATCTAAAATCACAAAAAAAGTTGGTTATCCTGACAAGTGGAAAGATTTTTCTGCGATGGATATCAAATCATTATCTTATCCGGAAAACGTAGCCGCAGCAAGGACCTGGTGGCATAACTACGAAATAAACAAACTAGGAAAACCGGTAGATCGTACCGAATGGGATATGACTCCGCAAACATACAACGCTTACTACAATCCCAGCAACAACGAAATTGTATTGCCTGCCGGCATCTTCACTGTTCCCGGCAAACGCGACGAAGAACTGGATGATGCGGTTGTATATGGCTATGCCGGCGCTTCTACTATTGGTCATGAAATCACTCATGGATTTGATGATCAGGGCCGTCAGTTTGATGCTGCCGGTAATTTAAAAAGCTGGTGGACAAAAGATGATGAAACTAAATTTAATCAGCGTGCAGCCGTTATGGTTAGACAATTCAACAGTTATATAGTGGTTGATAGTTTACACATAAATGGTCAGGCCTCCCTCGGTGAAAACATTGCCGATCTTGGTGGAATCCTGCTTGGATGGGATGCTTTCAAGAAAACAGCGCAGTTCAAAAAAGGAGACAAGATCGCCGGATATACACCATCACAGCGGTATTTCATGGGCTACTCTTTAGGATGGTTAAGCCATACTAAAAAAGAAGCCTTAGCAAAAGCTGTATTAACGGATGTACATTCCCCTGCAAAATTCAGGGTGAACGGACCGTTCAGCGATGTAGATGCTTTTTATGAAGTGTATAGCGTAAAACCAGGAGATGGAATGTATAGAGCAGATAGTGCGAGAGTGAGGATTTGGTAGATTGTCTGAACTGTGATTATTATGATTAATATGATTATCCTGATGAGCGAAGATTGACGTTTGATATTTGATATTTTACTTTGATTTCTGCTTATCAGGTTAATTATAAAATACTTTATTTCATTTTCTGGTATATTGTTTATTTTAGTTTCATTGTTTGTATTTATTTGTTTGCTTAACCAACCCATCGCGCCATGATTAATACTAATTATAGCCATTCTGAACTCACGAGTAAAATAATAGGATGCGCCATGAGAGTACATAATACCCTTGGAAATGGATTTCAAGAGGTTATTTACCAAAGAGCATTAGCAATAGAGATGAGTGAAAGCGGAATCTTATTTGAAAGAGAAAAGGATATGCCCGTTTATTACAGAGATCAACAAGTGGGCGGCCGAAGAGCTGATTTTTTAGTAGAAGGAACAGTATGTGTTGAATTAAAAGCATTGATAAAAACAGAAGATGTTCATCTTGCTCAAACTATTAATTATCTTGAGGCCTATAACATAGAAATAGGATTACTTATTAATTTTGGAGCCAAAAGCCTAGAGTATAAACGTGTCAGCAATGCTAAATTCAACAAAAAATTATCACTATAATGTAATCATCCACACAATCAGGATAATCATCTTAATCATAATAATCACAGTTCAGACTGCCTCCGCGCAAACGTTCTCAGAATCATTCCGCCCGTTTACCGGCACACCACAAAATTATGTATGCTACCATACAAATGATAGTATCATCATTGATGGAAAAATGGATGAGGCTGCGTGGCAACAGGTGAGCTGGTCAGCCGATTTTAAAGATATTGAAGGAGATGCTAAACCCGCACCATCATTACGTACACGACTGAAAATGCTTTGGAACCAACAATACTTATATATTGCTGCTACCTTACAGGAGCCTCATGTATGGGGCACTTTGAAGGATCACGACGCGATTATTTTTCAGGATAATGATTTTGAAGTATTTATTGATCCGGATGGAGATACGCATCAGTATTATGAGATAGAGATCAATGCCCTGAATACAGTAATGGATCTCTTCATGAACAAGCCTTATCGCAATGGAGGTTTGGCCTTACTCAACTGGGATACCAAAGGGATACGTACCGCCGTACATGTGAATGGTACAATTAATAATCCCGGAGATACCGATAAAGAATGGACCGTGGAAATGGCCATCCCTTTTAGTGCCCTGCGGTTTTTTAATGACGCTATAAGGCCCGCTGACAATAGCATCTGGCGAATTAATTTTTCAAGGGTTGAGTGGGATACCGATATACAAAATGGTAAATATGTAAAACAGCGTAAGCCGGAACATAACTGGGTATGGTCGCCACAAGGAATTATTAATATGCATGCACCGGAAAGATGGGGATATCTTTTGTTTACCAATAGTCCGGCCGGCAGCAATAATGTAACGTTTCAAATGCCGGCAACAGAAGAGGCAAAACAATATCTGTGGCTCATCTATCATCAGCAACAACAATACAGACAAGCACATGGCAGGTATGCCGCTACTTTACAGGCATTGAATATACCGGCTAAACAAACAGCTGCAAACGGACAGATGTATACGTTACAGATGGAAGGGATCACTTCACAGTTCAATGCGAAAGTATCAGGAAATAGTTTTAATGGTTCGCTGAACATTAACCAGGAAGGTAAAATTTATAGTGACAGAAAATAACGGGTATGGATAAACGTCTTTTTATTAAATCATTGGGCATTGGTGGTTTAGCCCTGGTAAAACCAACGCTACCAGCCAGTGCCGCAGTAGCAGCTGTAAAGAAAGTGCAGACGCTGGAAAAAAATTTAGTACAACACCGCGTGTGGATTAATCCTGATCATAAGGATACCGCGGCAGTGTTGCAAACACGGTACGCTGCTTACAGAAAAGCCGGCATTACTGATATCATGTTTGAAGCCGATAGTGAAATACATTTCAAAACGGCCAAAGCTAATGGTATCAAGGCTCATCGCTGGATATGGACGATGAACCGCGGAGAAAAAGAGTTGCTGGCAAGTCATCCTGAATGGTATGCACAAAACCGGAAAGGTGAGTCCTGTGCCAATCATCCGCCTTATGTTGATTATTACAGATGGTTGTGCCCCAGCAAACCGGAAGTAGTGAACTATCTGAAGGCACAAGTGGAAAAGGCCCTTTCACTGGACTACGTTGATGGCATCCACCTGGATTATGTACGCTACTGCGATGTAATATTACCTGTGAACTTATGGAGTCATTACGGTATTGATCAATCTAAAGAATTACCGGAATACGATTTCTGTTATTGTGAGCAATGCCGCAGTGCCTATAAAGAGAAGAGTGGTGTAGACCCGCTACAGATAGAACACCCCGATCAAAGCCCTTCCTGGCGCAAGTTCCGCTATGATCGTATTACCAATGTAGTAAATAACCTGGCGCAGGTAGCCAAACAACATAAAAAGCCTATTTCAGCAGCTGTATTTCCTACACCCGAAATAGCTAAACGTATTGTTCGTCAGGACTGGACCAACTGGCCGTTGGATGCAGTGTGCCCTATGATCTATCATGGGTTTTACCGCGAAAATATAAGCTGGATAGGAGATGCCGTAGCAGAAGGCGTGAAAGGATTACATGGTGCGTTCCCACTGTATGCAGGGCTTTATTTACCTGATTTTCATGGCAACAGTACTGATCTGGCAGAAGCAGTGAGATTAGCTATACAGAATGGCGCTGCAGGGGTTTCCATTTTTGGGGAAGTAACGCCAGAAGTATTGCGGGTATTGGGCGAAAGCTAAACTGTGATTTTTGTGATTAATATGATTATCCTGATGAGCGATGATATCCGCGAATATCTCCGCTCATCAGGATAATCATATTAATCACAAAAATCACAGTTCAGACATTTATAATATATTCTTAGGTCTGTCTGCTAACAGTTTACCAAAGTTATAATTAGGTTTGTTGCCCATCTTAATCACCATAGTACCACCTTTCACAACATCCTTATGCGTGATAAAGCTTTTGCTGTAAGGCTTTCCATTAAGCACGATACTTTGGATATAGATGTTTTCGGCACTGTTGCCGATAGCTTGTACTGTAAAGGTTTTGCCACCAGGAACTTTCACTGTTGTTTTATCAAACAGCGGGCTACCTAATACATATACACCACTGGCGGGGTTTTCAGGGTAGAAGCCCATAGCGGAAAACACATACCAGGATGACATTGCACCGCAATCTTCGTTACCAGCAAGACCTTCAGGTTTATCGAAATAAAATTCTTTCATTACCTGTCTTACCTTTTCAGCAGTTTTCCATTGATTACCGGCAAAAGCGTACATGTAAGTAACGTGATGACTGGGCTCATTACCGTGGGCATACATACCTATCAATCCGGAGATATCATCGGAAGCTTGCGAACCCATATCACCTTTGGCGGTGAACAGGCTGTCGAGCTTATGGGTAAAGGCATCATCGCCTCCCATAAGACTGATCAGACCTTCTACGTCCTGTGGTACCAGCCAGGTGTACTGCCAACCGTTACCTTCGGTGAAGTCGCCTTTCTCGTGGATAGCGTTGAATGGATCGTATGGTGTTTTGAATCTGCCATCACTCATACGTGGACGTACAAATTTGATGGTGCTATCAAAATAGTTTTTGTAGTAGCCGGCGCGTTTTTTATAGTATTCGTAATCTTCCTGCTTGCCCATTTTCTTTGCCATGGCTGCAATACACCAATCATCGATCGCATATTCCATCGCCTTGGAAACAGATTCATATTCTTTATCCGCCGGAATATATCCTCTTTCCTTTACGTATTTCACGCCGAGGTCATCACGCATAGAAGAAGCTTTCATAGCAGCAAATGCATCTTCTGCATTGAAGCCGGAAAAGCCTTTCAGGTAAGCATCTACAATGGTAGGTACTGCGTGGTAGCCCACCATACAGTTAGTTTCGCTTCCCATCAGCGGCCAGATAGGCAATTTACCCTGTTGCTTGTAGATGGTGATCATTGAGTTCACAAAGCTGTTCACTTTTTCAGGATGCAGGATAGTGCTCAATGGTGCGCAGGAACGATAAATATCCCACAGCGAGAAAACAGAGTAGTTATCGAAGCCCGGATTAGAATATACTTTTTTATCGGTGCCACGGTAGCTGCCATCATGATCGTTGAACAATGCCGGATCAATCATGGTGTGATACATAGCTGTGTAGAATACACGACGTGCAGCAGCATCCTTTGTTTCAATGTTTACTTTAGATAATTCCTTATCCCATTTAGCATTGGCGCTATTGACAGTTTTAGCAAAATCCCATCCTGGTATTTCTGCATTGATATTAGCGAGTGCATTTTCGCTGCTAACAGGTGATACACCTACTTTCAGCATTACCTGTCCGGGTGATTTAGCAAAGGAGATAACACCTTTTACTTCTTTTGCTTTCAGAGATTTTCCGTCTTTCTTCTCATCTCCTTCAAACACCATAAATTGTTTTACGGGTACAGAGGATTTGATAGCAAACCAAAGCCGTTGATCTTCGGCCCAGCCTTTGGAATAGCGGTAGCCCTCAAGCGTATATTCATCTACCTGACGGATAAATGTTTCTACAGGCGCATCCCAGCCAATACCTTCTTTCAGGTCGATGATGATGTTGGATGGTTGATCTTTAGGAAATGTGTATTTATGAAAAGCTACTCTTTCGGAGGCAGTGAGTTCTACTTTAATGTTGTAGTCATCCAGCTGAACGGAATAGTAACCCGGACGGGCCTTTTCACGTGCATGGGAATAATGGGAGCCATAACCGGAGGTAGGATTTTCCTGTGTGCCTCTGTTGGTTCTTACTTTGCCGGTGTAGGGCATCATGAGTACATCACCCAGATCACCGATACCAGTACCACTCAGGTGCATCTGCGAGAAGCCGATGACAACGCTGTCTGAGTAATGATAGCCTGAGCACCAGTCCCAACCTTTCACAATATTAGTAGGACCTACCTGCACAGCGCCGTAAGGAACGCTGGCGCCTAAAAATACGTGTCCGTGGCCACCAGAGCCTATATACGGATCTACAGAAGCTACTGATTTACTTTCCACAAAGCCTGATGCTGCCGGCCCCTTTGTTTGAGCATCTGCCTGGATGCTATTAAACATCACAGCAGATAACGCGAATGCGCTGCCAATCTTGAATCCCGATTTCATAATCAAAAACCTTTAATAATCTGGCAATTTACGGTCTGATTATTACTTTTTTGGCTATTTTTTATAAATGGCTAACAGTTTGGAGACTTGGTATAGGCGCAATAGGCTTCGCTTTCTGTAACAAAAATTTCTTTGTGAAGATATCGTACGCAATCATCAACCATAATACCAAACAGGGTAAGGCTTTCAGGGCGTATGGCACTGCCAGGTTTGTTCTTACCCAAGGCGTTACAACGTCTGAATGAGAGAAACTAACCAGCAATATGGAGAAAAAGATAAATATATTATTCCACTTCGTAGCGGGCTGCATCACATACCAGATACAAATAGCCGGAATGGCGATGATGTAGGTAGGCGACTCAGAACTGGTGCTAAAAAGCACAGGGAACATGAGCGTAGAACACAGGATATATAAGCGGTAACGCGAGTTGTAGCGAAATTCCAGCCTGGAATATTGTAACAGGAACAACAGGAAAGCAGGAATCAGCACAGCAGTATTGCTTAACCAGGGGATATGAAATATCCTTTTGATCAGGCCTCCGGCAGAAATATCCTGGAATAATGTATTAACGCCTACGTTCAGCTCATTCTTATGAACAATAGCGGCAAACCACTCATAATAGCAATTAATAATATACTGAGGAGAGGAGATGATCATTGGCAGGGCAAACAGCACGCCGCCCCATAAAAATAGTCCTGCTATAAAGCGTCTTGGATTAGGGCTGAAAAAGAAAAAGGCCAGTCCTACTATACCATAAAATTTGGTAAGCGTACCCAGCACAATAAAGAATGCCGCCCAGAGGTCTTTTCCCTTAATAGTGGCGGTAAAGGTGAGTATAATGAAAGCTCCTACAAACTGATTCAGCTGAAACCAGCCACTGGCGCCCATCAATTCCTGAGAGCAGAGCAAGAGGATAATATTTTGTTGTATGCGGGTGAGTGGCAATTGCCGGATGGCGTAAAACAAGGCCGCAGCGCCGGAGAGTGCCCAAAGCATAGCACCCAGATGATTTTCAAATCCTGCAAAAGGGGCTATCATAAAACTAAACACGGGCCCATACAGGTTTACATCATAGTATTCTGCCGGATAATGTATATATAGCTGCTGCTGATGCAGCACATGAAAGAATACATTCTTAAAGATGAGAAAATTATTGATGTTACCCCTGGAACTCTCAACGATAGCGCCCAGAAAAGCCAAGCCAAACCATAAACTGATGATCAGCCATTCTTTTTCTGCCAGATAAGTCAGCACATTCCTTTTTTCGCGCATATCAATAGATTACTTCCAGGTTAAAAGCCACAATATGCAGATATAACGCAACTCAGTGGCAGTTCCCCCTATTATACCAATAATTTATTAGGGGTTATTTAGTCTTGTGAAGCAGACCATTGTTTTGAATGGCTGTTAATAGCCATTATAGCGCCTGCAACAACCAGGCATATCAAACTTAAAGCAATCACAACAAATAATAACATAGCATCCCGATTTATTCACTTATCCTCAAATTTATATAATTGTCATCATAGTCAGGTAACATAAAAATAGGAAGACGATAGGGAGATTATCATTTTCGACGTAAATTACCTGCATGAGCTCATTAGGTAACCCTCGAAAGAAACGCCAGGGAATAGACGATAAATTAACCTTCCAGGAGCGACTGGCAGCCCTCCGTAACCTGCCGGCGTTTTTCAGGATGGTATGGCAAACAAGCCCGGGTCTTACGATTGCCAATACAGTATTACGTATTGCGCAATCTGCCATGCCATTGTCTTTGTTATATGTAGGTAAGTTGATTATAGACCAGGTAGTACACCTGAGTAAAGATAGCACACAGCACTCTTCTTCTTATTTATGGCAACTGGTAGCCCTTGAATTTGGGCTGGCTATATTATCCGATGCCCTTAGCCGGGTGATTTCCCTGCTGGATAGCTTATTGGGCGACCTCTTTGGAAAACATACTTCCATAAAGATCATGGAACATGCGGCTGTACTGGACCTGGATCAATTTGAGGATTCCGAATTTTACGATAAGCTGGAACGCGCACGGCAGCAAACTACCGGCAGAACCATACTATTGGCACAAGTGCTGAGCCAGGTGCAGGATATTATTACCATCGGCTTCCTGGCGGCGGGCTTAGTATTGTTTAATCCCTGGCTGATATTGTTATTGCTGCTGGCCGTAATACCGGCTTTCCTGAACGAATCGCACTTCAACGACTTGACCTATAAACTCGCCTGGGGGCAAACATCTGATCGTCGTGAACTGGATTATATCCGCTTCCTCGGCGCCAGCGATGAAACTGCCAAAGAGGTAAAAGTATTTGATCTCTCTAATTTTTTGATCAATCGTTTCCGGGTGATATCTGATAAGTTTTATACAGATAAAAAAAACCTGGAAGTGCGTCACTCGGTGTGGGGAACACTCTTTGCCGTAATTGGAAGTGCCGGCTATTATTCCGCCTATGTCATCATCATTCTGCAAACAGTTAACGGGCGCCTATCCCTTGGTGACCTCACTTTCCTGGCAGGTTCCTTCCGGCAGCTACGGACTACCTTTCAGGGTATCCTGATCCGCTTTTCCAGTGTTACACAAGGCGCAATGTACCTGCGCGACATGTTTGACTATTTTGAGATTAAGCCCAAGATGGTTACACCATTGCATCCACGGCCGTTTCCCAAACCTATACAGCATGGATTTACCTTTGAAGGAGTGGGCTTTAAATATATTAATTCCGAAAAATGGGCCATCCGTCATCTTAGTTTCACCTTAAACGCCGGCGAAAAGCTGGCGCTGGTAGGAGAAAACGGTGCCGGCAAAACCACACTGGTAAAGCTGCTCGCACGTTTATATGAACCAGTAGAAGGACGGATTTTGCTGGACGGTTTTGACCTGAAAGAATACGATTTAATAGAACTTCGTACCCAGGTGGGCGTTATATTCCAGGATTATCAGCGCTACCAGATGACGGTATCACAAAACATTGCTGTAGGCAATATTGCTCAAAGTGAAAATCGCGCCCTCATTGATGATGCTGCGCACCAAAGTCTTGCTTATCCTTTGATAGAAAAACTGCCGATGGGCTATGAGCAAATGCTTGGTCGCCGCTTTAACCAGGGTGTAGAGCTATCAGGTGGTGAGTGGCAAAAGATAGCACTGGCGCGTGCCTACATGAAAGATGCGCAGCTGCTGATATTAGATGAGCCCACCTCCGCACTCGATGCCCGCGCAGAATACAATGTCTTCCTTCGCTTCGCTGATCTCACAAAAGATAAAACAGCGGTACTAATATCACACCGGTTTTCCACCGTACGCATGGCCAACAGGATATTGGTATTGGAAAAAGGGCAGCTGATAGAAATTGGCAGTCATGAGGAATTGTTGCAACGCCGCGGCAGGTATGCGGAATTGTTTGAGTTGCAGGCAGCGGGATATAAATAATTAATTTTTCTCTGCCTGATCCTTAATTTTTGTGAGCCAGTCGCTCATACCGTTGACCAGCATTTTATTAAGCATGCCTTTAAACAGGAATGCTACAAAGCCTTGCATACTTTCTTCTGTTCTTAACAGTGTGCCGCCGTTTTGTGCTACCAGTATCCAGTTATGAACAGCGTAAGTACCGGCAGCTTTGCCTGTCCAGCCGATGAATTCATTGGGTTTTACGGTGTGTAGTACAGAACTGATGCCCGTGCCGCCGTTTGTCCATTTGAAGCTGGTACCGGGCTTTACATCTCCATTTACTTTAATTTTTTTCACTTCAGGCAGCCACATACCCCAGCCATTGATGTTGCTTAAAATCTTCCACACCTTTTCAGGGGCTGCATTAATAAAGAGTTCTTTTGTCTGTTGTACGGGTGCGTTGTGATTGATGTTCATTTTGTTTGCGTTTTGTGATACAAAGATGCGCCACAAACAAACGCGTGTACTTGATATAAATCAAGAATTTAATTTCTTGTTCCTCAACCGGCTCAATGTTTCTGCCGTCATGCCCAACATAGAAGCGATGTACTGCAACGGCACCTGGTTAAACAACTCGGGTTGCCAATTAAAGAACTGCTGATATCGTTCTTCCGCCGTCATCGCCAAATGCGTAAACACCCTATCTTCCAGGGTTTTGAAGCACTTCGCGATAAACAACTTCTCCAGGTAATGCCACTGCGGAATAACTTTTCCTATATCATTGTAATCCTCTCTTTCAATAGAATATAACTCACAATCCGTAAGTGCCTGGATATTACAGGTAGATGGCAACTGAAATATTAGTCCGGATAAATCAGTGATCATATAACCTTTAGAGCTGATCCACTGCGTTACGTCTTTAGTAGCCGTAGTAGTGTAAACCCTTAACAGCCCTTCCTGGAGGAAGCTAAGCCTGCTGCATTGGCGCCCCGCTTTAAGGAAGTAGTCGCCTTTTTTTATGGACTCCGGCTTGAAAAAAGATTGGATTTTTTCTATGTCGGAGGAAGGGATGTTGAAGTAGGATTGGATGTAGGTGGCCAGGTGATTCATGAGGGGAAGGTAGGAAAAATGTTGGGATGGGGTCTTTAGCAAAATAAGAGCAGCTGGATAACCCACTGTTTGTTAACGTGAGAACCATACTGCCATTATATTTTTTTATAGCCTATAATATTATATTTTAACAACATTAATTTGCTACCTCCTCGGACAATAATAACTCTTCTTCGTTCATATATCTGCTCTCAATATCTTTTTCGGATAATGAGTATTTCATGATTATTTGCCGATTTTCCTTTATGAATGCGGCGACCTCTTTGCATAGAGAAACATCATTCCACAATTCCTCCTTTTTTGCATACTCCGACTTATCATCGCTTTTAGCATATTTTATACAAGCATCATGTGCTACAACTAACAATTGTTTGGAAAACTCTTTAAAATCAGCAGGCAGTTCTTGTTCTCTCCAAATCCTGGCAAGATTAAAATTATTACTTTTGCCTTGCACTGTTGCTTTATACAAAATGGATAAAGCATAGGGAACTGCAGCAGAGCGAATTTGCCCTATAGCCTTAGCGCCGGAACCATATATCTTCTCAAACTCTTTAAATAATATAGCTTTCGCTATTAAATCCTCATAAAAAGTAGTTCCCATTTGGCTTGCATCCCATTCTTTTCTGTTTCGATCTTTTTTGATCAGCTCCATAAAATCTCTAAAAACTTTCTCTCCCCCCTTCCTTACAAGAAACGGTGTTTCACCCCATGATACAAAATACTTTGAAATCTGCTCTTTAGTAAGTCGCTTTTCCTTTGGATATAGATTTTCATTGCTCTTCTTTTCTTTCTCATTTACCTTCAGCAAGGTTATAAACTCTCCCCGTGCCCTTTCAAAAAACCACTTATTCCCGGCAGGAGTAAAGATCATTTGTGAAAGTTTTTTTATCCTAATGAGATATGGGCTCCTGGAATTCAAATCAACATTCGATACTCTGGATTGAGAGTTGGAGAAAGCGGATATCTTAGATACCAAATCATCAAGAACTTCAGCAGACCCGGACTTAACTATATTAATCTTTGCTGTAACATTTACCCCGGATATAGGTAATCCTTCTTTTGCGGAAAAATATATCGAAGCAGTAGTCTGCCCTCCATTAACAATTTGAAAATCTGTCAATTCTTCTATATGGTACATTCCCCCGACTTCCTTTCCCTTTATTTCAGTAGCAGTTATTGTCAAACCATTATTAAAAGCCATGAATTTCTCTGGCTCTTCCTTAATAGTCTTTCTCATTTCCTTATTCACAACATTGAATGATAAGAAGGACCGCACATTTCGCTCCAATAATCTTGTGCTATTGCTTTTATATATTTTTGCCAAAACCTCAGCAGGTATCACGGACAGATAAGATTCGTAGTGCTTTTCATTTGCCGCTTTAAGCGCTTTAAGAGGCTTATCAAAGCGGATTACCAGAGGATCTCCCTGAGTTTCAGAATATATATAATTGTAAATTTTATTTAAATCAATTAATTGAAATTTTATATCGATTTTTTTTGTTTTGGGTTTACCTGATAAATTGTATTTAACATTTATTGCCTCTTCAGAGAATTGAAAAACTTTCAGAGAAGGCTCATTTCCCCTTGGTTCAATTGAGATCCCATTTGTAATGATAAACATTTCAATTGTATCAATTTGCTCAATAAAATCCTCATTAACACATGATTTTATTAAACTCGCACATGGATCATTTTCCTGAATTGCGGACAGATTATTATTGAAAGCTTTTTTAGAAAAATTCTTCAATTTTAAAAACAGATTTTTATAATAATCAGACTTGGTAATCAACAAACTATCATTTCCCTTGGTAAGAATCAAATTTGTCAAAAATAACTGAAGCCGCTCTCCTGTTTCATTTATCAGATATGCATCTACTTCTGTATTCTCAACAGGTAAAGAAAAGAAAGACGGGGAGTAACTCTCCGAATCTGTAAGTCGTGAGGAATTTAGAAAAGGAAGAACATAATCCAATAACTCATATCGGTCAACAGTATTTTCTTCTGTTGTAATTTGTTCGATCAAAGATTGATTATATTCTACTAAATCATTAACTGTCATACCGCACGATTAAAAAATATTAGGGAATTTGAACTCACTTATTGCATCAAGTGATAATCGATACTTAACATCTACTATTGCATCAGGTAAGGCTGATCTTTTTATTGAAGGAAACTTTTCAGCATCAACTTTATAAATAATGCATTCAGAAAGCTTAAAAGTGAACATATCATACTCATGTATATTTGTTAAATTTACACCTGCTTTACTTAATGCCTTCCAAAATCCTTCAGTATTAATTACGGACCCGGATCTCAGCAAATCAGCAATCTTTCTTACCAAAGCAGATATTGTAAAGGAATTCTCATCTGTAGATGCTTCCAGCTCATAAACTACCAAAAACAGTGTTTGATGGGATAAGAAATCAAGTTGATATTCACTAGAGATATTGACTAGCTGTTTATTCCTATCAATAGCCTTAACTTCAATAAATGTGCCTCCGAGTTCAAAATCGTGCCCTTTGCCATAAGGCCCTCGCCAGGAATTAATAACATCAACTGCTGAAGCTCCGCTATAATTTAATACATGCTCAAACATCAGCAATTCTCCTATTAAACCTATAACATCCTTCTCTTTAAGGCCAGAAGAGGTTGCATGAAAAAGCTCAACCCACTTATTATAACATTGCAGATATCTATCTATAGCGACAGACTCCGTGGTTACATCGACGAGACTTTCCAATATTGAACCAATAAAATAATCAAAAATATCAGAGAAGCCATTATCCAACAGCGTTAATACAATGACAGCCTTTGAATAGATCTTCTTTGTCTCAAGACTAATATTCTTAAAAGAGTTATCACGTATCATATCGGAGTGGTTCCGATCATTGATATAGAAAAGGATACATCTGTTACCAGTTGGATCAATTGCATAATATATCTCATGTTCGCAGTGAACCGGGAATCTCAATTGACGGTAACCAGATGCATTGGCGTCCTTAAGCTCATCCCACTTTAGAATCATAAATTAAATAAGATTTATGGCCTCTGAATAATCATCATCTGGTAATTCATCTTCAGATAATTCAGCTTTAATTTCTTCATCATCCACAATTGCAACTTTGTTTGCGACATAATCATACTCTCCACCTGGATCATTTATAATTTTGGGGAAGCTTAAAGCATAGCCAATTAATGGCACCTCCTGAAAAAGAGATTGTATCCCGTTTCTCTTTGCGGCACCAAGTAATTCATCGTGTGGTGAGAAGATTTCTTGAATATCAATCAAATAAACAAGTAATAAACCTTCTGAATCAGACCTTAAATCATAGAAAATATGGCCCGGAATTGTAATTTTATTAGCCATATCTATTGCATTCTGAAGACTTTCCCCTCTTTCTATAAACCTACCTTTCTTAAATTCTCTGAATTTATTCTCCGCTTCTTTTTTGGTAGTTATATCGAGCCCCAAACTTTCATCAGTGCCGGAGGTAATAATATTCTTCGATTTCTGCGCGGCTGTAAATTCAAGCTTATCACCTTTTAAGCTATTGTAGTATTTAGAAACAGGCTCTTCTTTTTGGGGGCCACGTCTTATTGTCCCTGTAATATCTAAATCTTTATGCTTAAATCTCTTTTTACTTCCCCCTCTTTTAATTGCAATAGTCCATTTCATTAACTTTCCATGTTCATTACAAAGTTTAATATATCTCTTTAGATTAATAGTATCTAAATGTGCCGGACTAAAGGCAAGAGTAATATCCAGAAACTTGAATAAGTCATCTATGTTAACCTCAGTTCTATAGAATCCAATATCATTGGTCCACGTGAAGGAGGAATAAAGGTTTCTAAAATCAGCCCATGACCTAAGAAGATTATCTGCCTGAAGATTAAATACAGTAGACTGTTTATGACTTGCGGAATAAGAAAATTTAACCTCATTCCCATTTTTCAATATAGATGGTCTTGTTATTTTTAGAACACCAGGATGTTTTTTAATTCTTAACTCAAAATCTTTAGGTGATTTCTTTTGTGCCTCCATCGATTCAATCAGCACTTCCAATTCATGCAAGGTTTCATTTACAAAGTCATACCTTTCTTCTGTATCTTTATCAATAAACAATCTGCAGGCATCGATGTATCCGGGCCTGTAGCCAAACCATCTTCCCATTTGCAACAGTGCATCATAATAATTTGTGCTACGGAGAAAATAATTTACAGTGAGCCCTTCCAGCGTGAATCCTCTTGATAAACGATTACCTCCAATAGCAATGTATTTTTTTGAAGCACCCTTATACTCCAGCTTATCCTTAGTTTTAGAGTTTACTGCTTTAACCTCAACATTAGATATAGCGTTTGGCAAAAATTTAGAAATATCTTGGTACTTTTTAGGAATCAGCCCATCAGCATTATAGGCCGCCGGGAGATATTCTTTTATCCTTGATACTTCTACTTCAAAAAATCTATTCCATTGTAATTCCAGCTTCTTGTATATACCATCCTCCTGATCTAATCCATCAAAGTTAATTTTGTCACTAAGGTATTTAACATATTTACTCACGTTTTCAGCCAATGCATTTTGCGCATCAATAAGCCGGGAGATGTGAATAAGCATTGAATGGTGAGAAGTATACCCTGGAAGATCTTTCAATATATCATTCCTACTTTCCCTTAAGGCAATAGACAAAATAAAGCAGTCAATTGCATCCCGCATAGAACGGGATAAATTAAAATCATTTTCACCAGCATCAGGGGCTGGTTGATTGTGATCTTCAATAGTTACGATAAGAGGTAGTTTCAAATCATTTAACTCCTCACTTGTAAAAGAGAAAAACTGCTTTGGCCCTATATAACTGGAAGGCGGATTCAGCTTATAAATGAATTTATCAGGAAACAGACTTGGTGCCAGGGAAAAGCCTAAAATTTTTATTTCTCCATTAATTCTGTATTTAACCTCCCAACCATTTTTTTCAATGTTCTCTGCATTTTGATCCTGTAAGATATTAGCAAAAGGAGTGGCAGTATAACCCAGGTAAGACCGGCGCTTAAATAAATTCAGTAAAGCTCTGATATGTCCATTTATTTTGCTTGCATACTCGACTCCCTTATGCCCAAGATTATTGAGCGACGCATTATCCGCCTCATCATCAAGAATAAGTATCGATTTATCAATTCTATCCTGTCCGTGTGCAATCGAGGTTCTAATCCAGTATAGAATGTTAGCTAAAACACTGTGGTTCTTTTTACAAACCATTATTTTCCGATTACCCAAATGAGAATCAGCAGCCCGTTTATTAAAATCAAAAACTTCAGAGGTAACGGATTCTATCTGAAAAATGCCTGAATTAGAGAAATTCTCTATGCAACCAACACCTACAGGTTGATTTTGCTGTCCACTATCAACCTTTCCCAAACCAATCACATCACTGTTAATCCTTCTCTGCGTTTGAGTACGCAAATCGTCCATTATACCGGAAAAAACAATAATTAAGTCATAGCCAAGATCAATAGCCCTGTTTACAACTCCGTTAAAATTTGCTGTTTTACCTGATTGAACTGCCCCTAAAACGAGTCCTTTCTGCAGTTCAGGAATATCGGCTCTGGGGTCACCTAGTCGCTCTATAATTTCAAATGTACTCTTTTCTGTATTGGATAAAACGTCCAACGGCCTTCCAATACGCTTCAAATATTGATAATAACGTGACCAGTAATGCCACTCTTCATCCTTTATTCGATCTTTATTCAGCCATCTTGAATAATCCTCTGATTCTGAAAGAACGTTATCTGGTTCTGCAGTAGTAACAATAATGGATTTTAATCTTGAATTGATTTTATTCAGCCAAATATGCAGGTTCTCCTCAGTTTGCCCTTCAAAATGATCCTGAAAATATGGGATTCCTTTCAATTCATTAAAATGATTCCGGGATAATGACTCCAGTCGGGATACAGTAAAGGCATCTCCATCATCTCGTTTTGCCTTTTCCATTTTTGGTAGAATAATATCGCAAATACCTTCCCAGGACATAACGTTATTTTTTTAGGTTAACGATTTAATATAGGCTTGTTGAGCGGCGGATTGGGAAATATTATCAAGTAGCCATTTCTCTACTTCCTGTTTTGACAATCCTCCATCAATATAATAATGTCTTAAATTTAAGATTTTTTCCTTTTCTTCCTGAGAAAAATCATTTTCTTCGACAACACTCCCTGACGAATCTGCCTCCCATACTTCATTTAACTTTCCTTCTATAAGCTGAAGGAGAATCAATAATTTATTCTTATCGGCAGCACCAATACTCTCCAGAAGCTGACGTACAAGTAAAAATGATTCATTTATTCTCAATTTGGGTCCCGCACCTGTAATAACTTTATTTATAAGCTGTAGATCAGAAGGGTACCCGATATTCTTTAACACCATCTCTCCGGTCACTTTCTCCTTATATTCTTTTATGGATTGCGCTTCGACCACACCTATCATTTCAACCATAGCCTTTTTCAACTCAAAAGGTAATTTCAAAAATGATTTAGCCACATTTAGCTGAAAAAGAGCATCAGTGTCATTTTTTATATCAATTCTTACCCTTCCAAGTCTTAACAGGTTTGACTTTTTCCTTGTCCTTAACCAGCTACCATAGTGAATAAGGCGATCATTTCTATAAACGAACAAACCTTCCATATCAAAAAGGCTTTTCCCTGGCGGAGTCCATATCGAAGATCCTCTCTTACTTTCTTCTATTGCTTTTTTAGGTAGAATAATACCTTGAAAATCAATATAGTCCGTTCCACTCCACCAATGTTTCTCATTCACCTTCTGAATATCAGACTGGTTAAGAGGAAATGGATTAAATCCGCTTATAATCTCATTATTAAGTCTGATGATCAGCTTTCTTGAGTCAAGATACCTGTGAAATATTAGCGACAAATGGTTTCTTACTTCGTTCAGTTCATCTTCCAGTTCCTGTTCATTGGCCTTCCGGAGCTTAAAAAGATTACTCCATGTAATTAATGTATTGGGGGAAAAAGACGGATCAAGATTGTGGTAATTCTTATTATCAGAAAAATATTGATCAATAAATCCCTGAACTTCATCATCCGTATTAATAATCAGGGCCCAACCATTATCTTTTAAATAATCAAGATCCCAGGTTCTGCCACTAAACTTCTCTGTGCCTTTCATTCTTGATATAACAGCAAATTTCTTCGCCTGAGAGAAGGATGCTGTTTTAAGCCCCAGGCCAAACCGACCCAAATCATCACCCTCTCTTTCCAATTCAAGATCATTGCTGGGGAATCTCATATTCGCCACAAGCTGATCTGATGCCATACCACCACCATTATCTGCAATAAGTAATTGGTGCGGCAATGATTTTTTATTAAATAAGATCTCAACTCTGGTAGCACCAGCAGTAATAGAATTATCTATCAAATCCGCTAAAGCAGTTGAAAGCGTATAACCTTGTTCAGCTATTGATTTAATAAAAAGGGCAGGAGAGGGAATTAATTCAACGTGGTCGGGCATTCACAATTATTTTAATTATTTAATCAACAGTACAGGCTTTAATAAGTTTCTTAATTCTCTTGGCTATCTCGGCAGCCATTAAAGGAGGCACCGCATTCCCTATCTGTTTAAATGCAGCTGTTCTGCTACCACCTTCCTTTACACCTTCAAAATAGTAATCATCAGGAAACGATTGTAATCTTGCAGCTTCTCTAACAGTTAGCGAGCGATTTTGTTCAATATCAGGATGTATATAGTAATGCCCATCCTTCGCAATATGAGCGACAACAGTATGAGACCATGGCAAGTCCGCAGCTACCACCTTAAAGCGATCAAAGAAAGAAGAACGATTACTGTGTGTTTTTAGTTCTTCCGGTAAATCATTATAATCTAATCTTTGTTGACTTTCATTCCACCTTGTTACTGCTATGCGATAAATTTCCTTATCCTGTTCTGTATTAGGCCTTGAAATGTGTTGTGTTAAAATATCGATTCCGTTTCTGATCATTCCCTTTTCCAGATAGTCATTTGATTTCCCCTTATAAAGCTGATATTTGTCTTTACCACCACCAGCCGGGATCTTTGGTAAGTCCTTTAAAATATCCCTTACCTTAAAGTCTGATTCAATACGAACAGACTTCAAATCTGGTAATACAAGATCAAATCCTTCCTGCCAACCTATAATTATTATTCTCTTTCTGTTTTGCAGTACTCCAAAATGATTTGCTTCCAGTTCAAACAACTGCATTTTATATCCCTTCTTAAGGAAAAGTTTTTCCATATTCTCAAGATATATACCACCACCAGCAGATTTAATTCCCCAAACATTTTCGAAAACAAACATCTTGGGCTTGTATCTATCAAGAAATTTCGCATAAGGCACATACAAATAATTTCTCCGATCGCCTTTCATCCCTGTTGAAGATCTTGCTCTGCCAACAACTGAATATGCCTGACAAGGTGGACCGCCTATTATCAGGTCAACCTGCTTATCACCGAGTTCTTTATCTATTAAACGATAAATTTTATCATTAAATTCCGCACCAATAGGTAGATTAATTACGCTATCCAATAAATGTTCTGGAATTTCTTTGTACAATTCTTTGCGGGTAATTTCACCTTTAAGATATTTCACATAGATATCATACTTCCCTTTTCTTTTTAAATGATGATATGCTACACGCGTTCTTAAAGAATAGCAGGCAGCTTCATCTATTTCCACATGCGCTATGGGATTATATCCCTGCCTGAGAAACCCTTCTGATAAGCCTCCGGCGCCTGCAAATAAATCAATGTAATTCATCTATAAAAGATAGTATTTTAGGGGGCAAGTTAACAAGAGTTTGTTGAATATTCTGGGGCTTTAATTCACATTCCCAAATATCAATAACGATCCATCCCAATTTAATTAAAAAATTCTTGTTTTTTTTATCATTTTCAATATTGCCATTAATCTTATTTAGCCACCATTCAGATCTTGTTTTAGGAACAACATAATACTTACACCCATCATGACCATGCCAGAAACAACCATGTACAAATATTACTGTTTGATATTTTGGAAGAACGATATCAGGCTTACCAGGTAATTCCTTTACATGAAGTTTATATCTAAAACCACTTGCATGAAGAAATTTCCTTACAAGTATTTCAGGCTTTGTATCCTTGCCTTTAATACGACTCATATTATAACTCCTCGTTTCCTTATTATGTACATCTGCCATGGAGGGGATAGTTATACAACTGCTGCGAACAATACACGGATTAATAAAATATAGTATCAATAGCAAAAATAGGCTTACTTTATGACTTCTTCCTTATTATGAGACTCTCTTGCTTCCACATCCAGCGCCCAGACAATCTCAAACAAGGTCTCAACAGAAGACTTTATCTGTATTTCATCAAGGAAATCTACTCACATTTTTCATCACCAAGTCATGAAGTCGATCTATAATTAGCGTTCGCTCTTTATGAAATGCATCTTCGTTCTTTCTATACTCTTTATCACGCTCCACAAATTCACCTACGAGGATAAAGTTTTTATCCTGTTGCTTTTCTTTGTACAACGCTAAAATTTCTTCTCTTCGCTGTTTTGCCCGACGGATATAATTTGCCACTTGAGGAAGCGATAATTTTATTTCTATTTCGTTTGTTACAATATCAACATAAAAATAAAGCGCAGAGGAAAAATTTTCATAGTCTTCATATTCCAGCCACTCACATATTGTTACAATGCAATATTGATAAGCATTTAGGTTACCCAGGCTTTCGAATGACAACCAAAAATTCCGTTTCAGATTTTCCCTTTCTTCAATTGCATACGCTATTTTATATAAACCGTCCTCTTTGTTGTTCTTTGTTTTATGAAGAATAAGTTCTGTTAAAGTAAAACGTTCTTCGTCAATACTTATCAGTGTTTTAGAAATATCATAGCCGTTTTTTATCAGGTGTCTTTTTGCTACTTCAGGTAAAACGGAAGTCTTATTAATGATGATATTTACTATTTCTTCCTCAAAAAGGCTTTTTGCCTGCGCTATATCTCCATTGGTTTTATCAAGCAGGTTGATTGCATGGTGTATTCCGATTGGAATTTGTTGACGTAAAAGGTCGAGTTGATTTTTGAACATATGATAAGAGAGAATACAAGAAGAACAATCATTCTAAAAAATAAACAGCAGTTATGACTTCTTCCTGGTCACCAACAACTCCCGCGCCTCCACATCCAGCGCCTCAGCAATCTCAAATAATGTTTCAACAGAAGGTTGTATTTTATTAGTACACCATTTAGACACAGTGTTTATATTAACATCCACAGCCACAGCTAACCACTTATTTGCTCTGCCTTTTTCAGCCAATACTGCTTTTATTCTATTGAATACTTTATCACTCATAAAAAGGCTTTAAAAGCATATTTTTCATCAATTTATGCAGAATAATTCTCATTATGATTCTACAAAATAGCCCTTATATATATATTTTTAAATTAATTACTGCATTTAATAGCCTTTATACTGATATTTTTATGTAAATTTGACTTAAACCATAAAAATCTATTGTTATGCAAACCTCGCAACTATCCACAACACCTTTCTTTCATTATTCTCACCTTAACGCGCAGGAATCTGCTGATCCCATGCTCGCTGTGGACCGCTTCTGTGAGCTATTTCCACCTGCTACTGCACGCCAAATATTATGGCTGTGGCTTTCGGAAACATTGGCTGCAGAAGACACCCAATACGAGGACGCACAAAACCGGGCTGATTTGCTTTTACTCTATAATGAACTGCTCCGTTTATTGGACGCTAATTATATACTTAGTTTCACAAAACTACCAAGCCAGCAACTGATTGGGGAAAACAGGGAGTTGGTAGTATTGGCCTCCTGATTTTAACGGCAGCAGTTAGCGCACCAACCTTTTAACGACAAGCTTTGAGTGCTGACTTCAAAACTTTGACCTGAAACATACAAGCGTTGACCTGAAAGGTCAAAATCGCTTTGGGGTAAACGATTTTACCTGCTAAAAACATCTTGATTTGACAGCAGAAGATAAAAATTGGATGTTTTGGGTCAACGCTTGTATGTTTTAGTATCAAATAGGTAGTCAAGAAGTAAGCGTGTTGACCCCAAAGGTCAAAATTGCCAGGTAAAAAGGGGCTTCAAGAGCTATTTACCCCTTGAAGCCATTAAAACCTGGCCGCCACCTTATATAAAATACTAATTACCAGCTTGTTCGTTAGGTACTTTTGCTTTTAATGTACGCGGAAAACGCTGCTGTAAATCCTCGAAAATGGGTTTTGCATCTGGTATACTCATCTTGGCGGCTTGTTTTACAGTGTTGTAATAAGCCAATGCCGCTACATAAGCTTCGCTGCCGCTCAGCATAATGGTGTCATCCAGGTTGCTGGCAAGCTGCTCACATATGCGCAACAATGGAGTGAGACCAGCAGCTATATTGAGGTCTTTTTCCAGCTCAGTTACATCCATGTAAGCAGGAGTGAAATAAGGATTACTCTTGCTGTAATCCAGGTTCTTGGATACAAAAGGAATGGTTTTATCTCCCATTTTCGCCAACCCCTGGCGATCAGTGCTCGTTAAGGCATGAAGATAAGGCTGTAACAATTTACTTACCGCCTGCAGGTGTTCAAATGATTGTTGTAATACATCCGCCGGGATGACAATGGAAATTTGGTTTTGGGTTCCCATAAGAAATCAGTTTTGGTGATGAAAATATGGGCGAATGTAGGAGAAAGAGGGCAGGGGCGAAAAGACCTTTTTGTTCATTTTGATAATTATAAAACCATTTTCATTCATTGAATATAAATTCGAAATTTTTACATATCCAACATTCTTATATCCACAGCAATAATATCTCTCAAAAAAACATAAAAAACAACTCAATAATTATTAGCTTACAGTGCACCATCCTTATGCCCACTATGAGAAAAAGACTAATAGAACTATCTGTTATTTACATTATCTATCTGGTTACCTTACTGGTCTATGTAGTTCTTCACCAGGGATCTGTAACCCGTGCTTTATCTTCTATTTATATCTGGCTCATTCCCTTTATAGCCATACTCCCAACGCAATTCATTGCTTTTCTTATTGGCGTGTGGTGGCCAACTAACAGTGATAAAATAGATACCCGAATCTACAGGGGGACCCAACTGTTTGTATTTAGCATCATCGTTATACTGGTAGCTATTTCGATGATCAGAAAATGACATAGGGAAACAAAAAAGCCCAGCAACAAGACCGGGCGTTCTACTGAAATATCGCAGGGGTTTATTGGATCTGATACCAGGGCATCCCGTCTGATCCTTTTGGATGATGAACAGACGGCGTGATATTATTGCCATTGATTTCAAACCATGGAAATGCACTCCTGCCTTCCGGATGATGATCGGTAGGATACACCTTATTTTCCCTTATTTCAAACCATGGCAAAGCACTGGAACCACTGGCGTGGTGTACCGTAGTATAAATCCTGTCATCTCTTATTTCATAATCAGCTAATGAACGCCCACCATCCGGATGATGTAATGTTCTGTGGAGTTTCATGATATTTGTTTTTAGAAGTAAAAAATATGGTTACGGTTAACGGCTCTTCTTTGGGTTTAGAAGATATGTAACGAATATAGGCAAATAAATGATTAGGAACTCAAACTATTTTGTTCATTTTAGTTTTGCAAAAATTACTTTCATGCATTCAAATTAAAGGTTAATTCATAGCTGCTATTTTATCATTAATCTATAGCCTTTACGGGAAATTGATTCGATAGTCAAATGGGGATACCGCTTAAGAATTTTCTTTAATCTTCCTATATAAACATACAAAGAGTCTTGTGCTTCCCATCCCCATACTTCTTCAAAAATATCAGCCTTGAGCACTATCCTCCCGTGGTTTCTATATAAAGTACGAAATAATCTACCTTCGGTAGGCGTAAGTGGTCTAATAAATTCCTCCAACTTAAATTCAGGCATTTTATTTTTATAACTCATATCCATTTTTTAAATTGTTTTTGGTGAATGTCAAGATGCTTATTTAACAGGGTCTTTAAATCCTTCATCCTGAAAGATTTGCTGACGTAACCATTACCACCGCCTCTCCCAAACACTTCTTTTTCAACCAGCACAGGATCTTCCCCGGATAAATATATAATAGGCACCTCCTTATCAGCATTCCTTATTCTTTCTCCCAGATCAATTCCATTTAAACCAGGCATCCTTATATCCAGGAGGCAACTATCAAAACTCATTTTATTAAAAAGCATCCAGGCACTTTCTCCGTCATACGCATTATGCACTTCAAAGCCGCCTTGTTCCAAAACTAGCTTAACCATACGGGAGAACATGGTATCGTCATCCGCATGAAGAATGGTGTGTTTCATCAGATTGTTTAATATTAAATGGGGGTGAATAATTATTCCAATGCATTCAAAAAGATGTTTTCTGAAACTAATAAAGTAAATAATGAGGATGATAATAATCACTGATATTCCAGGTTAAATGCAACACCAAATATCAACAGAAACACCCAGGAATTATTTTGTAACTCAAAATGTAAATTTGATATTTTCTCTTTGAAATACAATGGAATCTAAACAAAGTTTTAGAAGTTTATGAAATATCTAAGTTGCTAATCCTTAATATTTTGAAATGTAAATGAAATGTAAACGAAGAGGTTGTAGTTAACAAGATGTTAAGCAAATATTTAATAGGAAAGTATTAAGAATCGCCAATTTTACTTAAGAATTTGATCACCTATAAAGCATAAAAAATCATCTGATAAAATGAAAGAAATAATAGTAAAAATGATCGCACATCACATTTACTTTTTTATCTGGTTATAAAAAATATTTGGAAGTACTAAAGTTTCATCCACTTCTTTGCAATGCTCCACACGGAACAGGGCATGTTATAATAGCTGAAACAACAAATTCGATATAACAGAAGCCCCGCAATCTCTTGCGGGGCTTTTTATTTGTACTTAAAACTTAAAAAACAAGCATGCAGATTCGAGTCCTGTCTCCTCCTATAACCTAAAGACCGTAAACAACTATTTTATTTTGAACTCAGCTCAGGACGATAAATAAGGATTTCACTCCACCGGTTTCCAACACATTTTGCATAATCCTGTAGAAAATGATCCCATGAACCGTCCCCATAGATCGCATTAAACCTTTCAGGAAGTGGTTTCCTGTACGTGGGGGCTAATTCTTTTAAGCCCTTCTTAAGCCTGGTTACAGTTATAATCTGCGGCCCACCAGAACTATTTGCCTGGTAAACGGCAACACTTTCATCCCCTTCTATCCACACTTTCTTTAATTTGCTTACGAGGCCCATTACATCTCCAATCATGCCTGGCTTGGGATACATGTGATTAATCACAATCTTATCAGCCCAATCGGAGAGTTTTACAGTACTAAGCGAGTCATTGTAATCAAAATAGGCAGATGAGCCTCTGTCAGTAAGGTAAATAGCTACCGCTTTATTCCAATCAGTATTATGCTCAGCACCAAGGTTCCCTCGTGAGTCAAGAGATTCCCAACTGCTTGGTCCCTCTGTAATATGGACCCCTCCGGCATCGGGCCCCGACTGAATGTCATATACCCGCCATGACCAATCGCCTTTGTGGTATTTCTTCGCATGAGCCATTAATGCTTTTTCGAACTCTAAAACCTTGTCTGTTTTTGGAAAAACTCTTGTTGCATTGAGAACATTCTTTTGTCCCATTCCCATCAGCGGAATAAGCAACGTAAAAAGAATAAACTTTTTCATGGGGAGCTTTTTAAAGTTTAAGAATTTTGGGGAGTCTTAATAGGAGGAAACAATCAATCAAAAGGTAAGAAATTAAACTATAACCAGGGAATCTAAGTTTTTAGGTAGTATCCCTGACCATATCTCAACGAAACTGACATTAAGCGCTTATAGCTTTGGCGTTCGATAACTCATCAGTTGGTATTGCAAAAGTGATAGCTCAGCGCGGAAGCGGAAATGGTGTATTGATTGATCAACTCATACAAATCTTCATCTCTAAATAAATTTTCAGAAAAGAGTTAGCTTTGCGGCTGACTCTTTTCTAATATCAACAAATATGCACGGACGTAACAGAAGCGATATATACCCTGGCCTGGAAGTAGCCATCATCCTGAAGAAAGACCAGCGCACCAATAAATTGACATACGGTATTGTACAGGATATCCTCACTTCAGCACCTTACCACTCACGTGGTATCAAGGTTAGACTGGAAGATGGACAAGTAGGCCGCGTAGCGGAAATAAATGTTACGGAAGAAGATTAACTACAGCAATTTCAAATCTTTTGTAATCCGGTCTATCTCCTCATTTGAATTAGGTCCGATCGCACAACATGTTTTTGTAGGTACACCACCAAATTCCGTTAGCCCGGAATCAGTGATCAGCGTAGCATTCAGCCCATCTTCAATGGCCTGTTGGTAAATGCGGTCCAGGTCATCCTCTGAATCTACCGATAAACAAATTTTTGTAAACCCCTTCGTCATCCATTCGGCTACTTCTTCCGGATTCCTTAAGTTCGTTTGTAACGTATGCCCGTCGATGGTAGCGTGACGCGTAAGAAACGCAATGGAAGCATGCGCGCCCTGTGCTATCATTTTACCTTTACGCATATTAAGATCCTTGCGCATCACTATTACCTGCTTTACTATCCTGGATGACATATACAATCTATTTGAGCCGCTAATTTACTAAAAACAATATAACAGTATTCTCCCTTTCAGATCACGCGGAAAATGTCGTACTTTGATCTTTTCAAGTGTATTATTAAGAATGCGAAACCTCTCCACCCTGAACGATGTACACCAGCAGTTTGCCGAGTATTTTGATGTACCGGCACTGAAGCCTTATGCTTACTTGTTGTCCAAAAAACTGAGTGAAGGTCATATCTGTCTGCATCTTGATAAAATACAAGCAGAACAGGACGTATTGCCACCCTATTACGACAAACCGGAAAACGGCGCCGGCGCACTCGCCGCTATCCCCCTGGTAGGCCAGCATGGCAACGATATGCAGCCTTTTGTGTGTTATCAGAACAGACTATACTTTCAACGATATTTCAGATACGAGACACATTTTCTTCAACGCATAAAACAATTTCTGGCAGTAGAAAAAACACTGCTGCCGGAAAGAACAGCTTTATTGCAAAGCCAGCAAACGCTGATCAGCAAGCTGTTTGCCGCTGCCACCATTACAAATGATGGTAATGATCCAACAGATTGGCAGCTGGCAGCCGCTATCACAGGCGTATTAAATAACTTTACAATTATCACCGGCGGACCAGGCACAGGAAAAACTACCACAGTAGCTAAAATCCTCGCCATCCTTTTTGCAACCGATCCCGGCTTGAAAGTGGCCCTGGCAGCACCTACGGGTAAAGCTGCCGCCCGCATGGCTGAGAGCCTGCGCAATACCACCATTGAAGTAGCTGCACCAGTTGCGGAAAAATTCCAACACCTGCAACCGTCCACTATTCACCGGTTGTTGAAGTCGGTGAGGGATAGCCCTTACTTCCGGCATAATAAAGACAATCCCCTCAACTACGATGTGGTAATTGTAGATGAATGCTCTATGATAGATGTGGCGCTGTTTGCCAAACTCATGGATGCTATTCCTCCACATACACGCCTCATCCTGTTGGGTGATAAAGACCAGCTGGCTTCCGTTGAAGCCGGTAGTTTGTTCGGGGACCTTTGTCAGGCGCAGGAAAGCCTGAACCTGTTCTCTGCGGAGCGCATACAATTTATCAACCAGTTTATTGATGATGCTCACCGTCGCATCCCGGCCAGCCAGGAGCGGAACGATTACCATCATCCATTATTTCAGCACCTGGTGGAACTGCGACGCAGTCATCGTTTCACCGGGCATACCGGCATCGGCAAATTCAGCAGGGCCGTTATCTCGAATAATGTAGCGGTGATTAAAGAATTTTTTAAGCCTTCGGCAGATGAACAGGTTATCATCGACCCATCTGCTTCAATAAAATTGTTTGAAGGATTTATTGCCGGTTATGCTTCTTTTATTAAAGAGAAAGATATTGCTACGGCACTCAAACTCCTGAATGCACAACGCGTACTCACCGCCATCAGGGAGGGACCACAAGGATTGTACGCCATCAACAAGCACATTGAAAAATATTTATACGATAAAAAGCTCCTGCTGGCAAATGCAGAATTTTATGAGAACCGTCCTGTTATTCTTACCCGCAACTATTATGAGCATGGGTTATTTAACGGCGATACAGGCATTATACGGGCCGATAAAAACGGGGTATTAATGGCCTGGTTTGAAGACAGCAGCGGAGCGCTGAAAGCTGTGCTGCCCGGCTATCTCACCCAGGCAGAAACCGCTTTTGCCATGACCATTCATAAAAGTCAGGGCTCTGAATTCGGAGAAGTACTGGTGGTACTACCGGATGCTACCGATGTACCTATTCTCACCAGGGAATTATTGTACACCGCAGTGAGTCGCGCTAAACAAAAAGTATATGTGCAGGGTGCTACTGAGGTAATACTCCTGGCAGCAGAGCGTTTTGTGGAAAGAGCATCAGGCATAGCAGCACGTTTTAAAGAAGATGAAACGGCAGGGAATTAAATAAAACGTACTAAGCAATGGCATTGTTTCTCAAGGTTTCCAATTCACTGAATAGTCTTGCTGCAGGATTAGCACAAAACCTGCAGGATGCGGGCAACAGTGTATTTCAACCACATTATATCATTACCCAAACAGAAGGGATGAACAACTGGCTGAAACTCCAGCTGGCATCACGTTTGGGTATTGCGGCCAATTGCCGCTTCATGAAACCCAACGATTTACTGCATCAGCTATACATTATTCTGGGCGGACCTTATACAGAAGTCCTTTCACCACAAAACCTCAGCTGGCTGGTATTCAAGCTGCTGGGACAGGAAGAATTTATTGCAAAATATCCTACAGTAGCAGATTATTATGTGGATAACGGCCCTGAGAGCGACTTAAAGCGCATGGCCCTGGCCGAAAAAGTAGCGGATCTATTTGATCAGTACCAGGTATATCGCCCGGAAATGATCCAGGAATGGACCAATACAGATGCATCGGCATTAGCTACTGCCCAATGGCAGCAATGGCTGTGGGTAAAAGTGAAGCTATTGTCCGGTGGCGCCCTGCCAGATAAAACCATCGTAGGAAACTTTATCCTCGACGCGTTGCACACCAATGGCCATAAATCTGGACTGCCCGCCAGGATGCCTGCTATTCATTTGTTTGGCTTATCTATCATCACGGCTTATCACGTAAAAATTTTACATGAGCTGTCTGCTTTCATTGATGTATACTTTCATATCATCAACCCGGCACCGGTCGTATTTTGGTTTGAAGACCGCAACGAAAAACAACTGGCCCGGTGGCGGCAAAAGGAATTAAAAGACCTCTCCGAAACCAATGCAGGTAATGCTTTGCTGACAGGCTGGGGAAAAGTGATACAAAATAGCTTTGGACTTTTCTTTGCTTATGATGCTTTTATAAACGCTTATGAAGAAAGTGGCATCGAAGAACCAACACCGGATAATCTACTGCATAAAATTCAACATGATATTTTTTCTGCTGCTACTACAGAAAGAAATCCGCTAAGCAGCGAAGATGTTACAGATGGCTCCATTATCATCAACGCCTGTTATACGGTAGCCCGCGAAGTGGAAGTGTTGTACAATCACCTGGTACACCTGGTAGATCAAAGACAGGAAGCCCTTTCGCCCCGCGACATCGTAGTCATGGTAAGCGATATAGATGCTTATGCACCTTATATCAAAGCAGTATTCAACAACGCACCTTATAAGTTCAGGTATACTATTGCAGATGAAAGTTATACCGATAACGATAACCTCTTTAATGCCCTCCATGCTATCCTGACCATGAATGAGGAAAATTTCAAAGCAGAAACAGTGATGCAGCTGCTGGACTTTTCCTATATCCGCAACCGGTTTGCGCTGCACGACCCGGTACGCATACGTTCCATAGTACAAGCCGCAAATATTCGTTTCGGGATAGATGGTAATATAGAAGATCAGACCCGTTTTGTAAGCTGGCGTTATGGATTACAACGAATCATGTTTGGCATTTGTATGAGTGGGGAAGAAGAATACGGAGAAGGTAGCGACAGCTTCTTCCCGCTGGATATGCTGGAAGGTAGCGATGCGCATGAAACCATCCGTTTTTGTCATTTTGCAGAAGTGCTGATTTCATCTATCCTCGACAGGCAGCGCCCACGCAGTATTGTAGAATGGGTAGCATATACAGAACGTGTACTGCACAACCTCGTATATGAGCCACTGGAAGAAATTGATGAGGATTATACCACACTCATGAAAGAACTCACCACCTACAATGCACTGAATGAGTTCATGAGTGATAAAGTAGCGTTTGAGGTATTTAGTCATAGTTTCCTGGAAACCCTCACGGGCACCACACGGGCAGGACTTTTTGTGAACGGTGGTATTACCTTTTGTTCACTCATCCCCATGCGTAGTATTCCTTTTAAAGTAGTGGCGTTAATGGGGCTTAACTACGACAAGTTCCCCCGTCGTGAAAATAAATCCAGCTTCAATATTATGGAGCAAAACCGGCAGCGCGGCGATCGTAACGTGAAAGAAAATGATAAACATCTTTTCCTGGAAACAGTACTATCTGCCCAACAATATTTATACATCAGCTACGTAGGTAAAAATGCGAAAGATAATACGATACTGCCTCCGTCTGCCCTGGTAGATGAGTTGATAGATTATATAGAAGCCGGCACCACATCTCCGGAAATAGTGCGCAGTCAACTGGTTACACATCAGCCCCTGCAGGGCTTCAGCCGTAAATATGCAGTCAATAACAAGCGTCTTTTTAGTTATCTGAATACGAACCTTATTGCTAAAAAATCTGTTATCAATACAAAGAAGATAACAGATCCTTTTGCTTTTGAAGAAATCACGGTAGATGAACTGGTGAGCTTCTTTAAAAATCCTTTCAAAGCGTATTACAACAAAGTGTTGGGCATCTATTACAATGATGAACAAATACTATTAAGCGAAACAGAAATTTTCAGTCTGAATAAATTGCAGCAATGGTCTGTTAAAAACAAATTACTTCCGGTAACCAATATTGATGCGGAGGCCATGCAAACAGTGCTGGTAAAAAAAGGAGAGCTACCACTCAGCAATATGGCTGCAGTAGCCATTCACCAGGTAGAAGGCATGGTGATGCCGGTACGTAATCTGTATAAAGCATGCACACAGGGGGCTCCGGAAAAACGCGTTTCCATTGAACTGAATATTGATAACAGCTTGTTGAAAGGTATTATCAATCATATATTCGACGATAACTACATACAGGTGTCCTGGTCTAAAAATGAAAGTAAGTACCTGGTAGAAGCGTATATCCGTTATCTGTCGGGAGCAGCCGCAGGCGCGTTTTCCGGCATGTATTTTATTTCAGGTGCCAAAAAAGAGGATGCCTTTCTCTCCCTGCCATTGACGCAGGAAGAAGCCTATAAAAGATTAAATGAAATTATCAAAGTATATAAAGCAGGCTTTAATAGCATAGCTCCATTTTATCCTGATTTTGAAACAACACCTAAAGATCTGCTCACACTGGATGTTGGTAGTTTTGAAAAGATGATTGATAACAAGTTGAATAATTATCAATATCCATCATCTGATCTGTATATCATGCAGGAATATGAAAAAGGATATTTTGATGAAGCAGCAGTGCTGGCAGCTTACAAAAATATTTGCCAGCTACTGATAGCACCGCTGGCAGAGATTTTCCCTGCTTATTACGCGAAAACAGAAAACGGAAAATGATTGATATAGATAAATATAAAAAGTTTGAAGCGGCTACAGTACCACTGGAAGGCAGTAACCTCATTGAGGCCAGTGCAGGTACCGGTAAAACTTATTCTATTGCTATTCTTGTGTTGCGGTTAATATTGGAACAAAAGCTTTCCATCAAAGAAATTCTGATGGTAACCTTTACCAAAGCCGCTGTAGCTGAGCTGGAAGAACGTATTCGTTTATTTATCCGTCAGGCGTATAAAGTGAGCATGGGACAACCCATCAAAGATGAAAACATCATGGATGTGGTGCTGAATGTTATTGACCTCGATAATCCCACTCCCGTGCAGCAACAGCTTCGCGATGCCATACTGCTGCTGGATGAAACAGCCGTACTTACCATCCATAGCTTCTGTCAGCAAACGTTGAATGAGTTTGCATTTGAAACCAACCAGCTGTTTGGCGCGGAGATGGTGCCGGATATAACGCCTGTTATTGAAGATGAGCTCAATAAATTCTGGCGTAAAAATGTAACCACGCTACCAATCGCATTGCTGGAAAAGATCTGGTATGAAGAGATGAGAACCGATATCCAGCAAGTATTGCAGGAACATCTCAGCGGGAAAAAATATATCGGATTTAATGAAGATGACAACTACGACATCAGCCTTTCACAACAGGATGATTGGATAACCATATTAAATGATCTGGCAGCAAAAGAGCTACAGGCACAGGAATCGCTTCATAGCTATATCACTGCCAACGCGGCGGATCTCAGGAACACCTGTGAATCAAATACACATGCTAAAAAAGCGCTATCAGGGCTGATTGCCACGCCGGCAGCATTTGTAGCAGAGATAGAAAAGAAGCGAAGCGCAGGTTATATCCAGAAATTATTTCCGGAAATTTTAGACCAGTCAGATAGCGTAAATGATATCAGTAGCGCACTCCGGGAGCTGATAGCCTCCATCCGGCGGCAACTGTGCTGCATGGCCATCAAAGAAGTAGGAGAGGGCGTGCACGGATTCAAGGAACGCAGCAATATGCTGAGTTATGATGACCTCATCAGCAACCTCCATAATGCACTTGTGAAACGAGATAATCCGCAACTGACAGAGGTGCTGCAACAAAAATATAAGGCGGTTTTTGTGGATGAGTTTCAGGACACCGACCGGCAACAGTTCGAAATTTTCGATAAAGCATTCGGTCAAAACACCATCCTGTTCTACATCGGCGACCCCAAGCAAAGCATCTATGCGTGGCGCAAAGCAGACATTTCTACTTATTTTAATGCCCGCAACGGCGTGCAGCATTTATATAGCATGAATCATAATTTCCGCTCCGCAGAAAACATGGTTACCGCTATGAACTGCTTCTTTAAGCCAGTAGCCGGTTTCGATACATTTGATTTTGCCGGAGAAAGTGATAGCATTGAATACATTAATGTAGACAGCCCGCTGGATAATAACAAAGGCCATTTGTTCAAGGGCGATCACAAAGCAGTACCCATTACCGTATTCACTTCCTCCAATAAAGACCAGATCAGTGAAGCAGTGGCTGCACAGGCGGCTCTGCTGCTACAGGATTCGGCTTATCGCATAGTCAACGATAAAGGCGCCCGCAGGATCACACCTGCTGATATTGGGATACTGGTACGCACCGGTAAAGAAGGCAAATCAGTGAAAGATAAGCTGGCGCAACTGGGCATCCCTGCTGTCACCATAGACGACGCCAAGGTACTGGATTCTCCGGAGGCCCCACAAGTGCTGCACCTGCTGGAAGCTATGGAAACACCGGACAGATCTACCATCAATCGTGCATTACTGTCCTCCTTCACTGGTTTTGATATTCATACGATCCTGCTATTAGACGATGAAGCAACTATTACACTCTTCGGCAAATACAGGGACCTCTGGCAACAGGATGGAGCCTACACCGCCATTATGGAGTTCATTACAGACTTCGGCGTTCGTAATACACTGCTGGAAGTTCACCCTGCAAATGGAGAACGCATCATCACTAATTTATACCAGCTTACAGAGCTGGTACACCAGGTGCAGAGCCGCAAAAATTTATCTATGCGGGATCTTATATCCTGGCTCAAACGAGGCATAGACGGCATGGCCACAGAAGGCGATGAATACGCACAACGGGTGGAGAGTGATGAAGAAGCAGTGAACATTGTAACCATTCACAAAAGTAAAGGACTGGAATATAAAATTGTAATGGCACCCTTCCTTGATTTTGTAGAAAACTCAAAGGCTAAGTTCGTAAGTTTTCGTGATCCCGATACCGGCGATTATTTATTGGCAGAAAAGGATCGTCTTACCGAAACGCAGCTGGCGACTTACCAGCAGCAGCTGGAACAGGAAAATCGTCGGTTGATTTATGTAGCTATCACCCGTGCAGTATATAAATGTTATCTCTTCAAAAATAACAAAAAATCTTCGCTCACTACTTTTCTGGATACGCTGAAAGAATCACTACCTGATCCGGATATTATACAACTGCAGGGCATTACACCGGAAAAGCCGGAACAAGGCTACAGGAAAAGCGTTCAGCGTTCGGGAATAACAACACATCATGGGCCGGTATATTTTCATTTACAGGAAGAAAACTGGCGTAAGATGAGCTATACCATGCTCGCCGCAAAGCCCGAACACCGGCCACGGATACGCTCCTTCCAACAGGAAGACCCTTACGATAATTTTATTTTCAATACCCTGCGACGGGGCGCCAAAACAGGTAACCTGTTGCATTTTATTTTTGAGAGCATCAACTTCTCGGATAACAGCAAGTGGGAGCAGTGGCTGGAAGAGGCCATACGCCGCTTTGTACCGGGGCAACGTGATATTTATCTGCCCAGGTTACATGAAATGCTGCAGCATGTTTTTCATACTACTATCAACATAGACGGTACCCGTTTTCAACTGGGGTCTATTGGTCGTAATAAACGCCTGGCCGAATTTGAATTTGATTTCCCGGTGCCGGTATTTCCTTCCAATGCACTCAATAGCTTGTCGGATGACCTGCTGACAGTGAATGTCAGGCGTTTTTCCGAATACAGCAACCAGGAACTGGAAGGGATCATGAATGGTAAAATTGATCTCTTCTTTGAACATGCGGATAAGTATTATATCCTCGACTGGAAATCCAACTACCTCGGCAATAGCGTAACCGACTACGATACAGATGCGCTGGCAGCAGCTATGAACGAAAACAATTATCATTTACAATACCTCATCTACACAGTAGCTGTAAAAAAATACCTGGAAAGCCGTATCCCTGGCTTCGATTACGAAACACAGTTTGGTGGCGTGATTTATTGCTTTGTGCGTGGCGTAAGAAATACAAGCAACAATGGAATTTTCACTACAAAGCCCTCCATAGAAAAGATTGTATTACTGGAATCGTTACTGACAAAATAAGTTATATGACGGCTAAACTAAAACTGAGTACCCTTGAAGGCTGGCTATGGGATTCCGCTACCATACTCCGTGGCAGTATTGATAGCGCTGATTTTAAAAATTATATATTCGGATTATTGTTTTTAAAACGTTTCAATGATGTTTTTGAAGAAGCAATAACGCGCATCATCGAAAAAGATCACATAACAAGAGCAGCAGCAGAAAAGAAAACTTATTTTAAAATGCCGCCGGAAAGCCGCTGGGAAGACATCAAAGTTAAAACAGAAAATATTGGCAATGCATTAGACATCGCATTTGCCGCCATAGAACGCGAAAACGCAACCCTGGAAGGCGTAATGACTGCCACCAAATTTAACGATAAAGAAAAATTAAGCGATGAAATATTAAAACGTTTACTCCAGCATTTTAGTAAACACTCCTTAAAGAACCAGGATCTTTACACGCCTGATTTATTAGGCGATGCCTATGAATATCTCCTTAAACAATTTGCGGATGATGCAGGAAAAAAGGGTGGTGAATTCTACACTCCCAAAGGAGTAGCTATTACCATCGTTCGCTTAATTAAGCCGCAACCCGGTAATACCGTATACGATCCTACCTGTGGCAGCGGCGGCATGCTCATTGAATCCGCTAAATACGTTGCTGCCTTACTGAAAGGAAAGACAGATAATCACATAAACATATCCTTATACGGGCAGGAGAAAAACCTGGGCACCTGGGCGATCGCCAAAATGAACATGATCCTTCACAATTTCATGGACGCCGATCTGCGCAAAGGTGATACCCTTACCGATCCTCTGCACAAAAACAAAAAAAATGAACTACGGCAATACGACCGTGTAATTGCCAATCCCCCCTTCAGCCAGAGTGGGTGGTGGACACCGGCAGAAACTACCCACGAAGTAAAACTGGACAAAAATGGCAAGGAGAAAAAAATAACGCCTAACTACACTAAAGCCGTTGTGGATAAATACAATCGTTTCGTGTTTGGCATTCCCCCACGTGGCTATGCTGATCTGGCTTTTGTACAACATATGCTGGCTGTTTTAGCAAAAGATGGTAAAGCCGGTGTGGTATTGCCTCACGGCGCTTTGTTCAGAAGCGGTACAGAAGGAGCCATCCGGGAAAAGTTATTGAAAGCAGATGTCATAGAGGCTATTATAGGCTTGCCGGCTGCACTCTTTTACAATACCACTATTCCGGCCAGCATCTGGATCATTGGTAAATCCAGACCAGCACATCTGAAAAATAAAGTCATCATCATTGATGCCAGTAATGAATACAAAGAAGGCAAAAATCAAAACGAACTGCTGGATACGCATATCAACAAGATTGTAAATACTTACGATCATTTTGTGCTGGGCAACAATATGAAAGTAAACGATAAGTTTGCCCGCACAGTAGATATAGCAGAGATAGCCCAAAACGAATACTCCCTGAACATCAGCCGGTATATCAACTCCAGCGAGATAGAAGTGGCCATCAATCTGCATGAAGTAAAGGCGGCCATATCGGAATTGGAGGCAAAAGAAAAGGTAATTGATCAAACATTAGCCAACTACCTAAAAGAGCTGGGGATATGAAGAAAGGCTATAAAACAACTGAATTAGGTGGCATCCCGGAGGATTGGGAGGTTGTTAAATTGGGTGCCTTAAGCGATATTAAAAGAGGCCTGGCTTCACACTATGTAACATATGCAGATGATGGCGTACAATTAATCAGGATCAATGACTTTCAGCATGATGATCCAAAATATATCATAGCAACTACCGAAACTAAAAAATTAACCTTAAAAGCAGGAGATGTACTGATGGCCGGAACCGGGGCAACGGCCGGCATGTCGTTGCTTGTAAATGAGCAATGGGAAGGATTACCTTTCAGTTTTAATGTTCCAAGGATAAGAACAAAAAAAAATCTCGATCCTGCATTTTTGTATTTCTTTCTAAATACAAATTTAATAAGTGAACAACAAAACCGCTTCTTTACCGGGAATGCCCAGCCATTTTTAGATATCAGGGCAATAGGGAATTTAAAAATAATCCTGCCACCACTGGATGAACAAAGAAAAATAGCTGCTATCCTTCGTGCTGTAGAGGAAAAGCTAAACATTATAGCTTCCGGGATCAACGAAACACAAGCCCTCAAAAAAGGATTAATGCAGCAGTTGTTAACCAAAGGAATTGGACATACTACGTTTAAAGATTCCCCATTAGGTAAAATTCCTGAGAGCTGGGAGGTGGTGAGTATGGGGGAAATAACTACCAATCTTGATGCACAGCGCATAGCGCTGAAATCAACCGACAGAGAAGATGTTAAGGGAATCTATCCATATTATGGCGCACAGGGAATCATTGATTATATCGATAAATATATTTTTGATGGAGAATATTTGCTTGTTGCAGAAGATGGGGAAAATGTAAAATCAAGAAAAAATGATATTGCTTTTATTGTAAACGAACGATTTTGGCTAAACAATCACGCACATATTTTGCAATCAAATGAAAGAAGTAATTTATTCTTCTTAAAGTACACCCTGAATTTCATTTCAATATTGGCATATGTAACAGGCCAGGCGCAGCCTAAGCTAAATAAATCGGCATTAGCAGAAATCAGGATATTACTTCCTCCGCTGGCCGAACAAGAGAAAATAGCTACCATCCTCAGCACGGTAGACGAAAAGCTGGCCATCCTGCAATCTAAAAAAGCATCTTTTCAGGCGATGAAGAAGGGCCTGATGCAACAATTATTTACCGGTAAGATGCGTGTAATATAAAACACCTGCATTATTACAAGTGTTTTATAATGTATGTTTATTCAAATACTTAAAATAGCCACACGCCATTCATCATAGCCACTCCGCAAGTTGTTTCAGAAGTCGCGCACAAATTGGCAGCTCCATCTGGCAAAAATGGATGTAAAACCCTAACAGTCATCATTGCCGTATTCATCCGGCAACAGGCCCCCGGAGGTAGTTAATGATACCGAAGGTCAGGCACCATTAAAATATTAAATAAAAAACGTACATTAGATTTGCCAACTCTAAATGCCATTTTCTTTTCAATTATAATTCTACACAAGAAAATTTATTCATCAACCAAATCTTATCAAATTTCTGTTAAATGAAAAAGTGTTTTACATACGCATGCAGCTTATCATTATTGCTGATTGCACTTACAGGTAAAAGTCAGTCGGGTCCTGCACATTATACCGGGAAAATAATCGATACGCATGTACATATTGCAGTAGAGGAAGGAGAGAGCAATAGCATGAGTACGGAGCGTACAAATACACTGAAAGATGTACTGGCCTTCATGTCTACGGCATCTATTGTGAAGGCTGGTATTATTACTATGGCACAAAAGGGAAATATGGCCGATACCCGCCTGAGAAATGATAGTGTGATCGCACTGAGTAAAAAATATAATTCACTGATCCCTATTTGCTCTGTACATCCGATGGACGGAGAGGAGGCATTTGCAGAAATGGAGCGGGTGCATAAACAGGGCGTAAAAATAATAAAGTTACATCCCAACTATCAACGCTTTGATGTAGCAGCGCCGGAAGTTGCCGCCTTAGCACATAAAGCAGGTGAGCTTGATATGGTTTTGCTTTTTGATAGTTATAGTCCGCTGGATGGGAATGAAATTGGCAAATTGATTATGCTGGCTGTGGGTAACCAGAAAGCGCAATTTATATTTGCTCACATGGGGCTGGTGAATTTTCCACAATTGCTGACCATTGATGCACTTAAGAAATATCCCTGGTATAAAAATAATATCTGGCTTGATGTATCTGCTGTTGCTCCGATATTAGGCGACTCTCCTTTCCATGATCAGCTTGTATGGACAATGAGAAAGATTGGTATTGATCAGTTTTTATTCGGATCAGATTTTCCGGTTTTTGACCCGTTAGCTGCCATCAAAAGCGTACATGCAATGGGTTTCACCCAGGAGGAGGAAAAGAAAATATTTTACACGAATGCATGCAGGCTACTACAGCTACAACCCTAAGTATTTGAATACATAAAAAATTTAACCTATCACTTGTTCGTTTAACAACAGCAAACATGTAAAAACCGTTAAAATATCAGTTACTAAATAGGATGGCATGTTTCCGGACATTCATCTGTAAAATAACAATCGCTCACCGAAGAGGTGAGCGATTGTTATTTTATAAACCCGGAAAATAGGGAAGTTGACGTTTGTAATGATATGAATGGCTTGTGCTTAGCGGCCGTCTTTATCTCTTTCTTTATAAAACGTATTAGCATACCCTGCAAAGTCTTTTATCTTTAAAAGCCTGTCGTGCAGGGCATCTATCCTTTCCTTATTTTTTGACGCTGTAATAACAGAAAAAGCATTGTGTCTGACATCAAGATCTTCTTCTACGTTTTCAACAGTGTCAACACAATAGTCTATAACGTCCGGGAAGACGCTGAAATTCCACGTCAGGCTTCTAAATCCCCACTGCTTCACCAATTCATCTTCTTCGTCTTTTAAATTGTACAGGATCTGATCTTTAATTTCAACAAGGTCAGGATCGGCAAAATCAGCCACCTCAATAATTCTATAAATGGCAACTTTTACAAGGTCATAAGTGTATTTAGATTTCAAAAGACCTGATAAGAAGCGCCATTTATTATTGTCGTTTAAATATTCAAACTCATTACGAATGATGTCTGCTTTTTTATCATCATCAGTGGTGGCCTGATAATCTTTTATGAATTGTTCAAGTACTGACATTTGAAATTATAATTACAGGTGCAGCATTTATGACTTTGCGCAGTCTTATTCCTTCACCAGATTAAACATTTTTATGATGGTATCCTGTATTTCAAACAAATCACTCATTGCATATAATCCTACTGATTTTGCAAGATGGTTGTTTGACGGCTTCTTCTCAACACAAGCGCTGATCAGTTGAATTTGATTGGCAAGATCTGGTAAATACTTCATCCCACTTATGGAATATAATGAAACGCGCGCTACACCGTCATTGTAAACCTGTCCTCTGGCGTTTAATCCATCTAATTCTTCCAGTGCAGGAACTTTATCAAAAGTACCGTCATAAAATTCTATAATCGGGCTTTCATTTGGGCCAGTCAATTTGTGAATATAAGCCGCATAAAATTTACCATCCAATTGTATGGCAACTACATCTTGTTCCCTATAAAAAGTTATGTTTTCGGGGGTAGTTGGCTTCTTCTTAAGCGGGACAGGTGTTGTGTTAATAAAGGCTTTTATCTCATCGGCTTTTCTGAAAAAATCATCGCTTAAAGCCACCGCATTATTTAAGTCGTCGATAGCAGTGAGTGCCTTTTCAGTGATTTGTTTATCTGCAAAACCATACTTGTGCAATAAAATAGCCAATGCAAGTATTGTTTTCTGTTTGTAATTCGCTGAGATGTTTTTATCTGCATTTAATACGCAATTCCAGCGCAGCAAAATCTTTGGAAGTATGTATGAAAGCTGGTTATCAATTGAATGGTGTTTATCATAGCACATGGCATAAAACGTAAGTGTTGCTAAATCTTCGTCAATTGATAACACTAAATACTTTGCAGCAAGTTTATCTAAAATTTGTTTGTGGGTCATATCTAAATAGAAAAAAAGAGCGGAAGACGGGACTCGAACCCGCTACCTACAGCTTGGGAAGCTGTCGCTCTACCAGGTGAGCTACTTCCGCTAATGAAGTATCTAAAGATATAAAAATATTGGGATACCAATGGGAACAAACACCAGGGAATTTAATACAACCATTTTGTAGGGCAATCCAGGTCAATACTTACGTCAGAAAAGTTCTTATAAACGGTACCTTGTCCAAAACCACCACCATTCACCATATTCCCGTTAACCTTGTTATAGGAAAAAATTTTCTTCCCCCGGTAAATAGCTCTTTTAAATAGCAGGTTTTCACGCAACAGACAAGCGCTAACCCGATAGAAATCCCGGTGATCACTGGCAATCAGGTGATCATCAGTTTGATAAGTCAGCGCAAGCAGCTCTTTACCATTTTCCTTATAAAGCCGGAGTCCTTTATCTTCAGGTTTATATGTACCTACGTATATATTCTTCAGGTTCAATGCAAAATAATCTATTTTCTCAGGGCAATCATTTTCGTATACTAACAAATTATTGTCTACATAAAATCTTTCAAACACATTATTTTCATCCAAATAAATAATCTCCGACGTGTTATCACCGGCAACTGAAAAAAACAGCTCTTTTGATTTTTTGGTAAAAAATCCGTCTGCTATTCGCAGGCTGTCATCATGTGTGATAGCCCTTAAAAATGCCTGGTCTTTAATAATAACTCTTCGCCTGCCGGTAGATTCAAGCCTGCTTTTAAAATCCTTATCTTCATAACCATAATCTATTACCCGCTCATCATATCCTCTCAATGCATAAAAGTCGTCGCGCCTTACACATACCCTTCCCTGTACATCCCACCATTTTCTGCCAGGGCCAATAGGGGGAGGTGCCATAAAAACATGCTCTTCCTTATTGAATATCTCATTTATATATGTTGCAAACCCTTCACCAGTATAGTTATCAGCATCAATGCTGCATAAAATATCTCCTGTAGCCAGTCTGAGTGCCATATTTTTGGAATGGCTCATATGAAAGAACTGCGGGTCTTTTGTATGGAAATAAGTGAGCCGGCCTTCATCAATATAGGGCTGGAGCTCCTTTTGTGCCCAGTCATATAAATCATCTTTAGAGTTGTAATCGAGTAAAACGAATTCAATATTATCATACCCGATATTGTCGAGGATATTGCGGTGCAGGGTTTCTTTCAGGTGCATTGTCCGGTTCATGCAAACGGTGCAGAATGAAATTCTATTTTGCATCTATTATTCTTTAACGGTGATAGAGGGTCGATAAAGAATATAACAGCAGACGGGGAAGATTGTTTGATTGGGGAGACAGGAATTTAGGCTATTGAGCGCGGAAAGAAACAAGCCGCTTAATTAAAAGCGGCTTTAATATTAGAGTCTCCTTGCGCAAGCCCCATCAGGATTGCAATAGCAATTTCTCAGTGGAGGGCATTCAGAATCATCCATACAGAAGTTAAATAAACATATAATGTTTGCACTTTCTCCGCCACCAATATTTTTTAATTCGTTTCTGTTTAGGCTTCTGCCCAAAGTCTGTAAGCTTTTCATACGTTTAAAATTGAAGATGAAGTAAGGGATGAATCTATAAAACATCGCTGCGATCGGGATGCATCCCGGATTACTATAACAGTAAGCGCCGGCAAGCTCGCTGTCACAACCGGAAAGTCTTTTCCATAAACGTTGCGAACAGGCTTTTTTCAGATAATTTTATTTCCAGCATGCCTTTACAGGCAGGGGTAAAAGTAATATCGTTGGCCAGTTGCCGGTTGGACGATGGAGACAGTATCCCGCTGAAGGTACAATTGCCATTTATTGCAATAGGTGACATCTCTGTAAGATCTCCTTGCAGGGTAATGGTGTTGCCGGTAAGATTGTTTTCCTGCACAAGTAGTTTTACCCTTATAGCTTGTCTGCTTGGTTTTATCAACCTTGCAGGTAAACTGCCATTAAATGTATAGCCAGCCTTCTGAGGAATAATAATTGCTAACGTATCCGGAGTGGCAGGTCCATCACTTTTTATGGATTTAATGGGCACAATGATGCCGGTATAAGCAGCTGTTATAGTATGCTGTTGGCCATTGTCAGCCAAAGCAACAGCTACAGTGGCATTCCCTGTTATTTGTCCGGTAGATTGCTTAAATGAAATGGTTTCATTTCCGGATTGTATGATATATTGTAGTGGAGCATCCAATAGAATATTTACCGGGTAACGGGCAGTAACCGGGTAAATGATAAACATACTTAATAACAGCAGTAAACAAATGGTAACAGAAAAAGCGATGATACCCCAACGTACCATCCAGGTAGGTGTTTTACCTATTATTTCCTGCACCTCAAAGGAATGCTGATAAGTATGATTGTCTATCATGATAGCGGGTTATTTATCATTTTTGTTTTATCTCTTGCCAATACAGAGGTGTAATGTTTTAACAGATAATGATATATCACCAGTTCGTGCAGCCGCTGGTTAGCCACAAACAGTCTGTTTAGGAACAGGTGTATATAATCCGGTACCAGGTGTCTCAAACCATCCGTGCCGGCCTTTTGCTGATTATCTGATTGGACTATATGTTGGTTAATAGCTTTATTGGCTATGGATCTTGCATGGAATATATCAATAACCGTTGCTGGTATCAGCAATGACTGCAATGGCGCTGTTAGCACCTTGTCAATAGTTTTGCTGTTGTTCCGGTATTTATTATTCAACTGGTACAACAATGATCCGTCACCATTAAACTCCTGGAAGAAACTGTGCTGAAGCTGTTGTAATAAGTATAATTTCTGTGCTGTGGTGTAGCCGAAATCGTTCAATAAACAGTCTACGCCTTTCAATGCAAACAACCAGCGGTTGTGTTCATTTCCTATTGTTTGTATTACAGGGAGTAACTCTATAACTGCTTCACTATCGTGAAAAAAGAATTGCTCACTCAGCTCAATGGTCGTATTCCCGTATCGCTCTATCTCTCGTATATAGGTATCATATTGTATTTTATGTACAATATCATTTGTTATATAGTCTTCAAAAACCTGATTCAGCCTGCTTATTATGTGCTGACTGAATGCAGGATCTGTTGTGTTCCTAAAGCGTATCCGCAGGTGACTATCCGGATCCTGATAACGGATATAAAACCACTGCGTAATAATTTTGGTTTGTTTAAACTCCGTGACCAGGGGTAGCAATTCCTTTGTTAATAGCTTATCTATCCACTTTGCGCCGCAATATATTTTGGCATACAACCATTCGCTGCCTGCTGTAAAAGATCGTGCAACCGCTGCTGCCTGATGTGTTTTATGGTCTGCCACGGGGGTTTCATGACTGGTATGGTAGAATGGGATTACCATTTCATTGCAGTGACTACCCCCTGCACCCATCACAAAGTTGTTGTCTTCATTCACCAGAGATTCATACAAAACGACATCGCCCTTCTGCAACTTATCTGTCAGCAACGCTTGTGCATACTCACAGGAAAGATCAAGGAATAATTCATTGTCGCCTTCCGCCATTACTACTTTTTCAGGTAAATTATATTTTATCAGCAGTAGCTGCAGGCAAGCCGCAGCTGATGCAGTAGCCAGCAAATCATTAAATTCATTTGTAAACAACAGCCAGCGCGCCCGTTTTAATACAAGCTGCCTGTAGCTAATGCGTGGGAGGAAAGAGGTATTCAGAAATATGTTCCAGTCCCACTGTATATTAAACGGGGCGTATTGATTTTGCAGATCACATAAGAACTTATATATAGCCAGACTTTGGGTATAATTATGCGCACTCGTAAGCCTTGGAATAATTTCCTTGTTCAGGCTTTTGGAGCGCAGTATCACGATATTATTTTTCACCGTCACATACAAATCGCTTACCGATAGCTGGAATTTTTCATCCACACTGGCAGTTCCGAGGAAAGGAATTTCGTAGTCATACAGTTGTGGCCTTAGTAATACGTTGCCGGTACGGCCTTCGGGCAGGTGTATTACTTCGGCGACTATCTTATCAGGAAATAAACTTTGTTCATAGTTTACGCATGCCTTCATCTGTTTGGTCAATTCACTATCTCCCGCTGCAAAACGACCCATTAAGGCTAATGCGCCCGGGCCACCGCATGATTTTATAATAAACTGAAAATTGCCTTCCTCTAATTGTGTATTATCCGTTGCCAGGAGGGTACCCATTAAACAGGCCGTTGCGGGGAGGTTGCCCGTATGACCTACTGGCGTTATTTGTTGCAGATCTGCATCCGTTAATTCAATGGAGTAGGCATTTTCCTTCTGGGCGAGCGTAAATTTTTCGAGTACCAGTTTATTATAAACATTCCATACTGTTTGTGCAGGTGGCATACCACCGGGCACAACTAAGTCGTCTACCAGTGGGGTATAACAGGTTTTATCGCCTGCAATCATGCCATACCCTATACCACTCTCGCTGTCTAACACTGTCATTAGTGGCATTTCTCTTTCTTCGTAGCGCTGATAAAACTTTTTACAAAAGTTTTGCAAATCACCGGGTGCAGTAGCCTGGTTTAATACAGTTAGTTGTTGCAGATGACCGGTAATGGTAGCAATTGTTTTGGCGGAAATGTTGTTGACCCTGGTTTTATAAAAAAGATCTACCTGCACCACATCCTTGCCAGTGATAGCAGGGAATTGCGTTTGCAGGATATGACGGATACCAGTATATTGACCGGTACCAATACCTGGCTGGTCCAGTAAGTGTTGTATTTGTTTCAGCAATTGCACAAGGCCGGTTTCGGCTGTACCGGCTTCCAGTTGGGTGGATAATGTTCTGAAATAATCAGGGCCGGTTATCGTAGGATGCCATGGTGATACCAGTATCTGGTTTTGAATGAGTGTTTTTATAAAATCGGCAGCATCTGCTGCTGGTATTGACAAATTGGTAAGTACCGCTATCAGTTGGTGTAAATTGGCTCCTTTGCCGGCTGCAGCTATAATTTGTTCCAGGTAGGGTGTATTCGTAAAGGTGCTAAGAAAATAATGTCTTTTCTTATCCTTTAGCTGGTATTCGTAATACCGGTATGTAGCTCCGGTAAGATACAAGCTGGTGTTGGGATGGTATTTTAATTGTGTGCTAATGGTTTCATCCTGTAGTAACTCATCTGCCAATGACGACAAATAATGCATATCCAGGCGGGTCACTTTATGGTGAGGGTCAGCAGCCAGTACAATATGTGTAGGCTCCTGGCTGATAGTGCCTGAAGCGCATCCCGCAAATAAACCATAAGGTGTGCAGCGGGTGCACATTCTTACGAGGTATTTATAAAGGGTCAGTGCTAATTTATGCTCTTTTTGAGAACGAAGGGAAACGGTGCCGAGCAACCATTGCTGCAGCGTTGCATACAGGTCGGGACTGGCAAGATAAATGGCCTCTTGCAACAAAGGGTTAACAAAAAGAGTTTTTATGGCTGCAGTTAATTCATTGGTATTGTACTTACAATTGGCATGTAATGATAATAGCGTACTATATGGCAATAACGGCACCCGTAATAAATAAAAATCAAATGCTTTCAGCTGGTGATAAGGTTTGGTGTCGTACATGTCTTTAGCTTTTATCAATCTACAGTTACATTAGCCCCCAACGGCTTATTGCAGCTCGCTGGTCGTCTGAGTACTGTTTTCTTCGTGGCCCGATTGTACTGTAATATAAGGCCTTGTTTCTTCCCCTCCTCCTAATACGGCAGCCATTTCGGTTTCACTGAAAGGAATAAATCCTCCTGTGCCTGAAAGCGCTGTCACGTGTTGTGCCCTTTCCTGGTGGCTAAAAATTTGCTTCAGCATGCTATTCATTTTTTAATGTGAATGGTTATACTATTTATCATGAATCAGGAGCTACGTGCAAAGTGTTTACTATTGTGCTTTTACGCATTTTTTTTCGACAAAGATTATTATTATCACGACAAAAAGCAGGTTTTAGTAACTATTTACACCTGTATTCCTAATATTTTTTTTACTTCCTGTTGGAATCTGGTGAAGCTTACGGGCTTAGCCAGGTATCCGTGGTCAGGTCCTATTGTTATATCCTTTATATACGATAAAGGGTAGGCCGTAACAATGATGAAATGACAGTTTTTTTTTCTAAGCAACAGGTTAATACTGTCTCTTTTGACACCCTTTAAATTCACATCCAATAAGATTAAATCCACCTTATTCTCCGATATTAATTGCTCTACGCCTTGCAGTTTATCTGTAGTCATTATCAACTCCACTCTATCTATGCTGCCCAGGTAATTGCTCAATAACTCCACTGCTAGGGGTTCGTCGTCTACTATGGCGCATCTGTAAGGCATATCATTAAACCAGGATTATATGGCAGTGGAAATGGATAGTGTGGGAGCGTTGATGGTTGTGAATACGGTGGTATCATGGGTATTATTAGTGGTATCACTCCATGAGTTCATCATTTTCGTTATACTCAGGTTATTAACAGTGCTGATGTCTGTTTTTGCCACAATTTCTTTATCGAGGCTAAGTTTCAAATGGTGGTGGGGAAAGTCTGGATGTTTCATGTTTTTCTGTTGGATTAATTGACTTTGATTTACGATACAAAAATGCAACAGCCGAAACAGAGACGGATTTTTTTTAGATAAAAGAAGGAACTAGCACGACCAATTATACATAATAGGTGATTTCATGTAATTAGCCGTCCGTCTATTGACAAAAGGGAATAATACAGCGAAGGGGTCTTTCCTGTTTATTATTTATGAAGGTGTGTTTATAAGCAGCGGAGCATTAATTTATTCTTCATCGGTGTTATCATGCGCTATCCCAAGCCGCTTATTCAGCTCCTGTTTGTATTGCTTGGAAATAAGGATGGAGTGATTATTCAACAATTCGGCAGTGTTACCTATTATGTTTTTGATCGCATTCAATTGTACAATATAGGATTTGTGCGCGCGGGTAAACAAACTGGTAGGAAGCATGCCCTCCATATGTTTCATGCGCTGGTATATAATATATGTTTTCTGCGCAGTCACAATTCTTATATAATCTTTCATGCCTTCTACATAATAGATATCGTCAAACACCAGTTTGCACAACTTCTGCCCATCTTTAATAAATATATAGTTATTGGGCACGACCTCTTTAACAGGGAGTTGTTTTTTCTGTTGTAGCAGTATTTTTGCTTTGTTAAGTGCTTTTAAGAAGCGGTCAAAAGCAAAAGGCTTCATCAGGTAATCCACCACATCCAGCTCAAAACTCTCCAGCGCATAGTTGGGACTTGCTGTAGTAAATATTACCAGTGGGGCAAAATGAAGGGAGCGTATCATTTCCACGCCGTTAATAATGGGCATCTGTATATCAGAAAACAGCAGGTCGATAGGCTGCTGCTGCAACACATCCGATGCATCAAAGGCATTTTCGCAAGCCTTTACAAGTTCCAGTTGTGGTACTTTGGCAATATAGGTGATCATTAATTCCCGGGCAATGGGTTCATCGTCTACTACCAGACATTTTATTTTCTGTTCCATTTGGGTTTAATTGGCAAGTGTTAAAGAGAGGATAACTTTGTAATAGTCGGCTGTGTCTTCAATATGGAGTGTGTGACGTCCCGGATAAAGTAGTTCTAATCGCTTGCAGGAGTTGGATTGTCCTATACCGCCTACTTCTCTTTTTACTATCGTTGCTTCGTTTTTGCTATTGCCGATCTCTATTTGTACCTGTGGGCCGTTTGCTTTAATCCTTATAAGTACTTCGCATTTCCCGGCTGCATTACTTTGTCCGTGTTTAAAAGCATTTTCCACGAAGGGAAACATTAAAAGGGGGCCAATCTGTTGATCGTTTATTTCCTGATCATTGCATTCAAACCGGATTTCGGCATTTTTACCATAACGCACGCGTTCCAGCTCTGTATAATTCCTCATAAACGCTACTTCATTTTGCAACGACACTTGTGGCGTATCAGATTCGTAGAGGGTATAGCGCATCATGGAAGAAAGGTGGAGTATTAAACCCGATGCCTGTTGATCACCTTTCAGCGAAAGGGTGTAAATATTATTCAGTGTATTAAACAGGAAATGCGGGTTGAGCTGGGCTTTCAGGAAGTCCAGTTCCAGGTCCAGTTTATCTTTTTCTATGTTTAATCTGCGGATAGTGCTTCTGATAATGTCCAGGACTAGTTTAATGACCATGCTGGGGGCAGCAGCAGTTGCAAAAAACCAGGCTCCTTTCAGCGTACGGTTAAATAAAGAGGCGCTGAATAACCCTTCATTTACTATTTTTTCAATGCTTTCCTTAGTAACAGGGTCGTGGATAGTCAGGTTGTTGTGGATAAATACACAGGTAATGTAATTGAACAGGCTATTTACGAAGAAGGGTATGGCAATACATATAATTCCCGGGATGAATCGTCCCCTCAAAATAAGGTCCGGGACTACAAAATACAATATAAAGTAGAAGAAAAACATGATGCTAAACATGTTTCTTGCACCAAATGCTAAACAGGCGCTCAGGGATTCATTGTAGTTGGCGTAAACCAGGATAGTCTGTAAAATTAATATTATCAGCCACATGGACGCATGCGCTGCCAGTCGGACTCTCTTGGTATAAAACTTTTCAAATTCCCCGGAAATGATCCAGTTCAATATTGGATTGCCTCTTACAGTTGTGCTCTCCACTGCTTTACGTCTCGTAGAAGTTGACATTCGTCGAATAATGTTTCACTGTTAGCTAAATTTTTCGTGCTTAGCAGGACTAAAATAGGTAAAAAAAATTATCGGCAATATTTTTTTCTCATGCAACAACCGGACATATAGTGTTTTTTTATACTTTTTCGCCGTAGAAGTAGCATAAGAGAGTACTCCGACGACTATAAAGACTAAATCCCGGCCAATGAAGGGAGCCCTGTAAAACAGGCTGGGGGCACGCCATTTTAACTAAAATTCAACTATCAGGATGGCCATTTTCCCGCATTATAAGCAGCATGATATGATGGACTGCGGTCCAACTTGTTTGCAGATTATAAGCAAACATTACGGTAAGGTACTTAACATAGAGCGTATCCGCAAACTAAGTGACATTGGCAAAACCGGTGTATCGCTGCTGGGCATTTCCAGGGCCGCAGAGGCATTGGGCATAAGGGCGCAGGGAGGAAGAATTTCCTTTGAGAGCATTGCCGGCAAATCAGTACTACCCTGCATTGTGCATTGGCGCAGGAACCATTTTGTGGTAGTATATAAAATAAGCCGCAACAAAGTGTATGTGTCTGATCCCGCCAGTGGCCTGATAAAATACACACAGGAAGAATTTATAGAAAACTGGGCTTACGCCTGGCAGGGCAATAAAGCCATGGGAGTTATACTCCATCTGAATCCTACTCCTACCTTTTACCAGCAGGAAGATGACATTCCTGTAAAGGGAATGGGGCTGCAATACTTATGGGAGCATGTTTGGCATTATAAAAAACTGTTACTGCAGATAGGTATCGGTTTAGTGGCTGCCAGCGTCATTCAGTTAATATTTCCTTTTCTGACTAAAGGTATTATTGATGTGGGCATACAAAATAAGAGCCTGCATTTTATTTATCTCATGCTCATAGGACAACTACTGCTGAGTGCCGGTCAATTCTTTATTGATTTGTTGCGGGGTTGGGTGTTATTGCATATTACCAGTCGCATCAACATTATGGTGCTGAGCGATTTTTTGCACAAACTAATGCGGTTGCCGTTATCTTTTTTTGATACCAAACTAACCGGCGACCTGCTGCAACGTATAGAAGATCATAAGCGCATTGAAAACCTGCTGACAGGCAATACCATCAATACTTTATTTTCCCTGATAACACTCGTAGTATTTAGTGGTTTGATGCTGCACTATAGTCTGGATATTTTCATTGTTTTTGTTATTGGTAGCGCATTGTATTTAGGCTGGCTGCTGATATTTTTACGCAAGCGCAAAAAGCTTGACTTTAAACGTTTTGAAGCCCGCGCACAAAATCACAGTAAAACCCTCCAGATAATAAACGGGATACACGAAATAAATCTTAACGATAACGGCACACAAAAAATATGGGAATGGGAAAGGTTGCAGGCCAAACTGTTTAACCAAAATATAAAGAGCCTTACCCTTAACCAGAACCAATCTTTAGGGGCCTTATTTATTAACCAGGCGAAAGATATCCTGATTGTTTTCCTGGCTGCCAAAGCAGTACTGGAAGGGCGTGTAAGCGTGGGTGAGATGATGGCGATGCAATTCATCGTTGGTCAGATGAACGGACCTGTAATGCAGATGGCAGGATTCTTACAAACGTTGCAGGATGCCAAAATAAGCATGGAACGTCTGGGACAGATCCATTCCCTGCAGGATGAAGAAATGCCTGAAATGCACCAGCAGCACCACCTGCCTTCCACCAGGAGCATAGCATTGAATGAGGTATCATTTGCCTACCCCGGCGCAGGCAATCAGCAGATATTAAAAGATATCAGCTTCACTATAGCAGAAGGACACACCACTGCCATTGTAGGTGCCAGCGGCAGCGGTAAAACAACCTTATTAAAGCTGTTATTAAAAATGTATCCACCGGTGGAAGGCACTATACAAATAGGTAATAGCACCGACTTCCGCGGCATCAGTCCTAAATTCTGGCGAAGGCAGTGCGGTATTGTAATGCAGGAAGGTTTTATTTTTTCTGATACCATTGCAGGCAACATTATCATGGGCGATGAACAGCCTGATATAGCCCGGCTGGAACATGCACTGGCCATTGCTAATCTGACCCAGTTTGTAAACGACCTGCCATTGGGCCTTAATACAAAAATAGGTGCGGAAGGTAAAGGCATCAGCGGAGGTCAAAAACAACGTATACTGATTGCAAGGGTGGTATATAAAAACCCTGAATATATTTTTCTGGATGAAGCTACAAGTGCATTGGATGCCAATAATGAGAAAATGATTATCCAGCAACTGAACGACTTCTGTAAAGGCAAGACGGTAGTGGTAGTGGCTCATCGCTTAAGCACCGTCAGGAATGCAGATAACATCATTGTATTGCATAAAGGAGAGATAATAGAACAGGGCTCACATAATGAGCTGGTGCAACTGCGCGGTTACTATTATGATCTGATTAAAAACCAGCTGGAATTAGGAAGTTGAAAGCCTGCTAAATTTCATCGTGCGTTCTCACTATTTGGTCTAATAAGTTTCAAGAAACAAAGCAGAAATAACAACTTTGAATTAAGCAATGAGATTAACAGATAGATGTTAAATCTCACTGCAAATAAAAACTCTGAACTATGAAATGGTTAAGTACAATCCTTATAACATTGATTTTATCGGTTGCAGCTAATGCACAAAATGCAGCTATCACCGGTTGGATTGTAGATAAAACCGGTACTCCCATACAATTTGCATCCATCGTATTACTTTCCCAAAATACCAATAAGCCAATAGCACAAACTACCTCTGGTGAGAAAGGAACGTTTAAACTGGAAGCCAAAGCAGGGGAAGCTTATGTGTTGAAAATATTCCAGCTTAACTATGATTTGTACAGCGTGAACATTGCTTCTTTTGCAAATGCAGACATGGGTCGTATCACACTTAATACCAAGTCTGATAACTTAAAAGAAGTAACAGTAGTAGGTAATCCTCCTTTAATTACCCGCAAAGTAGACAGGGTAGTATTGAATGTACAGAGTAATCCGCTGACTGCAGGTAAATCTTCACTGGAGTTATTTAAACTGGCACCAGGTGTATCTGTACTAAACGGAAACATAAGCATAAACGGCATCACACATGCAAGGGTAATGCTGAACGGAAGAATGTTGAATTTAGCCGGTGCTGAGCTGATTAATTTTCTTACTACGCTGAGAGCAGAAGAAATAGCCAGCATAGAAATAATTGCTAATCCACCAGCAGAATATGCTGCGTCTGCCGGAGGGCTCATTAATATCGTGTACAAAAAGCAACGAAAAGACGGACTCAATGGTTCCATCAGCAGTAGCTATGTACAAGGCAGGTATGCAGGAGCAGGTGAAAGCGCATCGTTGAATTATAAACAGAATAAGGTGACCCTGTTTGGTAGCTACAGTATGAACTGGGATAACGGATATGGAAGTGACTGGACTACCAGAACAAATGACAAGGGAGATTTTAATTACAAAGAAAGTTCATTCAGAAAAGATACTTATGCCGGCCGCAGGTTAAGAGTAGGTGGAATCTACGATATCAATAAGAATCAGTACATGGGAATTGAATATTCCAATTCCGGCTGGAAGGAAAAATCTCCTTATCAAACTATTACTACCCTCGGAAATACCGGTGCTAAAGACATTGTATTGAATGGTATTTTCCCTCAAAATCATGATGCATCTTATAACAACCTTGGATATAATTATAATATAAAATTAGACTCACTGGGTACTGCTCTTACTTTCACAACAGATTATACCTGGAATACCTCTACCAAAAAGAACAGTGCAGCTTCCAATTATTACGACGAAGTAAGCGGGAGATTTGGAGACACCTCGTATCGTAATACGATACCGGCCAACTCCCAGGTATATTCAGCGGATATAAAACTGGATAAACCATTATCTAAATCGGCAGCTATCAGTTTGGGTGGCAAGTTGGTAATGGCTGCTATTGATAATGATGTACAATTCGAAAACTTTAAAAATGCAACCTGGATAAAGGATCTAACCCAAAGCTACCAATACCGGTATAAAGAAGATATCTATGCAGGTTTCTTAAACTATACAGGCACGGTTTTTAAAACCGACATCAAAATAGGATTACGTGCAGAATACACCAATACAGACGGGCATCTGCTGACAGCTGATACTGTCAGAGATAACCGGAAAAGTTACCTGGGATGGTTTCCAAGTCTGTTCCTGCAGAAGACCCTGAACGAAAAAGCAGGCAACAGTATTGCGTTCTCTTTCAGAAGAGGTATTGACAGGCCTTCCTATACCCAACTGAATCCATTTGTAATATATATTGATAACTATACTACTCTTGAAGGAAATCCGTATCTGAAACCTCAATATGCCAACTCATTTCAGTTGACGTATACCTATCACGAAGATTATTCCTTATCGTTTATCTATCAAAGGGCCAATGATGTCATCTTCAATATCTTACACACACGCCCAGGAGACAGCCTGTCCGTATATTATGCGCCGGAAAATCTGGATATACGTGATAACTACATTGTCATATTGAGTACGCCATTACAGGTAACCAAATGGTGGAATATGAACAACACTTTTGCTTTCAAACAGGAAAAGATGAAGTTCAAAGACTTCCAGTACAATAAGCCTATAGTATTTATACAAACCGCCCAGGACATAGTGTTACCAGCCAAAATGAGGCTCAGTGTAAGTGGATTATATTATTCAAACATCATGCAGGGTAATATAGCTGTAGATGGTTTTTACAGAATAGATATGGGATTACAGAAGGCATTCATGAAAGATAAACTGATAGCCAAAATAAATGTGAACGATGTGTTTAACACAGAAAAGAGCAGAACAAAAACAATCTACCAACACTACATTCAAAATGGTCTGGAAAAAAATCAGACACAGAGCATAGCCCTTCAGTTGATATATAATTTCAAGCTTGGGAAAGCCTTTACTGTAAAGGAAATGGACCGTAGTAACAGCGATGAAAAGAGCAGGTTAGGTAGTAAGTAAATGATGAGTATTAATTAAACGCATTGTTATAACAAGAGGGGGAAGCTGAAAACCCTTAATCAGAGTAAGCATAAACAGTAATTGAAATCAAATTAACATGTCTACAGAAAAAAAAGACCTGGGTTTAACCCCTCTGAAAGAAAACGAATTAGGACAAATCGAAGGTGGATTTGCTGAAGTTGACGGTGTTGAAACCGCATCAGTTGATGACACAAACTTCCTTTGCGGTATCAACATCAGCAAATGTGGTAAAACTACTACTGTCCCTACCACTCCTGCCCCTACTGCCTAAGCAAGCAGCTATTTTTTAGCATCCTCCGGAACCGTCATTCCCCTCTGGTTCACTTATGCAATAAATTAAACCTATTGTTATAACAAAGGAGGATGCTGAAAAATCGCATCAGGTAAATTTCAAATCAAACACAATAGGATAGGGTGTAATTCCCTATCCTATATTTCTGGACAGATAAGAACTGATATATGAAATTAAGCCATTTTAATAATGCCGTAGGATACAAAGACAAGGTAGTGCTGTACAATTCCCGCAGTAATAAATTCCTGTTAGTAGAACCGATGTTGCAAGCGTTGATGGAGGCCGGCAAAACATCATCCAATATAGAAGAACTGGCCAATTATCATCCCAAGTTTTATAAAGCACTGCAAACAAAGGGATTTATTGTAGAGGAAACACTTGATGAAATACAAGAGGTAAAAGACTGGAGCGCAAAGATAGATGGGAATGAAAATACCTATCATCTTGTGATTAACCCTACCATGAACTGTAATTTCAAGTGCTGGTATTGTTATGAATCTCATATAAAGGATTCTAAAATGACGGAATCTACCCTGGATAATCTTAAGAAGCATATTGTAGCCGTTTTACAGAATAAACCCGGATTAAAGTATTTCCATGTGGATTGGTTTGGAGGAGAACCGCTGTTATTTTTCGACAAAGTGATAGATCCGATACTGGAATATGGAACTAAAATATGCCAGGAATATGGAGTAGCATTCAGCACATCGTTCACTACCAATGCATTTCTGATCAATCCTGCAATGATTGAGCGTTTTAAGTTGTACAAAATAACTGATTTTCAGATTACGCTGGATGGCAACCGCGAGACGCATAATAAAGTACGCTTTGTTAACGCCAAAAGAGGATCCTACGATGAAATAGTAGCCAATGTTGCAGCCCTGTGTACTGCCGGGTTCCATGTAACACAACGGATAAACTATACTAAAGACACCCTGAATAACCTCGAAAGTATTGCAGACGATCTGCAAAAGGTACCAAGAGAATTCCGCCACAATATTTCTATTTCCCTTCACAAGGTATGGCAGGTAGAGGATGATACCTTGAACGACAGAGTTACTGAACTGATACAATACTTCATCAGTGCTGGCTTTTATGCCGCTTACGGGGGTACACCGGATAATGTGAGGCATTCCTGTTACGCAGATAAAAGAAATCATGCTACTATCAATTATAACGGAGAGGTATATAAATGTACGGCCCGTAATTTCTCGAGTGAAACCAGGGAAGGGCTGCTGAATGATGATGGTAGCATTACCTGGAATGAGAAGTTTGAGAAACGCATGAACATTAAGTTTAAGAATAAACCTTGCTTAAGTTGTCCGATTATGCCTATCTGCAACGGAGGATGTTCTCAGGTGGCACTGGAAAGTAACGGGGAAGACTATTGCGTATATGATTTCAAAGATCATTTGAAAAAAGAGGTGGTGTTGAATAAATTTCTGGAGACGTTAAATACAAGAGCGTTAAAAATTGCATAATACCATAAACTGCGTCATATGGAACTTAAACTTTCCCGGTATATCGTAGAAGTGACTATTCCGCAATTCGAATCGGAACCAACAGCCGATCGCCTGCTCTATTCTACCCGTAGTGGTAAAACAATCCGGCTAAGCCGTCGTTATCTGGACATATTATACACAGCTAACTTTACCCTGCTTCCGGATAAACTATTTTCTTTACTGTTTGATAATGAAATACTGATACCGGCAGAGGAAGAAGAAAAAGAAGCACTGTTAACCCGCAACTTACTGGCGTTGGAAGATGTAACCGGTAACTCCGCTACACTGTTGGTGCCGGTAAAAACAACGCCTGATAATAATTTTTTTGATGCCGTGATGGTTCAATTGAACAGTGTCCTGGCAACTATCAGCACTAATAATATAAAAGGTTTCAAATATACTATCCGCTTACTGATGGTCATTCAGCATTCTGTTACAGACCTGGATTGGCTGCTGTTATTAGACACGCGCTTACGGGAAATTAAGTCACCTGTTAAGACAACCTTTACATTAAACATGCTGTATGCCACCGGAGGATATAATAACCTGGTAATTCCTCCCCTTCAGGCATTGACAGTAAACCGGCTTTTTTTTGTTTTTAATGAAGAGAAATATAATAACCTGCAACATAGTACTGCTGATATTGACATCATACAAAGGGATCTCCTAACAGGTCAGGGCCATCCCGGGCTGCGGGTACAAATGGTTTTCAATGTAACTGATAAGAGCTGGAATAACTGGAGCGGGCAGTTTATCCATGCTATCAGCGCCAGCGCCAGACACCAAAAAGTAGTCATTGAATTTGCCATGGACAAGCCCGTATCAGAAATGAAGGAACTGGAAAAAGAATTGATCTATTTTCTTTCTGATTGCCGCATTAAGTGTAAATGGTTGCCCCGGCCTTATCATCTTTGTTTTGTTCCGGCGCTGCAGCAGGAAGATTTATCCCCACTGTCTGTCAATCAATCAGGTATACAATTGATCAATACCGACTTAAATCTGGATGGGAAAGAACTATTGCAGATAATCAGGTATTTATCGGCAACAACATACCATCCCTGTAATCAACAATTGCCACTGCATGAGCAATTCCCGGATACATACTCCGTCAGCAACATACAGGAACGGATACTGGTTACAGCCGGTATTCCTTTGCGTAGACAACAGTTGGAAACGCTATAAAAGATAATACTGATTAAAAACTATGACATGATGCTTTTGACCACAGGCGCTTCACTCATGCATACTGCTGAGAGGCTGGAAGCTTTTTTTAATGATGTATTGTTAGCACAGTTAACCCAGAAGGACAAGCATACTTTATATCCATTAAATTCCTGGTTTCTGAAAGGGCTTAACTATAGCAAGTCAGGAAGTATGGTATTGGCAAAGTATTACTTTGAACAGGGGGAGCGGTATGAGCAAACACTGCCCAAAGGCACATTGCTTTGGAGGGCGGTACAAAATGAATACCTGCCCAAAAAAGCGTATTACTTATATAAAACCGGCGAAAGAGATTTCGCCGAAAAAATGCTGCATGACGTTATGCTTAATATGCAAACGATGGAGCAGCAGGGTTTTGAGTACCTGGTGTTTAGCCGTATCCAGCAATATCATAACCTCGTCAGGATGTATTTTGCTTATGGGCAAACAGATGAAGCCATCAGGCTTTCAGCAGAGGTGGTTGCATTTTTACTGAAAGGGCATTCTGAAAAATTAATTGATCTGAACGTTCCGCTGGTTCAACATCCTGAGAAATATGAACTATTCAAATACCTTTTTATATGCCAGATATTGTTTGAAACACTTAATGTAATGATAGCATTTTTAAAGGAACCCCAGCTGACAATAAAGGTAAATGAGCTGTTACAGGTTATTTTACCAGCAGCAGAACAATATCAGCCGTTTTCTGATGATGCTGACTTAACAAAACAAACGATCCTACTTTTTGAATCATTTTATGCAGGTAACTACAAACTGTTTTGTGAAAAGGCTGATTTATTTGCAGTGAATAATCCCGTACAATATATACAGGCAAAACATTGCCTTGAATTATATACGGAGTTGTGCCGTAAAACATACATGTAGTCAGTAATAAAATATATCTATGATATTTCTTTCCGCACAACCTGATGAGGTGTTTTTTCTCTGGCAGTTAGAGGTACTGCTATATAATTTTAAACAGGTAGGCATAGATCCGGCCTGTATCCATATATTATTGGGCGTAGATCCGCGTATCGGGCTAAAAATGGAATATAAGTCGCTGGTGGCCCGGCAGGACCTGGCTCAGTTTTTTATTTACCCCGATAACAGAGAAAACCCTAAGTACGTATCAGGAATAAGACCGCATATCATTAAACAGCATTTTAATAAAAATCCATGGTTGCAGCAGGAGACCCTGTTTTACCACGACTGTGATATTATTTTCCGCGAACTGCCGGATATGCAGGAAATGGAAGCAGATAATACGTGGTATGTTTCCGACACCAAAAGCTACCTGGACACAAAGTACATACTGAAGCACGGGACTAAAGTATTGGATGATATGTGCAGTATTGTAGGCATTGATAAAGAGCAGGTAATAGTTAACGATGAAAACGCCGGTGGTGCACAGTATATTCTAAAAGGAACAGACTATACTTTCTGGAATAAGGTGGAGAACGATGCGGAAAAATTGTTTACGCAGCTGAAGGATACTAAGGAAAGCTATGCTATAGCCTATGCGCAGGAAACCGGAGAGGAGATTAGTGCATATGCTGGCATTCAGGCATGGTGTGCAGATATGTGGGCTGTACTGTGGAATGGGCTGTTAAGTGGAAATCGGGTGAAAATCAGCAAGGAACTTGACTTTTGCTGGCCTATCAATAAAATTGAAAGATGGGATGAATGCAAAATATTTCATAATGCGGGCATAGTTGGAAATCAGGCAAGAAAGTATTTCTGCAAAGGCTCGTATGAACATAAAGTACCCTACTTCGAATTATTTGGCTATGTGGATAAAACATCCTGTAGTACCAGATATGTAGAAGTCATGAATAACTATATTAAATCCTCCAAAATAGTTCTTAAAGACACGACTATATTGATACCGGTAAGAATTGATTCGCCTGACAGGATGAATAATCTGCATACTATCCTCCGGTATATTGATACTTATTTTGAAACAAATGTGATAGTACTTGAAATTGATGATTCCCCCAAAGTGAATAGGGAGGTTATACCACCTTATGTCAGGTATTGTTTCCAATATGATGAGCGTGCTATCTACTATCGCACTTACTATAACAACCAGTTGTTGAACATGTGTGAAACCCCGTACGCAGCCATATTCGATACAGATGTTGTGGTGCCACCCAATCAGCTGTTGTGGGCAGTAGAATATCTCCGTCATATGGGAATGTCGCTGGTATATCCTTTTAGTGGCGGCTGTTATTTTGTGGATAACAACTTCAGCAATCTTTTTCGCAAACAGTTGGATTTTGGCATTCTTAATAATTACAGGGATTGTTTCTATGAAACACCTGTGGATGGATATGGTGGTGTTTTTGTAGTGAACCTGGACACGTTTAAACGGTTAGGCATGGAAAACATAAACCTGGTAGGGTGGGGGCCGGAAGACCAGGAGCGGTATAAGCGGTTTAAAATAGCCGGAGAAAAAATAAAAAGAATTGAGGGGCCATTGTATCATTTGCATCATATCAGGAAAGAAAATTCAAATTTTCATAACAACCAGCTGGAGTTAAGCAACAGGCATGAGTTTTTGAAGGTATGCAATATGTCCACCGCGGCCTTGCAGGAGTATATTCATGAAATGAAGAGTGAAGGTTATCAACCACCTGCTTTACGATACATTTAAAAGAATAAATTCAGTATGAAAACAATGACAGCAAGTGAAGCCATACAAACACGTGAAGAGCATCTGGAGAGGATAGCCAGGTATTTGTTGTTAAATGGCGGGTTTACAAATAATATTAGCTTAAACGCCGGCAAAACAGGTATATCATTCTTTATGCTGCATTATGCCAGATATAAGCAGGTGAAAATGTACCATTCTTTTGGAGAAGATCTGCTACAGGAAGTTTTTAATACCATGAATTTAAAATCAGGTAAGGGTTTTGGAACCGGGCTGGCAGGAATAGCATGGAGCATAGAACACCTGTTGCAGCATGATTTAATACAGATGAACGAGTCCTCCCTGGAAGTATTAGTTGATATAGATGACGCAGTATATGCCTGGAATTATGAATTAACCTGGGGATTTTCCGAAGGCTTAACAGGATATCTCCTGTATATGCAAAACCGTATCAATCGTGAAGGCTATAATTCCGAAGACCTTGATAAAATTATACGGTATGAAGTTTATATCAGTATGATAGACCGGCTGGAAAGAATTTTTATAAGGAAATTCAGAGAAGATAGCAACGCCCTTTCCAGATTTATAGCCGATAATAAATATACCGCTACCGCGAAGAACACAGAGATATGCAATCATGCGAAAGTAATTACCATCCTGGCCAGAAGCCTGCATTATGATATATATCCTGTCGTTACAATGCGACTGCTGGAGAGGATGATAGCATGTATTAATCCTGCTTTTGCAGCTATGAAACAAAATATTCCAGACAATCTGCACGATGCGTTCATGCATTTTAATATACAGGTGGAATTATGCCAGGCCTGTTGGAATGCCTGGAAGTACACTGGCAATGAAAGTTGGAGAGATACCGCCAGAGAGCAGCTGCTGGCAGCCATTGATACCTACATGCCCCTGACAGGTGCTGCATTTGATAATATAGTCTATCTGCAGAAAACTATCTTCATGGCACAGGTGTACAGACGTGCTTACCTCGAAATGCAGGAACCGGCATTTGAGCGTGCCTGCAATGAAATCACCGATCATTTAATTAGTCTGTCGTATACAGCTATTGCAAAGGAAAATGATAAGTGCATGGGCATAACAGAAGGTTTGGCCGGCATCGGCCTGGTTGTTTTATCAGGTATAGACGCCGAAACCTGTTTCTGGGATGAATGTTTGTTAATCAGTTAAGATAATCAGAGCTATATGTTACACATCGTTAGAATATTTGATGCAACCGCTGTTGGCCCATCAGTATTAGATACTCTCCTTACTTCATCATGGGAAAAAGGGGAGTACTTATCTTATAAGATATATATCGGCAGCAATAAATATGTGGAGTATACAGAACAAGAAATAAATGGTGAGGTATATATTTATATTCCTTTCCCCTATACTATAAAATACCTGGCAAACATATCAGCGCCGGAGCTTAAAAAATATTCCATACGGCTGGCCGACCTGCTGGAGCAACGTTTCTGTGGAAAATCAAACCTTCTTTTCCATTTTGAAAATGCTAACTGGGGCTACCTCGCACAGCGTATCAAAACAACATTGAATGCTATTATTACATGCGGATATAATGGAACAACAATAACCGGCAATACCATGCAGCTGGCCATGATAACATGCGCAAACAGCATACTTTGCACCAGTCAGGTTGCCAGGAAACAATTGCTGGTCGCTTATCCGCATGCCATCGAAAAGGTAACCGTAATATATAATGTTACCACCCGGATAAATAAAACAGCGATTCTTCCGGAGCAACGTAATGCCTCCAAAATAGCCTGGGGGCTTCAGCCGGAGGAAACTATATTTGTTTTTAACAAACAAATAGCCGGAGAGCAATATAATATGCAGTCTCTTATTCTTGCATTCAGCGCTTTTAAACAGGAGATCCCGCAGGCCAGGTTATTTATCCTCCACGAACCGGATATCATGTCATATCCAGCATTTATAGAGAAGAACTTATGGAGTAGTATCACTTTTATTAACGGCTTGTCAGAGGGCGAAGTGATGGAGTTATATGCCACCGCGAATGCTGTTATCATGCCTGCGCTCACCGAAGATAACTTTCTATACATTTTATTATTGTTACAAAGAGGGATTCGCTTTATTTATGATAACGCACCGGATGATAACAGCTGGTTTAATGAGCTGGTAAATATGGAAGTGGTAAAGCCTCTAACAAGCAACAGTAGTAGCACGCACTATTTATTGCATCAGTTGAAGAATGTGCTTACACAAAATAATAATGCACCCGGGAAAATGCTGCCGGCCGCTTTTACAACAGCATTTATACAGGAACAGCTCATAGCTGTTTATGAGAAGATACTGGGTGCTAGCGTAATCGGCTGAACGTAAAACTTAATGATTAGTATATCAGATCGTGAATAAGATTCATTTAATAATTTAATACATTAAAATGCCGTCTTTACTTTTTCTCTAAATACTGCTGCGCTTCAACAATCCAGTTTTGTGAGGAATTCAGTTTTATCGCAGGCTGCAATCCTACATTATCAATACCTTTTCCCATATCAATTCTCCTGCTCCTTGTTGTTGCATAATACAATGTATATGGCATACACGGAAGTGCCACCTCCCTCATATTCGCATAGTCCAGTACGCCGGCAGTCGCTTCACCCATTACGGTTACTTTCTTACTTTGCATAGCTTCCAGCAGGAACTCCTCCGTAGTACTGCCACACCCTTTGTTGACGAGGATGGCTATTTTCTGCGGGTAAGGCCTGATACTGTCCAATACCTGTTTCTCGTCTTCATCCAGGCTCACAAAGCCTCCCTTCCCCCGTTCCATTGATTCAATCATTCCCGCAATTTGTTTTTTCTGCTCTGCAAGAATATCATCCATTTTCAATAGTGGTTTCCACCCTTCAATATTTCTTTCCGTTGCTAATACATCTGCACCAATTTTCTTAATAGTATCGGTATAGAGGTAGGGCGTGATGGGCTCATAAGCGAAATCTGATCCTCCACCATTGTCCCGCAGATCTATAATCAGATTAGGTATTTTATCCAATACAGCTTTATGTGTTTTAAATAAAGAATCAATATTGGCTGCGTTGCTTTGATCAAAGGATCTTATTTTAATGTAAAATGTCTTTTCAGATAATAACCTGCCAGCTACACTTTCAGTAGAGAGGGCTTCACCACTATTCCTCACAGTACCTTCCCGTTGCCAGGTTCCCAGTGTGTTTGTGGTAACAGCAAATATCTCACCATAAGGAGTATGATCTGCAGCGTACATAATTCCTATTAGCTCGTTTTCCTTATTGGATTTTCTTAACTCCAGTTTTACCTGACCCTCTTTCCAGGAAGCTATTTTTGAATAGGTAATCACACCTGCATAATCCCGGAAATTGTTGGCGCTTTTTATGATAGCTATACGGTAAGCAGAATCATTACTCCAATAAATGCCATCAATGCCTTTCGCGTGCTTCAGTTTATCCAGTTGCTGTTTTGTGAATTTTATGTTTTCCGTTTCCGAAACTATTTTCTGCAAAGCTACTGTTGATAAAGGATTCCCACCAAAATATATATGCCTGTCTTTAAAGAAATTCAGCCAATCATTAATCAGTAAAGCACAATGATGCGGGCTTGTTATTCCTTTTGTTTCTTTAAGAATCCGTTGCGTATATGTTGTATACGTCACATTTGTAACTGTCGTTACTTTATCCTTGAATCCTGCATAGTTATGTGTTATCTGATCCTTAACATACAGGAACTCATCTGTGCAATTGCAGGTTTGTCCAATCGTGCGAATGCTGATAAATAAACAGATAAACGAAAAAAGTAAATACTTCAAATTCATAAATAAGACGTTTCACGGATGAACAGCTAATACTGGTATTGTCGGGTATATTTAGTGCGCCTAAGATAATTGAATTCCAATAAAATGAAAGACCTTATCCGGTAATACAGCTGATCGGTTGGGTACATAAAAAAGACTTTCAGTTTTTCGCTGAAAGTCTTTTTATGGTTGCTCCCCCGCTTACGTTTGCTTATCGATTAGCAGAGTGCCCTGCCAAGCAATAGTCCGGATACTATCGAGGCTATTACTAAACGAGCACCGTCCATCAATGCTATCCAGCCCACAGGCCTGGCTTTTACGTTATAGGTGGCATACGTGGAAAAAAAGTAGGTACCAGTCACCAGCAGAACTGGGATAATGGATAAATAGATAACCGGCTGGGAGGACCAGTAAATCAACAGGGTGATTCCTGCTCCCTGCAGGAGCTTCTCAATAATAATGGCCCAGAGTGGCAGATCAGTCTTATCTCTTGCAATATGCCCGAAATGAGCCTGAAACCAGCGCGGTAATAGCGCTGCGAAGATAATAGCGCCGCTGATGAATAACCAGGCTGCAGCAGCCAGCATTGCTATAAGAAAGTGTATCATAATTATTGATTTTATGATATAAAGATATTCATAGGTTTTGACAACCCTATGTCAGCAGGTCTGTGAATTATTTTGCTGGTCAATTTCAGATATGTATCTGTTGAAATGCATCTTATGCTTTCAGCGTAAGCGAATAAATCTTTGCACAAATACCGGTATTGCCAACAGGGCAAAGATGTAGCACGCGTAGGAAATGTAGTTGCAAACAATACATTTTTATTTATTGGGGGAATTTGTCTGTTTTGGGGAATCCTAAAAAAGGAACTGCTTGGGACTAAAAAAAGCTAAGTACTAATTAAAATGTCAGGGGAGTAGCTAAAAAAAATTTGAAACCCTTTGTATGCAAAACAGTAAAGGCTTTCAACGTTAATCCGTTGAAAGCCTTTACTGTTTTGCTCCCCCTGCTGGACTTGAACCAGCGACCCTCTGATTAACAGTCAGATGCTCTAACCAACTGAGCTAAGGAGGAGTGTTTCCCTTATCGTTTGTGCGATTTGGGATTGCAAAAATAGGTAAATTTTCATTTTTGCAAAATCTTATTCCACTTTTTTTGAAAAAAACTTTAGAATTTAAAACACGCTCAGCCAAAAACAGCCACCACAGCCGATCTTCCAAAAAAATAAAAATAATTATTTCACCTCCACAATTACCCTTTCCCCTAAAGCACCCGCTCTGGTCGCCTTTCGAACGAATGGTAAATCCAGTTTACTCACGTAAAAATGCGGAAATGATTTGATGACGGTACAGATATGACCTTGCTGTTGCAACCCGGTTACGGCTTCCGGGGTGGTGAATAATAACACGGGAGACGCAAAAGTAGCGGTGTCATAACGCGCTACCGGTGCTTTCATATAAAAATCAAATGCATAGGAATTAGCGGCGTACATACCAATAGTGCGGCCAGGGAGGGAATTATTGGCATAAGCACCCGCTGTACTTCCGCTCTGGTATTGCATCATATCAGGATATAAAATAGTATTCAAATATAAATTCAGCAGAATACTGATAGATACGGTACGATAAAAGATAGCCTGCCTGGTGGATTTATCGAGCCAATAATGCAATAGTACGTAAAGCAGGATCAGCGCACCTGCGAGTAGCAGCCAGGTATAATGCATAGCTGGCTTGTAAAGCAGGTCGATTACCACGCCGGCAACGGCTATCAGTATGATAATGGTGTACTGGGTGATACGGAAAAATTTCAGCCCCTTCTCTGTTTGCAGCGACAAAATATATTGCGCTGTCAGGATAGCAAAGAAAGGAAAGATGATATTCAGGTAATGTGGCAGCTGAAATTTAGACAGGGAAAAGAGTGCAAAAGTGGCCATGGCTGCACATATACAATAATATTCCTTTTGCTGCTTCCATTTTTTTATGAAGATGATGACCGCCGCGTATAACATCACCGACCAGGGTAAAAATGCCCACAACAACGTATGAAAAAAGAAAAAAGGATCCCCGGCACCCTTGATGGGTCCTGTATTCATAAAACGCCCAAACTGGCTGTCCCAGAAGAAAAACCGCAGACCAGACACCCCGGTGGTACCAAATACCAACTTCTCCGGATGCAGGTCAAACTGCTGATACAGGGCATATAACTCCGGTGTAATAAATAAAGCGGTCAACATTAATGCAATCAGCCACCTTATATGTAGCAATGCTTTCCAATCGCGCGTAAACAGCAAATGCCCCCCAATAGCGGCGCCTATCGGCACCAGGGCGAACATTCCCTTAGTCATGATAGCACAGGCCGTAAAAAGGGCTCCCGGCAGCATTTGCCGCTTGTAAAAATGATATACCCCGGCAATGATCAATCCGGTGAGATAAGGCTCCGCTCTTACATCATTGTTGGAAATCACGAGATGTTCTGCAGTAAGTAGTATACAAACGGCCCATCTGGCCACCTTTTCATCGTATAAGTCAAGGGCAAAGCGGTAGGTATACCACGCACCCGTCAACAAAAATAAAATAGCAGGCAGCTTGTAGGACCAGGTATGAATGCCAAATAAATTAAAACTGATGGCAGCCATCCAGAAGGGAAAGTGGGGCTTATCCAGCCAGTCGTGGCCATCAGCATAGAGATTCCAATAATCATGTTTGAGTACCATGGTTTTGGCTATGCCGGCATATAGGGCACCATCAGGCTCTAAGATGGGTACAAACAGGGCACTGAACTGTAATAGTATAACCGTGACCGTTATAAGCAGCCAGACCTGTTTTTCTGTAAGAATAAATTGACGGGTTGTAGGTGTAGTCAGCATGACGAAAAGTTACAGGCATATACCGGTTCCTTCAAATACACACATCACTTTTAACAGAAAGATAATTGCCTACCAGAACCACCCGCTCTTCTCCATACCCAGATAGGGCCCGTCTGCACGCTGTTCTATAGGGTAAGTTTTCAGGTAGTAGCCTTCTCCGCTGGAATTATACCCATTTTTAAGACTAAACTTATAACGGTGCAGCGGACAAACGATATTACCGGCGGCATCGATCACTCCATCGGCCATAATGCCACCGGCATGCGGACATTTATAAGAAAAGGCAAACAGTTGCCCCTGGTAAAGGGTACAACAAATCTTTTTCCCATTTACCTCCATTACACTGATCTCACTTTCAACAAACGGTAAACGGCCTTCCTCCAGTTTATACCAGGAATACTCTTTGGCCATTAGTAGAAGAATTCGGTTTTATAAGGGAAACGCTCCTTATACAGCTGGGCAACCTTGTCCAGGATGGTTTTGCGCAACTCCTCTATATTCCTTTTCTCCAGTGCGGAAATAAATACGCAGTTACCCTGGCTCTTCGTTTCCCAGCCCTGTTTCATTGTAGCCAGTATATCCTGTTTCACCTCATCTTCCAGCCACTGATCAAATGTGTTGGCCTCGTAAAGATCCATCTTGTTAAAGATCATGATAATGGGCTTCTCAAACGCTTTCAGCTCCTGCAGGGTGCGGTTTACCACTTCAATCTGCTCTTCGTACTTAGGGTGGGAGATATCTATCACATGTATGAGGATATCGCTTTCACGCACTTCGTCCAACGTGGATTTGAAGCTCTCTACAAGGTGATGCGGCAGCTTGCGGATAAATCCTACCGTATCGCTTAACAGGAAAGGCGTTTGGTCAAACACCACCTTGCGTGTAGTGGTGTCCAGGGTAGCAAACAGTTTATTTTCGGCAAACACTTCACTTTTGCTGAGCAAATTCATGATAGTGCTCTTGCCTACGTTAGTGTAACCTACCAGTGCCACACGGATAAATTCACCGCGTTCCTTGCGCTGGGTAAGGGCCTGCTTATCAATATCCTCCAGCCTTTTGCGTAAAAGAGATATCTTATCTTTTACAATACGACGATCCGTTTCAATTTCCGTTTCACCCGGACCTCTGCTACCAATACCGCCTCCCTGGCGTTCCAGGTGACTCCACATACCTCGCAGTCGTGGTAAAATGTATTGGTATTGCGCCAGTTCTACCTGCACTTTCGCCTGTGCCGTGCGGGCACGACGGGCAAAAATATCCAGGATCAGATCACTACGGTCTATCACTTTTACCTTCAGCACTTTTTCCATATTGGCAATCTGTGAGCCGGTAAGCTCATCGTCAAATATGACCAGTGATATATCCCTACCTGCTACAAACTGATGTATTTCTTCCAGCTTCCCCTTGCCTACAAATGTGGCTCTGTCGGGGTGCGCCAGTCTTTGGGTAAAACGTTTTACGGCAACAGCACCCGCCGTTTCTGCCAGGAACATCAGCTCATCCAGGAATTCGTTTACCTGCTGCTCTGTTTGATCCTTGGTGATAACGCCTACTATTACGGCCCTTTCCTCTTTTTGTATCGCTTGTTTTTTCTCAATCAAGGTATTTCTGAATTTGCAGCAAATTTACTGAGAATTTGTTCGCTACGCTCGCGTAAATTTTCTTGCTCCCGATTAGACTGTTTAACCATGGTTTTTCTGATTGCTAACAATTATTCCTTTTATGCTAAAAAATCTCAATAATAATTTTAAACAAATACAGGAAAATCAGAACAATCATGGCTAATCAGTCTAATCGGGAGCAAGAAAATCTCTGTGAGCGCAGTGAGCAGGGATAACTCCCCATTTCTTCCTACATTTATACGATCCAAAACAACCCTTCCAAATCATGTATAAACCATTTTTACTGACAGGACTATTAATTTCAACTATGGCAGTAGCCCAGGACAAGATGACACCCGAACTGCTATGGCAGCTGGGCCGGGTGAGTGCAGAAGCATTGAGCGCAGACGGCAAAACCGTTATCTACGGCGTATCTCAGGTAAATATTGCAGATAATAAGAGCGAAAAAAACCTTTATGCAATCCCCCTTGCAGGCGGTACACCACACCAGCTTACGCAAACACCAGGCGCAGAAGGCGATGTAGCCATATTACCCGGCAATAAAATAGGCTTCTCACTAAAAGGACAGTGGTATGAAATGAATGCCGACGGCTCCAACCCGGTGCAGAAAACCAATGTGGAAGGCGGTATGCAAAACATCCGCATTTCTCCGGATGGCACACATATCCTGTTTTCCAAAGAAGTAAAAGTGAAGAAAATATCCGGGGCAGACTTCTATCCCGATCTTCCCAAATCCAATGTACAGATCTACGATAACCTCAATTATCGCCACTGGGATGCCTGGGAAGATGGTAATTTCTCTCACGTATACTATGCTACCTATAACAATGGGGAAATAGGTACACCGGTAGATATTATGGCAGATGAACCCCATGATTGTCCGCAGATGCCCTCCGGTGGCGCTGAAGACATGATCTGGAGTCAGGATGGCAAAAGTATCGTATACGTGTGCAAGAAGAAATTCGGCAAAGATTACGCACTCAGCACCAATACAGACCTATACGAATATAATCTCGCCACCAAAAGCACCAGCAACCTCTCCGAAGGAATGATGGGCTACGATGTAGCACCAGCCTTCAGTCAGGACGGTAAGTACATCACCTGGTTAAGTATGGCACGTGATGGTTATGAGGCCGATAAAAATGATGTGATCATCCTGAATCGTGCTACCGGCGTAAAAACCAACCTCACCAGGAGCTGGGACGGTACAGCATCCGCAGTGCGCTTCAGCAATGATGGCAAAAAAATATATTTCCTCGCCGTAGTAAAAGGTACAGAACAACTGCTGGAAATAACCCTGCAAAAAGATCTGGCACAAACAACGGAGAAGCATATACGTCAGATTACCAACGGCGATTTTGATATCAGTGAGATGCTGGCCCAAACCGGCAACACCCTGGTGGTATCCCGCACAGACATGAACCATGCAGCGGAACTGTTTACGGTAGACCTCCAGAAAGGCGCTGTGGTGGCCATCACCAATGTAAACAAAGCGACCTATGATAAAATAGGCATGTGTAAAGTAGAAAAGCGCTGGGTAAAAACCACCGATGGTAAAGAAATGCTTACCTGGGTAATCTTCCCGCCAAACTTTGACCCTGCTAAAAAATATCCAACCTTGCTGTATTGCCAGGGTGGGCCACAGTCCGCATTATCCCAGTTTTATTCCTATCGCTGGAACTTCCAGCTGATGGCATCACAGGGATATATTGTGGTAGCACCTAACAGAAGAGGGATGCCTGGTCATGGCGTAGAATGGAATGCCGCTATCAGCAAGGATTGGGGTGGACAACCCATCCGTGATTACCTGAGTGCCATTGATGAAGTAAGTAAAGAAAGTTATGTAGATAAGAGCCGTCTCGGTGCAGTAGGCGCCAGTTACGGCGGCTATTCCGTGTATATGCTGGCGGGTGTACATGAAAACCGTTTTAAAACATTCATTGCACACGACGGACTGTTTGACCTGAAAAGCTGGTACGGCACCACCGAAGAACTCTGGTTCGCCAGCTGGGATATCGGCGCTTACTGGGATGCCGCCAATGCCAATACCTATCAGCATTTCAACCCAAGCGAATATGCTAATAAGTGGCATACACCCATCCTCATTATACAGGGTGGTATCGACTTCAGAGTACCCATTGAGCAAGGCTTACAGGCCTTCCAACTGGCACAGCTGAAAGGTATCAAAAGCAAATTGCTGTACTTCCCTGAAGAAAACCATTGGGTCCTGAAGCCACAGAACGCCCTTGCATGGCAGCGTGAGTTCTTCAGCTGGCTGAAGGAAACGCTTTAAAATATGACTGTATGTAAATATTTAGTTGCAGTAAGATTTTTCTACTGCAACTAAATATCCACATCATAAAATAACTAAATCCCAAATTCTCATGTCTGCTTTATTACTGGATATCAAAGATGGTATTGCTACCATCACCCTAAACAGGCCGGAAGTATACAATGCCTTCAACGATCCCCTCAGCTATGAACTACAGGACGCATTGAAACAGGCAGAAAAGGATAAATCAGTGAGAGTGATAGTGCTGACGGGTGCCGGCAAAGCTTTTAGCAGCGGCCAGGACCTCAAAGCATCTATGGAAGGGGGCAAGCGTAACCTGAGCGAATCGCTGCACAAGCGCTATAATCCTATTATACGCGCTATCCGTAATATGCCTAAGCCGGTGATTTGTCGCCTGAATGGCGTGGCAGCGGGTGCCGGATGTTCATTGGCATTGGCCTGCGACGTTATCATCGCCAGCGAAGCAGCCACCATGATCGAAATTTTTGTAAATATCGCCCTGGTGCTGGATTCCGGCTCTTCCTATTTCCTGCCCCGTACAGTAGGCTACCATCGCGCATTTGAACTGGCCACCAAGGCTACCAAAGTCACTGCACAGGAAGCACTCCAAATAGGACTGGTAAACAAAGTCGTCCCTGCAGCCGACCTTGATGCAGCGGTACAGGCAGAAGCAGCATACTACGCTGCCGCACCTACGAAAGCGATTGCATTAATGAAGAAGATGCTCACAAAAGGCATGACCGATAATCTCGACACTGTGCTGGACTATGAAGCTTATTGCCAGGAAATTGCCGGTAACTCTGAAGATAATGCAGAAGGTATCAATGCTTTCCTGGAGAAGCGAAAGCCCGCATTTAAAGGGATATAATAATTAGCGATTAGCGATTAGCTTTTAGCAGTTAGCTTTTAGCAGTTAGCTTTTAGCGCGAAAACACAACGGCCATGGTTATAATAACCATGGCCGTAATTTCTTTATTCTAAAAGCTAACTGCTAAAAGCTAATCGCTAATTATTACAGTCCGCTCAGGCAAATACCAATCTGGTAAGGTCTGATATCCAGGTTATTGTTGCCGTCATTTTTCAGCATCGGATTCAGCGCATAAGCACCAAACAGCGCAAAGTTGCCGAAACCTACACGACCTGTGGCTGAAAAACGCCATGGATTAAAGAAACCTCTGTTGGCCTCTTTTTCAATATTTTTATTGCCGTTAGGAGCAGTAAATTTTGCTTTTGTATGCGCATCTACGAGGGCACCTACTTTCACGCCCAATGCAGCTTTAAAGCCTTTATTAGCGTTATCAGGCACACTGCGATACCTTAATTCAATAGGAATTTCCAGGTAAGTAGTAGCCACCTTGAATTTCTTGTCAGTTGTGTTAGAAGGGAAAGTCACTTCCTTTGGATTGCTTCTTCCGGAGATGTCCATTGTATGATCCTTCAGATACACTCCGCTGGTGCTAATGCCTAAACCCGCTGCTACACTCAATGGTGATTTCTTAAACGGGAAATCATACATCAGTGCTACGTTAAAGCCTCTGTTCAGACCAGTTTTAACACTATCCTTTGCTCCGGCCCAGCCGTCATAGGATAACTGTATCATCAAAAAATCCCTGGAATGGGTAGCCCTGTTTACTGCCTTATTCATTGGCGAGCCGCCATCCTGCGCAAAAACTCCAATAGAAACAGCTATCAGACCAAGGGTAAAAATTATTTTCTTCATATAATATACATACTTAGGAAAAAGAATATTAGGCAAATATAATGGAATGATTGTAACACAGTTGGTTAAAATATTGCAAAAACATATTCCGCATTACACCCGCCGCGTTGAAAGTTACAGAAAAAGTCATATTGATAATCATATTCTTTTCCTGATACCTTCATTCCACTGAACAAGATGAACAGCAATATTGGCGCAAAATATCCTAATTTGAATAAAGAATCCTTCATCAAGGCCATAACCCCTGCCAAAGCTTTAAATAAGTCTGTGAAAAACAACTAATGAAGAAAATCGTAAACACAGTCATAGTCCTCGTCCTCCCGGTGTTGATGGCACTTAGCGGCTTCATTTACTATGCCTGGGTGGTACAGAAAAGAACCAGGGATGCTGCGGTATGGATAGGGAACACCAATATTATCATCGACAAGGCAAGAACTGTGGCCGCGCTGGATATGGCTTATACTAACAGTATCCGGGACATGCTGCTGATGGACAAAAGCACCCTGCCGCCCCTGAATTTTTCTCCGCCGGATAGCATGCTGACTACGCTCCGTCAACTGGAGATCATGACAAAAAATGACACCCCACGACAAAAGGTACTCATAGCTATGCGGGCACTGCTCCTGGAGAAAATTGAATATAACAACCAAATACTGGCCATAGCGGCCTCACAACCAGCAAAAGCAAAGCAACTGATCACGGCTCCGGCAGCAGCAGAACAAAGAGCAACGCTATTAAAACTATTCAACAAGCTGTTGCAGGTAAACCGTACCTCTCTGCTCAACAGAGTGGGCAATGACCTGCATTATACCCTTTATTCCTTCTGGACCACTATCATCATCAGTGTATTCGCCCTGATCCTGATAGGTGGCGAAGCCCGTTTTATTTACCAGCTTTTCCGAAAACTAAAAGCGCGGGCTAACCGATTGCAAAAAAGAGAACAATCATTTATGCGGCTGGCGGAAGAATCAGAACATATTCATTATAGAGCCGGTATAGACGGCATCTTCACCTACGTAAGCAAACGCGCTGCAGAGATCACCGGGTATTCCAATACCGAATTGATTGGCCAACACTATTCTATCTTCCTGGATAAAGAAGTGTTTGAAAACCTCCAGGCATTCTACTGGCAGCAAATAAAAACCGGTGAGGACTATACTTCCCTGGAGTTTGAAATTATCACCAGGTCAGGCACTAAAAAATGGGTGGAACAACTGGCTTCTCTTGTATCAGATGAAAAAGGCCATGCTAAAGAGTTCCAATGCATTGTACGGGATATAGACAGGGAAAAGAGAACGGATGACCAGGTAATGTACCTGCAAAAACGCCTCGACGCTATCCTGGATTTAATGCCCTCCATGATGTTTATGAAAGATATGCCAGGCAAATTCCTGCTGGTAAATAATCGCTTTACAGAGATTATGCAGGTAGAGAAAAATGATATCATCGGTAAAACAGATGCCGAACTATCTCACTACCCATGGGCGGCCCGCTATGCGGAACTGGACCAGCAGGTAATCGCCAACGGCGGCAGGGTGAAGATGGAAGATTCCATTACTGTAAATGATAAAACCTATCACTTTCTGATCACAAAATTCCCCTTACGTAATGCAGAAAATGAAATGATTGGTATATGTGGCATAGGACAGGATTTCACCGAGAAAGCCGATTATATCAAGGCTATTGAATATGCACACCAGGTGTCAAAAGATGCCGTTAATGCACAGGAAATATTCCTCGCCAACATGAGCCACGAAATTCGTACGCCCATGAACGGTATAATAGGTATGACCAACGTGCTCCTGCAACAAAGCCAGCTAACACCCTCCCAGATGGATTATGTAGCCGGTATAAAAGCATCTGCCAGCCTCTTGCTGGTTATCATCAATGAAATCCTCGACTTCTCTAAAATAAAAGCCGGTAAACTACATCTGCAAAATGAACCTTTTGAAATATATGAAGTGATAGACAGCGCCTTGTTCCCACTGAAATTACAGGCGCAACAAAAAGGATTGTCATTTTTTGATAAGATAGACAATGTTATCCCGCATCATTTACTGGGTGATGAAATAAGGGTGAACCAGGTTATTACCAACTTAGTGGAGAATGCTATCAAATTCACGCCCGACGGACACATCAGGGTAAAGGTAACATTAGTCAGGGAAGAGGAGCACACCGTGCAACTCGGATTTGAAATAAAGGATACTGGTATCGGCATCGCTGCGGATCAACACCGCCACATCTTCGAAAGCTTCTCACAAACACATACAAACAATGCCAGGGAATTTGGTGGAACTGGCCTGGGACTGGCTATCAGCAAAGAACTGATAGAATTACAACATGGCTTTATCACAGTAGAAAGCAATATCAATGAAGGCGCTACTTTTTATTTCGAATTGCCTTTTACCAAAAACCACTCCCTGCCATTACATAAAAATGATAGTAACAAACTACCCGGATCTGAGAAAGTCTTACAGGGGAAAACAATACTGGTAGTGGAAGACAACGATATCAACCAACAGGTAGCTTTTCACACACTACGCAATGCAGGCGCCCGTGCAGATATAGTGAGCAATGGAAAAGCCGCCATAGAAATGTTAACATTCAAATCCTATAACTGTATCATTATGGATATACAAATGCCGGAAATGGATGGGTACAAGACCACAAGAACTATCCGTCAAAATGGAACCAATACCTGCATCATCGCCATGACAGCCTCCGCACTAAAAGGAGAAAGAGAACGCTGCCTGGCAGCCGGTATGAATGATTATATCTCCAAACCATTTGAACCCGAAGAACTTTATCACAAAATCCTGAAAGGAATGGGAGAAACAGTACCAGACTTCGTGGAAAAAGCAGCAGCATCTAAAGCAAGTGTAAGTCCTGCTAACTTTAATGCCGCCTATATCCTGATGTCAGGAGACAGCGATCATGTAAAATTGTTGCTGGAAGAGTTGCTGAATACGATACCTCAGAAATTCATAGAAATGAAGCAACTGACTGCTGCAGAAAAATGGGAACCCCTTTATATGCTGGCCCACCAGATGAAATTTAACCTTGAGGTGGTAGACATGCACCAGGCTTCCAACATCGCTTATAGTATTGAAAGAGATGCCCGGTTGGAAGAAAATACGGAGAGTATACCTACCCGCATTCAAACAATAATGGACATCTATTACCAATACGTACATCTCGTCAGAGCGCATATTGATCAATGCTAGGCTTCCGGCAGCGTAAAATAAAAACGGCTGCCTTTTTCCTCTTCACTATCTACACCAATAATGCCTCCCTGTGCTTCAATAAATTCTTTGGAAATGGCCAGTCCCAGGCCGCTTCCTTTATGCCCTTTCATGCCGGGTACCTGGAAAAAGCGCTCGAAAATTTTATCTCTGAAAGCAACAGGGATACCTTTCCCATAATCGCGTACAGTAAAGGAAACCATTTCCGTACCAGTAGGCGTTACCGTTAGTTCTATGGTAGACCCGCGCCCGGAATAACGAATAGCGTTTGTTAACAGATTTACGAGCACCCAGGCCGTTTTTTCTACATCCGCCAATACCTTCGGCAATGTATCCGGCACATCGGTATGAATAGTTACTCCCTGCTGTGCAGCTTGTTTCTGCACAGTGTCCATGGCGTATTGTACAATATTCAAAGCAGTTACAGGCTGCGGTTGCAATTGTATGTTCCCGCTTTCTACCTGCGACAGGTCCAGCAGCTCACTCACAATCTTTATCATCCGCCGGTTATCCTGCTTCAAACTATCAATCAGCTCTTTCTGCTCCGTGCTGAGTTGTCCGGTTCTTTCATCTTCCAACAATTTAATACTGAAATCAGAAGCCGCCAATGGTGTTTTTAACTCATGAGATATAGTAGCGATGAAATGTGTTTTGGCAATATCCTGCTCTTTAAAAGTGGTGATATTTCTCAATATAACGACATAGCCTATACGTTGTTCTTCATGCTGTATATCTGTTGTTTCGCGGGTAAAAAAACATTCTTTCCCATCTACCACTATTTTAAGCGGTGCATTTTCCTGTGTGTTTATCAGGAAACGCAACAGGTCATTTCGCCTGGAAATCTCTTCTGCCGGGCGTCCTACCACATCTTTCTCCTGCATATTCAGCAACTGTAATGCCTGGGTGTTGGCAAACAAAATAGTATTCTTTACATCAAAACCAATGGTAGCATCTTTCAAACTACTGATCACTGCTTCTGCACGTTGCTTTTCAAAAACAATGCGCGCCAGGTTACTATGCTCATATTCATCCAGCCGTTGCGCCATCGTATTGAAGGCGGTGGCTAATTCACCAAATTCATCACCCGACTTAAAATACAACCGTTTGGTGTATTGCTTGTTGGCAATGCCTTTGATACCTTCTGTTAATTCATGAATAGGGTTGGCAATATATCCGGGGAAATTATATACAAACGTGAAGCCCAGTAAAAAGCATACGCCACTGATGATGGCAATATATAACAGGGCATTATCTGCGGTCTTTTTTACCAGTTCATTCTTTCCTACAATCGCCGCCATATTGAGATCCATGATCTTATAGATGCTCATCTTTATGGCTGCAATATTTGCTGTTGAATCTTTACGCAACTGCTCAAAGATGTGGCTTACGGCTGTGGTGGCAGTCATTTCACCACGCTCCGTTACATTGGCCTGTTGCTTTTTCAGATTAACGGAAAACTGTTGTAGTGCAGCAGCGCGGTTCACCGGTAAATCTTCCAGTGCTACCAGCATATTCTTGGAATACTCGAGAGATTCGTAGTTGTCTTTCAGGATAAACTTCGCCTTTTCATTGAGGCGGTTCAGATAGTAATAACCCAGTATGCTCACCACCAGCAACATGATGTAGAGGAACAGTACCCCGAGCGTGATCTTTGCTTTTAATCTGAGCTTGCTCATGATAGTATGATGATGTCTATATCGTTGGAAGATAGTGTTTTCAATAACTGATTAAACAGATTGGTACGTAAAATGATCCGGAAAAGACTGATATGTGGCTTCCCCATACATATTGTAGTAACCCGTTTCTCCAGTGCAATGTTAATGATAGACTCCGATATTTTAACACTATGTTCCTGTACTACTTCAGCACCCAGTTCTGTAGCGAGTTTCAGATTATTAATAAGATGGCGTTGTGCTGCCAATGCAATTTTATCGGCACTTTCACGGGGTGTTTGTACGTATAATACGTACCAGTCTGCATGATAATAAGCGGCCAGCCGGGCCGTTTTCCGGATCACTTTCCGGGCCACGTCATCATTGGTAGAAATGCATGCCAGGAAGCTCTCATGGCGCATCTGCTGGCTGCGTGGTATTTCTGTTTCTACTTTTCTTTCTACCTGCGTCGTTACTTCTTTTAGTGCCAGCTCACGTAGCTGCAGGATTTTATCTGCCTGAAAAAAATTCTTGAGTGCACTTTCTACCTTGGAGGAATCATAAATCTTACCTTCCTTCAAACGGGTAATCAGCTCATCAGCTGTGAGGTCGATGTTAACTACTTCATCTGCCATCTGCAGTACCAGGTCAGGGATACGTTCCTGCACCTCTATACCGGTGATAGATTTCACTTCCTGGTTAATACTTTCGATATGCTGTATGTTCACCGCAGAAAGAACATTAATTCCTGCATTCAGCAAATCCACTACATCCTGCCAGCGTTTTTCATTTTTAGATCCGGGAATATTGCTGTGGGCCAGCTCGTCTACTACCACCCAGTCGGGGGCCAGCAGCAGAATGGTGGAGAGATCCATCTCTTCCAGCATTTTACCTTTATAGAATACCTGCTTGCGGGGAATAGTGGGCAAACCATCCAACAGGGCGTGCGTTTCCGCACGCCCATGGGTTTCGATATACCCTATCTGGATATTAATACCATTTTTTAACATCGCATGCACTTCCTGCAACATGCGAAATGTTTTGCCCACACCGGCACTCATGCCTATGTAGATCTTAAATTTGCCTCTGCCGGCGCGATTGGCCAGGTTAAGAAAATGCTGTACCGAGTGTTCTTTATCTGTCATATGATGTGGTTAGAACCATACTGCCAGCGATGCGGTGATCGCTGTACTTGTATTTGTTAATTCGGTTCCTTTTATGAATGTTTTATTTTTCCCGTCAAACATTCTTCCTTCCAGTCTGAGCATTACGTTATCTACCGGAGTAAAATCAAGGTTAAGGGAATAACCGGTTGTCTGAAATCCTTCCGGGGTACCGCTGTTGATAACTACACCGTGTTGATCGTTATAATGCTCTACACGTCCTGTCATGGCAAATTTATTTGTAAAGGCATATCGTGCAATTACGATAGGACTATACCAGCTATACAACGCATTATCGCCTTTCGTTTTTTGCTGTAAACCGTAATCAAATCCTGCAATAAAGCTGAATTTATCTGTAATACTAAAGGTACCGTAAACATCGTTAAAATAACGCATCTGACGCACACTATCTGGCATATCATTACCAATATAAGTACTCCAGTTGAGTAATATTTTATCTGTGGGTTTAAAGGTGATTTGTGTACCGAAGTTGGGTGTTTGATTCCCGTTTACTTTTTTAATTCGTTGCCAGCCATTGAGATACATAGCAGCAAACGACCACTTCTCGTTAGGCGTCCAGGTTACCTTGGCACCGGTTTCGTAGTAAGGGGAGTTCTCTGCCAAAATGCTGCGGGTGAGGGTAGGGCAGTCCTTTCCGATAGCGCTTTCAAAACCAATATGTGCCGGCATCACACCAGCATCAATCCAAACGGTTTTACCTACACGAATACCAACATTGGCTTCATATACATATTGCATGAGCGTAGGCTCGGCAGACAGGTTGTACTGCGGGTAAGTACCTGCCATCAGGCCTACATTGGCCCTTACACGATCTGAGGTATAGTTGGCTTTTACCATTGCCAGGTTTAAATTCAGTTCATTATGCCGGTTGTAGTTGTAAAGAAATCCAGGCTTCACGTGGTCTGCGGGCTTGTTGATATCATAGCTGTAATAGGCTTCGGCGTAACCGGAAAATGTTACTTTACCTTTTTCTTTGTCCTTTTCTTGAGTTTCTTGCGCAAGGGCTGTAATCGCAGCGGATAAAGTGCCCGCCAGCAATAAAATTCTTTTCATCTTCGAATCGACTTTTAATATAGGTTAATGGTAGTGAATTAGTGGCGATCCGCTAAGAGCGGACCACCAACTAATGGGTTTTCATAAGACATTCACAGGTCAAAGGAATAATAGGAACTTGATTTTACTTCAGATCATCCAAAGCAATATTCAATTTTAACACGTTTACAGTAGATAAGCCGAAGATGCCCAGCACTGGTGCTTTTGTATTGGCATCTATCAGTTGTTTCAAACGATCTGCTGCAATACCTCTGGCTTTTGCCACACGGGATATTTGTACGTAAGCCGCAGCAGGCGTCAGGTGCGGGTCAAGACCACTTGCAGAAGCGGTGACCAGTTCCGCTGGAATATCTGATTTTTTAACGTCAGGATTATGCACCATAAAAGTGTCTATCCTTTCGGCTACCGTTTTCAGGTAATCAGGATTGCCGGCAGATTTATTGGAGCCACCGGAGCTGGCAGCATTATAATCAACAGCAGAAGGGCGTGGTTGAAAGTATTTATCAGCAGTAAATTTCTGCGCTATATTTTCATATCCCACTACTTTACCATTATGCATAACCGTTATACCGTCGCCTTTTCCGGGCGCCATTTTAGCTATGCCTGCCAGGAACAGGGGATATATACCACCCAGCAATACAACCAGGAGCAACGTTAATTTTATAGATGGCCAGAGATACTTTTTCATAATTTAACTTTTATCAATTTTACGATTACATGAAAAGCGCTATCAACATATCAATCAGCTTGATACCTATGAAAGGCGCTATAATACCACCCACACCATATATCAGGAGGTTCCTGCGCAGCAGCGCGCTGGCGCCTATAGGCTTGTAAGCCACGCCACGCAATGCCAGCGGAATCAGCATCGGAATAATGATCGCATTAAAAATTACCGCACTCAGAATAGCAGTTTCAGGGCTGTGCAGCTTCATGATATTAATACCCTGCAAAGCCGGGATGGAAGCCACAAACAACGCAGGTACGATTGCGAAATATTTGGCTACGTCGTTCGCAATAGAGAAGGTAGTTAACGTACCACGCGTCATCAGCAGCTGTTTACCTATCTCCACTATTTCAATCAGTTTGGTAGGATCATTGTCCAGGTCCACCATATTGCCCGCTTCTTTAGCAGCCTGTGTACCACTGTTCATTGCCACGCCAACATCAGCTTGCGCCAGCGCTGGTGCATCGTTGGTACCATCGCCCATCATGGCCACCAGTCTGCCTTCATTTTGCTCCTTGCGGATATAGCTCATTTTATCTTCCGGCTTGGCTTCTGCAATGAAGTCATCCACACCGGCTTTATTGGCAATGTATTTAGCAGTAAGCGGGTTATCGCCGGTTACCATGACCGTTTTTACACCCATCTTACGCAGACGGTCGAAACGCTCGCTGATACCGGGTTTGATGATATCCTGCAATTCAATAACACCCTGTACTTTACTGTTGAGCGCTACCACCAGCGGTGTGCCACCATCATTAGAGATGGCTTCTACTTTAGCCAGCGTTTCAGCAGGGAAACTATAGCCTTCTTTTTCAGCTAATCTTTTGATAGCATCATAAGCGCCTTTACGGATACGGTTGCCATCAGGTAAATCGATACCGCTGCTGCGGGTTTCAGCGGTAAATTTTACCAGGCTGGCGCCACTCACAGATAACTTATTTACAACTTCCTTACCCGCCAGTTCCACGATGGACTTACCTTCCGGCGTTTCATCAGACAAAGAGCTGAGTGCGCAGAGACGAATAAATTCTTCGGATTTAATACCGTTGGTAGCATAAAAGTTAGTAGCCCTACGGTTACCAATAGTGATGGTACCGGTTTTATCCAGCAGCAGCACATCTATATCACCCGCAGTTTCTACCGCTTTACCAGACTTGGTAATTACATTGGCACGCAGTGCACGATCCATACCTGCGATACCAATGGCAGATAATAAACCACCGATAGTAGTGGGGATCAGACATACAAACAAAGAGATGAAGGCCGCAATGGTGATAGGGGTTTGTGCATAGTCAGCAAAGGGTTTCAGCGTTACGCACACAATGATGAATATCAGTGTGAAGCTGGCCAACAGAATTGTCAACGCAATTTCATTAGGCGTTTTCTGTCTGCTGGCACCTTCTACGAGGGCGATCATTTTATCCAGGAAAGATTCACCCGGCTCTGTGCTCACCCGCACTTTAATATGATCAGACAATACCTTGGTACCGCCCACTACACTGGATTTATCACCGCCAGCTTCGCGGATCACCGGTGCACTTTCACCGGTGATAGCTGATTCGTCAATACTGGCAAGGCCCTGTACAATTTCGCCATCCGCAGGAATAATATCTCCCGGATCACATACAAAGATGTCGCCTTTACGCAGGGTAGCAGAAGAAACTATTTTTATTTCGTTGGTAAATATTTCACCAATCAATTCCACTTTTTTCGCTGGTGTTTCTTCTCTTGTTTTACGTAAGCTTTCTGCCTGTGCTTTACCACGTGCTTCTGCAATGGCTTCTGCAAAGTTGGCAAACAGTACGGTGAGGAAAAGCACAACAAATACAGCAGTATTATATGCAACACTTCCCTGATCTGTGTTTTTGGTGATGAATGCATACAGCGCTACTATCAGCATTACAGCAGTGCCTATCTCCACGGTGAACATCACCGGGTTTTTGATCATCAGTCTTGGATTCAGCTTCACAAAGGATTGCTTCAGGCTCTCTATCACCTGTTCCTTCGGAAACAATTTATTATCATTCTTCATGGTCGTAAGTCATTAAAAAATTACAGGGAAAAATACTCTGCGATAGGACCCAATGCCAGTGCCGGGAAATAAGACAAGGCAGTGAGAATAATGATCACAGCAAATGTCATGGCACCAAAAGTGAGCGAATCTGTTTTCAGCGTACCGGCAGATTCAGGTATATGTTTCTTGGCTGCCATCAGGCCCGCAATAGCTACCGGTCCTATAATTGGCAGGAACCTGCCCAGGATCAGTACAAAGCCGGTAGATACATTCCAGAATACGTTACCATCTCCCAGACCTTCAAAACCGGAACCGTTATTGGCATTAGAGGAAGTGTATTCGTACAGCATTTCAGAGAACCCGTGATAACCAGGGTTATTGAGCCATGTGGAAGGCTTCACTGCCCAGTTTACATCCGGATGGTGCACTAATACCCATGATGACAAAGCAGTACCTGCCAGGATCAGGAAAGGCGATAATAATGTGATGATCGCGGCAATCTTTACTTCCCGTGCTTCCAGCTTATGCCCCATGAATTCAGGCGTACGGCCTACCATGAGCCCTGATATAAATACAGCGATAATAATGAAGATGTAATAATTGAGAATACCAACACCACAACCACCATAGAAACAGTTCAGCATCATAGCCAGCAACTGCATCAGGCCGGTCAGTGGCATTGTGCTATCGTGAAAACCACATATAGAACCAGTAGAGATAATGGTAGTAACCGTGCTCCAGTAGCCGGTAGCAGCGGCACCAAAGCGCACTTCCTTGCCCTCCATGGCCCCCGTAGCCTGTTGTATGCCCATATGCGCAATAGCCGGATTCCCCCCCATTTCCTGTTGCATGGATGGAATCAATAAACAGATCATCCCGATCGTCATAATCCCAAATATGACATAGGCAAATTTCTTACGCTGGATAAACATACCCAGTGCAAACACCATGGCAATAGGAATCACTACCTGCGCTACCATTTCGGTCATCCAGGTAACGTAGTTCGGATTTTCCAGCGGATGTGCGGAGTTAGCACCAAACCAGCCACCACCATTGGTACCAAGGTGTTTGATAGCCACAAAACCGGCAGCAGGACCGCGGGAAACATTCACGGTATCACCCTGCATGGTGATCACGGTATCTTTACCGGCGTAGCTCGCAGGCATACCGTTAAAGATGAAGATGAGCGCAATAACAATACTGATAGGTAACAGAATACGGGTAATCGTTTTCAGAAAAATATCCCAGAAGTTACCCAGTTGGGTAGTGGTTTTTTCTTTCATTGCCTTAAACACTACTATCAGTGCAGCAATACCAGTAGCAGCACTTACAAATTGCAGGAAGGCCAGTACAAACAGTTGTGTGAAATAGGTGACGCCAGATTCTCCGGCATAGTGTTGCAGGTTACAGTTTACAACAAAACTGATGGCGGTATTAAACGCCAGGTCGGCCGACTGTCCAGGGTTTCCATCGGGATTCAGCGGCAGTTTATCCTGAAACATCAAAGCAAAAAAGGCATATACAAACCATACCATATTAATGGTGAGGAGCGCCTTCATATGCTGTTTCCAGTTCATTTCCTCTTTAGGATTGATACCGGCAATTTTAAAGAAGAGACGTTCCAGCGGTGCCATAAAATCAGACCAGGTGCGCTCTCCCTTGAATATTTTTACAATGTATTTTGACAGTGGCCAGGCCAGTAGCAGCGTTATGCCGTAGGTGGCTATTACGCCTAAAATTTCTGTTGTCATTTCTATAGTTAGTTAAAAAGCTTTGCGTATAGGCATAGGAGTTATATTGCTCCCGTCAGAATTTTTCAGGTTTCAGCAACACATATAACATGTACCCGAAAACGAAAATTGATAGCACAAATAATGCGGTCATAATTACAGTTGTTTAATTAAATTTTTTCGAAATAATCTACTGATTTAAAGAAGAGGGCAAAGCAGGCCAAACCCGCCAGTACCAGGAGAATCGTCATCATCATAAAAATTGTTTTAAATGGCTATTGTTTGTAAATGCTGTATCCTTACATTCTTAAGCGATAAAGGCAGTAGTTCCTTATGTTTAGTGCACAGCAACGGAGATAACGTATACATAAATACACTTTCAATGGCATTGCGTAATACATTACTTCCATTGTGGTACAGTACACCTGCTATGGTAAAGCAACGCCTAACCTCCTGTAATTGTTCACCGCGGATCATATGGCTGGTATAGTCAGCAAACGTGTGAATTACTTTACTAACCGTCCCTTTCACAGGAACCTGTTGCTCAGCAGGAAATGACAATCCCGGGATTTGTAAACCAATTAACTGGGAGATTTTAGAGTCTGGTAACATACAGATCAAATGTTTTGATACAATATGTATAATACCAGCGAAGTGCCAGCATATAGCATAAGTCATAAACGATCTATAACTACCTGATATTCAATAAGATAAATAATATTCAGGGAGATAGGGGAATTATGCCGGTCAGGAAAACCATGCAGAAATAGTAGGGTATATGCAAAAATTGAAAACGTTAAACAGTTGCCCGTCTAACGTTTTTCTTATAATTTCTTCTTGCCAAAGTGATAGTTGATCATAAACATTCCTACTGATCCGAGTTTAACCCGGTAATAAGATCTGCTGGCATCCGGATCAAAAGATCCTTTTTCATAAGGAGTAAAATAGTGGCAGTTCAGCGTAAGTTCTGTTGAAAGAGAAGGAAAGCTCACTGTAATATCACTGCCCACTGACTTGTCAAATTTTTTCGTAGTAGCATTCCAGTTATAATTACCGGCATACTTCGCGAAATCAAAACGGCCAGTTTGCTGGTCCAATACATAACCATAGAATGTCACATCCAGCACATCTGTGATACTAATCATGAGTGGTTAATAATCAACAAAATAAAAGGTGAGATATTTACGCTTTACAGCGATAAATAGCTCACCTTTTACAAAAACTATTAAGCGTATTAACTAAATAAATACAATACATCTTCTTTCGTCAGCTTCTTCACAAAACCGCTATCATCAGAAATTATTTCCTTCACCAACGATTTTTTGCGCTCCTGTAACTGCAGTATTTTTTCTTCTACCGTATCCTTACAAATCATACGATACGCAAAGATGTTTTTCGTTTGCCCGATACGGTGTGTACGGTCAATGGCCTGTTGCTCTACTGCCGGGTTCCACCAGGGATCTACAATGTATACATAGTCGGCCGCAGTGAGGTTCAGACCCACACCACCGGCTTTCAACGAAATCAGGAATACACGGCACTCATCATTATTCTGGAAGTTCTGAATTGCTTTTTCACGATCCATTGTGGAGGTGCTGCCATCAAAATACTCATATGGAATCTTCAGGTGCTGCATCCTGTCGCGGATCAATCCCAGCATACCCAGGAACTGGGAGAAGATCAGCACTTTGTGGTTACCGATGTTCTCTGAAATTTCGCGGGTAAGTTCATGCAGCTTCACAGAATGGTTCGGATACTGTTCCGTATCGTTCAGGATAGCCGGGGAATCACAGATCTGGCGCAGCTTCATGAGGCCTTGCAGGATGGTAAGCTGCGAACGCTCCATTCCCTGATCTTCAATTACACCCAGGATCTTGGAGCGATAAGTATTGCGGTAAGCATCATAAATATGCCGTTGTTCCGCATCCATTTCGCAGAAGATCACTGTTTCAATTTTTTCCGGTAAATCTTTCGCCACCTGTTCTTTGGTACGACGAAGGATAAACGGATATATCAGCTTACGCAGATGTTCTTTTCTTTCTTCATCCTGGAACTTATCGATCGGTGTAGCAAATTCATTACGGAAAAAGTCTACACTACCAAGCATTCCCGGGTTCAGGAAGTTCATCTGTGCATAAATATCAAATGTATTATTCTGCATAGGTGTACCACTCAGTGCCAACCTGTTTTTGGTATGCAGCAGCTGCGCGGCCTTAGTCACCTTGGATTGCGGGTTTTTAATCGCCTGCGATTCATCCAGGATAACATAATCAAACTCTACTTTCATGAGCATCTGTATATCACTACGCAGCGTACCGTACGTGGTAATGATAGCATCATATTTCATGAGCTCTTCTACATCTTTCAGCCTGGCAGGGCCATGATGAATATGGTGCCTGATATCCGGCGTGAATTTGCGGATTTCGTTTTCCCAGTTATAAATCAGTGTAGTAGGACAAACAATCAGGGCCATACATTTACCCTCATTCTTGTTCTTGTAATACTGTACAAAAGTGAGTGCCTGGATAGTTTTACCAAGACCCATGTCATCTGCCAGAATACCGCCCCATTTGATATCATCCAGGTAGTTAAGCCACTGGAAGCCGCTCTCCTGGTAAGGACGCAGGGTAGCCTGCAAATTATGCGGCAAATCGATGTTGCGGATTTCATCAAACTGCAACAGCTTTCTGCGTTTTTGTTCCAGTTCCAATACAACAGCTTCATCATCTATAAACTCGTATAGTTCATCGATAACACTGAAGTTATATTTGCTGAGTTTAAGTCCTTTATCTCTTTCTTCCCCTACTTTAAATAACAGGGAATACTTGCGCAGCCATTCTTCCGGCAACAGGCCCAGAGAGCCGTCTGCCAGCTGAACATAGTTCTGTTTATTGGCCAACGCATTTTTAATATCCTTGATGCTTACTTTCTGATCACCATACAATACTTCAATCTGTGCATCAAACCAGTCGATGCCGGAGCTGATCTGTAAATTAGTGACTGGCTTATGCGAACTGAATTTGAAATTGCGCAGGGAATCAAAACCAAATACGCGCACATTCATTTCTTTCAGGGCATCAAAAAAGAGGAAGAACCAGTTGTTCTTCAAGGCTTCTTTGGCGCGCAGATAAAAATAATTGTGGTTATCGTGTTGCGCAAAATTGGTATGTAAGGTGCGGAGTTTATTAACAAACTCTTCTTCCGCTTCTTTATTACGATGGATGATCAGCACTTTATTTCCTTCCTGCACAGTGATCTTGCTCTCATCATTCCATTCCACTTCCTGACCGCGATAAGCGAATCCGGGTTGTATAATAAATGTTTCACCCAGTTCTTTCAGGTATACGCGGCATTCAGGAATAATATCATCCACTTCCGCTAGCAGGCCCTTATCAAACTGAATATCGTATTGTCTGCTCAACGGCAGCAGGTAATCTTTGAGGTATACCGGCCATTCCTTGTTAGCAATACGCAGTTTTCCGCTTTGTCTGAAAAGCTCTACGTGCAGCGCATCCTGCGGGCTTTCAAATAAATAAAGTACTTGTTTATGCAGGAATAACAGTGGGCTTTCCCAGGCATTATCCGCTACATTTATCAGTTCGCCTTCAATAGAAACATAACAGTTCACCTCTACATGCGTATCGCCTGTGGTGGTTTTAATGATCAGTTTCAGTCTGTCGGCACCTATTTGTAAATGCTGTAAATTTTTTGTTTTAAAGGCTTGTCTGTTGGGCAGTTCAAATACCAGCCCATGTTCTGCCAGTTGCGGAAAAACCTTTGCCAGTTTAGGATGCAGGTATTCCAGCATCAGTTCTTTTGTTTCGGTAGGCAGTTCTTCCGCATTTTCATGCGTAATATTTTCCCAGATGCCAGCAAACGGAGAATTTTTGCTGAGGAATTTGCTCACTTCAGTGCCTTGCAATTTTCGTATAGGCGCTATGAGTTCCCTGTCCTTTTCCTTGAACTGGTAAAAGTCTACGTACTTGGTCAGATCCAGTTTACTTGCCAGCGAAACAAAGGCAGTATGTTCTTCGTTTGCTTCTCCGCTTACCAGGTCTATCTTAAAGTAGGGATATAATGATTCGTTGGCATTGAAAACCGCTGCCAGTCGTTGTGTTACCGTAATAGTTTCTTCTTCCTGTGGCGGGGGAGCCGTTACGGCTGGTTGCCGGCCGGCAGTTACGCCATCCACCCGTTTGATGGAAGGGTCCAGCACACGCAGGAATGGCTTCCCGTCCATATACGAGAAGGCAAATTTGCCGTTCAGGTCATCTGACAAAGAATAACCATATAACGACAGGAGTTTATTTTTTTCTTTATCCCAGTTACGCAGGGTATCAAAATAGAATGGGCCATGCTTTTGCAACAGTTGCAGGAACAGGGCGGTTTTATGTACACACAGCGCGTGTTCTGTTTCATCGCAGGTGCAATGGGTATCATAAAAACGTTCTTCATTCCGTTGAATAATCAACGGATATTCCTTGTCATCCAGCTTCAGCAGGGCTTCTATCTTCTCATCCTTTGCCAGCTTTATTTTGGCAGGATGTTTTTTGGCGATATCTTCTGCCTCAGAGAGCATAATGCCGGAAGTGAGCAACTTGATTGTTTTAATATCAATAGACTTCATTTTAATCAGCGTATGCTGCTGATCAAACTGAATGTCGAAGCTCTCGAAATGATTTTTGTCCAACATCTCCTGCAGCTGGAAAAGCGCTGCAGCTTCGTGCCGGCAAATATCACCCAGATTATACGGGCATTGGCACCGGATGGACATTCCCGTTGTTTCTCCATACTTGCTGATGGAAACACGGTAGTAATTGGCATGTGTGTCGCTCTTTACGCGGAAGGTAGCTGATTTCAGCACCGGGTCTGCCTCTATGAGTTCAACGCCCCCGGCCGAAAAAATACGCTTCCCCCTGCGGATCACTTCATCAGTGCCGTTGTTGTAAACATATTTTAGCAAATGGGGTAGCGACATACTATACGTTGCCTGCTTTTATTATCAGCAAAAGGGTTACTAGATATATCAAAAATATTTAACAGCTGATAAAAAGGCAATCCACAAAAGTAAGCAGAAAATTTCTAATTAAGATCATGAAACAGATTAAGAAGCCATTAACCGCACCCCGTTTGCCATGGCTGGAAATGCGGTATTTTCATACATCGTTTTTTTAAATAATTTAAAAGAATATAGTTCGCTGTTTATCAATCGTTTAATCGCTCAACGGATATGTTGCAGGTATCTTTCTAATGAAAAATCTACTGCCGATTGCGCACCGGTTTTAATATATTTCCCAAAAGCACCATACATAGCATCGTACGCCAACGGCTTTATAGCGGCATGCAACGTATTTATTTCTTTAGCAGATAAAGGAATATTATTAGGATAGCTGTACATCACTGAAACAGTTTTTCTATCCGTAGATACCTGGATTACATCGCCCACCAGCAGCATACCTTTGCTTGCAGGTGTGTATAACACGTTTCCACCGACAAAATGGCCACCACACAGCACCAGCTTAATGCCATCCCACAAAGCCAGCTCGTTACCTTCCCATAATTGAATGTTTTTATCCCGGCGTTGCAGCCACATGGCGTCCAGCTTATGTACATATACCGGCGCGTTATCAAATGCATGACTCCACTCCACAATGGTGGAAAAGTAATGTGGATGGGAGATCGCAATGGCTTTGATACCACCCAGGTGCTGAATAATATTAATCGTAGAGGCGTCGAGGTTAGCAATACAGTCCCACAGGATATTGCCGCCGGGAGTAATGAGCAAATGTGCCCGCTGCCCGATGGCAAAGTCAGGAGCAGTATAAATGGCGTACAAATTGGGCGCCACCATTTCTATAATATTCTTATGCGTTTTTTGTACCTCTTCCAGTGTAGTCCAGCTTTGGCCACCCGGATTCACGTACTGTCTTTCATCTTCACAAATAGGGCAGTGGGCAGGCGCTTCAGCCGTGGCTTCATATTGCACCCCACAGGTACTGCAGAGATAATGATGCATAGTTCCGTTTTTTGCTGATAAAAGATATGGATTTTTAAATAAAACAGGCAAACCCATTGCGGCAAGGCTGCAACAATTCAGAGAACAAGAGCGGGAAATTGTCTGAATCAGGATTAGACTGATTATACAGATTTCCCTGATTTTATTTTTAAGATTTTAAAAAGATGGGCGAAGATTTAAGCGGATATTGTCTGAACCAGGATTTTTAGGATTGAATGGATTACCCTGATGGATGCCGAAGACCTTAGCAAAGATATTCGCGTATTTCTTTCAAATAAAAAAACAACATAACACCCATCAGGGTAATCCATTCAATCCTAAAAATCCTGGTTCAGACAATATCCGCTTAAATCTTCGCCCATCTTTTTAAAATCTTAAAAATAAAATCATGGAAATCTTGGAAATCAGCCTAATCGGGAGAAAGACAATTACCCCGCAACCAATTCTCCATCCTTAAACAGCGGCAATACATTTGCACCATCCGCTGTAAGGCAATAATGAATATCCTTTTCAAGCCCGTAATTAGCTAAACGCTGATAGTGGGATGCCTGCTTCATGAAAGTATAAATATCTCCTTTAGCAGATTCGTAAAGCGATTCAGCAGCAATGGCGGAATCACAGCTTACATCAAAGTGTTGCTTAATGCGGCTTACCACGGCGCCGGCAAACAAGGTATCTTCCATGTTTACACGATCTTTCCAGGCGGCGCAGCCCAGGATTACATTTTGATTTTGTGCAATGAGATAGTCGCAAACTGCACTGATATTAGGAAAAGAGCCGGTAATAATTTGCACTGCATCTTTAGCCATGTGTAATAACTTGGTGCCGTTGGTGGTAGTTAATACCAGCGTTTTATTTTCGATAAACGAACGCGGATATTCAAACGGTGAATTACCGTGTACCAGTCCTTCCGCGACCTTGCCATCACGCTCGCCGGCAGTGATGCCGCCAATAGCACGGCCGATATTCACACATTCTTCCACACTGGCTACCGGAATCACTTTAGCAGCACCGTTATACAAAGCAGTGCAGATAGTAGAAGTAGCACGCAGCACATCTATGATGACTACAATGCTGTTCTTTACATCAAATAAATGTAATAAAGCCGGAGATAAACATACTTCCAGGCTGGGTTTCTTGCTCTCTGTCATTCAATTGCTTTTAGCATTAATCAAGGATTACTCTCCACTTTTCACTTTCTGCATAATCCTTAATAGTATCATTACGCAGCTGCAGGAGTTTGGTCATATATTTTTGCAGATAGATCCGCTCGAATAGTCTTCCTAACCAACCGTACGGCGTGCCAAAATCCATGATATCAATCATCACGGTGCCGTTGCCGATTTCTTTAAAATGATGGGCGTGTTTCATATGGGTAAAATCCCCATCTGTCATCTCATCCGTAAAAAACTCCAGCGGGCGCATGTCCGTGATTTTTGTTGTCAATTCCCGTATTTTCCCCAGGTGCTTTGCACGCCAGGTCACTGTTTCATTATACGATATCAGTCCGTTGGTGCGGCCTTTAATCGCTTCTTCCTGCAAATGCGTCATACTTCGCTTGTGCAGTGTGATGCTCCTGCTCAGGTCGAAGACCCTTTCCAGCGGAGCATGAATGACGGTAGTTAAATGGATAGTAGGCATAGATATGGTAATAAATATAAAAATTTCGGTGTACCGAAAACGTTCCAGCCACCGAAATTAATAACTTTAACCGGCTATTCCTAGCTCAGGAATGGCACTTTCACCACTTTTGCCTTCAGCGACTTGTCCCTTACAGCAATAAATATTTCACTATCCTGTGCAGTAAATGCTGTTTTCACATAGCCGAGACCGATAGCCTTCTGCATTGTAGGCGATTGTGTACCGGAAGTAACACGACCAATTACATTGCCATCAGCATCTTTAATTTCGTAATCATGACGGGGAATACCTTTATCCACCATTTCAAAACCTACCAGCTTCTGGGTAATACCATCGGCTTTCTGTTTTGCAAATTTTTCGCTGGAAGTAAATTCCTTGGTGAATTTGGTAATCCAGCCCAAACCCGCTTCCATTGGAGAAGTACGGTCGTCTATATCATTACCGTAGAGGCAGAATCCCATTTCCAGGCGGAGGGTATCACGAGCACCTAAACCAATAGGTTTCAGACCTTTAGGTCCGCCGGCTGCGAAGATAGCATCCCAGATTTTATCTGCTGCGCCATCTACATCTTCAAAATAAATTTCAATACCACCCGCACCGGTGTAGCCAGTAGCACTGATCAGCACATTAGGCACACCCGCAAAAGTTCCTTTTGTAAAAGTGTAATACTTCATATTTACAATATCCACTTCTGTTAACGGCTGCAGCAGGCTGGTAGCGTTAGGTCCCTGAATAGCCAGTAAACAGGTTTTGTCGGAGATGTTGTGCATTTCCACCCCTTTGGTGTTGTATTGGCTGATCCAGTTCCAGTCTTTTTCAATATTGCTGGCATTTACCACCAACATGTATACTTTATTTTCTTCAATGCAATATACCAGCAGATCGTCTACTATACCACCATCCAGGTTAGGTAAACAGCTGTATTGGGCTTTGCCGGCAGTGAGTTTGGAGGCATCATTGCTGGTAACACGCTGGATCAGGTCCAGGGCATGTTCTCCCTTTAACATAAACTCGCCCATGTGGCTAACATCAAACACGCCGGCGTTTGTACGCACCGCCTGATGTTCATCGTTGATACCAGTGTAGGAAATAGGCATGTTGTAACCCGCAAAGGCAGCCATCTTAGCTCCCAGCGCAATGTGTTTCTCTGTAAAAGGCGTGTTTTTCATACTTTGTTTTTAAAACGGGGCAAAAATAGCGATTTGGCAAATAGCAACGACGAATTACCCCGGATGAATGACTTTTTACAGACCAAAGCATATATTAGAAATACCTCAAATACAATACCGTCGTGACAAATAACTATCTTGCAGTACAGTATTTTGATAACCCGTAATTCGTAATTTTGCTGGAATACCCAAAAACAGATTGCTGTGAAAAAGATAACCTGGCTGTTACCATTGGTATTAACTACCATGTATGTAAATGCTCAGAAAAAAAATGATCGTAAAACAATTGGAAACCTGCAACTGCACATCACCTACCTGAGCAGCGATAAGCTGGAAGGGCGTAGAACAGGAGCTCCGGGCGAACAGCTGGCAGCAGCATACATTTCAACACAGATGCAGCAAATCGGCCTCTCCCCTAAAGGAGATGATGGTTTTGTACAAACTTTTATCGTAAAAGAGAGCCGTGAGCCGGCAACAGCCTGCACCATGACTATTAACGAGGATCATCTGCTGGCTGGCTCCCAGTTTATACCATTACCTTTCAGTGCTGTTAAATCTGCCAAAGGAGAGGTGATCCCCAACGTAAATGAACCAGATAATATCTGGCTCATCAACGCAAAAGAAATGGATACGGATACCCACAAAAGCATGCTGGAACAGTATCTGCAGCAAACGCAGGTAGCCGCTAAATCAGGTGCTACAGGTGTTATATTTTATAATGGGAAAGAAGCACCTGCCGCCGTACTGCAATGGCTGGAACAAAACCCGCCTGCAACAAGCATCCCGGCCGTATGGGTGAATAATGATGTCAGCAAAAAACTGAGTGCTGACGATGCCAACGGATTCCAGATAAATATGCAGGTGGCCTTTAAACCGATTAAGCGCACCGGCACTAACGTGATCGGCTATATAGATAACAAAGCACCTAAAACAATTATCATCGGCGCCCATTATGATCACCTGGGTTTTGGAGAAGATAAGAACAGCACTGCAAAAGTACTCTACCATGGGGCAGATGATAATGCCAGTGGCACAGCTGCTTTGCTGGAAATAGCCCGTATGCTGAAAGCTTCCCACCTGCATAATAACAATTTTGTGATCATCGCTTTCTCCGGAAAACAGCAGGGATTATACGGCTCAAAATATTTTGCTTCCCACAGCACCGTGGATCTCACACAGGTCAATTACATGATCAACCTGGATCATATTGGCCGGCTGGACCAGGCTTACGGACTGCAAATCGGCGGCATCGGCACTTCTCCGGGATGGGCAGCTATTATACAACAGGCTGCTACCAAAGAAACCCACCTTGTATATGACTCCAGCGGCGTAGGCCCATCTGATCATACTTCTTTCTACAGAAAAAATATTCCTGTACTTTATTTCTTTACAGGCATCGACAGCGATTCCCTGCAGTCTGACGACAGTGCAGATAAGATCAATTATGAGGGCACGCTGAGCGTAGTAAAACTGGTGTACGACATCGTTGATAAAACAAATGAGATGAACAAACTCGCATTCACCAGCACGCGCGAACCACTAAATACCGGGAGTACAACACTTTCAGGTAAAATGATGAATAAATAAATACACGCCGGGATCAGTTCGAATTGTATAAATTCGCAATTTATTATTCGCAATGATTACAAATTTATCCCTGTAAATGGACGAGAAACTGGCGCTTGTATACCGGTATTTCCAACTGCTGGAGAGTTTTTCAGCAGATCCCGTTGAATTTGCCAGCATTTTTCATCCAAATATTATTCAGACAGAATATCCAAATCAGCTCTCGAATGATATTAAACAAAGAAATTTTGATATCATGCTGGAGAGCATGGTCACAAATAAAATAATTTTGAAATCCCAGCATTTCAGTGTGCTGAAAGTAGTGGAAGCAGGCAATACCCTGGTGGTAGAGGCCAAATGGACCGGCGAAATTGGGGTAGATGCCGGACGGTTCCGGCGCGGGCAAGTAATGAAAGCATTTATCTGTACCATCATAGAATTCCGCGATGGAAAAATTTATCGTCAACGCAATTACGATTGCTATGAACATTAAAGCTCTGAGATTATGAAGAAAATATTATCGCTATTAACAATTATCTGCCTCTTATTCGCGTGTAACCCCTCCCGCAATGATCATTCAGTAAACAGATCTGCTTATGATGTGATCAGCGAAAAATGTTATGTATACCGCGAATTCAAGCCAACACCCGGTGCACTCACCGATTCTGTATTGCAACTCAGGAAACAATTGATGAACTACCTTGATCAACACCAATACAAGGCACATATTGCCGGCAAAGACAGCCTGCTTTTTCACCGCGATAACGGACAGGAAGTAATTATTGAATTACCTGTACCGCAGGATATCTGGGAGCACAGCACAATAATTGTGTTTGATCCGCAAAAAAATCCTTTGTTTGTAAATTTACACAAAGGCACCTCCCAGATAGAACAATACATTCAAGCAAAATAATTCGATAGCAGTTTGCCAATAAAACAGAACATCAGACTAACCGTAGACGCGGTCGTATTCGGATATATTCCCAAGGAGGGCATTGTGGTACTGTTGATTAAACGTACCATAGAGCCTTATCTGCACAGCTGGGCACTGCCCGGTGGCTTTGTACTGGACGAAGAAGCGCTGGAAACAGCAGTGACCCGTGAGCTGCTCACAGAAGCCGGTGTTAATATCAACTACCTGGAACAACTTTATACTTTCGGGTTACCCGGCCGCGATCCGCGGGGCAGGGTAGTATCTATTGCCTACTTTGGCCTTGTAAACCCTACCAATTTTAAACTGGCAGCCAGCTCCGATGCAGAAGATGCCTCCTGGTTCAATATCAAAGAGCTGCCCGCCCTGGCCTTTGACCACGCGGCTATTATTGATGTGGCCGTACAACGCCTTCGCAGCAAAATCCGCTACGAACCTATCGGTTTTGAATTGCTCGACAACAAATTCCCCATCGCCGACCTGGAAAAACTCTACGAAACACTGCTGGACCGGCCTATTGATCGTCGTAACTTCCAGAAAAAGATCAATCACCTGGGCATCCTCATCGCACATAATGAAAAGCAAAAACAAGTATCCCAAGGGCGGCCTGCTAATCTTTTCAGCTTTGATGAAGAAAGATATTTTCAGTTGAAGAAAGAAGGGATGACGTTTGAGATATAATCGAAATGCAATACTAGTAAGGGTTCTGGTAATCAAGTCTATATTTTGTGTAATTTTTACAAAAAATATTTTGCAAATATGAAATCGCTTTCTATATTTGTGTAATAATTACACAAAATAGCTCGGATATGCAAAACACAAAGCCCACAGGAGTTATTATAGCCCGCTTCCAAACACCTTCTCTGCATGAAGGTCACCTGGAGCTCATCAGACAGGTTAAACAGAAACACAACCGCGTGTTAATAATACTGGGCGTAAGTCCGGTGAAAGGAAGCCGCAAAAATCCGTTGGACTTCTACACCCGCGAACGCATGATTAAACAACAGTTTCCCGAAATCATTGTGCTGCCACTTAGCGACCAGAAAAGCGATCAGGTATGGTCTAAAAAACTGGATGAACTGCTGCATAACAACTTCCCCCATGAAACCTTTGTTTTATATGGCAGCCGCGATAGCTTCATGGGTACTTATACCGGTCGTTATACCACCGAAGCATTACCACCGGTAAAAGATTACAACGCCACCGCCATGCGGGAAGCCATATCAGACAAAGTATTTGACACAGATGAATTCCGCTCAGGCATCATCTACAACACTTACAATCTGTTCCCATCTGTATATGCGACCGTAGACATCGCATTGTTCAGAAATAATAAAACCCAGCTGCTGCTGGGCCGCAAGCCCAACGAAACGGCCTGGCGATTCCCTGGTGGCTTCTCCGATCCAACGGACGATAACTTTGAAATGGCTGCTATCAGAGAGCTACAGGAAGAATGCGGTACCATGGAAACAAGTCCCATGGAATACGTAACCTCCATGCGGGTAAATGATTGGCGGTATCGCTCCGAAGTGAACAAGATCATCACCACCCTCTTCAGCACCGATCTGCTTGATGGAGAACCTGCTGCCGGCGACGACCTCGCAGAAGTTCGCTGGATAACGGTAACGGATATACCGGAAATGATCTCCAAAGGAGAAATAACAGACACACACCTCCCATTGCTGGAAAAACTGGCAGCAAAATATTCTTTCTAAGACTAAAACATTGAGATATGACTAAGGAAAATCTGATCCTACTGGCCGACGCTTACAAATACTCTCACCATAAACTGTACATTCCCGGTACACAATTTATTTACTCCTACCTGGAAAGCCGTGGCGGCAAATTTGAAGAAACCGTATTCTACGGTCTGCAATATTTCCTGAAAGAATATTTAGCCGGCGTAGTATTCACCAAAGAAAAGCTCGATGAAGCAGAAGCTACACTGCTGGAGGTTTTTGGCAGAAAAGATGTGTTTGATCGCAGCAACTTTGAATATATTATCAACAAACATGGCGGCAAATTACCCATTCGCATTAAAGCAGTACCAGAAGGCACGGTAGTGCCTGTACGAAATGTGCTGATGACCATCGAAAACACCGACCCCGAATGTTTCTGGCTCACCAACTTCCTGGAAACACTGCTCATGCAGGTGTGGTACCCCTGCACGGTCGCCTCTGTATCCCGCGAAATTAAAAAAGTGGTGAAAAAATATTACAACGATACCGCCAGTGCAGCAGCCTTTGCAGGCATCGATTTCGTACTCAACGATTTTGGGTTCCGTGGCGCCAGCGCTGTAGAAAGTGCAGGTATCGGCGGAAGTGCCCATCTGGTGAGCTTCTCCGGCAGCGACACTATCCCGGGATCTATTTTTGCCAAACGTTATTATAATGCTCCAACAGCTCCAGGTTTGTCCATCCCAGCTACCGAGCACTCTATCTGTACCTTACTGGGAGAAGCAGGAGAACTGGAGATCTTTAAACACATACTGAATACTTTCCCTACCGGCACTATCGCCTGTGTATCCGACTCCTACAATATTTTCCGTGCCTGCGAAGAATACTGGGGTACTGAATTAAAAGAACAGATCCTCAATAGGGAAGGTACACTCGTAATCCGCCCTGATAGCGGTGATCCGGTACAAACATTGCTCCGGATATTTGAAATACTGATGAACAAATTTGGTTACACTACCAATGAAAAAGGTTTTAAAGTATTACCACCACAGGTACGCGTAATTCAAGGCGACGGCATCAGTTATTCTTCCATACCCGGCATATTCGAAGCCTTAAAACAAGCCGGTATCAGCGCTGAAAACCTGGTACTGGGCATGGGCGGCGCCTTACTCCAACGTGTAAACCGCGACACACAAGAGTTTGCACTCAAATGCGCTTACGCAGAAGTGAACGGTAAAGGCATCAACGTACAAAAAATGCCGGTAGAACTGGATGCTACCGGACATCTGCGTACCTCTTTCAAAAAATCAAAAGCCGGCAAACTCAAGCTGATAAAAGAAAACGGCAACTTCAAAACTATTACCGCCGCAGAAGAACCTGCAGCTACAGATATTTTACAAACAGTTTTCGAAAACGGTGTAGTCACTAAAAGCTATACGTTTGAGGAAGTACGCAAAACAGCTGCGCTGTAAAAAAGTAATTTTTATTTCTTCCAAAACCGTTTACCTCAGCCCTTCCGGGAATTATCTTCCGGAGGGGTTTCTGTTTTCCAATAAACATCCGGTTAAATGAATGACTTCATTTCTTAACTTCACGCCATGTATTTACTCATTCCCGGACGTCACCATCTGTTGACGGATTTCCAGTTTAAATATCTGAATCGCCTGATCAAGTGTAAACTGGAAGGTGAAATAGACGTATATGGCACACCGTTAGTCCCCCAGGAAATTGAAGGGGTTATCTTTGCTGTAACTTCAGCAAATCACCTGGGCACCAAGCGAAACCCGGTACCATTCTACCTCCGCGCCATGATCATCCAGGAATTTTCTAACTCGCTGGATGTACCGGCATTTGTTTATGGCATCGACGACGTAGGAGTAATAACAGATTTCTCAGAATATACGGTTAAGACTATACGTCATTCCAGCGAAGGCGCACATGCGCTTACGCCGGAAAATACCATCGTGATTTGCTCCACCGGTGTAAAAGAAATGTACCTGCATCATGGGTTCAAAGTACTGCCGGCAGAATGGGACCCGGCCACCAATCAATTTACACAGCCCATGCCATGGGATATCGTAAAACAGATTGCACAAGCGGGCGAATGGCGCAAAAACAAAACAATACTTGATCAGATGCATCCCGCATCTTTCAAAATATGGTCGTTGTACGGAGTAGGAGAGAAGGTACAACATATCCTGAAAGACCCTATCATAGGAGCAGATGGGGATCTTACCGCTACCCGCGACTATAACGTATATGTAAAACAGATGGATGATATTGCGGCCCTCAAATACCGCGAAACAGCACCTTATATCCAACCCGGCACCATCGGCGATATCGGCTGTGCTGTAGGCTCCTGGATCAAAATGGCTTGTGAAGATGATCGTCTCCATGAATGCGATTTTTACGGCATTGAGGTATCCCGGCATTTGTACGACATCTGTCTGCAACGCAAACACAACGGCGAATTCGCCAACCCATCTGTTTTTTTCTCACAAAAGAATGCGGTCACAAGTCTTGTGTTTGAAGCCGGCAGCATGAATACCATCCACACGTCTTCGCTCACACATGAAATAGAATCTTATGGCAGCAGGGAGGACTTAATTGCGTTTATCCGTAACCGTTACCATGAGTTAGTACCTGGTGGCGTATGGATTAATCGTGATGTGGTAGGCCCGGAAAATAAGGAAGAAACAATATTGCTGTGGCTCAATGAAGAAGACGGACAAAATGATATCCTTATGCCGGAAAATGCCGGCACGCATGAACTGGCCGAATACCTGGGGAAGTTATCCACGCTTGCCCTGTTTAAACGTTTTGCACAGGATTTCCGCCAGCACGAAGGGTTTAAGTTGCCACACGAATGGGTAAACATCGACGGAAAAACGTATTGCCAACTCACCATGCAAAACGCCTGTGAATTTCTCTTTAAAAAAGATTATCACGATAACTGGCTTAGTGAAATGCATGAAACATTTTGTTTCTGGAATTATAATGACTGGAAATCAGCCCTGGAAGAAGCGGGGTTAAGGCTCGATAATTTATCCAATACTTACCGCAATGAGTGGATCGTAAAAAACAGGCTGGAAGGAAAGGTACAACTGATGCGCCCGTGCAAAAATAATGTACCCTTGCCCATTCCATTTCCTGTATCGCATATGCTGTTGATGGCAAGAAAATAATTATTACAATCCGATCTTCGTCAATGGTAATACCTCCAATCTGTTATCCAATAATTGCGGGATCAACAGCTGGTGGTTTTTCCTGTCCAGCGCAATATCCGCGGGAGAACGTTTCACTTCGATCCTGCGATAACTTTTGGCAGCGATATCATATACGTATAAATTACCTTTTGTCGGATCTTTGATCGTAATCCAGTCTGATATCAGCAAATGATTATCATCTAACTGAACAATACCATCAAAAAGGCCAACAGGAGCGCCTTCCATTAACTCAAATGCTGCGTTGCCGTCATGCAGTTTTTTCTTAAATAATGTTCCGGTACCATCTAAATTATTACCCATAGAACATACATATACCTCATCTGTATGTGCATCATATAATACACCATTAGGAACAGGAATACTACCTTTCAGAATAGTGTAAGTAGCTGTGAAAACATTTACCAGTAAAACATCATCTTTGAAAGAATCTGTTACCACTAAAAAACTATCACCGGCACTGCTTAGATCGTTGAGCAATGTCACTTTACCTTCGAGGTTCAGATCAAATACTTTTTTTCTTGTGTCAATATTATAGCCTTTCAGACGATCTATATCAGCCACATATATAACATTCCCAATAATCTCTAATCCTTTGGGAGAATTAAGTGTATCATCAAAATATTTAAACGCCACTAATTTGCCGGCATTATTGATGAAAGAAATAGCGCCATCGCCATCTTTCGCCAAAGGTTCCAGTTTGGTACCTATTTCAGATACAAAATAACCGTCTTTATAAGCCACAGCACTCTCCGGCATCGCTAATCCGGTGATCGTTTGTTGTGCCTGAACAGTAAATTGAAAAAACAATAACGCTAAAAGGGGGAAATACTTTTTCATAAGAATCATTTATGAAACAAAGGTAATGGGAAGGAAGAGAGGAGGGAATGTGAAAAGGAAAGGAATTATTGTTAAAATCAAAGAAAACAAAAAAAACCGGGATATGAATATCCCGGCTATTACCTAAACCTACAACTGTTACACTGTTAGTAACATCTCTTTAAAATATCTTAATTCGAATGAATTTCATTTAGCGGCACTTCTTCATAAGTTGCCACCATACGCTGTCTGATATAGCGTTTGGTAGATAACTTGCCAATGCCAAACTTCGCCATGATCTTATCTACTACCATGTATACTACCGGCACTACAATCAGTGTCAGGAACATAGAGCTGATCAACCCACCAATAATTACCCAAGCCAAACCATTTTTAGTAGAGGCCACACCACCTGTTGCCAGCGCAATAGGTAACATACCAATCACCATCGCAATGGTTGTCATGAGGATAGGACGTAAACGCGCGTTATTGGCATGTACCAGCGCCTGGAAGGTGCTTTGGCCCTGTTCTTTCATCTGGTTGGTGAAATCCACCAGGATGATCGCATTCTTCGCAACAAGACCTATCAACATAATCATACCCAATATAGTAAAGATGTTCAGCGTATTATTGGTCAGCGCCAGTGCAAGCAATGCACCGATAATGGCCAAAGGAATAGAGAACAATACCACAAAAGGATAAATATAGTTATCATATAATGCCACCATGATCAGGTACACCAGCACAATAGAGATCAGCAATGCTGCGCCCATTGTACCAAAGGAATCACCCTGGTTTTCTGCATCACCGGCAAACAGGTAACTGATACCGGTTGGCTTGCTCATTTTCGCCAGCTTAGCCGCAAACTCCTGTGTAACGGTACCGGAAGGGCGTCCCATTACCTGCGCCTGCACAGATACGGACGTATTTTTGTCCCTTCTTTCCAGGTGGCTGGGGCCTGACCCTTCTGTTACAGCAGCAAACTGCGACAGCTTAATCAGTTGCCCTTTATCATTAATAAACTGAATATTGGAAACGTCCTGGATGTTCTTCCTGTTGAATTCATCAAAACGAATATTAATGTCATATTCATAATCACCCTGACGGAACTTCACTTTGGAATCATCTGCAGTACCGCTGAAAGCCGTTTGCATGGTACCACCCACTGCATCAAGCGTAAGCCCTAAAGCTGACATCTTATCACGATCTACCTGCACATTAATTTCCGGGTTACCATCTTCTACAGACAGTTTCACTTCCGTAGCACCACTGACAGTTTTCAGGGTATCCATCGCTATTTTAGCATAGTTCATTACGCTATCGAGCTCAGTACCCATTACTACCAACTCTACCGGCGCTCTTTCTGCAGTACCAAGAATGCTCACATTCGTGGTTTTTACTTTCACCCCTGGTAATATCGCTTTCAGTTCCTTCTTCACCTTGGCGGCGTAAATATCAGAAGCGTCCTTACGTTTTTCAGGATCCACCAACATAACAGTGATCTCTGATTTATATGCAGTGGATTGCGAATTACCAAAACCATCTTCACTGGTTTGTCCTACAGTGGTGATCAAACGCGTTATTTCCTGTTTTTTATTGAGATATTGTTCTGCCGTTCTGGTAGCCTGATTAGTTTGTTGTACGGAAGCGTCTTTAGGCATTTCCAGCATCACAATAAATTGTCCGCGGTCGCCGGTAGGAATAAATTCACCTCCGATATAACCTTTGCCCACCAGCATGAAGGAGAGAAACAGCAAGCCTATTGCTGCTATCAGCGTAATGGCTTTATGATGCAGGGCCCATTTCAGGACACTTGTCATCCAGTTGGTGAAACGTTGTAATTGTCTTTCAAACCAAAGGATAAATTTCTCAAACCAGTTCTTACCTGTAATATGTTCCAGTTTACCGAAGCGGGAGGATAACAGCGGAACAATCATGAAGGAAGATAATAAACTCAACATGGTAGATATCATTACCACCACACAGAACTCACGTACGATCTTTGATACCAGCTCATTGGTCAGAGAGATCGGTAAGAATACCACCACAATTACCAGGGTAATGGAAGTAACGGTAAAACCAATTTCTTTCACCCCATCAAACGCGGCACGCACGCGGTTTTTACCCATCTCCATATGCCGGTAAATATTCTCCAGTACCACAATGGCATCATCCACCAGGATACCTACCACCAGCGACAAACCCAACAGCGACATAAGGTTGAGCGAAAAGCCCATCAGCTTCATGCCTATGAAAGTAGCTATCAAAGAGGCCGGAATGGAGATCATAACAAACAAGGCACTACGTATACTGTGCAGGAACAACAGCATCACAACAGCCACCAGCGCTACCGCCAGGATAAGGTCATGTATTACCGAGTCTGCAGATTCCAGTGTAAAGTCTGATGAATCATTTGCCACTAATATTTTCAGATCGTTCGCTGCATAATCGCTTTGTATGCGGCTGATCGCTTTTTTCATCTCTTCACTTACCGTTACCGCATTGGCATCTGTTTGTTTCTGCACCTGCAGCGCAATAGCGCTTACACCATCTACACGGGCAATACGCTCTGCATCCTTCTGAGAATCCTGTACATCTGCTACGTCTGTTAAACGCACCTGGGTGCCATTTTCATTGGTTTTAAGTACCAGGTTACGCAGTTGATCCACGTTCTTATACTTACCGGCCAAACGGATCAGGATCTGCTCATTCGCTGTTTTCACCTTACCAGTAGGAAAGTCCAGGTTGGCATTGGTGATCAGCTGACGGAGTTGCAGAATAGATAAATTGAATGCCTGCATTTTTTTAGGGTCCACATTTACCTGTATTTCACGTTCCTGTCCACCAATCAGCGAAACCTGTGCTACGCCCGGCAAACGGGATAACAGTGGTTGCAGCTTTTTATCTACCAGGTCATAAAATTGTTTGTCATCCATTTTAGCGGTGACAGACAATGTCATGATCGGCAGATCGTCCAGCGAAAACTTATTGAGAGAAGGTGGTTTGGCATCTCCCGGCAAATCAGCCAGGATGGCGTTTACCTTACGTTGCGCATCCTGCAATGCAATGTCCACATTGGCATCGTTATTCAGCTCAACAGTAATAACAGAAAGACTTTCAGAAGATTTAGAAATAATCTTCTTGATCTTTTCCATAGATGCTACCGCATCTTCTATCTTTTTGGTAATGGTACTCTCCACCTCTTTAGGCGAAGCTCCCGGATAAATGGTAGCAATAGTTACCACCGGGGAGCTGAACTTTGGCAGCAGCTCGTAGTTCAACGATTTATAACTCATTACGCCCAACAGGGTGAGGATGGTAAATACCACCACCACTATTGTAGGTCGTTTTATGGATACTTCAGTAATCTTCATGTTGCAAAAATTTGGTCAATCACCAGATACAATTCCTCACTTACTTGGTGGCACGTTGTACCGCTACAGTAGCACCTTCTGTCAGGTTGATCTGACCGCTGGTGATAACAGTATCACCTTCGTTCAGCCCTTCCCGTACCTCTACCTGGTCGCCGATAATACGACCGGCAACCACCTTGCGTTTTTTTGCTACTTTACCATCCATGATAAATATTTCGTTGCTGTTTACACCGCCTACAAAAGCAGTGCGTGCAATGAAAATAGCTTTATCCGTTTGAGGGTAAGAGAAATGTGCAGTACCGTACATGCCGGCTTTCAGCTGCTTTCCGGGAAAATTGTTTACTTCCATTTCTATTGGATAGTTGAGTGAGTTATCACCTTTTGCAGCAATAAAAGTGATGGTACCATCATAATTGGTTTCCGGGAATACATTGGATGTTACCTGTACCTTTTGCCCTACTTTCAGATTTACCACTTGTTCCTCCGGCACTGTAACAGCCAGTTTCAGCCTGGATACATCTACAATGTCAAACATTTTATTACCAACAGAGAGATAAGCACCCTGCTCGATATATTTTTTATTGATGATACCGGAAATAGGTGCTTTCACGTAGGTGTCGCTGACACGGCGGCTGGCAGCCTCATAGCGGGTTTTAGCGATTTCATATTGCAGGCGGGCATCATCCATTTGTTTTTGGGTAACGCCACCTGTTTGAAAAGCGCTTTCATATCTTTCTTTATCTACTTTCAGCTGATTGAGATTAGCTTTTGCAGATTCCAGGTCTGTACTTACGATCTGACCATCAATGTAAGCAATGGGTTGTCCCTGTCTTACTACACTGCCTTCATCTACCAGCAGTTTAGTAATGCGGCCGGCAGTTTCTGCCAGGTAAGACAATTCGCGGATAGGAGCAAAGTTGCCATTGGCCAGGAATCCCTGTGAAAAATCATTGCGGGTTACCTGTTGTACCAGTACAGGAATGTCGCCGATATTGCTTTGTTTAACAAATTCAGTTTTGGCTTCATTTGCTTTTTTATTCGCGTTAAGTTTCCACATGATCAGTACCACTGCACCTATTGTTACCACGCCCCAGATTATAAACTTTTTCATCTGCAAATAGTTTGTGTGTTCTATCGTTGTTTTCGTTTATACGTTTAGTTTAGGAGATCTTTCAGACTTCCTTTGCTCTTTATTATTTCCAATTCTGCCAGCTTGTACTGCAACAGTGCTTCGTTGTAGCTGTTCTGTGCATCTGCCAGGGATGTTTCTGCATTCAGCAGGTCTGTTAAACCAGCCAAACCGAGTTTATAGTTATTCTGTGTAGAATAATATACTTCGTTGGCCAGGTCCATGTTTTCTTTTTGTGTGGTGATGGTAGATAAATTACTTCTCACCTGTAGTTTGGCATTTTCGTATGCTGTGTTCAGCGACAGCTCTGTGTCTTCCAGCTGTTTATTCACCTGACGCAGTGTAACGTTTGCCTGGCTTACTTTAGAGCGACGTCCAAATCCATCAAAAATGGGGATCTTCAGCGATACGCCGATAGCGGCCGCGCCAAACCAGCTGGTAGAATTGGAAGGATCTTTTGCAAAGGCAAACTGACTACTCATACCATTGTAGGAATAGCGGCCAAACAGCGACAGGGAAGGGTAGTTTTCTGCCTGGTATGCTTTTTTCTGAAACATTTGCAGTTCTTCCTGTTTCTTCAGCAACCTGAATTCTGTTCTGCTACCGATGTTCATATCATCATACTGTAACACGCCTGCAGCTTTGTTTTCAATCTCCTTTAAGGAAGCCGGCGGGAGAGAGAAAGCTGATTGCAAAGGCATCCCCATCACACGTTTCAGGTTATTGGTCTGTGTGGCGTATTGGTTTTGCAACTGTATGCGTTGTGTTAAGTAATTCGTCAGATTTACCTTAATACGGTCCAGGTCAATTTTTTTAGCGAGGCCGTTATCAAACTGCGATTTAGTAGCACTTACCAACTGTGTCAGTTTTTCAATATTGCCATTGACCGTAGTAATTTTTTCCTGTGTAACCAGCAGCTGATAATAAAGCTGGGACACATTATAAATCACATTCTCAGTAGACTGTTCTGTTTGCAGCGCATAATATTCTTCGCCTGATTTAGCCGCTTTCAAACCGGTAAAAACAGCCTGGTTATAGATCTGTTGACTCAGTTCAGCACCGGCCGTGGCATTATACTTTACACCAAAAGCCACCAGTATAGAACTATCTGGCTTACCAAAAACAGCACCCGGGATGAGCGATTTCTGCAGCATCAGGTTATCTGTATAAGAGGCATTGACATTTACCTGTGGCAGTGCCTGGGAGCGGGCTTCCTGGGTTTTATACTTACCCATTTCTTCATCCAGCTTTGTCCGGGCCAATTGTTTGTTATTAGACAGTGCAAACTTCAGCGCTTCCTGTAAAGTGAGCTGCGTTTGAGCATAGCCATTATACACCCCTATCCCCATCAGGAGGACAAGCGTTAACTTTAATCGCTTCATAAGTTAATTAGTTAGCGTCGTAGTAGTTTATTCTTCTTCTTTAATTTGCAGATACTGGTTTACCAGTTTATGTCCTTTAATAGTGGCAATTCCCAATATAAAATGGGCAGTTACCTGGTCCATTACCGTGGGCATTTCAAACTGATCTGCCGGGAACTGGATTGGATCAAAAGCAGCTTCCAGCTGCAGCTGGCGCATGCGTGCTACAATATCGATGTGGAGGTTCTGACGGTATAGGCCTTCCGTCATCCCTCTTTTTAAATTCTCTTTGATGTTATACAGTATGCTATCTGCTTTAAAGTTTTCGATGCTGCGCCAGGTATCCGGATGATATTTCCGGATCTCGAACAGCATAACCGGGTTAAGGGTTTTGGCAAGTGTGACAATATATCTCATATTACGCACCTGCTCTTCGATAGCATTTTCTGTAGTTTGCAGACATTCATTAAAATAAGCGATGTGGCTATTCAGCAGTTGCTGCATTCCTTCATCTATCAGTGACTGTTTGTCTGCAAAATGTTCGTATACTGTTTTTTTGGAAATCCCGCAATCGCGGGCTATATCAAACATGGTCACCCCTTTCACACCATATGTTCTGAACATTTTTAATGCCGTTTCCAGTATCCGTTCTCTCACCACCATTATTTCCGTTTTATGCTTTCATGCCTTTAATAAATATCTCCAGCAGTTGCTTTTGTTTTTCTATCACTTGTGCAAACTGTTCTTCGTTCAGGTCCGCATCATTTCTGAAATGGTCCGGTACTGAAAAGCGGAGCCCCATCAGTGACTGCACTAATAATTCCGCTGCTTTTGCGGGATGCTTCACTTTAAATTCTCCGGAAGCAATGCCCGCTTTGATAATCTCTGTATGAATTTCTATCTCCCGTTTCTTTGCTTTTATCATTCCTGCATAAAAGAAAGAATTGCCATCCTGCAAAATTTTAAATATTTCCAATCTGCAGAACTTACTCACAAAAATTCTTCTTATTTCAATAATGTTATTCAGTGCCTTTGAGGCTGATTTCACCTGCTGCGTTTCTTTTTCCATCTCCTGGAAGTATGCTTCCGCAATTCTTTCCAGCACCGCCATGTGCATGGCGTTCTTATCAGGGAAATAATAATATAACGATGCCTTTGAGCAATGAAGATCATCGGCAATCTCGTTCATGGTAGTCTTTGAAGCGCCATAGTGAGTAAAACGCTTCAGAGCTGCGTCCAGGATCTTCTCCTGCATTTCGTCTTTTGTCTCTGTATGCATTAACTTTTTGACTTTTTTAGTTTCAAGGTCAAAATTAGGAACATTTTCCGAAATAGTAACACAGGTTGTCCATTTAACAGGTATTTAACTTTTTGATGACAAAAGTCAGAAAGTCAAATAGTCTTACTCCCGATTAGGCTGATTATGCTGATTACCCTGATTTTTTTTGATTTTAAAAGATGAGCGAAGATCAGAGCGGATATAATCGCTCTGATCTTCGCTCATCTTTTAAATCTTTCAAAATCGGAAAAATAAAATCAGGGTAATCAGTATAATCAGCCTAATCGGGAGTAAGACAAAAAGCCCCGGGAGAGCATCTCCCGGGGCTAATATCTAAAAGCTTTATGCTAAATCCTTACTTCAGTTTCTCCAGTGCGGCCTTTAATTTTTCAAACATAGCCGGAATTTCTTCTTTCACACAAGTACCCACACTCAGGCGGTACCATGGAGAATTTTTAGCAGAACCGAATGCATAAAACGGCACCAGGGCTATTTTAGCTTCGTTCAGGATGTAGGAAGTAACAGCAGCCTGATCTTCCAGTTTAGTACCATCAGCAGTCTGTTTGCCTACCAGGTCAAATTTGATGGTGAGGTAAATCGCCGCTTGTGGAGCAACCGCATCTACTTTATGACCGGCTTTCTTCAGGTTATCGAAGCCCTGGTAAATTTTCACCAGTCTTTCTTCGATTTCACCTTTGAAGTGTTGCAGGTACTTATCCACATTTTCTTTTTGTACAAGGTAGCGTGCTGCTGCTTTCTGTTCTGCCATTGGGCTCCAGGCGCCAACGTGCGACAGGATAGACTTCATTTTAGCGATCACGTGTGCAGGTCCTAACGCCCAGCCAACTCTTACGCCGGTAGCAGCAAAGGCCTTACTCATACCATCGATGAAGATAGTGTAGTCCTTCAATTCAGGACGCAGTGTAACCGGATTGTGGTGATGTGTTTCACCAAAAGTGAGCACCCAATACATCTGGTCAAACATTACATAGAGTGGTTTTTCGTCTGCACTCCTGCTTTTGTTTTCTGCCAGTACCAGGTCGCAGATTTCTTCCAGCTGTTGTTTGCCGAAAGCAGTACCGGTTGGGTTCTGTGGAGAGCACAATGCCAGCAGGGTAGCACCTTTCAGCAGGGGCTTCAGTTCTGCAGCAGTAGGCATAAAATCGTTCTCTGCTTTGGTTTCCAGCACTACGTGTTCCGCTTCCAGGAAGTGGGTATAGTGGTTGTTGTTCCAGGAAGGAGTAGCGTATACCACTTTCTCACCACGATCTACAATTGTTCTGAATGTAGCGTAAATGATAGGACGGCCACCGCAGGAAATCACGATCTCTTTAGCAGGATCGTAGGAGAGGCCTTCACGTTCTGCGATGAAATCACCTACTGCTTTCCTCAGCTCCGGAATACCGTCGGCAGGAGGATAGTTAGTCAGGTGCTCCTTATAGGCAGTTATGATTTCCTGTTCAAATTCAACCGGGATGGGAAATACCTTCGGGTCAAAATCGCCAATTGTGAAATTATAAATCTTCTCGCCCTTGGCCTGCTTCTCCTTTATTTCAGCTGCTAACTTAATGATTTCGGATCCAATCAATGTTTCGGCTAAATGAGACAGTTTCATAACCTGCTTTTTTTGTTGGTTTGGAATAATTTTTCAGCGCGGCAAAAGTAACCGATTTGAAGATAATTTAAAAGAATACCCTAATTCTTTTCTCATTCATCAATAAACAATACAACTTATTGCATCTCATCTAACTAAACCTATCTTTTTAATCTTTCTATTCAGCATTATCATTTTTATGCATATATCACACCTTGCAAATCGTTGTGTAAAACCATGTTATCTTAGTGTATAAGATGTGATGAAATTAGGGAGAATGACAAAACTTTCTATCTTTGTTTTACAGTACATTTACACCTTTTACGCGGGTATTATGTGAAGAGATGGCCGTGCAGCGGAGATTACCAATTACATAGCATGTCAAGCAAACTTATATAAATCATGAAATTTATTGTTTCTTCCTCTACTTTATTAAAACAATTACAACAGATCAGCGGTGTTATCAATTCCAATACAGTATTGCCTATACTGGAGGATTTTCTTTTCCTGATTGACAAAAACGAACTGACTGTAGTTGCTACTGACCTGGAAACTGTTATGCGGGTGAAGCTGGAGGTGGAAGCCAAGGAAAGCGGACGGATCTGCATACCGGCGAAGATTATGATGGATTCTCTCAAAAATCTGCCTGATCAGCCACTCACTTTCCACATCGACCTGAACTCTTTTGCAGTGGAAATCACTTCCGACAACGGTAAGTACAAAGTGATGGGCGAAAATCCGGAAAATTTCCCGAAAGAACCAGCAGCTGATGACACAACCTCTTTTACCATGGCAGCAACAGGCCTGGTAACAGCCATCAACAAAACCCTGTTTGCCGTGAGCAACGATGACCTGCGCCCTGCTATGACCGGCGTATTCTTCGAAATTGCTACCGATAGCCTCACATTTGTAGCCACCGATGCACATCGCCTGGTGAAATATGTAAGAACAGATGTAAAATGCCCGCAGGCAGATAGTTTCATTGTGCCTAAAAAACCATTGAACCTGCTAAAATCTGCCCTGCCTGATAACGATACTGAAATCAAAATATCTTATAGCCAGAACCACTTCTTCGTACAACATGAAGGCGCACAAATGATTTGCCGCCTCATTGACGCACGTTTCCCTGACTATAAGGTGGTAATACCAAAAGATAATCCATATCGCCTTACAGTGGTTAAAAGCGACTTCCAGAACGCGTTAAAACGTGTAGGGGTATTCGCGAACAAGAGCACCAACCAGGTAGCCCTGAGTATCACCGGCAGCGAACTGCAATTGTCTGCACAGGATGTGGACTTCTCTTTTGAAGGTAACGAACGCATGAACTGCCAGTACACCGGCGATGACATGCAGATCGCTTTCAATGCCAAATTCCTCATCGAAATGCTGAACGCTGCAGAAGGTGACGAAATTTCCATTGACCTGGCTACCGCTACTAAAGCCGGCATCCTGAAACCTTCTGAAAAAGAAGAAAACGAAGATCTGCTCATGCTGGTGATGCCATTAATGCTGAATAACTAGTCATTAGCTGCTGCCCGTTAGCAGTCAGGAATCTAAAGTTAACGGCTACACTAAAATAAAATTTGTTAAAAGCGAAACGCTTATAGCTAAAAGATAATACATAAAGCAATCTCTCACAAAGAGGTTGCTTTTTCTTTGCCTGTGGCCCCAAAGAGCCCTTTATTTATTCCCCAAATAGTTGTATTTTTTGCCCGGGTTTAGCTGGTTGCAACATATAAACAGCAATCAAACAAATTCAGAACAGCAATGCAAGGGTAATAACAGTAACGCACATAGGATGCTGTTTATTACAGAATAGAATGTAACCACCTCCCCATATCCGCAGTAAAGATTTTGTTGGCCTGGTCAGAAGAACCATAAAGAACATAAACACATAGCGCACAGTAATACACTAGTATATATATTTTACCAGCATTATGGTAACATTTTTCGAAAATATTCCGTCTGGCTATCGTACTGCCATATTGGTGGGCGGGCTGCTGTTATTATGGATTATCGAAGGCCTGGTGCCCCGGTTCCGCTTTTCCAGTAACCGCTACCGGCATGCCGGCACCAACCTGTTCTTTACACTCACTACGGTGATTATAAACACGGGGCTGGCGTTTCTGATAGTGAAGGCTTCCCTGTGGACCAGCGCAAAGCAGTTCGGGCTCCTGTACTGGCTGCAATTGCCGTTATGGCTGCATACTGTCATGGCCCTGCTGATGCTGGATTTCATCGGCGCCTGGCTCATACATTGGGTACAGCATAAAACAGCCTGGATGTGGCATTTTCATAAAATACATCATATAGATACACAGATAGATGCAACCACTGCTTTACGTCATCATCCTGTAGAAAGCCTGTTCAGGGTAATTGCATTGTTTGTTGCCATTATCACTATGGGTGTGCCTTTCTGGATGGTTATGTTTTATCAGACGATATCCGCTTTTATGTCGCAGTTCAATCACGCCAATATCAGGTTGCCTCAATGGCTGGATAATACACTAAGCTGGGTTATTGTATCACCGGATATGCACAAAGTACATCACAGCCATTTTCAGCCGGAAACGGATGCGAATTATGCTAATATTTTTTCTATATGGGACCGGCTCTTCGGCACCTTCGTGAAAGTAGCGGATACCAGGAACATTAAATATGGCCTGGATCAATATCAGGACACCCGCTACCAGGAAATAGGACCACTATTGAAAGTGCCCTGGGAACAAAACTATTCTGCAAGTGAAAAATTAAGTGGTCAACATAATAACCTATAAACAATTATTCCTTCACCTGTTTTTAAAAATTCGAATATATATGCAACATTCAACAGCTTTAACAAAAACGGCCTGTATATCAGCGCTGATTATTGGTGTATTATCGGCAGCATTTGCCTTTAGTACAAAAACGCCCTCCTACGCAGTAACCGCAGGTGCAATAGGCGCCCTTATCGGCTTAACATCCTTATACATTGGCAGAAAAAATATTGATGATATGCAACTCGCCGCTGCCGGCGTATTTATGGCTGTTGTAGCCTGTCTCGTAGGACTGTGGCAAATTTATAACTAGCAATTAGTTGTTAGCTATTAGCTGTTAGTAAAAACTAATACTGGTGCAAAACACACCAAAAGCTAAATACTAAATGCTAAAAGCTATTTAATACTCTTCCGGTATTTTTCTGTATAACCCTCGGCGGCCTTTACAGGAAACAATACCAGCGAAGTATCTGACAGCGCTTTAATAATAATCGTATCCACCATTCCGGATGTATCTTTTACACCTTCAGAATGGTTCCATAAGAGTAACGTATCGTGCGCCAGCTGCCATTTTTCATATACCAACGTGTACATATTAATGGATCTGGCGGTTCCGTTCTTTCTTAGTTGAAAACCCTGCATTTCTTTTTCTACGCCTGCTACAGGCTGCATCCATTTTCCTATGAGCTTAGCTGCATCAACATGCAGCGTATCCGCAACAGCAGCGATGCTATCAGTAATGCCGGCATTACTGCTGTCTGCGGTATTCACCAAACTACTGTCATGACGCACTTCCTCCACCGGCTCCTTATGTACCGGATTACACGCAACAGTCATTATCAATAAAGACAGACACAGCAAATTGAATCTTACCATAGTCCTAAATTACGAATTACGAATTATGAATTGCGAATTTTAGTGAAGATGTTCATTTGAATTTCCACATAAATCTGTAATTCGCAATTCGTTATTCGTTATTTCTAATATTTACATTACTTTTACGCCATCACTTTAGGGGTGTTTATCCAAAGTAAATATGGATAAACTGAGATGATACCCTCAGTACCTGAAGCAGTTCATACTGCCGTAGGGAAAAGTAACTGAACCTTTCTTCATCTTTCCACATCCTTAAAGTTTATTGTTTCACTTTAATTCCAATAATCATGGAAGTGCATGTAAACAATAAACTTTATGCGGTGCAGCCGGGAATAACCATTGCTGCACTCTTACAGTTTATTCAACTCTCTGCTCAAAAAGGCATTGCAGTAGCCGTCAACAACCAGGTAATACCTAAGGGATCCTGGGAAAACCAATCATTATCGGCCGCTGATAACATTACTATTATACGCGCTACACAAGGCGGGTAAATGCCTATCTATCAATTTTCGTATATCCTTTTCCGTAGTTAAATATTACGGAACCATTATTTCTATCTGTAAAAATCCAAACAACATGCATAATCAGCATGCGGCTATTAGTCGCGCTCCTTTCCCTGCTTCGGAAAAAATTTATATCGATGGCAGCATACATCCTATTAAAGTGGCCATGCGTCGTGTAACCCTCACGGATACCCGCATGCACGGAAAAAATGGCGCTGCTACACCCAATGCCCCGGTAATAGTATATGATACCAGCGGCGCGTTTTCTGATCCACGTATATATATTGACGTTAGTACAGGCATTCCGCGTATCAGACAGGAATGGATTACCCGCAGGGGAGATGTAGAGCAGCTCCCGGAATTTTCCAGTCCACACATACAGCAACTGTTGCAGGATGGCGGAAAAATGCCGCTCATGAGCAATACCAACAAGCCTTTCCGCGCAAAACCAAGAAAAAATGTAACACAACTTTATTACGCGCAACAAGGAATTATCACGCCGGAAATGGAATACATTGCCATCCGTGAAAATCAATGCGTAGATAAATTATATGAACAGCACAATGACCTCTGGCAACAGCATAAAGGAAACAGTTTCGGCGCCAACACACCAGTAAAATATATTACGCCGGAATTTGTACGCCAGGAAATTGCTGCCGGCAGAGCTATTATACCCGCTAATATCAATCACCCCGAAAGTGAACCAATGATCATTGGCCGTAATTTTTTAGTGAAGATAAATGCCAACATCGGTAACTCCGCTGTTACTTCCAGCATAGAAGAAGAGGTGGAAAAAGCAGTGTGGTCCTGCCGCTGGGGCGCTGATACTATTATGGATCTCAGCACCGGCAAAAACATCCACGAAACCAGGGAATGGATTATCCGCAATTCGCCTGTTCCCATTGGTACAGTACCCATTTACCAGGCACTGGAGAAAGTAAACGGTAAAGCCGAGGCCCTCACCTGGGAAATATTCCGCGATACCCTGATAGAACAGGCAGAGCAAGGCGTTGACTATTTCACCATTCATGCAGGTGTGTTATTAAGATATATACCGTTAACGGCTAAACGAATGACAGGCATCGTATCCCGTGGCGGCTCTATCATGGCAAAATGGTGCCTGGCACATCACAAAGAAAATTTCCTGTATACACATTTTGAAGAGATCTGTGAGATCATGAAGGCATATGACGTGTCCTTTTCACTGGGTGATGGCCTGCGCCCCGGCAGTATAGCGGATGCCAACGATGCAGCTCAGTTTGCTGAACTGGAAACACTGGGAGAGCTTACCAAAATAGCGTGGAAACACCAGATACAGGTGATGATAGAAGGCCCTGGTCATGTACCGATGCACCTGATCAAAGAAAACATGGATAAACAGCTGGAACACTGCCATGAAGCTCCATTCTACACCCTGGGTCCTTTAACCACTGATATTGCTCCGGGCTATGATCATATCACCTCCGGTATAGGCGCCGCCATGATAGGCTGGTTTGGCACTGCGATGTTGTGTTATGTAACCCCTAAGGAACATCTTGGACTACCAAATAAAGAAGACGTAAGACAAGGAGTTATTACCTACAAAATAGCGGCGCATGCAGCTGACCTGGCCAAAGGCCATCCCGGCGCACAACACAGGGACAATGCCCTCAGCAAAGCCCGGTTTGAATTCCGTTGGGAAGACCAGTTTAATTTATCATTAGATCCGGAAACAGCACGTTCTTATCACGATGAAACATTGCCTGCTGAAGGCGCAAAAGTGGCCCATTTCTGCTCCATGTGCGGACCTAATTTCTGTTCTATGAAAATCACACAGGAAGTAAGGGAATTTGCAGCTCAGCAAGGCATGGCCGCAGAAGAAGCGCTGACAGCAGGTATGGAAGAAAAAGCGAAATCATTTGCTGAACAGGGTGGAGAAATCTATTTATAATTCCTGAGATTCTTTTAATATCAAAATCATTTTTAATGATTTGGATCATCACATCACCTGAACGTATACACGAAGAAGAAAAAATAATAGTTGAGCTGCTGCAGGCCGGCGCTGCACGGGTATTAATACGCAAACCGGAATGGACAATGGCCCAACATACTGCACTACTGGAAAAAATAGATGTTGCCTATTATGACCGTATCATTATGCGCGATAATCTCTGGGCCCAAAGCCGGTACTCCCTGGCGGGTGTACACTGGAGCTGGAAGTCGCGGGCATTATTTACACCCGATCAACTGAAACAGCTACTGAAACAATACCCGCAAAACAGTACCGGTGTTCATTCGCTTGAACAAATACCGGAAGCAGACAACAACTTCAGTACTTTATTGCTGAGCCCTGTATTCAACAGCATCTCCAAACCAGGCTACGAGGGGATGTTTGCGCAGGCATTAAAAAACAAAGGCAATCACAATGTATTAGCGTTGGGTGGTGTGGATCATACTAATATAGGCTTACTAAAACGCTGGCAATTTGATGGAGCGGCCTTACTGGGTACTATCTGGCAAACGCCGCTGCAAGCTGTTGAAAATTATTACCGTATACAGGAATTATGGAACAAGAGCGACCTTACGTGATGAGCTTTGCCGGCCTGGATCCAAGCGGGGGCGCAGGTTTACTGGCAGATATCAAAACATTTGAACAACACCGCGTGTATGGATTCGGCATATGCACCGCTATTACGGTGCAAACAGCCGATCAGTTTATGTCGGTAGAGTGGCTACCGGTAACGCATATACTGGCACAGGCCAAACCGTTGCTAACAAGCTGCCAGGTGCAGTATTGCAAGATTGGCATTATGCCGGATATACAAGCTTTACTGGAGCTCATCCGACAGGTAAAACAACTGGCACCCGGTATACGTATTGTTGTAGACCCGGTACTTAAGGCTTCTGCAGGCCACACTTTCCATGGCAGCATACATCAGCAGGCATGGAAGGAGTTGTTATCAGAAATTTACCTGCTCACGCCTAACTACGATGAAGCGTTACTGTTAGCAGGCATGGAAGATGGAGAAGCAGCGGCCAAACAACTATCGGTTTATTGTGCGATACTGCTGAAGGGTGGGCATCACAAAAACAAACCCGGTTGCGATACTTTATACACCGGTAATGTAATACACGTTTATCCGCCGGGCAATGGCATTGTATTTCCCAAACATGGCTCCGGCTGTGTATTGTCTGCCGCCGTAACAGCCGGCCTTGCACTGGGGCAATCCATCCATGATGCCTGTTATAACGGTAAAGTATATACGGAAAAATTACTGGCAAGCCATTCTTCACTAACAGGATACCATTACAAATGATCAGCACATTACACTATATATCGCAAGCGTCGCATACCGACAATATCCTGGCAGCCTGTGACGCCGGTTGCAAATGGATACAGTTGCGGATTAAAAATGAGTTACCGGAAAAAATTATGCCGGTAGCGGAAGCCGTAAAAAAAATATGTGACCGTTATCAGTCAGCACTTATCATCAATGACTATCCACATATTGCTGTAGCCGTAGGCGCCACAGGCGTACATGTGGGCAGGCTGGACATGTCTGTAGCCGCCGCAAGGGCCATCACAGGCAATAACATGACAATTGGTGGCACTGCTAATACAATAGCAGATATCCTGCAACATGTCCAGGATGGCGCCAGCTATGTTGGGGTAGGGCCGTACCGGTTCACTACTACCAAACAAAACCTCAGTCCTGTGCTGGGATTAAGTGGCTATCAGGCAATCATGCAGGAATTACAGGAAAAACGTATATCCATTCCCGTAATTGCCATTGGAGGTATTTTATTGGAAGATATTCCTGCACTGATGCAAACGGGCATTCATGGCATTGCAGCCAGTGGATTAATTACGCATGCAACAGATAAACAACAGTTGGTGCGCAGTATTTATGAACAAGTAAATCAATCATCAACATGGGTCCATTAATGATAGCCGACAGGCAATTTTCCTCCCGGTTGTTTACTGGTACCGGTAAATTTTCTTCCGCACAGATAATGGAAAACGCGCTACTGGCCTCGGGCAGCGAGCTGGTGACCGTAGCACTCAAACGGGTGGAAATGAATAATAAAGCAGATGATATGCTCCGGCACCTTATACATCCGGGGATTAACCTGCTTCCAAATACTTCCGGTGTACGCACGGCAAAAGAGGCCGTGTATGCGGCACAGTTAGCCCGCGAAGCGCTGGAAACAAACTGGATCAAACTGGAAATACATCCTGATCCCCGTTACCTTATGCCCGATCCGGTAGAAACCTGGCTGGCCGCAGCCGAGCTGGTAAAGCTGGGCTTTGTGGTACTACCTTACATCCACGCAGATCCCGTTTTATGCAAACGTCTGGAAGAGGTGGGCGTAGCGGCTGTAATGCCACTGGGCGCACCCATCGGCAGCAACAAGGGCTTAAAAACATTCGACTTCCTGGAGATCATTATCGCCCAGAGCAATGTACCGGTTATCGTAGATGCTGGTATTGGCAGTCCGTCCCATGCCGCACAAGCCATGGAAATGGGTGCCAGCGCTGTTTTAGTGAATACAGCTATTGCCGTAGCCAAAGATCCGGTAAGGATGGCCGCCGCCTTCAAAGCTGCTGTGGAAGCTGGTCGCATGGCTTATGAGGCAGGGTTACCGGCCACCAATTCCCAGGCCGTTGCCTCCAGTCCGTTGATTGCTTTTCTGGATGAGGCATAAATCAATTTCATCATCTTATTAATCCTTCATCATGTTTAAAAGCATATTTGATCAGTATGAGTGGAACGAGGTTAAAGCGGGCATCTATGCTAAAACGCCGCAGGATGTTGAACAGGCGCTGCACAGCAATCGCCGCACCCTCGATGATTTTGCTGCACTCATATCTCCCGCGGCAGCAGCCTACCTGGAACCCATGGCAGCCATGAGCAGCCTGCTTACGAAGCAGCGATTTGGCCATACCATGCAGTTGTATATACCACTATATCTGTCCAACGAATGCCAGAATATCTGTACCTACTGCGGGTTTAGCCTGGATAACAAGATCCGGCGAAAAACCCTCAGTCCCGGGGAGATATTGCTGGAAACGGCTGCCATCAAGGAAATGGGCTATGAACATGTATTGCTGGTAACCGGCGAAGCCAGCCAGCTGGTGGGTATCGATTACTTTAAAAAGGTATTACAGCTGATCCGCCCACATTTTGCCAACATCTCCATGGAAGTACAACCCATGGACGAAGCCGATTACAGCGCATTGAGTGAGTTGGGGCTACATGCTGTGCTGGTATACCAGGAAACCTATCATCAGGAAGATTATAAAAAACATCACCCAAAGGGGCGTAAGTCCAGCTTTGATTATCGCCTGGAAACCCCGGACAGACTGGGCCGCGCAGGCATCCATAAAATGGGGCTGGGGGTATTAATTGGACTGGAGGATTGGAGAACAGATAGTTTCTTTACAGCACTGCATTTACAATATCTTGAAAAAAAATACTGGCAAACGAAATACAGCATTTCCTTTCCGCGTCTGCGGCCCTTTTCAGGTGGCCTTACCCCAAAGGTAGCCATGAACGACCGGGAGCTGGTGCAGCTCATATGCGCCTACCGGCTGTTTAACCAGGAAGTTGAGCTTAGTATTTCTACCCGTGAGCAGGAAAAATTCAGGGACCATATCGTTCATTTGGGTATTACTACCATGAGCGCGGGATCTAAAACCAATCCGGGTGGCTATGCAGTTGACCCACAGTCGTTGGAGCAGTTTGAAATATCAGACGACAGGAGTGCGGCGGCTATAGCAGCAATGCTAAGAAAACAGGGTTATGAGCCGGTATGGAAGGATTGGGATAAGGTATTATCTTAAAAAGAGAAGGTGGCTCATCGGCCACCTTGTAGTTTTTCATGGGGGAGGTCAAAATTATAACAAGAATTACTTCTCTCAATCATAATAAAGATAACACAGCCGTTGGAATAAAAAAGGGGCAAGAGCAAACTGAACAAAATGAACAGACGCCCCCTTAAGTGAACAGAATAAAGGTATTCTTCTTATTTTTCACCTGTTATTCCAGCTTTCTGATCCGGCCGGTACAATAAAAATGGGCTGCTTCAAACGATGAAGAAGCAGCCCTGTACCGAAAATCCCGTAGTTGCCATATTACTTATTAATATAAGTATGATTGGAATACCAGTAATTCAAAAGTAATATGGTAATACTGAACAACCGCTTTCCATCCCCATTTGAACAAAAAGAACAGCGTGGTATTAAATGCACAGGATTTTTTTTTAAATTAACGACTCACCTTAACTTTTTCCACATCCCTGTAACTCTTAATCGTGTCATGCGCATTTCTCAAACCAGCCTGCTGACCTGCAATAATTTCACGCACGATGTAAGGCATAGGCGTATCACTTCTTAAAGCATCCATATAGGCGCGCTGCGCTGCATCTTCGCCATATTCACACGAAGAAAGGATAGCATGCCGGTCGCTACCTGTGAAAGTAGTTTTCACATCCATCCAGGTGCGGTATAATTTGCCGAAAGTGGTTGTGCTGGTTTCTTTATCTCCTCCATGGGCTTTTAACTGTTGATTCAACGTAACAGCATATTTGTTGCTTTCATCTATCATACGCTGGAACAGTGCCTTCAGATCAACATCATCAGTAGCCGCAATCGCTTTCCTATAGCCCTCCACTCTGTCGTTATTGATTTTTACAAGGTCGCTTAAGATAGTAACAAGTTTTTCCTGTTGTAACATGATCAAAAAATTTTATGGTTATAAAGAGATCGCTTAGTTGTACTACATGAACATTTTCAAAAATGCGTCCATTTTACTAAACCCTGTATCATACAGCGTTTCAAGTCGCGGCAAAGAATTTTCCCGTCCTTTTTTTTCTCGTATGGTGGAGAAGCTTCTACAATATAACTACACATAGGGCGTACTAAAGGTTGTAAACAAGGAGATTACCATATTGGCACAAATTTTTAAGTACTCTTCCTGCATCAAATACTTACAACATGTCAAATCTTTTGTATCTAATCGCAGTAATTCTAATTATAGGATGGATACTTGGTTTCTTTGTTTACTCTGCAGGTGCGTTGATACATGCCTTGCTTGTGCTGGCTATTATTGCGATACTCATCAATATTATAAGAGGCCGCGCTTTATAACATTGTGCGCTGCCACTTACTTATTCCTTGTTTGATATGCTTTCAATTGCAGTATATCAGACAAGGAATTTCTTTATTTTCATATGCAAGAGATCACTATATAAATAAATAGTGCATCCGAAGCATTTGATGAACCACTGACTGGTGATCAGGGACTCGTTTCGTATGCGGGAGATTTCCTAACTTGCCGCCATGAAAAAATACTGGCTTTTTCTGATCGCTCCCTTGCTGCTATCTATCATCAGTTGCAGTACTACACACAAAATAACACCATCCGCAACCGGCATTGGCAAATTCCAATACATCGGACAATATGTTGTTCCGCATAACCTGTCTTTCAATGGTACGGTAGTAGGAGGATTATCAGGAATCGATTATGATGCCGGCAGACAACAGTATTATCTCATCAGCGATGACCGGTCTGCACTTAATCCTGCCCGTTTTTATACCGCTAAACTTTATTTCTCTGATAAATCGTTCGACAGTGTGCGATTCACTGCAGCAACTACTTTATTACAACCTAACGGTAACGCCTATCCGGACAGCAAAACAAATGCAGCACTCACACCCGACCCGGAAGCAATGCGCTATAATGCAAAAAAAGGGTGCCTTGTATGGAGTAGTGAAGGAGAGCGGATTGTAGAACCCAAAGATACCGTACTTACCAATCCTGCAGTATATGAAATCAGTACCACTGGTCAATATATAGATTCCTTTGCCCTGCCCACACAGTTCAGGATGCAGGCTACCAATAACGGACCACGGCGCAATGGCGTATTTGAAGGGCTAGGGTTTACCCCCGGCTATAAATACATGTATGTAAGCCTGGAAGAGCCCCGCTATGAAGATGGGCCCCGCGCCGATGTACGCGATACCACCGCTTACACCCGCATTATTAAGTACAATAACGATACCCGCCAACCCATTGCCCAGTATGCCTATAAGCTGGAACCGGTAGCACATGCAGCCATACCGGAAAATGCTTTTAAAGTCAATGGCATTTCCGATATCATGGTACTCTCTGACCACAAAATATTAACGATAGAGCGGTCTTTTTCTTCCGGTATAAAAGACTGTACTATCAAGGTTTTTATAGCGGATCTGAGCAATGCTACCAACGTAAATAATATTAATTCCTTACAGGCCGATACCCATTTTAAACCGGCAACTAAAACGCTGCTTATCGACTTTGCAAGTTTGGGTAAGTACATAGATAATATAGAAGGAGTTACCTATGGGCCGGTTTTACCTAATGGCCATCAAAGCCTGGTATTTGTAGCAGATAATAATTTTTCCGCGGCAGAAGAAAGTCAGTTTTTCCTGTTCGAGATTATTCCATAAAAAACAATCATCTGTAAACAACGTTATAGATAGGTAAATCGCTCATTATGAAATACTTTCTGCTATTATTCGGAAGTTTAACAATGGCGGCCTGTCAAAATATGGGGAAGCGCCTGGGTAATGCCGACAGCGCTTCCCTGAACTCCATCACTACTGATACTGCTGAATGGATTACCTATACCGGCAAATTGCCCTGCGCTGACTGCGAAGGAATTATAACCACACTGACCCTGCACCAGCAGCAAAAAAATCCGGATTTCCAATTCAAAATGAAGGAAACATACCAGGGAATGAAATCCGGTAAAGAGACCACATTCTCCAGTGAAGGCACTTATAGCATATTACGCGGAAATGCCATTGACCCCAATGCCACAGTTATACAGCTCAATCCTGATAAAGACAGGAATCTCCAGCGTTTCTTTGAACAGGTGGGGGAAAATGAGTTAAAAATGCTGGATAAAGATCAGCATACTATTGAAAGCAGTCTCAACTATAGCCTGAAAAGAGTACCATAGGCAGCCCCGGGCGGATCATACAATGTAGAAAGATCACCGGTGTAAATAAGCCGGTGGTAAACATTATGTCAAAAAAGTCGCTTAAATTTAGCGCTGACCAGCGAATCTTTTATCATCTAATTTTTCTATGAATCGCATTCTTGGCTGCCTGATTTTATTGATATCAATGTGTATGGGGGCGTATGGCAAAACACCTATGGACAGTTTGCTCCGGGAGTTGAACCGTACTATGGAAAAATCGGCCACCTACGATTCCATCAAACTGCGGGGTATTGATAGTATAAAACGCTCCCTCACAAGAGCGGCCAGCAATGATCTGCCGCTGCGCTTCCACATCTACCAGCAGTTATATGAGGCCTATAAAGTTTTTAGCTTCGATTCCGCCTTTGTATATGCCCGTCAGTTACAGCAGCTGGCAGAAGAAATGCACGACCCGGTTCGCATTACCTACGCTAAAGTGAAGCTGGGATATATTCTATTGTCTTCGGGCATGTTTACAGAAACATCCTCCTTTGTAAATACTATCGACGTTACAGGGATGCCCGATAGTATCCGGACAGAGTTTTACCTGATGAAAGGCCGCCTCTACTTTGACCTGGCGGATTATAACCAGGATAAGTATTATACGCCTTCCTATATTCACATGGGTAGTACGTATATCGATTCTGCCCTGCAACTGATACCCGTTAATTCATTTGAGTACAAATACAACAGGGGGCATCTTTACTTTAAAATGGGCGATATTCCTTCTGCCCTGGCCGTTTATCCCAACCTGGATCAGCCGGGTTTGAACTACCGGCAACTGGCTATATCTGCCTGTACATTGGGTGGTATTTATGAGGCTGCTCACAATCCGGATACCGCTATAGCACTTATGATAAGATCCGCTATTGCAGATATTAAATCTTCTACAAAAGAAACAATGGCCAGTTACAGTCTGGCTACCCTGCTATTTGAGCGGGGAGATGTGGCTACCGCTTCCCGTTGTATCGAAAAGGCTATTGCCGAAGCTGTATTTTATGGTGCCCGCCAGCGCAAAGTAATGGTAAGCAGCATTTTACCAATTATAGAACACGAAAGAATTAATACAGCTGAGGAAAGAAACAGGTCCTTATTAATATATGCCTCGTTTGTTACCTTATTGCTGATTGCTTTGGTGGTATTGGCTATTACGGTATTCAGACAGGTACAAAAACTCAAAGCAGCGCAACATATCATTACGGCGGCTCACCTTAAACAGCAGGAAATCAATAATCAGCTGGTGGAAGCCAATAAGATTAAAGAAGAATATGTAGGCTATTGCTTCAACATCAATGCTAACTATATCGGCAAAATTGAAAAAATCAAACATGCCCTTGAGCAAAAATTAGCCGATAATAAACCCAATGAGTTAAAATTCCTGGTCAATAATATCAATATCAGGCAGGAGCGGGAAGAGCTTTTCACCAACTTTGACCGGGTATTCCTTAAAATATTTCCACACTTCGTTGCAGAGTTCAATACCCTTTTTGATAAAGACAACCAGATCATCTTAAAAGAGAACGAATTACTGAATACTGACCTCCGGATTTTTGCCCTGATTCGTATAGGCATCTCCGATAACGAGAAAATTGCCAGTATCCTGGAATATTCCGTTAACACTATTTACGCCTATAAAACCAAAATCAAAAAGCGCTCTTTATTACCCAATGAGGCATTTGAAAATCGGATTATGAATATCAAAGCGCTATAAAACGGGCAGGAAACTACTTCATAGCATAAATATATAATTAAAGCATATACGTTTATAATAAATTGAATATCAATTTATTATAATGAAGTTTCATTAATATTCTCATTTATTTTCTATATTTCACTTGTAAAAGTTGTTGACCTGATGATTGATTTTTTACTTTGATTTAAAGTAAAAGAGTAAACCAAAATACGATCAGAGAATAAAGAACCATTTTAGAAGACCGCGACGCGAAGTCGGCCCACGAATGAAAAATTAAATCCACGTTGCTAAACTGTCGAGCAAGCCTCTGCATACAAGCGACTATTTCCGTTTACTGAAAAAACTAAATCCACGGTAACAGAACAGGCCTTAACTGCTCAAAAAATCCACTTTATGACCAAATCAAGACTCATCAAAAATCTTTTTCTGTGCATGCTGCTGTTTATGGTACAGGGCATCGTCAACGCCCAGAACAAGACCATTACAGGTAAGATCACGGACAACAGCGGCGTTGCTATCCCAGGCGCCTCCGTACAGGTCAAAGGCACCAAAAGCGGCACTACCGCAGATGCTGATGGCACCTTTAAAGTATCCGTAGCACCGGGAGCTACTGCCCTGCTAGTGACCTTTATAGGGTATACCCCTCAGGAAGTAAATATTGCAAACAAAACGACTGTCAACGTAAAACTGGTACAGGAAAACACCACCCTCACTGATGTTGTGGTAGTAGGTTATGGTACCTCTCGCAAAAAAGACCTTACCGGCGCGGTAGCTTCTGTAAAAGCGGCCGAATTTAACAGAGGTATCACCACTGCACCTGATCAGCTGATCCAGGGTAAAGTATCCGGCCTTATGATCCTCAATAATAGCGGTGCTCCGGGAGCTGCTGCTACCGTACGAATCAGGGGTGCATCTTCCGTTCGTTCCGGTAACCAGCCCTTGTATGTGATCGACGGTGTACCGTTAGATGGAAGAGTAGCCCGCCCGGATGTTAATGTAACCACCATTGGTCAGACACCGGATGCCAACCCACTCAACTTTATCAATTCCAGCGACATCGCTACAATGGATGTATTGAAAGATGCCTCTGCTACCGCCATTTATGGTTCCCGCGGTGCAAATGGCGTTATCATCATCACTACTAAAAAAGGCACGCCAGGCCCTACCAGGCTGGATGTAAGTTATTCTGCAGGTGCCAGCAATATCATGAAAAAATTGAAGGTCCTGAATGGTGATGAATACCGCTCAGCGCTTAAACAATATAATCTGCCTGCCGGCGACTTTGGCTCAAGTTCAGATGCAATGGGTGCTATTTTAAGAACCGGTATCACGCAAAACATTGGACTGGCTATGAGTGGTGGTACTGAAACCGGCCGCTACAGAGCATCTTTCGGCATGATGGACCAGCAGGGTATCGTTAAAAAATCCGGCCTGAAAAAATATACCGCTACCCTGAGTGGCCAGAATAAATTCCTGGACAGCAAACAACTGGGGATAGACTATAATATCATGGCAGCGCAAACTACTGAGCAACTGGCACCAATTACCAACAATGCTGGCTTTGAAGGAAACCTGATAGGCCAGGCTTTGCAGTGGAATCCAACGCAGCCAATTAAAAATGCTGATGGTACGGTAAATATACTGGCCGAAGGTCAGCCCGTTAATCCGTTGGGCATGTCTAATGCTTACGATGATAAAGCCAATATCAGCTACATCCTGGCCAGTATCTCTCCATATTATAAATTCAATGATAACTGGGAGTACAGAATGTTGTACAGCGTAAACCACCAGAACGGAGCGCGCAGATCACAGGTTGCTTCCTTCATTAATCTTGCAGGCGTTTCAAATCTGGGGCAGGCATATTACGGCACCTCTGAATTACTCACACAGTTGTTCAACAATACACTGAGTTTCAATAAACAGATTACTTCTTCCTTTAACCTGAATGCGGTAGTGGGATACGAGTATCAGAAATTTGATTACGCTGGTGTAAGCATCGGTGCAAAGGGATTTCCAACCTATGCTTTGAGTTATACAGATATTTTACAATCTCCTACCCAGGCAAATACCACCATCAGCTCTTTCCGTAATCCTAGTTCAGAATTACAATCTTATTTTGGCAGGGTTTCCCTCAACTTCAAAGACAAATACCTGCTTACCGGCACTTTGAGGGCAGATGGTTCCAGCAAATTTGGTTCAAATAACAAGTATGGTTATTTCCCATCTTTTGCCGGTAAATGGAATATCAGCAACGAAGAGTTCCTGAAACAAAGCTCCGTTTTTAATAATCTGGCAGTGAGAGTAGGCTACGGTGTTACTGGTAACCAGGAATTCCCTGCTGGTGCGGCACAGGAACAGTATGGACTGGGGCCCTCTGGTGGTGCAGGTTTGACCAATGTAGCCAATCCTAATCTGAAATGGGAAACATCCAAACAGTTTAATGCTGGTATAGACTTCTCCATTGTGAAGAACAGGATTTATGGTAGTGTTGATTACTTCGTTAAAAATACTTCTAATCTGCTGTTCAGTTTCCCTGCTATTCAACCAGCACCGGCATCCTCTTACTGGATAAATCTTCCTGGTAACGTAATCAATAACGGTGTGGAACTGCAATTGAAAGGGGAGATCATTAAGAACAGGGACTTCTCCTGGAGTGTTGGTGCAAATGCTACCTTCCTGCACAATAAACTGAAAGACTATTCAGGTCCTCCGGTGCTTACAGGATCTATCAGTGGTCAGGGTGTTTCCGGTGCTACTGCACAAAGACTGGCGAACGGATATCCTTTGAACACGTTCTATGTACGCAAATTTGAAGGCTTTGATGATAAAGGTCAGGGCATATATGCAGATAATGGTAATACCCTGTACTACCTTACCAACCCAAATCCTAAAACATTATTCGGTATAAATACGGAAGTGGCTTATAAGAAATGGGTATTAGGTGCGAGCGCTCACGGTGCGTTTGGTTTCCAGGTATACAACAATACCGCAAACACCATATTGCCAATAGGTAACCTCGGTTCCCGGAATATTGCAAAAGCTTTACTGGGTAGTAAAGAAGACCTTTCTAACCCAATTACCGTTTCTTCCAGGTACCTGGAAAATGGCAATTTCATGAAGCTGGATAATCTGACACTCACTTATAATATTGGTAATGTAGGTAAGGTGCTGAAAAATGCAGCGGTATATGTAACCGGCCAAAATCTCTTTGTAATCACCAGGTACAGCGGTTTTGATCCGGAAGTTAATACTGATAAAAGCGTGAATGGTGTTACTTCCTTTGGTATAGAGTACACGCCTTATCCCACTGCAAGAAGTGTAATGTTTGGCTTACTCTTCTCGTTATAATCTACCATTCACCAAAAAACTACTATCATGACTTATAATAAAATCCGATCTATTCTAATAATTGGTTGCAGTATAGGATTTGCAGCCTGTAATCTCAATGAAAAACTGGGGTCCACACTTACCAAATCTGATGCGGATTCCGTTATAAAAGCACCTGCTTTGCTGAAAACAGCCTATGATAATTTACAAATGCCCTACCAGGACTTTTCCAATACATGGGGCTTGTCTGAAATGTCTACAGATGAAGCAGTAGGGCCTACCCGCGCAGGTGACTGGGATGATAATGGTGTATGGCGCGCATTACACCAGCATATCTGGACATCAGATCACGCGCATATCCAGAATGCATTCAGCAGACTATTGCTGGAACAATTCAGCGCCACCAATGTATTAAACTTCAAACCTACCGCAGGGCAGGCTGCCGAAGCCCGCTTCCTCCGTGCATTCTCTATGTTTTCTGTATTGGATCTCTGGGGTCAGGTGCCTTTCAGAAACCCAACTGATACCCTCCTGAATGCTCCTAAAGTATTAAAAGCGCAGGAAGCATTGGATTACATTATAGCGGAACTGACGGCCATCACAAATGATCTTGGCGACAGACCTTCTACACCGGCCTACGTTGCAAATAAAGATGCAGCACGTTTTCTGCTGATGAAATGTTACCTCAATAAAGGCGCATTTCTAAACAGACAAAGTCCCACATTTGACGCCGGAGATATGGCACAGGTAATTAAACTGGCAGATCAGATCACCAATGGCACCGGTAGTTACAGTCTTGCTAATAACTACTATGATAACTTTGCCCGTGATAATGATGTGAAGTCTACCGAAAACATCTTTACACAGCAAAACGGACCAGGCATCAGTACTGCCCGCGGTGATAACGGTAACAACGTATTTGCCCGCTGGAAATCCACCCTGCATTATAATATGATACCAAGTGGCTGGAACGGCTTTACTACCTTATCTGATTTTTATGATAAGTATGAAGCCACAGATACCAGAAGAGGTGGCAGCTATTCCGGTGTTACAGATTCAACCGGCCTAAGGGTAGGATTCCTGGTAGGACAACAGTATAATGTAAATGGCGTTGCCTTAAAAGACAGAAAAGGTAATATGCTTGCTTTTACAAGAGATGTGCAGTTAAAAGAAACCGGCAATACCCTGGAAATAACAGGTATCAGGGTAGTTAAATATCCACCGGATCTTTCTACTTCCAAGAATTCAAGAGATGGTAATGAAGCCAGTAACGACTTTGTTTTCTTCCGCTACGCAGACGTTCTGCTCATGAAAGCAGAAGCATTGGTAAGAACCGGCAAAGCTGGTGACGGGTTAACCATCGTAAATCAACTCCGCACCAAACGTGGCGCATCTGCTTTTGGAGCACTCGATGTGAACAACCTCCTCGATGAAAGAGGCCGTGAATTATTCTGGGAAGGCTGGAGAAGACAGGATCTGATCCGCTTCGGTAAGTTCCTGCAGCCATGGCAGCTGAAACCAACAGATGATCCAAAGTACCTGTTATTCCCGATTCCAACCAGCGATCTGGCTGTAAATCCAAACCTGAAACAGAACCCAGGTTACTAATAATATCTTTTTTGTTGAGAGCAGGATCATGAAAGAGTGATCCTGCTCCCGGCAAAAGCCTCCACCACATTATGTTTTATAAGTATCACGCATTATGCAGATAATGCTGCAGGGAGATCTTTTTGCGTCGAAAATCAATCGTTCATATGTATACAAAAGCATTGCTAAGGCTCTCAGGATGGCTACTACTGCTCTCCTCCCTGTATGCCCAGGCTCAAAATCAGGTAAAAAAGATCGGCAAAATAAACACGGTCAACATTTCAGGACAACAAATTAAAATCAGCGCGGAAAATGCTTTTGCAGAAATAACGGTATATAGTCCGTCCGTTATCCGCGTGCGAATGGATAAACAACCATTGGCAGCAGATTTCTCTTATGCTGTTATTGCAAAACCAATAACTACCAAATTACAAACAACGCAAAACAACAGTGAGATCAATGTAACAACAGATTCCCTGCACCTGCGTATTACTAAAGATCCGTTTTCCATCCATTTTCTCACCCCTTCGGGAGAAGTGATCAACGAGGATGAAGCCGGATTAACAACCTCCTGGATAGGTGATGAAGTAACTACCTACAAAAAGATGCAGGATGGCGAAAGATTCATTGGCCTTGGAGAAAAAACCGGCAACCTGGATCGTAAAGGTGAAGCCTATACGAACTGGAACTCCGATAAATTTGGATACGCCACCAACACAGACCCTATCTATGCCACCATCCCTTTTTATGTGGGCATACACCATCATATTAACTACGGCATATTCTTCGACAATACTTTTCAAAGCGACTTCAACTTCGGCGCCAGCAACAATCGCTTTTCTTCCTTTGGCGCCAGGGGAGGAGAGATGAATTACTATTTCATCTATCACCCACAAATGACAGATATCATCACAGCATATACTAATCTCACCGGGCGTATGCCTATGCCCCCAATGTGGAGCCTGGGATATCAGCAAAACCGCTACAGCTACTACCCGGACACCGAAGTGATGCGCATTGCGCAAACATTGCGTGAAAAGAAAATCCCTGCCGATGGCATCACATTGGATATTCACTACATGGATGCCTATAAACTGTTTACCTGGAATAAAGATCGTTTTCCCAATCCCAAACAACTCAGCAACCAGCTCGCGGATATGGGCTTTAAACTAACTGTAATTGTAGATCCGGGTATTAAGGTAGAAGAAGGATACGCGGCATATGAAAGCGGTAAAAACGAAAATATCTTTATTAAATATAACGACGGTCAAAACTATACCGGCCAGGTATGGCCCGGCTGGTGCCACTTTCCGGACTTCACCAGCGTGAAAGGTCGTGATTGGTGGAAAGGACAGATAAAATCGTATATGCGTGACGGTGTGCGCGGCATATGGAACGACATGAATGAAATAGCCACCTGGGGACAGAAAATGCCTGATAACGTCATCTTTGATTATGAAGGACATCCGGTTACTCATCAACAGGCACACAATATTTACGGGCTGGAAATGGTGCGCGCCAGCTATGAAGGCGCCCGTGAAGAGTTAAAGAAACGCCCTTTCCTCTTAACCCGTGCAGCCTATGCCGGCTCACAACGTTATAGTGCCATATGGACAGGTGATAACCGCGCTGAAGAAGATCATATGCTCCTGGGTGTACGATTAATGAATAGTCTGGGCATAAGTGGCATGGCTTTCACCGGCATGGATATAGGCGGCTTCACCGGCAATCCAACCGTTAGTTTATATGCCCGCTGGATGCAAATAGGTGCATTTATTCCTTACTTCCGTAATCATACCGGTGTAAATACCAAATCATCTGAGCCATGGGCTTACGGAGAAGAGGTACTGGAGATCTCCCGTAATTATATCAATCTCCGCTATCACCTGCTGCCATATCTCTATAGCACAATGTATGAAGCAACACGTACAGGCGTTCCCGTTATGCGTACACTGGCACTCAACAACACCTTTGATCCAAACGTTTATGATACCCGTTATCAAAATCAATACGGCTACGGCAACGCCTTTATGGTAGCGCCTTTTGAGAGTACAAAAGAATTTGGACAGATCTACTTCCCTGAAGGAAAATGGTACAACCTTTATACTGATACCATCACTGCCGGCAAACAGGACGTGATCACACCGCTGAATATGAAAACGTTGCCGGTATTTGTAAAAGAAAGCAGCATTATTCCTATGCAGTCATTAATTCAAAATACTTCGGAAAAGCCGGTAGATACGCTTTTCCTGCACATTTACCATGGAGATAAACAAAATACATTTGTTTATTATGAAGATGATGGTGAAAGTTTTGACAATGAAAAAGGAAGCTTCTATCAACGCGTCATTACTTACAATCCGGCTGATAAAAAAATTATCCTGGAGGAAACAACCGGCAGTTATGCTTCTAAATTTCACTACATAAAATTATTACTCCACGGATTTGGTGAGCAAAAAAGTATAACCGTTAACGGTAGTCCGCTATCATTACAAACAAACGGGTATTCCTTCCTGTCACCTATATCACGCTTTGATCCGCAAGGGTCTTCTATTCCGGCAGCGCGTTGCATGGTGCAACAGGCAACCTTTGCGAATGGTAACCAGCTTATTAACGTGGGTTTATAAAAAGAACGGCCCCCTTGGTTTATCCGGGGGGTCTTTTTTTCACCACATGCAGCGATTGTTATTTCAGGTGGAATAATACTATAAGCACATACAGACAGTACTTCGCTGATAGCGGAAATGGCTATTTATTACAGGGCAAAGCCGGCAGACAGGAGCACCCTGGAAGAGATGTTCCTGATGAAGTCGGGGCAGTCTTCATTCCCCAAGAGCTTCTTGCTTTCTTTACCGCCGCAAACAGGGAGATAAACACACTGTACACATGGTAAATGATCCTTAATCATGCTTGCCGGTGGCCGGTGATAAATGCCCCCTCCCGCATGTTGCCTCATTTCCTGGTGAACATAATACGGCAGTTGCGGTAGCCAATGACAGCTGATTCCTTTCTCTACAATAAAACTAAACAAAGCAATTTCTGCTGCCTTTAGCTGCTGCATGGTTCCGGACGACTCCTGGTTAAACTCCAGGATTACCTGCCGGCTTCTTCCCAATGCCAACAGGGATGCTGTAAAAGCCGGTGGCCAGTTTTGCCAGCAGGTACCGGTAACAAAAAAGTTACAATGAATTTTCAGCGCCCCTTTCAGCGCAGCATGCTGCAAAAGCGCGGCTATAGCGTGAAGCGTAGTAATGGTATTGCCTACCACATTGGCCAGGTGTAGTTTGCTGAAGGTAAAATACAGTTTGGCCAGAGCCAGTTTTTGCAGGACAGGAAGCTGCACATGCCCGCCTCCGTCTTCAAACAAAATATTTGCTGTGAACTGTACCCGGAAAGGCATCTTAATTAATGTCAGGAGATCATCTAATTCTGAAAGCCAATGCAGTCCGGCTTCTGACCTGTGCATCACAATCAGTAACCTGATGGTAAATTTGAAGGACTGTATATTCGTAAAGGAAACAGTTGTTAAAACATATTGTATTTCCTGTACCAATCTGTTTAGCAGGTAACTATCGGGCGTAATGGTAACTGGTACTACCAAAGAAGCTGATTGTGTGCTTTCCTCCAGTTTATGTAACTGGCTGCGTGTAATTACAAATGCTGTTTCCGCTTCCTCCTCCGGTACCAGTACTTCCTGCATCAGCAATGATCTTAGCAACATATCCGGTAACAGCGCATATTCACCACGTTGGAGCACAGACAGGTAATCACCGGATAAGCGCAACGTTTGCCCGCTACGGGTGGAAAAAAGCAGTACATCTGAGCCTGGAATATCTTTATAGGCCGGGATAGGTATTACTTCAACATACCTTGAAAGCTTCAACTTCATAAGATAACATTATGCGATTACGAGGCGGCATACATGTATTTCAGGGATTTATTAAGCACTAATAAGTGGTGGCATCCCTGCCACCACTTTCCTCTTTCCGTTTATCTAACTTCTTTTTTAGTAAAATATTTCCCAGTGCTGTTTTCCGGTAATATTTACTATCTGACTGTACACTTCATAATCTGCCTGAAATACTTCCCTGCAAATTGTCCTGCGTTTTGGGCGTTAATGTTAAACATTCCGTTTTCTGCATCAATCGCCGGGGCCATAGGAGTAACTTCATTTTCCAGGGAAAACAAAACAACGTTGAAAAGCCGGCGGCACTACCTGATTAGGCAGGCAATTACAATTTTCAAATTGGGTTTTTCTATAGGATATCAGTTTCTTTTATGAATTGGTGTAATGATGAACTATAACTACAATTGCTAAATTCTTAATTATAATGGAAGGATTAAAACTTATTAGATCAAACGAATTGGATTCACGACCAAAGATCATACATGATAACTTTTGTTTATACAAATAGGCCGATCTCCGCCATACTTAGTGGTTTTTTGCAATATTTACCGGCAACTAACAGGCTGACAGGCTCGCATACTATCGTATCATATTGGCTAAAATGCGGAACGTTCATTAGTATAAGGCCGTATTTATACATGTTTCACCATGGAAATAACTAGATAAATAATTTCATGAAAACCAAAATATTATTATATTTTAGCTTAAAGCAAGAGGTAAATATCTGTGGCAGCAACTAAGTTCGACAAATGCTAACTTTTTTTCGACCAAAATCCGGAGAGGTGAGGTCCTTTGCCAGTATAAAAGTTGAAGGGTGGCTTTCAACATTAGAGTCCAACAAATTCTATACGCATAAGGTTCGCATATTTGCACATATTCTTCTTTGGACACTACATACATTCATGTACACGTGGATGTATAGTGTCATGTACCCGGATTCGCATTCCATCGAATTCTTTCTGGCATTAAGAAATACGTTGGGCGCCATATTCTTTCTTTATTTTATTTTCTATTTTGTAATGCCGCATTTATTCATGAAAGGGCGAATAATAGCAGGCATGCTGGGTTTGCTGCTTCCATTTATTGTGTGGAATTTTATTAATTATGGGATTTGCAGTTTTATTGCCCGGAATTTTGCGATTCATAACCAGGAAATACTACTGCCGGTGCACCGGCTGATGCAGGGGAACCTCATGGACGCATTATCCATTCGCCGGGCACTACAGCTGTCTCCTGGTACGCTGATGGTAATCGCACCAAGTATGTCAGTAAAATTACTGTTGAATACCTTCCGGGCCTATACGCGAACGTTGAGACTGGAACGTGATAATCTCAGGCTGGAAATTGATTTTCTGAAATCACAGCTAAATCCGCATTTTCTTTTTAATACACTTAATAATATCTATGCCCTTTCTATAAAAAATGACAGTCTGGCGGCAGATTTCATCCTGAATCTTTCCAACATGATGCGCTATACCCTGTATGAATCCAATATTGAAAAAGTATTCTTATCCAAAGAGGTAAATTTTCTGAAGAATTATGTTACACTGGAAAGTATCCGCTACGGTAAAAATGCCACTATCACATTTGAGTGTGATGATGAAAAGATCACCGATCAACGCGTGGCGCCACTGCTGATGTTTCCGTTCATAGAAAATGCTTTTAAGCATTGTCAGAGTGCAACAATAAAAAACTGCTGGATTAATATATCTCTTAAACTGGAGGATAATCGTTTGTTATTTGCGTCTGTAAACAGCAAGGAGCCAGGGTATTACAACAAAAAAGAAATTGGTGGCATCGGTATAGAAAATTCGCGCAGACGATTGGCGATACTATATCCTGAAAAACATCACCTGAAAATCGAGGACAAACACGACTATTACAAAATTGAAATGTGCTTAATACTTAACTGATATGGAACAGCGGATCAAGTGCCTGGTAGTGGATGACGAACCATTTGCCCGGGAAATAATGGAGACTTACATTGCCAGACTCCCGTATCTGGAGCTGGTTGCTTTTTGTGAAAATGCCTTTGATGCAACTGATATTTTGCAACAGCATACCGTTGACCTGTTATTTTCCGATATACAAATGCCCAGGATAAATGGGGTGGAAATGATCAGATCCTTACCCAATCCGCCGTTAGTTGTATTTGCCACCGCTTTTCCGGAATATGCCATAGAAGGATTTGAGCTGGATGTGGTAGACTATCTTGTGAAACCATTTCCATTTGATCGTTTCCTGAAAGCAGTAACCAAAGCCAAAAATATCCTGCATCAAAAAAAAGAGGAATCCGCCAAGCAGCAAGCAGCCGCACACTTATTTGTAAAAGATAATTTCAAACTCACCAAAGTATTATTTGATGATATCTATTATGTAGAAGGCATGAAAGATTATGTAAAGCTGGTAACAAAACAAAAAAACATTGTTACCTATATGCGGATGAAGAACCTGGAAGCTATTCTTCCTTCAGACAGATTCATCCGTATTCATAAGTCTTATATCGTACAGGCCAACGCTATCAAGGCTATTATGGGCAATTCGGCAGAGCTGGTAAACAATGAATCTATTATTATTGCCAAACAATACAAACAACAACTAAATAAAATACTGGGTATCGCCGGTGCGGGTGACGAGAGTAAATAAACATTTATTGCTTCGTCCACCCTTTTATGGTACCCATTTCGTTCTCCGGTATTGATAAAGATACCTGAATACCTATCTCCTATACCTCCATTCATTTTTTTGACGGACTCCAATCACACAAAAAGGTATTTTTTTGTCGTAAAAACATGCGCTTTGGTCTAAAACAAAATGAAATGAGGATTTCAAAGCGCATTTTTACATCGTAAAAATCATATTCTCTCAATCAAATTAGTACTCATGAAAAAGACAGATGTTCAACACAGTGCAATCAAAAAGCTTTCTCTTAACAAAGAAATTGTATCTAAAGCTGATTCCCGGACTATTGGGAATGTAAGCCCAAACCGCGATTCCTCCACCAGAACAGCAGGTCCTACATCTATAAGTTCTCCTACCACTAGTGTAATGATGTAAATTTAAGGAGCAACAAGTGCAGTACAAATGTACCATAATAGATGATGAGCCGCTGGCACAGGAAATCCTGGAAGGTTATATCAAAAGGATAGATTTTCTGGAACTGGTTACCAAAACTGACAGTCTGCAAAGGGTGGAAGATCTGGTAGCAGCCGGCGACGTAGATGTTGTATTCCTGGACATTAATATTAGAGGTACTCAAAGAAAAAGTATTAACCGGCTACTTGACAGAAAATGTCATTTTATCATTGTTACCGCGTACCCGTTGTCTTTTATTGAGGATATCCAGTTAAAAACTGCTCATGGGTATCTTAGTAAGCCTGCCAGCTTTAAGGACTTCCTCCGGGAAATTCAACGGGTGCTTAATGTGAGATTCCAATAATGAAACAGCTCCAGCCATTCGATTTTTATCTGCTCCGGATACCTTTGCTGCCTTACAGCAGGGTTATGCAGCTTCATGCAACCGGCAACAAGGATATGAAGTGTATGATAAACGAGATAAAACTCATCTTTAACAGTAACCTGTTACAGGAAGCTATTTATCTCGCCAGCCCGGAACTACATGCCGAAATGATGAAATGGCTGGCTGGCGAAATTCCCGACGGTAGCCTCAAAGAGCAGAAACTCTCCGTTTCCCTTTATAAGTATCTGCTGCGGATGAGCACCAGGTGCACACCATACGGACTATTCGCCGGCTGTGCAGTAGGAGATATAACAGACAACCCCACACAAATAGAATTTTCATCCGGCTCCTGCTGGGAAAAAGTATCCCGGCTGGATATGAACTATTTGGCTGCCCTGTCCGGCGAACTGATTAATGAGAACGAGATCCGCTCTGAGATGAAGTTCTTCACCAATAACAGTCTTTATACAATAGGACAAACTTACCGGTACTTCGAATACGAATTAAAAGATAACAGGCGACATTATTACCTCAGCACCTTCCCCCAAACAACTTATGTGCAGCTGGTAATAGAAGCAGCGCGTGCAGGCGCATATAAAAATGACCTGATAAAAATACTGGCAACAAAAGATATATCTGAAGAAGAAGCTGCCGGATTTATTGATACCCTCATTCATAACCAGGTACTCATTTCTACTCTTCACCCTGTAATTACCGGCGCAGACAGCCTTTCGCTCATTATAACCGAGTTGCAGCAAAAAGGTATCCCCGGCGATATCCCACAGGCCCTTCAATGCATACAGGAACTGCTGGCCGAACAAGCGGTTGGTGTGGAAAGATATATAGCTATCAAAGACATCATGAATGCCTACTTTCCGCAACTGAAGGGCAAAGACCTGATACAGGCAGATCAGTTTTTGCGGCCGCAGGCAAATACCCTGCACAAAAAAACACTGGATATCATCACCAACCGGCTACATCGCCTGCTGGCACTGAATTATACACCAGCAACAAACGACCTGCAATCATTCAAACTGCGATTTAACCAAAAGTATGAAGGCAGGGAAATACCATTAATGGTAGCACTTGATAGTGAAACCGGTATAGGCTACGGCATTATTTCCGGAGAAAGCAGCAGCTTTACACCACTGATAGACGACCTGGTGCTGCCCGGCAAAACAAAATATCCGCAAACAGTATGGAGCCCGTATAAAAAGCTGGTGCTGGAAAAATTCCTTGCAACAAAAGCAACAGGCGCATACAGTATTAACATCACCGACGAAGATCTGGACTCGCTAACAACAGCCCAACAGGATATTACGTTGCCTGCTACATTATTCCTGCTGGGTACAATGGTGGCGCCTTCTCCAAAAGAAATGGATGCCGGCAACTTTCAACTTATACTAAAGAGCTTCAGGGGCCCCGGCGCCATGCAGTTATTAGGTCGCTTTGCTGCCAGTAACACGGCATTGGCAGAAAAGCTGGCCGATTGCGCTATTTATGAAGAAAGCCGGCAGCCTGATAAAATACTGGCAGAAATTGTACATCTGCCCGAAGGGCGCATCGGTAATGTGTTACTAAGACCGGCAACATATAGCTATGAAATACCATTTTTAGGAAATGCAGGTGTTCCCGAAGCCTTCAGAATACCTGTGAGCGATTTGTATGTTTCTGTACGCAATGGTGCTATTGTATTACGTTCCAAACGCCTTAACAAAGAAATTATTCCCAGGCTAACCAGTGCCCATGATTTTACCGAGGGCTTACCTGTGTATAAATTCCTGTGTGATCTGCAAAACCAACATCATCCCTTTGCTATGCGTTGGGATTGGGACATACTGGAACAACAAACATTTCTGCCGAGAGTCACTTATGGTCAAATAATACTGCAGCGGGCCAGGTGGTATCTGACTGCCACCTCATTTGCAGCACTATGTGAATCTGCTACAGCAGATGACTGCCTGCAAACATTACAGAAAAATCGTGCTCTGCCCGATAAAGTTATTCTTGTGGAAGGAGATAATGAACTGTTGATAGATCTTACGAATACATTTGCCCGGCAAATTCTTGCAGATAAGCTGAAGAAAGACAACGTAATACTGTGCGAATACCTGTTTGATGATAGTACAAAACTGATATCCAATGGTAATGATATTTATGTAAACGAAGTGATCATTCCTTATCGCAACATTACTTTTCAGGATAAAACAACGCCCCTCAGGAACAGTGTGCCGGAGAAGGCAGTAAAACGGTCTTTTTATCCCGGTAGCGAATGGATGTACATTAAAATTTATACAGGCACAAAATGGGCCGACAAACTACTGAAGAATGAACTATTAAACCTGGTGACTTCCTTGCAACAGGATAATATTATCCGGCAATGGTTTTTTATCCGTTACCAGGACCCCGAAAATCATTTGCGTATTCGTTTTTACAATAACAGCGATCCGGATTTTACCCAAACAGTTACCCGCAAACTAAATGAGCTCTTCGCGTATCACCTGGAAAATGATATTATACAGAAGATACAATACGATACCTATATCCGGGAAATAGAAAGATATGGAGAGCAACTGATTGGCCTGACCGAAGAATTTTTTTATCACGACAGTAACGCCGTTGTCCAGCTGCTGGCCTTAATACGAAATGGAGATGAAGATTATTACAGGTGGCTGTTTGCCATAGCCGGTGTAAATCATTTGCTGAATGATTTTGGCTTCACCCCCTCCTCCAAACTACAGCTCCTTACACAGTTGCAGGGAATGTTTTTCCAGGAATTTAATGGCAACAACTCCCTGAATATTCAGCTAAACAATAAATATCGCGAAAACAGCAAGCTAATAACCGCTGTGTTGCAAACAGCACCGGATGAACTGCTGCTTCCTCCTGAAGCTATCCGTATTTTTAACAACAGGTCTGATGCTGTTAAAAAAATACATAGTGCTATCATACACCTGGTAAATGCAGGGGAGGTAGATGAGAATATCTACAACCAATTATTACCAGATTATATACACCTGTTTCTGAACAGGTTGTTTATTGCCAATAACCGCCTGCATGAACTGGTCATTTACCACTATCTGATGAAACATTATACATCTGCCATTGCCAGGAAAAAAATGAATACAACCATATAGTCAATAAACATTCCTGTCAACATTTTTTGCCTGTAGCTGTGATGTAATTTTACCCGGATATAGTTAAGCATCCTCACTGATTATCTGAAAATATTAACGAATATTCTTGTTTTATTGCAAACGATTACACTGTAGCTGCAGGATCACTCCTATTCATTATCCTTGCTTTATTGCATTGTATAACGCTGTGTCGTTCTCATCCAGCCAGCGATAACTATCCAGAATTTCCACATCAATAGCCCCCTGCATAACAGGCTCAAATGCTTTTGGCACCCAACAAAAGAGCACCTCATCGCAATGTTCATGGCCATGATAATACCATGATCTCAGGCAAATCCAGGTATCTATTGGAGGCACATCAGCGATATCAACATAGTTTTTACTCTCTGCTACCGGTGCACCATCGCAGGTAGTACAGCCTATTTGAAACGTAAGGATCCTTCCCAAATTATCAATAGCTGATAAATCTATCGTATCAGCTTCATCTCTTTCAGCAATGGCCTGCTTAAACAATGTGCGGTAACTATCTGCATCCCTGTCGTCAATGTTCCAGCTGGGATATTCAAAGTTTAAATCAAATGCAGGAAGGCCATTCACTTTGGGATTAGTTTGCCTGAATACTTTACGATAATCATTTGTGTTATAATCAAAATCAGCTGCTAATTTTTCTGTCCATTTAATCACCTGCTTTATGCGCCGGATTAAGATATCCATTTCTTCATTGGTCAAGGCTCTCTGCGCTACATTCTTTTCCGAAAATAGCGGATAGTTTGTTTTATCTGATATCGGGAATGATTTTTTTTTGGGAAAGAAATGCCGGATAAGTACTATCACAATCTTTACAATGAAATAGAAGAGAAGTACGATACTAAAGCTCATTTATATTGACATTTAAAACTGTATAGGGTAATTCTCGCAGATGAATACATAATAATAAATATACATGTGATGCGTTTTCCCGACCCATTCCCGTGTGTTCATTTCCGTTAGCTATGCAAAAGAAATAAAAAAAATTTAGGAAAATTCAGGAAAATAATTACTTTTGCCCTCCCTTGAAAAGGGGAATTAGTTCTTCGGAACAGGTCCTATAGCTCAGTTGGTTAGAGCACCTGACTCATAATCAGGGGGTCCCTGGATCATGCCCAGGTGGGACCACGCAATAGAAAAGGCTTTCAGCGGTTTGGCGCTGAAAGCCTTTTCTCGTTTGCATACAATTTGCATACAACAGGCTTCAAAAGCATTCAGCCCATTCCCCTTTTTATGGACTCTAAAAAAAGACAGACTCACCTGTTTTTTCCAAAACATTTTGATTTAACAACTAGTTGAATTGGCTGTTTGTTTTATCAATGAACACAATCAAATCGAAATTTTTTGAAATGGACAGATTTTTATTTGCTGGAATACTTAATGCTCCAATCATTCTCATATCCAGCGATTGATTAAAAAATCTGCTTAAAACAGGGTCCTTCATAGAAGGATCAATTTCTATTATGAAATTTTTAAATTTGCATTGTTTGAAATAAAACTCATAGGCTTTATTTGAGTTAACCTCAGGGTAATAATGAGGCTGAAAACCCAACAGCGGTTTATTTTTTGCAACAAATACATTAACGTATACACTTCCTTCATTGAAATCTGTAGCTATCACGAAGTATTTCGAACCATATTGTTTATTGAGGTAGGTTCCCATTGAAGGGTTTTTATATAATTCGGTTTTGGCAACATGACCATTATGCGCCCAGATAATTAATTTATTATTTTTAGCTCTTTCTTTGATCCAAATCGCATTTATAGCCATATGTTCGTCTCTTGAGCCTATCTTAGTTTCATAATAGTGATCTACCAGTTGACTTAGTAAAACCAGGTAATGCTTATGAAGATCATTGGTTGTAATTTTTTGCAGGTTGCTTATTGTTACATTTAGGTTACTTATATCCGTTTTTTGTATTTTACTATATTCTGCAGTTTTAACTTTTTCTAATAGCTTTTTATCAGCCTCCTCAATAGCTGGAATTACACTTAGAATTTTATTGATCACGTTAACAAAACCCCTGGCTTCTAAACCATAAATATGAACTTTATCCTGATTGATTCTTGTTTTGTTATATTTTCTGAGCCACTCAATCATCGAACGGTTGGTGGCTATTATTTGAGATCCAGGTGAAAATACCAGACTATCAGTCCTGGAATTTATATACTCGTCAATATTTTCAATTGCAATAAAATCACTTTCCAAACCTATTGCTTTATAGCCCAGATTTGTTATTAGAAGGCGCAATAATCTGTCTTTATAATCAAAAACCTCACTAGTGCCGTGAGTGACTTCGCCTAAAGATATAATTTCCTTGTCTGCTATTGTTTTAGTCAAAAAGTCTATGTCTTCAAAGTTGCTGTCTGGCTTTAACGTTTCGATCGGCCTGATAATATTGTTTAAACTATATATAATCCGTTCCATACTTTCTTGAGCGAGTAAGTTTAATGGAAATAGGAAAACTGAAAAAATTAGTACTGAGATGTTAATTTTAGAATACTTCATAGAGAATTTACAATAATGAAAAATAAGAAAACATCCTTATCATCCCTATGCCTTCAGGATGATCATCAAAGATAAAGTAGTAACGTAACAACTATTTTTCATACTGATACCATGATTTCAGGCATCCCTTTTACATTTACGCTGTTTTGTTTCATAATAATCCGGGATGTATATTTGATACATGTTTTCGAAAACCAAGCTGGGTTGACTAAATACGATTTTAAGTATGAATTTGGTTAAAATTAGCAGGGGCCTCTGTTTTAGACGCAATTAGCAATAACTGAAAATAACTGGAAATACCACTTTGGGGAACTCTTAATCAGGAGGACCTGGATCATACCCAGGTGGGACACAGAAAATTCGAGAAAGGCTTTTAGCGGTAAAAACGCTAAAAGCCTTTTTCTTTGTATTCAATTTACATCTCTTATGCAAGGCATTAAAAATATCATATTCGATCTTGGTGGTGTTATTCTCAACATCAATTACCAACTCACCAACGACGCATTCGTAAACCTGGGCGTTAAAAATTTCAGTGAGCTGTATACGCAGTTCCATGCCTCCAATCTGTTTAATGACCTGGAAACAGGGCATATCACAGCAGCAGATTTTCTGGCTGAAATGCATAAACATGCTCCCGAAAACATAACGGACGCTCAGTTAACAGCTGCCTGGAATGCCATGTTGCTGGACTTTCCACTACAACGACTGCAATTACTGCAGCAGTTACGTCAACACTATAATCTTTATTTACTCAGTAATACCAATGCTATCCACCTGGATGCGTTCAATAATATACTGCAGCAGAGTAGGGGAATACCGTCGCTGGCCACATTCTTTGACAAAGCTTACTATTCTCATTTGATGGGACACCGCAAGCCGGATAAGGAATCTTACCAGATGGTATTGGATGAAAATGGCCTGATAGCCGCAGAAACACTCTTTGTTGATGATCTCCTGCCTAATATAGAAGGTGCTAAGGCAGTAGGGTTGCATACTATTCATCTGCAATCACCTAAAACGATCCTGGATATTTTTCGTCCGCAAAGTGCGGTATAATAAAAATGCCGGTGTTGAACCGGCATTTTTTATTTTATTTCTTCAAAGTCAATATAATCTCCTTTATCAGCAGGCTTCTGCTGAACAGGTGGTGCCTGCTGCTGGGAATTCCCTGGCTGCCCCCCTTGTTGTTCTTCATATTGTTGGCGCATATGCTGTTGCATATCGCTCATCTGTCTGCGCACTTGTTTCGTCACTTTATAGCCCGGTATGATTAAATCAAATACCAGTTTGTAAAGCAACCATGCAAAGAATATAGAAAGCAAAAATTTCAACATAATAGCGCGAAGTTAGCGGAATATCTATTCCGGCACCTTTATAATGGCTTCATTTTAAGGTTTTTTTAACTTTCCGGGAAGATAAAAGCGCTGGTCATGCGATCAGCATCGGATTTATTTTCAACAGATAAAGGCAGGCGCATTAGATATTTAAAAACAATATATGAAAGATGGCAGTGCTTCTGAGATAAATATTTATGTACAGAATAAAGAAATAGTTTTTCAATCCAAATAAAATCCTAATTTTGTACGAGGAAAAATGATTCAAACGAAGGGGACGAGATATTGTCCCCTTCGCGCTTTTTGTATGGCAAACGAACACTTGATAAAGGCTATCCGGGAAATGGCAGAAGGACTGCTGGCTAACGATCCCGACAATTTTTTGGTAGACATCAGAATTAAGCCCACAAACAATATAAAGCTCTTTTTAGACGGAGATAAAGGTGTGCCGGTGGGTAAACTGGTGTCATTTAACCGTCAGTTATATCCTTTGCTGGAAACGGCTGAACTGTTCCCCGACAACGATTTCTCCCTGGAAGTTTCCTCCCCCGGACTGGATGAACCGCTGATATTGCACAGACAATACCTTAAAAATATTGGACGCAAAGTGGAAGTAACCCTGCTGGATGGCTCCAAAAAGGAAGGGACATTGTTGGCAGTAACCGAAGAGATGATTAACATCGAAGAGGTTATTGGCAAAAAGAAAGAAAAGAAATCAACCGATTTACAACTAAATGAAATTAAGCACACGAAGGTGTGCATCGTGTTTTAAAATATAACAACTAAACATGGCTAGTATTAACTTGATTGAGTCATTTACCGAGTTCAAGGAGGCGGAAAATATTGACCGTCCTACATTGATGAAGGTCTTGGAGGATGTGTTCAAAACACTACTGCGGAAAAAGTATGGCTCAGATGAGAATTTTGACGTGATTGTAAATACCGAAAAAGGTGACCTTGAAATATTACGCCGTCGAACCATCGTTACTGATGGGGAAGTAGAAGATGATAATGCACAGATCGCGTATTCCGAAGCTATTAAAGTAGAACCGGATTACCAGGTAGGTGAAGATTTATATGAAGAAGTAGAGATCATGGATTTCGGCCGTAGGGCTATCCTGGCGGCTAAACAAACTTTGTCCGCCCGTATCGGTGATCTGAAAAAGAACATTCTTGTAAAGAAATATGCTGATAAAGCTGGTGAAATCGTAAACGGTGAAGTTTACCAGGTTTGGAAAAAAGAAGTTTTATTGCTTGATGATGAAGGGAATGAGTTAATTTTGCCTAAATCTGAACAAATCCCCACAGATTATTTCAAAAAAGGGGAGAATGTTAGAGCGGTGGTGAAGAAAGTAGAAATGAAGAATAACGCACCACTCATCATTCTCTCCCGCACACATCCATCCTTCCTGGCTAAATTGCTGGAAATTGAGGTGCCTGAGATCTTTGACGGGCTTATTGTAATCAAGAAAATCGTTCGTGAACCAGGGGAAAGAGCTAAAGTCGCCGTAGAATCCTACGATGACCGTATCGATCCGGTTGGAGCTTGTGTGGGTATGAAAGGTAGCCGCATACATGGTATCGTTCGCGAACTCAGAAATGAAAATATCGATATTATCAACTTTACCACCAACATTCAACTGTTGATTCAGCGTTCCTTAACACCTGCCAGGATCAGCCGCATGGAAGTGGATAACGAAAATAAATACGCTTCTGTTTATCTCAACCCTGATCAGGTTTCCCTGGCCATCGGTAAAAAAGGAGTAAACATCAAGCTGGCCTGCGAATTGACCGGTTTCGAAATTGATGTATTCCGTGATGAAGCACAGGAACAATCTGAATTCGATATCGATCTGGAAGAATTCTCAGATGAAATCGAAGAATGGATCATAGATGAATTGAAACGAATAGGTTGTGACACTGCCCGCAGCGTATTAGAGCTAACCGTTGAAGAACTGGTTCGCCGTTCCGATCTGGAAGAAGAGACAGTGCAGGATGTAAGAAGAATATTACAGGAAGAGTTTGACAAAGAATAAAGCCGAGCCACAACCCTTCCCAGGTAAAGGCCTTATTAGAAAGGGAATTGATTTTTTCGAGTTATTGTTTAAACGTAAAAAAGCATCCGCCTCTGGCGGAAACAGGGGAGGCCCGAAATACGATATGCCTGAAACAACAAACAACACACCACGATTGCTGGCTGCAGCCAAGGAGTTTAATATTGGTAAGGAAACCCTCATTGACTTCCTTGGCAATAAAGGCTTTGACATGGGTGGCTTTGGTTCTCCCAATGCCCGCCTCACGGCTGTTATGTACTCAGCTCTGCAGTCGGAATTCCAGCAGGACAAGGCTAACAAACGCAAAAGCGACCAGATAGCCCTCCCTAAAGGAAGCGTGTTAGAAACGATGAAGAAGAAGGAGAAGGAGGAAGCGGAAGCGGCGGCTAAAAAGAATACCACTAAAGAAAAAGAAGAAGCAGCCACTGCTCCTGTAGCAGAAGCGCCTAAACAGGAACCTAAGGCTGAACCTAAACCGGAGCCCGTTAAGGAAGCTCCTAAACAGGAAGCCCCGGTAGCTGCTGCGCCAGCACCACCACCACCACCTCCCGCGAAAGAGAAAGTAGAACCGAAACCAGCACCAGCGCCTCCCGTTGTTACAGCTCCCCCTGTTGCGGAAGTGCCTAAAGCACCGGTTACACCTCCTCCCGCTGAGCCAGAAGTAGTAAAAGCAGAGACGCCGAAAATAAACGGCCCTAAAGTCATTACTACTATTGACCTGGACGCATTAAACCGCAATAAAAAAACAGTTGCTAAAAAAGCAGAACCGGAAGCCCCGGCTCCGCAACCAGAGGCAGTAAAACCACCAGTACAGGAAGTAAAACCTGAACCGGTAACTCCTGCTCCTCCTGTTGCTGAAAAACAACCGGAACCTAAACCGGTGGCTGCCCCTCCTGTAAAGGAAGCAACTACAGCACCAACTGAAAAACCAGTGGAAAAAGCTGATATAGCCGAAAAAGTGGAAAAAGCTCCCGTAGCCGAAACCGCTCCACAGGCAGAGAAAGTAGCGAAAACAGAAAAGACCGATACGACAGAAAAAACGGAAAAAGCCGCACCGGTTGAAGATAAACCTGTAGTTAAAAAAGTGGAAGAAGTATTACAAGAGGCAAAACCGGCTGCAATTAAAGAACCGGCGCATATTCCTGTTAAACATGTCGTAAAGACTGAACATCGCAAACCCACTACTGCTGATAATAAAAACATCAGCCAGCCAACACCTCCTCCTTCTCCCGTAGTACCTGCTCCACAGGCACAACAGGATGAACCATCAGGCGCTGCTGTTATCGAAAATATTCAGGCCGAAAAATTAACCGGCCCTAAAGTAATCGGTAAAATAGAGCTGCCAGTTCAATCTGACAGACGCGATAACAATAAGAATAACTTTAGCAGGGACGAAAAACGCAAACGCAAGCGTATTATCGTGGAAAAGAAACCTGAACCCGTTCAGCCTAAAGATTTCAAAGAAGGTGACCGTAAAGACGGCCCTCCGGGTGAACATCGCCCACCTCATCAACATGACAGACAAGGCGGCAATCGCCCTCATCATGGTGGTGATAACCGTGCCGGTGGTGGCCATCAGGGCGGCGGAAATCGTCCACAAGGCGATAACCGGAACAATAATAACCGCCCAGGAGGCGGCGCTAACACCGGAACAACAGGTGGTGGTGGTTACAACAGACCAGCCGGACAAGGCGGTGGCTATAACAGGCCAGCCGGAACAGGCGGTCCAGGTGGTAACAGACCAGCCGGACAAGGTGGTGGTGGTTACAACCGTCCAGGCGGCGGCCCAGGCGGAAACAGACCCGCAGGTGGTGGTTATAACAGACCAGCCGGAACAGGTGGCGGTTATAACAGACCAGGCCAAGGCGGTCGCGATGACAAACGCACTACTGAAGAGAAAGAAATCGATAAAAACGAGATCCAGAATAAGATCAAGGAAACAATGGCCAAACTCGGTGGCGGTCGCGGTAAAAACGTGAAATCCAAACACCGTAGGGAGAAACGTGAGGAAAGAGCTCACCAGAAAGCCAAAGAAGGTAACGAAAACAATAAGCTCCAGGTTACAGAATTCGTATCTGTGAGCGAATTGGCCAACCTGATGGATGTAAGCTTCGCAGAAGTAATCTCCAAATGTATGGGCCTCGGTATCATGGTTTCCATTAACCAACGTCTGGATGCGGAAGTAATAGAACTGGTAGCTGGTGAATTTGGCTTTGAAGTTGAATTTATCGGACTGGAAGATGCGGAAGAAACAGATGATGATGATGAAGTAGATGCTCCTGAAGATCAGGAACCACGTGCTCCGATCGTTACCATCATGGGTCACGTAGATCATGGTAAAACATCCTTACTGGATTATATCCGTAGTGCCAACGTAGTAGCCGGTGAAGCAGGTGGCATCACCCAGCACATTGGTGCCTACCAGGTAACTACTGTAAGTGGCAAAAAAATCACCTTCCTCGATACACCTGGTCACGAAGCGTTTACCGCGATGCGTGCCCGTGGTGCCAAAGCAGCAGATATCGCTGTAATCGTTGTAGCGGCGGATGATGCTATCATGCCACAAACAAAAGAAGCTATCTCCCACTCTCAGGCTGCTGGCCTGCCAATGGTATTCGCTATCAATAAAGTGGATAAAGAAGGCTCCAACCCTGAAAAAATCAAAGAACAACTAGCCGGCATGAACCTCCTCGTAGAAGATTGGGGCGGTAAATACCAAAGCCAGGAGATATCTGCGAAAAACGGGTTGAATATTGATATTCTCCTTGAGAAATTATTGCTGGAAGCGGAATTGCTGGAATTGAAAGCTAACCCTAACAGGGAAGCATCCGGTAGCATCGTGGAAGCAACACTGGATAAAGGCCGCGGTTACGTAGCCTCCCTGCTGGTACAAAACGGTACCCTACGTCAGGGCGATACCATTGTATCCGGTTCCTTCTTCGGTAAAATCAAAGCCATGTTCAATGAACGCGGTCAGAAAATGGAAGAAGCAGGACCATCCATGCCAGTACAGGTACTCGGCTTGAATGGTGCACCACAGGCAGGTGAGAAGTTCAAAATGTTTACAGACGAATCTGAAGCCAAAGAAGTGGCCAACCGCAGAGCCCAGATCGTTCGCGAACAAGGTATCCGTACCAAGAAACATATCACACTGGATGAAATCGGTCGCCGTCTGGCACTGGGTAACTTTAAACAGCTGAACCTGATCATCAAGGCTGACTTTGATGGTTCCGTAGAAGCATTGAGTGACTCCCTGCAGAAACTGTCTACCGAAGAAATTGTGATCAGTATCGTACATAAAGCAGTAGGTCAGATTACAGAATCAGACGTATTGCTGGCAACCGCTTCTGATGCGATCATCCTCGGATTCCAGGTACGTCCTTCTTCCCAGGCTGCTAAGCTGGCGGAAAAAGAAAATATCGAAATCCGTAACTACTCTATCATCTATGACGCGATCGATGAAATCAAGAGCGCCATGGAAGGTATGTTGGAACCAAAAATCGAGAAGAAAGTGGTGTGCAACGTTCAGGTGCGCGAAACTTACAAATTCGAAAAAGTTACCGTGGCAGGTTGCTTCGTTACAGATGGCAAGCTGACAAGAAACACCCGTATCAACGTGGTGCGCGACGGTATCGTGGTTCACACAGGCGAGCTCGGCTCTCTGAAACGTTATAAAGATGACGTGAAAGAAGTAGCAGCCAACATGGAGTGCGGTTTGAGTGTTCGTGGATACAGTGACCTGAGACCTAACGATAACATCGAAGGTTTCGAAGAAGTAGAAGTAAAAAGAACCTTATAATAGGAAGCCATTAGCTTTTAGCTACTAGCTTTTAGTAAAAATGCAGCGAAGAAAAGAGCGATTATAGACAATTCTGTTAATCGCGATTTTCTTCGCTGTATTTTTTTTGCTAAACGCTAATAGCTAAAAGCTGGCTGCTTATCTAAACTTTTGTTAAATCCATCGACTTTACCTACAGACCTGATCTTTAATTGGTTATTTTTGAATTTTACCGCTTTTGTATGAAGAAACTTTTGGCATTATCCGCAGGCGCTTTGCTATTTTGGCAAGCTTCTACGGCCCAGCAAAAACTGGTGGCAGACAAAATTATCGGGGTTGTAGGGGATAAGATTATCCTCAAATCCGATATGGATGGCGCGCTCGCCGATCAGCAGCGTAATTCGGTAGACGGCAACATCTCTCCCGAAGCTGCCTGCAAAACCATGGAAATGCTGATTTCCCAAAAGGTGATGGTGCTCCAGGCAGAACGCGATAGCTTACCCGTGAGTGATGGTGATGTGGAAGCACAGATGGAAAACCGTATCCGCTACTTCGAGCAGATGTACGGTACCAAAGAGAAAATGAAGGAAATCACCGGCTACTCTATCTATCAGCTCCGCGAACGTTTCCGTACACCTATCAAAGAAGGTTTGCTGGCACAAGCTATGCGGAACAAGATCATTGAACCGGTAAAAGTAACGCCATCAGAAGTAAAACGTTTCTTCGATGCTATCCCTAAAGATAGTCTCAAGTTCTACGAATCAGAACTGGAAATAGGTACCATCGTGATACAGCCTAAAGCGACCCGCGAAATGGACCAATACGCTATTGACCGCCTGCTCGATTTCAAAAAACGGGTACTGAATAAAGAATCAGACTTTGGTTCACTGGCAATCCTCTACTCCGAAGACCCGGGTGTAAAAGATAATAAAGGTGTTTACGTATTAAATCGTAATGATAAAAACACGTGGGATCCTGACTTTCTGGCCGCAGCTTTCCGTTTAAAAGAAGGCGAAATATCTTCCCCCGTAAAATCTCAACATGGCTATCACCTGATACAAATGCTGAAACGCGCAGGAGATAATGTAACGGTACAGCACATCCTCGTAAGAGCAGCGGTAACCAAATCAGATCTCGCGTCAGGTACTACTAAACTGGATTCTATCCGCGCCAACATTCTGGCCGGTAAAATGACCTTCTCAGAAGCAGTATCCAAATACAGTGATGCAACAACGTCTAAATTCGATGGCGGTATGATCCAATCCAAAACTGGCGACGGTGGTACATTAATCACCATAGACCAACTGGATGATCCTGGTCAAAGAGATATCGTGCTGATGCTGGATACCCTGAAACCAGGCAAAATATCCGCTCCCGCACAGTTTACAGACGAAAACGGTCGCACTGCTATCCGTATCGTTTACCTGAAAACACGCACACAGCCACACAGAGAAAATCTCACGGATGATTATTCCCGCGTTCAGCAACGGACCCTGGATATTAAACGTGCAGAAGCTATCAACAAATGGCTCATTGAAAAAATACCAACGTTCTACGTACATGTAGATGACGAATATAAAAACTGTAATCACATCAGCCAGTGGATGGCTACCCTTGCGAAGCAGTAAAAAAGAATTACGAATTGCGAATTACGAATTACGGACCAAGCAGGTTATAAGTGTATAATTTTCACTCATATAACTCGCTTGGTCCGTAATTCGTAATTCGCAATTCGTAATTCTTTTTTTATTAGCGTACCTTTGCGACTTCAATTTTCTGCCATGAGTGATGCGATCAAACATGAATGCGGTCTGGCATTTATAAGATTAAGAAAACCGTTTTCCTACTACCAACAACAATATGGGACTGTTTTCTATGGGCTAAACAAACTGTACCTGCTCATGGAAAAACAACACAACAGAGGCCAGGACGGCGCTGGTGTGGCTACCGTAAAACTGAACACTGAGCCGGGCGTACCTTTCATGCAACGTATCCGCAGTGCTGCTCCACAAGCTATCGGAGATATTTTCGGTAAAATAAGAGATGAAATACAGGAAATAGAAAAATATCAGCCGGAAATCACCAAATATCCGGGTCTGATGAAAGGACACGTAAGGTTTTTGGGAGAACTGCTGATGGGGCACATCCGTTACGCTACCCAGGGTAAAAACAACGTGGAACTCTGCCATCCTTTTGTACGCTACAATACAATTCCTGCACGTAACCTGGCTATGGCCGGTAACTTTAACCTGGTAAATGCGGATGAACTGTTTAAGTTCTCTAAAGCGGAACCGGGAGAGGTGCACAAAAACAGCGATCTCGCGGCGATGCTGGAAGTGATACACCATTTCCTCGCCCAGGAAGATAATGAAGGCAGCAAAGAACTGGATATCAAAAAGATCCTGCAGCAGGCCTTCTCCATGTTTGATGGTGGTTACCACGCCTGCGGCCTCATTGGCTCCGGTGATGCCTTTGTAATCCGTGATGCACACGGTATCCGTCCTTCTTACTACTACGTAAATGATGATGTGATTGTAGCCGCTTCTGAAAGAGCTGCTATCCGCACCACTTTTAACGTAGGAGAAAATGAAGTGCTGGAACTCATGCCCGGTTGTGCATTGATTGTTAAAAACAATGGCGACTACGCTATAGAACAAATATTGGAACCTAAGGAACGTAAAGCCTGCAGCTTTGAAAGGATTTACTTCTCCCGCGGTAACGATGAAAAAATATACAAAGAACGTACTGCCCTCGGTCGCAATTTATCCGGTACGGTCCTCAAGGCCATCGATAATGACCTGCGCAATACTATCTTCTCCTTCATTCCTAATACCGCTGAAGTAGCCTTCTATGGCATGCTGAAAGGGTTGGAAGATTATCTCAACAAAATAAAAGTAGAGCGTATTCTTTCCTGGGATAAAGATTTTGATGCGGAGAAGCTCAATGAAATGATCAATCGTCGCATCCGCATTGATAAAATAGCGATCAAAGATGTGAAGATGCGCACCTTCATCACCGAAGATTCCAGCCGTAATGAAATGGTACAACACGTGTACGATATCACTTATGGTACGGTAAGACCCGGTATAGACTCCCTGGTAGTAATAGATGATTCCATTGTACGCGGTACTACTTTGAAAGAAAGTATAGTGAAAATGCTGGATCGTTTAGGACCTAAAAAGATCATTGTTGTATCTTCTGCTCCGCAAATCCGCTATCCGGACTGCTACGGTATTGATATGAGCAAGATGGGCGATTTTGTGGCCTTCCAGGCAGCTATCGAACTCCTGAAGGACAATGGCAAGGAACATATACTCCAGGAAGCTTACGGCCTGTGTAAAGAACTGTCACGCACTAATACCCTGCATGCTCAGAATGTGGTGAAGAATATTTATAAACCATTTACACCGGAACAGATTTCTGCTAAGATTGCTGAAATCCTGACTCCTCCCAGCATCCGCGCAGAAGTAGAAGTGATCTATCAGTCTATTGAAAGTTTACATGATGCTTGTCCGAATAACCTGGGCGACTGGTACTTTACCGGTAATTACCCTACACCGGGTGGTAATCGTGTAGTAAATAAAGCGTTCATGAACTACATGGAAGGCAAGAACGAAAGAGGATATTAATCATTTTCAGATGTTATAAATTAGATAGATAGTTATCGAAAAAAATATTTTTCGGTAACTATCTATCTAAATCAAAAATTTCGAAGATCTGTAAATATTATTCCATGTTAATTTTATCTTAAATAATCCCTCCCCAACTGGCATTATAAGCCTAACAAGTTAACTTCCTTTAAAATCAGTATTTTCGTTTTCAGCAAACTATCGGTTTTCTACCCATGAAAACATTATTACTCATTCGTCATGCAAAATCCAGCTGGACTGATCCGGACATGGATGACTTTGACAGACCCCTCAACAAACGGGGAAAACAAAATGCTCCGGAAATGGCCCAAAGGCTTATTACCCGCGGCATGGTACCCGAATTGGTTATTGCCAGTCCTGCTAAACGCACACGATCCACCGCAAAAATAATGGCCAATGAATGGAAATACCCCAGACAGGCGATTTTGCTGGAAGAAGAACTTTATCTCTGCTACGCCGCTACCTTCCTGAAAGTAATCACAAAAATTGATGATGATTTCAATACCGTAGCCATGTTTGCACACAATCCGGGTATAACTGATTTCGCCAATTATCTGACAGAAGAAATCAGGATAGACAATGTACCTACCGCTGGTATCTTCGGCATTCAGGCAGATACAGACAGCTGGAAAGATTTTGATCTGGCAAAGAAAAAGTTCCTCTTCTTCGAATATCCACGCAAGGACTAACCTTTCACAATTTTATTATACGAAACAGTAATGCCTTTGATCAGTGAAGAACTGAATCCCTGGTGTTCCATCTCGTTCAAACCTGCTATAGTACAACCTTTGGGGGTTGTTACCTTATCTATCTCTTCTTCCGGATGACGGTTTTCCCGGATCAGTAATTCAGCAGCACCCTTTACCGTTTGCGCAGCAATAAGACTGGCAGTGCGCACATCAAAACCTATTTCAATACCTCCCTGGATATTAGCGCGGATGTAACGCAGTGCAAAGGCAATACCACAGGCTCCCAATACGGTAGCCGCATCCATGAGTTTCTCATCAATGCTTACAGTAGCTCCCAGCTGATCAAACATAGTTTTAACATAGCGGATCTGTTCTTCTGTAACGTGCTTGTGCGAAATACAGGTAATAGATTCCTGTATGGCAATAGCTGTATTGGGCATGGCACGTACCACCGGCATGCCTGGTACAATATGCTCCAGGTCATCAATGCTTACACCCGTAACAACACTGATCAGGATATGCTTTGCAGGATCAAAAACATCCTTGAACTCCTGCAATACTTCCCGCACATTGTAGGGCTTTAAGGCTACTACAATCACTTCCGCCTGACGGATAGCAACGGCATTGTCTGTTTCTATCTGCACACCTGCATCACGCAGGGCCGTGAGTGTACCTGTGTTACGCTTGGTAACGATGATATCACCGGCCTTTGAAAAACCGCTCTTCAGCAATCCCTGGGCAATGGCCGAGCCCAGATTTCCTCCACCTATAATGGCTATTTTTTTGGCTGACATAAAAAATTATGTTTACACTATAAATCCTACGGAAGGTATAACAAATGATGCATTGATGCAAACCGTAGCGTATTCCTTAACTTGCATATATGCAGGCATCACAAATAGCAGCTGCGTTCTACGCCAGGATAAAAGAAGCACACGGCATACAAAACACGGAAGAAAAAACCCGTCACTATAAACTGATACTGGAAAACCTTTTCCGGGAGCTGACCAGGAAAGAAAGCCGGTCTTTCGGGAACCTGTTTGCACGAATGCAATACTTCTTTGATAAACAGGTGGTACCACCAGATATTCATCAGCAGCTCACTGCATTACGCATACTAACGAATAAGGCTACACGTGGTTTGTTTCCATTGGATGAAACAGAACACCTGCTCTGCATAAAAGCCCTCACAGCAGCTGTTTCCTGGTGCTACCACGTACCGGTACCGGCTGTTCTGGAGGATATCTATACTGCTGCCGGCACCAATAAATTATCGCTGGCATACCAGCACCGGCCAGGTAGTTTAACCCTGCTCAAATGTATGATTACATCAGTAGGAGTGCTAACTACCGGTGCGCACGGGAAATATACTTTTCTGCTGGATGTAAAAAATGATGAGCAGGGCGATTTTCAGCTGCAACTGGAAAACATGGAATCCGTTACGGTGGTGTCTTTACATGGCCTGTTACGCCCATACGACACCATCCACGTACTGCATTGCCGGCAGGGAGTTGCCGGGCACGAATATGCCACTACCACGGAAAGCCAGGTGGTACTGGAACCTGACCTGTTAATCGACATCAGCGATCTGGCAGAATGTTTTACACATAAAGGCGCCAACCGCCTGTTATACCTTGTTAAAAAACTAACACCACAACAATCCAGTCCCGCAGCTTTTAAGGGAAACCTCGTAAACGCCCTCCTGGATGAAATGCTGCGTAATAAAGAAATAGATTTCAAGACTTCTTTTGTAGAAGCAGTAGCGGAAAACGTGCTCCAGGCAGCTGCCTATGGAAAAGAAAAGCTGAATGAAATGTTCCGCGATATCCGTCATCAGCACTGGGGCAACCTGCACAATACAGTAAAGGAGCTACAGGATAAACCGGTACGTATAGAGCCCACATTCTTTTCTGCACAATACGGCCTGCAAGGGCGTCTGGATCTGATGGCGGAAGATGATACCGATGATTATCGTAAAGAAATATTTGAGTTAAAAAGCGGCAAGGCACCGGATTTCAATACCTGGAAGAACCACGAGATGCAGGTGGTAGGCTATAACCTCCTGTTACGTTCTGCTTTTGGCCGGCAGCGAAAAGGTAGTTCTGCTATCCTATATTCCGCTGCTGCAGCTAATCCGCTACGAAATGTAAGCAGTACCCATCTCACAGAAAATGATTTATTGCTGTTACGCAATGAAGTAGTGGCCATGCTGTTAAGATTGGCTGGTGGAGAGTTTGAGGTGTTATCTACCATATCATCTGCTGCTGCATTGGGCCTACCCGGTTTCAGCGCGGTGCATTTCACCGCTTTTGAACAGGCATGGCAAACAGCATCACCGGTTGCAAAAGCTTACTATCAGCAGTTCCTGGCGTTTATGCTGCGGGAGTACCTGCAGGCAAAATGCGGCATGTTTTCCGAAATTAACCGGGAAGATGATACCGACGGATTTGCTGCACTCTGGCTGCAACACGAAGCTGATAAGCTGGCACGTTTCAACATTATTCCCGGTCTGCGTTTCCGCGAATTTGATACGGTGAACAGTTCGGTATTATTTGATATAGTCGTGCCCGTTAGTCATAATTTCCGCAAGAACGATACCGCCATTATTTATCCCCGCACCAGCACGGAATTGCAGCCCATGCAGCAACAGCTGCTGAAAGGCAGAATTGAGGAACTGGGGAAAGATAAACTCAGCTTCTCACTGAATAACCGGCAAATGACGCTGGATTTTTTCCGGCAGTATGATGAGTGGATTATTGAGCACGATATTTACGAATCCAATTACTGGACCGCAGCGGCTTCTTTGTTTCATGTTATCTCCCCGCAATACCAGGAGCGCACCAATATGTTGCTGGGACTTCAAACACCTCGCTGGCATCCACTACAACATGCTACTCCTGCTATGTTTAACAGCAACCAGGAACAAATTGTAAAACAAGCACTGGAGGCACAGGATTATTACCTGCTGCAGGGACCACCGGGTACCGGCAAAACATCTTCTCTGCTCACCACTATCGTAGGAGAGATGGTAAAGCAAAATAATTATGTCATCATTGTGGCCTTCACCAATAAAGCAGTAGAAGAAATCTGCATTAAGCTGGAGGCAAAAAATATCGCACACCTGCGTATGGGTGGCCGTAGCTCCGAAGCCTCACTGAAGCTACGGCAGTATTGCCTGGATGGCTCACTGGATGAAGCACGGAGCTACATTACCAGTCAGCATGTATTTGTTGCCACTGTTGCCACCATGGCTACCCGCCTGGATTTGCTAATGATGATGGGGATTCCTACTGATACACTGATTGTAGACGAAGCCTCTCAACTCACAGAGCCGCAGCTACTGGGCCTGTTGATGCCTTTCCGGAAGTTCATTCTGATAGGTGATCAGAACCAGTTACCACCAGTGGTAGCACAGGAGGAATATTTTTGCCGGGTAAAAGAACCTTACCTGCAGGAACTGGGTATCCACGACCTGCGCTCTTCTATTTTTGAGCGGTTGATGCAGCGGTGTAAAACCCAGCATTGGCGCCATGCATGGGGTATGTTAAACACACATTTCCGGATGCATGATAACATCGCCGAACTGGTGAACCATTATTATGCAGGACAGTTATCTTCCGGCAGAGATGTTCAAAAGGCCTCCTTTGATATACACCCTGATCATGAAAATATAGGGTGGGAGCGGGTGTTGTCGCTGGGTAGAAAAGTGTTTATTCCCAGTCCGTATGAGGCGACTTCCAAAATGAATAAAACCGAAGCCACCTGGGTGGTATCCTTATTACACCATCTGAAAAGCAGGTATGGCGCAGATTTCAGTAAAGACACGGTTGGTGTGGTTACACCATGGCGTACACAGATCAGCTTAATCCGTGAGTTGATTGCAGATGATGAAGTGTTGCAACAAATAAATATTGATACGGTAGAAAGATTCCAGGGCTCTGAAAACGATATTATCATTGTTTCCCTGGCGGTATATCATGCCGCCCAGGTACATACCCTGCAGTGTTTGGGGCAGTTTAAATGGGAAGAAGAGCAGATAGAGGTAGACCGTAAGTTGTTAGTAACGTTGTCGCGTGCACGAAAACAGGTGATCCTGATAGGGCATGAGCCGGTATTAAAGGAGAGTGCGCATTACCGGAAAGTGTTGGGGGAAATGATCAGGGGGCAGCTTTAAATAACTATGGCCACACCAGAAGTGCAGCCACAGTTTAGACAACATCATATGATCAGTCCTGGCAAGCCAGGCTTTAATCCAATGTTACATGCGCCCAGTTTTCACCGCTTTTGATACGGTATAGCTGCATTTCGCTGATATCAAACTGTTCAGCAATCTGCTTCATAGTTTTTTTACCGGGCTTTGTCAGCAGGCGTTTAATATTCTTCACTTTGCTCACATTCAGCTTCAGTCCTTTAATACGGTTGCGTTGCTTTTCTTTGTAGGCCAGCTTAGCAGGGCTTTTTTGCTGATGTTCTTCCATTTCCTCTTTGGTTGCCCATTGGAGGTTAGTTGCTTTATTATTTTTTTTATCGTAGTCCAGGTGAATCACATATTTGTGTGCCCGTCCTCCTTTTTTACTGAAAAGTTTGGCGACCTCGCGGTGCAAATAGAGTGACTGGTAGCTATCGGCCGGCTTTACATTTAAAACCGTATAGCCTTCTACGGTAGAACCCGTGAGCAGCTTACCATCTTCCGTACTTTCATGATAACTGATCACTCTCCCCATGTTGGAAACGGCGTATTTTTTACGCAGGGCAGATTTGTTTTTAATCTGTAAGTCTTTCCAGACTTCATTTTTCAGATTTTTAATTGTGGTCATGTGAAAGCAATTTTTATAATTTTTTATATTCTGGGGTTTTTCCGTTTATCCGTAAACGTTACAACCGGCCATTTCAGTATTAACCGGCAGAAAATCATGTGCAGCTAACTGGGGAGCAGCCCTTTCGAATATATGATCTTTGTATTGTAACACTACTGCGTCTAATACTTCTTCGATCTCTGCTAATGTATTGTAAGTTACTAATTGTTGTCTGAATTCCTTTATATGTGGTAGTCCTTTGAGGTAATTTGTATAATGGCGGCGCATTTCCAGTATGCCTACTATTTCACCTTTCCAGGAAACTGAGTGGTGCAGGTGCTTTTTACAAACTTCTACTCTTTCCAAAACAGTTGGAGGGGGCAAATGTTCGCCAGTCTTCATAAAATGCTTAATCTCTTTGAAAATCCAGGGATAGCCAATAGCAGCGCGGCCTATCATTACCCCATCTACGCCATATTTTTGTCTCGCAGCGATTACTTGTTCCGGCGTACATATGTCACCGTTACCAAAGATAGGAATTTGTATGCGGGGATTGTTTTTTACTTTTCCGATCAAAGTCCAGTCAGCACTCCCTTTGTACATCTGTGTACGGGTACGACCATGAATGGTTAGTGCCTTGATGCCCACGTCCTGCAGCCTTTCTGCCACTTCTTCAATATTTTTTGTTTCGTCATCCCAGCCCAGACGGGTTTTAACAGTTACCGGCAGCCGGGTAGCTTTTACTACGGCAGCAGTAAGTTTTATCATTTTAGGGATGTCTTTCAGGATGCCGGCACCGGCACCTTTACAAGCCACTTTCTTTACCGGGCAGCCAAAATTGATGTCCAGCAAATCAGGATTGGTAGCTTCCACAATTTGTGCAGCCAGGGACAGGGAGTCTTCATCTCCCCCAAAAATCTGGATACCTACCGGACGTTCGTAGTCGAAAATGTCCAGCTTTTTCCGGCTTTTGATGGCATCACGTATAAGCCCCTCCGAAGATATGAATTCAGTATACATGAGATCGGCCCCATTATCCTTGCACACCGCACGAAAAGGCGGATCGCTCACATCTTCCATGGGCGCCAGTAACAAAGGGAATTCTCCCAGTTCAATATTTCCTATCTTCACCATAATTTATATAACCACTGCCGGTTTAGCCGTAGTTATTATTTTAATGTTTTATATACTATTCGTTTACAAAGCAGGAGTTTGCAGTGACTGCCACTTATTTTCAGCAGCAAAAAACAAGGTGATGAGCATTAAGTAAATCTGCCATGTTACTGCAAAACTGGAATTCGCGCTGTAAATTTACGCAAATTTAATACAGTAATTCTTTATGACCGGTTATCTGAAGCAGTCTCCGACTTTCTTACAGTTTGTTACCTTTCTCGGTTTTTTCTTTGGGTTCTTCGCGGTGTACATCGCTGCGCTGGGCTATATAACTCCAATAATGACAGGCCGCGACCTGGCAGCACTTCAAAACGGGAACCTGACAGATCCTAACCTGATCGGCTATCTGAAAATAACACAATTCTTTTACACTATCGTCGCATACTTTGTACCAGCAGCCCTTTTTGCTTACCTGTGGCAGCCTTATCCCATGCGTTATATCGGGTTAAAGTCAGCCCCTAAGGGGTTACAGATCATCCTGGCCCTGCTGGCGATGTATGGCGCACTTCCGCTCGCCGGATGGCTGAGCGAATGGAACCAAACCTGGCCGGTGCCTCAGGCTGCACGTGATATGCAGGCCCAGGCAGAAAAGCTGATCGGGGTAATGCTGCAGATGCCAACATTAAAAGATCTTTTCATCAACCTTATACTGGTGGCCATTGTTCCGGCCATCGCAGAAGAGCTTTTTTTCAGAGGTATATTACAACGCCTCCTGATTAGAAGCACCCGTAAAGTTTGGCTGAGTGTATTCATCACAGCTATCTTATTCAGTGCTGTACACGGTGAGTTACTGGGCTTCCTGCCCCGTGTGGTACTGGGTTTTGCGCTGGGCGCCATTTATGTTATCAGTGGCAACTTATGGTTAAGCATCCTTGCACATATCATGAACAATGGTTTGCAAATTGTGTGGATGTACTTTTTTCAGCATGGCATGACAAAGGAAGATCCCTCAAAAGACACGCCGATAGCGTGGTATTTTGTGGCATTAAGTATTCCTGTAACCATTGGGCTGTTTTGGGCGTTAAGTAAAAAGTCGACACCCATGCCCATGATAGAGGTAGTAAAAGAAGAAGAGGAGGAGATAAACGAAGACGAAAATTTGTAATCTAAAAGATATTAAAGCTATTATTATGGAAAAAGGTTGGGTTAAAATATTTTCCAGTGACCGGCCCTTCGAGGCAGAAATAGTGAAAGGGATGCTCCTGGATAATGGAATTGATGCCATTTTACTAAACAGACAATCATCTTCTTACACTTTCCTGCTACCTGGCCAGGCAGAATTATATGTGCATGAAACCCAGGAGGAAACGGCTAAAAGCCTGGTGCATCATCACAACAATCTGCCTACCGGAGACGCCAACGAAGTGGATTCCAAATAGGTGATTTGCTCTATCGGGTAATTTTGTACACTTTTGCGGGTAGCATAGCATTTAATCAACAGATTTAAGCACAATGAAGACATTTTTTACCCGCACTGCCTCTGCGCTTGTGTTTGTGGCAGTGATGCTGGGAGGAATTTTATGGGCTGACTATACTTTTTTCCTGCTTTTTTTCCTGATAGGCTGTTTAGCCCTGCAGGAATATTTTAAGTTATTACGCTTAATAGACACCGATTACGCCGCCATATCTTCCTGGCACAAGTGGGGTATAACGATAGCCGGAGCGGCAATCATACTTACCTTCACCGGGAAAAATTTTGAAATCGGGCATATTGCTACCGGCCTGATAGGCTGGTGGATAACAGTAATTTTCCTGCTGATACTGCCTTTGGGAGATGTTTTACTAAGCAAGGACTTTTCTTTGAAAAACATTGGCTACTCCGCCATAGGCCTTCTATATGTGATCATTCCTTTTGGTTTGCTCATACATATCAGGCTGAATGCCATCAACATCCATTATACAGCCAATGATGTAGGCACGGCCCCCGGATGGCTGATACCTTTGCTGCTCCTCATTTTCATCTGGATTAATGATACCATGGCCTACATTGTTGGGTCGCTGATAGGCCGTACTCCTTTCTTTCCGGCTATTTCTCCTAAAAAAACGATGGAAGGTTCAGTAGGCGGTATGATCCTCGCTGTAGCCACTGCAGGGATTTACGGCTACTTTTGGGGACAACAGTACCTGGCCTTACAACACTGGCTGGCACTGGCTGGCATAGCTGCTATATTCGGTACCATAGGTGATTTGATAGAGTCTAAACTAAAAAGAATGGCGGGCGTAAAAGACTCCGGGCGTATCATGCCCGGCCACGGCGGCTTCCTGGATCGTTTTGACTCGCTGCTGCTGGCAGCACCCTTTGCCTGGATCTACGTTCAATTCTTTATGATGGCTTAACAGAATTTCGTATTCCACAAAAAATGAATTGAAGTAACTTCGCATTACGATAAAACACATAAACCAATAAACTAACAAAAAACAATGAAGATCCATCGTGAAGGATTTGCTACCATTTCCCTTGTATTCCTGGTACTGGCGTTAATTAACGGAGCAGTATTTTACTGGTTTGGCAATGCGCCTGCGCTGTGCTGGACCGTTTCCATCATATCCCTGGCCTTTTTTCTGTTCATCGTATCATTTTTCCGTATACCAGCCAGACAATACACCGTGGGCGATTCACTGGTTATTTCTCCTTGTGATGGTAAAGTAGTAGTGATTGAAGAAGTGTATGAACCTGAGTATTTCAAAGATAAACGCCTGCAGGTATCTATTTTCATGAGTCCTGCCAATGTACATGTAAACAGGAACCCTATCAGCGGTACCGTGAAACTGTCGCAATACCACGCCGGTAAGTACCTGGTGGCCTGGCATCCTAAATCATCTACTGAAAATGAAAGACATTCTATCGTTATCGGTAATGGTAAAGCAGATATCCTGGTAAGACAAATTGCCGGTGCCCTGGCCCGCAGAATTGTAAACTACCTGAAACCGGGTATGCAGGTAACACAGAATGAAGAGATGGGCTTTATTAAATTCGGCTCCCGTGTGGATTTGTATCTGCCTATCGGAACAGCAGTGGCTGTTCAGCTGGAACAGGTAGTACAGGGCGGTATTTCCGTTATCGCTAAAATCTAGTATCTTAGTAATTAAACTGCATTATTATGACTAAAGTTTTTACCGGCGTTGCAGCCTTCTTATTTATGGCAGGAGTAGCGTTTGCCCAGGAGAAAACCCAAAGCAAACCTGCTGCGGACAAATCAACAAAGAAAACTTGTACTGCTACTAATTGCAAAACTACTGCAAAAGGTAAAAGCTGCTGTCAGCAGCCATCCAAAACAGCCAGCCTGAGAACGGCCGCTGCAAATAAGCCAAAAGCCAAAGCGCAATAAAAAATTACAAATTGTCAATTACGGTTATGAGCGAAGATTGTTTTGTGCCGTAATTGACAATTCGTAATTTAATTTATAATATCTCCTTCAGTTCTCTCAAATGCCCGATAGTATAAGTAGGCTTAAAATCTACTGGTGGTTTGGCAGGATTGAAATATACCTGGTCCATTCCCGCTCCGTGTGCGCCCTTAATATCGAGCTCCATAGCATCCCCGATCATAATACTTTCTCTCGCACTGGTACTGGCTTTGGTGATAGCATAATCAAAAATTTCCCGATAAGGTTTTAAGCTTCCGGCTATTTCGGAGGTGATAATGTGTGTGAAATAATGCGCAATACCTGCATTTTTCATTTTCAACAACTGTGTTTCTTCAAACCCATTTGTGATCATGTGCATCGGGTAATCCTTTGCTGCCAGGTAATCCAGCGTTTCTTTAGTTTCCGGGAACAATGCTGTTTTGTAGGGCAGTATTTCCAGGAACCCTTCACTGATCTTTTTGTTCAGTGCTTCATCACCTATTTTGAAATCCAGTAAGGTAAGACGGAAGCGCTTGTCGCGCAATTCATTACGTGTGATAAACCCTTTGCGGAAGCGGTCCCACAAACGTTCATTATGACCTACATAGGAGGTGGAAAATGCCTCAAATGAAGGCACCCCTCTGCTCTCTAAAGCGTGGCTGTTATACAGCTCCAGCAATGTTTCCTGTTCATTTGTTTCGAAGTCCCAGAGTGTGTGGTCCAGATCAAAGAAAATATGTTTGTATTTCATGACTGCGCAAAGGTACAAAATACTACACAGATGGGCCGGCACCCGGCCATTCATTCAAACTAAATTCCTTACTTTACTGCTTTAATCAACGAAACTATGAATGCAGTTATAACAGGTGCCAGCAAGGGCATCGGAAAGGCTATTGCAGAGAAACTGGCTCAGGAAGGATTTAATGTAGCTATTTGCGCCAGACATGCAGACACGCTGGCAAGTGCAAAGGCTGCCATCCAGGCAAAGAACCCGGCAGTAACAGTACATGCAGAATTGGTGGATATGGGCGATAAAGCACAGGTACTGGCCTTTGCAGCTAAAATAAAAACCGTTTTTTCAAGTGTTGATATACTGGTGAATAATGCCGGCATTTTTATTCCGGGAGCTATACACCAGGAAGAAGATGGCTTACTGGAAAAGTTGATGGCGGTAAATGTATACAGCGCCTATCACCTTACCCGTGAATTATTGCCCCTGATGATACCGCATCGCAACGGACATATTTTTAACATGTGCTCTACTGCCAGCCACAAGGCTTACCCCAACGGCGGTTCCTACAGTATTACCAAATACGCTTTGCTAGGCTTCAGCAAAAATCTGCGAGAAGAGCTGCAGGCCCATAATATCCGTGTTACCGCTGTGAGCCCGGGCCCTACACTAACAGCCTCCTGGGAAGGTTTTGAAGCGGCCCCAGACAGAATGATGCCTCCCGAAGATATTGCCAGTGTTATCTGGTCGGCCTGGTCAATGGCCAAACAAACCGTAATTGAAGAAATCCTGCTCAGACCCATGCTGGGAGACATATAACAGAAAGAATTACGAATTGCGAATTATGAATTGCGGTTATAAGCGAAGATCGCGCCGATCCGTAATTCGTAATTCTTTTAACTAACTTTTAACGGGTGCTTACTGCGCTTCCGGAGCGGCTTTGGTTAAATTTGTTGACATAACTATGATGGACAGATATTGTATAAGGAAGTGTATTTTCTCCGTTTTGTTTTGCTTAGGGCTGGTAGCTTGTGCCTCCGCTCAGGAGTTTCGCTTTACCACCTCCGTGAGCAATAACAATGTGACACAGGATGAACCATTCCAGATCCAGTTCATGCTGGAAAATGGCGTGAACGTGGCCAGCTTTACACCACCCAGCTTCAAGGACTTTGACGTGTTGCAGGGACCTTCGCAAATGCAGGGACAATCTATCTTCAATGGTAAGCGGTCTGAATATATCGCACTGAGCTACCTGTTACAAGCCAAACATGTGGGTAGTTTCACTATTGCAGGTGCGCAGGCACGTGTGAATGGCAATATCGTAAAATCCAATCCTGTTTTAATTGAAGTTAAAAAAGGTAATGGGCAGGCTCAACAACAGCAGCAACAACAAACGCAGCAGCCATCTGCCGGATTACAGCCGCACCGTGGCCAACAGGGCAACGCAGATGATTTACCGGAAGGTGTACTGAAAAAGGGCGAAGACATAAATGAAAAGCTCCGCAAAAATATTTTCCTGAAAGTAGATGTAGATAAAACCAATTTATACGAAGGAGAACAACTAACGGCAACGTATAAACTTTTTACGCGCCTGCCAACTAATTCAAGCGTCACCAAAGTGCCCGCCTTCAAAGGTTTTTCTGCAAAAGACATTGAATTGCCCAATCCGCCACAAGCCACTGAAGAAAGAGTTAACGGCATTCCGTATAAAGTATTTACCATTCGTAAAACACTGCTGTTTCCATTTCAATCCGGCAAACTGGACCTTGATCCGGTTGAGGTAGACAACCAGGTGCGACTGGTAAAAATGGTCAGCAGCAAACATGGGGGAGGTAAAGCTAAAGATCCGTTCGATGATATCTTCAATGATCCTTCTTTTAAAGATCCATTCTTTGATGATTTCTTTAATCGCCCGGAAGTAGAATACCAGGATGTTCCGTATAAGATCCAAAGCAACCCGATAACAATAAACGTGAAGCCAGTGCCCATTGAAGGCCGGCCTACCAGCTATAACGGTGCTGTTGGTCGCTTTAACATGACTGCAACAGTAGATAAAAATAAACTTACCACGGATGATGCACTGACACTGAAAGTTACTATTGGCGGTCAGGGTAATGTAAACCTGCTCAACCCTCCTAAAATAGAGATCCCCAGCGGATTTGAAAAGTACGATCCAAAGGTAACAGACGACATAGAAAAGAATAGCAACCCGCTCTCCGGTAGCCGCACATTTGAATATGTGCTGATGCCACAGGAAGCAGGCGACCATACCATACCAGCCGTTGAATTCTCTTACTTTGATCCAGCCGCCAACAGCTATAAAACAATGCGCTCGCAACCATTTGTAATTCACATTACACAAGGCAAGCACATCAAACAAGACAAGCAGGATTTTGGGGTAGCTAAAAATGAACTCGTGAAAAATGACACCGGCATCCTGAACTGGACAAAAAACCATAGCTGGTTTATTCTCAGCCCATGGTTCTATGTATTGCTGCTACTGCCTTTACTCATAGCAGCAGGCATCATCGTATATAAACGCAGAAAAAATTACAACACCACCAATGCAGCCTTACTCAAACACCGCTATGCAAATAAAGTAGCACTGAAAAGGCTGGAACTGGCGGCACGTTACCTGAAAGACGGTAAGGAAAAAGCTTTTTATGAAGAAACTTCCCGTGCAGTATGGGGATATCTGAGTAACAAGCTAAAGATCCCCATGGCAGATCTCAGTAAACAATTAGTGCAGGACAAACTGGCGGCACGCCGCATCAACGGCAGCAATGCAAGTGAGCTGTTTGAGCTGATAGCCAATTGCGAAGTAGCACTCTATGCGCCTGCACAAAATCATAAGATGCAGGGTACTTACGAGCAGGCGGTACATATTATCAGCAACCTGGAAGATGCGTTGAAGAATTAATTATTTAACGAAAGGTCAAAATGCGGAATCACAGAAATATTATATCCATTTTTTTTGCCATCGCACTGTTCTTCCTGGCTAATACAGACAGTTATGCACAGGCGCCTCAAAACACCCATCAGCAAAGCTTTGAGGAAGCGAACAACCTCTTTAATCAAAGTAAGTTTACTGAATCAGCAAAGATCTATCAGCAACTGCTGGATGAAGGTGTGAATCATAAAGCCATCTACTTCAATGCCGGAAATGCTTATTACAAAGCAGGAAAAAACAGCCTGGCAATATATAATTACGAAAAAGCATTGCAGTTATCACCCAATGATGCTGCGGTAAAACATAATCTTGCCATTGCCAATCAGAAGGTGAACGGCTACGTAGAGGAGTTACCGTTAGTATTTTTTCAGCAGTGGTGGTTACAATTACAACACCTGCATAAGGCCAATGGGTGGGCAGTTGGGAGTATCCTGTTTTTCTGGTTGCTGATAACCGGCATTATGCTCAATACTTTTTTGCCGGGATGGAAGAACAAATTTTTGCGCTGGGGAAACTACGCTATCGGCGCCCTGTTTTTACTCTACCTTCTTATGGCTGTTGATACGTACCTGGCAGCTAATAATCATCAATCCGGTATTGTGATGAACAACAATATCAAAGTAAAGACGGCACCGGACGAAAACAGCAAAGATGCTTTTGAGATCCAGGAAGGTATGAAAGTACATGTATCAGATGCGACCAAGGATTTTTGTAAGATAGAGCTGGCAGATGGCAAGAGCGGTTGGATCAGCTGCGCTTACATTAAGCGGTTGTAACAGATTACAAATGTTCTATCCGCAACAGAAAATCCTGTTTTTTCTCACGGGATACCGGCACACTATAGCCATCACACATAATTATTTCTCCACCATCTCCTTTAATATATTTATCCATGAAAGATAAATTGATGAGGAAGCTGTTATGCACACGAAAAAAACCTTTATTACACAGCAACTCCTCCATCTCTTTCATGTTGCGACACACGAGTACCGGCTTTTCCTGCATTTGTAAATGAATGGTGGTTTTGGTAGCCGTAGATTCACAATAAATAATATCTTTTACAGACACCATCCGCAAGCCATCTATGGTAGGAAATGCCAGCCTTTCGTCCTGATGCAGTTGCAGATAAAGATACTGTAACAGGTCTTCCACTTTTGCTGCGGAATTGGATACTGATTGTGTGCCCGCTTTTTCCACAGCTTCCATCAGTTCTTTTCCATCAATGGGCTTGAGTAAATAATCCAGGGCGCTGTGGTGAATGGCCTTTAAGGCGTAGTGATCATAGGCTGTTGTAAATATAACGGCAAAGGAGTGATTGGTACATGCTTCCAATACCTGGAAACCATCCAAACCGGGCATTTCCACATCCAGGAAAAGCAGTTCCGGTTGCTGCTTAATAATGGCCTCCAGTGCAGAGGTACCATTGCTGCAGGCAGCCTGCACGGAAACATGAGGACAGTACTTCTCTAACATAATACGCAGCACGTCTCTGCTATGTTTCTCATCGTCCACGATAATGGCACGCATGTGATTAGATTAAGTGTTGAGTGCTTTAGATTTGCTGTAGGTTTTGTTATATGGTTAGTGCTATGTGGTCGTTAAGCCAGAAAATCCATGTAGAAATTAAGCTATTTACCAGAAATAACCAACTAAAGCCTTATCCGGCCAATGATTGCCGGGTACCAACGTGTTGCATACTGATAGTGAGCTGGTTACCGGATGGTTCGTGTTCCTCGTCAAATAGTTGCCTGGATTTAATGCTCGCCTGCATATGGTATTTTTCACTCATCATGTACAGCCGCTCTGAGGCAATGTCTATCCCTGACGCTTGCCGTTCACCGGTGCCATCCAGCAGTTCGGTAATCAGGATACCGTTATCTTCCAGGTGAATAAAAAGGCGATCGTTTTCCTGGCCAATGATGATCTTCAAACAACCGCCTGTTTTTTGCGGCCGGGGCAGCAGCCGGTGCCAGATAGCATATTGTACATACGGCTGAATAATCAGCGGAGGTATCAGTGTAAATTGTTGATTCACTTCCGGTAATACATGCAGCTGATAGTTGAATTGCTGGTCAAAACGTAGTTGTTCCAGTTGTATATATAGTTCCAGTGCTTCCAGTTCATCATACAGCGATATCCATTCCTTGTTGAAATTACCGATCATCAGCCGCATCAGCCGGGAAAAACGGGTAAGATACAGGGATGCCATATCCGTGCTGGTAGTAAGGATATAATGATGAATAGCATTGAGGCTATTAAAAATAAAATGCGGGTCCATCTGCGCCTGGAAAGCATGTAGCTCCAGGTTAATCAACGCATGGTGAATGGTTATTTCTTTCGCTGAAGCTCTCTTGATCCTTCTTTCCCGCAGGATAAAAAATACGATGAGGGTTATGAGACTTAACAAAAAAAACAGCCAGTAAGGCCATCCCGCAGCAAAAATTATTTCATTGTAAAAATGTGCCACACATAAGGTTTGCAAGAAGCCGAATCTTCTTCTGATAAGCTGCTTAAATATCGGCTAAATCATAACCAATAGAAAGGGGCATTTATTATGAGGTAGAATTTTACAGGAAACTGGGGAGAAAACGATGAAAAGTGGTAGAGCGGTTAGCTTTTAGCAATTAGCTTTTAGCAATCTTCGCTGCATTCTCTAACAGCTAATTGCTAAAAGCTAAAAGCTGTTGCTACGCTTCTGTAAATTTATACCCCACACCTCTTACAGAGTGGAAATACCGGGAGTTGCGGCTATCTTCCTCAAAGTATTTGCGGAAGTTGAGAATAAAGTTATCGATGGTCCTGGTAGTAGGATATACGTTATAACCCCAAACTACCTGCAATATTTTTTCACGTGTTACTACTTCACCTTTGTTTTCGATGAGCAGCTTCAACAGCATGGCTTCTTTCTTACTCAGCTCATAATGTTTACCATCTTTACCTACACATTCCTGTGCAGCAAAATCGATCATATTATCACCAAAACGATATACGTTTGGTACGCTGTCTTTATCCTGAATTTTTTTGTTCTTCACAATCAGTTTCTCCACACGCAGCAACAGTTCTTCCAGGTTAAAGGGCTTGGTCATATAGTCATCACCACCTTTTTTGAGGCCCAGTACGCGATCAGCGCTGCTGTTCTTGGCACTCAGGAAAAGGATAGGCACTTCATTGTTCTGAATCCGGATGTTTTCGCACACGGCGATACCATCCATTTCCGGTAACATAATGTCCAATATGATAAGGTCAAAATATTCGTTCTTTACTGCTTTCAGCGCAGTTGTGCCGTTATCGACTGCAGTTACTTCATATCCTTCCAGCTCCAGGTTCAGCTTCAGCGCTTCCTGGAGATTTTCTTCATCCTCCACCAGCAGTATTGATGCCTTTGTCGCTTCCTTCATGTGTTAATGTTTGATTTTACTTCAAATCCGGATCCGGGTGTTCATTCCTTCATCTAATTTACGCTGTTTGTACGGAATATTCAGGCCAGGTTATTTCAAAACAGGTACCAGCAGGTACGTTATCTTTTACTTCGATGTATCCACCATGCTGCTCCACTATTTTAGCCGTGAGGAATAAGCCTAGTCCGGAACCCTTTGCCTTGCGGGTATTTTCATTACCTACACGGTAGAATTTCAGGAAGATCTTCGTCTTTTCCTCTTCCGGTATTCCTGGTCCTTCATCAATCACCTGCAACTTCAGCTGTTTATTGGTTTCAAACAGTCTGATATTGATGGTGGTATTTTTAGGTGCATATTTGGCGGCATTTTCCACCAGGTTACTCAGTATAATCTGCAACGTTAGTTTATCTCCATCCAGCCATACATGCGGTAAAATGCCGGCTTCGATCAGGTGGGTACCAATGCGGCCTCCCAACTCTCTGATACAGCTTTCAACCAGTTCTGAAAAGTTCAGCGGCTCTTTATACAGCTGGTACTTATGCGTTTCCAGCTGCGCTGCCAGCAGGATGTTATTACAAAGCTGGTCCAGACGGTTGGTTTCCCGAATTGTATTATTAATGAGCTTCAGTTGCTTTTCTTCGTCCAGCCGGTGTTTGCGGATAGTTTCCAGGTTTAGTTTAGCCGCCGCAATAGGTGATTTCAATTCATGTGTAACGGCCATCATAAAATTCTGTTGCTGTCTGCTGAGCTTCATATATTTCCACACGGCCCTATATACAAAGAGTGCGCCGAGTAAGATAATTCCTAAAAAAATGAGTCCTTCCCCCAGGTATTTAAAAGAGCGCATATGCTCTTCTTTGTTGATACGTTGCAGTTCCAGCTGATGTTCAACCGGCTGGGCAAGGCTATCCACACGTAATGACAGGTTTTGCTGTTCAAAGCGACTGATTTGTTCGCTTTGTCTGAACAGAAGAATGCCCCACCATACCAGGGCTGCTATTGTATATGCCAGTACTAAAAAATAGACGAAGGAAACGGATTTACCTTCCTGCATTTTATTGAAAATCCTTTTCATCATGGCCTTTTGCCGGCTTTCTCAATCCGCAAGCCAATATTCATCACATGGGGGAGCGGATTTTGCCGCATATTTTGCTCAAAGGTAAACTTATAGGTGCCCGGTTTATTGAAGATGGCCTTTTGCTGAATGAAAATACGATGCTCATAAATATCATCCAGACCTGTTCCCGACCATTTGCCGGAAACATCTGCCAGGGGCAGTTCTACGCGTTGCTCTTTGGGTATACTATCACCGGGATACCGCGTACCCACCAGCACCCATATGTTGCTGTAAGGGTAGGCATCTGTATGCCTCACATTTACACAAATATTGTAAAGGAAGACAGTATCTTCCGGCTGTAAGGTTACTTCGAAAGACGGTTTATAATCATAAGTCCAATCATGGCCCGGTATCTCCAGGTTTTTCTCGTAGACATCCATTTTAGGCGGCTTGCAGGCTGCAGCCAATAATAGTAAGCCTGCTGTTGCCAGGAATAATTTGTTCATACGGTATGCGCCTTACTATAAAACGTTTAAAACTTGTTCTTTGGCTTTCTCCAGTTCATCTTTCATCAGCACAACCCATTGCTGGATGCCGGCATCATTGGCTTTGGAGCCGGTTGTATTTATTTCGCGTCCTATTTCCTGCAGCACAAAGCCCAGCTTCTTGCCTTTGGCAGCATCTCCATCTTTCAATATTTCTTTGAAATAGCGGAGGTGATTTTCCAGGCGGGACAACTCTTCCGAAATATCCAGTTTTTCCAAATAAAAGATCAGTTCCTGCTCCAGTCTGTTGCCATCAACATTTTCCTTACCCACATGTTCTGCCAGTAATCCTTCCAAACGCTGGCGGATACGATCTTTACGCAGTGGGTCCAGTTCACGTACCTTCTGCATAGAAGCATCAATGTTTTCTATACGTTGCATCAGATCAGCTTCCAGCATCTGGCCTTCATCGAGCCGGTGTGTATCGAGGTCGGTGAGTGCCTGGCGCAGTGTGCCTTCCACATCTTTCCATTCTTCTTCTGACATTTGTTCTGTAGCAGGACTCACTACTTCCGGCAGTTTCATCAGCACATTGAGCATATCACCCTGCGGCAGATCCAGCTGATTAGCCAGCGTGGTGATAGACTGGTAGTAGAACTTAGCAAGATCTGTATTGATTACAACCGGACGGGTAGCACCATTCTGGCGAATGTTGATAGTTGCATCCAATGTACCACGTTGCAATGTTTGTTGCATAAGTGCACGGATGTCGAACTCATAGGGTCGCAGCAACGGAGAAAATTTCAGGTTCACCTCAAACTGCTTACCATTAAGCGATTTGATCTCCACCACAATACTTGTTTCGCCTCTTGTGCTTTCTGCCCTTCCGAAGCCGGTCATTGATTTCAGCATAATAGAAATTTGTAGGTGACAAACCTAGTTAAAAAAGCTGAAAGCAGAAAGCTGAAGGCAAAAAGCCATCATGTAAAAGATAAAAGCGAAGATGGCAACGGATATAAGTTCCGCGCTTATCTTCGCTTTAATCACTTTATGTTGTTGTTTTATGCTTTCAGCCTGAGCTGCTTATAGATCTCTGCCTGGCTTAACTGCACCATTTCTCCGGATTGCATGCCTTCGATCGTAATATCTTCCATACGATAACGGACAAGCCTCAACGTAGGAAAACCAACAGCGGCTGTCATCCGTCTTACCTGCCTGTTCTTTCCTTCGTGTAATACCATCCTGATCCAGGGCGCAGGAATACTTTTGCGGAAACGAATAGGAGGGTTGCGTGGGGGTAGTAAAGGCTCTTCCGTAAATATGGACGCCTCACAACGCCGTGTGCGATACATCTTTCCATCTACATTAATCTGCACACCGTCTCGCAATTGCTTTACGGCAGCATCCGTTACAGCACCATCTACCTGCACCCAATATTCCCTTTCATGGGCATATTGCGGTAAGAGTAGTCGTTGATTGAGGGCCTTGTCATTTGTGAGAATGAGCAGCCCTTCGCTATCATAATCGAGGCGACCCACCGGATACACGTCCGAAGGCACTTTAAAATAATCCGCCAAACATGATTTGTTGTCTTCCGGGGTAAACCGGGTCAACACCTCATATGGCTTATAAATCACATAATAATTAAGTGCCACAACAGCTTTTACTTTGGTTAAGGAGCCGTAAATTAGTACTTTTGCACAATTCATTATGGCTACTTCGTTTCATAATCCTTCCTGCCAGCATTGCAAGGATCGCTTTTCTTCTATATTCTGCAAAGCGGAACAATGTAATCTTGATCAGATTACAGAAGCGAAAGTATGCTCCGTTTACAAAAAAGGTCAGGTGATTTTTCATGAAGGCGCCTACCCATTTGGTGTATACTGTATTAATGATGGAAAAATTAAGCTCTCACACAGCGGAGATGACGGCCGGGAACAAATTGTACGCCTCATTAAAGCCGGTGATATTATGGGCTATAAAGCTTTATTAAGCAACGAAAGATATACTGCTACAGCTACAGCACTGGAAGATTCTTCCATCTGCTTCGTCCCTAAAGACCTGTTCCTTAATATCCTGCAAAAAGATGCCTCCCTTTCATTTGAAATGATGCGCATCTTATCCAGTGAATTGCGTAAGGCAGAACTAAAGATCACTCACCTGGCGCAAAAGCCGGTCAGAGAACGCCTCGCAGAAACATTACTCTTTATCAAAGAAACATACGGACTGGAAGAAGATGGCCACACACTCAGTGTCCGCCTCTCCCGCGAAGAAATTGCCAACCTGGTAGGCACTGCCACAGAATCCGCTATACGCCTGCTTTCTGAGTTCAAGAAGGATGGCATGATAGAGCTGGAAGGCAAGAAGATCCGCCTGCTGGACATGCCCGAGATTATAAGAACAGCCAACCTGCAGGATTAGCGACGCTTTCCTGACAAATATCATATTCCTCCCTGACACATATCATTGCCCCTCGTTACTGCTATAGGTAGTTTTGTATCCACACAAAATACCAGCCATGTACCCGTATGCTATCATCAATTTTCATGAGTTAACACCCGCTGCTTTATGTGATGTTCCTCCCCTCATACCCGGTCGCACGATAGTGATAACGCAACACGACATTAACAATATAATCATCGGTTAATGGCTGCTGCTCCTCATATCAATACACAAACTACCTGCTATCATTGCGGGGAAGATTGTCCGGATAAGGATAATACGCTGCAGGAAAAAATATTTTGCTGTCAGGGGTGTAAAATGGTGTACGAAATCCTTAACCAGTACGGCCTCTGTGAATATTATGATCTCAACAGCAAACCTGGTATTAATCAACGCATTGCAGTGCGCCAGGATAAGTTTGCTTTCCTGGAAGAGGAGAAAATACAACAACAACTGATTCAATTCCGTGACGATACACAAACACATGTTTGTTTCTATATACCACATATCCATTGCAGCTCTTGTTTATGGCTGCTGGAAAACCTGCACCGGCTGGATAAAGGCATACAGCGTGTAACCGTTAACTTTAGTAAAAAGGAAACGCTGATTATTTTTTCGCAGCAACAAACATCTTTAAGGCATGTAGCTGAAATACTCACTGCTATTGGCTATGAACCATACATTAGTTTGCAGGACCTCCAACATAAAAAGCCCCGCACCAACCAGGCGCTTATCTACCAATTGGGAATAGCCGGTTTTTGTTTTGGTAATATTATGCTGCTTAGTTTTCCTGAATACTTTGCCAGCGCTGGCAGTTTAGATGAAAGCCTTAACAGCACATTCCGCTATATGACCCTGACATTGGCACTCCCTGTTTTCTTTTATAGCGCACAGGTATTTTTTAAATCTGCCTGGAGTGGTCTTAAACACGGTTTTCTGAACATTGATATGCCTATTGTACTGGCTATTATCGTCACTTTTGTGCGTAGTATAGCAGAGGTGATAAGCGACAATAACAATGCTGCAGATAATCTCCGTAAACTGATGGGAAGCAATGCCACTTTGCTTTTGAGCAACAGCCGGCAGACAAACTCGCTTATATCATCTCCCTACAAAAAAAAGGAAAAAAAGTAATGATGATAGGTGATGGATTAAATGATGCAGGTGCATTAAAACAAAGCGATATAGGCATCTCTTTAACAGAAGACAGTAATAACTTTACGCCTGCCAGTGATGGTATTTTAGATGCCAGGAAACTACCTTTACTATTGGATTTCATACAATTATGCAAGGCTAACAAGCGTATTATCCTCATAAGTTTTATTTTATCACTCCTCTATAATATTACCGGTTTATACTTTGCCGTACAAGGATTGCTATCTCCACTGGTAGCAGCTATATTAATGCCTGCCAGCTCCATAAGTATTGGACTGATTACTTTTGTTTTGCAGATGGCGGGCCACAACCTCCTTCAGAGTTATCTGATCCGGTAGCGATGGTATTACTGGTGGTGATAGGAGGACTCTTGCTCGCTATTGGTATCCTTGGCAACGCAGTAATGGGTGCGATGGATATTTTCAGAGAAAAGATGACAAAAGATGGCAGTAAAACATTGCTGACAGCCGGAATTGTCGTATTGACACTCATGAGCAACAGTGCTTTTGCGCAAGATGCTGTAGTTACTGCCAGTCCATATTTTACCCGGTTGTCTCAAACATCTTTTTATCTCCTGCTGTCAGTAATTGTGCTGGAACTGGCAGTGATCATCAGCTTACTATTCCTGCTGCGATACCTGGTTGGCATTAAGCGGAAATGTAAGCCTAAAAAGGTGGTGGCAGCAGGTAAGCCGCGTATCTCCTGGTGGGAAAAAGTAAACAATACCCAAACGCTGGATACGGCTGCAGAGGCGGGGCAGAACATGGGTCACAACTTCGACGGCATCCGTGAACTGAATAATCCTACACCACCCTGGTGGAAATGGGGTTTCATTTTCAGTATATGTTTTGGAATAGTATATTTCTGGCGTACAGAAATATCACATTCTGCACCCAGCCAGATAGAAGAGCTGGCCATGGCAGAAGAAAAAGCAGCTATTGCCAAAGAAGCCTACCTGAAAAATGCCGCCAACAACATTGATGAAAATAATGTAACGCTACTGGTAGATGCCGGCGATATCACTGCAGGACAAAAGATGTTCATCTCTAACTGTGCACCTTGCCACGGGCCGCAAGGGCAGGGCGTTGTAGGTCCTAATCTCACTGATGATTACTGGCTGCACGGCGGTAAAATCAATGAGGTATTCAAAACCATTAAGTATGGTGTAGCAGATAAGGGAATGAAATCCTGGCAAGAAGATTTCTCACCCAAACAACTGGCCCAGCTGGCCAGTTTTATCAAGTCTATTCATGGTAGTAACCCACCCAATGCAAAGGAACCACAAGGACAAAAAGAATAAGCCATGGCCGATAGTACCACTTTCAGAGACAGTATAGCCACCGTTGATAAACAAGGTAAACGCAACTGGATATTTGCGCAGCAGCCCAAAGGCCGCTGGTATAATATCCGCAGCATTGTGAGCGGGTGTTATTTTAGTGTTTTTTTCAGCCTGCCGTTTATTGCTATAAATGGCAGGCCTTTATTTATGCTGAATGTGGTAGAAGGAAAATTTATTTTGTTTGGCGCTATCTTCTGGCCCCAGGACTTCTTCATTTTCGGGTTGGCAATGCTGGCTTTCATTTTATTTATTGTTGTGTTTACCATGGCGTTTGGTCGCCTCTTTTGCGGGTGGATGTGCCCACAAACCATCTTCATGGAAATGTTGTTTCGCCGGCTGGAATATCGGATAGAAGGGGATGCGGCTGCACAACGTCTTTTACAGCAATCGCCCTGGAACACCAACAAAATTGTTCGCAAAACAGGCAAACACCTGGCTTTTTATGCCTTATCGTTCCTGATTGCCAATATATTCCTGGCTTATATCATTGGCGCCAAAGCGCTGGGACAAATCATTACCGGGCCATTATCGGCACATACCGGCGGGTTTATTGCCATCCTGGTTTTTTCAGGTGTTTTCTATGGCGTATTTGCCTTTATGCGGGAGCAGGTGTGTACGATTGTATGCCCTTATGGCCGTTTACAGGGCGTATTGCTCGATAAAAGCTCCATATTGATGGCTTACGACTACAAAAGGGGAGAGCCCCGCGGAAGGTTCCGTAAAGACGATTCCCGGGCTGTGGTCGATTGTATCGACTGTATGCAGTGTGTAAAGGTTTGTCCTACGGGCATAGATATACGGAATGGTACCCAGCTGGAGTGCGTTAACTGCACCGCATGCATAGATGCCTGCGATTTTATGATGGAAAAAACAGGCCGCCCCAAAGGTTTGATCCGCTATGCTGCTGAAAATGGCATTGCCCAAAAAGAACGGTTGCGTTTTACGCCTCGTCTGAAAGTATACACCCTTATCCTGATCGTCCTCCTGGGCGCTATCAGTTTTATGCTAACGGGTCGCCAGCCTGTTAGCGGCACTATTATGCGTACTGCGGGCATGTTGTATCAGGAGCGGGGAAACGATAGTCTTACTAATCTTTACCGCATTAAGCTGGTAAATAAAACAACACAGGATATCCCTCTGGAACTGAAACTGGAAAATGAGGCCGGTACCATTACCATGATAGGCAACCCCATCATTCACGTAAAAGCAGAAGGGCAGGGGGAAGGCACTTTTTTCATTGTCCTGCCAAGAACAGCAGTGCATAACCGTAAGGCTACCCTTTACATCGGGTTATATCAACAGAACAAAAAAATCACCCGCCTGCGTACCACCTTTTTAGGACCGGTACAATAGGCAGGCATCTTAATAAAATCTTTAAACGCATTTACCATGAACTGGGGACATAAAATCATCATAGTATTTGTAGTGTTTGCCGCTGGTCTTTTAACGCTGGTAACAAAAAGCATGCGTACCAGGATAGATATGGTAACGCCTGATTACTACAGCGAAGAATTAAAATACCAACAGGTGATAGATGGTAAACAAAATGCAGGTGCATTATCCACGCCGGTAATCATAGCCCAAGCCGACAATACCATCGCTGTCACCTTTCCCAGGGAGCTGCACCAACGGGAGCTTACCGGTAAAGTAACCTTTTACAGGCCTTCTGATTCCGGTAAAGATGTGGACTTGTCATTGCAACCTGATAACGATGGTCAACAATTGATAAGCAAACAGTTATTGACCAAAGGTCAGTACAAAATAAAAGTGCAATGGACCATGGACAACAAACCATTCTACCAGGAGCAATTAATAAATATTTATTGATTTTAACATTTGAATATTTTGTTTCAACAGACAGATAAATAATCGCATCATGTTCGTGTTCACCTCTTTTATGCTGGGCTTTGTGGGCAGTTTTCACTGCATAGGCATGTGTGGGCCCATTGCATTAACGTTGCCGGTACAGCACCTCAAAGACAGTAAAAAGCTGGCAGGCATACTGCTGTACAATGCCGGTCGTATCAGTACCTACGCATTGCTGGGAATGATCTTTGGCTGGCTGGGAAAACAGTTTTACCTGGGTGGCTTACAGCAAGGATTATCCATTGCGACAGGCAGCTTGTTATTGCTGATCGTATTACTAAAATACACCGGTATCAGGTGGACAAATGGCAGGCATCTCCCTAATGCATATACCAGAAAAATAAAATCCGCTCTTGGTACATTACTGCGTCAGCAGCGCTTCCATACGTTATACGCCATTGGTTTACTGAATGGCTTCCTGCCATGTGGATTAGTGTACCCCGGTATAGCCGGTGCCATTGCAACCGGCGGGGTAGGAAAGGGGATGTTGTTTATGGCTGCATTTGGCACAGGCACTCTTCCTGCTATGATAGGAGTTACCTGGTTCGGTCATCTCATCAGCATAAGTGTAAGAAACAAAATGCGCAACATGATACCGGTAGTAATCAGCATCATGGGCATATTGCTCATCCTGCGCGGCCTCAATCTGGGTATTCCTTATATCAGTCCCACGCTGATGCCGCAAAGCGAAAATGTAGTTGAAAATTGTTGTCATAAATCATAACTTATTATGAACCTTATACGAAAATATAATGTAGCCGCGCCGCGGTATACCAGTTATCCCACGGTTCCTTATTGGGAAGAAAACAGCTTTGATATCAACGACTGGAAAGCACTGTTGAAAAAAACTTTCCTGGCGTCTAACAGCAAGGACGGTATCAGTTTGTATATTCATCTCCCTTTCTGCGAAAAAATGTGTACCTACTGTGGTTGTAATAAACACATCACGGTAAATCATAAAGTGGAAGCACCTTATATGGCGGCCCTGTTAAAAGAATGGCAGCTGTATGTAAATACCTTCGGTGATAAGCCACGGATCCGTGAGATACATCTCGGAGGAGGTACACCTACTTTTTTCAGTGCGGAGCATTTAACCAATCTGCTGGAAGGTATTTACAGCACAGCAGCATTACTCCCCGATGCATGCCTGAGCTTTGAAGGACATCCCGGCAATACTACGCCGGAACATCTGCAAACATTATACAACCTGGGCTTCCGCAGGATCAGTTTAGGCATACAGGATTTTGACCCTCATGTGCAGGAGATCATTAACCGGCTACAACCTTTTGAAACAGTAGCAGCAGTGGTGGATAATGCCAGGCAAACAGGCTTCACCTCCATCAACTTTGATCTGATCTATGGCCTGCCATTGCAAACGATAGCAGGTATGCAGGATACGATTGATAAAGTAGTACAGCTACGTCCGGACAGGATATCTTTTTACAGCTATGCGCATGTACCCTGGATCAAAGGAACAGGACAACGACGATATACAGCAGATGACCTGCCAAAAGAAGCCGAAAAAAGGCACTTATACGAACTGGGTAAGTCGCTTTTCGACAATAACGGTTATACGGAGATAGGTATGGATCATTTTGCATTACCGGGAGATGAGCTGTATACAGCATACAAAGAAGGACAGCTACATCGCAACTTTATGGGTTACACCGTTTCGCATACAGCACTGTTAGTGGGACTGGGCGCGTCTTCCATCGGAGACAGCTGGTATGCATATGTACAAAATGAAAAGCAGATCACAGCTTACCAGGAGTTGGTAAACAAAGAAAGGTTTCCTATTGTTCGCGGGCATATACTAAATGAGGAAGATTTATTGTTGCGGGGACATATTCATAACCTGATGTGCACCTTTGAAACATCCTGGCATAAGGAAGATACACAATGCGATGCAGTAACAGACGGCTTACAAAGATTACAGGAACTGAAGAAAGACGGATTGGTGAATGTATATCCGCAAAAAGTAATAGTTACCGCCAAAGGAAGGCCTTTTATACGTAATATATGCATGGCCTTTGATGCCCGGCTATGGCGACAATTGCCACATTCACAACTCTTTAGCAAATCAATCTGAAAAATCTTTTGTTCGATTGTCTTTCTCCCGATTAAACTGATTATGCTGATTACCCCGATTTATTTTACGGATTAAAAAAGATTAGCGAAGATTAAAGCGGACATAATTGCTAAAGAAATAAAATCGGGGTAATCAGCATAATCAGTTTAATCGGGGAAAAGACAATTTTAAGGCAGGAAATTTTTCGATTTTTGACGCCTTCTCACCCAAAAAAGGGGAAAATGGAGGTCCGGCAGTTTTTACCGCCAACCATTAAAAAAGCGCAAAAGCAATTGTGTTATGTGTGTAATTTTTAGAGAGATAAAATAGCGATCGGCTGTAACGCTTTATTCATGCGGGTTTCAGAGGCAATAAAAAAAGTCTGACCGTTGGAACAATCAGACTTTCTTGTTATGTGAATGGGTTAGTAAGTACAGGGAAACAAAATTCCCTACACAATATTAAAAAGAATTTCATCACAAAAGAAAAATTTTACAAAAAAATTTATTCACACCACTAAAATAATTGTGGATAACAGCAGTCTGAAACTTTCAAATCATCGTCATCATACCGCCATATTTTGATTATTGCTATCGTTGATTTACTACCTTTGTCGCACTTTAACATTACTCAATAATTCAGATCATATGAAGTTCGAAGCACCTGTTGCGGTAACGGAAATAGCAGCATTCATAGGCGCAGAGCTGGTTGGCAATAGTCAACTGATGGCTGCCGGCATCAATGAAATACATAAAGTAACAGCGGGAGATATTTCGTTTGTTGACTTTGAAAAATACTACAACGCCAGTCTGCAATCAGCAGCAACGATTATCATCATTAATAAAAAAGTAGATTGTCCGGAAGGGAAGGCGCTGTTGGTGCTGGAAGATCCATTCAGTGCATATGTAAAACTGGTAAATAGATTCCGCCCTTTTGAACCGGCTACCAAAGCAATCAGCGACTCTGCATTGATAGGTGAAGGTACTGTTATACAACCTAACGTATTCATTGGCAATCATGTGCGTATTGGTCGTAACTGTCTGATACATCCTAACGTTACCATTTACGATCATTGTGTGATAGGAGATAACGTAATCATCCATGCCGGAACAGTGTTAGGTGCAGATGCTTTTTACTTCAAAAAAAGAGCTAACCGCGAAGTGATATACGATAAGATGGTAAGCTGTGGAAGGGTGATTATTGAAGACGATGTGGAATTAGGTGCAGGCTGTACTATCGACAAAGGTGTAAGCGGCGACACGATCATTGGTCGTGGTACCAAATTGGATAACATGATCCATGTTGGTCATGGTACCGTGATCGGCAGGAACTGTCTCATTGCTGCTCAGGTAGGTATAGCTGGTAAAGCAAAACTGGAAGATAACGTGATCCTGTGGGGACAGGTAGGTGTAAACAAAGATCTCGTTATCGGAAAAGGCGCCGTTGTGCTGGGACAAAGTGGTGTCGCTGGTGACCTTGAAGCTGGTAAAGTATATTTTGGCAGCCCGGTGCAGGATGCAAAAGATAGAATGAAAGAAATTAAATGGATGAAACGTATCCCTGAGATCTGGGAAAAAGTTAAAGGACTGTAGATTGTCTTTCTCATGATTAGGCTGATTATACTGATTGCCCCGATTTTATTTTTTTGATTATAAAAAGATTAGTGAAGATTAGAGCGGATATAATCGCTTTAATCTTCGCTAATCGGGTTTAAATCTTCTAAAATCAAAAGAATAAAATCGGGGCAATCAGTATAATCAGCCTAATCATGAGAAAGACAATTTTCGTAATTTCAATTTAAACACCCCGCTTCATGAAGCAACTGCTTACTGCCTTATTGCCACTACTGTTATTTGCGTGCAGCACTACCAATCACGCAAAAACCAAAGACATACTTTACAGCAATGACCTGGAATGGAACGTGAAGATCAATGATGGGTGGTTCTCTGCCAAAACCATCGCATTTGGTCCTTATTCCACCTCTTCCCGAAAAAACGGGGTGGCTGAGGCTACCTTTGTCAAAGACCCCAAAAATGCCTTTAATTTTTATGTAAACGGGAATGATGAACACCTGTTGGTACAAACCATGAATACCACTTCCATCGTCTTTTCCAACCGTGCTTTACCGGCCTATTTGAACGGTTTACAGGCGGATGCAGCCATCTATTACGTTTTAATCAACGGCACTAAAAATGACCCGTTAAAACGCTGGGAAATGGTATTAAAAGCCCCTCATTACCTGGAGCTAAACGATAATAAGCCAACAGGCATCCTGAGATCCACGGGAACAGATATACGCATTACCGCGCATAACCATTTTGGCAAGGTAAATTCCTACGAAAAGATATGTTATGAGTTTCAGTACCGCGGACAACCTGTTGCGGCCGTAATACCAGGCGATAAGCCCCGTGTATGGGTAAGTAAAGAGGCAGATGCCGAAACCACTAAAACTTTAGCGGCGGCCATTGCTGCCTTATTGTTGAAGTGACCGCTCTTTGAGGAAAGCAGCAGAAATTTCCTTAATAGTGTCTTCCAATGGCCTGAAACCAAAACCTGGCAGCGCACTTAATAGCTTGTTATTTTCGTAATACACTTTCAGTTGAGCTGAACGGGCAGTTTCTTTTGTTATCAATGGATGCCTACCCGTAAATAATCCTTTCACTTTTTCCATCCGCCATACTGCTTCTGCCATCCAGGGCTTTGCTGCTATATGTGGCGGCTTTTTACCGAGGGCATGTGCCATCTCCGTAAAAAGCTGGTGGTAGCCCCAGTTGCCGGCAGAGAGGATAAACCGCTCTCCGCTAATGTCGCTATCCATCAGTTGAATCATGGCTTTTATTACATCCTGTACATCTACAAAACCAGTCACTCCCTGTGTATAAAAAGGGAATTCCTTCCAGGCATTTTTCAGCAAGGTACCGGAACCTTCCTCCCAGAAGCCTGCGCCTAAAATAATGGAAGGGTTTACAATTACAGCATCCAGCCCTTCAGCAATGCCTCTCCAGACCTCCATTTCGCCCTGAAATTTGCTGATACTGTACTGAGAATTGTTTTTACTTTCTTCCCATTCACAATCTTCATTCACCGGTCTGTTCTCTTTAGCTCTGCCGATGGCAGCAACAGAACTTACATGCAACAGCTTTTTTACCCCTGCATCCAGCGCCATGTTCACCACATTAGCAGTTCCTTCTGCATTGACCTTCAGCAGGCTACTCTTATCGCCCGACTGAAACGATACCACTGCAGCACAATGATACACCTGTGTAATGCCCACCATGGCATCTTCCAGGGCACATACATCCAGGATGTCGCCGGGAACCCATTCTATTTTATCGGAAATATCCTGCAACCGGGGAGAAGGTTGTTTGCGGTACAAAGCCCTCACAGGTTTCCCCGCAGCAACTAAAGACCGAATTAAATAACTACCCAAAAAACCTGTACCACCGGTTACTAAAATCATGAAGACTAAATTCTTATTACGAAAGGAGGCCCAAAAATAACTAAAACAAATTACTGTTCGTACCTGTAAAAGCCCAATCCTGTTTTGCGTCCCAGCTTACCATCCTTGACTCTTTGCTCTTGCAGCACATTAGGTTTAAAGCGGGGCGCATGATCAAATGCATCGTACAGCGATTGTGTAACGGCCAGGTTCACATCATTGCCAATCAGGTCCATTAAAGCAAATGGTCCCATTTTAAAACCCACGCTTTCCAGCAACTGATCAATAGTGCTGAAATCTGCCTGGTCCTGCTCAGCGATATGCATGGCTTCCAGGTAATATTGTCTGGCTACACGGTTTACTATAAATCCGGGCGCATCTTTTACACGTACCGGCACCTTTCCCATTTTCACTGCCAGGTCATAAATAGCTGAAGCCACTTCCGGGGCGGTTGTTGTGCCACTAACCACTTCTACCAGTTTCATTAAATGAGCCGGATTAAAAAAGTGCATACCCACCACCCGTGACGGGTGATTGGTGATGGAAGCTGCTATTTCGGAAACAGACAGGGAGGAAGTATTGGTAGCGAAAATAGTGTCCACTGTATTGATCTCCGCCAGTTGATTAAATAAGGCTGTTTTAGCCGTTATTTTCTCTACAATAGCCTCAATCACCACATCCGCTATACAGTCTTCAATGGCTGTTGAAAACCGGATGCGCTGCAGGATATTTTCCTTTTCTGCCGCCGCCAGTTTACCCTTATCTATAGCCACCTGCAAACTTTTTTCAATTTGCGTTTTAGCTTTATCCAGTCCGGCCTGTTGTATGTCGTACAACACGGTACTAAAACCACTATAAGCCGCTATCTGTGCTATTCCGGCACCCATGGTACCTGCGCCGCATATGGCAATAGATTGAATCACCATTTTTTGATGTTGGGATTTTTATACGGCGCCTTCAAACTGTTCCAGGAAACGGGTATCGTTCTCTGAAAACAGGCGCAAATCTTTTATCTGGTATTTCAGCATGGTAATACGTTCTATTCCCATACCAAAAGCGAAGCCGGTATATTTTTCCGGATCGATGCCGCAATTAGCCAGTACTTTGGGGTGCACCATACCACAACCAAGTATTTCTACCCAGCCGGTTTGTTTACATACAGGGCAACCAGTACCACCGCAAATGAAACATACGATATCCATTTCTGCACTAGGCTCTGTAAAAGGAAAATAAGAAGGACGAAAACGGATACCCGTGTTCTCACCAAACATCTCTTTCACAAAGTGATACAGTGTTTGTTTCAGATCCGCGAATGATACATTTTCATCTATATACAATCCTTCCACCTGGTGGAAGAAACAGTGTGCACGGGCAGAAATAGTTTCATTACGATATACTCTTCCGGGGCTGATAATGCGAATAGGCAGCTTGCCTTCTTCCATCACCCTCACCTGGGCAGAAGAGGTTTGTGTACGCAATAACCAGTCAGGATTCTGGCTGATAAAAAACGTATCCTGCATATCACGGGCAGGATGGTTTTCCGGCAGATTCAGTGCTGTAAAGTTATGCCAGTCATCTTCAATTTCAGGTCCTTCGGCAATGGTAAAGCCCAGCCGCTCAAATATGCGGATGATCTTATTCCGCACCAGGCTGATAGGATGGCGTGTGCCAAGCCTGTGCGGCGCTGCCGGCAAAGTATAGTCTGTATCGCCGGTATCCGCGCCGGAAGCTTCTTTCAGTTCACTGAACTGCTCATAGCGGGACTCTGCGAGTTGCTTAAAATCGTTTAATATCTGCCCAAACTCTTTCTTACGGTCATTCGGTACCTGTTTCATTTCCCCGAAAAGGGCTTTCACGATACCCTTTGTACCCAGAAATTTTATGCGGTACTGTTCCAGATCGGCCGCGTTGGCAGGCGTAAAAGCCTCTATTTCCTGTTTGTAGGCTGCTATTTGCTGTACTAACTGTTCCATAAAGGACAAAGATAAGCGATTAGGTGCAAAACCGGAGCTTATCTCCACATCGCTTATTTCCAGGGAAATGACGTATATTTTCAGTAGCTAATAACACGTATGTCCATTACAATACACAACGTTTTACTGCTACTGGTAACCACCGCAGCAGTGCTATTTTTCCTCCTTTTCATCCGTTACAGATCCCGCTACCTCGCTGTAAAAAGCAACGACGAGGCGGTAGCACGCCATAAAACCAACCAGGAAAAAGAAACACAAACATTGCGCAAACAACTATCTGAACTAAAACTCACCACCCTGAAATCACAGGTGAACCCTCATTTCCTCTTCAATTGTCTCAATGGTATCTATAGCTCTTTAATGAACGGCGAAACCGCCAATGCAAAGGAATATCTTTCAGGGTTTGCCCGGCTGTTAAGACATGTATTAATGCTGGCAGATAAAAATTTTATCTCCCTCCAGGAAGAAACAGATATGCTGGAACAATACCTGAAACTGGAACAGCTACGCACTAACAACGGATTTGACTACACGCTGAAAATAGATCCGCAGATCTCTCCTGCGGCCTTACCGGTACCTTGTATGCTGATTCAGCCCTTCCTGGAAAATGCCATCTGGCATGGGTTAATGCACAAGGAAACAGACCGTCAGTTAGATATCCGCTGGGTACAGTTGCATAAAAACCTGTTTAGCTGTGAGGTAACAGATAATGGCATTGGCCGTATACAGGCCCTGCAGTACCACAACGACGGGCTCAAAACAGGCAGACATCAGTCCAGGGGAATGGAACTATGCATGGAAAGAGCAGAACTTTACCGCACCATGTACCATACACAGTTTAATATCGAAATTACAGACCTCCTTGGAGAAGAAAACATGCCACGCGGCACCCGCGTATGTATAACGTTTGAGATAGATCCCTCCTGGTAACAGCGGGTTAAAAAATCAGCTTATAACCTACACCACGAATATTCACAATCTGTACCCTGGAATCATCCTTCAGATACCGGCGAAGTTTGGTGATAAATACATCCATACTGCGGGCATTAAAAAAATTATCATCTCCCCAAAGGTCCAGCAGTACTTTTTTGCGCTCCATCACTTCATTTTTATTATCATATAGCCGGCGAAGAATAGCCGCCTCACGATGGGAGAGGAACTCTATGACGTTATTACGGGCAAGTGTTTGTTTGGTGTAATTAAAAATATACTGACCGATAGCCACTGCCCCTTCTTCCATTTCCCGTACGGCCGGATGATCACTAAAACGTTTTAACAAGGCTGTAATGCGCACTATCAGCTCATCCATACTGAAAGGCTTTTTCAGATAATCATTTCCTCCCAGTTCAAAACCCTTCACCACATCCGCAGTTTGCGATTTTGCTGTCAGGAAGATGATCGGCGTAAATTTATCCAGTTTACGGATTTCTGCAGTAACAGAAAATCCATCCATATTAGGCATCATAATATCCAACACTACCACATCCGGATGCTCCTGCTGATATAAGCGCAGCCCTTCTTTTCCGTCAGCTGCATACAACATTTCAAAACCCCTCATCTCAAGGCTTTCTTTCACTATCTGACCTAACTGCACTTCATCTTCTATCAGTAATACTTTAGCCATAACCTTGTTTTAAATTGATACTATGCTGATGGAATAATGATAATAAACTCGCTGCCCTTTTCCGGCTCACTATGCACACGGATAGTACCCCCGTGCATTTCCACAATCTTTTGCACATAACTTAATCCCAAACCAAAACCCTTCACATTATGCAGGTTACCGGTAGGTACCCTGAAAAATTTATCAAAGATATTCGTCTGGTAGATCTTAGGAATGCCGATGCCATTGTCTTTCACCCGGATCTTCAGTATACCGTTTTCAATACTCGTTTGCAGATATAACTGTACAGGCTCTTTGGAATACTTGATAGCATTATCCACCAGGTTGTTGATAGCGTTAGATAAATGTGTTTTATCCACATATACAGAATGCCCTGCCAGATTATTGTCATACCGCAACTGCAAGGGTTTATTGGCCTTCAGCTGATGATTGGAGAGAATATTATCTATCACTTCATTCAGATCAGTGGCTTCTCTGAACAGCTCAATATCTTCTTTTTCTTCCGCTGCAATATGTAATACTTTTTCTACCAGGTCTGATAAGCGCTGCAATTCATTTTTTGAAATATCCAGGTACGTTTGTGTTTTGCGCTGATCGTTTAACGCATTAAAATTCTGCAATGCCTCTACGGCCGCAGATACAGTAGCAATGGGCGTTTTCAGCTCATGCGTCATATTATTGATAAAGTCATTTTTTACCTCTGAGAGCTTTTTTTGCTTGAGGATGGTACGCAGCATATAAACGAAACACAAAGTAGTAAGTACCAGCAACACAACAGAGCTGAGCAGGGTCCATATCATTTTCTGCAGAATGAACTGCAACGGAGATTCAAAGCTGGCCCTTACAAAAAGGTTGCTGGCAGGGTTGAACGGAATTTTGGCTGTTTGCCTTGGCTCCCGCCGGCGAATGCTATCCCGGAAAGTTTCTCTTTCAAAACCACTATAACTAAGGTGAAAAGTATCCAGTTTATAAGGCGTGGCAATTTGACGATTGGCCAACTCCACACGAAATACAGAATCCAATTTTTTAAGATTGGTACTATCATTATGTAAGTTGCTGGTGATCAGGAACTCAGATATTTGTCGGGCTAGTGTATCTGCGTATATACGCGCTGGTGAATCTCCATGAAAAGCTTCCGGAGGAGGAGGTCCGGGGTATTTATCATATTCCCGGTGCCCTCTGAAGCGACCGCCCTTGGGCATTCCTATCTCTTCCAGTTGCTCTGCCAATCCTCTCATAGGGCGTTGCAGGGAATCTTTATCCTTTCCGAAATAACGGATATAACGACGTACATCAGAGAACTGTTTGTTGAAAACAGCCATACGCAACGATTCATTGATCTCTTTATTAAATTGTTCTTCTCTTATCCTATAAGAATTATATAACCAATACCCCTGGAACAGAAATATACCAAGGATACAAATACACATGAGGATAAGAATATTTCTGATTCGTTGTCGCATGAAAATTTTTGATATCCTTACAAAACTATCCATTCCGCACCTAAAACAGGCTACTTCCTTAACAGTAATTAACAGTAAATAAGGAAGATTAACGCTGGTCGATGCCTATTAACAGTAAATAACAGTAAATAAAGCTTTTTAACCCAAAATGCCCGCATGAATGGTGATTTTTGTAATATAAAACAACCAGGCATGAACCGAACTATCCATTTTCTATTTGCAGCTGCTACGCTGCTATCCTTCACGCATCCGCTGTTTGCACAGCAATCAGGTACAATAGAATACGAAGTAACTGCTAAAACAGATCCCGAGCGCATGCGGGGGTTTCAACGCAGCGGAGACGATGCCGCTGAAATACCAGATGTGATCACCTTTAAACAAACATTTACTTTCAATAATAACGTTGGCAAGATAACTACCGAACGACCAGATTTTGGCGGCAGAAGACAACAACCCGGCGGCGATACCACGCGTAATCCACGCAGACCTGGCATGGGCCCACGTGGCAACAACGCCCAGTATGTAGACCTCGCCAATAAAAAATATGAGCAGGTATTTACCACCTTCGGCGATGATAAGAAAACGTATTATACAGAAGAAGACTACATCTTTACCGCTAATAACAAATCATCCGATAAAACTAAAAAAATAGCGGGATACACCTGCAAAAAAGCCACCATACAGCTTAAAGAGGATACCTATACTGTTTGGTATACCACCGAACTACCCTTTAGTTTCTCTCCGGTAAATGGCTTGCTGCCTGATAGCAATGCCGTTGTTCTCGCTGCAGAAGGCAGTAAACGCGCATTCACCGCAAAAAATGTAAGCCTGAAAGCGGTAACAGAAACAGATCTTACCATCCCCGCTAACGCAGAAAAAATTAGCCAGGAACAGATGAGGGAGATCAGAAAACAGGAGATGGATAAATTACGTAAACGGCAACCATAAATGTGAAATTCATCCTTATCTTACCCTTTCCTGCTCAATTTAATTATGAATAAAATTATACAACTCTTGCTGGTATTGAGTTTGGGCATACTACCTGCCCAGGCGCAATCTCAACAAGGAAAGATCAAAGGCCAACTGACCGACCAGACGACCAAAGAAGCAATGCCCGCTGCTACCATCGTTTTGCTGCATGCAAAAGATTCTACTGTAGCCATCACTGCTGTCACAGATAACAAGGGAAACTTTGAAATTACAAGCCTAGCCGACGGCCCTTACCGCCTCTACATCAGCTTCCTGGGCTATAAACCTATCAACAAACCAGTTCAGATTACTCCTGATAATAAACAGATCGCTCTTGGTAACATTACCATGGAACACAAAGGTGTAAATCTCAATACCGTTGAAATACTGGATGAGAAACCACCCATTGTAGTAAAAAAAGATACCCTGGAATTTAATGCAGACGCTTTCAAAACAAGGGAGAATGCAGTGGTGGAAGACCTGCTGAAAAAATTACCTGGTGTTACCGTTGATAAAGACGGCGCTGTTACCGCACAAGGAGAAACCGTTACTAAAATACTGGTAGATGGTAAACCCTTTTTTGGCAACGATCCCAAACTCGCCACCAAAAACCTGCCTGCAGCCATCATTGATAAAGTACAAGTGATTGATAAAAAATCCGACCAGGCACAGTTCACACAAATCGACGATGGTCAGACAGAGAAAACGATCAACATCACCATCAAAAAAGATAAGAAAAAAGGGATGTTTGGCCGCGCTACCGCCGGCTACGGCACAGATGACCGCTTTGGTGGCTCCTTTAGCTTAAACCGTATGCGGGAAAATCAGCAGCTATCGTTGCTGGGCGGTGGTAACAATGTAAACGATATGGGCTACACACTGCAGGACCAGATGAGCTTCAGCTCCGCCGGTGGTGGTGGCAGTGGAAAAGGAGGAGGCGGTCGTGGTGGTGCAATGGCGATGCAACAAAACCTCGGCGGAGGTAACAACACCGGTATCACCCGTAACTGGAACGCAGGCTTGAGTTTCAACCAGGATTATGGCAAAAAACTGATTGTTAACGGGAGCTATTTCTTTAATGATACTAAAACAGATGTTATCCAAAAGAAAGCGCGGCAAACCTTTCAGGGAGATAGTACCATCTATAACAACAACAACTCATTGTCGCAAACCGACAATAGTAACAATCGTTTTAATGTGCGGATAGAATACCAGATTGATTCGCTGCACTCCCTGATTTTTTCACCTACCTATTCTTTAACAAACGGCAATAGTTTTAGTATTACAGATTATCAATCACTGAATTCCAGGAAGGATACGATGAACAAAGGTATTACCTATAACGACGGACAAGGCAACAACCAGAACGTTGGTGGCAGCCTGCTTTTCAGGAAAAGGTTCAAAAAGCCGGGACGTACGCTGAGTGCCAATTTCAGTTATAACAATGTCAACAATCAGCAACAGAATTACAATAAATCAAGCGTCGTTTATTTCAACCCGGATAGTATGGTAACGTTTAATCAACGCAATCAAATTAATACAGACAGTCGTAATGCAGGTGCAAACATTACTTACACGGAGCCGGTGGCAAAAGATCGCTACCTGGAAGCAAACTATGGTTTTACAAAATATAATAGCAACAGTACAAAATACACATACGATTATGATAACAGCAAAGGCGGTTATAATGTCATGAATGACTCGCTGAGCAACGCTTTTACAAATAATACACTGAACCAGCAAACGGGCATTTCCCTGCGTACCAATAAACTGAAATACGATTATTCTTTCGGCATTAATGTGTTGTTTAATGACCTGGATAATCTCACACATTCTTTCCTCACCGGGAAAGATAGCCTTATCCATCAAAGCACCGTTAATTTCGCGCCAAGTGCCTCTTTTAATTATACGTTTTCAAAAAATAAACGGTTACGCATCTACTATAATGGCAGCACGCAACAGCCTACTGTACAGCAATTGCAGCCAGTACCCGATAATAGTAACCCGTTGTATATACAGTTAGGTAATCCTGATTTGAAACCTTCTTTCAACAATACATTGAGAGTAAATTTTAACCAGTTTAATAATATCACTTTCCGTGGCATGTTCGCTTCGTTTACCGGTTCATTCGGTACTAATAAAATTGTAAATTCCACCACTCTGGATGATAAAGGAAAACAAACCAGCAAACCCGTCAACGTAAATGGATATTTCAATCTGCGTGGTATGTTACACAACTCCATCCCCTTGTCTAAAACACCCGGACAGAACCTGAATACAGGTACTACCATCATTTACGGCAGGGATGTAAATGTGGTGGACGGAAAAACAAACTACAGTAAATCATTGCAGCTGTCGCAATCCGCCAGTGTTAATTACATGTACAAAGAGTGGCTGGATGTTTCGCTTGGTGGTGGTGTAAATTATAATGCTACTGATAATACGTTATCGAAAACACAAAACACACATTACCTGAATTATAATATCAATACAAATTTCAACATCAATCTGCCTTATGGATTTATGATTGGCAGTGATGTTACCTGTACAATGAACAGAGGTCTGGCAGCGGGTTACAACCTCACATCCACAATGTGGAATGCCAATATAGCCAAATATGTGTTTCCTAAAAAACAGGGGATGATAAAGATACAAGGTTTTGATTTGTTGAAACAGTATATCAATATTTCCCGTACCGTAAGTGATAACTATATTGAAGATGTACAGAGTAATGTGCTGCAGCAATATTTCATGGTGAGCTTCACTTATTTCCTGAATAAATTTGGGGGAAATATGAATAAGGGAGAAAAAGGTTACCGTATGGGCTTTCCTCCTGGTGGTGGCAGAGGAGGATTCAGACCAGGAGGGTTTTAATATTTATTGATAAGGATATTAGTTTCAGAAAGATTCATTGCTGAAACTAATATCCTAAATAGACATAGCACGTCTGCTGGCCCATATACGCTTCAATATCCATGAAAGTGTAAAAGTAGGAATGAAATCTGTTCCCGGTAATAACTCTTCCAGAAAATTGAAAACACTGCCAAAAGTACCGAGAGTGCCACCAAACATGCGATAGAAAATAAATGCAGAAATAGGAGCCCAAATGATATCGCTTGCTTCTCCTAAAACCGGAACCGTGTAACTGGCGCAGCCTAACAGATCCATCAGGATGCAAACCCATAAATTGGGAATATATTTTTTCTCCATATCAACCTCTGCTTTTCGATACTTAAACAAATTACTTACCAAAAATAAATACTACTGCAAGTTACTTTATTAACGCAGTCTGACGGCAGTTGATTGTACTGAAAAAAAAAAATTGCATATTTCCCGTTTTTTTTGCTTCAATGGGGGCAGGGGCTTGCAACTACCCGTAATTTCACCTACATTGATCCCAGTTTAAAAGCAAACATTTTATGCACCAGGAAAACTCACGCCGCGATATGATTAAGAAGGTCGCCACGATGGCATTAGCATCCACCACGTTGTCGTCTCTTTCCTCCAGGGTTTCAGCACATGATCTGGCAGTAGGAGCGCACTTAAAAGGAAAAATTAACCACTCCGTATGTGCCTGGTGTTATAACATTCCACTGGATGATCTCTGCAAGGCCGCTAAAAAAATCGGTATTCCCTCAATTGACCTGGTGGATCCCAAAGACTTCGATATCCTGAAAAAAAATGATATGATTACCGCCATGGTGGCCAGTAATGGCCCGGAATGGGGTATCACCAAAGGCTTTAACAACGTAGCCCATCACGATAAACTGGAAGAATACTTTAAACACTATATAGATGAAACCGCCAAGGCAGGTTTCACTAACCTGATCTGCTTTTCCGGCAACCGCAATGGTATGGATGCACAACAGGGGATCGACAATTGTACCAAAGGACTGCAACGCATTATAGGCTATGCAGAAAAGAAAAAAGTAACCCTGGTAATGGAGCTGCTGAACAGCAAAGTAGACCACCACGATTACCAGTGCGACCACACCGCCTGGGGCGTAGCGCTTTGTAAATCATTGGATTCTCCTAATTTCAAGCTGCTGTACGATATCTACCACATGCAAATCATGGAAGGCGATGTAATCCGCACTATCCGCGACAATCACGAATATATTGCACACTACCACACCGGTGGCGTACCTGGCCGTCATGAAATAGATGAAACACAGGAACTTTATTATCCGGCCATCATGAAAGCTATTTATGAAACCGGCTTCAAAGGCCATGTAGCTCAGGAGTTTATCCCTGCACATGAAGATAAAATAGCTTCCCTTGCCGCAGCAATCGGTATCTGCGATATCGGGTAGATTGTCTTGCTCCCGATTAGGCTGATTATACTGATTACCCTGATTTTATTTTTAGATTTTATTTATATGATTAAAAAAGATTAGCGAAGATTAAGACGGATGTTATTCGCTTTTATCTTCGCTAATCTTTTTATAATCAAAGGAATAAAATCAGGGTAATCAGTATAATCAGCCTAATCGGGAGCAAGACAAACCTTCCATCTTTTTTATTGTTAATTCATTTTATCCTACTTTTGCGCACTAGTCCACTAAAACAGTAGGGTATTAAAATGAAGCAATATTACAAAAAGCCTTTATCATGGCTGCTTAACGAATCTGTTGACGAAAGCGGGAATACCCTGAAACGTACCCTCAACGGCTTTCAGCTGGTGATGCTGGGACTGGGTGTAATCATAGGCGCCGGCCTGTTTTCCTTAACAGGACCAGCGGCAGGTAACAATGCCGGACCGGCAGTTACGCTTTCGTTTATAGTAGCTGGTATTGGCTGCGCCTTTACAGGCCTCTGTTATGCCGAGTTTGCCTCCATGATCCCTGTGGCAGGCAGCGCATACACCTACGCCTATACTACAATGGGCGAAAAGCTCGCCTGGATCATTGGCTGGGACCTGGTACTGGAGTTTTCTGTGGGTGCTGCTACAGTAGCCATCAGCTGGTCTAACTACCTCGTGGAGTTTTTAGCTGGTTACGGTGTTTATATTCCTGCACAATTTGTACACTCTCCTTTTGAAACAGTGAAACTGGCCGGTGGTGTGGAAGCACACGGTTATTTTAATTTACCTGCAGCGCTGGTAGTGGTACTCATGTCATTCATATTAATCCGTGGTACAAAAGGCTCCGCCCTCTGGAATGCGGTAGTGGTATCGCTGAAAGTGGGTGTAGTACTAGTTTTTATTGCCCTTGGCTGGAAATATATACAGCCGGCCAACCTCACCCCTTATATTCCGCCCAACACCGGCAAATTCGGTGAATACGGCTGGTCCGGTATCCTGAGAGGGGCAGGCGTCATCTTCTTCGTGTACTTGGGCTTTGACATTGTAAGTACCGCCGCACAGGAAACCAAAAATCCCAAACGGAATATGCCTATCGGTATCCTGGGATCACTCGCTATCTGTACGGTACTCTTCATCCTGTTTTCTCATGTACTCACAGGACTGGCTCCTTATAAAGAATTTAAGAACAGCGCTGCACCAGTAGCCATCGCTATTGCGCACACGCCTTTCAAATGGCTGGGACAAATGATTATACTGGCTATCATCGTTGGTTACACATCGGTGATTATGGTGGATCTCTGGGGCCAATCGCGGGTATTCTATTCCATGTCTAAAGACGGGTTACTGCCTAAAATATTTTCAGATATCCATCCCCGTTACCGCACTCCCTGGAAATCAAATATCCTCTTCTGTATTTTCGTGAGCTTATTTGCGGCACTGGTACCCATCAGGGTGGTAGGAGAGATGACCAGCATAGGCACACTGCTGGCTTTTGTGATTGTATGTGCAGGCGTGTGGATGATGCGTCATTCTATGCCGGATGCGCCCCGCGCTTTTAAAACGCCATGGGTACCGTTTGTTCCTATCATGGGCATCCTTACCTGCGCTGTTATGATGGCATTTCTGCCATGGGATACCTGGTTGCGCTTAATCGTATGGATGGCCATAGGAATGGTCATCTATCATTTCTACGGAAAAAAGAACAGTAAAGTAAGGAAAAGCCTCAATGGCTTAAAAGGCTAGTATTTCCAGTCCTGGCGCAGGATACCCATTACTACCATATCTACATACTGCCCGTGCAGCTTGGCGCTATGACGTAATGTTCCTTCTTTGGCAAATCCCAGTTTAATCGGGATTTGCCCGCTGCGTTCATTCTGCAATACAAAGCGGATCTCTACCTTATTTAGATGTAGTTTTTTAAATGCAAAAGAGATAAGTCCTTTACAAGCAGCAGTGGCAATACCTTTGCGCTGAAATGATTCTCCTACCCAATAACCTATTTCAGCTTTCTGCAACAGATGGTCCCAGCCATGCAGATCCATTACCCCGCAAAACTCTTGCTGGTACCAGATCCCAAGAGCCACAGCTTCCTGCTCTTCTGCTTTGCGCAACATTAGCTGTATAAAACGGAGAGAGTGTTCTTCGTTGGTATTATAATCAACCCAGGGCAAAAACTTACGTAAACTTTTACGCGATGTATCCAGTTGTTTATACACCAGTGGAGCATCCTGCAATTGCAGTTGCCGCAGGTATATATTTTCATTGACGTTTATTTCGAACATAACCGGATTTAGAAGCGGGGTTTAAACATACATCGATTTCATGTAAAAACCAACCTGCTTTCAGCAATTAGCCGTTAGTTTTCAGCCTTCTATTATAAAGACTAAAAACTAACGGCTAATTGCTGAAAGCTAAATATTTCCTTCCTACTTGCGGGCCAGCAACTGTTGCTTAGCCATATCTTTCACCACCTGTTGAGCATATAAAACAGCCATTCTTTCTGTTGTTGGCGGATCAAAAGATTGTGATTGCACGGAATACAACAACTGTCCACTCTTTAAGTCGTACAGATTACCTTCCCATTGATATTTTGTGTTGTATGTATAGTATCCGGGAGCGTACATCCTGGAAGACCACATAGAGTAATAAGGCCAGAAACCATAATAGCCATACGGTTGATAGTTCGGAACAAAACTTCTTTCCCTTCCTTTATCCAGCATTACAATCGTCATGATCTGATTTGCATCACTACCCTGTAATTTCCTTAATACCTGATTTTCTCCCATCTTGCCAAACTCCTGCGGACCGTATTCCTGCAAAGCAGATACGGCATTGTAACCTTTCCGTTTAAGTTCTGCTACCGTATTGTTTTCCATCTGGCTGCGCAGTGTACGATCTTTTTGCGGTACAAGTGCCATTACCATTATTTTGTTATCCTTCTGCAGTTGCTGCACATTATTGGCGCGCCAGGAAGACGTAACCTTGGTGCTTGTACAAGCTGCCATGGCCATCATTGCTAATCCAGCCATTACTAAACCCAGCTTTTTCATATTCCCTCCTTTAGTTTGATTAGTTAGTACCTGTTAGACGTGCGAAGGAGGATTTTGTAACATGGGTGACCTAATTTTAACAATATTTTGAGAGATGTTAACGATTTACTAATGAACAGATTATAAAAAAAACAGGCGCCCTGAAAAATCAGGACGCCCGGATATTTTTATTACACGATGCTTAGTAATTAATCACCTGCTCTTCTATCGCAGCAGGAACTTCCCTGAATGCGTATAGCTGTGTACGTAGTTGTGGTTCAAAACCGGCTTCCCTGATCGCCTCCTGCATAGACAGGTAAGTAAAGCGATGTGGTGCACCAGCTGCACTCACTACATTTTCTTCAATCATAATAGAACCAAAATCATTGGCACCTGCATGCAAACAAAGCTGTGCTACCTGTTTACCTACCGTTAACCATGACGCCTGAATGTTTTTAATATTAGGCAGCATAATGCGGCTCATGGCAATCATGCGGATGTATTCTTCAGAGGTGGTCATGTTGTGCACACCACGGATCTTTGCCAGCAATGTATCTACATCCTGGAAGGTCCATGGAATAAAGGCAGTGAAGCCATAATGCCCTTCCGGCTTTTCGCTTTGTACCTGACGGATATCTACCAGGTGCTCAAAGCGCTCCAATACTGTTTCTACGTGACCAAACATCATCGTAGCAGAAGAGGCAATGTTCAGTTTATGTGCCGCACGCATAACGTCCAGCCATTCCTGCGCACCACATTTTCCTTTGGAAATTAATCTGCGTACACGATCATTCAGTATTTCCGCACCGGCGCCTGGTAAACTGTCCATGCCAGCTTCCTGCAGTGCACGTAATACTTCAATATGTGTACTCTTTTCCAGCTTGGTGATATGCGCTACTTCGGGAGGCCCGAGGGTGTGCAGTCGTAATGCAGGATATAATTGTTTCAGCTCTTTAAAAAGATCAACGTAAAAACTGAGTCCCAGCTCAGGATGGTGGCCGCCCTGTAACAACAGCTGGTCGCCGCCATATTTCAGGGTTTCCTCAATCTTGCGCTTATACTCATCTATTTGTGTGATGTAAGCATCCTTGTGACCAGGTATGCGGTAAAAATTACAAAACTTACAGTTAGCGGTGCACACGTTAGTCGTGTTCACGTTCCTGTCTATTTGCCAGGTTACCTTGCCATGTGGTACCTGCTGTTTACGTAACTCGTTGGCAATCTCCATTAATTCTGCCAGCGGTGCATGCTCAAATAAGTATACCCCTTCTGTTGCTGTCAGAAATTCAAAATTTTGCGCCTTTTTGTATAAGTCCTGAAGTTCCATGTGCTATGTTTCAATCCCTGAATAACTGGAACAAAGGTAGTATTTCAGTAATTAACTGCCCTTAATAAAAATATTTTATACGAATCGTTTTTAATGTTAAATTTATAGCAATACAACATCCCTGCATCCCCATGTATGCTTAGACCAATTCTGTTACACGTTATGCTGCTATTGGCAGCCGCCGGTATATCAAACCAGGCACTTGCCGGAAATACAACGTTATATAACGATAGTACGCGCGAAGCCGTGCTTATTACCCGTTTCCACTTCAAACAATACTATGGAGGAGTTGTGGTTATCCAGGCATTGGTAAGCGGTTATCCGGACACCCTGCAGTTTATCCTGGATACAGGTAGTGCAGGTATTTCACTGGATACTACTACCTGCCTGCGGTTAGGTATCCCTCATATTCCTACAGACAGGATCATCAAAGGTCTTGGCGGCTCCAAGCCCGTGTCGTTTGCCATGAATCATTCCTTGGAACTTCCCGGTCTTACAGTGGATAGCCTTAATTTTCACATCAATGATTATGAACTCATTAGTCAGGTGTATGGTATCCAGGTAGATGGCATCATCGGATACAGCCTCATAAGCCGTTATATAGTCACCATAGATTACGATACAGAAGAGATCCTGATCTATACTAAAGGAAAATTTAATTATCCCAGAGGAGGCCAGTTGATGAGACCTTCTCTTACCCAGATCCCGCTCATATCTGCCCCTCTAAGAAATGCCAAAAGAACGATCAATAACCGCTATTATTTTGATACCGGCGCAGGTATGTGTTTACTGCTCTCAACACAGTTTGTAACAGATAGCAGTGTCCTGGAAGAAAAAAAACGCCACCGAAGCAAAAAAGTAATACAAACAGAAGCCCAGGGCCTCGGAGGTAAAATGACCATGTCGCTTACCACGGTATCGGAATTTCATATAGGCAACTATGCTTTTCGGAATGTACCCACCTACATCTTTGATGATAAAAGCAATGTAACAGCATACCCTTTCCTCGGAGGCATGATAGGCAACGATTTACTGCGACGCTTCAATATCACGCTCAACTACGGAAAAAAAGAAATTTACATGATGCCCAACTCGCACTACCGCGATATGTTCGACTACTCCTACACTGGCCTGATCATCTACCTGATTAACGGAAGAGTAGAAGTAACGGATATTATCAAAGGTTCTCCGGCAGAAAAAGCCGGCTTCCGGAAAGGCGATATCGTTATGGCCATCAACAATAACCTGGGCGCCAACCTGCAACTATTCAGAGAGCTATTAAAGAACATCGGCACCAAAGCAACTATCCTGGTTAGCCGCGACAAAGATCTCATCATTAAAAAACTGCCAATAAAAAGTATTCTTTAGCGTTATTTGTGACATGTGGCGCTTTTCATGGATAGTAATTGTATTTCTCTGTAATGCCCTTATGCCTGCCTACGCGCAGCGTAAAAGCACACCAGCAGTAACAACAGATAATAAAAAACCGTTAGCGGTAATACCTTTTCAGCTGATAGATAAACATGTAGTAATACCTGTAATGCTTTCCGGCGGAACAGATACCCTGCATTTTATTTTCGACAGTGGGTCAGAGGTGACCATCCTGCATACCAAAACAGCCGAAAAGCTGCACCTGAAAGCACCCGGGCAAGCCTACATGAGCGGCACTAACAATGCCGTGATAAAGGCACCTGTAGCCACCATCAATGCCCTTTATCTGAAAGAATTACGGCTCCCTTATGTGAATGCCAACCTGGAAGACCTCTCCGATATAGGACCAATAGACGGCATTATTGGCGTGGCTTTACTGAAATCATATATTGTAAAAATCGATTACCGGCAGCAGCAACTGCTATTATATCGCGCTGGCAAAACGCCCATTGGTAATACCGGCCGTCTGCTGCACTTTCAGCTCAACTTCACGACGCCGGTGATTGACGCTTCCATCCAGTTACCTGATGGACGCAAATTGCCAGGACATTATCATATTACTACCGGTGGCGACTATGGCATTCTTTTTAACTGGCCTTATGTAGATAAAAACAAACTCAATACCCTGCTCACTACCATTAACACAGACAGGGTGCAGGATATGGTAAAGGTGCTTTACTATATCAACAGCTCGATTCCCCTGTTGGAGTTGGGCGGTCATAGCCTCAGAGATGTACCGGTCAGCTACAGCAAAGACATTGATGACCTGGGTGTGTTCACGGAAGTGGCCGGTGCCATTGGCTACGATATCTGGAAACAATTTACCCTTACTATCAATTACGATAAAAAAGAGCTTTACCTGGAATAGAAAGTGCCCGGCCCCACTATTGATAATTATCCTTTAACTTGCGTTTTCCGGTTTTTTACTTATTTTAACCAATAAAGGGATATGATTCATTATAATAAATTCACGCTGGCTAACGGACTGAGGGTAATCGTTCACGAAGACCATACCACCCCAATGGCGGTCATAAATGTGCTGTACGATGTAGGGGCGAGGGATGAAAATCCGGAACAGACGGGCTTTGCGCACTTATTTGAACACCTTATGTTTGGGGGTTCCATCAATATACCAGAATACGACGAACCATTACAAATGGCTGGTGGGGAGAACAATGCTTACACCACCAGTGATCTGACCAACTACTACATACAGCTTCCTGCAGAAAACATTGAAACTGGTTTCTGGCTGGAAAGCGATCGTATGTTGTCTTTGGCTTTTGAAGATAAAAGTCTGGATGTACAGCGGAAAGTGGTATCTGAGGAATTTAAAGAACATTATATCAACAAACCTTACGGCGATGTATGGCATAAGATGCGCGAGCTGGCCTATGCAAAACATCCCTACCGCTGGATGACCATCGGCAAAGAGTTGTCTCATATTGAAAACGCAAAGCTGGAAGATGTAAAAGCTTTCTTCTTTAAATATTATCGTCCGATAAATGCTATTCTTTCTGTTGGTGGCAACGTTACGGTAGAACAGGTAAAAACGCTCGCAGAGAAATGGTTTGGTGATATTCCTTCCGGCGAAAAATATAACCGTAACCTGCCGGTAGAACCACCACAAACAGCCGCACATAAACTGGAAGTGAAGGCCAATGTACCATTGGACGCATTGTATAAATGCTATCATATGTATGCCCGCACAGACAAACGTTATTATGCTGCAGACCTGATCTCCGATATTCTTGGTGGTGGCAGCTCTTCGCGCTTGCACCAGGTATTGGTAAAAGAGAAAAAGCTGTTCAGCAATATTGATTGTTACCATTTTGGTAGCCTCGATGCCGGCCTGCTTACCATTGAAGGCAAACTGGTAAAAGGGGTGAAAATGAAAGATGCTGAAAAGGCTGTGCAGCAGGAACTTGAAAAGCTGCAAGGCGAAATCATCACAGAAAGAGAATTGCAAAAAGTAAAAAACCGCGTAGAGAGCCTGCTGGCTTTTGAAGATATGAGTTTACTCAACCGTGCCAACAACCTCGCATTTTACGAACTTCTCGGCGATGCAGAATTGATGAACAAGGAATTTGAAAACTACGAAGTAGTAACTGCTGCAGAAATACATGAAGAAGCAAAATTGCTTTTTGATGAAAACAATTCCAACACCATTTACTATTACGCTGCGAACTAATTGCATGGCTGTTTTACGGCCGTCGCGATTTAAATAAGATACAATGAATAGAACAATTCCTCCTCCCATTAAAGATGCTGTGGAGTTCGACATAACGCTGAAACCGTACGAAAAATTCACGCTGGATAATGGTATTCCCGTTTATGTAATGAAGTCCGACGAACAGGAAACCGTACAGCTGGAACTGGTATTTCCTGCGGGCAGCTGGTATGAAAGCGAAAGCCTGGAAGCTGCTGCTACCAACTTCTTAATGAAGAATGGCACAGGAAAACATACCGCACAGGAAATAAATGAAAGCGTTGACTATTACGGCGCTTACCTGAACCGTAACGCCTATCACGAGAATGCTACCTATACCCTGCACTGTTTAACAAAACATACAGAAGTGCTGCTGCCTATCATGCAGGAGGTAGTACTCGATCCGGCATTTCCGGAAGATGAGCTGAGTCTCTATAAACAAAACCAGAAACAAAAACTGGCAGTAAATCTGTTGAAATGTGATTTCGTTGCCAATCGTTTTATCGATAAATATTTGTTCGGTGAATTCCATCCATATGGCCGTGTAAGCAGTATGGAGGCATATGACGCTTTACAAACAGAAGGGCTGCGTGCCTTTTACAAAAAACACTACAACTACAACAATTGCAAAATTTTTGTAGCCGGCAATCTGCCTCCCAATGTAATCCCGCTGCTTAATAAATATTTCGGCAGCACACAATGGAATGGCGAAAGTAACCTGATAAAACTGGACCTGCCAGTTCAATCGGCAGAAGAGAAAAAATTCAGGATCTTCAATGATGAAAACGGTGTACAGGGCGCAGTGCGTTTAGCACGTCAATTCCCTAACCGCTACCATCCCGACTTTCCAAAGATGCTCATATTAAACACCATTTTCGGTGGTTACTTCGGCTCCCGTTTAATGAGTAATATCAGGGAGGAAAAAGGATATACCTACGGCATCTATTCACAGATCTATAACTTCCGTCAAATCAGTGCTATCAACATCCAGACAGAAGCTGGCCGCGATGTTTGTGAAGCCACTATTGATGAAGTATACAAAGAGTTGCTGCGCTTGCAAAATGAACCCATTCCGAAGGAAGAGCTGGACCTCGTACGTAACTACATGATTGGTTCAATCCTGGGTGATCTGGACGGGGCATTCCAGCTGATCCAACGCTGGAAGAACCTGATCCTCAACGATCTGGATGAAAATTATTTCTACAATAATATCCAAACTATCAAAACCATTACCGCAGAAGAATTACAACGACTGGCGAAACAATATTATTCGCCGGGCGATTTTTATGAACTGGTAGTGATATAGACAGATGATAAATAAGCGTTTAAAAAAGTTTCCATAACTGGAAACTTTTTTTTATTTTTGGATAAACCATATCATCCATGTTGGAACCCAAATTTAATGTCCAGTTTTTGGCAAATGCTGCCAATTATCTGGATGAAATAGATAAAAGAGCAAGAGAAAAAATTTACGCTAATATTTACAAAGCCAGATATAATACTGATCCCGAACTACTAAAAAAATTACGGGATGACATATGGGAATTCAGAACACATTACGAGGGCATACAATACAGAATGTTGGCCTTTTGGGATAAAACATCTCCTGGCAACACGTTGGTTATTGCTACACATGGATTCATTAAAAAGCAAGACAAAATTCCGAACAAGGAAATCGATCGCGCAATAAAGATAAGACAACAGTATTTTGAGAATAAGTTCTAAACCGCAATTACAAAATGAAAAAGAAGCCCTTAAAAACGTTTACCCTGGACGAACAATTGGATAAGCACATAGGTCCAATAGGTTCCCCCAAAAGAGATAAGTTTGAATTCGACCTTCATATGGATCTGTTAGGCGATATAATCAAAAAAGCCCGGCAAACACAACATCTTACACAGGAAGAACTCGGGAGCCTCGTAGGCGTGCAAAAAGCACAAATATCAAAATTGGAAAACAATACCACCAGTGCCAGGTTAGATACTATTCTAAAAGTATTCAATGCACTCAAAGCAAAAGTTACCTTCAAAGTGCAATTGGAAAACGAGGAATACCTCCTCATTTAAAATAACATAACAACCATGGAGTCAACAAAAAACTATCTTATAGCCAACAAAGAACTTTGGAATAAACGTACAGCCGTTCACGTTGCTTCTGATTTTTATGATATGCCAGGGTTTCTCAGTGGTAATACTTCACTCAAAAGCATAGAACTGGCGTTATTGGATAATGTACAGGATTAAAGTGTTCTGCATCTGCAATGTCATTTCGGGCAGGATACCCTTTCACTGGCCAGAATGGGCGCTGATGTAACAGGAATAGACCTTTCAGATACTGCCATACAACAGGCCAATGACCTTACCAAACAATTACAGCTGGAAAATAAAGCCCGTTTTATTTGTTGTGATTTGTATAGTTTACCAGAACATTTGCAAGGTACATTTGACATGGTGTTCACTTCTTACGGCACTATTGGCTGGCTGCCGGATCTGGACAAATGGGCCCATGTAATCAATCACTTTCTGAAGCCTGGCGGACATTTCATCATGGCTGATTTTCATCCGGCAGTGTGGATGTTCGACGATAATTTTAAGGAGATAAAATATAATTATTTCAACACAACCACGATCATTGAGGAAACAACCGGCTCTTATACAGATCGTGGCGCCGATCTTAAAAGCCTTTCGTATTCCTGGAATCATCCCCTGAGCGAAATTATCACGGCCTTAACAGACAAGGGTTTGCAGCTACAGGTATTTCAGGAATTTGATTACTCCCCTTACAACTGTTTCAATAATACGATCGAAAAGGAAGGCCGTTTTTACATTAAAGGAATGGAAGAAAAACTACCAATGGTATACGCATTAAAATTTCTCAAACCTTACTAACATGAAATCATTTTTTATTTTTATTTTACTGATCACCGGCAGCATGGTGGCTTTCTCACAATCACAGTCTGAGATGAACAAACAGGCAGGAACAGAATATAAGGAAGCAGATAAAAAACTTAACGAAATCTATCAGCTGATATTAAAGGATTATGCCGCTAACAAAACCTTTATCAGCAACCTGAAAGAGGCGCAACGCCTGTGGATACAACTGCGGGATGCACAGGTGAAAGTGATGTATCCTGCATCTGCTAAAAGTTATGGTAGTGTGTTCCCTTCCTGTAAGGCTAATTACCTCACAGAACTAACGCATCAAAGAACAGATGCACTACGCGTGTGGCTAAACGGTCTTCCACAAGGCGATGTTTGCTCCGGCTCCGTTGGTGTGAAAGAATAACATTAACATTAATTAACATATAATGTTCGTATATTTGTCGCTCACACAGCGCCTATGCGAAACCTTATCCTTATACTGACGGTTTTCCTGTGTACCAATGCTTATTCCCAATCGCGACAAACGGCCCTGGACACACTTGAAACCCACTATCAGCAATGCCTTGGCAAAAGTCATAAAATGTATGACTGTGCCCTCACTTATTACAAACAGCTGGACAGCCTGCTGTATAGCACGCTACAACATCTTTATTCCAGTCTGAGTCCCAACCGGCAGCAGAAGCTGCAAGCAGAACAGGGGACCTGGGAAGAAAAGAAAGATGAATATTTTAAGAAGATAGATGGTCGGGTGGAAAAGATGCACAAACGCACCATGGATGGATTGGATGACGATATGATATCCACTGATAACAAGGCCGCCTACATAAAAGAGCGGGTGACCGAATTGCTGGAAGTCGCTATTTAATTGTCTTGCTATTTAGTTACGCTACTATTGAATTTCAAAATAGCAGCGTAATTAAATAGCAAAATATTTTTATAGTCTTTCCTGATGCCGTAACCAACGTTCCGGCATCTCATTGTTACTGGCCAGCAAGTAATCGTTGTAGGCACAGGGAACAAATTCTCTGTCCGGCAGCTGCATCCACCAGCGACCTGTTTTTTTACTCTTCAGAAATACGGTTTCTATATCGGAGAAGGCTATATGAAATTCCCAGAAAGCATCACGGTCTTCCAGCAAAGCTTCTTTATTTTTTACAGCACGTCCATCCATAAAATACCACAGCATCTGTGATATTTGCCGGGCGGTTAAGTGCTCTTTATCTTTCTCTGGTCTGTAGCCATAAATCCCAAAAGAAGAAAGACGGCTACTCATACCCGCGTAACGCGCCAGGGAACATGCTTCTTCGCCACTGAATCCGTTAGGGGAGAGGTGATTGGCAGGAGCATCTGTATGACGGATGATATTGATATCAAGACTAAATAAATCCGAATGACGCAGTACGGGTTCTGCTTCTTCCATGTTTTCGCGGATACGTCCCAACCGATAACAATCAAAGCGTAATTTATCCAGTGTTTCTAACATCCGCGGATGTACGAAATAACTTTGAAAACCGAGATGATTATAATGTCTCAGATAATTGGGTTGCTCCGTCAATATCTCCATCAAAAAGCGTTCACTGCGTATAGTAGAATCTTCTTTCAAATCTATCAGGGCATCAGCTACTGTTGCTTCAATAATTAATTGCTGCGACGCATAGGCTTTATATTGCGCGTAGGTAAGATCATGTGAACCACCTAAAATAATAACTGTTTTATTGGCTTGTAATAATTCTGCTACTACTGTTTTCATAGCAGCATAAGCGTCGGCCAGGAAAGCACCTGAACGAAGATTACCTACATCTGCGAGTTTAAGATCACGATGCCAGTTATAAAGACGAAAAAATTCGCGACGTATTGCATCAGGCCCACCGGTATTGGTTTTACCGGATGTGCTACCTCTTTCTTCTCCAACACCCAATAAAATAATATCGGCTGCATCAATATCCGGCTGGTGATCATCTTCATACACATCAATCACACCACCAACCTGGAATGGATCATACTCCTGGTCGTCGTTTAGCAATGTCTTTGAAACAGGGTTTAAGAAGTCCTGCAGGTGAGAAAAATCTGCCATCACTTAGTTGGATTTATTTGATGGCAAACGTACAACAAGAATTTAATAAATAAAGCACAGCACAACAGATAAAGCAGCGGGTTAAAGCTACAATAAAGAGAATCTGCAGATGTGAAGCTACTAGTTCTTGTGAATAATAAATTCGAACGGCTTATGCGTTTTACGTGAAATTGCTTTTTCCAGCACCGATCGTTTGCTGGTAGTCCTGCTTTTGTTACAATCCGCTACTTCCATCACTGCACACAGATAATCCATCGTTTCAATCAACGAAAGCATTTCACTGATCTGCCTTACCGCAGATTGAATCTGCTGCTCTGTGTACCGATCTTCATGTAGCAGGATTAATAAATCTCTATCTACAGGTTTCATGAATAAAAAATTTGACTGTTCCCCGAAATATTGTTTGGCCAGGTAATCAAGGATAATTTCAAAAGATACGGCAAAATTGTTTGTCAATGTTGTTGTTGATAGATAGTGCTCTTAGTGCATTCTTTTTTTATTCATAGTGGGACAACCGCAATCATTTTTCTTAAAAACTTTACACCCTTCCATCACTAAACATCCACAAAGAAAAAAGATCACAATCCATTTTATTCTTTTCATACTGCAGTTTAATATACTTAGCTGTTATTTAAAATCCATTCTAAAAGAGTTCACCTTTTCTTAACAATGCCCATTCGTAATTTAAGCTAAATTCGCAAAAAATATTAAATTATTTGTCCACAATCCTTACTGCCCGAAAAATTCTTATAGTTCCCCTGGATTGGGGCCTTGGACATGCCACCCGGGACATTCCCCTGATCCATGAAATGCTTAACGCAGGTTGTGAAGTTTTTATTGCGGCAGAAGGCAAACACGCGGCATTATTACAACAGGAATTCCCGCAACTCACCATCCTGCCCCTGCCAGGCTATCGCATTCAATATGCACAAAAAGGTAAATTCTTTGGGCTGAAAATCATGCAGCAAATACCTAAGATTTACAGGTCGGTGAAGCATGAACAACGATGGTTGAAAAAGATAGTCGTTGAGTATCAAATCAATGCAGTTATTTCAGATAACCGCTTTGGCTTATATCACAAAGATATTCCTACTGTTTTCATCACCCACCAGCTCCTGATAAAAACACCTTTTGGCGGCTGGATAGAGCGCACATTACAGAAAATAAATTACCGTTTCATTCGCAAATACAGCGCCTGCTGGATTCCGGACTTTACCGGCAACAACAATCTTTCCGGCGAACTGGCACATCCTGCTATACTACCACCTCATACCACTTACATTGGATGTCTCAGTCGTTTTGAGCCCAAATCTGATGTGGAAAAAAAATATGATTTATTGGTGCTGATCTCTGGTCCGGAGCCGCAACGCTCTAACCTGGAAAAACTGATCCTGGATCAGATCAAAGCCTTGCCCCTCACTGCACTTATTGTAAGTGGCAAACCAGGCACACCGCAACATGAGCAGGTTTCTCCCGGCGTTACACAGGTTAACCACCTGAATGCCAGTGAACTAAATGATGCGATGCTGGCATCCGACATGGTATTGAGCCGCTCCGGCTACACCACCCTGATGGATCTTGCCAAGCTGAATAAAAAAGCAATTCTTATCCCAACACCTGGACAATCAGAACAAGTTTACCTGGGGGAATACCTGATGGAAAAAGGATATTTTTATTCTCTGCCGCAGGAACAATTTAACCTGAAAACAGCCATGGATGCTGCAGCGAGCTTCCCATTCCGCTCGTTTCATCATGAACAGGACATGAACCAATATAAACAGGTGGTTCAAAAATTTATACAAAGCTTAAAATAACAGATATTTATTATTTAGCTATTTAGATATTCAGTGTCAGCGGGCAATCTTCTGCCGTAACAAAATATCTAAATAGCCAAATGATAAAATTTCTAAATATTTTTAACTTCCGCACCTATATAAATCCTGTCGCCCACCACCGCTACCGGGCGTTTCAAAAAAGAATATTCCTGTAAAATCAAATCGCGGTAATCAGCTTCTTTCAAATCTTTTTCATGTAACCCCATAGGCCGGTATTGCTGTGACCTGCGGCTAAACAGTGCTTCATAACTGCCTGCCAGCGCATGCATTTCATCCAGTTGCTCCGGAGTGATCTTTTCTTTCTTGATGTCCTGTAAAATATACCCGCGCTCCTTTGCCTTCGTTTCTTCCAATATTTTCTTGCAGGTGCTGCAGGTGGACAAATGATAAATCTTGTTCATAGTCATTCATTTTTCAATTTCAAAGTTACATGCTCACTGTATATGGAAGTACTATCTTAATTTTGTACATTCAAATTAATTCTTGTAGGTTTAGCGATGGAAAAGAAATTATTTTTACTGGACGCCATGGCACTGATTTACAGGGCTTATTACGCCCTGATCAGAAATCCCCGTATCACCAGTACGGGTCGAAATACCAATGCGCAGTTTGGCTTCACCACTACTTTACTGGATCTCATCAATAAAGAAAAGCCCACCCATATAGCCGTTGCGTTTGATACGCACGCGCCTACGGAGCGACACATCACTTTCACGGATTATAAAGCTAACCGCGAAGATGCCCCGGAAGACCTCCTGGATGCATTGCCGGATATTAAACGTATCATAGAAGGATTTAATATCCCGGTGGTGGAGCTGGATGGCTACGAAGCAGATGATGTGATCGGCACCCTCGCCTGGCAGGCCGCAGATGCGGGTTACACCGTTTACATGGTAACACCTGATAAAGACTACGGACAGCTGGTAAGAGATAATATCTTCATCTACAAGCCGCCGTACATGGGCAGCAAGGAAGAAATTATGGGGCCTAAAGAAGTATGTGAAAAATGGCAGATCAAAGATGTACACCAGGTAATTGATATTTTAGGATTGATGGGAGATGCGGTGGATAACATCCCAGGCATTGCTGGTGTTGGAGAAAAAACAGCCATGAAATTGCTGGCACAATACGAAACACTCGAAAACGTATTGGCCAATGCAGATGCCATAGGCGGAAAGATGGGAGAGAAGATCAAAGCGGGTCGTGATAATGCCATTCTTTCTAAAGAACTGGCAACAATTATCACCGACGTACCGGTAACTTTTCATGAGGAAAATTTCTGCATGTCAGATTGTGACAGAGAAAAGCTCACCGACATATTTACTGAATTAGAATTCAAAACACTCGGCAAAAGAATTTTGGGTGATGGCTTTGCTGCCAGCGCCTCTGCCGATGCCAAACCTAGGGTAGTACAAACAGATCTGTTTGGAACAGTTGTAGAAGAAGAAGTAACGGTAACCGTAGAAATTTCTGAATCAACAAATATCCTGCTGGCAGAAAAAAATATTCACAATACACCTCACAATTATCAACTGGTAGACACCCCGGAAAAACGGGCTGCCCTGCTGGCACAGTTACTTCAGCAACAGGAAGTTTCTTTTGATACAGAAACCACCGGTACCGATGCCAATGCAGTTGATATTGTAGGCATGAGCTTTTCCTTTGTAAAAGGAGATGCTTATTACATTCCGATGCCTGCCGCGCACGACGCTGCCCGCGCCATTCTACATGAATTCAAACCGCTGTTTGAAAATGATAAAATAAAGCTCATCGGGCAAAATATCAAGTATGATATGCTGATACTGAAATGGTACGGCATTGAAATTACCAATCCATTATTTGATACGATGCTGGCCCACTACCTGTTAGAGCCGGAAGGCCGTCGAAGTATGGATGTGTTAAGTGCCCAATACCTTGGATACGAGCCGGTTTCCATTGAAGCGCTCATTGGTAAAAAAGGTAAAGGCCAGGGCAATATGCGTGATGTGGAAGTGGAAAAGATCAAGGAATACGCTGCTGAAGATGCTGATATTACCCTGCAGCTGAAAGAAAAATTTGCGCCCATGCTGCCCGAAAAGCAGGTGGATAACGTATTTTATGACATAGAAAACCCACTCGTAAAAGTACTGGCAGATATGGAGTTTGAAGGTATCGCTATTGATACCCAGGCACTGGCAGATTATTCCCGCGAACTGGAAACAGAAATAAAACGCGCAGAAGAAAGTGTATATGAACAGGCAGGTGTACGTTTCAAACTCGCTTCTCCAAAACAACTGGGTGAAGTACTGTTTGAAAAACTACAGCTGGATCCTAAAGCTAAAAAAACACGCACCGGACAATACGCTACCGGCGAAGATGTACTACAGAAGCTGGCTAACAAGCATAAGATAGTAGAAGACATTCTCATCTTCCGTGAGCTGAGCAAATTAAAATCTACCTACGTAGATTCGTTACCGTTATTGCTGAATAAGCGCACCAATCGTATACACACTTCCTACAACCAGGCGGTAGCAGTGACGGGTCGCTTAAGCTCCAATAATCCTAACCTGCAGAACATTCCTATCCGCACAGAGAGAGGCCGCGAAATACGCAAGGCCTTTGTACCACGCAATGAAGAGTTTGTTTTATTATCAGCGGATTATTCACAGATAGAGCTGCGTATTATTGCAGCCATCAGTGAAGACAAAGAAATGATGGCCGCCTTCCAACAGGGAATAGATATTCACGCGGCTACTGCTGCCAAAGTATACAATGTACCGCTGGATGCAGTAACATCAGATATGCGCCGCAATGCCAAGAGTGTAAACTTTGGTATCATCTATGGCGTAAGCGCCTTTGGTTTATCAGAAAATCTCAGCATCCCCCGTTCAGAGGCTAAAATGCTGATCGATAACTACTTTGCGCAGTATCCATCTATTAAAAAATATATGGATGACCAGATAAAATTTGCACAGCATAACGGTTACGTGCAAACGATTCTGGGCAGAAAAAGATGGCTGAAAGATATTAACTCCTCCAATGCGGTGGTACGTGGCTTTGCCGAAAGGAATGCCATTAACATGCCTATTCAGGGCACCGCTGCAGACATGATTAAACTGGCCATGATTTCCATTCATAAAGCGTTCAAAGCACACCAATTCAAATCCCGCATGCTTTTGCAGGTGCATGATGAATTGGTTTTTGATGCGCATCGTTCCGAATTAGAAGTTATTAAACCCCTTATCATAGATTGTATGCGTAATGCACTGCCACTGGCCGTTCCTATAGAAGCAGAAATGGGCAGCGGCAATAACTGGCTGGAAGCGCATTAATTCTTTAGCTCTTTATTATTAACAATTAACGCTTAGAAAACCGATTTTCTAAGCGTTAATTGTTAACAATAAAGAACAGCTATTGTATTTCCCAAAACAGTTTACTAGTTTCAAATATGATCCAAACACCTCGACTACAATTGTTGCCGTGCTCCCTTGAGCATTTCGAATTGCTATTACAGGGCAACGATCATCTGGCCGACCTGCTTGGTATATCTATTGAGGACGGTTGGACAGATTATCCTGAAATGGTATTGGTAGCTTATGATAAATTACGCAATGATCCCAGTATGCTGGGATGGTTCTTCTATCTTGTTCTTCACCGCAATGATAAACGCCTCATAGGCGCCGGTGGCTTTAAAGGCAAGCCCGATGATCAGGGACTGGTAGAAATGGGCTATGAAATAGCAGCCGACTACCGGGAAAGAGGTCTCGGTACCGAAATGGCAAAGGCCCTTATCCGCTTTGCATTTGGCCACTCCTACGTACAACGTGTAATTGCGCATACAGAAGAAGAATACAATGCCTCTGTTAAAATATTACAAAAAGCAGGAATGCGTTTTGTCGGCACCATTAAGAATATAGAAAATGAAGATCTGTGGGAATGGGAAATTACCCGCGAACAGTACAATGAACTATAACTGCAATTAGTAAAGCTGTAGCAAGCTCCGTTCATCCATCTTTTCACAGGCGAAATACTTGCTTTCCCTTATTTTTGGTCCTTGTTTTTAAAACTTATCATTATACACTCATGAAGAAATGGATGATGTGTGCAGCCATGCTTTGCAGTTTTGCAGCATTTGCACAAAACAGTACCAATGTGGAGGGTAGTCGCTACCAGTTTACGGTTTTAAAAAACCTGGATGCCGGTGATGTACAGAACCAGGGCCGCACAGGCACTTGCTGGTCTTTTTCCGGCCTGTCTTTTTTTGAATCTGAAGTACTGCGTACCGGCAAAAACAAAGGCCTGAACCTGAGCGAAATGTATGTGGTGCGTAAAATGTATCCGCTGAAAGCTGCTAACTACGTACGTATGCACGGTAAAGCCAACTTCGGTGAAGGTGGTGGTTTCCCGGATGATCTGTTGTGCCTCCGCGAGTACGGACTGGTTCCTCAGAGCGTATACGATGGTAACAAAGGAAAAATGTACAATCACGCGGAAATGGAAAGTCTGCTGGAAGGCGTTGCTACCAAAATAGGTAATGCGCCAGGCACTATCAATCCGGATTGGTCAAAAGCTTTCGACGGTGTGCTGAATGCCTACATGGGCGATGCTCCTGAGAAATTCCAGTATAACGGCAAATCCTATACTCCACAGTCTTTTGCAAAAGAGCTTGGCCTCGATGCAGATGATTATGTACTCATCTCTTCTTTTACCCATCATCCTTACAACTCTAAATTTGTACTGGAAGTACCGGATAACTGGAATTGGGAAAAAGTATATAACGTAAACCTGAATGACTTTACCACTATCGCTGAAAACGCGGTAATGAGCGGCTACTCCGTTGCATGGGCTGCTGACGTAAGCGAAAAAGGTTTCAACTTCAAAGAAGGTCTGGCTATAGTTCCTGAAAAAGATTGGGCCGACATGTCTGCTGAAGAAAAAAAGAACGTTTTCCTGGAACCAGGTAAAGAAAAAACAATTACTCCAGAACTCCGCCAACAGGCTTTCGACAACTTCGAAACACAGGATGATCACGGTATGCACATTGTAGGCCTGGTTAAAGATCAGAACGGCAATAAATATTTCCGTGTGAAAAACTCCTGGGGTACTGATAATTTCGGTCAGGGTTACTTCTACGCTTCCGAGCCTTACTTTGCTTACAAAACCACCTGCTTCATGGTAAACAAAAAAGCTTTACCTGCAGATATCGCAAAGAAACTGGGTATTAAATAATTCTTTTTAAAGAGATGATTGAAAGGGATTGACCTACGGGTCAATCCCTTTTTCTTTCCAGATAAACAAAAAAACACATATTTGCCTTTGTCAACAAATATTAATTGACACAAGCAAATATTATCTTCCAAAACCAATACAGTAAATGTTATTAATGTTTCCCTTCCTGCTGCTGGGCATAAGAATAATTGCCTAAACGCAGTTTAACGGGTAGGTGAGTACGTTTTTGCCAGGTCCATTCCTGTTTGCAGAAAAACCCGAAATGCTGATTGTAGTAAGCATCAGGCGCCTGGGTATAAACCGGGTAAACAACCGGAGGTGGAGAGGGGATATAAGTGGTTTTAGTAACCGGGAACAACTTCACCGGCTTCCATGCAAAAGTTTGTGCCTGTGCACGCACCAGGCCCATACAACTCACTAATATCAACCATCTCATTTGCATAAAAATATTTTATCAGGATATTTCCTCAAAACTCCCGAGACCTTCACGGATCAATTCAGGTTCTGCTCCTGTGCAATCAATAACGGTAGAAAAAGCCATCCCGCCAGGGCCGCCATCTATCACGATATCCACCAGTTTACCAAACTTCTCGGAAATGATCTCCGGATCAGTATATTCTTCTACGTAATGCTCTATCGGAAGAGTAGTGCTCATTAAAGGGTTACCCAACTCTTTTACAATCGTTCTGCAAATATTATTATCCGGCACCCTGATACCCACAGTATCTTTCTTTGTTTTCAACAGTTTGGGTACCATTCTGCTGGCTGGTAAAATAAATGTATAAGGGCCGGGCAATGCTTTTTTAAGCATTCTAAACACAGGCGTATCCACGCTTTTGGCGTAATCCGACAGGTGGCTCAGATCATAACAGATAAAAGAAAAGTGCGCCTTCCTGGGATCAATCTGTTTAATTCGCGCAATACGTTCTATGGCTTTGTGTTGCGTAATATCGCAACCCAAACCGTATACCGTGTCAGTAGGGTAAATAATCACACCGCCATCCTTCAAACATTCAATGATCGTTTTTATGAGGCGTGGATTCGGGTTGTCAGGGTGTACGTTTAACAGCATACCTAAAGTTACGGATTTTGTTGGTAGAGATAGTTGAAAGCAATACACTTTCAGCTTTTTAGCCTACCTTTCGGCCCGATTTTTCTAAACCTACGCGGATGAATTTAAAAGGCATTATTCCCAGAACGTGGAGGAGATTAAAGAGAGTACTACTGGTTTTATTTGTTGCACAATTTGTATATATCATCCTGCTAAAATGGGTGAATCCACCTATTACCATTACAGAGATCTCCAGCTGGTTCAGCTTATGGGGAACAGATAAAAAATTGCATAAAACGTGGGTAAGCTACGATGCTATTTCCCAACACGCCAAACTGGCCGTGATAGCCAGTGAAGACCAACTCTTCACAGATCATAATGGTTTTGATTTCAAGTCTATTGAAAAGGCCATGAAACATAATCAGCAAAGTAAAAAAATAAAGGGCGCCAGCACCATCAGTCAGCAGGTGGCTAAAAACGTATTTCTTTGGCAGGGCCGTAGTTGGGTACGTAAAGGCCTGGAAGTCTATTTTACTTTTATGATTGAAAAGATCTGGGGTAAGCAACGCATTTTAGAAGTATACCTGAATGTAGCAGAAACCGGCGAAGGCATATTTGGTGTTGAAGCTGCCTCACTGGCTTATTACAACAAGGATGCAGCCAGCTTAAACCGTGAAGAAGCAGCCATGATAGCGGCTTGTTTACCTAATCCGATAAAGTATACCGTTAATCCACCGGCACGTATTACAGCTTATCGTCAGCGTAAAATACTGATCCAGATGCGCAATCTGGCGCCTGATCCGGATATAATGGAACTGGTAACCGGCAGAGAATAATTATTTATTTTCCAGCAACTGCTGTACGGCTTTAATAGCAAGCGTTTCACGGTCTTCATAGCTACCGCGGATATCTGTCCAGGCAGCACCGGATTGCATCACAATATCTCTGTAAATATTATAAAAATAGGTGCGCATTTCAGGATCAGGATATTCCCGTTGCGGATCTTCTTCCCAGGGCAAATCAATATAAGTAAGCAAATACAGATCACACTGCTGCTGCGCAATCTGGTTCAGGATGCGGGCATCACAATCGCCGTACTTATGTTCGCTCCACACCTTTACTACATACAAATCGGTATCACAAATAAGCACATTACCGGCTTTGGCAGCCTGTTGCCGTTCCAGGGCTAACTGTCCGGCAGCTATTTCCAACAGGTCGTGCTGTTCGTATAGCCGTGGCAGTTGGTCAATATATTCACGCGCATATTCCGGTGTCCACACCGTATTAAAATGTGCGGCCAGTTTTTCACTCAGCGTGCTTTTGCCTGTAGATTCAGGTCCTATAACAACTACTTTTTTCATTTGCGGGAAATTTCTTCTTGCTCCACAGTTTTCTTCCAGCTGAGATATCCGAATATAGCAATGATAAATAAAAAGATGGTAAGAAAGGCTGTCAGGTACAGATGCTTGTAAAATAGCAACGGCACCGCTACAAAGTTGGAGATATTCAGGAGAATCCAGTTTTCTACCTTACGCTTTGCAAGCAACCACATACCGGCGCAGGCGCTAGCAGAAACAAAGGCATCCATCACAGGTACATTAGAGTCAGAAAAATTATGCAATAGTGTGTAAAAGATGGCCCAACCGGTAATAGCAATAATAGTGGCGGTTGTTAATTCCTTCCGGCTACTGCGGGTGATCTTTACTGCCGGTTGTTCCGGCCTTTTCCTGGCCCAATATAGCCAGCCATATATACTCATCACCAAATAATATGCATTCAGCGTGGCATCTGCATACAGCTTAAAATGTTCGCGGGATAAGAGATAGGTGAAAATGCCTGTGCTGATAATACCGGTGGGATATACCAGGATATTATTTTTTTTCTGAAAGATGACAGATAATACTGCAAAAAATACAGCAATCGCTTCCAGCCAGCTCATATCGTGCATACCCTGTAAAAGACCCTGGTATATATCGTTCATGATGCAAAAGTATACATTGAAATTACGAATTGCGAATTACGAATTACGGATCGAAGCAAAGATCGCTTCGATCCGTAATTCGCAATTCGTAATTTTTTTTACTGTTTTACGCCCATCAAAGTGCCAGACACATTCCAGAAACTCTGGCTGTTGCCTTCCGGCTTCCCTTGCGGGATGGCCACTTTGATCGTATGCAGGCCGGGTGTAATGTCCGGCAACGAAATAAATACAGGCGAGGTAAGTGTGCCCGGACACCAGTTGGAGCGGCTCAGATCAGAAGAAGACAGCCCATTACCGAAATTGCCTGAAGCCGGATTGGATAAACGATAAGTAGCACAATCCGTACGCCATGGAATAAAATGATAGACGCGTTTGCCATCTACAAAAATTTCATTTTGTTTGGGATTAAATTCATCCCCACCGCCCCAGCCACCATGGCCGGTAGTGATATAACGTAACTGTATATTTTTAATACCTTCAGGAATATTCACCGTAACGCTCAGAGAGTCTTTGTCAAAAAGCGTTGCATATTCCTGTCCTGCCATTTCCATCAGGTTGGTAGTATTAAATGCAGGAGAGATCCAATCAGGAGAAGGGCGGTTTTCATCTTCTCCATCTCCGGGATAATATTTAAAACTGAGACTTACTTTATGCCCGCCTTTGTCATAGTTACCAATATATACACCTATCCACACTTCGCCCTGCAGGCGGTTTTGCAGCTCTGTGATATCTTGTTTATAGATCACGGAGTCGGCCCAGTTATAGCCTTGTATCTTTACCTGGTTATTAAAATGATGCACCCCAAAAGGTGTGAAGAAACGCAGTATTTCCAGTGCCGGTAAATAATTATCGGTGGCTACCATGCCCTGGTATTTCTTACCATTTGCAGCGGTAAATAACGGTAACGCACCTACGCCTTTTTGCAAGCCATCCAGAAAGGAAGTGGCTTTGTCTACCGGGATCATAAACACGGAGCCGGTTCTGTCGTAAGCATCTCCGTTAGAATATTGTGTGAGTTCTGCAAACAGTGTTTCACCTTTTTGAGGAGCCGGCAGTTTCACCTTTTTAAGAATCAGGGTGCCGCCGGCGTAATGATACGTTTGGTCCAATTGCTCTCCGGCAGGATTAATGGCATTGTTGCCCCAGCTAATCTGCTCCTGGCTAAAAACAGGCAGGGTAGTGTATCGGCTGTCTATCACCTGACGCATGTAGGCGGCATCATCTACCAGCTGACCGGTATTAGTGGGCCAGGCCAGTTCGGCAGACGTTATTTTACGGTATTCAATCTTTTTCGCTATTGTTTCGCTATTGCCGTTACGTACTATTTTGAGCACCAGTCCAAGGCCGGGCGCGATAGTAATACTGGGCGTACCTTTCAGCGCCAATTCATTGGTGTACCATACTTCTATCGTGTTGGAACGGATAAACAGTTTTGCCTTTTTACATACATACCCCAGAATAGTAGCAGTATCTGGTAACAGCTCCGGTTGTACGTATTCGCCGAACGGTTTTTTCAGCGTATATACGTTTCCGTTAGGAATATCAAGTACCTGCCAGCTTGACTTTTCATCCAGCTGCAGGTATTGTTGTTCTTTTTGTTTTTTGTCGCCGGGAAGGAGATGGGCACGGTTATGATCAATGATCAGTTGTAATCCGTTGCCGGGAGTAGCTTTACCGTTGCTGCTAAAGCCGTAGGTAATGATGGCTGCGGAGCTGTCCACGCTTTTCTTTCTTTGTGCCTGTATAGGTTGTATGGCAATAGCCAGACCTGTTAGTAGTACTAATAATCCTTTCATTAGTGATTAGCTGTTAGCGCTTAGCCTTTAGTGATCAGTTTTTATTATTTATTCATTTTATTTAACCCGACTAATAGCTAAAAGCTAAAAAAGGCTAAATAAAAAAGCACAGCCATAAGACTGTGCTTTTGTTTAACACTATCATTCACTCAACTATGGCTTATTCTGCTTCTGCCACAACTTCCTTCACTTCCGGGATCATACGCTTCATCATGCCTTCAATGCCGGCTTTGAGCGTAATCATGGAGGAGGGGCAGCCTGAACAGGAACCTTGTAACATCAGGGTTACCGTGCCGTCGTTATAATCTTTGAATTGAATGGCGCCGCCATCCATTTCCACAGCAGGTTTCACGTAGTTTTCAAGTAACTCCTTGATACGTTTTACCACATCCGTGTCATCAGCACTCACCTCATTGCTCGCAGTAGATTTAGTAATAACTACTTCATCTTCGTTGATAATAGGACGGGTATCTTCCAGATATTCTTTCAGGAAGGCTTTTACCGTAGGAATTATATCGTTCCAGTCAGTTTCGCTGGTTTTTGTAAGCGTAATAAAGTTAGCCATAATAAATACGCCCTTTATAAAAGGGAAGCTAAACAGCTCCATGGCTAAAGGAGACGGTTTGGCGCTGGCTTCATCCGGGAAATCAATACTCTTACCTGGGTACAGCAGTTTGTTTGCCACAAACTTCATGGTTTCCGGGTTGGGAGTCATTTCTGTATATATACTGATGATCGGATTTCCTGTTTTAATCATTTTATCCTAATTTACTTACGCAAAGGTAGCGTTTTTCAGGCAGAATTTCAGGACGCCTTTATGTGAATCCCCATTGAATTTTACAATCTCGTTATAGGCATAAATGATATCCCCTGCCCACTGCCATTTCACTTCACCCAGGCAAAATTATTTGTCATGTTATTGAAAGAACTTTCTTCAAAAATCGAAACAGCACTCAATCAACAGGTGGAAATGGAAGCAGCGTCTTCCCAGTATTATCTGGCAATGGCCTCCTGGTCTGAAGTCCAGGGATATAACGGCATTGCCCAATTTTTATACCGCCACTCCGATGAGGAAAGAGCACATATGCTCAAACTGCTGAAATTCATTAACGAACGGGGCGGTCATGGCCTGGTGCCGGCGCTGAAGCAGCCAACGGTGAAGTTTAAAAATATACATGCCATTTTTGAACATGTGTTTAGTCATGAGCTACTCGTGTCCAAAGAAATTAATAACCTGGTAGATATGTGCCTGGGTGAAAAGGATTATGCTACCCACAACTTTTTACAGTGGTATGTTACAGAACAGATCGAAGAAGAGCGACTGGCAAGGCTCATCCTGGATAAATTAAAGCTCATAGGGGAAGATAAAGGTGGCCTCTATATTTTTGACCGCGACCTCGCCACACTGGATATGAACGATAGACGCCCACAACATTAAATAAAATCTACATTTATTTATTGCGTGTCACTTGTTACTTTTGTAGCAGATATGCAAACAACTAAAGTTTTAAAAGCACGCAAACGGATTGCCCTGATCGCACATGACCATAAGAAAGCCGAACTGATAGAGTGGGCCATCTATAACAAAACTGTGCTGAGTCGCCATGAACTATATGCCACCGGCACTACCGGCAAACTCATAGAACAGGCGCTGGACGTATCTGTAAGAAAACTGCTGAGCGGCCCACTGGGCGGCGATCAGCAAATTGGTGCCCTGGTAGCTACAGGAGAACTGGATGTTATTATCTTCTTCTGGGACCCAATGGAAGCATTACCCCATGATCCGGATATCAAAGCCCTGCTTCGCCTGGGCGTAGTATGGAACATTCCGATGGCCAGCAACCGCGCATCCGCAGACTTTCTGCTCACTTCACCACTCATGCACCAGGAGTATGAAGCGATATTGCCCGATTACAGCCAATACACGAAAAGACAAGTGTAGGATAACTCCAACACGCCCGCTTTTATAAATTTTCACACATTTTGATATGCTGCCTGGCCCGCTACAGGAATTTTCCGTACTTTAAATAAAAGCTTCGGGAATGAGAGTTGTTTATACCCTTTTTTTAACCGGCATCCTGGTTACCTTCTTCTTATTTTGCACCGCGCAAACAGACAGCAGTAAAGCCTCCCGTGACTCTCTTACGGATACGCAACTGGTACTCACTACCCGCCTGCTCCGGGAAAGCGATTCCCTCCTCAAAGCAGATGCAGTGCAGAAACAGGCTTTGGAAGAACAACTGTTATCAATAAAAAACAACAACGACCAACGCAAACAAGAGCTGCAACAAAAACTGACGGCTTTTGAACAGGCCGACTCCCTTAAAAAAGTAGTCCGCCAACAAAATATTGATCGCCTGAAAGCCTTTCACGGCGGCTTTCCTGTAAGTCCCTTCGGTGATACACTCTTCTATGTTTATAACAGGCTGGGCCCACTGCGCCCCAGCGAAAGAGCACAGAATATTGTTGTAAAACTGGAACGGCTGGAAGCAGATCCTTTCTTTTCTCCCGATTCTGTAATTGTAGTGCCCAATGAAAACAATGTGGATGTGGCATACAATGACCTGATCCTGTTGACGATTACGGATGATGACGCCCTTTGGTTAAACCAGGATAAAATGCAGGTAGCCAAAGACTATGCAGCCACCATCCGTAAAAGCATTCTGCAACAGAAAAAGGAAAACAGCTTACAAAACATCCTGATACGCATTGCGTGGCTATTATTAATCCTGGTAATATTTGGCACCATCGTATATTGGATCAACCGTTTGTTTAAACGGGTACGGGCTAAAATAATAAGGGATAAAGACCGCTATTTTAAAGGCGTAAAAGTAAAAGACTATGCCTTGCTCAACCAGCAGAAGCAGATCGGGCTTGCCTTTAATGCATTGCGCGTTGCACGGATAGTCCTGATCCTGTTTATTTTTTATATCACGTTGCCTTTTGTTTTCAGCATTTTTCCCTGGACCAAAGGCATCGCCGACAAACTCATTGACTGGACACTGAGTCCTATCAAGTCCATATTTACAGGACTGCTGCATTATCTCCCTAAATTACTCACCATACTGGTGATATACTTTGTTACTCGGTACCTGATAAAACTGGTGAACTATCTCGCTGAAGAAGTAGCCACTGCCAATCTCACTATCAAAGGGTTTTATGCAGATTGGGCCAGACCCACCGCAAGTGGTATCAAATTTTTGCTGTATGCCTTTATGTTTGTAGTCATCTTCCCATATCTGCCGGGATCTGATTCAAAAATTTTTCAGGGAGTCTCTGTTTTTCTGGGTATCCTGTTTTCGCTCGGCTCATCATCCGCCATCTCCAATGTGATTGCCGGCTTCGTTATTACCTACATGCGCCCATTCAAGATAGGAGATGTAGTGAAGATAGGAGAGATCACCGGCAAGGTGATAGAGAAAAATTTATTGGTGACACGGTTACTGACTATCAAGAATGAAGAAATCACAGTACCTAATGCCAGTATACTCAGCGGGCATACTATCAATTTCACCTCTTCCAGTAAAGAGCTGGGACTGGTGTTGCACACCACTGTTACAATTGGCTATGATGCTCCGTGGAAACAGATCCATGAATTGCTGATCAACGCCGCCCTTGCCACAGATGGTATCCTTAAAGACCGCCCACCGTTTGTACTGCAAACCGGCCTGGATGATTTTTATGTTGCCTATGAAATCAATGCTTACACTGATCAGTCACACAAAATGGCACTTATCTATTCCTCTCTTCATCAGAATATTCAGGATCAGTTTAATGCTGCCGGTGTAGAAATTATGTCGCCGCATTACCGCGCCCAGAGAGATGGGAATACAACAACTATTCCGGCTGATTATTTACCGGAAGATTATACCCCGCCAACTTTTAACGTAAAGGTGAATAAGGAGGTATAAGTGTTTAATTCTACGTAACTTTAAGAAAGTTGTTTTTTTATGGAAGATATCAATAAAACACTGGAAGAAGACAGGGAAGAAGATGAACTGGTGAAAAGAGCAGCTGAAAAGGCCGGTAATAAAGCCGCAAGAGAATCCCTCGCTCTCGGTCTCCCTATAACAATCCTTAAAGGTACAAGTGTAATAAAGTTATATCCTGACGGAAAAGAAGAGCTGGTAGAAGAACTGGAAAACCCATTTGTTAAAATAACACAAAAAAAATTTATCATTAAACGTGTTAACTAAACGATTGAGAATCATTGGTGGGCCTAATGGTTCTGGCAAGTCTACCTTATTTACATCACTCCGGCAGGAAATCAATGAAATAACGGGAAAGCCTATACGGGTAGGTTATTTTATTAATGCAGATAATCTTGAAAAAGATTTGCAGGAAAAACGATTCCTGAACTTTGAAGATTATCAGCTCTCCATCGTTCCCAATCAGTGGGAGGCCTTTTTAAACAAAAGTTCCTTTTTCGCTAAAATAAACATGTCTCTCTTTAAGGATGCCGTAAGTGTGAAAAATAATTTATTACAGTTACTAACTCCTTATGATGTTCCCGGAGGCTATATCGGAGCGCTAATTGCAGATTTCCTGAGGAATCAACTTTTATTATCTGGCCAAACTTATTCTTTTGAAACTGTCATGTCCCATCCTTCGAAATTAGATGAGATAAAACATGCAAAGACATTGGGTTATAAAACATATTTATATTTTATTGCTACAACAACACCGGCAATAAACATATCACGGGTCAAAAACAGAATTTCAAAAGCAGGCCACGCTGTACCAGAAAAAAGTATTATTAGTCGTTACCCTAAATCTTTGGATAATCTCGCTGGAGCTACAGCCTTGGTCGATAAGGCCTACTTTTTTGATAACTCAAATGATTTAAAGATGATTGCAACTAAAGAAGGAGAAGACTTAAACATCTTACAGGAACAGCTCCCTCAATGGTTCATAGAAAACGTTATTCATAAATTCTTCCCTTGATTCTCTACCTGAAAAAATAACCCCTATCCACATAAGAATCACATATTTATAACGCAACAGACTTGCTTTTTGCTATTTTCGCATTTTACGGATTTAAAGTAAGGCAGATGTTGAAGCAATTTATAGCAGGCGCGATCCTATGGATAGTCTTTATGCAGCAGGCATGGGCACAGTTGCCGCCCAAACGGGAATTAAGAGCCGTGTGGATAGCCACCGTGGAAAATATTGACTGGCCATCAAAACGCAGCTTAAGTACAGAACAGCAAAAACAGGAGTTCATTGCTATACTTGACCAGCAACAGCACAATGGGATGAATGCCGTTGTGGTACAGGTTCGTCCGGCTACAGATGCATTTTATGCCTCTCCCTATGAACCATGGTCCGAATACCTCACCGGTGTACAGGGGCAGGCGCCAAATCCGTATTATGATCCCCTGCAGTTTATGGTGGAAGAAACGCATAAACGGGGCATGGAGTTTCATGCCTGGTTTAATCCCTACCGTGCTGTATTCAATGTCAGCCGCAGCAGCATCGCTCCTAATCATATCACCCGCCTTAAGCCACAATGGTTTTTGACGTACGATAACAAGAAATATTTTGATCCGGGCATTCCGGAAGTGCGCCAGTATGTGACGGCAGTGATCCGTGATGTGGTAAAGCGTTATGATATTGATGCCGTACACTTCGATGATTACTTCTACCCGTACCGCGCTCCCGGGAAGGAATTTCCAGACAATAATTCCTATCGTCAGTACGGCAATAACATGATGAAAGATGATTGGCGCCGTTCCAACGTAGATGCCATTATACAAATGCTGAGTGTAGCCATCAAAGCGGAAAAGCCCTGGGTTAAATTTGGTATCAGCCCATTTGGCGTTTGGCGTAATAAAGATAAAGATCCGGAAGGGTCTTACACCAAAGGTGGGCAAACCAATTATGACGATTTATATGCGGATATCCTCAAATGGTTAAAAAAAGGCTGGATAGATTATGTAGCGCCACAATTATATTGGGAACGCGGGCACCGGCTGGCCGATTACGAGGTACTCTTAAACTGGTGGGGACAACATGGCTATGGCCGGCAGGTATATATTGGACATGGGGTGTACCGCATTAACAGCAATGCCGCCTGGAAAAATCCCAATGAACTGCCGGCACAGATAGAAGAAGCCAGAACATTAAATACTATTCAGGGAAGCATTTTTTACAGTGCCGCCTCTTTCAGGGGAAATCCGCTCGGCATAGAAGATGCGCTGCGTAAAGGTGTTTATAAATTCCCTGCTCTCAGACCTGTTATGTCCTGGCTACCCCAACAAACACCGGAGGCCCCTTATTTTATTGATGCCTTTGAACGACCCGGCGGACTGGAGATACATTGGGCCGATGACGATACCAGCGGTCATACCAAACAATATGTACTATACCGTTTTGAGCAAAATGAACCGGTTAACGTCAGCGACCCTACGAAAATAATCAGTATACTGGAACAATCGTCCGATCCGGAATTTAAAGATGTGAATTATGTAAAGGGTAAAACATATACCTATCTTGTAACCGCACTGGACAGAATGCAAAACGAAAGCCTCCTGGGCGAGCCTTTACGCGTGCAGATAAAAAATGGTAAGACAGTTTTTCAGTTTGAGCCTTAATGAATGGGGACTCAAAGATGAACATATCATGATTTAAATAAATTTTAGAAATAAATAATTCTGTTTATTTTTGAATGTTAATACCCTTACGTGCCTATAACACATACATTAACGCTATATCACAACAAGTACTGATTATCTGAAAACACTTACTTAACTATGAATTTATTCATTAAATTTTTCACCTGCTTCGCAGCAGGTGCGGTCCTTTTATCTGCCTGTAAGAAAGATCCACCCACCCCGGAAGATGGCAACAAAATAACTGCCTCCACTATCGGGAAAATCAATGCACTGGGTTTTGATACGCTGAATGTGGCAAAGGTAACTGGTGGCTATATTGTGGAAGGAGATCTTTTTTTAACAGAGAAAGACCTGGAAACCAAACAGGGGTATACCACACTTTTCATCGCAGAAGCAGACCAGTACAAGTTATCATATACACTCACGGCATTGCCGCGTATTATCAATATTTCTGTAGCAGGTTTGCCAGCCGCTTATGTAAGTGCAGCAGATATTGTTATTGCCAGGTACAATGCGCTCAACCTGCGTATTACTTTTAAAAAAGTGGCCAACAGGTCGGATGCAGATATTGAAATCAAGGATAGTACGCTGGGTAACGGCGTATTGGCTTTAACGCCTGCCTATTCTGCTGCTTCCAGGACTCCTTCCAGCCCGGTACTGTTGGATATAACAACGTTGGGTAACAACCCGGACGAAAAACGGCTGGCTACACTGATGGCTCATGAAATTGGCCACGCCATTGGTTTAAGGCATACTACCTACGTTAATAATTCTTACAATTGTACTTATAAACAGGTAACTAAAACAGGTGATACACAAACAGACCTAATCAAAATTGACGGAACGCCCACCAGTGGAGCGGCTTTCAGCTGGCTGTCAGGTTGTTTGAATAACGAGGATCATCCGTTTAATCCGAATGATGTGGTGGCATTAAATTATTTCTACGGAAATACACCAGGCAATTTCTATGTTCCAACCGCCACCTATAGAAAAGGCACCAAAGAACTCCATTTGTTTTTAAGAAGTCAGACCAACACCTTGCTGGAGAAAGTATATACTCCTGGTACCGGTTGGTCAGCCTGGAATGATCTGGGTGGTAATCTTACTTCAGATCCTTCAGCTACCTCAAGAGATGGAAACAGTATAGCTGTTTTTGCGAGAGGAGCTTCCAATAACCTGATCTTCAAAACCTGGACGCTCAACGGGGGGTGGAGTCAATGGACAAATCTTGGCGGTTATCTCTATTCAGCGCCAAACGCTGAATCCAGAGCCGCTGACTTCATCAATGTTTTAGTGAGAGGCGCCAACGATGTTTTGCAAACCATTTATTACGTAGAGGGTGAAGGCTGGCATGAATGGCAGAGCTTCAATATAAACGTGTCTTCTGCCGCTTCCGGCACTTCCCGTTACCCCAATTCTATTGAGATGTATGCGCAGGATGCAGGCAACCATATGGTACAGGGAATCTGGACAAAAGAATCTGACAGAACGGTATGGGGCAATTTAGGGGGTACTATTTACTCTGCTCCGGCTGCCATTGCGAGAGGATACCTCAATGTAGATGTTTTCGCCTTAGGCGCCAACCATCAGCTCATCACTACCAATTGGTCTACAACTACCAATTGGAAAAACTGGGAAAGTATTGGCGCCAGTATCTATTCAGCGCCTGCTACAGCATCAACCGATTCGCTGTCGATAGATATCTTTGCTAAAGGTCCTAGTGATAATCTGATGCAGCGAACCTGGACAAAAGCCAATGGCTACGGTCCATGGATCAATCTGTAAGTCATTTGCAATAAAATATTAAAACACCAAGGGGCTAACCCAAAAGTGACTGTTGCACAACCTTCAATTAACAGGCTCAATAATCTACCAGATTAGGTAAGTGATTATTGAGCCTGTTTTTTTATACAGTAGCTAGTAAAAAAATACTCTTGCAAGTACTAAATTTTATTTTTGGGTCACCCCCTCAGCATTTATTCCTTTTTCTTCAGCCCCTTTACTTCGTCTTCCAGGATAGTTATCTTTTTACTTTGTTCAATCAGATACAACGTTAGCTCTTCTACTTTCTGCAACAGCCTGGTGTTCATCTCGCCTAAATCAATCCCATGCTGATCTACTTCCTTTTCCGTAGGAATGCCCGGAAGATGCCTGTTGGTTAAAATATTTTATATGATAACAGATATAGGTAATTACTTTGGCCAGGAAGCATAAATCAGACATATCGCTAAATTAAAGAAAAAGAGCATAAATCACCGGCAGATCCAATGTCATCAAGTATCCCTTGTAAAATTGTGCTAATCTTCAGCTAATAAAAAGCCCTGGTTACCAGCAAATCTGATTCAATTTTACCCTAATGAGCTTTCATTTTTTTAAAAATTCCAACAAATAGTCTTCTATTTTTATCTTTTTCTAAATTTTAGCCATCTAACAAAAGTTTATACAAAAAATACCGCATTCCTTTAGTATCTTTAAACCGTTCCCGAATTATATCGTACACCATCACCCTCGGCGCAAGTCTAAGGGGGAGAGTGTGCCAAAGCAAAAAATCTAAACCAAATGGATGAAGTGAAGCAAACGCAAGGTTTATACCGTCCGGAATTTGAACATGATGCCTGCGGAACAGGATTTACTGCCCATATTAAAGGCCGTAAATCTCACCATATTATTCGTGATGCTTTAACCATGCTGGAAAACATGGAACACCGCGGAGCTTGCGGTTGTGAGCAAAATACGGGTGATGGTGCAGGAATACTGTTTCAGATGCCACATGAGTTCTTGTATGATGAATGCCTGAAACTGGGTATCCGTCTGCCGGAATTTGGAAAATACGGTGTAGGCATGGTGTTCTTTCCGAAAGAGCCACGCTGGCGTGAAGAATGTCGTGAAATATTTCAACGTAGCGCAGAGAAACTGGGCCTGGAAATTCTTGGCTATCGTAAAGTACCGGTACGTCCGGACGGCATCGGCGAAACAGCCCTGTCTGTAGAACCGGAAATTGAACAGGTATTTATCGCCTGCCCTTATCATATCAGTGATCCGGAAATTTTTGAGCGCAAATTATTTGTACTCCGTAACTACATTTCTAAAACAGTGCGCAATACAGTGCCTAAAGAAAAGTCACTGTTCTATATTGCATCGCTCTCTTATAAAACAATAGTATATAAAGGACAGCTGACCACCTACCAGGTACGTCATTATTATACCGACCTCAGTGATGAAAAGATGGTTTCGGCCTTCGCCCTCATTCACTCCCGTTTTGCTACTAATACGTTCCCCAGCTGGAGACTGGCTCACCCTTACAGATATATTGCACATAACGGTGAAATCAATACACTCAAAGGAAACCTCAACTGGCTCCGTGCCAGTGAAAGAGACTTTGTGTCCAAATATTTCACCCCTGAAGAAATGGATATGCTGCTTCCTATTGTGGAAGAAGGCCAATCCGATTCTGCCAGCCTGGATAATGTAATTGAACTGCTCACCATGACAGGCCGCTCACTGCCGCATGTAATGATGATGCTCGTTCCGGAAGCATGGGACGGCAATGAAGACATGGGAGAAGAAAAGAAAGCATTCTATGAATATCATGCTTCGCTTATGGAGCCATGGGATGGACCAGCTTCCATTTCCTTCACCGATGGAAAAATCATTGGCGCTACCCTGGACCGTAACGGATTACGCCCCAGCCGCTTTGTTGTAACTAAAGACGATCGCGTAATCATGGCTTCTGAAGCCGGAGTATTGCCCATCGATCCTAAGAATATAAAAGAAAAAGGCCGTCTGCAACCTGGTAAAATGTTTATTGTAGACATGGAACAGGGCCGTATCATTGGTGATGAAGAACTGAAACAACAGATCTGCTCCCAGCAACCTTACGGAGAATGGCTGAATAAATATAAAATCCGTCTGGAAGAGCTGCCAGAGCCAAGAGTAACCTTTAGTCACCTCTTGCACGACCAGATCTTTAAATACCAGCGTGCATTCGGTTACAGCACGGAAGACCTGGATGCCATCATTGCCCCAATGGCTATTGATGGTAAAGAGCCCATCGGCTCCATGGGTACAGATGTGCCACTGGCGATACTGAGCAATCAGCCGCAACATCTCTGCAACTATTTCAAACAATTATTTGCACAGGTAACCAATCCTCCTATTGATCCTATCAGGGAAAGACTGGTAATGTCGCTCGCGACCTTTGTCGGTAACAATGGTAACCTGCTGGATGAAGATCCGCTGCACTGCCATGGTTTAGCGTTGCATCATCCGATTCTCAACAACCACGAACTGGAAAAAATACGCAGTATTGATACCGGTTTGTTCCAGGCCAAAACATTACATACCTATTTCAAGGCAGACGGTAAACCCGGCTCCATGGAAAAAGGACTGGCCCGCATTTGCCGTTACGCAGTAGATGCAGTAGAAGATGGTTTTGAAGTAATCATCCTCTCTGACCGTGCTATCGATTCTGAACACGCTGCTATTCCTTCTATACTGGTTGCTTCTGCTGTACACCACCATCTGATCCGTAAGGGTTACCGTGGACAGGTAGGACTGATCGTAGAAGCCGGTGATGTATGGGAAGTGCATCATTTCGCTTGTCTGTTGGGCTTTGGCGTTACTGCCATCAATCCATATCTGGCACTCAGCACTATCCGCGATATGAAGCTGAATAACAAACTGGATACAGCACTCGATGTAGATAAACTCAAGAAAAATTATATCAAAGCTATTTGCGATGGCCTGTTGAAAGTATTTTCAAAAATGGGCATCTCTACCCTGCAATCTTACCAGGGCGCACAGATCTTTGAAATACTGGGTATCAATCAGCAAACTGTTGATAAATATTTCACCGGTGCCGTTTCCCGCATTCAGGGCCTGGGCATTGATGATATTGCACGCGAAACACTGGCGAAACACTGGATGGGCTACGGTCGTAAAGAAACTCCTGTACAGCGTTTAACAGAAGGCGGCGTGTATCAGTGGAAGCGTAAAGGAGAATTCCATCTCTTTAATCCTACTACTATTCACTATCTGCAGTTATCTACCCGCATGGGTGATTACAGCGCTTTCAAAAAATATTCAAAAGCGGTAAACGAACAAAGCGAGAAAGCCTGCACATTACGTAGTCTGTTTTCGTTTAGGCGTAACCGTACTTCTATTTCAATAGATGAAGTAGAGCCAGCCAGCAGCATCTTCAAACGTTTTGCTACGGGTGCAATGAGCTTTGGATCTATTTCTCACGAGGCACACTCCACACTGGCCATTGCCATGAACCGCATTGGTGCAAAAAGCAATACCGGTGAGGGTGGAGAAGATGAGCTGCGTTATGAGCAACTGCCAAACGGCGACTCTATGCGCTCTGCCATCAAACAGGTAGCCAGCGCCCGTTTCGGGGTAACCAGCTATTACCTGACCAATGCCGACGAATTACAAATTAAAATGGCGCAGGGTGCTAAACCCGGCGAGGGCGGACAACTGCCCGGTCATAAAGTGGATGACTGGATTGCAAAAGTTAGACACTCCACACCCGGAGTAGGCCTGATTTCTCCGCCACCACACCATGATATATATTCTATTGAGGATCTGGCACAGCTCATTTATGATCTGAAAAATGCCAACCGCGCTGCACGTATCAGCGTAAAGCTGGTATCCAAAGCAGGTGTGGGTACTATCGCAGCCGGTGTGGCCAAAGCACATGCCGATGTGATACTGGTTTCTGGTCATGATGGCGGTACCGGTGCATCTCCCGTAAGTTCTATCAAACACGCAGGACTCCCATGGGAACTCGGTTTGGCAGAAACACACCAGACACTCGTAAAAAACAAACTCCGTAGCAGGGTAGTAGTACAAACAGATGGTCAGCTGAAAACCGGCCGTGACATTGCCATTGCCACTTTGTTAGGTGCAGAGGAATGGGGTGTGGCAACTGCTGCACTGGTGGTAGAAGGTTGTATCATGATGCGTAAATGCCATGTAAACACGTGCCCCGTAGGCGTAGCCACACAGGATGCTGATTTGCGCAAACGCTTTACCGGTGATCCGCAACACGTGGTAAATCTGTTCACCTACCTGGTGGAAGAACTCCGCGAAATCATGGCAGACCTGGGCTTCCGTACTATCAATGAAATGGTGGGACAAGTAGAATGTTTGCAGGTGCGTGAGAATATCAGCAACTGGAAAACACAAAAAATTGATCTGTCACCAATATTATATAAAGAAGCTGCTGCCGCTGAAACCGGCCTGTACAAACAGGAAGAACAGGATCATGGCATCAGTGAAGTGATAGACTGGCAACTGCTTAAAGCAGCACAGCCTGCGCTGGAAAAGAAGACCAGGGTGTATCAGCAATTCCCGGTTAAGAATACAGATCGTACTATCGGTACTATCTTGTCCAACGAAATATCCAAACGCTACAAGAGCGAAGGGTTGCCGGAAGATACACTGCACTTCAAATTCATCGGTTCTGCCGGTCAAAGCTTCGGCGCCTTTACAACTAAAGGATTAACGCTGGAACTGGAAGGAGAAGCAAATGATTATTTTGGTAAAGGATTATCTGGTTCCAAGCTGATACTGTACCCACAGGGTGAAGCAGGATTTAAGGCGGAAGAAAATATTATTGCGGGCAACGTTTGCTTCTATGGTGCAACATCCGGAGAAGCCTACATCCGCGGGAAAGCCGGCGAACGCTTCTGCGTACGTAACTCCGGCGCTACTGTGGTAGTAGAAGGAGTGGGCGATCACGGTTGCGAATACATGACCAATGGTAAAGCGGTGATCCTGGGTGAAACCGGTCGCAACTTCGGTGCAGGCATGAGCGGTGGTATTGCTTATGTATATGATGTGAAGGGGTCCTTCGCTAATCACTGTAACAGAGATATGATTGACCTGGACCCGCTGGATCAGGAAGATGTAACAATGCTGCAGGATCTGATTACTAAACATCACGCCTATACGAACAGTACAGTGGCTAAGTTTATCCTGAAAGACTGGGAAAATCAGCTACGCCACTTTGTGAAGGTATTCCCGAAAGAATACAAGGCTGTGCTGAAATCAGGAAAAGTGCTGGGACAAAAAGTAGGTCGCTAAGGAACAAACAATTAACATTCATCATCAAAATATCCCTTGCAGGTAAGGGACTTGTGGAGGAAAATTATGGGTAAACCTACAGGATTCCTGGAATTTACACGCGAGTTGCCCGGGAAAGCGGATCCCCGGGAAAGGGTAAGCCATTACAATGAGTTTGTAGAACGCTTCCCTGATAACAAACTGAATCAACAGGCAGCACGCTGTATGAATTGTGGTGTGCCTTTTTGCCACAGCGGATGCCCGCTCGGCAACGTGATACCGGAATTTAACGACGCTGTATACCGCCAGGATTGGCAAGATGCATATGATATTCTTACCGCTACCAATAACTTCCCGGAGTTCACCGGACGTATTTGCCCGGCACCCTGCGAAAGCGCTTGTGTATTGGGTATCAATCAACCGCCGGTAGCTATTGAAGAAATAGAAAAACATATCATAGAGGTTGCTTTTGATAAAGGCCTGGTACAGGCCAAAGCACCACGTATGCGCACCGGAAAAAAAGTAGCAGTGATAGGCTCCGGCCCGGCTGGGCTGGCAGCAGCAGCACAACTGAATTACGCCGGACATACTGTAACCGTATTTGAACGCGATGACGCACCAGGTGGGCTTTTACGCTATGGCATCCCTGATTTCAAATTGGAAAAATGGATCATTGACCGTCGCGTGAAACTGATGGAAGAAGAAGGAGTGGTGTTTCAATGCAATGCAAACGTAGGTGTGAACGTTAGTACTAATGATCTGTTGAGAGAATACAACGCTATCGTACTGGCCGGCGGTTCTACCATTCCACGCGACCTGACTATTCTTGGTCGTGAGCTGAAAGGTGTGCACTACGCGATGGATTTCCTGAAACAGCAAAATAAGAGAGTAAGCAATATTGCAGTAGAAGGCAGCGATATACTGGCTTCCGGCAAAAATGTAGTGGTAATAGGTGGTGGAGACACCGGCTCCGACTGTGTGGGCACCAGCAACCGTCATGGTGCAGTGAGCATCACACAACTGGAACTGTTGCCTAAGCCTCCGGGTGAACGTACATCATATATGCCATGGCCTACTTATCCGATGGTATTAAAAACATCTTCTTCTCACGAAGAAGGAGCTGACCGTCAGTGGGCAATTGCTACCAAAGCCTTTATCGGCGATGATAACGGCCACCTGAAAGCATTGCGCCTGGTAGACCTGCAATGGTCAGCCAGCGCAGATGGCAGACCGGCAAAGTTCACCGAAGTACCCGGATCTGAAAGAGATGTACCCTGCGAACTGGCTTTATTGGCTATGGGCTTTGTACATCCGCAACATACCGGATTACTCGATCAGCTGGAAGTAGAAAAAGATGAACGTGGCAATGTAAAAGCGACAGAAAAAGATTACCTCACTTCCATTCCTAAAGTGTTTACTGCCGGCGATATGCGCCGCGGACAATCACTGGTGGTGTGGGCAATAAGCGAAGGTCGTGAGTGTGCAAGAAAAGTGGACGAATTCCTGATGGGCAGCTCCCAACTGGAAAGTAAAGACCATTCACTTCAGGCAATGGCATTATAAGTAAATTGTACTAATCAAAATTTTTCTCATAAGCAGGTTTAGATTTTGTTGTAACCTTCAGCCGGGCCGGGTTTTTACCCGGCCTATATTTTTTTAAATTCTCCTGTGATGCTGACAGCATTTAAAGACATAAATCCAACATCAGTAGAAACAAAGCCCCCATTCAGCTATTTCCACCTGCCACCACCCCTAAAACCAGATACTTTTGTTCCTTATGAAACAACTGTTGTGTTTTTGGAGCTTTCTTATGATGGCCATACCCGTTATAGCGCAGAACAGGAACCAGGCAGACCTGATCACCAATGCGCGGACGCTGAAAAAAGGATTGTATAAATCCTTTGAAGAATTTCAAACTAACAGCCCTTCGGAAGAAGGTGACCTGATTATCAAAAACCGCAGCGCAGCCGCACAGATCTATCTCCTTGCCAGCAGAAACGAGCTCGTCATCCGCGATGCAGGAGGGCAGGAGCATAAAATAAAAAACTACTGGGGCTTCTGCGATGGTCAGTATATTTATATCAAAGACAATGGCCTGAACAAAATACAGGAACTCGGCTACTACTGCATGTATGAACTGCATGTTATGCAACCCTCACGTGGCATCGTTAACCAGGCCGACATGACGGTCAACAGCATCAATACTCCTGTTCAACTCAAAAAAGTCGTCAATATCGTTACCGGACAGATACTGGAATTATCTGCCTACAATCTTAAAAAATATATCCTGCCCCAGGATAGTTCACTGCTGGATGAATTCAGAGTAGATAAAGAAAAGAAAGATCAACTGGAGTATTATATATACCGGTTTAATCAAAGGAATAAACCAACATTGAAGTAAATGAATATTGATCAATATGAGACTATTAAGATGTAGTTAACCAATTACCTTTTACCCACCTTTATATTCGCGCTTCACAATTTTGTGAGATAAATTTTAAATCCTCTTTTCATGAAAAAGGAATTAATTGAAGCGCTGTTTGAACAATTTGAACAGGCCTGTTATGTACACCAAAACATTGAATGCTGGAGCGCCAGGGAACTGCAAGTAATTCTCGGCTACACACAATGGAGAAATTTTTCAAAGGTTATTGAAAAAGCAAAGATTTCCTGTGAAACAAGCGGGCTGGCCGTTTCAGACCATTTTGCTGATGTCAGCAAAATGGTTGATGTTGGTAGTGATGCTAAAAGAGAACTACAAGATCTTGCATTGACTCGTTATGCCTGCTATCTTATTGCACAAAGTGGCGATGCACAAAAAGCACCCATTGCTTTCGCACAAACCTATTTCGCAGTTCAAACACGCAAACAGGAAATCATCGAAAAAAGATTACTGGATATTGCCCGCGTAAATGCCCGGGAAAAATTATCTAGATCCGAAAAAACCTTATCTGGTATTATCTATGAAAGAGGTGTAGATGAAAAGGGCTTTGCCAATATTCGCTCAAAGGGTGATCAGGCCCTATTCGGAGGCTTTAATACCCGGGACATGAAGAAAAAATTGCAGGTGCCGAATGGCAGACCGTTGGCTGATTTCCTGCCAACATTAACAATAAAGGCAAAAGATTTCGCGACCGAACTTACCAGTCATAATGTAGTAGAAAAAAACCTGGAAGGCGAAACCCATATCTCAGAAGAACATGTAGATAACAATGCTGCTGTTAGAAAAATTCTGATAGAAAGAGGTGTAAAACCGGAAACCTTACCGCCAGCTGAAGATGTGGATAAAGTAAAACAAAGAATTAAGAAAGAAGATAAAAACGCGTTAAAACAAGGGGTGGATGATCCCGAAGTATAAACAATAATCATTCATTTTCACCCCATTTCCTCCCGCGTCCACCTTATTTTACGCTCCCCGTTTTTCTCCCGGCACCCAAAAAATAGTGTGTCCGTTACCGTATTTAATGTATCCTTGCAATACCTATTATTCCTCTGTACCACCAGGTATGGATTTTGTTATACGCCTGAGCAAGCGCACCGGTAACACAATCCTTTCGGTAAAGTAAACCATAAACGTGCTTTTACGTTTATATATCAGTAATTTACTATAGTAAGAAATCATAGTGACAGAACCAGCAGAAACCGGAGAAAAACACGGCCGCCCCTGGTGGCGATGGCTTATATGGATTATTGTTGCGGTGCTTCTTTTGCCCGTAATGGCTGTATTATTATTACAACTGAATGGTGTCCAGAATTATTTGCGGGAACAAGGCGAACTTTATCTGCAACAAAAATTACATACAAAAGTAAAGATCGGTTATCTGCGCGCACGCGGATGGCAATACCTGGAACTCCGCAATGTATATGTGGCCGATACTTCCAATCAGGCACTACTCTATACCGGTGCACTAAAAGTACATTACAACCTCTTATCATTTTTTAATAACGAATTAAGAATAGATAAACTGGAATGGGATACCCTGATCGTAAATGTCTACCGGCACGAAGGAGATAGTGCCTTCAACTACCAGTTTATTGCAGATGCGTTCAGCAGTAAAAAAACGACGCCCGATACCATTGCCCCGGCAACAGGTACAACACTTCAGTATCGGATAAAAGATATTTTGTTACATAAAACAAAAGTCAGCTATATCGATGTTCCCGGTGGTATGAGCGCAGTAGTCACCTGGGATAATCTTCATGTAAATCCGGATGATTTATTGATAGATGATGGTATTTACGCTTTCAGAGGGATTCAGTTAGATGGCCTGAAAGGCTTCTTCCGGCAAAAATATATTGCCCCGGCAACAACAGGAGCGGCGCCACCACCGCCTCCTGTAGATACCAATAGTACTACGTTTCATTTGCTGCTGAAGAAATTGCAGATCAAAAATAGTAGTTTCCTTTACTCAAATGATGGCATCGGTATTAGTACTGCCTGGCAGATTGGCGACCTCCTGTTGCGTAACAGCAACATCGATCAGGATTCTACCCGTATCCAGATAGGCGACCTCACCATCAGTAATTCCAATGGTATGCTGGCGATGTTACCAGGAAAAGATTCAACGCCGGCGCCCTTAGACACTACCCCCAATACCTGGCAGCTGTTTGCTACACAGGTAAACCTGGACCGCCTGGCCGTCCGCTATGATAACGGCGGACCCGCTCCCAAAGCGGCCGGACCAGACCCGGATTACAATCACCTGCTAATCACACACCTTTCCAGCAAAATCAAAAACATTAAGTATAAACCGGATAGCATCATTGTAGAGATGCAATCACTTACAGCGCAAGACTGGTCAGGGTTTGCTATTCGTAAAGCCAATATGGATGTGCTCTTTACACCTCATACCCTGGCACTTAAAAATTTCCTGCTCCAGACTAATAAAAGTATCCTGCGAAAACAAATAACCATCACCGCGCCTTCCTGGTCCGGCGTTTCAGATAAGCTGGATCAGCTGGGGCTGGATGCCAACCTCGATTCCGTGCACATCGCCCTTGGTGAATGGCTCCCCTTTGTTCCCGCTGCCCGCAAGAATAAATATTTTGCACCACTATGGAAAAAGGAACTAACGCTGGCGGCTATACTAAAAGGAAGCCTCGGTGAACTAAATATAAAAGAGCTCTACATCAATGATCATGAAGGCAACCTGATAAAAACAACAAACGGACAAATAACACATGTTACCGATGTAGATCATCTCAACGCAGACTTACCCAACCTGTTCATAGAGTCCGGCAACAAACCAATCCGGTCCTGGCTCTCTCCCGGCTCCCTCCCTGATACTCCCCGGATACCGCCCCACATGATCATTACCGGCATGTTCAAAGGTGGTATAAAAAACATGCTCACACAGCTACAGCTGAAAAGTGATTATGCTAATGCCACCATTAATACCCAGCTAACCAATATCACTGATAGTATCCATAGCAGCTATACGGTGAGTATACCTTACTTCCGCGCAAATCCCGGTATCATGTTGTATGATACTACCTATGGCTGGATGTCCGGACAATTGAGCGCTACCGGTCAGGGCTATACGTTAAAACAAATGATAGCCAGGGCAACGCTTCAGTTAAACGAGGCTACCTATAACGCCTATACGTACCAGGATGTAAATGTAAAAGCTGTTATTAATAAAGGGCTGTTTGAAGCACAGGGAGAAAGTGCAGATAGCAGCATCATCACAACTTTTGACCTCAGTGGCCAACTGGTAGATACCACTATTCAGGCGCTTAAAGTAAATATGGCATTTACAAAAGCAGATCTATATGCTACCCACTGGTACACCAAACCATTAACGCTAAAAGGTAATCTGGCTGCAGATTTCAATAGCATTGAGCCACAACGGATAGAAGGCACAGCATTCTTAACCGACTGGCAAATTGCTACCAAAGGAGATATATTTCCACTGGACAGCATCTCTCTGCTGGCACAGTATAACGATCAGCAATACCTCACATTAAAAAGTCCATTTGGCTTAATTACTGCCAATGGGCATATCGATTATACAAAAGTTGGTACTGCTTTCTCTCAAATTATCACAAAGCCATTGATGCCGGCAGATTCCGGCCGCATCGTAAAAATACCGGGAGGGCAACAACTACAATGGTATGGCTCTTTGGTATGGCCGCACAGCCTGAAACCACTCTTGCCCACATTACAGATGGACCAGCCGTTAATAATTAATGGTCGCCTGAATAGTGATAGCAGTCTGCTTATTGTAAACGCAGCCGTTCCTAAACTCAATTACGATTCTTTACAGATAGATAGTGTACAGCTATCAGCCCACATCATGGATACCTCCATGCAGGTATATGTTTCACTGGCACGCATGCAACATCCCAGCTTCCCGCTGTACCATACTTTCCTTACTGCACATGCCAATACAGGTGCGGTCAACTTCAATCTCCAACTGGATGATGTGAAAAGGCAACCTAAATATAAGATGGGTGGTATAGTCACTTTCCTCGCAGATAACGTCATGCAGTTATCTCTCAAGCCAGGACTGCTGCTGAACAAGCAGGAATGGACTGTAGCAGAAAATAATATCCTGCGTATCAAAAACGGCGCGCCGGATACCGCTAATATTAAATTATCACAGGGAAATCAATCCATACAGGTATCCACCAAAGCCGATACTGGTGCGGTTCCGGCGTTACAAGCCAATATTGCCAATTTCCAGCTATCCACCATCACCGGGCTGCTGGCTACAGATACATTGCTGGCTAGCGGTACGCTGAATGCGGAAGCAACTGTATACAACTGGAACAAATCTCCCCTGATACACGCTAAACTGAATGTGGATAGTCTAACGGTGAAGAATGCACGCTTTGGAACGCTGGAAGCTAATGTGGAAAACAATGGCCCGGATCAATACAAGCTAACGGCAGCACTGACCGGTAATGATAACGACATAAAAGTAGATGGCACCTATGACAGCACCATTAACGCCCATGTGAATATCAACAACCTGAACATGGCCATCATGGAGCCATTTACTATGGGTAGTGTGTCCCGTATGTCTGGTAATGCCGATGGTAAGTTTGATATTTCCAGCACTACAGCAGCCCCTCATGTACAAGGCAACCTGCATTTTAATAATGCCGCAGGTATGGTCAACTTTATTGGCAGCACATTCCATCTGCAGGATGAAAATATTCTGATAGACGACAAAGGTATGCTGTTCAATAATCTCGTCATTGCCGATAGCCTGAATAATGAATTGGTGGTGAATGGCCGTATCAACACAACTAATTTCACGAAGTATAGTTTTAGCCTGGATGTAAGTGCAGATAACTTCATGGCATTAGGCAAACAACAAAATCAGGACCAGTGGATTTACGGGCCCGCATTCATTGATAGTAAAGTAAAGATCCGCGGCTCCCTGGATCTTCCCAAAATAGACGCCACCGTGAAGCTGCGCGATAAATCAAGTGTAACCGTGATGCTGCCGGAAGATGCACCCGGATTGGCAGACAGGGAAGGAGTGGTGGAGTTTGTGGATAAATCAAAACCGGTAGACTCCGCACTGCTGGCAAAACGGGATAGTCTCAAATATCAGAATCCCAGGCTGAAGGGAATGATCTTCTCGGGTAATTTAGATATTACACCAGCATCCGTGATCAAGATTATTATTGATAAACAAAATGGTGATTACGTACAGGCCAAGGGTACAGCCAGCATCAACGCCACACTGGATCCCAGCAGTACGTTGAGTCTTACCGGCCGTTATGAAATATCTGAAGGCAAGTATGAAATGTCCCTGAACCAGCTTATCAAACGCTCTTTTGATATTGAAAAAGGCAGCTTCATTTCCTTTAACGGCGATGCTACCAACGCCGATATGGATATTACTGCCAAATACACGGTTAATGCACCGGCCTATGACCTGGTGCAGGATCAGCTGGGAAGCATGTCTGCTGAAGACCGTAACAAATACAAACAACGTCTTCCCTTTGAAGTATATCTGATGATAAAGGGAAGTCTGTCGAAACCAGATATCAGTTTCCGGCTGGATATGGCAGAGAAAGATCGCAATGCTTTCAATGGCGCACCATATAATCGCCTGAAACAAATTAACCAGGTCCCTTCCGAATTAAATAAACAGGTAATGGGCCTCCTGATTCTGAATACATTCATTCCGGATGACCCCATGAGCACCCTGGATGCCGGTAGTGGCGGCGGTGTAGGACAGGCAGCAAAAAATAGTGTGAGTAAAATTCTTTCTCAACAACTGAATAACCTGGCTGGCAATCTCATAAAAGGTGTAGATCTGAATTTTGACCTGCAAAACCAGCAGGACTACTCCACAGGCTCCGCACAGGAAACTACCAACCTTAACATTGGTGCATCAAAGAGCCTTTTCAGTGATCGTTTAACCGTATCCGTTGGTTCCAATATCATGTTGCAGGGTAATCAGCAAAACGCCAGCTCACTGGTAGGTGATATCTCCATAGAATATAAACTATCCAGAGACGGTCGATACAGGATCCGGGTATACCAGCGTAATGATAATCAAACAGTCATTGAAGGGCAAGTGGTAGAAACCGGTGTAGCATTTATGCTGATTATGGATTATGATGAATTCAGAGAAATTCTGCAACGCACTAAAAAAGACAAGTCAAGCCAGAAACTCCGCGATAAGAAAAACGCGAAACAGGATAAGAAAGACGACAAAAACACGACGACGCCCGATGCTAAAAGCAAATAGCCATATCATCTGCTGTATTATATTTTGCCTGGGATACCTGGCGATCAGCTCCTGTAGCACTACACGCACTGTGCCGGAAGGAGATCGCCTGTATACCGGTAGCGCTGTGAAATGGGAAAATGACACGATCACAAAGAAAAAACCCAATGACTATACAAATTTGGAAGACGGCATGAACAAAAGGATCCGTCCAAACAGGAACAGAAAATTCCTGGGCATGCCCTTCAAATTATGGCTCTATAATTTAGGTAAAGAACCCAAAGGGAAAGGGCTTAATTATTTACTGCGAAAAAAATGGGGAGAGCCACCCGTATTACTTAGCCAGGCCAAACCTGATTATACGTCCAAAGTACTGCAGGAATATCTTGTTGATCATGGCTTTTTCCAGGACGAAGTAGCTTCCGAAATTAAATATTCCGGCAAGAAAAAAGCATCCATCAATTATACCGTTACCCCCAATCACCGGTATACCATCAGGAGTGTAACCTACTTAACAGATAGCAGCGCCATTGGTAAAACAATGACTTATACAAAAGAAGAAAGCTCCCTGATAGTTGGTGCGCCTTATTCTCTCGACTCAATAAAGGAAGAACGGGAACGCATACACGCTGCATTAAAAGAACAGGGATACTACTATTTTACTCCGGATTATTTGCTGGTACAGGTGGATAGTACCAACCACGGAACAGTAGATCTGTTTGTAAAGATAAAAGATAACACGCCCTTGCTGGCACTACGCCCTTACCGGATGCACGATATTACATTATTCCCGGACTATTCCCTGGATAATGATTCGGCGTCCACCACTGGTACACCTATAAAATACAAGGGCATTTACATCGTGGATTCTGCCAAAAGATTCAGATCTACTGTATTTGATCGCTCTGTATTTTTACGACCAGATAGTTTGTACCAGCTCAGCTCACATAATATTACCCTGCAAAGGCTGATTAATCTGGGTGTATTTAAATTTGTAAAGGGCCAGTTTCGTCCCGTTCGTGATACCTCTGTACATAATATTCTGGGCGGGAGCCCAAATGTAGCAGGTACAAAGGATACTACTATAAAGCGTATCAGCGTCCGGAAAGATACTGCTTATACACGCGATACTACACTGGCAAAAACTTACAAGGCGATGGTAAACAACAGTGTTGCCCTTGATAGTGGCTGGCTTGACGCTAAATTTTATTTAACCCCTTATAAGCGCCGTTCGCTGCAAACGGAATTACGCGGCACCTCTAAATCAAATGGATTTGTAGGATCAGAAATAAGGATAACTGCCAAAAACCGTAACTGGCTTCATTCTGCAGCCCTGCTGGAGATTGGTCTTAATGCTGGTCTGGAATGGCAAACGGGCAATAAAAGCTCAGGAGCTTCTAATTCTTATGGGTTGGGAGCGGAAGTCGCTGTCACTTTTCCGCGATTTATTACCCCTATCAGGGGGCTAAACATCCGTACTCCTTATGTACCCAAAACGCGGATAAGTCTTGGTTACGAACTATACAGCCGTGCCGATCTGTATAACCTAAACGCATACACGCTGCAATTACAATACCTGTGGCAACGCACTGCTTATCTGAGTCATATTTTTGCACCTGTGGCTATTACTTACGTATTGCCCACAAAAACAACAGCGGCATATGATAGCATACTGGCCAATGATCCGAGTCAGCGTGCTGCTATTGAAAAACAATTTATACTCGGTGGCAATTACACCATCACATATAATAACCAGCAAGCCAATCGTATTCATAGCTGGTATCTGAGCGGGAATGCAGACATATCCGGAAACATTGCGGGATTGATTGTTCCAAAAGGAGATTCAACTAAAAACATATTAAGCAATCCATTTGCACAATACGAAAGATTAACCCTGGAAGGCCGTCACTACTGGAGTTTAGGCAAGGGAAAACAATGGATCAACCGTTTGCTCCTGGGCTACGGATTACCATACGGAAACTCTGCAACATTACCTTTTATTAAACAGTTCTTTACCGGTGGTAGCAGCAGTATCCGCGCCTTCAGGGCACGCACACTGGGCCCTGGATCATACCATAACAAAGCAGTAGATACCTCTGCATTGCTGGCCAATGAAGCCGGTGATATCAAACTGGAATTCAACTCTGAAATTCGCGTACACCTGGCGAGTGTATTTAATGTAGCCGCATTTGTGGATGCAGGTAATATCTGGCTGCAAAAAGATGTACCCGATAAGCCCGGAAGCAAGTTTGAGTTAAGTTCCTTCTACAAAGAAATTGCTGTAGGAGCCGGTATTGGCTTGCGTATAGACGCTTCCATTGTGGTAGTACGTTTTGATTTGGCGACCCCGTTGCGTATCCCTTATCTTCCGGAAAATGAACGCTGGGTAATCAATAAATTTAATTTCGGTGATCCGGAATGGCGCAAAAAGAACCTGATTCTAAACATTGCAATAGGATATCCTTTTTAGCATGTAGCGTTTAAGTATGGCTGAATATATCGCAACCCTCCCTGCCGGCTGATTGTCTGTTAAACGAGACAGGATCTGTTATCCACTACAAAGATTGTTTCGTTAGCCCTATCAAAGGAACTGATCCTTTTGTAAAACCTTTTCACCGGTTAATAGTACCTGCTATGATAAAAAGTACCATTCATCAACTGCAGGAGGTAGCTTGCTGAAAGCGTCAGAATTTTGGTTTATTTTTATATCACTGCCTAAACCAGTATCAACCATGATAACTATCCCAGCAAACGTTGAACGTAAATGGTTGTTATTCACCATTGCTGCGTTAATGGTGTGCACAACTGCCTGTAGCCGTAAAATTACCGAAAAGGGAAAAGCCTCCTATTACGCAAATTCGTTTGATGGAAAACGCACTGCCAGCGGTGAAACATTTCATCAACGCCATCTCACTGCAGCGCACAGAACATTACCTTTTGGTACACGCGTTACCGTTACAAATATATCGAATGGTAAAAGTGTAAAAGTTCGCATCAATGATCGCGGCCCTTTTGCACCAGGGCGCATTATAGACCTATCAAATAAAGCTGCTTCCAAAATAGGTATGCTGAATACCGGTGTGGCAAATGTGGAAATAAAATATAAAAAGAAAAAGAGTAAGACATAACCCAGGGCCGGAGATATGTTTCTCCAGAAGCATAAAATTATCGATTCTCATTCGTTTGTAATTTTTTTCAGATAGAATTGCATTTAGTGGCAGATGCTGCTTTATTTGTTGACATACAATAACTGAACAATGAAAAATAAAACATTTCTTACAGCACTGCTGGCTATTTGCTTTGCGGCAAATCATGCATTTGCGCAGGCTTCGCAGGTACTACTTCCTGGTTTCACCGCTTACGCCGATCCGGTAGAAGAAAATGTAGAGATTAACTATAACAATGGTGTAACCAACTGGACAGGCAACAATAATACCGTGAACTTTTATTTCCACGCGGCTACTACCGGAACCCTGAAAATAACGCTGCAAGCCAAAGCAGATGCCGAAAGTAAAATAACCGTATCTGTGAACGGTACAGAAAAAACAATTAGCATTCCTAACAATAACGACTATACGAACATCCCGGTATTACAAACTAATATTAAACAACCTGGTTTCTATTGTGTGTCTTTAAAAGGAGTGGAGAAGAAAGGTAAAGTATATGCGGATGTAAAAGGTGTTACACTGGATGGCCCGGCCACCAAAGATATTCAGTTCAATCCCAAGCCCTGGCGCCGCGCGGCCTCTGTGCATTTAAACTATCCTGTTCCTGAAGGTAAAAACGTAGAGTGGTTTTATGGAGAAATTAAAGTACCTGAAGGAGAAGATAAACTGGGTACATATTTCATGTCTTGCGGCTTCCATAGAGGTTACTTTGGTATGCAGGTAAATTCTCCCACTGAAAGAAGGATTATTTTTTCCGTATGGGACGCGGGTGGTGAGCCACAGGAGCGCAGCAAAGTAAAGTATGAAGACCAGGTGGCAATGTTGGCCAAAGGCGATAGTGTTGATGCCAGCGGATTTGGCGGCGAAGGTACCGGCGGACATAGTCACTGGATCTACAACTGGAAAGCAGGCGAAACCTATCGCTTCCTGATGCATAGTGTTCCTACCGGCAACACTACTACCTACACAGCTTACTTTTATGTACCGGAGCACCGCGAATGGAAGCTGATAGCCAGTTTCCGTGCACCTAAAGACGGCAAATACATGGGCCATCTGTATTCCTTCCTGGAAGATTTTTCTTTTGAAAATGGCCACCTCGGCCGGAAAGGGTATTTTGGTAACCATTGGATCAAAACCAATACCGGCGAATGGATAGAACTTACCAAAGCGAAATTCTCCAACGATGCTACCGCCAAAGCAAAAGACCGCATCGACTACGGTGGTGGTGCTGAAAATGGCTGGTTCTATTTATGGAACAGCGGATTTAAACCCGCCAATGCCCAATACGGTGATACGTTTGAACGCCCGGCCACCGGTAAACAACCGGAAATAGAGCTCCCTAAATTTTAATATACAAAATCCTTGTCCGGCTCATAACACCGGACAAGGATTTTCCTGATACCCCGCTGCGCCTCATTATTACCCGTCTTTTTTATATCGTATCCTATTTTCAGATAGTAATTACACCTCTTTAGCACGTTAATAGTCTCAAATAGCTATTTTATTCAGGATTTAATTAGTCTATATACCCCATAGGACTGATATAACGCATTTATTATTCACTCCTTCTCCCCCGATTGATGAGAAAAAGAAGCATATTATTGCTTACACAAGTCGGCTTGTACACCTCTATCAAAGCATACTTAAGAGAATTTTAATTTAAATTCGGCTTTCAATTAGATAACATCGATTGCATATGGCTGTAAAAAAAATGTTGCCTATTCCGGGCGTACTGGAAGTACTAAATCCATTCAAATTGAAGAAACAGCGCATCATGAATTTTAACCCGGCGGAAGGAATCTCTACCCGACAGCCGGCTGAGAACACAAAAATTACTGTATTCGATTATAACAGCAACCTCTGTAAGGCAATTGTATTAGAAAAAATAGAAGACACTTTCCCATATCTGGAATCCTCTCACCTGAGCTGGATTAATATTGATGGTATCCGCAAAGAAGAAGTACATGCCATCTGTGAGCAGTTCATGATCCATCAACTTATCGAAGAAGATATACTGAGTGTGGGTCAACGTGCAAAAACAGACGAAATCAACGATCGGCTCTTCTGCTTACTGCCGATGATATACTTTAATAACGAAACATCTGCAGTAGATCAGGAACAGGTAAGCATTGTACTTGGCAAAAACTTCGTTATCTCATTTCAGGAAGATCCCAGCAGAGATGTATTTGACCCGGTTAGAGCAAAACTGTTGCTGCAGGGTTCCCGCATACGCAACGGCAATGCGGACTACCTTTGTTATTCCCTGTTGGATATAATAGTAGATAATTATTTTATGGTACTGGATAATTTGGGAGAGCGGATTGAGCTGATGGAAGACCTGGTGCAGCACCGTCCTGATACCCGTGCCCTTGCACGCATTAACTTTCTGCGCCGCCAGATATTTTTATTCAAACGGGCTATTTCCCCGGTTCGGGAATTGGTGAATGGTTTCCTGAAAAGTGAAAGTGATCTGCTGGAAGATAACGTTACCAAATACTACAAGGATGTTTATGACCACATCATTCAGTGTAATGACCTGGCAGATAACTACCGCGATACGGTACTCAACCTCCAGGAAATGTACCACACACAACTTAATCTCAAACTAAATGAGGTGATGAAAGTGCTGGCGGTAGTAACTACCCTGATGGCTCCGCCAACACTCCTCGCAGGAATTTATGGGATGAACTTTCACAATATGCCGGAACTCGAATCCAGAAACGGTTATTTCTACACGCTGGGGGGAATGGGCATATTGCTGCTGTTGATGATTTTTGTTTTTAAGAAACGGGGCTGGTTCTAACCTTTCTTTTTATAGATAGGCACGGTAGAACATGGCTCTCCATACATGATACTTTTCACCACCGGACGCAGCAAGCGTGTGATTTCGGCATAGGCCACTTCACCCACACGCTTATCCCCACATCCTTTTATAACAATACGTTTATCAGTGAAAGAGGCTACATCTATTTTAGCAAGATTTTGCAGATACAGGGTTTTGTGGATAAACTCAGCATCACCGAAAGCGGCATAAACAGCTACCGGTTCCAGGTTGGTCATCACCAGCATATAGGCCCATAAAGGAATTACTGCATCAGCACTACATATCAGACCCACATTTTTTCCACGATATTGTTCCCAGTCCAGCGATTGCATGGCTGCACGAAAGTCTTTTTCTTTCAAAATCAAGCCCATAAACAGGTGATCTTTCATATCAAAGATCACAACATCTCCAGCGGGATAATAATTCTCCAGGTCTATGGTTTCCAGGCCGCTCTGCGCTACTTTATTTATTATTTCGTCCATCTCGTCCTTATTTAAGAATACAAATTTACGAATATCAAACAAGGAATATGAATAAGCTCCCGGCGGGTAGGGGAATACCATAAAATGAAAAAAGGGAAGCATTGCTGCTTCCCTTTAATTATGTCAGTAAAAAATGTAGTGGTCTAGAAAAATTTGCCACGGGTATCCTTTACATCACTCTTCTTTTTCAGTACTTCAAACAGTTGCTGATCCAGCATGGATTTAATACCCTGTTCGTAAGCAGCCTGTTGCGTAGCGATATCCTGAGCCGGCTGAGCAGCGGGTTGGTAACTATCAACTTTGATTACGTATACACCTGCATTACCTTCAACAGGAGCAGATACATTGGCAGTTCCCCATTTCTTATTGAAAGAAGCTCCGGCTACGCGAGGTTCAAAGCCCATAGAGGCAATAAAAGGAGTAGCAAAAGTTACACCCTCAGCCTTAAGTACCGGCTGATTAGTGGATTTGGCAGCTGCGTCCAGAGAAGCAGGTGTTTGTAGTTTAGCGATGATCTGTTCTGCTTTTTTATGCTTTTTCACTTCTGCTTCTACCTGAGGTCTTACATCTTCCAGCGGGGCAGTTCCTTCCTGACGAACACTGGTTAATATTGCTACCACATATTTATCATCAAAAGTAAATACGTTACTTACATCACCTTTCTTCGCTTCATACGCCCAACGAACAAGTTCGCGGGATTGTCCGATTCCTGGGATAACGAAGTCCATAGGACGTACATTATCAGCGATTCTCTTATTCAGCTTATCCTGTTGAATGTTTTTTTCAAACGCAGCAACAGTACGGCTCTTACCGGCGAAATCGCTGGCAGCACCGTAAGCGGTGTTGTTGGTTTCTTTACTGGCTTCTACAGATTTACCGAGGTAAGCTACTTTAATAGCGGGACCAATATTTTTCTGATCCATGATCTGTATAACGTGGTAACCAAACTGTGTTTTCACCACTTTGATCTCACCTTTTGCACCATCAAAAGCAAAATTCTTGAATTCAGGCACAAATTGAGTAGAAGGCGTTAACTCATATTCTCCGCCGGTTTCTTTACTACCTGGATCATCAGAATATTTGGTAACCAGCTCTTTAAAGTCTGCACCACCTTTAACGGCAACTTCGATGCTATCTGCGCGTTTTTTAGCGATTGCATCTGGCGCGCCGCCCTGTGCACCGGATGCAATCAGGATGTGACGCACTTTTACGCTGTCCGGCATGTTCTTACGATCCACCATTTTCGCATATACGATCAGGTTATTATCATAATAAGGACCGAATACACCGCCAACAGGCAAATTCACGATAGAATCTTTCTGCGGAACTTTTGCTTCGTTCTTGGAAATATAACCATCGTAATATTTAATATCTGAATTACGGTTAATAAAACCTGCAATATCTTTAGTCGTATCAAGTTCTTTCTTCAGAGAAATAATCTGTTGTATTGCTACAGAAGAATCTTTTGCAGAAGCAATAGCATCAAATGATACATATTCTACTTTACGGGATTCTGCTACTTTAAACAGTTGTTTATGATCCTGGATAAAACGATCCAGTTCAGCATCTGTAACCTTAACAGTAGAGTCAGCAATAGAAGCATAAGGAACGCTTACATAAGATACAGCAGCTGTCTGGCTGTTATCTTCCTGTTGTTGTTTTGCCAGCCATTTAGGATAATATACACCTTGTTTAACAAGGGTTACATATTTCTGTTGCTCCTGGGATTTCGCAATATAGCTTTCCAGTTGTTCCAGTGCTGCGCGGATCTGTGGATTGCTGCCAGCCTGCGAAATGGTTTGTTGCAGTGCAACATGGTCAAATACACCATTGCGGGTAAACTGCTGTACAACGATCGGATTCGGGTTTTTACCTTTAATCTGATCTACCACTTCTGCTTCAGTTACTACAATACCCAATTTCTTGTACTGGGCTTGCATAATTTGTTCATTCAGAAACTGGTTCCATACCTGTTCACGGATATATTGACGTGTTTGTTCATCAATATTGCCATTAGGCATTTGCTGACGGGCGCCATTTTCGGCATCCTGAATACGGCGCTGGTAATCTCCCAGATCCAGCTCTTCACCATTTACTTTACCCACGCTGGTATTGCGACGGGCTAAAGAACTTTTGCCAAAAAAGGCATCCTGCAACAGGAAACTAACAATAGCCAGGCAAATCACTACAACGATCATGACGGCGTACTTGTCCCTGATTTTCTGAATTACTGACATATATTATATAGTCTACATTTTTAAGGATAGCAAAAATAGAATAAAATAACTGTAACTGCAAAAGAGTATTTTAACCGCTGAAACCCAATACAGTAAAGGGTTCTATAGGTTTATAACACTTTCGTGGACTATATGTCATTCACAGGTTTTCCACATGAAGGCCAATTTGTCAACTCCTTTTTTTTCAACGCTTTATTTTTCTAAAATGCTCGCTACAGCTGGTAATTTCGTAAAATTATCTCAGTCAGCATCAAAAAGGTTTATTCACAAATGTTAAAAAGCCATTTTTCACAATCCACATAAAAATGTGAATAAAATACACCTAATTTCCACACACATGCCGTTTGACCATTTTTCATTCCCAACTGTTTTTTATTCACAATTGATGTGTAAAACCCCCTGTAAAACGTAAAATAAGTTGGGAAAAGGTGCCCCTCCCCGGAGGTAAAACTAATTTTGTTATTGTGGTTAAATTTACCCTTAAAAATGGGATCCTGATTTTGTGGATAGCAAATGCCTTCTTTTAACATTTTCCTAATACCCCCTTTATGAAAAAGATTTTCACTAACAACGATATCCACGTATGTGGATGAAAGTAAGAAAACCCAGTGTTGATGCGGAAACAGCATGTTAATTTAATGTGGAAAGTGTTGCAAAAAGGAATAACAACTACATTTGTATCTGAGCTGGAAATTAAATTTCCACATATTCACAGCCCTAATAGTAGTGGGCTTTTTCTTTTAATTATTTAAAGAAGTATATAGCTATGATTATGGAAATCGCTGACGCGAAAAAAAATTTGCAACACAACGGATTTTTGGATATATCAGTGGATCCCAGTTTGGATTTGTTTGCGGCGATCGAAAATTTGAAAAAGAAAAAAAACGCCATTGTGTTGGCGCACTATTACCAGGAGCCAGATATCCAGGATGTAGCAGATTACATCGGTGATAGTTTGGGACTTAGTCAGCAGGCCGCAAAAACTGATGCTGACATGATTGTTTTTGCCGGCGTGCATTTTATGGCAGAAACAGCAAAAATTCTGAGCCCTCAGAAAAAAGTACTCTTACCAGATCTTAAAGCAGGGTGTTCTTTGGCCGACAGTGCGCCACCAGAGCTGTTTAAGAAGTTCAGAGACAGGTATCCGGACCATATTGTGATTTCCTACATTAACTGTTCGGCGGGTATCAAAGCACTCAGCGATATCATTTGTACGTCCTCCAATGCCGAGAAAATCATCGAAAGCGTTCCTCACAACCAGCCCATCATATTTGCCCCCGACCGGAATTTAGGGGCCTATCTGATCAAAAAAACGGGTAGAGACATGGTTTTATGGAATGGCGCCTGCATGGTGCATGAAATTTTCTCCCTGGAGAAGATTACCAAACTGAAAGTGCGTCATCCAAAAGCTAAAGTTATTGCACATCCAGAATGTGAACCTGCAGTACTCGCGATCGCAGATTATATCGGATCCACAACAGGATTACTAAAGTTCAGCCACAAAGATGATGCGCAGGAATATATCGTGGTTACTGAAACCGGGATACTTCACCAGATGCAAAAAGAAAATCCTGAAAAAACTTTTATCCCGGCACCGCCCAATAATGCATGCGCTTGTAACGACTGCCCACACATGAAATTGAATACACTGGAAAAATTGTATTTGTGCATGGAATACGAACAGCCGGAAATTACAATGGAAGAAAACCTGAGAATCGCCGCTAAAAAGCCAATAGAGCGCATGTTAGCAATCAGTGAAGCAGCTGGGTTATAATATAACTATTTGATTTTCAGTTTTTTTTGAATTTACTTTTAATATAATAGATACAATTTATACAACGCCAGGCCGTGAGAATTTAATATTCTCACGGCCTTCGTATTTGTATACGAATCGATTAATTCTCAGCGTGTTACGAATGGCCTGAGAATCGGAAATTTCATATGTTTCTTCATCTTTCCCCGGAATATTGCAGCAGTATTTTCTCCCACATCATTTTTATGTTAAAAACTAACTGAAACTATTTTTTAGTGACCTGAGAATTGAAATTATTTTTCTTTCATTGGGTATACGCAGAAATTTTATTTTTATGGAATTCTCAGGCTACTGATAATATCCTGAGGATGTTGTATTTGTATTTTTCCTGCAACCATGTCCTGATTTTTAAACTACGCAGTTGTTAGCCATCAATTTTTAAAGGCGCTGAGCTTTTGATGTTTTTTTAAGTCTTGGGTTATGCCGGGAGCGTAATTTTCATCGCACTGTCAATGCTTTTGTTTTTTTGAAGCTGTGCTTTTTATTGCCTTTAATATCTCCTTTTTTCAAATGAACTGACTCCTGATATTGCCTTTCATCAACATGTTTTTGGCGTAACAGCAAGATTCTTAGAAGCTATAGGCATGATTTTAAAAAGGACCATGAGAATTGATTATTTTTCCTAACGCTGGGGTTACCCCGGCATTTTTTATTTTATCTCATTCTCGTAGCGCTTGTAGTTGGCTGAGAATGAAGCGCTTATTGGGGATACACAGCACCATGAATTTTCATTGAATTCTCGGCGCCTTCCTAGTGGCATGAGAATTCAATATTTATAAAATTTATTGACTATCTATGTTTTCTATAAATCGGCGCGAATGTCACGTCACTAGGAAGGCCCTGAGAATCAGATATTTAACAGGAGACTACATACTTACAGGAAACAAAATTATGGGTGTGATCCTCAGCGTACTATAAGCGTCTTGACAATCAGGAATTTGATTTTTATTAGTAGCCATAGGTGAAATAATCATAAATAAAAATCTCAGCGCCTTCCTTAGCTGCTGAGATTTGAAATTTTTTTTGTTTTCCTATGGGTGTTGCAGGGCGAGTAAATCTCAGCGCACAAGCAGCACTGTGAGATTTTATTTTATTGTTGAACCTTGATATCCGGAGATTGGAATAAATCTCAGCCGCCTCATCAGGCGCTGAGATTTGAATAAATATTTCTGCCATGAAGAGGTGTGCATATACGATGCATTCTCACGCAATATTGAGTAAGCTGAGAATTTAATATTTAGTTTTTGCTGTGGATACCCTGGGATATTTAGTTTTTTCGAAGCAGGAGTCACTCAGGAAGAGGCGGAGAAGTTGAAGGAGTATTTATTTTTTCGGTAAATTTTATTTTCAAAGGTCTGAGTAACCTTAATACTAAGGGGATCTATTGGTAATAGAAAAATTGAGCTTGAATTGTTAACAACAGAGGGTTTTAAAACAATTTTTTTTGTTTTGCTTTATATTTTTTTCTAAAAGAGAGAGAAATCAGCGAAAAATGTGGATAAAAAGAGAAATTTTTATCAAAAAAGAGTAAAAAAGCTAATTTTTTTTATTTTTTGATAAAAAGAAGAGGAAAATTATATTTCCTCTACCCAAATATGATCCGCTTCAGTTTTTCTAAGAGATAAATTATAACCAGCTACCATAATTGAGATGGGATCTCCCAGAGGTGCAATTTTTTCAATTTTCACTGTTTCACCAGGTACGCAACCCATTTCCATCAGCTTAATATGAAGATCATCTTTTTCAAATTCTATAATTACCGCGCTTTTACCTGTTGTCAGGGAGGATAATTTTATAATGCCTTTTTTCATTTCTACTTATTAATCTGTTTAAACCTTGTTCCGGCACTTGGGATGAATACTTATGAATGATAAGCAAAGGTACCCTTGTACAGCCAATATGCAAAAAAGAAAGGCCATCGATTCCATAATTTCACTTTACTTTTACATCCACATAATTTTTTAGCATCAATGGCAATTCAATTCACCTCACACGAGATAAAAGATAATTTAAAAGAAAAAAGGAAGCTGAAAGCATTTCTGGCGGATCTTTTTAAAGCGGAAGGTCAAGGTTTAAAGAGTTTGCATTATGTATTTTGTTCTGACACTTATTTGTTGGAAATAAACAAACAATTTTTGCAACACGATACGTACACAGACATTGTAACCTTTGAAATGGGGGAGGATTCCTCTATAACAGAAGGAGAAATATATATTAGCGTTGATAGGGTAGTGGATAATGCAGAAAAATTTAAAGTACCTGTAAACCAGGAGCTGCATAGGGTCATTTTTCATGGGGCACTTCATTTATGCGGGTTTAAAGACAAAAGTAAAGCAGATGCAGCATTAATGAGGAGCAAGGAAGATGAGTATTTGCAAAAGTATTTCTGAAAAGGTAAGATCTGATTTTAGCGGGAGGAGGTATTGGTTTGTAATGTTCCACGTGAAACATTGCATATTTCTTTCAACCGGATCCTGATGATAATGTTTAAAAATGTTCCACGTGGAACATTTTTAGTTTAAGGCCATTTGTACCTGGTTAAATATTTTCTTGTAGTTAAATTTATAAGAGATAAATGTTCCTGGTAGAATATCTTAGTTTGATTAAAAAGTTACCTGAACAGGCAAAAAATAGGATCTAAAAAAAATGAATTTATTAGAGGAATGTTCCACGTGAAACATTCCTTTTTCTGGGTTCAATGAATATATTATATGAGGAGGAAGAATAAGTTTATTTAAATGTTTCATTGGGAACATCTACCTTGAATAAGGAATTTGAAGTTTGAAGAACAGATATCTATTCAACAGCTTTCAAATATTGTAAAAGACCTCTTTTAGGAAGAAACTAATGTTTCACGTGGAACATTCTACTTTGTGAGGACAATATCCCTTCTTCTACGTAATTTTGCACTTTCTAAATTTATTATGTTTCCATCATACGATATAATTGTTGTAGGCGCAGGCCATGCCGGTTGTGAAGCTGCTGCTGCTGCTGCCAATATGGGCTCCAAGGTATTATTGGTGACCATGAATATGCAAACCATTGCCCAAATGAGCTGTAACCCAGCTATGGGTGGTATTGCAAAAGGACAAATTGTAAGAGAAATAGATGCCCTGGGAGGGTATTCAGGAATAGTAACGGATCAATCCATGATCCAGTTCCGCATGCTGAACCGTTCTAAAGGGCCCGCTATGTGGAGCCCCCGTACACAAAACGACCGCATGCTTTTCGCTGCAAAATGGCGTGAAGCATTGGAAAAAACTCCCAATGTGGACTTTTACCAGGATATGGTAAAGGGCCTATTGGTGAAAGACGGCCGTTGCCATGGAGTAGTTACAGGGCTTGGGCATGAAATTCAGGCGAAGTCAGTAGTGCTTACAAACGGCACCTTCCTTAATGGGGTAATACATATTGGAGATAAACAATTTGGTGGCGGAAGAGTGGCTGAAAAAGCAGCAACAGGCATTACGGAGCAACTTGTTTCCCTTGGTTTTGAAAGCGATCGCTTAAAAACAGGTACTCCTCCTCGCATCGATGGACGTAGTTTGGACTACTCCAAAATGGAGGAACAGAAGGGAGATGAGGAAATAGTAGGATTCTCTTACCTTGATATTGAAAGAATTAAACCAGCCCAACAAAGAAGTTGCTGGATTACTTATACCAGCGATGCCGTACATGAAATGTTACGCACCGGCTTCGATAGATCTCCTATGTTTCAGGGACGTATCCAGGGTACTGGGCCACGTTACTGCCCAAGCATTGAGGATAAGATAAACCGCTTTGCAGAAAGAGAACGTCACCAACTGTTTGTAGAACCGGAAGGCTGGGATACTGTTGAAATCTACGTTAATGGATTCTCCACTTCTCTGCCGGAAGATGTACAGATGAAAGCCCTTCGCCTGGTACCAGGATTTGAAAATTGCCGTATGTTCAGACCTGGTTATGCGATTGAATACGATTTCTTTCCACCTACACAGCTGCAGTTTTCACTGGAAACCAAGCATGTACAGAACCTTTTCTTTGCAGGACAAATAAATGGCACCACAGGTTACGAGGAAGCTGCCTGCCAGGGTTTGATGGCGGGTATTAATGCACACCTCAAGGCTAAGGAAGAGGCGCCATTTGTATTAAAAAGGAGTGAAGCATACATTGGTGTACTGATAGATGACCTCATTAATAAAGGCACGGAAGAGCCTTACCGTATGTTTACCTCCAGAGCAGAGTTCAGAACACTGCTAAGACAGGATAATGCGGATCTCCGTTTAACAGAAAGAAGCTATAACCTGGGACTGGCCTCTGCAGAAAGAATGCAGAAAGTACAGGCGAAAAAAGAAGGAGTAGCACAGATAAAGCGTATTCTAAAAGAATTATCTGTAGAACCGGAAGAGATCAGCGCACTATTGGAAGCCAAATCTTCAGCACCATTAACCCAAAAACAAAAGGCGCATCAAATCCTTCTTCGCCCCGGATTGGATATTTTTGCCATGAAAGAACACGTGGAAAAAATAGGACAGGCACTTTCGGGCTTCGATACAGCCATGTTGGAACAAGCAGAAATTCAGATTAAGTACGACGTATATATTGAAAAGGAAAATGAACTGGTGAAAAAAATGAGCCAATTGGAAGACCTGGTTATTCCGGATAGTTTCGATTATTCGAAGTTAGTTTCCTTATCAAATGAAGCAAGACAAAAATTCAATAAGATTCGTCCGCATACTTTAGGACAAGCAAGTCGAATAAGCGGAGTTAATCCAAGCGATGTGCAAATACTAATGGTGTACATGGGCAGATAAATTTTAAAAACATCTTTTGAAGAGGACAAGCTGATTTTTGCAGCTTGTCCTCTTTTTTTGTTTTAAGAGGCAAAATCAGCAAAAAAATGGGTAAAATCACTAAAAAGTGACCTTCAGAAAGCGGGTAAATTTCGTATATCTGTAAAGAGCCGGATATAAGTGTTAAAAACAGTTGTGAATCGAATAAAGAGGCTAAAAATGCGTTTTTTAAAAAGAAAAGCCTTTTTTTAAGGCAAAAGCAACCATTTTTGATCTTAATTCGTATTAGGTAATGAAACAAACTTTTTCTTAACCAAAATTAAGCAGTTGCTTTTATGCGGTGAGAATATTGCATTTTATATAAAAGCCAGGCAAGAAACTTTTGTGCAAGACACGAATAATATTAATGAACTGATTGCGGGCTGCTGCAAAAAAGAACGCAGCAGTCAGGAAGCACTGTACCGGAATTTTTTCGGGTACGGCATGAGCATTTGTTTAAGATATGCACAAAACAGAGAGGAAGCCGTTGAAATTATGAATGATGGATTCCTCAAAATATTCCAACACATCCAATCATTTGATACCAGCAGATCATTTAAAACCTGGTTGGCAAAAATCATGGTGAATACTTCTATCGATTTTCTGAGAGGCAAAAAAAAGATGGTATTTGTAGATGATATCAGCCATATTCCCGAGCCCGGGACAGACGATAAAATAGTAGACAAGCTATCCTATGAAGAGCTGCTGAAACAAGTACAAGCTTTACCACCGGCTTATCGTACCGTGTTTAATTTGTACGTGATAGAAGGTTATCAGCACCAGGAAATAGCCCTTATGTTGCGCATCTCAGAAGGCACTTCTAAATCAAATTTATTCAAGGCAAAGAAAATACTGAAGGAAAAAATTATTAATGCCTCCACAAATACATCGGTTGATGGTGTGGGGCAAAATATGTCTGTATATAAAAATGAGTGAAGCATTTGAAAATAGCGTCCGTAACAAGCTGATTGAAGCTGATATTCCTTTTGACCAGGATGCCTGGACAAAAATGGAATCGTTGCTGGATGCCGGAGAGAATGATAAACCACTGTTAGCCTGGTGGTGGTGGCTGCTTTTGCCCCTTTTACTGGGGACCGGCGGATGGTGGATGATGCAAAAATCAAGTGATCGGCCACCTAAAAATAATATCACAACAGATATAACACAACAGGTAGAACAAGTACAAAAAACAGATAATCATCTGCCTGAAAATATTATCACACCTGATAAACAACAGGCAGATCAAGTGCAAAAAACAGATAATCATCTGTCTGAAAATATTATCACACCTGGTAAACAACAACAGGAGGCAATACAAGTGCCCGTGATACCAGCTATTATTACACAAAATAAAAAGCCGGAAAATAACCAGGTTAACAGCTATGAATTACCTGAAAAAAGAGTTCCTGGTGTGGCAGAAAAAAACAATGATATAAACTTTCTGCCAACAAAAAATGTTAATAACCTTAACGCCTATACGAAAATAAGTGCGCCTACTGAAATACCTATAAATACTAGCTCTCCGGCGGATCAAACAACAACACATCCGCGTAGAAAGATAAATAGTAAAGGCTTATACGTTGGTATAACACTGGGGCCGGATATAAATGTAGCACCATCACTGAAATATGGTAACATTGGTTTTAATGCCGGTGTTTTATTGCATTATTATTTCAACAAACATTGGTTTGTAACTACTGGTGCAGTGTACAGTAAGAAAATATATGCCGCTACTCCTTCGGATTATAAAGTGCTGAATAATGGTACTTACCAATCTGATCTTGTAAGAGTAAACGCTAATTGTGATGTGTTGGATATACCTATCAATGCGAATTATACCTTCCTGCAAGTAAATAACAATACTTTGAGTGCCACACTGGGTATGTCCAATTATTTTATGCTGAAGGAAAAATATCAGTATAACTATAAATATACGCCTCCATCGGAACAGACGGTGAAAAATGAAAATCAGCATTACCTCGCTGTGTTGAATGTTGGAGCGCTGTATCAACATCCCGCAGGAAAACGCCTGATTATCGGCGTGCAACCTTATGCAAAGATTCCACTACGCGGGGTAGGATATGGACAGGTGAAACTGTACTCTGCCGGTGTTGCTTTGCAGATAAATCTTGTAGGTAAAAAGCATTAATAATCAGGCCGAAAACCGGCTCCTGTAGCAATTTTAAACAATCATCTTCCCACATTGTTATCAATGGTTACCTAATGCCAGCTGCATTATGTGGCGCGGCATTTTCATCTTTCTCAACACTAAAAAGAAGCCATTATGACAAATAAAAAAGATAAAACAGATAAGCCCGAAGATAAAAACACAGAGAAGAAAAAAGAGGAAGACGAACAGTTTCCGGGTTATCCGGTATATCCGGCCAGCGAAGATATTATGAATACCAAAAACCGGGAAAGGGAAGTAGACCTTGATATTGACCAGGTAACAGGTTCTTTCCGGCATAATAGCGAGTTACCAGCCGGTAAACAGAAAGGCCCTAAAAAAAGCGATGAACAGGAAGAGACATGGCGTCAGGATAAAACAGGGGATGACCTTGATGTGCCCGGTGCAGAGCTGGATGACGACGAAGAAGCGATAGGGAAAGAAGATGAAGAGAATAATCTTTATAGCATAGGAGGTGACAGGCACGAAGATCTGGAAGAAGACAATGGTGAGTTCCTCGATCCGGAAGCAGAGAAGATTTAAGGCCCTTATAACAACGGCGTTAAGAGCCGGCATACTGCATCCATAAAACGTTTGGCTACATTGCGTTTATTCCAGCGGGTTTCCTGTACAGGAACCGAGTACAGCAAATCTTCTTCAAATGCGCGATTCAGCCTGGTAGCTACTTCTTTATCGTATACCAATGCCGCAATTTCACAATTGAGGTAAAAGCTACGGTTATCAAAATTAACAGAGCTCACCCATGCCAGATTATCGTCTATCACCATCGTTTTTGCATGTACAAAGCCCCGTGTGTAAAAAAACACTTTTACTCCTGCCGCCAGCAAGGTTTTGATGTAAGAGAGCGCTGCATGTTGCACAATAAATGAGTCGCCCTTCCAGGGTAAAATTAATTGCACATCTTTACCCGCCAGTGCAGCCATTTGCAGGGCTGTAAGCAACTCCTCTGTAGGTATAAAATAGGGATTGGTAATACGTATCCTTCTTTTGGCGATGTTGATAGCCATGAGTATAGATTGCATGGCTATAGGCCACTCTGAATCAGGACCACTGGCAACAATATCTGTGAAACAGTTGCCTGTTAATGCGGACCTGACAAAGAAAGGCGTTTCAAAAGGGAATATTTCTTTACTGCAATAACGATAACTCATCAGAAACTGCAGCTGCAGCAGGTTTACAGCATCACCTTCAATTTTCAGGTGTGTATCCCGCCAAAACACTTCATGCTTGCCATTGTTGATATAACGATCATCCAGATTAATGCCTCCAACAAAACCAACAGTGCCGTCAATAACAATTATTTTACGGTGATTACGATAGTTGGCATTCAGGTAAAAATTTATCAGCACAGGAGCAAAAGAAAATACACTGGCACCGTGTTCCTTCAGCCGCTCTGGTATATCACCGATCTTATCGCTGCCCATATCATCGTATAAAAAGCGAACCTGTACGCCCTGGTTTAATTTTTCTATCAGAATTTCTGTGACTTCATTGCCAACATCGTCTGCCGTAATCATGTAGTACTCAATGTGTATATGATGTTTGGCAGCGCGTAGTGCACTAAAGACTGCCGGAAACTTTTCTTCTCCATTGATCAGTAGCTGTACCTTGTTATTTTTGCTAAGCACAGATTGACGCGTGTTTAACAGCATGGCAGAAAGCTCCTGTTTATTCCCTGCCAGCTGCCGCAATTCCAGCTGCATCTGTTCAATTTCTGCCCGTTGCGATTGCCAGTATTTTGCAAAAAGCACTTCATCTTTACTTCCTTTGAGTGTAAATCTTCTTTTTTTGCGAAGATCCCGGCCCAGATAATAGTACACGATGAGCCCTACAATAGGAATAAATACCAGCACCAGTATATAACCAATAGCTTTCACCGGGTTGCGGTTTTCCAGCAGGATGGTGGCAACCAAACCAATAAAGATGAGCACCAATAGTATGGAGCTGCCTATTTTTATATAAATATGCCAGTTTGTTCCTGTGAGATACCTGATGAGCGTTTGCAACGGGTTGATCGGATTTAATAGTAAGAAAGATATATTATTAACGCGTATCCGCTAAAATGGTTATAGGTGCCTTTTTCAGAAGCATGGGCGTATGGACGATAAAACCCAGTGCCACATTGAATATAGAAAAAGCAGTCATCCAGGTATTTTCTCCGGCAAAACCGCCCAGGAATAACCATCCTAAAAAATACACGTGGAACCATGCTGGTACAATCCATGCTGCCAGCGGAAAGTAATGTGTGGTGACTGTTCTTTTTTTATTAAAACCGATGATCACCAACGAAATGAGTATAATAAGCAATACAACAAGCCGCTGCATGCTGCTGATGCCGAAAAGTTGTTTGAGCACATTGGGCAATGGGAATAAAAATATCCACAATGCAACTTGTGATATTAGTATAGAAAGCAGTGGTAGTATGGCTTTCCATATTCGTGTGATGGATACTTTTTCCAGCAGGCGGCCAAAGAGGGAATAAAAAAATACAACCAGCAGCCACCCGTAAAAATTTGCATAAGGAACTCCAAACCATTGTCCGGTGAGCGCTTCGGTAGGGTACCCGCGCCCGATCCAGTCCCAGTGCCACATGTGAAGCCGATAGGCCACCACATCCATGCTCATATCAATATTGAGTGCAAGCAGGCTGTCCAGTGCAGCGGCTGCCCATAGGGGCAAACTGAAATTATCTGTGAATAACCGCGAAGAATAAATGATTACTGCCCAGCCACAACCAATGCAAATAGGGATATCCCGTGGTGGAGTGCCCAGCATTAACCAGAAGTGCCCGTAAACATAACCGCTGTTTGTAGCCACATTTACGTATTCCAGCAGTAAGCCGAAGCCAAGGCCACCCAGGAGCCAGGAAACGTGCCCTGTGCCCTTTTTAAACGCATGCAGGCCGCAAATAAGCAGCAATGCATACAGGCATAGCTCTGTAACCGGAAAGCAATAGCCAGGCGCATTGCCATATGGCATATTAGCAAATGGAAGCATTTTACGCGTTTTGAGGTATGAAAGATAATGAATCAACCATTATTTTATTGATGGTGCCACGCAATCCATCGTATTAAGATAGCTGGTAAAAGAAGATGTCCTGTTACGAATTAATCGCAACAGGACATCTATATTTATCTAAAAAAATTACTCAGCAGTAATTTCCAGTATGTTACTGGTTAATGGTTTTGCTTTATTAGGGATCAGATTAATACCTACATTCATCAGGAAGTCGCCACTGTACAATTGATTCAAATTGAGTGTGGATGCGGTTCCCGGAAACAGGTTAATTTCTTTGATCCGGTAATTCTTTTTAGGATCAAGGCCCTGTAGTTTCACAACATTGAACACATCATTCCTGCGGGTGTTCATGAGATAATTAAATACAATTGCTTTTTTCTGATCATCACTGGTGTATAAAAATACTGCCCTGTTTTGTTCATATGGTGAAACCAACCGATAAAGATTGCCATACCATACAATATCACTGATACGCCTATACGTTTCTACAGCATCATGGCTAAACAGTAATTCCTTTTCTGTAGAATCATCTACTTTAATATCATATCCCAGCTTGCCCATCATTGCTACGTCTGTACGGAATTTAAGGGATTGTTTTCCCCAATTGGTAACGTGTGCGGAAATAGTATTGGCAGGAAAAAAATGTGAATAACCATATTGAATATAAATTCTTTCCAGGCCATCTGTATTATCACTGGGCCAGAATTCAGTGAAGTATTTTAATGCACCATAATCTGTACGGCCACCACCACCGGAGCACAGCATTATGGGCAGGTGTGGATATTTGGCTCTTACCCTTTCCAATACTTTATACAAACTGCGTGTATACTCAATAAAGAGATGTGATTGTTTTTCTTTGAGATAAGGAGAATAGGTGTTGGTAAGCATACGGTTACAATCCCATTTGATATAAGCAATCCCCGGATTTTCCGACATGGTTTTATCCACAACACCATAAACAAAATCCTGGACGGCGGGGTTGGTAAGATCCAGCACCATCTGATTACGGTAATAATTTTCTGCACGATTAGGCAAACGCAGTACCCAGTCCGGATGTTGGGTATACAATTCACTTTTGGGATTCACCATCTCCGGTTCCAGCCAGATACCGAATTTAACGCCCTGTTTCTGTGCTTCCTGCACCAGGTAACCCAGTCCGTGTGGAAGTTTGGTGGTATTAGGTTCCCAGTCGCCTAAGCCGGCATTATCGCCATTACGGGGAAATTTATTGGCAAACCAGCCATCATCCAGCAGGAAGAGGTCTACGCCTAATTTTTTAGCACCGCCAAAAAGACTTGTCAGGCGCTGTTCATTGAAGTCCATGCCAGTAGCTTCCCAGTTATTGAGGAGTGTAAGACGGGGCGTGTGACCGTCCAGAATACCATAGTTAAGTGCCCAGTGCTGGATGTTGCGGGAGGCTTGTCCCTTTCCTTTGGCAGATAAGGTGAATATAAATGCCGGTGTAGTGAATACTTCATTGGGCTTCAGTGCGTAGTCGCTGGCGTACGGATTGATACCTGCATTAATGTGCAGGGCATTGTGCTCATCTACTTCAAATGCGAACTTGAAATTACCAGTCCAGGCAAGTGTGCCGGCCAGTACTTCTCCGTTGTTTTCATCGGCAGCATTATTCAGTGCCAGCAGGAACATAGGAGATTGCTGCATATTGGCGCGTACGCCGAGTTTGCTGTCCAGTATTTTCATGCCGGTGGTTAAGTATTGCTCTACCATGGTAACTTCTTTGGCCCAGTCACCATGAAATTGTGTGAGCCAATATTTTGCTGCGCTGAAATGCAGCATGGAAGAGGAGTAGGCCGTTAATAACACCGGTTGTTTTTCTGTATGTTTTATCTCTGTCCATGCTTTGATAACATCCTCCTTGTAATATGCCTCAAAGTGAAGGATAACGGTTACCGGATATACGGGATCTTTGAGTGTGATACTGGTGGCGGTAATATCGCTTTCTTTTTGTGCAGATTCATGCGTCACATATTTTAGTTCCAGGGAAGGATTACCGTCATTGTGTACGATGCGAATAGCAGGATCCAACAGACTTTCCATACCTGCAGTAATATATGCCTCCTGTGTTGATTTTGATAGGGTATCCGTGTTTCCCGGCTGTAATTGCTGTCCGAAATATCGTTGGATAAGTCGTCCATCCTTGTTGGTACCGTAGACCAAACTAACATTGCGGGTAGCGATGCGTATCAATTGGTTTTGTGCAGAAGCCCAGTGTGTCAGCAACAGCAAACCTATACCCAATAATCTTTTCATGCTAAAATATTTACTAACGAGGAATAAGCGTACAAAATACAAATAAAAAGAAAAGATGTACATGGTAATTTATCGGAGTCTTATACTTATGGGTTGTCCTTGGTTGCTACCATTATTTTTATGACGCGTAGCGTGGAGGTAGCTGGTTTGGCTACAGTGTTGATGGCGTTGTTTATTGATCCGCATTTATCTGTATTAACCGACGATGCGGTATTGGGAAAAGTTAGTGCGGGATCCTTCCGAAAGTATATTGTGTATATGGTGATAGCAAGGATTGGGGGTACATTGCTTGCACAATTGTTATTTCTGCCTTGTGCCCATTTAATTGCCATGCTGGCGGAGAGCGTTTAAATTATAATACTGTTATCGCTGTAATTATTTTGTTAAGAAACGATTAACATTTTTCTCCTTTTTTTTATGCTTTTTTGGAGATGAATATTAGTCCGAGAAAGTTATTTGTTATTGTTGGGTATCCGCATACGGGGAAAAAAGTTACGTTGCAAACGCTGTTTCGCAGGAAAGGCTTCTTTCCGTTTAAGCGACCAATAAAAGCAGCACAATTTGGCAATAAGGGATTTATTGTGATAAATATTTCTGACCACAATCATCGTACAGAAGATTATTTAGCACGAATTAAGGCGGTGATGGCGAGTCATACTGAAACGCCGGCTTCATTTATGGTTATTATCAGTCTCGTTCTTGACGGTAGTATACGCGATGTAAAGCCGGTGCTTCAATATTTTAATCAATCAGGATTTGATGTTCACTACCTGGTGTTGTGCAGCAGTATGTACGAGAAAAAGGTGATCAGTGAAGCCAATATTGAGCTGTTCCGGCAGCACGTGAGTAAAGGTCAGATTCACCTCTTTGATAAGCTGGTAACCCAATCAACGTTACGTTTCAGAGAAAGGGTAGAGGAAGTGACAAAGGTGATAGATGTGTTATTGGCGACGAGATAGCAGCGCTGTATTTTAGGGGAAACTAAATCAATAAGAAAGCATATTGCCAATAAAGCAGGCCGGGCAGGTCGGCCAATCCATTCAGTTATGAAAGGACCTGCCAGGGATTAATGACAAACCGCATAGCGTCGTGTTTTTTCGGATATTTGTGAACAATATAGTTAATATCAACGGGTACCTATAAAGAGCTTGAATATGTTCAAGGTGCAATCTTTCCTGCCACATAGGTTGTTACAGGATTATATACTTTCCTATCTGATCCTGGAGGCAGATTTCCAGGAAGAAGATAACCAGAAAATGATCATATTGCCGCATCTTGTCCAGAATCTTGCATTTAATCTTGGTCCCAATAACACCGTTTATGATGTTATTAATCGCGAATATGCTGCCTCAGATATTATTGTAGGGCCTAATGATAGTATTTGTGAGCTTTTTATTTCGTCAGGCATGAAGAATCTGGTTGTAAACCTTAAGCCAGGTGCGTGGTTTAAACTTTTCCGAATACCAGCACAACATTTCAGGAATAAAAGCAGCGATTTGTCAGATATTATTGGATATCGTATGCATGAAATCGGAGAGAGGATAAGGGAGTGTGATAATGGAAAACAACAGATCTCTATACTGGAGGCATTTCTTATTCGTCAGTTGTTGAGCGAGAGAAAATATTCAAGGAATTTAGATGAAGCTATCCACCTGATTTTTGCTGCAGATGGCAATATTGCTATCAGGGAATTAGAGTTGGGAGTTTATCTTACCAAGCGCACTTTGGAGAGGAATTTCCTGGAGCAAACGGGGCTTCATCTCAAAACATTTTGCCGCATAGTGCGCTTCAGAAGAACAATTGAGTACATAGAAAAAGAACAGTTCCTTCAATGGAGCTTGTTAGCCCCTAAGTTTGGTTATAGTGATCAGACCCATTTTATTAATGAATTCAGGCATTTTGCATGCTGTTTGCCTCATGAATACCCAGGTTTCAGGGGTGACCTGGAGCAAGTATTGGGGTTTTAAATTTTGTCACTTTTATACGATAGCCCCACTTTTTATTTTCCTACTTTTGTGTTTCCTGGTATATCTATGGGTTAATATTGATGAGCGACTTGATCACATCAATCATGTTAAAAATACATCCTCAGATATTTTTAACCATCTCCTCAAAAACTGTTGTATTTCTTTTAATGTAATTCTATTGACGGGTTTGTTATTTAATTACTTGCAGGCATAGCTGTCGGAAGCTGATGCTACAAGTAAATGCAGTATTCACCAAAATAGCAATTATATGAATCGTGCAAAAAACGAAGCAACCAACCGTCGTGATTTTCTTGGGAAAATCATTGCAGGAGCTACAATCCTTACCATACCGTCCTTTGCTCCTCTTGACCTCCAGGCGGCATTCAGCCCTGAAAAAATAAATATCAATAATGGGGACCCCGAGGCCTGGGTGGCCAAAATTAAGGGGAAACACAAGATGGTACTGGATGTAATCCGTCCGCATGACATCCTGCCTTTTGCCTGGCCCAAGATTTTTTTACTTACTAATGAGGCTACTGGCTCGCCCGAAAAAGAGTGTTGTGTAGTTGTTGTGTTACGACATGACGCAATTCCATATGCGCTGAAAAGTGACCTATGGGCAAAGTATAAATTCGGCGAAGTATTTAAAGCGGATGATCCTGTTACCAAAGCACCTGCAGTCAGAAATCCTTTCTGGCAACCTAAGCCGGGAGATTTTACTGTTCCCGGAATTGGCAATGTGGCCATTGGAATTAATGAACTGCAGGCAAGTGGGGTCCTGTTCTGTGTTTGTAATATGGCGATTACAGTCTATAGCGCAGTGGTAGCACAAAGCATGTCACTTGATCCTGTAGCTGTAAAAAATGAATGGATCGACGGTATTTTACCGGGTATACAATTGGTGCCTTCCGGTGTATGGGCCGTAGGACGTGCACAGGAACGGAATTGCGGCTATTGTTTTGCAGGATGAAACGGATTCCTCTGGATTCGGGCATACTCCGGCTATTGTGGATAATGCTGTTAGTGGGATTGCTGCTGATTGTTATAAAAATGCTCTTCAGCAACAGGAATCATATAAGGGAAAGAGAAAAAAAATCAGCGACGCTATGGATCGCTCCTGATACTGGTTCTATTCCACATACGGTAGATGGTGCAATGATCAGGTATGGCCGGGATCTTATTGTTCATACTTCCGTTTACCTGGGACCTAAAGGAAAAATTGTCGCCATCAGCAATGGTATGAACTGCCAGAATTGTCATCTGGATGCAGGTACTAAACTTTGGGGGAATAACTATAGCAGTACCGCATCTACTTATCCGAAATTCAGGGCAAGGAGCGGCACTGTTGAGTCAATCGGAAAAAAAGTGAACGATTGCCTGATCCGCAGTCTTAACGGCAATGCCCTCGATAGCAATAGCCTTGAATTGAGGGCCATTATAGCCTACATACACTGGTTGGGGAAAGGTGTACCTAAAGGATATAAGCCACCGGGAAGCGGAATAAAAGAAATGATATACCTGGAAAGGGCTGCGGATACTGCAAAGGGGAAACTGGTGTTTGAACAAAAATGTGGAAAATGTCATGGGGAGAATGGCGCCGGGAAATTAAAAGCAGGCAGTACTGAATACGAGTATCCTCCTTTGTGGGGAGAGAAAAGTTATAATACCGGAGCAGGTATTTACAGGATATCGAAACTTGCCGGGTATATAAAAAATAATATGCCGTTCGGCATAGATTTTAAAAGTACCCAATTAACAGATGATGAAGCATGGGATGTTGCTGCTTTTGTAAATTCACAGCCTCGTCCTTTTAAAGCATTCCCTGCGGATTGGCCTGATATAAACACGAAACCGGAGGATCTTCCCTTTGGACCTTTCAGCGATACATTCTCTGCACAACAGCATAAATACGGACCTTTTGGCCCTATTCTTCATCAAAGGGGTAAAGGGCAAATAAAATAGGTCACCGGATTTCAGGAGCTTAAAAATTCAATACATCAAATAAAAATATGATCATGAAAAAGCTGTTTACGCTTTTTGCATTTTTGCTAGGATATATTTTATCCTATGCCCAATCCGACTACAAAGTAATATTTGATATTACCAGTAAAAATATTGAGGATCATAATACCATTATGCGGCAAATTAATGGTATCCTGAAAGGTAGCCCGGATGCACAGCTGGAAGTAGCTGTTTATGGCGATGCACTGGATATGGTAATGAAGGATAAATCAACGATAACTTCTGCCATCAAGGATCTTATCAACAATAAAAAGGTGAGCATAAAAGTATGCGGTGCTACAATGAAGCGGAATAATAAGAACGCCAGTCAGTTGATACCAGGTGTTGAAATTGTACCGGATGCTATCTATGAAATAATCACTAAACAAAAAGAAGGATGGGGGTATATAAAAGTGGCGCATTGAGGTTATTGGATATGAGGGGGCGGGGTTTTCCGCGTGAATAAAGTCTGAAACCTTTGTCAACCGCCACTTACGGGCATAAAAAAAGGCCATCTTCCGATGACCTTTTTCTGTGGTGTGAGCCGGGATCGAACCGGCGACACAAGGATTTTCAGTCCTTTGCTCTACCGACTGAGCTACCGCACCATCCCGTTTTTATAGCCCTCTGTCGTGAGGGGATTGCAAAAGTAATACAATCTTTTGAATTGCAAAATTTTTTTCTAATTTTTTTATGAAATTACTTTTTCATTCAAAATACCAGTCCACAACTGATGCCGCCAATACAGCGACTGCTGGGCGTATTGCGCTGCCTCTTTCCATTTATCTTCTTCCGCTCCACATAATTCATTGACCATTTGCATCGCCAATTGACTATGATGATCGCCATCAACTTCTATGTGTCTTTCGAGATAATAAATGAATGTATTCAGCTTGCCGGGAAATTTTTGATCGAGGTCTTTTACCAACGCTAAAAACATATCCGGAATAAGATCTTCTCTGCCAAAAGTAAATACTGCCGCCATGATATGTGCCTTGCCGGTAGCAATCACATCAAATGTAAAGCCTAAAAAGCCTTTTACAGCGGTAGGGAGCGCCGATGTTGCCAGTACGCTTTGTATAGACTTTCCCGAAACAACGGCGGCTATAATTGCCTTTATTTCGCTGGAATCAGCACCTGCCTGTTGCATTGCACGTTCATACAGCTCAAAATGGCTGCAACGGTTGCCATCCATGTCTACATCACTTTCTTCACCCGTCACAATTTCATTGATCAGGTAACGTGTGGCTGCATTGCCGGTGGGCACCCAGGGCACATTTACACAGGTGAGCTGCTGCTGTAATCCTTTGAGCAGCGACATGAAATCCCACACCGCATACACATGATATTGCATAAAGGTGCGTACATCTTCCAGTGTTTGTAATTCTGCATATAATGGGTGAGATACTACCTGCTCCCTTGTGGAGGCAATGGTTTCCTGTATTTTCGAGATACTCATCGTTGTATTTTTATCGCTTACGGCCAAAAGTTTAGTTACCGTATACTACCAGAAATTTAATACGCATCAGCTTCAATTGTTCCAGCGTATAATCGTTTTCTATCAGCTCTTCACGCGCCAGTGCAAGACTGGATGTTTCGCAGCCTTTGAAGTATTCCATGATCTCATCCTGGGCATAGTCATCCAGTTCTTCATCCAGACAATAATCTATGTTCAGTTTGGTACCACTGGCAACAATAGTTTCCATTTCATCGAGCAGTTGAGAGAGGGAAAGTTCTTTGTTTTTGGCAATAGTTTCCAGCGGTATTTTCTTATCGATATTCTGAATAATAAATACTTTCATACCGCTTTTATTCACTACACTCTTCATTACAAAGTCGTCCGGTTTGGTGATATCATTTTCTTCCACAAACTTGGTAATGACATCCACAAACTGTTTACCGTAACGAACAGCTTTACCTTTGCTCACGCCTTGTATCTTTTCCAGTTCCTGCACAGTGGTAGGGTACTGGGTAGCCATATCTTCCAGGGATGTTTCCAGGAAAATAACGAAGGGGGGAAGGTTCTTTTCTTTCGCTACTTTTTTACGCAGCTCTTTCAGCATTTCAAATAATGCCGGATCTGCAGAAACCTGTGCTTCGGCAGCAGCTTCTTCTTCTTCCTCTATCGTATCTTCATGAAACTGATGGTTCAGCACCACCATGATAGAAAATGGTTTTTTGAGGAACTTCGTGCCTTTGTCAGTTACCTTCAGCAGTCCGTATTCTTCAATATCTTTTTCTATCAAACCTTCCAGCATCATCTGACGCATGAGGGAGTTCCAGAAATGGGCATCGAATTCTTTTCCTTCTCCAAACACCTCCAGCTTATCGTGACGATAAGTATTGATCTGCGGACTTGTTTTGCCGGTTATTACGTTGATGACATACTCGCTACCAAAACGCTCTTCAAGAGAACGAATCGCTTTCAGCATAATGATAACGCGGTTTTTTACTTCTATTTTTTCTTTAGGATTGCGGCAGTTATCACACTGACCACAGTTTTCTGTTTCATACTTTTCACCAAAGTAATGCAGGATCACTTTACGGCGGCAAACTGCACTTTCTGCATAGGCCACTGTTTCGTTAATGAGTTGTGCACCCATTTCACGTTCGCTGAGCGCCTTATCACGCATCAGGTGTTCCAGTTTCTGCACATCCTTGAGGGAATAGTAGCATACACAATTACCTTCCAGTCCATCACGGCCGGCACGGCCTGTTTCCTGGTAATAGTTTTCCAGGCTCTTGGGAATGTTGTAGTGTATAACAAAGCGCACATCCGGCTTGTCGATACCCATACCAAAAGCAATAGTCGCCACAATCACCTCTGTATCTTCATGTAGAAACATATCCTGACGCTGGGCCCTGGTAGTAGGGTCCAGGCCGGCATGATAGGCTACTGCCTTGATGCCATTTGCCATCAGCATATCTGCCAGCTCTTCCGTGGTTTTACGGTTGAGAGTGTAGATAATACCGCTTTTACCTTTATGTAGATGAATGTACTTTACAATATCCTTAATCGTTTGATCTTTTTTGCGCTTGGGCCTGATTTCATAATACAGGTTAGGGCGGTTAAAAGAAGAGATGTAGATATTAGCATTATCCAAAGCCAGGTTCTTCACAATATCGCTCTGTACTTTGGGTGTAGCAGTAGCGGTTAGTGCGATGATCGGCAAAGGGGTATCACTGATCTGATCGATCATCTCCTTCAGACGGCGGTATTCCGGTCTGAAATCATGTCCCCACTCGGAAATACAATGCGCCTCATCCACAGCAATAAAGGAAATTTCCAATTCCTTGAAAAAATCCAGGTTTTCCTGTTTGGTGAGCGTTTCCGGTGCCACATACAGCAGCTTGGTTTTACCCGTCTGCAGATCTGAGCGCACTTTTTTAATTTGCGCCTTTGATAGGGTGGAATTGAGGAAATGTGCCACATTATCCTTACTGCTGTAGCCTCTGACCAGGTCCACCTGGTTTTTCATCAGCGCAATAAGGGGTGAAACAATCAGTGCACAACCGGGGCTCATGAGAGCGGGTAATTGGTAGCATAGTGATTTACCTCCACCAGTTGGCATTATAACAAAAGTATCTTTACCTGACAGGATGCTATTTATAATTATTTCCTGATTTCCTTTAAAGGAATCGAACCCAAAATGTTCGCGTAATGCATCCATCAAACTTTCCTTAACAACAGCCATTGCATTCAAATTTAAGACTCTAAAGAACCAACAAATGACGAAATATTTTTATATGTTTTTTAGGGGACACGAAGTTACTTAAAAAAGCGCGGAGTATCAATATAAATTACGCGATCGTACCACTGCTGACTAAAAAATGATAAATTTGTAATTCGTCATGAAAAGGAATGAAACCATCAATATCGGACAAGTAGCCAGACGCACAATTGCGATGGAAGCATCAGCCATTAATGATTTGCAGCAGTTTATAGATGCAGATTTTGAGAAGGTTGTTGAACAGGTAGCCCAATGTCAGGGGCGCCTTGTGGTAACGGGCATTGGCAAAAGTGCCATTATTGCACAAAAAATCGTGGCCACATTAAATTCTACCGGAACGGCAGCAATATTCATGCATGCGGCAGATGCTATCCATGGAGACCTGGGTATGATCCGGGAGGAAGATATCGTGATGTGCATCTCCAAAAGCGGTACTTCTGCCGAAATAAAAGTGCTGGTTCCCTTAGTGAAGAATTTCGGCAACATATTAATTGCCATGGTGGGGAATATGAGCTCGTTTCTGGCACTGGAAGCAGATTATGTGCTCAACACTACCGTAAGTCAGGAAGCCTGTCCAAATAACCTCGCACCCACTACCAGCACCACTGCGCAGCTGGCTATGGGAGATGCACTGGCGGTTTGCCTCATTGAATGGCACGGATTTACGGCTGCCGACTTTGCTAAATTCCATCCCGGAGGAGCACTAGGAAAGAAACTCTACCTTAAAGTGGGGGATCTCAGCAAACAACACCAGGCTCCGCAGGTAGCTCTCAACAGCTCCCTACGGGAAGTGATCGTAGAAATATCATCCAAAATGCTCGGCGTAACCGCCGTATTGGATGAAAAAGGATTATTAAAAGGTATTATTACAGATGGTGACCTGCGCAGAATGCTGGAGAAAGATGTTCCCGCTGCAGCTGTAACGGCCCAGGATATAATGTCGCTGCACCCAAAATTAATTCAGCAGGATCAGCTGGCTATCAATGCATTAGAAATGATGCGCCAGCATGATATTACCCAACTGCTGGTGATGGACGGAGAGCGATATAAAGGTATTATTCACTTACATGATTTAATCAGAGAAGGAATTATTTAGAAATGACAAAGCTGAACAGCCATTTTTACGTGGCCATTATGGCAGGGGGTATAGGCAGCCGCTTTTGGCCCCACAGCCGCACAGACAATCCCAAGCAATTCCTGGATATCCTGAATACCGGGAAAACCCTGCTCCAATGGACCTATGAACGTTTTGCACAGTTCATTCCAAAGGAAAATATTTTTGTGGTAACGCACCAGCAGTATACTACCAAAGTAAGCGACCAATTGCCCGAATTGCCCACAGCTAACATTGTGAGCGAACCCTCGCGCAAAAATACCGCTCCCTGCGTAGCTTATATTTCCCACAAAATCCATAAACAAGACCCCCTGGCAAACATCATCTGCGCGCCGGCGGATCACCTGATTGTGGATGGGCCCGCTTTTACCAGCGCCTGTCTCAACGCGCTCCTGTTTGTTCAAAAACACAGCGCCCTGCTTACCCTCGGGATTAAACCTACCCGGCCCGATACCGGTTATGGCTACATTCAGTTTGAACCACAACAAGTGGCAGACAATGTATACCAGGTAAAAACTTTCACAGAAAAACCTAACCTGGAACTGGCTAAAACATTCCTGCAAAGCGGCGACTTCCTCTGGAATGCCGGGATCTTTGTTTGGAATGTGAAAACCATTCTCGCTGCATTCAAACAATATCTGCCGGAAATAGATGAACTGTTTGAACAAAGCACCTTTGCGCTGAATACACCACAAGAGAAAGAAGCGATTGAAAAAGTGTATCCGCAATGCACCAACATTTCTATCGACTATGGCATCATGGAAAAGGCCAGCAACGTATATGTAATTCCTTCCAACTTCGGATGGAGCGATCTCGGTACCTGGGCTTCTGCTTATGAAAATCTTGAAAAAGATTACCTGGGCAATGCCGTACAAGGCAAAAATGTAGTGGTAATAGATGCCACCAAATGTATGGTGAAAGTGCCCAATGATAAGCTGGTACTGCTACAGGGACTGGATGAATTTATTGTAATTGATACACAGGATGTGTTGCTTATCTGCAAAAAAGAAAATGAGCAACACGTTAAAGAATATGTATCGGAAATTAAACGCAACAAAGGCGAGAAGTTCCTTTAAATATTTCCTTATTTTGTTATTCAGATATTTTGTTGCTCCAATACCTTTTGCAGAGAGACAAAATATCTGAATAACGAAATAAAAAATAGCTAAATGATTTCTAAACTACCTAATGTAGGTACCACTATATTTTCTGTTATGTCAGCCCTGGCAGCAGAATACAAAGCCATCAACCTCTCTCAGGGATTTCCCGATTACGATTGCAGCAATGAACTTAAAGCCATGGTGAACGAAGCCATGCAGCAAGGACATAATCAATACGCGGTAATGCCCGGATTGATGTCGCTGAGATCCGCTATTGCCAGTAAGATCAGCAACCTTTATCAGCAAACAGTGAATCCGGAAATGGAAATAACGATTACTCCCGGCGGCACCTACGCCATCTTTACAGCTATTGCTACGTGTATACATCCGGGTGATGAAGTAATTATTTTTGAACCGGCATATGATAGTTATATCCCCAATGTGTTGGTAAATGGAGGAAAGCCGGTATTGATACCGCTTTCGTTTCCTGATTACCGCATTAACTGGACGGAAGTCCGCAGTAAAATAACGCCCCGCACCAAAATGATTATGCTCAATACACCGCATAATCCTACGGGAAGCATCTTACAGGAAAATGATCTGCAGGAACTGGAAAAGCTGGTGACAGAATTTAACCTGCTGGTATTATCTGATGAAGTATATGAACACCTCATATTTGATGGGGCACAACATCATAGTATCCTGCGTTATCCGGCTATTTACCGCAATAGCTTTGTTACGTTTTCTTTTGGTAAAGTGTTTCATAATACCGGTTGGAAAATGGGTTATTGTGTAGCGCCGGAGCACCTGATGAAGGAATACAGAAAGGTACATCAATACCTTTGTTTTTCAGTGAATACACCTATGCAATATGGCCTGGCAAAGTTCTTGGAAACGCCTGCACATTACCTGGAGCTGCCGGCCTTCTATCAACAAAAAAGGGATTATTTCCTGCAGTTAATGAAAGATACCCGGTTTACTCCGTTATCCAGCCAGGGTAGCTACTTTCAGCTGATGAAATACGATCGTATTTCTGATGAGGGAGATAGAGCATTTGCTACACGGCTTACCAAAGAATTTGGAGTAGCAGCTATTCCTGTATCTGCTTTTTACCAGGATGGAAAAGATGATCATGTGATCCGTTTCTGCTTTGCTAAAAAGCAGGAAACGCTGGAACTGGCCGCAGCAAGACTTGCGCAGATATAAAGAGAGAGAGGCAGTTAATAACCGTTTAACCAATCACCCCTAAAAAGATTGATCAAAATAGTTATTAATGCCTCCCTGCCATTCCTAAGCAAACATACTCTCCTCTATAAAAGGCTTTTTATCAAACGGCAATAGCCGTTTCAGTTGCTGTACTGTCTTCCAGGATGAGCGTATGTTTCATAAAGCTCACCACACCCGTTTCCACGTCGTAGATAGCTCCTATGATGCCCACTTCTCCTTTAAGGATCATTTCACGAAGGATATTACTTTGTTCCATAATAGCCTGTACAGAGCGTTCTACATGAATGTTATTAACGGCATCCACAAAAGCGTGGTTATGTGAAGTACGGTCATGCGTGAATGTTTTTTCTGCAAAAACAGCTGGTGCAATCTTATTTAGCAGGCCGGTGAGATTGCCCATTTCCACTGCATCGCAGGCGCCTTTGATAGCGCCGCATTTTGTATGACCTAGCACCACAATGAATTTAGAACCTGCAATTTTGCAGGCATATTCCAGGCTTCCCAGTACGTTATCAGATATAACGGCACCGGCTAAACGAATACTGAAAATGTCACCCAGCCCCTGATCAAATATCAGCTCAGCCGAGGTGCGGGAGTCCATGCAGCTTACAATAGCCGCCATAGGCCATTGACCATCTGAAGTGTCATTCACCATTTGCAACAGGTTGCGGTTGAAACGCAGGTTGTCTAAAAAGCGGTTGTTCCCGGATTTCAGTAGTTCCAAAGCTTGTTTGGGAGATATATTGGATTGAGATATTTTATTTAATGTTTTCATCTTTGCCATTTTTAAATAAGTTGAAAAATGAACGCTTTAAAAGCATGGTTTCCATTTTGCTTTCCGTAGCAATGTTTGTAATAATGTACTTCCCTTAATTTAACTGCAATTGCTTCAGCAACTCTTTATGATTACCAGTTGAAATCGTATGTACTTGTGCGGTAGTTAATTTGCTTTGTTCCTCTGGCGTCAGGTCCGGTGTATTTTGAATTTTATACACCTCCTTAAAGCCAGTCAGTATTACCTTGATATTATTTTGCGGTGCTTTGATCTCTTTAAATTCGCGGATAGTTTGCAGTACATCAAAGTCTATGTAAGCCGTTTTGTGCGCATCTATCACGAGGGTGATATTTTGCGGCATATGATCCAGCGTGAGCAGGATACTGGCTTTATTCAGGAAGGAAACTTCCTGTGCCAGCTCCAGACGGATGCTGTCGCCGGTATGATATTTTTCTTTACGGAAGAAGTAGGAACTCTTCATATTTCCGCGTAAAATAGCCAGTACACTAACGGCCATACCGAGTGCGATACCTATCAGCAGATCCGTAAATACGATAGCGATCACCGTTAGTACAAAAGGCACCCATTGGTATTTACCATTTTTGAACATCTCTTTGAAGATGGAAATTTTGCACAGTTTATAACCGGTTACCAACAGTACTGCTGCGAGGGTAGCCAGCGGAATTTTGTTTAATAAAACAGGAATCAGCGCTGCGCACACTAATAAGAGCGCACCATGTACCATCGATGCTAACTTCGTTTTGCCGCCGGCGTTGATGTTGGCGCTGGAGCGAACAATTACAGAAGTAATTGGTAATCCGCCAATTAATCCGCTTACTATATTGCCGATGCCTTGCGCTTTCAGCTCGCGGTTAGGAGAGGTGTAACGTTTCAGTGGGTCCAGTTTATCTGTTGCTTCCACATTGAGCAGCGTTTCCACAGAAGCCACGATGGCAATGGTGATACCGGTTATCCATACTTCTTTGTCACTAATGACACTGAAGCGTGGTAAAGTAAACTGTCCGATAAAATCGTTGAAACTATTGGGTACCGGCAAACTTACCAGGTGATTGGATCCCAGTGCCAGCAGCTCGCTGCCGGAGAATGCAGTATTCAATAAAATACCCACTACAACAGCTACGAGTGGCGCCGGCACTATATTTACCTTCGGGATCCTGCTCCAGTACAGAATAATAAAAATGGATATGATCGTAATAAGGGTGGCGCCAATACTGATATGATTAACAGCAGATAATAAAGAGCTGAATGTATTATTGCCATCTACCTGGATAAAAGTGAAATCACCTTCTGTATTGGCGTCATAGCCAAATGCATGTGGCAATTGTTTCAGGATGATAATAATACCAATAGCAGTAAGCATTCCTGTAATTACATTGGAAGGGAAATAGTTTGACACTGTACCGGCTTTGATCAAACCTAATATCAATTGCAGACCACCACCAATTACCACGCTCAATAAGAAGATATCGAAAGCGCCGAATTTTGTAATAGCTGTTAATACAACAGCAGTAAGACCTGCTGCAGGGCCACTCACGCTTAATTGTGAGCCGCTCAGGAAACCAATTACCAAGCCCCCGATGATACCGGAGATCATACCGGCAAAGAGGGGCGCGCCGGAGGCCAGGGCAATGCCCAGGCACAAGGGAACGGCTATGAGGAATACAACGAGACCTGCAGAGAAGTCGCCTTTTATATTGGAGAAAATAGATGTTTGCTTGTTCATAAAATAAGCTTTTCCGTTTCAGGATCACACTTCCGGATAGCAGCTATATGCTGCAACCGTGGAAGCTACATTGATAGAATAATACTACCGTTGTGGACTAAATACACGTATCACAGGAATGGATACACGAAGTCCGGGCAGTAATCGAAATAGTAATAAGTAAATGAAAATGAGATAGTGGCTGTATTAAATACAGCGGGTTGCAATTATGCTATGTGCAGGTTGGGAGGGGGAGCGTGTATTTCCTGAGCAGGGTTGCTGGGAATTTCTTCCATTAAATGGTACCGAAGGATACCAATGATGAAAAGCGGATTAAACTGGATTTCATCATCAAATTGTTTGCAGAATTTCAGCTCTTTAGCAATCTTTACATGATCAGCACCACAATCAACCGGATGCTCTTCCACAATCTGATTATTAAACAGCAGCTTCCCTACTTCCTTTATTGGAAGCAGTTGAGACACCATCAGTGCCAACAGGAATATGCCTATAATTTTCTTCATGTGTATTTACGCTTATACAAATGTAATTGAGGGAAAGCATATATGGTTATCTCTGCCGATTAAAAAAATGTTAAAGCATTTTAACAGTAAAAAGGGTATAAAACAAACAATTTGTCGTTTATCCCTGATTATAACCGTTTATCACTTTGTGTTACATTCCCTTTTTGTAATATTTATTTATGTAGATGCTTACGTACGCTATTTTTGACTGTATTTTTCTGGTAGCCTTCTAAACAAGTTATTTTGCTTTCTATGGTATTCGGTATTGCATAGTAGTAAATATTCCCTACTTTTGTATCGTACAATTGAAATAATAGCTATCGATAACTGATCAGAAACCACCATTAAGAAAATAAAAATTTAAAGCTCACTTGCCATGAATATTGATAACACACAATCGCAGATGAGGAAGGGCGTGCTGGAGTTTTGCATATTGTCCATCATTAAGCAAGGAGAAGCTTACCCTTCGGATATCATTGAAAAGATGAAAGAAGCGAAATTAGATATCCTGGAGGGCACACTTTATCCTTTATTAACAAGATTGAAAAATGCGGAATTACTTACCTATCGTTGGGTAGAAAGCAGCTCAGGCCCCCCACGGAAATATTTTTCCATGACCGACAAAGGAGAAGCCTTTTATTGCGAGCTGGAAAGCACCTGGAACGAACTGGCCAACGCGGTTCATCAATTAACACAAAACAGTACACTCCTTTAAGTACAGACTTACCTAAAACCTAAATGAAGCATTAAAATGAAAAAGATAATCAACATAAACCTGTCGAGTCGACTTATCCCCATCGAGGATAGTGCCTACGAGATACTTAGACAGTATCTGGACAGTCTGAAAAAATATTTTTCAAAAGAGGATGGTGGAGATGAAATTGTGTCTGATATTGAAAGCCGTATTGCTGAAGTGTTCCAGGATAAACTGAAAAAAGGAGCACATTGTATTACTGATGATGATGTTGTAGCACTGAAAGCCTCCATGGGTACGCCTGAGCAATTTGATGACGCTCCCAAAGAAAGCACAGAACAACAGCAGAAAGAGGCCGCTGATGCCGCCGATATGCCCCGTCCCCGCAAACGCCTGTACCGCGATCCGGAAAACAAGGTATTAAGTGGTGTATGTAGTGGTTTGGGAGCGTACTTTAATATCGATCCTGTTATCTTCCGTATCATATTTGCCTTACTCGCCATTGGCGGCTTTGGTTCTGGTATTCTCGTATACTTTATCCTGTGGATAGCCACTCCGTCTGCCGATACTGCAGCGGAAAAGCTGGAAATGAGAGGAGAAAGGGTAGACCTGGGCAACATCAAAGCAACCATTCAGGATGAACTGAATCATGTAAAAGGCCAGATGAAAAATGTAGGAAATGATTTCAAAAATTTTTCTCAGGGCCGTGGAAGGCAAGTAGGTAATGATCTGGAGCGCTTTTTTGTAAATCTCGCAAGTGGTTTGGGAAAAGTATTGGTATTTGTTACCAAAGGTTTCTTTTACTTCTTTGCTGTGGTAATGTTGATCGTTCTTATTGTGATAGGAATAGCTATCGCAGTATCTTCCGCGGCCCTGTATCCCGCAAAAGACCTTTTACTTACCTCTCCTGTGCAGAGCTTTCTGATATGGCCGGCCATCGGTTTGCTGATCGGTATTCCTTTAGTGGCTTTGCTGATATTCATCATCCGTAAACTTACGGGAGTAAAAGAATCGAACCGTTATGCAGGTTATACACTTACATTCCTGTGGTTATTGGGCTTTGTTTTAGCTGCCATAGTGGCGTCTTCTATCGTAAAAGATTTCAGAAGACCAGCTACAGAAACCCAGTTATTTGCTATTCAACAGCCATCACATGGCAAGCTTATTTTAAAGAGAACCCCCGGAATGCTGAGTGAAGATGATGGGATTAGCTTTGGTGATAGTCACCTGTTGGTGGCAGATGATACCGTAATCATTAATTATATCCGGGTACGGGTAGAGAAGAGTCTCAATGATAGCTTTGCTGTGGAAGTATCACGTTATTCCCGTGGCCGTACACTGCAGCAGGCAAAAGAACTGGCACACAACATAGAATTTCACCTGAATCAACAGGATTCAATATTGTATCTGCCGGAAGGATTCTCCCTGCCTACGCATTCAAAATATCGCGGACAACGTGTTACTATTACCATAAAAGTACCGGTAGGAAAGAATATAGAAATAGATAGAGAAGTATATCGTAACTATTCTTTTAGCAGAAATAACAGAGATGATGATTGGGATAGTGATTACGACAGCAATGAACCTGGTCCGCTTAACCTGAAAATGACGCCTGATGGAACAAACGATCTCAGTCCGCGTAAACCAGCTGCAGATCCGCAAACCAAAGATTCAACCGAAGAAAACTATCGTTATAAAGGCAACGACAGTAATAAATCAGCTGAAGGTGCGGTAAAGGTGTCTGCTGCTGTAAAAACAAAAGCACCTGCTTATAATGATGTTTCTTTTTTAGCCTACAGTATGTTAAAAATGTTTAACAGTTAAATACAACACGTTGATATATATAGAAAAGCCAGGGTTTATGCCCTGGCTTTTCTCGTTTATAAGCGCTCTTTTTTCCGGATACGATCATTTAGCAGCCTGATTAATGTTTAACTTTGCGATTCAGCACATAATATTAAATAATAGGATAAGATAAGGAATGCAGGCTCCCATAAACATCGCACTGGTAGGAAATCCGAATAGTGGAAAGAGTTCCCTTTTTAATGCACTCACTGGGTTAAACCAAAAAGTGGGCAACTTTCCAGGTGTAACAGTAGACAAAAAGACGGGAACGGCTCAAATAGTACCTGGCATTACCGCCAATATTATTGATCTGCCGGGTACCTATAGCCTGTATCCCAAAAGTGCAGATGAGTACGTAACCTATGATGTGCTGATCAATCCCAACAATACAGATATTCCCCGTATGGTGATAATTGTTGCGGATGCCTCCAACCTGAAACGCAATCTCCTCTTCTGTTCCCAGATCATAGATCTTAAAATACCCGTCATCATAGCACTAACGATGATGGACATTGCCCGCAGGAAAGGTGTGGAAATAGACCTGGATGGATTGGAAAGAGAATTAGGTGTACCGGTGGTGGCTATTAACCCACGGAAGAACAAGGGTGTTGGGGAATTAAAAAAGATCATTGACCTCTCCGCGCGTTCGCATTATAACGCACCGCCAAGAGATTTTATCAACAATAGCGCATTAGCCAATGAAGTTATTGAGGACATAAAGAAAGTAGTTCCCTGCAAAAGCGATTATGGTGCCCTGCATATAGCCGTAAATGCGGAAGAGCTGCCATTTGTGAACGGAGGGCAGAAACTGGCCATCAGAAACATTTTACAAACCCATCAGTTTAATAAAACCAAGACACAGGCAGAAGAAATTATGCAGCGATATGCGCGCATAAAGCATATCATGAAAGCATCGGTAGTAGAAAATGATCCGTTGCAGAAACAGCTGCGTTCTGAAAAAATTGATGACCTGCTGCTGCATCGTTTCTGGGGCTATGCTATTTTATTGGCTGTCATGTTCCTCCTGTTTCAAAGCATCTTTTGGCTGGCAAAGTATCCGATGGATTGGATTGAAGGCTCCTTTGGCGCGCTGAGCGGATGGTTAAGCAGCACATTGCCCGATAATAAGGTAACTGATTTTTTTATAAACGGAATATTGGCGGGTATTAGCGGCTTTGCTGTATTTATTCCGCAGATCATGATCCTGTTTGGGTTGATCACAATTCTGGAAGATACCGGCTACATGGCCCGCATCAGCTTTCTCACTGATCGCCTGATGCGACAGGTGGGACTGAACGGTAAATCCGTGATGCCGCTGATTAGTGGTGTTGCCTGCGCGGTACCGGCTATTATGGCTACCCGCACCATCGAAAATAAAAAAGAAAGACTTATCACCATCATGGTAACACCGCTCATGAGTTGTTCTGCGAGATTACCTATTTATACCATGATGATTGCCCTGGTAATTCCGGACAAGCGGGTATTGGGCATTCTTGGTTTACAAGGGTTGGTGATGATGGGACTTTATCTGTTGGGATTCTTCATGGCTATCTTCATAGCTGCTATCATGAAGTTGTTTATACGCATTAAAGAGAAGAGTTATTTTATCATGGAGCTACCTGTTTACCGCGCTCCGCGCTGGGCAAACGTGGGTACTACGATGGTGGAAAAGGCAAAAATATTTGTACGGGATGCCGGTAAAGTAATTGTGGTAATATCTGTGATCCTCTGGTTTTTGGCTTCTTATGGCCCGGTAAGCAAAATGCAACCGGTACACGCCAAATATGAGCAACTGTTGGCGCAGGTGCCCGCCGATTCTCCGGAAGCAGCTGTTCTCAATAAACAATTTCAATCTGCTAAATTATCTAATTCCTATGCAGGTGTACTTGGCCATACAATTGAGCCGGCCATCCGTCCGTTGGGCTTTGACTGGAAAATAGGAATTGCGTTGATCACTTCTTTTGCTGCCCGCGAAGTATTTGTTGGTACTATGGCTACACTCTATAGTGTAGGCGAAGACCCGCAAAATAACAACGCCACCCTGCGGGAGAAACTGTCTTCTGCCAAATGGCCCGACGGTGCGCCAGTGTATACTTTGGCCTCCGGATTATCACTTATGCTGTTTTATGCTTTTGCGATGCAGTGTATGAGCACCATGGCGATTGTAAAACGTGAAACTAAATCCTGGAAATTCCCGGTTATACAGCTGTTTTACATGACCGGACTGGCATATGTTTGCAGTTTTATCATCTTCCAGATCTTCAAATAATATCTTGTACATTGCAATAGTAGTTAACCATAAATGCATTGTTTTATGAAATTGCTTTGTTACAGCTTTTGCCTGCTATTTGCTTTACCTGTGCTGGCACAAACAACGGTGGATTCTTCTCTGCTGATGAAGGATATCCGTACCCTTTCTGCCGACAAGTTTGAAGGCCGTAAAGCAGGTACCCGCGGTAGCCGCATGGCGCAGTTTTACATCATTGACCGTTTTAAAAAGATAGGTTTGTCTGCTTACCACGACACCTACGAATATCCTTTTTACTTTCAGGAAGGAGATAAAAAAGTAATGGGTACTAACCTGTACGGCTATATCCCGGGCAAATTAAGTCAGGTTATCGTGATCTCTGCCCATTATGATCACTTAGGGACTACGCCCGCAACAGCCACCTCCCAGGACACGGTGTACAACGGCGCCGACGATAACGCTTCCGGCGTAGGCGGATTGCTGGCAATGGCACAATACTTCAAAAAACATCCTCCCCGTTACACACTTATTTTTGCAGCGCTGGATGGAGAAGAAGAAGGATTACAAGGTGCAAAAGCGTTTCTGTTACAGCCTCCGGTGCCTGTTACGCAAATCCGTCAAAACATTAACATGGATATGATTGCGCATAACGACAAAAATGAATTGTATGTATGTGGCACCTATCAATATCCTGACCTGAAAAAATATATTGATGAAGCTGCGGCCGGCAGTAGTGTAAAGCTGATTGCAGGACATGATAAACCGGATACCGGTACAGAAGACTGGACCAAACAAAGCGACCAGTACGAGTTCTATCAACAAAAAATTCCTTTCCTATATTTCGGGGTAGAAGATCATCCGGATTATCATCACCTAACGGATGAATATACACGCATTAATCATTCCTTTTACTACAGAGCGGTGCAGGCTATTTTGCAGATAGTGGAAAAAATGGATCGCGATATGCCGGAGAATAAATACAATGCGGTAAGAACAATGTAGAATACATAGAGATAAATAAAAAAGTCGGCATAGATCTGTTGAGGATCCATGCCGGCTTTTTTATTTATAAACAGATCGTTATTTCCTGATCGTTTGTATCATACCTTTAAACTTTGTTGACTGCAGGTTATTCACCGGAATTCTGCCCACTCTGTCTGTAGCCATTTTAGCAGATCTTCCCAGCTGATTTGCCGGAATGCCCATATCCAGTAAGGCCGAGCGAAGAATGGGATCATTCAAATTACCCCAATCAGTAGTATAATCATCTATTTGTTTGATGTCTGGTTTGATGCCTTTAAAATAATCTCCTTCACCTGCTGAGTTTTTAATCTGGAAAGAAACAGCATACATATCGTATTTACCGAAAGAAATGTTGATAAATCCAACAGGCTTGCCATAGGTGGTGTCGCCTACCAATGTGGTGGTCATGGTGGGTTTAAGTACGTTATATAACAATTCGCTGGCAGACACTGTATTTCTTGTTACCAGGAAACTCACCCTGGACAGATCAAGCGTACCTTGTTTTTGAAACTTAGCTGTTTTGTAGGTAGTTGCTTCACTGTGAAAGATATCTGTCCAGTTTTCAGTAGGAAAATACGGTACTGCTTTCATATTGGTGAAGTAGCTGCTGTAAGTATTGGTATTCACATTGTTATTAAAGTATTGTGAATACATTTCTGTGTTATTCCTTGCAGCGGGAACCATTTTATTAGCCAGGTATTCCGCTGTTTCGATGAGGCCCCCTCCATTATAGCGAAGATCTATTATCAGCTGTTTCACACCTGCTTTTGACCAGGCGTCATAGATGGAATCTATGCCGGTTTTTACATCCGATAGTGCCACAAAATTATTGAACACGAAGTAGCCTACTTTGGTACCATTGAAGTTAAACGTGTTCGCGTAAAGAATAGGATTCAGTTTATAATCTACTGCTGCCAGGGTGTTTTGTTGTGTACTTCCATCTGGTTTAACAAAGCCAAAGGTGGCGCTCTTGCCGCCTAAAGCATTGTTCAGTAATGTATTGGTGGCCTGGTCCTGTTGAAATTGGCTCACACCATTAACAGCGGCCAGTTTCCAGCCGCGTTTGATGCCCGCTTTATCTGCCGGAGAACCAGGATAAACATACACGACGTAAAGGGTGGTGGCTGTCTGGAAACCTACTTCAAAGCCAATATCTCCTACAACGCCTTGCTGCAGGGCTCTTGAAGTACTTCCATCATCCAGAAAGCTGTATCTGTCCATTACATTGCCGGCATCATCTTTTTTATACTGCTTGAGTGCATTGAACATGCTTGTGGTAGCCGCATAGCTGGAGGGCCGGAAAGTGGCAGAATCGGGAATAGCATCCGGCCACAGGTAAATATCTTTAAAGACAAAGAAAATGCTGTCGTTTACATTTTTACCTCCGGTGTCTGGTGTTGCTCCGTTGTCGTGCTTCCTGCAGGATGGCAATAGGAAAATAAGGAAGAGGCTTGTTATCAGCCATTTGTACGGGTAAATTGGTTGCATGAATACTGTTTTATACTATATAACTGGTATGGCTAAACGATAAGGATAATCTACGATTTTTAAATTATTTCAGCTAAAATTTTATACTCTCAATACCAAGTTCTTCGGGAAGTACACCGTTATTTTTCAGCCCTACATTTACCTTATCGCGCCAACGGGTTTGTGCGGCAGGATTCAGGCCATGATTGGTTTCCTGGTCAAATTTATATTGCAGGCGGTTCATTTCCCGGAAGGATTGAAGATACTGATATTGTATGATACTGTCGTAGTCGTCGCGGTTTAACGCCGTTTGCCGGAGTTTTTGTTTAAATCTTTCTACTACCAGCCGGGTGATATCAAAATGCAGTTGTTCGTGTGCCAGGGCATAGTTGTTTTTGGCGTCGGGTCTTACCCAGGAGGCACTTTTTATAAAAAATACCTGCAAGCGTAGTGTAATTTTCAGGGTGTCATGTGCCAGGCTGCTGTTGCCGTCATAGGAAAAGCTGGTGTAAGCCACGGCAGCACTGGGACCGGAAGGAGATGGTTTTGCCAGAAAGTCATCCCATTGCAACCGCCTTTGCGCTGAATAAAAAATAGTATCGGACAATGGGGATTCCGGTGCATGGTTTTCATCAAAAGTGAGTAGGATAACGGTTAGGTTTTTGGGAGATGGTACAGCGGAACGCGGCAGTTTATGCCCGGAAGGCAAATACAGGAGGCAAAATATGGTAACAGGTAAAAGCATGAGTGGAATAGCTACCACTAAATTTACCACAATGCCCGCCGATATGATTCATACCGGCAAAATTTGGCGATTCTATAACATTTCACTACCCGTGTTTTAACAATCATTTTCTGCCTTAAACGGGCTTTTTTCCGTAATTTACGTATCGACCAAAACAATCGCACTATGTACGGCGGTGGATATATTTTTGATGAGCCTAATGGCAAACAGTTGCGGGAAGAGCAACAACATGATGAGCCGGAAAAACTGGCTGCTTTCGAGGAACGTATTGCCAGAGGCGAAAAGATAGAACCCGGCGACTGGATGCCGGTAGAATATCGCAGGCAACTGATTCGCCTGATTGAGCAACATGCCCACTCTGAAGTTATCGGTGCATTACCGGAAGGTACCTGGATTACACGGGCGCCTGGTTTTAAACGGAAACTCGCATTAATTGCCAAGGTACAGGACGAAATAGGCCATGGACAACTACTCTACAATGCAGCTGAAACACTTGGTAAATCAAGGGAAGCCATGATCAATGACATGCTCAGCGGTAAGTCTAAATACTCCAATGTATTTAATTACCCCGCAGAAACATGGGCAGATGTGACGGTGATCGGATTCCTGATAGATGCAGCTGCCATTGTAAACCAGGTGGCCAATGCAAAGGGTTCTTATGGTCCTTACTGCAGGGCACTGGAGCGTATCTGTTATGAAGAAAGCTTTCACCTGAAACAGGGGCATGATGCATTTATTGAGCTGGCAGCCGGTACACCGGCACAGAGAGATATGGTGCAGGATGCGCTGAACCGTTGGTGGCAGCCTATTATGCACTTCTTTGGACCTCCGGACAAAAGCTCGCAACATAGCGAAAAGCTGATGCAGTGGAAAGTGAAAATGGCCAGCAATGATGAAATGCGCAATCAATTCCTGGAATCATATGTTCCTAAAATATGGGAGCTGGGATTAACACTTCCGGATCCAAATCTGCGTAAAAATGCAGATACCGGTCGTTGGGAATATTCAGATCCTGATTGGGATGAGTTTTTCCGGGTGATCAACGGCGGCGGCCCTTGTAATGAAGAGCGGCTCCGGGTGCGTAAATGGGCAGAAGAGCAGGGGCGCTGGGTACGCAAGGCACTGATGAATCCCGGACAAAAACGTGCTATGCCAGTGGCATAAAGCGTATATCCTTATACGTTAGCATGCCTGTAAAGCGGGATGATGCGGGAAAATACCGTGCGTAATCATCTCACAAAAAAAATAATACTAATAAAAACTATTCACTGATTCATGTCGAACGATTCTTTAGATCCGCGCGTAAACAGGCTAAAACTGGGTGCTGCCGGAGAAGTGATAAAAGTAGAAGAAGGGGAGAACTGGAATGTGTACGAAGTTTTTCATCAGGATAAAAGAGGCGCACACCATGAGCATGTAGGTTGTGTGCATGCGCCGGATCCTCTGCTGGCGCTGGTGTTTGCAAAAGAGCAATTTGCGCGTCGTAAAAAATGTGTGAACCTATGGGTGGTGAAGAGTGCAGATATCCTTGCTTTTGATGTAGAGGATGAGGATATGTTTGCCAACAACCTGGAAAAAACCTATCGCGATGCCAGCGGGTTTAAAGTGATGGAAAAGATCAACAAATTCAAACAATCCAAATGAGTAATAACGCAGCACTGAAAGACCTGATTATAAAAATGGCGGACGATGAACTGATACTGGGGCATCGCAATTCTGAGTGGACAGGTTTAGGCCCTGTGATGGAAGAAGATATTGCTTTTTCTTCTATGGCGCAGGACAAAATAGGCCATGCCTGGGCATTATACCGTATTTTGCACGAAGATCTTGGAGGTGAACATCCGGATAGATTTGCTTTTATACGTTCTGAAAAAGCATTCCAATCTTCTCATCTGGTGGAGCTGCCTAATGGTGAATATGATTTTAGCCTGATGCGGCATTTTTTGTTTGATCAGGCCGAAACGGTAAGATATGAAAGCCTGCAAAACAGCAGCTTCGCACCTTTTCAGCTACTCAGCAAAAAAGTGAAAGGAGAGCTAAAGTACCATACGTTGCATGCCGATGCCTGGATTATGCAGCTGAGCAATGCCGGAGAAGAAAGTTATGCCCGCATGCAAACAGCGTTGAATAATACCATTGCGCTGGCAGCCGGTATTTTTGAAGCATCTCCGGAACACGAAGCAACCCTGATTGCCGATAAGGTGTATCCTGGTGAAAAAGAACTGTATCATCGCTGGCAGGAGCGGATTTACCCGGTATTGGTAAAATCGTCATTGAATTTGCCGGATATGAGTACCATTACACCGGTATACGGTGGCCGGCAAGGATTTCATACGGAATATCTCCAGCCGTTGTTAAAAGAAATGGGAGAAGTGTTTAACCTGGATACGGAGGCCAGCTGGTAAAAAATGTCGCAAACAATTTCTATAGCAGCAGTATATGAATCCCTGGAACACGTGATGGACCCGGAAATACCGGTTTTAAGCGTGATAGACCTGGGGATGATCACCGGAGTGGACATGGTAGCAGATGGGGTGCATATCAAAATGATTCCCACATTTGCCGCCTGTCCGGCAGTGAGCTATATTCAGCACAATATAAAAACGGTTGTTGAAAATGAACTCGGTATAGCCGTTACCGTAGAAATAGACAAGCAGGTGCATTGGGAGAGCAACCGCATGACGGATGCAGCCAAAGAGAAATTAAAAAACTTTGGGATAGCACCACCACAGATACTGGAAGGAGAGGTGCGGGCAGAAATTATGTTACATACTCCATGTCCGCACTGTGGCAGTGAGCAAACTTATCTGCGTTCCCCGTTTGGCTCCACACTTTGCCGGGCTATTCATTTTTGTAAGTCCTGTGGGCAGGTGTTTGAGCAGTTCAAGCCGCTTGAATAAGCCTTATTTCCATGTTCCCGCATTAAATACCTATTTTTACACGCATTATTGATGTAGCCATTGGCAATTTATACGATGAAACATGAGAATAGGCTTGTATTTTGGGTCTTTTAATCCTATACACACGGGGCATTTGATCATTGCCAATTACGTAGCGTACAATACTGATCTTGATAAAGTATGGTTGGTTGTTTCTCCGCAGAATCCGCTGAAACCATCATCTGCATTGCTCAATGAGCATGATCGTTTTCACCTGGTGGAACTGGCTATCAAAGACGAAACGCGTTTGCGTGCCTCTAATATTGAGTTTTCTTTACCACGACCTTCTTATACAGTAGATACCCTTACCTATCTTGGTGAAAAGTTTCCCACACAGGAATTTGCCATCATTATGGGCAGCGATAGTTTTCAGAATTTGCCAAGATGGAAAAACTTTGAGCACATTGTGAAGAACTATCCGATTTATGTGTACCGCCGGCCGGGACATGAGATCACAGATACCTTTGGTGCGCAACTGGAAGTGCTGGATGCGCCTATGCTGGACATCTCTGCTACTAATATCCGCAAATGGGTAAAGGAGGGAAAGTCTGTACGTTTTATGGTGCCGGACAATGTAATCAGCTATATCTCGGAAAATAACTACTATCGCTGAGTGTTTTCGTTTGCACCGGGCATCATCTCTTTTTTATGCGTTTCAGGTGCTATCAGATCTCTTCTTTTTTTCACAAATTCGTTCCCGTAAATTTCCAGCAACGGGATAATAGCTATGAGGGGAATTCCCACGGCATTGGCGATTACCAAAGTGTTGAACTCTTTACCCAGTCTTTCCACATTTTCATCTTTCAGGGGAATGTATTAGTAGAGGTTTTCTTCCACCATCATTAGGGCAGCAGCCAGACTCTTATTCCATTTACGTTGCGCTGTTAACCTGAACATCCATTTACGGCAGATCACATACATGGTTACAGCGCTCAGGAATCCAGGGAAGAAGGTAAGCATCTCCATAAAAAGAAGTACCCCGATAAAGACAATAATAAGCAGGAAGCCTACTTGTTTAAGACGGTCGTGGTCAAGATAGCTCATAGTACAAAATGTGATGTAATCAACCGGTATTGTCAAAAAGCGGACCGGCGGGTCTGTTGCGGTTTATGAACAATAAACAAAAATGAATGGGGCTTGTTCTTTAAGCGTAAACTTAACTGGAAAGTTTTAGGTAACTTTCAATTATGGAATAATGTTTGTTAAACTTCAGGTACCGGAAAACGAAAACCTTAATTTTCTCATCTTAAAACCTTTTTTATGAGCACAAGTTCAAAAGCCGTGGTTTCATTTATTGTAGGTGCAGCCGTAGGCGTTGCTGTTGGGTATTTTCTGAATTCAGATAAAAAAGATGAACTGGTAGAAAAACTCAAAGATCAATCCGACAGACTGAAAGCAAAATGGAGGAAAAAGAAAGATCAGTTTCATGATGAGTTAGAGAATGAGTTGGCATAATACCTCCAGTTGATTAAATTGCTTTGCATGGAAGATAATTTTGGCAACTACTTTAACCAAACGGGAAAAGTAGCCAGGGAATACCTGGAAACCAGACTGGACCTGATTAAGCTCCAGGCAGCGGGAAAGTTATCGAAAGCGTTGGGATTGTTTTTCTCACTTACGATGGCTTTCCTGCTGTTCTTTTTTGTGATTGTGTTCCTGGGCATGGTAGTAGGCTTTTGGATCGGTGAAATGACAGGTAGCTTTACTATTGGCTTTAGTTGCGCCGCAGGTTTGTTTGTGTTGTTATTTCTTATCATTCTGTTGTTCCGTAAACAGCTGATTCAACGGCCGCTGGCCAGATTGCTGATAACAGAGCTGGTGGAAGAAATAGAAGATAACGAAGCACATTCTGATCATCTTCATAATCAACCAGGATATAAAACCGGTGAGCCCGGATATGTTCCTAATGAAGAAGCAACTGAAAACACAATGAAAGATTAAACTATGAAAAATGTTTACACATGCGTAAGGTAAAAGTAACCAGCTTCGAAACACTGGAGCTGGAAATTGCCCGCTTAAAAATGCGCTCCAGGCAGCTGGAAAATGAATTGGGTAACCGGGTGGATCATTTCAGGGACAACTATAAAAAGATGGCCCTGAATGCTGTAATCCCCGGTAGCGCAAAACATAGTGGTGTAATGAATGTCGCTTTTAATATGGCCAAGATGGCCTGGGGTAGCGGCAAATTTAAAAGCTTTGCTACCGGGGCATTGATGACAGCACTTGAATTTATTGGTGTACAACTGGGTATTAATATCTTCAACAAAGTAACCCACAGAAGGAAGAAGAAGAAAGAGCCAGTGGCAGAATAGCTATCTCGTATAACCTATTATTATGAGGTCTGCTTTTTTAGGATCAGGATTCTTTATCACTTCACCATTTTCTCCTTCCAATGCAAAGGCCGCAGTCAGGGAAATAGTTTCCGTTTCCGAATTTCCTTCAGTTGTTGTAGCAAAACGCGGCATTTTTCCGAGGGTGCGCATTATCTCTTCCGCCATATCTTCGCGTGGCGCGCTAAGTACCTTTATATCAGAGATATATCCTTCCATATTTAATTTGTACTGCACAGATACCAACCCGGTAATTTTTGCATCATGCGCTCCTTTTGGATAGCGAATATTTTTGGCCAGGAACCTTTTATATGCTTCCGTTCCACCGGGAAATCGCTGTGTAAAAAGAGTATCTGTTGTGAGTCCTGCAACAGGGCCACGGCTTTCCCTGGCAACGATATATAACAGGCTGTTAGGGAATGATTTATGCCCAGGAGGATTCGTGCCTATTCCCATGCCTTTTTTTTCACAGTAAAAGAAGATGACGTTACCGGCAGACTCATTCATGTGCGTAGAAACACTTCTCCCGGCTTTGGAATCCACCACCTCCAGTTGTACATCATCAATTTCTCCTTTTTCATTTCGCTTGAAATCCTTCAGGGTCAAGGTGAAATCTTTTGCAGCGAGCGTTCGCTTCATTTCATTCAGATCCGCTTCAGTAGTTTGAGGAGTTACGACACCATAGATCACATCTTTGTACGTGATCATGTATTTTTTTTCTGTTGAATCCGTATTGGTTGCGGGCTTTGCAGCGGATAAAAGGCCGGCAGCAATGGATAGCGCGGGAACTATCAACAAATATTTCCAGGCGCGTAAACGGGGGGATTGGGTTTTGTTTATCATAAGTATTCTGTTTTTAATGAACGACTTATTAAAATGATGAGCAATGGAGGCTGGGCGATAATGCGCCCCTACTTTCAGTAAACTGTATTGATAGGATGTTGCAGCGTCGGCCTTTTGCACTGCCGCCTGATCTGCGAGGTATTCCAGGTTCAGCTGCAACGCTTTCCTGGACAGCCATGCAAAAGGATTTATCCAGCACAGGCAACAGTAAATAGATGCCAGCAGATTATCTATTGAATGGTGTTGTTGCACATGAGCTTCTTCGTGTCGTAACACATGCTGTAACTCCGTGTGTTCGTAAGCGTTAGGATCAAAAAAGATAATGCGTAAAAAAGAAAAAGGAGTGGTCAGTCCCGGTACATGTACATATGTGATGTAATCTTCTTTATATATCTTTCCAAGTTGCATTAACCGCCTGATTTTCAGTAACGGTATTATATGCAGCAGTATCAGTATAAAGGCAACGCTTATATAGATGATCAGCAGAATGCTGCCCGCATTTTGTACCAGGCTATCCCACCAATGCTGACTTAATACTACATTGCTACTTTGCGTATGTGCCACAACGTTAGTATTGAATAAAACCTGTGTGTCGGAACCTTCCTTCGGCGCCTTTACAGACCAGGAGATGGCTGGAATTGGTAATAGTGGCAGGATGACGGAGAAAACGAAGGCGCTAAGTAACAAGATCCTGTTATACCGGTAAAAGGTTTCTTTCCGGAAGAATATAATATAGAGCAGATAAAAAATGGCCATACAGCCGGATGTTTGCAGGATATATAAAAACAGGGTAGGCATACACGTTAGTTTTTATCTTTTTCAATCATCTTTACGAGTTGCTTCATTTCATCCGGACTTATTTTCTCTTCTTTGGCGAAATAAGCCAGCATATTGAGGTAGGAGTTATCGAAAAAAGTGTTGAGCACTTTTTTCATAAATGTGTGTTTGTAACTTTCCTTGCCTACAATAGGGTAATACTCGTAAGAGCCACCATATTCATGATGGGCAAGAAACCCTTTGTCTTCCAGGCGCTTCATGAGCGTGGCAATGGTGTTGTAGTGCGGTTTGGGATCGGGGAGATGTTCTATCGCATCTTTTACAAATGCTTTTTCCAGGTCCCATATTACCTGCATCAACTCTTCTTCTTTGCGCGATAATTTTTTCATAACACCAAACTAATACTATTTTTGTAGTTTAAAAACTATTTTTGTAGTAATTAAACTATAAACGTAGTAATTGATTGATTGTCAATCAGAAAAAATATTTACGGCAGTATTATCCCCAAACCTTGGTTCCTTCACTACAATTTGCGCAGATATCGATGTTTTTGCGTGTTTCCAGGATCTGACTACGGAAACGGATATACTCTTTATTATGCCACAGCTCTTTGAAGGATTCTTTTTTCAGATCGCCAAGGCGGTGCTGTGCATCTTTATCAAAGCAGCAGGGAACTACCAGGCCATCCCAGGTAACAACAGGAGAGTGCCACAAGCGCCAGCAATGGTTGCTCAGCTTATTTTTGATAGCGTAGGTGCCGTCTTCATTGCGGTGATAGCGGGAGTATTTATCTATGGTAGGAATTAATTTGTTGCCTTCTTCATAATCATATACCTGCGCGGTTTTAAACCGTACCTGGTCTACACCTATTTCTTTGGCCAGTCTTTTAATATCTTCAATCTGGTGCTCATTGGGCTTTACCACGAGGAATTGAAAGAATACAAATGGTTTGGAAGAGTTAAGTTCCTTTTTCCATTTCACAATATTTTTAGCGCCCTGAATAACTTTATCCAGGTGGCCGCCTACGCGATACTGCGTGTATACGTCCTGGGTAGTGCCGTCAATAGAGATGATAAGTCTGTCAAGACCACTTTCCACGGTTTTTTTTGCATTGGCATCCGTGAGATAATGGGCATTGGTGGAGGTAGCAGTGTAAATACCTTTGGAGGCGGCGTATTTCACCATATCCAGGAAACCCGTATTCAGATAGGGTTCTCCCTGAAAATAAAAAATCAGGTATAATAATTCTTTTGAAATCTCGTCGATCGTCTTTCTGAAAAAATCCTGTTCCAGCATACCGGTTGGGCGGGTAAAAGCTCTTAGTCCGCTGGGGCATTCCGGGCAACGAAGGTTGCAGGATGTTGTTGGTTCAAAGGATATAGAAATGGGATATCCCCACTGCACGGGCTTGTTAGTCCACTTGCTCATAAAATAGCTTCCAAGCACTTTGCCCGCGTTTATACCGCGGCGCAGTGTGAATTTGGAAAACAAATTCAGGGTATCTTTCAGATTAAAATCGGGCATAAAAAATCACTTGACCAATGTAAAAGTAGCCCCTTTAAACAAATTATAGCCTATACTTGCTGTAAAAAATAAGGCTGTATAAGGCACTTACCCAATTACCCTGGAACTAACTGAAGCAAAGTGAAAAGCATCTGGATTAGATTATTATTAGTTATAGTAGCCATACTGGCTTATTTATGGTGGCGTTTGCATGATAAGCGCATAGAATTTGTGAGGTATGAAGAGTTCGGAATAGATATGCCTGTAAATTATGAGATCCATGGAATTGATGTATCCAAGTTTCAGAAAGATATCAACTGGCATGCGGTAAAACAGATGCAGGTAGATAATATTCGTATATCCTTTGCATTTATAAAAGCCACCGAAGGTATCACCCGGCAGGATGCTGCATTTAAACAGAACTGGGACAAAGCGGGCAAGGCTGGATTGATCCGGGGCGCCTATCATTTTTTTTACGCTACCCGCGACCCGCTGAAGCAGGCCATTAATTTTCAAAATGAGGTAGATCTGCAATCCGGGGATCTGCCGCCCGTATTGGATATAGAAACCAGTAATAACCAACCTGCAGCGGTGATTCGCGGTACCGCCAAGATCTGGCTGGAGGAAATGGAAAAGATCTATAAAGTAAAGCCGATCATCTACACCAATATACATTTCTATGAAACATATCTTGGCAGTGAGTTTGATCGATATCCGCTATGGATTGCACACTATTATCAGAAAGAGCGGCCGAGGTCGGACCGCACCTGGATGTTTTGGCAGCACAGCGATATTGGCAGGGTAAATGGCATTGGTACCACAGTAGATTTTAATGTATTTAAAGGAGATAGTACCGACCTTGCTAAACTGTGCATACCTTAGTATTGTTGATATAAATAACTATGGCAGAAGAACCGGAAATACCAGAACAAGACCCCAATAAAATGGATTATGAATTGTTTCATTTCCTTATAAAGATCATGCGCACCCTTTTTATTGGTCTTTTCTGGATGATGATCAATGTCTTCCTGGGCTTGTATCTTGGCTTTGCTGTGCCGGAGGAATCAACCCCCGGCAGGATGTTTTTTTTCTATTCCTGGTTTGGTATATCGCTCATCGCTTATCTGTATTTCGCCTGGCGTATGTTCCGCAAAAAGATGAGTGCACCCTGATTACTGCGCGGCGCTTCTGGTGCCGAGCTCCATGGTCCAGTCTTTATCATAGCGGCCAACGCCCAATTCACTATATTTCGCCGCCATCATGTTCTGGCAATGTTTAGGACTGTTTAACCAGCCCAGCACTACGGCTTGTTCATCCATATTGCCGGTGGCAATATTTTCTCCATATACATTCCAGCGATAACCGGAGGCATCCAGGCGGGTGCCGGGAGTCGATCCATCCAGGCCGGTATGATCAAAATACTTATTGAGAAACATGTCTTTACTATGATCATAAGCTGCTCTTTCCAGCAGTCCGTTCCAGGTGAGCGGACCTACGGCCGGCATTGGTACGCCACCGCAGTTACAACCACGACTCCGTAACCCATTTACTAATTGCAGGAGGGCGGCGCGGTCTACCTTGTTTTCCGGCACAGTGATAGTGTCTGCCGGAACAGGTTTAGCAGGTGCAATGGGGGTAACAGCTGATTCTTTTGTACAGCTGGTAAAAATAGAAAGGGCCAGCAACATGGCGGCAACACACATAATTTTCCCGGGCATAACCAGTTATAAGTTATTGGTGAATAGATACCGGGTTCTAAACAGGACAGGGATTAAAACTAAATGCTGGTTTTAGGAGGATTCGGATTAAAACTACTTTTGGTTGATCAGCGGTTATGGGTTAAAACAATTTTGCGGACCCGAAGATAGGATGTAGATATGAGAAATTGATTATAGTTTTTGTAAATCTAATGTTAATGACTACTGCTATATTACCGCACTTTGCCCGCAGTAGTCTTTTCCATTGTGAATGAAGTGTTTGAGGAGTATTAACTGCTATGGTCAGCAATAATTTTCCATTCTCCTTTTATTTTCCGCAGTACCAGGCTGAAATGTCCCTGAAGATCACCAATGCTCCGTTGCAGGTGCCATTTACCGATTACAAGATATACACCGGTAGCCAGTGGCTTGAATTCCAGCAGCTTAAAATCCAGTTTGCCCATGGATGCAGTATCCGGATAGGTTTTTTTGTAGCGGTCCAGTGAACCTTGCCAGCCGTAGGTAACACCGTTTTTGCCAACAAACAGCAGTGAATCTGAGTGCCAGTATGTTTGCATAAATGCCAGCAAATCACCTTTGTTCCAGGCGGCTGTTTGGGCACTCATAAGGGTTTCTATTTTTTGTTTGTCGCCCTGTTGTGCCCTGAGCGTGCGGGTTGGCAGTAACGCAAGTGATCCCAACAAGATAAAAAACAAGATAAAACGCATGGTAAATTTTTAGCAAAAGATAAACAGTTTTTCCGATGTAACGCAACATTGATTATAGTAACTTTGCAGCACTATTTAAAAAGATCTTTTTCAATTATATTTTAAAAATCAACAGCTTATGCCCGGATATGAACTATTTGGAGCCGAGGAAAGGAAGGAAGTAAATGACGTACTGGAAACAGGTATCATGATGCGTTACGGATTTGATGGTCCGCGCAAAGGCATCTGGAAAGCAAAGGAGCTGGAACAGGCTATTTGCGATAAGCTGAATGTACAGTATACACAACTTGCTTCCAGTGGCACAGCCGCATTAACTACTGCTATGGCCGCCCTTGGACTGGGTGCCGGTGATGAAATTATCATGCCGGTATTTACTTTTGTAGCCAGCTTTGAATCGGTATTTTCCGTAGGCGCTACACCAGTACTGGTTGATGTGGATGACACCCTTACCCTGGACCCTAAAGCTGTGGAAGCTGCTATCACCCCACGCACAAAGGCGGTGATGCCGGTGCATATGTGCGGTGCTATGGCGGATCTGGACGCTCTTCAGGCCATCTGTAAAAAACATAACCTGCTGCTGCTGGAAGATGCCTGCCAGTCTTTCGGTGCTTCCTACAAAGGAAAAGCCCTGGGGTCTATTGGTGATGCAGGTACCTTCTCCTTCGACTTTGTAAAAACAATTACCTGCGCAGAAGGCGGAGCTATTATCACAAATAACAAAGACGTATATACTAAATGTGACGGCTATACGGACCATGGTCACGATCACCTTGGTGTAGACCGCGGTGCTGATCTGCATCCGTTTGTTGGCTACAACTACCGTATTTCCGAACTGCACGCTGCAGTGGGTTTGGCCCAGATCCGCAAGCTGGACCACTTCCTGGAAGTACAACGTAAAACCAAGAAAATATTTAAAGATGCGCTGGCTACTGTGCCAGGCGTAACTTTCCGCCGTTTACCTGACGAGGCTGGTGACAGTGCTACTTTCCTGTCGTTCTTCCTGCCGGAAGCTGAACAGGCACGTAATGCAGCTGCTGCCATGAAGGCTGCCGGATTGCCCGCCTTCTATTATTATGATAACAACTGGCATTACATCCGCCAATGGGATCATTTTAAAGAAAGTGCTGTATTAACCCGCTTTGCGCCAGGTTTACAGCAGGCAATGGAGATTTACAAAACAAAAGAATTTCCTGCATCTGATGCTATCATCGGCAGAAATATCTCCACCCCAATAAACCTGGGCTGGAGTGATGCAGAAATTCAGGAGAGAGCTGAAAAACTGGTGAGAGCTGTAAAAAGCGCATTGTAAAATAATGATCCCGTTCCGCTCAAAGGGACGGGATTTTTTATAAAAAGGGAATCATGAAGAAAATAGCGTTGATACCTGCCCGTTATGGTGCCTCCCGTTTTCCCGGGAAGATGATGGCCAAACTGGGCGATAAAACAGTGATCCTGCGCACTTATGAATCTACAGTAAATACAGGTGTATTTGATGAGGTAATGGTAGTAACAGACAGTGATCTGATCTTTAACGAAATTGTGAATAACGGCGGCAAAGCCGTGATGAGCAAAAAAGAACATGAGTGTGGCACTGATCGTATAGCCGAAGCCGTTATTGACATGGATGTGGATATTGTAGTGAATGTACAGGGAGATGAACCCTTTACGCAACGGGCGCCACTGGAAAAACTGCTGAAAGTATTTGAAGGGGAAGAGGGAAAAAAAGTGCAGGTAGCTTCCCTGATGCAGGAGTTGAAAGATATGGTGTTGGTAGAAGATCCGAACTACGTGAAAGTGTGTGTAGATAAGAATTCCAACGCATTGTTCTTTTCCCGTTCAGTAATTCCTTATCCACGTAACAAAGATATTAAAACGGTGTATTACGAGCATATTGGTATTTATGCTTTCCGCAGGCAAACCTTGCTGGATTTTACCCAAATGCCAATGACGCCGCTGGAATCTGCTGAAAAGATTGAGTGTTTGCGTTACCTGGAAAATGGTATTCCCCTGAAAATGGTAGAAACATCCTATATGGGTGTGGAAATTGATACGCCAGAAGATCTTGAAAAAGCAGCAAAACTTTTATAACATCTAACCAATACGGATATATGAAATTCAGGAACTTTAAAATGGTGGACTACGTAGTTTACGGCAGCGGATGTTTTGATCAGCTGGGCGAAATACTGGCCCCAAGGCGTGTAGGTGATGCTCCCATGATATTTTTCGTGGATGAGTATTTTCGGGATAAGCAGGCATTTTTGTCGCGTGTGCCTTTACAGGGTAAGGACAAAATTGTAGTGATCGATGTAACGCACGAACCTAAAACAACTTATGTAGATAAGATCCGTGATGAGCTCCAGGCTGAGTTTGGAACGGTATCCGGTATCATTGGTATTGGCGGTGGTTCTGTTATGGATATGGCAAAGGCGGTAGCGCTGATGATGACCAATCCGGGTTCTTCTGCAGACTACCAGGGATGGGATCTGGTGAAAGTGCGCGGTGTGTATAAAGTGGGTGTTCCAACTATTTCCGGTACCGGTGCAGAGGTAAGTCGTACCTGCGTGTTAACAGGGCCTACCCGCAAACTGGGTATGAACTCTGATTTTACCACTTTTGATCAGATCGTATTAGATCCTTCCTTAACCAAAACGGTAGAGGTGAATCAGCGTTTTTATACTGCGATGGATTGTTTTATTCATTGTGTAGAATCGCTGCAGGGTACTTATCTGAATGCATTCAGTAAGTCTTATGGAGAGAAAGCACAGGATTTGTGTGAAGAAATTTTCCTGCAGAAAGAGAAATGGGACGATGATGCGGATGAGAAGCTGATGATGGCATCTTATGCCGGTGGTATGAGCATCGCTTATTCACAGGTGGGAGTGGCACATGCCGTGAGTTATGGTTTGGCTTACCTGTTGGGCACCAAACATGGCATTGGTAACTGTATTGTGTTTGATAAGCTCGAAGAGTTTTACCCTGATGGTGTAAAGAAATTTAAGGAGATGGTGAAGAAACACAACATCGAAATACCGCAGGGTATCACCAAAGGATTAACTGATGAGCAGTTTGATACCATGATCAATGTATCATTGGGTATGGCGCCGCTGTGGGAAAATGCCCTGGGCAAGGATTGGCAGCAGCAGATGACCCGTGAAAGGTTGCGGAAATTGTATGAGCAGCTATAAGCGGAAATTGTCTTATTCAGGATTAAACTGATTATGCTGATTACCCTGATTTTGTTTTTCAATTTTTGAAAGATTTTATAATTAGCGAAGATTAAAGCGGGTATATCTGCTTTGATTTTCGCTAATCTTTTTTAAATCAAAAAGTAAAATCAGGGTAATCAGCATAATCAGTTTAATCCTGAGCAAGACAATTTCCGCAGCACGCAGATTCAATGCGTAGAAAAACGTTATTATTGTCCACAGGGGAAGATTATCATGTTGATATTATTAATTGTTTCGGGAATTGTCATGTTGGTACTGGGGTACCTGTTGTTTGCTGCTAGGCAGCAGCAACAAGTGGTGAAAGCTGCTCATGAACAACAACTAAGTGCATTGCAGGCAGTTGCTGCGCAGCAGCAGGAAAAGTATCATCTGCTGGAAGCCAAACAGGAGTACCTGCAAAGTATGCTGGACGACAAGGGGTTGCTGGTAAAGGAAAAACAGCAGCAACTGGAACGGTTAAACGAAGAGTTTTCTGCGCTGATGTCCGATCAGGGGCGATTAATGGAACAGAATAAATACCTGCAGCTACAGTTGAACGGAGAAAAGGAACGGTTACAGCAGGTACAGCAGGATTTCAAAATACAGTTTGAGAATATTGCCCAGCAACTGCTGCATCGTATATCCGGTACGTTTATGGAGCAGAATCAGGCGAAGATGGATGATGTACTGAAGCCTTTATCTGAAAAGATTGACAATTTCCGGAGCAGTGTACAACAATCGCTGATGGCGGAAACCTCACAACGGGCAGAGCTGAAGAATGAGCTACAACGCCTGTTACTGCTGAATCAAACCTTATCAAAGGAAGCAAATAACCTGACCAACGCATTAAAAGGAGATTCTAAAAAACAAGGCAACTGGGGGGAGATGATCCTGGAAAAGGTGTTAGAGGCCTCCGGTCTGGAAAGGGGGATTCATTATTTTACACAAGACGCGCAACGGGATGAAACAGGGCAGTTACGGAAGCCCGACCTGGTTATACAGCTGCCTGAAAACAGGCAATTGGTTATTGATTCCAAGGTTTCACTGAAGGCATATGAACAATATTGCAGCGCTGTAAATGAAGAGGATAAACAGTATGCCATGAAAATGCATCTTCAATCCGTGAAGAATCATGTGAGTGAGCTAAGTCAGAAGGCATATCATACACTATACAACAATACCACCGACTTTGTGATCCTGTTCATTCCTATTGAACCGGCGTATGCATTGGCCATTATGCAGCAGGAGGAGGATTTGTACGACTTTGCTTTCCGTAAAAAAATTATCCTGGTAAGCGTACCGTCTCTACTCGCCACACTGCGGATTATTGATAATATGTGGCGTCTCGAAAAGCAGAATAAAAATGCGGAAGAAATTGTACGGCAGGGCAGTGCGTTGTATGATAAGTTTGTTGGTTTTGCAGAAGATATGGGATTGATAGGAGAGCACCTGAAACGGAGTCAGAATGTATATGAAAACGCCATGAACAAGCTTTCTACCGGCAATGGTAACCTTGTTGGCCGGGCAGAAAGAATGCGCCGGTTAGGACTGGATAATAAAAAAGTATTACCTAAAGAGATGACTGCAGATTTACTGTCACCTACCGATGAGTTGATAATACCGTATGTAAATGGATTAGGAGCGCCTGTTGCTGATGATCTAACTGATCCTGCAGAAGAGGGGCAGACAGAGATTAACTAGTCGCGGCACTGCACTACAGTTGGTTTCGGTTTGTTATAAAAGAAGGCCAGGTATATCGTTGCCATCAATGTAATAACAGCAAACGTATAAAATGTCATGGGGAAATTGTTGGATTTATTGTTATAAATAAACGCAGAAAAATAAGCCCCGAGTCCAATACCAGCCTCCATAGCAATATACATGCTGGCCAGCGCGCGGCCTCTGTGTTCTGGTCTGCCCAGATCTACAGTCCAGGCCGTAATAGCAGGAGAATTAAGGCCTACAGAAATACCGTAAACAACAGCTGCTGCCAATAGAAGCGTACTACTCGCAGCAAGGCCCATCATCAGCATAGAGCCGGCCATCAATATCGCAGAGATCTTTAACACCGGTACTCTTCCATATCTGTCGGATACTTTGCCCGCCAGTAAACGAATGCCAATAGAACTGGCTGTGAAGAAAGTAAAGAACAATCCTTTATTGGTAATGCCCAGAAAAGCACTGAAGTCTGGTATAATAGTAAGGATGGCGCCATAGCTGAAATAAGTAAGGAAGCAGATAAGTACCGGCGACCATACCAATGGCTCAAATATTTCATTGCGCGAGATCTTTAATAAAGAAAAACGGAACGGCTGTTTATTAGCCAGCGTTTCTTTCATACCAATCAATATCACCACCGATAACAATGCAAATACAGCAGACAGCTGGAACATGATGTTAATATTCCACCTCACTGCTACATAACCGCCAATAGCCGGCCCCATAGCCATGCCTATCGTACTGAACAATCCCACCATACCCATGGCCCCACCACGGCGATCAGTAGGTACCAGATCAGACACATAAGCAGAAGTGCCGGTGGGTTTAAAACCAGTAGAAAAGCCATGAAAGAACCGGAGTAGCAGGAAGGCCCCAACAGAACTAACAAGTGGGTACATTAAGCTACAAACCACACATACCAGTGACCCAAAGATCATTACCGGTACACGACCTACAGTATCTGTGAGTTTGCCGCTGAATGGTCTGGAAAGCCCGGCCATCAAGGTAAACAAGCCAATAATATATCCTTTGTAATCTGCTCCACCCATACGGGTAAGGTAGGCTGGCAGCTCAGGAATCATCATATTGAAGCTGGCAGAAAAGAGGGCATTGCTAAGACAGAGTAGGATAAAATGTAAACTATAGATTCTTCCTGTCGACTGATACATGCCCACAAAATTAAGAAGTATGGTACAATTTTCGCAAAGTAATCGGCACTTCCGGATAACCTGAACAAAACGAATGAGAATCCTGTTTATATTAACCGGTTGTTAAATCATGACAATCATCATAGTTATCTATCTCCTTAAGTTGTAAATTTATTAGAACCAAAAAATTCAATGATATGAAAATCGAAATTGGTGTTTCAGCAGAAAACACAAAACAAATAGCATTAGAATTGAATAAAGTATTGGCAGATGAGTTAGTGGTATATGCTAAAACACGTAATTCCCATTGGAATATTGAAGGAGCTAATTTCATGGAATTACATAAATTCTATGAAGGACAATATGAAGAGCTGGAAGAGTTCGGGGATGAGGTGGCAGAATACATCCGCTCCATTGGACACTACGCAGAAGGCCGCTATGCTGATGTGCTGAAGCTCACCCACCTGGTAGAGTCAGAATACAGCAACGATCAGAAAAAACAATTAAAGGAGCTGTTGGATGACCATGAAACCATCATCCGCAATCTCCGCAGGCTGATAGATGAATTTGATGAAAAATATAAAGATAAAGGCGCCGCAGATTTTGCTACACAATTGATGCAAAAACACCTGAAGCTGGCCTGGATGATCCGCTCCTATCTCAAATAAATCTGTTCAAAAAGATATTAAGCGTGTTAGTTGCAGCAAAAATGACTGTGACTAGCACGTTTTTAGTTTTCAGTAATTGGCTACATTTGTTTATGTCCCCTCATCCCAAAAAACAACTGCAATGGATAATACTACAAGTGACCTCCGGCTGGCTGTATTAATAGATGCCGATAACATTCCCTATCACAATATAAAAGGGATGTTGGAAGAAGTGGCAAAATACGGCAATCCTACTTTTAAAAGGATCTACGGCGATTGGACCAAACCTACAGTGGTAGGCTGGAAGGGCGTTCTGCTGGATTATGCCATTACACCCATTCAGCAATACAGTTATACCTCCGGTAAAAACGCTACTGACTCCGCCATGATCATTGATGCCATGGATATTTTATATACCGGTCGTGTAGACGGCTTTTGCCTGGTATCCAGCGACAGCGATTTCACCAGGTTAGCTACCCGCCTGCGTGAAGCGGGGATGCGCGTGTATGGGTTGGGAGAGCAAAAAACACCTAGCGCATTCAGAGCTGCCTGCGATAAATTCATCTACCTGGAAATATTACAGGTGAGAGAGAAGAAAACAGATACGGATAAACCGAGATCTACTAAAGAAAAACAAAAGAGTATCAGTAAGGCCGACAAGGAATTGGTAACGTTATTATCTACCAGCATCAATGATATTGCTGATGAAGATGGCTGGGCTTACCTGGGGGAATTAGGTAACCTGCTGCTGAAAAAACAACCAGACTTTGACTCCCGTAACTATGGCTTCAATAAGTTATTACTGCTCTTGAAAAGTTTCCCGAATTTTGAAATTGATATCAGGGAAAGCGGTAAGAAAACAGGTAAACTAGTGTACGTAAGAACTATATAACTGATGGCATATCGAAAGATTAAAATAATAAAAGGAGATATTACAAAGATGAATACGGACGCCATTGTAAATGCGGCCAATACATCTTTAATGGGCGGTGGTGGGGTGGATGGCGCTATTCACAGGGCCGGGGGACCAGCCATACTGGAAGACTGCAGGGCCATTGTAGCCCGGCAGGGAGGCTGCAAAACAGGAGAGGCAGTAATTACTACCGGAGGCCGCTTACCGGCCAGGTTTGTGATTCATACCGTTGGGCCGGTATGGAACGATGGTAACCATAACGAATCAACGTTGCTGGCCAATTGTTATCGACATTCGCTGGAACTTGCCAGCCGTCATCATCTTAAATCTGTGGCATTCCCAAATATCAGCACAGGGATCTATCATTTCCCTAAAGACCTGGCCGCCAACATTGCCATGGACACCATTGTAAAATACCTGGAACAGAACAATGCTATAGAAGAAGTGGTATTGGTATGTTTTGATGAAGAAAATCTGCGCTTTACCGAGCAATACTACAACCAGTATATACGCCCCGAATAATAGTTTAGTAACGGTTTTTCACCGTTAAACATAATGTAGAAATCATTTCTAACAGGCTTTTCTATATTTGAAATAACAACGATCAAAACCAAACCAACCAAACCAAATCACAACCACCATTAAAAAAAACAAAAATGAACTTACACCGTCTGTTGCCGGTAGTAGCCTCTATGGCTCTTACCAGCGCCCATGCTGTTGCAGGTCCAGCACCAGCACCATCTCTTTCTATCATTCAGGGGAAAGTTTCCGATGAAAAGGTCGGGAAAATCACCCTTTATGCCGTAGTAGAAGGCAGGAAAGAAGAAGTAGCCAACACTTTAGTAGATCAGCAGCATGCATTTGCTTTTGCCATGCCAGCTCCCCAAGAAGGGTTTTATTATTTGTCTGCCACCGGCAAAAGGGGCCATGACACGCGGGTATATGTGAAACCGGGAGATCAGTTGCAGATAACGCTTAATGATTACGGTTACACACTGCAGGCCGGGTCTGCCGAAAACAAAGCATTGCAGAAATGGGATGAACAGCTCAATGTAATCATGAAACCTGCTGTCACCATCGATTCTACCACTTACCTTTCCTACTTTCCCAAACTGGAGGCGTTTGTACCTAAAGTAGCGGGTTTGAAAACTGTGGTGAATACTCCCAACAAAAAGTTTAATGATCTGCTGAAATACATGATGGATATAGATGTAGAGCATGCCGCTATGTTATTTCTACTCACGCCGCGCACGGCACATCCGGATCATAGCCAGTATCCTGCTTTTTACAAACAGATCATCCAAAGTAAAAAATATTGCGATGCAAGGTTGTTGCAGGACGGCGATGGTGCGGCAGTCATCAGGCTTTATTCCACGTTCAATATGATTTTGGACACGGATAAAGAAAGACCCAAAAACACAGAGCGGTTGAGTAAAGAAGCAGCCCTGTTTTGTAATGATTCTATCAAAGCGGTAGCTATTACTGAGTCGCTGGGTAATTATAAAACATTTGATGCATTGACGGAAGCTTTTGAGCCGGTAAAACAATACCTGGTAACAGATGTACAGAAACAACGTTACCTCGCCTACGAAAAAACAGTACGTAAATTTGCAGCAGGAGAAGCAGCCATGAATTTCTCTGGTGAAGACCTGACAGGGAAAAAGATATCACTGAGTGATCTGAAGGGAAAAGTGGTGGTAGTAGATGTTTGGGCTACCTGGTGTGGTCCCTGCAAAGCAGAACTGCCTTATCTCAGTAAACTGGAAGAAGAAATGGAGGGAAAGAATGTAACTTTCCTGGGCTGTTCTGTAGATGAAGCAAAGGACAAAGAAAAGTGGATGGATTTTGTGAAAAAACAAGAGATGAAGGGAACGCAAATTTTTATGAGCGGCTGGAGTGATATCACCAAATTTTATGATATTAATGGGATTCCCCGTTTCATGGTATTTGATCAGAAGGGAAATATTGTGAATATTGATGCTCCCCGCCCGTCAACACCGGAATTGAAAGCGCTGATAGAAAAGCTGCTTGCTAAGGGGTAAAATAATAGGACATAAAACATAAAAGAGAAGGCTTCCCATTGGGAAGCCTTCTCTTTTATAATGCGATGTAAAAAAGCGTTATGATTAAGCTTTTGCGTATTTAAACCAAGCATATACAAACATAGCCGCAAAAACTATAACGGCTAAATAAGCCCCAACATGACCAATGCTATCGCCAACTTTGTAAAAGTTAGTGGTCTGTACTACTGTTAAAAGATGCATCAACATAGTATAATGATTTATTTATTTCTGAGTGCAAATTAAAACTTTCGGGGCATATTCCCAATGATAGAGTAGGTTACCATGCTATTAATTGTTGGATACACTTGTCCAGCCTTGATTTGGCGAGGAAATTTTTTTCCAGGGCCCCTGCAAAAGGAACCGGCGTATCCAGGCTGGCGCAACGGGTAACTGGTGCATCCAGCAAGTGAAAGCAGTGTTCCGCAATCCATGCGCTGATTTCTGCACCAAATCCGCCGGTGAGGGTATCTTCATGCAGGACAAGCACTTTGCCGGTGGCGGCAACTATATCCCGAATGGCCGTATAATCCAGTGGCAGCAAGGTGCGAAGATCCAGGATGCCAATAGATAATGCCGGGTGTTGTGTTGCATATTCCAGCGCCCAGTGTACACCACTGCCATAGGTGATGATACTCACATCGTCTCCCGGCTGTACCAGGCGGGCTTTCCCGATCTCAATGGTATAATATTCCTCCGGCACGGGGCCACTAATACTGCGATAGAGTGCTTTGTGCTCAAAATACATCACAGGGTTAGGATCCGCAATGGCGGCGGTAAGGAGGCCCTTGGCGTCTTCCGGCGTAGCGGGATATACCACTTTTAAGCCGGGGATGTGGGTAAACCAGGCCTCATTGCTTTGCGAGTGGAATGGTCCTGCGCCAACGCCGCCACCAGCTGGCATACGTATTACCACATCTGCGGGCTGTCCCCAGCGATAGTGTATTTTGGCCAGGTTGTTAACAATCTGGTTGAAGCCACAGGTTACAAAATCAGCAAACTGCATTTCCACCATGCTCTTGAAGCCGGCTATGGATAAGCCCAGCGCAGCACCAACGATGGCACTTTCGCAGAGAGGCGTGTTGCGTACCCGTTCCCGTCCGAATAGTTCCACAAAACCTTCTGTGATCTTGAAAGCCCCGCCATATTCAGCAATATCCTGCCCCATGAGAATAAGTTCAGGATGTTGTTCCATGGCTTGTTTGAGGCCTTCAGAAAGGGCGTTGATAAAACGTTTCTCTGTTTTGGGTCCTGAAGCCGCCACCGTGGCGGGTGCAGGGGCATATAGGTCGTTTATTTCTATGTGGGTATCTACCGTAATGGGTGTATCTACCAAACCTTTGGCCACATCTGCTTCTATACTATGTTTCAGTTCTTCCCGGATGGTTTTGATGTCATTTGCAGTGAGCAAATTATTTTCCAGCAGGAACGTTTCAAATTGTATGACGGGATCTTTTTTACCCCATTCTTCAAACAGCGCCGGTGGAACGTATTTAACCCCGCTGGCTTCTTCGTGGCCTCTCATACGAAAGGTCATGGCTTCTATCAATACCGGTTTTTGTTCCTGTATAGCGTAAGCTCTGGCGGTGCTGATGGTTTGATATACTTCGAGCAGGTTATTACCATCTATCTTAATTCCTTCCATGCCATAGCCAATAGCTTTATCTACCAGGCTGGCACAGTTATACTGCTCACTGACGGGTGTACTTAAACCATAGCCATTATTTTCTATCAGGAATATAACGGGCAAACCCCACACTGCGGCCACATTCAGGGCTTCGTGGAATTCTCCTTCGCTGGTGCCGCCTTCACCGGTAAAGGCCAGGGACACTTTATTTTCCTTTCTTAATTTATGTGCGAGAGCAATGCCATCAGCGATGGAGAGCTGCGGCCCAAGATGTGAAATCATCCCGCAGATGTGATGTGGCTGGCTGCCAAAGTGAAAGGATCGCTCCCGCCCTTTGCTGTAGCCGCTTTCGCTGCCTTGCCATTGGAGTAGTAATTTATCCAGGGGCATCTCCCGGGTAGTGAACACCCCCAGGTTACGATGCAGGGGCATTATCCATTCGTCTGTATCCAGCGCCAGTGTGGCGCCTACAGCAATTGCTTCCTGGCCTATGCCTGAAAACCATTTACTTATTTTACCCTGCCGCAATAAAAGCAGCATTTTTTCCTCTATGAGCCGTGGATAAACCAACGCGCGATAAAAAGACAGCAGTTGGGCATCACTCAGGTTAGAACGGTCAAAATACATTGTGTTGGCTTTTTAACTGGCTGTGAAGGTAGGGGCTAATCGTTGCTACCACCAGCAATACTGATCATGATACTATTGATGATGGTCATTACAATACTGAAGAGTAAAGCCCACCAGAAACCATCTACTTTAAAACCACTTACCAGCCTGGCTGCCAACAGGATGATCAATGCGTTAATAACAAATAGGAACAAACCAAGGGTAACAATGGTCACCGGAAAGGTGAGCAAAATAAGCAGCGGTTTTACCAGTGCATTTAATAAAGCCAGTACCAGCGCCAATATCAGCGCAGTCACAAAACTATCTACCTTCACGGCAGGCTTCAGTAAATATGCGGTTAACATAGCCGCCAATGCACTAACTAGTATACGGATCAGGAAACCCATGGATAATTGATTTACTAGTTAAGTTAAGGAAAAAAATTACGAATTACGAATTGTCAATTACGATTTTACGCAACGCGCTTCCGCTGCTATCTGTAATTGACAATTCGTAATTCGTAATTTTTTAAATAGCATCTACTACAGAAAACTATCTGCTTCTCTATAAGCCTTTATTAATGCGGCTTCACCTTCTTTTCCCTGACCAGTCATGCCATGCTCCATGCCCAATACACCTTTGTATCCTTTTTTATAGAGATGCTTAAAGATGTTTTTGTAGTTGACTTCTCCACTACCGGGTTCTTTGCGGCCAGGGTTATCACCTATCTGTACATACGCAATTTCTTCCCAGCACATATCAATAACAGGAATCAGGTTGCCTACATTACGTTGCATATGGTACATATCGTATAATATTTTGCAGGACGGGCTTTTTACCGCCTTGCATATTTCATAGGTCTGTTCTGCTGTGCGGAGGAATAGTTCAGGCGTATCGCTCAGTGGCTCCAGCACCATAATGAGGCCATGTGGTTCAAATATTTCAGCACCACTGCGCATGGCGTCTATTACATTGGCGGTTTGTATACCCATTGGCAAATTGCGGTCAAAGAAACCGGGAACAACTGTTGCCCATTTGGCGTTGCAGCGTTTGGCCACTTCTACACTCTCTTTACAGGTTTTGATGAAGGCATCTTTAAACTCCTGTTTGCCGGTGGTCAGGGATGTTTTCCAGTTGTTGCCGGTATCTACTACAAACACCCCCATTTGCATACCCAACTTATTCAGCAGGTTGCCTATTTTTTCCTGTTCTGCTGCGGGCCGTCCTAACATACCATTGTCTTCGATAGACCGGAAGCCCTGGTCATACATGTATTTTATCTGATCCAGGAAATCATCGCCCGCACTGTTTTTAAACGTACCATCGTGTGGGGCATAGTACATGTTAAACGGCTTATCTCCGGTGGCGGTAGTGCTGTTGGCTGTTGCTGCCTGTGCGCTGTTGGTAATGCCTCCCAGCGCAAGTGCAGAGATCCCGGCCAAAGTGCCGTTTTGCAGGAATTTTCTTCTTTCCATAACGTTAGAATTAAGTAATATAAATAACAGGAGGCTAAATTTAATCGGTTTTATAGGGAAATACTAGTAATGATAGAAAAATTTCAATTCATCAGCCATTTTTCGCATTCATAAAAAAATATTGCATTCCAGGTTTGTATTTTTTAAATTCACCCACTTATATTATCAATCACGTTAGATGACTAAACAGTATGTGACCTTATTGCTGAGCGGATTACTCAGCCAGGGTGTTGTTGCACAATCAACGCAGGCTTTCGGAGCCTACGACCAGAAGATCCCGGGAACAGATGTTAGCTTTAAAATGGTGCCTATTAAAGGTGGCAGCTTTATATTGGGAAGTCCGGAGAATGAAAAAGGAAGAAACAAAGACGAAGGACCTGCTAAAACCGTGCAGATAGCTGACTTCTGGATGGGAGCCACGGAAGTTACCTTTGATGAATATGATATTTATGCAGATGCGGAAAAGGACAAAACACCCGTACCTGATGGGATGACCCGCCCCAGTCCTCCTTATATTGATCTAACGTTGGGAATGGGCAAGGCCGGCGGATTTCCCGCCAATAGTATGAGCCAATACGGTGCATTGATGTACTGTAAATGGTTGTATGCCAAAACCGGTGTGTTTTACCGGTTACCTACTGCGGCAGAATGGGAATACGCCTGCAGGGCAGGATCAACCACGGCTTACCCGTTTGGTAACGATGCCGCTCAACTGAAAAATTACGCCTGGTATAAAGATAACAGTGAGCTGAAATACCATAAGGTAGGGCAACTGAAACCTAATGCATGGGGACTATACGATATGCTCGGTAATGTGGAAGAATGGACGATGGACCAATACGATGAAAACGGTGTGGCCAATGCGTCCGAAAAAGATCCGTGGACAGCGCCCACAGCTAAAACGCCCCGCGTGTTAAAAGGAGGAGATTACCAGGATGCAGCGCCACTACTGCGCAGTGCTGCCCGTCTGAAGTCAGATCCCATCTGGAATCGCCGCGATCCGCAGATCCCCAAAAGCTTTTGGTGGAACGCTGATGCGCCTTTTGTAGGTTTTAGAATAGTAAAACCTGCGAAACAGCCAACGCCGGAAGAAGCAGAAAAATTCTTTGAAGACATGATTACCAAATATAAAGGTGCACGCTAGATATCAACATCCTAAAATCTAAAAATTTTAATTCATTTTATGGACAACGAAAAGAAATTCCACGGTGAGAGCCGCCGCGACTTCGTAAAGCAAACATCATTGCTTGCTGGCGGACTCTTAGCAATGCCTATTTTATCCAAAGCAAATTTTTTCTCTGGATCTACAGATGTTATCAAAATTGCATTGATTGGCTGTGGCGGCCGCGGTACAGGTGCTGCCACGCAGGCACTCAGCACTAAAGAAAATGTGCAGCTCGTAGCTATGGCGGATGCATTCCCCGATAGGTTGAGCGATAGCTTTACTAATATTAAAGAAGCCCTGGGCGACAAAGCTAACCGGGTAAATGTTCCGGAGAGTAATAAATTCATCGGCTTCGATGCTTACAAACAAGCCATTGCACTGGCGGATGTTGTGATTCTTGCTACCCCTCCGGGTTTCAGACCGATTCATTTTGAAGAAGCTATCAGACAGGGTAAACATGTGTTTATGGAAAAACCTGTAGCCACTGATCCTGCCGGTATTAAAAAAGTGATGGAAGCAGCTGCAATAGCTAAAACCAAGAAACTGAACGTAGTAGTAGGTTTGCAACGTCGTTATCAGAACTCATATCGTGAGCTGTACAAACGCTTCCAGGATGGTATCATCGGTGATATGGTGTCTGCAAATGTTTGGTGGAACCAGGGTGCATTGTGGGTAAAACCACGCAAACCGGAATACTCTGAAATGGAGTATCAAATGCGTAACTGGTATTATTTCAACTGGCTGTGCGGTGATCATATCGTAGAACAACATATCCACAACATCGATGTAGGTAACTGGTATATGGGTGGCGAAACACCTGTAACAGCAAGTGGTATGGGCGGCCGTGCAGTGCGCACCGGCAAAGAATGTGGTGAAATATTTGACCACCATGCCGTAGAATACCGTTATGCTAATGGTGTGATAATGAACAGTCAGTGTCGTCACTGGAAAGATGTGCCCAGCAAAGTAGATGAAGAAATTATTGGAACAAAGGGACGCATTTTCTGTGATAGAGCACAAATTGTAAATCACAAAGGAAAGGTATTGTACCAGTATGATAAGAAAGGTGAAAACAATCCTTATCAGACAGAACACGATGAACTCTTTGCTGCTATTGCAAAAGGAGAATACAAATTTGCTGACGCTGAAAGAGGCGCGCAAACAACGCTCACCGCTATCATTGGTCGTTTGGCTACTTACTCCGGACAACTAATTGACTATAAGGTAGCCCTGAACTCCGGACTTGATATTCATCCTAAAACATATTCATTTGATGCTGCACCACCGGTAATGCCGGATGCATCAGGTAACTATGCTTATGCGAAACCAGGTGTTACCAAGTACTTCACCTGATAAGGTTGTCTGAACTGTGATTTTTATGATTAGTATGATGATCCTGATGAGCGAAGATTATAACAAAGATCTTCGCGAAAATCTTCACTCATCAGGATCATCATACTAATCATAAAAATCACAGTTCAGACTTTTTTTTCTACTTTTCCGGTATGAAGAAAAGTTTATTAACAGTTTTCTTTCTTTACACACTTCCTATGTTTATGCAGGCAGACGCTCAATCTGCCGCCATAAAAAAATGGGCAGATGCGGAATTGCTGCATCAGGCTCCCATGGAACAGGCACATGTAGGTATCTGTATTTATGAGCCAGCCAGCGGAAAGTACTGGTATCAGTACCAGGATGATAAATTTTTTACGCCAGCCTCCAATAATAAAATATTCGCATTGTATGCAGGTATGAAGCTGTTGGGAGATTCACTCCCCGGCGTTCGCTACTATGAAAATGATACTGCATTATTTGTGAAGGGCATGGGCGATCCATCTTTTCTGCATCCTGATTATACCTATCAGCCATTATTGCAATTGCTGCAGCAGACTTCAAAAAATATTTATTTAGTACCTGTTGTAAACAGCAACAAACGTTACGGTCCGGGCTGGGCCTGGGGCGATTATGCTGATGATTATCAGCCGGAATTGAATGAATGGCCGATGTACGGTAATGTAGCCAGAATATATCATCACAAGGATACCAGCACAATTGTACCAGATATTTATCACCTGAATGTTATATCCGATGATACGCTCAGCAGTGCTATAACGGACAGGGATGAACGAAATAATACCTTCTTCCTGAAGTATAATCCAAAGGATAAAGAGATCACTAAAGCAGAAGTTCCCTTTATTACCGGATCTGTACAGGATTTGCGGGAGCGGCTGGAAGATACTTTGCATAAACGTATAGGCTTTGCCGTTGCCCCTCCTACAGGCACCTATAAAGTATTGAATAGCATCCCTTCCGATTCATTGTTTACGGCTATGATGCAACGCAGCGACAATTTTTTTGCCGAGCAAACATTGATCATGAGCGCTGCCCGGTCATGGGATACTATCAGCAGCAAGCGTACCATTGATTACCTGCTGTCCAATGATTTGCAAAGTTTGCCTCATCCGCCGCAATGGGTAGATGGTTCAGGACTTTCCAGGTATAACCTGTTTACGCCGCGCGATTTTGTAACCGTGCTAACTTTACTTAAACAGCAATTTCCACAGGAGCGGTTATGGCATATTCTTGCAACAGGAGGAAGAGGAACTTTGCGGAATTACTATCAGCAACAGTTTGTACATGCTAAAACGGGCACACTAAATGGAGTAGTGGCACTGAGTGGTTATCTGGTTACAAAGAAAAATAAAATACTGGTATTCAGTGTATTGGTAAATAATCACCATGATACAGCTACCAGTGTGAGAAGGGCGGTAGAGCGGATGTTAACCATGATTTGGAAAGATTATTAATTATGGCTTGAGTATATAAGCCGTGATCGTTGTGGTATCCTGCAACTGATCTGCTTCTATTAAGCCAACACCTTTACCATAATAACTGGTGGAAATAGTACCCACCGAAACAGGGTTATTAAGCAGGAGGGCAAAGGCGTCCATTCTTACTGCAATCACCTGCGTATAGTCTTTCCCGTTAACTGTTTTCGTGATATCTTTTTGGGTGACAGTAAACTCCAGTATACCGGAAGAGGTAATGCCACCATTGGTAACGCTGATGGTGTCTGACCAGGTAGTACCGGCGGGGACATTATCTTTCAGATATGTTAATTGCAGATCATCAGCCCGGTATCCCTGAAAAGTAAGGATACTGGCTACCTGTGTGTAGATACCATCTTTGCAGTTGGAGCAGGTAAACACACTATCGTTTGTCACTTTTTTATACACATTGCCATTGATAGTGGTATCGCCCGAAACGGTGAGGGTATATTTCACCGTATCTTTTGAACGGTTTACATTCATGTAGGAGAAAGATGACCCTGTAGTATATGGGGCATAATCGCAGGTACTAACCGGCGGCGTATCACCAGCTCTGCTCATTTCCTTACTGCAGGAAAACAGCAGTGCGCTGACTGTCAGGATGGCTAAGAGAGCGTGGAGTTGTTTCATAAAATATATGGTATGTATTCTCTATAACGTTAATTAGTATGAATTTATGCAAAAAAGGCCATTAACAATTATGCTAATGGCCTTTTAATGTAAATAGTGTTTATCAATTTATTGCGTAATACGTATCCTGAAACTTCCGCTTACAGGAACCACTGTAGTGGTAGAGTCCAGTGTAGCCTGGCCGGTAAAGGTGCCAGCCAGGTATTGTCCCAGGTTACCTGTTTCTGTAATGGTATAGGAAACCTGCCGGGAATGGTAATAGGTAGCAGCACCGGTGTAAATGTTTAACGAGCGCGACACAAATGTTCCTTTGGCAATGGTATCTAATTGTATTTGGGTGGAATAGTAAGGATTTGATTTAGATGATCCGTTAATAAAATAGGAGTATTGGTATTTATTCATAGTGATGGAATCTGCATAAAAAATTTAAACTATTCTTTTTTCTCATGGGATTATTGAAAACAATTGTCCTAACTACACTTATTTTTAGAAAATAATTAATTATTTTCTGGATACCTTACAGAGACATGATTACCCGTTTCAGCGATATGAAAAACTAGTTAACAGACAAATTCCATCACCCAAAATCTTAAAGCATGAATCCACGTTATGCAAAGGCTATGCATATTGCTATGCCTGTTTGCAACCAGCACAGATGCCATCAGTGCGCGCGCGCCATTACCCAGCGCATGGCAGCAAGGCAACCTCACCGTTAAGGGAAAAGTTAAAGACATTAATGGTAATCCGTTACCGGGAGTTACGGTATTGGTGAAAGGCACTAAAAAAGGTGCTACCTCCGATGAAAAAGGCAACTATGTACTGAACGATGTAAACAAGGATGCGATAATCGTATTCCAATACATCGGCTTTGATGCCCAGGAAATAAAGCTGGATGGTCGGTCCGGCGTTAATGTGGTATTAAAGGAAAACCAGAAAACACTGGATGAATATGTAGTAGTAGGTTATGGTACACAAAAGAAAGTAACTAAAACCGGCGCCGTATCATCTGTAAAAGGTGCCGAATTACAGCAGTCACCCAACGTAAACGTTTCTAACTCGTTGGTGGGCCGTATTCCGGGTATCATTGCCGTGAACAACAGTGGCGAACCAGGTACCGATGGTTCCAGGATCTATATCCGGGGTCGTAGCACACTGGGCAATAGTAATCCACTGGTGGTTATAGATGGTTTTCCCCGCGATGGTTTTGAACGCATGAACCCCAATGATATCGAGAGCGTGTCTATTCTGAAAGATGCCGCTGCGGCCATTTACGGTTCACGTGCAGCCAATGGCGTTATTCTCGTTACGACCAAGCGGGGTAAAGGCGGCAAGCCAACATTGAGTTATGGCTTTAACCAATCTTTTGTAACGCCTACACGACTGCCTAAAATGGCCGATGCACCTACGTACGCTAAAGTTGTGAATGAAATTTTGCAGTATGGTGGCGATGTACCCCGTTATACAGATGACCAGATCAAAAAATTTGGTGATGGTTCTGATCCATGGCTCTATCCCAATACCAACTGGTATGATGCTACGATCAAGAAAATCTCTTTGCAAAACAGGCATGACCTGTCGCTGAGCGGCGGTACTGAAAAGATGTCTTATTATGTTTCCATGGGAACACTTTTCCAGGATGGTATTTATAAGAACAGTGCTACCAATTACAAACAGCAGAACGTGAGAGCCAACCTGGATGCTGCCGTGAGCGACAACATCCACTTGCGCTTTGACCTGGCAGGACGCCTGGAAAACAGAAGTTATCCACCGCGCAGTGCCGGTTCTATCTTCAGATCGCTGATGCGTGGCCGTCCTACTGAAAATGCTATCTGGCCCAATGGCATGCCTGGTCCGGATATTGAATATGGTGATAACCCGGTTGTAACAGGAACTAACGCCATCGGGTACACGAACAATAAAAACTATATCATCAACAGCACGTTTGCTGCAGTGATAAACATACCATGGGTTCAAGGGTTGTTTGTTGACGGTAGTTTTGCATACGATCAGAATTTTGAGTTTGATAAATCATTTATAAAACCATGGACTTTATACACATTATCGGATGTAAATGATCCTACCCATAAGCTGAACGCGGCCTCCAGAGGCGTAAGCGCACCCCAGCTGAATGAAGCGTATAATTCTGCCCGGCAGTCCACGGTTAACTTCAAACTAAACTATATCCGTTCTTTTGGTAAGCATAACCTCAGTACTTTCATTGCATTTGAGCAGGCAACAATAAAAGGGGATAACCTTGCTGCTAATCGTAAATATTTTATCAGCGATAAACTGGATCAGCTGTTTGCCGGTGGGGATAAAGAAAAAGATAACACCGGCTCTGGTTTTGAATATGCCCGCCGTAACTACTTCGGTCGTATTTCCTATAACTTTAAGGAAACCTACCTGTTCGATTTCAATGCCAGGTATGATGGTACGCAGAATTTCCCCAGCAATCGCCGCTTTGGTTTGTTCCCGGGCGTTTCTGCCGGATGGGTATTATCAAACGAAGGCTTCTGGAAGAAAAATATCCGCTTACTGGATTACCTGAAGGTTCGTGCTTCCTGGGGACAGATGGGCAACGACCAGATTGCTCCTTTCCAATACCTGAGCACTTACGGCTTTAGCAATGGTGGCGTGATGTTCGGTGGAGATCTCAATAAAGGTATTTATCAGCTGCGCTCTCCTAATGAGTTAATCACATGGGAAGTCGCTAATAACTATGATGTAGGAATAGAAGCAAAGATCCTGGGCGACAAACTGGCTTTTGAAGGAGATTACTTCCTTACCCGCCGCTCCAATATCCTTGTAAGCCGCAGCCTGTCAATGCCGGCATATACCGGGATGACACTGCCGCAGGAGAATATTGGAAGAATAGAAAACAAAGGTTTTGAAATGGTACTGAGCCATAAAAATGATATCAGAAAATTCCACTACGAAGTAATTGGTACCCTCACCCATGCGAAGAACAGAATTCTTTTCTGGGATGAAACACCCGGTGTGCCTTCCTGGCAGCAGTCTACAGGAAAACAGATAGATGCACCATTGTATTACCAGGCAATAGGGATCTACAAAAATGCAGACGAGGTAGCGAAATCAGCACATATGGATGGCGCAAGGGCAGGAGATGTAATTTTTGCAGATGTTAACGGTGATGGAAAGATCGATGATAAAGATCGTGTTCGCATGGACCGTACAGAAAACCCTACGTGGATATTTGGTTTAACCCTGACTGCCAAATTCAGAAATTTCGACTTTACTATGTTATGGCAGGGCGCTACAGGTGCCAGTCAATACCTGCAAACAGAATCAGGATTGATAGGCAACTTCCCGGAGGCTTATGTGAAAGATCGGTGGACAGTAGACAATCCCAATGCTTCCTGGCCAAGAGCGTATGACCGTGGCCGTGAGTACTGGGTGAACCAGGCAAACACTTTCTGGTTCTGGAATACCAACTATGTAAGGTTAAAAACACTGGATCTGGGCTATAATGTTCCTGCAGTATTGTGCAAAAGAATTGGATTACAGAATCTTCGTGTATACGTGAGTGGCCAGAACCTGCTCACTATCGACAGAGTGAAAATCTTTGATCCGGAAGCGCCAAGCGGAAGCGGCCAGTTCTATCCGCAAACCAAGATTTACAATGTGGGATTAAATGTCACCTTTTAATTAACGAGCCATGAAAAAGATAACTATCATAAAATATTTAGCAGGAGCGATGATATGGTGTGCTGTAACAACAGCCTGCAATAAGGACTTCCTGGAGAAAAAGCCACTCACCGAATACCAGGAAGATGATGTTTGGAAAGATGTGGGTCTGGTACAGGCTTTTGTGAATGATCTGTATGTACAGATGCGACCCGGATTTAATGAAGTAATGCTGGCCTCTATGACAGATGAAAGCCGCTTCATTCATGATTACAGTACTTCTAAGGTAGTACAGGGCAATGTATCGCCGGACGATTTCGGCGCACTGGGCGATTTTAGCAGATGGGATGCGCACTATAAAGAAATCCGCAAATGTAACATGTTCCTTGAAAAAGTAAGTAAAGTACCATTTACAGATGAAGGCCAACGTTCCCGCATGGTGGGAGAAGTTCATTTTATGCGCGCCTGGTATTACCAGATGCTCGTGAAATACTTTGGTGGCGTGCCTTTGATCACTAAAACATTTAATGTGAAAGGTGATGAACAGGAAATCCTGAGTATTAAAAGAGCCACTTTTGAAGCGTGTATTAATTTTATTGTAGCAGAATGTGACAGCGCTGCGGCAGCACTTCCAATAGCGTACGACGACGTTGCCAGCAAGGGAAGAGCTACCAAAGGCGCTGCACTGGCATTAAAATCAAGGATACTGTTATACGCAGCCAGTGATGTGTATAACCAGGGGGTATTAAGTCCTGTTATGGGCTACACTTCCGGTGATCAGAAGGCCCGGTTTGTGCTGGCACAAGCGGCCGCTAAAGCAGTGATGGATATGCCTGGAAGCACCTATGGCCTCTATCATCCAACAGATTCTGCTGCAGAAAACTATTCCCGCGTATTCCTGGATAAAGACAATTCCGAATTGATATTTGTAAAACAATACGATAAGGCATTGCTGGGTACTTCGCATGATTTGTACAATGGCCCTAATGGCTATCATAACTGGGGCGGTAATGTACCTATTGAAAACTTTGTATCCGGTTACCAGATGAAAGATGGTTCTGATTTTTCCTGGAGCAATCCGGCAGAAGCAAAAGCACCTTATGCGGGTCGTGACCCCCGCTTTTATGCTACTATTCTTTATGATGGTGCTAAATGGAAAAAAAGACCGGCAGATGGAGCAAAAATAGATTCTCTGGGTATTATACAAACCGGTAAATATGAAGCTGTTAATGGAAAGGATAGTGTATGGGGACTTGATACCCGCAACAGTGTTTTAGAAAACTGGAACGGTACTTTCTCTGGTTATTACCTACGTAAGTTCATGGATAAAAATCTGGATGCGCAATTTTTCCGTGGAGATCAGTCGTGGATATTTTTCCGCTATGCAGAGATTTTGCTGAATTATGCAGAAGCCAGTATCTGGGCAGGTGATGAAGCAGCCGGTATAAAGGAACTGAATAAAGTGCGTGTACGTGCTGGTATGCCTGCCACCAGCGCCAGTGGTGCTGCGTTGAAGGCGATATTAAAATATGAGAGACGTTATGAACTGGCATTTGAAGAACACCGCTTTTTTGATGCCCGCAGATGGAAAGATGCATTAACGGCTTTCAATGAAAGCGCGAAGGGTATTGAAATATTAGGTTCCCAGGTAGCCGGACATCCTTATATATACAGGGTGATCAACATCCAGGATCGTGCTTTCACAGAACGGAATTTCCTCTTACCAATTCCAATCAGTGAGATCAGGAAAAATGGAAACCTGGAGCAGCAGGTACCTTATAAATAGGAAATTGCGAATTACGAATTGCGAATTACGGACAACAGCGAATGATCTTCGCTGTTGTCCGTAATTCGCAATTCGTAATTCTTTCTTTATACGCCTAATGACCAGCCATCACGATAGGTTCGTTTCACAAACTGATTAGCAGCATCAAAATTGGTAATCTTCATATTGTTACCATCCCACAGCAGTTTGATATAACGTCCCGGGTAATTGTACGAATCAGGTTTATTCGCTTTCGGTGTACGGATATCAAAACTACGTATAGCGAGGTTGGCCATCAGGATGGTTTCCGTAAGCGGACCAGCAATATCAAAAGGAGAGCTCAGTGCTTTTGCTTTGCTGCTGCCGTAACCGGCAATAGCTGCATTTACCCACTGCACATAGTGGCCTTCCGGTACACGTGCAATAGTTTGTGGTACTTTGGCTTCATCGGTGCGGGAAACTGGTAACAGTTTTGGATACATACCATATGTACCACACATCATTTTACCTTTATCACCAATAAAGAGTGCGCCGTTGCCACCATCGCCCATTACTTCGTTAGGGCCCAGTTCTTCCGGACGTTCTGGCTGAATACCACCATCCATCCAATGTAGTGTAACTTCTTTCCCGTTTTTTCCAGGGAATTTCATGATTACATGCGAAGAAGGAGGACAACTTTCAGGGAAATAACCACGGGTAAATTCTCCTACATAAACACTACCTACGCTGCACTCAACAGAAGTAGGGTAGCCAAGTCCGAGTACACGGAAAGGTGGTTCAATAATATGACAACCCATATCACCGATAGCGCCGGTACCGTAATCCCACCAGCCGCGCCAGTTGAAAGGTACCAGGTTATCAACATAATCTTTTTTAGGAGCAGTGCCCAGCCAGAGATCCCAGTTGAGTTCTTTGGGAATGTCCTGTTTGGTAGTAGGCCATGGAACGCCCTGTGGCCATACGGGACGGTCTGTCCAGCAATAAACAGTATGTACATCTCCAACAAGTCCGGCGTTATACCATTCCATCAGCTGACGTACGCCATCGCCGGAAGAGCCCTGGTTTCCCATCTGGCTTACTATCTTGTGTTTGTTAGCGCCCTGCGTGAGCATACGCGCTTCGTAGATGTCGTGTGTTAAAGGTTTCTGTACATATACGTGCTTGTTCAGTTGCATTGCTCCCATTGCTGCTACAGCATGGGTGTGGTCTGGTGTAGACACGGAAACAGCATCAAAGTTTTTATGTTCCTTGTCGAACATCTCTCTGAAATCCGTATAGAATTTGGCTTTAGGAAATTTCTTAACGGCATCTGCTGCGCGGCGTGCATCAACATCACAGAGGAAATTGATATCAGCAGGGCCTTTTGCAAATTCAGAAATATCGCTGAAGCCTTTACCACCAACGCCGATACCTGCTACACGCAGGCGGTCGCTTGGTGCTACATAACCCCGGCCTAAAACATGACGTGGAACTATCATGAAACCGGCTGCTGCCAGTGCGCCGTTTCTAAGGAATGATCTGCGGGATACGTGGTCTCCCTCATTCTTTTTTTCTGGAACCATTGGTGTTAGTTTTCAAGATTTAAAGTATAAAATGAAAATTACGAATTACGAATTACAGATATCCGCGAAGATCATTCGCTGTTGTCCGTAATTCGCAATTCGTAATTCGTAATTTTTTAATCCCATGTCATAATCTTTCCTCTGTCTTCAATTTTAAGACAGGTGGCCAGTGTTTTTTCATCATAGGCATAGCCATATTGCTTCAATACATCGGCAGGTACACCATCCCACTCATTTGGTGTATTACCTTTGTAGTCCAGGTCTTTGATGCCTATTTTGCTCGTGAAAAATCCGGTGGCAGTAAGGTTGCGCATACGATTGAAAAAGGCAACGCCCTGGCTGTTTTGAGGAGCGGCTTTTTCAGGATAAGCAATGAGGTCTACCATTTCAATACGTTGCTGCTGGCTGCATTCAGCAAATGATTTATTGTAGCGTTTGGCGCATTGTAGATCCAGCCAGCGTAAGCCACCACGCATAGGTAGCTGGTGCTCTGGGATATCTTTTACAATAAACTCAATGAATTCAGGCACTTTTGCATCGGAAGCACTGCCGGAATGTTCATCTGCCGGAATGATAATATCAGCAAGGATGGTGATCGTTTTCATTTCTTCCGGTGAGAAGAATTTCTCCTCCAATAATGCCTTATCACGTTTCACTTCGTCGGGGGTACGACCATACCCTGGCGTGTTTCCGGCTACACCATCTTTTTTGTCGCCGGTAGCTTTTTTATCCTCACAACCGGTAGCAGCTAATATGGTGCTTACAGATAAAGTTCCCAGCGCAAGGGCTTTGAGGGATTCTCTTCTATCCATGATATTAAATTTGAATTACGAATTACGAATTGTGAATTACGGTTTATAGCAAAACATATCTGCCATAAGCCGTAATTCGCAATTCGTAATTCGTAATTGATTATCAAATATTCTGTTTTTTCAATTGATCAACGATGTATTCAGATGCCCGCATAGACAGCGCAAGAATAGTCCAGGTGGGGTTTTTATCCGCCTGCGATACAAATGCACCTCCATCTACCACGAAGAGGTTTTTCACTTCATGGGCCTGGTTGAATTTATTCAACACAGACGTCCTCGGATCATCCCCCATACGGGTAGTGCCTACTTCGTGAATGATACGGCCAGGATTTTCCAATCCGTATTTAGTATCTGCGCCGGGTTTGGTACCACTGGCAATACCGCCCATTTCATGGATGATCTGCTCAAATGTGTCCTGCATGTGTTTGGCCTGTTTGATTTCCTGATCGCTCCAGGTGTAGTGAAAGCGTAATACCGGAATACCAAATTTATCCACCACATTGGGGTCTATCTCACAGTAATTATCTTCCCGTGCAATACATTCGCCTCTTCCTGCAAACCCGATGTGGGCCCCATAAAAGCGACGGTAATCATCTTTCAGGGAAGCGCCGTAACCACCGGCAGCCTTAGGTTTGCCATCGCGACCGGGATATTTCCCGTTCATATGCTCCATTCCAAAGCCGTAACCATAGGAAGGCATATGCATGCCCCCACCAAACTCAATGTGATAGCCACGTGCAAAATCCAGTTTTTTATTATCTGCCCACCATGGCACATACATATGCATGCCGCCAACGCCATCTTCGTTATACCGTTTACGGTCCATCAGTTGTGGCATAAAGCCGCCCCTGGAGGCGCCGGTAGAATCATGCAAATATTTACCCACTACACCGCTGGAATTAGCAAGACCGTTGGGATGTTTGGCCGATTTTGAATTAAGGAGCAACCGTGCAGATTCGCAGGCACTGGCGGCTAATACCACTACTTTAGCATTTACAGCATATTCCTGCATATCTGCTTTATCCACATAAGCTACGCCCGTTGCTTTACCACTGCTGTCTGTAAGCACTTCGCGTACCATTGCGTTGGTGTAGAGATCAACATGACCACTTTTCATCGCAGGTTTTACCAATACGGAAGAAGCGGAAAAGTCGCCATACACCTTACAGCCGCGGTTACACTGACTGCAATAAAAGCAGGGGCTGCGGTCTTTATTTACAGAGCGGGTGAGAATAGACAAACGTGCCGGTATAACGGGAATGCCTAAACGATCGCCTGCTTTTTTCACCATTAGTTCATGGAGCCTGGGTTTTGGAGGAGGAAGAAAAAAACCATCCGGTTCATTGGGCAGGTTTTCTTTTGATCCGAATACACCAATCATCTTATCTACCCTGTCATAATAGGGGGCAACATCTTCATAGCTGAGTGGCCAGTCATCACCTAAGCCATCATAGCTTTTATGTTTAAAATCGCGTTGTCCGAAGCGTAGTGAAATACGGCCCCAGTGGTTAGTTCTGCCACCCAGCATGCGGGAGCGGAACCAGTCGAACTCTGTGCCGTCTTTTTTCGTGTATGGTTCACCGTTAATTTCCCATCCGCCGTAGGAGGCGTCGAAGTCGCCGAATGGACGGGTAGTGCTGGCGCCTCTTCTGGGCGATTCATAAGGCCATTTTAATTGAGTGGCCTGTTCCGGGTCTGCCGGATCATACTTCGGGCCCGCTTCCAGGAGCGCTACTTTCAGGCCGGCTTCTGACAGCATTTTGGCTGCCATGCCGCCACCGGCGCCGGAACCAACAATACAAACATCATAGACCTTAGCCTGTTTTTTAATTTCAAAAGCCATTTGCGTGGATATTTTAGACTTTATTGTAAGAACACCGGTTTTAAATCTATAAATTAAATGCGGAAAAAGGAAGGTTTTTTATATGAGTGATCGTACATCTTTTATGATTGGTGTGGATATTGGCACCAGCAGTGCTAAAACGATTGGGCTGGGCATGAATGGAGTAGTGCTTGCCAGCTTTCAGCAGGCATATCCTACACAATACCCGCAACCTGGTTATAGCGAACAGGACCAGGATGTTATCCTGGCAGCAGTAAAAGCAGGTATCCGGGCGGTGGTAGCAGAGGTGGGAACACCACCCATTGCTATTTCCTTTAGCAGTGCTATGCACAGCATCATGGCCATAGATGCAGCAGGAACTGCCATCACGCCACTTATCATCTGGGCGGATAACCGCAGCGAGTCCTGTGCACAGGCCCTGCGCGATACAGAGGAAGGCAAAACTATTTACCGGCAAACCGGTACACCCGTACATGCCATGTCGCCCTTGTGCAAGATCATATGGTTGCGGGAACAACAGCCGGAATTGTTTGCGCGCACTGCTATGTTTACCGGCATTAAAGCGTACATCTTTCACCATTTCTTCGGTCTTTATCTCACTGATCATTCCATTGCCTCGGCAACAGGATTGTTCGATATCCATACTTTGCAGTGGAATCCTGTGGCCATGACTGTTGCCGGCATTACGGCGGGACAGCTGCCGCAACCCGTTCCGGCAGATCATATTGTTACCGGCCTCAAACCGGCTATAGCAAAGGAATTAGGCATACCCGTCGCTACGCCTTTTGTAATGGGCGGTAGCGATGGTTGTTTGGCGCAACTAGGTAGCCAGGCGATGGATACCAGGCATGCTACACTTACCATTGGCACCAGCAGTGCCATGCGCATGGCGGGTTCGCAACCACTCACAGATGCCCGCAGCCGGCTCTTTACCTATCTGTTAACGGATGATGTGTATATCACTGGAGGCGCTTCCAATAACGGTGGCGTAGTATTACAATGGCTGGTGCGTGACTTCCTGCAGCAACCACTTACCGCACTCAATGATTTGGTAGCAGCGGCATTGGAGGTGGACCCGGGCAAACTTTTATGTTTGCCTTACCTGCTGGGGGAAAGGGCACCTATATGGAACAGCCATGCCAGCGCAGCTTTCATAGGTATTCAGGCACAACACACGCCTGCACATTTTACCAGGGCCGTGTTGGAAGGTATTTGTTATGCATTGTTAAGTATTAAAAAAGCACTGGAAGAAACAGCAGGGCCGGTGCGTAAAATATCGGTCAGTGGTGGCTTTACCAATGCGCCGGGCTGGATTCAGCTGTTGGCAGACGTTTTTGGCCAGCAGATGCACCTGCAACAGCAAAGCGATGCTTCTGCCCTTGGCGCCATTATCCTGGCCGTCAGTGCACTGGGAATGCCCGCTATCGATGCTTTGGAAAATACAGAAGGAGTTGTTTTTGAGCCGGATATGGCAAAATATGAGATATACCAGGAAAGATACCGGCGGTTTATATTATTATATGATAGGTTGTCTTTCCCAGGATTAGACTGATTATGCTGATTACCCTGATTTTATTTTTTGATTTTAAAAAGATGAGCGAAGATTAAAGCGATATTCCCGCTTCGATCTTCGCTCATCTTTTTAAATCTTTCAAAATCAAAATAAAATCAGGGTAATCAGCATAATCAGTCTAATCCCGGGAAAGACAAAAATACTAGTTACCGCGTTCGAACATCCGCGCCAGATCTGTGAGTTTGAATGATATAAAAGTAAACTTGCCTCCTGGTGCCACATTGGGCATACTACAGGCAAACAGTTCATCGATCATATTTTGCATTTCGCGGGCAGATAATATTTTACCGACAGGAATGGCATTGTTACGTGCCATAGAGCGGATCAGCTGTTCACGTCTATTTACTTTCAGCTCATGGCTGAAGTGTTTGAATTGTTCCAGCAGATTTTCGATGGTAGCCTGATCATTACCGTTTTGGATATCCGCAGGTGTACCGCGCACAACAAAAGTGTTGCTACCAAATGGTTCCAGGTCATAACCCAATGTTTGCAGGTCGGGCAGCATTTCGCTTACCAGTGCTGCATCTGCCGGAAGCAATTGCAGCGTTTGCGGGAAAAGGCTTTGCTGCGTGGCCATAGGCGTTTCCAGTAAGGCGCGCTGGTAGCGCTCATACAGGATCCTCTCATGTGCTGCATGTTGATCTATTAATATAAACCCCGACTTTATTTGTGACAGAATGTATTGCTGGTGCACCTGTACCGGTACTTTCTGATCGGTGGCGGTATCCTGCCAGCGTTCATCAATAACGGATGCAGTAGCATGGGGTTGACTTTCATACGTAACAGCAGGGCGTGTTTCCTGTTCCGGCTCGGCAGTATAGGCGCCGGCGGCATACCGATCGTTGCTGTTGGTTTCGTACAGGTCTTTCCAGTGTTTAAGATTGCTGCTGTTGCTGCTTTTATCAATCATGTGCGCCTGGTTTGCCTGCGTAAATGATTTATATAAAGGGCTCAGCGTAGACTCGTCCTGTTGCTGTGCGGTAAATGGTTTGCTTACTGCATCCAGTGCCTGAATGCTGGGGTCCAGATCAAAGTCCAGTGTAGCAGTGATGCTGAACTGGGCGAGGGAATGTTTCACAGCAGATTGCACAAAGGCATACATCAGCTTTTCATCATCAAACTTAATCTCCTGTTTGGTAGGATGTACGTTGATGTCAATATGTTCCGGGTTCACATCAATAAACAAAACATACAGCGGGAAGCTGTCTGCCGGAATAATATCTGCAAAAGCGTTCATCACTGCATGATGCAGGTATGGGCTTTTGATAAAACGGTTATTAACGAAGAAGAACTGATCGCCCCTGGTTTTTTTAGCGGTTTCAGGTTTTCCTACAAAGCCGTACACATTCATGTAGTCGGTAGTTTCCTTTACACTAACGAGGCGGGCATTGTAATGTTGTCCTAAAATGGCCACGATACGCTGTTTGAGCGATCCTTTGTCCAGATGGAACAGTTGCTGGTTATTGCTGGTAAGAGAGAATTGCAGTTGCGGGAAGGCCATGGCTACGCGGATGAACTCATCTACGATGTGTCTCATTTCCGCTGCGTTGCTTTTCAGAAAGTTTCTGCGGGCCGGCACGTTGAAAAACAGGTTCTTCATGGCAATGCTGGTGCCTTCTGCTGTCTGGCAGGGCTCCTGCTTTTTTACGAAGCTGTTATCAATTTCAATATATGACCCGATTTCGGTTCCTTTTTTGCGTGTTTTGAGTTCCACCTGGGATACGGCTGCTATGGAGGCAAGGGCTTCGCCCCTGAATCCCATGGTGGTGATTTGAAAGAGATCGTCTATGGACTGTATTTTAGAAGTAGCATGGCGTTCAAAGCACATCCGGGCGTCTGTTTCGCTCATACCGCCGCCGTTATCAATTACCTGTACTAACTCTTTGCCCGCATCTTTTATGATCAGCTGAATCTCGGTTGCACCAGCATCCACTGCATTTTCCAGTAATTCTTTTACCGCCGATGCCGGTCTTTGTATCACTTCTCCTGCAGCTATCTGGTTCGCTATATTGTCTGGTAATAAATTGATGATATCCGCCACTTACTAGCCTTTTGCTGTAAAGTTAACAATTTAAACGCAGTTGCTCAACGGTGATTATCAGACTGTTTTAAACAAAAAAGCATCCGTTTTGTTAAATACGCCTCTGATTTGCAGGAAATAACAATCCATAGCGCTTGTTCATACGTAGTTTTATAAGAGATATTTTAAATACAACAAATAGAGAAAAAAAGCCACTATAGTGTTAATGAGAAGTTAACGAATCAAATCTTCACATATGTACCTGCGGAATCTAATAATTTTGGATATCTCTATTTTGGTGACCAACAAACTGTACTTACTCCCAAAACGGAGAAAAAAAGAAATCAATGGAAGAAGGAAAAACGAAGGGAGAGATGTACTCCCGTACCGATGTTAACAAAGTGAATTTGTCGGACGAGGAGTGGAAGAAGGTATTGCCACAGGACGTCTATAACATTGCCAGGGAAAAAGGTACGGAATGGGCTTTCACCGGGAAATACTGGAACAGCAAGGAAGAAGGCACTTATTATTGTGCTGCCTGCGGTAATCCTTTATTTGTTTCTGATGCTAAGTTTGAAAGCAGCTGTGGATGGCCCAGCTTTTTCCAGCCGCTCACCAAAACAAGTGTTATTTACGTACCGGACAACACCCACGGTATGCATCGCACGGAAGTGCTTTGCGGACGCTGTAAAGGCCATCTGGGTCATGTTTTTGATGACGGACCACCGCCAACTGGTTTACGTTATTGTATTAACTCCGTGATCCTGGATTTTGAACAGGCTAAAGAGGCGGACAAACATTTTCAGGAAACCGACAAAGAAAAAGAGTAGCCAACATCTTATGCCTGACTGACAACACTTCGCGTGGGTTGCACGATAAAAAAACGTATTTTTATTATCATCAACCCCCCGACAGTCATGAAAGTACTTAAAACACTCGCCTGGATCATAGGTATCATCCTGCTGGTAGTAATTGTATTGGTTTTTGCTGCACCCACCCGGATGCATGTGGAGCGTACTGTGGAAATCAATGCGCCCGCTACTATCGTATGGAATGATATCGTGAAATTTGAAAGATTTAATGAATGGAGTACCTGGAAGAAGATGGATTCTGCCGCTAAATACACTATTAGCGGGGATGATGGCACTGTTGGCGCAATAGACGCCTGGCAGGGCGACAAGATAGGAAAAGGCCAGCTGCAACATCTCTCGCTGGAGCCCTATAAAACCGTGCAACAAAAGCTGACTTTCATCACACCGTTTTCATCTGAATCAGATGTGTTTTTTCATTTATCAGAAGCAGCAGGAAAAACAAAAGTTACCTGGAGCTTTGATGCGCACTATAAACGTCCGCAAAATGTGATGTCCTTTTTTATGAAAGGGTCGCTGGAAAACGATTTTGAACAGGGCCTCAGTAATCTGAAAAGCATGGCAGAGGCAGAAATGAAAGGCCCCGGAACCCCCAACGGTATTGATGTAACGGTTAAAGAGATGGATTTCCCGGCTACCACCTACGTGGCCGTACGGAAAACTATTCCTATGAGCAAAATCTCCGATTATTACCACAAAAACCTACGCACAATCTATCAGGCCGCCACAGCAGCTAAATTGCAGCCAGGCGTGCCTTGTGGCATATTTTTTACCTGGGATAAAAACCTGCAGCAAACAGATATGGCTGCCGCTATTCCGGTGCCGGAAGGCAGCAAACCCGCTCCGGGGTATGAAATAATTACCCTACCTGCGGCCCAGGCGGCATACGCAGACTATTACGGTCCTTATGATAAAATAGCGAACGCACACGTAGCGATACACAAATTCATTGCTAAGAAAGGAAAGAAGATTATTCCGCCCACAATAGAGATGTATTTGACTGATCCGGGCACAGAAAAGGACAGTAGCAAATGGCTGACGAAGGTCATTTACTTTATCAAGTAGTCATCAGAAGTGAAAAAAGTGTAAGCTGTTGGCACGGCACTACAGAACGGAAAAACTATTTTTCCAGCGTGTTTGCATACTTAGTTGGCTCAAATTCAATGATCTCGTAAAGGGCCAGCTGGTATTTCTCCAGCGGATCTTCACTCATGATCTGCTCTACCTCTTTACGACTCGATACGTTGCAAAGGATAACAGAACCGGATTTAGGCTTTCTCCGGCCAGATAATATAAACTGGCCACTATCGTAATGCTTTTGCAGGAACGCGGTATGCGCCTCCATGAAATGCTCAACAGCCGCAACAGGCCGGATGTACTGTAACATGATTAGAAACATAATGGTTTTTCTATGGTATTTAATGATAGTTTCATAGTTAGTAGCAAAGGTATAAACTTAATCAGTATTGAATTATTGTATCTGGTCGGGAAAAATGAGACATATGCGCTACAAAAATATACGTACTTTTGCAGGAATGAAATACCACGATAGTGGGAATGTGTTTGTGATCTCGTGTGTTTGCTCCATTTAATTCTTAATTTTTATATCATATATGAAAAGTACAATTTCCAAAGTTTTGTTAGCCGCTGTGACCGCAGCGGTGGTGTTGTCAGCCTGCTCCAAGGTTTCTGACGAAAGTAAGCATATTCCTAAGACAGCCGGCCTGGTTGTGGATCTTAATGCTAAACAGCTCACGCAAAAGCTGGTTACTAACGGCGTAACCATGGATAAACTATTTTCCGCTGTTCAAAGCAAAGACACTGCCAATGATGTGATGAAGGCCTGGAAAGATGCTGAAAATTCCGGTATCGACCTGCAAAGCCACTTCTTTGCATCTTTCGTTTTCCAGGGTCAGCCCACAGAGCATAAGTCCTACGTAAGTCTGACTGCCAGCCTGAAAGATGCTACCAAATTTGAAGCCTATCTGAAAAAGAATGTGTCTGACTTCTCCCTTAAAACACAAAATGATTTTAAATATATATGGGAAGAGAAAAACCATGCAGTCATCGGCTGGAATAAGGAAACCGTTATCTACATCAGCGCGGTAGATGCCAACGACCTTAATAAATATGCCCCTGGTAACGCGATGCCTTCTCCTAATGATAATGAGGATACCAACCAGGCGATAGATTCTGCGGCAAAAGCCACACCAGCTGCACTGGTAACCGCTGAAGATAATGCAGAAGCAAAAACCTGGGTAGCAGAAGTAGACCATCTGTTTCACCTGAAAAAGGATGAATCAGCGGGGACTATCGAACCTTTTGCCAAATTGCTGAAAGAAAACGCAGATGTGAGCGTATTTGTAAATCCTGAAGCCATCTATAACAGCGGCCAGTTCACCATGATCCCGGCCAATGTGAAAAAATTGATGGAAGGTACTTACTACACCGGTACTGCTAACTTTGAAAAAGGTAAGGTAATCCTGGATGGTTCTACCTACATGGGTAAAGAAATCGCTGCTATCTATAAAAAATATGGTAAAAAAGAAATTGACCTGGATATGCTGAAGAAATATCCTTCAGATAATATTACCGGTTTCATTTCTTATGCCTTTGATTTCCGTATGATTGGTGATATCATCAAAGCTACAGGAATGGACGGTATGGCTAATATGTTCCTCTCCGGCAAATCCGGATTGTCAATGGATGATATCCTGAACGCCTTTGAAGGTCAGCTGACATACGTTGCCTCTGATTTCGCGATTACTAAAAAAGAATCCGAATACTTCCCCGGTGAATTCTCTGACAAGCCTAGCGCTAAATGGATCTTCAGCCTGAAAGTAGGTAACAAGGATGCTTTCAATAAAGTGATGACGTCTCCAATGCTGAAAGATGTATTTGCGAAAGAAGGTGATCATTATGTGATCACCAATCCAATGATGATGGGCGCAGGCGCACCGCCAATGTCTATCACAGAAAAATACATCACCCTGGGCTCAGACAGTGCATTGCTGCAACTGTACCTGTCTGGTAAAGGCAACATCAAACTGCCTGAAGGCATTGAAGATAAGGTGAAAGGAAACATGGTGGGAGGTTATATTGATATCGAAAAGATCAGTAAAAATATCCCTGAAGATAAACTCGATGCAGACGAAAAACCAATTGTGCTGAGCCTGAAAACGCTGTTCAAAGATTTCACGCTGGTAGGTCACGCTGTAAGCGGAGATATACAACACACAGAAGCAGTGCTCAACTTCAAAAATAAGGATGAGAACAGCCTGGTGCAGCTGATCAACTTTGGTACAGAAGCCGCTAAAGTAATGCAGGCTAAACAAGCAAAGAATAAAGCTTACGAAGACAGTTTATTTGCCGCACCGGTAGATAGTGCTGTAGCTGCTCATTAATACATGATATAATTAGCAAAAGAGGTTGTACCGGGTAGTCCGTTACAACCTCTTTGCTTTAGGGAAATAGGCTATATTAGCTTTTGTTAACAGCAAGTGCCACTATGCAGATTCAGATAGATCACCTGATGCCCATACCATTGCAGGACAAGTTCCGGCAGCGGCCATCGGACATCTGGAACCAGGAAATAACTTTTAAGCCGGGTAATTTTGTGAAAATAAAAGCGCCTTCCGGCACGGGCAAAACTACGCTGGTTCATTACCTGTATCATATCCGTTACGACTACACAGGAAAAGTACAGGTCAACGGAAAGCCCTGGCAAGCATACAGTAAAAATGAAATAGCAGCCATGCGGCAGCAGGAGGTGAGCATTGTGTTCCAGGACCTGCGCCTTTTTGAACAACTTTCTGCACAGGAAAATATAGAACTGAAAAGAGTGATGTTGCCAAATCCATATTGTACACCAGAGAGGATTCAGGAAATGGCTACCCGGTTGAATGTAACCCATGTGTTGCAGCAAAGTAGCAAAACGCTTTCGTACGGAGAGCGGCAGCGCATTGCTATTATCCGTGCACTGGTACAGCCTTTCCAGTGGCTGCTGATGGATGAACCATTCAGCCATCTGGACCAGGAAAACGCACAGCGCGCCGCCGCACTGATTGCCGATGAATGTAAGGCCCGCAATGCCGGGTTTATTTTAACAGATCTGGATAATGACCAGCACTTTCAATATGATGTGCATTATCATCTTTAATGTTGTTTCATGCGTCCTTTTTTCGACTTACTTAAAAAAATAATTCAAACCGGTGTTGGCAAAAGCCGCTTTTTTATGGCTTCCATTGGCCTGGGTATTGCTATGCTGCTGATATTGATAGCCATACAGGCACATATTAATTTCAGTCAGTTGCTGTACAGCTCCAAAAACCAGAATGAAACGGCAGACTTTCTCGTGCTCAATAAAAAGATCACCAATGCAATGATGGGCCAGCCAGCAAAAAGCACGTTCACCCCGGAAGAAATTATCAACATAAAAAAGCAACCATTCGTACAGGCATTCGGGTTAGTTACCTCCAGTCAGTACAAAGTGGTGATACAAGCCCCCGGCGACCTGCATTTTGCAACAGATATGTTTTTTGAATCGGTGCCGGATAGTTTTTTAGATGTAAAAGATGCAGATTGGAAATGGCAGGAGGGAGACCGTACCATCCCCATCATTTTACCCAGCGATTTCCTGAACCTGTATAATTTCGGATTTTCACTCAGCCAGGATCTGCCACAGATCTCGCAGGAAACAGTAAAAGCACTGCCGCTGCAGGTGAGTATTTCCAACAACATAGTAGCTGAGCAATACCTCGGGCATGTGGTAGGCTTTTCAGATCGTATCTCTTCTTTCCTTGTACCCGCCTCCTTTATGACATGGGCTAACGGGAAATATGGTACTGCCGTTACCACTGGCACATCGAGGGTAATCATTAAAACACCGGACCCTTCTAATCCTACACTGGTAAAGTTCCTGGATGATAATGGTTATACCACCAACCAGGACAAGCTTAAATTCAGCAAAACCAGGATGATTGTACAAACCATCGTATCTGTGGTAGGATTTTTTGGCTTTATCCTGTTATTTTTTGCGTTGCTGGTGTTCAGCATGTTCATACAGCTGGTGATTACCTCCTGCAAACATGAAATTCAACTACTGGTGATGCTGGGCACCGCCCCCAAACAACTACAGCGATATTTGCTGAAACAGTTTGTGCCACTTTATATCATTATCGGTATCATTTCGCTGTTAATATTAGCTGCGCTGCAGTATTGGGCAGCCTCTGTATTGGCCAAACACGAAATGGTAGTAACACCATGGCCGGGCGTACTTGTATTTGCAGGTATTGGGCTGATACTGGCATTGGTGTATGCCGTAAACTTGTTTACTGTGAATAAATATGTGAACCGCGAGGCGTAAGGAAGGCCTTCGGCTATCCCTGCAATGTTGGATGTGGCATAATAAAAGTTGCTTTTGCCCGCTCTGATGTTAACAAATAAGGCACCCAAATAGCCATGCGCAAAAGTGGCGACAGCACAGAGTTTAAACTGATGATACTTTCAGGCGTACTGGGCTTGAAATAATACGTGTTAAGGGAATTATCTGCATAAATAAAAACAGTACAGATAAAATAATAAGTAGCCAGCGCAAATGGAAAAGTATCCCGTTTATTAAAAAATAACACTGCCAGCAAAACAGAGTAAGCCAGTAAAAACACATGGATCAAAACTTCGGAAATCAGGAAGAGCTGCACTACAGTGATGTTTCCGAGATCTTTCCTGGCAGAAATAGTTGTCCACACCTGGTAATTAAACACCTCCATTTTGAATAGCCTCACCACATCGCCCATGGGTGAAAAAGTTAAGCCTATTGCCAGCAATACAAGTCCCCCAGCGATAGGAAGTGGCTCCAGTGGATGTTTTACCGGCAGCACCGAATAGTTATAATACAATACAGCCAGGTGCGCAAAAATAGCGGCTGCCAACAATGCCAGTATAATTGCCAGCCAGTTACCCTTAAATTCCGGATGGCTGACAGGCGTGAAATCCGGTTTCCAGGTAAGGTCCAGTGAAGTAACTTCAATCATCTTTTTCAGTTCTTTCACATACTGCGGTATATATTTTACCGGTATGTGATCACTGAATGTTTTGAACTGATAGGATAACGTAATAAAGTGGCCATCTTTTTCTGCCGTATAATCAAATTGATAATACTCATTTTTGATGCGAAGCGGCGTTTGATCGAGTGACCATTCAATAGGCGTATTGATAATTATTTTATAATCAAGATCATAAGGATAGCGCAGGGTTACCGGCACTTTCCGTTGCTCATCTGTTACATATGACAACAGGTCGTAGAACGACTGTGCGTTAGCGGTAAACTGTAGTTTGTGGGTACTGCTGTCTTTTTTCCAGAGATGATGAATCACGTAACTTTCATTTACCCGCAAAATATTAGCAGCGATAGAATCCTGTATGCTGATAGCATCTTTAATCGTTACTTCTCCATATAATTTTTTATAATAACTGAGATAGGATTTTTCTTTGTCCTTCATACTGGTAGCCGCCAGTTCCGCACGTTGCCCATCGGCGTCATCACGGTGGTAGGAGGTTGTTACCTCCAGACTTCCGTCTTTTCCTTCGTCGTCAGGGAGTGTAAAAGACTCGCGGGCAGTGATAAGACCACGGGTTGTTTGTACAATGGGAGTTAGTTGCGTAGTGGTATCAGTAACCACCAGGGCCTGTTGATAATCCGGCTCGCAGAAGTCCTGCAATTGCCCGCGTTGGTACGACATCGTGGCATCCAGCCAATATGTTTTATTGTTGAAACGGGTACACACAATAGCATGGGTAAAAGCATTAGGCGACGGCAACATATTGCTGATCGTGCCTTTCAGGTCAGTGTTTACATAAGCCATACTGGCATTGATATCATTGGCATGGAGAAGCGTGCAAAGCAGGAGGGCCTTATCTTTACAATCCCCGAAACGTTGCGCCAGCACTTTATCCGGTGTATTGGGCCGGTGAGAATATTCGCCCATTTCAATACCCATATACCTGATATCATCCTGTACAAAACGAAGCGCCTGTTGCAGGTATACTGCTTTATCGCCGTTGGCGGATTTTTTGAGTGCCGCAATTTTACGTTGTAACTCAGGGCCGGGAGCAGTTGTGGCGTTTACTCTCATGCCCCATGCTGCCACATCCTTCCAGGTATTATATTCACTAATCTGTAAACGTGTAAAGGAGTTGTACCAGGAAGGAGTATAATTGATATTATCTGATTCTCTTAACTCTATGCTGTTCCATTCATAAACAGTAAGTCCGTTCCACGCTTTGGGTGGTGGCAACACCGCATTATTAAATGATTTGAAATTAAGATGCCTTGCAGGGCTGACAATGATATTCCTGTAGTAGTTAACAATGGGTTCGTAGGCAACAAAATATACTTTGCTGTCAAGCTTTCCTTCAAAGATAGGGTTGTCGCCGGTTATAGAGTAAGCGTATTCTATCTGATCGCCTTTTCTCACATCTTCCAGAATGAGGAAGGCCGTATAAGTGCCGCTGTAAATAAATCGGGAGAGGTCTTGTTCCTGTTGCAGCAATTTGAATTTAGCACCAGCGAGCCTGTTTATTTCTTTGCCATCGCGATGGATAATGATTTTATGGAAAACCAGCTTTTCATATTGAGGGTCGTAGTCCACAGATACTTCAGATCCGTTCTGGATACCAGCTTCAGACAGTATCTTCCGGATGAAGTGATGATAGGTACTTTTTAATTCTACCTGCCGTTGTTCTTCCGATAACAGGATATAATAGCCATCACTGATGTTTTTAACATTTGGTTTTTTAGTAAGATCAGGGAGATAAGGCACCAGCCAGGCAGGCGTGGGACTGGTATTCACTTTCTTTTGTTGGGCGCGCAATGTAACAGGGGCCATTACCAACAGTAACAACCATATTAATTTCGATACGCTGGTTCGGTCAGGGAGCATAGAGCGTTGTTGATATTCCTTATTGACAGACTGTGTGCTACAGTCATTGCCTGGTACAGGGATAATTACTTTACGCCAATGAATTTACGGTTGTTTTCCGATAGTTAGCATATACACTGCAAACGATGCCAGCCAGTGCTCGCCGGCATAACTGCCACTGAAAACCTGTTTTAGCCCTGCTTCCATATGTTGATGGGCCAGCGCCTGAATGGCTGCTTTGTTTTTGCCTCCGTGTTCAGCAATGGCTTCCAGGCACCAGGTACGGCTTAGGTTAAGGCCATCCAGGTGTACGAGTTTTCCATCTGTACGGTCTTTTACTTTGGCCACTTGCAGGATACTTATCTTGTTCTCAAACAAACCGGGTAAAAACGCGTATAGCCATGTACGGTAGGTATTTACCGGCATGATACGACGCATCAGATCCGCTTCTTCCAGGCAGGGAGACAGGAAATCATATCCGCCGGGCTCCCAGCTGACAGGTGCATTTTTGTCGGCTGCGTAAAAGCGCATGGCAGCATTATGGATGGCTGTCTGAAGGGCTGTATCTTTTGTAGTGGTGGCGTAATCCCATGCCAGGCATAACCCGAAAGCCAGGTTAGTGTGCTCACCTACACGGATAGGATACATGATTTTGTCCAGGAAATTGATGTATGCTACTGAAAACTGGGTTGCCAGTGGTTGCAGATTTTTGCTTAACTCCTTGCCCATAGGATCGTTCCAGGTGAGCAGCTCATTTTGTAATTGCAATAGCCAGCTCCAGCCGTAGATGCGTTCGAAACTTTTATTTTCCTGGTTATGGAAGAGTTGTTGTTCAATTTTTATGTTGTCTGCGGAAAGATGTGCTGCCAGCTTTGTACGTATGGTAGCGGCTTTTGCCAGATCAGGATATGTTTTTAACAAACGCACCAGCATCCAGTGACCATGCACACTGCTGTGCCAGTCGAAGCAGCCATAAAATGCAGGGTGATAATTTTTAGGTGCCGTCAGCATCGTGCTGTCAGAAAACACGATGCCGGTTTTATACGGGAATTCCAGATCCAGGCATTTCAGCGGTAGCTCGGCCAGTTTATTAGCGATATCACGTGTTAAACGTGTTGCCGGCTGTTGATGCCCGGCAGCTGAAAAGTCCTGTGCCTGCATGCTCATGGTAAAAGACAAAAATGTAATGATGGATAAGTGGCTTAAAAACTTCACGGCAGTAACATGCTTTTATCTGTTAAATAACAATTTTACATAGAACATAGGTTTGCCCAGCTTTTTACGCAGATCAACCTCATGGAACATGCAGGACATCAGGTCTTTAAGCTGTTTGTTGCGCGAACCCACTTTCATTAACAGGTTAAACAACCACGGATATTTAATGAGTTTCTGCAGCTTGGTACTTACCTGTAGTTCCGGTCCAAGGATGCGGTATACATTTTCATCGTAGGCATTAAAAAACTCAGCGGAGAAGTTGTTGGCTGCAATGGCTGCTGCTGCCTGTTGCGCGGCTATTCTGCCGGAGTACAGGGCGTTGCCGATACCTTCGCCGGTGAATGGATCGATGAGGTAGCCGGCATCTCCCACGAGCATGTAGCGGTCGCCATGTAGTTTCCTTTTTTTGCTGCCCAGCGGAAGACCGTAGCCGTCAATGGTTCCTGCCAGTTCTGCATTTTTAAAGCGATCCTTCATCGTAGGGTCTGTAGCCAGTGTATCCAGCATCAGCTTTTTCAGGTTCACCTTTTTGTTGCGGGCACTGTTACTGAGCATACCTACGCCCACATTGGCTTCGCCATTGGGAAGAGGGAATATCCAGAGGTAACCGGGGAGCATATTTTTCAGAAAATGCAGCTCTATGAAATTGTCAGGATGCAGGTCACTGATGCCTTTGTAGTAGGCGCGGATGCCGGCTACATAATGTTCCGGTTCCATTTTAATGCCTGCTACATCTTTGGTAAAGGCGGATTGCGCACCGTTGGCCACAATGATAATATCTGCTTTTACCTGGAAGGTTTCATCTTTATTAGATAAATAATAACCATCTGCTTTCAGCTCGTATTTATCAATGCTAACGCCTTCGAATAAACGAATTTCTTTGCGGCGCTTCAATTCATCTACCAGGAAATTATCAAAATCGATGCGTTTGCACACGAATCCGCGTGGATCGCTTCTGTTGTTCTGGTAATCTGGTTTGTAGGGAATATCCATGCCAATACGGTTTGGCGCAACAAAAGTGACACCCCAGCTATCCATTTTAAACATGGCTTTTTGCAGCCGTTCCCCAATGCCTTTATCTATGCGTTCCAGTAATGTCAGTACTTTCCCGCTCAGGCCATCTCCACATACTTTATCTCTCGGAAATACGGCTTTATCCACAACGATACATTCGATTCCCAGCTGAGCTAATTGTAAGGCTGCAGTAGCTCCGCCGGGACCTGCACCTATAATACAAACTTTAGTTTCCATTATTATTGATACGATTACGTGTGGGTAAGATACGGAATTGTTTGTTGCGCAGTTCCGTATGTAGATAAATAATAATGTAATAGCGGGTGCTGCCTCCGGCAGCTTTTGTCTTTTTCAGGATTAGACTGATTAAGATGATTATGCTGATTTTGTTTTTGCTATTTAATATTTGCCTCCAACCTACAAACGCGCAGCTGAGGGCAGCTTTGTATCTTTTTAAGTAAAAAAATAAAATCAGCATAATCATCTTAATCAGTCTAATCCTGAAAAAGACAAAATTCTCCGCCGAAGGCGGAGAGGCGTAACGAATCACTTATCTTTGCAGCTCTTAAAAACACACGAAACATGTTTGGTGATTTATTTGGAAAGCTGACGCAGATCAAGCAAAAAATGCAGGAAGGCAAGGAGCGTTTGGCTACAGTAACTTTATCCGGTGAAGCCGGCGATGGTGCAGTAAAAGTAACCGTAGATGGTAACCGTCAGGTGAAGAGTATCGATATTGCTGCGCATCTCTTTACTCCGGAGCATAAGGAAGAAATGGAAGACCTGCTGCTCACCGCATTGAATCGTGCGTTGAAAGATGCAGAAAACTCATGGGAAGCAGAAATGAAGAATGCTGCCGGTATGCTCGGTGGATTGCTGTAATATATTTCACGCAAAGCAACAAAGGAGCAAAGGCGCAGGGATTTCCTTGCGCCTTTGCTCCTTTGTTGCTTTGCGTGAAATAATTCCGTTTTGCGTAAATTATTTTCCTGTTTCGTGGGTATATTACCCCGTGCGCGTTGTTTCTTTGCAGCTTCGACTAACGGGATATGAAAGTTTTTTTTCGACGCATTCACTTATATCTGGGCCTCGCTGCAGGTCTGGTAATTACTATCAGCTGTTTAACCGGCTCATTGCTGGTATTTGAAAAGGAGTTAACGGAAGCGTTTAACCATTCCCGTTACTATGTACAACCCGCCGGAGAACGAATGCCACTGGACCAGGTAGCCGCTTTGGTAAAGCAACAGGTGCCAGGTGCAGGTATTTCCCGCATTCAGATATATGCAGATCCTTCCCGGACCCTCCAGATTTCCCTGGAAGAAGGTAAAAAAGCAGGGAAAAAAGAAACAAAAGGTGAGGAGCGTGCCGGCGAAAAGAAAGGCAGGAAAGAAGGTGGTCCCAAAGAGGCGGCTCCCAAAAAAGAAAAAGGTGGTCGCACTGTATTTGTAAATCCATACACCGGAAAAGTGGTGGAGCTTTACAGTTATCAACAAACATTTTATTACCAGATATTTTCTCTGCATCGGTGGCTGCTGGCAGGAGCCACCGGCAAAATGATCACGGGTATCAGCACCTTGATTTTTTTGTTTATCCTGATCACCGGTATCGTGCTGTGGTGGCCTAAAACACGTAACATATTCAGACAGCGGTTAAAGGTGAAGTGGGATGGAGGCTGGAAACGGCTTAACCACGATATGCACATTGTGCTGGGATTTTATGCTGCTATCTTTTTATTTGTGGCTGCTTTCACGGGCTTAATCTGGTCATTTGAATGGTTTAGTAAAGGAATGTATGCCGCACTCGGCACTTCTCCCAAGGCCACAGAAGCACCGGTGTCTGCACCGGCACCCGTAGAAAATAATAAAACCATTTCATATGAAGTGGCGCTGGCACAGGTGAAACAACAGGTGCCGGATGCTGTTTATTATTCATTGATGGCACCAAAAGATACTGCCGCCTCCTTTATGGTGAGTTTACTGCCGGCAAATGCCCTGCACGAAGGCGCCACCAGCAGCTATTACCTGGATCAGTTTAGTGGTAAAGTGTTGTGGTCGCAAACTTTTGCGCAAAGGAACCTTGGACAACAAATCCGTGGTACTATTAAACCATTGCATACCGGGGCCATTTTTGGTACACCCACTAAAATATTTGCACTGATCATTGCGCTGCTGGGGGGTACGTTCCCAATTACGGGCACTATCATGTGGATTAACAGAACAATGAAAAAGAAAAAGAAAAAATCGCCACCTGTTCCCAGGGAAGCATCGGCGGAGCAACTTGCATAATCAATTATACAGGCTATAAATAAGAAGAGAGACGTTTCCGCCTCTCTTCTTATTTATAGCCTGTTTCCATTTTTGAAAATACCATGCAGAAACGGAAGGTTTTTGCGGGTATTTTATACCCGTTATTCTCCCCATTTTCTTTGCACTCCTTGCTCCGGTTAAGTTTTAACATTTTGTAGCTGTTTATGGAACACCATTTGGCATATATAGGGAAATGAAACAATTATGCGAGCCTATCCAAAGCCGCCGGTGCCTAATCATAAAGCCATGTATTATATAGCAATAGGAGCGATTACTATTTCTATCCTGGCAGAGATACTACACGGTTGAAACGGGCCTTTAAATCAGCTTAGCCATGATAAATCAATATGAAGTGCCGGCCTACATAGAAGATAATATACCCGCACTTAAAAAAGCCTTACACCAGTTTCCTGCCGTATTTCATATATACGACACCGTTACTTGTCTGAGTGAGTATACAGACAAGCAGTTGCGGGAGCAAAATTTCCAGGTAGCAGACAAGTGTTTGCGACTGGCTGCAAAGCTCTATGAACGCGGTAATGACGTAGTGAAAGGCGCTATTACACGTATTTTTTTACCCGCCGTATGCAGCATTCCTTTGGCTGATGCGGTAAGCAGGATCCGGATGTACTCACTGATCCCGGACGTGCTCTATAATCTTTATATACAACAACAATTAATAAGCAATGGAAACAGATGATGATATTGTCGTCCGTGTGGCTACTGCCATGGATGTTGACTTTGCGCTGCCAATCGTAGCCGAAATGGAAGCATCCGCAAAAGCGAGAGGTACTGGTATTTCCAAAAGAGATCCTGCCGCTATCAAAGAAAAAATACTGAGCGGGAAAGCCGTGATTGCATTTACCTCAGATGGTGTATGGGCAGGGTTTTCGTATATCCAGGCCTGGGAGGAAAACCATTTTGTATCTAACAGTGGTTTGATCGTAGCACCCGCCTTTCGCGGATTGAAAGTAGCGGCTGCCATCAAGAAAAAAATATTCGAATTAAGCCGGGAAATGTATCCCGCTGCAAAAATATTTAGTATCACTACCGGCTTGCCTGTAATGAAACTAAACAGCCGTCTTGGTTTTGAGCCAGTTACCTATGCTGAGATAACAAAGGACACCCACTTTTGGGAGGGCTGTAAAAGCTGTGTAAACCATGATATCCTGGTAGACAAAAACTATAAGAACTGTTTATGTACTGCCATGTTGTTCAGCCCGCAAATAGTAGCGGAATAATGAAGCCTCTGTTCTCTTAATTACAGCCAATGATTTCAAACCGGCGATGCTTTTGCATTGCCGGTTTTCATTTGCAGGACAATGTTTCTTCTGTATGGAGTGGCTATGATTTGCCTTTGAAAGGCACATCTATGACAAGCAGTTTGTTGATTTTATCGGGTGAGTCCTTATGGATACCACTGAGTTTTATATAATACCGGCTGATCGCAATTTTAACGGGCAGGGTTGGAAAGCTGTCCAGTTGTGCTACACGGGCATACATTCCGGCAGGGTAGTGGCGTTTAACAAACTGTTGCAACACATCTATACTGGTGGCAGGAAACCGGCTTCTCTCTTCTGCAGTATAAGTTTTACAGATAAAGAAATTGTTGGCTTCTGCATGTAATGTCTCCCAGGCAGCGCGATAGTGTTTCCAGTTATGCAATGCCTGTTCTTCAATAACAGCACTGGTTTCATAGCTCTGGAATACTTTTATTTTTTCTGCTTCCCCGGCAGTAACGGCCAGCATTTGCCCTTCAATAGTATGGTTGTTTTCGAGCCGGAAAAAAAGGGTATCGGGATGCAGTTCAAAATCATTCCGTTGTTCTTCCGGTTTTATCCAATCCAGTGAAAAATAACAATCATTGAAACGGATATAGGTAGTGGAGTCGTGGCGTACCACGTTCACCTCGTTGGAAGCTACTTTTACAGCCGATGCTGCCGGAGGGGCAATCAGCTGCATCGTATCTATTTGTACGGGCCTTTCTTTTTTAGGTTTCGCAGTTTGTTGGCAACCTAACAGCGCCAGTGAAGGCGCTGCAAGTAGTAAAAATATTTTCATGGTATACGGGATCCTATAAAACGAACATTGGCTTTGGTGTCCCCGGCAAGTCAGGAACCAGTTATTCTGCATCCACAGTACCTGGTGTATCTACTCTTTTGTTGTTAAGGGCTTCCCACAAAATATCTTTCAGTTCACTCAAACCCTGGTTTGTTACAGAGGAGATAAATACATGCGGCACATCTTCCGGTAACTCCGCTGATATGGCAGCTTTAAGCTCATCATCCAGCATATCGCTTTTACTGATGGCCAGCAGAAACTGTTTATCCAGCAGTTCGGGATTATATTGTTCCAGCTCATTCACCAGCACTTCAAAATCTTTTTTATGATCGGCACTATCAGCTGGAATCAGGAATAATAATACGGCGTTTCTTTCAATATGTCGTAAAAATCGGTGACCCAGTCCTTTACCTTCATGTGCACCTTCAATGATACCGGGCAAATCCGCAATACAGAATGATCTGTCGTCGCGGTATTCTACCATACCCAGCTGGGGGGTGAGGGTAGTGAAGGCGTAGTCTGCTACTTTTGGTCTGGCTGCGGTGATGGTAGATAGTAAAGTAGATTTACCTGCATTAGGGAAGCCTACCAATCCTACATCTGCCAGCACTTTTAATTCCACTACTTTCCAGCCTTCGGTTCCTGGCATACCAGGTTGTGCATATTCCGGCGTTTGGTTGGTAGCAGATTTAAAATAGGCATTTCCTTTTCCACCTTGTCCACCCGGAATCCAGATCAGTTCCTGGCCGTCATGGAGGATTTCAGCTTCTACTCTGCCTGTTTCTTCATCTTTAGCTTGTGTACCCAGCGGTACTTCAATGATGATATCCTTGCCGAAGCGTCCGGTGCAGTTGTCGCCGCTACCATTTTCTCCATCTTCTGCCAACAGGTTTTTGTGCCAGCGCAAATGCAGGAGGGTCCACAACTGTGAGTTACCTCTTAAAATAACGTGTCCGCCTCTGCCGCCGTCGCCGCCGTCAGGGCCTGCCTGCGCATTAAATTTGGTACGCATAAAATGCATACTGCCTGCTCCACCTTTCCCGGATTTACAAAATACACGGATATAATCTACGAAGTTCGCTTTTTCCACTATTCTCGAATTTTAGGTTCCATTGTCTGAATTACAACAGAAAAACAAAACGCAAAGATCGTTAAGTTTAAGCTAATTAGTACAAACGTATACTATGAGCCGTCAACTTACAATCTTTGCGTTATATAATAAGATGTTGAAAGTCTTTGTGATGGCGGTTTTGCCGCCAGCTATACTCTTTCTCCTACCAGTTCATCCATTTCTTTGGACAACAGGTCGAAAACTCCCTCTTCTGTTCCATCTCCCTTCACCTTCTTGAATTTGCCGAATTTGGCATAATGGTCCGCAACGGGAGCGGTTTTATTGTGATATTCCACAATACGTGCTTTAACTACATCTTCGGTAGCGTCGTCACTACGGCCAGAGGTTAAACCACGGTTCAGCAAACGCTTAATCAGCTCATCTTCCGGAACTTCCAGTGATAATACAACTGATATAGCCGTTTTCTTCAGCGCCAGCAATTTGTCCAGTGCTTCTGCCTGTGCTGTAGTACGCGGGAACCCATCGAAAATGAATCCGCGTGCTTCAGGATTGGCTTCCAGCTTGGAGCTGATCATGCCTATCACCACTTCATCCGGTACCAGTAATCCCTGATCCATGAACTTTTTGGCTTCCAGACCCAGTGGGGTTTTGTCACCAATCTCACTGCGAAGCAAATCGCCGGTTGACAGGTGAATAAGTCCGTACTTCTGAATAATGTTAGCACTTTGTGTACCCTTGCCGCTACCGGGAGGGCCAAATAAAATGAGATTGACCATGTTTTATTAAAATCTACTTTACTCGCAAGGCTGCAAATATAATAAACAGTTGAATGTATTGCTAATTAAAATTACGATTGATTAAACTAATTGTAATTATTCTCTCCAAATAATAAAGATATTTTAATATTTGGAGAGAATCTCTAAATTATCTTCAATAACCTATATGAATTTAGCAAAATTGTTTCTATCTAACAAAATCATATAATTAATATTAGTAATTAGTTGATATTCAGGTTTAGGCCGCTACATTTACTCCATGAATATTTGTAAGTTTATGATATGAGGAAACAATTACTGGTTGCAGGACTAACAGGCTTGATGTTGACAGGGAGCGCCATTTCTATGCCCCCGGGATTTATCAGCAAAAAGAAACATAAAAAAATTATTACACAACAAACCCCACAACAACAGGATAAAGCATCACAGTGGGCCGATAGCGTGTTCCAATCCCTTAACCAGGATGAACGCATTGCGCAGCTCATCATGATCCGGGCACATTCTAACCTCGGACAGGATCATATCGACGCTGTGGTAAAAGATATACAGGATAACAAAGTAGGCGGCATTATCTTTTTTCAGGGTGGCCCGGTACGACAGGCTAACCTCACCAACTACTATCAATCTATTTCCAAAGTGCCACTGCTGGTGGCTATCGACGGAGAATGGGGGCTGGGCATGCGCCTGGACAGCGTGATCGCTTTACCCCGTAACATGATGATAGGAGCAGTGGAGGATACTTCCCTGGCCTACGATGCTGGTCGTATTATGGGAGAACAATGCAAGCGCATAGGCATCCATATAGACTTTGCACCGGATATGGATGTAAATAATAATCCCAATAATCCGGTGATCAACGATCGGTCGTTCGGAGAAAATAAATACCAGGTAGCCCGCATGGGAGTGTCTACCATCAAAGGTATGCAGGAAGTTGGCGTGATGGCCTGCGCTAAACATTTTCCCGGTCATGGAGATACTAATGTAGATTCCCACCTGGATCTGCCTACGATCAACAAAACCCGTGAGCAACTGGATTCATTGGAGCTGTATCCATTCCGCGAAGCTATTGCGGCCGGCGTTGGCTCTATCATGATTGCACATCTGTATATTCCGGCGATCGATAAAAAGCCCAATACACCTACCTCCATCTCTTATAATGCAGTTACTAAACTGTTGAAAAACGAATTGGGCTATAAAGGGCTTGTTGTAACAGATGCGCTGGAAATGAAAGGCATCGCCAAATTCTATACAAAAGGACAGGAATCCTTACAGTCATTGCTGGCAGGCAACGACCTGATGATATTGCCTTCTACAGCTGCCGGCAGTGTGGCAGCCATTAAAAAAGCCATCAAAAACGGCAAAATTGATCAGGATGAAGTAGATGAACGCGTGAAAAAAGTATTGCGCGCCAAATACAACCTGGGACTGTGGAAACCACAACATATAGATACCAACAACCTGGCGAACGATCTCAACGCAAAAACTGATTCTCTGCGCAGACGTATTGCGGAAAATGCTATCACGCTCATGCGGAATGATAAAAAACTGATCCCGTTTTCTCCGGCCATGACCCAGCAAAAGCTGGCTGTTATTGCTGTTGGAGCAGATGCCAGCAATACTTTCCTGCAAGCCGTGAAAACATACAAACCCGGCACAGATGCTTTCATATTTACCTCCCGCCAGTCGGTAGAGCAGATAGCCTCCATTGTATCCCGTATCCAACGTGACTATAAGGCGGTTATTATTAGTCTGCATGACTACAGCCGCCGGCCGGCAAACAATTTCGGATTGTCTATGGCTGAGCGTTTGATCATCCGTCAGTTGCAAAAGGAGATGCCTTCTGCTACCGTTTTATTTGGTAATCCTTATGCTGCCCAGTATTTCTGCGATGCTCCCAATATCATAGCTGCCTATGAAGATGATAGTACTACACAAAGAGTGGCTGCGGATCTGCTGTTTGGCAAACTGGGACCCAAAGGAAAGCTGCCGGTAACCGTTTGTCCGACGCTGCCTTCAGGTACCGGCATCACATATACTGTTGATCAGTTTGCCGCTTTGCCCGCCATCACTCCGCAGGAGGCAGGATTAAACGAACAGGCGCTATTAAAAATAGATGGTCTGGCCAATGATATGATAGCCCGTGGTGCTGCTCCTGGCTGTGAAGTGCTGGCCATGAAAGACGGAAAGGTTATATACAACCGGTGTTTCGGTCATTACGAGTATAACAAACAGGAACCGGTATCACCACAATCTATTTATGATCTGGCGTCTGTAACAAAGATCTGTGCCACCACTTTAGCGGTGATGCGTCTTTATGATGAAGGAAAACTTAACCTGGATGCTACGCTGGGAGTTTATCTTCCACTGGTACTGGGCACAGATAAAGCGGGTCTCCGCATTCGTGATGTACTGTTGCACCAGGCCGGGTTGACACCTTTTATTCCTTTTTATAAAGAAACCCTTTATCCGGATGGCTATCCGGATACTATGCTGTATCATAAAGAGCCGGATGCTACACACAGCGTCCGCGTGGCAGATCATATGTACATGGGTAACAATTATATAGACACGCTCTGGAAAAAAATCCTTGACAGTAAATTATCACCACGTCAGGGCTACGTTTACAGTGATTGTGATTATATTTTTTTAGGTAAGATAGTAGAGCAGCTCACCGGTAAAAAGCTGAATGAATATGTGAAGGAAACTTTTTACAATCCGATGGGACTGGCTACTACCGGCTTTTTACCGCGGGAACGATTTCCTTTATCGGAGATTGTACCCACAGAACATGAACAGAGTTTTAGGGTACAGCAACTCCGGGGAGATGTACATGATCCCGGAGCGGCCATGTTTGGTGGTGTTGCCGGTCATGCCGGATTATTCTCAAATGCGCACGACCTTGGTATAATTATGCAGATGTTGTTGAATAATGGAACATTCAATGGCGTACAATACATTAAGCCGGAAACAGTGAAACTATTTACTGCTTATAACAGCAATATTAGCCGCCGTGGTTTGGGTTTTGATAAACCTGAAAAAGACAATGTAACCAGACGAGAGCCTTATCCGGCTAAAAACGCTTCTGCTGCTACATTCGGGCATACCGGTTATACCGGCACCTGTGTATGGGTAGATCCTTCCAGCAACCTGGTATTTATATTTCTGAGCAACCGGGTGTATCCTAACGGTGGCGCCAATACGAAATTATCTGTGCTGCGAACAAGAGAGAAAATGATGGATGCGGTGTATGAGTCGTTGCTGAAATAGAGATTGTCTTTCTCCCGATTAGGCTGATTATACTGATTACCCTGATTATATTTTTTGATTATTTTAAGATTAAAAAAAGATTAGCGAAGATAAGAGCGGGTATTAATCGCTTTAATCTTCGCTAATCTTTTTAAATCAAAAAATATAATCAGGGTAATCAGTATAATCAGCCTAATCGGGAGAAAGACAATCCTTACTCTACAGAAACATTTCTGTTAACCATCGTTTGTGTCTTTATAGCAATTGCTTTCTCTGCAATTTTATTTTTTCCGCATCTGATTTCAAAAATATATTCACCATCTTCCAATGACTGCAGGTTGTAACGCGCTTCAAATCTGGCGGTAGCTGGCAGTGTTTCGCGGTGCAGTGTGTTGTTGAAATTGTCTTTGATGTAAAGCGTTAACTTTTCGTTGGCTGGGTTTTCAACTGCGATTCCAAACAGGAGTTGATCCTTTGTCAGCTGTGTGATTTGAAAGTTAAATGTCTTGGGAGCCGCTTCTGTACCACGTTTTTCGATCACAAACTTAGCAGCGTTATAAGCAAATGCTTTTTCTTGTGCTGTGATGTGCAAAATTGGGAACAGGATAGCAGCTAATACGAGCATTACTACTTTGGGTGCTAAAACAAAACTTAAATGTTTCATGACATTATTTTTTTAATGTGTTGAGCTTTTTAAATGAGGGCGGTATTAGCTAATACAATGGTGCCGTTTAATTTTCAATGCAAAGCTCCGATGTTGGAGTTAACAGAATATTACGCCATTGTTAAAATAATGTGAGAAATTTCAAGCTTCTTGTCGCCTGTTCATTTTTTCTGACATAATTTTGCATCGTTTATGGAAACAGTTATATTAAAAGAAGCAGGTACAATAAAGAATAACCGCCCGGTAGCCATCTGGTTATATATAGGCGTGGGTATGTTAATAGTACAGGTACTCCTGGGTGGCCTGACCCGTTTAACCGGTTCCGGCTTGTCTATTACTGAATGGAAGCTTATACTGGGCGCTCTGCCGCCTATGAATGAGCATGCCTGGCAGGAAGCTTTTGATGGATATAAAAAAATAGCCCAATATCAATATATCAATAATCACTTCACTTTAGCGGATTTCAAATTTATCTATTTCTGGGAGTGGCTGCACCGTGACTGGGCACGCTTAATGGGTCTGGTGTTCATCGTGCCGTTTATTTATTTTATTATAACAAAGAAGATCAATAAAAGCATGATCAATCCTATGCTCATATTGTTCCTGCTGGGAGGCCTGCAGGGCGTTATTGGCTGGATCATGGTAATGAGTGGATTGAATGAAGAAAATCTGTATGTGAATCATATCCGCCTGGCTGTGCACTTTATTGCAGCACTGGTGTTGTTATGTTATGTGTTTTGGTTTGCATTGAAACTAAGTGTACGCCCTACAGAAATATTAAAAGTACCTGCTTTGCGCACACTGAATATATGGCTGCTGGCATTAGTAGGTATACAGCTGGTTTACGGCGCGTTTATGGCTGGTTTGCATACTGCCCTTGTGGCTAATACCTGGCCGGATATCAATGGCTCCTGGATACCCGCAGGCATGTTTTCTCAGGGCGGGTTTGCAACTGATATTGTACATAATCCTATTACTATTCAATTTATACATCGCGGTCTGGCGTATCTGATCACGATCCTGATAGCTTTGTGGTGGTGGAAATCTGCACAAACGCCCACCAATAGTCTGCTGCACGTTACCCGTTATTTACCGCTACTGCTGGTTTTATTACAGGTATTGCTGGGAGTGCTCACCCTGCTTAACAGCCAGATTAAAATACCCGTAAGCTATGGTATCCTCCATCAGGGTGTAGGAATGCTGCTGTTATTATCATTGGTCTGGACATTTTATCTGAGCCGGGGAGTGGGTAGTGTTAACAAATAATAGTAATTCGTAAATCATAATTATTTGCGTAAGTTTATTCGTAATAATCGTCTGATGAAGGTGAAGCTATTACTAATAAAAATTTACTATTCTTTCCCTATACAGTTAGTATTGCTGCATTTCAGAAAGTATCAGATACTACTCATCTTCTGGGTGATATTATTCAGTACTATCAACGGAGGCTTTGCGAAAGTATTTGGTGGAGATGCGTTATATCTGGCACCAGAATACCTGGGCAAGGTAAACTTTTACAGCACAACCATTCTGGGGCTTGCTACTGGCATGTTTGTCATGAGTTGGCAAATCACCACTTTCATATTACATACCGGCCGTTTTAAATTTCTGGCCACTACTTCACAGCCTTTCTTCAGGTATTGTCTGAATAATTCAATTATTCCGCTGGTTTTTTTTATCAGCATCCTTTATCGTGGATGGCAGTATCAGCGCTATGAACAGCTGAGTACCATTCCGGAAATTTTGTTGCTGGGAGAAGGATTCATCTGCGGGGTACTATTTATCATCTTCTTCTGTTTCTTTTATTTTTTTAATGCAGATAAAAACATCGGACGACGGCTGGAGAAGCGTTTTGGGAATCCGCGCAACTTCCTGCGGATGATCATGAAGCCTACGCAGGAACCGGATGAAAATGCATTACCGGTACATAACTACTTTTCCACCCCCTGGCGTATCCGCAGGGCCCGGAATGTGGACCATTACAACAAGCATTACCTGGATGGTATCCTCAAGCAGCATCATTTTGCCGCCATGATCACCGTAGGCTGTGCACTGATCTTCCTGGTAATACTGGCTTATATGATGGATTATGACGTATTCAGGATTCCTGCAGGAGCCAGTGTACTTATATTCTTTGCCTTCTTGATAGGTGTAGCTGGTGCGTATTCATATATGCTGCAAACCTGGTCTATTCCCATATTGCTGGTGATGTTGTTTGGCCTGAACTGGATGGTAGAACACAATTGGGTTGATAACCGCAACAAAGCTTACGGCCTGAACTACCGTCAAAAGAAAGAGCGGCCTGAATATAGTGTTGCTGCCTTACAAAAGTTTTTTACAAGAGATAAATACGAGGCAGACAGGAAACATACCCTGCAAATATTAGATACCTGGAGAGCAAAATTCCCGGCAGATAAGAAGCCGCCATTGATTGTGATGAACTTCAGCGGGGGAGGAAGTCGTTCTGCTACCTGGACACTTAACGTATTACAACGACTTGATAGCTTGCTGCAAGGCCGTTTGATGAAACATACGGTACTGATGACGGGAGCTTCCGGCGGTATGTTGGGAGCCAGCTATTTTCGGGAACTATATTATGAACAGCAACAGGGCAAGCCCATCAGGTTGGGTGACAATATATATGCAGAAAAGGTTTCGCGTGATTTGCTCAATTCTGTTTTTACGGCCCTGGCAGTAAATGATTTTATTACGCCATGGAGAAGTTTTAAAATCGGCAAAAACCAATATGCCAAAGACAGGGGATATGCCTTTGAAATGCAGCTGAATGAACATACCGATAGTATATTGGATAAAACGTTGAAAGACTACCGGTTACCGGAAGAAAAGGCGGAGATCCCTATGCTTATATGGAACACCACCATCAATGCGGATGGCCGCCGGCTGATGATTTCGCCACAACCCATCAGCTATTTGTGCAGTCCGCAATATCTTTATCCTACCCGCCAGGTACGTGATATTGACGGGGTGGATTTTGCGCAATACTTTGCTGCACAGGATGCGATGGACTTACGCGTTACCAGTGCTATCCGGATGTGTGCTACTTTTCCGTATGTATTGCCTAACGCATTTTTACCCAGCAACCCCATTGTAGATGTGATGGATGCCGGTATTCGCGATAATTTCGGGCAACAAACTACCTTACGTTATTTGTATACTTTCAATAAATGGATCAATGAAAACACCAGCGGAGTGGTGTATATACAGATCCGAGATACCCGCAAAAACGATATCTCTCCCATTAAAAAAACAAAAGACCTTAGTGATCTGCTGTTTGAGCCGCTATTTACTATGCAGCAGCATTGGAGTGCCATGCAGGACTTTGATCAGGACGACCTGCTGAATTATATGGAAGGTTACTTCCCGGATAAGTTCCATCGTGTGATCTTCCAATATGTGCCACAAAAGCAGGATAAAGCGGCTGCTTTGTCCTGGCATCTTACCTCCCGTGAAAAGCTGGATATTGCTCATGCACTGGATAACCCCGCTAACCAAAGTGCGTTGGATTATGTGGTGAAATTGCTGAATGAATAGCATTTTGTATTAAGGCAACATAATATTCTGGGTTGGTATTTGCTGTGTTTTGGTATAGTTATAATTAAAGGAGAGATACGATGGCCGGCTGGTATAATTTCTTTTTCCCGGGAGATGGATTATGCTGATTAAAGGCAGGGGTGGCTAAAACCAGCGCCACAAAACTATTTGGTTGCAATATTAGGTTATAACTAATTGTAAAACAATGACAATCAGTCTGTTAGGAATGGTGTATTTCAAGTGACCAAATGATTACATTTATTTAAAACGTGAACCCTTCATTCTCGCTAGCTTTTCGTACCTTTGCGCCTTCTTTTTGTAGCTATTAGCGTAAATTTTGTTAATGGCTGATAGCTAAAGACATAAGTATATGAACATTCGTAATATCGCAATTATTGCACACGTAGACCATGGTAAAACTACTTTGGTTGACAAAATCCTTCATCAAGCTAATGTATTCCGGGCTAACCAGGAATCAGGAGAACTGATCATGGATAGTAACGATCTTGAAAGAGAGCGTGGTATCACCATATTCAGCAAGAACGCTTCTGTTGAGTACAAGGGAACCAAAATCAATGTGATTGATACTCCAGGCCACGCCGACTTTGGTGGTGAGGTTGAGCGGGTATTGAAAATGGCTGATGGTGTTATCTTGTTGGTGGATGCTTTTGAAGGCCCTATGCCACAAACCCGTTTTGTGTTGCAGAAAGCTTTACAGCTGAACCTGAAACCTATTGTTGTTATCAACAAGGTGGACAAGGCTAACTGTCGTCCTGACGAAGTACATGACGCGGTTTTTGAATTGTTCTTTAACCTGGATGCAACAGAAGAGCAGCTGAACTTCCCGACTTTTTATGGCTCCGGTAAAAATGGCTGGTTCAACAGTTCATTAGAACAGAGCGAAGATATTACTCCACTGATGGATGGTATCCTGGAATTTGTTCCGGAACCTAAAACACCAGATGGTAACCTGCAGATGCAAATCACTTCCCTGGATTATTCTTCTTTCCTGGGTCGTATTGCAGTAGGTAAAGTAGCGCGTGCTTCCATTGAAGAAAACCAGTGGATTATGTTAATGCAGGCAGATGGTACCAACAAAAAGCAGAAAGTGCGTGAGTTGTACATATTTGAAGCATTAGGTAAGAGAAGAGTAACTAAAGTATTTGCCGGTGATATTTGTGCTGTAGTAGGTATTGAAGACTTTAACATCGGTGATACTATTGCTGATGCAGAAGAACCAGAAGCATTACCAGTGATCAGTGTAGATGAGCCAACCATGAACATGCTGTTTGGTATCAACAACTCACCGTTCTATGGTAAAGATGGTAAATTCGTTACTTCCCGTCACTTACGTGATCGTTTGATGAAAGAAACTGAAAAGAACCTGGCACTGCGTGTTACGGATTCTGAAAATGCTGATAGCTTCATGGTTTATGGCCGTGGTATCCTGCACTTAGGTATCTTGATTGAAACCATGCGTCGTGAAGGTTATGAGTTGACTGTTGGTCAGCCTCAGGTAATTGTGAAGATGGTTGATGGCAAAAAATGCGAACCATACGAAATACTCGTGGTAGATGTTCCGCAGGATTTTGCGAGCAAGGTGATTGACCTGGTAACCCGTCGTAAAGGTGAAATGATGATCATGGAAACCAAGGGTGAAATGCAACACCTGGAATTTGAAATTCCTGCCCGTGGTTTGATTGGTTTGCGTACACAGATGCTGACCGCTACTGCTGGTGAAGCTGTAATGGCACATCGCTTTAATGATTATAAACCATGGAAAGGTGCTATCCCAGGCCGTAACAACGGTGTGCTGATTGCCAAAGAAGCTGGTACTACTACCGGTTACTCATTGGACAAGCTGCAGGATAGAGGATCTTTCTTTGTTGATCCGGGAGAAGAAGTATACAAGGGTATGATCATTGGCGAAACTAATAAGCCAGGCGATCTCGTTGTAAACCCGAATGAAGGTAAGAAACTGACCAACATGCGTGCGAGCGGAACCGATGGTGCTGCTAACATTGCACCTAAGATCCTGATGACACTGGAAGAATGTATGGAGTACATCCAGCATGATGAGTGTATCGAGGTTACGCCTAACTTTATCCGCATGCGTAAAACCATTCTGGACGAAGAAGAACGTAAGAGATCAGCTAAGGGTATGAAAGCAGAAGCTTAATGATTTTAAGATAACTAGTAAAAGAGAAGCCGCTCCATTTAAATGGGGCGGCTTCTCTTTTCTATTAAATATTTTGTGCTGTGTTCAAATTGGGCAAGGGTAATGCTGTAAAGCTATTCCTTCGGTTGACATTGTGTTATTAGTTAGGTTGTCCTTGTATTGCAGTGATAATCCTTACACAATGTGTGGAAAATGTACACGCAAAAAAATCCCCGCCCAGGATAAGGCAGGGATGCGCATACTAACCCAATGCTTACTAAAACTAAAACTAACTTCTATGTATATTTAATACAATGTTTTAATTCAACACTTATTCAAAATTCAATCGAAAAACAACAACTAAGCTTCCTGTTTTTCTATAATTTTTACTTTGATCTTTGCTTCTATTTCTGCTGCCAGCTCAGGATTATCGTTCAGCAGTTGTTTTACTGCATCGCGGCCCTGTCCAAGTTTGGTGGTATCGTAGCTAAACCAGCTACCACTCTTCTGCACAACACCATATTCAACACCCATGTCAATAACTTCACCCATTTTAGAGATACCCTGTCCATAGATGATATCGAATTCAGCCTGACGGAAAGGAGGAGCTACTTTATTTTTTACCACTTTTACTTTAACACGGTTACCTACTGCTTCATCGCCATCTTTGATCTGGCTCATACGGCGTATATCCAATCTCACAGATGCGTAGAATTTTAACGCGTTACCACCGGTAGTGGTTTCTGGGTTTCCAAACATAACGCCTATCTTTTCACGCAACTGGTTAATGAATATGCAGCAACAGTTTGTTTTGGAAATGGTAGCGGTTAATTTACGCAGCGCCTGTGACATCAAACGAGCCTGTAAGCCCATTTTACTTTCACCCATTTCTCCTTCCAGCTCAGCTTTAGGTACCAGTGCTGCTACGGAGTCAATCACTACTACATCTACTGCACCGGAGAGGATCAGACGATCTGCTATTTCCAGCGCCTGTTCACCGTGATCCGGTTGAGATATTAACAGGGAATCAACATCAACTCCCAATCTTCTTGCATAGCTGCTGTCAAAAGCATGCTCCGCATCTATAATAGCGCAAATACCGCCCTTTTTCTGTGCTTCTGCTATAGTATGTATTGCAACGGTTGTTTTACCAGAAGATTCCGGACCATATATCTCTATGATTCTTCCTTTCGGTAAACCACCAATTCCAAGTGCAATATCAAGTCCTAAAGAACCGGTAGAAATAATCTCCATTGGTGCTTCTGCTTTCTCACCCATCATCATCACAGATCCCTTACCGAAATCCTTCTCTATTTTGTCCATTGTGAGGCGCAGGGCCTTCAGTTTTTCTGCATTGGCTGTAGACATATTAATTAGTATTTTTTACAAATTTAAAAGATAGCAAATCATAAACAGAATGCAAATCACAATTGGATTGCTAAGTTATGATCTAATTTTTTATTTTCCTAAATATTTTAGCAATTTCTTTTAAATGCTAAATAAACTAGTATTCTGCTGCTCCTCTCTTTTACTCCTGATCCAATCCTATGCGAATATTTTTAAGGGTTAACCCGCAATGGCATAACAAAGATGCTAATCCATTACGCATTGAATGTGCGTAACAATAAATCTTTAAAAAAAATTATGCCGGGCGAAATATGAGAATTCTACTGCATTTTTAAAAAGCGTAGTTATACGCTTGAGTATCAAGATAGAATGTTTGACTTTTGCAGAGTCAAGTTTAGTTGTTGAGAGTTAACCCCTACTGTTTGTTAGTTGTTTGTTAGCCTGCCTTGCGGCCTTTGCATCCATGTTAACGGAAGTACGAGTGAAGCGGTCCAGGTTAAACCCCAAAATTTTTTTATTCGCCATTCTATATTCTTTGTTCCCTTTTCCTTGTTGCGTTCATTTGTAAGAGACAAATAACGAACAAGGAATAGGGAATTTAGAATGGTGAAACTTTTTATTTAACCAATATCCAGCACGCAGCCAGCTGCGACAGGATACCAATGAGAAAGCCAATATAAATCTCACGCGGAGTATGAGCCTCCAGCACAAGACGCGCCGTAGCAACTATAGCCGCTACAAAAAATGTGATTACCAGCGGAACAGACACATTCATATGCATCCCCCACATTAATGACAGTAAAAAGCCAATCACACCACCCCAGCCTACCGTATGCATGCTGGTTTTTATAAAATTATTGGATACAAAAGAGATAGAGATAGAAAGAAATACACCCAGAAAAAAGGCTGTATAAAACTTGGGCGCCCGTCCTTCCTGGAAAAAAGTATAGAATGCCCAAAAATAATAAGTAATCATCGCTACGTACGGAATGATCCGGTCACGTTGCGTTTTCATATATACAGAAGAAATAAATCCCAGTGCTTTTGCCAGAAAAACAGAAAGTAGTGGAAAACCTACACTAATAATAACCACCCTGATATACAGCATATCAAATGCAAAACGTTTGCTCTGCACCTTAAATGCCACCATGTATTCGGGAATAGATTCCAGTACCAGGAAGGTAACCAGCACAGGAATAAATAGCGGATGTGTGAGATAAGAAATCACCTGCGCGATTGATCTCATAACAGGAGAAAACTCCGGCTTCATATGTAAATGTCCGTCCCGGTCCAGTACTGCTTGTTCTTGCATGGTGTAATTCTTATAATTCTTTACGTAAACGGGCCACCGGAATATTCAGCTGCTCCCTGTATTTTGCCACCGTACGGCGCGCAATGTTGTAACCTTTGTCCTGCAGCATTTTAGTCAGATTCTCATCACTGAGCGGCTTCCGCTTATTTTCTGCTTCTATGAGATCAGACAAAATTTTCTTCACTTCCCTGGTAGATACTTCTTCACCACTATCTGTTGATAAAGATTCAGAGAAGAAAAATTTCAGCTTGAAAGTGCCGAACTCCGTTTGTACATATTTACTGTTGGCTACACGGCTCACAGTGGATATATCCAGTTGTGTACGGTCTGCAATATCCTTCAGGATCATGGGTTTCATGGTGGTTTCATCACCGGTGAGGAAAAACTCCCGTTGATAATCCATGATTGATTCCATGGTGGATAACAAAGTATGTTGTCGCTGTTTAATGGCATCTATGAACCATTTAGCCGCGTCAATTTTTTGTTTGATGAACAATACTGCTTCCTTCTGCCGCTTATCTTTCTTATCTCCGCGATCATATTCTTTCAGCATTTCCCGGTAGCCGCCGGAAATACGGAGGTCCGGTGCATTGCGGGAATTGAGGGTGAGCTCCAGTTTGCCGGCATTATTTAAAATAAAGAAGTCAGGAAGTACATAACTCTCCGCCTTATTAAGGGTGGCAAAATTACCTCCCGGTTTAGGTGTCAGCTTAATAATCTGTGTGATAGACTCCTTCAGCGCTTCATCGGTGAGGCTCAGTGCCTTCTGTATCTTTTCGTAATGTTTCTTGGTAAACTCGTCGAAATAATTCTCGAGGATCAGGTAAGCAGTATGCACGCCGGGATCATCCTGTGATTTACGTTTTAACTGTAACAACAAACATTCTTTCAGATCAGTAGCACATACACCGGCAGGGTCAAAGTCCTGGATCTTTTTGATCAGCTCCCGCAGCTCATCTTCTGTAGTATCTATATTCTGGGAAAAAGACAAATCATCTACCATAGAGCTGATCTCTCTGCGCAGATAACCATCATCGTCAATGCTACCAATAATATGTTGTGCAATGGCATTCTGATGGTCGTCCAGCTCCAGCATTCCCAGCTGGCTCAGTAAGTGTTCATGAAAAGATGTTTCTACTCTGATCGGGATGGTTTTGTTGCTTTCATCCGGATCCGGGTAGTTATCATCCCGCAGCTTATAATCTGCTACATCATCATCTCCCTCACTCACATATTCAGAAATATCTATATTGTCATATTCGTTCTCGCTACCATCCGGTTCAAATTCTTCCTCTTCCGCGGGCGTTTCAAACTCTTCCTGCTCTTTAAATTCTTCATCGTTAGACTCTTCACCGTATTCCAGCGCAGGATTCTCCTCCAGTTCTTCTTTAATCCTTTCTTCCAGGTTGACAGTAGGTACCTGCAGCAATTTCATGAGCTGAATTTGCTGGGGTGAAAGCTTCTGTAATAATTTTTGCTGTTGTGTCTGCTTTAACATAATCGTTCCCTATGAGGGCAAAATTAATAAGTATAAGGTTAACCAGGCTCTTAGGCTTTAGCTGTTAGCATTTAGTTAACTGCTAATGCCTAACTGCTAATTGCTTTTTCACAGTTCTAATTCCAATTGTTCCGGCAACAGGCGGAATGTTTTCCGGTGGTAGGGCGTATCGCCAAACTCCCGAATGGCATTACGGTGCTGTTTCGTAGGGTATCCTTTATTCACATCCCAGCCAAAATGAGGATATACAGCATGTAATTGCTGCATATATTCATCCCGGTATGTTTTGGCCAGAACAGAAGCCGCTGCAATGGAAGCATATTTACCATCCCCCTGTATAATACAGGCGTGTGGCGTGTTCCCATATGCATAAAAGCGATTACCATCTACCAGTATGAATTCAGGTTGCTGATGCAGCTGCTCCAATGCCAGGTGCATGGCCTTGAAGGAAGCTTTTAATATATTTATCTTGTCTATTTCTACATTATCCACACTCGCTACAGCAAAGCACAAAGCTTTTTTCTCTATCACTGTTCTCAGCTTATCCCTGTCTGATGCCTTCATTTGTTTTGAGTCATTCAGCAACGGATGCTTGAATTTTGGTGGTAATATCACCGCCGCAGCAAACACCGGGCCTGCCAGGCACCCTCTTCCGGCTTCATCGCAGCCAGCCTCCACTAATAATTCCTGATAATAAGAAAGTAGCAAATTCAAATCTATTAAGCCGGGTAAAATTACAAGAATAAAGTTCAAGGAACAAAGAATGTGGAATTTTGAAGTTATTCCACACTATTCCCGGAATCCTTCTTAAACAGATCTCTAAAATCCTGCTTGAAATTGGTCCATTCTTTATCCGACTTTTTCATCAGCTGATCTGCCGCTTCGCGGGTACTGTCCCACGTTTCGGCACTGCTGTTCTTCACGTCTTTCATTTTTTTGTTCATCTCCGCTTTCAGTGATTCCAGCTTTCTACGGGCGGCATCACTCTTTTCACTGCCTTCTTTTTTCAGTTCAGCAGTGGTTTGGTCTATTTCCTTAATCCGCTCGCTGATAGCGTCTTCGGCCTGTTTTTTTTGTTCTGTAAGATAATCACCGGCATTGTTAGCCGCAGATTTAATATCATCTCCCACCTTTTCCACACCTTCTTTTATTTCTTCTTTCTTTTCTTTCCGGGTATTCTTTTCATTGCAGGCGAAAAACGCGGCAAGGCCCATTAACAAGAATATTTTTTTCATGATCGCACAGATTTTTTTCGCTGAGTAAAATTGTGGCATAGCCTACAAACAGCCACCCCCTTTATCAAAACATATTCCAGTTTTCTGTTCAATGCGGAATAATAAAAAAAATGTTCCAAATAAGCCGTTAATCCTTATCCCTGCACCCGGTAACGAAAAAATAGCTAGGTTTGAGGTCCTTAAAAACAAAACCTGATTAATATGAGAAAAAAATTAGTGGTTTTACTCTTGTTGCTTAGCGTAAGTATAAAATGGGCTAAAGCAGACGAGGGCATGTGGTTGCCTTATTTGTTAGGGCAGCAGGCGTACAATGACATGGTAAAGAAGGGGTTGAAGCTGACCAAAGAACAGTTGTACAGCATTAATAAAGCATCTCTGAAAGATGCGATTGTTATCTTCGGTGGTGGCTGTACCGGCGAAATTGTGAGCAATGAAGGGCTGATCTTTACCAATCACCACTGCGGATATGGCGCCATTGCCGCTGCCAGCTCAGTAGCGCATAATTATCTTAAAAATGGTTTCTACGCAAAAAACAAACAGGAAGAAATTACATCTTCCCAGCTGTCCGTTCAATTCCTGGTAAGAGTAGAGGACGTTACCAAACAAGTGGAAGAAACGCTGAAAGGTTTGGATGGCGCTGCAAGAGCACAGAAAGAACAACAGGTTTACAGCGATATTATTACTAAAGCAATTGCTAATACAGGCTACGAAGCCAAAGTACTGCCTATGTTCAAAGGCAATCAGTACCTCTTATTTGTGTATGAGCGTTATAAAGATATCCGCCTGGTAGGTGCGCCTCCTGAAAGTGTGGGTAAATTTGGTGGCGACACTGATAACTGGGAATGGCCCCGCCATACCGGTGATTTTTCTATCTTCCGTGTATATACCGGTAAAGATGGTAAACCCGCTCAATATGCGGCCGACAACGTTCCTTTAAAACCTAAACATTTCCTGCCGGTATCTATCAAAGGCGTAAAGGAAAATGATTATGCCATGATCTTTGGTTATCCTGGTGGTACTAACCGCTATGAAACTTCTTATGGCGTACAGTTGAAAACTACTGTGGAAAACCCATCTGTGGTGAATCTGCGTGATGTAAGACTGAAAGCAATGTTTGAACAGATGAAGAAAGATCCGGCTGTTAAATTACAACTGGCGTCTTCTTATGCTGGTATTGCTAACTACTGGAAATTTTTTGACGGCGAAACCAAACAGCTGGAAAAGCACGGTGTGCTGGCTGACAAACAAAAACAGGAAGCTGCTTTTGTTAAATGGGCACAGGGTAAACCTGAATTTGCCAGTATCTTCAACGATTATGAGGCCGCCTATAAAGCATGGGCGCCATATACAAAACAACGCATTTACCTCAACGAAGGCGTGTTAGGCTCTCCGGTAGCAGCTTTTGCGGCATCTTTAATAGGTGTGGAAAAAGCACTGGTAACACCAGGTGCGGCTAAAGATGCAGCTAAACTGGCTGTAGATGCAGCTGACAAAGCGCGCAAAACTTTCCTTGAAAGTGAAAACAAACCAAGCGATCAAAAAATACTGGCCGCTACCTGCCATATGTTTTACACAGATATCTCTAAAGATCAGCAGCCTATTGGTTTTTATGAGGCACTGAAAACAAAATATGGTAGTCTTGATGAAGAGAACACTTACCGCACCTGGGCTGCAGGCCTGATGGCTAATACCATCATCTTTGACGACGCCAAATGGAAAGCTTTCGTATCAAATCCGGATGCAGTAACGCTGCAGAACGATCCGGCATTTGCTTATGCCAGCACATTCCTCAAAAACTATACTGGTAAATATCTCCCTTTATACAGTCAGTTCAATGCTAAGAACAATGATCTTGGCCGTGCTTACCTGAAAGGAGTAATCCAAATGACACCTAATGCAAACAGGTATCCTGATGCAAACTTCACCATGCGGTTATCTTATGGTCAGGTGAAACCATACGCTCCACGCGATGCAGTAAACTACGATTACGTAACTACCATGAAAGGTGTGATTGAGAAATATGTTCCGGGTGATTATGAATTTGATCTCCCTGAAAACTATTTAGACCTGTACAAGAAGAAAGATTTTGGTCAGTATAAAGATGCTAAACGTAACGATATCGTAGTAGGCTTTATTACTACCAATGATATCACGGGTGGTAACTCCGGCTCTCCGGTAATCAATGCTAACGGCGAATTGATTGGTCTGGCTTTCGATGGTAACTACGAAGCGCTGAGCCACAAAATTCAGTTTGACTCCGAATACAACCGTACTATCTGTGTAGATGTGCGTTATGTATTGTGGTGTATTGAAAAACTGGGCGGTGCTAAAAATATTATTAATGAGCTGAAGCTGGTAAAATAAGCCACGAATAAGCTTTTGAAGGTCCCGTTCCGGCTTTGCCGGAGCGGGATTTTTTTTGTCTTACCCAGGATTATGCTGATTAAAATGATTATGCTGATTATTTTCTAATAACAAAATCAGTGTAATCATTTTAATCAGCATAATCCTGGGTAAGACAAAACATTTTCCTGCCGCATGATGTTATTTGGATAAGTAGCCCGTTCCAATCGCTTATTCAGAATCACATAACAACCGTGCATGCATAAACGAAGTTTACTCCTTTTTGCCGCCTTCGTATTTATCTTTTGCCATACAGGCAATGCTTATGCCTGGCAATTGAATGTTCCCGTAAAAGATAGTACTGTTAAGGATTCTGCCATACAGAAAGTTGCCGGATTTTTAAAAAAGATAACGCTGGGAGGTGTTTTCCAGGCCCGTTATACCGTTTCACTGAACAGGGAGGTGGATGTGAATGGTGTACATCAACCCAATGCAGAGGAGGTAGTGCGTAATAGCTTTAGTCTGAAACGTGCGCGCCTACAGGTAAAGGCGCAGGTGAGCGATCGCTTTATGGCTGCGGTGCTGGTGAATCTGGCTGATTTCGCCAGCGACCCTAAAGGCAAAGTGCTGGAAAATGCATTTATCTCGTATCGCTGGAATGATGCCATCAATTTCACAGTGGGACAGTTCCGGCCGTCTTTTGGATTAGAAGATCTTTATCCTGTAGATATCATTCAGTCGATGGATTTCTCGAATCAGTATTATGCCTTTGGCAATAACGGCTGGCAAAGCTTTCAGGTGGGGGTATCGATGTTTGGTTCGTTTAATAAAGAGCGTAAGGTTCCCATGAAATACGCCCTCTCTGTGGTAAATGGAAATAACCGCAACCAACCTGCTGATAACGATAATGGCAAACTGGGTACCGGCCGGCTGGAATTCGGCAATATGAATAAAATAGCAGTGGGACTCAATGGCGGCTATGGTGCTGTAAAGCGTCAGAGCGTGTATGCGTTGGGGGTAGATGTTTCCGGTGTTATTCCGCTGGCGCCAAAATGGGACCTGCAGCTGCAAACAGAATATAAACAGGGCAACAATCATCAGTATTATTACGCCATACCAGATAGTTTGCGTAAAGAACCGTTGAGTAAATACATCATGAATGGTATTTATGTATTACCCAATTTCCGCTATAAAATAAGTTACCACAAACTTACTTCCATTGAGTTTTCTATGCGGTATGAATATTTTAATGAAGATGAAAAGCATGATGGAAATATGCGCCAGACCTATATTCCCATGATCAGCCTTGCTTTTCTGAAAGATTATGGTGGCCGCGTACAGTTAGGAATGCAAATAGATCAGTACAACAAAGATATTCCCGGTACAAAAACACATAACAGCAACCTGATGATTGTTCAGGTGCAATGCAGACTTTAAAAAATTGCAGCCAGTATGAAAGAGATCAAATATCCGCAACTGTTAATTACTGTGGCTTTTGGCCTGGTCATCTGGTTTATACCGGAGCCTGCAGGTGTAAAACCGGAAGCCTGGCATTTGCTGGCTATTTTCCTGGCCACTATCCTGGGCATTATTATGAAGGCGGCTACTATGGGCACGATGTCTATGATGGCTATTACGCTGGTCGCACTTACCGGAGTACTGGCACCGGGTAATCCCGGTAAGTCTATAACCCTCGCCCTTAGCAGCTTTGGGGATAAAGTGATCTGGCTGATCGGGATTTCTTTTTTTATTGCCCGCGGATTTATCAAAACAGGACTGGGCAAACGTATTGCCTATCTTTTTATCCGTGTGTTTGGGCGTAGTTCGCTTGGATTAGCCTATGGGCTTGGTTTGGCAGATCTGGTACTGGCACCGGCCGTGCCCAGTAATACTGCCAGGGGAGGAGGCATTATCTATCCCATCATGAAATCTATGGCCATGAACTTTGGCTCTGTTCCGGAAGACCCTGCCACACATCGTAAGCTGGGTGGGTATCTTACCCTGAGCAGCTATAATATGAACCTTATCACTTCTTCGATGTTCTTAACAGGAACAGCTAGTAATCCTATGTGTCAGAAGTTCGCGGAAAATATGGGGATTGATATTTCCTGGATGTCGTGGTTTACAGCGGCTATAGTACCTGCTATAGTCTCCATTATTGCCGTTCCTTATATTCTTTATAAGATTTATCCTCCCGAACTGAAATCTACCGGTGATGCACCTGCCATGGCAGCTGAGAAACTAAAGGAAATGGGACCGGTACACAAAAATGAATGGCTGATGCTACTGGCTTTTGTCATTCTTTTATTCCTGTGGATTACGGGAGATTTATTTGGAATAGATGCTACTACCACTGCTTTAATCGGGCTGGTTTTTCTGTTGTTATCGCAGGTGCTCACCTGGGAGGATGTGAAGTCTGAAAAAGGAGCATGGGACACGATTGTATGGTTTTCTGCATTGGTAATGATGGCAAGTTTTCTCAATACATTAGGCTTTATTCCCTGGTTCAGCGACGTTATCAAACAGCAGGTGGGTGGTATGAAATGGACGGTCGCTTTCCCCATTATTGTGCTGGTGTATTTTTATAGTCATTACATTTTTGCCAGCGCTACAGCACACGTGGCAGCTATGTATTCCGCATTTCTGGGAGTAGGCATTTCTGTGGGTATACCAGGAACGTTGCTGGCGCTGGTATTGGGCTTTTGCGGTGGTATATTCGGAACACTTACACATTATGGACACGGACCCGCACCCGTGTTTTTTGGTAGCACCTATGTGGACCTGAAAGATTGGTGGAAATGTGGTTTTGTTTTAAGTATCGTCTTTCTCCTTATCTGGATGGGCATTGGCGGTGGATGGTGGAAAGTATTAGGTATCTGGTAATGCATTGCTAAAAAAAGATTGTTATGGGGCAACGGAAGCAACAAACATTGTCCAGGAAAAACTGGATGGCATTTACAGGATTGTTCCTGTGCTCTTTCCTGGTAATACATCTGCTGGGAAATTTGCAGCTGTTCCTGCCGGATGAAAAGGCGCATCAACAGTTCAATGCGTACTCTCACTTGCTGTCCGGCAATATCCTTATCAAAATTATTTCCTACGTATTGTACGCGAGTATCGTTGCACATGTGGTGTATGCTGTTATCATAACGGTAACGAATAAACGTGCAGGTGGTATTAAGTATCACTATGACCGCAGAGGGGCTGTGAGCAAGTGGTATAGCCGCAATATGGGATTGCTGGGCACTGTCATTTTTATTTTCCTGGTGATACATCTGCGCGACTTTTGGTACATCTATAAATTCGGACAACTTCCATTGGATGCGCAGGGCAATAAGGACTTGTATACATTGGTGGTGGCTGTTTACAGCGAGTTATGGTATGTAGTGATATATGTGATTTGTATGATAGCGCTCTGCTATCATCTGCTGCACGGATTTTTCAGCGCCGCAAGAACGTTAGGCGTGTATCATCCGCGATATGCACAATGGATCAGAGTTTTTGGTTGGGCATATAGTATTGGTATCTGTGCCGGGTTTGCGGCGATACCGGTGTATGTTCATTTCTTAAAATAGATGATTATGCTGGATGCTAAAATACCGGACGGACCACTGGAAGAAAAGTGGAATCATTACAAGGCACATGCAAAACTGGTGAATCCTGCCAATCGTAAAAAGCTGGATGTGATAGTAGTAGGAGCCGGGCTGGCAGGTAGTTCTATAGCGGCTTCACTGGGAGAAATGGGATACAGGGTGAAGAGCTTTTGTTTTCAGGATACACCGCGCCGCGCACATTCTGTGGCCGCGCAGGGAGGGGTAAATGCCTGTAAGAATTACAAAAATGATGGCGACAGTGTATATCGCATGTTTTATGATACCATTAAGGGTGGCGACTTTCGCGCCCGCGAAGGGAATGTATACCGGTTGGCAGAATGTAGTGCTAACCTCATAGATCAGGCCGTGGCACAGGGTGTGCCATTTGGCCGGGAGTATGGCGGGTATCTGAACAACCGTTCTTTTGGTGGCGTGCAGGTGTCCAGAACTTTTTATGCACGCGGACAAACCGGGCAACAGCTGCTGCTGGGCGCTTACCAGGCATTAATGCGGCAGGTAGGTGCAGGGGCAGTACAATTGTTTGCGCGCCATGAAATGCTGGATTTGGTGGTAGTAGATGGCAAAGCGCGGGGTATCATAGTGCGTAACATGGATACCGGCGAAATTGAGCGTCATGGCGCTCACGCGGTGGTATTGGCTACCGGTGGATTTGGTAAGATCTATTACCTGTCCACATTGGCGATGGGCTGCAATGGCTCTGCTATCTGGCGTGCACACAAACGAGGTGCTTATATGGCCAGCCCCAGCTGGACGCAGATACATCCTACCAGCTTACCACAATCCGGCGAATACCAGTCAAAGCTGACGCTGATGTCTGAATCATTGCGCAACGATGGCCGCATCTGGGTACCGAAGCATAAAGGTGAACAGCGTTTACCGAACCAGGTTCCGGAAGAGGAAAGAGATTATTACCTGGAGCGTCGTTATCCTGCATTTGGTAATTTATCTCCCCGTGATATTGCTTCCCGCGCTGCCAAAGAGCGTATAGATGCAGGTTACGGCGTAGGCCCACTAAAAAATGGGGTATATCTCGATTTTTCAAAGGCGATTAAAGATCAGGGAGAGGATAAGATCAGGAAGAAGTACGGGAATCTCTTTCGCATGTACGAAAAAATGACCGGTGTAAATGCTTACCAGGAGCCCATGCGGATATCACCGTCTGCGCATTTTTCCATGGGAGGGCTGTGGGTGGATTATGAATTGATGACTACCATTCCGGGACTATTTGCATTGGGAGAAGCTAATTTTGCGGATCACGGCGCCAATCGTTTGGGCGCCAACTCCTTATTACAGGCGAGTATTGACGGCTACTTCATTGCACCTTACACCATGGCCAATTATCTGGCAGATGAAATTAAAACAGGCCCCATAGATATTCGTCATGCAGCTTTTGCAGCAGCAGAAGAAACAGTGCAAACGCAATTGCGGCACCTGCTAGCCATTCAGGGAAATTTAGGGGCTGATTATTTTCATAAGACACTCGGTAAAATTTTGTACGATAAATGCGGCTTAACGCGTTCCCGTGAAGGATTGGAGGCCGCCATCAAAGAGATCACTGCTTTGCGGGAACAGTTTTATCAACACTTATATGTGCCCGGAGGTTATGCCATTAACAGTGAGCTGGAAAAAGCGGGTCGTGTAGCAGATTACCTGGAGTTGGGAGAGCTGATGTGTTATGATGCGCTTACGCGCAATGAATCCTGTGGCGCTCATTTTCGTGTGGAGTATCAGACACCGGATGGAGAGGCGATGCGTAATGATCAGGACTTTTCTTTTATCTCTGCGTGGGAGTGGGCGGGAGTCAATAAAACACCGCAATTGCACAAGGAGCCTTTGCACTTTGAATTTGTGACACCTACTGTAAGAAGCTACAAGTAACTTAAACTAACGTGTATGCGTATACGATTAAAAGTATGGCGGCAGGAGAGCGGGGATGACGCCGGTAAAATGGTAAGTTATCTCCTCGAAAATGTTAATCCGGATATGTCTTTTCTGGAGATGTTAGACACGCTGAACGAGCAGCTGTTACAGGAAGGATCGCGTCCGGTGGAGTTTGATCACGATTGCCGGGAAGGTATTTGCGGACAGTGCGGTGTAATGATTAATGGCCGGGCACATGGCCCTCTTCTGCACACTACTACTTGTCAGTTGCATATGCGTGTTTTTAAGGATAATGAAGAGATTTTTATAGAACCATTCAGGGCTATTGCTTTTCCGGTAAAGTGCGACCTGAAAATAGACCGCACTGCCTTTGACCGCGTGATACAATCAGGTGGTTTTATTGCTGTAAATACGGGTCAGGCGCCGGAAGCAAATTCCATCCCTATCGGATCGCCTGAAATAGAAGCAGCGTTTGATGCTGCCGCTTGTATTGGCTGCGGGGCTTGTGTAGCCGTATGTAAAAATTCCAGCGCGGCATTATTTACCAGTGCTAAAATATCGCACCTGGCATTGTTGCCGCAGGGTGCAATAGAAGCGCAGGACAGGGTAATACGTATGGTAGATCAGATGGATAAAGAAGGCTTTGGTCATTGCAGTAATACGGAGGCTTGTGAGGCGGAGTGTCCGCAGGAAATATCTGTACTGCATATAGCCCGCATGAACTGGGAGTATAACAAAGCACAGGTGTTGAAAAAATAAAATAATCATCTTCATATAACCATATACGTAATACTACTTAATTTTAAATTTTGTTGTATTTACTTATGTTTTTTACGTAGATAAGATGTAAATTTGCATCCGTTTGTATACCGACATATACTGTTGCTGATAATAGTTGCAATCTCGATAGTGTTAACCCCGGTGAATTATTTGTAACAGGGTTTGTGACCCTTCCCAAAAAGAATAAATAAGATGACACATTGTAAAATGTTTGTGGTAGCCCTTGTGCTGATGATAACAGCCATGACGGCTTGTGCGCCCAACCCTAAAGAAAGCACAGCAGCTGCGGTAACCGTGAGTGGACATGCAGGTAATTTTTTGATGATCAAAGGCCATGGTTTTAGTGAAGATAAAGACCAGAACAAAGTGATCTTTGGAGATGTTACCGCGCAGGTATTGCGTGCGGGCCCTGATTATTTGCTGGTACAGATACCGTTGCAAAAGGCAGGTGTTGTACCGGTGGTTGTAGCAGTAGGAAAGAATACTTCTAATGCTATGTTTTTTGCTTATAGCACTAAGCGTAAACTGGTGGCGGCTGCAGAAAATACCGCCAGCGAGGCTTATTAATAACAGCGTGTTTAATAGTTTTTTATTACCATAGCTTTATTTTCCGTCTGTTAAGAGCTGTGCCGGTTTTCCGGTGCAGCTCTTTTTGTTATCAGGAGATTAAATTTGTGATTTATTGCTTACACTTGCTGTATGTTTCAGACTATTCAGCCACATCCGTTATTAGCTGCTTATGTAGATGCCTATTGGGTGTCTGCACCGGAACATTTTGCACAGTATCGGATTTTGCCCGATACCTGTGCTGATATTATTTTTAATATAGGTGAAGATATCGTGCATGCCGGCGACGGAGCCATTATCATAGCACCGCATACTGCATTTGTGGTAGGCACTATGACTACCTTCCGCGATGCTTCCTTAACGGCAAATACCCGTATGTTAGGTATCCGCTTTCAGCCCGGAGGCTTGAAAGCCTTTATGGGTCATCCTTTGCATCTATTTACGGATCAGCATTTATTATTGGCAGAGGTGTCTGCTACCTGGCATACAACACTGCAAAATTTACTGGCAAAGGCAAAAACGTTAGCAGGGAAAATAAAGTGTCTCGAGATTTTTTTATTGCAGCAGTTGCCTTCCGGCAATGTTACCGGTAAACAGATACAACATACCATTTCTCTCATTAAACAATCAAAAGGAAATATAGCGGTTGCAACACTTGCAGCGCAGGTGTTTATGAGTAACCGTAATTATGAAAGATGTTTTTTGCAACAGGTAGGCGTATCTCCTAAAACGTTTGCCCGTATCGTTCGTTTTATAGCTATCAAACAACAGCTGAAAGCAGGATCAAATGGTCTTTTATTATCGCTGGCGCTGGATAATGGCTTCTATGATCATGCTCATTTTACCCGCGAATTCAGCGCTTTTTCCGGTTATAGTCCTACTGCTTATTTACAGCAATGATTGTCGTTTTTATACAAACAGTACAACCTGATTTCTATCTACTTTTACCATTGTATCAAACAGCTTTAAACCGTTTTTATGCGTCAGAAATTAACATTGATTACGCTGGGTGTGCGTGATTTTCAAAGAGCCTTACAGTTTTACGAGCAAGGATTAGGATGGAAGAAATCTACTGCGAGCCAGGATAATGTGGCATTTTTTCAGCTGGGCGGAATAGTATTATCAATTTATCCTTGGGATTTACTGGCGGAAGATGCACAGGTGCCTGCAGCAGGGAGTGGATTTAGAGGTATTACATTAGCTTATAACACAAAAGACAGAGCTGAAGCGGATGCTGTATTGAAAAAGGCGGAGGCAGCGGGCGCAGTAATTATAAAACCGGCAGTAGAAGTTTTCTGGGGGGGCTACAGTGGCTACTTTCGTGATCCGGATGGTCATTTATTTGAGGTAGCACACAATCCTTTCTGGGAGATGAATGAGCGGGACGAGCTGGTGTTGCCACAATAAAAAAACGGGATTAAACAGATTAAATTCTCCTGATGAGTGTTTTGTTATCAGGGGAATTTAATCTGCTTAATCCTGATAATATTATTTATCCTGCATACCAAACATCACCACAATTTTACCATTTTGGTAAAGGTTTAATGTTTGATCTGCTACATCGTATCTGTAAGTATGACCACCAATTAATTTCAAAAATTCTGATTCCCGGCGCATTATGTTAACATCCATACATGCCATACGGGTACTGATAGCCTGTGTAAAGGTGATCTGGTCTTTTGTTGCATTGTAGCCACCGGAAATACTGTTACATCCACCTTTGCCATGGAAACGTTTTTTATCAGTATCAAACTCCAGCCAAATGCCGGACTGTGTTAAGGTAGAATCTCCCAGTTTGATAACATTCCATTTTTTACTGGCAATAAAAGCCCACTGGCTGGCATCGGGAGCAACGGCGTTTTCTTTTTTATCTTCCTTATCCTGTAAACTAAATGTCAGTACAACTTTGCCGTTTTCGGACAGGTTTAAAGTTTGGCCAGTTACTTCATAGTTGAAAGTGTGATCACCGATTTGTTGCAGAAATGCTGATTCACGTTGCATTACTTTTTCGTCTGAGCAGGCCATCATGGTGCTGGCAGCCTTTGAAAATGTGATTTTGTCCGACGCTGCTTTATAGCTTCCCATTACATTATTGCATCCGCCTTTACCGTGGAAACGTTTGGTAGCATTATCAAACTCCAGCCAGATATTGGATTCCGTTAATTCTGTGTCGCCCATTTTAATAAGGCTCCATTTTTTACCGGCTACAGAAGCCCATTGGGTCGCATTGCCGGACACTCTGGCGGTTTGTACTTTCTTTTTCTCCAACACTTTGGTGAGGGTATATTTTACAGAAGAGCCATCTGCCGGAGGGTTCTTCACTTGTGTAATTTTTACTTTCAATTTATATCGGTAACCTGGTATGTACTTGAATCCAACAATATTGGTGTAAAGACTACCCCAGGTGGAGTCATTAACTCCTTTAATCTGTAAACACTCCATGGGAGCAACTCCTGTACAGGGTTCCCTGGATTCTTTTACATAGATAACCTGCGTTTTTGGGGATGGCTGCTGGTTTTGTACCGGCGCCAGGAATGTGGTGACGAGAGAGATTGCTAATTCAAATAACATAAAATATAGATTTTAATAATTAACAACAAAAGGAGCCTGGAGGTTTTGCCTTTTGTTAGAACAATGGGCTGGTTTGCAAAAAGGCTGCCAGTATTGTTTTAGCGGGTTAGTATACTTGGTATAGTGGCTATGATGGCGGTTTTTAGTTTGCTTTGGCTATTCGGGTAATAATTGATTGGTAGTAGGCTGCTTTATCTTTTCCCGGCAAGCTTACAATCGTTACATCATTGGCTGTGAGCAGATCCAGCTTGAATTTAGATGCGGCCACATATTCTTCCGGGATGTAATAATAAATTTCATTTGGGACCGGAATATTTTTATGATGAAATTTCTGTCGTGCACGATAAGTCAGCAACCACCAGAGGTCTGTTTCTACAAAGTCCAGCGACAGGCCAAAGATGTGGATATCGTTGGTAAAAAAGAGATCTATCCAGGAATGAAAATATACCTGTTTGGCGTGTATGCGTCGCAGTAAGGACGCTTTGGGGACTTCCTTGCTGGTATAAACAGTACCGCTGACTACGTAATTGCGCATCATCTGTAACTGGCCGCCATAGTGTTCAAACCCCAGGTTAATACTCATAGGGTTGAGGCAGTCGCCATGAATATGCCAGTAATTGATGTCATTCATTTTATACCGCCTGAAAATGCTATAGAACTTTTCATTGATGAGACTTGTGTTTTCAAACGGTGTGCTTCCTTCCAGCGTAAATTCGTAATTGGTAGTGAGTATATGTGTTGGTTTCAGCGCCCGTATGGCGCTGTGGATACCGTTTCCTTTTATTTCTGCTGCTTTGATGGCAATAAATGATTTGAGATCTTTCTCACGTATCTTTTGTTTTTTGCTGGCAGTTAAAAAAATTTCTTCATATAGCAACGGAAAGGGTTTTTTATCATCCAGTTCTATGCAGTCGCCAACATGGCAGAAGGTGACAATATCCTGCAGCAGGTCTTTCCAGCTTTGTCCGTGGGAAATGTTATTGATATCATTTCCAATTAATAAAATAAGGTTTTTCATAGCAGGTGTAATGGTTTAAGGGGTGATAAATCGGAAGGTGAGGTTAATTCTTCCTGTAATTTCTTTTGTGGTTTTGGGTACCTGGTGTTCCCAATACTGTTGCAACGAGCCTTTCATAATAAGTAGAGAGCCATGTTGCAGTGCCAGTTCATGTTTCAGGTGATGATCATTTTTATAACGTAATATAAACCGGCGGGTAGCGCCAAAGTTAACAGAAGCAATCACCGGGTGGAGGCCCAGTTCCGGCTCATCATCCGCATGCCATCCCATAGAGTCGTTACCGTTACGGTAAAGGTTTAACAGCACACTATTGAAAGGCTTACCACTTACAGGGGTAATACGGTTGCAGATGTTTAATAATTCCGGTGTCCACGGTTGTGGTGAAAAAGTGTTGCCGGAAAAGCCGTAGGAAGTGGCAGCATCGCCATACCAGGCCATAAGACGGGGAAATAATACTTGTTTGCCGTACATATTCATGGATTCCTGTTTCCAGGCAATGGTATCCATTAGTATTCGCATGAAATCGTCGCTTTCCGCTTTGTTAAAAAACTGCGGATAATAAGCCAGTTCTCCATTCAACAATGAAATATCACCAGCTGCATGCTGATCATCAAAAAAGCTTCCCTGCACACTCATAACACAAATTTATAAAAGCACTACGCAATGTATATGTCGTGCTACCTGTTCGGTTCATTATCTTTCCATGACCAAAGATAGCGGCAGGCATGTGTGCGGTAGGGCGACCATTTGTCAGATATTTTCCGGAGCTTGTCCCTGAATGCTTTTTTATCTTCCGGATTTAGCTTGTAAAGCTTTATCATGGCTTGTTGCAGACCCCAGTCGTCCATAGCAAACACATCTTCCCGGCAGAGGTAAAACATAAGTAACATTTCTACGGTCCATCGTCCTACTCCCTTGATTTGTGTGAGATAGGTAATTACTTCATCGTTGCCCATTTTTTTGAGCTTGCTGTCTGTTAGCTTCTCTGCAATCACAAAAGCAGCTACATTATGTACATAAGTTACCTTGGCGTTGGATAAACCGATGCCCCGCAGGGTAGTAGTGGGCGTATCAAGAATTTGCTGAGCAGTAGGCTCCTTGCGGTCGTAGAGATCCAGAAAGCGGGAATAAATTACATCTGCCACTTTTGTAGATAGCTGCTGGCTCATGATAGAACCAATCAGTTTAAGGCAAATGTTTTTTCGTATAGTCAGTTCCGTTAGTGGCTCCTGAATAATCTTTTGCAGTTTTTTATCTCTGCAAAGATGTGTTTGATAATCTACTCCGATAGCTTCCGGAGTGCTTACAGACCTGGGCATAAACTGTTTTTTAAGTTAATACATCACATCATCCTGCAATCCGGAACCCTCGTTATCATCAGTAATTAAAAGGCTGTGTATATACTACCTGCAGAATGGTTTGTCCTACAGCTTTCAACGTCTTCTTATCAATTACATCCATGTTATCATTCTGTGTATGCCAGTGTGGTGCAAAGTTCCCATTGGCTTGCCAGGCAATGATATCAAATGTTGGAATGTTGGCCATCGTGTTTACGTAAATATGATCATCTGTAATAGTAGAACCATAATTTTCGTAACGGAAATAATCAGAGAATCCCTGCTTATTGGCTACATCCCAGAACATTTTCATAGGACCAGCAGCATATTGCTGCGAAGCACCTTCCATATAAAACTGAGAGCCACGTGCACCTACCATATCCAGCAGGATACCATAGTTCGCTTTATAGCCCTTTACATGCGGATTTTTTGCCCAGTATTGCGTACCTAAACAAAAAGAATTTTCATTGTTTTTAGCACCATAATCTTCTACATCTACCAGCAAAATATCAACACCTGCTTCCGGTTTCTGTGCATGGAACTGACGTGCAACTTCCATCAGCACAGCCACACCGCTGGCACCATCATCAGCACCATCCAGTTTTTTTGTTTTATCAAATGCATCTTCATCAGCCCATGGACGCGTATCCCAATGTGCAAGCAATAATACACGCTGTTTGGCAGCAGGATTAAAACTGGCGATGATATTGATGCAAGGCAGCTTCTCTTTTTTAGGACCAATAACGGTAGTACGTTGTACATACAGCGTATCTGCCCATGGACGAAAATTGTTGATCAGCCAGTCGGCACATTTTTCCTGTGCAGGCGTATTCGGTATCCTTGGTCCAAAGCTTACCTGCTTAGCGGTATATGCAAAAGCGGAATCGGCCTGGAACACCGGCACTGGTACATCCAGTTTGGCTACTTTGCTTTCACCAGTGCTATCGCTGGTGTTATCTGATGATTTTGAATTTTGCTGACATGCGCCGGCCAGTAAGGCCAGCGCTGTCAAAGCAATAAGAGCTTTACGCATTATCTTCCTGAATATTTAATTTATTGTAGGCTATAAGATATAGTACCATCTTTTTCGTCTTTGAGTTGAATGCCTATAGACAATAACTCATTACGAATTTTGTCGGAAGTTGCATAGTCCTTGCGGCTTTTAGCTTCCTTGCGCATCTCTATCAGCATCTGTAAAACACCATCCAGTTTGTTTTCTTCACCTACTAATGTTTCCTGCTGCACACCGAGGATATCCACCAGGTATGTTTTCCAGGTTTGCTGTAAAAGAAGGAAAGTATCCTCACTGAGCTCGTGCATTTTTATCTGCCCGCCTTTAAGCGAATTAATCACAGGTGTGAGCTCAAACAGGTTAGCCATTACCTTGGCGGTATTGAAATCATCATTCAGGAATTCAGGGCATTCCAGGCACCATTGACGCACCTGTTTATCCAGTTCTTCATTGATGGTTTGTCCGTTGGCAGCGTAAGTGAGCTTCTGTAATGTTTCATAAGCGGCCCATAAGCGCTGCAATCCTTTCTCTGCGGCCTGCAAGGCTTCATTGGAGAAGTCCAGCGTACCACGGTAATGCGTTTGCAATACAAAGAAGCGGATGGTCATCGGGCTGTAAGGCTTATCCAGTTGCGGATTTTCGCCGGTAAACATTTCAGTAAGCTTAATGGTATTGTTATAAGACTTACCCATTTTACGCCCGTTGATGGTGATCATGTTATTATGCATCCAGTAACGGGCCATCATGTCGCCATGCGCTATTTCACTTTGTGCTATTTCACATTCATGATGGGGAAACTGAAGGTCCATACCACCACCGTGGATATCGAATTGCGTACCCAGGTATTTGGCGCTCATGGCAGAGCACTCAATATGCCATCCAGGGAAACCCTCACCCCATGGACTTGGCCAGCGCATGATATGTTCAGGCGGTGCTTTTTTCCAGAGGGCAAAATCAGCTTTGTTATGTTTATCATCCTGTCCTTCCAGCTCACGCGTGGTTTCCAGCATGTCTTCCAGTATACGACCGCTTAAAATGCCATAGTCGTAGTTAGCGGCATATTTTTTTACATCAAAATATACACTGCCATCTACTTCATAGGCATATCCTTTGTCAATGATCGTTTTGATCATTTCTATCTGTTCAATAATATGACCGGTAGCAGTGGGTTCTATACTTGGTTCCAGGCACCCGAATTGTGCCATGGCCCAATGATACAGGTTGGTGTATTTCTGTACCAGTTCCATGGGCTCCAGCTTTTCGAGCACAGCAAATTTTGATATTTTATCTTCTGCGGCGCGGCCTTCTTCCTCAAAGTGACCAGCATCGGTGATGTTACGCACGTAACGTACCTTATAGCCCAGGTGCTTTAAATAGCGGAATACCACATCAAACGTGATATAGGGGCGGGCGTGGCCCAGGTGAGACTCGCCGGATACGGTAGGTCCGCACACGTACATGCCTACGTGGCCGGGGTGCAGTGGTGTAAATACTTCTTTCTGACGGTGTAATGAATTGTATATTTTAAGTTCTGACATATGCTATAAATGACAGATGTCATCCGGTTGTGCCGTTGCTGACATCTTATTTTTTGTTGGTGGATGGCAAAGATAAAAATTGTTTTCCTGGTAAGATAAATCTCCCGTAACAACATCGGTCAGACATTAAAATATTAAATCTTTTCATAATGATTACAGTTATTTGTTTACTTCTACTTCCGCGCGTCCACTGCCGATCAGGCTTAAATTAGCAATTACAGGGTAATGATCAGACAGATCCGAATTTATTTTCCGGAAGCTATTTACTTTGAAATCAGCGCTTACAAAAACATAGTCGATGCGCAGGGTGGGTGCCAGCCCGGTAAAAGTACGGCCTATGCCCAGGCCCTTTTGCAGAAATGCATCCTGTAAGTCGCCCTTAATGGTAAAGTAGGTATAGGATGCAGGCGTATCGTTAAAATCGCCGCAAACTATCACCGGGTAAGGACTTTGACGGATGAAATTCCCCACAATATCGGCCTGTTGACTGCGACGTATATACGCTTCCCGCATTTTTTGCACGATACTTTTAGTCGCAATCAGCCCGGTATCTTCCTGATTCTTTATTTTTTTAATGGCAGAATAATCTTTTTCGTTGAAGCGATAAGATTCCAGGTGCATATTTACAATGCGAACGGTATCAGCATCTCTAACAATATCTGCATAGATCAGGCTTTCACTCCGGGGGCCTATGCTCATTTTCACTTTATCAGATGCAATAATAGGAAAACGGGAATAAATAATAGAACCCCAGTGCTGCATTCCGTTGCGGTTAAAGTCGCTGGAAAAGTAGCGGAAAGGCAATGCCATCTCCCTGGAAATATCTTCCCGGTTATTAAAATCATTTTTCTTTTCAGAGGTATAAAAATCCTGGAAGCAGGCGATATCCAGCTGCTGTTTTTTTATCATGGCAAACATGGCCTGCCGGTTGTATTTACTGTCTTTTTCACGATAAAGCCCAAACTGGCTTACATTATAGCTCATTACCGTAAAACTGGTGCTGGTTGTTGCCGCCTTATTGCCGGATGGCATATTAAACGCTACAAAAGCGATGATAGACTTCCAGCCCAGTAAAATGGCGATCAGCGATAGCAAGGCATAGCGATAATTAAAAAACAACCACCCAAACAGAAACACTACGAGGAGTCCGAGCAGGAACGGGAATGCCAGCGTTATAAAACTGATTGGCCAAAACCACGCCGGCGAAATATAAGGTGCCAGGCAGGCTGCCAGGAAAAGTAATACCACGGCGAAGTTGATGATCAAAAAAAATCCTTTCGTAAATAGTCTTAAAAATCGCACCGTGTCGCACTTTGTTGAATTAATAAAGTTAATCTTTTTTCAACGACAGGCAGGCTATAACCGGGAAATGCTCTGAAGGAGAAACGGAGAGCACCTTACTGGTATGTATCCTGAACTTGTGTTGTGGCAGCAAATAATCTATACGCAGGGTGGGCGATAGGTAGGAGAGTGTACGTCCAAAGCCGGTACCGGTTTGCAAAAAAGCATCCTGCAGATCCCGGCTGATGGTCCTATATGTAAAGGAAACGGGGGTATCATTGAAATCGCCGCAAACAATTACCGGATAAGGACTTTGAGCCACCAGTCCTGCCAGCTGGAGCGCCTGTAGCGATCTGCGGGAAAAGGTTTGTTTCATTTTATTAATTAATCTTGTTCCTTTAGCAGTGTGTATATCGCTATAATCCTTACCGTTAAACATATACGAAGTTAGCTGTACGGAGAAAATCCGTATGGTATCTTTCTGCATCATAATATCAGCCTGAAGAAAGCTACTGCCGCTGCCCATAGCGCTTTTGCCGCAGGGAATAGAGATAGCGTTTATTATGGGAAATCTTGAAAATAAAACAATCCCGTAGTGCCAGGTATCCCAATGCGTTTTATCGCAGGTAAAATAGTGATAGGGGTAGCTTCCAACTAACCGGATACTGTCTATATTATTTGTGTACTCCTGTTTATCATTGGTATAAAATTCCTGCAAACAAAGGATATCAGGGCTTGCCGCTTTTATTACATCATAAATGGCCGTCAGTTTAGTGGTGTCATTTCTGTAATAAGCGAGTCCCATGCTGCTGGTATTATAGGTCATCAGCGTGAACTCTCCACTACCATGCTGTTTAGGGATATTATTATTTTGGAAGAAGTGAATGCCCCACGTATGCTTAGCAGCACCGAGGCATAAACATGCCACTGTCAGGGAAATAAAAGCGTATTTTTTTTGGTACCACAGCCAGACGGGAATGAACAATAAACAAACAGGAAATAAAAGAGGGAATAAAAGCCCCGCAAAGCCAGCCATCCAGTATTTACCCGGATTGAGATAAGGAAGATAAGTACTGAGGAGGAGTATTAATGCCAATATTATATTGCTCCAGAGTAATAGCCTGCGGATGATGACTTTAAACATAGGGGTAACGTTAGTATAACAAATTATGAATTACAAATTGCGAATTACGAATTACGCATTTGTGAGAAGATCTTTGCGAAAACCTTCGCGATTTATCTTCTCACAAATGCGTAATTCGCAATTTGTAATTTGTAATTCTTTTATTCTGGTTTGCTCGCGCGCAGCAGTGTTTCTCTTTCGTCCGGTGAGAGGGAAGAAAGTCCGTTTTCGTTTATCTTATCAAGAATTTCGTTCAATCGTTGTTCAGGTACTTTACCGATACGTTTGAATGGCTGTAGTTCAGGATTGGGGGGAAAGTTCTTTTTTTTTAAATCCTCCGGATTGATTTGCTGGGAGGCAGGATGAAATACATGTGTAAGCTTAAACGTCAGTTTGTTGAAACCTGCACCTAAATCGTTGCCTTTTTTCCACTGATACATATAGAGCCAGCCGGCAATTGCGCCACCTGCCAATTCAGGAATGTAAGTAACACCATAGCGGGAAGAAGCCAGGAGGGAACCTACTGAAAGCGCCACAAACAGCAGCGTGATGATCCAAAGGGAAATACCACCCGACAGTAATGGAAAGATGCGATAACGTGGAGCAATAGCAGTAACGCCAACGGCTATTGCCATTACGCTACCAGCAGCCCCCAGTGAATATTCACCACCTGCCAATGCATGAAAAGAGGGGATGAACTGCATACCTGCTACATAAAAAAGATTGCCACAGATACCACCGAAAAGATATAAAGGCAAAATCCGCTGATGACCTGCCAGGTGTTGCATGAATGTGCCGAAGCACCACAGCCATACCATGTTACTGAATACCTGCCAAACAGCAATATGTGTAAACAGGGAGGTGATAAGTGTCCACGGACGCATAAGTAACTTGGAGGAATCCGCAGGAAGTCTGAGCCAGGTCATAATATCCTGGTGAAACCGCACTTCTCCCACGTCTTCCATCTTGTAAATAACAAGTGTAAAAAACAGGAAAACAAAAATTGTAAGATTAACTACCAATAATTGTGTTACCATATTTCTTCCTTCTCCCAAAGAGAGGCGGGGTAATTTCTCTTTTTCCAGCAAATGCATGGTACAAATATTTTCAATACAAATTTACGGCTAAATACAGTCGCGTTAATAAAAATCTGAACGGTTTTTTGTCCACCCTCTTAATAATAGATAAGCAAATAACGCACCACCTAAATGGGCAAAATGTGCCACATTATCGCCGGCAGAATTTTGTATACCGGACCACAATTCCGCGACAATCATAAAACCAACAATATATTTTGCTTTTACGGGGAACATGAAGTAGATGTACATATACGTATTCGGGAACAGAAATCCGAAAGCGAACAGGATGCCGTATACAGCTCCGGAAGCACCTAATGTAGCCACGCTGCGGTAATAATTTACATATTCCGTTACATACAGTTTGGCCATATCTATGGTTCCCGGATCAGGGTTGTCGCCCAACGCATTTTTTAACCCCTCTAAACTAACGGTACCGTTGCCGAGATCGTATTTGCTATCCAGCAAAGCAAAATTGCTGTAGGTGGGATCTGTTAAAAAATTATGTGCATACCTGGTGAGGTTTACGTTTTCATATGTGAGCACACCCATATGGCACAGCGCTGCACCTATACCACATACCAGGTAAAATATGAGGAAACGTTTGGGACCCCATAAGTTTTCCAGTGTGGCGCCAAACATCCACAGGGTAAACATATTAAAAAGCAGATGAGTAAAGTGCTTCGGATCATGCATAAATAAATGCGTGATAAACTGATGAGGTCTGAAAAGATCCGAGCCCCAGTAATGGAGGGCAAATAAACGGCTCAAATCATAATCATATTTACCTAGCAGTGTTACCTGCACTAACCAAACCAATGCATTAATGATCATCAGGTTTTTGATCACCAGTGGCAGATACTGAAATTTTCCGGGCCTGTACTCGTTCATTGCTTCTTAGTTATTAGCTCTTTTTTTCAACAACACCACATTTTCGATGTGATGTGTATGGGGGAACATATCTACGGGTTGTACCTTTTCCACAGTATACAGTGCATCCAGCAAAGCCAGGTCTCTGGCCTGTGTAGCCGGATTACAGCTAACGTATACAATCTTAGGTGCTGCAATTTCCAACAGTTTGTTTACCAGTTTCTCGTGCATGCCTGCCCGTGGGGGATCGGTGATGATCACATCCGGTTGCCCATGATGTGCAAAAAATTCGTCATCACAAATATCCACTACATCGCCTGCAAAAAACTCGGCATTATTAACATTGTTGCGGGCGGCATTTTCCTTTGCATCATCAATGGCTTCTTTGATCAGCTCTATCCCCACTACCTTGCGGGCGTTGCGCGATACAAAAATACCGATGCTGCCGGTACCACAATATAAGTCGTATACAATTTCCGATCCTGTTAACCCGGCAAAGTCTCTTGTAACTTTATACAACACTTCGCCCTGGTATGTGTTTGTCTGGAAAAAGGATTTCGGGCCTATTTTAAAAACAAAGTCTTCCAACTTCTCTTCTGCATAGCCTTTACCGAAATATACCTTAGGCTCCAGGTCAAAAATAGTATCGTTGCCTTTAGGATTGATGGTGTACACCACGGTAGTGATAGCTGGTACTGTTTTCAGCAAATGATCCAGCAGTGCTATCCGGTTTGCTTTGTCCTCATGATGGATCACCAGGTTTACCATAATCTCGCCGGTGGTGCAAAGTCGTACAACCAGGTTACGTAGCCAGCCCTGCTGTGCACGGATGTCGTAAAATGGCAGCTCATGTGATACTGCATATTCACGGATGGTATTGCGGATCAGGTTTACCGGTTCCTGCATGAGGAAGCAGGTGTCAATATTAAGTACTTTATCAAACAGCTTTGGTACATGAAAGCCCAGTGCGGGTCTTACAGGTATTTCGCCATCATTATCCCTTATTTCTTCAGTAGTAAGATAAGCTTTGTTACTGAAGGTAAATTCCAGTTTGTTACGGTAGTGTTCTGTATGCGCAGAACCCAGGATAGGGTCCATAGGCGGCAGTTCCAGTTTGCCAATACGTTGCAGGTGGTCTGCTACCTGTTGTTGTTTATATTCCAGTTGCAGGCTATAGGGCATCATTTGCCACTTACATCCGCCACAGGTGCCGAAATGACTACAAAAAGGAGTGACTCTTTTGTCAGAATAAGAATGAAAGTGAATCACTTTCCCTTCTGCCCAGTCTTTTTTATTTTTACTGAGACGAACATCCACCACATCGCCAGGCACCACGCCGCCTTCAATAAATATAACTTTCCCGTCTTGTCGGGCCAGGGCTTTACCCTCTGCCGCGTAGGCAGTTACAGGTACATTTTCTAAAACAACATTTTTTTTCCTCACGGCTGCAAAGGTAATTGGAAATGCTGAATCCGAAATGCGAATTCATGTATTTACCATTCAGCACTCCACTTTCCTTTTTTTCCTTTTTTCCACTTATTTTTACATATTGTTTTCATATCCTATGCGTAAATTATTTGTATTACTGATAGCCATCTTTCTTGTGCATTTGCAGCTCCAGGCGCAAGGGTACCAGATCTCCATAAAGTTGAAGAACTTTACCGGTGGAAAATTATTCCTGGCCAATTATATGGGCAGAACTACTTATCTGGCCGATTCTGCAGATGTTTCTGCTACAGGTGAAGTAGTGCTGAAAGGGAAAGAACGGCTACTGCCGGGGATCTACCTGGTGGTATTACCAGGGAAACAGCAATATATTGAAGCACTGATAGATAAACAGCAGGTATTCAGTGTTAGTATTGATACCAGCGATCTTATTAATAAGACAGTTTATAAGAATTCACCGGATAACGAGCTATTCCTCTCCTATAACCAGTTCCTTTTTCAGCAGGAAACGTTGAGCCGTAATATTCAACAGCAGCTGAAAGCAGCGCATACAGCGGCTGATTCCGCCAAAGCGCTGCCTTTGCAGCAGGAGCTTGGAAAAAAAATCCAGGACTTCCGCAACGGCTTTATCGCAAAACATCCGGCTACCATATTGGCTGCTATTTTTAGGGCCATGAAGGAACCGGAAATCCCCAAACAGCCTGTGGGAGAGGACTCTTCCTTTGCTTACCGTTATTTTAAAGCACATTATTGGGATGAGGTAGACCTGGAAAGTGATCGCCTGGTAAGAACTCCCATCCTGGAAGGCAAGCTGAAAAAATATTTTGAACAGCTGGTACCCAATCATCCGGATTCTATTATTGTGGATTGTGATGCTATGATTGCCCGCACACGCAAGAGTAAGGAAGTCTTCAAATTTGTACTGTGGTGGCTTACTTATAATTACGAGAGCTCTCCTTATATGGGTATGGATGCTGTATTTGTGCACCTGGTGGAGAAATATTATGTAGCGGGAGAGGCCTTCTGGTTAAGCGATGAGCAGTTGAATAAGATTGTAGACAGGGCATACACCATGGCTCCGAACCTGATAGGAAAGCAGGCCGCCCCACTGGAATTTAAGGATACTGCCTCCAGGCCCTTATCGTTGTATAAAACCCAGGCAAAATATACGGTATTGGTGTTCTGGGATCCTACCTGCGGACATTGCAAGACAGAAATTCCGCGCCTCGATTCTGCCTATAAAGCAAGCTGGAAAAGCAAAGGGGTGGCTATGATCGGTGTAAAAACGGAAGGAACGCAACAGGAGTGGCTGGCATTTATAAATGAGCATCATCTTTCCGGATGGGTACATGGATCTGATCCACAGTCAGCTGGCAACAATTACCGCCGCCTATACGATGTATACAGTACTCCCATGATTTATCTACTGGATGAAAAAAAGAAAATTGTGGCAAAACGTCTGGGAGTAGACCAGTTACAGGAATTTCTGGAACGGCTAACCACCAAAAATACAGCAGCCAGGCTGTAGTGAGCAGCAAATAGCTCCTGTTTTATACTGGTAATCAATTTATTATATAATTTTAACATTGCTTTGGCATAGTCTTTGGCTGGTGGGTAACGGACCACAAAACTAAAGGGTATGACAAAAAAGACGATTTTATTCACATTCGCAGCTTTGAGTATTTCATTTGCCGCTATGTCACAGGCTCGTGTTGGCATAAAAGGAGGCTGGAATCTTTCAAATATTACTATTGATAATGCAGGAAATACTAAAGATAGTCGTTCGCTATCCGGATTTAATGTAGGTGCCATCGTGGATGTGCCATTGGTCCCAAAGCTCCTGTCCTTTCAACCCGGCGTATTTTATACTACCAAAGGGAGCAAAATTGAAGCAGGGAATAAAAGTAGTTCTATAACAAATCCTTACACAAAGTATACTGTAAACCCATCTTACATTGAGGTTCCATTAAACTTTATAGCTAAGCTGCCAATAGGAAATAACGCCAGCCTGTTTGCGGGTATAGGACCCTACTTTGCATTTGGAGTAGCAGGTCAACAAAAATATGATGCTATAATAGGAGGTATTTCTGCCAGTAGCGCTACAGACATTAAATGGGATAATGACACCCCTTTAAATGGTGGAGATCCTAATACAGCCTATGATAAATTCAAACGTTTTGACTGGGGTGGTAATGTGCAGATAGGTGCTGAATTAAGCAACTTCCTGGTTGCTGTGCAGTATGGAATTGGGTTTGCCAAAATTCGCTCCGGACAGGATAATAGTGCTGATGAAAAAAATAAGAACCGTGTGTTCAGTGTTTCTATAGGTTATCTGTTTGGTGGAAGATAATTGCGCGCAAACAATTAGTTGATTCGATTTGTAGTATGTGCTAAGCAAGCAAAAACAGGCGCATTTTAGCAATCCAAATAACAATGAAAGTGGTGTCAGTGCCTGTTGACAACACTTTAAACAATCATTCAAATTACATCTAATATGAAAAAGTTATTATTATCAGCAGCGGCTTTACTGATAGCCAGCATTTCTTTTGGTCAGGTCAAATGGGGAATTGTTGCAGGGCCTCAATTTTCCAGCATTACATCTAAGAATTCTATTCCAAACGGTGGAAAGGTAACCAGTAAAATTCTTACCAGTGTAAGAGCCGGTGTTACCGCGGATATTCCATTGGCTGATGAATTTTTCATTGGTACCGGATTATTGTATTCCGGTAAAGGTGGTAAGGACAAGAATTCAGATATGAAAACGACATTATCATATCTGGAAGTGCCGGTTAATTTTATGTATAAACCTGAAGTCGGTAATGGTAAGCTGGTATTAGCAGCGGGACCTTATCTGGCTTATGGTATAAGCGGAAAGTATAAAAACATTCCTCTTCTTGGTGATAGGAATGCTTTCGCTGATGAATCCGGAACCGGTAAACTGAAACGCTTTGACGCAGGAGCTGATATCAATATTGGCTATGAAATGCCAATGGGGATTTATTTCGGACTCAATGCGGATCTGGGTCTTGTTAATACTGCTGACAATACTAGTAATAGCCGCAGTTTCAAAAACACCTCCTTCGGCGTGTCTGTTGGTTATAAATTCGGAGGCCATTAACTGAATTATTATCTCAGGTAAAATTTCTAAAAAAAGGCTGCCGGTATTTTTCGGCAGCCTTTTTTTATTATCTTCAAACCTTTTCGTTGTTTCTAACGTTAGTACCCAATGAGAGTTGAATAGTCCCAATTGACATAGGTAACAGTGAATTGTCTAATATTTATTATTAACGAGCGAATGAAGTTCATTACAATTGTTTTTGCAATGACCTTTTTTGTCGTTGCTACAACCTCCGCTCAGGTGAGCCTGGGCATTCGTGGTGGTTATGTTAACTCTGGATTAGCATCCTCTGCTAACATCTCCCGTTCGGGAACTGCTAACCTTAACAACTGGCAGGTGGGTATATACGCTGATATACCTTTGTTTAAAGGAGGATATCTGCAGCCGGGGCTCAGCTACGTTGTTAAAGGTGCTAGGCTGGAGTCTACCATACAGCACCCTTCCTATACATTTTCTTCCGGCACTACTAATATCCGCCTGAAATACCTGGAATTTCCCGTAAATATGGTGTATAAAGTGCCTGTAGGTTTCGGCCAAATTGTGCTTGGAGCTGGTCCTTATGCGGCTTACTGTGTTCGTGGACATTATGATATGGCTATTTATAACGAAGGCCAACAGGTGCAGTCCATTTCGCAAAGGGTAAATTTTAAGCAATCTCCCAATGTTTTTTCTACAGGCATGGATTTGCAGCGCTGGGATGCCGGCTTGAATTTTACTGCCGGAATACAGCTTAATTGTTTTATCACTTTAGGAGTGAATTATAGTCTTGGATTAATGGACATTGACAGATCGCCGGGTACTAACCTGAAAAACAAATATTTTGGTGTAAGCATTGGTATGTTACTTGACCGGGAAGACTGGTAAATAAAATATTTTTATTACAACTTTTGAAGCGCTTTCCTGCAAGGGAAGCGCTTTTTTTATTTCAAGATAAGTTATGGACATCTTTAGTATTATGCATTATATATATTATATATTTTAGAAATAACCTATAAAATTTTTCTACAAATGAAAAAGAATGTTCTGTTAATCGCTGTAGCACTTTTGGGAACCTTATCTACCTATGCACAGGTTAAATTGGGCGTAAAAGCCGGTTTTAGCGCCGCTTCGATAAACGCAACGGCCGACGGCAAATCTGATAACGAAGGCAGAAAAATCTTACCTGCTTTTCATGCAGGTCTTATTGCTGACTTTACGCTGGCAGAAAATTTTTCCCTGCAGCCTGGTTTATTTTACAGTGCCAAAGGAGTAAAAGCCAGCTCGGAAGCCAGTGCGGGCGGAGTATCTGCAAAAGAAACCATGACAGTGAAATTAAATTACCTGGAAATCCCGGTTAACTTCCTCTACAAGCATGAAATGGGTGGAGGTAAATTATTTGCTGGTTTTGGTCCTTATATCGCCTTCGGTATCGGTGGTAAAGTAAAGAGCACATACGAAGTAAATGGCCAAAAACAATCAAATGAAACAAAGGTTAAGTTTGACGGTAAAAAGGATGCAAATGACGGGAACGTACATATGAAAACCCTGGATGCCGGTGCTAACTTCACTGTTGGCTATGAGCTGAAAGGTGGTTTCCTCGTAGGCGTTAATTACAGCCTGGGATTGACTAATTGCACAGTAGCAGAGAATTCTACTTCTAAAAACAGGTATTTCGGTATTTCCGTAGGCTACCTGCTGGGCAAGAAAAAATAATTTTCAGATCATCTAATAAAAAGGACTGCCCTAAAGGCGGTCCTTTTTATTTTTTAAAGAGACGTAGGGGTACGTGTTAGGTGCTGCGTCTTAATACCGAAAGTAACCACCTGGAAAGGTGGTATCGATCATTGGACAGTTAAAATTAAAAAGTGTGACAGTTATAGGGATATGCCACTACGTATCTACGTGATGGCATTTTTTATATATGAAAGAAAGCAAAAAAGGGAAAGACTTTTGTCCTTCCCTTTATATTTACACATAAAATAATAATTTGTTATTACATAATAGCTTCTACTGCCTGGCGAACAACTTTAGGTTTACCCAGCGTGTAATAGTGTAGTACCGGTACACCAAATGCTTTCAGCTCTTTAGACTGTGCAATCAGCCACTCAGTGCCAACCAGTTCCACATCCTTATCTGTTTTGCATTTCACGATTTCAGAAGATAAATCTGATGGGATGTCTACATGAAAGATGCGAGGCAGTATGGTCATTTGTTTCTTGGAGGTCAGTGGTTTTAATCCTGGAATAATAGGAACAGTAATACCCATTTCCCGGCATTTATTCACAAAATCGAAGAATTTCTGGTTATCGAAAAACATCTGTGTTACAATGTAATCAGCTCCATTTTCCACCTTGCGTTTCAGGTGGCTGATGTCTGTTTGCATGTTAGGCGCTTCAAAATGTTTTTCCGGGTAGCCGGCAACACCAATACAGAAGCTGGTTTTCACCCCACTCTGCAGATCGTCTTCCAGGTAAACCCCGTTATTCATATGTACTACCTGGTCCAGCAATTCTATAGCATAGCTGTGTCCGTGTGGATCAGGTTCAAAGAAAGTTTCATTTTTGGGCGCATCTCCCCGTAAAACAAGTACATTGTCAATACCGAGGAAGTTGAGATCTATCAAGGCATTTTCTGTTTCCTCCCTGCTAAAGCCGCCGCAAATCAGGTGGGGAACAGCATCTATATTATAATGGTTCATGATAGCTGCGCAAATACCTACTGTGCCGGGGCGTTTGCGGATCTCTACCTTTTCAAAGGCGCCATCGGCCTTCTTTTTGAACATATGCTCGCTACGATGGTAGGTAACATTGATAAAGGAAGGCTTGAACTCCATTAAGGGGTCCAGATGATCATATATTGATTCGATGCTCTTTCCTTTAAGCGGAGGAAGGATTTCAAATGAAATCAGGGTATCCTTTGCCCGGGCGATATGTTCAGTTACTTTCATAAAGTTATAAGCTTTGTGGAAGGGGGCTGGTTGGTGAAGCCCTTTATTCCCGCTAAAATTACGCGGGCAAAAATAAGACATCCGCTAATTATTATCAGATCATTTTTAATCTTAGGATAACTATAACTAGGCTAAGTGAATGAATTGTTTAATTTTGCTAAGTTTGATCATATGGCATTAAGAATACATACAGACCAGCTGGTAAAGCGTTACGGCAACAGAACGGTGGTAAACCATGTATCTGTTGAAGTGTCCCAGGGCGAGATAGTAGGGCTGCTGGGCCCTAATGGTGCAGGCAAAACCACCTCTTTTTACATGGTGGTAGGGCTGGTTAAGCCAGACGAAGGGAATGTGTACCTGGGTGAAGTTAATATTACCAAATTGCCCATGTACAAGCGGGCACAGATGGGTATTGGCTATCTTCCGCAGGAGGCTTCTGTATTCCGGAAGCTGAGCGTAGAGGATAATATTTCCGCTGTACTGGAAATGACTAAGCTCAAAAAGGCAGCACAAAAGGAGAAACTGGAAATGCTGCTATCAGAATTCCGGTTGGAACACGTACGTAAAAGTCCGGGTGACGTATTGAGTGGTGGTGAACGCCGTCGTACTGAAATAGCCCGTGCACTGGCCGTAGATCCCAAGTTCATCTTGCTGGATGAGCCTTTTGCGGGTATTGACCCAATTGCCGTAGAAGATATCCAGGCTATTGTAGCTAAGCTGAAATACAAAAATATAGGTATCCTTATAACAGACCATAACGTACAAGAAACGCTCTCCATTACTGACCGGGCTTATTTATTGTTTGAAGGCAAAATCCTCAAATCCGGATCGGCAGAAGAACTGGCAGAGGACGAACAGGTAAGAAAAGTGTATCTTGGCCAGAATTTTATTTTGCGCCGGAAAGATTACCTGGACGAAGCAGCTAAACAATAAAAATAATTCTACAGCATCCTATATGAGAATTTTAAGTCCTGCAATATCACAACTGGCAAGATTGCGCATGGGGCGTATCGCATATTTCATGCAGTACCCTGTGCAAGTGCAGCAGCAGGTATTCCAAAACCTTATCAGTGCCGCGCAGTATACCGAATTCGGTAAGCAGTACGGCTTTTCGAAGATTTACAAGATAGACGAATATAAGCAGCGGGTTCCTATTCACACTTATGATACCATCAAGCCTTATATACAACGTACGATGGAAGGTCAGCAAAATGTGCTGTGGAATACGCCTATAAAATGGTTTGCAAAGTCCAGCGGAACTACCGCAGACAAAAGCAAATTCATTCCTGTTACGGTTGAAAGCCTGGATGAATGTCATTACAGGTCTGGCCGGGATGTGATCTCTCTCTACTACAATAATTTCCCTGACTCCGATGTATTCACAGGAAAATCGCTGGTAATAGGCGGTAGCCACCAGGTGAATAAGTTATCTGAGAACAGTGATTCCTATTGTGGTGATCTGAGCGCCGTGATGCTGCAGAATATGCCGTTTTACGGCAATATGATCCGCACCCCGGACCTGGAAATCGCTTTGATGGACGAATGGGAAGAAAAGATAGAACGTATGGCTAATGCGGTCATCCATGAAAATGTGACCTCTATTGCCGGTGTCCCTACCTGGACAATTGTATTGATTAAACGCATATTTGAGCTTACCGGCAAAGATAACCTGGCGGATGTATGGCCTAATCTGGAATTATATATGCATGGTGGTGTAAGCTTTACGCCTTACCGGGAGCAGTTTAAAAAACTGATCCGCAAACCGCTGATGCACTACCAGGAAACTTATAATGCATCCGAAGGATTTTTTGCTGCGCAGGATGTGATAGGAGAAGAAGGATTGCTGTTATTCCTGAACCATGGTATTTTTTACGAGTTCATGCCGATGGAAGAAGTGGGCAAAGAACATCCACGTACCCTGCAACTGCAGGAAGTGGAGCTGGGCAAGAACTACGCGCTGGTTATCAGTACCAATGGTGGCTTATGGCGCTACATGGTGGGTGATACCATTCAGTTTGTATCATTGGTACCTTATCGTATTAAGATCAGTGGCAGAACAAAATCCTTCATCAATGCATTTGGGGAAGAGGTGATTGTGGAAAACTCTGATACTGCAGTAGCCAAAGCAAGTGAAGCCACCGGCGCAGTAGTAAATGACTATACTGCCGCACCTGTATATTTTAGCGATGAAGGCAATGGTGGCCATGAATGGCTGGTGGAATTTGAAACAGAACCAGATGATATCAATCGCTTTACCGGTATACTTGATAGTACTTTAAAGTCTATCAACTCAGACTACGAAGCTAAAAGATATAAAGATATAGCCTTGCATATGCCGGTGGTGCATGTATTACCCAAGGGCACGTTTTGTGAGTTCCTAAAGAGCAAAGGCAAACTGGGAGGACAACATAAAGTTCCCAGATTGAATAATGACCGCAATTACCTCGAAGAAATTCTGAAATTTGTGGCCAACAATATGAACGCTTAAAACCTATCAACTATAACATGAAATTACTGGAGAACAAAGTAGCGATTGTAACAGGCGCCAGCCGTGGTATCGGAGAAGCCATTGCTTTGAAATTCGCAGCTGCTGGAGCTGACGTAGCTTTTACATACGTGAGCTCTGATGAAAAAGCTAAAGCACTGGAAGCTAAACTCATAGCTTTAGGCGTAAAAGCAAAGGCATATAAGTCAAATGCCGGTGTTTATGAAGAATGTGAAGCGTTGGTAACAGAAGTGTTGAAAGAATTCGGAAAAATAGATATCTGTGTAAATAATGCAGGTATCTCCAAAGATAACCTGTTACTGCGCATGAGCCCTGATCAATGGGATGATGTAATGAACATCAACCTTAAGAGTGTATATAACATGACCAAACATGTAATACGCCCTATGATGAAGGCAAAGAGCGGCAGTATCATTAATATGAGCTCTGTAATTGGTATTATGGGCAACGCCGGCCAGAGCAGCTATGCCGCTTCCAAGGCAGGTATTATCGGATTTACTAAATCCATTGCACAGGAGCTGGGTAGCCGCAACATTCGCTGTAATGCAGTAGCACCAGGATTTGTGGAAACAGATATGACCAGTTATCTGAAAGAAGGTGATGGCGCCAGCACTTACATTCAGCAAATTCCACTGGCCCGCTTTGGTACACCGGAAGATATTGCGAATGTTTGCCTGTTCCTGGCTTCAGAAATGAGCGGTTATGTAACCGGACAAACAATCAGCACCTGTGGCGGCTTGTGCATGTAATCAATTAAATAAACGGATAGAGAAACGCGGGTAATTTACCCGCGTTTTTTATTGCTGCTAACTTGTTGTACCTTTTCATTACAGGGAATAATTATATTATATAAAATAATAAAAGGTGAACAATGTTGACGATGTAAAGTCCAAATGTGATAATTTGGGAATTATATCGTGAGGTCGCCGTGAACAATTTGGAGGAAGTAAGCACAAATATTATACAGCAAAAACGCCAACTGCCAGCTTTTGAATCCTTATTCAAAAAGTATTACGCTGCGCTCTGCATTTTCGCTTTTGATTTTGTAAACCGGCATGAGCTGGCAGAAGAAATTGTACAGGATACTTTTGTGAAGATATGGGAACGTTACGCGGACCTGGATATCCAGGTGTCTGAAAAAGCTTACTTATATAGAGCGGTACAAAATAATTGCCTCAATTTTATTAAGCAGGACAGAATAAGAGCACAATACGGCAGTGAATTAATGCATCAGCTGGAATCCCGCATATCCATGCTCAGTATATCTTCCACACACTCGCCGATAGAAAAGCTGGAACATTCCGAATTGGAATTACTGGCAGAAAAAGCCATTTGCAAATTACCGCCGCAATGCCAGGATGTATTTCGTCTCAGCAGGTTTGAGCAATTAAGCTATCCGGAAATTTCCCGCCATTTAGGTATCTCCATCAATACCGTAAAAACCCAGATGACCCGCGCCCTGCAACGGTTACGAGATGAATTACTTCCCTTGCTGAAATAGCATGTTAAAAAAAAGAGAAATTTTTTTGAGAGCTTGTCACCCTGTTACCTGAGAAAAATTGTCTTAGTAGCTGTTTTCTATATTATGGGGCCTAACTATACACAAGAGCAGGTGGACGACCTGATTGCACGTTTCTTGTCCGGGGATATTTCCGCGAATGAGCAAAAGATGCTGGAGCACTGGATCAGAGAAGATACAGCGAACCAGGTTTATTTTTTGCAATTACGGGACGCCTGGCTGATCACAGCACCATCTGGAAAATACGATGCTACTGTGGCCTGGGATGATCTGGTAAACAGGGTTACAGCGGAACCTGTAGTTGCTGTTAACAGGTGGAAACAGTATCTCAAAGTGGCAGCATCTTATACATTGCCCCTGGTAATAGGCGGTGGTCTTGTATATACATGGTTATCTTTTAAAAGAGAAGATAACAGCAGCGCCATCGTAACAGTGACCAGCCCCAGGGGGGCCACCACAAAAATTGAATTGTCCGACGGCACGGAAGTATGGCTGAATGCAGGCAGTAAACTGCAATATGCACAGTCTTACAACACCCGTGGCCGCGAAGTACAACTGGAAGGGGAGGCTTTTTTTAAAGTGCATACCAATGCGCAAAAGCCTTTCACCGTAAATGCATCGGACCTGAAGATACTCGCGCTGGGTACGTCTTTCAACGTAAAGGCATATCCGGAAGATAAAACGGTAGTGACCACACTGGTAGACGGAGAAGTGAAAATTGACGGTAGTAAAACAGCGAGCCCGTTCCGGATGATGATGAAACCGCATCAACACGTAGTATATAAAAAACCATTATCAACTAACGGCAGTGAACATACGAAAAATACTGCACCAGCCGCAGACAGCCCCTCAGCTGTACCGGTGGAAAGCAGGGACGTGAACGATACAGAAATATATACCGCCTGGAAAGATGGCAGCTGGATAGTAGCTGCACAATCTATGGAAGAACTGGCGGTAACTATGCAACGCAGGTTTAATGTAAAGGTGATTTTTAAGGAAGAAGAGTTGAAAGAATACCGTTTTAGCGGCATTTTTCGCCAGGAAACGCTGGAGCAGGTACTAAACATACTTAAGCTCACAGCTCCGCTGAAGTATAATATAGATAACGGAGTAGTAACATTAGCACTCGATAAAGAGTTGAAAGAGAAGTATTCAAGAGCATTGAGAACCGGTAAGTAGCCGGAAAACATAGGAGTATCATCATTCAATCACCTGTAAAAAACCAACTTACATGCACGATATGAACAACTAAAAAAAATTGGGGTAATGCGACTTACCCCAATCAACGAAAATCACATGTTGGTGGATTGCCTTTGCGACGGGCAGCCACCGTAACTATTCGTTTAACTAAAATCTATACAAGTTTATGAAATCCACTGCAAACCTGGCGGCATTTTTTTGCCCCGGGCGAAAATTATTGCTCATGATGAAATTGACGGGTCTGCTGATTTTCGGAGGTTTTTTACAGGTTTCTGCCGCGGCTTACGCGCAGGACAAAATCAGTGAACTACACGCTGAAAATAAGAGCGTAAGAGAAGTTTTCAAACTCATTGAAAACAACAGTAATTATCGCTTCTTCTACAATGAAAATTTTGCTGACCTGAACAGGGCGGTAACAATTGATGTAAAAGATAAAAAGATCAATGACGTGCTGGGTATGCTTTTTAGCAGCTCCAATGTCACCTATCGCGTGCTGGAAAACAACCTGGTAGTAATTACTCCCACTGGCACCGCACAGGTAAAAGTAACCGGTTTTGTAACAGATGCTGTTACGAAAGATCCTTTACCAGGCGTAACCATCGCTGTAGAAGGTACCAGCAATGGTGCTGTTACAGATGCTACCGGAAAATATACCATACAGGTACCTGCGGAAAACAGTGTGCTGGTATTTTCCTATATCGGCTATACACCGCAGAAAGTTACGGTAGGAGGGCGTTCGGAGATAAACATTAAGCTGGACCCTGATACTAAAAAACTGGAAGAAGTAGTAGTAATGGGTTATACCACCACTACTGTAAAGAACCTGACAGGTGCTGCGCAAGCAGTAAGTGCTGCAAAATTAAAAGATGTAACAGCCACCAGTGTGGATAAAATGCTGCAGGGTAAAGTAAGCGGTGTATTTGTAGGTAACAGCTCCGGAGATCCGGCATCTGCACCTGTAATACGTATCCGTGGTAACGGAACCCTTACTGCCGGCAACTCTCCGCTGGTAGTTGTAGATGGTATTATTGGTGGTTTACCCAACCCCAGTGATATTGAAAGTGTAACCATCCTGAAAGATGCGGCGGCAACTACCCTTTATGGTGCCCGCGCAGCAAATGGTGTAATGGTTATTACTACTAAAAGAGGTAAGGCAGGTAAAACACAGGTGAATTTCCGTACGAATGTTGGTACGGCACAAATCAATACAGGCCATTTTCACCTGATGAACGGAGCGGATCTGTACGACCTGCAAAAGGCCGCAGGCAGAGCACTGGATCCTTCTCTCCGCACTATCAATACCAACTGGCAGAAACTTGCATTTCAAAATGCCAGCAACCAGAATTACGAATTATCTACCAGTGGTGGTAATGAAAAAACAAAATTCTACCTGGGCGGTAACTACTATAAAGAAGATGGTATCCTGAAAGGTACTGGTGTAGAGCGTTTTAGTGCACGCTTGAACCTGGATCATAACATCACCGAAAAACTGCGTGTAAGCGCCAATTTTGCAGGTACACAGTCTACCGACAGGGATAATTCAAACGGATCCTTATATCAATACTATACCAACCTGCCATGGGACAAAGCCTATGATGCACAGGGGCAGCCGGTAAATCCGCTGACAGCAGACAACTGGTATGGAAGGGATATGAGCAACTTCCTCTATGATCAGCAATATAATTACGTTAAAAATAAAAGACAGTCACTCGAAGCACTGGTGAAACTGGAATATGATATCACCAAATGGTTGTCATTCAGTACTACCAACCGTGCGCAGTACTATCATTTTAACCAGGAAAGCAATGGAGATGTAAGAACATCCTCCGGTTCCGATGATCGTGGTAACCTGTATAACTATTATCAGGATTCTTCCAGCTATATCAGCTCCAACCTGTTAAAAGCAAGGTATACGATCAACAAAGTACATAACATCGATGGTTTGGTAGGTGCTGAGTTCCAGCAGACAAACCTTAATGATATCAACGCAAAAGGTAAAGGTATTCTGCAGGGCGTAAATGTACTGGATGGAACTTCTTCCCCTATGTCTATTGGTGGAACAAAAGTAGACCGTGCATTTAATTCTTACTTTATACAGGCAAACTATAACTACAATTATAAGTACTACTTCACTTCTTCCTTCAGAAGGGATGGATCTTCCAAATTCGGCGCCAACCAACAGTATGGTAATTTCTATGCTTTTGGTGCATCATGGGCTGCTTCGGAAGAAAACTTTATCAAACAGATAAAAGCTATTACCAACCTGAAAGTAAGGGCCAGCTACGGTACTACCGGTAACGCGGAAATCGGTGATTACAGTGCTATTGGTGCGTATGCGATCAATACCCAGTACAATGGTTATCCGGGTGCTTATCCTGGCATTTACAATGTGCCTAATCTCTCCTGGGAGAAAGTGTATAATACCAACGTTGGTTTTGACCTCGGATTATTTAACCGCATTAACCTGACGGTAGATCTGTATCAGAAAGATAGTAAAGACCTGCTGTTTAATGTGCCTTTGCCGGGAACCGCAGGCTACAGCTATATTTCACAGAACGTAGGTTCGGTACGTAATAAAGGTATTGAAATTAACCTGAGCACAGACAACCTGGTAGGCGCATTCAAGTGGAGCACCGACTTCAATATTGGTTTCAATAAAAACTCCGTGACGGATCTTTATGCCGGAAGAAATCAGATCATTGATCCGCTCAATGGCTATTTCGTGTTGCATCAGGGACAGGACATGCGCAGTTTCTACATGCGTAAATGGGCAGGTGTAGATCCTGCCAATGGTGATCCGCTTTGGGAAAAGCTCATCACAGATGCTAATGGAAAGGTGACTGGTAAAACTACTACCAATAATTATAATGATGCTTCCCTGCAGATTGTAGGTTCTGCTACCCCAAAATTTTTTGGCGGCATGCGTAATACCTGGTCTTACAAAGGCTTCCAGCTGAGTGCTTTCCTTGCCTTCGTTTCAGGTAATGAGGTGTATAACAGCACCCGTGAACTGATGGATAACGATGGAGCATATTATACTTACAATATGATGGCACTGGATAAAGGATGGAGCCGCTGGGAAAAACCAGGAGATGTGGCTACCCATCCATTATTTAAGATCAAGGGTAATAAAAATTCGCATAAACCATCTTCCCGTTTCCTGGAAGACGGTAGCTACCTGCGTCTGAGAAATGTAAACCTGAGTTATGCATTGCCTAAAGCCTGGCTGGATCGTGTGCATGTTGGAAATGCCAGGATTTCTGTTGGCGGTGATAACCTCTGGACACTTACCAAATTTTCCGGTATAGATCCTGAAGTGGATGATCGTGGTATCAACTCCATTAAGTATCCGTCCAGTACAAAATGGTTTGCAGGCCTTGAAATTAATTTTTAACAGGAGCTAAAAAAGAGATTATCATGAAACATGTGTCAAAATATTTTGCAGGACTGCTGCTGTTATCAATGGCCTCTTCCTGTTCATTGAAAAAAGATCCATACAGTGCTATTCCGGATAATGATATCCTGAAAGATGAAACTAAATGGCCGGCGGCAACTGCAGGTAATTATGCGCTGCTGAAAGAAGAAAATTTTACACGCAATTATTTCCAGATGGGGGAATTCCCGAGTGATGATGTGACGTTGAGCGGCGCCACTACGGATCCTTTGTTTTATTCCTATACATACGGGCACCTTACCAACCAGGGAAATGCCCTGCAGATATGGCGTATGGGTTACAAAACCATCAACGGCTGTAACAGGCTGCTGGAAGTAATGTCTGAAGGAAAATCCGATGCGGTGAATGAGATGATCGGTGAAAATCTGTTTATCCGTGCTTTCGTTCATTTTAGCCTGGTAAGAACTTTTGGTCGTCCTTACAGCCAGAGTCCTGAAACCAACCTGGGCATACCTGTAATTACAAAGTATGATATAACGGCGCTGCCTAAACGTAATACGGTGAAGGAAGTATATGCGCAGATAGTAGCGGATCTCAGCAGGGCGAAAAACCTGATGGATAATTCCAACACCAACAGCTATGCTACCAAAAGTGCAGCAATGGCTTTGTTGGCAAGGACTTATCTCTATATGGGAAAGAATGATTCTGCACGTATATACGCTGATTCTGTCATCACCTCCAATAAGTACTCCCTGGTAGCAACATCAGATCTGCCGGGCTATTACACTAAAAGTAATGAGAATAACAAGGAAACCATCTTTGCTATTCATCATACCCTGCAGGACGATCGTACCTGGAGCTCTATAGGTTCCATGTATTATATGTCACCCGGAGGTATGGGCTATGGCGAGATGTATGCTTCCGGCTCTTACCTGAAGCTGCTGCATCAACACCCTGAAGATGTGAGGAATGCTTTTGTGCAGATAGTGCCAATGAAAGATCAGAATGGAAAAGATTCTCTGAATCCTGTTACCGGTGAGAAGGTGGCTGCAGAACGTAATGGTGTGCCTAAATGGTATATCCTGAAGTATTCTAACCAGGACAACGTGCCTACGCTGAGTTCTCCTGTGGTACTACGTTTGGCCGAAATGTACCTGATACGTGCAGAAGCTAATGCTAAACTGGGTAACAACCCGGCGGCCATTTCTGATGTAAATATCATTCGCGCAAGGGCTGGCTTAAGTGGTGCCTCCCTGTTTTCTGCTTTAGATTTAAAGGGCTATGCCTCTGTACTCGACGTGGTACTGGATGAGCGTCGTCTGGAGCTGGCATTTGAAACGCATCGTGTGTTTGATCTGTTCCGCAACAACCGTGATGTATTCAGGGATTACAAAGGTGTACAACCTGCTAATCCTCAAACAATTAAATATACAGATGCAAGCGTGGTACATTTCATTCCGGAACAGGAAATCCTCCTGGACCCGAATCTGGTGCAGAACCCATTGCAATAGATAATAACTTACCAGGAAAGTCCTCCGCCAAAAACGGGGGACTTTCTCTTTAAAAAATAAATCAGGAAAAAAAACGCCGGAAGAGTAAATTTACTCAACAGTGAACATTGATCTAACAGCATTTAAAACTCATCATCTTACATGCATCAGCACAACCACCATTCCCATATTATGAAAAAAGGACTCATGCTGGCGGGGTTTACTTTCAGCTTCCTGGCCGCAGCAACGGCCCAGCAGGTAAAGTATACCGTCGGCAACAACAACTGGGATGCGGATTCGCTCGGTAATCACCGGGCAGTAGTTACCTTTAACGGCACCGACAAAGTGGCCCGTGTAGTCATCCCATGGCGTCGCCGTGATGAACACCCGGAATTAAAACGTATCATCATACAGGATGCACAAACACAAAAAAAGATCACCAATGTAAAAACGTTGGTACTTAATCGTGAACAGGGCGATATCTGTTTTGAACCCGCTTCCGGCAAAGGCAATTACTATATTTATTACCTGCCGTATAAAAACGAAGGGAGATCCAACTACCCGCGCGGCGTATATCTTACACCGGAACAAACAGCAGATAATAACTGGCTGCAATCTGTTACTGCTACAATAAAGCCCAATGCTATCGTAAAGGAGCTGGAAGCTGTTGATGCCTTCAATACTTTCTATCCCATGGAAGTCATAGCTACAGTGGCTGAACAGCAACAGTTGTTGTTAAAGCATCCGGCTGCAGGTTACCTGGTGTTTCCGGAAGACAGACAATTTCCGATTAAAATGACGGATGATCTGCCGCAACGCTGGATCCAGAAAGGGCCATCACAGGCGTTTGCAGGGGAGGCCGACAAAGGAGAGTACTACACCTTTCAGTTAGGAGTGTACGCTCGTAATGAGATGAAAGATGTGCAGATATCTTTTGCAGACCTTACCTCCACAACCGGTAAAACCATACCGGCAGCGCAATTGAACTGCATCAATACCAACGGAACTACCTACGATGCGCAACCCTTTGCCAACAAAGTAAATGTGGCAGCCGGAAAAATACAGGCGATGTGGTGCGGCATTGATGTGCCACAAACCGCTACACCAGGCACTTACAAAGGCATTGTTACTATTAAGGCAGCAGATATGCCCGCCATGCCGGTAAGACTCACACTAACGGTAACGAATAAACTGGCAGTTAACAGCGGCTTTAATGAGCCCTGGAAACAAACCCGGTTGAAATGGCTGAATTCTACACTGGCACAGGATAACGCAGTTATTGCACCTTACACGGCATTGGAATTAAAAGACAGTGTTATCAGCTTACTGGGTCGTAAAGTAGGTATTAATAAAGATGGATTCCCGGCACAAATTCAAACATTTTTTACACCTGAAATGACATCTCTGTCCACACAGGCAAAGAATATTTTCACAGAACCTGTGCATTTTCATTTCACCTCCGCAGCCACAGGCAAGGATCTCAAATGGGAAAGCCAGGGTTGGCAGATAACTTCCAAAGATGCCGGAAAAATCAGCTGGAAAGCTATCAACACTACCGCAGGATTGCAAATGGAAGTGAATGCCTCATTAGAATTTGATGGCTTCATAGACTATACCGTAAAAGTAACGGCACTCGATGAAGTAGGGCTGAAGGAAATTACCATGCACCTGCCATTTGATAAAGGAGCCGCCAAATACATGATGGGCCTGAATCAGAAAGGTGGCGTCCGTCCGGAAAAAATTGACTGGAAATGGGATGTGAAAAGCAAAAACCAGGATGGTGCCTGGATTGGCGATGTAAACGCCGGCTTACAATTTACGCTGCGAGATGAAAATTATGTGCGGCCGCTTAATACAAACTTCTACCTACAGAAACCTTTACTGCTGCCAACTTCATGGGGAAATGGCGACAAAGGCGGTATTACCATAGGAGAGAAGGGCAAGGCAATACTGGTAAACAGCTATAGCGGCGAAAGAACCATGCATAAAGGCGACGTGCTGTATTACAATTTCCATCTCATCATTACGCCGTTCCATCCTGTGAACACTGATTTCCAGTGGGCTACCCGCTTCTATCATAAGTATAATAACCTGGACAGCATCAAGGCGACCGGCGCCACAGTGGTGAATATCCACCATGGTAACGAAATAAATCCATGGATCAACTATCCGTTTATTGAATGGAAGAAGATGAAGGATTACATTGATGTAGCACACAGCAAAGGACTAAAAGTTAAGATCTATAATACAGTAAGAGAATTGTCTGATCATGCATGGGAAACCTTTCCACTGCGCAGTTTAGGCCATGAAGTATACAGCCCCGGTAAGGGTGGTGGCTTCTCCTGGTTGCAGGAGCATGTGGGCAAAGACTATATTGCTGCCTGGTTTGTACCGGAGTTTAAAGATGCTGCCATCATTAACAGCGGTATGAACCGCTGGCATAACTACTACGTGGAAGGCATGAACTGGCTGGTGCAAAATGTAGGTATAGACGGCATCTACCTGGATGACGTAGCCTTTGACCGCATCACCATGAAGCGTATTAAAAGAGTACTCACGCAGGATGGCCATCCTGGTATCATTGATCTGCATTCTGCTAATCAGTATAATAAAACAGATGGTTTTATCAACAGCGGAATGTTGTATATGGAGCATTTTCCGTATCTGAACCGCCTCTGGTTTGGTGAATATTTTGATTATGAAAACAATGATCCTGATTTCTTTCTGACAGAAGTGAGCGGTATTCCGTTTGGTTTGATGGGAGAGATGCTGCAGGATGGTGGCAATCAGTGGCGTGGTATGGTATACGGCATGACTAACCGTATGCCGTGGACGGAGAACTCAGATCCGCGTCCTATCTGGAAAGTATGGGATGATTTTGGAATGCAGGGCACAAAGATGATTGGTTATTGGGTAGATAATAATCCTGTTAAAACTAATAATCCACTTGTTCCTGCCACTATCTATAAAAAAGACGGTGCAGTGCTGATATCCCTTGCCAGCTGGGCTAAAGAAGACACTACTATTAAACTGAGTATCGACTGGAAAGCGCTCGGTATAGATCCTGCAAAGGCTGTTATAACGGCGCCGGATATACGTAACTTCCAGCAAGGACAAGTATTCGATAAAGATGCGGCTATTCCTGTTGCTAAGAACAAGGGATGGTTGTTGATTATTAGATAAGCTTTTAGCAATTAGTTTTTAGCTTTTAGCAAAAATGCAGCGAAGACAGGCAAAGATTATGAATTATAATCGATACTTGTCTTCGCTGCATTTTTGCTAAAAACTAATAGCTAAAAGCTAATTACTTCTTATTAATATTTTCTTCCTGCAATAGCCACCCTAAAGGTTTCCACGCATTTTCTGTCCTGCAGGGTTACATATACAGTTTTCCCGTCCTTATCTCCAAAAACCAGATTACTGCATTGTTTGCCTTTTAATGGTACTTCACGGATCAGTGCTCCTTTGGGAGATAATACGGCAATTACGCCTTTACCCCATCTGGCGATATAAAGATTACCGGCTTTATCGCATTTCATGCCATCAAACCCAAAATCAGGGAAAGTAGCCAGGAGGGTTTTATTAGAGAGGTTACCCGTTTTATCTACATCGTACTTCCACACTTTGCGCTGAACGCTTTCATTTATATACAGTGTTTTTTCGTCCGGGCTTAATTCAATTCCGTTAACAGTGCCCATATTGCCTTCCAGTAGTACAGGTTTGCGATCAGCATCTATGCGCCAGAGCTGACCGGTGCTGGTGGCCCATGCAGGATCGGAAGCAAAGATCTGGTCCTTCTTATTAATGCACAGATCATTAGGCTGGTTAAATTGATCGGAATGTGTGTAAACGGTTACCTTTTTGGTTTTCATATCTACCATCAGCACATTGTGTCCTATGAAATCCGGTAAAAACATATTGCCTTTGCTGTTAAAGCTCACGCTGTTGCCTACGCTGCTATCCGGCAGGGTAAGAAATATTTCGCCGGCGCCGGTTTTGGTATTTATCTTCCCCACAGTGCCGTCTTTTTTAAAGTTTACCACATAAAAATTGCCGGCTTTGTCAAAGTTGGGTCCTTCTATGTTTACAGAAAACATGTTTTCTGCGGTGAGGTCACGCGCTTCATATAGCGGTCTGGCGGTTGGTTCTTGTTGTGCCATCGCTTGTAAGCCGTATCCAGCCATCATTGCCAGCATGTATATGTGTTTTTTCATGTCCATTTATTTTTTTGAAGCTTTAAATTAAGGAACTATTCCAGATTTTTTGCCCTCTATTCCTATAGGAATGGTATGTAATGAAATTATCAGGAAATAATTATCAACAGAACAGGATCACTGACTGTCAACTAATTTCTTAATTTTGCGCCCATGATCCATGTTTCGGAGTTTAAAGATTTGGCGCATCTTACTATTCATAAGGTAGGAAATTCATCGAATGAGGAGTCGCTCCTTTGTTCTAAAGCGCCGTTGCAGCTGGAAGACGAAACGATCAGCCAGTTATTGATCACTTATTTTATTCAGCCTTTTACCAATGCTGCCGAATATTTCAGGTTCAGTCATGATGCGGATCTACAATTGAATGAAATATTTCAATATTGTCGACGTATATTTACTGACCAAAATGAATTCCAGGAGCAGTCGGTCAATATTGCCAAACATCTATATAAACATTCCACCCATCCAAAAATAAAAGGGGGGGAGCTTTATATAGCCTACTTTCGCAAGTGCCAGGTAGATGGTGAAGAAGTGGAGGCTATAGGCATCTTTAAGTCAGAAAACCGTGATACCTATTTGAAGGTCTTTCTGGCAGACGATAATTATCAGGTTAATTATGAAGATGGTATAAATATTAATAAGCTGGACAAAGGTTGTCTTGTTTTTAATACAGAAGAGGAGAATGGTTTTAAGGTAAGTATTGTAGATAGTATCAGTAAGCAAACCGAGGCCGTATATTGGAAAGATGCTTTTTTACAAGTGCAGCGCCGTGAAGATAGTTACCATCAGACAGAAACAGCAGTGAACATGTGCAAGCAGTTTATCCACAATAAACTGCCTGTAGAATATGAGATGGATCGTGTGGATCAGGTAGATCTGTTAAATAAATCAGCCGCATACTTTAAAGAAAAAGAGCAATTCCAGCTGGACGATTTTGCGAAAGAAGTATTAGGTCATCCGGACGCTATCGCTTTTTTTAAGGAATATCGGAATGAGTACCAGCATGAGCACCAGCAAAATATCCCTGATGAGTTTGAGATATCAGCTCAGGCTGTAAAAAAACAGCAGAAGGTATTTAAGAGCATTCTGAAGTTAGATCGAAACTTTCATGTTTATATTCATGGCAACCGCGAAATGATTGAGCGCGGTTTTGATGAAGCCACCAACATGCACTATTATAAATTGTTGTTTGAAAATGAGTCGTAGGTATGTGTAATAGTCAGGGAGGCGCCTGTGTAGTTGATTTTGTGAAGAGATAATTAATTAGAATTTTTAAGTTTTTCTCATAAGCAAAAACCAATTATTAACAAAGGCTGCCTCATCTGGGCGGCCTTTTCTTTTATAGCTTACTTATTGCCAGAGGCAAACAAAAAAGACAACCAGCGCGGTTGTCTTTTTTGTTTGTTATTTGTTTTCCTTATCAGGATTGTTGTTTCTGTTTGGATTGTTAGGTCTTGGTTTGTTCCGGGGCGGACGACGATCCTGTCTTGGTTGTTGTGGCGCTTGTCCGGACGGTCCCTGTTGACCTGGTTGTCCTTGTTGCTTTGGACCCTGTTCAGGGCGTGGCTGCTGTTCGCGGCCCTGCCTTGGCTGGCCTCCACCTTGCTGCTTTTGTTGCGGCGGACGGTTTTCCTGTTTAGGTCTGCGATCCTGTTGTGGTGGACGGTTATCTGGTCTTTGTGCAGTTTTTTGTTCTGGCTTCGCTAGTTCGTTTCTTGGTCCCTGACCTTGTTGTTTCTGTTCTCCGCCTTTTTGTTGTTTTTGCCTGTCCCTATCTTTTTGTTTGCGTTTCTGGGTTGTTTTTTCCAGTGCTTTCAAGCTGATAAGACCAACTACATCTGCATATCCAAGATCTGCTTCTTTAGGTTTGGCAGTTGTTATTTCCGCTGGTTTCAGGTCATCTGGTTTTATGCCCTGTTTGTTGAGCATACGGATTTCCTTAGCCCTGGTAATCGTCAGCGGATATTGTTTGTTACTACCTTCATACGAGTACCACATGAGACTTTTGAAGATATCCCTTTTTTGCAGATTGGCAACACCACCAGAGGTTTCGATGGTATCAGCGTCTTCGGGGAAATCTTTCAGTGCATCGAGGTAGGTATCCAGCTCGTAGTTGAGGCAACATTTTAAACGACCACACTGTCCGGATAATTTCGCCTGGTTGATAGACAGGTTCTGGTAACGGGCAGCGGTAGTGTTTACGCTTTTGAAATCAGTCAGCCATGTGGAGCAACATAACTCCCTTCCACAGCTGCCGATGCCACCTACTTTTCCGGCTTCCTGGCGTGCACCTATCTGGCGCATTTCTACCTTGGCCCTGAATTCGGAGGCATAAATTTTAATGAGTTCTCTAAAATCAACGCGATCATCTGCAGTATAGAAGAAAGTGGCTTTACGGCCATCGGCCTGTATTTCCACTTCCGCGAGTTTCATTTCAAGTCCAAGGTTGCGGGCAAGTGCTCTGGATTTAATCAGGGCTTCTTTCTCGCGTGACTTATTATCGCTCATTCTTTGCAGGTCGTCGTTGGTTGAACGACGCAATACTTTTTTTACTTCGGGTGTGTCTTCCGCGCGTCGCTTCTTCATTTGTAGTTTTACCAGTTCGCCGGTGAGGCTCACTGTTCCAACGTCAAATCCGCTTACACCTTCCACGGTTACCATTTCGCCTTTATCAAGGAGCTGTCTGGTAACGTTACGGAAAAAGTCTTTGCGACTGCCATTGTTAAAACTTACTTCTATAATGTCAAATGGTGCTAAGCTTTCGCCAAGTGGAATATTGGACAGCCAATCAAATACGTTCAGTCTATTACAACCTCCTGTGCTGCATCCTCCATTACTCTTGCATCCTGACGGCTTTCCATCCACACCCGTACCACATCCGGCACAAGCCATATTATTAATTAGTTTAAATTTTATAAATAAGCATTTCAGGTCATTCCAGTTCTTCAAAATACGTTTTTCCTTGCAGATAAACAAAAAGACCGGAAACAACAAAGATAGGGAAAAGGCGCTGATAAGCCCCGGGGAGAGCTCCTGTTGTTACATAACAGGTAAAGGTTTCTTTTTGAATATATATTGTAACTTGATGGACAGTGCATGAAATAGCATCTTTCCGTTGGCGTTACGCTCTATATAATAGCTGGCGTTGTCCAATGCCTCCACAATCTGTTGCATTTGGTCCAGGTTGGCCAGTTTAGCCAGTTTGGCGGCAAAGTCCATTTCTTCTTCTGAAAAGGCCAGCAGGCTTCTGTCCAGGTATTGCAGCCGGATGGTATGTTCCAGCAGGTTAATGAAATAACGGAGGAACTGCTTTTGATTTTCCCTGCCTGTTTTAGCACTGGAGATGCCTTCTATCCATTCCTGCAGCGCTACACGGTTACCGGTAAACAGATGATTGAGCCAGCTACGTAACAGCTCATGATAATCATCATCAGAGTGTTGTAGCAGGTATATCGCTTCGCGATAGTTGCCGGCAGTAATAGTGGCTATCTGTTGTGCTTTGGCTGGAGCTACCTTTCCTCTTTCGATGAGTGCTTTCACCATATCTTCCTTTGCCAGCGGATTTATTTTGATGAGATGTGTTCTCGACAAAATAGTAGCCAGTATCTGTTCCTGGTTTTCTGCTATCAGTATAAAGAGGGTGTTATTGGGGGGCTCTTCTATCAGCTTCAGCAGGCGATTGCCTTCATTGCCCAGGTATTCGGGCATCCACATCACCAATATTTTATAGCCACTCTCAAAACTTTTAAGGTTGAGTTTGTGGATAATGTCCTGGCACTCAGTGGCAGTAATGTTTCCCTGTTTATTTTCCGCACCAATAAACTGTAACCAGTCATAGGCATTGCCATATGGATTGGTAGCTACAAATTCGCGCCACTCGCTGATATAGTCTGTACTCACAGGCTTATCGCCTGTTTTGCGGGGAATAACCGGATAGGAATAATGAATATCCGGATGTACGCACTGAGATGCTTTGGCACATGCGGAGCAACGGCCACAGGCGCTATCAGCCTGTTTGTTTTCACAAACCAGGTATTGTGTAAATGCCAGGCCAAGCGGCAGGCCACCCGCTCCTTCAGGGGCGAGCAGTATCATGGCATGACTGAGCCGGTTGTGTTGAACAGATTGTATAAGCTGTTGCTTCACGTCGGCCTGTCCTATGATATCTGAAAAAAGCATGGGCGCAAGATAATAAAAAGGGGCTAATCAGCATTTATGGTAACGATACATAGCAGGCATTTTGAAAAGTGCCCTTGCCGCTGATAGTACGGTTATTGGCAGCAAAATAAAAATTACCTGAAATAGTTTTCTTTATTGTGTTAATCCTCGTAATAGTGATGCTGGAAGTATCAGTGGTGTAGGGTTTGTAATCGATACCATCATTTACCGACACTACTACCAGTCCGCCTTGTCTGTCGGCAGCAGTGGAAAAAATGTAGGTTTTAAGATACAGACTATCATTCTTCAGGGCGTTTTCGTCATACACGCCATCCATTACATTCAGCAGTACTTTCATTGTATCAGATATCGCTTCCAGGCTCATAAATTTTACACCCCCGGTATCAGTTTGCTGACGAAATACAACGTTGCTGACAAGGTTCAAGGAATTGGTAGTGTTTTGTATAGAAGCCTTCATCGACAATCCAGGGCAGGAAAGTGTGGGAGTATCCACTTCATTCTGACAAGCACTAAATAGCTGTAAAAGTGCCAGCATTAAGACTGCCAGCAGCAGCGTGTTTTTTGTTGCAGTAAGATGATCTTTCATGAATATGATCCACTTTGTGTAAATGATACCAGAAAACTCACGTTAATACCTATACGTATAACGTGAGTTCCTATAAATATATTATTACACTAAGTTGGCAGTAACAGAGTGTTATAAAAAACTATTTTTCGATTGCGGCGATTATTTCCTTTGATTCAGGTTGTGTTTTAGGAGAAAATACAGCTACCAGGTCTCCTTTTTCATCCAACAGATATTTCTGGAAGTTCCAGGTTACTTCAGCTGGTTCCAGGTGCTTCGCTTTACTTTCATCCAGCAGCCATTTATACAAAGGATGTATATCTGCACCTTTTACAGATATTTTAGCTGCCATTGGAAAAGTAACAGCATATTTTTTAGTACAAAACTGCTCAATCTCCTTATTGCTGCCTGGTTCCTGCGAACCGAAATTATTAGCGGGGAAACCGATGATCACCAGTTTATCCTGGTATTTTTTGTATAATTTTTCCAGTCCTTCGTATTGCGGTGTATTACCACAAAGAGAAGCAGTGTTTACAATGAGTATCTTTTTCCCTTTGTATTTGGAGAAATCTATTTTTCCTCCATCAACAGCATCTACTTTGAAATCATAGAGGTGGGAAGATGCAAATAACATAACTATTGACAGTATTGCTAATTTGAACATATAGTTGTTTTTAATGAAGACAGATTGAGATATTCAGCAAATAATCTATTCTTGTAAAGTTAGGTATCCCCGGTGAAAAAAGAGTATCTTTTTAGTTAACTTTTTCTCACCAGGATAATGGCATATGCCAATCGCGTAGATCAGCTGTAGGAGAAGGCCAGGCAGCAAACGCTGACCTGCGCACCTGCCTGTAACAGCGCGTTGCAACAAGCTTCAGTAGTGGCACCGGTGGTAATTACATCGTCCACCAGTAATAGATGCCGGTTACATATGGAGGTGTCATTGGCCTGAAAAGCATCGGCTACATTCTGCCATCTGCCGGTTCTTCCTTTTTTTGTTTGGGTACTTGTAAATTGTTGCCTGCTGAGTGCTTTAGGCTGTACCGGTAGTTGTGTAACATGTGCAATACCATTAGCCAGCAGCGTTGCCTGGTTGTATCCGCGTAGCTTTTCTTTACGGGGGAAAAGCGGAACAGGCACTATGCAATCAATAGTGGATAACCAGGTGCTTTCTTTTAGCATATAGCCCATTTGTTTGCCCAGCCAGTTGGCAATATCGGGTCGTTGCCTGTATTTGAATTGATGAATGAGTTGCTGCAGGCCGGAGGACTGGCTATAATAATAAGCTGCTGTTGCCTGTTGCACAAGGGCGCGGCCATTGAAAATGAGGGCTACCGGGTTGTTAGCGTGTCTGTGAAAATTGGTGGCAGGCAATGCCTGCATGCAGCGCAAACACAACAATTCTTCTGTTTGTGGCAGGTCAGTGCCACATACCTCACAGCAATGCGGATAAAAGAGGTGGACCAGTGGGGATAACAAACTGGTAAACATTGGATTGATTTTAAGATTAGAATAATCGCTGGTAAACTTCTTCTACTCTTCCTACCGCAATTACTTCAATATGGAATTTACTGAAATCAATTCCTTTTTTGTTATATCGGGAGATAAATATTTTTTCGAAGCCAAGTTTTTCTGCTTCGGCAATTCTTTGTTCAATGCGGTTGACGGCGCGTATTTCGCCACTGAGGCCTACTTCGCCGGAAAAGCAAATTTTTGCAGGAATAGCGTTGTCTTCATACGAAGATAACAGGGCACATAATACGGCCAGGTCAATGGCCGGGTCTTCTACGCGAATGCCGCCGGCAATATTGAGGAAGACATCTTTTACCCCGAAATGGAAGCCACCACGTTTTTCCAATACGGCCAGCAATAGTTGTAACCTGCGCAGGTCAAAACCAGTAGCCGTGCGTTGTGGTGTGCCGTACACAGATTGTGTTACCAATGCCTGTACTTCTACCAACAGGGGGCGCATGCCTTCCATGGTAGCAGAAATGGCTACACCACTCAGCAGATCTTCTCTTTGAGATATTAAGATTTCTGAAGGATTCGTTACTTGTCTTAACCCGGTGCCGGTCATCTCATAGATGCCCAGTTCTGCAGTAGAGCCAAACCTGTTTTTGATTGTGCGGAGGATGCGATAGGCATAATGTTGGTCCCCTTCAAACTGCAAAACCGTGTCCACCATATGTTCCAGCACTTTTGGGCCGGCAATGGAGCCGTCTTTGGTAATATGACCAATGAGAAATACGGGTGTGTTGCTTTCTTTGGCAAAACGTTGTAATTCTGCTGCTGTTTCTCTGATTTGTGATACGCTGCCGGGGGCAGATTCAATAAACGGGGAGTGTAATGTTTGAATAGAATCCACAATCACCAGTTGTGGTTGCAATTTTTTTATTTCCTGGAAGATTGTTTGTGTAGATGTTTCGGTGAGCAGATAAAACTGTTCATTGGAATTCTGGATGCGGTCAGCTCGCATTTTTATCTGTTGCTCACTTTCTTCACCGCTGATGTAAAGTGTTTTAATATGTTTTAGTTGTAGTGCATTTTGCAGGAATAAAGTAGACTTTCCGATGCCCGGCTCTCCACCTACCAATACCAGCGAACCCGCCACTATGCCACCTCCCAGCACACGGTTTAATTCGTTGTCCGGTGTTAGTATACGTTCTTCAGCAGTTGTAACAACTTCCGAAAGGTTGATTATTTTTTGCGTGCGTACGGCCGACGCTTCAGTTGTTTTCCAGTCTTGTTGTTTCTGTGGAATATCTTTTTGCACTCTTTCTTCAACAAACGTATTCCATTCTCCACAACTCGGACATTTACCATTCCATTTGGCGGATTCATATCCACAATTCTGACAGAAAAAAGCGGTTCTTATCTTACTCATAATTTTTTAAAACAGGATGCATACAAAGTAAATGGTTTTATAATTATCGCACGGAAATGATACAGGAGAAGTAGTGAAAAGAGAGATATAAATGGCTAAAATGAGAAAAGAGCCAAACGGAAGATTCCGCTGACTCTTTCTACTTACTAACCCATTAAATTCAGGTCTAAATTACAAAATGGCTTCAGAATAAAAAAGTTTATTTAATTGATGTGAATAACTTTTGAGCTATTTTCCTAATGTAACAAAGTGGCTGCCATCGCTTGTTTCAGCGGCTGTTTTTGTCCAATATTACTTTCATTGGGAACTCGTAAAATGTTGATAAATAGGGTTGATGTTGATGATTTTTGCATATAAAAAACTAGTAATAAGTTGCATTTTATAGGGTGACAAACAGACGCTTTTTAAGCATAAAAAATAATTTTAGCGTCAATATGGCAGTGTTAAATTTATAATTTTCAGACAAAAGGAAGGGATGACATACAAGTGCTAAATAAAACTTAAAAGGGAGGATCTGGTGAGGTATTTGTGCCCCGATTGTCATAATAATCTTAAAAGTATGACACCAGGAATCTTGTTTTTGTCGCTGATTTTTGTGGGGATCAGCATGCTTGTAAGCTATATTTTGAAAAGTAAATTCCGGGCTTACAGCGAAATACCCACCTCTTCCGGCCTGACCGGCAAGCAGATAGCGGATAAAATGCTGAGAGACAATCAGATATATGATGTACAGGTACTTTCCTCAGAAGGGTTTCTGTCAGATCACTATAATCCTGGCACTAAAACAGTCAATCTTAGTCCGGATGTTTATAGCGGCGCCAATGTGGCTGCAGCTGCAGTAGCTGCTCATGAATGTGGCCATGCTGTACAACATGCTGCCGCCTATCCGTGGCTGGGCCTCCGGTCCAGGCTGGTCCCGGCAGTACAGGTGAGCTCCACACTGGTACAATGGGTGCTGTTGGCCGGTATTCTGCTCATAAACCGTTTTCCGGAACTCCTGTTAGGGGGTATTATCCTTTTCGGAATAACAACCGCATTTGCCCTGATTACGCTGCCGGTAGAATTTGATGCTTCCCGCCGGGCACTGGCATGGCTGGATAATAGCCGGGTAATGCGACCAGAAGAACACGATAAAGCGAAAAATGCCCTTTGGTGGGCGGCTATGACCTATGTGGTGGCTGCTTTAGCTTCTGTTGCCACACTGTTTCAATACATTATGATATACATGGGAGCGAGGAACAGAAATAATTAAAGCATTAATTTAATAAATATCAGAAACCGCCCCGGCTTGCCAGGGCGGTTTTTTACTGCTACACAAATGCATTTTATTTCCTTATAGAGATTATCTTCTTATCTAGTTCACTGAAAAAGATGCTTTTAAACGTACTTTTTAATATCTTTTTAACATTTCGTTAATGTTTTAATGAAATAAAATTTTACATTTATACTCGATTAAATTGTGTGATCAGCCAATTTTATTGTTTTTGCTTATAAGGTCAACCAAAAAAATAAACTTTTAGACCCAAGACTAGTTTCAACCAAACTCAGACTGCCGTCACAACTCAGACTGCTGTCTCGATAATTCAAATTGCTGTTACAATAATTCAAAATCTAAATTTAGAACCATGTTGCGATTCTACTCGTTGATGGGCATGCTAATGCTACTATGCACGCTCTCATTTGCCCAAACAAAACCAATTACAGGAAAGGTTACAGATGCCAGAGATGGCAGCCCTTTACCTGGTGTCACAGTAAAAGGAAAAGGTACTAATACCGGAACTGTATCAACTGTTGATGGTACTTTTAAGTTCAATGTCCCTGCCCAGGTTAAAACACTTGTTTTTTCCTTCATAGGATATGCCGATCAGCAAGTTGAACTAGGTAACAATACTACATTTAACGTGCAACTCGGATCAGATAAAAAAGAACTGTCTGAGGTGGTAGTATTGGGCTTTGGCACGCAGACTAAAAAAGATTTAACCGGCTCTGTTGCTAAAGTGTCTGCCAAGGATTTTGAAAATCAGCCCATGCCTACTATGGAAACTGCGTTGCAGGGCAGAGTTACCGGTGTGTATGTTAATTCCGGTAGCGGTAAACTTGGACAGGCTGCAGATATCAAAATCCGTGGTACGTCTTCTGTCAATGCCGGCCAACGTCCGCTTTACGTAGTAGATGGGGTGCCCATTATTATTAACGATATCGGTACTACTGATGCTGAGCCTACCAACCCGCTGGCAAGTATCGACCCCAATGAAATAGAATCCATGTCGGTGCTGAAAGATGCCTCTTCTGCGGCTATCTATGGTGCAAGAGGAGCAAATGGTGTTGTACTGATTACTACCAAAAGAGGTAAGGCTGGTAGAACATCTGTTACCGCGAATATTTCCGGCGGTACCAGCAAACCGACACATCTCCGCAAGTTCCTGAATGCAAAGCAGTACCGGGAACTGTTTACGGAAGCAGCTAAAAACGGAGGCGTTACTGATATTGCCGGGGATTTTGCTTCAAATTCAGGATCTAACGACTGGAATAATAATTTCGATACAGACTGGAACGGAGCTGCTTTTCGTAATGGTAGCTTCCAGGATTATTCTTTATCTGTAAATGCCGGTGATGAAAAAACCAGATTCTATTTCAGTGGTGTTCTCAATAAACAGGTAGGTATCATCATTGGTAATGACCTGCAAAGATTTGGTGGCAGGTTGAACGTAGAACACAATATTAGCAGTAAGGCAATTATTGGTGTTAATATCAATGTGATGAAAACGGCCGGAAACAGGTTGCCGAATGATAATGCATTTGATAACCCGGTTCAGTTGAATGCATTGCCTCCGATACAGCCGTTGCGTGACAGTCTTGGTCGTTATAACAATAGCACCATCTACTATAATAACCTGATTAATCTTACAGATGGTAAAAATATAATGCAGCAATTCACAGGAATTGGTGATGTATATCTTAGTTATAACATCCTGCCAAACCTGACTTTTAAAACTGATTACGGCTTTAACTTTCTGCAATTAGATGAAGAGACGTATGCAGGCCGCAGAACACAGACCGGTGGTGGTAAGAATGGTGTAGGGGTTAATGCACAAGGAAAAGGCGTGAGCCAGGTATTTACCAATACATTAAATTATACCAAAGACTGGCATGAACATCATAACCTGGGTGTATTAGTGGGTATCATGTATGATGATTATAATGAAAGAAGTAACAGTGTTACCGGTGAAAATTACCCGAATGATCAATTCCAGAAAATACAGAACGCTGCTAAAATCACTGCCGGTACTTCTTTTGAAACAGGTAATGCACACGTTTCCTATATCTCCCGTGTGAACTACAAATTCATGGATAAATACCTGTTGCAGGCAAACGTTAACGTGAACGGTTCTTCCAGGTTTGGATTTTATGATAAAAAATACCGCTATGGCGTGTTTCCTGGTGTACAGGCAGGTTGGGTGATTTCTCAGGAGTCATTCCTCAAATATTCCAAAGCTATCAATTTCCTGAAGCTGAGAGCAAGTTATGGTCTTACCGGTAATGATAATATCGGAGATTTCGATTCCCGCAGTTTAATAGGATCTATCAATTATGCTGACAAGATCGGCCTGGTACCATCAAGGCTGGCAGCAAGTGATCTGCACTGGGAAACAATGCATGAAGTTGATCTGGGGCTTGACTTCGGTCTGATCAATAACAGGCTGACAGGTACTTTAGATCTGTATCAACGTAAAACCATGGATATGTTACTCAACATCAACATTCCTGCAACCGGTGGTTTTACTTCTTTGAGGAGAAACGTAGGCTCTATGCAGAATAGAGGTGTGGAAATTGGTTTGAACTCCAGAAACCTGGTAGGTGAATTTCAATGGAGCACCAATTTTTCAATCACTTTGAACCGGAATAAAGTATTGGATGATGGCGGATCCCCTATTGAGCCTAATTCCCGTAACCTTGGACGTATTGCGGCAGGTCAACCATTCGGTTATTTCTATGGTAAGAAATTTGCAGGAGTAGATCCTCAGAATGGAGATGCGTTATACGCCACTGCAGATGGTAAAACAACCAATGATTATAATGCTGCACCGAATATGAAGATTGGTGACCCCAACCCTAATTTCTTTGGTGGATTCGGAAATAATTTTGCTTACAAAAACTTTTACCTGGATGTACAAACACAATTTGTATCCGGTAATGATATTTACAACCAGGCCGGATCATTCCAGTCTTCAAATGCGCCTTACTACGATAACCAGACTATAGATCAGATGACCCGCTGGCAGAAGCCCGGTGATATCACTAAAGTACCTAAAGCTATTCTCTATGGCAGCAATGGTGATAAAAAGTCTTCCCGCTGGGTAGAGAAAGGTTCTTTTTTCAGGGTGAAATCAGTAACATTCGGATATAACGTTCCAAAGAAAGTAATGTCCGGTCTGAAATTACAAAGTGCCAGGATTTATATGGCCGCCAATAACCTGTTTACCTTTACCAATTATTCAGGATATGATCCGGAAGTAAATACTTCTTACCTGGGTGCATTACAGCTTGGACATGATTTCTATACACCACCGCAGGCTAAAACAATCACTTTTGGTATTAACGTTGGATTTTAATTTCTCTCTTAAAGCAACAAGTCATGAATATTAAGAACTATATAAATGCTGCAATGATGGCCCTGGTACTGACTGGGGTTAGTTCCTGCGGTAAAAAACTGGAACTGGATCCCAAGCAGAATATTGATGCATCCACTGCCATTAAAACAGACTCGGATGTAGATCAGCTGACAATAGGTGCTTATGCTGTTTTGGAAGATCCTGCTTTGTATGGAACTATGCTCATTATGCTACCGGAGTTATATGCAACTGATAAATCTGCCAGTGCAAAATACCTGGGTTGGGTAGGTTCTTTTGATACCCCAAGAGAGGTGGCCAATAAGAAAATTTCAACCATCAATGGTGATATTACGCGGGTATGGGTACAGTCTTACAGGGCTATTAATCTGGCTAATACAATCCTGGCGTCAATGGGAGTAGTAAAGGATCCCGCCCTGCAGAAGAGCCTTAAAGGAGAGGCACTCTTTATCCGTGCACTGTTGCAGTTTGAACTGGTTCGGTTGTATGGACAGCAATGGACCGGTGGTCCTGCTGGCGCCAATACACAGCCGGGGGTTCCTATTGTGACCAAAGCTTCCTCCGACGATGCGATAGCAAGCCAAAAATATAAGAGAAATACTGTTGCGGAAGTATATAACGCAAGTATACAGGATCTGAAAGATGCCATTACACTGTTACCGGCAGATAATCCCGGACGTGCTAACCAATATGCTGCAATGTCTATTCTCGCCAGGGTATATTTGCAACAAGGCGATTATGCCAATGCGCTTACACTGGCTAACCAGGTAATAAGTAGCACTAAATTTTCGCTTAACAGTGATGTAACAACAGTTTTCCGTACCAAAAACACTGCTGAAAGCATCTGGGAAATTCAACAGAACGATCAGAATAACGCAGGTAATGCCAATGACGGGTTAGCTACTTTTTATGCCAATCTGGATGGAGGACTTGGCCGTGCTGACTTTTTTGTTTCCGCTGGTTTCAAAGCTACTTTTGATCCTAATGACAGCAGGGGTAATACACTTATTTACACCGGCTCCGGAGCTAAACCCGGTAACCTGGCCTGTGGAAAGTATTTGGCCTATGGTCAGAATATACCCATAGTAAGATTGTCTGAGTTGTACCTGGTACGTGCAGAATGTAATATCCGTCTTGGATCTGTTGTTGGAGATACTCCTGCCAAAGATCTGGCGCAGGTAAGAGGCCGCACAGGTGCTGCTCCGATCCCTGTTCCGACATTAAATAATATCATCAATGAGCGTGTTTTTGAACTGTTTGGCGAAGGCTTTGCGGTGCATGATCTGAAACGGTTGAACCTGCCTACTTATGGCGGTATTCCGTTTAATGATAAAACAATGGTTTTCCCTGTACCACAGCGTGAAATCAATGTAAACAGTAATCTGGCACAGAACGACGGTTATAACTGATCCGTGGTTTTTAAAATTAGTGAAGGGCTTTCTCTATCTGGAGAAAGCCCTTCTTTTTTCAACGACCTCCAATAAATTGAAAAATAAACTTAATATGTCTGAGGTTTTCCACCAGGCAAGTAGTGCTGTTAATAACTTTTATACAAATTGTTTATTGAAAACCAATAACTTACAAAGGTGCTCTGAAAAAAAGCGTGCAAAATGTATGGTTATTAAGATTGAGGAATGTACCTTTGCACTCCTCATAATCGGGGAATTGTTTACAAGACGTAATTTTTATCGTATACAACAATGAATACATTAAGTTTTAAAACTAAATCGGCTAACGACGCTTACGTAAAGCGTGACTGGCATATAGTAGATGCTACTAACCTGACACTCGGAAGAGTATGTGCTAAGATGGCAGCTATCTTAAGAGGTAAAAACAAACCTTACTATACGCCTCATACTGACTGTGGTGATTATATCATCGTAATCAATGCGGAAAAAATTTCTTTGACTGGCAATAAAATGCAGGAAAAGGAATACATGCACTACACTGGTTTCCCAGGTGGTCAGAGAATCGAGTTGGCTAAGGACCTGATCCGCCGCCGTCCTGAGGTAATGATCGAAAAGGCAATCAAAGGTATGTTGCCTAAGAATCGTCTGGGCCGTGCGATGTACAAAAAATTATTTGTATACGCTGGTACTGAACATCCTCATGCTGCGCAGAAACCACAACCTTTAACTTTCTAATTTTTCTCTGATACATGGAAAAGCAAAAAAATACAATAGGTCGTCGTAAGGAAGCTGTTGCCCGTGTTTACATCAACAAAGGCACCGGTAACATTACTGTAAACGACAAAGATTATAAAAACTACTTTTCTTTGATCTACCTGCAAAATCAGGTGGAACTGCCTTTCAAAACTATCGATGCACTCGATAAATTTGATGTGAAAGTGAATGCACAGGGTGGTGGTATCAAAGGTCAGGCAGAAGCTATTAAACTGGGTATTGCCCGTGCGCTTTGCGAAGTGAACATTGAGTTCCGTCCCGCACTGAAAGCAGCAGGTCTGTTGAAACGTGATCCAAGAGGAGTTGAACGTAAGAAACCAGGTAAAGCAAAAGCAAGAAGAAGCTTCCAGTTCTCTAAACGCTAATATTTTTGAGCTATTGGCTATTAGCTACTGGCTAATCGCTGGGATGCTAAAAGCTAAACATTATTTGATCCTTTTAATTGAGCAATATAAACATGGAAAATAATACCTCATTGCAGCAGCAGTTACTGGAGGCAGGTGTTCACTTCGGTCACCTGAAGAAAAAGTGGAATCCAAAGATGCTGCCTTATATTTTCGCAGAAAAGAAAGGTATTCATATCATTGATCTGAATAAAACCGTAGAAGGATTGCAGGAAGCAGCAGCTGCCCTGAAATCTATCGCTAAAAGCGGTAAGAAGATCATGTTCGTTGCTACTAAAAAGCAAGCGAAAGAAATCGTAGCAGATGCTGCGCGTAACATCAACATGCCTTTCGTTACTGAAAGATGGTTAGGTGGTATGCTCACTAACTTCTCTACGATCCGTAAGAGTGTGAAGAAAATGCAGAGCATTGAAAAAATGCTGCAGGATGGAACATTCGACAACATCACTAAGAAAGAACGTCTTACTTTAAGCCGCGATAAAGAGAAAATGGAGAAAGTGCTGGGTGGTATTGCCCAACTGGCACGTGTACCAGCAGCGCTGTTTATGGTTGATATCAGCCACGAACACATTGCACTGGCAGAAGCAAAACGTCTTGGCATCTCTACTTTTGGTATGGTGGATACTAACTCCGATCCTACTAAAATAGATTTCGCTATCCCGGCTAATGACGATGCGACTAAATCTATCGCTATCATCACCAGCTATATCTGTGCAGCTATCGCAGAAGGTCTTTCTGAAAGAGCTACTGAGAAATCTGAAGATGTAGAGGAAGAAGAAGAAACTGACGATAAAGGAAAGAAATTTGAAGTAGAAGGTGGTGAAGACCGTGAAAGAGGTCGTAAACCAGGTGCTCCAGGTAGCGGTCGTGGCCCAGGTGGTCCAGGCGGTGCTAACCGTGGTGGCGGCGGTCGTGGTCCAGGTGGCCCGGGCGGTGCTAACCGTGGTGGTGGCGGTCCTAACCGTAGCGGCGGTGCAGCAGGCGGACAACGTCGTCCATCTGGCGCTGGCGGCGGTGGTCCAAGAAAACCAGGCGGCGGAAGATAATATAATTAAGCTTTAAGCTATTAGCCTTTAGCAGTTTAACCATTACGGAACTAACTGCTAGAGGCTAATAGTTAAAAGTCAGATTCTGTTTTTGCATAAATATTTACAACAATTAAACTAATTATAGCTCATGGCAACAATTACAGCAGCTGATGTAAACAAACTGCGTCAGCAAACTGGTGCTGGTATGATGGATTGCAGAAAGGCACTGGTAGAAAGTGAAGGCGACTTTGAAAAAGCAGTAGACTACCTGCGTAAGAAAGGCCAGAAAGTGGCTGCACTTCGTTCCGATCGTGAAACCAAAGAAGGTGTTATCATCGCTAAAACAGCAGCAGATGGTAAATCCGGCGTTATCGTGGGACTGGGTTGTGAAACTGACTTCGTTGCTAAAAACGAAGATTTCGTAAAATTTGCACAAGCTATCGCTGATCTGGCGCTGAACAATGGTATCAAAACCGTTGAAGACCTGAATGCTGCTCCCCTGGATGGTGCAACCGTTGCTGATAAAGTAAACGACCAGGTAGCAAAAATCGGTGAAAAAATCACCCTCAATAAATTCGAATTCGTAGAAGCTGGTGGCGTTACTTCCTACATCCACGGTAATTTCCGTATGGGCGTATTGGTAGCTTTCTCTAAACCTGTTTCTGAAGAAGTAGGTAAAGATATCGCGATGCAGATCGCAGCTATGAGCCCTATCGCAGTTGATGCTGATAGCGTTCCTGCTGAATTGATTGCCCGCGAAAAAGAAATCGCTGTTGAACAGGTGAAGGCTGAAGGCAAACCTGCTGAAATGGCGGAAAAAATTGCTGCCGGTAAAATCAATAAATTCTTCAAAGAAAGCACCCTGCTGCAACAGGCGTTTGTTAAGGACAATAACAAGTCCGTAGCGGAATACCTGAAATCAGTAGATACTGACCTGAAAGTGGCTGGCTTTAAGCGAATCGCTTTAGGTTAATACTATCATATTAAAAAAAAGGAGAGAAATAGTTTCTCTCCTTTTTTTTGCGCATAACTAATTAGCGCGCTTAATGCAGCAGGATTCAGACAAAAGAAATTGCATTTTGCTTTCCATCTCCTCCTTTCTGCATTTAAGTTGTATATTAGAATACCGTAATTACATTAGGAAATCACAATCTTACAATATTTTATAGCGTCATGTTGCCAAAGTATAAGCGTATTTTGCTCAAATTGAGCGGTGAGGCCCTCATGGGGGATGCAAGTTATGGTATTGATCCGAAGGTGATAACTCAATATGCCTACGATATTAAGGCGGTTACTGACCTCGGGGTACAGGTGGCCATCGTAATAGGCGGAGGTAATATTTACCGCGGTATGAATGAAGCCGAAACCGGTATAGAAAGAGCACAAGGAGATTATATGGGTATGCTGGCTACCGTGATCAACGGAATGGCTTTGCAAAGTGGACTGGAAAGAGTAGGACTTTATACCCGTCTGCAATCTGCTATTAAAATGGAACAGATCGCAGAACCATATATCCGCCGCCGTGCTATTCGTCACGTGGAAAAAGGCCGTGTGGTTATATTTGGTGGTGGTACTGGTAACCCTTACTTTACTACAGACACCGCCGCTTCTTTACGCGCAATTGAAATTCAAGCCGATGTAATTCTTAAAGGCACACGCGTAGATGGCATCTATACTGCTGATCCTGAAAAGGACAAAACAGCAACCCGTTACGAAACCATTACTTTTTCAGAAGTATACCAGAAATCACTCAACGTGATGGATATGACAGCATTTACCCTTTGCCAGGAAAATAAGCTGCCTATTATCGTGTTTGACATGAACAGGCAGGGTAACCTCCTGAACGTGATCATGGGGAAAAATGTAGGTACTTTAGTAAAAGGATAAATAACAGCAGTTAGCTATTAGCCTTTAGGCATTAGCTAACTGCTAATAGCTAACCACTAATAGCTATTTCAGGATGCTTTTTAAAGCTGTAAACGGAATAAACAACGTTACCTGTCCCAAAGCATAAGGCCCTATCTCATAAGGCACATAGCTAAAAGCAACCCCTTTACTGGTTACAATAATATTATCATTTGCCGGAATACTTTTCACCAGCAGATTCTGATCCAGCGCTTCATCTTCACTGATGTGGTATTTCTCCTTAAAAGCTTTGTCCAGCAAGTTACTCAGCGTTTCTTTATAGCCCGGTTTGAAGATATCATTTGGTGTAAGCACTTTTCTTTTAGAGAGATCCAGTGTTTTATAAGTGGCGCCCCAGTTGCCATGTGCCCCACCTGTGAAATCATAGGCATACTTTTCCAATACCAGCAGCGGCCATGTATTCCATACTACCTTCATATCTGTGTCTGTGGTCCAGTTCCAGGACATAGCGGCGGTGGCGTCCTTTAATTCGCTGCTGTCGGCATCTCTGGCTGAAATGGTATAACTCAGTATAAAAGAATCTATCCCTCTTTTGAGATATTGCTGCGGGTCTTTAAGCCGGGTATTGCCTGTTATTTGCTGTATGATAAAAGTAGCGGTGGTGGAATCTACAGTGGAATCTGGCCATACAATACTGTTTGAAACCGTTCCTACAGGCGATTTGGGGAATGATGGTATCAGCCTGGCGGAATCTATACTATAGAACACTTGTAAAGGCACCGCTTTTTTAAGGTCTGTATGCAATTCAAAATGATACGAGGTACCATTGCCATGCCATACACCTTTGAAATGCCCTTCGTCTGTTAGGGTACCGTTGAATAAACGCTCTTCCTCACCGTTGGCCGTTTCTTCATAAACATTCACCAGTCCGGAATCCAGGGTGCCCCACAATCCTATCGGCTGACCAATACTATCATAGCAGTAGTAACCACGATAGAGGTGTGGCGCGGTTTTCATCAGCTGCATGGTAATGTCTTTATCAGCCAGTTTACCTTTGAGCTGTGTATAAAAAAGTGGGATAGAGGCTAGTGGCACAATGATTTCAGCTGTACTGTCGGCCCCTGTGGTATCACTGTTTTTGCTGTTACCGTTATGGCAGGACAGCAGCGTGGCAGTTATCAATAACACCAATAAGGAAACTCTTCTCATAGTATGATTTATATCAGGTCATCAAAATTACTATTATCCTTCCATACCTTTGTTTACCTGTTTAAACCAATAAAAATTAAAGCACCATGTTGAACCAGAAAGTAGCTGATTTACGGAAGGATTATATACTGGCCTCCCTGGATGAAAGTGACGTTGCCCCACACCCGTTACCACAATTCGAAAAGTGGTGGCATGATGCTACCAGCAGTGAAATAGATGAGCCTAATGCTATGACATTAGCCACCAGTACTCCCGATGGACACCCGTCTGCGCGTATTGTGTTACTGAAAGGTTTTGACGAAGAGGGCTTTTTATTTTTTACCAATTATGAAAGTCGCAAAGGGCTGGAGCTGGCGCAGAATCCACATGTAACCCTGTTATTTTTCTGGCGTGAGCTGGAGCGGCAGGTACGGATAGAAGGTACTGTTAGTAAAGCACCTGTCAGCATTAGTAATGAATATTATAACAGCCGGCCTAAAGATAGCAGGATAGGAGCTATCGCTTCGCCGCAAAGCAAGGTGATTCCGGGCCGTTCTTTCCTGGAGGAACAGGTGAGTCAGGTAGCATTAAAATATGAGCAGGAAGCGCCTGAAAGGCCTGATTACTGGGGAGGCTACGTAGTAAAGCCACGTGTGGTAGAATTCTGGCAGGGCAGAAGCAATCGCCTGCACGATAGAATATTGTATACGTTAACTACAGAAGGAAGCTGGAAGATAGAGCGGTTAGCTCCCTGATAAAAATGCAAAATGGCGAATTAGGAATTGGGCGAGGACATCGCTCCGTCTTTAATTCGCCATTCGTACATGAAATCTCTTATGCTTTTGGCTCAGCCTTAGGAGCAGCAGTAGCAGTAGTTTTTCTGATTCTTGCAGGTCTAACTTTACCGAAAGATTTGCTGAAGATTTTACCTTTTTTAGTTTTTACATCTCCTCTACCCATAACGAATAATTTGAAGTTTGTTGATTGTGAAAATATGATGTTATCAGGCTGCAAATTACTGTAATTCGTTGAAATAGTCTACTGCCGGCCTTTTGATATAAAAAAAAAGCAAGAAACATGATTGTTCCTTGCTTGAATAAGTTGTGCTAACTGATTAGAGCTTGTCGGATAAAGCTTTACCAGCCTTAAATTTAGCAACTTTCTTAGCCTTGATCTTGATGATCTGACCGGTTTGTGGGTTTCTACCGTTACGTGCAGCACGTTTAGAAACGGAGAAAGTACCGAAACCAACCAAAGTTACTTTGCCACCTTTTTTCAGGGTGTCAGCAACTGCTTTGGTGAAAGAATCCAGAGCTTCGTTAGCTTGGGTTTTGGTAATGCCTGCATCTTTAGCAAGCTTGTCGATTAATTCGGCTTTGTTCATAGTTAGTAAGATTTAACTAGTGAAAAAATGTTTGATGTGAGCAAATATAGCGCGTTTTATCAGATTACCAAATTTTTCGCCAATTTTTTATATAAATTTTTATCGGCTGAAAAACGCTACAGGTAACGGTTACAGCTGATTGATATTTTGCGTGCTAAAGTATAAAGCTTTAGCAGGATCGCATAAAACCCTGTGCCCTAGCATGTTTGCTTGTTTTTTTACTATTAACGCAGCTTTGAACCAAGTATTGTACCAAACTCCGCATGCCTTGAAAATAGTGGATTTCCTGTGGATAAGTTTAACAAAGAACACTTGCTTAAACCACCTGCATGACTGTTGTAAAGGCAATAAAACGATCTCCAAAAACGTCGTAACCTCTTTGCCGCAGGGCTTGTGCATGCTCTTCCTTAAAGGTATTGTAGTTCTCCAGACTGTCTGTAAAATATTGAACAGCGTAAGTAGGCCCTTCCTGGTCATCCTGTTCCAACAGCCTGCTCATACGGAAATCATGAAACAAACCCGTCTCCAGCATAGCCGGAATATGCTCTTCCCTCATCCACTCAAGCCACCGCAAATGCGCATCTGTGGCCACTTTTATGGTTACATTATAAATGATCATATGCCTTTGGTAAATTGAATGCTCATATCAACATATGGTTACAGCGCCAGTTCCAGGAACACCGGGCAATGGTCTGAGTGCTTCACCTGTTGATAGATAGCTGCATGTTTAAGCTTCGCCTGCAGCGGGCTTGTTACGTTGATGTAGTCAATACGCCAGCCCTTGTTATTGTTCCTTGAATTAGCCCGGAAGCTCCACCAGCTGTACTGATGCGGGTCCGGATTAAATTGACGGAATGTATCCACAAAACCGCTGTCAAAGAAACGGTCCATCCAGGCCCGCTCTTCAGGTAAAAAGCCGGTTGAATTTTTATTGCTCACCGGATCATGTATGTCAATAGGTTTATGGCAAATGTTGTAATCGCCGCATACCACCAGGTTGGGCCGGGTTTTCTTCAGCTCATGGAGATACTGCAAAAACTCTTCGAGCCACTGGTATTTATAGGTTTGTCTTTCCTCCCCGCTGGTGCCGGATGGGAAGTAAGTATTGATTAAGGTGATATCACCGAAATCAAGCCTTATAAACCGCCCTTCTGAATCACTCTGCAGATGGCCATTACCGTATTGTACAAAGTCAGGCTTGATACGGGTAATTACCGCAACACCGCTATATCCCTTCTTTTGTGCAGGATACCAGTAGTGTTCATAACCTAGTTTTTCAAATTGCTGAAAGTCGATGTTTTCCTGGTGGGCTTTAATTTCCTGCAAACAGATGATATCAGCAGGGTCCGATTGTAACCATTCGGTGAAACCTTTGGTCATGGCTGACCGCAGGCCGTTTACATTGTAAGATACGATTCTCATTGAAATAGTTTTTCGCCATTAGCAGTTAGTTTTTAGGGGAGTAGCATTAGCCGCTAATGCCTAAAATCTAACTGCTAAAAGCTGTTTTACATATCATATTCCAGGTTAGGACGCAGCCACTTCTCTGCTTCTTCAATGGTCCAGCCTTTACGGTTGGCATAATCAGTTACCTGGTCTTTTTCAATTTTACCAAGACCAAAATACTTTCCTTCCGGATTAGCAAAGTACCAGCCGCTAACGCTTGATGCAGGGTACATCGCCAGCGATTCGGTAAGTGTGATGCCTGTATTTTCAGTCGCATTCAGCAGATCAAATAACTTGTATTTTTCGGTATGCTCCGGACAGGCAGGATAGCCTGGTGCCGGGCGGATACCCGCATATGCTTCTTTAATTAAATCTTCGTTGCTCAGGTGTTCTTCTGTAGCATATCCCCAGAACTCTTTACGTACACGCTCGTGCATCAGTTCTGCGAAAGCCTCTGCCAGCCTGTCTGCCAGCGCTTTAAGCATGATGCTGTTGTAGTCATCGTGCTCTGCTTTGAATTTGTCCAGCCATTTCTCAATGCCTATACCAGTGGTAACGGCAAAGCCTCCGATATAATCTGTTTTACCGGTTTCCTGCGGTGCAATGAAGTCGGCCAGTGAGAAATTGGGTTGCCCCGGCGCTTTCTTCACCTGCTGACGGAGGAATTCCAGCTTTACAGGTGCAATGTCTGTCTGTTCGGGAGTTACCTGTATAGTGTCTGCTGCTACTGCATTGGCAGGATACATACCTATTACTGCATTTGCACCCAGCCACTTTTCATCAATTACTTTTTTCAGCAGTTCTTTGGCATCGTTGAACACCCGGGTAGCTTCCACGCCTACTATTTCATCTGTCAGGATCTGCGGAAATTTACCATGCAGCTCCCATGCAATGAAGAATGGCTGCCAGTCTATATATTTCGCTATCTCTCCCAGGTCATAATTTTCAAACTTTTTAACACCTGTCATTTTAGGCCTTACAGGCGTAAAGGCACCCCAGTTAATAGCGGTTTTATTTTGTTGGGCTACTGCTATTGGCAGGAACTGTTTCGTTTGTTTTTTATTCCTGAAAGCATCATTCAGTTTATGATACTCTTCCTGTATACCGGCGAGGAAATTAGGCTTGAGTGCTTTGTTGAGCAAGCTGCCGGTAACAGTTACGCTACGGGACGCATCCAGTACGTGTACCACACCATGTGCATATTCCTGGGCTATTTTAACAGCGGTATGTGTACGGGAGGTAGTAGCTCCGCCAATGATCAGCGGAATATCAAATTCCTGCCTTTTCAGTTCACGGGCCACATGTACCATTTCATCGAGACTCGGGGTAATCAAACCGCTCAGCCCAATGATATCCACTTTTTCCTGCCTGGCTGCCTGTAAGATTTTTTCTGCCGGCACCATCACACCAAGGTCAATGATCTCATAGCCGTTACAGGCCAGTACCACACCTACAATGTTTTTACCGATATCATGTACGTCGCCTTTTACGGTGGCCAGCAATATTTTTCCGGCTGCTTTGATCTCGCCGCCGTGTTCTGCCTGTATCCGTAGTTTTTCCTCTTCTATATAAGGAGTTAGGATGGCTACCGATTTTTTCATTACACGGGCACTCTTTACTACCTGGGGCAAAAACATTTTACCACTGCCAAATAAATCACCAACGATGTTCATACCTGCCATCAGCGGTCCTTCTATCACTTCCAGCGGACGTGGGTATTTCAGGCGGGCTTCTTCGGTATCTCCATCTATATAATCGGTAATACCATTTACGAGCGCATGACTTAATCTTTCTTCCACGGTGCCCAGGCGCCATTTCTCATCTTTCTCTACTACTTTGCCCTTAGCTTTTACTGTTTCGGCAAATTGTATAAGTCTTTCGGTAGCATCTTCCCGTCTGTTTAGTACGGCATCCTCACAAAGGTCGCGCAGCTGTGGTTCAATATCATCGTAGATCTGCAGCATGCCGGCATTCACAATACCCATGTCCATGCCCGCTTTGATGGCGTGGAACAGGAATACGGAGTGCATCGCTTCCCGCACGGTTTCGTTTCCACGGAAGGAAAACGACACGTTACTCACGCCACCGCTCACTTTTACCAGTGGCATCAGTTCTTTGATGCGGCGGGTGGCATTAATAAATTCTACGGCGTAGTTGTTATGTTCTTCTATACCGGTAGCAATGGCAAAGATGTTAGGATCAAAGATGATGTCCTGTGGGTCATAGCCTACTACTTCGGTCAATATTTTATAGGCGCGATGGCAGAAAGTAACTCTTTTATCTTCCGTATCTGCTTGTCCGTGTTCATCAAACGCCATTACCACTACTGCAGCGCCGTAGCTTTTGCAGATATGTGCGTGTTCAATGAATTTGGCTTCGCCTTCTTTTAAGCTGATGGAGTTTACAACACATTTGCCCTGTACACATTTCAAGCCGGCTTCAATAACACTGAACTTACTGGAGTCGATCATTACCGGGATACGGGAAATATCCGGTTCTGCTGCCAGGAGGTTGAGGAAGGTAGACATGGCCGTTTCTCCGTCGAGCAGTGCATCGTCCATGTTTACATCCAGGATCTGTGCGCCGCTTTCTACCTGTTGACGGGCAACAGACAGTGCTTCTTCGTAAAGGCCTTCTCTTACGAGGCGGGCAAATTTCTTGGAACCGGTTACATTGGTACGTTCCCCTACGTTAATGAAGTTGGTTTCAGGCCTTACTACCAAGGGTTCCAGACCGCTCAGCCGCATAAAGGGCTTAATTACCCTACGCTCTTCACTTTCTGTACCAATTGATTCATTGATAGTATCCATGTTGTTTATAATGGTTGCGCTCATTGTTGCTGTTAATGGAATTTAGATAGAAAACCTTGCCGCTGTTATTTATGCCAGCGTTTCAGCCAGTTCCGGCTTTTGGCGTGGTTTGATATGTTTCACATGATCTGCAATGTGGCGTATATGATCAGGCGTGGTACCGCAGCAGCCACCTACTATATTAACGAAGCCGGATGCGGCAAAATCTTCAATAATACAGGCTGTATCTTCCGGTTCCTCATCGTATTCACCAAAGGCATTTGGTAAGCCGGCATTTGGATAGCAGCTAACATAGCAGCTGGCGATGTTGGATAACTCCTCTATATAAGGACGCATCTGCTGACCACCCAGTGCACAGTTTAAGCCGATAGAGAATGGATTGGCATGCATGACAGAGATATAGAAAGCTTCCAAGGTTTGCCCGCTGAGGGTTCTGCCGGAGGCATCTGTAATAGTACCGGAGATCATTATCGGTAATTCCGGTTTGCCGGATTCACGGAAGTACTTTTTGATAGCATAGATAGCTGCTTTGCAATTCAGCGTATCAAAAATGGTTTCTATCAGGAGCAGGTCTACACCACCGTCAGATAAGCCTTTGATCTGTTCTTCATATGCAGTGGCTACTTCATCGAAGTATACAGAGCGGAAGCCCGGATTATTTACATCAGGAGACAGGGACAATGTTTTGTTTAAGGGGCCAATGGCACCAGCTACAAAACGGGGCTTGTCGGGGTTTTTAGCTGTATACTCTGCTGCTGCTTTTTTTGCAATCGTAGCTGCAGATACATTCAGCTCATAGGCCAGCGATTGCATGTCATAGTCGGCCATCGCAATAGAAGTGCTGCTGAAAGTATTGGTCTCAATAATATCTGCGCCTGCTTCCAGGTACTCTTTATGGATGGCAGCTACTATTTGCGGCTGTGTAAGATTTAGAAGATCGTTGTTGCCTTTAAGATCACTGGGATAGTTAGCAAAGCGGGTTCCTCTGTAGTCTGATTCCTGAAGTTGATATCGCTGAATCATGGTGCCCATGGCACCGTCAATGATGAGTACGCGCTCATTAGCGCAGTCTTGTAAAGATTTCATGTTTATCAAGGCGTTTATTAGTTACCGTTTAAGAAGATAACAGGGTCGAACAATAAACAAATCCACCCTGAATAACCCTGCAAATATAACCTTTTCCCAGGTATTTTTTTGAAATAGGAATTTAGCGGTTTTGAGATGTAATCAGTGTTTTGACCAATGTTGCCGCGATTAAATTACGGCATTATATAAAGCCTCCTGGATATAGATTTTCTCTATATTATTAAATTTAATTTGGAAATAGTCTACAAAGTCTACTATATTTGTAGGGTAATAGAAAGACACCATGCAACAAGATGATAGAAATAGGATGAAATACCCGGCCATGGCCTCCCATCAGTCCTCTGCCTTATACACCCTCTGCAATTGCTGTTGCTGCAATTAATGCTTTGTCGTTAGTTCTTCTCAAATTTTTATTACAACAAAAAATAAACGTCAGTCATGACAATATCAGAACATATCCATACCCTCCATAAACACCTTGCTAGTCTTGGTTTACAGCCAGTACCCATAGCAAATGACGGTAATCAGCCGGAAGTTTTTAAGGTATGTTTTTTAAACAAATTTGAAATGCAGCGCTGGAAAGAGCTGCAGGCGCAAAAAGAATCAGAAACCAATCATACAATATTACAGGGCCATCCCGGGAAGGATGGTTACTGACAACTTTTCATAACGTGGAATTACAGGTTAAACGAAGACGGGTGCTATTCAGCACCCGTATTTTTTTTTAATTACGAATTACGGTAATGCCCGAAGATCTCCGCGAATTGCCGCCATTCGTAATTATTTATTTTGTACATAGCTTTCCAGCGGCAATCTATTGGATATTGAACGGGCCAGCGTCATCTCATCCGCATATTCCAGTTCTCCGCCAAAGGCAATGCCACGGGCTATTGTAGTAATTTTTACAGGAAAATCCTTTAGTTTTTTAGAGAGATAATAAATAGTAGTATCCCCCTCAATAGTAGGGCTCACGGCCATGATCACTTCTTCTACCCCCTGATGCTGTACTCTTTCCACCAGCGAATGAATATTCAGCTGATCAGGACCAATACCATCAATAGGAGAGATAATGCCGCCCAGCACATGATACAAGCCGTTGAACTGCTGGGTATTTTCAATTGCCATTACATCGCGGATGCTTTCTACCACACATACCACGCTCTTCTGCCTGGAATGGCTGCTGCAAATACTGCATACATCCGCATCAGACACATTATGACAAACTGTGCAAAATCTGATCTGCTGCCGCATACGGGCTATTACATCACCAAACTGCTCTACCTGGGCGGTTTCCTGCTTTAGCAGGTGCAATACCAGGCGCAGGGCTGTCTTTTTACCGATGCCCGGCAGTTTTGAAAATTCATTCACTGCGTTTTCTATCAGTGCAGAAGAAAATACCATGGTGTAAAGTTAGGGATATTGCAGCGGAGGGAATAACAGTAGGCTGCCTCCGCTGCAATAATTTATATAGTGATGGACTTACCAACCGTCCAGTAAGCTTTGAGATTTATTTTGTCGATCTGTATTACCCGCTCCGGTTGCTTCCTGGGCTTTCTGTAGTAATTACCCCGATCCCATTTACCATTGCCGTTGGTATCCAGCAACACCCGCACCTCGTATTCACCAGGTGTGATAAATGTTTGCTGCCATTTGCCACCTACAATTGTTCCGGAATATTTGATGGTTTTGTCCTGCACCAATTGTATTACATAGTGCATGGTGGTATCGTTAATAGCAGCCAGGGTGCTGTCGCTAACCTTCAGGTCGGCCTTGAAGATCGCGTAATCATTCGCTTTTTTGGACGTGAATTTAATCGTATCGGCTCTGGCCAGTTGCTGTCCGGAGGTATCTGTAGGCGCATCTTTAGGAATAACCAGGCGGTAAGGGGTGCCCTCTTTCCATCTGTAGCCTATCGATAGCTGCGTATGGGTGGAGTCCATGGTACTGGTAAAGGTAACCGGTCTATAGGCACTGTCTTCACCAAGTATCATTCTGGCACTATCCAGGTTCCTCAGCGGCAGATTAAAAGTTATTTTCAGCGGAGCGGGTAATTCCTGCATTCCGCCATCTAAAGAAGGAGTGGCCTGTAGCTTAGGCAACTTTTTCTTTTTTTCTTCTACCGGCTGTATGTCTGCAGAGTCTATAGGTTCTGGCGGAGGCTTAATAGTACTGTCGGTTTCCATGAACAGCAACATATTTACATCTGCCAGGTTTGTTTCCCTCAATGTAATAGGTGCTTCCAGGAATGCGATCATCTCCGAAGGCTGATTATACTGCAGATCACGGTCTTCTTCCTTCAGCGCAAAAATCTTATACGTGCCGGGTGCAATATTTTTAAAGCGGAATGAGCCATCACCTTTGGTTTTAGCGTAATAAACAGGTTTTTCCTTGGAAACGATGGAGTCGGTAAGTTCGCGATATAGCATTACAGCTACATTACTATCCAGTCTGCCGTTTTCAGCATCTATCAGATGTCCGGCAACCTGCAAGCTATCCAGGTAATCACCTGTTGATACTACATATTGGAAGTCCTGTACAATATTGCGTTCATTGATATCACGGATGGCATCTGCAAAATTGAAGGTGTAGGTGGTGTTTGCCTTCAGTGTATCCTTGATTTCCAGGGTTACGGTGTGTAGTTTGGCCGTTACCAGTGGCGTACGTTTCAGTGTGGGTGATACAATGAGTTTATCATTTACATTATCCAGCTCCACAAATTCATCAAAAATAAAAGTAATCTTCTTGCTTTTGAAATGCACGGTGGAGTCCCGTGGCGTTGACTGTAACAATACCGGCGGAATAGTGTCCCGCGGTCCGCCACTGGGCGGCACAATGTTGGCACAGCGCGTAAATGAGATGGAAACGATAATAAACATCAGCCAGAAAACCCAGCTCCTGATATATTGATTCATGTTACCTGATCAGATTAAATATGCTACAAACTTACGAACTGATTTAATGAATTACGAATTTCACCAGCCAGTAGCCAAGTTCATGTTTTTTTCGTTAATGTTATATAATGGCAAGTGTTTATTTATTACAGCGTACACAACTGATTTCCGCGTCACTGGAAGAAGTGTGGGATTATTTTTCGGCTCCGGGCAATCTGACAAACATTACACCCGCCCATATGCGCTTCCGTGTTACTTCTCCGCCTGTTGAGGGACAGGTATATCCGGGGCAGATTATTACCTATAAGGTATCGCCGGTAGCGGGCATCCCCCTGGAGTGGATGACAGAGATCACCCATGTGGAATACCTGGTTTATTTTGTAGATGAGCAAAGAGTAGGCCCCTACAGTATCTGGCACCATCAGCACCATTTCGAAGCAGTAGCCGGAGGTGTGAAGATGACAGATACCGTGCATTACCGCCTGCCTTTCGGCTGGCTGGGGAAATTGGCGCATGGCCTGTTTGTAAAGCGACAACTGGAAGCATTATTTGCCTACAGAAATGAGGCAGTGAAAAAACAGTTTACACCATCTACTGCTGCTCAATGATTGTCTTCGTTAAATTATCTCCTGTATAAAGTTTGATGGTGCTTTTTCCTGTTTTGGGAATGGTGCCGATCCATAATGGCATCATAGATGCTGAACTCTTTTGCCGGTTAGAGGTGGCCACAAAATGCATGGTTGCACCATTGTTAGTATTGTCTACGGTGGCACCTTCCAGCTGTATTTGTGTGCCGTAATAGGTGGCCGGCATAGTAGCAGCTACCACCAGGTGCGTTCCAAAATCAGGGGTTTCAATGGTATTGCTCATGGTTTTTGCCATACCAAATAAACTGTCGAAAGAGGCAGCATTGTCTATTATCCAAAAAGTAAGACTGTCAGTGACTTTAATCGTGTTTTTTACAAAATAGCCGGATAGTGGCTTTACATCCAGTGCGCTGTTGGGGGCGGCCTGGATATTCATAGCCGTATCAGCGATGCCGTTGATAGCAGTACTATCTGCAGCTGTTTTTTTACCAGTGTTATTACAGGATGCTGCTGTCAGTGCGCAGGCAATGAGTGTAATAGTTTTGAGGCGCATAAATAATGAGTTTTTATTTTGATAGATAACGTTAATAGCCGGGAATAGTTTTCCGCGATAAAGGTATTAACAAAGTGATGTTCCCAACAGAATGTTTTCCGGTGACAGCGATATGAGACATGTCTGGTTGTTTTCTCCGAAGTTATCGTGCAACAAAAAAACTTAATATGCGTTAAGCCAAATTGTAATTTTATGCTTTGTCATGAATGATTACCTGTTTATGTCCAACAAAATAAGGACAGGAATTGTTGGAGACTGGCAGGGCGTAATCTAACGGTTATGGGTACACTTAGCTATCGCCTCGCTGCAACTGCTGATGCAGCTGCTATCTGATGCCGGAGGCCAGGCATATGTACGATAACCGGGGTTTGAATTGATCCGGGAATTAGCACCGATACTGAAGCAACAGTATGGGTTATATAACATGAAGATGTGAGTAGTTATCCATTTTAGCTATGTATGTTGATAAATTCATATTAGCCGTGACGACACTTATCTGATCATTTTATATATATTAGCAAACTAAACCGGTACACAACTTCTTTGCGGAGAGATTTGGCACATATAAGTGAGCAAATGCTCATAGAGCGATTAGTGATAGGAGATCCTGCAGCCCGGGAGCTATTATATGACCGCTACGCAGGGGCGCTTTACAGCATGGTTATCCAATTGGTTCCCATGAAGAACAAGGCGAATGATATAATAGTAAGCGTATTTACATGGGCCTTCCATCACATTGAAACATTCAGCACATCCGGTTACTGCACTTTATTTGCCTGGCTGATGCGCAAGACAAGGGAATTTGCTATCAAAGAAGCCTTACCTGAAACAGCGCTAACAGGTACGGAACTGATGGAAAGAGAAGAAGGTATTTTGCAACAATTTTGTTTAGAACTGACAGCCGATGAGCTACAGGTGTTCCGGCTCAGTTATTTCAAAGGATTATCAATCACAACGATAGCTCGCTTACTGGCTGTACCAGAGGGGCAAATAAATGAAACGCTGGGAGCTGCTATGAAAGCTTTCAGGAAATTCTTAAAAGATACTTGGAACTAAAATTCTACATAGAAAGCGGTATCATCGAGTCCTTTGTTTTGGGTCTTGCCACTGAAGATGAAGTGGAAGAACTGCAACAAATGCGAAGACTTTATCCAGATCTGGATACGGAAGTGGAGCTAGTTGAGCGCCGTTTGGAAAGAGCTGCTTTCGATGAGCCGGCCATGCCTCCAATGGAAGTGCGTGATCGCGTGCTGCAAAAAATCAGGTGGGAGCAGGGTAGTGGTCAGTCTGAGTTGAACTCTAACTATACATTTATCAACATTCAGCCTAAAGATGGCGACCATATTACTGTACACCGCTGGTGGAGGGTATTCTTTATTATCTTCTTTATAATGTCTAAAATATTCTTGTTCCTGGCTATCTTTTATTATCTCAAATACCGTCAGTCGCAGGAACAACATGGCTTAAATATGCCAGCGGCAAATGTTCCTTTTAATCAGGAACAACAACAAAATATATTCTTCTTATAATTTCTGCTGCCCCAAGATCGTTATCAGAAAATATTTTATCGTTTTGAGAATCCGCACGACGTGTGGAATCGTATTTATAGATATAATATTAATTAACCATGTTTTATAGGTGGTTGATTTTTATAAAACAACATTTTGAATATAAATAATTACATAGAAAGTGGCATAATTGAGCGTTACCTACTCGGACTTGCTACAACTGAACAGGAAGAGGAACTCTTATACCTGCGCCAGCTGTATCCTTTGCTGGATGTGGAAATGACCACAGTAGCGCTCAGGATAGAAGGTAAATTGCTGGAAGAAGCAGTGCATCCCCCGGAAGAGCTGAAAGATACAGTGCTCCGGCGTATCCGGCCACGTAACCGGCAAGGCAAGCATCACAACAATGGTTATAATACAAATGAACATCAACAAAATGGCCCAACCTACATTAATCTTCAACCTGGCTGGAATCGTCGTATTTCCGTGAGTATCTGGTGGCGCTGTGCCTTCATTGCTGTTATTGTGCTGTCCATGTCGCTGGCGGCCAGCACCTGGTATTTTTATCAGCGCGCTGCACAACTGGAAGAAGTGCTCATCAGACTGAAAATGCCCGTACCCGCTAATCCATCTCCGGCACACCCCTGACAGCTTCACTTTTCATTTGGTACGTTTCTTGCAAATGCTGAACTTGCCACCGTATTCCGGCTGTTATAAACCTTATTTGGTAACTGCGTGTTGAGTACTTGAGCATTTAAACACACAAATTAATTTCCCATGAAAAATTTTTCATTAGCAGCGTTATTTCTGGCGATGATCGCCATTTTCGGATCATCCTGCTCTCCAAAACAAGGTGTTACACAGGACATCACTAAAAGCTCAGTAAAAGGTAACTGGGTATTAACTGATATTCGTTATGAAGGGATACCTGATAATGCCAAAGTAACCGTTTTTGATGAAGCGTCTGCCAAATGTTTTATCGGTAGCCAATGGATCCTGCCTGATAACAATGCCAATGGCTCTTACGCAATATCCTCTACTGATAATGGTTGCAGCCCTGTTACACAAAACATCGCATGGACGCTGACCAAACAAGGTGGTGTAACTATGTTTGGATTCAAAAAGCTCCTGACAGGTGTGAAAGCTAAAAACGTAACAGACGGATACAGGGTAGAAGTTACCGGTGCCGGTAGTATCATGACCTGGAGAGCAAATGTGAATTTTGAAAATAAATCCGCTGCTATCATCTATACATTACAACGTAAATAATTTTACGGACGATATAAAAAGAAAGGTTTGCTCCTGCGAGCAAACCTTTTCTTTTTTATATAAGGGTTCATCAGAATTTTACAAATACAGACGACTGGAAATTGCGGCCTGGCGCGGGCATTATGCCTCCCCAGAAGTCCCAGCGACGATTGAAATATTTTTCATCGGTGAGATTATTCACACCCAGCCTGATTCCCCAGCGCGTTCTCTCATAATTAACATGCAGGTTAGCATAATGATAAGCCGGTACAGGCCCGGTGTTACCATCAGCACTGGCAATGTTGCTATTGTTTTCATCGGTATATTGTTTACCTACATAATTGTAGGAGAGGTTAGTGTTGAAGGTACCATTGGCAATGGTACGTCTGTACTGTAAACCCGTTGCCAGCAGCTGTGTTGGAGCATAACGCAGGTAGTTGCCCTTATTATCTCCCTTGCTGATTTTTGCTTCCTGATAGGTAGCTGTTATAAAGGCGGAAAAGCCTTTCCACTCCGATGTTTGCAATTCTGCTTCTATTCCTTTGTGCTCCGATGCGGCTATATTTTTGGATACACCAGCATTACCATCATAAATGATCTTGTCTTTAAAGTTGAGATAGTACGCGCTCAATTGCAGCTGTAGCCACTTTACGGGCGAGATCCGTGTACCTATTTCATAATTCATGGAGTATTGAGGCTTCAGCGTAATGCCTTTGTCAATGGTGCCCGCATCCAGTACATCGTAGATCAGTGGCGGCTGAAAGCCACGTGACAGGCTGGTAAACACTTCAGCACGGTCGCTGAAAGTATAGTTGGCGCCCAGTGAATAAACCCATGCCTGTACATTAGTACGGTCTGAACGGCCAATGCTTTTATCCGGATTCTGGATGGTGTAATTATTTTCTTTATAATTAATATCACTGTAACGTAATCCGCCAGATAGGGAGAATGGCCCGGTGATATGGAACTTATCGTACACGTACAATTCTGTACTAAAAGTAGAAGTGGCTTTAAATCCGGTCATTTGCCCGATATGTGCTCCCGGTGAGAAACCTTTCATGGTGCCATTGTTATACCTGTCTGTATGCAAACGGGTACCCGCAATAAATAAATTTTCATGATTTCCCAGCGGGCGACTCAGCTTGTAATCCGCCACAGTACCAGCTGCGGGCAGGTCGCGTATGTATCCGGTGACATCTGTGTATTTACCGGTAGCACCTTTCCTGGAAAGGTACCAGTCGCGGATAAAGTAATTTCCATAAGCCGCAATGCTTAGCTGATCGTATTTGCTTAATTGTTTATCAAGACTGATATGCGCACTAAATCTTTTGGAGATAAAATCGTCATAAGGATTTTGTACTTGCCTTGGGTTTTGCTCAAACTGTTGCTGGGTAAGCCCTCCGGGTGTTTGGGAGTTCTCCGTATAGCCGTCGAGGTATACAGATAAACGTGTAGTAGAATCGGCCTGTATACCAATACGTGCGGTTACATTATTTACATTGAACTGGCTCCTGTCTTCGCGTGGACCATCGCCCTGACGGTGATAACCGTTGATCCAATAATCAAATTTGCCTTTGCGGGCACCGGTATTAACCTGTGCAGTGAATTCGTTCCAGCTGCTATAGCCCAGCTCTACGCGGGTTTCCGGATTAAAGGGCGCTTTGCGCGTAACGAGGTTTACCACACCACCAATGGTGTAGCCACCAAAAAGTACTGCCGTGGCACCGCCTTTAATAACTTCGATTCGTTCTACCTGGTTAAGCGGCATCATATAATAGCCACCGGGATCACCGTAATACATGGTACCACTGGGGATCTTGCCATCTACCAGGGTGAGTACACTGCTGCTGCGTTCAGGATCGAGTCCGCGTAAACTGTAATTGGGTTTCAGTCCGCGCCCGTCTTCATCCTGTGATACTGCGCCGGCAACCCGTGCCATGGCCTGATCCAGTGATTTAATGCCTGCTTCTTCCAGCTGTTTCCTTTCCAGCACCTGGATGGTAGCATCCATGCCCTTTATCTGTTGCTGAATGCCTCCTGCCGTAATGATCACGGTATTTAATACACGGTTTTTAATAGCGGTTGTATCCCTGGTGTGTGTAGATGATTGTTGGGCCCATAATTGGCCTGTGGCTAACGGGAAAGCCAATAATAGTGCTACAGTTTTATACATATAGTGTGATTAGCGTGATGGTTGTTGCTTTTGCGGAGGCAAAGGTAGCGGGCTGCCGGGTTGTTTATTTTCGTAATCGGGAAAAAAAATACGCAAAAGCGGAATACTATTAGAAATAGTATATTTAGATAGCAATAGTCAAACACCAGGTTATTTATGAGCACGCAGCATTCTAAAATTCAGCTACTGGCACATGCCAGTTTCAAAATAACTACGCCCGAAGGTCATGTTATTTTGATAGATCCCTGGTATACAGGCAATCCTGTTCTTCCTCCTGATATTACTATTCCGGAGAAGATAGACCTGATCCTGATTACACATGGTCACAGTGATCATCTGGATACAAAATTAGTGGACATTATCCGTACGTATTCCCCTAAGGTCATTGCTAATCCTATTGTTCGCTGGTATTTACAGGAACAGGGTGTACCGCTTCATGTTTTTGAGCCGATGAATGCCGGTGGTACCGTGTCTATTCTGGATGTGAAGGTAACAATGACGAATGCTTTTCATTTTGCACAGATAAATTTGCCTGATGGTAAAATTGGTTATCCTCATGCCTCCAACGGATTTATTGTGTGGATGAGCGATGATATTTCCGTATATTATTCCGGCGATACTTCCGTGTTTGGCGATATGGAATTGATAGGAGAAATTTATGAGCCGGATATTGCCATCTTACCTATTGGCGACAGGTTTACTATGGGGCCGCTGGAAGCCGCTTTTGCTACACGGCTGCTCAAAGTAAAACATGTGATTCCTTGTCATTATGGTACTATGGCTACACTCACGGGTACGCCTGAACGACTGAAAGCGCTAACAGAAGATATAGAACGGTTACAGATTCATGCGCTGCAAGCGGGTGAAGAAATGGACACAGCAGGTATTAAAAATGGCAACTGGTAGCGACGCGTAGGAAATTTGTAAATTAATTGTTCATGTTGCCCCTCAGAACAGATCGTCTATTACTATATCCTTGCCGCTTGCCTTTGCTGACGGAGATCTATTTAGAACATCCTCACGCATCGGAAACGCTAGGGGCATACATACCAGCGGACTGGCCACAGCCAGACCTTAAAGAACAATTGCCTCATTTTATTGAACTGCTTCAGCACGATCCAAAATCATTTCCATGGATGCTCTGGATTATTGTTTCCGTAGCGGAAAAAAAAGTGTTAGGAGATGCGGGTTTTAAAGGAAGGCCGGATAAAAATGGCGTGGTGGAAATTGGCTACTCCATATTACCGGAATACCGTCGTATGGGATATATGGAGGAAGCAGCAGCAGCACTTGTTGACTGGGCATTTCAGCAACCACATGTAAAAAAACTAATTGCCGAATGTGATGTAACCAATATCGCCTCCATGAAAGTATTACAGAAACTGGGAATGCGGGAAACGGGTGCCAGCGGAGAAATGTTACATTGGTATTTACTTAATAAATAACGTGTGTGCATGAACGTTATTCCGTCAGGTTCTGCTTTGCAAAACGGATGAAAAGCTGGCACAGCTTATCTTGCTGCCCTTGCAGATAAGTAAAGTGGAGCTTTCTCACTACCCTGAAATTTTTCACTGGCAGTATAGTAAATTCACCAGCCTCCAGTTCACGTTGCACAGCTTGTAACGATATGAATGCTGCACAGGGGGCATGATGCAGGTATGATTTGATACTTTCGGTACTCCCCATGTACATGGCTACATTCAGGTCAGTGATTTTCAGTTTCAATCGTTTCAGCTCTTCAGTAATAACTTCCAGTGTACCGGACCCATGCTCCCGCATGAGTAATGGAATGGTTTTAAGATCAGCAGCAGTAAGGGGTTCGCCATTTCCGTACTGTTGTTTTACATTACCTACCAGCACAATCTCATCTTTTGCAAACTCTACATATTTCAGCAATGGGTTTTTGGAACTGCCTTCTATAATGCCCAGCTGAATAGTTTTTTCGAACAGGGCCTGTTCTATTTGCTCGGTATTGCCGTTGGTTAAAGATGTTTTTACATCCGGGTAACGCTGATTAAATTTTGCCAGCAGGGGAGGTATCTGGTATTGTGCAATGGTGGAACTGGCGCCTATTGGCAACAGTCCACCCTGCATATGTTTGAGCTGATTTACATCATACTCCAGGTTGCGGTAATCGGTAAAAATAATTTCAGCATGATGCATCACCAGCTGTCCTGCACGGGTTAATTTTATTTTGTTACCTATTCGTTCAAACAGCGCCATGCCCAGTTGTTGCTCCAATTCATGAATATGTTTGGTAACAGCCGGTTGTGAAATGTATAATTCCTCTGCAGCTTTGGTGAAGCTGAGGCGCTTGGCTACGGTATGAAATACCCTGAGTCTGAAGTCGAACATGCACTAAAAATACAAAATTACCTTACAACTCTGGCGGCGTAAACCCAAAGTGCTTATAAATACCCTGTCCGCGATCACTCATGAGGAAGGCCAGAAAATCCTTTGCTGCCTGTGGATGTGGTGCTGTTTTCAGTATGCCGGCCCAGTAAGATGCTTTGATATTTTCCTTTTCAGGAATAGCTACTGTTGCTACGGGATGATGTAGCATTTGTTGATAATAAGCCTCTGTAAACCATACAGGGCCTGCATCTGATTGTTTGTATAAAATGCGTAGCGGCGTTTCCCGGTGATGGATTTTTGTGAGATAAGTAGAGCCTTTTTCTACCTTTTCTTTCATAATACTTTGTTGCAGCTGTGTGCCACCGGCTTTCACACAGGCTTCTTCTATGCGTTTGCCAATGCCTTCCCAGGCGGGATTGGGCATACTTACGTTTACATCTTTACGGGCAAGGTCAGCCAGCCTGGTAATTTTTTTAGGGTTCCCCTTTTGTACCATTATAGCGAGGGTATTGCCTGCGTAGTTTTTAACTACGGCAAAACTATCCCGGAGCTGATCAATACGGCCTTTACCTGCGGTGTAAATATCCGGTTTGATATCAATGCGGAGATTGCCCAATACCAGGGATCCTGTGAGTATCTGTTGCGCCAGGATACCTGGTGGCAGTGTTTCTGCAAATACTCTTTGATATTGTGGGTATTCTTTTTTGAAATCGCTGATCAGGGAGTCAATTACCATAAACTGATTTCCTGCAAAAAAGATGACCAGTTGTGGGTCAATGATATCGCCGTAGAGATCAGGTACATTATCAATACCTGGTACAGTAAATGCTACGCTTGCAACTGGTGGTGTATTCCAGGGCGGATCAAACCGATGATCCTGTGCATGAAGTGCTCCTGCCAATAGTAATGTTACCATCAGCCATATAGCAAAATGTTTCATCATTGTTTTCGTTTATGGGTGTACATAAGACCAGCCTTCCTGCTGTTTAATTATCAGTTCGCCATTGCCGCTGGGTGTATATTTAATGAAGGGAAATAATTCTTCTTTTGATATGTTCCTTTCTCTCATTGTATTCTCGCACTCTACTAATATCACACCGCGTGTTTTCAGCTCCTGCAACAGTTCTTCATACGGGTGATCTTTTTTGAAGGCGGTAACTCCGCCGCCATGTGCCACCAGTTCGATGGTTACGGTCTGCAAACGTGGATCTTCCAGTGCATTTTTGATATTGCGGAGGGTATTTCGGATCGTCTTATCATCATCACTATTGAGCTGATAAATAGCTTTGTACCTGGTTTTGCGCTGACCCATGGCATATTGCATGACTAACAGGCTAAAGAGGCAGAACAGGAGGATTACTTTTTTCATAGTCATCTAATGTTTAACAATTAAGGTTGCATGGTTTTATAAGGTCCGTATTTATGTTGGTTTTCAGAGAAGTTATCTGCATAAGGGCCAAATGGAAAGTCTGCCGGCTTTTGTTTTATATCGTGCCAGTCGGCGGATTGATCTTTATGCGGGCGGGGCTGTGAGTTAATGAATGCTGCCACATCCCACGCTTCTTCGTCTGTGAGTTTTGGGCTGTCATAATCTACGCCAAACGGCATATTATATTTCACATAACCGGCGAAGTTGGAGAGGCGGTATAATCCGGCGGCATCATTGTAGCTGTTTGGGCCCCACAAGGGAGGATAGGTGTAAACGGTGCCGTCTGTATGTAATACCCCTTCACCACTGGCGCCATGGCAGCTTTGACATTGTTGTGTATATACCTTATGACCTTTGTCCATATCAGCAGGGCGGGATAGCAGCGCTACTTTTTTGATGCCGGCACCTTCCGGTTGTTCGCCTTTCTTCACCTCGCTGCCCAGCCATTCAATATAGGCTTTTATAGCCATCATTTCTTTGCTGGTGCTATCTGGTGCGATACCGTTTAAGCTGCGCTCAAAACAGTCGCTAATGCGTTTATTAAGGGACTCACTGCTGTTTGACCTGGCCCTGAATTTAGGATAGGAAGCAGCTACTAAACTGTAGTTATTACCAAAAGGTTTTGTGCCTGCCCGGAGGTGGCAGTTCTGGCAATTCATGCCATTGGAAATATGCAGTACACTGCCTTTGGGCCCCAGGTAGCGGGCTGTTGCCGCAATGAGTGCCTGACCATACAGGATGGCTGTTCCCTTTTCACCGGCTGGTATAGTGGTAACAGCCGGCGGCTGCCATAGAGGAGTAATTGCAGTGGAAATACTTGTTACCGGTTGACGATTGGTGTTGCCGGGCTGTCTCCATAACGTGTGGCAACAAACGAAAAATGTTTCAAAGCCTATCAGCATCACCAGCATGAACAGGCAGGCAAATAATTTGAATATAGTCCGTTTATAATGTTGGGTCTTCCTATCGTTGTGCTCCATTTAAAATTACAGGTTGGTGAATGACAGTACAAAAGTAGTGTCCCACCAAAGTGATGTCAAATAACAAATAGCTATAAGTAATAACTTCAGGTTATAGCTATCTATATATTTAAGTTATAGATAAAATGAAGCGATAAAAGTAAATAAAAGAACTATGATTTCTGTGATTAGAATGATTATACTGATGAGCGGAGATTTAAGCGGTTATTAGCATGAAAAAACCCGTACAGACGTTAGCTGTACGGGTCTTTAAAATAAATATTTTTACATGAGTGCTAAATGATCTTCGTCAGGATCAGGAAGTTTTCTTCTTTCCTGCGTTCTTGTTATTTGCCTTGTAGCGCATATCCGGAGTACCATTTTTCTTTTTAGGTCCTGCGGCAGGAGCTGCACTGGTTTTGTTTTCTTTATAACGCTTGTCAGGAGTGCCGTCTTTCTTTGTTTTAGTATCTGTTGCGGCTGCTGCAGGAGCGGCAGGTTTTTCTGCTGGTTTAACTTTTTCAGCTTTTTTCTCTGCTTTTTTCTCAGTTTTTTCAGCTTTAGTTTTAGTGGTTTTTGCTTCTTTTTTAACAGGAGCGGCGGCAGGAGCTTGTGCCATTGCCACAGTTAAACCCATGAACATGGCCAAAAATCCGATGAGGAGCTTTTTCATATCAAATATGTTTTGCCAAAAATTAAGGTTTTTTCTTCATTGATGAACTTGTTGCCGTATATTTTTAAGGAATATTTAATAATTAATTCTTCTCCACCCACATACCATTATCACGAATGAGGTTAATAAGCTCATTTACAGCCACATCGCTATTCAAACCACGCTTCACAATGTCTTTGCCCTTGTAGAGTGTAATTTTGCCAACACCGCTGCCTACATAACCAAAATCGGCATCTGCCATTTCACCCGGACCGTTAACGATACAGCCCATGATGGCTATTTTAACGCCCTTCAGGTGATGCGTCACTGCACGAATGCGGGCGGTGGTTTCCTGTAAATCAAACAGCGTGCGGCCGCAGGAAGGACAGGAAATATATTCCGTTTTGGATATACGGGTACGGGTAGCCTGTAAAATACCAAATGCTATATTGTTCAGGGTGGCCGCTTGCGCAGCTGCATTGTCCTGGTTGGTTAACCAGAGTCCGTCACCAAAACCATCCAGCAATAAAGCACCTGCTTCAGTAGCATGGTGGATAAGGTGTTCATCTGCCGAAGGCTGTTGGCTGATACTATGAATAATAACGGGAACAGCTATATTTTTTTCCAGCAGTAAAATGAATAACCGCCTTATCGCAGCCATGGCATTGCTGCAGGTGGCAGCAGCAACCAGAATGGTACTGGCAGCAACAGCCGGATTTGCTAATTGTAGCAATAATTGTTGCTGATCAGCTGTGTCCAGGTGATTGCAATCAAATTGCACAAAATTGATACGGCCGGTATTGCCTTGCGGGTTGGCCTGTACATAAGACCTGGCATCGAAATAAGGAACGTGATTTTCTTTATCGGCTAATGTCTGCCAGTAGCCGGCATCTACAACCACTCTTAATGTACCGGGTAGTCCGAATGAAGGAATCTGTTTACCGGTATAGATATAATCTGCTGCTGCATCACCTATATTCCACTTGTCACTTGGTTCATCGTACGTATAGCCGATAGCGTTAAGGTCTGCAGGTTGAATATTTGTATTACCGCTGTAATCCGCTATCACTACGGGTACCTGCTTTTCTCCTACATTTTCTACGTGTATAGTTTCACGGCGTTTGTAAGAGAAAGGAGAGTAGGGAACCTGGTCTACAGGAGGAATCGGAGTATGATCATTACGTTGGGTATATCTCTTCACAATATCCTTACACACTGGTAGTTCAAATTCAGGATCCTCTGTCAGCGATACGCGAATGGTATCACCTACGCCATCTTCCAGCAAAGTGCCGATACCAATGGCGGATTTAATGCGACCATCTTCACCATCGCCGGCTTCTGTTACACCCAGGTGTAATGGGTAGCAGTGGCCCAGCTCCTGCTGCATAGTTTGTACGAGCAAGCGGTAAGCCTGTACCATTACCTGCGGATTACTGGCCTTCATGCTCAGTATAATATTCTGGTAGTGCAGGTCTTCAGCGATACGTAAAAATTCCATGGCACTTTCTACCATGCCCATGGGGGTATCGCCATAACGACTCATAATGCGATCGCTCAAAGAGCCATGGTTGGTACCTATACGCATAGCAGTACCATACTCTTTGCAGATCTTTACCAGCGGCGTAAACCGCTCACGGATACGGTCTATCTCTTCCAGGTATTCACTATCAGTGTAATCTATCTGTTCAAATTTCTTTTTATCTACATAATTTCCCGGGTTCACGCGTACTTTCTCCACTATGCGCGCAGCTATTTCTGCGGCATTGGGTGTAAAGTGAATATCAGCTACCAGGGGAGTAGTATAACCTCTTTTGTGTAATTCGTTTTTGATGAGGAGCAGGTTATCTGCTTCTTTTTTACTGGGAGCAGTAATGCGCACCAGTTCAGCGCCTGCCTCGATACAACGAATGGTTTGTGCTACTGTGGCTGCAGTATCCATCGTGTCCGTAGTGGTCATTGTCTGGATACGTACCGGGTTAAAATTTCCAATAATCAGATCACCCACCTTTACTTCCAGTGTGGCCAGTCGCTTGTATTCTGTTAGAGAGTTGCAATAAAGTTGCATACGTTTTTGTTTTCCTCCGGTGCAAAGTTAATAAACCTGCGGGGTATAATTTCCGCGCCTTAAAGCTACATTAAATTCCACGAACGGCAGATGCAAACGGTTACAAATAGGGCATAATAGCGTAAATTTGGTCTTCTTATGTTAGCGAATAGAAGCATAGACATACCTTACCAGCAATTGCCGTTTAAAGGGCAGTTTAATATCTCCCCCCTGGGCGCATTTCGTAATGAACTAACGGATCAGCCTCATCGCCATGACCACTTCCAGATTATTTGGTTTATCAAAGGCAAAGGCAGACACATGGTGGATTTCGTATGGTATGATGTAGATGATAATATGTTATTCCTGCTGCGTCCCGGACAGGTACATCAGCTGGACTGTGAGCGGGAGGGGTATTTCATGTATTTTACAGAACAATTCTATTTTACAAATAAGCACGATAAAGAAACGCTGTACGACTTCTCCAATCTCTTTGACCACTGGCATGGATACGGTCCTATTACTATCAGTGAAAATACCGGCAAATCCTTTCTGGGCTTAACTGAGCTGATGGCAAGAGAAATCAATTGCGCACCTTCCTGTAACAAAGGTATCGTGAAACATTATCTCAACGCATTTCTGCTGCTGGCAGAACGCGAAAAGAAACGTAATGCCAGCGAAACGATGATGCCACTTAGCCACGATGGCAGGGTGGTACAGCTTCGCCGCCTGCTGGAACAGCACTATCAAACTGAGCACCAGGTAACTTTTTATGCCAACGCCTTTGCGCTCACGCCCAAAAGACTCAACGAAATCACCAAGGATACTACCGGTCGTACCGTTACAGAACTCCTGCACGACCGCATTGTGCTGGAATCAAAGCGCAACCTTGCCTTTAGTCATAAAAGTGTCAAGGAGATCTGCTATGAGCTTGGATTCGAGGACCCTGCCTACTTTAGCCGCTTTTTTAAAAATAATACAGGTATCTCTCCACAGGATTTTCGTGAGATGATGTTCAAATAGTACAAGTCAATAGCTGAATTGTCCTAACACCAACCCCCCACCTCCGGCTATATTTGCATTCTTATTCGCCAGCCCGTATCAAAGGCTTTTTTTAGACGCTATAGATTATTTATGAACATCTGGAAACCGCTTTTCCTGCTGGCTATTACAGCAGGATGCAGTTCAGCGGCCGTGATGGGTCAAACCCGCCCGCTTACCTTGCAAGAAGCCTTACAAACAGGATTGAAGAATTATCAGTCCATAAAAGCAAAAGAAAACTATGCCCAGGCAGCTACTGAAAATATCAGTGCTGTAAAAAGAGAATATCTTCCTGATCTTAATCTTTCCGCGCAAAACAGCTATGGTACTGTAAATGGACAAAATGGCCCTACCTGGGGTTACAAGGGCTGGAGTACCGGTGCTTCCGGACCAGCTTTACCTTCACAAAACTGGAATGCTGCATTTGGTGGTTTATATCTGGCTAACATCAGCTGGGATGTAGTAACCTTTGGTCGCCAACACGCCAAAGTGCAGGCAGCAAAAGAACAACTCAATACCAACAAGGCTGATCTGGAGCAGGAAAAATTTGAACAACAGGTGCGTATTGCGGGAGCTTACCTGAACCTCCTTGCTGCACAGCGTTTGCGCGGGTCTATGGCATCTAATCTGAAACGTGCACAGGACCTGCAGCATATCATTGTCTCCAGGGCGTTGAACGGATTAACTGCAGGGGTAGACAGTTCTATAGCCAATGCGGAAGTATCTAAAGCAAAACTTACGCTTATTGATGCCGTGAATTATGAAAATGCGCAGAGCAATAAGCTGTCAGAAATGATGGATGTGCCGCCGCAGGATTTTACATTAGACACTACTTTCGTTACCAAAATACCTAATCAGCTGCTGGAAACAGCATCTGCACAGGATGCTGCCTCATTTAAAGAACAACCCCTCCTGAAATTATTCAGTTCAAGGGTATCGCTGAGCGAAGCTAATCAGCAGTTCATCAGTAAAAACGCTATGCCACGTCTCTCTTTTATGGGCGTGTTGCAAACCCGTGGTTCCGGTTTTGATTTTGATTACAATGCGGCTAATCTCAGCCACTACAGCCAGGGATATTGGTCCGGCGTGCAACCACAACGTTCCAACTATCTCGTAGGACTCAATCTGTCATGGACCGTCACTGATTTATGGCGCACGCACGCACAGGTTGCGCGTCAGCACTACACTACAGAAGGATTGAAGAATGAATACAATCAAACTTACAACCGGCTGCAACACCAGTTACAGTTGTCTGAACAACAGATTGGTAATGCGGTGAAAAAATACCGGGAAGCACCTGTTGGCCTGAAAGCTGCCAGCGATGCGTTTCTTCAGAAAAGTACGTTGTATGAAAACGGGTTGTCTAACATCGCTGATTTGGCGCAGGCCCTGTATAACATTAACCGGGCAGAAACCGACAGGGATATTGCCTACAATGGTGTGTGGCAGGCTATCCTTTATAAATCAGCTACTGTAGGAGATCTGCAACTTTTTTTGAATCAACTGTAAATAGCTTTTAGCAGTTAGCGCATTTAGCTAACAGCTAATCGCTAACTGCTAAAAGCTAAAATTGCTTTCATTTTCTGAACACAACTATATGAATCTGATTAAAACCGCATTACAAAAACCAATAGCCATCATTGTAATCGTGATGGGGCTGTTGTTTTTTGGTATACAATCTACGCGGGATATAAAAATTGATATCTTCCCGGACCTTAACCTGCCGGCTATCTATGTGTCGCAACCTTATGGTGGCATGTCTCCACAGCAGATGGAAGGTTTCATTGCTACCAACTATCAGAACCTTTTCCTTTACGTTACAGGTGTAAAAGATATTGAGGCTAAGAATATCCAGGGTCTCACCATGATTAAGATCTCCTTTTACGAGGGAACTAATATGGCGCAAGCCGCGGCGGAAGTGACAGCCATGGCCAATCGTGCATTTGCTTCGATGCCGTCTGGCACGCAACCGCCTTTTATCATTCGCTTTGATGCGTCTACATTGCCTATCGGGCAGTTGGCGCTGAGCAGTCCTACCCGCACCAACAATGAATTGCAGGATCTGGCAATGACGGTGGTGCGTCCGTCTTTCAGCCGTATTGCAGGTCTTACCTCACCAGCTCCTTTTGGTGGTAACTCACGTACTATCGTTATTCACGTAGATCCGGAACTGATGCGTAGTCATCATCTTACCGCCGATCAGGTAGTAGCGGCCGTGAAAGATAATAACCAGATATCACCTGCAGGTAACGTTCGTATTGGTGATATTACTTATCTCACCCCTACTAATACTGTGATACGTACGGTGAAGGAGTTTGAAAATATTCCGCTGGTAATGGGAGATGGCCCAACTGTATTTGTACGCGATGTGGCCAAGGTGGAAGATGCGGCGGATATTACCAGCAGCTATGCGGTGATCAACGGGAAACGCTCTGTGTATCTGCCTATCATCAAAACAGCAGATGCCTCTACCTGGACAGTTGTAAATAACCTGAAAGAAGCTTTACCAAATATCCAGAAGTTATTACCGGAAGATGTAAAAATATCTTTTGTATTTGACCAGAGCGTATACGTGATCAATGCTGTGAAAAGTTTGATCAGTGAAGGTGTGATAGGCGCGGTACTCACCGCTTTAATGGTGTTGCTGTTCCTGGGAGATCGTCGTAGTGCTTACATCGTTATTATTACTATTCCTGTGTCTATCATCATTGGCGTGATGTGTTTGAAGATGGTAGGACAAACCATCAACATCATGACGCTGAGTGGTTTGGCGCTGGCCATCGGTATCCTGGTAGATGAGTCTACAGTAACAATTGAAAACATACACCAGCACCTGGAGATGGGCAAGCCCAAAGCTCAGGCCATCTGGCATGCCTGTCAGGAAATTGCCTTTCCGAAACTGCTGATCCTGTTTTGTATCCTTGCTGTGTTTGCACCCTCGTTTACCATGAAAGGTGTGCCCCGCTCGATGTTCATGCCATTATCACTGGCCATCGGATTTTCGATGATTGCCTCTTACCTGTTGTCACAAACACTGGTACCTATTTTAGCAAACTGGATGTTGAAAGCAGAGAAATTTCAACATCATGTACATAGCGATGATCCGCATAAAACTGCAGGTTATATAGAAACAGAAATTGCAGCTGAAAGACAACATCGTAAAACTATTTCCGGCTTCGACCGCTTTAAGCTGCGCTTTATAGGATGGCTGGAAGCGTTGTTGAAAAGGCGCAAATTAGCGATAGGCGCTTATTTCATAGGCATCATCGGACTGGTAATACTTTGTGTGAGCATCATCGGCCGCGATATTTTACCTAAACTGAATAACGGACAATTCCAGTTGCGCCTTAAAGAGCCAACCGGAACCCGCCTGGAACGGACGGAAACCATGCTTATAAAATCGACGGACATTTTGAAGGAGATTGTCGGTGCTAAAAACATCGACATTACCTCCTCCTTCGTCGGTACACATCCGTCTTCTTATTCTACCAACCCCATTTACCTGTTCATGGCTACGCCCAATGAGGCGGTATTACAGGTAAATCTGAAAGAAGATTATAAAGTAAACATGGACGAGTTTAAGGAGAAATTGCGCAAGCGTATCCATGAACAAATGCCGGAAGTGAAAATGAGTTTTGAGCCAATTGATCTCACCGATAAAGTAATGAGTCAGGGTGCTACCACCCCGATTGAAATTGCGGTGATGGGTAAAAATTTAAAAGAAAGCGTGCCCTTTGCAAAGAAGGTATTGGAAGAAATGAAAAAGATCCCTTACCTGCGTGATGTGCAAATTAATCAGGCAATGGATTACCCGGCTATCCGTATAAACATCGACAGGGAGCGGGCCGGCCAGCTGGGCGTGAGTGTAACTGATATCGCTAAATCATTAACAGCTTCTACTTCTTCCAGTCGTTTTACAGAAAAAAATAACTGGCTGGATGAAAAAAATGCGACTTCATATTTTGTGCAGATATCTGTGCCGGAAAATGAAATGACCAGCATAAATGATATAGCTGCAATTCCTATCAGCAAAGATAAAACACGTCCTTCTTTGGGAGATGTAGCCACCTTACAGTCTGATACAGTAGTAGGAGAATATGATCGTATTGGCCCGGTGAGAATTGTTTCTATTGGTGCCAATATTTATAAGAAAGATCTGGGAAGTGCTTCTACTGCAGTAGCTGCGGCCATCAAGCATGCGGGTGAACCACCCCGCGGTATCACTGTGGAAAAGCGTGGTTTGATGAACCTGCTCGACGAAACACTGGGAAGCCTGCAATCCGGATTGCTGGTGGCCATCATTGTAATACTGTTGTTACTGGCAGCCAACTTCCAGTCGTTCAAAGTAGCATTGGTAGTAGTGTCTACCATTCCAGCAGTATTAGCGGGTTCCTTAATCATGTTGTTGTTAACGGGTTCCACACTCAACCTGCAATCGTACATGGGTATAATTATGTCTGTAGGGGTATCGGTAGCCAATGCGATCTTGCTGGTAACGAATGCAGAGAAATTACGACTGGAAAATCATGACGCCCGCAGATCTGCACTGGAAGGGACTTCTATTCGCCTGCGTCCTATCCTGATGACAAGTATTGCGATGGTGGCAGGTATGATACCAATGGCTTCCGGACTGGGAGAGGCCGGTGATCAGACTGCTCCGCTGGGGCGTGCTGTAATTGGGGGATTGATCGCCAGTACTTTTGCATCCTTGTTTATTCTGCCATTGATATTTTCCTGGGTACAACAGAAAACTACTGTTAAATCCGTATCACTGGATCCTGAAGATACAAACAGTGAGCATTATGTTCCTGGCGCAAAGCGTGTTTAATAAATGGTTTTTACAAGTATAACTATAATGACTAAACGACATACCAATATCATGAATGTAAAAAAATACAGCCTGTCGTACCGGGTCATGACGGCTGCTGCATTATTACCAATAGGTTTGTTTTTTTCCTCCTGCCACAACACACAGGCAGAAGATGAAACCCATACCGAAAGCCAGGGAGTACAGGTGAAAATTATTCACCTGCAAAAAGGTCAGCTGGATGCCTCTCTCAAATTGCCGGGAGAAATAAAGCCCTTCCAGTTTGCAGATCTGTATGCTAAGGTGAACAGTTATGTGAAAAATGTGAGTGTGGATTTGGGCAGCCAGGTGGCTGCAGGCCAGGTATTAGCCACACTGGAAGCCCCGGAAATGAATACACAATTGCTGGAAGCACAATCGCGTTTGCATACCAAAGAAGCCATGTTTCGCGCCAGCCGCGCCACTTACGAACGTTTGCTGAAAACAAGTAAAGTGCCCGGAACCATATCTCCCAACGACCTGGATATGGCGTTTGAAAAAATGAGTGCTGATAGTGCCGAATTATTATCATCCAGATCATCTTACCACGAGGTGCAACAGATGCTCACTTACCTCACTATCCGCGCACCTTTCAGCGGTGTAATCAGTCAGCGTAATGTGCATCCGGGTACCTATGTAGGACCGGCTGGTAAAGGCTCTGATAAGCCACTGTTCCGCCTGGAAGAACAACAAAAACTACGTTTGTCCGTAGCCGTGCCTGAGATTTATACTGATGATGCGCACCATGCAGGTGATGTACGGTTTACTGTGAAATCCTTACCCGGGGATACTTTCACGGCACATGTAAATCGTATTGCCGGTAGTCTGGATGTGAAGCTGCGCTCCGAAATACTGGAAATGGATATCACCAACAAAGAGAGAAGACTGCTGCCTGGTATGTATGCAGAAGTACAGATGCCACTGCCTGGTAAAAAAGAGATGTATGTGGTGCCTAAGTCAGCTATCGTCAGCAATTCTGAAAAAGTATTTGTGATCAAATCCGTGAATAATAAAGCGGTATGGGTGCCTGTACGGCGTGGTAACGAATCTAACGGATTGGTGGAAATATTCGGCAACTTATCAGATAATGATCAGCTGGTGCAAAATGGCAGTGATGAAATAAAAGAAGGAACGCTATTACAGGCGGTCGCAAAATAATGTGTGTTTAAGGTGGAGGAGGTGTTTGTGGATTAATGGATTAGAGTGATGAATAAAACAATTAATCGGCTATGAAGTGTAATGCAAAGACAGACCTGTAGCAATAGCAAACACCCTCCTCAATTCAGTTAGCATTACAGCGCTTCCCTCTGTGGGAGCGCTGTTGCTTTAAAGATATTTTAAAGAGAATTGTTACACCGCGTAACAGTTGTAGGTTTAGGTAAAACGGCCGGAATAGTCTTATTCCGGTTTTTTATTTACAACACCTTCATCGGATAAGCGGCTTTTATTTTCCCCTTTGCAATGTCCTGCAATTTATTCTTCAATAATGATCTGCGTAATGCCGGAAGGTAGTCCAGGTATAGCTTTCCGTTGGTATGATCGTATTCATGTTGTATCGCCCGGGCAATATCACCACTGAATGTACAGGTATGTGTAACAAAGTGTTCATCCTGGTACTCCAGGAGAATACTTTGCGAACGTTCCACTTCTTCCCAGATACCGGGTATACTCAGGCAGCCTTCGGTATCTATATTTGTTTCCTCACTATATTCCAGGATACGTGCATTAATAAATACAGCCTTAAAATCAATGGCAGTTACCAGGAACAACCGGTAAGGCCTGTTAACCTGTGGTGCTGCCAAACCCGCGCCTTTGGCACGTTCCAGCGTAGCCCACATGTTAGTGATCAACTGGCTTAATCCAGGTGTATCGGGTGTTATATTCTGACACACAAGACGCAATACAGCCGCGCCATACGGGATAATGGGTAATATCATGTGAAGCTTTTTACAAAGAAAAACTTATACTCTTCCCTGCAATAGTAGATTTTAGACACTTGTAAAATGTACAGATTTTTTATCTGTAATTTTGAACAGATATGCCGGTAGATATTCTTGCACATATTTTTCGTAACCAGCCTTCACCGGCTGTGATGGCTATGTTGCCGTCGGTAGCGCTATTGCCGGTGGTAGAATGCTACTATTGGTATACCCATCTTCACAACAAAAAAACATGGGCAGCTTTAGATGGACAACCAGCCCTGGTGATTCTCCTGGATACAGCAACCATTAAATTTACAGGCAATTGTGACATGGAGATCAGGGATGCATTTTTTTGTAATGGAACGCTGGAGAATACTTACATAGAAAAACTAACAGCGGGTATGCGGTTGCTGATAGTGAAATTTACTGCTGATGGATTATCTCATATAAAGCCGCAACTACCGGATGTTTTATTGCCCATTGCTAAATTGTGGGAATCGTCTTTGCTACCGTTAACAGATATACGAAAATCATCTCAGCTACAACAGGCAAAAATATTGAATACTTTTTTGGAGCAGCAGCTCTTACATAATACAACCGGTAATTTTTTGTTACAGGCTGCCACAGCAAGTATCAGGGAATGTAAAGGCCGGTTAACAGTTGCGCAATTATGCACCACGCTGAAGGTGAATTATAAATGGTTGGAGCGGAATTTTCGTAGAGCCGTTGGTGTTACACCTAAAACATACATCAATAATATCCGGTTTCTGCATGCTTATTTTGATGTACAGCTTACTGCACAGCCCCTCACGGGCATTGCGCTGGATAATGGTTATTATGATCAGAATCATTTCATCAAGGCATATAAAAAATTTACAGGCACTTTACCATCTTCCTGTAAATAAAACATCCAAAAGTAAGTTGCCTCCTTTTGGATGTTGATGTATATAAAGATGAATAAAAGACTACCAATCTTTTTCGGCTTGCATAGGCTGACCTTTTACTTTTTTGGCTTTATCCTGCAGTTTCTTTTCTTCCTGCGACAAGGCCTGCAGTAAACGTTCTGCTTCCTGTTTGTTTAGCTTGCTGGGCTGTGGTTCCGGCTTCTGCTGGTCCTCTTTGTCTTTGTTCTGGTCTTTATTCTGTTTGTCTTTGTTTTGATCTTTGTTTTTATCCTTGTCTTGTTTGTCCTTATCCTGCTTATCCTTGTCCTGTTTGTCTTTATCTTTGTTCTTATCGTTCTTATTCTTGTCTTTGTTTTTATCCTTCTTATCTTTTTTATTGTCGCCGCCACCGCCTTGTTGTTGCTTCTTCAGCATTGCCTGTGCATAAGCCAGGTTATAGCGTGCGTCTTCATCTGCAGGATTTATTTTTAGCGCCTGCTTGTAGGATTTGATACTTTCTTCCCACTTTTTGCCTTCCATAAAAGTATTCCCGATGTTATAGTCTGCGTCGGACTTTATATCAGGTTTACCGCCTAGTTTCAGGCTGTTGGCGTATTGTGAACGGGCATCATCATAGCGCTTTTGCTGGTAAAGGGAGTTTCCCAGGTTGTAGCTACCAATGGCTGATTGCGCATTTTGCTCCAATGCCTTTTTATAGTTGGCTTCCGCATCCGTAAACTGCTGTTTTTTATACAGGTCGTTACCCTTGCGGATATACTTGTTGGTCCCATTCTGCGCAAAGGCTATAATGCCTGTGAAGAGTGCTACCGTAGTAATAAAACAATATTTTAGGAACGTAATTTTCATGATCCGGTATATAAATTAAGCTGCCTGAGTAGCCGGGGTAGGGCGTTTGCGACGTACCTCCGGGATAAAAAATTCAATGAGCAGCAGTGCCAGGCTCACGCCCAGGAAATATTGAAAATAACTGTTGTAATCTGTGAATACATTTTCTCCGAACTCTTTCTGTTCCATGCTGTCTATTTTAGCCGCCAGCGTATTCACCACATCATCTGTATTGTTATCGAGGTGTTGATAAATGCCTCTGCCCGCAGCAGCAATGCCTTTGAGTTCTTCCTCATTCAGTTTGGAAATCACTGTATTACCTTGCCTGTCCTTTTTATAAGTACCTGTTTCGGGATCAGGCAGGGGAGAACCAGCTACAGAGCCTATGCCGATGGTATTGGTAACCGCACCATTTTCAAAAGCTGCTTTGGTACGCTGAATGGCTGTTTCATCATGATCCTCTCCATCGGAGATAAGGATCATCGCTTTATGTTTGCGTTCTTTTTTATTAAAAGCGTCATCAGATACCTGTATAGCCTGCCCTATCGCAGTGCCTTGTGAAGGTATCATATCCGGGGATACAGTGCTGAGATACATTTTTGCCGCAGAATAATCTACTGTGAGCGGCATTTGTAAATAAGCGTTGCCGGCAAATACCACCAATCCTACACGGTCATTGTCCAGCTTGTCCATTAGCTTGCTGATCAATTGTTTGGCGCGGGTTAGCCTGTCGGGTTGTACATCAGTGGCGAGCATACTTTTACTAACGTCCAGGGCAATCACCACATCCACGCCCTTGCGGGTGATCTTTTCCATGCGGCTGCCTTTTTGCAGGTTGGCCAGTCCGATTACACCAAAAAAGAACGCCAGGAAAATCAGCAGGAACTTTAATACAAAGAGTTTACGGGAGTAGCCGGTAAAAAGCTTTTCTACCAGCACCGGATCACCGATACGGCGAATTGAACGGCGTTTCCACCAGGATACGCCGAGAAAGGCCACCTGTAGTAGCAGGAGGAGGGCTAATGCCCATAAATATTCACTATGCTGAAATCGTAACATATTCGACTTTAAGATATTCGTTACCGGTAGTAAACCAGGTAAGATATCAAAAATAATTTTTTTGTCACGTATTGCAAGCCGGGGAGATGGGGTTTTATCGTTTTTTTAACGATCCAATATCATTTTGGGGTTTTCGGATGCAGTTATGCAGATATTTAGTTTCAGGAGGAGATCTTTATCTGAAACTAAATATCTGCATAAAAAAGATCTACATCTCACCTTTAAAATAACCGGCGTCGGTAAGAATACTTCTCAGTATATCCATGCGGTTTTTGGCGATATCAAAGTTCGGATCTTCTGTTTCTATGTTCAGTACAAAAAAGGAAGGATGCCTGTTTTCCTCGATCCAGCCTACAATCCAGCCTATTTTCTTTGCACCGTTATTGCCCCATCCTGTTTTATAGGATAGTTCATATTTAGGTGTTTTTTCCATAAGCATCACATCACGCACACTTTTCATCGTAGTTTTTGCAAATGGTAACTGATCGAAATATAGCTTTTTCACAAAGCCCAGTTCCTCATCAGGAGAGATCAGCAGGGAGTTGTCCAGCCAGAAGGTATCTATACGGCTTATTTTCATATTGCCATATTTTATGGAATCCAGCCACAACTGCATGGTGGGCTTGCCTATGCGACGGGCCACTTCCTGGAAATAAGGCACCGCGGATAGTTTAAATGCCTGTGCCATGCTCAGGTCCTGATTCCAGGAGGGAGACTGCCGGGTAACGCCATCCCAGGGAATTACCATGCCGGTATCTTTGATCGCACCGGTGTGTAAACCTACCAGGGCATTAAGTATTTTAAATGTAGATGCTGGAAGGAAACGCTGTTTGGCTCTTTCCAGGTTATATACTTTAAACTCTCCCTGACTGTTATTAAACAACATGAAGGTGCCTTCCACCTTGTATTTGGAAAAATATTTTTCCCAGCTTTTTTCTTCCTTTACGTTATTGGGTGCACAGGCGGCCAGAGAAAGGCCTATCGCTAAAAACATCCAGCCAAGTCGTTTCATCAGCATAATGATTAAATTATAAGTTGCAAAAGTAAGCGATATTTCACGCAAAGGAGCATAAGGAGCAAAGGCGCAAAGATCATTTAAATAATCTTTGCGCCTTTGCTCCTTATGCTCCTTTGCGTGAAATATTATTTGATTACACCCAACTCCTTACCCACTTTGGTAAAGGCTGCAATGGCTTTGTCCAGGTGTTCCTGCTCATGGCCGGCGCTCAGCTGTACGCGGATGCGCGCTTGTCCCTTCGCCACTACCGGGAAGAAGAAGCCAATTACATAAATACCTTCCTGCAGCAGCTTATCAGCAAACTGCTGACTCAGTACTGCGTCATAGAGCATTACCGGAACAATAGGATGATCGCCGGGTTTAATATCAAAGCCCACTTCGGTCATTTTGGTACGGAAGTATCTGGTGTTGTATTCCAGCTTATCGCGCAGCGCGGTGGTTTCGCTGAGCATATCCAGTACGGCTATAGAAGCACCTACAATGCTGGGCGCCACGGAGTTGGAGAACAGGTAAGGACGGCTGCGCTGGCGCAGGATGTCTATTACTTCTTTAGGTCCGCTGGTGAAACCGCCGGAAGCACCGCCCAGGGCTTTGCCCAATGTGCCGGTGATGATATCCACACGACCCATTACACCACAGTATTCGTGGGTACCGCGACCGGTTTTGCCGAGGAAGCCGGAAGAATGGCTCTCATCAGTCATTACAATCGCATTATATTTATCTGCCAGATCACAGATCTTGTCCAGTTGGGCAATGGTGCCATCCATGCTGAAAGAGCCATCAGTAACGATAATGCGGCTGCGGCAGTCTTTTGCTTCCTGGAGTTTTGCTTCCAGATCAGCCATGTTATTATGCTCATAGCGGAAACGCTGCGCCTTGCACAAACGCACCCCATCAATGATAGACGCATGATTCAAGGCGTCAGAAATGATAGCATCCTGCTCGTTGAAAAGCGGCTCAAATACCCCACCATTGGCATCAAAGGCTGCCACATATAAAATAGTATCCTCGGTGCCCAGAAATTTGGAGATTTTTTCTTCCAGTTCCCTGTGAATATCCTGTGTACCGCAAATGAAGCGAACACTACTCATTCCATAACCATGTGTGTCAATCGCTTCTTTCGCAGCTTTTACCACAGCTGGATGGGAAGATAGTCCCAGGTAGTTATTGGCACAAAAATTAAGTACAGTCTTGCCACCAACCTGTATTTCAGCTCCCTGCTCAGATGTAATAATGCGCTCTCTCTTATACAGCCCGGCTTTATTGATTTCATCCAGTTCTTCCCGTAAACGGGTTGTAAACGTCTTATTCATATAAATTGCAATATTTTAAAGGATCTACCAAAGTTATGGGCAATAAATGTATTACGATTATCCCTCGCGTAAATCAGTAACGGTTCTATAGGTAAAAAGTTTGACCCAGGTGTAACATTTAGTAGTTGCCCTCCGTCATAGTACTATCATGATTGTAAATGCCATGTAGTGAAAAACTGAAGAACTGTCCTTTAATGTTGAGATATGAAACGTGTTTATCGGCTAAAGGATTGATCATCAGTTTGAAAGAAACTGTTACTACAAAATGAGGAGGTGGATGCTGATTTAGCGTAGGTGTGGGTAACAAAGATGGATTTTGTCAATGATAGGTATTAAAGTATTTGTCGGAACTTAGCACTAAAATCCCGCACCACCGGAATGACGGAAAAGGAGTACAATAAATGTGTGGATCTGTATTCGGACAATCTATTCCGCTTTATCGTCAAAAATCTAGAGCACGCGGAAGACGCCAGGGACGTAGTACAGAATTCATTCGAGATATTGTGGAAGCACTGCCAGGATGTGCCTTTTGAAAAGGCTAAGTCATACCTGTTCACAGTTGGCTACCACAATATGATCGATCATGTACGTAAGATAAAGCGGATAACACTGGTAGATCAGTTTAAAGATGAAGAGAAGATATCAGAACACAAGGTTCATAACGCGAAAGAGGTAATTGAAAAAGCATTGTCAAAGTTGAGCGAAGTACAACGTTCACTGGTACTGCTAAAGGATTATGAAGGATATACGTATGAAGAGATAGGGGAGATGATGGATCTGAACCCTTCACAGGTAAAGGTTTACCTGCATCGCGCCAGGATTCATCTGAAAAATTACCTGGTGAAGATGGAAAATGTTATATGATATTTCTATAATTGCTAATTAATTAATAATAAGTAGAATTTTTGTCAATAGAGATCAACATATCAAATTACGAGTCTTACCTCCTCAGCTACATTGATGGAGAGCTGAATGAGGCGGAACTGACTGCATTGGAGCTTTTCCTGCAACAGCATCCTCAAATCAGGCAGGAGCTTGATTTGCTGGAGGGTGTCCGCATAGTGCCGGATGAGCAGATCGTATTTGATAACAAAGCGGCCTTATACCGGACCGGATTTGCCGGAGATGTGGATTACGAGGCGCTCCTGTTGGGGCATATTGATGGAGAGCTTACAGCAGCAGAAGAGCAAACCTTGCAGGAATATCTGCGTCAGCATCCGGCAGCACAAAGGGAATTGGACTTGCTGCAGGTCGTAAAATTACAACCGGATACCGAAATAGTATTTGCACATAAAGCTGTTTTATATAGAAGCAGTGAAAACAAACCGGCGTTTGTTTATCGGCGCATGTGGTGGGGAGCTGCGGCAGCCGCTGTGATAGCAGGTTTAGTTATCTGGATGCTGCCATCAGGGAATCTGTCACACCAGCCACCAGTGATCGCCAGCGCAGTGAAAAAGACAGTGGCTATACCTTCGCCTACACCTGTTACTACTGTTGTAACACCTGTTGTTCCGGAAGTAGTACAACCAGTGGTAGCAAAAAACAATAAAACAACCACTGTACCCGTGAAAAAAGCAGCAGTAGCTGCACCGGTAAAAAAACAGGAGATAGCAGACGTTTCAGCTCCCAGGGTGGACGGACCAGTGATGTCTCAGCTGCCATCCCCGCGTAATACGATGGATGAAGTGGTAGAAAAGCATCTGCAACAGGCCAGTACTACGCAGATTGTTACTGGTATCAGCGCCCCTGTTAATAAAGAAACTGTACTGGCAGCAAATATGCCTGCCACCAATAATAATAACAATGTCACAGCTAACAATATAATTGCTGCACCTGCACAGGGAGCCGTAAAGGGAGAACTGATTATGTCAGTGAGTGGCAGCGATAGCAAAATACTTGATAAAGTAACTAATGTGGCTAAGTTTTTCTCCCGGAAAAGGAATAAATAATAAATCATGGTAATAGTAGCATATGAAGCATAAAGTTTTACTCGTCTTGTTACTGGTATTATGTGGAGGGTGGGCTCATGCACAAAAAGCAGATACTCCTAAAACTGCGCCGGCAACGCCGGATACCATTCAGATCAAAGGATTGATCATACTCAAAGGCAAAAATGAAAAAGGCCGCAATAGCTATAAATTTTATAGCGATACCGCTTATGCCCGTAATAAACTGAAAAAGAATTTGCAGACCAGGTGGTTTGTTTTTGACCTTGGCTTCAATAATTATATTGATCGCAGCGACTATGGCGGCGCGAGCTTTGTAAACTATTACCCCAATACCACACAATATTACAACGGAGTTATCGCTTCCGCTGTTAGTAAATCCTACGATTATTCGGCTGCAGGCCTTGCTAATTTTGCTCCAAGAGACGCAAGTGAACCTTTAACTCCATCTGAATTTAAACTTATCACTGGAAAATCGATCAATATAAACATCTGGTTATTTGAGCAGCGACTTAATATAACAAAACACAAACTTAACTTGTTATATGCTTTAGGACTGGAGATGAATAATTACAGGTATGCCCGGAGCATCACATATTTACCGGGATATCCAACACAGATAATTAGGGATTCCGTAGAATTTTCAAAAAATAAGCTTTTTGCCGAATACATATCCATACCGGTAATGCTGAATTTTAATTCTAACCCCGCTCACCCGAACCGTGCGTTTCAGGCGAGTTTCGGTGTCTCTGGTGGTTATCTGCTCAAGTCCAGAACAAAACAGGTGAGTCAGGAGAGAGGCAAAGTGAGGAAAACCGATGACTTCAACCTTAACAAATGGCGTTTTGGGTTAACCAGCGAACTTGGTTACGGACCAGTTAAGTTGTATGCAAATTTTGCCCTTACGCCTTTACATGATTACGGATTACAGCAATATCCGTTTTCAATCGGCATCCGATTGAACGGGTTTTGAGTATTTTAGCCAGTTCTAAATTGTGTTTATGCGTTCCTTTGTTGCTCTGATGGCGTGTATTGGTTGTATTGCGTGGGTGCACTCCTGCGATAAAAGATTGTTAGGTGTTAGTCTTGAGAAAACTAATGTATCAGATCAAGCGCAGCAATTACCAATGGCCATTATTCCCGTGGCAGCAGCACCAGTAGATAATATTTCGCTGGTAAAAGCCACTATTAGTGGAACTCCCACTAGTACTACCTTACCACAGGTTGTTGCAATTCATGCTAAAAACAGGAGCCAGTCAAAAAAAGAATCCAGGCACGCAGCAAAGGATTCCCTTATGTTTGATATGGCAGTAGTAAGAGGACAGTACTCAATACTCAACAGTCTTACTCCCTGATTTCCCTGCACCTATAATCAATGTACCCCGGCTTGCTGATTTTCATTTGAACAATCGGTTGTTTTTCCTGTGGCCATACCGTTCATACAAATTTCCCTGTTTTTCCACTCATTATTTTCCACTTCCGGTTATATTTGATATAACAATTTCTAAAAACCAACTATCGTATGAGTCTTAAAAGAGTCGTATTATTACTCTTATTTGCCTGCTCGCTGCAAATGGCAGGGGCGCAAGGCAAGTATCAATGGAAAGAGGCCACTTCCGGAGGTTATACCTATAAGTACATCTCCAATGACCCCATGAAGGCCCGTTTGTATACCTTGAAAAACGGCCTGACAGTTATCCTGAGTGTAAATAATAAAGAGCCACGTATACAAACATTGATCGGTACCCGCGCAGGTAGCGATAATGATCCTAAAGATCATACAGGGCTGGCACACTACCTGGAGCATCTGTTGTTTAAAGGTACCAGTCAATATGGTTCCCTGGATTGGGCAAAAGAAAAGCCTTTAATAGACCAGGTATCTAACCTGTATGACAAGTACAACAAAACCGTTGATCCTGCTGCCCGCAAAGCGGTGTACCATGAAATTGACAGCGTTTCCGGTGTTGCTGCCAAATACGCAATTGCCAATGAATACGACAAAATGATGTCGGGCATGGGTGCGCAAGGTACCAACGCACATACCTGGGTGGAAGAAACCATTTACGAAGAAGATATTCCTTCCAACGCTATCGATAAATACCTGACCGTTCAGGCAGAACGCTTCAGGGATCCGGTTTTCCGCCTGTTCCATACTGAACTGGAAGCAGTGTACGAAGAAAAGAACCGTGGTCTGGATAATGACGGCCGCAAAGTATATGAAACAATGCTGGCTGCCCTGTTCCCCACACATAACTATGGTCAGCAATCTACCATTGGTACCGTGGAGCACCTTAAAAATCCAAACCTGAAGGCTATCCGCCAGTTCTATAATGAATACTATGTGCCTAACAACATGGCAGTGGTAATGGCAGGAGATTTTGATCCGGACTATGTAATCAAATCCATCGATCAGAAATTCAGTTACATGAAAACAACGCCGGTAAAGGAATATAAACCCGCTCCGGAAGCTCCTATCAAAGCACCTATCGTAAAAGAAGTATTCGGACCTGATGCAGAAAGCATTGATATTGCTTTCAGAATGCCAGGCGCGCTGGATACCAAATCTAACATAGTGTTGGGCGTAATGTCCAGCATCCTGCAAAATGGCAAAGCAGGTTTACTGGATCTGAATATCAACAAACAACAGAAAGTGCTCAATGCAAGTGCTAACTCCATGAGCCTGAAAGATTATTCTATTCTTTCCCTCAGCGGTAAAGCTAAACAAGGCCAAACACTGGAAGAAGTGAAAGCCCTGCTGCTGGGTCAGTTGGATATTCTGAAGAAAGGTGAATTTGACGAAACACTGGTGAAAGCCATTGTTAACAACGCGAAACTGGCTGAACTCCAGGGACTGGAAAGTAATAACAACCGCGCTACCTCCATGATGGATGGCTTCATTAAAAGCAAAGGCCAAAACTGGGCTTATGATGTAGCTTACGTAGATGATATGAGCAGTGTAACCAAAAAACAAATCGTTGATTATGCTAATAAATTTCTCAACGATAATTATGTAATTGTTTACAAACGTAAAGGAGAAGATAAAAACATTCAGAAAGTAGAGAAACCTGTTATCACACCGGTAGAAGTAAACCGTGAAGCACAATCTGCGTTCCTGAAAAAAATATCTGCTATTCCTGCAACACCAGTGAAGCCACAGTGGCTGGATTATGAAAAAGATATCCAGAAAACAACCATCGGTAATACTGAAATGATGTACGTACAGAATAAGGACAATGGCCTTTTCCGCTTGTACTATCGTTTTGATATGGGTAACTGGAATAATAAGAAACTGGCCCTGGCAGCGCAATACCTGCAATTCCTGAGCACAGATAAATATACTTCTGAGCAAATCAGCAAGGAATTCTACAACATTGCCTGCAACTTTAGTGTGTCTGCTACCAATGAAAACACATCTATTGTTATCAGTGGATTACAGGAGAATTTCGACAAAGCAGTAACCTTGTTTGAACACGTAATTGCTAACTGTAAACCTAACGAAGAAGCCCTTGCATCTTTGAAAGGACGCTTACAGAAATCACGTGCGGATAGTAAGCTGAATAAGGGCGCTATCATGAAAGGTGTAGTAAACTATGCCATGTATGGGGCTAAAAATCCGTTTAATAATCAGTTGAGCCAGGCGGAACTGGATGGCGTTACAGCTACTGAACTGACCAGCATACTGCACGAACTGCCTTCTTATAAACATACTATCATTTACTACGGTCCTGAGCCACTGGCGACTGTTGCAGCTGATGTGAAAAAACTGCACCCACTGCCTGCTGCTTTTAAAGAAGCGCCTGCTGCGGTGAAGTTTGCGAAAGATAACCAGGCTAAAAACCAGGTGTTGTTTGCAGATTATGATATGGTACAAACAGAAGTAAACTGGTTGAGAAATACAGATACTTATGATCCTGCTAAAACAGGTCTTATTATGTTATTCAACAGCTACTTCGGCGGTGGAATGGGCTCTATTGTGTTCCAGACCATCCGTGAATCCAAGGCACTGGCTTACTCCACATATGCTTACTATTCATCTCCCGATAAAAAAGGAGAGCGCTATTCTACAGTAGCTTACGTAGGTAGCCAGGCAGATAAAATGAATGATGCCGTAGTAGGTATGAACGAACTGCTGAACGATGTTCCCCGTTCCGATAAACTGTTGGAAACCGCTAAGGAAGGCCTGAAACAGGATATTGAAACAGAACGTATCACTAATGATGGTATAATCTTCAGTTATCTCGCTGCAAAAAAACTGGGACTGAATACAGACATCCGCAAACAGGTGTATGAAGCTATTCCAGGTATGAATTTCGGTGATGTGAAGAAATTCCATGACGAATACGTTGCTAATAAACCATATACTTATTGCATTGTTGCCTCTGAAAAGAAGGTTAGTCTGGACGACCTCAAGAAGTATGGAGAAGTGAAAAAACTCACTATGGAAGAGATTTTCGGATATTAATCTATCTAAATAAAAGGAACGAAGGCGCGGTGATTTATTCACCACGCCTTCTTTTTTTACAATAAACTATAGTCTGCCAGCGTTATCTGCATATTTAATTCACCTATGAAGAAGTGCTGTCATTACTGGCTTGTAGTCGCCCTGTTGCTACTGCCGCTAAGTGGATTTGTCAACGACAATGATTTGTATAACGTGCGATTAACTGTTGCCAACATTAATCCGGATAAAATTTTTCTATTGATTGATAAGAGCGATTACCGTTTGTATTTGTATGAAGATGTCACGTTGAGGAAAATCTACAAAGTGGTGTTTGGTAACCGCGACCAAACAGACAAATTAGTGGAAGGTGATCGTAAAACACCTGAGGGTACCTTCCATATTCTGAGCAAAAGATTTGATAAAAGCTGGAGCCGTTTTTTATTGCTGGATTATCCCAATGAGGATTCCTGGCTTAAATTTCACGAACGGCAATCAGCCGGAGAGTTATCGGCCAATGCCAGCATTGGTGGCGGTATTGGTATTCATGGGGTTGAATACAATTCCGGGATTCGGGATAACTATGTAGATAGCCGCATCAACTGGACGCTGGGCTGCATCAGCATGAAAACTGCCGATATAAATGAGCTGTATGAAATTATAAAAGTGGGAACACCGGTAGTGATACGCCGGTAAGATTTTTGCAGATAATTAAGTAGTGATTGGGGATGGCAGCAAGGCGGTGTATATTTATCGTTGAAAAGCAGCTTGTACGGCATCTAGTGGTGTAAATGAACTAATTAGGTTGTTGCACCATGACTCCAATATATCCGGCGGGTCAGATCCTGTGAAGAGCGCGCTCCACTCGTATGGTGCGCGCTTTTTTATTTCACGCAAAGGAGCAAAGGCACAAAGTAGCAAAGTCTGCAAGGAATTTTTTAAATATTTCCTTTGCGGACTTTGCTGCTTTGCGTGAAAATCTAAATATTTTACAGTTTTCCTTTTTTGATATCATCTACTACAGCAGGGTCCAGCAGGGTAGAAGTATCGCCTAAATTATCCAGGTCGTTTTCTGCAATCTTACGCAGGATACGACGCATGATTTTACCTGAACGGGTTTTAGGGAGGCCGCTTACTATCTGGATCTTGTCTGGTTTGGCAATAGGCCCAATGACACGGGCTACTGTTTGGGCAATATCTTTTTTAGTCAGTTCCGCATCATGTGTTAGTCTCTCCATAATCACATAAGCGTAGATGCCTTGTCCTTTGATATCATGAGGATATCCAACCACCGCACTTTCTACAACGCCAGCATGCATGTTGATAGCATTTTCTACTTCGGCAGTACCAATACGGTGGCCGCTTACATTGAGTACATCATCTACACGACCGGTAATGCGGTAATAGCCATCTTCATCTCTCATACAACCATCTCCGGTAAAGTAGAGATTTTCGTAGGTAGAGAAATATGTTTTGCGGAAGCGTTCATGATCGCCGTAGGTGGTGCGGAGCATACCAGGCCATGGGAATTTGATACAGAGGTTACCATTTACGCCATTGCCAATGATCTCTTTTCCGTTTTCATCCACCAGGATGGGTTGTACACCGGGAAGTGGAAGGGTGGCATATCCAGGCTTTTCTTTGGTAATGCCGGCAATGGGCGTGATCATAATACCACCGGTTTCAGTTTGCCACCAGGTATCTACAATAGGGCATCTGCCTTTACCGATATTATCTTTAAACCAATGCCATGCTTCTTCGTTGATAGGTTCACCTACGCTACCGAGTTTTTTCAGTGAGCTGAGATCCTTGTGGTTAACGGGTCCCAGGCCATAGCTCATCAAACTACGGATGGCTGTTGGTGCAGTATATAATGTGTTTACACGGAATTTATCCGTGATTTCCCACAACCTGCCCGCATCCGGATAGGTAGGCACCCCTTCGAACATGAGGGTGGTGGCGCCAGCGCTCAACGGACCGTATACAATATAGCTGTGACCGGTGATCCAGCCCACATCTGCAGTACAGAAGTAAACTTCACCAGGTTGATATTGGAAGGTATTTACAAAAGTATAATTGGCATATACCATGTAGCCTGCGCAAGTGTGGACCACTCCCTTAGGCTTTCCTGTAGAACCGGAGGTGTAAAGGATGAACAGGGTATCTTCTGCATCCATTTCTTCCGCCGCACAGGGAGGGTTGCCCATAGTTTCTACCTGTTTAATTTCATCTTCCCACCACAGGTCTCTGCCTTTCAGCATACTTACCGGCGTGCGGGTGCGGGTACAAACGATTACTTTTTTTACAGACGGACATGTCATCAACGCATCGTCTATCACTGATTTCAGCGGAATGTCCTTGGCGCCGCGGTATGCACCGTCGCAGGTGATAACCAGGTTGCATTGTGCATCCTGTATTCTATCGGCGATAGATTGCGCACTGAATCCGCCAAATACTACGGAATGGATAGCACCTATGCGTGCACAGGCCAGTACAGCAATAGCCAGCTCGGGAATCATTCCCATATAAATACATATACGGTCACCTTTTTTTACCCCGTTGTTTTTCAGCACATTGGCAAACTGACAAACTTTATTGTATAGGTCGCGGTAAGTGATGATACGATGGCGCTCTTCAGGATCATTGGGTTCCCAGATAATAGCGGGTGTATTGCCTAAAGTACCCAGATGACGATCCAGGCAGTTCTCTGTAATATTTAGTTTACCGCCGGTAAACCACTTGATTTCCGGATCCTTAAAGTTCCAGTCCAGCACTTTGTCCCATTTACGACGCCAGTAAAAATGGTCTGCTACATTGGCCCAGAAGGCTTCCGGGTCTACAATGCTTTGTTGATAAGCCTGTTGATAATCTTCGATACTCTTGATCTGATATGGGTACGACATAGCACCGTAATTGTTTATTGGTTTAAGTACACTTCCTAACGGGCATTAAATTTAAGAAAAACCAGATGGTTTAGTAGAAGAATTCTAAAAAATCATGTTAAAACCAGATTATTTTTCAATGTTGGATCGCAGATACCTGTAAATTTTAGCTTCTTCCGGGTTAGCAGGATTGCCTTGTTGCAGGTAACGTTTATAATAACGGGTAGCGGTGGGTTTATTTTTGAGATGCACCTCATAGATGCGACCAATGCTGTATTGGCGCAGGGGTTGGTGGAAAAGATAGTATGCCGTATCCAGGCTGGCAACAGCAGGCTTAAATTGATGAAGTCCTTCATAGTTGACAGCCATGCCGCTGTAATAACTGTCGAGGTTTTTAGATTTGGCCAGATTAATACAAACGAGCAACAGGTCATTACTCAATGTATATTTTTTCAGCTCCGTGTAAGCCATGGCAGCATAGTACATAATGGTTTCTGATTCTGCTTTATGTGCCACCAGGTAGGTGTACAGGTCAATACATTGCTGGTAATGTTTCAGATTAAAATAAGCAGCTGTAACATAGCTGAAGGTATTGGGTGAGGCGATGTTCATGCGCATCAACTGCTCGCCCAGAGTGGTGCAGCGCACATAATCTTTAAGAAAGAAGGAGGCCCTGACTGCTGTCATGATTACTGTCGGCTGCAATGAATCATTACGCAGGAAAGTACTGAGTATAGCATCTGCCCGGAGATAATTTTTCCTGTCTACCCATTCTTCTCCCAAACGTGCCACCACTTTAGGGTCTGTGGGGTTGAGGATATAAGCTTTTTGTAACCATATAAAAGCCGTATCAGGTTGTTGTGCTGCAAAGCAGGCAAAGCTTAGTTGTTTAAAGCCATTGGCATTGCCGGGTTGCAGCTGGGTAATACGTAAATAATGTGCGATGGCCGGCAAAGGATTTTCCTGTTGCATGCAGATGGTAGCCAGGTATTGATGGGCTACTATGTTGTTACTATCCAGTTGCAATACTTTTTCATAGTTGGCGGCGGCCTCCTTTATTTTACCTGCCAGGTAAAACGTATAGCCCAGAAGGGATAATTGTTTGCTGTCATCGGCCTGTACTTTGGGTTGCAGGTAGCTGATAGCGTTTTCATATTGCTGGTTTTGCAGGTATTCCATTAAAAGGGTCCTGTCTATCGTTTGTTGGGCCTGTGTGGGTTGAATGCTGCTGATCAGGAGGATCAGGCTGGCAAATAGGACTAAAGGGCGATGCATATAGGTACTTTATTTACTTTAAAACTAAGGTTTTAGTTTTAAAAAGAAAAAATTAGTTGATCGCTTTTTAAAAATAGTAAAGCCTCGTATTCCGGGGGTAGGAAAGCGAGGCTTTACGGGCTCCGGGTATTTTTATCGGAAGATGCTTTTACAGACAAGCGGATGAATATAGCGTATATTATTTTGCTGATACTTTCCGATATTTTTCCATGTATTCACCACCGGAAGCATACACTTCTTCCATAATTTCAATGATTTTCTGCTTTTCTGCATTGCTGAGTGCCGGAGTAATTTTTCCTTTCTCTTTAGGATTTGGTTTATCCTTTCCCCGCATTTTGCGATAAAAGGTTGGTGTGCTCCAATTACATTCTTCACATACTTTCTCCCTGAACAGGACAGGAAAACTGGAAAGTTTTGTGTGAATGTCAAGCAACACATTAATTGGTTCTTTGCTCATAGTGTGTGAGTTTACTTGATTATTGGATATGGTTAACAAATGAAATAGTGACGATTTTGAACATGCTTATATTTTCATTTTAGGTGTAAGCAAATATATTTATAATCATGCAATTTATAATTATAAAATTTTACTTTCCAGGAAAAAAATAATACCTGATATAACTCAATGCAGTAAAGGGTTCTGTGGAAATTAAAAGAAGTGTTTGCAAATATTTATTCCGTATCTCGTGTGTAGTATTTACACATTAATTGATAATAGTTTTTCTATCATTATCATTTTGTTTTTTTACTTATCAAATTGATAAATACCATCTCATTGTAATTTGACGTGTATGCGTTACTGTTAGTACCCCGGCATAACTAATCACTTGGGTTGCATACTTGTCTTTTTTTCAGCAGTTTGATATTTTTATTTACAAAATGAAATATAAATTGTTAAATTATACGGCAATAAGGCAGGTGTAGTCCTGTTTGTAGCATTATAATCTAAAACGTAAATGATGCAGTCGAGCCTGATACACATGGGTCAGCGGTTAAAGCAGATACTCAAACAGAAAAAAATTAAAATAGTAGATTTCGCAAAAATGGCGGGGTTTACCAATCAAATTGCGCACTATCACTTGCGGAAAGGCGATATGAAACGCGCCACCATGGACCGTTTCTGCACACTTATTGGAATTACGGTGGATGAATTTGTAAGATGGAATGGTGCGATGCAGTTGACCAACGGCAAAAATATTCACCATGGAAGTCGCCTCCAGAACGTTATTGCGGAAAAAGGGTTGAACAAAAGTAAGCTGGCAGGCCGTTTAAATATGAGCCGCCGCACGATGTATAACCTTTTTGAGAAGGAGAACTTCTCGCCCGATGAACTGGACCGGGTAGTAAAAGGATTGGATATGAGTGCGGAAGCATTCCTGAATCCCGGTGCCCTACAGGAATCCAGAAGTACTGATAGTGAAGAAATGATGATATTGAGAGAGAAATATTATAAACTGCTGGAAGAACATAACCTGTTGCTAAAAAGCCATGCTGCCCTGAAAGATGATGTGATCCATGTAAAAAAAGAATTAGCTGCCTGTCGGAAACAAAGCCCTGAAAAGAACGATTAATTATTTTTATTATAATGATATTTGTTGATAGTTTGTGCCCGACTAGTTTTAAATACTAATAGACCAGCTGCAATTTTGATAATTAATAATTTTTGCAGGAACTAAAAATTATTACATTTGTATACACAAATTGAGACCCCATCTCTTCATTTAAAACAGGTGTATATTAATGTCAGTTCTATATTATATCCATGCTGGCGCCAGGTTAAGGCGAATATTAAGACAAAAAGATGTTGTCATTCTTCATTATGCTAAAAAGGTAGGCCTCACCCCACAGGGATTGTACCGCTATTTTTCTCAGCCAGTTATTAAAAGAGAGAAGCTGGAAGTCTTGCTGGAGGCCGTCCCCATCACAAAAGCAGCCTTTTATCAATGGGATTCGCTGGATGATAGCCCTTTACACCAGGGTGAACTGTTGCTGTTATATCTTGTACAACGCAAAATAAAGGTTGGTCAGCTGGCAAGTCAGTTACATTTACAGGTATCTGAAATGAACGACTGGTGCGATTGTACACATTTTAGTACACAGCAGCTGGACCAACTCTATGAAGTATTAGGATTAACCCCTGCTTATTTTTCCGATCCGGCACAGGCACAGAAAGGGGTGAACTGGCTGGAAGCCTACCTGGATAAATGTATGGAAGCGCAGCAATACCTTCGTAAAGTGAGTTCACTGGAAAAAAAGTTAAATGCTTTGGAATCCAAACAAACAGGCCAGCCTTAAACCGCTTCCACATTGCTCAATGCAAAAAATGTGGCCACCTCTTCCCAGTTATTCACCCGTTTGTAATCTGTAAGTGTTACGTTGTGTGGTGCAGTAAACAATAACGGCGCTCCTTTAAAATAACGAAGATTTTTATCGTGGTCATCTATCATGTAATCTGCTTCCACAATTGTTTTAGAACCACAGAAAACAATATTGCGCCAGCTGATAAAAGAGAAATGCTCATTCAACCAGGCCAGTTTTTCCGCCAGTGACAGCGGAAATTCCATCGCAGCAGAAACTATAAATATTTCATGTTTTTCTGATAGTGCTTTAATTACTTCCTGACTACCAGCCATTACAGGTGCATTCCTGAAAAATCCTGGTGTGTTTAAAAATTTCAGCACAACGCCTTCCGGAAATCCACTGCCTTCCGGAATGCCGTCTAATGTAGCAGGATCAAGCTGTATCCCATATTCTTTTGCGTAGGTATCCAGGGAATGCTGCGTAAGATCTGCCATAACATTGTCCATGTCGATTGCTATTCTTGCTATAATTTGCTGTTTTTTGCGAAGTTATGCTGTTTTTAGCAAATTATTGCAAGAAGTTTCATAATATTGCATAAAATGGCATGAACATGTTGAAAGAGGAAAGGCTGGATTACATTCTGAAAAAGCTGCAAACAGATCATAAAGTACTGCAAACAGAGCTTAGCAGCGATTTGCAGGTATCTGAAGATACCGTGCGCCGGGACCTGGAATCCCTGGCCCTGAACGGACAGCTCATCAAAGTAAGAGGAGGAGCGATTCCGCACTCTCCCAATCCCTACTCTTTTAAAGAGCGTATTCAATACCACGAAGACGATAAAAAGCATATCGCCCATAAGGCATTGTCTTACCTGCATAACGGGCAAACTATTATCCTGGATGGTGGTACTTCTACCTTAACACTGGCCAAATTATTTCCCGCGAATCTGCATATCACAGTTATTACCAACAGCGTTCCCATAGTGGCACAGTTGATTGAACATCCATCAATAGCAATAATATTTACAGGGGGGTTGATAGGTAAGGATTCCCAGACAGCGGGAGGAATGGATACTATCCGCATGTTGCAGAAACTGCGCGCAGATATTTGTTTCCTTGGCATCTGCAGCCTGCATCCGGATGCGGGCGTAACAGGACTGGATCTGGGAGAAGCAGATGTGAAGAGTGCGATGGTGGAATCTGCCAACAAAACTATTGCCCTGGCTACCAGCGACAAAATGGGCACAGCCGAGCCTTTTAAAGTATGCGATATCACAGGTTTGGATACAATTATTACAGATAATCCTGACCTGCCTTCGCTGAAACCGTATCTAAACCTGGGTATACAGGTGATCTAATCCGCTTAACTTTTATCTGATAGGAGATGTTACAGGATCTAACGATGGTAATGAATAAAAGACATACGCGCATCGCTGTGAGCGCATTATTCTTTCTTACTGGTTTGTGCTTTGCCAGCTGGGCTTCCCGCATACCAGACATACAACAAACACTGGGTTTAAATGATGCCGGTTTAGGCGGCGTATTGCTGGCATTGCCGGTAGGCTCTATTATATCCTTGCCGCTGGCGGGTGTGCTGGTATCCAAATTTGGTAGCAGGCAGGTGCTCATCATTGCAGCAGTGGCCTATGGGGCTGTATTACCAGTGCTGGGCCTTGCCCAAACATCCTGGGAGCTGAGTATATTCCTCGTGTTTTTTGGTTTCTGTGGTAACCTGGCTAACATTGCGGTAAACACACAGGCAGTAGCCGTGGAAGCGATGTATGGCAGATCTGTTATGGCCTCTTTTCACGGATTGTGGAGTGTGGCCGGATTTACCGGTGCGGCTATAGGTACGGCCATGGTCGGATTACACCTGGCACCTGTTTATCATTTCCTGTTGATCACGGCTATTGCGTGGACCATTATCCTGCTTACCATGAACCGCATTGTACCGCATGTATCCAATGAAAACGGTAACCAGCCACTGTTTGGAAAGCCAGATATGTTTTTGCTCACACTGGGTATTATTGCGCTGTGCTCTATGATATGCGAGGGGACTATGTTTGATTGGAGTGGGGTGTATTTCAGAAGAGCGCTGCATGTTCGTGATGGCTTATCCGGCGCAGGTTACGCTGCCTTTATGAGCACCATGGCTTCCGGCCGTTTTGTGGCAGACAGGCTGACGACCAGGTTTGGCGTTAAAAAGATGTTGCTGCTGAGTGGAATACTAACGGCTACGGGTTTGATGGTAGCAGTTATTTTCCCTTACTTCCTGACGGCCATGTTTGGCTTTATGCTGGTGGGAGCAGGGGTTTCGGCAGTAGTACCATTGGTATACAGCGCTGCGGGAAGATCAACTGTATTATCTCCTGGTATGGCGCTGGCAACGGTGTCTACGATAGGTTATCTGGGCTTTCTGTTTGGTCCGCCCTTAATCGGATTTGTAGCGCAGGCTACCAGTCTGGGGGTGTCGTTTTCGATGATCGCAGTTATGGGAGCAGCTATTGCAGTGATGTCTTCCAGAATAAAATTATAACGTTTATAAGGCCACTGCTCCGGTTTTACGGGGCAGTGTGCTGAATGACAGCTCTTCTTCCCGGTGATCTATCACCAGAAAATATTCACCTGTACCTGCTGTAAATGGAGGTATTTGCATCCTGGAAAGTTCAATAAGCAAGGGTTCCGGCTCATGATCAAAAGGTACAAGACGGATGAGTGGATGTAAACCTTCTTCATTAACAGGGGCATTTAGTAATGCTGTTCTCGGCAAAAATTTTAATTCATTAATCGCCAGCTCCATAGCTACAATCTCACCCAGGTAAGGGTTTTGCAGGGAACCTGTTGTTATCTGCTGTAATAAAAAATCGCCAAATAAAGTTATCTCCCGCTTAAACTGTAAATCAGATTTATTGCATATCTCCCAGAACTCTTCGGCCAGCGGAATCAACGCGGGGCCTAATAATAAGCAGGTATAAGGCAGCATGGTATAAATAGGCGTGATCCTGTTTACACGATACAACGTACAGCTAACCGACATCCCCTGTTGATGCACCACTGTTTTTAATCGTGTTACTTCGCGCGGGGTGAGGTCGTACCTGGAGAGGGTTTCGGCCGGATGTGCACGCACCTGTAAACATAATTGTGGTGAGGCAATCAGGTCTGTTAATGCTTTCTGAAATGATAACAGTGACATATGTTTCAGCTATGATGTAAGTTCCAGGCCGCTTTAGCCCTGTTTAATTCCTGCGTAATTCCGTCAAACTGCAGCAGGTGAAAATAAGATTCATGAAATTCGAAAGTGATACCGCACAGATTAGGAACTAACGGTAACGTATAATCGAGCAATTCCCAAACTGCCGGTGGACAAGGGCCTGCATGAGAATCGGTATACATACCACCCAGGTCATTACCGCCTGCAATATGTATTTCTATTACTTTATCCAGCGCCAGTTGCGCAATGAAATCTTTTGCATCAAAATGATGGTTCACGGCATTTGTATATACGTTGTGTATATCCAGCAGCAGGCCGCAGGACGTATCCTGCGATAGTTCATTCAGGAATGTTGTTTCGGTAAGTTCCTGATCCGGTAAATCAATGAAGTATACATTGTTCTCTACAAGGAAAGGCGTGTTGATGATACGTTTGATAGCATTGATGCGTCCACCTATCATATCCAGTACTTCATAATCGTAGGGTACTGGTACCGCCAGTCCTGCATTGTGCTCCTCCTGCCGGTCGTTATGCACCTTTACAAAGGAGAGATGGTCGCTATGCCATTTGAAGGAATAACGTTCATGCCATTCTTTCATTTTTTGCAGATAGTTTTTGTCGAAGATGCCTGCACTTCCCAGTGAGTAGGAGATATTATGAGATGTTAACGGGTACCTTGAAGCTATTTTATCCAGCACTTTCATCCAGGATTCGATCTCTTCAAATCTTGGTTGGTGGCTGTTTCCGTGGTCTGTCCAAAACATGTCCGGAATAATTTCCACATAATCGCAGCTATCAGGACATGCATCCAGGTAGAGTTCCAGCGAAGGGTTGTACAAGAGGCCCACACCCAGCTGTGGAATAGTTTTATTGTAGAGATGACCTATCCTGGCCGGAGATAATAATTGTGACATGGCGAGAAGGTTTAGCAACCGTCCCGGCTATACCGGGACGGTGTAAAAGATTAATGCTGAGCAACTGCATCCTTGATGACAGCCATTTTGTCGAGGTCTACTTTAATTACCTTTTCCAGCTGTTCGCGAATGTTGAAATGTACGCCAGATAAGCATGCCTGGCAACCACGGGGATTAATTTGTTTTATTACCATTGTCTGTAATTTGGTAATGTCTTCCATTTTGGTGCCTTTAGGCACGGCAAGATCAACATGACCATTGTCTCCATAGTGAACTTCAGCTGTACGCATGACATTAAGTTTTGGGGGTGTAAAAAGTGTAGAAAACAGATTGGAATTACTCCCTGTACGCAGGGCTGTTGTAGTATTTAGTGCCAGTCTTTTGGGGGTGCGCACGCAAATATTTAATTGCGGACAATAAAGTTAGGATAATATGGCGAGATGAGGATGAGTAATTATACTGGAAAACAGCGCTAGCGCCTGCTAGCTGCCTGGAGGGAACATGCTTAACCTGTCTACCAGTACTGCTGTATGCTTCAATAATTTTTCAATTTGTTTTTCATCCTCCAGCAATGTGTTCAATTTTAACTGTAGATAGAATTTTAATGTGATAGCATCTTCATAATCTGTTTCCAACGTTAATGATCTGCCGAAATCCGGATCCAGTAAGTATTCCAGTTGAGGAGTAATGTCTGCAATTACGGATGTGGGTTTGACAATAGTGATAAATGTTTTATCAAAATTGGCGTAGCCTGTTTGTACTTTATGCCGGTTTAATAAACTGAGAAGATTATAGACGTAGCCGGCATTATATATTTTTAGCTTGTTGTGTTGTTGAGGAAGTTCCATAAGCAACACAGTTTTCCCGCAGTATATGTGTCCTACCAATCGGGGATCTCCTGTGTCCCACCGAAATTTGTATTGCTCGATGTAATCATTCCTTGTATTATTCCATGAAAAACGAAGACGACTATCTTTTTGCTGATAATTTAAATCAAATGTAAAGCTATAATTAGGCTGATCTTTGTCTCCTTCAATGTAATTTGCCTTATGCCCGTATTTCCCTAAAATAACCTCCCAGGGATGTAGCTCTTCTTCCATAAAACTTAGTAAATAACCTTCCTAAATGATATAATTATTATATGTAAAACTAGCGCTATTCAACATCTTTCAAAAAAATCTTACCGGCAAACGAAACTTTTTTCGCTTTATAATTTTCAAATCCCGTAACTTTGCACGATTTTTTTGTTCCTTCAAACGGCGGAAAAATCAATTTGGTTTTTCATTTTCAATAGATTACACAAATGCCAAAAGACTCATCTATCAAATCTGTACTCATTATCGGTTCTGGACCCATTATTATTGGTCAGGCTTGCGAATTTGACTATTCCGGTTCCCAGGCAGCACGTTCGCTGCGGGAAGAAGGAATTAAAGTGATATTGATTAATTCCAACCCGGCCACCATCATGACGGATCCAATGATGGCTGATAAGGTTTATTTGCTACCACTGACCGTGGAAAGCATTGAGCAGATCCTGGAAGAAAACCAGATAGATGCCGTATTACCCACTATGGGCGGCCAAACTGCACTGAACCTTTGTAAAGAAGTGGACGAGCTGGGAATATGGGAAAAATTCAATTGCCGCCTGATTGGTGTGGACATCAAAGCCATCGATAAAGCAGAAGACCGTGAACAGTTCCGTCAGTGGATGATTCAGCTGGGAATAGCTGTTGCGCCTGCAAGAACTGCTAACTCCTTCCTGGAAGGTAAAGAGTTTGCACAGGAAATAGGCTTTCCACTGGTAATCCGTCCTTCCTTTACCCTGGGTGGTACAGGAGGCGGTTTCGTACACGCAAAAGAAGACCTGGATGAAGCCCTGGACCGTGGTTTGAAAGCTTCTCCTATTCATGAAGTACTGGTGGAAAAAGCCGTAATCGGATGGAAAGAATATGAGCTGGAACTGTTGCGCGACAAAAATGATAACGTTGTTATCATTTGTACCGTAGAGAACCTGGATCCTATGGGTATCCACACAGGCGATTCCATCACCGTAGCACCTGCCATGACCCTGAGCGATACAGCTTTCCAGGACATGCGTAACAAGGCAATGATGATGATGCGTGACCTCGGCAATTTTGCCGGTGGTTGTAACGTACAGTTTTCCCTGAACCCTGAAAACGAAGAGCTGATTGCCATTGAAATCAATCCGCGCGTAAGCCGCTCTTCTGCACTGGCGTCTAAAGCTACGGGTTACCCAATCGCTAAGATTGCGGCTAAACTGGCGATAGGCTATACTTTGGATGAACTGGAAAATCAGATCACCAAAACCACCTCTGCTTTCTTTGAACCAGCTTTGGATTACGTGATTGTAAAAATGCCACGCTGGAACTTTGATAAATTTAAAGGTGCTGATGATACTTTAGGATTGCAAATGAAATCCGTTGGTGAAGTAATGGCAATTGGCCGTACTTTCCCGGAAGCACTGCAAAAAGCCTGTCAGAGCCTGGAGAACGATGCACTCGGTCTTGGCTACTACGGTAAATCACTCCTGAAAAGCGAACAGCTGATAGAGAAATTAAAACGTCCTACCTGGGATCGTATCTTCCGTATCAAAGATGCTTTGATGGCGGGTGTATCTGTAAAACATATTCATCAGCTTACATTCATCGACCGCTGGTTCCTGCACCAGATACAGGATATCGTAAATCTGGAGAAACAACTGCTGGAGCATGATCTACAGAGCGTTCCCTTTGAAATGCTGAAAGATGCAAAGAAAATGGGCTTCTCCGATGCACAGCTGTCGATCCTGTTTGGCGACTGTGAAGAAGACGAAGTATATGCAAAACGTAAAGAACTCAACATCAGGCGTACCTTCAAAATGGTAGATACCTGCAGTGCTGAATTTGAAGCAAAAACGCCTTACTTCTACTCTACGTTTGATACCGAAAACGAAAGCAAGCGTACTGATAAGAAAAAGATTATCGTACTGGGTTCCGGTCCTAACAGAATTGGCCAGGGTATTGAGTTTGACTACTGCTGTACACATGGATTGCAAGCCATTCAGGATTGCGGTTATGAAGCTATCATGGTGAACTGTAACCCTGAAACAGTTTCCACAGACTTTGACATGGCAGATAAGCTCTACTTTGAGCCTGTGTTCTGGGAAAATCTCTGGGAAATCATTGAGCTGGAAAAACCTGAAGGGGTGATTGTTCAGCTGGGTGGACAAACAGCATTGAAACTGGCTAAGCGCCTGGAAGAAAAAGGAGTGAAGATAATAGGTACCTCCTTCGATAACATGGATATTGCAGAAGACCGCGGTCGTTTCTCCGACATGTTAAAAGAACTGGGTATTCCTTACCCTAAATATGGTACTGCGTACAACACAGATGATGCTATTGATGTAGCAAAAGAAGTGGGTTACCCGGTACTGGTACGCCCTTCCTACGTATTAGGCGGTCAGCGTATGAGAATTGTGATCAACGAAGAAGAACTGGAAGAATCCGTACTGAGTTTGCTGAGACATTTACCAGGTAATAAAATATTGATTGATCACTTCCTGGATCGTTGTCAGGAAGCGGAGATAGATGGTATTTTTGATGGTACAGACTTCCATGTAATGGGTGTGATGGAACACATTGAACCAGCCGGTATCCACAGTGGTGATAGCCATGCGTTGCTGCCTGCCTTCAACCTTACGCCGATAGAAGTTACCACCATGGAGTTCTATGCAGAGAAGATTGCACGTGCACTGAATATCCGCGGTTTGATCAACATACAATTTGCCATCAAAGACGGACTGGTATGTGTGATTGAAGCTAATCCGCGTGCTTCCCGTACTACACCGTTTATCGCCAAAGCTTACCAGGTACCTTACCTGAACATTGCTACCAAAGTAATGATAGGTGCTAATATGCTGAAAGACTTCACTATTGAAAAGAAGCTCACTGGCTTTGCTATCAAGGAACCAGTATTCTCTTTCAATAAATTTCCGGGCGTAAACAAAGAGCTCGGACCTGAAATGAAATCAACAGGAGAAGCGATCCGCTTTATCAAAGATTTGCGCGATCCTTACTTCAGACAGTTGTACAAAGAGAAGAGCATGTATCTGAGCAAGTAATATTTTGTAAGATAACTATTGAGAAGAAACCCTTCCAGCTTATGTTGGGAGGGTTTTTTGTGTTAATGAAAACAGGTAGTTGGTACCTGCTGAAAATAACAGAGCCTGATAAAAATCAGGCTCCTTCTTTTCCCTCAAAATAACCATTAAAGACACGACTATTGCATCTTGATACGATACAAATAGCGTGACCGGTAATGCAGTTTACAAATAATATCATATTTAAAAGGGATGTTAACTAATCAATAACAGATGAGGAAATACATAATATAATAATAATTGATTATCAGTTTATTAATGAAAGATTAATAATAGGTACTCTTTTTAAAATGAACTTCATATTGCGAAAGTTTTCATGTTATCATACATACATATTATATGCTTAAAATGGGGCTGCTATTAACATTTGCTAAACATTTATCCTGTTTTTCGCCACTAGTTTAGCAGTGAGATAAAAGTTAACCCGATATGCAATTTGAATCTACATTGTTTGCGGCCATGTACTGGAAGCGTGCGCCCTTTTTACGGCTAATAGTGCCGCTTTTAGCTGGCATTACCTTGCAGCTGTATATTTCCTGCTCACTTTTTATCCTGTTGCCAATAATAGCGGTTAGCATAAGCGGATTGTTATTGTTCCGGCTATTGCCTGTTCAGCTGCGGTTTGCAGCTGCCGGCCTGCCTGGCGTATTGTTGTTTATACTCGTAAGTTGTTGCGGTTGTTTATTGTTGTACCAGGCGGATATCCGCCACCAGTCAGGGTTCTTTGATAGTATGACTAAGGACTCTTCCACGCTGTTATTGCGTATAGAAGAGCCATTGCAGGAAAAAGCACGCTCTTTTAAAACAACGGTCTCCGTAACAGCCATCAATGACCATAGTAAGTGGATGCCCGCTAAAGGCCATTTACTGGTCTATTTTACGAAGGATTCTACACTACCCTGTTTAGCGTATGGAGATGAGATAATAGTCTCAAAAAGGCCTGAATTGATCAAAAACAGCGGCAACCCTGGTTCATTTGATTACCGGCAGTACTGTGCTACACAACAAATCTATCATCAGTTGTACCTGCGGGTGACGGATTTTCATAAACTCCCGGGAAACAGCGGTAGTGTGCTAACCCGCTTTCTGCTACAGGCGAGGGATTACTGCCTGAGCAACCTGAAAAAATATATTGGTGATGGCCCCGAAGCCGGTATGGCAGAAGCTTTGCTGATAGGCTACCGGCAAGATCTGGATAAAGATGTTGTACAAAGCTATAGTAACACGGGTATTGTTCACGTGATTGCTATTTCAGGGATGCATCTCGCATTGTTGTACGGTACACTGCTATGGATGCTGCAATGGTTGCCCCGGCGTAAATGGACAGATGTATTGAAGGCTGTCGTTATACTCATTGTGCTCTGGGGATTTGCATTGTTAACCGGTGCATCAGCGTCTGTACTGCGTTCTGCAGTGATGTTTAGCGGTATTACCATTGGCCGTTTTGTATTGGGGCGATACAGCAGCATTTACAATACACTGGCGGCATCTGCTTTTCTGTTGCTTTGTTATAATCCGTATTTCGCTATAGATGCAGGTTTTCAGCTATCATACCTGGCTGTGCTCAGCATCCTGCTGTTTTATCAACAGATCTACCGGCTATGGCAAATAAAAAGCAAATGGGGTGATATGCTATGGCAAATGGCGGCGTTGTCACTGGCAGCACAACTGATTACCACACCAGTAAGTTTGTTTTATTTTCACCAGTTCCCCAATTATTTCCTGGTGGCAAACCTGCTTGCCGTTCCGTTATCAACAGTGGTGATCTATGGAGAAGTAATACTGCTGTTTATCGCATCCTTTCCGCTGCCGGCAAAATGGGCAGGCTGGGGGCTTAAGTACCTCATACTATGGATGAATACAAGTGTAAAGTGGTTGGGGGAGCTGCCTTATGCGCTTATAAAAGATATTCATTGCAATATTTATCAAACTGTTTTTTTGTATCTGCTTATTGCCGGTATGGCCTTGTGGCTGATGCTAAAGTGGCGGCCAGGTTTATGGCTGGCTTTTGTTAGTGTATGGTGCTGCGCTATAACACACGCTCTTTGGGTAATAACATGCTACACACAAAGCAGCATGATCGTATATAACGTGCCCGCCTATACGGCTATTGACTTTGTAGAGGGGAGCCAGGTGCAATTTGCCGGCGATGATAGTTTGTGGCAACATCCGGCAGGACAGCAACTGCTGGCTGCAAGAACAAGTATGCGGGTGCATCCGGCAATACCAGTCACGTTTCAGCAGTATGGTAAGTATATCCGTTTCCATGGAAAACAACTCGTTATTATAGACAGTGCTTTGCCAAAAGTTGTTCCCGGGAAAAAATTCTATACGGATTATATTTTATTAACACATAATCCACACGTGGATATCAGACAACTGAAGGCTTTTTTCGACTGCAACACCTTTATTTTTGCGGCATCTAACTCTTCCCGCAGGATTCAGCAATGGAAAAGTGATTGTTACGTGTTAACTTTGCGCTTCTTTTCGGTTCCGGATCAGGGAGCCTATGTTATTAATTTCTAATGTTTTCCATTCATGCAAAAGCAAATTAAATCAGCTTTGATCTCCGTTTTCTATAAAGATAACCTGGAGAACATTGTTAAAAAATTAGGTGAACAGGGTGTTACCATCTATTCTACCGGCGGTACACAAAAATTTATTGAGGAGCTGGGTGTTAAATGTGTGGCAGTAGAAGACCTGACCGCTTACCCTTCTATCTTAGGCGGACGTGTTAAAACCCTGCATCCAAAAGTATTTGGTGGTATCCTGGCCCGTCGTGATAATCCGCAGGACCTGGAACAGCTGAAGGAATACCAGATCCCGGAAATAGACCTGGTGATCGTAGACCTGTATCCGTTTGAGGAAACGGTGAAGAGCACCAGCGTGGAACAAACGATCATAGAAAAAATAGATATAGGTGGCGTTTCCCTGATACGTGCTGCCGGCAAGAACTTCAAAGATGTAGTGATTGTTGCTTCTAAAGATCAGTATGCTGATCTGGAAAAGGTATTAACAGAAAATAATGGTGCTACTACCTTACAGGATCGCAGAAGCTTTGCTGCTAAAGCATTTGAAGTATGTGCACATTACGATGTAGCCATCTCTCAGTATTTCCTGAATAACGAGCCCGGTGCAAACTTCCAGCTCTCTATTCCGGAAGGACAGGTAAACCGTTATGGCGAAAACCCGCATCAGCGTGGTGTTTTCTATGGTAATCTGAATGAGGTCTTCAATAAATTACATGGTAAGGAATTATCCTTCAATAACCTGGTAGATGTGGATGCTGCCTGTCAGCTGATCCAGGAATTTGAAGCCACTACCTTTGCGGTGATCAAACATACCAATGTATGCGGTATTGCTTCCCGTGCTACCCTGAAAGAGGCCTGGGATGCAGCTTTGGCCGGTGATAAGGAAAGTGCTTTTGGCGGCGTATTAGTTACCAACAAGGTAATTGATAAAGCAACCGCTGAATCCATCAGTGAAATATTCTTTGAAATACTGATTGCGCCTGGATTTGATGCAGATGCGCTTACCGTGTTACAAGCAAAAAAGAACCGCATTTTACTGGAACAAAAGCAACCGGTGAAGAGCAAATACATGTTCAAAAATGTATTGAATGGTGTATTGCTGCAGGATAATGATAACGGTAACTACAAAGAGTGGAACGATGTAGGTGCACATGCTGCTACTGCTGAAGAGAGGGCTGATCTGGAGTTTGCCAACATTGTATGCAAACACCTGAAATCAAATGCTATTGCCCTGGTGAAAGATAAACAACTGGTAGGTAAAGGTTGTGGTCAGACTTCCCGTATTGATGCCCTGCGCCACGCTATTGAAAAAGCAGGTCAGTTTAATTTTGAGCTGAAAGGTGCAGTAATGGCTTCTGATGCTTTCTTCCCGTTTGATGATTGTGTACGTATTGCGCATGAACAGGGTATTAAAGCGATTATTCAACCTGGTGGCTCTATGAGAGATAATGACTCCGTAGAATTCTGCAAACAGCATGACATGGTGATGGTAATGACTGGCATGAGACATTTCAGACACTAGCTTTTAGCAGTAAGCGATTAGCTTTTAGTACTTCATATAAAAAGAAAGCACCGGATAATTCCGGTGCTTTCTTTTTGAGTGTAATAATATTCGAAAAAAAATGATAGTATTGTCCGTTTATAAATCATTATAGTTCTAAATGCTAATAGCTAAAAGCTAATAGCTGTTTCAGATGTCTTTTATCCAACAAAATATCATGCAGGATGCAGATGATGCCTATTTGATCCGGGAGTATAAAGCTACCGGCAAACTGGATTATCTGGCGGCCCTATACCAGCGTTACATGAACCTGGTATATGGGGTGTGCCTGAAATATTTTGACGAAGAAGCCAGCAAAGATGCCGTAATGCAGATCTTTGAGGAACTGATCGGCAAACTGAAACTCCATGAGGTGCAGAATTTCAAGAGCTGGCTGCACGTGCTTTCGCGTAATCATTGTTTAATGAAGCTGCGGGCCATGAAAAACAAAGAATCCAGACAGGTATCTATTGATGACCATCCCTTTGTGGAAAATGAAGAAACAGGGCATCATGAAAACGGGGTAACGCTGGAAGATAATCTCCAGAGCATGGAAAAGTGCCTGGAAACCTTACCGGAAGAACAAAAACGCAGTGTAAACCTGTTTTATCTGCAAGAGAAAAGCTATCGAGAGGTATGCGTTATTACCGGATATGAAATGAATAAGGTAAAAAGCTATATCCAGAACGGAAAGCGAAACCTGAAAATATGTATGGAGCAACAACATGTCTGACAAGCGACCACATATAAAACCAACGGAACTCGCCGGGCTCATACGCCAATATCTGGCTGGTGAGCTGGACGATAAAGCCATGCATGACCTGGAACGCCAGGCCCTGGACGATCCGTTCCTGGCTGATGCGCTGGATGGTTATGCTCAGCACCGGCCGGAACAGCAGACGCAACAGGCCGATCTGACTTTCCGTTTGGCTGCCCGCGTGGCTCCGCAACAAGGAAAAGTGCGGACCATGTATTATCGTTGGGCTGCTGCTGCCGCTATTTTGTTGCTGCTATTTTCTGGTGGCTGGTTCCTGTGGAATGAGCAAAAACGTACTTTGCCCATTGCCGGGATAACACCGTTGCAGCCTGCTCCTGTAACAGATTCTGCTGTTCCGGTGGTAAAAGAAGCAGCTCCTGCACTGGCAGCTGCAGATAATCTTTCAAAGAAAGTAGCTCCGCCAGTAGCCACTGTGCCGGCAATATCGCGGGAGGCTGCAAAAGAACCCCGTCGTATGCTGAAGTCGGCTGATGCTACTGCGCCCACTCCATCCACTGAAACTGCATTGAAGAAAGAAAAAGAGCTGTCAGCACCAATGAATGATGCTTCTGCTGGTTTGCATATAACAAAGGTATCCCCGCTTGCTGCTGCTGGGCCAACGAAGGCAAAGTCCGCAGCGCCACCAATACTTGCAGATAAATCAACTGACGACTCATCTAAATCCAGCGGATTAAACGAAGTGGTTGTATCTGGTTACAGTGTGCAAAAAAATGTGCGGATACGGGGTGTGGCAGCTGTAAAAGCGGATAGCCTGCACTCTAATGCACTCAATGAAATGGTGGTAGTAAAAGGAAAGGTAGCTGGTGTGGATTCCGGCAACGCAGATGCAGAAGCCGTTTACAGCGCCCCAACTCCGGCGACTGGCTTTACATCTTTTCAGAATTATCTCACTACTCATACTACCAATCCGGATAATCAATCTACGGGCACAGTGCGTGTATCCTTCACCGTTATGCCGGATGGCTCATTGCAGGATTTTAAAGTAACCCGCCATCTGAATGAAGCGTGCGATGCAGAAGCTATCCGTGTAATAAAAGAAGGCCCCGAATGGAGGCCTGCTTCAGACGGAAAGCCCGCCAAAGTAAAATTGAAAGTAAGATTTACAGTAAAAAAAGACTAGGACTTATGCCTTTCTTTCCATTGCTGGTTAAAGGATTTGGCCGCAAATACGGGTAACTCGCGCTTGTCTCCCCAGCCCTTTGCAAAAAATCTGCGGAGTAGAAAATTCTTCATTTTGCCACTGGCCATATTCATCATCTTACGGCTGTTACAGCCTTGTTTCCACACAAACCAGGCAAATTTTTCGCCACCGGAAGTAAAGTTTTCTTCTACAGCTTTTTGCCTGTTATGCAGCAGCAATTCATGCAGATTGATACGTACCGGACATACTTCTGTACAATTGCCACAGAGAGAGGAGGCAAAACTGAGATGCATATACGAATCCATCCCTTGCAGGTGTGGTGTAATAACGGCGCCAATAGGGCCGCTGTAGGTGGTAGCATAAGAGTGACCACCAATATTTTTGTATACAGGGCAGGCGTTGAGGCAGGAACCGCAGCGGATGCAATATAAACTCTCACGGGCAGTGGTGTCTTTCAGGATATTGGTACGACCGTTATCCATCAGGATCACGTACATTTCCTCAGGACCATCTACTTCACCTTCCTGGCGGGGGCCACTGAAGATGCTGTTATAGGCAGTTACCTGCTGACCGGTGCCATAAGTGGCCAGTAACGGCCAAAACAGCGCCAGATCAGTAACAGAAGGCAGTACTTTTTCAATACCTACCAGTACTATATGTGTTTTTGGAAATGCAGTAGTGAGACGGGCATTGCCTTCATTTTCACTGACTGCAATAGAGCCGGTGTCGGCAATGATAAAGTTGGCGCCCGTAATGCCAATTTCTGCTTCCAGGTATTTGTGGCGTAGCTTTTCACGGGCCACCAGCGTAAGTTGTTCTGGTGTAAGACCCGGATCAGTTCCCAGTTTTTCTGCAAACAAACGCGCTACATCTTCCTTGCTTTTATGCATGGCCGGTGTAACAATGTGGTACGGTGGTTCGCCATCCAGTTGTTGAATATATTCTCCCAGATCAGTTTCTACACATTCAATACCGTTGCTGCCCAGAAATGCATTCAGATGCACTTCTTCAGTAGCCATGGATTTACTTTTTACAATGCTTTTGCATTGTTTGGCCTTACAGATGGCCAGAATTTCCTGCTGTACCTGTTCTGTTGTTTCTGCCCAAATGACTTTACCACCGCGCCTGGTAAAATTCTGTTCAAATTCTTCCAGGTGATTATCCAGGTGCTCAATAGCTCTCCACTTAATGTTTTTGGCTCTTTCACGTGCACTGGGTAAGTCGGAAAACTGTTGTTTACCGGCCTTTACAGCTGTATTATATTTTCCTATATTGAAATTGATAGTCTGGCGGTGACCAAGATCAGATGCTTTCTTTTCACTTTCTTCCAGAAAAGTGGATGCTGTTTGATGCATAAGCTGCGCAATAAAATGCCTGGTTAAAGATAGTTAACTTCACTTTCCTGATTAACGCCTGGAAAGTTATTTATGTTCCTTTCTTGCGATTTTATCCAGCACTTCATAAAATTCCGTGCCGTATTTTCTGATCAAAGCATCTTTCAGGAAACGATATACTGGTACTTGTAGTGTTTTACCGTTTTTACAGGCAGCTTTGCAAAGATCCCAACGATCATAATTTACTGCTTCGAACGATTCATATTTTTTAATCCGGATGGGATAAAGGTGGCAGGAGACTGGCTTTTTGAAATCCACTACGCCATCATTATAAGCTTTTTCAATACCGCAGCCTACAATGCCGTTGTTATCGATAGTAGCGTAAGCACAAATGCCCTTATTTACGATAGGGGTAACATATCCATATTCGTCGTCAATAGTGTTGGTGCCTGTATGCTCTATTTCCTTGATACCATCTTCCCGCAGGTAAGATTTTATGAGGGGATAAATTTTTTTCAGGGTTTTAACTTCCGCTTTATCGAGCGGGGCGCCGCAATCACCTGCTACACAACATGCTCCTTTACAGGCGGACAGATTGCATACAAACTGTTCTTCAATTACTTCGTCACTAATGTATTTGTCGTCAATGATGATCATCTGGTAATAGTCTTTTGCCTGGAATGAACACTCCGCAGACAATTTTAATAAGACCACAAAGTTACAATATTACGTGGTTATCTCCAGCGGAGGGTTTCCACCATATGCCACATGTCCTGTTCCAGGAATTTGCACACAGGTGCCAGTGAATCGGCATTTGGTGTTACATCGAAATAAAGTGCGCCACGGAGGAAGTGGTTCACGGAATCTGTAGCAAAAAACTGCTTTGCAGAAGCGGCGTTACCGCCAACTTCGTAAAAAGTACCACTGACCTTGTTGGCAGTATGGATTACATTTTCGTCTATGTATTCAGCTTTATAAGTGTGTTTGTAGGTCATTTTGAAGGCATCATCCACCAGTTTACGGAAGCTGTTGCCAGGACCGATAATTTTGTAGCTCATATAAATTTTTCCATGGAGAGAGGGGAAGTCAACGTTGATCCAGTAAGGGTTTTCCGGCATCTCTCCAAAAAAGGAAGTATCCTTTATAATATTCGCATATTCTGGATATTCGAATGTATAAGGGTAGCCGGGCTTATCAAACGTGCGGTATTTTCTTTCCGGAAGCTTTATCTGGAAATATCCTCTGGGCTTAGGTGTGGATACATTTTCACAGGCAGCGAGCATGAATATCAGCAGGGAAAAAACGGCAATAGCCTTTCCTTTTATGTTTGGCATTTTATTATTCACATTTAATAGGCGGGCCTAGGCTTTCTCTGCAGCGTCGGGCCTGATGGTGATCTGTACTTTCTGGATGCGCATTTTATTTACTTCCAGTACAGTGAAATCGAAGTTGCTGTAATTGATAACGCTGTTTTCTTCCGGAAATTTTCCGGCCAGCTCCAGAATTAAGCCGCCAAGAGAGTCGCTTTCGCCTTTTACATGTTCAAAGGTGTCGGGAGATATGTTAATGATGCGGCAAACGTCGTTCAGCATGGTTTTTCCTTCAAATACGTAGGTGAAGTTGTCTACCTTGTTGTAGTTGAATTCTTCTTCATCAAATTCATCTTTGATATCGCCGATTACTTCTTCCATAATATCTTCCAGCGTAACAATGCCGGAGGTACCGCCAAATTCATCTACTACTACAGCAAAATGCATGCGCCTGCTTTGGAATTCAGAGAGGAGGTCTTCAATGAGTTTGTGACCATGCACAAAGAAAGGCTGCCGCATTACTTCATGCCAGTCGAAACTATTTCCTTTACCGAGGTGGGGGAGCAGGTCTTTGGTATGAATTACGCCAACGATATTGTCCAGGTTATCTTTGTATACAGGCAAACGGGAGTAGTGCAAATCGGCTACCCGCTTGATGATATCATCAAATGTGCTGTTGTATTCCACGCCATTTACATCCAAACGGCCGCGCATGATTTGTTTTACGGTGATGTTACCGAACTTCAGAATGCCTTTGAGAATATTTTTTTCTTCCTGGGAAGCGGTGGGGTCTACGCTCATTTCTATGGCTTCGTCAATTTCTTGGTAGTTAACCGGACCGCTGCCACGGTGGAACAATTTAGCTTCCATGCTGCCGCTGAGGCTTACAAAAAAATCGCTGACAGGCTCCAGTGTAGCGTGGATAAGGCTTACGAACCAGGCAAAATAGGTAGCAAAACGAATATTGTTTTGTGCAGCCCATACGCGTGGAAGTATTTGTCCGAAAAACAGCAGCACCAGGCATATAACGGCAATACGTACCACAAAGGAAACTACCGGCAGGGTTTGCAGGTCTTCCATCTGGGTAACGAGGTAGTTGGTGATCATGATAAACGCGATCATCAGCAGGATACCTGCTATTTGCAGAGAAGCCAGCAGTGATTTTGGTTTTTCCAGCAATTTGGTGATGAGCTTACCGGATGCATTCTGGCGGGTTTTGAGTACGTTCAGGTCCTTATAGTTTAAGGAAAAGAAGGCAACCTCTGCCCCGGACACGATGAAGGTAAGCAGCAGCAAAACAAAGAGAACAAGCAGAAACACCACCATATTAGGGGCGGCAATTGGTGTGCTGGCTTGTAAGAAATAGGATATGTTGCTTGCCGAAAGGATAACCAAGATGTTCAACTTTGATGTAAAGAATCAAAAATAATGGGAAAGTAATTCAATGGAATTGCTTTCCCTGCACGCAAATATAAGTAATGTCCCTTAACGGGATTACGTACATTGAAAACTTAATATTTTTATTTACAACTAAAAAGGCAGATCGTCTGCAGGTTCATTCAGTGAAGGGGGTATTTCCATATTCGGGAAACTTTCTGCACCGCCTGCACCGCTACTGCTATGGTGAGGTATGGGGTGATCTTGGTTATTGAGGTCCATGCGTTTATCCAGCATTACCAGGTTGTCTCCTACAACTTCGGTGGCAAATTTTTTATTGCCTTCCTTGTCTTCCCAGCTGCGGGTGCGTAAACGACCTTCAATGTAAACGAGGCTACCTTTGTGCAGGTACTTTTGCGCCAATTCTGCCAGTCCCCGCCACAGCACTACAGTATGCCATTCTGTTTGCGAAATGAGTTTGCCGGCTCTGTCCTTGAATGTTTCAGTTGTAGCCAATGAAAACTTAGCCACCGCTATATTTCCTTCCAGAAACTGTACATCCGGATCTCTGCCCAAATTGCCAATCAGGATTACTTTATTAACACCTCTCATAGTTGTAGGTTTTTTTAGTCTATTGTTAAAAAGTTCTTCTTTTAATAAATAAACAACCTTCTTAAAGTTAATATTTTTTTCCAATCGATAGGGAAAAATTTCTTGCTGGCAGCAGGTTGAGCCGGATTTGGATAAGATGGACTAATTTTTAAGTGGCTTAACGTTTAATGTATATTTTTTAATTCGTATGTGTGTCTTTTAGAATAATTGCAGGTGGTTACTCTCCAGAAAAGTGGTGATAGTTTTCGGGAAAGCGTAGTTATTAAGTGTTTTGCGGGGCACCAGCATATATTCCTTTTGCGTGAGCGGCTTTTGCAGGGAGATGGTAATGAACTGGCTGTGAATGGTTTGATGCGTAAGCTGTTGTTTAAATTGCGCAGATACCCGTTCTATGTTAAAAGCTGTTTTTTGAAAAATATTTTTGAACGCATCTGTAGTTTGTAATAAAGTGATATCAACGGGGGCGGGCGTTTCTATCAAAATAAATTCATGGAGATTTTGCCAGATATCGTTTTCTGTTCTTTTCCGGATGTAGATGTCTTCTTTATGTTCTACCAGCAGGTAGTTAAAGTATCTTTTTTTGATCTGGAGTTTTTTAGATTTTATCGGGAGAAGCGCCACCAGTTGCTGATGATAGGCTACACATTTTTTATTCAGGGGGCAATCGCTGCAAACAGGTTGCTGGGGTTTGCATACTACCGCACCAAAATCCATGATGCTTTGATTGTACGCTGCTGCTTGGTCTTTCAGCAATAATGCTCCTGCGAGCTCTTCAAATTGTTTTTTGCCTGCGGTGGTGTCTATGGGGGTTTCTATACCAAAGTAGCGGGAGAGGACCCGGAAAACATTGCCATCGAGCACAGCGTGGGGGAGATTGAAGGCAAAAGAGGCAATAGCTGCAGCGGTGTACGGACCGATTCCTTTCAGTGCTTTTATCTGATCGTACTGGTTTGGGAAGGTTCCGTTGTAGGCATTGGTAATTTCACGGGCAGCGGCCAACATATTTTTGCAACGGGCATAATAGCCTAATCCCTGCCATAAGCGGAACACTTCTTCTTCTGGTGCGGCGGCCAGTTTTTTCACCGTCGGATAGTTTTTAATGAATCGCTCATAGTACGGCCAGCCTTGTTCCACGCGGGTTTGCTGTAAAATAATTTCAGATAGCCATATCCGGTAGGGATTTTTTTCACCTTTCCAGGGCATGTTGCGGGTATTGGTTTCCCGGTTCCATTCCAGTAATGTTTCCGTAAAAAAATGTCGGGATGATATCATTTATATATTATTTTAATAAAATTATTTAGTATATTGATATGGCAAATGCTGTCCAAAACCCTATAAGTTATATCTGATAACCATTTCCGGGCATGCAAATAAATATAAATTATCGCCAATAGCAGGTATGAGAAAAAATAATAAAATTTATTTGCCTAAAATTCAGCAATTAAAATTTTTAAATTAACTTTGAGAGTAAAGTAATCCTCTCGCTTTCATATGAGAAAAGCTGATTTAATTAACAACATTGCTGAAAAAACCGGCATCCCCAAAGTAGATGTGTTAGTAACACTCGAGGCCATGTTCAAGGAGGTGAAAGAAGCCCTTGCCAACGGTGAACACATTTACATCCGTGGGTTTGGTAGTTTTATCACCAAGAAACGAGCAGCCAAAATTGGGCGTAACATCAAGAAGAACGTAGCTGTGGAGATCCCTGAGCACTTTATTCCGGCATTCAAACCTTCGAAAGAATTTGTTGCTGAGGTAAAGAAGCTGAAAAGTTCTTAATTTTGCAGCCTAATATTTTAGGCGATGCAAAAATCACAAGTTCTCCTGGTTGGTGCTGCTGTAGCATTATTGGTGGTATTATTCGCCTTTGGCCGTACTGTGCCCCGGTCAGATAAGAAACCTATGTCATCTGCTGCGCCAATGAAAGGTGGCGGTCAGGATATAGACCCTATTGCCTTTTCCGAACTGTTAAGTACAGCGAAGGGAAAAATTCCTGCAGAAAAACTTTTACAGGTAAATACAATTGAAACAAATGTTGTTCGCGGGGATGTTAAGACCCAGCAGATAGCCGCGTACAGACAATTGTACAACACCTGGGACAGCCTGAACCAGCTGCCCGTTGCCGCATATTATCTTGGCGAAGCCGCTAAGTTGGAAAATTCCGAAAAAAGCCTCACCTTTGCAGCCAATTTATTTTTGGCCCACTTGCAACATGCAGAAGATCCGCGTGTAGCAAAATGGGAAGCCCAGCAGGCAATTACTTTGTTTGACCAGGCGATTCAATTGAACCCGGCAAACGACACCCTGAAAATATCGCAGGCAATGGTGTACATGAATACCGGCGAACCGATGACAGGGGTGGCCAAGCTGAGAGAAGTAGTGGCTGCACATCCTGATAATATTGATGCACAGGTTACATTAGCAAACCTGGCTATTACATCAGGTCAGTACGATAAAGCTATCGAAAGACTGGAAGGAGTAATGAAAAATCATCCGGATAATGCGAAAGTATTATTTGTGCTGGCAGAATCATACAGGAGCAAAGGAGATAAGAAGAAAGCGATTGAACTGTTTGAAAAAAGCAAACAACTCATGACCGATCCGGAACTGAAGAAGGAAGTAGATAGTTATATTAAAAGTATTCAATAATATTTATTTTTCAATCATTTAAAAACGTATCAGCGTATGCCTTGCGGTAAGAAAAGAAAAAGACATAAAATTGCCACTCACAAGCGTAAAAAAAGACTGAGAAAGAACCGGCATAAAAGTAAAAAGAAATAATTACTCCAGTTTCCCGCCATTTATACTAATCAGGTATTATCCCGGCGCGGTGGTCGGATAAAAATTTTCATATATCCTGCATGATTTCAGCATTTACTTCTTAAATTGCTTAAGTCATGCAGGTTGTTTCCATAGATCCCGCATAAGAATTCTCCGGACATTACCTGCAGTGATCGCTGAACCCTTAAGCAATCCATCATCACGAACGTGAAGAAATACGCTAACTTTATGGTGAGCTATTGTTGTAGTATGCAGTAAGCTGTTCTTAATAGCCGTGTGCATAGCATAAAAGGTGAAGTTTTAAAGGTTAAAATTTTGGACGCTTGAATAAGGAACTTATTATAAATGCGGCTCCCACAGGTGTGGAAATTGCGTTACTGGAAGATAAGAAGCTAGTAGAATTGCACCACGAAAGTGGCAATCCTAACTTCGCAGTAGGTGATCTGTACCTTGGTAAGGTAAAGAAGCTGATTCCCGGCTTAAACGCTGCATTTGTGGACGTTGGCTTCGAAAAAGATGCCTTCTTGCATTACACGGATCTGAGCCCCTATATCCGATCTATTCTTAAATTTACGGCAACTGCCATCAGTGATAAAACCCCTGAAGGATTTGATTTCACTAAGTTTAAAAATGAACCGGAAATAGTAAAGACCGGTAAAATTACTGATGTACTGGGCGGTAAACCCAACATCCTCGTACAAATTCTGAAAGAACCCATTTCTTCTAAAGGCCCCCGCCTTAGCTGCGAAATCTCTTTGCCCGGAAGGTTTATAGTGTTAACTCCCTTTAACGATATTGTTGCGGTTTCTAAAAAAATCCACTCTTCCGAAGAAAGAAAAAGATTACAGAAAATTGTAGAAGCTATCAAAACGCCCAACTTTGGCGTAATTGTACGCACTGCAGCTGAAGGAAAGAAAACAGCAGAATTACACGAAGATTTGACTACCCTCGTTCAAACCTGGAAAAATATCCAGGCAAATCTCAGTGGTGGCCAGGCCCCGCAAAAGATCCTGAGCGAGCAAACCAAAACCACCAGCATCCTGCGCGATCTGCTCAACGAGAGCTTCAATCGTATAGTCATTAACGATAAAAACATTTATACAGACACCAAAACGTATATCCAAAAGATTGCACCTGAAAAGTCTGATATCGTTAACTACTATAATAACGGTTCTCCCATCTTCGATAATTATGGTATTACCCGCCAGGTAAAGGCGTCTTTTGGTAAAACCGTGAACCTTGATAGTGGCGTGTACCTGATTATTGAAGCTACGGAAGCTTTGCACGTAGTAGATGTGAACAGTGGTTATAAAAGCTCCAGCAACAACCAGGAACAAAATGCACTGGCATCCAACCTGGAAGCGGCAGGCGAAATAGCCCGCCAGCTCAGACTGCGCGATCTTGGCGGTATCATTATCATTGACTTCATTGATATGAAGCTGCCAGAAAACAAAAAGACAATTTTTGAAGCGATGGAGAAATTCATGGCGCAGGACAGAGCAAAACATACCATCTTACCGATTTCAAAATTTGGTCTCATGCAAATTACCCGTCAGCGGGTAAAACCTGAGATTACTATATCTGTTGCAGAAGATTGTCCTACCTGTAAAGGAACCGGAAAAATCGGCGCATCTATGCTGATCCTGGAGGATATTGAAAAGAATTTGCAGTATCTGCTGAATCATCAGCATAAAGGATTAACCATCCGGGTACATGCTATATTGCACGCTTATCTTACTAAAGGCTTCCTCGCCTCTAAACAATGGAAATGGTACTTCCAATATAAAAAGTGGATCAAACTAAAAGCAGATTCCAATTACCATCTTACTGAATATCGTTTCTTTGATGCCAACGACGAAGAAATTAAATTATAAAAGAAAAGGTCCTGATGTACATCAGGACCTTTTCTTTTTAAAACCTGTAATCATCCCTGGCAGGACTGAAACTGTCAATTATTTTGCAATCAACCACAGCACGGCCTCCGTGTAAAGTATTGGGAGGAATAACCAGCGTATCATGTTGCTGTAACACATATTTTCTTCCATCCAACTCCATCTCAAAGGTACCTTCGGCGATATACGTAATCTGCTCATGCGGGTGCTGGTGTATGGGAGATACTGATCCTGCGGTTATTTCCCAGAAGGCAAGCGTACTTTTATCTCCATGAACAAAACGACCATAATGGCCGGCGATGGTGTTCTTTATCGGAATATCCTGTAGCGCGGAGGGCTTGGTCATATTTATAGTGATTTATGTACTAAATATAATTCATGCAACAGATTTAACCAACCGCTGAAGGTGTAAGTACATATATTTCATACATTTACGGCTGAAATGCAGTTTAATCCCATACTGTATCATTGTCATGTTTGTTTTCAGTCATTAAATACATCCATCACGCATATGACTATACGTTTTTACACCTTATTCTCCTTACTGGCAATCCTTATTTTTGCTGCATGCCAGCAGGAAAGTGGCTCCCGCAAGAAACTCAAAGCGAGAGATACCACACATTATACAAAAGAAGCGTACATAGAGCAATCGCTGGACAGCAACTATGTGAATAGTTTTCTGCAGTCGCATAAGACCTATGGTATGTACGATGAGTATATCCGCAACTTTTACCGTAAACGTGATTATCATTATGCATGGATCAATAAGGACGGTTTGACCGAACAGGCGGGCAACTTCATTAACATGATGAAGAATGACGCTAAATACGGTATTAAAGACAGCAGCTTGATGACCCCCGATTTGCAGCAACTCACCGATACAATGCTGGTAAGTGATGTAGGCCTAAAACCCGGAGATACTGCTATTCCCCGCATAGAAATGATGCTTACCGCGCAATTCTTTGCCTATGGAAACAAGGTATGGGGCGGCCTTACCGCTGATTCTGCCAAAGACCTGGAATGGTTTATTCCGCGTAAGAAAATAGATATGGCCAGTTTGCTGGACTCTATGCTGAATAAAAAGAGCAATGCCTTTGAAGAAGATGAGCCGGTAAACAAACAATACATATTACTACGTACGCAGCTGAAAAAGCTGGCTAAGCTGGAAGCATCTACGAAATGGGACTCCATCAAAACAACGCAGAAAAGCTTTAAAAAGGGCGATTCTGCTGTAGTGATTTCCCTGATTAAAAACAGGCTGGAAGCCTTCGGCGACCTGCCGGGAACAGACAGCAGCGCGCGGTTTACAATGGCACTGGATACAGCTGTCCGGAATTTCCAGGTAAGGATGGGCATGAAGGATGATGGTATCATTAAACAAAATGTACTGGACGCCCTGAATACTCCTATTCAGCAAAGGATAGAGAAAATATTGCTGAATATGGAACGTTTACGCTGGGTGCCTGTAGAACCTCCCGCCAGTTATATCCTGGTAAACATTCCGGAGTTTAAAATGCATGTATATGATAAAGGGAAACTGGACTGGAGCTGCAATGTGGTAGTAGGCAAGCCAGGTGCCAGCACCGTTATATTCAGTAAGGACCTGCGTTATGTAGTATTTAGCCCGTACTGGAATGTACCTCCCGGTATTTTGTCCAAAGAAGTATTGCCCGGCCTCAAACGCAATGGTAGCGGCTATCTGGCCCGGCAGAATATGGAAATAGTAGGTGCGAGTGGTAAGGTGATTTCACCTGGATCTATCAGTTTCGGTAAATATTCAGGGGGTAATTTCCCTTATATAGTAAGACAGAAGCCCGGCGGAAAGAACTCTTTAGGCAAGGTGAAATTCCTGTTCCCGAACGAGTATAACATCTATCTGCATGATACACCTGCCCGTTATCTCTTTGGAGAAAACAAACGTTCTTTCAGCCATGGTTGCATCCGGATTGCAGAACCCAAGCATCTGGCACAATGGTTATTACGTGACGATTCCACCTGGACAGAACAGAAGATTGATGATGCCATGAATGCCGGTAAAGAAAAATATGTAACGCTGAAGGATAAGGTGCCTGTATTTATTGGCTATTTCACTGCTTTTGTAGATAGTAACGGAAGATTGAACTTCCGGGATGACGTATATGGGCATGACGCAAGGTTGGCTGCTACGTTGTTTGGTACTAAGTAATGGTGGGAGAGGCCTTCGGCCTTTGTCTTTTCTTTAGCAGGATTAGGCTGATTTTAATGATTACCCTGATTTTGTTTTCTTTTAAAGATATCCATATCGTTTTATAGTATGCTTTTAGAAAATCAATAAGTATATAATTAGAAAGAAATGAAATCAGGGTAATCATTAAAATCAGCCTAATCCTGCTAAAGAAAAGACAAAGGCCGAAGGCCTTCCGCTTTATTTAACAGCTATCACTGATATCTCCACATCTACACCCTTAGGTAAACCTGCTACCTGTACGGTTTCACGGGCAGGATAGTCACTTGTAAAATAACTGCCATACACTTCATTTACCTGCGGGAATGTTTTCATATCTGTCAGGAAGATGGTAGTTTTTACCACATCATGAAAACCCATGCCGGCTTCGGTGAGGATAGCCTGCAGATTTTTCATCACCTGGTGTGTTTCATCCACAATTCCTGATTTTATTAATTCTCCTGAAACCGGGTCCAGGGCTATTTGTCCGGATACAAACAGCGTATTTCCAGCTTTCACAGACTGATTATAAGGCCCTATAGGAGCGGGCGCATTGGTTGTATTAATGATTTGCTTTTCCATGAAGACGAAATTAATTAATAATTGAGAACGGAGCGCCGTCTGCTATAGCAGATGTGCTATAATTAATGATTCTTTATTAGGTTTGCCGAAATTTAACGCATGAATATCCTGGTAATAGCAGATGCACAGCGGTTTGATGAATTGCAGCAGAAGGGATTGGCCAAGCATCATGAAGTGCATTGGAAAACGAGTCTGGAAGAGGTTTTATCTCTGAAAGTATTTGATCTGGTGCTGGATCTTATCTTTGATGACCGGCCGGAACATGCGGCTGTATATGCAAAGAATCCGGCAATACCGGTATTGGCGGGTATGGCTAAGACGTCGTTGTCTGAAATCATGAGCCAGTACGCATTTGAGCAGGGTTTTAATATTATGGGATGTAATTTTTTGCCTGGATTTGTGAATATGGCGGTTACAGAAGTAACGGTAATGGATGAAGGACAAAAACAAACGTTGGATAGTCTCATGTATCAATTGGGCTGGGAGTATGCACTGGTAGCAGATGCTACAGGTATGGTTACCCCCCGTGTGGTATGTATGATTATTAATGAGGCATACCTGACGGCACAGGAGGGCACCGCTTCCATTGAAGATATAGATACTTCCATGCGTTTAGGAACCAACTATCCTTATGGTCCATTTGAATGGAGTGAAAAGATAGGTATCCGGCACGTATATGAAGTACTGAAAGCAGTGCACGACGCAACGGGCGATGACCGTTATGAAGTAGCTGCGTTATTACAAACAGCATACGAAGCGATTTAAGAATTATCATGGCACTTATACTGAATATAGATACTGCTACAACAATTGGTTCTGTGAGTCTTTCCCACGATGGGCAAGTATTACAGACAATGGTCAACGAAAAACAGCAGGATCATGCTGCAACGATGATTTTATTTGTGCAGCAAATACTGAGAGAGCAGGGGATGACAGCAGCAGCGCTGGATGCCATTGCAGTGAGTGCAGGACCAGGTTCTTACACCGGATTACGTGTAGGCGTAGCTACAGCCAAGGGCTTATGTTATGCCTGGAATAAGCCGCTATTGGCCATTTCTACACTGCAGCTGATGGCGCAGGGATTGTATAGTGAGATAAAAGATGAGCAGGCATGGTATTGTCCTATGCTGGATGCACGCAGGCAGGAAGTGTTTATGGCCCTCTATGATGCGGGGTTAAACGAGATAATGCCGCCACAGGCCATGATCCTGGAGCCTTCTTCCCTGGAAACGCAGCTGGCAGAGCGGAAAATTTATTTTTTTGGCGATGGCAGTCCTAAGTGGGAACTGATGTTATCTTCCCCCAAAAATGCTATATTTACAAAATACCTTATAAGTGCAGCGCATATGGCGCCTCTTGCAGAACAGGCATTTACTAAAAAGATGTTCGTTGATCTGGCTTACTTCAGTCCATTTTACCTCAAACCGTTTTATTCTCCTCAAAAGCCCTAACACTTCTGTTTGATTTGTCACAGAAAGGTCAAATTACATCTAATTTGCAAGTATCCGGGGGCTATATATGATAAAATAAGGTATGGAAATTTTTTTTATTGTGATAGATATTATATTTTTGTATAAATCGATTACCGCGAGTTGTTGTCTAACTATTTTTGCGAGTACTGTCCGTTGATCCCTTTCATTTCATCATTTTTATAAAACTATTATGCGATGGAAAAAACATTATTAACTACCTCTTCTAATACTCTTATTATTTCTAGAGGTACCAATGAAAAAGACCAGATCAAATTGGATTACATTGCCGTCAAGAAGGCTGCTATGGTTTTACGTGCTATCAACCATAAGTTGCGCCAGCAGATGATTAAGCTGTTGGAAGACCACAAAAAAATGACCGTGACAGAGATTTACGTGAAATTGCGTCTGGAACAATCGGTAGCATCGCAACACCTGGCCATATTGAGGCGTGCAGGCATTGTAATCACAGAAAGAGATGGTAAGTTTATTCACTACACCATCAATAAGCAACGTATTGCTGAAGTGGCGAAGTTTGTGGAAGAACTTGTTGGGTAAAATTCATTTGTCCGTATACCATACGGAAGAAAATTATATAAAAAAGTAGCCATACGGCTACTTTTTTATTTTGGTATAGATTTTATCCATAAGTTGACCGCGGTAGAAGTTGTAAATTTGTGAAAATCAAAAACCATGTTCGTAAAGCAATTATACACCAGTTGTTTATCTGAAGCAGCGTACTTCATTGAATCTGAAGGAGTAGCTGTGGTGATAGACCCGTTACGTGATATCGACGTTTATCTTGATCTGGCTAAAGAACGCAACGCAACCATTCAGTACATTTTTGAAACGCACTTTCATGCGGACTTTGTTTCGGGCCACCTGGAACTGGCTGCTGCTACCGGTGCAAAGATTGTTTATGGCCCGGATGCAGTAACCAACTTTGAAACATATGTAGCAAAAGATAATGAGGTGTTTAAGATAGGTGCAGTTACTTTGAAAGTATTACATACACCTGGTCATACTATGGAATCATCCTGCTACTTGCTGCTGGATGAAAAGGAACAGCCTAATGCATTATTTACCGGCGATACTTTGTTTGTAGGAGATGTTGGCCGCCCTGATCTTTTCAGCGGTGATATGACAAAAGAAGAACTGGCAGGTTACCTGTTTGATTCTCTCAACAATAAAATAAAAATATTACCTGATCACGTGACTGTATATCCCGCGCACGGCCCTGGCTCCGCCTGTGGTAAAAACCTGGGACCAAATACTTACAGCACCATCGGTGATGAGAAAGCTTCCAACTACGCATTGCTGGCAACTGATAAAGAGCAATTCATTGATGAAGTAACCAGTGGTTTAAGTACACCACCTTCTTACTTCCCTATCAATGCCAAAATAAATAAAGAAGGTTACGACACGCTGAAAGCAGTTATAGAAAAAGCGATGCAACCACTTGCGCCTGCTGCATTTAAGGCAAAAGCCAAAGCCGGTGCATTGATTCTGGATACCCGTCCTGCTACTGAATTTGGAGAGGGCTTTGTGCCTGGTGCCATCAGCATCGGACTGGAAGGTCGCTTTGCAGAATGGGCTGGTAGTTTGTTACCTTTTGATCAGGACATCATACTGGTAACACCTATAGGTAAAGAGGAAGAAACTGTAGTAAGAATGGCGCGTGTAGGATTTGATAACGTTACCGGCTATCTGGAAAACGGTTATCCTTCCTGGGAAGCGTCCGGAGAAGTAAAAGATATGATCATTACTGTGGAAGCAGATGAACTGGCCATGGATATTCCGCACGATCCCAACCTGGTGATTGTGGATGTACGCAAGCCAATAGAATATGCAGATGGTCATATCAAAAACTCGATCAACCTTTCACTCGGCGATATGATGGACCCGGGGAAAATGGCTGATTTTGATGATCACCACAACCTGTATGTACATTGCCAGGGCGGCTATCGCAGCATTATTGCCTGCTCTATCCTGAAGAAAGAAGGTATCCACAATCTGCGTAATATAGATGGTGGCTACGCTAAAATGAAAGACCAGAAAGGATTGCAGGTAGTACAGGAAAAAACAGTGTTGAACTAAATATTTACGCCTGATATTTTGAAAGCCTTCTACCGCTGGTGGAAGGCTTTTTTATTTACCTCACACAGCCATTTTGCCACCTGATTCACAGGCTGTTAAGACATAAATAGTTTTTTATTCGCCAGGTATTCGTTAACTTCTTACACTAAAATCGTTTAACCATGAATAGAAAATCCCTGGGGGTTGCCCTATTGATGCTCATGAGCGTATTTTTATTTGCCTGCAAACCTTCTGATGCTAAAATAAAACAAGCCGTAAATGAAAAGCTGAGCGCTATTCCGGGTATTGTTGCAGATGTGAAAAACGGGGTTGTTACCCTCAGCGGAGAGGTGAGCGATGAGGCCGCCAAAGCCGCTGCAGAAGAGGCGTTGAGAGGCGTTTCAGGCGTGAAGTCTGTAACAGATAATATTACTGTAAAAGCGGAAGTGCCTTCCACTGCGCCGGTAAAATAATGAAGGCCGAAGGCCTTTGTCTTTTCTTTTTCAGGATTAGACTGATTTTAATGATTACCCTGATTTTATTTTCTTTTAAAGAAATCTATATCGTTTTATAGTATGCTTTTAGAAAATCAATAAGTATATTAATTAGAAAGAAATAAAATCAGGGTAATCATTAAAATCAGTCTAATCCTGAAAAAGAAAAAGGCCGGAGGCCTTCCAGTATTATTCCCCTTCATATTTGTGTTTCCATCTGCGGTGGCTCCACACCCAAACATCCGGTTGTTCGTAAATATTTTTTTCGAGGTAGCGTACAAATGCTTCCGTTATTTTTCCTTCCGGCTCATTTATTGGCTCTTCAAAAGCCAGTTTTATTGCTGCTTTATAATAGCCTCTTTTTACTTTCCTGATATCTACAAATACAACAGGAATATTATTCCTTTTAGCGCCCATTTCCGGACCTTTGTAGAACGGTGTCATTTTATTGAGGAAGGGATACCAGTAGCAACGACGGGGATTGCCCGGGTTCTGATCTGCTACCAGTGCAATGAGGTATTGTTTGCTCATCCACGGTTTCATGCTGTTGCTCATATCATTTGCCGGGATGAGGATGGTACCGAATTTTTCGCGGAAATGCCGGAACATCCTATCGGCAGGTTTGCTGGTGAGCGGCATGTATACTACCAGGAAAGGATAATCTACTCCCTGCATACAAAACAGGTTGGCCCACTCCCAGTTGAAGTTATGACCCAGGTGCAACTGGCAGCTTTTGCCTTGTGCATAAAGGTTGTGCAAGACGGTAAGGTCGCACTGGAAGCGCTTTTGCAACTCCCCTTTGCTCATCGTGAGCAGTTTGATGGTTTCTACCATCATATCCGTAAGGTTGTGGTAGTATTTTTTAGCAAGGATGGTAATTTCCTCCTTCGACTTTTCAGGGAAGGCTTGTTTCAAATTCTCCATCACTACTTTCCTGCGATATCCGAATACGTAATATACCAGGAAGTAGAGTACATCGCTGATGAAATAAAGCACCGGAAAGGGCAATACCGAAAGCCCGTAACAAAAAGCAAGCAGCAGATAATACATATTCCTGATTGTTGTAAAGACAACGCAAAGGTAATGAAAGACAGCCGTTTAGCTTACAATACAATGTTTTGTACCAGTTCGCACTTAAACGGATAATCTGTATTGAAATGAAGCCCTCTGCTTTCCTTGCGGAATGCTGCACCTTTTACAATGAGATATCCTGCTGTAATAAGGTTACGTAATTCGCAAAGTTGTGGTGATACTTCTGTTTTTTCGTAGAGATCTTCTGTTTCCTCATGCAGGATATCGAGCCGGCGCAGCGCACGTTTTAAGCGCACATCTGTTCTGACAATGCCCACATAATCACTCATGATCTGCTTCAGTTCTTTCAGACTTTGCGTAATGAGGATCATTTCTTTAGGCGCTGTGGTACCACGTGCATCCCAATCGGGCACATTGTCTTTAAAGTCTACCGAATCGATTTTGCTGGTAGCATCCATAAAGCAGCGGTGTGCAAATACCATTGCTTCCAGCAACGAATTGGACGCGAGGCGGTTGGCGCCATGGAGCCCTGTGCTGGCGCATTCGCCGCAGGCGTAGAGGTTGCGGATGGAGGTGAGGCCCCATTCATTTGTTTTGATACCACCACAGCTATAATGCGCTGCAGGTGCTACCGGGATCATCTGATGCTGTACATCAATGCCGGCGGCTATGCAGGTTTCATAAATATTAGGGAAATGATGAACAAATTTTTCATGATCCATGTGCCGGCAGTCCAGGTACACATATTCGGTACCGGTGATCTTCATTTCACTGTCTATGGCACGGGCTACAATATCGCGTGGTGCCAGCGACAGGCGCGGATCATACTTATGCATGAAATCTTCTCCATGAATGTTACGCAGAATGCCGCCATCGCCGCGCACCGCCTCCGAAATAAGGAAGGAAGGGCTCACTCCCGGCTGATATAAAGCCGTAGGATGGAACTGGATAAATTCCATGTTTTCGATACGGCCTTTGGCGCGGTATACCATGGCCACTCCATCGCCGGTAGCGATGTTGGGATTGGTCGTACTGCGGTATACTTGTCCGTTGCCACCGGTAGCCAGCAGCGTTACTTTAGACAGGACCTTTTCTATTTTGTTGGTAGTGAGATTGAGTACATAAACACCAAAGCACTCAATGTCTGGTGTGGATTTGGTGATCAGGTAACCCAAATGATGCTGGGTAATGAGGTCTACCACAAAACAATGTGTGACCAGTTCAATATTTGGCCGCTGATGGATGGCGTCTAACAGGGCACGCTCTATTTCCTTGCCTGTAATATCCTTGTGGTGGATAACCCTGAATACAGAATGGCCACCTTCGCGGCCCAGGGAGAAGTCGCCATCTGCGTTTTTATCGAAGTTGGCGCCCCATTCAATGATTTCGTTTACACGTTCCGGCCCTTCAGTGACCACTATTTTCACTATTTGTTCATTAGAGAGCCCATCACCGGCGATGAGTGTATCTTCTATATGTTTTTCGAAGCTGTCGTTTTCGAGGTCGTTTACCACGGCCACGCCGCCCTGGGCATACTTGGTATTGGTTTCATCTTCCCGGCTTTTTGTGATAATAGTTATCTTTTTATCCGGACACTGCTGAGATACTTTGAGTGCATAGGTGAGCCCTGCAATCCCTGAACCGATGACAAGAAAATCTGTTTGCTGCATAGTGCAACGAAATTACGAATTACGAATTACGAATTGCGAATTTGAGCGAAGATATTAATGTTGTTCTTCGCGAAGGTCCGTAATTCGCAATTCGTAATTCGTAATTCTTTCAGTAAAATACCGTATGCTGCCATACACCAGCCCCCATTGTGCAATGCCATAAGTAAGCATAACCAGGATGCCGCCATAGGGGAGCGGGTGGTAAAATTTTCCGGTGGCAATGAGGGAATCGGAAACCAGGAACAATACTGCCCCAATAATGCAATACCAGCCAGCCGGTTGCTGCCTGAAATGAAAAGCATGCAATACACTTTGTACCGTTATGGAAATAGTGATGGCATAGATGATAACGGGAATGGCTAAACTACCCAGGTAAGGCAGCAGGAATAAGATGAACACAATGACCACAGCCGCATTCAGAAATACCAGTGGATATTTGCACAAGGGGATAGGGTGATTGCTATATCTTATTTTCAGAAAAAAGGCAATGTACATGACATGCGCCAGCAAAAAGCTACCGAGTCCGGGCAGAAAAAATTTATCAAACAACAGGAGGACATCTCCCCCAAACGAAAAAAATAAGGCAAGCAATAGCAGGGGACGGGAAGACCCGGGCATTTTTACACCTGAACCCAGCAGGTATACCGCCAAAATTACCATCAGCAAGGGTTTAGTGGCATACCGGAATGTATCCATATCGAGGGCTATGAATATAATATCGGCCAGCAGGGTAACGAAATATAATATCAGCCACTTTGACTTTAACATAGGAAACCTGATTGTTATTACAATATAAGATTTCTTCCTGTTAAGTGTTTAGCAGAATATAAAACGTAGTACCGTTACCGTTAATGCCGGGGCTCATTACTTTTAATTGTCCGCCATGCATTTGTATGATCTGTTGTGAGAGGCTTAATCCAATACCGGAGCCTTTCTTTTTGGTAGTGAAGAAGGGGATAAATATTTTATTCATAGCATCTCTGTCGATACCGGGGCCGTTATCGGTTATTTCAATACAGATCTGCTGGATGCTGTTTAAATACAACTTCATGCTGATAGTAGCACGAGGTGTTTGTTCCAGCGCATCCATGGCATTTTTCACGAGGTTGATAAGTACCATTTGCAATTGTGATACATCTGCATGGATCTCCATATTTTCTGCATCCACTTCGAGGGAGAATTGAATGCCGGCCTGTTTCATGTCTGCCTGAAACAAGCTGCTGACGGAGTTTACCAGCATTTTTACATTTACGCTGGTAAATTGTGGTTGTGGTAAAGTGGTATAATCTCTGTAAGCATTTACGAAGTTCATGATGCCTTTGCTGCGGCTTTCCACTGTTTGCAATGCTTCACGCAAATCCGCAATACCTTCCTTGTGTTCCGCACCTGGCGCAATGTCCAGGTCAACGATCTCCTGCATAGTACCAATGAGTGATACAATAGGTGTAACGGAGTTCATGATTTCGTGACGTAATATTTTAGTAAGATTTTGCCAGGCTTCCAGTTCTTTTTTTTGCAGCTCGGAATGGATATTTTGTATAGAGATGAGTTTGATGAGACGGCCTTGTAACCGCACCGTGGCGGCATGTATGGAGAGTTGCTGTTCCTGCCGTGTAGCGTACAAGGTTTTATTTCCGGAAGATAATTCCATCAGCAATTCTGCCAGCCCGGGATGCATTGTTTTGAGTTCTGAAATATTGCGCAGGCGATAGATGCCCATCAGGCGGAAAGCTGCGGGATTGATGAGTTCTATTTTTCCTTCTGCATCAAATGACAACACGCCAATGCTGATGTGCTGTACGATGGTATCAATGTATTTCAGGTTGGCTTCCTTCTCGGCCCTTGTTTGACGGAAGGCTTCCAGTACTTCGTTAAACTGGTGGTTGAGCATACTGAAACTTTTGCCCAATTTATTATCCGCACTGAAACGGATGGAGAAGTCTTCATAACGGATAGACTCCAGGAATAGCGTGAGTTTGCGGTTGATCCTGTTCAGGTAATGATAGATGCCATACAGCTGCATTAATATCAGTGGCACTAAGAGAAACGCCAGTGGCGGCATGGCGTGCATATACAGCCAAATTGCTGCAGTGAGTGTAATGGTTAGCAGGATTACCCGCAAGCTGATATTAATACTGAAGCGATTCATGTGGTAGCTTTTAGCTATTAGCTTTTAGCAGTTAGGTAAGTGCTAACTGCTAAAAGCTAATAGCTATATGTTATATTTCTCCAGTCTTCTGTAGAGGGCGGCTCTGCTTAAGCCTAGTTCCTTTGCGGCTTCGGTGATGTTACCGTTGCATTTTTTCATGGCCTGGGAAATGATGTTACGTTCCATTTCTTCCAGGTTGTAACCGGTGTCCATAGATTGGTCTGTGTTGTTGTTACTTTTCACAAACACGTCTTTGGGCTGCAATGTTTTTCCCTGTGAGAGAATAACGGCTCTTTCAATGGCGTGTTGCAGCTCGCGGATATTACCGGGCCAGTCGTAGCGCTGTAGTTGTGTGATCAGTGATTCATGCATACTGTTTACCGGACGTTTGTATTTTTCGCGGTACAGTTGCAGGAAATGTTCTGCCAGTGGTATGATATCCTCTACGCGTTCACGCAGTGGAGGAAGATGTATTTCGATGGTATTGATACGATAGAGCAAATCCTGACGGAACAGGTGTTGCGTAGCCATGTGCTGGATATTGCGGTTGGTGGCGCAGATCAGTCTAACGTCAATGGATATACTTTTATTGGAGCCTACTTTGGTAACCGATCTGTTTTGTAGTACGGTAAGTAGTTTAGCCTGGAAAGGAATGGAGATATTACCTATTTCATCCAGGAAAATACTGCCGCCGGCAGATTCTTCAAAGCGGCCGGCGCGGTCATCGCGGGCATCTGTGAAGGCGCCTTTTACGTGGCCAAACAGCTCACTTTCAAACAGTGTTTCACTGATGGCGCCGAGATCTACGCTTACAAATGGTTTGCTGTTGCGGAGCGATTGGGCGTGAATTTGTCTTGCGAGCATATCCTTACCCGTACCGTTTTCGCCGAGGATGAGGATATTAGCATCTGTAGCAGCCACTCTTGACACCGTATCAAATACTGCCTGCATAGCCGGACTTTGGCCAATGACCTGGCTGCCGACATGATTGGTAGCACCTGTGGGCTTATCCTGTTTGGCAGCGCGTTTGTTATAAGCCATCTGGATGGTGGCGAGCAGTTTCTCGTTTTCCCAGGGCTTGAGTACAAAGTCTACGGCGCCGGCTTTGATAGCACGTACTGCCATTTCCACATCGCCATAGGCGGTAAACAATACGACTGCTGTATCTGGTTTAAGATCCAGAATCCGGTCCAGCCACTCAAAGCCTTCTTTACCGCTGCTCAGGTCGCGGGTAAAGTTCATATCCAGTAGAATTACATCGTAATCAAAGTTGGATACGAGGTAGGGGATTTTCTGCGGATTCTTCTCAAAATCAACCTGTTCGAAATGCCTTTTTAATAACAGGCGGGCAGCGCGTAAAACATCAACATCATCATCTACAATTAAAATCTTTGCTGGTTGCATGGTAATCATATGCGAAAGGTGAATAGGTGACAATATTAAACAAAGATTCTTTCACTGCCACAGCTAATTTCGGGATCTTTTAAAAGTGTCCGATTATGAACACCCATTGTCCGGCAAAGGACGTTTTTAAAAACATAAATCCCCTAAAATGCTTGATGGTAAAGTGTTTTCAGCTTTGGCATGTGGATTGACTTTCTATGGTCAGCAAACTTTTCGCTAAAAACATGGACAGAAAAATAGAAAAGAAATTTTGGAATAAAAAGCGCATCATGATGATTGGTGGTGGGGCACTGGTAGTAATGCTGCTGGGTTACACGCTTATCTTCGCTGATCACCGCGCTACGCTCAATGTAGAAAAGGACAAGATCACTATCTCTCCTGTAAAAAAAGGGACCTTTGATGTATACATTGCTGTAACGGCTGTAGTAATGCCATTAAAGACTATCCGCCTGGATGCTATTGAGGGCGGTTATGTAAGCCGCAAATACCTGGACGGGGGTAGTATGGTAAAGGCAGGCGATTCCATCCTGCGGTTGGACAACCAGCACATGATGATGGATTTCGTAAACCATGAAACAGAGATCTACCGGCTGCGTAATGAGTTACAGAATACCCGTTTGAATATCCGTCAGCAGGACTTTACCATGCAGCAGAACATTTCTGACATTGATGCAAAAATAAGCGCAGCACAGGACCTGTATGACCGTAATAAACAACTGGTGGAAGAGAAAATTGTAGCCCGCCAGGATTTTAATAAGAATAAATTTGAACTGGAAGGACTGTTGCGGCAGAAAGATATTCAGTTGCAATCCCAAAGGTATCAGCAGGAAAATGCCAAAACGCAGATCACGCAGCTGGAAGGCACGCTGGCCCGCACGCAGCATAACCTGGAACTGATGAAAGAGAACCTGAACAGCCTGATTGTAAGGGCTCCGGTATCCGGACAGCTATCTTCCATCGACGTAGAAGTAGGATCCAGCATCACCGCCGGACAAAATATAGGTCAGATTGATGATCTCAATGGATTTAAGCTCCGCGCAGATATCGATGAACACTATGTTTCACAGGTATTTTCCGGGTTAAGAGCTTCTTTTGAATTTGACGGGAAAAGTTATGATATGATTGTAACTAAAGTGTATCCCGAAGTAAAAAGTGGTCGTTTTCAGGCCGATATGAATTTTGAAAAGAATACACCTGAAGGTATTCGTCGTGGACAATCCTCTCCTATCCGCCTTGTATTGGGTAAGTCTGCAGAAGCCATCCTGTTGCCGCTCGGCGGTTTCTTCTCCGACACCGGAGGCAACTGGGTGTATGTAGTGGATAAAAGCGGCAAGCGTGCGGTAAAACGTAATATTTCGCTGGGCCGCAAAAATCCTTTGTATTTTGAAGTACTGGAAGGGTTACAGCCTGGCGACCAGGTGATCACTTCTTCCTATGAGAATTTTGGTAATAAAGATGTTTTATCCTTTTAACTTTCATCCATTTTCTACATAAATCAGCAATTTAAAAACAACAAATACTTATGATACGCACCGTTAACTTACAGAAACTTTTTACAACAGAAGAAGTAGAAACCACTGCACTCAATGGTATTAACATGGAAGTACAGGATGGTGAATTTGTAGCGATCATGGGACCTTCCGGTTGCGGTAAGTCTACTTTGCTGAATATCTTAGGATTACTGGATAACCCGAGCGATGGAGAATATCACTTCTGGGATAAGGAAGTAGCGCGTATGAGTGAAAGGCAGAGAGCGCAGCTCCGCAAAGGTTCTATAGGATTTGTATTCCAGAGCTTTAACCTGATTGATGAGTTAACCGTTTTTGAAAACGTAGAATTACCATTGTTGTATCTGAAGGTGCCTGCTGCTGAAAGAAAAGTGAAAGTAGAAGAAGTGCTGGAGCGTATGAATATTATGCATCGCCGCAACCACTTCCCGCAGCAGCTGTCTGGTGGTCAGCAACAGAGAGTAGCCATTGCCCGCGCTGTTGTAGCCAAGCCTAACCTGATACTGGCGGATGAGCCTACAGGTAACCTCGATTCCTCCAACGGGGAAGAAGTGATGAAGCTCTTACAGGAGCTGAACAACAGTGGTACCACGCTGATCATGGTAACGCACTCCCCTTATGATGCAGGCTTTGCGCACCGTATTGTTAACCTGTTTGATGGACGGGTAGTAACAGAAAATATTAAAGAGCAGTTTCATGTGTGATTTTTTTTCCGCCATTCTAAAACCACTTCATGATGTTTCGAAATTATGCCTGTTGTATTCTTATCGTATTGTATGTACGTGATGAATTAAGTTTTGACAGATTTCACCACCACGTTGATAATGTTTATCGTGTTACCAGTACCCTTGCCCGCGCGTCTACAGGTGTTACGGAGCAGCTTTGGTAAATCCGGTAAAATCATTGAAAACAACATAAACCCCGCGTATATGTTTCAACGTTATATCGTCATCGCATTTAGAAATCTTCGCCGGCAAAGGATGTTTTCCTTTATCAATATTGCCGGGCTGGCCATCAGCATGACAGTATGCCTGATAGCGCTGATGTCTACCAGGAAAAATCTTAGCTATGATAATTTCCATCCGGCTATTGCACGCACCTGGCGTGTTACTACCCAGGTGGTAACACCTGACGGGCGTAAGTTTCATATGGCCAGCACACCACTGACGCTGGGAGAAGCGTTGCGTACAGGCTATAGTGCCATTGAGAAAGAGGTAACAGTATATGGCGTATTATCCGGTGAAGCTAAAATTGGTAAGAAGAAGATATCCGTCAGGGGTGCTTTTACAGAACCATCTTTTTTTAATGTTTTTGGCTTTAAACTGGCGGCAGGTAATCCACAAACTGCATTAACTGCGCCTAACAGTATTATCCTTACTGCGGAAACAGCAGCACGTTTTTTTGGTACAAACGAAGCAGTTGGCAAGATGATTCAGTTTGATAATTTCGGCAGCTTCCTGGTGACCGGTGTGCTGGAAACCCCTCCCAGTCTGACACATATCAACTATGAAGCATTCGCTTCTATTTCTTCCGTACCGGCACTGGAGCAAATTAAAGTATTACCCGAAAAACTGCACGACTGGAACATTATCCAGAGTTCTTACACATATGTGGTGTTACGGCGGGGAGAGGGGCAATCTGCCCTTGTAGCTGCCCTCGCAGATCTCGGACATCATTATGATGACTTACCCGGAAAAGGACAGGGAAGTTTGGCCTTTGAGCCACAGGCATTGAGTAAAATAACCCCTTCAAAGGATTTATATGATGATAATGGCAGCGGCCCTCCCTGGGGCAAAGTACTGGCCGAAGTAGGTGTTGCTTTCGGTATTCTCTTATGTGCCTGTTTTAACTATACTAATTTATCCATTGTACGTTCTTTACAAAGAGCAAAAGAAGTAGGTGTGCGCAAGGTAAATGGTGCACAGCGCTGGCAGGTGTTTATGCAGTTTATAACAGAGTCGGTGATCATGTGTTTGTTGTCGTTGATACTGGCTGTTGTGCTATTGGTATTAACGCAAACGTATCATTTGTTTGGCTTGCCTATACCGGATGATAATTTGTTGAATCCTACCTTGCTGGCCTGGTTCCTTTTATTCAGCCTACTCACAGGCATATTTGCCGGCATCATACCGGCATGGGCATTATCCTCTTTTCAACCCGCTAAAGTGCTGAAAAGCATGGTGGACATTAAACTGTTTGGCGGACTTGGCTTAAGGAAAACACTTATTGTGATTCAGTTTACGCTTTCTCTGACAGCAATTATATTTTTAGTGACCGTGTACAGGCAGTTTAGTTTTAAGGCCGAAAAAGACATGGGCTTTCAACGTAAGGATATCCTGAATGTACCCTTGGCAGATGTAGACTACCAGCGGATGAAAGACATGCTCCTACAAGTGAAAGGTGTGGAAACGATCACTGCAACTTCCGGTACGCTGGGAGTGCCCAGGCACTGCAGTTTTTGCGCCATGAAAACGGCCAATAGCAAAAATATGGAGTTTGGCTATTATGCCGGTGATGTAGACTTCTTAAAAGTAATGAACCTGAAACTGGTTGCTGGTAGCGGATTTCCGGCATCGGCTTCTACAGAAAAAGAACAATACCTGATAGTAAATGAAAAAGCGGTCAGCGTGATGGGAATTAAATCACCCGCAGACGCCATTGGTAGTACATTATGGTTATCAGATTCAGTACCGGTGAACATTATAGGGGTGGTTCAGGATTTTAACTATCAGCCAATAGAAGCTAACATACGTCCTATGGCCATCCGGTTTAAGCCTTCAGAATTTCATCAGCTGCAATTGGCCGTAGCTAAGGGAAATGAAGAACAGCTGATCGCTAATGTAAAACGTGTGTGGCTGGAATTACATCCTGGCGAAACCTTTACATCAGAATGGATGGATGCGCAGCTGTTAAGCCACAGTGGACAGGATACCGTATCAATGCTGGGGTTCCTGGTATTTATGACCACTGTTATTGCTGCACTGGGCCTGTTGGGGATTGTGGCTTATACCACCTTTACCCGTAGAAAAGAAATTGGTATTCGTAAAGTGCTGGGAGCAGAGGTAAGTAGCCTGATGATGTTGTTATCAAAAAATTATTTGTGGCTGATCATCATTGCAGGTTGTATTGCGATGCCATTGGGATTCATAGGCAGTCTTTTGTTCCTGCAAATATTCGCCTACCGGGTGAGTATAGGGATATTTACATTGCTGGGCAGTTTTGCAGTTTTATTACTTGTGGCGATGATCACCATTTTATCACAAACATGGCGGGCAGCAGGAGCTGATCCGGTTAATAGCTTAAGAAGCGAATAAAAGAATATGCTGTTTTACAACTATATAAAATTAGCCTGGCGTAATCTCAGCAAACGGAAGCTGTATAGTGTCATCAATATTGGTGGCCTGGCAGCAGGACTTTGTGTATGCATGCTGATCATGCTGTATGTGGCGCATGAGTTGAGTTATGACAGGTTTCATAAAGATGCACCGCGGATCTTCTCCTTACTGGAGCGGATTAAAATGCAGAATGATACGATTCAGTTTGACCGGTTCAATTACGCTAATGGTCCTGCTATACAGCAGCAGAATGCTGCGGTGAAAAGCTATATGCGTATAGGCAGCCTGCTGGGTGAAACTGCCATCATGCAAAATGTATCTCATCCTGCTATTAAAGATGCAGAACCGGAAGCATATTTTGTAGATGCCAATTATTTCAGTTTCTTCTCTTTCCCTTTACTGGAAGGAGATCCCGCGGAAGTGCTGCGACAGCCTTTCATGATGGTGATATCTTCCTCCATGGCAACAAAATATTTTGGAAAGGAAGATGCGGTAGGTAAACAAATTCGTTATAACGGTAAGTATACTTTCCAGGTATCCGGTGTAATGGCGGATGCCCCTTCCAACTCCAGCATTCAAGCAGATTTTCTGATGTCAGGGGCCAGTATCCCCGGTATTGAATCTTTACGGCAGTTTACTACAGATCCACATGGTTTTGGCGGACCATTCAAGCTATATATAAAGCTGGATGATGCTGCCAACAGAGAAAACGTAACTAAAAATATCAATCTACAGATTGCGCAGGACAAAGATCCTGGCTTAATCTCTTTGGTCCCATTGGCCAAAATACATCTGGGCGCAAATTTTCAGGCAGGTTTTAACCTGCGTTATCTGAAACTTTTTCCGATGGTAGCTATCCTGATATTGTTGATGGCCCTCATCAATTATATGAGCTTATCTACGGCCAGGGCTACTATCCGTGCCCGTGAGATAGGCATACGGAAAGCACTTGGCGCAGATCATAAACGTATTGCGCAGCAGTTCTATGTGGAGTCTGCATTATACGCACTGCTGGCATTTTGTTTGGCGGTGGTGTTGTGTATAACATTGCGTCCATGGTTTTTTAACCTGCTGCAATTGAAGGTAGACAACGGTTTCCTCTATAATCCAATGGTAATATTCATATACGTTGCCTTGTTGCTGGTAACGATTATTGTTGCCGGTAGTTATCCTTCGTTTATTCTTTCACGTTATAAACCTGTAGCTGTTTTAGCAGGTAAAATGAGTCCGGTCAGCGGAGGTGCTTCCGTGAGAAAAGTGTTAACTGTATTGCAGTTTGGCACAGCAGCTGTACTCATTATCTGTAGCATTGTAATTAACAGGCAGTTGTATTTTTTCAGACATACGGCTACCGGTATCAATAAGGAGAATGTATTGATGGTGCCTTTTGCGAGTACGCTGGGTACGCATTACCAGGCTTTCCGCCAACAGGTGGCCTCATTGAACGGAGTATTGCAAACAGGAACGGCACACCATCCCCTGTTTAATGGAATGGATATGTGGTTTGTGTCGGAGGAAGCAGACAGGCCGGCTATGACCTTGTATTCGCTGAATGTGGATCGGCAGCTGATGGAAATAGCGGGTTTGCAGTGGAAAATTCCACCGCAGGATATGTCGCAGTTAGGTATGGGAGGAAAAATTGTTTTGAATGAAATAGCCGTGGAAAAATATAATCTTTCTCCGACCCCGATAGGTAAACATTTACAGTTGGGAAACAAGGATATGGAAGTGATAGGGGTATTAAAAAACTTTCATTTTGTATCCCTGCATTCACCTATAGCGCCATTGGGATTAACGGTGGAAAAGGACAATTCACCTGTATGGGGCACTAATACAGCAGGATGTTTATTTGTAAAGATCGCGCCGGGTCAGAATATCCCTTCATTGATTGAACAGATCAGGAAAACATATACTAACTATGATGCACAAACGCCTTTTAAATATTCTTTTTTAGATGATGCATTTGGGAAGATGTATACCGCGGAAGATAGATTGGCAAATATTTTCGGGGGCTTTACAGCACTTACTGTTTTAATTGCGGGGCTGGGCTTATTAGGACTGGCGGCATTTTCGGCTGAGCAGCGCACCCGCGAAATAGGTGTACGGAAAATTCTGGGTGCCAGTGTGATACAAATCACCGCGCTGCTTTCAAAAGACTTTATGCGATTAGTCGTTGTAGCATTGGTGATAGCCTCACCGCTTGCCTGGTACCTGATGCAGCAATGGTTGCAACAATTTGCCTATCGCATACATATGCAACCATGGATGTTTGTATTAACTGCTATCATGGCCATTACAGCGGCTTTGCTGGCAATAGGATTACAAACAATAAGAGCTGCCACCAGGAATCCGGTAACAACATTACGAGTAGAATAACAAGTGAACAGCAAATCAGAGTGTGTGTCTACGCGCCCTGCTTTCTTTTTAAGTATATGATAAAACGATAAACAAACCGCTATGTTAACAAGTTATCTGAAAATTGCATGGAGAAATTTGCGTAAGCAAAAGGTGTTTGCTACAGTTAACATACTGGGTATGAGCACGGCGCTTTGCGTGGCATTGCTGCTGTCGCTTACAGCCTATCGGGAATGGACCTACGATAATTTCCATGAAAATGGTAATCAGATATACCAGTTGATGACGGAAGAACATGGAAGCTTTCATACTAAGAAAGGTACCAGCATGGTTGAACCCCTGGCAGCTACCCTTAAAAAGGAAGTACCTGGCGTGGTGCGTACTACCCGTATTGGAGAAGTGAATATGCCTGTGAGATACGGTGCTAATCATTATTACCTGGAAGCACAAATGGTAGATGCAGATTTTTTGCAGATGTTTACATTTCCGCTGGTAGCAGGTAATAAGCAAGACGCCTTGCAGCAACTAAACCAGGTGATCATTACGCAAAAAACGGCAGCCTCTTTATTTAAGCAGGAAGAGCCGGTTGGTAAAACAATAGAAGTAAACCTGGGCGGCAAATGGCAGCCTTTGATAGTAAGCGCTGTAGCTGCTAATGTACCTGATAATTCAGGCCTGCAGTTTGATTTGCTTACCCGCTTTGAAAATGCACCGGATTACGTAGAAATCAAAGGTAAATGGGATGCTGCGAGTTATCCTTTGTTCGTACAATTAGATCCAGCTGTTACCGGGGCGTTGTTTGAGCGCAGTGTAATACCCATTGTGCATAAGTATTATGTAGAGAAACTCACCGATATCAAAAAAGACGAAGGCACATTGGTGATTAAAACCATTGGGTTAAAAGATACCCACCTGAACCCCGACAGCAGCTACTATAGTGGCTTAAACCAGTTCTATCCCTGGCTGATGGTAATACTGGCAACTATGATCATCGGAATTGCCTGTATCAACTTTATAAATCTCTCCATCGCAAGAGCATTTGGCCGTAGTAGCGAAATCGGACTGAGAAAGTCATTGGGCGCTATGGATAGCCAGTTGATGATTCAGTTTTGGAGTGAGGCCTTTCTCCTGTGTTTCTTTTCCTTTTTATTAAGTATTGTATTCACTGTTCTGGTATTGCCTTATTATAACCGTGTTTTTGGTCATGATGTAGCCCTGAGCCTGTTTCATAATCCGTGGCTGCTACTGGGAGCACTCACTGCTTTCTTAACTATTACCCTATTGGCAGGAGGTTATCCCGCCTGGAAAGTAGCACGTTTGAATATTGTACAGGTACTGAAAGGCAAGCTGGGATTAAGTAAGAGCAGCACAATGCGCAACGGGCTGATTGTAGTACAGTTTGTAGTAGCTATCGTATTAATTAGTTGTACCACTATCATCTGGCAGCAACTTAATTTCATACAGTCGGCATCGTTAGGTTATAATGCCATACAGGTGATCAGCATACCAATTGATAATGCGCCGTCTAACGCTTTAGCCGCTATGCGCAATAGTTTAGCGCAATTGCCGGAAGTACAGAGTGTTACCGGCAGTATGCTCAATCTTGGTTTGGGTAAAGATGGTTCTTCCGGAAACTGGACCCGTGGTTTTGATTATAAAGGCCGGCCGGTTTCTACGCAGAATATTATAGTAGATTACGATTATGCGAAAACGTTAGACCTGAAAATAGTTGCCGGACGGGATTTTTCCCGCAACTACGGAACAGATAGTACTGCTGTTGTTATAAATGAATTGATGGCAAAGCAGCTGGGAGAAAAGGATCCGATAGGCGTGGAGCTGATGATGAATGATAAGGTGCCACTGCATGTTATTGGTGTAGTTAAGGATTATCATTTTGAGTCATTGCGTAAGAAAATTGATCCACTGGTAATGACAATGAAAGACGCATCTTCACTGGGGTATATTTTTATAAAAGTGCAAACAAATAATCCTGTTAATGCTTTAAAGAAAATCCAGCAAACCTGGCGTAGAATTAATCCCCTGGCGGAACACGATGCTTCCTTCCTGGATGAAAATACACAACGGATGTACCGGCACGAACAACGGTTTTCAAAGATCTTTATGAGTGGCGCGTTGTTGGCGATCATCATTTCCTGTATGGGTTTATTTGCTATTGCTGTACTGGTAATGGCACATCGTCAAAAGGAAATTGGTGTTCGAAAGGTATTGGGTGCCTCTGTAAGTGGTATTGTGTTGCTGCTTTCCAAAGACTTTCTCCGGTTGGTGTTGGTAGCGGTAGTAATCGCTTCTCCTGTTGCCTGGTATTTTATGCACCGCTGGTTGCAGGGCTTTGAGTTTCGTGTTAATATACATTGGTGGGTGTTTGTAATAGCAGGTGTATTAGCCATATGTATCGCTTTTGTAACAATCAGCCTGCAATCAATAAAAGCTGCATTAGCCAATCCGGTAAATAGTTTGAACAGGGAATAATGAATTTAAAAAATGGAATCTCATATGTGGCAAAACTACCTGAAAACGGCTGCCAGAAATCTTGTGAAACGCAAGCTTTATACTGCTATCAATATATCCGGACTGGCCGTAGGTATTGCCAGCTTTATCCTGCTGGCCCTATATCTGCAAAATGAATGGACATACGATAAATTTCATGAGCATGCAGCGCAGCTGTACCGCATACGCATGGATTATGGAGAAAAAGACCAGCCGGTAGCGCATGTGGCAATGAATCCAAGTGCTTTGGGGCCTGCTATGAAGGATTTTCCGGAAGTAAAGGCGATGACCCGCGTGTACCCGCAAGGCGCTACCGTGAAGAATGGAGATAAAGTGATGAATGAGAAACGTTTCATTTATGCCGATGCAGCATTTTTTCAGATGTTTTCTTTCCCTTTACTGTCGGGGAATGCCGCTACTGTACTCAGTGGACCGGATATGGTGGTGCTGACGGCTGGTATGGCAAAAAAATACTTTGGTACTACTGATGTTGTAGGTAAAACAATAAAAATTAATAACGATAAAGATTTCCTGATAACAGGTGTAGCGGCAGATGTGCCTTCCAACACACACCTGAAATTTCAGTTTGTGGCGAGCTATGCATCTATGGGTAAGAAAGATAACTGGAATGCCCCCAACTATTATACGTATGTGCAGTTGGCAGATAATGCCACTATTCCTGGTTTGCACAACAGGATAAAAAGCCTGATCAGGGATCAAATAGGGGGAGCAGCCCCGGCCGGTGTTACTTTTGACTTTGTTCCTGAGCCGGTAACAGGTATTCATCTGTCTTCCATTGCCAGCCATTCAACAGAAGCCGGTGGTGATATCCACTATAATTATATCCTCACTATTGTTGCGATATTACTGTTGCTGATTGCCTGTATCAACTTTATGAACCTGGCTACTGCCCGTTCTTCCGACAGAAGCCGGGAAATTGGTGTGCGCAAAGCTTTAGGGGCACAGCGTGGACAATTGTTCTGGCAATTTATCGCAGAATCCACACTCATTACTTTTGCGGCCATGGTTACCGGCATTGCGCTGGCACTTATATTATTACCGGCGTTTAATAACCTGGCGAATACTAACCTGGAGGTAGGCCGGTATAACGGTTATCGACTGGGTATTTTATTGATTGGTATATTTTTATGCACTACTTTTTTTGCGGCTACTTACCCGGCTTTATTTCTGTCAGGATTTCGCCCGGTGCAGGTTTTGAAGGGAGCGCTGAACAAAACTACCGGCGGAGGTATACGTAAAACGTTGGTTGTTTTTCAGTTTGCGGCATCTGTGTTTTTTATTATTTGCACCCTGGTAGTTGGAAGGCAACTGTTTTATATTCAGCATAAAAAACTGGGACTGGATCGCTCACAGGTGCTGGTGTTGGATGGGGAGAAGCTTAACCCAAAGAAGCTGGAAGACTTTAAAAGTAAGTTATTGCAACAATCAGGCGTACAGTTGGTCAGTGCTTCCTACGATTCGCCGGTGGCAGTTGGTGGTGGTTATGGGCTGAGTTACGTTGAAGGTAAACCAGCCGGTTATAACATGAATATTACTGCTATCCCTGTAGAAAAAGATTATATCAAAACTATGGGCATAACGTTAGCCTCAGGAGAAGATTTAACAGGTGCTGATATTCAGGATGTTTTAAAGGAAGATGATAAACGTGTATATCATTTCTACTTAAATGAAACAGCTGTGAAACACCTGGGTTGGACAGCTGAAACGGCTATCGGAAAACGATTGAGCATGAATGGCCGCACAGGGCCTGTAAAGGGAGTGATGAAGGACTTTCATTTCGCCTCCATGAAAAGCAAAATTGAACCTATTATTGTTTTTCCGGAGTATGACTGGTTTGGTGAGATACTTATAAAAACCAGCGGCAACAATGAACAGCCAGTAATAGCCGGTGTAGAAAAGATCTGGAAAGATTATCTTCCGGGTGTACCATTTGAATATCATTTTCTGAATGAAGAGTTTGATGGACTATATAAAGCAGAATATAGAACCAGTGCAATTTTATCCACTTTTTCCACGGTGATTATCCTGGTATCCTGTCTGGGATTATTAGGCCTGGCAACTTTTACTGCGCAACAGCGTACAAAGGAAATTGGTATCAGAAAAATAATGGGCGCCTCCGTTAGCAGTGTGGTAGCGCTTTTATCAAAGGATTTCATGAAACTTGTTATCCTCTCACTTTGTATCGCATCTCCATTGGCCTGGTATGCCATGCATTATTGGCTGGAAGGATTTGCTTATCACGCAGTCCTGAGTATATGGATCTTTTTGGCAGCTGGTGCAATCGCCATATTTATTGCTTTACTGACGGTGAGTTTGCAATCGGTAAAAGCTGCATTGATGAACCCTATAAAGAGTCTGCGCTCAGAATAAATTCTTATATTATGTTTAAAAATTACCTGCTGGTTTCTTTTAGAAACATTTGGCGCAACAAAGCATTTTCCCTGATCAATATCATGGGATTGGCGGTGGGTATCAACGCTGCACTGGTGGTGTATTTAATGGTGCATTATGAAAACAGTTTTGATAAATTTCATAAAGACAGCGATCGTATTTACCGGGTAGTTTCTCATATTTATTTTACAGGCGATAGTGTGAGGAGTGCTGGTGTATCAGTACCAGTGGCAGCTGCCATGAGGGAAAATATTCCGGCAGTGGAAACGGCGGCGCCGTTTTTTATAAATGATATTACTAATAGAATAGCTATTGCAGGGAAAGAGTTTAGAAGTAAAGAAGTTATTATTTACGCAGATAAAGATTATTTCAGCCTGATTCAGTATAAGTGGTTATCAGGCTCTCCTCAAACATCTTTGCAGCAGCCATTTACGGTGGTGTTAACAGAAAGCCGTGCCCACACTTATTTCCCCGGATTGTCGCCATTAGATGTAATAGGAAAAGAAATCGTGTATGATGATTCTATTCATACCACCGTTTCCGGTGTGGTATCCGATCTGCAGGGGAATTCTGATTTTAAGTTTAATGAGTTTGTGTCCATAGCCACTGTGTATGGCAGTGGATTAAAACAATATTATGTATCAAGCGGATGGGATAATATCAGTTCCTCCACCCAATTGCTGGTGAAACTGAAGTCCACCGTGGATATGGCTAAGGTAACCGCGCAGTTGTCCATGCTCGGGAATCAACATAAGGGTGAAGGTAATTCCCGCACTGTTATGCAGCTGCAACCTTTCAGCGATATACATTTCAATACAGATTACCCTGATTATATCAATCATGCTGATCTAAAACAGTTATATGCCCTTAGTCTGGTGGCCCTGGCGTTGCTGGTATTGGCGGGTATCAACTTTATTAATCTTACTACTGCACAGGCATCGCGCAGGGCCCGGGAAACCGGTATCCGTAAATCAATGGGTGGTACGTTTCAGCAGTTGATGTTGCAATTTCTCGGCGAAACATTTATGCTTACCCTGCTTGCATCACTTACAGCCTTGATGGTAGCACCTTTGTTGCTGATGTTTTTTAAATCATTTTTGCCGGATGGCTTATCTGACACAACATTATATACATGGCCGGTACTGTTGTTTTTATTGGGACTGTCCATCGTAGTTACATTGTTGGCTGGTATTTATCCGGCGTTGGTACTGGCACGCTTTCAGCCGGTGGCAGTATTAAAAGGACAAATTAATGCGGCAGGTGGCAAAGTATGGCTGCGTAAAACGCTGACGATATCGCAGTTTATGGTAGCGCAGTTTTTTATCATTGCCACGCTGATAGTAAGTAAGCAGATCCATTATTCACTCAATAAGGATATGGGTTTCAGGAAAGACGCCATTATTACAGTGGCAACACCTTATTACAATGTGCAATATAATCTCCGTAATACCCTGCAAGAAAAGATCAGGACTATTCCGGAAGTGGCCATGGTGAGTATGGGAGGACAAACACCAGCAATGGACGGATCTATGTCCAATATTTTTATTTATAAAGATGGTAAAAAGGAGATCGCGCAAAATGTGGAAATGCGCTATGGTGATACTGCTTATGTACAAGTTTACCAGCTTAAAATATTAGCCGGAAGGAATCTGAAGAAAAGCGATACCGTCTCAGAATGGGTGCTGAATGAAAAGGCCACGAAAGCCTTCGGGTTTAAGGATCCACGGGGCATACTGGGGGTGATCATTAACAACCATCCGGTAGTAGGCGTGGTGAGTGATTTTAATACCCGTAGTGTGCATACAGAAATACCCGCTATGGCGCTTACCAGTTCAGCCGCTGAGCAGCACCGCATTATGCACGTGCTTTTGCGCAATCCGGGCAAAGGTGGTATGGTATGGAGTCATGCCATCACCAAAATTGAAAAGGCCTGGAAAGAGGTGTATCCCAGGGATGAATTCAAGTATGAATTTCTGGACAAAACCATTGAAAATCTCTACACTAGTGAACAACAAACCGCACGGTTATTAAACTGGTGTGCTGGTCTTGCTTTTTTTATCAGTGCCTTGGGTTTATTAGGACTGGTAATTTTCACTACTAATCAGCGTACCCGCGAAATAGGTATCCGTAAAGTATTGGGTGCTACCGTTTGGCAAATGGTAAGTTTGCTAACCCTGGATTTCATGAAGCTGGTAGTTATTGCCTTCGTATTGGCGATACCGTTATCCTGGTGGGTTATCCATCACTGGCTGGAGTCATTTGTTTACCGTACAGCTATGAGTTGGTGGATATTCGCTATTGGTGGCGCTGTGATGGCCATATTGGCGCTGGCAACTATAAGTGTAAAAACAATCCGGGCAGCATGGAGCAACCCGGTCAATGCATTAAGGTCCGAGTAAATGTTTAGCAATTACTTTTATTTATCTTGCTAAGCCATGTACGGCGGCATAAACAATTAATCAAAAAATAAACCGATCATGATACAATTGCAGAAAATTTCCAAGCATTACCCGGTTGGATTCGGAAAAAATGATATCCTGAAAGATATTGATCTTACTATTAACGAAGGAGAGTTTGTGTCTATTATGGGGCCTTCCGGTTCCGGTAAATCCACCCTGCTGCATATTATGGGATTGCTGGAAGAACCTTCTGAAGGACAATACCTGTTTGAAGGAGAAAGGGTAGATAAGATGAACGAGAAGAAACGTACCCAACTGCACCGCGGTTCCATTGGTTTTGTTTTTCAGGCGTACCACCTGATAGACGAGCTGACGGTATACGAAAATATTGAGACCCCATTACTCTATAAAAATATACCTTCCTCAGAAAGGAAAAGCCGGGTAGCCGATGTGCTGGATCGTTTTAATATGGTGGCTAAAAAAGACCTGTTCCCCAGCCAGTTATCTGGTGGCCAGCAGCAACTGGTGGGTATTGCCCGTGCCATTATAGGAGAGCCCCGTGTAATTCTGGCGGATGAGCCTACAGGTAACCTCCATTCTGATCAGGCTAAAATTATCATGCAGCTATTCAAACACCTGAATGAGCAGGATAAAATAACGATCATACAGGTTACCCACTCTGATGTGAATGCTACTTATGGCAACCGTGTCATCCAGATCCGTGATGGGCATATTCAACCATAATAAAGCCGCATCACTTTTAAAAATCTGTAAAAAAAAGATTATGTTGTACACTCAATTAGTGGGATATGATGCCATACCTACTAAAATTTTGCCTTCTATCAAGAAGGGTGGAAAAGTATCATCACAATTATTATATTTTTGGCATGTTATGAGAATATCCCGAATCACAGGAGTAATCCTGATCTTATTGTTTGCTAACATAACATCAGCTGTAGCGCAGGATACGTGGAGTTTGCAACGTTGTGTTGATTATGCTTTGCAAAACAACTTACAGGTAAAACAGCAGGTGGTACAAAAACGCCTGGCGGAACTTACGCTGCAGCAAAGTCGTCTGAACCTCATTCCTGGCTTAAATGGCAGTATGAATGGTGGTTATACAGATGGCCGCAGCCCCAGTCCCCAGACAAATACCTACGTAAATCAGTCTTATTTTTCTTCCAATGCAAGTCTTAATATGCAGGGAAGCATTTTTAACTGGTTTTCTAAAGCAAATACGATCGCAGCCAACAGATTTGATGTTGAATCCAACAGCTTTTTATTGGAAAAGGCACGTAATGATCTCGCTTTCAATGTGGCTACCGCATTTTTGCAGATCCTGCTTAATAATGAACAGGTAAAAGTAAACGAGGTCCAGGTAAAGCTTACCAGCTCTAACCTGGAGAATACCAAAAAACTCGTCATTGCGGGTTCTGTGCCGGAAAGTAACCAGGCCGACCTGGAAGCGCAGTTAGCATCGGATAGCACCAGTTTGGTTACTGCACAGAATAATGTGATTCTGTCCATACTACAAATGAAAGCCTATCTGAACCTGGGTTTTGACATCCCTTTTCAACCAGACATTCCGGAAAACATATTTTCACTGCCAATGGCACGTTTAGATGAAATGGCTCCGGAAATGGTATACAGTGCTGCGCAAACAAATTATCCTTTGGTGAAATCTGATGAGTTAAAAATTCAGAGTGCCACTAAAGCATACAAAGCTACCCGTGCCCAAATGTATCCATCCCTTGGGATTAATGGTGCGATGTACACTACCTATGCGAATAATTTCTTTACCTTAGCAGGTAAGCCAATACCATTTAACGACCAGGTGAGCAATAACCTGCAAAAACAAATAGGGCTGGGCTTATCTATTCCAATATTTGGTGGTTGGCAGGCACGTACAGCAACATCCAAAGCCAAGGTGAATATCTATAGCCAGCAATTGGTTCGTGACCTGGATAATCAGAAACTTAAACAGGATATTTATACCGCTCATGCCAATGCGGTAGCTGCTCTGCAGAAATACAACGCATCCACAACAGGTGTAATGGCCGCGCAGAAATCCTATGATTTTGCCACCAAACGCTTTAATCTCGGATTAATGAACACCATTGATTATATCACAACGCAGAGTAAACTGTTCAGAGCCCAGATCGACAAGGTTTCTGCGCAATACGATTATATATTTAAAATGAAATTGCTGGAGTATTACAGAGATCAAAAAATATCCCTGTAGCCTTCCAGGAAATTAAACTGCTTTATGAAGAAAAAGACACTTTATTGGCTCATAGGCACACTTGGTTCACTCGTTATTTTGCTCCTGGTACTTAAAGCATCCGGGGTTATTGGTAAGGAAGAAGCACCCAAAGTTGCTGTAGACAAGGCATCCCGCAAGAATATCATTGAAGTGGTTACTGCCAGCGGAAAAATTTATCCTGAAATAGAAGTAAAAGTAAGCTCCGATGTATCCGGCGAAATTACCGACCTGCTTGTGCTGGAAGGAGATTCCGTAAAAAAAGGACAGGTACTGGCACGTATATACGCTGATATCTACGGCTCTATGGTGGATAAGGCAGCGGCTTCCATGAGTCAGTCGCAGGCACAGTTGGCTAATTCTACCGCCTCTCTGAATTCCTTTAAAGCCCGTCTGGATCAGAATAAAGCAGCGTACAATCGTAACAAGGAATTGCTTGGACAGAAAGTGATTTCCAAAGTAGAATTTGAAACATCAGAAGCTACTTATCTCGCATCATTGGCTGATTATAATGCAGCTGTACAGTCGATAAACAGTAACAAATTTGCGGTACAGAGTGCACGGGCCAACCTCAACGAGGCCAATAAAAACCTGGGCCGTACCACTATTGCGGCACCTATGAGTGGCATTGTTTCCCTGTTATCTGTAAAGAAAGGGGAGCGCGTAGTGGGTACTGCTCAAATGACCGGTACTGAAATGCTGCGTATTGCAGATATGAATGCCATGGAAGTACAGGTAGATGTTGGAGAGAATGATGTACCTAAAGTAAAATACGGCGATACTGCTATCATTGAAGTAGATGCTTACAACAACCGTCAGTTCAAAGGAATTGTAACGCAGATTGCCAGTTCCAGTAAAGGTGCTGCCACAGCTACTGCTGCATCAGCATCTTCCGCAGAGCAGGTAACCAGTTATATAGTGCATATTCGTATTCTCGCAAGCAGCTATAAAGATCTGATTGATCCCAGCCTAAAGAAAAGTTTTCCTTTTCGCCCGGGTATGAGTGCCAGCGTGAATATTCAAACCAAACATGTAAATGATGTGCTGACTATTCCTATCAACGCCGTAACTACGCGTGACGCGGATTCTACCAAATCCGGTAATGATAAGAAGCAACCAACGCAGGATAATACTACACCTACCTCAGCTGCCAATACAAAGCCTGTACTGAATGAGATCGTATTTGTATTGCAAAAAGACAATACCGTTAAAATGGTAGCTGTAAAAACAGGGGTACAGGACGATGCCAACATACAGATCCTGTCTGGTTTAAGTGAAGGTGATCAGGTGATCAGCGCACCATACAGCGCCATCTCCCGTACTTTGAGTAATGGTAAAAAAGTGCAGGTAGTGCCGAAGGCGCAGCTTTTTGAAGGACAACCCAAATAGCGGTTAGCTATTAGAAACATAATAAAAAAACCGGATGGAAACATCCGGTTTTTTTATTTTCAGATGCAATTGCTAAAACGGGATCGTTAAAAGCTAACAGCTATTTCCTTATTTTGCATAAAAATTTTGCACTGTGAGCAATAGCATTGGTATAATTGGTAGTGGCAGTTGGGCTACTGCATTGGCAAAGATCCTGACAGATAACGGGCAACATATACATTGGTGGATCAGGAATGAAGATACCATCCGTCATATGCAGCTGCGTCATCACAATAAACATTACCTCACGTCAGTATATTTTGATACCAGCCTGCTCTCGCTCAGCAATGATCTGCTGGCGGTAGTGGAAGCTTGTGATGAGCTGGTACTGGCGGTACCTTCCGCTTTTCTGGAAGACGTTTTAAGCCAGCTTCCTGCAGATGCTTTGCAAAATAAAAAGATGATATCCGCTATTAAAGGGTTGGTTCCCACTAGCAATGTGCTCATTAATGAGTACCTGGAACAACAGTTTAATCTGCCGACAGACCAATACTTTACGATCACCGGACCCTGTCATGCGGAAGAAGTGGCCAACGAAAAGCTGTCCTATCTTACCTTTTCAGGTACACATCCTGAACACACCCAGCTTATTGCAGATAAATTTGCCGGTAGTTACCTGCAAACCATCGTAAACACAGACATGATAGGTGTGCAGTTAGCCGCTGTACTCAAAAATATTTATGCAATGGGTGCTGGTATCGCACACGGACAAGAATATGGAGATAATTTCCTGAGTGTATTTATTACCAATTGTTTCCGGGAAATGCAAAGTTTTTTAGAGAAATATGAAGAACAGAAAGCTGCTGTAGAAGGCACGCCGCCTGTAATACATAACTACAATGCCAGTGCTTACCTGGGTGATTTGCTGGTTACCTGTTATTCGCTGCATAGCCGCAACCGTACTTTCGGTAATATGATTGGTAAGGGTTACAGCGTAAAAGCAGCACAGCTGGAGCTGAATATGATTGCAGAAGGCTACTACGCCAGTAAGTGTATGCACGAAATGAACCGGAATATAGGTGCGTATATGCCCGTAGCACAAGCTGTTTATGCAATCCTGTGGCAACAGGTGCATCCTTCAGAGGCCTTCCTGGCGCTGGAGAAAGGGTTTATCTAACAGCTTTTAGCAATTAGCTTTTAGCTTTTAGTAAGAGATGCTAAAAGCTAAAAGCTAATTGCTAAAAGCTGCTAATAATCATCATAATCCTCATAATTATCTTCCCCAATCTTCATAATAGCTTTCACATTTGGGAAATACTGCCGTATCAGTGCTGATATACGGGTAAACAGGTACTCGCTTAATTCAGGCCCCTCGTAATACTCAATTTCATTTGTTTCATCAGATATGATGTATTCTGTGATACTGCGGTCTATAACAGCCTGAAACCGTCTTTCCCGGGGGAGTTTCCGCAAATTAACCTTGGTAGGTATACCATCTACATTAAAAGTGCATGCAATGTTTCGCATAAGGGCGGGCAGGTTTTAAAGTGAGAAAATGGTTGAGCTGTGTATGGTATAACCTGAGAAACTTGGATGCTTTAGCTAAAATAAGCTAATTCAGACAAAAAAGCGAAATTGTATACTATTGAAAAAATATCTTTTTACAATTGTGAACTAAAACTTCGCTATATTCACCCAGGTTGATATAAATGTAATAAAATCTGTTTATATAGACTGTTAATAGAATGTAAATAACCCCACAAAGGCATATGCTTGCCCCTCATTATTTGTGGAAACCACAATTTGTGTGGAATATTTTCCCCGTCTTCATCGCAGCAATCGGCTAGAACCCTGCAAGGATTGTATTGGATTGATATTTGGATCATACTATGTCCCTAAATCTGGGGTCCTTGTTAACGCTATCTGGAGCTGCATAAAATTTTTGACCAATGAATAGAACCTTGCTTTTTGTCACCTCTTATCCGCCCCGTGAATGCGGGATTGCCACTTTTGCGCAAGATCTGGTGAATGCCATGCATAAGAGTTTCGCAGGCAAACTGAATATTGAAATATGTGCATTGGAAGAGTCAGGTAAACCTATGACCAGCAAACAAGCACCGGTGCTGTACTCCGTTAATCCATTTGATATTGATGATTGTATTGCTTTTGCCCAACGTATAAATGAGAATAATAAAATAGACCTGGTTTGTTTTGAGCATGAATTTGGGCTGTATGGCGGTGAGTACGGACATAACCTGTTAGCAATGTTGTCTTTGCTGGATAAGCCTTTTGTAGTTCGCTTTCATACGGTATTACCGTATCCGGATAACGCATGTACCAAAGTGGTTAGCCTGATCAGCGCACTGGCGGCCAAGGTAATAGTAATGACCGAATCTTCCGCGCAACTGCTGCGCAATGTATACCTGGTACCGGCAGAAAAGATCGTTCACATTCCTCATGGTACACATGCGCACATTGTGGAAGATGTAACAGTACTGAAGAAACAATATAACCTGGACGGGAAACTGGTCCTTACCACCTTTGGCTTACTCAGCGAAAACAAAGGAATGGAGGTAGGTATCAAGGCCATGAAGGATATCGTTAAAGAATATCCCGATGCCATCTACCTGATACTCGGAAAAACCCACCCGGTCATATTTTCACGGGAAGGAGAACGATATCGCGATTCTCTGGAACAATTGGTGAAAGAACTTGACCTGGAAAACAATGTAAGATTTGTTAATTCCTATCTTTCGCTGAAAACATTACTCGATTATTTATCACTCACAGATATATATCTTTTTACCTCCAAAGACCCGTATCAGGCGGTAAGCGGCACTTTCGTTTACGCCATGAGCGCAGGTTGCGCGGTCATCTCTACGGCCTTTGCACAGGCCCTGGAAATGCTGGAAGGCGGTGTCGGATGTCTGATCGACTTTAACAATCCTGATCAGCTGGCAACAGCAGCCCTGCGATTGCTGGGAGATCCTGCCCTGCGGCAGCACATGAGCCAGTCAGCTATAGAAAAAACACGCAGCTCCATCTGGGAAAATGTGGCCATAGCACATATGGCAGTGATCAATGAAGCATTGGTAGAAGACAAAATACTGCCTAACCTGCCGCCTCCCTATCTGGATCATATTGACCGTATGACAAATGAATTCGGGATGCTGCAGTTTTCAAAACATGATGTACCTGATCCTGATTTCGGCTATACACTGGATGATAACGCCCGTGCGCTCATTGCCGGATGCATGTACAGCAGCGAATTAAAGCCCAGTAGTTTTGTAAATTCATTATGCCGCAAATACATTGATTTTATCGGATACTGCCAAAAGGCTTCCGGTAAATTCCTGAACTATGTGAATATTGATGGTGGATTCAGTGAAATGAATGAAGAAGTGAACCTGGAAGACGCCAACGGTCGTGCTGTATGGGCTTTAGGGTATACGTTATATTCTCACAGGAGTCTGCCTTTTGACGCCGTACAGGATGCTTTATCCTTGTTCAGACCATGTTTACGCTGGATGGAATCATTAAGTTCCCCACGCGCTATTGCCTTTACAATAAAAGGCCTGTACTATTTCCTGCATTACCGGCAGGGTGGAGAAGCCGAGGAGATTTTACGCAAACTGGCAGCCAAATTGCATAATGCCTACATGGAAGAAGCCGATGACAACTGGCATTGGTATGAACCCTACCTGACCTATGGCAACGCCGTACTGCCTGAAGCCATGATGATGGCTTACCAGGTAACAGGCATAGAAGCATATCGCAAAATAGCAGAGGACAGTCTTGCTTTCCTTTGCAGTAAAACATTTACTGACAGTCACATGAAAGTGATCAGTAATAAAACCTGGTATCATAAAAATGCCCAGGAACACAAAGAAGATGGAGGAGAGCAATCTATAGAAGTTGCCTACACAATGTTAGCAATGAATACTTTTTATAACACTACAAAAAACCATTTGTATCTGGAAAAAATGCGTCTCGCATTCAGTTGGTATTTAGGCAATAATCATCTGAAACAACTGATCTATAACCCACTCACTTACGGCTGCTACGACGGTCTGGAAAAGAACAATGTAAACCAGAACCAGGGGGCCGAATCTACAGTGTGTTATCTTATCGCCCGACTTTTGATGGAACAATGGAATAAACACAAATATGTTACAAAGAAACAAGATAGCCTGGAGCCAGCAAGGCTCGGTTTCAACTGACGATATAATGAAAGGGCCCAGTATTCTCATAATAGATGACGAACCAGACATATGCAGATTATTGCAACTGACCCTCGTACGCCATGGATATACAGTTAAGTATGTTCATGCACTGGGCGAAGGAATGTTATATCTGCAAAAACAACAACCGGATTTACTTTTTTTAGATATCCATCTTCCCGATGGATCAGGATTGGAAGCATTGCCAACTATAAAAGAAAAATGCCCTACGTTGCCCGTAATTACTATCAGTGCTTACGATAATGCCATGGAAAAGCAAATCGCTTTAAAGGCAGGTGCTGCCTTTTTTCTGGCTAAACCTTTTAGCGTAAAACATGTTGACGAATTAATAGATAGTATTAAAAGCTAACAGGTCCCTATAGTTTGATAATTAGTAACTTTAGTTAGCTATTGTAGCTATTGCCAAATACCACATATTAAAGAAATATGAAAAATATTCTAATCATAGACGATGAAATAAATATATGTACGCTCCTGAGTAAATTCCTGAGCAAACATGGTTTTGGTGTAGATACCACAATGACAGGCGGTGCTGCACTGAAAATGATGAAAGAGAAAGCCTATGATCTGGTACTCTGTGATTACAGACTTAAAGATACAGACGGCGCTCAGCTATTGAAGGATATCCATCAGATTCATCCTTCCACCATTGTGATCATTATCACCGGGTATACAGATGTGCGGGTAGCTGTGGAAATGGTAAAGAATGGCGCTTATGATTATCTGTCCAAACCATTGTATCCTGATGAAATATTAAGCCTCGTACATAAAGCATTTGCACATAAAGAATCAGAACAGGAGCGCATGGCTGTACAGCCTGTAGATGCCGGCAGTGCACCCGAAGCAAGAGAAACATTGTTATCGCGTAATCAGAATGACAAGAATGATAAATATGTTTATGGCGAGAGTGAAGGTGCAAAAGAATTATCCCGTCAGATAAAACTGGTGGCACCAACTGATTACAGTGTGATTATTTTTGGTGAAACAGGAACCGGTAAAGAATCTGTGGCACATCTCACGCACCATCATAGTAAGCGGAATACACAACCCTTTGTGGCATTGGATTGTGGAAGTCTTTCAAAAGAACTCGCTGCCAGTGAATTATTTGGTCATGAGAAAGGATCTTTTACAGGTGCTATCAATACAAAGATTGGTGCATTTGAGCAAGCACAGGGTGGTACACTTTTCCTGGATGAAATATCAAATTTATCCTATGATACACAGGTAGCCATGCTCCGTGTGTTACAGGAAAAAGTAATTCGCAGAGTAGGTAGTTTAAAAGAAATTCCGATTGATGTACGCATCATTGTGGCATCGAATGAAAAGCTGTCTGAATCAGTGCAGCGTGGCAAATTCAGGGAAGATTTGTTTCACCGGTTAAATGAATTTACGATTTACATTCCACCATTGAGAGAACGCCGGGAAGACTTAACATTATTTACCGCTGCTTTTGTGCGCCAGGTAGAAAAAGAACTGGATAAATCCTGCGGAAAAATTTCTCCTGAAGTATGGGATTGTTTCCGGCAATATAACTGGCCTGGCAATATCCGTGAGCTGAAGAATGTGATCAGAAGGGCTTGTTTACTCACACCGGAAATGCAGGATATTACGATGAGTGCATTACCGCTGGAAATGAAGGAATCTTTTTTACAGACGCCCGAAGAAGTACATGTGTCAGGAGAACTGGCCATGATATCTAATGATAACGATCTTAAAACAGTGGCATTGCAGGCAGAGTATAACAAGATCATTAATGTGCTGAAAGAAGTAAAGTATAACAAAACCAAAGCAGCACAGGTGCTTAATATCGATCGCAAAACATTGTACAATAAGTTGCGGTTGCTGAATATAAATTATTAACCGTTACATGGCAGCGGGTAAAGCAATGGTAAACACGGTGCCTTTTCCCTGCTCGCTGTCCACATGTATTGTTCCTTTATGATTTAATAAAATATTTTGTGTGCTGGTTAATCCCAGTCCGGTGCCCTTTAATTTGCTGGTATAAAACGGATCAAATAACCGCGCTTGTTTCTCTTGTGGAATCCCCATCCCATTATCACCAATCTGCACCTGTGTTTTATCCATATTACGTGTAGTCGTAATAGTTAGTATTCCTTTACCCGGCGTCATGGCTTCAATAGCATTAATGATGATATTGAGAAATGCAATCACTACTTTTTCTTCATCTGCATTTACCATCACATCCGGCGAAGCCAGGTTCTTCTGTAAGCTGATTTCATTGAGTTGTAGCCGGTCCTGCGAAAGCTGCAGGGCTTTTTCTATGAGCTCATTAATACCATAAGTGGCCATATGCAGCTCTATCATACGGGTGCTGTGCAGTAGTTCAGTAATGAGCTGATTAATACGGGTACAATTGCGTTCAATGATATCAGTGTACAAGGCGGAGTCTTCATTGGCAACAACATCTTCTTCTTCCTTAAACTGGCTTACCGCCAGCAATATATTAGTGAGTGGATTTCTTACTTCATGTGCTATAACACGCGCGATGCGGCCGGTAATGACAAATTTTTCCTGGTGTTGTTTTTCCTGCTCCGCTCTTTTTTTATCAGTGATATCCTGTATTACACAAAGAAAGATTTGTGCGGCTTCATCAAGCGTTGCTGCATTGATAAGTACCACCATCTTTTTCCCTTCCTGCGTTTTAAACTCATACTCCTGCGTGCTGGTAATACCATTGTTGCAGATATTATCCAGAAACAGTTCGCTTTGTTCTATAGAAATGAAAAGATCCCGTAGGTGGAGTTTCAGCATTTCTTCCTTCGTATAATGGAGGGTTCTTAATGCAGCAGGATTGGCGTCTATGATGTTCCTATCGCAATCGGCCAATAAAATGAGGTCATGTGCTTTTTCAAAGATACCATAGTATTTTTTCTCACTTTCTTCAATGGTGCGGCGATGACTATATTCATCCAAAGCGTACCGGATGGATCTTTCCAGCAGGTCGGCGGTGATTTCCCCTTTTACCAGGTAGTCGTAAGCGCCTGCCTGCATGGCTTCGCGGTCAATGGCATAATCTCCTTTACCGGTAAGCATGATCACAGGGAGCTGGTATTGCATCTGTTGAATGCGATGCAGGATATCAATACCGGTATTGGGTCCCAGACGGTAGTCTACCAGGAAAACGTCATGGGTACTGCGTTCCAGGGCTTCTATCCCTTTTTGGTATGTAGGTGCCCAATCCAGCACATATTGTCCGGGTGATATATCGCGCAGCAATTCCGTTACAAGAAAGAAATCATCTTCGTCATCATCAATCATCAAAATGTGGATTGGGCGCTCGCTCATCGTTTATTATTGGAAGTTTGGCAATATCGGATAGGGACAATTCACAGCAATAAAAGTGCTAATCTTTTAATCAGGCTATATGGGTATCACTTTTATGTGATTGTTTTAATGGTAAGATGATCACAAACGTAGCGCCTTTACCCGGATAGCCATAGGCTTGTATATAGCCGTTATGACTATCTATAATTTTTTTGCAGATGGCCAGCCCTATACCCGTTCCAGAATATTCACTGATACCATGAAGTCGTTGGAAGATGAGGAAGATACGCTCTGCATAAGCTTGCTCAAAGCCAATACCATTGTCTTCCAGGCTGATGCGGCAAAATAAATCGTTCCAGCGGTTTTCTTTAACAACCCCTAATTCCTGACCTGTTAAGATCTGATGATGAATATTTATTTCCAGCGGCCGTTCAGGACTCGCAAATTTAATGGCATTAGCCAGCAGGTTCTGGAACAGTTGGTGGAAAGAGGTGTCGCTACCCTCTATAAGTGGCAATTGGTCATATTTTACCAGTACATTTTTTTCTTCCAGCGTTACTTCCAGGTCACTCAGTACTTCCTGCAGCAACCTGTTCATATCTACTTCCGTAACAATTTCCGGTGTAATACGACCCGCACGCGAAAAAATCAGCAGGTCGTTGATCAACACACGCATGCGCGATACCGCAGATACCATACGGTCTATCAGCTGTGTGGCATCAGGTGGCAGCTGTTCCTTGTATTTCATTTGCAGCCGGTCACTGAAGGTGGATATTTTTCGCAGTGGCTCCTGCAGGTCATGCGAAGCCACATAGGCAAACTGTTCTAGCTCCTGGTTGGTTTTATTCAATAAAGAAATATTCTGTTGCAGATCGCGTTGATAAGATTTCATCCTACTTTCTATATGTAGTTGCAACTTGAATTCACGCGTTAATGTTACGTAAGAATATATTCCAATCAGAATGGCTGCCAGTGAGGATATGAAGATCATGGGCACCCACATTACAGAGAAGAAATGAAATAGCTGATATTTCTCCTGAACCAGGTTTTCTTCAATACGTATCATGTCCCGCACTTTGCGGTCTATCATATCCATAGATCTCTCACCTTCCTTTACGGACGATTGTTGTTTATCCTCTGTGGATATTTGTCCGCCTACCTTCAATTGTTGGTATTTAATAGCAAGTAATTCCCGGAGGGTATCCAAATGCCTTTGTTGGCGCGGGTTATCAGCGGTGATCTTGCGTAGCAACAAATATTCTTTTTCAATGCTGTTGATCCTTTCCTGCATGCTGGGATTCAGGAAAGAACTATCTGTGGTGAGATTATATCCCCTGATGGCCGCTTCTGCTTCTTTCAACTGACGCGTAATAACTTCCAGTCTTTTCGATACTTCTATAGCATGGTTGAGTCTGCCGGCATTATCCAGCAAATTTTTAGCTACCAGGTAAGAGAATATAGAAGCCGCTACGATAACCGTAAAAGCGATGAAAAAACCAATACGTATTTTTTTGTGTACTGAAAAATGCATTTGAATTCAAGCGAATGTGAGAAAGCATTTCAATATACTATTAATGTCTCAATTTCCCGGAAAAAACGCTGATTTTTTGCCGGGAGGGCTGTCTGAGCAACATATTCCACAGAATGATATTTAATTCTACAGGCGTTGCGAACACTACAGCAGATGCCTTTTTGCTAACGCAGTACCACGATGGAAGTGCGCCCAAATGCATTGGTGTAAAGTGTTTGGGCACGTTATGTGTTGTTTTATCTTTAAGGTGATCAGTCATTGGAATGAACTTTGACTTTTATGATTACTTTTTACCAATTAAAATTGTGAGTTATGAGTAACCCGGATAAAAATAAAGAACCTATTCCCGAACCATCACCCCCGGATAAACAACAGCCAGGCAGAGAAGATCCAATACCGGTACAACCACCGCCAGATAAGCCGGAGATTGAACCAATACCAGATGTGCCGGAAAGGGATGTTCCCAGAAAGCCCGCAGATCCACAGGCAAACCCAGGAAATGAGCAGGCTTTTAAAAGACAATATCCTGCGCAGAAATAGTACTTCAATTTATTTTTTAACCTGAAAAAATTAAGTACAATGCCTACTTCCAAAACAGCCGCTCATGGCGTAGCAAGAAGAACCTCCGAAGTGTCTGAGTTTAAATTTCATGAATTATTTATGGAAGAATTGAAGGACATCTTTTGGGCAGAAAAGAATCTTGTTAAAGCACTGCATAAAATGCAAAAAGCGGCTACCTCAGAAGAGTTAATTACCCGCCTTGAAAACCATCTGGAAGAAACAAAAGGGCATGTGTTGAGACTGGAGGAAATATTTAAAATGCTTGGTAAGAAGCCACAGACAAAGAAATGCGAAGCCATGGAAGGCTTGCTGGCAGAAAGCCAGCGAATAGTGGCGGATACAGCGGACGACAGTGCAGTAAGAGATGCCGGCATTATCATTGCCACCCAGAAGATAGAACACTACGAAATAGCTGCCTACGGTAGTTTACGTTCGCTGGCCAGTGTAATGGGATATATGGGTATAGCAGAAATACTGGAGCAAACCTTACTGGAAGAAAAAATTGCTGACAGCCATCTTACAGAAGTAGCTGATTCTACTGTTAACGAGGAGGCTGCAGCTGAATAGGAATACAAACGTTTGTATAATTGTTAATTGGAAACTGTAAGGCCCCTGCATTTGCAGGGGCCTATTAAAATCTGAGAACTAATTCCTATAAAGAATTTACCCGAATAATAACTGATCTTCTCTATCCTCTACTTTTATCTTTTGAATAAACTCATTGTATCCTGCTTCTTCATGTGTGCTGTAGGCGCCGTAAGCGTCCAGTACATAGCCCTTATGCCCTTCCACGTCTTCCATTACATAAAGAATAGATGAGTCGGATGGATCTGATTCGCCTTCAAAGCGATAGGTTTTAATGATGGTCAGATCTTCCGGATTATAGATTTTTTGCACATCGGAATTTTGCATTCTGCCATGATCACTCATCTTTAGTTCATGATCAAAGCCTTTCTCATGCAGCTTTTCCAGTATGCGCGTCAGCGTCGTCATTTCACCACCTGGCTTTTCCATAAAAAAAGGGTTTTAGTTGAATGCCTAAAACCAAAATTTATGCCGCGATGTTGTATTAGAAAGATACACTGGTACCATTTGTGTTAACATTTACATAATACCAAAACTATCATACCATGAGAGCAATATGGTCAGGATCAATAGGCTTTGGACTGGTAAATATACCAGTGAAATTATACAGCGCCACACAGGATAGCCACCTGGATCTGGATATGCTGGATAGTAAAAATATGGCACATATAAAGTATCTGCGCGTAAATGAAAATACCGGTAAAGAAGTGCCATGGGAGCAGATTGTAAAAGGCTATCTGTATAAAGATGAATATGTTGTGCTGGAAGAAGAAGACTTTGAAGCCGCCAGTCCCAAGAAAAATAAGATGATAGAAATAGAATCTTTTGTGGAAGAAACAGAAATCGATGATATCTATTTCGAATCACCGTACTTCCTTGAACCTGCCAAAGGTGGTGAAAAAGCATATGCCTTGTTGCTGCAAACCCTTGAAAAGACCGGTAAAGCCGGACTTAGCCGTTTTGTATTGCGTTCACAGGAACACTTGTCTGTTATAAGACCGCGGGAAAATTATCTGCTACTGCAGCAATTACGTTTTGAAGAAGAAATCCGCTCACCCAAAGAATTAACACTACCCACTCATGTAAAACTGGAGAAGAAAGAGCTGGATATGGCGATGGCATTGGTGAAACAATACTCCGCAAAATTTGATATCAGCCAGTATAAAGATGAATATAAAGCAGAACTGTTAAAAATAGTGAAAGCCAAAGCCAGTGGTAAGAAAACAGTGGTGAAAAAAATGCGCGTAGTTCACACACAAAGTGATAACCTGTTTGATCAGCTGAAAGCAAGTTTAGCCAAACCAGATAAAAAACGCGCATCATGAGTTTATCAAAGTATAAACAGAAGAGGAATTTTACTGATACCACGGAACCCACTGCCGGCAAAGCGGCAAAGGGTAAACATATATTTGTAGTACAGCGTCATCATGCTTCCCGTTTGCATTATGATTTCCGCCTGGAGGTAGCTGGTGTGCTCAAAAGCTGGGCAGTACCTAAAGGCCCTTCCATGAATCCGACTGATAAAAGACTGGCCATGGAAGTAGAAGATCATCCTTATGATTACAAAGATTTTGAAGGCAAAATTCCAGCGGGTAATTATGGCGCCGGCACTGTGTACATATGGGATAAAGGCACGTATGAACTGCTAAATCACGATGGTAGCAGCTTTGATAAAGATGCGCTGAAAGAAATAAAATCAGGTGACCTGAAGATTGTCATGAAGGGAAAGAAATTGAAAGGTGAATTTGCATTAGTGAAGATGAAAGGGGCAAAAAAAAATGCATGGCTGTTGATAAAACACAAAGATAAATATGCAGTAGATGAATATAACAGTGAAGACTATACGCCGGAAAGAATAAAAGCACAGGGAATAAAAGAAAAAGCCACTGCCAGGTTGGTAGCAAAAAAAAAATCAGTCATCCGTATTCCCACAGTAGTGAAGGAATCTACTGCCCGTAAAGCGCCTGCCATAGCCCGGGTGGAGAAGATTAAGAAGGTGTACAAACCCATGCTGACAACACTTATTACTGAGCCATTTGATGGTGCCGACTGGTTGTTTGAAACCAAATGGGATGGCTATCGTGCTATTGCCAGTGTGGAAAAAAATAAAGTGTTGCTGTATTCCAGGAATGAAAAATCTTTTAATAAAGATTATCCACCGGTAGTGGCTGCTGTGGAGAAAATTTCGCACAATGTGGTACTGGATGGAGAAATTATTGTACTTAATAAAAATGGTAAATCTGATTTTCAATCGCTTCAAAATTATAAAACAACAGGTGAAGGAAAGCTGATATACGCAGTGTTTGATCTGTTGCATCTTAATGGTAATGAATTGCAGCAGCTGACCCTATTGGAGCGTAAGAGCCTGTTAAAAGATGTAGTGGATCAGCTGGGTGATAAAACGGTGCAGTATTCTACGCACGTGCTTAAAAACGGGAAAGCTTTTTTTAAGAAAGCACAGCAACAGGAATGGGAAGGAATTATTGCCAAGAAAAGCGATAGCATATATGAAGAAGGACAACGCGGTATGTCCTGGCTGAAAATAAAAATTGTTAACGAACAGGAAGCGCTGATATGCGGTTATACGGCCCCCCGCGGCAGCAGGAAGAAAATAGGGGCATTGGTATTAGGGATGTATGAAGATAAAAAACTGAAATATATCGGGCATTGTGGTGGCGGCTTTAATGAAGCTACCATCGGCGATTTATATGAGCGTCTGCAGGAACTCAAAACAAAAGTGACTCCCTTTGAGGAAAAGGTTAAAACCAATATGCCGGTCACCTGGGTAAAACCTGTGCTGGTATGCGAAGTGAAATTTTCGGAATGGACAGGCGACGGATATCTGCGGCAGCCCATATTCCTGGGTCTCCGGGAAGATAAACCAGCAAGGGATGTACATCCTGAAACTGCAAAAAATGTAACCATGACAACTACTATTGAAAAAGAACGCACACTTACATTGAACAGCAAAAAAGTAACATTGACTAACCAGTCTAAAATTTACTGGCCGGAGGAGAAAATATCCAAAGGTCAGTTGATCGATTATTATCTCTCCATCGCAAAATATTTATTGCCTCATTTAAAAGACCGGCCCTTATCCTTACACCGCTTTCCTAATGGCATCAACAGTCCTGCTTTTTATCAGAAAGATTTGAACCGGGAACAAACACCTGCCTGGATTAAAAGTGTACCATTACACTCCGGATCTGCCGGGAAGGACGTGGACTACCTGGTATGTAATAACGAAGCTACCCTGGCATATATGATCAACTTGGGTTGTATAGAGATCAACCCTTGGCTGTCGAGGCTCCGGAGCCTCGATGCCCCCGATTTTATTGTGTTGGACCTTGACCCTGAAAACATCGACTTTAAGTATGTGGTAGAAACAGCACAGCATATTAAGGCCCTGCTGGATAGTTTTAAGATCAACAGTTATTGTAAGACTTCCGGCGCGACAGGCTTGCATATTTATATCCCCACAGGAGCGCAGTACAGTTATGATACCAGCCGTTTATTTGCAGCATATATTGCACACCAGGTAAACCTGGAGTTGCCTGAAACCACCAGCGTGATCAGGGCAAAAGCAGCGAGGAACAAAAAAGTATACATTGATTTTTTACAGAACAGCCGGGGGCAAACCGTTGCATCGCCTTATTCAGTAAGGCCCAGGCCAGGAGTTACGGTGTCTATGCCGCTATTATGGAAGGAAGTAAATGAAAAGCTCAGTATCGGGGACTTTCATATTTTCAATTCACTGGAACGGATAAACGAAGTGGGCGACTTATGGCAGGATGTGCTGAGTGCAAAGAATGATTTGCGTAAAGTAATCCGGGAAATAGAAAACAACGCGGCAAAGTAATTATCTCCACAAAAAAACAACTACTGCAAAAGGAGGCATAGGAACTATTATCTTTGCAGGGTTATGTCTAAAGGCCACATTTTAATCATTGATGATGAGGACCAGTTACGGAAGCTTTTAAGCCGCCTGCTGGCCCTCGAAGGATATACTATGCATGAAGCGCCCAATGTGCGTGCAGCTATGAAGGTCCTGGAAAAGGAAGAAATCCGTGTGATTCTTTCAGATGTGAAACTCCCGGATGGGAACGGAGTGGAACTCGTGCAGCATATACGCGCCAGGCATCCCGAAATTGAAGTGATTGTGCTTACGGCTTACGGTAACATCGCCGATGGCGTACAGGCCATTAAGAACGGTGCATTTGATTATATCACCAAAGGAGATGACAACAACCGCATCTTACCACTGGTGAGTAAGGCCATGGATAAAGCGATCCTGCAATTCCGTATCCGTGAGCTGGAAAAAAAGATCAGCGGCAAATATAATTTTGAGAACATATTGGGTGATTCCGCCGAAATAAAGGCTGCCGTTGCATTGGCGGAAAAGGTAGCACCGGCAGATATAACAGTGCTATTGCTGGGAGAAACCGGTTCGGGCAAGGAAGTATTTGCCCATGCAATTCACCAGGGTAGTAGTCGCCGGCAACAACCCTTTGTGGCAGTGAATTGCAGCGCATTCGGAAAAGAAATATTGGAAAGTGAATTGTTTGGTCATGTAACCGGCGCTTTTACCGGCGCTGTAAAAGATAAAAAGGGATTTTTTGAAGAAGCCCGCGGCGGCACTATCTTCCTCGATGAAATCGGGGAAATGGCCATAGAGCTGCAAGCCAAGATGCTGCGGGTACTGGAAACACAGGAGTTTTACAAAGTAGGAGAATCAAAACCTACTAAAACAGATGTACGCATTATTGCGGCCACCAACCGCAACCTGGAACAGGAAATTGCCGCAGGTCATTTCCGGGCAGACCTGTTTTACCGTTTGTCTGCTTTCCAGATTTCCCTGCCTTCTTTAAATGAGCGCCGCAAAGATATTCCGGTACTGGCGGCCTGGTTCCTGCAACAGGTGGCACCTAAAATGAATAAGCGCATCACCGGCATGACACCTGCCTTTCTGCAGGCTTTACAGCAGCATAGCTGGAAGGGTAATATACGTGAGCTGCGCAATGTAATAGAACGTGCTGTTATTATAACGGACACGGATATACTGGATATACCTACGCTGCCTTTCGATTTCCAACAGGGCCATGCGGACGAGCATACTACCATGCGCCTGGCAGATATGGAAAGAAAACATATCATCCGGATACTGGCACACGCCAAAGGCAACAAAACCAAAGCAGCAGAGCTGATGGATATCGGGTTGACCACACTTTACAATAAAATAAAAGAATATAATATCACCGCTTTATAACAACCAGCCTAATAACAGGCAAGCCAGTACGATAAAAGGAGAAGGCAATTTTGTAAAATAGAGCAATGCCAGCGTACTGGCCATGATCAACAGGTTATACCAGTTGATAGGAATTACAGAGAAGAGAATAAAGGTGGCTGCCCACATGATGCCCACTACTACCGCATTAATCCCTTCCAATGCACGGTAAATAACCACATATTTCTTCAGGTTATTCCAGATAGGAAAGAAAAATAAAACCAATAACAGGCTAGGCAGGAAAATGGCCACCGGGGCAAGTATACAGCCCAGGAACTGATAACCCATTCCCAGGTTGCGCATAGCCATACCACCTACATAAGCGGAAATAGAAAACGTAGGACCGGGGAGAGCCCGCATAATACCAGCACCTGTCAGCAATTCTTGGGCAGACAGGAACTGCGTTTTCGCACGTGTTACATACTGCTCCAGCATCATTGCGATTAATATATCACCGCCGCCAAATACCAGGCTGCCGAAACGATAAAAGTTTTCAAAAAGGTTAAAGGGTCTCCTGGTAATCCATTGATGTGAACGCGCCAGCTCAGAAAAAATTCCTGCCAGTATAAACAGCGATACAAACAACCAGATATTCCCCCATTGTATCTTTCTTGGCTTTTCTGCAACACCGGGAATACGTTTATTACTAAAGTTGGATACAATACCACCTAATATGATCAGGGCAGGGAAGGTCCATGGTGATTTGAGGTAAAAAGCAGTAAACATAGACACCACCATAATCACGAAAGTGGCCACATTGTTAATGCTGATACGGAAAGCTTTAATACCGCCATAAGCGAGAAATCCTACCGCCATTGGCTGTACATATTTGAAGATATCTGTTTGTAAAGCAGTTTTCCCAAAATATTGCAGCAAAAAGCTGAGAGAGCCCATCATTAAACAGGCGGGTGTGATCCAGATAAGGAGCGTTACAATGGCCAGCATTACGCCGCCTCGTTTATAACCAATAAGGGTAAGGGTTTGGGATGAAGAGGCACCTGGTAGTAGTTGGCAGAATGCATTGTATTCCATCAATTCCTGCTCCGTTACATCCTTGCGTTGCTGCACAAATGTTTTCATCATCATAGCAAGATGGCCTTGCGGACCACCGTAGGCAGTGATGCTATGTAATAGCACAGCTTTTAAAAAGGGAAGATGACGTAGAAACACAGTTTATTTAAGTGAATTCCGCTTGGACGAGTTTATAAGGTAATCAAATAATAGGACAAAATACAACCCTGTTACTAATATTGGTAATTACGACCGGAATAAAGGCACAATACTTGTAATATCGGTGACAGTTATAACGAATATGGCCTTTTGTCCGTTGTGATTAGCTTGTTGCTATTAGTAAAACCCACCGGCATGAAAGAGTGTTCGGATGTAAAGAGTAACCATATGTGGAAACCATTAAAGAAATAAACTTGCCTTACGTGCAGGATAAATGTAAAGTCCCGGAAACATTATAGTTTACCGGGACTTCTTATTAATAGCTTTATTTTTTTAATCCTATTTCGCGTAAGCGCTCATCCAGGTATTCGCCTGCAGTTATTGGCTCATAAGCCAGTGGATTCTCTGCTGTAACACAGCTGTCCAGGCAATCAAGTTTCATCACTGATTTAGGATGCAGGAAAAAAGGAATGGAGTAGCGGGAAGTATTCCACATTTCACGTGGAGGATTTACTACACGATGGGTAGTAGATTTCAGGCGGTTGTTGGTTAACCGTTGCAGCATATCACCCACGTTTACCACAATTTGTTCCGGCAATGACGTTACAGGAACCCAGTTATCTTGTTTATCCAGGATCTGTAAACCATCAGCAGAAGCACCTACCAGTAATGTGATCAGGTTGATGTCTTCGTGCTGTTCCGCTCTGATAGCCGATTTAGGCTCCTGTGTAATAGGAGGGTAGTGAATAGCTCTCAGGATGGAATTACCGTTATGTATTTTGTTATCAAAGTAGTTTTCGTCTAAACCCAAAAACAGGGCAATAGCCTGCAGGAGGTACTTACCGGACTTTTCAAAACCACGGTAGGCCTGGAAGAAGGTAGGTGTAAATACCGGTACTTCGTCTACCTGCACATTGGCCGGATATTCGGAGCTGATAGGATCATTGTCTTCTACCGTTTGTCCGAATTGAAAAAATTCTTTCAGATCCGGTGCTTCATAACCTTTAGCGTGTTCTTTACCAAATGAGGTATAACCGCGCTGTCCGGCCAGTTCCGGAATTTCATATTTATGCTTGGTGTCAAAAGGAAGCTTAAAGAATTGTTGTACATACTTGTAGAGGTCTGCAATCAGCTCATCAGGAATCCCATGATTCTTTACTGCTACGAAACCAACTTCTTCATAAGCTTTGCCCAATTGCTGTACAAAGGCTGCTTTGCGTCCGGCATCTCCAGAGGTGAAGTCTGCCAGATCCACTGAGGGGATTGAGTGGGTTGTTGCCATATCTAAAATTATTGTTTTGGAGCGATAAAGGTAGGGAAAAATAGCTTTTGGTAGTCAGCTAAAAGCTATCTGAAATATGTTTCTTCTTCCTTTGTGATATCCACTATTGCATACCGGTCTACCTTATTGATCAGCATCTCATCCATAATATCCACTACATTCTTATAATTAGCTTTTTTATCTGCCTTAATTAAAATCATAAGATCGTTTTTGTTGAATGCGTGGTATACTGCTTCTTTTTTACTGATGATGATATCGCGTATGCCTTTTTGATTGGCAAAGCTGGTATAGTTGATCTGTGGCGGTATAGCCGGGTTGTTACCAATACCCTCGTACCAGGCAATACGATTGTTAGGACCCAGTATTACCGTCAGCGCTTTCTTAGCGGGTAATGACATGGAATCTCCTTCATCTTTTGGCATAAAGAGATCCATTGTCTTGGGCCAGGTCATGGTGGTGGTCAACATAAAAAAGGTGATCAGTAAAAAGCCAAGATCCACCATAGGTGTCATATCTACACGTGTAGATTTTTTAGTACTACGGGCGCCTTGTCCGCTGCTCTGGGAGGCGGTATTTATTTCAGCCATAAATAACGGTTTAGTATAAACGAAAATGGTTGAAAGCGCTTTCAGATAGTAAGATGTAGAAGAGAAGGGATTCCATAAAACTGTCTTTCACAGGATTAGGCTGATTATACTGATTACCCTGATTTTATTTTTTTGATTATAAAAAGATTAGCGAAGATCAAAGCGTTTATGTCCGCTTCAATCTTCGCTAATCTTTTTATAATCAAAAAAATAAAATCAGGGTAATCAGTATAATCAGCCTAATCCTGTGAAAGACAATCCCCCCTTAGAACTCTGCGCTCTTCGGTGTTCTGGGGAACGCAATTACATCGCGGATATTAGTCATGCCTGTTACAAACAGCATCAAACGCTCAAAGCCAAGACCAAAGCCGGCGTGTGGAGCAGTTCCATAGCGGCGGGTATCCAGGTACCAGCTCAGTTCTTCTACAGGAACGTGCATTTCTTCCATACGTTTAACCAGTTTGTCGTAGTTCTCTTCACGTTGAGAGCCACCTACCATTTCACCGATGCCCGGGAACAGGATATCCATTGCCCTTACGGTTTTGCCGTCATCGTTGAGTTTCATGTAGAAAGATTTGATTTCTTTAGGATAGTCAGTTAAGATAACCGGCTTCTTAAAGTGTTTTTCTACAAGATAACGTTCGTGTTCACTTTGCAGGTCAGCACCCCAATCTTCAATCAGGTATTGGAACTTCTTGTTTTTGTTATGTTTACTGTTTTTCAGAATATCTATTGCTTCTGTATAAGTGATACGCACAAATTCATTGTGCAATACAAATTCCAGTTTTTCTATCAGACCCATTTCACTGCGCTCCAGCTGCGGTTTCTGTTTATCTTCTTCCACAAGGCGGGTAGCCAGGAAGTCCAGATCTTCGCGGTTGTTTTCCAGTACATATCCGATAACGGATTTGATGAAAGCTTCTGCCAGATCCATGTTATCTTCCAGCTGATAAAAAGCCATTTCTGGCTCAATCATCCAGAACTCAGCCAGGTGGCGGGCTGTATTGGAATTTTCCGCACGGAAAGTTGGTCCGAAAGTGTATATATCACCAAAGGCCATAGCGCCCAGTTCTCCTTCCAGCTGCCCGGATACAGTGAGGTTGGTGGATTTACCAAAGAAATCTTCTTTATAATCAATTTCTCCGGCTTCATTACGGGGCGGGTTTTTCATGTCCAGCGTGGTTACGCGGAACATTTCACCGGCACCTTCTGCATCAGATGCAGTAATGATAGGTGTATGCAGGTATACAAAACCGCGTTCATTGAAAAAGCGGTGTACTGCAAATGCCAGGGCATGACGTACCCGGAAGATGGCACCAAAAGTATTGGTGCGGAAACGCAGATGTGCTATCTCACGGAGGTATTCCAGGCTGGGCTTGTTTTTCAGCTGCAGCGGATATTTCTCAGGATCACAGTCTCCCAGTATTTCCAGGGTTACCGCTTTCAGTTCTACTTTCTGACCTTTACCCAGAGATGGAATAATCTCTCCGGTGGCGCTGATGGCAGCTCCGGTGGTAATACGCTTCAACAGCGCAGCATCCGTATTTTCGGTATTAATAACTATCTGTAAATTATTATTAGTGGAGCCATCGTTCAAAGCTATAAACTGATTGTTGCGGAATGAACGCACCCAACCTTTAACTGTTACTTCGTAATGCGCCTTGTCGTCCGACAAGATTTGCTTGACTTTCACCCTTTGGCTCATAAAATCTATATTTTAGGACTGCAAAAATAAGCGTAAAACTTCATAGTATATAGCGGCTGTTTATAGCTTTTTGGAAAGATATACACCTGCATTGTTTGCAAACGAAATGTTAAAAATAGGCATGGAATAATCCGGAAACAAGAAGGGATAAGGTTTTAAGCGTCCCGCTGCTGCTCTTTTGCAGCCGGATAGAGGGGGCTTCAATGACGGCACTATCAGGCACTTAGGGGCATATAATGGTTAAATATTTTTGGTTAATAGTAAAACTTGTTTTAATCTTGCGTTATATTCTGCCTGATTAAGTTCATTTTTCTCTTCATCAGCAGTTCCTAAACTCAATCATTCCCTATCAAATTTAATAAGCTAATTAAATTTATTGACTCAAAAACAATTATTTGTAATTGGTGTATGTTGGTATGCAGTGGTACCCGCCTCACAACACTTCTAAAATTTGACAACACAGATGATGTACGACATCTTACAATTGAACGACATGCTCGTTCCTGAGCTGCTTGATATTGCAGAGAAACTGGAAGTTCCCAACGCTAAAAAACTGAACAAACAGGACCTTATCTACAAAATTCTTGATAAACAAGCTGTATTAGCCTCAGAAGATAACCAAGCCAACGGAGACGATAAAAAAGCACGTAAACGCAAACCTGTAAAGAAAGACGAAGCTAATCACGCTGCTGAAGAACCTGCTCACGCTGACGAAAAACCAGCCGCAAAAAAAGCAACAAAGAAAGTTACCGGAACAAAATCGAAAGATCATGATGCGGATGAAACGCCGGCAACTTCTTCCAAACCGAAAATAAAAGACTTTGAAATAGATCTGGATAGCATTCCATCACTCACTTTTGATGATGATGATGATATCATCATTCCTTCATTTACAGAAGATGAAGAAGCGGAGGAAGACGAAGTAGTAGCCATTCCGGCTGCTGAAGAGGAGGATGAAGAGGATGACGATGATTTTGTAGTTCCGGGTGAAATAGCGATTGCGCCTGTTGCGCAGAAAAGCCGCTACCCTGCAAAGAAAGAACCTACCTTCAATATAGAATTTGATGGCGTTATTGTAAGTGAAGGTGTACTGGAAATGATGCCTGATGGCTATGGTTTCCTGCGCTCTTCCGATTACAACTACCTCAGTTCTCCGGATGATATTTATGTATCTCCTTCGCAGATAAAACTTTTCGGTCTTAAAACCGGTGATACCGTGAAAGGTGCGGTGCGCCCACCTAAAGAAGGAGAGAAATACTTTGCTTTACTGAAAGTAGAAACAATCAATAACAAGTCTCCGGAAGAAGTACGCGACCGTGTACCTTTCGATTACCTGACACCATTGTTTCCTTTCGAAAAATTAAGATTAACAACTACTTCCAATAACTACTCTACGCGTATCATGGATATGTTTACGCCTATCGGTAAAGGTCAGCGTGGACTCATTGTTGCGCAACCCAAGGTAGGTAAAACCATGTTGCTGAAAGAAGTGGCCAATGCTATCGCTACCAACCATCCTGAAATTTATCTGATGGTAGTACTGATAGATGAACGTCCGGAAGAGGTAACAGATATGGAACGTAGTGTGAAAGCAGAAGTTATTGCTTCTACTTTCGATGAACCTGCTGAAAAACACGTGAAAGTATCTGCCATCGCATTGCAAAAAGCAAAACGCCTGGTAGAGTGCGGACACGATGTAGTGATCCTGCTGGATTCCATTACACGTTTGGCCAGAGCACACAATACCGTGGCACCTGCATCCGGTAAAGTATTGAGTGGTGGTGTGGAAGCCAACGCTATGCAGAAACCTAAACAATTCTTTGGTGCTGCACGCAAAATTGAACATGGTGGTTCACTCACTATCCTGGCTACTGCATTGATTGATACCGGTTCCAAAATGGATGAGGTAATCTTCGAAGAGTTTAAAGGTACCGGTAACATGGAACTGTTGCTGGATCGTAAACTGGCTAACAAACGTATCTTCCCGGCTATCGATGTTTCCGCATCTTCTACCCGCCGTGATGATCTGTTGCTGGATAAAGATTCCCTGAAACGTATCCATATCCTGCGTAATCACCTGGGAGATATGAATACAGATGAGTCTATGCACTTCATGCTGCAGCATATGCGTGGTACTAAGAGCAATGAAGAATTCCTGATTTCTATGAATAGCTAATCAGTAGAGATAATTAAAAGAATCCCGCTCCGGTTATTCCGGGCGGGATTTTTTTATGCAGAGATTTACCAGCAATTTTTTTCCGCTGCTGCTGAACCGGGTGAAAGCAAAAATCCCGTTCTGGCAGCGCCGGAACGGGATTTATCCAATCCATATAACCTTATAACTATCTTACATAAAACATCATCTGATGCTTAGAATATCCAGTTAACACCCAGAGAGAATTCTTTAGGGAAGTTAAAATCAAAGCTACTAGTGTTGGTTTTAACACCTGTTGCTTCAGCTTTATGTTGGTCGTAAGCATAGCTCAAACCACCAAATGCACCTTCTACCATGAAATGTTTGGTAACGAAGTAAGTAATACCTGGTAATACATTTACAGAGAAACCATTGTAAGTATCAGTTTTAGTATCTGCAACTTTTTTCTGACCAAAACGGTAACCAGCATTTGCTTCAGCAAAGAATGCAAATTTGCTTTGACCAATCATATGATAGTTACGAACAAAAACACCCGGAGTGATATCATATGTTTTGGTTTTTGTGCCAGCTAAGTCTTTATCAAAACCGAATGCTGTTTTTGCAAATACACCAATTACCCAGTTAGGATTCAGTGCTACACCAACTTTAGGGCTGATACCGAAATTAGTGGTGGTTGTTTTGCTGTCTGCGCCTTTAACTTTGTCTGATTTAGTAGAAACATTCACGTTACCACCTAAAATTACATCGCCTTTTGAAAACTGAGCCTTTGCTACTTGTGTGCCGAACAGTGCTACTGCGGCCAATACAATCAACTTTTTCATCTTTCGTTAATTTAAATATTCATTAAAACTATTCCTGTGTGTCATTGATTCTTCTACATAGATCTTAGCCATTCTTAGTTGAATGCTGGTCGATATCTTAGCCCATTAAAAAAAATGGTGAGTACTTGTTTTTCGCGATCCATAAAGCACCGGAGCACTTTTTTGTCGTGCGGATCAAAACACGATGCCTGCCACTTACACCATATTACCCATAAACCGAATAATACATTTACCAGGAGTTGTGCAGTATGCTCTGCATCCGTGTCCTCATTGAGTTCACCGTTGTTTACTCCTTTGGTGATGGTAGCAGAAAGGAAAGAAATTTCTACTTGTTGCAGCAGTTCAATTGTTTGCCGCATCAGGGTGGATGGTACATCCTTAATCCATTCGTTTATACCAAACAGAAAGTGATATTCCAGGAGCATTTTTTCTTTCAGCTCCAGGTAACGGTCCATGATAGCGGTTACAGACGGTGCTTCTTCTACATATGCAGACATATCAAAGAAACAATCTGCTATCATTTGCTCCACTACTGCTACATATATGGATTCCTTATCTGAAAAATAATAATACAAAGAGCCTTTGGAAATTTCCAGATCCCTGGCAATCTCCTCCATGGTAGTTTTAGACAAGCCGAACCGCTTAAAGCGCTTCAAAGCCGCTTCCAGTATCATTGTACGTTTCTGATCCTGTTCTGCCATAGGTGTGGTTGGAAACAAAATTTGACTGTCTGACTATTTTGTTTCACGGGTCAAAAGTACAATCAAAAGTAATTCAAGCAAATTTTTTTGTTAAATAATTGTTACGTATTCTCCGCGCATTAAATCAAAAAAGAAAAAAACAGGCAGGAAAACGCGTCCCGTAAAAAAACAGGTGCTCTGCATTGAATAAATCGAAAAGAGGAAGCTCAAAAAATTGAAAATGTGTAATAACGGGGATTATTACACGTAGTAGCTACTATTATCTATGCGTCATTTTAGTAATCAGGTCCCGTTGTCTTCTTTCGGTAATATCCAGCACTATCCCGCTTTTGAGCACTACTTTACTGGTAGCTGCATTCACATGACTGATGTTGGACAACTGAACCATTTGTGAATTATTGATCTGGTAGAAACGAAGGGAAGTAAAGAGATCAGCATAGTAGCGGAACGGTCGCGCAGCAGAAATGAGTACGCCGGAGCTTAAACGGAAGAAGCAATTTTCTGTTTGTGCTTCCAGGTAATCTATAGCAAGGATGTTGATCGTGTGTGCCTCTCCGTTAGTGTCCGGAATCAATAACTTCCAGGATACGTGTTTGCTGTTGTTGAAATTTTCCAGCAATACCTGGTACCTTTCTTTATTGTTGCCGGCTGCTATTCGTTCCGTAATAAGGGATACAGCTTGCAGCAAACTTTGTTTATCTATAGGTTTTAGTATTAGTTCCACATCACTGAAACGGATCACATGCAGAAATTTCTTTTCAAAAGCAGTTACAAAAACAGCCTCAAAAGGAATGTCCGGCAGCGTACCCATAAGTACGTCAAACCCGGTTCCGTCCGGCATCTCCAGATCCAGGAATACCAATTCCGGCCGGTGTTTTTTAATTTTGTTAATGCCATCTTCACAATCTGAGGCCATGTCGGCAATAGTGATCTGCGGGCAATATTTTTCCAGCATTAACGCAATAATATCCCGGCTGTTTCTCTCATCATCTATTATAACTGCCTTTATCATAAGAATAACTGCTTACTAACGTTGACGGATATACTATTATAACTGAGGGATCAGTATTTTTACGATCGTGCCGCTATCCGCTTCATCCTCGGCCGACCTGTCAATGATTTCTATATGGATTTCTGTATTGTACATTTTATTCAACAGCTCCGCACGGTTCTGGCTTATTTCCATCCCAGACGACTGGTGATGATTAGGTAACATGCGCAATGATTTGGACCGTGCAATACCAATTCCATTATCTGCTATTACACATTCCAGCATATCTGATGCTACCAGGTTAAAGTGAATGGAAAGCACGCCGGTAGGTTGTTTGGGGTTGGTCATTCCATGTTTCACCGCATTTTCCACATAGGGCTGCAGCAACATAGCAGGTATCTCCAGTTCGGCGGTAGCTATCGCCGGATCTACTATGATCTGGTATTCCATCCTGTTTTCAAAACGCATCTTTTCCAGTCCCAGGTAGGTAGTCAGATAAGTAATTTCATCTGCCAGTGATATAAAATTACGACGGGAAAAATCTAATGTTTTGCGGATCAGGTAAGAAAAATCTGACAAATATTTCTGTGCATATTCATAGTCACGTTGCATCACAAACAGCTGAATAGAATTCAGACAGTTAAAAATAAAATGTGGATTTATCTGTGCGCGGATAGCCTTGAGCTCAATCTCCGTGAGCTTCTTATCATATTCTGTTTCCAGTTGTTTTTTTCGCTGTTCTTCCAGTTCCTGTTTTTTACGCAGTATTTCTGTCGTCTGTTCTTTCACCAGTTCTTCCAACTGCTCATTAAGCTTGTGTTGCAGCTCTTTGTTTTTATTCAATTGTTTGATCAGGAGTTCCTGTGTTCTGGTTCTTTCGTGATGCACCAGCTTATTGCGATAACTTAAACCAGCCAGGAAAAACATAGCCTGTAATAACACGCCGCCAATCAGCAGTAAAGAAGGGGCGGCCAGCTCTCCCAAAGCACTGAGCAATCCCAGCGGACGCACATGCATTAAAAAGGAGCCAAGACAAGCCAGGTATAAACATACGGACCCGTACAGGAAAAAACGTACCAGCGGGTGATGCCTGGAACGCCTTGCCAGCGCCAGAAACACAGCCAGCAAAGGTAGCAGTGTTCCAAAATATACATAGCTGTAAATAATAGTAGGTAAGTGGTATTGCTCCTGTGCAATACAATACATACATACAATGATCAATCCGCCCACAATGGCCGCTACCCATGTAAATACCTGTTCCATAAACGGATAGCGCTCTTTCAGGTTCAGGAAAGTATTGCCGAATAACAGGTACATCGGGTAAAAACAAAACAGCAATCCCGGAATATCCCAGTAGTATTTAAACATTGGCCACTGGTGGAAGAAAGATAACTGGTATGGTTTACTTTCCAGGCGTAACGCAAAAAACAGGATAAGCCCCAGAATATAGGCTGCAAAGTAGATATAAGACCTGTCAGGTAATTGTATATAATTAATGATAGAGATGCTGAAGAAAACCAGTAACATGCCCAGCAACACCTGGATAACAGCCGCTTCTTTACGGTATACATCCAGCTGTTTATCACGAAACTGTGCAAAGGCTGGTGCGCTGAAAAGCGCCGGCATCAGTGCACTTTCATTGTAGGATTTATTGATGATATGAAGATAAAAAGTACGGCTTTGCCCGGCAGGAACGGATACATTGAACGCGTAATGGTTCCATCTTTCTACCCCGCCATTGTCCAGCATTAAACCGGTTTGTATGAGTTGCTGACAGGTATCGCCGGGGGGCTGTACATACCAGTACATATAGTCATGCCAGCCGGCAAACAGGAGACAGGAAAGTGCTTTATCACTTTCATTTTTTACCCGTAGCCGCAGCCAGCAGTTATTTACCCGGCCGTTGTTTTTGGGATAATCGTGAAATAGCTGCTCCTCATGGGTAAATGACGATTGTGTCACCTGTTGTATAGTCAGGGAGCCGTTATTATCTGCCAGTGTATTGATATAAGGACGCAGATCCATGTTTACAGGAGCAAACGTGTGATCTGCAATCAGTGTGTCTACTGGGGCGCGATCGGTGATGGCAAAGGATTCTGCAGTGTAACAATACAACAGCAGCATTAGAAAAATGCGCTTCACAGAGTGTATTAAATTTGATTTATAGCAATTTGTCAATAGCGGTGGCCAATGCCTCATCTTTGGCGGTGATCACATTTCCGGCATCATGGGTGCTAAGGTATATCTCTACTTTATTGTAAACATTCGTCCAGTAAGGATGATGATCCATTTTTTCAGCTAGCAGTGCAACTTTGGTCATAAATGCAAATGCATCACGAAAGTTTTTAAACTCAAAGGCACGATAAAGCTGTTTGTTCTTTTCTTCCCACATAAATAACAGGAATTTTAAAGTGAAACTTTTGGGTTCACCACGAGGATCTGGTCAAATTATTATGCCATGGGGCTGCTCTTGTGTATTTCCTATCCTAAAAGATGAGGTTCATCTTATTCCTGACCTCTCTGATATCCAGTAAAGATACTAATTGTACAAGCGGAACGCGACGTAATTCTTCCAATAATTTTTTTACGTCATCAGGCTGATAGTAATCTCCCTTGATCATCCACAAAAAATGTATTTGTTTTAGCTCTGGTAGCAGGAATTCTGCCTGGCAATGATTATTATAGAAATAATGTGCTACTGAATTGGTGGGCTCGTGAAACTCAAGCACAGGGAAATGGAAGGACCTTGTTTTCTTGGTAAGCGTTATTTCCAGGGTGTTATTCACCCTGAAATTGGTATGCAGGTGGCGGTTGATGTGCCAGCACAGCTGATAGTCGCGCGCAGAAGAGGCGATACCGATCAGGTGGGTGCTTTCAAAGAAATCCTCCACTAATTGGTCCTGGTCCAGCTTTAGCTTGAGTATTGTCATATGGAAAAGTAGCGCTGTGCCCGATGAATCCCGGGTATTGAAAAATAAAAGTTATGCTTTCTTTTTACTGTCCTTTCGGGTTTGTCCCGGGTCCCAAAATACAGCTTTAAAGTTTTGTATTTTATCTTCTTTTACAATAACTCCTTCCTGCTCCAGTAATTCCTGCATCAGGGTGGGGGTAGCAAAGTGACTGCTGCCACTGAGCTCCCCTTTGCTGTTTACTACACGGTGGGCGGGTACAGCTGGCTTTGCGCTGCCAGCCGCATTCATGGCCCAGCCAACCATGCGCCCGGTAAGCCGCAAGCCGGAAGCATCTGCTATTGCACCATAAGAGGTGACACGTCCACGGGGTATTTTGCGCACTATTTTATATACCGTATCAAAAAAAGAAACCTTCTCAGTGTCGGGTTTCTTTTCCTTCGTCCCTGCGCTGGGTAAGGAGGGCTGATCTTTTGGGTTCAGGTACTTTTTCATATTCAAAAGGACAGTGTTTACAGCCGTTGCCACAACAATAGCCCCGGTCCAGGTGGAATTTTTCAGTAAATACCATATAGCCTTCGGCGTTATAGTAAAAATCAATCTTCTCCACCAACGGTTGCTTCATCGGAAGGCAGTTTAATGCTTTGCCAGTCCAGTGGCGTGGCGGGCAGTTGAAATTTCAGATAACGGATAATTCTCCCGTCTGCCAGGTGCATACCTTCATAAAAGGTCTGGATCTTCAGTAGTGGTGGTACCTCCGGTAATGCATATACATCAGGAATATCCTGTATCAGGGTGCAACCAGCTGCTCTGATAACTTCCTGCGTAAAAGCATACAATTGCGGGGAGTCTGTTTTCAGGTTAATAGTCGCTCCCGGCGCCAGCAGTGGCTGAAACAGCTGCAGGAATTTAGGGTGCGTTAACCTTTTCTTTGACTTGGAATTGCGCAGGAAAGGGTCCGGAAAAGTGATCCAGATGTCCTTGATTTCTCCTGGTGCAAAGTAATTATTGAGTTTATCAATTTGTGTACGCAGAAAGCCTACGTTGGTCAAAGGCTCTTCCATAGCCGTTTTGGCTCCTCTCCAGATGCGGTTGCCTTTAAGATCTACGCCGATAAAGTTTTGATCTGTAAACATCCGGGCCATGCCCAGTGTATAATCTCCTTTGCCACAGGCCAGTTCTAATGTAACAGGGTGGTTGTTTTTGAAGAATTCATGCCATTTGCCCTGCATCCCTTCCGGATATATCAATACATTGGGGAAGGTTTCTATTTCTGCAAAGCGTTGTAATTTTTTTTGTCCCATTCCGGCAAAAATAAGCCGAAAGAAGAAAATATAGGCAGATTATGGGGAGAGGAATTTTTGTTTACTGTTTTGGGAGCTCTTTCAGTTTGCTGAGCCTTTTGTTGGCAGCAGCTAATTTATTGGGTGCTAACACTTTGCCTTCAGGTTTAGCAAGGGAATCATTAATGGTGACAATCACTTCCTTACCAAATAGAGCACTGTAATATTTAATAGGCTTTTTATTCATACAATAAAATTAAGGTTTTTTTGATGTAACAACGAAGTTATCTACGGGCATATTTTTCAAAAATGGAACTAGCCTTCCACCAACCTGAGTATAGATATCAAATTTAACTGATAGTTCTTTAAGATTGATTCCTATAGCCATTCTGTATAACCTTGTTCTCTCTCTTGTACTTCCTTCAAATGATATCCACCGGTTTGGATATTTCATAAGATATATCTCTACAATATTCGCTACAGTAGCCAATATCACATCTCTGTCACCATTGTCGCTTACACTGAAATCATCATATTCGCCGATCTTGTTAATGTCGCCAAAAGAAAGATTGTATATTTCAGGTATTATAGTTTCTTGAAACGCTATTCGTTTATGAATTGGTCCTTTGGGGCCAATACTGATAAAATCGAATATGCTTAGATCAGCAGACGCCTGAAGTAATTCGTAGGTGCTGTATTTCATTTTACAAACAATGAATTCTTCCAAAATTAGTCGCAGGAAACAGGAAAATTGTTAATAGAATATAAATGCGGCGTAAATAGTGAGGGAGAAACAAAAAAAGCCCATAAGTCAGTGACTTATGAGCTCTTTAAACCAATTAAGCTGTAGGAGGAGGAGTCGAACCTCCACGGGGCAGTTAGCCATAGCACAAGTAAGATTAGTGGTCAACCCAATTATACTACGTTTATCCTGTGACCCCCACCCTCGAGACAAGAGGGCATGTCTGCCAGTTTCATCATCCCACAATGTGTGTGTAAAACATTACCAGCTATTGCTTTTCGTGAGCCGTTTTTGTAATGATTATGATGCAAATCTAAGTAGAAGGGTAATTTTTTGCAAATTTTTTAAGAAGAATTTTGGAATTTTCGATATTTTTTAAATATTTGCATATAACTTTAAAACATTCAAAAACAAATTGTAAAAATGAGCCACAATTTGAATATTGACAAACTCGATTTGCAGATTATCAGTGAAATGATGTCAAATGCAGAGATCTCTTACGCCGATCTGGGGAAGAAATTATTCGTTTCCGGCGGGACCATCCACGTAAGAATGAAGAAATTGCAAGAACTGGGTGTAGTTAAAGGTACAAAATTACATGTAGACTTAAAAATGATCGGTTATGACGTAATCGCTTTTATTGGCATCTATCTTGAAAAAAGTTCGATGTATGACACTGTTGCCAAGGAATTAAGAAAGATACCGGAAATGGTACGCCTTAATTACACTACAGGCAGCTACAGCATGTTTGCGGAGATTATCTGTAAAGATATCACCCAGCTACGCCGTATTCTCCACGATGAACTGCAGAAGATCAAAGGCATTGAAAGGACCGAAACCCTCATTTCGCTCGAAGAAAGCTTTTATCGCACTATTAACGTGGTGGAATAATTAATTATTAAGAGTGAAACCGTTTACCCTGTTGCTATTTCATTCTTAATTATTAATTTTCATCATGGTTACAACTGAAATTGCCGAAAAAATAGAACGGCTGGAGGAAAAGTATGCCGCCATGGGGCAGAACCTGTCATCCTACCTGGATGGCCTTCTGTACGCGGACTACCTCACTTACTGGGATTATATTCAACTGGATGTATTGCTTAATCTGCAACATCCGCGCACGCCGATTCCGGATGAAAACATTTTCATCATCTATCACCAGATCACGGAATTGTATTTTAAATTATCACTGCAGGCAATCGAACAGATCTGCCATGCACCCGTACTGTCGGCTGAAATTTTTAAAACACAGCTGAAAAGAATCAATAATTATTTCCGCAATCTCATCAACTCATTTGAAATAATGGTAGATGGGATGGATAAGGAACAGTTCCTGCAATTCCGCATGGCGCTGTTGCCTGCCAGCGGCTTCCAGAGCGGACAATTCCGTATGATTGAGATTTGCTCCACCAGCCTGCTGAACCTGGTGTACGAGCCTCAGCGCCCGGCAGTTGAAAATCTTGAGCTGAAAGAAAAGCTCAATAACATCTATTGGCGCACTGGTGCAACAGAATTGGCAACAGGTAAGAAAACCCTTACCCTGCGTCAGTTTGAGCTGAAATACATGAACTCTTTCCTGCAACTGGCTACCCGCTATGAGGATTGCAACATGCAACACCGGTATAAGCAGCTCACAGCAGCAGAACAGCAGGAAGTATTGCCACTGTTAAAGGAATATGACCTCAACATTAATGTGCGCTGGCCGCTGATGCATTATAAGTCGGCTGTCAGATACCTGCATAAAAGACCGGAAGATATTGCTGCTACTGGTGGTACCAACTGGCAACAATACCTGCCTCCAAAAAATAAGCGCATCGTATTTTTTCCCGAGCTGTGGACAGAAGAAGAAATTGAAAACTGGGGTAAAATGGCGATGGGTGAATAGCACTGCTGCTATATGTTCTGCGTTGTAAATCTTCTTATATAGTACGCCAGTAACGGTACATCCGCTTTTTCCAGTGGGTGTGCCGTATCTGGCATAATCGTCAGCTGCGCCAGCGGCAAGGTTTTATAAACTTCTATCGTTTCCTGGAAGGATACCATGTTATCCCTGTCGCCTATCATCAGCATGCAGGGAGAGGCAATCTGTGCATAATCGGCCTGCTTTAGCAGCGATTGATGTCCCAGCTCTTCTATCAGTTGTGCGGTACGTAATACCACCGTTTTCCAGTCGTTCGCTGCATGCCGCTCCTGTAGCACCTGTGCGAAGGATGGCACCTTTTCTTCGATCAGTACCGGGTTTAATTGTTTCACCTCTTTGCCGGCAGTGGCCTCATTCCAGTTGTATTTGGTAGCCAGTGTAATTACCCGTCCTATCTTTTCAGGATAATGCCTGGCCAGGTACATGGCCACATAACCGCCCATGCTGTAACCAAAAATATGCACATATTCCAGTTGTTTGCTTTCCATGTATGACAATACTTCTGCTGCAAACACCTGGATACTGAAGCCTTGTTCAGAAAAAGGAGTATCTCCGTGACCACTGAAATTAAGGAGGTGCACATCATAATGAGGGGCCAAATGATCTGCCAGTGGCTGAAACTGGGTAGTTGCCCCTAAGGCGCCGTGTAAAAAAAGTATGGGGAGTTGGTTAGTTTGCATTGATTAAAACTAGGAAACATTTTTTTATTTTCCCGCAAAGGCGCAAAGTTGCAAAGGATATTAAATCATAAAAAATCCTTTGCAGCCTTTGCAACTTTGCGCCTTTGCGGGAAAATAACCAAACTATCTGGCCAGGTAAGCGCCATCAATTGGATAATAGCTACCGGTTACGAAAGAGGATTGCGGAGAACTGAGCCATAGTACCAGCTCTGCTACCTCTTCCGGCTTGCCTAACCTGCCTATAGGATGCAAGCCTACTAATGCCTGCATCTCCTGCTGGCTCAGATGTTTGGTTAATAAGGGAGTTTCTATAAATCCCGGACCTACAGCATTTATCCGGATACCTTTTGCAGCATATTCTATCGCAGCAGTTATTGTTTGGCCGCCACTGCTGTTAAGCCAGTTGCTACTGCATTTCCGCCTTTCTCATCGATATCGCTGATGACTACACTGGCGCCGTTTTTTGCATACAGTTCCGCCACACATTTACCAATGCCCGAACCAGCACCGGTAACCAGCGCTACCTTGTTTTTCAATAGTGCCATAACAATCCTTTTTGCTCTTATAAACAATACACGCCGGTGAAATGTTCCTCGTATTTTTTTATTATGTTTGCATAGATGTTGCCGATTAATTTTCTTCACTTAAGATGTCCCATCATCAAATCATGTTTTTTAAATACTAGTAATGGAATACAATACCACGCGTAATTACCTGATAATGAAGGAATATGGCAGGAATATCCAGAAAATGGTGGAATTCCTGGTAACCATAGAAGACGACGAGGAGCGTCAGCGTAATGCAATGGCTGTAATAGAGCTTATGGGTACACTGAATCCGCATTTACGTAATGTGGAAGATTTCAGGCATAAATTATGGGATCATATTTTCAATATCTCCGGTTTTGCCCTGAAGGTGGAATCTCCTTATCCTATTCCTACCATAGAAAAGTTAAGAGCCAAACCAGACAGACTGCCATATCCTAAAAAATATCCCAGGAACCGCCATTTTGGTAAAAACCTGGAAATGATCATAGACAAAGCCGTGCATGAGGATAATCCCGAAAAAAAAGAAGGATTTACCCAATGTATCGGTAATTACATGAAACTGGCTTATACCAACTGGCATAAGGAAAGTGTACACGACGATGCTATTAAAGCAGAGTTGCTGTCTATCACCGACAACCAGCTGGAATATCATCCCGGACATACTTCTCATGTTGCAAGTCCGGTTAGTTTTGGCCCAAGCGGTAACGTAGGAGGGGAGCAATTCCGTCCAAAACGTAAATTCCAACCGAATAATAAATTCAAAAGCAATAGCGGCGGCGGTGGCGGCAAGAGCAGGGATAGTAACAATAGTAACAAGCACAATAACAAATACAACAAAAACAGGAACAAGTGAGTAGTGCTTTTGAAGTAAGAGGTGGCAACCGCCTAAAGGGGGAAATTGTACCCCAGGGTGCCAAAAACGAAGCTTTACAAATCATCAGTGCAGTGATGTTAACCCCTGAAAAGGTGACCATCAACAATATTCCGGATATAGTAGATGTAAATCTGCTGATTGAGCTGTTAGGAGATGCAGGTGTAAAAATAAATCGTGTAAGTCGCGATACATGCGAGTTTCAGGCAGATAATGTAGATCTGAAATACCTGGAAAGCCCTGAATTCAAAAAGAAATCAGGTAAGCTCCGCGGATCTGTTATGACTGCCGGCCCCCTGCTGGCAAGGTTTGGAAGGGCTTTTATCCCCAAACCCGGAGGCGATAAAATTGGTCGCCGCCGACTGGATACCCACATCATCGGTTTCGAAAAGCTGGGTGCCAGATTTGTATATGATGCAGACGATAATTATTTCCGCCTGGAAGCCTCCCCCGGAGGATTGAAAGGTACTTATATGCTGTTGGATGAACCCAGCGTTACCGGTACTGCCAACATTGTGATGGCAGCAGTAATGGCGGAGGGCACCACCACCATTTACAATGCTGCCTGCGAACCTTATCTGCAGCAGCTTTGCAAAATGCTCAATCGTATGGGCGCGCGTATCAATGGTGTAGGTTCCAACCTGCTCGTCATTGAAGGCGTAAAAGAGCTGGGAGGCTGTGAGCATACCATGCTCCCGGATATGATCGAAATAGGTTCTTTTATTGGCCTTGCAGCCATGACAAAAAGCGAGATCACCATTAAAAATGCCGGTGTCGAAAACCTGGGTATCATTCCTGAAAAATTCAGGCAGTTGGGCATCCAGCTGGAGATCAGGGGCAACGATATCTACATTCCTTCCCAGGATTCTTACGAAATACAAACATTCCTCGACGGTTCTATACTTACCATTTCCGATCATCCCTGGCCAGGCTTTACACCTGACCTGCTGAGCATTGTGCTGGTAGTAGCTACACAGGCTAAAGGCAGTGTGATGATTCACCAGAAAATGTTTGAGAGCCGTTTATTTTTTGTGGATAAACTGATAGACATGGGTGCACAGATCGTTTTATGCGATCCGCACCGCGCTGTGGTGATTGGTTTGGGCCGTCAGCATTCTTTGCGTGGCATTACCATGTCGTCACCGGATATACGCGCCGGTGTATCCCTGCTTATCGCTGCACTCAGCGCAGAAGGGAAGAGCACCATTCAAAACATAGACCAGATAGACCGTGGCTACCAGTATATAGACGAAAGGTTAAGAAAACTGGGAGCAGACATCAAGAGAATATAAATATTGGTTCATACCTCATCAAAACCCAAATTCCAGGAACATTTCTACTGGTTTTTGGGTTTTGCATTTGAAGTAATCAGCTACTTTGACTTTTAATATCACAATGGAAAAGAAGATCATCATTATTACGGCGCCTTCCGGTGCCGGCAAAACCACCATCGTTAAAAAATTACTGGCAAATATGCCTTTGCTGTCTTTTTCTATTTCTGCCAGCACCCGTACTCCGCGTGCCAATGAAGTAAACGGGAAGGATTACTACTTTCTGTCTGCCGATGAATTTCATCAGAAGATAGAAGCACATGCATTTGCCGAATACGAAATGGTGTATGCCGGTAAATATTATGGCACCCTGAAGAGCGAGTTGGAGCGTATCTGGAATAATGAGCAGATCCCGATGGTAGACATAGACGTAAAAGGAGCGCTGTCTATTAAAGAAAAATACCATGAAAAAGCATTAACTATTTTTATACAGCCGCCATCACTGGAAGCCCTGCGCGTGCGTCTTAGCGAGCGTGGTACTGAAACGCAGGAATCTTTGGATGAGCGCCTGGCCAAAGCACGCTACGAACTTTCTTTTTCACATGAGTTTGATCAGATTGTGGTAAATGATGAACTGGAGAGAGCTTATGAAGAAGTAAAAAATCTGGTAACAGATTTTTTAAATATAAAATAGCTGCGTGATTGTTGGTTTTCCTAATTCGTTATTTTTGTTAGGATGGACGGATACACAATAATTATTTTAGTTTTCCTGGTACTGCTGGCAGGCTTTTTTGCAGGTATTGAAGCCGCATTTGCCAATGTTAACAAACTTAGCATTGAGCTCAAAAGGAAGCAGGGCCGGGCTACTGGCAAAATATTAGCCAGTTTTAATGAAAACCCCAGCCGTTTTCTGGCTACCAGTCTGGTGGGATTTACTATCACCATTGTGATTTACGGCATATTGGTGGCAGGTGTTTTTCAACCTATATGGGACGCAAGTACAGCAAGGTCCGAAACAGCACAGATTCAGCCACTGGTTATTTTCCTGGAGATATTACTCGCTACGCTGGTAATATTATTCCTGGGCTTTTTTGTGCCCAGGGCCATCTTCAGATCAAGGCCGGAAACATTGCTCAGCTTTTTTGCTTTGCCTATCTCCTTTGTGGCAAAACCGCTGTATATCATCGGTAATTTACTCGTATCAATATCCGAGTGGATGCTGAAATATCTTTTCAATGTAAGGATTCTTGAAACGCGCGAATCCTTTACACGGGTGGATGTAGAGCATTTTATCAGGCAATCGCAGCAACACTTTGGTGAAAACAACCAGGAGTTGAATACAGAGCTTTTTGAAAATGCTTTATCACTGGCGCACGTTAAGATTCGTGGTTGCCTGATCCCGCGGAAAGAAATTGAAGCGTTGGAAATAGAGCGCCCTATCAGTGATGTACGCAAGAAATTTATGGAAACAAAGCTTTCCAAAATTATCATCTATGAAAGCAGCATAGACAATATCCTCGGTTATATTCACCAGTTGGATATGTTTAAAAATCCACCCGACATCAAAAGTATTATTCATCCTATACTGGCGGTTCCTGAAACAATGAGTGCCATAGACCTGCTTAGCAAGTTCAATAAGGAGCGTAAAAGCATTGCATGGGTAGTAGATGAATTTGGTGGTACAGCGGGTATAGTCACCATAGAAGATGTACTGGAAGAAATTTTTGGAGAGATAAAGGATGAACATGATGAAGAAGAATTTGTTGAGAAACAAATTGCGGAGAAGGAGTATATTTTTTCCGGTAGATTGGAACTAGATTATTTGAATGAAAAATACGGATTAGATTTTCCGGAAGATGAAAGTGAAACGTTATCCGGCTACATTATTAACCATCATGAAACGATTCCAAAGATCAAGGAACGCATTATAATTGATGACTATGAGTTTGATATTCTGAATGTTACGGACACCAGGATCGAAATGGTTAAAATGAAGATGTTGGTTTAAAGAGATGGATATTTATTACCCTCTTATCAGATATTAATATGATATATTTTTTTGTGTAATATTTGAATTAACGAGGTAATAACAATTTTGCTAAAACGTTTTTTAAAAAAGTAGTAGGAATTTAACACAGATTGTATACATTTGCTTCAGATGATGTAACACAATGATTTGATTTTTGTTAAAAGGTTGTAAAAAAAGTGTTCCAACATTGATAATAAAATATTTCTTGTTATTTTTGTATTACAATATAAAACGCAACCAGGGATTCTTACTTATTCTGAGCGCTTGCCATCAATTAGGTAGGTAGTTTAACTGGAAGCTAAAGACATTCTCGAATTCAACTTTTTTGGGGTTAACAAACAATGGATGAAAGGCCGGCTCTTGATTCTTCTCGGGCTGGCTCTTTTTTTTTCTACACTTGTCCATCTTTCTCTCTTTTCATTTTCTTCTCTTATTCCAAACGTCAGCTTTTTGCGTAAATGTTTCTGCAAACAGGAATATCGCTTTGGGTATTGGTTAAAAGACAATTAAAAACAAGGCACTTTATACATTTCGCACTGTAATTTGTTGTATTCAACCGCTATATTTGTGATCCTGAATAAGAAACCGTATTCAACATCGTTCGATCGTTTAAAGTATGTTTAAGAAACTTTTCGTAAATAATGACGACAAGGCAGAGATGTCTTTTTTTGATCACCTCGAAGATCTCCGCTGGCATCTCGTCAGGTCGGCCTTCGCACTTGTTGCATTTAGTATATTTGGCTTCGTCTATACACAAGAGATCCTGGATAATGTGATTTTTGGACCTACCAATGCAACTTTTCCGTCCTATATAGCCTTATGTAAAATTAGTCATTGGGTAGGGATGGGGGATAAGCTCTGTATTACGCCTGTAAAGGTGCAATTTCAGAACACAAAGATGGTTGGGCAGATTATGCTGCAATTCAAATTGGCCTTCATAATCGGCTTCGTTTGTGCCTTTCCTTACATCTTCTGGGAATTCTGGCGTTTTGTGAAACCAGCATTGAGAGAAAAGGAACTGAAAGGTGCAAGAGGTATAATTTTCTGGGTATCTTTTCAATTCTTCCTGGGGATCGGCTTTGCTTATTTCCTCATGGCTCCTTTCACAATTAACTTCCTCGCTTCTTATACTGTTACGACCAAGGCTATCAATCAGTTTTTTATTGATGATTACTTTGATTTGCTCACGCAAATTGTATTGGGGATGGGATTGTTATTCCAGTTGCCTATCCTGGTGTTTTTCCTTACCAAATTAGGCATCCTCACCCCTGAATTCCTGAAGGCCTACAGGCGTCATGCGATCGTAGTAATCCTTGTGCTTGCTGCTATCATTACACCGCCGGATGTCATAGATCAGTTGATTGTGTTTGTTCCGCTATACTGTCTGTATGAAATCAGTATCTTTATATCCAAGAAGGCGCTGAGAGATCGTGAAAGTAAGATGGTTAAAAAGGATGTAGAAGAGTGGTCCTAATTCTCTAATAGTAAACAGTAACAGACATGGAACATCCCACATTTAATCTTACACTGCCAGTAGCTATAGGTGCTGATCATGCAGGATTTGAATATAAAGAAGAAGTTATTTCTTACCTGGAAGCAAAAGGTTTACAGGTGAAAGACTATGGAACACATTCAAAAGATTCTGTTGATTATCCGGATTATGCGCATCCTGTATCTACTGCTGTAGAAAGAGGACTGGCAGCATTTGGTATCCTGATTTGTGGTAGTGCAAACGGAGTAGCTATCACAGCAAATAAACATCAGGGCATCCGCGCAGCTATTTGCTGGGGCGAAGAGCTGGCAAGATTAGCGCGCTCTCATAACAACGCGAATGTGTTGTGCATACCAGCACGATTTGTAGATACTGCTGTAGCCAATCAAATGGTTGACGTTTTTATCAGCACGGTGTTTGAAGGTGGCCGCCACCAGGATCGTGTGCGCAAAATGGTTTGCCTTTAGCAGTGGATTACCACACAACATTTTTACAGTAACGAATACACAAAATTTTAGTAATATTAAAGAGCCGGGGAAACACCTCCCGGCTCTTTTTTTATTATCTATCTAAATCTGTCAAACAAAAAAAATCCCTATGAGAGTTTTCATTACGATTGCCTGCTCTCTTCTGATAACTACCGCCGGTGCGCAGGTGAAATTGCAGAAAAGCACGGGCGCAGTAAATAAATCAGTGGCCGCAAAATATGGTGAGACGATCACACCTGCTGCTGTAAAAAAACAACTATACATAGTGGCCGGCCCTGAAATGGAAGGCCGGGAAACTGCCACCCGCGGACAGGAAAGAGCCGCTGCATATATCATCAGTCAGTTTAAAGAAGCTGGTCTGGAACCTGGCGCCAATGGGAATTGGGAACAACATTATCCGTTATATAGTGATAGCCTGGTGAGCAGTACCATTACTGCAGGCGATAAAACATTTCAGTTTGGTGAAGATTTTATTACAGATCTCAGAAGTGGACATCAGGAAGATATTAGGGCCTCAAAAATAATATTTGCAGATTATGGTGTTGTTGCCGGCAATCGTAATGATTATGATAACCTGAATGTGAGCGGTCAGATAGTTTTAATCAGGGAAGGGGCGGCTTCCGGTGCGTCCAGGGATAAGGGTAGTATAGCGGATAAAATAAAAACAGCAAAAGCAAAGGAAGTAAAAGCGCTGCTGGTAGTAACACCTTTTGCCTCCCGCTATAAATCACTTGATCAGGATAAGCTCCGTAAAACAGGTGTTTATATGCAAAAAGATACCACGGAACATCTTAATGTTTATTATATAACACCTGCTGTAGCCGCAGGTTTGTTGGGAGCTGGCAACGGCGACAGCTTACTGTCTGCGATTGATAACGGATGGAAGGTTCCGGTTATATCCAATACAGCAGTACATATTGTATTTAATAAAGCAGGTACCACCTTGCAACCATCTAATGTATTGGGCTATCTGGAAGGTACTGATAAAAAAGAGGAAGTGGTTTTTGTTACCGCGCACTATGATCATCTTGGTAAAATCAAGGATGAGATCTATTACGGTGCAGATGATGACGGATCCGGAACCAGTGCTGTACTGGAAATAGCTGCGGCCTTTGCACGGGCTAAAAAGGCCGGTAATGGCCCTCGTCGCAGCATGGTGTTCATGACAGTATCAGGCGAAGAGAAAGGATTATTAGGCTCCACGTATTATACCACTCATCCCGTTTATCCATTAACAAATACAGTGGTAGATCTTAATATAGACATGATAGGACGTATTGATCCTGCACATGAAAAAGACACCAACTATGTGTACATCATTGGTGATAATAAACTGAGTTCAGAGCTGCGTCCAATCAATGAAAAAGCAAACGCTACTCATACCGGTTTTAAGCTGGATTATAAGTACAATGATCCCAACGACCCGGAGGGCTTCTATTACAGGTCTGATCACTACATGTTTGCACAACACAATATTCCGATTATATTTTACTTTAACGGCACCCATGCTGATTATCATCAGCCAACAGATACCGTAGAAAAGATCAATTATGATTTGCTTGCAAAAAGAGCAAGATTGGTTTTTTATACTGCCTGGGATATTGCTAACCGGGAGCGTAAGCCGGTGGTAGACAGGCACGAGAAGTAAAAACAAAATAGTAGTACGAATCACGGAATTGTTGACAAACATATTCGAAGAGCTTCGGATATGTTTGTCAGCAATTCCGTTTTTAATTTCGTATATACTTACCTGTTATACTCTTTTTTTTCTTTTGAAATGTTTGTAGAACGGCCGCCAAAAAAGGTTTTGTTTATTTTAACAAAATTTTATAAATTGTGTATAGAGTCTTAGTCTTAAATAATCAATATATATATCATTTATCGTATTTAAATAATTTGTGAATGCTAATGCTATTATTTGCAAGTTAATAGCAGTTATTTTTTTCGAGAGTCAGGCTATCCATTAAACATTTTCATTTAAGCTGTTGTTGTTCAATCGGTATTTATAGTATCAGGCGGTGAATAAGTCGGGAAAATGCTTTTACGCTGCTAGTTGGTAACCATATAAACTTACCATTATGAAAACACCTGCCACTTTCCTTTTTATGTTGAATCATTTTTATCCTACGAGGCATTTATCCTCGGGCCCTGTTGTGCGATGTTGTGAGGGAAATACATAATACGTGCATGCATAGAACTATTTAACTGTCCTGGTTGTTCAGAATGTTCCTGGTTGTTCAGAATATATAAAACGGAAATGCTTATTTATACACGATAGTATACCTACCCTGTTATAGCTACTCATTGTGAATCTATAAACTGAGAATGCATGCATAATTTTTATAACGTTTACTGGTGGATTTTTTTACTGAGAGGGATTTTTGCCCTTGTATTAGGTGTACTGGCTGTTTTCTGGCCAGGCATAACTTTCGCAACACTGATTGTTTTTTTAGGCGCGTATCTGTTTATAGCTGGTATTTTTGCCGTTGCAGGTGCAATAGCAGCCCGCAAAACAAATGAAAACTGGAGCGTCTTTCTCTTCTCAGGACTTATAGGCGTTATATTAGGTATCCTCACTTTTTACAATCCGTTTGCTACAGGCGCGGCTCTTATTTATCTTGTAGCCTTTTGGGCCATGCTGGCTGGTTTGATGGAAATCATTATTGCTATCAGACTTAGAAAAGTTATCACAGGTGAAGGTTGGTATATCATGGGCGGATTGCTCACCATTATTTTCGGTATTTTATTGGTTTCCAATCCGGTGGCGGCGGCAGTAACACTTACCTGGGTATTCGGTATCTATGCGATTATTACCGGAGTCATGCTGATATCATTGTCATGGAGGCTACGCAGGCGTTGAACTATAGCTATAAATTAAGATCATTTTACCCTGTTTTATCATTTTTAAATTACCCCATATGCAAGTCTATTTTTTAACTAAAACGTTTTTCCTATGATTACTACAACACCCTATTGAGGCACCTGTTCCGTCCGTTTATCAGGATGTTGATACCATTTCGTTTGACGGTGTTACAGGTGCCTGCAGTTGCACTGGCTGGAGGTCCGGTGACTTATTTACCATCACTACCTTTATTCAATGCCCCCAACCTATTACATGGTTGCTTGCTGTAGCCTATTATGAATAATTTAAAGTTAACCGTTATGTCATCCACCGAATTCAACAATTTGTTACTTGGAAACGCCGATTTTTTACGGCCTTATGCTGTTACATTGACCAAAGATTCCGAATCTGCCAAGGATCTTTACCAGGAAACGTTGTTCAGAGCCTTGTCTAATCGTGATAAGTACCTTGCAGGCACCAATATCCGGGCCTGGTTGTATACCATTATGCGCAACATTTTTATCAACAATTACCGTCGCGGTACCCGTCAATACCGGTTACTGGATAATGCTGTAGGAGATTATCTGTTGAGTCACCAACCTTCTGCTATCGGTAATTTTGCAGAGTCCGACCTTCGTGTTAAGGATGTGCAAATGGTGGTTTATAATTTGCCGGTCATCTTCAAACAACCCTTCCTGTTGTACTTTGAAGGATATAAGTATTATGAAATTGCGACTATCCTTAATGAACCTTTAGGAACCGTGAAAAGCCGTATTCATTTTGCCCGTAAAATGTTGAAAACACGTATTACCCGGCACTGATAAGCCTGATATAAATTAATGCAAGTAAGGCTTTTGGATAGCAGAAGCCTGCAAGCCCTCAGCATGACCATTGTTAGCTGCTGCTAAAATCTATGAATACCCGGTAGTAAGCTAAGATATCATTTGGATACTATGCTGTATTATCTGTCCTCCCCATTTGCAGATAAGCGGAGTGTATCAGCTGCATGTACGTTTGCGGGCTTCAGTTATCCTGTTTCCGAAAACCATCCCCCCCTCCATTTAAGCGACCTCATAACGCCCAATTCTTTGTTAAATAACTGTTTATTATAAAGAAAAAAATACAATTTCGGGTTTAAAACCGTTATTTAGCACAGAACTAATAACAACTTTCCGGAGGATCTACAACTTTCTGTACACCGGCCTAACAATGCTTATATGGCTAAAGTAACTTTTAACAACAAAAATGCCTTATTCTTTCCTGCCCTAAAATCGGCCGTGGAAGAGTATTTTAAATCAAACAACATTAAAAAAACGGGTAACTGGAAACTATATCTTAAAACAGCTGTTCTCATTCCTGCAGCTGTCGTATTATACTTATCTGTGTTGCTGATATCCATGCCAGCCACCTTGTCTATCACACTTTGTGCTTTATTAGGGTTTGTGCTCGCCAGTATCGGATTTAATGTGATGCATGATGCCTGTCATGGTAGCTACTCTACCAACAGCCGCGTGAATGATACACTGGGACTTACATTGAATGCACTGGGCGGTAACGCTTTTATCTGGAAACAGAAACATAACGTTATTCACCATACCTACACCAATGTGGATGGTTTGGATGATGATATCGCAAAAAGCCCGCTGATGCGTCAGTGCAGCACCCAGAAGTGGGTACCTATGCATCGTATTCAGCATGTATACGTAGTGTTGGTATATGCTATCTCTTCTTTTGCCTGGGTATTTATCATGGATTTTGTGAAATACCTGAGCCGCAAAGTTTATACTACACCGTTGCAACCAATGAAAGCGAGCGATCATATGGTATTCTGGGGCAGCAAGGTATTATACCTGCTGTTTTACATCGTTCTTCCGGTAGCACTGGTAGGATGGAAAGCATGGGGTATCGGTTTTGCAGTGATGCACCTGGTGATGGGCTTCACCCTCGCTATCGTTTTTCAGCTGGCACATGTGGTAGAAGAAACTGAATTTGAAGCAGTAGGAGAAGATTCCAGGGTGATCGAAAACGAGTGGGCTATCCACCAGATAAAAACCACCGCTAACTTTGCACCCGGACATAAATTAATTTCCTGGTTTGTAGGAGGATTAAATTATCAGGTAGAACATCACCTGTTTCCTCGTATCAGCCACGTACATTATCCTGCACTCAGTAAAATAGTGGCGGCTAAATGTGCAGAACATAATCTGCCATATCATTCTATTCCCACTATGCAGGGTGCGGTAGTATCTCATTTCCGCTTCATGAAAGCATTAGGCGCAAAACCATAAAGGTTTTCACGCAAAGACGCAAAGGAGCAAAGAAGCAAAGTCATTTTTAAAAACTTTGTGTCTTTGCTCCTTTGCGTCTTTGCGTGAAGTAACTCCTTTTTCGTACTTTTACACCCTTCGGGAATACTACATCTATCTACATATAAAATATAAACAGCAGTCGTGATGAAGGCAAATTATTTAGACGAGCTTAACGAACAACAGCGGGAAGCAGTAATACATATCAACGGCCCTTTGATGATTGTAGCAGGCGCCGGTTCAGGAAAAACCAAGGTGCTTACTACACGTATTGCGCATCTGATGCGCAATGGCGTGGATGCGTTTAATATTTTGTCGCTCACCTTTACCAACAAGGCTGCACGTGAAATGAAGGAACGTGTGGAAAAGATCCTTGGCGGCAGTGAAGCCCGTAATCTTTATATCGGTACTTTCCACTCTGTATTTGCCCGCCTGCTGCGTGCAGAAGCACACCGGCTGGGTTATCCTAACGACTTTACCATTTACGATACAGATGATGCGAAAAGTGTGCTTAAAACAATTATTAACGAGTTGAATCTCGATGATAAACACTATAAGCCCAACTTCGTATACAACCGCATCTCCGCTGCCAAAAACAGCCTGATGGGACCGGAAGAATACCAGGTGGATAACCTGGTACAACAGGAAGATATGCGCGCCAACAGGCCATTGATCGGAAAGATCTATGACATGTATGCCAAACGCACGTTTAAGAATGGCGCGATGGATTTTGATGATCTGTTATTCAAGATGTATGTGCTGTTGAAAACGTTCCCGGAAGTACTGCATAAATACCAGCATAAGTTTAAATATATCATGATCGATGAGTACCAGGATACTAACCCGGCTCAGTATGAAATCATTAAACTCCTGGGTGCTGTAAATGAAAATATTTGTGTGGTAGGAGATGATGCGCAAAGTATCTACTCTTTCCGCGGTGCTACGATAGAGAACATCCTGCAGTTTGAAAAGGATTATGATGATGTGAAAGTGGTGAAACTGGAACAAAACTATCGCAGTACAAAATCCATCCTCAATGTTGCCAATGAAGTTATTGCACACAACAAAGGACAGATAGAAAAAAATCTCTGGACAGATAATACAGAAGGTGATACCATCAAACTGGTACGCACACAAACAGATAACGAAGAAGGTAAATTTGTAGCAGATACGATTGCAGAACAGAAATTACGGAATCATTATGATAACCGCGATTTTGTAATCCTGTACCGTACCAACGCACAAAGCCGTTCTTTTGAAGAAAGCCTGCGGCGTAAAGCCATTCCATACCGCATCTATGGTGGTTTGTCTTTCTATCAGCGCAAGGAAATCAAGGATTTTGTGGCCTATCTCCGCATCACCATGAATACTCGCGATGAAGAAAGCCTGAAAAGGATTATCAACTATCCGGTGCGTGGCATTGGTAAAACCACCATTGAAAAGACCATTGTTTTTAGCAATGATCATAACATTACCATGTGGGAAGTGCTGGAAAGAGCCGGTGAGTTTGGCTTTAAAGGCGGTACCCTCGAAGCAATTGATGGTTTTGTAACCATGATCCGCAGCTTCCAGGCGTTGCTCACCAAACATAACGCATATGATGTTGCAGTAATGGTGGGTAAATCTACCAACATTGTAAAAGAACTTTTTAACGATAAAACTACGGAGGGGCTTGCCCGTTATGAAAACGTGCAGGAGTTACTGAACTCCATCAAAGAGTTTACAGAAACACCCGACGAAGAAGGAGAACTGCTGGATAAGAGCATGGGTTCCTATCTGCAACAAATTACTTTGTTAACAGATGCCGATCAGGGCAACAATGAAGATAGTGATGTGGTGAAACTTATGACTATCCACGCTGCCAAAGGACTGGAGTTTCCGGTAGTATTTACTGTAGGGCTGGAAGAAACCCTGTTTCCCAGCGGAATGTCTATCAATACCCGTGAAGAACTGGAAGAAGAAAGACGTTTGTTTTACGTAGCCATTACCCGTGCCAAAGCACGTTTGTGGTTAACGCATGCAAACAGTCGTTACCGCTTTGGTAACCTGGTGCAGAATGAGCCAAGCCGTTTCCTGGAAGAGATGCCGGAGAAATTTATAGATCGTAGTTACGCCGGCGGAGGTAGTGTGCGTAATGCTTTTGGTGGTGGCAACACTTCCGGATGGAGCAATAGCAATAATATGTTTGACCGGGTACAGAAGAAAACACCTGCCCAGCAAACACAGTCTGCTACTCCAAGACCCGCACCTAAACCTGTTTCATCTGCTGCTACTACCCATGTGCCTACCGTTGGCTTTACACCGGATGATCCGGCAGGTATGGAACCGGGTATGCAGGTAGAGCACCAGAAATTCGGTTTCGGTACCATTACTGCCATGGAAGGTGCGCCTAACAACAGGATTGCTACTATCGTATTTCCTAAAGGCGGCGGCGAAAAGAAAATTATGCTTAACTACGCCAAGCTGCGTATTATAAATAAATAGTTGTAAGACAATGACCGTTGCCATGCAAAAGCTGCGACAGTACTGTGCTTACCAGGAGCGTTGTCATCAGGAAACAAAGTATAAATGCCTGGAGCTGGGACTGCGTGGTCCTGAAGTAGAAGAAGCGCTTGCTGAGCTTATCGCAGATAATTTTCTGAATGAGGAACGTTTTGCGAAAGCCTTTGCCGGCGGCAAATTCCGTATTAAACAGTGGGGGCGGAAAAAGATCCTTATGGAGTTGAAGCAAAAACAGGTATCTGCCTACTGCATTAAAAAAGGAATGGAGGAAATTGATGCAGATGATTATGCTGTAGTACTGTTAAAGCTGGTGGAGAAAAAATACCTGTCGCTTAAAGGAGAACAGCCCATTAAACGGAAATATAAAACAGTGCAATACCTGTTGCAAAGAGGTTTCGAAACTGAGCTAATAAACGATGCGCTTGAACAAATCGCAAAGAATGAGGCTGAATGAGGCAATAATTTGAAAAGTTTCTAATCCGTCAGGTTGTAATTTTGTGATCACAATAACTGATAATGTCAGATCTGAAAGTAACACTCATACAGTCGCAATTGCACTGGGAAGATATAGCGGCCAACCTGCGCATGTTTGATGAAAAAATCAACAGCATAGGTGAAAAAACGGAAGTGGTTTTTTTACCGGAGATGTTCAGTACCGGCTTCAGCATGCAATCGGAACTCCTGGCTGAAACAATGGATGGCAGTGCTGTTCAGTGGATGAAGAAAAAATCTGCTGAGAAGAACATCATTATCACCGGTAGCCTGATCATCAAAGAAAATGGTGAATACATGAACCGTTTGATCTGGATGCTGCCTAACGGTACTTATGGTACCTATGATAAACGCCACCTGTTTGGTTATGCAGGGGAACATGAACATTACCAGCCTGGTGATAAGCGACTGATTGCACAGGTAAAGGGCTGGAAGATAAATCTGACGATCTGCTACGATCTGCGTTTCCCGGTATGGTCGCGTAATAGTATACAGGCCGATACACAGGCTCCTGCCTACGATCTGCTGGTGAATGTAGCCAACTGGCCGGAACGCCGCAGTACCGCCTGGAAAACCTTGCTACAGGCCCGTGCTATCGAAAATCAATGTTTTGCTATTGGCGTGAACCGTGTGGGTAATGATGGCAATAACATCTACCACAGCGGGGATACAAGTCTCATAGATCCAATGGGCGAAATCATCTACCGGAAATCTCATGATGAAGATATATTTACGTATACCCTTCAACGTGAGCTACTGGATGACGTGAGGAAGAAGATTCCTTTTCTTAAAGATGCTGATAAATTCACTATTTTACCTCAGGGATAAATTCTAATCACAGATATGTTTTTACAGGCAGTCCATCACATCGCTATTATTTGTTCTGACTATACCCGTAGCAAGACTTTTTATACCGATGTGCTGGGCTTGCAGGTAATACGTGAAGTATACCGCGAAGAACGTGACTCCTGGAAGCTGGATCTGGCACTCGGCAATCAGTATATCATTGAACTGTTTTCCTTCCCGGAACCACCGCCGCGTGCCAGTCGCCCGGAATCCTGCGGACTGCGCCACCTGGCCTTCGCAGTGGCTAATATAGAAGCAGCAGCACAGCAATTACTGCTTAAAGGCGTAGAAACAGAGCCGATACGCATTGACCCACATACAAATCAGCGCTTTACATTTTTTACAGACCCTGATGGTCTGCCTTTAGAGCTATACGAAACTCACCCGTAAAATTTTAATGCTATGTCTGTAACCTTTGTAAATGCCCGGATCTTTACAGGAGAAAGGATATTGGAAGACCATGCCGTTATTACAGATAATGGTAAAATAACCGGTTTGGTGCCTTCTTCGGCAATATCTCCTGATGGAAAGGAAAAAGACCTCAAAGGAGCACTGCTGGCGCCGGCATTGATTGATTTGCAGATATATGGTGGTAACGGAGCCGTGTTTTCTATGTATCCTTCTGTACAATCACTGGCCGCAACAGTGGCTTACAGCAAGGCTGGCGGCGCTGCTTACATCATGCCTACCGTAGCTACTATTTCTCCTGAAATTATGCTGCAGGCAATGCAGGCGGTAAGCACATACTGGCAGCAGGGTGGCAAAGGGGTACTGGGACTACACCTGGAAGGACCGTTTATAAATCCGGTAAAGAAAGGCGCGCACCTTACACAATATATCCGTACACCCACACAGGAAGATATTGACTGGATACTGGAGCACGGAAGAGAAGTAGTGAAGATGATCACACTCGCACCGGAATGTTGTGATACCGCGTTGGTAAAGCAATTACAGGCAGCTGGTATTGTGGTATTTGCTGGTCATAGCAATGCTTCTTATGGAGTCGCTTATGGGTCGTTTGAAAATGGAATACATCATGCCACGCATCTGTTTAATGCCATGTCGCCGCTGGAAAGCCGTGCACCGGGCCTGGTAGGGGCTATTTACGATCATCCGGATGTATGCGCCAGTGTAGTTGCTGATGGCGTACATGTTGATTTTGCATCTATCCGGATCAGCAAAAAAATAATGAAGGAGCGGTTGTTCCTGATTACGGATGCGGTGGAAGAAAATAAGGAAGGGGGATACGTTTATATCCGGGAGAAAGACCGGTTTGTAAGTGCCACCGGTGTGTTATCAGGATCTTGTCTTACTATGATACAGGCTGTTCGTAACTGTGTAGAAAAGGTAGGCATCCCGCTGGAGGAGGCATTACGTATGGCTTCACTGTATCCGGCCCGCGTAATCGGCCGTGAGCAGGCATTAGGCCGCATTGCAGTTGGCTATGAGGCCGCAATGGTAGTTATAGACACAAATTGGGAGACAACAGTATACTGTTAATAGCCCTATCTTCGCAGCATTAATAATACTGTATTTCCGCATGAGTGCAATAACTCGTTTCTTTAAAAAAGACCGGTATAGAAATCTTTTCCTGCTTGCCTGGCTGGTGCTGGGCCTTATACAGGCTTGCTATTCCGAATTATGGGATGATGAAGCTTACTACTGGGTGTATTCCCGTCACCTGGACTGGGGCTATTTTGATCATCCACCGATGATTGCGTTGCTGATAAAAATCGGCTACGGTATTTTTCATAACGAGTTGGGAGTGCGGCTCCTGGTAGTGATCATGAATACAGCCACCTTGTGGCTGACCGCTAACCTGATTGCCTCAAAAGACAATAAGCTTTTTTATCTCCTGATGGGTGCCATGGGCGCCATGCAGATAGGCGGTATGCTGGCCGTGCCGGATGCACCACTCATCTTTTTTGCTGCTGTTTATTTCTGGACCTATCGCCGGTTTATAGCAGAGCAAAACTGGAAAAATACTTTGCTGTTGGGCCTTTCCATGGCACTTATGTTTTACAGTAAATATCATGGAATTTTACTGGTGTTTTTCACAGTGCTGTCCAATGTCAACCTGCTAAAGGTTTTCAAGTTCTATATAGCTTGTATCATTACTACCGTTCTCTTTTTCCCGCATATTTACTGGCAGTATACACATGGCTTCCCATCCCTGCAATACCACCTGATAGAGCGTAATGCATCTTCTTACGATATCAGTTACACGCTGGATTACCTGGGCGGACAGTTATTATTATTTGGCCCGTTGCTGGGTTGGCTGATCCTCTATTATGCCTTCCGGTGTCCTATTCAGAATTCTTTTGAGCGGGCGCTCAAATTCTGTGTGGTAGGAGTGTTGGCGTTTTTCCTGCTCAGTACATTCAAAGGAAGAGTAGAGGCTAACTGGACAGTGATGCTCTTTGCGCCGGTGGCAATACTGGCACATCAGGCTATTGTGCGCCGCCGCTGGTCGCAGAAGTGGTTATTGTATACCCTGCCGGTTACGTTATTACTGGTGCTGGTAGTACGGGTATATATGATCTGGGATTTTATGCCGGGAGTAGAAATAAGACCTGAAATTCATCATAACAAAGAATGGACCTCGCAGGTAGCTGCCCGCGCACAAGGCCGTCCGGTGGTATTTTTGAATAGTTACCAGCGTCCGTCAAAATATATGTTTTATACCGGTCAGTTATCGTATAGCCTTAACAGTAGGTATTCACGCAGAAGCCAGTATAATTTCTGGGATACAGAAGTACAGTTATGGGGTAAACCAGTGATGGTGGTGTTTGATCCGGGGGCAGGTCTGCCGGTTACAGATAGTCTGAAAACAGTGAATGGTACCTGGGATTATGATATTCAGCCAGACTATTATTCTTATTCACTTATACAACTCAAGCCTGCTTTAAAAAAGATTAAAGCGAAACGTGGGGAGCATATTAATGTGATCCTGCAACCTTATAACGGCTACCACCAACCTATCCGGCTGGACAGGACCAATGAACCGGTACTGGGTTATTCATTTACCAACGGAGATAATGCATTGCCTCAGGTGAAGTCGACCATGACATTGGAAAGAGCTGTTTTGCGCAGACTGATTAACCTGGAAGTAGTAATGCCGGATACACCCGGTAACTATCAGCTTAAGTTTTCTGTGTTTGCGGGCGATTTGCCTCCAACCCATAATAGTCCGGTGATACCGGTGATTGTAGAAAAATAGCTTTTAGCTTTTAGCGATTAGCTTTTAGTAAAAATGCATCGGAGAACATAAAATATATGTTAATCTCCGATGCATTTTTACTAAAAGCTAAAAGCTAATCGCTAAAAGCTACTGCTGGAATGCGTTCCAGCCTTGTGCTACCAATTTGAATTTATTTCCACCTTTTGTGTGGATATGCGCCCCTTCTGTGATATCAGCCATGTAGCCAATTACGCTGATTTGTTCATTAAGTACAATCTTATCGTAATCCTGTTGTTTCATAGTAAACAGCAGCTCGTAATCTTCTCCGCCGCTCAATGCGCAGGCAGTAGGATCGAGGCCAAATTTCAGTGCTATCTCTTTGCTTTCCTGTGAGATAGGAATTTTGTCTTCGTACAATACCACGCCCAGGTTGCTCTGTTTGGCGATGTGCAATATTTCAGAGCTCAGGCCATCACTTACATCCATCATGGCAGTAGGCATGATATCCTGCTCATGCAGAAATTCAATAATATCCTTACGGGCTTCAGGTTTCAGCTGCCGGCCAATGATGTAGGTTTGTTCTTCGAGGTCTGGTTTTACGCCCGGACTTTCGAGGTAGATTTTTTTCTCTCTTTCCAGCAGGGTAAGACCCAGGTAAGCTGCACCGAGATCACCTGTAACGCAGAGCAAGTCACCTTTTTCAGCGGTAGATCTTTTTACAAACTGGTCTGGTGTTACCTCGCCGATAGCTGTAACACTGATTACGAATCCTTTTTGCGAATTGCTGGTGTCGCCGCCAATCAGGTCTACGCCATATTTTTCACAGGCAGCATACACACCTTCGTAAAAATCATTGAGTGCTTCCAGCGAAAAACGGTTGGAGAAGGCAATGCTGATGGTGATTTGCGTAGGGGTGGCATTCATGGCGTAGATGTCCGAAATATTCACCACCACCGATTTGTATCCGAGGTGTTTCAGCGGCGTGTACATCAGGTCAAAGTGAATGCCTTCCACCAGCATATCAGTGCTGATAACGGTTTGTTTGCCGAAGTGGTCAATAACTGCCGCATCGTCACCAACACCTAATACAGTGCTGGCATTTTGTATTTCAATATTCCTGGTGAGATATTCGATTAAGCCGAATTCTCCGAGGTCCTGTATTTCTGTTCTTTCCTGGTCCATGTTTCCCAATACTTATTTACCGTTAACAAGAGCTTGTAATGCACTATGGATATGGCCGTTGGTGGCCAATATTTCTTTTTGATAAGGAGAAAAACTGTTGCCGGAAAAGTCTGTTACTTTTCCACCTGCTTCTTCTACAATGAGGAAGCCGGCTGCGGAGTCCCACGCCTGGAGATGGTGTTCATAGAAGCCATCAAAGCGACCACAGGCCACCCAGCAAAGGTCTATCGCTGCAGAACCAAGGCGGCGGATCGGAATTTGTTCTTTTATTACACGCTCAAATACCACCAGCGGGTTATTCTCCATTTCTTCCCATTTGTATGGGAAGCCGGTCACCAGGCAGGATTTTGCAAGGTCTGCCTTGGTAGAAACGTGAATAGGCTTATCATTCAGGGTAGCCCCTTTTCCTTTCTCTGCTACAAACAATTCGTTCATGAAAGGATTGTATACAGCGCCCAAAATCATCTCTCCATCTTTCTCAACACCTATAGATACGCAACAGATAGGGATGCCGTTTGCATAATTTACGGTACCGTCAATAGGGTCAATGATCCATTTTACAGGGGAGGCTGTCTTCATTTCACCTACTTCTTCGCTGAGTATAAAATGGTCTGGATAAGTTGCCCTGATAATCTCAATAATAGCTGTTTCCGACTTTTTATCTACTTCAGTAACCAGGTCGTTAATAGTACTTTTACTACTTACCTCGAAAGGGCCATTGAAATATTGTTGCAGTATTTTTCCGCTGGCTTCAGTAGCTTTGAGTAAAGTTGTTTTTAACATGCCGCAAAGGTAATTACGAATTACGAATTCCTAATTGCGAATTATAGCCTACACGTATTGTATTTTTAGGATGTATATTTGACTCATCACCAACATGCAATTCGTAATTCGTAATTATCAATCAACTTATATTCAATATTCCACTTATTTTTGCAGTTCAATTAAAGAGAGGGAAAGTTAATGGCCATTATAGGTAATCTTATTTCCAGGTCGCTACGCATCAGGAAGAAGTTCACGTTTAAATTAGGAACACCTCGCCAATACCAGCTGCAGGTGCTGCATCGTTTGCTGGAGAAGGCTAAGGAGACGGACTTTGGCCGCCACTACCAATTTCAGGAAATTTTGGATAGCCCAAATTTTATAGGGCAATACCGTGAGAAAGTACCTGTGCATAACTACACTAAAATGCACCAGGAATGGTGGTATCGTTGCCTGGAAGGGGAAGCAAATGTGAGCTGGCCGGAAAAAATAAAATATTTTGCGCTGAGCTCCGGCACTTCGGAATCGGCCAGTAAACATATACCTGTTACCAAAGCGATGCTCAAAACGGTAAAGAAGGTAGGTGTGAAGCAGCTATATTCCATGGCCAACTTCGACATACCACCCCGTTCCTTTGAAAAGGGTATCCTGATGCTGGGCGGCACTACTTCTTTATTCGAGAAAGGCGATTATTACGAAGGAGATATGAGTGGCATTCAGGCCAAAAATATCCCGAAGTGGTTTCGTCGTTTTTATAAGCCAGGGGGCAAAATATCCCGCAAACCCAATTGGGAACAGCGTATCAAACTGATCGTACGTAAAGCCCGGGAATGGGATGTGGGTACTGTTTGCGGTGTACCGGCCTGGGTACAGATTGTACTGGAAGAAATTATCAAATATCACGGGGTAAAAAATATCCATGAAATCTGGCCTAATCTGGCTGTTTATATTCACGGTGGTGTGTCCTTTGAGCCTTACCGCGATAGCTTCCAGAAGTTGCTGGGAAAGCCCATTGCGTTCATTGAAACGTACATGGCCTCCGAAGGATCTTTTGGTTTTCAGGCCCGTCCTGGAACAAGAGGCATAAAACTCGTGTTAAATGCAGGGATCTTCTATGAATTCATTCCTTTTAATGAAGAGAATTTTGATGCAGAAGGAGAAGTAAAGCCCAATCCTAAATCTTACATGATCCATGAGGTGGTGGAAGATGTGGAATATGCGGTGATGTTGTCTACCTGCGCTGGTGCCTGGCGTTACCTGATTGGTGATGTGGTGAAGTTCACTTCCGTAAAAGAGCATGAAATTGTGATTGTTGGTCGTACCAAGCAGTTCCTCAGTCTTTGTGGAGAGCACCTGAGTATCGACAACATGAACAAAGCCATAGATATTGTACAGAAGAAACTGGGCATTACTGTGAGAGAGTTCACAGTGGCTGGTTTCCCTTATCAGAACCTGTTTGCACACCGTTGGTATGTTGGTACAGACAGCCCGGGCGTAGATGCGGAAAAAGTACGTGAAATAATAGATCAGACGCTTGCTGAGGTGAATGACGATTATGCGGTAGAACGTTCTGCCGCGCTGAAGGAGGTGTTTGTAGAGATATTACCGAATGATGTATTTATTGATTATCTCCGTTGCAAAGGCAAGGAAGGGGCTATGAACAAGTTCCCAAGAGTAATGAAAGGAGAGAAACTGAAAGACTGGGATAGATTCCTGGTTGGAAAAACTGTTAAGAACTAACCAGCACCTTGTGACTCGGAAATTATAAGCATGATAGCATCAATTGTAGCAGGATTAGGACTGGGATTATTTCTGTCATTATCGGTAGGCCCGGTAATATTCGCGATTATAAAGTACAGCATTAACAATGGTTTTAAGGCCGGCATCAGTTTCGCACTGGGCGTGTCTTGTAGCGATATCATGTTTGTATTGATCGGCAACCTGGCAACTTCTTTTATCAGTGGCCTGGAAGAATACAAACGATCAATTGGTGTTGGCGGTGGATTTTTATTGATGGCCATGGGGCTTTACGGCTTGTTGTTCAAAAAGGTGAAAATCAGTACCGGCGACGAAAAGCCGGAGATGTTCCGCACACATGACTACGTGAAAATATGGCTGGCCGGGTTTTTAATGAACACCTTAAATCCTGGTGTAATCATCTTCTGGTTGGGCGTATGTGTGGCTAACAGCGCTACTGCGGTGAGCCATCGCTTTATCATGTATACGGTATGTTTAAGCCTGGTACTGTCTGCTGATATCCTGAAAGTGTTTGTTTCAGATAAAATCCGTCATAAGCTGACCCTTACCAATGTGGAATGGCTCAATCGTATTGCGGGTGTGAGTATGATCATATTTGGCGTGGTATTGCTCTATAAAGTATTGTTTGAGGTAGGTACACTAGGACACTGAGATAGAATTACGAATTATAAATTACGAAGAGAGGGTAGATATTAGCGAAGATTATCCGCTTTTATCTACCCTCTCTTCGTAATTTATAATTCGTAATTATTGAATTGTCCAGGTTTCGCTGCCGGCAAATAATTTGTCCAGGTCGCCAGGGCCTTTTTTAGCCAGGGCCTCTGTTAACTGTGCAGACATGATGTCTTCGTAAGTATGCCTGTTTACCTGGTAGAAAACACCGAAAGGGCGTGGCAAATGACCTTCTATACGAGGATCATCGAACATACGGGTAAGCAGTTGTGCTTTGTAGAAATCGTTTTCGTCATGAATCCAGAGATCGCTTTCTCTGTATGCTCCACCCAGCTCTACTACTACAGGTCTCAGTCCATCGAGGCGGATACCTTTGTTTCTCTGGGCACCAAAAACCATTGGTTTTCCGTGTTCTACAAAGATAGTTTCATCTCCCTTGGTTGATTTCTCTGTAAATGCTTCAAAAGCACCATCATTGAAGATGTTACAGTTCTGGTATATTTCCAGGAAGGAAGCGCCTTTATGTGCATGGCTGCGTTTCAGCATTTCCTGCAGGTGTTTGGGGTCGCGGTCCATGCTGCGGGCAATAAAGGTAGCGTCTGCACCCAGGGCCAGGGCCATTGGGTTAAACGGATGATCAATACTACCCATTGGGGTAGATTTGGTCACTTTATTTTCTTCAGAAGTAGGAGAGTACTGGCCTTTTGTTAAACCGTAGATCTGGTTGTTGAACAACATGATGTTCACATCAAAATTACGGCGCAGCAGGTGGATGGTATGGTTACCACCAATGGACAAGCCATCTCCGTCGCCGGTTACTATCCAAACGCTCAGCTCAGGGCGGGTAGCCTTGAGGCCCGAAGCAATAGCCGTAGCACGGCCATGGATAGAGTGCATACCATAGGTGTTCATATAGTATGGAAAACGCGATGAACAACCGATACCTGAAACGATCACAATATTTTCGCGGGGAACACCCAGCGTAGGCATTATAGTTTGTACCTGTTTAAGTATAGAGTAGTCGCCGCAGCCAGGGCACCAGCGTACTTCCTGGTCCGTTGCAAAGTCTTTTGGCGTTAAGGCTGCCTGCGGAGCTATTGTTGCTGTTGACATTTGTATAAGTTATAAATGTATTATAGTGTCTGTAAAGTTACGATAGATAGCTGTAAATAAGCTATCACTGTGCCTGTAATTCTTCCCAATATTCTGCCGCCCGGCGTGTGTGCGGGATTACGATGGTGCCGCCCACAATATTTGCTACGGCAAATATTTCATACATCTCCTCAGTTGTGATGCCTTGTTCAAAGGATTTGCCCAGGTGATATTTGATACAGTCATCGCAGCGGAGCACCATAGATGCTACCAGTCCCAGCATTTCCTTTGTTTTAGTGCTCAAAGCCCCGTCTGCATAGGTGTTGGTGTCCAGATTGAACAGGCGGTTGATCACTTTATTCTGTTTGCCCAATATTACATCGTTCATTTTAGCACGGTAGTCGTTAAACTCCTGAATCGCATTTGCCATATAACTGCTGTTTATGATGTTATGTTTATTGTTTCACGCGATAAAGCTATGAAAGGATTCACAAATATAGATTAATCTACTGGCTAAGTAGACTATTTGCCCTATAACCTGTATTTATGGATCATAACCAAAAGTTATCACTAAAATTTCCCGGCGTAAAAATGCCTATTGATATTATAGACTATTCGTATATTGGTAAGATAAACCCTTTTCAACCAACAAGATCTGACATCACTTATGACAACGACTCATTTCACCCGCATGCTGGCGTTACTGCTATGCGCCGGCGGGTTAACCCAGACCCGGGCGCAAAGTAAAAAGCTGCTGGGGTATGCCGACAGTACCGCTGCGCTACAATTGCAGCTGGAAGCCCGCTTCGACAAACAGTTAAGCAGTCAGCATATCGGCGAAACCATCAAGGCCCTATCATCCCGACCACACCATATTGGCTCTGCAGGAGGTAAAGCGGTAGCAGAAGAAATTTTGCAGCGCTTCAAAAGCTACGGCTGGGATGCAGAAATAGTGACCTACCAGGTGCTTTTCCCAACTCCCAAAGAAAGATTGGTAGAACTCACTGGCCCCACCACCTACAAAGCATTGCTGAAAGAGCCGGCACTGAAAGAAGATGCTACTTCCGGACAGGAGGGGCAGCTACCTACTTATAATGCCTGGAGTGCCGACGGAGACGTAACCGGAGAACTGGTATATGTAAACTATGGCTTGCCGGAAGATTATGAGTACCTGGAGCGTACAGGCGTAAACGTTAAAGGAAAAATCGTGATCGCCAAATACGGTCACTCCTGGCGTGGCAGCAAACCTAAGGTAGCACAGGAACATGGCGCAGCTGGTTGCATCATCTACTCTGATCCTAAAGACGACGGCTATTATAACGGTGACGTATACCCTAAAGGCGCTTTTAAAAATGAATATGGCGTGCAGCGGGGTTCTGTGATGGACATCGTAATTTATCCCGGAGATCCGCTAACACCCAATGTAGGCGCCACCCCATCTGCTCAGCGGCTGGACCGCCTACAAGCGCCCAATCTCCTGAAAATACCGGTATTGCCCATCAGCTATCATGATGCAGCACCGCTGCTTAAAGCGCTGGAAGGCCCTGTAGCACCGGAAGAATGGCGCGGCGCATTACCATTTACCTATCACATAGGAGGAGGAGGAAAAGCAAAAGTACACCTGAAATTGTCCTTCGACTGGCAGATACGCCCCTGTTATGATGTAATAGCCAAACTGATAGGTAGTGAACTGCCCGACCAATGGGTGATTCGTGGCAATCACCACGACGCCTGGGTAAATGGTGCTTCAGATCCCATCAGTGGTCTTGCCGCCTTACTGGAAGAAGCCAAAGCGATCGGCGAATTGCATAAACAAGGCTATCAGCCCCGTCGTACACTGGTTTATTGCGCCTGGGATGGAGAAGAACCCGGACTAATAGGTTCTACAGAATGGGTAGAAGACCATGCCGCGGAATTAAAAGAGAAAGCTGTTGTATATATTAATTCAGATAATAATGGTCGTGGTTTCCTCGGTGCCAGTGGCTCACATGCGCTGGAAACACTGGTAAATGAAGTAACCCGTGATATTACAGATCCGCAAACAAAGGTGAGTATCCTGGCCCGCAGACAAGCCTCCGACGTATTGAAGGCAGCTACACCCAAGCTCAAAAAAGAAAAACTGGCTAAACAAGGTATTGCCATCGGTGCCATGGGCTCAGGTTCTGACTATTCCTCTTTCCTGCAACACCTGGGCGTTCCTTCCCTGGATTACGGTTTCGGAGGAGAAGATGCCGGCGGAGAATACCATTCCATCTACGATTCTTATGATGATTATGTAAGATTTAAAGATCCCGGATTCAATTACGGTGTGGCTTTGTCGCAAACAGCGGGACATACTGCATTACGTGTAGCCAATGCCGTTAGACTGCCTTTTGATTTTCGTAAACTGTATGAAACCGTGAACGGGTATGTGAATGAACTGACAGAGTTAACCAGCAATCTGCGTGAATCAACCACCATAGAAAATCAATTGATCAGGGAAGATAAATATCAGCTGACTGCAGATACGGCCAAACATCTATTGCCACCAGCAGCTAAAGCAGCTGTTCCATTTATCGATTTTGCTCCTTTGCAAAATGCATTGGTAGCGCTGGATACCGTTACACTGGCCTTATCTGCCAAAAATAATCTTACCGGAGCAGCGTTCAACAAAGCATTGTACCAGGCAGAGCAACAGCTGTTGAATGATAAGGGATTACCATCCCGCAGCTGGTACAAACATACTTTATATGCTCCCGGTTTTTATACTGGTTATGGTGTGAAAACTATTCCCGGTGTAAGAGAAGCAATTGAGCAACGCAGATGGACAGAAGCACAGGAGCAGATTGGTTTTGCGGCAGATGCTATTAACAGGTTGTCAGCTTATTTGAAAGCAGCAGCTGGGTTATAGTTCAAAATTGTCTTTCTCCCGATTAGGCTGATTATACTGATTACCCCGATTTTATTTTTGATTTAAGAAGATTAGCGGAGATTATCTGAACTGTGATTTTTATGATTTTTTCGCTAATCAGGATCATCAAAAAAATCATAAAAATCACAGTTCAGATAATCTTCGCCAATCTTTTAAAATCTTTCAAAATCAAAATAAAATCGGGAGAATCAGTATAATCAACCTAATCGGGAGAAAGACAAAATTCTCACATTAACGTTTCGCCTCCATCTGCTGTAAATAATCCTTCACACCCAGTACTATCTTCTCCACCATCAGCTGTTGAAACGCGGGTTGCAGCACTTTTTCCTCATCCCCCGGATTACTTAGAAACAAGGTTTCTACCAATGCATCCGGAAATTCAGTAGGATTATTTAAGATGAAATTGAAGTCGGGATTATTACCGAAATCACGTAAGCCGGTTTGCAACATACGTTCATGGATAGCGGCGTTGAGCGCTTCGCAGAAAGGTTGCTTATAATAAGTAGCAGTGCCGTTTACATCTACCGGGTTCACTGATGAATTTAAGTGAATGCTCAGCAATAAATCAGGGTTAGCACGACGAAAGAAGGACAGCCTGTCTTCGTTAGCAACAAATTTATCACTGGTGCGGGTAATGATAACTGTAGCTCCCTCTTTTTCCAGTAATGTTTTCAGCTGCAGGGCGAGTACCAGTGTTAATTGCTTTTCTACTGCACCCGTGAGACCTGTAGCGCCGGGGTTAACTCCTCCATGTCCAGGATCAATACCAATGGTGAGGTTATTGAGTGAGAGTTTTTCCGGAACGCGTTTAACCTTTACCGTTATACGGTTATTTTCATAATACACCTGGTATCCCCAGGGCGCATGTTTTAAGGAGATGATCATGCGGCATACATCATGCGCGGGTTGTTGCCATACTACGGAATTTATTTCGCGGGTGCCTTGCAGTAAAGTGTTTAAGCCTTGTTCAGCATAGACGCCGTGTATATCTACTATTATTTTTCCAGGGGAAGAGAGTTGTGTAGAAGTGTAGGGTAATTTATCAGATAAGGCTACGGATACGTAATCGGATTTTTCATCTCCCCATATTTTCGCATCTGATACAATGCTTACCGGCAGATGGTCCTGTGGGATCTCTATGTCTACCAGCGGCTCTGGTATGAAGGCAGTTTGTTTGGATGATAAACGTACTTTATAGTAATCTCCCTGCTTTCCAACAATATGTAACAGCACATCTTTATCGAGATAACCAATCTTTTCAGGACCTAATCTGTCGCCTTGCGGGCTGGAAGTGAGGTAGGTCATGTTGTCGATGGTGCGGCCGGTAAGTGGCATGTAATTGCGCATCACGGCGTAGTGGTAAGGGCTGCCCAGGATCGCTGTTTCACCGCCACGATTCCGCAGTTTCACGATTAATTTGCCATTCAGCATGGAGTCGCCCGGCTGGATGATATAGCTGCCACTATAATATCCCGGCACACCACCTGTTTGCGAAGCGGGCATTTCCCGCAAGGGGGCATTGTTAAACCAGCTGGCTTCTGCGCCTGGAAAGCCTTTCATTTTAACGCGCAGCGTATCGCCTTCCATCAGTTGCAGATTTCCTTTGGGGGTTATCTCTACGAAATCTATGCGAAAAGAGGTAGTAGCGATGGGTGCTGGTAGCTGATTATAATAATAGGTAATATTTTTCGTGTAGGTTTCTCCGTTAGGTGCTTCTGTAGTGATGACAAAAGCGCTTCTGCCAATGGGTAATTCGTATTTTGCCGCGAAAGTGCCGGTGGAATATACGTGTACTGTATCGTTATTGATCCTGACTTTACAGCCAATACAGGTGCGCCCTGCAATAAATTGTTTAGCGGTGTTAACGTTACTTTGGTCTCGTGCAGGCTGGCTAAGGCGTATAGAAGCCTGGCTGCTGGCGAGCAAAGGAATACTTAGTGCTAAAAAAATGGGTAGAAAAAACTTTGCTGATTGCATAATGCCCCGTCGTCGATATCTTATAATGTTGTAAAGATAAGCAGGTGAGGGGAATAGGAGAGAAATGAAATGAAGGATTTAGTCTTTAGCTTTTAGCGTTTAGAAAAATATGACAGATAATCTGTGCATATTTCTAAATGCTAAAAGCTAAGTACTAAAAGCTATTTTACCAGCTGTATTTGTTGTCAGCTATCAGTCGGTCAGCTATTCTTCTGCGTGCGTCTTTGGCGTTGAATGGTTCTGTTTTGGTGAAGCGTTTCAGGCCAAGGAGCATCATACGTTGTTCATCACCTTCTGCAAATGCATTGATGGCATCTTTACCTGATTTATTGATACGATCTGCTGCATCATAAATAAAGGTGCGTACAATGTCTGTCTGCAGGGCAGCTGCACTTTCTCCTTTATGGTTAGTGAGCTTGATCAGGCGTAACAGTGCGCTTTCTGCCACAAATGTTTCAATAGCCATGTCGGCAATATCCATCAGGATTTCCTGTTCAGTTTCCAGTTTGGCCATGAGCTTTTGAGCAGCAGCGCCGGCAGCCATGAGGATCGCTTTTTTGAAGTTAACGATCATCTTCTTTTCCTTGCTGAAAGTACTTTCGTCATCGTTGCCGAAGTCCGGAATGCTCATCAGTTCTTTCATCACGCTCATTGCAGGATTCATCAGATCCAGCTTGCCTTTCATGGCGCGTTTCAGCGTCATGTCGAGTGTAAGGAGGCGATTGATTTCATTGGTACCTTCAAAGATGCGGTTGATGCGGGAGTCGCGGTATGCTTTTGAAATAACGTATTCATCGCTGAAGCCATTACCACCGTGGATCTGCACACCTTCATCCACCACGTAATCCAGTACTTCAGAGCCATTTACTTTCAGGATGGCACATTCTACAGCATATTCTTCTGCAGCGCCTAACAGGGCTTCGTTGAATGGTTGACCTGCTGCAAAGAGTTCTTTTTCTTTATCATCAATCAGTTGGGCCGTACGGAATAGCGCGGACTCTGAAGTCCAGGTACGGATTGCCATTTCCGCCAGCTTATGTTTGATAGCGCCAAAGTTAGCGATGGGTTGTTTGAACTGTACACGGGTATTGGCATACTGCACGGAAGTGTTGATGCACTTCTTGGAAGCGCCCAATGCGGCAGCGCAGAGTTTTAAACGGCCTATGTTCAGGATATTAAATGCAATGAGGTGACCTTTACCGATCACGCCCAGCACATTTTCTGCCGGTACTTTCGCATCCTGGAAATAGATCTGCCGGGTAGAAGAACCTTTGATGCCCATTTTATGTTCTTCTGCGCCCAGTGTGAATCCGGGGGTACCTTTGTCTACAATAAATGCAGTGAATTTATCGCCGTCAATTTTTGCAAATACAGTAAATACGTCTGCAAATCCGGAGTTAGTGATCCAGCTTTTCTGGCCATTCAGCACGTAGTATTTGCCGTCTTCCGTTAATTTGGCAGTAGTTCTTGCTCCCAGTGCATCAGAGCCCGAATCGGGTTCTGTGAGGGCATAGGCGCCTTTCATTTCGCCGGTAGCCAGTTTGGGAATATATTTTTGTTTTTGTTCTTCGGTACCGAAGTAGAGGATGGGCAGCGAGCCGATACCTGTATGAGCGGCCATGGCTACGGAAAAAGAGTGTCCTGCGCCCAGACCTTCGTTGATGATGGTAGCTGTTACAAAATCTTTACCTAAACCGCCGTATTCTTCGGGAAAGGACGCACCTAACAGTCCCTGTTCACCCGCCTTCTCCAAAAGCGATGGCATCAGACCTTCTTCCAGCTTGTCTATCCGGTCAATAAGCGGGGTTACCTCCTTACTGATGAACTGGTCGGCCATGTCTTTGATCATCAGCTGTTCTTCCGAAAAATCTTCGGGAGTAAACACTTCTTCAGGAGCACTTTCCTTTACCAGGAACTCTGCGCCCTTCAGCGCAGTCTTATTTTCAACTGTTGCGTCCATGTTGTCTGAATTTTTGGTAGTTCTGTAATTTACTTAAATAATTACGAATTTAAGACCATGGCAAATGTTAATATTCGACCTTGTCCAACTCCCCAAATTCGCGATACATGATTATTTTTCAGTATCATTGTTGCCCTTTTCAGTTATGCCCGATTTTGAACTGCTATATTTGAAAAGCCGCTTTCACGGCACCTGCGAAGGTACGGGCGAACAGTTGTTGATCTGTTTGCACGGCTTTGGGGAAAGTGCTGCGCATTTTAAACCGCTTACGGAAGCCCTGGGAGATATCTTTACCATAGTGGCACTGGATATGCCGCTGCATGGCAGCACCCAATGGCAGGAAAAGCGCGTATTTGAAAAAGAAGACCTGGTGGCGATTATTTCGCTGGTGTTGCAGCAACAGGGAAAGGAAAGGTTTTCTTTGTTGGGATATAGTATGGGCGGGAGATTGGCACTGTGCCTGGTAGAAAAGATGGCGGAGCGGATAGACCGCCTCATAATGGCTGCCGGAGATGGTTTCAGGAACAATCCCTGGCATTTGTTTGTTACCCGTACAGGTATTGGCAATAAAATATTTAAGTACAACACCTATCACCCGCAGTTGTTTTTTAGTCTGTTGCATACCTGGCGCAGGTTGGGATTACTGAATCAAAGCATTTACAAGTTTGTGCTGAACAGAATGGATGAACCGGAGAAAAGAGCTTTTGTTTATAATGTATGGACCAACATGCGCAATATGATGCCGGATAAAAAGCACTGCAAACAATTATTAACCCGTTATAACGTTTTAACACTCCTGATCTTCGGGAAATACGACCGCGTTATTCCACCTGTACTAGGTACCCGCTTTGCAGACGGATCATTTTCCTGCAAAATGCTGGTATTGGAAAAGGGTCATCAGCTGATATCCGCGCAGCTGGGCTTTATCATCAAATCAAATCTATAACCCGGATGCATTTTTTTTTAATAATACTGATTGGATTGGCCTTAGGTTACGGCGTACTGATGTTATGGTACAGTCTTGGCTGGACACGGCTAAGGAAATTTACACTTACCGGGCAACAGGCTGGTAAAACACTTGTAACAGTGATTATACCTGCACGGGATGAAGCAGCTAACCTACCGGCCTTGCTGGAGGCACTGCGCCAGCAAACCTATGATGCTGCCTTGCTGGAAATAATTGTGATAGATGATTTTTCTACAGATGATACAGCCGCCGTGGTAACTGGTTTCCAGGCAGATAATGTACATCTGCTGCAGTTAAAAGGTCACCTGGACGCACAGCAGCGGTTAAATTCCTATAAGAAAAAAGCCATTGAAATAGCCATCTCACAGGCCACCGGAGACCTGATTGTTACTACAGATGCAGACTGTGTAATGGGACCGCGCTGGATAGAAACAATTGTGCAGTTCTACGAAAAACACCAGCCTAAATTTATAGCGGCACCGGTGAGCTTTTACAAAGAGCATAATTTTTTCAAGAAGCTGCAATCACTCGATTTTATGACCATGCAGGGCATTACTGGTGCTGCGGCCCAACTGGAAGCTGGTACCATGTGTAATGGCGCTAACCTGGCTTATGAAAAACAGGCATTCTATGATGTGGGAGGCTTTAGTGGTATTGATAATATCGCTTCCGGCGATGATATGCTGCTGATGTACAAAATTTACAGCGCTTATCCTGATGGTGTGATGTACCTGAAAAGTGAAGATGCCGTGGTACGTACATTGGCGGTAGATACGTTGAAAGACTTTATGAACCAGCGTATCCGCTGGTCGTCTAAGGCAGATAAATACGAAGATAAAAGGATTACCTGGGTATTACTGCTGGTATACCTGTTTAATGCCTGCTTACTGGTCATGGGCATCATTGCTATATTTATGCCGGTATGGTGGCCATGGTTCCTCATTGTACTATTGTTTAAAGTTACGTTGGAACTATATTTCCTTCTGCCGGTAGCGAGATTCTTCAATAAAACGGAGTTGCTGGTTTGGTTTATTCCCGGGCAGTTATTTCATATTCCTTATATTGTTGTTGCCGGCTGGCTGGGCAAGTTTGGTAGTTATCAGTGGAAAGGCCGCCAGGTAAATTAAATTAGCTAGCCATTGTCAAATATTCAATCTTCCTGGAAGCGGTTGCGGCGTAATAAAGGCGCTGTAGCCGGTTTGCTGGTGATCGCCCTGGCGGTGATCGTCAGTGCTGTGGCATATCTCATCGCGCCGGATCATACACCGGATGCCAACAGGATGGTGCTGGAAGTAGAAGGGCAGCATCCCGGATTCCGCATTCATATGTTATCCATTAAAAAAGAACAGCCAATTGCTTCCGTATCTTTTTTTCACCAGCTACTGTATGGTCAGGAGTCGGATGTAACGTGGACGCCTGTACGCTCCTGGCAATTTAAGGACAGCTCACTGGTGGTACAACGTTATGTAGATGAATATACCAGTCGGCAGGAAACGTATAGCCTCGAGCAGATTTGGTATGGAAAACCTCCTGCTGTAGCGATGCCGTTAAGCCAGCTGCAGGAAAAGATCAGCAGGGAACGGATTTTCTCTCAGACGTATTGGCTGGGCACTGATAAATTTGGTCGTGATATCCTGAGTCGTTTGCTGGTAGGTACACGGGTAAGTTTAGGGGTTGGCTGCATTGCCGTGATCATTTCACTGAGTATAGGTGTGCTGTTGGGTGCTATAGCCGGGTATTTCAGAGGACGAACAGACGATGCGGTAATGTGGCTGGTAAATGTGGTGTGGTCTATGCCCACCCTGTTGCTGGTATTTGCCCTTACATTGGCCATGGGAAAAGGGTTTTGGCAGGTGTTTATTGCGGTGGGCCTTACTATGTGGGTAGGTGTGGCGCGTATCATCCGCGGACAAATCCTCTCTATCCGGGAACTGGAATTTGTAGAAGCGGCACGGGCCCTGGGTTATGGACATATGCGCATTATCATAAAACATATACTCCCCAATATTCTGGGACCTGTAATGGTGGTAGCTGCCGGCAATTTTGCCACGGCTATTGTAATAGAGGCGGGACTTAGTTTCCTGGGGGTAGGTGTACAGCCTCCGCAACCCTCCTGGGGACTGATGATCAAAGAAAATTACAATTTCATCATCACCCATAATCCATTGCTGGCTTTGGCGCCGGGTATCGCTATTATGCTGCTGGTACTGGCTTTTAATTTACTGGGCAATGGTTTAAGGGATGCACTGGATGTAAGAAGTAAAATTTGATTTGTATATAAATAAATCATAATTTCATAGCTCCTTTATAAAGCTGTTATGTTATTGAAAACCTTTCTGCCGGCATTTTTAGCAATTACCCTGATTACCTTTTCTTCCTGCAAAAAAAAGAAACGTGATAATCCTGCACCCAATCCGCAGGAGGAAGCGTTGAAATTTGAATTGCCGGATGTACAGGAGGGCAAATACAACATGGCATTGGACAGCACTTTCACGTTTAAGGTAAATATCACCACTAAAATACCGGATAAAGGCGTTGGGGTAACGCTGAATGTAGTAACAGAAACAGGAAACATTCCTTTAGCACAGGATGCGGTGCCTGATGTTACTGCTAACCCTTTCAGCATTACGCTTCATCATCTGAAGCCACTGAAAACATATGCTGTTACAGTAACATTGGCCTCTTTCGGGAATACCGCCAATACAGCTACACCGAAAGTGTTTTATATCACTAATAAGTCGAATCAGTAAGCGAATATATCCGGAGATCTCAAAATCCAATCTTCCCGAATCTAAAATTGTGTACGTTTGCAAGCTCGCAGACAAAGGAATCGTTTATGCAAATTGCTGTTAATGCCGCATGTTTACGGCAGGACATGCCAGCCGATACCGGAAGAGTGGCAACGGAAATAATTTTAGCAATGTGCCGGCAGCAGCCAGCGCACCGGTTTACATTTTTTTTTGATGGAGAGATACCCGCCGGACTTACATTTCCGGCGAATGTGACGAATGTGATATTGCCGCTAAAAGGCAATAAAGCCTGGCACCTTTACTGGTGGCTGGAATGGCAGTTGCCCCGCGCTATGAAAGTTTTCCGGCCCGACCTGGTACTGGGCCTGGATGGTACTTTGCCGCTGAGGAGTAAAATACCTGCCAGTTTGCTGATCAGGGACTTATCTTTTTTGCGTGACGCTGGTTTGCAACCATCTTTACAACAACGGAATCTCAAAAAAAATACTGCCAGGTACCTGGCAAAGGCACAACGTATTGCTGTATTGTCGGAAACCGGCAAGGCTGAATTATTGCGGTATGCTCCGGCAGTAAAAGATAAAACAATCCGGCTGGATACGGGCGTAAGCCCGCTTTATCAGCCACTGGAATGGGAACAACGGGAAGCCGTAAAAAAAGAGTTTAGTAGTGGAGCTGAATATTTCCTGGTAACAGGCAGTATGCATCCCCGTAATAATATCATCCCGCTATTGAAAGCATTTTCTGCCCTGAAAAGGCGGCAGCGCAGCAATATCAAGCTGGTATTGGCTGGTAGCCTGACACCGGCAGGTGCAGATATTGCCACCGCGCTGCAAAGTTATAAGTTCCGGCAGGATGTGGTGTGTGTGGAGCGTCCGGATGAAGCTGCCCTGGCGCGTTTAACAGCCGCCGCCTATGCGCTCGTATATCCGTCGAGGTTTGAGGGCCTGGCACTGCCCATATATGCGGCCCAGCGATGCCTGGTACCGGTTATAGCCCTGGATAGTGTGGCTGCCCGCGAGGCCGGCGGGGATACTGTTTTGTACGCAGATCCGGCAAGCCTGGACGATTTATCAGAGAAAATGAGTTTGTTATATAAAGATGAACAATTACGATCCCGCTTATTGGCAAAAGTGCCACCGATAAAGCCTTTCAGCAGTTGGGAGCACGCTGCAGCGCAACTATGGAAACATTTAACTGCTTAGCTATTTTGATATTAAATCCCTTGTTATTTATCTGTTTAAGCAAAATCCATCAATAACTAAATAACGAAATCCCTAAATGATAGCTATTTTTGCGCTTTAATTGATAATCATGAGTAATATATCTACTATAAAGATCCAGGTTGGACTGGACGACCAGAAGGTGCCCGAATCAATAGAGTGGAGCGCTACAGATAATAAAGAAGAACGCATGATCAAAGCCAAGGGCATGATCGTATCTTTCTGGGATCCGGCTGAAAAGGCGGCATTACGTATTGACCTGTGGACAAAAGATATGATGGTAGACGAAATGGCTGATTTCTTTTTTCAGACCATGATGACCATGGCAGATACTTACGGAAGGGCTACCCCTTACAAAGATCAGGCGGATGATATGCGTGCTTTTGCAAAGGACTTCTTCAAGAAGTTCCAGGAAAGGCAGGAAGCAGAAGGAAAATAATCCATTAAACTTAACCATATGTCATTAGAATTAAATATCAACGCAGAAATCAAAGCTGCCATGCTTGGCAGGAAAGAAGCTGAATTGCGCGCACTGCGCGCTATCAAGGCTGCTATCCTCGTTGCTAAAACTGCAGAAGGTGCCAGTGGTGAGCTTACAGAAGCTGATGAATCCAAGTTGTTGCAAAAGCTGGCTAAACAGAGAAAAGATTCTCTGGAGATCTTCAGACAACAAAATCGTGAAGACCTGGCCGTAAAAGAAGAGGAAGAACTGTTGGTGATTGAGCGTTACCTGCCCAAACAAATGAGTGAAGACGAATTACGTACAGCCCTCACCGGTATTATTGCCGCCGTTGGCGCCAGCTCACCCGCTGATATGGGAAAAGTGATGGGCGCTGCCAGCAAACAATTGGCCGGTAAAGCCGATGGAAAGGCTATTTCCGCTATGGTAAAAGATCTGCTGAAATAATTCAGGATGCTCTTATTTTCTCCTGCTGTTTTTTTGTTGCTAAAGAATAGCATACATAGCGGGAGAAAATAAGAAAATGCCACATTTCTATTATGCCTATAGATATTATTTTTGCCATTATCATGGTGTTTGCCATTTACAAGGGGTATACACGTGGATTGATAGTGGCGTTATTTTCATTCGTAGCAGTGATGCTGGGACTGGCAGCTGCCCTCAAGCTATCTGCCGTTACGGCTTTATATGTGCAGCAACATTGGGATATGCATTCCCGTTGGGTGCCTGTTTTTTGCTTCATCTGTTTATTTCTGGGTGTAGTATTGCTGGTGCGGCTGGGAGCTGGTGCTTTACAGAAGCTGGTAGAACTCGTGATGCTGGGCTGGTTGAATAAACTGGGTGGAATAATATTGTATAGCGTTATATTTATAATAATTTATAGTGTAGTGCTATGGATGGCCAACCAGGTATATTGGCTGAGCCCCGAAACTAAATTGCAATCTGTAGTATATCCTTATATTGAGAATATTGGCCCATGGGTACTAAACCATATGGGAAGTGTGATCCCGGTTTTTAAGGATATGTTTTCCCAATTGCAGTCATTTTTCGAGAAGGCAGCGCAGCATATTCAACCTGGTTAACTCGTTTCAAAGAGTATTTAGATTAATAAAAAGAATTATTTTAGCGTAAAATTGACTTTCAAGATTTGGCAATGGATTACGAAATCAAAACACAGGGTAAGTTTAGTTTCATAGAAGAAGGAGAAGGAGAACCACTGGTATTATTGCATGGACTTTTTGGTGCTTTGAGCAATTTCTCGCACATGATCGAATATTTCCGGCAGTATAACAAGGTTGTGATTCCGATGTTGCCCCTGTATGATTTAAACATCCTGGAAACATCGGTAGGAGGACTGGCCAAATACGTGCATAAATTTATTGAAGCCAGGGGCTACAAAAACCTGCATCTGCTGGGTAATTCACTGGGAGGGCATGTGGCTTTGGTATACCTGCTGAAACATCCGGAAGCACCTGTGAAATCACTGACCCTTACCGGCAGCTCTGGTTTGTTTGAAAACGGCATGGGTGAAACCTATCCTAAGCGTGGTGATTATGAATACATCCGCAAAAAAGCAGAACTCACTTTTTATGATCCGAAAGTAGCTACTAAAGAACTGGTAGATGAAATGTTCGAGATTGTGAATAACCGCCTCAAAGTGATTAAGATTATCACCCTGGCAAAATCCGCGATCCGCCACAATTTGGGTGATGAGCTACAAGATATCAAACAACCAACTTTACTGATCTGGGGAAACAATGATACCGTTACACCACCCATGGTCGGAGAAGAATTTAAAAAGCTGATACCTAATTCTGAACTGCAGTTTATTGATAAATGCGGCCATGCACCTATGATGGAAGTACCCGATGAATTCAACAAGATTCTGCACGCTTTTATAGAGAAACTGAAAGATAATCCTGCCAGTTAACCGGTACATTTCCGGAACGCTTTATGGCTGCACAAAAAGGCGCAGCAGTTTTGCAGTACATGTAATTTCTTTTTCTGTTGGCATATTCTTTACTATTATTGTATAAGAATACACGAAACATGATCGCCAGAGAACTCATATCTTCCGTACCTATTCTGCATCCATCAGATGCAGGGTCAAAGGCATTGCGCCTGATGAATGAATATCATCTTACGCAATTACCGATGGTAGTGGAAAATAAATACCTGGCATTGGTAGAGGAAGATGATATCATGGATCTTGAAGATCCGGATGTACCGCTGGAGTCTATGGAGTACAGCAGTACCCGTCCTGCTATCATGGAATATGCACATCTCTTTGAAGCACTCAAGTTATTTTACGATTTTAAATTATCAGCACTGCCGGTTGTTACCAGGGAAAATGAATATCTCGGTATCATTACCAAAGATAATCTGCTGGCGGCTTTGGCAAGATATAACGGCGTAAAGGAACCAGGTGGTATCATTGCTTTTGAAGTAGATCCGCGTGATTACAGCCTCAGTGAAATTGCCCGTATCGCAGAATCAAATGATGTAACACTGCTGAGTGTAAACTCCATTACCAATCCTGCTACCGGCAGGCTGGAAATCGTGCTGAAAACAAATCGCCAGGAGTTGCAGGGACTCGTAGCTACACTCGAGCGGTTTAATTATGTGATTAAATATGTGTTTTCAGAAGAGCCGGAAGAAGAACTGGTTAAGAAGAATTATGATCTGCTGATGAACTATATCGGCATGTAAATAAAGCTTAAAGCAATTGAAGCGGAGATAGAAGCGATGAATATATATCCGCTTTTATCTCCGCTTTAAGCTTTTTATTATATTTGAACATTGTCAACAGATTTTTAAATTTTCACAAGACCTACATGCTGAGATGCTGTTACTACATGCTGGGCTTGATATGCCTGTTGGGAATGGTGTTGCCGGAAGTTGCTGAAGGCCAGTCAGTGCCGGCAAAGGACACAAGCTATCTGGTAGTGCGCAACATTATCATTATTGGTAATAAAAGAACCCGGACTTCAGTTATACAACGGGAGATCAGCACCGTACCAGGCGATACCATTTATTTCAAAGATCTGGCGGAAACACTGGAGGAGCGCCGTAAACAATTAATCAATACTTCCCTTTTCCTGAATGCTACCGCCAATATAAAAAACTGGGAAGGCAATAATGCTGACCTGGTTTTTGAAGTGTGGGAGCGCTGGTACACCTTCGCTTTTCCCATTTTCAAACTGGCGGATCGCAACTTTAATCAATGGTGGGTGGAGAAAAACCATAGCCTTGACCGTATTAATATTGGCCTCAGCGGTACGCAGGAAAACCTTACCGGTCGCAATGACGCACTGAATGCAGCCCTGCAGTTTGGTTATACGCAGCGATTTGCTGTGCAGTATAACTTGCCGTACATCGATAAACATTTCCGGCATGGCCTTGGAATATTGATTTCGTATAAGCGTAACCGGGAGGTTAATGACAGCACCAGTGAAAACAAACAGAAATTTTTCCGGAAAGATGATTTTCTGCGCCAGATATATATGGTAGGAGTAAATTATAGCTATCGTAAAGCCATTAATACGCGTCACCAGGTTTTCCTGAACTACAATTATGAAAAGGTAGCCGATTCTGTGGCGACCATCAACCCCAATTATCTTGGTAAAGGCCGTACCAGTGTACGTTTTCTGGATCTCATTTACCGGCTCACCTATATTAAGGCAGATAGCTGGGTATATCCGCTTAAGGGCTTTAACCTGGTAGCAGAAGCCGGGAAAAGAGGGATTGGTCCGTTTAGTGATATTGACGACATCCATTTCCGGTTGAATATGGCCAAATATTGGCAACTGCGCCCCAAAACCTTTGCAGCACTGGGTATCCGCAGCCAGGCTAAATTTTCTAATGATCAGCCTTATATTAACCAGCAAGCCCTTGGCTATTCAGACGACTATTTGAGAGGATTGGAATATTATGTGATAGACGGAACCAGTTTTGCGGTCCTTAAATCTACCCTGAGGCAGGAGTTGCTATCATTCAAAATGAAACTCCCCGTTGTTCCTAAGAAATTTAATACTGTGCCGGTACGTATTTTTGCCAAAGTCTTTGGTGATGCGGGTTATGCATATAGTAAATTTCCGGGGAACGGTTTTCTGAACAATCGTTTTCTGTACACCGGCGGTATCGGTGTGGATATCGTTTCTTTCTATGACACCTGCTTACGGATAGAGTACAGCATTAACCAGTTAGGGCAAAAAGGACTATTTTTACACACAAGCGTGGATATGTAGCGGTTAGCTATTAGCTTTTAGCAGTTAGCTATTAGTTGGCGGCGCTAAAAACTAATAGCTAATGGCTAAAAGCTAAATTAAATTATGCAGGTAGCACTATATAGCAGAGGATTTATTACAGAAGATATTGCAAACATCCGCTTATTGCTGGAGGAGTTGCAGCGGGCAGAAATAGAGGCAATTATTTACGAACCCTTTTTCCGCACTTTACAACAGCATATTCCTTTTGATAGTATCCCCACCCTGTTTTCCACGGCAGAAGATTTGTCAGAGAAGATAGATTTTCTCATGAGTTTGGGTGGTGACGGTACCTTGCTGGATACCGTTTGTTATGTACGGGATACCAATATCCCGGTGATCGGGATTAATTTTGGACGGCTGGGCTTTCTGGCCAGCATAGGTAAAGAAGAGATTTACGCATTGGTGCAGGCATTGCTGAACCGCACCTATGTGGTAGATCAGCGATCCCTTTTACACCTGGATGCCAACATCCCTTTATTTGGAGAGGTGCCATATGCACTGAATGAGTTTACCATTCATAAAAAGGATACTTCCGCCATGGTAAAGATTCACACTTACCTCAACGGCGAATTTCTGAATACATATTGGGCAGATGGTTTGATAGTGGCTACTCCTACCGGTTCTACCGGTTACTCGCTCAGCTGCGGTGGCCCTATTGTATTTCCGGATGCCGGCAATTTTGTGATTACCCCGGTGGCTCCCCATAACCTGAATGTGCGGCCTATTATCGTTCCCAACGATAATATTATTTCCTTTGAAGTAGAAGGGCGCAGCGATCAGTTTCTTTGTACCCTGGACAGTCGTATGGAAACAATTGATAATACAGTGCAGCTCGCGATAAAAAAAGAACGCTTCAAACTCAGCTTATTGCGCCTCGACGATAGCAATTTCCTTCACACCTTACGCAATAAACTACTCTGGGGGATTGATGCCAGAAATACGATTAAAATATAGATTTGTAAAATATATTGTTACATTTACAAATATATTGCCTGCTGATTGTAATATCAATTATGCCCCCTGAGTGGTTCGTGAAGGTTTATTCGTTAGCATAATCATTGGCCATACATTAAATAAATCCGGCATTTTTGCGTTTAAGTAGAACTGATTTATGCGGAAAGCTTTTCTATATCCTAAATACTTTGTTTTATCATTGCTGCTGGCAACAGGTTGTCTGTTTACCGGCAGAGTGTCGGCGCAAAATGAACTGCAATATGTGGGAGAGTTGGGTCTTTCTGTGGGAGCGGCGCAATACTTCGGGGATTTGAATACGCGGGGAGCCTTGAATACCCTAAAACCCGCTGTAGGTGTATACTACAGGAAATACATGAATGATTATGTAGGTATTCGCGCGCATGGCCGGTTTATGCAGTTGGGTTATTCTGACGTATATAATAAAAACGAATTTGAGAGGCGCCGTAACCTGAGTTTTAATACAAATCTGTGGGAATTGGCATTGCAGGGCGATTTCAACTTTTTCCGCTTTGAGCCAGGCAGCTTATATCAACGCTTTACGCCATACCTCACAGGAGGCGCCAGCATTTTTTATTTCAATCCATATACTTATTTAAACGGCCAGAAATACTATCTGCAGCCCCTGCGTACAGAAGGACAGGGAAGTCCCCTGTATCCCGACCGCAAGCCCTATAGCCTGGTATCCTACGCCTGGTTAATTGGTGGCGGATTTAAATATAATATTTCCAAAAAGATGAATGTGGGACTGGAAGCGTTATATCGTTTCACCAAAACAGATTACCTGGATGATGTGAGTACTACTTACGCCGGTCCGGCTGCATTTCCTGCCTTGCCTAACGGGCAACCTTCGATAGCTGCACAATTGCAGGACAGATCGGGGGCTTTGGGTACACCTATAGGGGTAATGGGCCGCCAGCGCGGGAATAGCCGGGATAAGGACCAATATCTGACCATTGAGCTAACCATCAGTATTCTTTTTACTTCTTACAACTGTAAATTTTAATTTACCGTAAAAATACTTTCTGCGGGCAGCCTTTCTATACCTGCCAACCGCCCTGATACCTCTCCGAACTTGTCTAAATCCCCACTGGGATTGAATTCGCTGTTAAAACTACGTTAAAACACCATCTTAGGCTTTGCTAAAAAAGTCATTACTCTATTTTTGTATCTTTGCACCCTTTTAGTAAATCTGTTATAATCTGTTATAATACGCCTGACACAAATGAGCTTGAAGGATAAATTGGACTTACAACGGTTACCGCGCCACATAGCCATTATTATGGACGGTAATGGGCGTTGGGCAAAAGAGAGGGGACAAGACAGGCTGTACGGGCACCACGAAGGGGTAGAGAGTGTGCGTAACATAGTGGAAACCTGTGCAGAGCTGGGGATAGGTTATCTAACCCTATACGCGTTTTCTACCGAAAACTGGGACCGCCCGGTTTACGAAGTCAATGGTATCATGGAACTCCTTGTAAACACTATCCGCAGGGAGGTGAATACATTATCGAAAAATAATATCAGGCTGAGTGTTATAGGCGACATGGATATGTTGCCGCCCCAATGCCAGCAGGAAATGGAAGAGGCTATTGCGCTTACCAGCCAGAATACCGGCCTCAACCTTATTATGGCGCTTAGCTATAGCGCCCGGTGGGAAATAGTGAATGCTGCCCGGAAAATAGCGCTGGATGTGAAAAGTGGAGCCCTCGATCCAATAGCTGTTACGCCAGAAGTATGGGATAAATATCTCTGTACCGCCGGCTTACCAGACCCTGAATTAATGATCCGTACAAGTGGAGAATGCAGGATCAGTAACTTTCTACTATATCAACTGGCTTACGCGGAGTTGTATTTTACCGACACGCGCTGGCCGGATTTCCGCAATGAACATCTTTACCAAGCCATCTTAAATTACCAAACCAGAGAACGGCGCTTTGGCAAAACAAGCGAACAAATTCAGCAGAATGAAGAAATTATTTCCTAAGGGCCTTCTGGCTATAGCATTATGTTGCAGTGCAGGCATACGTGTATCCGCTCAGCAAAAAGATACCGTGCCGCCCATGCAGCCTCCTGCTAGCCCGCCAGCAGTATCCCCGACCAGCATGGGAACTCCGCAACCATACGAAATTGCTGAAATCACCGTTGCTGGTACCCAATACCTGGATAAATCATTGCTGCTGTCGCTTTCCGGCCTCAGTGTTGGTGATAAGGTGGTGTACCCCGGTGGTGACCAGTTTACCAAGGCTATCCAAAGCCTGTGGTCACAACGACTGTTTGCCGATGTTACCATCTATGTTACCAAAATCCAAGACAATAAGATCTGGCTGGAAATAGGATTAACGGAAATGCCCCGCATGTCCTCCTTCATTTTCAGGGGAATCAAAAAATCAGAAGCAGACGACATCACTACCAAAGCAGGTTTGCGTAAAGGAAGTGTGGTGACCCAAAGCGTGAAACAAAACGTAATCAGTGTTGTGCATAAATTTTATGCCGACAAAGGATTCGGGAATGCTACCGTAAAAATTGAGGAAAAGAAAGATACCGGGCAGGTAAATGCTACCAACCTGGTATTCACTGTGAATAAAGGAAATAAGGTACGTATCAACAATATCAATATTGTGGGCAACTACAATATCGCTTCTTCCAAAATCAAGAAGAAGATGAAGGGTACCAAAGAGCGTAGCCGTTTCACATTACATCCGGATAACGAGCATGTATATGTGGATTCGCTGGTACAGCCGGAAGATTTCTGGAAAACCTACGGTTTCCTGCAGCCTACCCGGGCGCTGGAACAACTGGATCCGTACTTCCGCTTTAAGCTGTTCAGCTCTGCCAAATTCAACGAAGGGAAATATATTGAAGATAAAGGTAAAGTAGTGGGCCTCTATAACTCCAGAGGTTACCGTGATGCCTTAATCGTAAAAGATACTACCTACAAATCCCTTACGCAGAATCTGAACATCGACATGCAGATCTCCGAAGGAAAAAAATACTACTTCGGTGATATTACCTGGAAAGGTAATACCAGGTATTCTGATTCTGTATTGACCCGTTTACTCGGTATCAAGAAAGGAGACGTATACAACCTGGAACTGCTGGAAAAGAGACTGGGCAAGCAAATGTCGCAGGAAGGCGGTGATATCAGTGGCTACTATATGGACTATGGCTATCTGTTTTTCCAGATAGATCCGGTGGAAATTGGTATCCGTGGCGACACCATCGATTATGAAATCAGATTGCGTGAAGGTCCGCAGGCCACTATTAAAGAAGTGCGTATTGCAGGTAATGAAAAAACCAACGAACACGTTATCCGTCGTGAGTTACGCACCATACCAGGAGAAAAATTCAGTCGTCAGGATCTGATCCGTTCTAACCGTGAAATTGCCAACCTTGGCTTCTTCAACCCGGAAAAGATTGGTATGAACCCGGTTCCTAACGTAGCAGATGGTACCGTGGATATTGACTATACCGTAGAGGAAAAAGCGAACGATCAGCTGGAATTGTCAGCAGGTTGGGGTGGTTATATCGGTTTAACCGGTACCCTCGGCGTAACGTTTAACAACTTCTCTTTGCGTAATATTTTCAGGAAAGAAACCTGGGATCCTTTACCAAGTGGTGATGGACAGAAATTATCTATCCGTGTATCTTCCAATGGTAAAGCTTACCGTTCTTACAACGCCTCTTTCACTGAGCCATGGCTGGGTGGTAAGAAAAGGAATCAGTTTTCTGTGAGCTTCTACAGCAGTTACCAGAATCCTTATGCCTACAATAACTATTACAAACAGCCCGGAGATACCTCTCATAGTGTTGATGGTCACTTCAAGGTATTAGGTGCTACCGTTTCATTGGGTAAGCAGCTGAAATGGCCGGATGACTATTTCACATTGATCTATGCTGTGAACTATCAGCAGTATAAGCTGAAGAACTATAACTACTTTGGTATTGCCGGATTTGAAAATGGTACTTCCAATAACGTGAACCTGAAACTCACGCTGGCACGTTCTTCTGTGGATCAGCAGATCTTCCCGCGTAGTGGTTCCAACTTCATGTTATCTGCACAGTATACACCACCGTATTCCCTGTTTAATCCGCAAAAGGATTACACTAAGGAGCCAATTTCACAGCAGTTTAATTTTATCGAGTACCAGAAGTATCGCTTTAACGCTGAATGGTATGTACCATTGAGCCGCCCTATGGGTAGCGACAACAAAACTTTTGTTTTGAAAGTGGCTGCTAAGTTTGGTTATATTGGACGCTACAACAACCGTACAACGCTGTCGCCTTTCGGCAGATTTGAATTGGGTGGAGATGGTTTGAGCAACTTTGCTATTTACGATCGTGATATCATCTCCCAGAGAGGTTATCCGGTTTATTATACCTCCAATCCGAGTGTGAATCCGGAGAATGGTCAACCGGCTGGTTATGCAGGTTTCACCGTGTTCAACAAATATGTGATGGAGCTGCGTTATCCGTTCAGTCTGAATCCAAGTTCCACCATCTTTGGTTTGGCGTTCCTGGAAGCGGCAAATGGATATGCTGATCTGAAGGATTACAATCCGTTCAGGCTGCGTCGTTCTGCTGGTATAGGTATGCGCTTTTATCTGCCGATGTTTGGTTTGCTTGGATTTGATTACGGTATTGGATTTGACCGTCTGCAACCAGGTAGTGGTTTGAAAGATGCGGCTAAGTTTACCTTTATGCTCGGCTTTGAACCAGAATAATGTGAAAATAAATTATATATTGCAAGTTTAACTGCCGTTTGGTTTTGCAAAAAAATCTATTGTAGCATGAAGAAATTATTTATTACAGCCGCTATTGTCTTGGCTATGGCCGGTGCAGCAAGTGCACAGCGCTATTGCGTGATAGATACAAAATATATACTCGAAAGCATTCCTGAGTATAAGGATTCGCAGAAGAAACTGGATGCTGTTGCAGAGCAGTGGCAGAAAGAGATTGATGCTAAATTCCAGGAAGTAGATAAGATGTATAAATCTTATCAGGCGGAGCAGGTAATGCTGACAGAAGAGCTGAAACGCAAGCGGGAAGATGAGATAGTAGCTAAGGAAAAGGATGCAAAGGATTTGCAGAAGAAACGTTTTGGGTATGAAGGGGATCTCTTCAAAAAAAGAGAAGAACTGGTAAAACCAATCCAGGACAAAATTTACAATGCTGTACAAAAGCTGTCTGCCAGCAGGATGTACGACTTTGTGCTGGATAAGGCTGCAGGAGCCACCGTTATATTTTCTGATCCGAAACTGGATAAGAGCGAAGAGATTTTAAGATCGCTGGGCGTGAAGAAATAAACGTGCACCTATTTTTTAACATAAGTATTTAAATTTTTTTAAACACAGACAACATCATGAAGAAGTACGTAATTATTGCTTTTGTGGCAGTTACCGGTTTGTTCAGCGTGAATGCAATGGCACAATCCAAGGTAGCGCATATCAATGCTCAGGCGCTGGTTGCCAGTATGCCGGAAGCTAAGAAGGCAGAAACTGATTTGCAAACTTTTGCCCAAACCCTGGAAGGTGATGGAAAAGCACTGGTAGATGAGTATACAAAGAAAATGAAGGATTTTGATGACAAGGCGGCCACTATGACCGACAATATGAAAGAAATCAAAGGCAAGGAAATCCAGGATGCTCAGAAACGCATTCAGGACTACCGTGAAGGAGCTGAGCAGAAAGTACAGGCTAAGCAACAGGAATTGCTGAAACCTATCTACGATAAGGCTCGCAAGGCCATTGAAGACGTAGCCAAAGAAAAAGGTTATGCCTACGTTATCGACAGTTCAGGTGGTATGCTGCTGGTTTCTCCGGCTGCAGACGATATCCTGGCTTCTGTAAAAGTTAAACTGGGTATTAAATAATTAATGTTTTTAATATTAAAGGTGGAATGCGGTGAAAGCTGCATTCCACCTTTACATTTAAGAATTTGTATTTTAATTTTACTTTTTAAATATTTTCTGCTACCTTTGCCTTCCGTTTTAAAAAATAGTAACCTTTAATCGGGAGTTTTAGTATAGTACAGGTAAAAACAAAAAAAAGAAATGAAACGTACTTTTCAACCGCATAACAGACGCAGAAAGAGCGTTCACGGCTTCAGAAAGAGAATGGAAACTGCTAATGGCCGTAAGGTATTGGCTTCCCGTAGAGCAAAAGGTCGTAAGAAGCTGACTGTTTCTGACGAGCGTAAGCTGAAATAATTGATAGCTAAATACGATTTGCCATAAAAACTTATTCTTTTAAAAAAGAAGAAAGGTTAAAAAGCAGAAAACTTATTGAAACGCTTTTTCGTGAAGGAAAAGCGTTTTCTGTTTTTCCATACCGTGTCATTTACATGCCAGTGAAAGAGCCTGTAAATAAATTCCCTGTGCAGGTAGGTTTTAGCGCTGCTACCCGTCGTTTCCCACACGCAGTAGACCGTAACCGTATCAAACGGCTGGGCCGCGAAGCCTGGCGTCTGCAAAAGCAGGATCTATATGATCATCTCCAATCCCAATCCCGTCAACTCGCAGTTTTTCTCATCTATACAGATAAAAAAATAGCCGATTTTTCTACCCTGCACGATAAAATTTCGGTAATTTTAATGAAGCTTAAAAACAGCATTTAGCCTTTAGCGATTAGCTTTTAGCTAAATGCAGCGAAGATTTTTTACTAAAAGCTAATCGCTAAAAGCTAAATGCTATTATGAAAAGTGTAGTGCGCTGGTTGGGTTATCCGTTTATTTTCCTGATAAAGATCTATCAATGGTTTATTTCGCCTTTACTGGGCAGTAAATGCCGTTATACGCCCACCTGTTCACAGTATGGGCTGGAGGCATTTAAAAAATATGGCATCTTCAAAGGAGGCTATCTCACCATAAAGCGTATATTGTCCTGCCATCCATGGGGCGGACATGGATACGATCCGGTGCCATAAACAGGATGATCATTCGCCAACGATTAAAATCAATCACCTTATACACATTGTTGCATGCGTGCGTTTTTCAATAAAAAAAAGAAACTGATAGCCATGCTGCTACTGCTTATCACAGCAGCGGGCATCTTTGCTTTCAATGAAAGCGATAAATATTTTCAGATTGCCAAGAACCTGGATATTTTCGCCGCTTTTTACCGGGAATTGAATACTTATTATGTAGATGAACTGCCACCCGAAAAAGTAATGCGTAAAGGCATTGAAGCTATGCTGGAGGAAACTGATCCGTTTACAGACTTTATATCTGAAGAAAATCTGGACGACCTCAAATTTATGGCTACCGGCAAATACGGTGGTGTAGGCGCTTCTATTTATACCAACGGGGAATGGACTTCCATTACCGATGTATACGAAGGCAGCCCCATGGATAAAGCCGGCGTAAAACCAGGCGATATTATTGTAAGCATGGATGGTAAGTCTGTTAAAAACGCCCCACAGGATGATATCAGCAAACAACTGAAAGGAGCGGCAGGAACACCACTGGATATGGTTTTCCGCAACCCGGTAACCGGCGTGGAAACACCTAAGAAAATTATCCGGGAAGAGATCAACGTAAAAGCAGTAAGCTATACTGGCATCATAAAGAATGATATCGGCTATATAAAAATGTCGCAGTTTACCGAAAACAGCGGCAGCATGGTGCGCAAAGCCTTTGAACAGCTGAAGCAAACCAATCCCGGTATAAAAGGATTGGTACTGGATCTGCGGGGAAATCCCGGAGGACTGCTGGATGAAGCCGTTGTAGTTGCTAATATTTTTGTAGATAAAAACAAACTCATCGTAAGCACAAAAGGGAAAGTGAAGAACTGGGATCGTAATTACGAAACGGCAGAACAGCCTGCGGATACACATATTCCATTAGCGGTTCTTACGAATCATTCCTCTGCCTCTGCTTCCGAAATAGTAGCCGGCAGCATACAGGACCTGGATAGGGGGCTGGTAATAGGGCAACGTTCCTACGGTAAAGGACTGGTGCAAACTACCCGTCAGTTGCCATATAATACCAAACTGAAAGTTACCACTGCCAAGTACTATACACCCAGTGGCCGCTGTATACAGGCCATTGACTACTCTCATCGTAATGACGACGGCAGCGTGGATTATGTACCGGATTCCCTGCGCAAATCATTTATCACACATAACGGGCGCGCAGTAAAAGATGGTGGTGGCATTGAACCGGATGCTAAAGTAGATCCTACCATTGTCAGCCAGGTAGCCATTACGCTGATCCGTAAACAGTTTATTTTTGATTATGCTACCAGCTATTATTATAATCATGATAAAATAGCACCTGCCACTACTTTCGCGCTCACCGACAGCGAGTTTGCCGATTTTGAGCATTATCTCGATAACAAAGACTACAGCTATAAAACCCGGAGTGAGGAAGTACTGGACTCTTTCAAAAGCACCGCTAAGAAAGAAAAATACTACGATGCCATAGCGAAGGAACTGGAAACGGTGGAGACGAAGATGAAACACGATAAAAAACAGGATCTCCTGAAAAATAAAACAGAGATTAAACGCCTGCTGGAAGAAGAGATCATCAACCGTTACTATTTACAGAAAGGCCGCATCGCAAAATCGCTTGCATGGGACAGTGAAGTAAATACAGCAGTGGATATTTTGCATGATCCACTAAAGTATAAGCAGTTGCTGACTGTTAGCAAGTAACATTTTACTTTTTTTCTACCAAAAGATATCGTGGTTTGAAGCATTTAACTGATCCTGAATTGCTGATTTTGTTAAGAGAAGATGATGAATGGGCTTTCAGGGAAATTTATGAACGCTACTGGAAAATCCTGTATCAGCAGGCCTTAAAAAAGCTGGCTACCACTGAAGAGGTAAGAGATATTATACAGGAAATCTTCTTTTCCCTGTGGAAATCACGCCACTCAATACTATTGAGGGAAACATTATTGCAATACCTCTATACCTCCCTGCGTTACAAAATCATTGATTATTACAGGCTGCGCACCGTGCGCAGCAAATACTACGATAGTATACTTCAGGAAGAGGAACATCTGTCTCCGGAAGTTAGTGAAGAACTACAGTACCGCCAGCTGAATACGCTCGTGGAAGAAGAAATAAGACAAATGCCTGCTAAAATGAAGGAAGTATTTGTACTTAGCCGTGATTATAACCTGAACGCGGTGCAAATAGCCCAGAAGTTATCTTTATCCCATCAAACGGTGCGAAACCAGATCAGTACTGCATTGAAGAGAATCCGCAAAAGACTGGACAGATCCCTGTGATAACGCTGCCAGCCCAATATTTTAAAAAAAGTTAAATTTTATCTGGTACACTTACGCTATTTGATCGACTATCTATTACAGACGCCATGAAAAATGAAATCCCAGGCTATATCCCGGAGCATATCCGGACTTTGCTGATAAAACAAAGCAGTACCATCTTGTCGGCTGATGAAGAGGAACAGCTGTATAACTGGTACCAGACGCTGGACATGATTCCGGCTGAAGACCTGTTGGGTAGCGCAGACAGGGAGGCAGAAGAAAAGAAAAGAATCTGGCTGGGGCTGGAAGGAAAAATACAGGAGACGACCAACACCGGCATTTACCGGATGAAACCATGGATATGGAGAGGTGCTGCTGCTGTATTACTCTTTGTGATACTAGGTGTGGGTGGACAATATTTGCTGCATTCAAAAAAGACATATCAGCTGGAAGTGGCTACCAATATAGGCAAAGTGCAACACCTGATTTTGCCGGATGGTTCGCAGGTATGGCTAAATGCTAATAGTCAGCTGCAATATAATAATTGGAAACCAGGGAAAGCCAGAGAGGTAGTGTTGAATGGAGAAGCATTTTTTGATATAAAACAACAGGCCGGTCAACCATTTATTATTCATACACGTGCAGTAGATATTAATGTGCTGGGCACGTCTTTTAACGTTAAAGCATACCCGGAAGATGCTACCACTGAAACTACCTTGCTCACCGGAAAAGTCCAGGTTGTTATGAAACAGGAACAAGGAAGAAAGATACAGCTGGAACCCAGTCAGAAACTGGTAGTACAGAATAATCCGGAACTGGAGAATATTAAAAAAAGCAGCATAAACAAAAAGCATACAACCGATACTGTCAGCTACCTGATCGATGCTCCTAAAATGCTTACAGGCGACAGCAATTTTGTAGAAGTAACCTGGCGGGAGCGCAGACTTACTTTCTTTAATCAACCATTTGAAGTTATAGCCTTGCAGTTACAAAGGTGGTACGGTATTACTGTAATTTTCAACGACGAAACAATGAAAAATGCCCGGTTTACAGGCACTTTCCGGGATGAACCATTAACACGTGTAATGACAGCGCTACAGATGTCAGCACCTTTTAATTATCGTATGAGCAACGACACGTTATTAATAGATAAATAAGCATCAACTAAAACATATGGATAGCTAATAGCAGTGAACTAATGAAAAAAGGGAAATGCGGACACATTTCCCCCTGATTAAGATCAACTGGCTGTAACTGCACTCTGTCTTTGGACGGACCGGAATGCTGTTGCCATTTTATTGACCTCTAACTACCTAAAAGTATGAAAAAAAACAGACTTTCCGGGAAGGGTAATAACCCACCCGGAATAGCGTTCACTTTTGTTCTACGTATCATGAAGCTGACAGCAATTTTAATGCTTGCCCTTTGTTTGCAGGTTTCCGCTACAGCGTACTCGCAAACCAGGATCACGCTAAGCGCCAAACGGATGAATCTTGCTAAAGTGCTGCAGGCCATTGAAGCACAAGGGCATATTCGTTTTGTGTATAACAATGACGTATTGCCCAACAATGAGTTTATTTCTATTGATGTTACAGACCAGCCGCTGGATATTGTGTTGAGCAAAGTGTTGAAGAACACTGATCTCACCTTTAAGGCGCTGGATAAAGAACTGATTGTAATAGCTCCCGGAAATAAAGTAATTAAAAACATCCTGGTAAAAGGTAAAATAACCGATGTAAAAGGGATGCCCATTCTTGGTGTGAATGTACAGATTACAGGTACCGGCAAAGGAACTGTTACCGGTGTTGATGGTACCTACCAGTTGGAAGTGCCGGATGATGCCACACTGTTATTCACGTTTATTGGTTATGTGCAGGAGAAAATAGCTGTCAATGGCCGCACTACCATTGATATGGTAATGAAAGAAGATACCAAAGGGTTGAATGAAGTAGTAGTCGTAGGCTACGGCTCACAAAAGAAAGTAAACCTGACCGGATCAGTGGCTACTGTTAGTGCAGATAAACTGATTTCCCGTCCGGTTACATCTGTACAAAATGCTTTGCAGGGTTTAGTACCGGGACTTACCGTATTGAATCGCCCCGGTAATGTGGGAAAGGATGCCGGTACCATTACCGTACGCGGAAGAACGAACCTCAGTGCTCCCGGCCCTATGATCATTATTGATGGTATTCCTTCTACAAGTAATGACATGGCAGCTATCAACCCGAATGATATTGAAAACATGTCGGTATTGAAAGATGCAGCTTCTGCTTCCATCTACGGTTCCCGTGCAGCAAATGGGGTGATCCTCATCACTACCAAACGTGGTAAAGAAGGTAAAATGATGATTGATGTAAACGCCAGTTATGGTTCATCATCTGCTACCCGCTTACCAAAATATCTTGGTTCGGCTGATTATGCCCGTTTGTTTAACGAAGGAAAGCTGAATGCCGGAAAACCTGCTTTATACACAGATGATCAGATAAAGAAGTTTGCAGATGGTAGTGATCCGGATCATTATCCTAATACAGACTGGTACAAGCTGGCCCTGCGTAAAAACGCACCTTTTAAGGATATCCAGGTTGGGGTAAACGGTAGTTCCAAAAACACTACCTATTACCTGAGCATAGGGTATCAGAACCAGGCGTCCTTAATACCTACTACCGCCCAGGATCGTTATACAATGCGGTTAAATACCTCCACACAGGTATTGCCTATATTTAATGTCGGTACTAATATATCGCTGGTAAAGCAGGATATCAACAACAGGGGTGGTGATCTGAACTTTACCACATTGAACCGTTCAGTGCCTACCCTGGTAGCTGTTCAGTCAGATGGCACCTGGGGTACCATGAATGGTGGTAAGGCAGATGCTACACTTTCCAATGGCAACGTGTTGCGTACAATGCAGGACGGTGGCCGCAGCTGGGATAAATCCAATGCGTTTACAGGAGGGATCAATGGAACCTTAACACCGCTCAAAGGACTTTCTATCAAAGGCCTGGCTTCCCTGAAACTGGATAATCGTACTGCCAACAGGTTTACGAATACAATGCCGCCCATGACTGATTTTGATACAAAGTTGCCCATCGCGTCTACGGCGGTTCTCCTGAATGAAATGCAGGAAAAATGGGCACAGCGCCAGGCTTTATTGTTGCAGGCATATGCAGAATATGAGAAAACCATTAAGCATCACTATGCAAAAATAATGGTGGGTGCTTCAGAAGAAAGTAACGTATATCGTGATGTATTTGTAGGTCGGAAAAACTTTCCTATTAATGGCTTAGGTACTGTAGGCGCAGGTAGTGGAAGTCCGGATGATATCAGTACCGGCGACAACCTGACCGGACTATCTCCCGATGGTTCAACTTCACAGAATCCTAATGGTTCCTATTCTGAATCATGGGCTATACGCTCTTACTTTGGCCGTTTGAACTACTCATTTGCAGATAAATATTTACTGGAAGCAAATATGCGTTTTGACTTGTCATCCCGCTTCCACCCGGATTACCGCCTCGCGGAATTCCCTTCAGTATCTGCTGCCTGGAGAATATCAGAGGAAAACTTTATGAAAAATGTCAATTGGGTAAACAACCTGAAGATAAGAGGTTCATGGGGTATCCTGGGTAACGAAAGCGCAGTGCCGGTGGGAAATTATTATAACTACCTGGAAAGTAATATTGCTTATAGTTTTGAAGGTAATCCTGTAAATGGTATCTATCAAAAAACAGGTTCTAACTTAAATACTACCTGGGAAAAGGTATACATGACCAACGTAGGATTGGATGCAACTTTCCTGAAAGGTAAACTGGATGCAACCATTGATTATTATGTGAAAAGAACGGAAGGTATTTTGCTGGACAAAAACGCTCCCGCGGTCTATGGATTGTTGCCTCCACGTGTTAATGCCGGTTCTACCCGCAACAAAGGGATAGAATTGAATCTCACATACAGTGATAAGATCGGTAAAGATTTCTCTTATAACATCTCTGTAAATGTTTCTAAAATCAAGAATACCATCGTAAACCTGGGTGGTGATGATAACCGCGTAACCGGTAGCTACTACATAGAGAGAGTAGGCCAGTCTGTGGGTTCTTTTTACGGGTATGAAGTACAGGGATTGCTGACAGCTGATGATATCAAAAACAAGTATCCTTTGTTGTATCCTAATGCCAAACCGGGAGACATCAAATATGTAGATGCGAATGGTGATGGTAAAATTGATGGTAATGACCGCAGGATATTGGGTAATGATGTTCCCTGGCTTAATTATGGTGCAAATCTCGGAATGAGTTACAAGGGCTTTGATCTGAATGTACTTACCTATGGTGTATCTGATGTAAAAGTATATTTCGGCCAGGAAGCTTCTTATGCCTTCTTTAATGGTGCCGGTGTAAAAGAATATCATTTGCAACGCTGGACTAAGGACAATCCGAATCCTAATGCGGCATATCCCAGAATCCTGATTGGTGGTGATGCTACACAGAACAATACGCCTATCTCTGCTTTCTGGTTATTTAACGGTGCTTATTTCCGTATCCGCTCTCTGAGCCTGGGGTATACTGTTCCTCATATATGGGTGAAGAAAGCAGCGATGCAATCTGCACGTATTTATGTAGCAGCTAATAACCCTTTCACTTTCATGTCTGACAAGCGCTTGCATGATTATGATCCGGAAATGGCTTCTGGTCGTGGTTCTTACCCAGGTGTTAAAACATGGGTGGTTGGTGTAAACGTGAAATTTTAAGGCAGCAAAAAAAGATTAATCATGAAGAAACTTATTATCATAGGAGCTGCATTAGGTATAACAATTGCCTGGTCCGGCTGCAGCAAGGATTTTCTGAACAGGGTTCCTGAAGGTAAAATATCGGAACAAACATACTGGAATACACAGACTGATGTGATGAATGCATTGAATGGTGTGTATGGCTATATTGGTAACGCCCCTAATGCGTATATCCTGGATGGTCAGAATGCGATTTATGACGATGGTGCATCAGATAATGCATTGGCGCAATATCCCTGGGAAAGTAATGCTACGGATATTGCCAAAGGCAACGTAACGCCTGCTATGAATGAGGGCTGGGACTACACTGGTATTCGCAGAGCCAATTACTTCCTGGAAAATGTAGACCGTGTAACAATGGATAATGATCTGAAGGAACGTACCAAGGCGGAAGCCCGCTTTATACGTGCTTTCTTTTACTCCACTTTAGCATTGAAATTCGGAGATCTGCCATTGATCACTAAAACAATTACGCCGGCAGAGTCTTTTGGTGCACGTACACCCGGCGCAGACGTATGGAAATTTATATTCAGCGAACTGGATGCAGTTGCGAAAGTGTTGCCTGCTGCATATGCCGGTGGTGCCCCCAACGAAAAGGGGCGTGTAACCAAGGGTGCTGCACTGGCGCTGACAGCGCGTTTGCACCTGTACAGATCAGAGTGGGCAGATGCTGTTACCTATGCTAAAGCAGTAATGGCTATTCCCGGTTACCAGTTATTTAAGGTGGCTGGTGAAGATGGTGATGATCTGCTGGATGATTATTCCAAATGGGTGGATTTCTCCTCTCCGGCAGATGAGAAAAAATTCCGGTTGGGTTTAAGGAGTTATGAAAAGCTTTTCTGGGCTACCAATAAAGGTAATACAGAAGTGATTTTTGACAGACAGCATATGTTACAGAAAGATGCACAGTTTGATAATACCTACCTGTTGCCGGATATCCTTGGTGGCTGGAGCTCTGTAACGCCTACGCAGGAACTCGTAGATGCTTATGAAAGCTATAAAACCGGGCAACCGGTGGCACCAGTAGATGTGGTTACCCGTGCTGCCAATTATGCTAAAAAAGCAACTGATCCTGCTTTTTATAATGAATACAAAAACCTGGATCCCCGCTTCTATGCTACCATCATGTTTGAAGGTAGCCCATGGAACGGCATACAGAAAGGATATTCCTTTACCTGGGCAAAAGGTTCCAACAACTCACAGATTGGTTACAACTTCCGTAAGCTGGTAGATCCCTCCTCATGGAAAGCACAGGTGGATAACTATTCTAATCATGTCATTATCCGTTATGCAGAAATTTTGCTGACGTATGCTGAAGCACAGAATGAAGTATCCGGCCCTGATGCTACTGTGTATGATGCGATTGATCAGATTCGCGACAGAGCAGGTATGCCATTGCTGGATCGTGTTAAATATAACTCCCAGGCTACACTTCGCGATGCTATCCGTGCGGAACGCAGAATAGAGCTGGCGCTGGAAGGGAATCGTTTTATGGACATCCGCCGCTGGAAAATAGCTCCGCAGGTAATGACCAAAACACTGTATGCGATTGATGGCGGTAAAGTAGATGACCGCACCTGGTACGATAAATTGTACCTGATGCCGGTACCACAGTCTCAATCAGATCTTAATCCTAAGTTGTTGCCTAATAACAGCGGCTATTGATTATTTTAAAGCTTATAGATAAAAAAAAGCTCTGGCATTGCCGGAGCTTTTTTTTTATCCCCAATAATCGCATCTCCCTATAAATTATGATTTCCGGTTTATTGTTTTTATTTTGACAAACTCAGTAAATTCAAAACGTTATCATTTTCTCAACCTAAATAGGGTAATCATGCCAGTAAATTCCAACGAAGACTCACGCCGGAGTTTTATCAGCAAATTTGCCAAAGGAGTAGTGGGTGCATCACTGCTGCCTGGTATTCTGACTGCTGCTGATAAAAAAAGGAACATTGAATCACTTTCACGCCTGAAAGAAAAATACAGTGCGAACGATCAGATACAGGTAGCGCTTATTGGTGCTGGTGGTATGGGTACTGCCGATGCCAACACAGCGATTACGGTACCTGGTGTAAAGCTGGTGGCGGCCTGCGACTTATATGACGGCCGTTTGGCGGATGCTAAAAAGAAATGGGGTAATGATATTTACACTACGCGTAGCTACCAGGATATTCTGGATCGTAAAGATATTGATGCGGTGATTATTGCGGTGCCTGACTTCTGGCATAAGGATATTTCTGTCGCTGCTATGAACAAAGGCAAATCTGTTTACTGCGAAAAGCCAATGGTACATGATATCACCGAAGGTCCTGCTATTGTAGAAGCGCAGCAGCGGAACGGCAAGGTAGTGTACCAGGTGGGCAGTCAGGGTATGAGTTCGTTGGGTAATGAGAAAGCAAGACAACTGCTGAAAGATGGTGCGATTGGTAAATTAAATTACGCCGAAGGATTCTGGGCGCGGATGTCGCCAACAGGTGCCTGGCAGTATCCTATTCCGGCCGATGCGTCGCTTAAAACGGTAGACTGGGATGCTTACCTCAAAAACGCACCAAAGCGCGATTTTGACCCCTTACGTTTCTTCCGCTGGCGTAATTACAAGGACTATGGTACCGGTGTTTCCGGCGACCTGTTCGTACACCTGTTCTCAAGTTTACATTTGGTAACCGGTTCTATTGGTCCAAATAAAATAATGGCTACTGGTGGCTTGCGCTACTGGAATGATGGCAGGGAAGTACCAGACATTATGCTGGGTATGTTTGATTATCCGGAAACAGAAATACATCCTGCGTTTAACCTGTCTCTCCGCGTAAACTTTGTAGATGGTACCGGTGGTACCAATTACCTGCGTATGGTGGGTAGTGAAGGTTCCATGACGGTAGAATGGGATAAAGTAACACTGTATCGCAACAAAAATAACGTGGATGCCAATGATCCTTTAGTACAGGCAAAAGCAGCAGCTGATCCGGGAAAAGCGTATACCTATAACCGTAAGGAAATGCTGTCACCTGATAAGATGGAATATGTAGCAGAAGAAGGTTACAAAGGTGCGCATTTTGATCACTTCTACAATTTGTTTAACGCTATGCGTACAGGTGGTAAGGTAGCTGAAAATCCTTTGTTCGGTTTCCGTGCAGCGGCTCCTGCATTGCTTTGTAACGAAAGTTACTTCAGCAATAAAATTATACATTGGGATCCTAAGAATCTGAAGCTCGTTTAACAAAAGTGTTATCAGCTTTTAGTTAAGCAAATAAAAAATCCCGTCAAGGCATAGCCTGACGGGATTTTTTATTTGCTTAACTAAAAGCTGAAATTAGATGCTTGCTTCAAAACGTTTGCTGATAGCGTTCCAGTCAACAACATTCCAGAATGCTTTCAGGTATTCCGGACGGCGGTTCTGATATTTCAGGTAGTATGCATGTTCCCATACATCCACACCGAGGACAGGAGTGCCTTTTACTTCAGCAACATCCATCAGTGGATTGTCCTGATTAGGCGTGGAAGTAACTTCCAGTTTGCCATCTTTTATCAGGAGCCATGCCCAGCCTGAACCGAAGCGGGTAGCGCCGGCAGTGTTGAACTTTTCCTGGAATGCTTCAAAAGAACCGAAGGTGCTGTTAATAGCATCCGCCAGTTTGCCGCTCGGTGCGCCACCTGCATTAGGAGCCAGGCTGGTCCAGAAGAAACTGTGGTTCCAGTGACCACCACCGTTGTTTCTTACAGCAGGGCTGATCTTACCGGCGTTAGCAACCAGTTCTTCCAGTGATTTGTTTTCATTTTCTGTACCGGCGATTGCCTTGTTCAGATTATCAACATATGCCTGGTGATGCTTACCATGGTGAATTTCCATTGTTAATTTATCAAAATTCGGCTCTAACGCATCGGTTGCGTAGGGTAAGCTCGGAAGTGTGAATGCCATAACTAAGATTTTTTATGGGTTTTTAAATATTATTTCGTGATAGTCGCCAAATTTACTGCCTAATCCTTTAAATATCAATTTAGAAATTTTCGAATTTCCTGATTTTAATATTTATCCTACCGCATGAGTTGATTCTAAAACAAAATCTCCGGATCTTCAAATCACAAAATCACAAAATACCCGGGCTTGGTCATATTGAAATTTATTTTATATTTACATGTACTCGGTTTAACAGGACGTAACATTAGGCATATTTAGTGTGTGCTTGGTAGTTGTTTACCTATTGTTTGTTTAAAACGTATAGTATGCAGAACGGCTCGGACTTAGGGCATAGCTTTTCCCTCAACGCCTTACAAAAGGAAAATGAGTTATTAAAGAATCGTATTCATTGGCTGGAGAGCATTTTACATCACGTGCCCGCCATGCTTTACAGTTACGATAACAACAGCAAATCTGTCACATGGTGCAATGAGCGTCTGGCAGAAACTGTTGGTTTTACTACAGAAGAGATGTCCGGTATGGGCATGGAATTCTTTCAGCACATCATGCACCCCGATGATTTTAAGCTGGCAGCTGTAGCGCAACAGTCCTTCCTTAACAACAAAACCCAGTTTGGAGGCATTGCCCGCATACGCAAGAAAGGCGAAACTGATTATCGTTGGCTGATGGGACTGGAAGTCCCTTTTACACATGATAAGAATGGGCAGGTGGTAGAAATTATTTGTGCATTTCTGGATCTTACAAATGCCATAGATACCAATCTGCAGTTATCTGAAGCCCTCGGAGAAATCCTGCGCCGGCAAAATGAAAATCTGCTGAATAAACTTACTGCAAGAGAAAAAGATGTGCTGGGGATGGCAGTGCAGGGCCTCAACAACAAGGAGATCGCTAATTCGTTGAACCTTAGCCGTTATACTGTAGAAACCCATCGAAAGAATATCCGTTTGAAGCTGAAAGTACGCAATACAACAGAGTTGGTTGCCATAGCCCGGAAAATTGGATTTCAATAATTGATAAATGAGAAAATAGTATTAGTATTTCTTTATTCTGAATCAGATTTGCTGCTGCCCCGTTTTTTAGTGCCCACGTACAGAAATCCTTATTTTAAATTGTATTCTTCTGGTAATCAGTAAATAGCGTAAAAAAATGCAAAAAACTGATTTGCTAAATTTTGCTAAATATTTTCAAAAATACCCAAGATTGGGTATTTGCTTGCTTTTGAAACTCCACTAATTTAGTGAATTAATATTACGTGTGGTTTTTAAACATGCGATATGATTATTGGCTGAAACATACCCCTATCACTATGATAACCGAGGAACGAGCATTTTATATTTTGCAACTGGAAGAATCAGCCACTGCTGACGAAATAGTGGCCCGCTATGAGATTTTAAAGGATCAATACAGAAAAATCAAAGACGAAACAGAAGACCTGAGAACCCGGCTTGCATACCAATTGAAACAAATTGAACTGGATGACGTATTCATATATTTCAGAAGGAAACAAAGGATATAATTACTAAGCTTTTTTTATTATTCATTCGTTGTGTTTTTAAGCTCAGTTTTCATCCATTGTTTGTTTCTTACAAAACTGCCCTCAAAATAACCAGTACCCCAGTACTTGAAGAGTAAACTATGTCTAACGCTACCCATGTACTTTATTTTGTTATATTTACTGGCTTAAACCCTACCTAAACAAACGCTCTATGAATGTATTTTTGATCATTCTGGTGGTATTGGCAGCACTGGTTTTATTATCTTGTTTTGTTACTGTACAGCAGGGATACATTGCTGTTACTACCATTTTCGGAAAATATAACCGCGTTCTTTTTCCGGGACTGAACTTTAAAATACCTGTTGTTGAAAAGGTATTTAAGAGAGTATCTATTCAAAACAGATCTGTAGAACTGGAATTTCAGGCTATTACCATTGACCAGGCTAACGTTTACTTCAAGGCAATGCTGCTGTACGCAGTATGGAACCAGGATGAAGAAACGATTAAAAATGTGTCGTTTAAATTTATGGATGAAAGAAGCTTTATGCAGGCGCTGGTGCGCACTATTGAAGGTTCTATCCGTGGATTTGTAGCTACCAAAAGACAGGCAGAAGTATTGGGCCTGCGTAAAGATATTACAGAACACGTAAAAGAGCAGATAGATAAAACCCTGGAAGAGTGGGGTTTTCATTTGCTCGACCTGCAAATGAATGATATCACTTTTGATGAAGTGATCATGAAGTCCATGGCACAGGTGGTAGCTTCCAATAACCTGAAAGCTGCTGCTGAAAATGAAGGCCAGGCATTACTGATCACCAAAACAAAAGCAGCAGAAGCAGATGGTAATGCCATCAAAATTGCAGCAGAAGCAGAAAGACAGGCGGCACAGCTGCGCGGTATGGGTGTAGCCCTGTTCCGTGAAGAAGTGGCCAAGGGTATGAGTATGGCTGCTAAAGAAATGCAGCAGGCCAACCTGGATACTTCCGTGATCCTCTTCTCCATGTGGACAGAAGCCATCAAGCACTTCGCTGAAAACTCAAAAGGAAATGTCATCTTCCTGGATGGTTCTTCAGAAGGTATGGATCATACCATGAAGCAAATGATGGGTATGAATAAGATAATGGATTCAAATAAGAAATAACATCACCTCCTTTGTTCAAAGAAAGTTTTCATCAACTGTAAACTTTCTTCGCTGCACGGACCGGCTTCCAGTTTTGTTTTAGGATGAAACGGGGACCGGTCACCGGTAGCTCTGCGATAGCTGTTTTTATCATCTGCAGCCGCATACACAATCTTCCCTATCTTGCTCCAGTAAAGCGCTCCCGCACACATCAGGCATGGTTCTACGGTTACATATAATGTGGCGTCCATTAAATATTTACTGCCCAGTGTATTGAAGGCGGCTGTTAATGCAATCATCTCTGCATGTGCGGTGCAGTCATTTAATCTTTCAACGTGGTTATAACCACGGCCAATGATCCGGTTGTTTTGTACTACTACCGCACCAATAGGTACTTCTCCGTCGTCAAAAGCTTTACGTGCTTCCAGCAACGCCTGCCGCATAAAATGTTCGTCTGTCATAATAGCTGTTAGCTTTTAGTAATTAGCTGTTAGCTCTTAGCGGATAATTTTCAGCTATAGTGGTAAAGCACTAAAAGCTAACTGCTAAGAGCTAATTACTATTTTATCATTTCCAGAAAATCATCTTCTGTCAGAATCTTGATGGTATTGATTTTCTTGGCTTTTTCCAGCTTACTGCCGGCTTCTTCTCCTACTACTAAAAAGTTGAGCTTACTGCTTACACCACTCACTATTTTACCGCCCTGTTGTTCTACCATTTCTTCTGCTTCGCTGCGTTTTAGTTTCATGAGTGTGCCGGTAAATAAAAACGTTTGTCCGCTGAGGCTACCCGATACCGGTAATGCTCCCTGGGTATTTTCCATGTTAATACCCAGTGCAGCCAGCTTGTTCAGCATCTGAATGTTATCATCGTTTGCAAAGAACAAACGGATAGAACCTGCTACTTTTGGACCAATATCTTCCAGTGCGAGGATCTGTTCTTCTGTCCAATGCTGTAGATCCATGATATTAGAGAGCGCGTTGGCCAATGTTTTAGCGGTGGTTTCACCTACATAACGAATTCCCAATCCAAAGATCAAACGATGCAGGGGTTGTATTTTGGATTGCTCAATAGCTGTTTGCAGATTGGTCTGTGATTTTTTCCCAAAACCTTCCAGCGTGCCTATTTTATCGAAGTCCAGCTCATAGATGCCTGGAATATCTTTCAGTAATCCTAATGAAAAGAATTTACGCACATTGCTTTCGCCAAAGCTTTTGATGTCCATGGCGTCTTTGCTTACAAAGTGGATCATTCTTTCTACCACCTGTGCTTCACAGTTGATGTTGGTGCAACGCCAAACGCTTTCCTCTTCAGGTTTTACGAGCTTATCATGGCATACCGGGCAGTGAGTGGGGAATACAATATCCTGTTCACTGCCGTCGCGCAGATCAGCTACAGATTTTACAATGTAGGGGATCACGTCTCCGGCTCTTTCTACCAGTACGGTATCGCCCAGTTTCAGGTCTTTCTCCTTAATCACTTCTTCATTAAAAAGAGACATAGAAGCAACGGTAACACCGCCAATAGGCACCGGATCAATTTTAGCTACCGGGGTAACGGAGCCGGTACGTCCTACCTGGAACTCTACGCTGCGTAGTTTGCTGGTGGCTTGTCTGGCTTTAAATTTATATGCAATGGCCCAGCGTGGATGGTGTGTGGTCATGCCCAGTTTATCCTGCAGGGCATAATCATTTACTTTAATCACCATGCCATCAATTTCATAGGGCAGGTTATCGCGTTCTGTTTCAAATAACAGGCAGTAGTCTATTACAGCCTGTATGCCTTTTACTACTTTCTTTTCTTTTGCGGGGCTACGGAAACCCAGTGTAGATAGTAGTTCCAGCGTACCGCTATGTGTCCTGAGTGCTTCGGGTTCTGTTTGCCCGGCATTCATGGTATGATAGCTCATATGATATAGAAAAGCTTCCAGTCCGCGTTTGGCTACTTCGTTGGGATCTACCATACGTAAAGAGCCGGAGGCTGCATTGCGTGGATTAGCCAGTGGTGGCTGATTTTCTGCAATACGTTTATCATTGAAAGCTTTAAAAGTATTTTTGTTGATCAGTACTTCGCCACGTATTTCTATCTGATGAATGCCATATTTGGAGAAGCGGGCAGACAGCGGGATAGAGCGTATCTGTTTAATGTTGGCAGTGATGTCTTCTCCTGCAACGCCATCGCCGCGGGTAGCGCCACGGGTAAGGTGGTCATCTTCATAAATGAGAGAGATGCTGGCACCATCAAATTTAGGTTCAATGCAGTACTCTATTTCATCAAGACCGGCACTTTCACGGGCTTTCCTGTCCCAGTCCAGCAGATCATCTGCATTGTAGGAGTTTTCAAGACTGAGCATAGGTACCAGGTGAGGTACGGTGATAAATTCTTTGGTGAGCCCTTTAGCTACGCGCTGTGTGGGGGAATCCGCGCTGATCAGGGCAGGGTTTTCCTGCTCCAGTTTTTTTAGCCAGGCAAACAACTGATCGTATTCGTAATCACTGATAACCGGCTCGCTTTGCACGTAGTAGCGCCAGTCGTTGTAGCCAATTACACGACGCAAAGCATCCAGGGTTTCATCAATGGAATGCAGCAGTTGTTGCTGCTCTAAATGGCTGAGCAGGTCTTTGGCCAACTGCGCCAGGGTTATTTCTATCTCCTTTGTGTACATAATAAGTGATACTGAGCCGTAAATTTAAACTTATCTTTCAGGTTAGGCATATCTGTCTAAAAAATTCGATGTTATTTTGTATTAAATGTGGTAATTTTTTCTTTCATTTGATTATTGGTATAATTCCACGCGTATTCGCTGATAACTTAGTTTTACTGTAATTCCACGTTTTATATGATGTCTATGTACACCAAAAACATCAATACACATCTTGTTGAAATAAAAGATTATTTCAAAGTCGCCATTTCGGTGGACTGCGTAATCTTTGGCTTTAATAACGATGAGCTGAAAGTATTGCTGATAGAATCTGATCTCAAAGAGTATAAGGGGAAATGGTCCCTGCTGGGAGATATTGTACGGCCGGAAGAAGAGCTGGACGAAGCTGCTTATCGGGTGCTCAAGGCGCGTACAGGATTGGATAATGTGTATATGGAACAGGTGCAGACCTTTGGCGCTATTAACCGGCATCCGGCTGGTCGTGTGATTACTGTAGCCTATTATTCGCTGGTGAATATTGAGCATGTGGAGTTGAAGATGCATAACAACGAATTACACTGGCACTCCGTGAAAGACCTGCACCAGATGGCATTTGATCATAAACTGATTCTGGATACCTGCCACGAACGCCTCAAACAGCAGGTGATGGTACAGCCGGTGGGCTTTAACCTGTTGCCCCGGAAGTTTTCCCTGCGGGAGCTGCAAAACCTCTATGAAGCCATACTGGATATGGAACTGGACCGTCGTAATTTCCGGAAGAAGTTTTTATCTATGGACTTGCTGACGGACTTAAATGAAGAAGAAGAAGATGTCCCGCATCGTCCTGCCAAGCTCTATAAATTTAATTTTGATAAGTATGACCAAAGGAAGAAGCGCTTCCTGGGTATTGGCTTTTAACATCAGAGCTATGGTATTTTTTTAGCCGAAGGCTAAGCTTTCTCTATTATTCCTGTTAATTTTCACTTGCTCAAAATCCTTTACCAATAAGGATTTGAATTGTCATGTTCTGACAAAATATTTTCCGGGATAATTTTCTCATTAAACAGAAAAAAAACTTTGTTTTTAACAAAAATTTAATTAAGATTGTGTAAGATATACACATCCTAAGAAAGCAATACTTTCTTATTAGTAGTAAAACCAAAATGAAGGCCAGTTCGCTGTAAGTTATTTTACCTTATTTGCCGGTATGTAGAAAAATTCCTTTAAACAAGTTTGCCAGCGTAAAGTCATAAAATTTATTTATCAATAGTTTGATTTTATAGTTCCACGTTATGAAACAATAAGGCCGCTGAGCACTATTGCCTGGTGTCTTACATTCTCTTTCCCTTGTACAACAGATGTACAGGGGAAAGTTGTTTTAGGGAAAAACTAACCTATTTCGGCATCAGTTAAATATTTTGCAATAAGATTACGTACCTGTTTAATCAATTCTAATTCTGTTTAAACCCGCGCTATACCGGCAGTTCAGCTGGTTTTTCCGTAACTTGCATATTCTGATTAGGAAACTTTCACGGCCCGGGGCCATGGTTAAAAATCCGGTTATTTATATGTCATATACACCACAACATAAGGTTCGCATCGTAACAGCGGCAGCTTTATTCGACGGTCATGATGCCGCCATCAACATTATGCGACGCATTATGCAGGCAAAGGGTGCTGAGGTGATTCACCTGGGCCATAACCGTTCTGCTGCGGAAATTGTAGACTGTGCGATCCAGGAAGATGCACAGGGGATTGCCGTTACCTCCTACCAGGGTGGCCACGTGGAATTCTTTAAATACATGTACGACCTGCTGCAGCAAAAGGGCTGTGGACACATCAAGATCTTTGGTGGCGGCGGCGGAACCATCCTGCCGGTAGAAATAGCAGAACTGCACGCCTATGGCATTGCCCGCCTGTACTCACCGGATGATGGCCGCCATATGGGGCTGGAAGGAATGATAGAAGACCTGATCAATCAGTGCGACATCGCCGTAAAGCCACTTACAGAAGGCAGCAGCGTGGAAGATATCCCGCAGTTAAGGAAAGATAAAAATCCTAAAATTATAGCAAGGGCCATCAGCCTGGCAGAAAATGAGATGCCGGTAGCCCTGCTCAATGCCCGGAAGGCAAGGACCGCGGTAACGGTAGACGAAGGCGTTGGTACACATATCACCAACACTGCCGTTGACCGGGAAACACCTGTACTGGGTATTACCGGAACAGGCGGTGCCGGTAAAAGCAGCGTGACAGATGAATTGGTGCGCCGGTACCTCAATCACTCCAATGATAAAACAGTAGCAGTGATTTCTGTGGACCCTTCTAAAAAGAAGACTGGCGGCGCTTTGCTGGGCGACCGCATCCGCATGAACTCCATTCATCATCCACGGGCCTACATGCGTTCACTGGCCACCCGCGAAAGTGATAAAGCCATCAGCGAGCATATCCAGGAAGCGATTGACGTGTGCAAACTGGCTGCTTTTGATTTCATTATCCTGGAAACATCCGGTATTGGACAAAGTGATACCGCTATCACAGATTATTGTGATGTATCACTTTATGTGATGACACCGGAATATGGTGCTGCTTCCCAGTTGGAGAAAATTAATATGCTGGATTATGCAGATGTAATTGCCATTAATAAATTTGATAAAGCAGGCGCACTCGATGCTTTGCATGATGTCCGCAAACAATATAAACGTAATCACACCCTCTGGACTGCTAAAGACGAAGACCTGCCTGTAGTAGGTTCTATCGCTTCCCAGTTTAATGATGCAGGCATCAACCTGTTGTTTGAGAAAGTAATGGAGAAGGTAGAAGAGAAGACCGGCGCAAACTTTGGCCCTATGCCACATGAGAGCCTGAAGTCTACTACCACCAAATCGCAGATCATTCCACCTGCAAGGGTACGTTACCTCGCAGAAATTACAGAAGCTATTACTGATTACAGCAAATGGGTAGATGAACAGTCTGTACTGGCTACACAATTGTACCAGGTACAAGGTGTAATAGATATGCATCCGGCGCAAGCCGCTGCCCTGGCAGATATCAAAGCACACCTGGAAAAAGCATTGCATCCGGAATGCAAACAACTGATTGACGGCTGGCCGGCGTTGTTAAAGAAGTATCAGGCAGATTTTTATGAATACCAGGTACGTGATAAAGTGATCAAATTGCCATTGTTCAGCGAAAGCCTTAGCCATAGCCGCATTCCAAAGGTAAGCCTGCCTAAATATAAAGATTGGGGAGACATTCTCCGTTGGCAGCTGACAGAAAATCTGCCCGGTGAATTTCCCTATGCAGCCGGCGTATTTCCGCTCAAACGCGAAGGAGAAGATCCTACACGTATGTTTGCCGGTGAAGGTGGTCCCGAAAGAACCAACAAACGTTTCCACTACGTATCACTGGATCAGCCGGCAAAGCGGCTGTCTACCGCCTTTGACAGCGTTACACTGTACGGAGAGGATCCGGCAATAAGACCAGATATTTACGGTAAGATCGGGAACTCCGGTGTGAGCATTGCTACTGTAGATGATGCCAAGAAGTTATACAGCGGTTTTGATCTCTGTGATCCCAAGACCTCTGTATCCATGACGATCAACGGTCCGGCGCCTATACTGCTGGCCTTTTTCATGAATGCCGCCATTGATCAGCAATGTGAAAAGTATATCAAAGAAAACGGCCTTACTGAAAAAGTAACCGCCCTGGTAAAAGATAAATTCAAAGATCATCCGCTGCCGCATTACAGTGGTGAGCTGCCTGCAGGAAATGATGGCCTTGGCCTTCAGCTGCTGGGCACTTCCGGCGAAGAGGTATTGGATAAAGCAGTGTATGAAAAAATTAAGGCACATGCATTAAGTACAGTACGTGGTACTGTACAGGCAGATATTCTGAAAGAAGACCAGGCACAAAATACCTGCATCTTCTCTACTGAATTTGCTTTAAAACTGATGGGAGATGTGCAGGATTATTTCATCACAGAAAAGGTGCGTAACTTTTACTCCGTGAGCATTTCCGGCTACCACATTGCGGAAGCAGGTGCCAATCCTATTACACAGCTGGCATTCACACTGGCAAACGGTTTCACGTATGTAGAATACTACCTGAGCCGCGGCATGAATATAGATGACTTTGCACCTAACCTGTCATTCTTCTTCAGCAATGGTATGGATCCGGAATATGCAGTAATTGGCCGTGTTGCCCGCCGCATCTGGGCTAAAGCGATCAAGTATAAATACAAAGGCAACGATCGTTCACAGAAGCTCAAGTATCATATTCAAACATCCGGTCGCAGCCTGCACGCACAGGAAATTGATTTCAATGATATCCGTACTACGTTGCAGGCATTATATGCTATCTACGATAACTGTAATTCCCTGCACACCAACGCTTACGATGAGGCCATTACCACACCTACAGAAGAAAGTGTGAGAAGAGCCATGGCTATTCAGCTGATCATTAACCGGGAGCTGGGAACAGCTAAAAACGAAAACCCGGTACAGGGAGCCTTCTTCATTGATGAACTCACTGATCTGGTAGAAGAAGCCGTACTCACAGAATTTAATCGCATCACAGAACGTGGTGGTGTATTGGGTGCTATGGAAAGAATGTATCAGCGTAATAAAATACAGGAAGAAAGTCTTTATTACGAATCACTGAAGCATACCGGCGAATTCCCGATTGTAGGCGTAAACACCTTCCTGAATAAAAACGGATCTCCTACCATTATTCCGGCAGAAGTAATCCGTTCTACTACAGCAGAAAAAGAATTCCAGATAGATACGCTGGAAGCCTTCCATCAAAGACATCAGCATAAAAGCGCTGCGGCACTTAAGCAGTTGCAGCAAGTGGCTGTTAACAATGGCAATTTATTTGCTGAGTTGATGAACACCGTGAAACATTGCTCCCTGGGCCAGATTACGCATGCGCTGTATGAAGTAGGAGGGCAGTACAGGAGAAATATGTAACGCGGATGCTGTCTTTCTCCCGATTAGGCTGATTATACTGATTACCCTGATTATATTTGATTTTACTAAGATTTAAAAAGATTAGCGAAGATTAGAGCGAACATATTCGCTTTAATCTTCGCTAATCTTTTTAAATCAAAAAATATAATCAGGGTAATCAGTATAATCAGCCTAATCGGGAGAAAGACAAAGTCCGAAAAAATCACAGTTAGATTATTATCTTAGTATTACCTTTTATCAACCGCTACATCCCTGAATGTAGTCACGTTATTTTTACCGCTTCATTATATGAACTACTATGAAAAAGATCTTCTATGGTTTGGCGTTGCTAACATGTTTGCAGGTAAATGCGCAAACTGTTGACACTGTTGCAAAACGCGTGTTACTGCCTAACGGCTGGTCGTTAACCCCGGTAGGACATTCATTGCATTTAGGCGATTTGCCCTTGAACGTACTGGTATCGCCAACGGAAAAATACCTGGCGGTTACTAATAACGGGCAAAGCAAACAAACTATACAGCTTATTGATGCAAAAAAGGAAGTGTTACTGGATGAAGTAAGCATTCCTAAGTCGTGGCTGGGATTGGCTTTCAGTAAAGATGAAAAAAAGTTGTATGCTTCCGGTGGTAATGATAACGTGATCTGGCAGTATAATATTAATAACAATAAACTGCAGGTAGCAGATACTATCCGGTTGGGATTGTCGTGGCCTAAAGGAAAGATCTGTCCTACAGGTATGGTATTGGATAACTCACGTAATAGTCTGTACGTAGCTACAAAAGAAGATAACAGTTTATATATTATTGATCTGCGTACCAATAAGGTGAGTAGCCGCATTCCTTTGCCGGCAGAGGCTTATACGGTTGTATTGTCTAAGGATAATAATACTTTGTATATTTCTTTGTGGGGTGGCGATGCGGTAGCTGTATTTGATATCGCTTCGCAGAAAATTACCGGATCAATCAATGTAGGTAGTCATCCTAATGAAATGATATTATCGAAGAACGGTAAGTATTTATATGTTGCCAATGCAAATGATAACGCTGTATCTGTGATTGCCACTGCGGATCAGAAAGTGATAGAGTCGCTGCAAACCGCGCTGTATCCGGATGCGCCGGCAGGGTCTACTACAAACGGACTCGCCTTATCTGCCAATAACAAAAAATTATACATTGCCAATGCAGATAATAACTGTCTGGCAGTTTTTGACGTGGAAACGCCCGGCAAAAGCAGGTCCGCTGGATTTATTCCGGTGGGATGGTATCCTACCTGCGTAAGAGTTATCGGCAAAAAAGTATTGGTCGCCAATGGCAAGGGGTTCACATCTATGGCTAATCCCGATGGCCCCAATCCGGTGAGTAAGAAGGATGAAAGCGGCTCGCATCAGGCTAATACCCGCAAAGATAAACCGGTGCAATACATAGCAGGACTATTCAAAGGCACCTTATCTATATTCAATGAACCCGGTGAAGCCTTGCTGAGCAAGTGGTCCGGGCTGGTATATGCAAACACTCCTTATACTAAAGCGAAAGAAACAATGGCGGCAGGAGAAGCAGGTAATCCTATACCACGTACAGCCGGGCAATCATCTCCCATTAAATATGTATTCTACATTATCAAGGAAAACCGCACTTACGACCAGGTTTTGGGCGATATGCCGGAAGGTAACGGAGATAGCAGCTTATGTATTTTCCCTGAGCGGATTACACCTAATCTGCATCGTTTATCAAGAGATTATGTTTTGTTGGATAATTTTTATGTAGATGCTGAAGTAAGTGCTGATGGCCATAACTGGAGTATGGCGGCTTATGCTACCGATTATGTGGAAAAAACCTGGCCTACCAGTTATGGTGGTCGTGGCGGCACTTACGATTATGAGGGTAGCCGCAAAGTGGCGTATCCTAAAAAAGGATTTATATGGGATTACTGTAATCGTGCAGGGGTGAGCTATCGCAGCTATGGCGAGTTTGCGGGCAAAGGCGTCGCAACATTGAAATCGCTGGAGAATAATTTCTGTGTAGCTTATCCGAATTTTGACCTGAGTATCCGGGATGTAGACAGGCAGCAGATCTGGCAGCATGATTTTGATTCCCTGCTGGCTATTGGTTCGTTATCACATTTTAATACTATCCGATTGGGTAATGATCATACCAGTGGTATGCGCAAGGGTGCTTATTCTCCTTTTGCTGCTGTAGCGGATAATGATCAGGCAGTGGGGCAGCTGGTTGATTACCTCTCTCATAGTAAAATATGGCAGGAGAGTGCTGTGTTTATTTTGGAAGATGATGCACAAAATGGCCCTGATCATGTGGATGCGCACCGCTCTACAGCCTATGTGATCAGCCCTTATATCAAACGTAAATCGGTTAATCACAATATGTATTCCACCTCCGGGATGCTGCGTACCATGGAGCTGATCCTGGGTTTACCGCCTATGAGTCAGTATGATGCCGCTGCCACGCCTATGTGGGAGTTATTTTCTGCTGTCCCTGATCTTACGCCTTATACAGCGCTGCAGGCGCATGTGGATATCAATGAAAGAAATATAGCATGGAATGAAAGTGCCCGTCGTTCTGCTGCTTTTGATCTGGCACATGAAGACCGGGTACCTGATCTGGAATTAAATGAGATCGTGTGGAAGGCCGTCCATGGCGAACATGCGGTGATGCCGGCGCCTCGTAGAAGCGCTTTTGTGAAACTACAGGCAAAAGAAGAAGAGGATGATTGATAAATCGATTAAGCAAATCCGGGAAACTTTTCTATTTTAGGGTTTCTTAAATGTAAAAACGGTATGGTTGCAAGAAGAGATTTTATCAGGAACAGCGCACTGTTAGCAGGCGCAGTAGGGCTTGGGTTGCCCAAAACGGTATTAGGCTGGAATGGGTATACATCCCAGCGCCCGCCACTGGCACAGCGTAAGTTCACCAGCGAAGCCGTGGAAAAGGCAATAGTAACCGTGAAAAAACAGATCGCAGATACCAAGCTGGCCTGGATGTTTGAGAATTGCTTCCCTAATACCCTCGATACTACTGCCAATTTCAAAGTGCTGGATGGTAAACCGGATACCTTCGTGATCACGGGTGATATCAATGCTATGTGGCTGCGGGATTCTTCTGCACAGGTATGGCCTTATCTGCAACTGATCAAAGAAGATAAAAAGTTACAGGAAATGATTGCCGGCGTAATTAACCGCCAAACAAAATGTATCCTGATAGATCCTTACGCCAATGCATTCAATGAAGGTCCTACCGGCAGCGAATGGGAAAAAGATCTGACTGATATGAAGCCTGAATTGCACGAACGTAAATGGGAAATTGATTCCCTGTGTTACCCGGTGCGTTTGGCTTATCACTACTGGAAAAACAGTGGCGACACCAAAGTATTTGACGACAAATACAAACAGGCTGCACATAGCATTGTGAAAACATTTAAGGAGCAACAGCGTAAAGATGGTAAAGGCCCGTATAAGTTCCAGCGTATTACTGCGTGGCAGTCAGACACCGTGCCTAATTCCGGCTATGGTTCGCCGATGTTACCGGTTGGCTTGATCGTATCTATTTTCCGTCCTTCTGATGATGCTACGGTATTACCTTTCCTGATTCCTTCCAACATGTTTGCTGTAGTATCTCTGCGCCAGCTGTCGGAGATCAGCGAAACTGTTTATAAAGATGTAGCTTTTGCCAGGGAATGTATTGCACTGGCAGATGAAGTGGATCGCGCTATCAAGGCTTATGCTATTGTAGAACATCCAAAATTGGGCAACATGTATGGTTTTGAGGTAGATGGATACGGCAATCGTTTATTCATTGACGATACCAATGTTCCCAGCCTGTTATCTATTCCATACCTGGGCTATACTACCGCGGATGATCCTTTGTACCAGGCTTCCAGACATTTTGTATGGAGCAGCTTTCACCCATGGTTCTATAAAGGAAAATATGGTGATGGTATAGGCAGTCCGCATACCGGCGAAAATTATATCTGGCCTATGAGCATTATCATGAGAGCCTTAACCAGTCATGATAAAGAAGAAATCGCAGAATGTATTAAAACCCTGCGCAATACAGATGGAGATACAGGCCTGATTCACGAATCGTATCAAAAGGATGATCCGACTAAGTTTACCCGCAAATGGTTTGCATGGGCCAATACTTTATTCGGTGAGCTGATTATGAAAGTAAGCCAGGAATATCCTGAGTTGCTGAAAAGACAATATGCTTAATAATTATATTTATTGTAAAAAACACAAAGGCGCATGATTACATGCGCCTTTGTGTTTTTTACAATAAATTCGTCTGTTCAAAATGGACCATTATGGAACCCGCAATTATATATCAGCAAAGAATAGATCAATTTCAACAAGCCATTAATAAGGAGAAGAAACTGACAGCTGCCTTATCATGGGCAAGACTGCTCAGCTTTCTGGTTATCATCGCAGGCGTGGTGTTGTTTTTCAGGAATGGCCACGAAGCTTTCTGGTGGCTGTTATCCGGTGTGGGCGCCATTTCATTTATGTATTTTCTGTTGCGTTATCATAAAGCACAACAAAAATTACAGCTGCTCAAAACCTTGCTGGAGTTGAATCAGAAGGAGTGGCAGCAGGTAACAACCTGGCTGTCTGCTTTTGAAGACGGCAACGAATTTGTGGATGATAGCCATGATTATAGCAGCGACCTGGATGTATTCGGGCCATCTTCCATATTTCAATATGTAAACCGTACAGGTACATTATCAGGTAAACTGCAACTGGCAGCCATATTGCGCAACCCTTTATTAGAGGCTACTGCAATAACGGATACGCAGGAAGCCTTGAAGGTGTTGACGCCTGAGCTGGAGTTCCGGCAGCTGCTCACCGCCAACGCCATGCTGGCAAAAGAGGAGGCGAGTGATCGCCGGGAAATTGACGCCTGGTTGGATATGCCGTTTCACTTCATTCATAATAAACTGGTGAACGTGGCCATCTGGCTCAGTCCTGCGCTGGTATCGGCTGCTATAATATTTAATATCATCACCGGGCAGTACTATCCATTGCTTATTATCATCGTGCTAAACTGGTTGCTGCTGGGTAGCAGCCAGAAACAAATTATGGCGCAATACAGGCTGATGTCGCATAAGGAGCGGATCCTGGATAAGTTTTCTATCTTATTACATCTCATCAAAACCGGATCTTTTCAACAATCAAAACTGTTGCATGAGCAACAGGAAATAGCCAGGGAAGCGGATGTGGCACTGCGCCAGTTGTCGCGTATCGGCAACGCCTTTGATCAACGTTTAAACCTGCTGGTGGCTACGGTGTTTAATTCAGTAATGCTGTATGATCTGCATTGCATCCTGCGGCTGGAACGTTGGAAGGCCAACCACAAAAAAGATATTTCCCAATGGTTTGGTGTAATTGCCCAACTGGAAGTATGGAACAGCTTTGCTACCTATGCTTTTAATCATCCGCAGTTTGTATATCCTCAACCACAGCAGGACACCATGATCCTGGAAACCACTGCACTGGGGCATCCGCTGATACCCGACATCGAATGCGTGAAAAACGATGGTACCGCCGGTAAGCACGACAGTTTCCTGATCATCACAGGTTCTAATATGTCCGGTAAGAGCACCTTCCTGCGGAGCGTGGGCGCCAACCTGTTGCTGGCTATGTGCGGCGCACCGGTATGTGCAGACAGCTTTTCGTTTACACCCATGCGTATCATGACTTCTATGCGCATCAAAGATTCCATTGCCAGTCATACCTCCTACTTTCAGGCGGAGCTGCTGCGTTTGCAACATATTATCCGGTACTTGAAAACCGGGGAACGCGTATTTATTTTGCTGGATGAGATACTGAAAGGGACTAACTCCGAAGATAAATTATCCGGTTCCCGCAGCCTGATAGAGCATTTTCTGCAATACAACTGCCTGGGCATGATTGCTACGCATGACCTGGAACTGGGCCACCTGGAAGCAACATATCCTGCCCGGATCAAAAACTATTGCTTTGAAAGCACCATCCAGCATGATCGTCTTTACTTCGACTACCGCATCCGCGAAGGCATTGCCCGTAATAAGAATGCTACTTTCCTGATGAAACAGATGGAAATTATATAGGTCCGATAACTAAATAATCAAATGACTAAATATTTTAGTATTTTTACTAAAATATTTAGTCTATGACTTTGCCATTCCAGGAAGGGGCATCAGAGAATCAATATTATAAAGGTCGTGGTGCACAGATAAATCCTAAGAACAAGTACCTGACAGATGAATATGCACAGGAGCACGCCGAAGGTATTGATGAGTGGTGGCAGGCTGATGTGCCTACCCAGGTGTTTGAGGAGCATGCCAAAACCCTGGTGAATAAGGTAGAGAGCCCGGATGTAGGGATGTGGTTTTCCATGAACCCCTATCAGGGCTGCGAGCATGGCTGTATTTATTGTTATGCACGTAACTCGCACCAGTATTGGGGTTTGAGCGCCGGTCTTGATTTTGAACGGAAGATCATTGTAAAGCACAATGCGCCTGAGCTGCTGCGTAAGTTCCTGGATAATAAGAACTGGGTGCCCAAACCCATTTCCTTATCGGGTAATACCGACTGTTACCAGCCCGTAGAACGCAGGATGTGGCTCACCCGCCAGTTGCTGGAAGTGGCGCTGGAATATAAACAGCCGGTGGGCATCATCACAAAAAATTCACTGGTACTGCGGGATCGTCATCTGTTACAGCAATTGGCCCAGGAGAACCTGGTATGTGTATACCTCTCCATTACCACGCTGCAGGAAGATCTGCGACAAAAGATGGAACCACGTACAGCTACGGCCGCACAGCGCCTTAAAGTGGTGAAGGAACTAAGCGATCTTGGTATACCCGTTGGGGTTATGACCGCTCCCATTATTCCAGGGCTGAATGATCATGAAATTCCCCGCCTGCTGGAGATGGCGGCCACCAATGGGGCTAAGTACGCGGGCTACACAGTAGTGCGTCTCAACGATGCCGTGAAGATTATTTTCAACGACTGGCTCTATAAAAACTTCCCCGACCGGGCAGATAAAGTATGGCATCTTATTGAAAGTATGCATGGCGGACAGGTTAATGACAGTGAGTTTGGTCGCCGCATGCGGGGAACCGGCAATATCGCAGACCTGATCAAGCAGCAGTTTAAGATTCATACCAAAAAGAACGGCATGAATCAGGATCGCTTCGAATTCAATACAGGCGCGTTTCGCAGGCCAAATGCACAATTGAGTTTATTCTAAAGAACAGGCTAAAATTAGTTGCAGTTTAAACTAATTGTTAAGTCTACAAAAAAAGTGGGGTACTTTTTTGTGTAATAAAAAAAATAAAAATTATCTTTGCTCCAACAATTAGAAAAAAACAAGTGCAACTTATATCAACATACGAGATTTTAGCGATGGCCTGCAAACAAAAGCAGGTCAAGACCAGGATGCGGGCATGTTGCACCGATTGCTAACGAACAAAAAGTTATCAAACGATATAAACAAAGGTCCTGCACTGAAAAGGTGGGGCCTTTTGCTTTTGAAGCAGTACTGAAATGACGACATTGAAAGAATTTCAAAAGATAACTATAATACAAAAAAAATACACCTCGTGGTGTAAACAGGATGGCTTTGCCTTAAAAAAGCCATGCGGACAAGGTATGCGGTAATGTGAGATAATCCCTCTACATTATTACTCCCGGTCCGTAAATACGGCCGGGTTTTTTTGTGGCCAAATCCGGCATAAAAATGGCAAACAAACAATTTTTTAATTAAGTTATGCGCTAACCCATTTGAAGAGCAATAAGTACAGTGCATTTACCAAAAACGTTAGACGATGAGAAACGTTATTCAAGTTGTAAGAGAGGCTTTACTCACCAATTTCAGGGAGTTAGACCAGTGGTTTGAAAAAGACCAGGCATTGCTGCATTTCAAACCAGAGCGCGATCAGTGGAATATCAGAGAAGTGTTGGAGCATATTACGCTCACCAACTATTTCCTGCTCCTGATCATTAATAAGAGTACCCGCCGTGCGCTGGATCGCAAAAAGACCGGCCACACTGTGGTGTTACCGGCGGACTACGAACAAAAATTTAATCAGATTGATGTCATTGGCAGCAAGTCCTTTGGTTGGGTAAGACCCGAACATATGGAACCTACCGGCCTTAAAAATATACAGGAAGTAAAAGCATTATTAAAGCAACAGTATGCTCAATGCATGTACAATTTGTCTTTGCTCAAAAACGGTGAAGGTGTGCTGGTGTTCACCAACATGTCTGTAAACCACCTGGGTAAGCTGGATATCTACCAGTATATCTACTTCCTCACCAAACATATTGAGCGTCATATCCGCCAGATGCAAAGACTACAGAAGGAATTTGAAGAAAGCGCGATATTAATATAACTAGGTCGACCACCACATCTATTATTGTTAATCCAATTGATTATCAAAACCGGAAGTACATGTACTTCCGGTTTTTTCTTGCCAGGTTCTAAAAATTATCTTTTATCTTTATATATTACTGCTAATCAGTAACCCTTTATGGACCAACATCCCCGCCGCCTATGCCTGTTTGTTGCATTATTATGCATAACAGTTAAGTCCTTAGCCTTTTCCAACGAGGATAAAAATATTACCATCAGCGAACAAAAAGAACGATATGAATTTGAAGCCGGCGATAAAGAAAATCCGGTGATCATCCGGCAAAATTTATCTGCTACCTATCGCTGTAACCAGTTCCGCACCAGTATTCCCTTTGTAGCATTTTACGATGACCGCAGCCGCATTGATGAAGTACGTGTATACGTTAGTGGTAGTCGCGCCAAAGCCATCAAACCTACTTATCAGAACTATACTGTTGATGATATATTTTATTCAGATGCCCGCATATGTGCCCTGGAACTTCCGCTGGAAAAGAAAGGTGCGGAAAGCACTGTAGAACTGGATAAAACAGTGCTGGATCCCCGTTATTTTTCTGCTGTTTACTTTACCGAAGGATATGAAATTGCCAGTAAAGAAATACAGATTGTAATACCCCGCTGGATGAAAGTGGAAATCCGCGAAATGAACTTCGATAAATTTGATATCAGGAAAACAGCCGAATATAATAGCAAACGTGATGTGGATATTTATACCTACACCGCAAAGCAGCTACCGGCAAGGGTAAAAGAAACAAATGCCCCAGGCCCGTCTTACGTATATCCACACCTGTTAATACTCAGTAAATACGCCGATCTGAAAACCGGACGGGTTAACTACTTCAATAAAACAGCCGACCTGTATGCCTGGTATCATAGCCTGGTAAAAGAAATTGGCGATGATGAAACAGTAGTGAAAGCAAAGGCATTGGAAATTACAAAAGGTATCTCCGCAGATACTGCTAAAATAAATGCAGTGTATCACTGGATGCAGGATAATATCCGCTATATCGCTTTTGAAGACGGTATTGCTGGCTTTAAGCCGGAGAAAGTACAAAATGTATTGCAGCATAAATATGGCGATTGTAAAGGCATGGCTAACCTTACACGCGGCTTATTGAAGGCATTGGGCTATGATGCCCGTCTTTGCTGGATTGGAACAGATCATATTGCTTATGATTATTCCATCCCTTCGCTGGCAGTAGATAACCACATGATTTGTGCCCTGAACTACAAAGGCAAACGCTATTTCCTGGATGCTACGGAAACTTACATCGGGCTGGACCAATATGCACAACGCATACAAGGCCGGCAGGTGATGATAGAAGATGGGGAAAAATATATACTTGACCATGTACCCAGCCGCAACTGGCAACAAAATTCTGCCGTAGAAAAAAGAGTACTGCATATTGATAATGGTGCATTAGCCGGAAAGGTGCAACAGCAATGGGATGGCGAGAGTAAAGAGGATCTGCTCACACAGGTGCACGGTATTAAAAAAGAAAAGCTGCAGGACGCTCTGTTACAGTATCTCGCCGAAAATAATAACAAATATCACATCAATAATATACATACTTCTGATCTAGCTAACTGGGATAAGCTGGTGGATATTCAGTATGAACTGCAGTACCAGGATGCGGTAACGGGATTTGGAGACGAGCTGTATACGGAGCTGGACTTCAGAAAGGAGTTATCCGGATTTATTATTGATACTGCCAAACGGGAACATGATATGTTGTTTTCCTACAAACACCATGTGATCAATGAAACTACGCTGGAAGTGCCTGCAGGATACAAGGTGGGCGCTTTACCGGAAGATCTGAAAATAGACCGCCCGGACTATGCCTTTAATATTACCTATAAACTGAATAGCGGAAAAATTGCTTATCATAAAGAGTTGATCATCAAAAATGCCTGGTTGGCTAAAGCCGGCTTCTGTCAATGGAATACAGATATACAGGCGCTGGACAAAGCCTATCTGCAGCAAATAACACTTAGTAAAAAATAAAATTCATTCCCTATACCATGAGCGTAAAAATTCTCTTTTATACCGTCGCTGTACTGTTGTTGCACACGCAGGTATATGCACAAAAGGCAAAAGATATACGTGAGTACAAAGAGCGGGCAGAGGCCGTGAGACAGGAAGTGTGGAACTGGGATATTCCTGCATTTAAAAAAGTGCCTGCATTACCGGCAGATGATAAGTCATCAGCCATTGTTATCGCCAAACATGTGGATCTGAAAGCTTCCAGTATTAAGAAAATTAAATTTATCGGTATTGGATTTAAGGTTAAAAAAGACCTGTTTTATAGTAACACCGTGCGCGAAATGGTGAAGCTGAATGATAAGGTAGCGCTGGAAGAATATTCACAATTCAGTTTCAAAAAATTCCGGAGCCTGAATTCTTATTACCATAGCGGATTGGCCACCACTATTGTTGGGGTGCGTATCATCAAGCCGGATGGTAGTATGAAAGAGGTGAAAGTAGATGAAGAGATTGTAAATGAAGAGGAGAACAAAGAACAAAAAAGTAAATTGGCCATACCGGACCTGCAGGTGGGTGATGTGATCGATTATTTTGTGAGAGTGGAAGAATTGAAAGATCTCAACAGTGATATTGATGCACAGATTTTTGTTTTGGGAGATGATAAGCCGATTATGCAATACTCGGTGCATTGTGAGATCAGTGATAAATATTTTGTGAGGTATCGGTCTGCTAATGGAGCGCCGGATTTTAAAGTAAAGAAAGATGATGATGGATCTGTGTTTGATATGCTGGTGAAAAATATTCCCAGTTTACCGGTAAGCCTGTGGATGTCGCCATACCGGCAGATTCCGCTGATCAGGATGGATATCCTGTATGGTTCTTATCCGGCAGCCGGACAGGTAGCAGGTGAGGTCAGACACAATCCGAAACAAGCGGAAATAAAAGAGGCTATTTTAAGGAGCCTGGATGGGGAGAAAAACGCATTTGCAATGGGTGGCGGAGCGCTTACTTCGCAGGTAAAGAGTTTGTTGCGGGAATATAAGCGCACCAACAATTCTGATTTACCGAATGATAGCCTTCCATACTATGTATACTATGCGTTTCGCTACATCGCTTTTTACCGGGTAAGTGCCGATGATAAAATTGTGGTAGGGCGTCAACGGAATTATGTGACACCCAACAATAAGAAGTTCCTTTTTTACCTGGAGGAAATTATGAATGCGATGGATATACCTGCGGAATTTGTGCTGGTTACATCACGGTATGGCCCTGGTCAGGATGAATTGCTGAATACAGGAGATTATGAGTATATGTTGAAAACGAAGGGCAGTCAGCCGGTATTCATGAGTGCCGATGGCGTTTTTACACATTGCACCTATGTTTCATCGGAGTATGAAGGACAAACTGCTCCTGCCATTGAGCTGATGAAAAGCAAGAAACGTAAAAATGATATCACCGCTTTTACAGAAGAGAAAATAGGCTATTCAACGGCTGATCAGAATACCAAGATAGAGCATATAGAAATATCGCTGGACGATGCAATGCAGCAGCTGCTGGTTAACCGCCATACAACGCTGAAGGGTAGTTTGCGTGCCGACGAGCAAAAGCGCCTGTTATTATTTGAAGATTACTATGAAGCGGAAAGAACTGCGTTAGCGGTGAAAAGTACTTTCATGGAAGATTTTGCAGACAGCCGGCGTAACCGCTCACTGGCAGAAGAATATACCAATGCCTTTGCCAAAGCGCGGAAGGATCAGAAGGATGATTTTATGGAAGAGATTAATGAGCAGTTTGATATAAAGCCGAAAGAGCTGATGTTATACCACATTGATAAGATGGGGTTACGTCATGATGATCCTGATTTCGTATATACCACAAAGTTCACGCTGGAAGGGCTGGTAAAAAAAGCCGGTAACAATTATATCCTGGATGCAGGAAAACTGATAGGAGGCCAGTTGCGGGTAAAGCCGGAGCAGCGCGATCGTAAGGTGGATATCTACCAGCCTTTTGCGCGCAGTTTTGAGTATAACATAGAACTGGTTATTCCAAAAGGATATAAGCTGGAAGGAGCAGATAAACTGGATAAGCTCATAGACAATGCATGCGGTTCATTCACGGTGAAGACTACACTGGAAGCTGATAAATTGAAAGTGCATATCAGGAAAGTATATAAGAATGCTTTTGAGCCGGTGGCCAAATGGAATGACCTGTTGCAGGTAATTGATGCGGCCATTGATTTTGAAAGCCAGAAGTTGCTGTTGAAAAAAGCATAGAAAAAATATTCGAAAATATTTTGTTAAAAATTTGCAATATCAAAATATATCCCGTTATCTTTGCATCGTTAAAATTAATAATAAAGAAAACTTATAAAAATGAAACGCTTCAATTTAGATATGGACAACGCAATACCTTGCTCTCTGCAAGGCAGCAGCGGGTTCCGGGCGTTTTATGTTTACAAGTAGATCAAAAATATTTGTATAGATAACAGAAGCCCGGATCATTTGATCCGGGCTTTTTTGTTATTTTGGTTTGTGATAATGATTTTACAGGCAAACACAGCACGGATTCAAAATGGCCATAGTAAGTGGTTTGAGGATAGCATTAATTTTATTAATGCTAAACGGATAAGGTATGTCTTAACGTAGTGTATACGTTAACGTTAGTAACCCGGTCCGTGTAAAAACAGGCCGGGTTTTTTTATGTGGCAGATAAAAGATTATTAGAGGAGGTACAATTATCAGGCAGGCGGAGTAATCCTGCTCCGCTTTCATCTCCTTTTTAAGATATTTTTTTCGTCTCTGTTTGCATTTAACCCCCAACAATCAGGTTATCATAAGGATAACTTGTAATTTCCCCCCATGATAAATATGATTTGCCACGGGCCCGAGCGGCCCTGGTAAATCTTTATCAGCAGGAAGTATTCACATTTAAGAGATAATGAAAATGAAGCATATAGTTAATAATAACATTGATATTACTGATGGTGAGCACTTTGACCCGAAGGGTGTGTATACAGTCAATTTTAATAATATTCCTAATATCAACAATATTTATGAAGTAGACGGCGATAAAGCAGCAGCGGCTTTTGCCAAAACCTATGAAAGTATCATTACAAATACTTACCGTTATACAGATTATGATAACAAAAAGAAGAAGTACAAGCATAATCAAACGTTGATGGTATTAAATAATAATTGTGTGGTAGCTTTCTGGCAATCATGGTGTGAGATCCTGCATAATGGCGAAATACCAGCCTTTGTAACGGAGGTAACGGAAATGGTTACACGTCATAAAGAAAAACAACGACGTGAGCCACATGAGATCAACCTCATTACCAGCGGCCGCAAAGGACTGGAGCTGAAAAGCCTGGAAATAAAACGTACAAAGCTGGACATTGGTTTATTTTATGAAGATGATTTTAAGGAGATAGATAAAGTAATACAGCAGCGATTGAAGAAGGATAAAGACAAAGGTATTGTACTGTTGCATGGCTTGCCGGGAACAGGAAAAACTACTTATCTGCGTTATCTTATTGGCAGGATAAAGAAGCGTGTACTTTTTGTTTCTCCGGATCTGGCTAACAATATTATGAACCCGGAATTTATGGAGTTGCTGATAGATAATCCTAATTGTGTAGTGATCATAGAAGATGCAGAGAATGTAATTATGGATAGAAAATTTTCCGGCAATTCATCTGTATCAAACCTGTTAAATTTATCTGATGGTTTACTGGCAGATTGTTTGAATATTCAATTAGTATGTTCTTTCAACAGCGATTTGTCTTCCATAGACAGCGCCTTGTTACGCAAAGGTCGTCTGATAGCCAAATACGAATTTAAGCGACTACCAGTAGCTAAGGCACAAAAGTTATCGCGGCAGATGGGCTTTGATACTATTATCAGCAAACCCATGACGATAGCCGAAATAACTAATCAACATGAACCTTCTTTTGAAAGAAAACAACACGTGATTGGTTTCAGGAGAGAGGCATTGGAAGAATCAGCATAAAAGATATTTATCCATAACAATAACCCCATATGTCAAAGTTAAAAATAAACGGTAAAATGTTACTTAATATAGGATTCCAACAGGGACCTGTAATTAGTGTAGCCATTACCGTTATAGAGCAACATTTTAAGCATCATTCACAGGAAGAAGCAGAAGAACTGCTGAAGAAAATACTTGCAGATCCCGCTGCATATGTGGATGATGCAATAGTAGGAAAGATTGCAGAGAAATTGATAAAGGCTGCACCGGCTAAAGAAATAGCATTGCGTGAAACGCCGGTAGCCTATGCCATCTTTGGCAGCAATTACATTGAAGAAGGAGCCTTAAGGCAAATGAATAATGCTGTTCGTTTACCCGTTGCCGTAGCCGGTTCATTGATGCCGGATGCACACCAGGGATACGGATTACCTATAGGTGGTGTATTGGCAGCAGATAATGCTGTTATACCTTATGGCGTTGGTGTGGATATTGGATGCCGTATGTGTTTGAGTATCCTGGATCTGCCGGTACACTCATTAACAGCGCATGAAGGTCAATATAAAAGGGAGTTGATGGACTTCACTGTATTTGGTGCAGGTGGAGAGTGGAAAAAAAGAGAAGCAGATCCTGTACTGGAAAGAAGTGAGTTTAATGATATTCCTTTCCTGCGTCATTTGTTTGATAAAGCATCCCGGCAATTGGGTACTTCCGGATCAGGAAATCACTTTGTAGAGTGGGGCATTGTAGAGATCACTGCAGCACAAAATGAATGGAACCTGGCACCGGGAAATTATGTAGCATTATTATCGCATTCCGGCTCCCGTGGACTGGGAGCGCAGATAGCAGGGCATTACACCCAGGTGGCAAAGGAACTTTGTCCTTTACCGCAGGAAGCTAAGCACCTGGCTTATCTGGACCTGGATACAGAAGCCGGACAGGAATATTGGCTGGCAATGAATCTGGCAGGGGATTATGCATCTGCGTGTCATCACCATATTCATAAACGACTGATAAAAGCGATGGGTGCTACTATGCTGGCAAGGGTGGAAAACCACCACAACTTTGCCTGGAAGGAAATACACGAGGGGAAAGAAGTGATCGTGCATCGTAAAGGGGCTACACCAGCGGGTAAGGGCATGTTAGGTATCATTCCTGGTTCTATGACTGCACCCGGATTTATTGTGCGTGGAAAAGGAGAGGTGAGTAGTTTGCAATCTGCATCGCATGGTGCCGGTAGATTGATGTCGCGTACTAAAGCCATACAATCTATCACTAACAGTGAGTTGACGAAAGTATTGCAGGAGCATGGTGTAACGCTGATAGGCGGTGGACTGGATGAAGCTCCGGCGGCTTATAAAGATATCAATACGGTGATGGCTGCACAAACAGACCTGGTAGAAGTAGTAGGACGTTTTCTTCCAAAGATGGTAAGAATGGCGGATGGCGGACCGAGAGAAGACTGATAAAAAATATATGCAATGAAGCGAAGGCGGAAAGTGGTGAAAGCTGCTTTTCGCCTTTCGTATTTATTAGTCTATTAAATTGGTAGGATAATTAAATTTAATTACTTAATATTGTAACTGTTTACCACCACCTAATACATTATTTGCATACCAATGCATGGACTGGCACCATGCAGTAGCCTATGTTTTGCTATGATGTAGCATAAATTTCCGGATTTAAAACGTAATAATGTGCATTTAAACTACCTGGCATTGGCAGTTCCTTTTTTCCTGACGTTTATTGGGTTAGAATACCTGGTTGCGCGTAAAAAAGGGAAGACTTATTTCAAGTTTAATGATTCCATCACCAACATTAGTGTGGGTATTGCAGAGCGCTTACTGGATATGTTTACGGTAGGTGCTTTCTATTTTGTTTATGATTATTTGTACCGGCATTTTGCCATTTTTGATATTAAGGCCAGTGTATTATTATGGGTGGCCTTATTGATTTGTACAGATTTTATCTGGTATTGGTATCACCGGCTGGCGCATGAAGTAACGGTGTTTTGGTGTGCTCATGTAGTGCATCATCAGAGCGAGGAATTTAACTATACCGTATCTGCGCGTATTACTGTATTCCAGGCTTTTATACGAACCGGTTTCTGGGCAATATTGCCGGTAATTGGTTTCCCGCCCGCTATGATTACCAGCATGTTGCTCGTACATGGATTATATCCTTTTTTCATCCACACGCGTACTATCGGCAAGCTGGGGTTGTTGGAATATATTCTTGTTACACCTTCCCATCACCGGGTACATCATGCCAGTAATCCACAGTACCTGGATAAGAATTACGGGGACGTATTTATTATCTGGGATAAGTTGTTTGGCACCTTTGTAAAGGAGGAAGAGGAACCGGTGTATGGTTTAACCAAGCCATTGGAAAGTAATAGTTTTTTATGGCAGCATTTTCATTTTATACTGGAAATGCTGTATTCCGCCAGGGCTGCTAATGGCTGGAAAAATAAGCTTCGTATTGTTTTTGGCAGGCCCGATAATGTAGATCCGGTTGCACGTCAAATATTAGAAGAGAAATTTTTGCTGCGTAATAACAGTATAACGGAAACGCCTAAACTATATAATTATGTAGTGTGGCAAATAGCTACCACGCTTGTGTTATTGTTTCTTTTTTTGTTATTGGAGCATTATGCACCTCTATTCATACAGGTGTGTATCACATTGTTGATATTGCTGACACTTATCAATTGTGGTGCTATTATGGAGCAAAAGAAATGGGTTTTCTACCTGGAATACGGGCGTTACCTGGTATTGTGCCTGGCGTTGTATTATTGCTGGCCACATCCTGCGTTCCTTTGCGCTGCTGCGATGATTATGGTAATGGCGTTTTATTTCCAGTCGCATTTAAAAGAACATTACCTGCGATTGGTATATGGTTATACCCGTTCATAAATTTTTAGTGTATTAAAGAATGCTGTAGCCCTGCAAACCACTGTGGGGCTGCCTGATTTCCGTTGCCTTTTGTAGTATATATTTTCTTTTGTTCAGCAAAGCATTACCGGGTGGCTGCTATTGCCGGGGTACTTGTGTTTTAAGTATTTTCCGGGCAAAGTGTATTCTGCTTTTTATAGTGCCCAGCGGTTCCTTTAAAATATCTGCTATCTCAAAGTATTTGTAGCCTTCATAATATAGCATGAATGGTTTTTTGAAGATATTGGGAAGATGATAGACCGCCACGTGAATATCTTTCATCTGGAGGTTAGAAGCCGCTTTGTTATTGACAGCGCTCTGCTGGTAGTTCATAAAAAAATCACTTACGCTGGGTTCGGCCACCATGCGGTGTTTCAGTTTTTTACGATAATGATTGATGAATATGTTTCGCATGATGGTGAATAGCCATGCGCGGATGTTGGTGCCTTCCAGGTATTTTTCCTGGTTGGATAGTGCACGAAAGAGGGTTTCCTGGTAAAGATCTTTGGCTTGTTCAGCGTCTTTGGTGAGGGTAAATGCGAAGGGTTTCAGGAAATCTGCATTTCCGATGAGCAAGGTGTTAAATTCAACAGACGACATAATGTTTAAGTTTTGCCTTAACTAATTTAAACAAAAAAAGGGTAAAAGGTGTATTCGGAGAACAACAGAAACGATTGATATATAATGATTTTTATTAACAAATCACTGACTTTAATGCACTTCCCGGAACTGTCCGTTTTGGATTTTGGAGCTGATGCTTTTGTTTAAGTAGTAAATAGACTTTTGAAAACAGGTATGATCAAAATGACTCTCTGCATAGATTAACGTAAAAGAATAGAAAATAGATTTGCATTGCTATTATTTTATAATATTATGTTTTTTATGATATTATAATTTGCTTAAAATTAATTTCCAGGCAATTTGGGCATGAATTTGGTCGTTAACGAATCCTAATATGAAAAATGGTGTGTTTAAACATTTAATCAACAATACCTAACGATTTAGAAACAAATCTGTTAGGGGATTGTAATTCCTATCACATTTATATGTTATTTTTAATAGATTTGCAATCTTATTTGGCGGCGTCCATCCGGATGTGGCCAGGTAGGTTTTTTCCAAAAAAGTATATTCAAGAAAGTTTTTATATCCTATAATTACATGTTTAGAAAATTATTGCTGGTCCAGCTGTTCCTGTTTATTGGCCTTTGTGTGGTGGCGCAGGTGCCATCTATTTCACCAAGCCAGATCAAACAAGTAAATGTAGATAATTTGTCAGATGCGCAGATTCGTCGAATTGTTGACGAAATGCAGCGGAATAATCTGGGAATGTCGGATATTGATACTTATGCTGATCAAAAGGGAATTCCTTCCAGTGAGGCGGAGAAGTTGAAGGCCAGAATACAGATGATGGGACTGGACAAGTTATTGGATAAGAAAAAGAGTTCTGAGACATTTCAGAAGGATACCAAATATTCTGATAGGGAGTTTAATAGTACTGATACCAGTAAGGTTGATCTTTTCAGGCAAAATGCATCTCCGACAGACGTTAAAAGAAAGAAAATATTCGGAGCTGAATTATTCAATAATCAAAACCTGACCTTTGAACCCAATCTCAGAATGCCCACCCCTGCAAATTACAGATTGGCGGCGAGTGATCAGGTATTGATTGATGTATATGGCTATTCAGAAGTGCAGCACGATCTTACAGTATCAGCGGAAGGTTATATTCGCATCCCGAACGTAGGACCTGTTTATGTAAATGGCCTGACAATGGAAGAGGCAAAAAACAGGATTACAAAACAACTATCAACCATTTATTCCACTATTTCTACAGGAAAAACATTCGTTCAGGTTTCCCTGGGTAATATTCGTAGTATTCGTATATTGTTAATTGGCGAAATTCAAAGACCAGGGACCTATACTTTGCCTTCTCTCGCTACGGTAGCCAACGCGTTATATGTATCCGGTGGTCCGGATGAAAATGGTTCTTTCCGAAGTATCCAGGTAATCAGGAATGGGCAGGTAATCACAACTTTTGATCTCTACGATTTTATCACCAGAGGAGATCTTACCAATAATATTGTTTTACAGGATCAGGATATTGTGAAGGTAAACCCTTACAAAACCAGGGTAGAATTATTGGGAGAAATAAAAAGGCCTGCCATTTTTGAGGCAAAGGATAATGAAACTTTGCAAAATATACTGGATTATGCAGGGGGGTATACAGACGGATCCTTTAAAGATAATATTACTGGTTATCGCATTAATAGTAAAGAGCGGGAAGTTATAAATGTACCTGCTAATGAAATAGCTTCTTTCAAATTAAAATCTGGTGACCAGTTTTTTGTAGACTCAATTTTGAATCGGTTCAGTAATAGAATTACTGTCAGCGGGGCTGTTTTCCATCCGGGTAATTACGGTATGGAGCCAAATATGACAGTTACTGACCTTATTAAAAAAGCAGATGGCGTAAGAGAAGAAGCCTCACTAACCAGAGGGATTATCCGCAGGTTACAGGATGATTTTACACCAGCTATCATCAGCTTTAATGTACAGGATGTAATAAGTGGAAAGACATTGATCCCTTTAAAAAAGGAAGATAGCGTGATTGTTTTTTCAAAAGTGGATCTGCGTCAGCAGTATCAGGTGAGTATCGCCGGAGAAGTGAATAAACCAGGTGGGTTTCCTTTTGCAGACAGTATGCATCTGGAGGATCTGATTTTATTAGCAGGAGGACTAACAGATGCGGCATCGACTAAACACATTGAAATTGCAAGAAGGATCAGAAAAGGGGAATATGACAGCAAGGATAGCAGCAAAGCAATTGTAAAACAGCTCGATATCAGTGCTGATCTTGCCAGTGTTGCAGGAGAAAGAATCTTATTAGAGCCTTTCGATGAAATTGTAATTCGTAAATCACCAGGTTATAACGAACAGGCTAATATGCAGATTGATGGTGAAGTAGTATTCCCTGGCCGATATTCTATTCTGAGTAAAAAAGAACGTATTTCAGATTTGATAGCCCGTTCAGGAGGACTAAGACCTGAGGCTTTTCCTGAAGGAGCTGTTTTATTACGCAAAACATATATTAATAGTAGTGATAGTGCATTGTTAAACAATAAGCTGGAATTGTTTTACAATAAGCTACAGGACAGCTCAGACATATCAAGCGTTAAGAGTGCTATAGAACGTAAATATCAATTACTGGGAATTAATCTGGACCAGATTATGATCAAGCCAGGATCAAAATATGATTTACTACTGGAGGAGGGCGATGTCATAAAAGTTCCTAAAAAATTACAGACGGTACAACTCTTTGGAGAAGTATATTTTCCAAAGAAAGTTCGTTTTGACAGAGAATACTCATTTAGAGAATATATAAGAGGCGCCGGGGGCTATACCGCTTCAGCATTGAAGCGGAGGAGTTATATTGTATATGCTAACGGAGAAGTGAAAAATACAAGAAAGGTGGTATTTTTTAATAAATACCCGAAAGTTAGGCCAGGAGCTGAAATATTTATACCCTCCAAAAGAAACCACAAGGGTTTATCAGGCCAGGAAGTGCTGGGAATCAGTACAGGAGTAGCTTCTATTGCGCTGATTATAGTAACAATATTAACAAGGATTAAGTAAGGGTCTATATATTGCCGAAAAAAGAATTAGATGGAAGTATCGCATACGAATTCACATATAGAAACTAAAGAAAATGATGAAATCTCTATTAAAGAGCTCATTCTTAAATTGCAGGTTTGGTGGAGATATTTATTGAAAAAATGGTGGGTTATTGTGTTGTTTGGTTTATTAGGGGCTGCTGTCGGCCTGATTTTGGCTTTTGTTCTAAAGCCCAAATATGTTGCTGAACTGACCTTTGTTGCGGAAGATAATAATGGTAGTGCTTTGGGTGCTTACTCGGGAATAGCCAGCCAGTTTGGAATTGATTTGGGAGGAGGTGGAGGAAGCGGCGTGTTTCAGGGAGAGAATGTAATGGCTTTTCTCAAGTCAAGGCTGATGATAGAAAAAGTATTGCTCTCAGTTGTTGATATTAATGGAGAGAAAAGCACACTTATAGAGCGTTATATTGATTTCAATCAGTTGCGTGACGGATGGACCAAACCCAAACTAAAGGCAGTTAAGTACCCGACTGGCGCTGACAGGGGGAAATTTACATTGCAACAGGATAGTATACTAAATGAGATTCAGCTGAGTATTGCGAAATCTCAGTTGAAAGTAGAAAAGGTAGATAAGAAACTTGATTTTATATTGGTAAGCTGTAAAAACGAGGATGAGCTTTTCTCCAAATTTTTTGTAGAGCGCCTGGTTAATGAAGCCACTGCATTTTATATAAGTACTAAAACACAGCGATCTCAGACTAACGTTGACCGCTTACAATCGGAAGCGGATTCTCTGGAAATAATGCTTAATCGTAAAACTTATTCTGCAGCACAGGTACAGGATTTAAATATGAATCCGGCAAAACAGATCGCTGGCGTTGGTATGGAGCTGGCTGCGAGAGATAAGTTAGTATTACAGACGATGTATGCTGAAGTTGTTAAAAACCTTGAACTGGCCAAGATTACAATGGCGCAGGAAACTCCTATTATTCAAATCGTAGATACTCCAATTCTGCCTTTGAGAAAAGAGAAGCTTGGTAAGGTTAAAGGTCTAATGCTGGGTGGCATTGGTGGAGGTTTTCTGATCGTGATCATATTAATTATCCGTAAGCTGCTAAAAGATCTTTTTGTGTAGGCATAATGAAGGTTACTTCAACTGAATCAGAACAGTACAATGTTTGCAGGTTTTGATGTTTATAATTTTGACATAGATTACAAGTATGGATTTAAGAAATAAAAGAGTATTAATTACAGGTGCAGATGGTTTTATTGGTAGCCATCTGACGGAGCGCTTATTGCAGGAAGGCTGCAAGGTTAAGGCTTTTGTATATTATAATTCTTTTAATAGCTGGGGATGGCTGGATACATTACCACAGGAAGTATTATCACAACTGGAAATATTTTCGGGGGATATCCGCGATCCAAATGGTGTGAGAACTGCCATGAAAGATATTGATATCGTGTTTCATCTGGCAGCATTGATTGCTATCCCATTCAGCTATCATTCTCCGGATTCTTATATTGATACAAATGTAAAAGGTACTTTGAATATTGTGCAGGCAGCTAAAGATCTCAATATAGAAAGAGTTTTGGTAACTTCCACCTCTGAGGTGTATGGTACTGCACAATATGTTCCCATTGATGAAAATCATCCAAGACAACCCCAATCCCCCTATTCTGCATCCAAGATAGGTGCTGACTGTATCGCAGAATCTTTTTATCGCAGTTTCAATCTGCCGCTTACTATAGTAAGACCATTCAATACTTTTGGCCCAAGGCAATCAGCCAGAGCAGTTATTCCAACTATCATAACACAATTGCTTGCCGGTAAAAATGAAATAAAACTTGGCGATATTACCCCAACAAGAGATTTATTATATGTGAAGGATACTGCAAATGGCTTTATTGCTATCGCCAAGTCAGATAGTCTGATAGGAACGGATTGTAATATTGCTACTCAATCAGAGATTAGTGTAGGTGAGCTGGCACAGAAGTTAATCGATCAGATCAATCCGGCAGCAAAAATATTGTACGATACTGATAGAACAAGACCTGCAAAAAGTGAAGTATTCAGACTATTCGGATCGTGTGAAAAAATAAAGGAGCATACTTCATGGAATGCGCAATATAATCTGGATCAGGGTTTGGCTGAAACAATTGATTGGTTCAGAAATGAACAGCATTTAAAACAATACAAAGCTGATATCTATAACATATGATTTTTGAAGAGATAATAAATTTTATCAGATCTGCTTTTAATACTCCCCAAGGCCTTATCCAGTTGCATACTCCTTACTTTGCGGGAAATGAGCGTAAATATGTGTTAGATACACTGGATTCTACATTTGTATCATCTGTAGGAGCGTATGTTAATAGATTTGAGGAGATGATGGTGGAGATTACGGGCGCTAAATTTGCTGTTGCAACAGTAAATGGTACCACCGCCCTGCATCTTGCACTAATACTTGCAGACGTTAACCAGGGAGATGAGGTTATTACACAGTCACTGACTTTTGTTGCTACCGCTAATGCAATAAGTTTTGCAGGAGGGATTCCTGTATTTGTTGATGTGGATAAGGATACCATGGGACTTTCTCCTTCAGCATTGCGGAATTTTTTAGCATCGCATACTGAAGTGAATGCAGAAGGAATTTGTATAAATAAAGTCAGTGGGAGGAAGATTGCAGCCTGTATCCCAATGCATACTTTCGGCTTCCCTTTAAGAATAGACGAAATAAAGGAAATATGCGATGCGTATAATATTAAGCTTATAGAAGATGCTGCAGAATCTTTAGGTAGTTACTATAAGGGGAAGCATACAGGAAGCTTTGGCTTATTAGGAACCTTTAGCTTCAATGGTAATAAAATTGTAACCTGCGGGGCAGGGGGAGCTATTGTTACAAATGATGAAAAGATAGCTAAAAGAGCAAAGCATCTTTCTACCACAGCGAAGGTGCCTCACCAATGGGAATTTATGCATGATGAGGTTGGCTACAATTATCGTTTGCCTAATATAACCGCTGCATTGGCATGTGCTCAGCTGGAACGGTTAGACAGTTTCGTTGAGAATAAAAGGGAATTGGCGGCTACTTATAAGTCTTATTTTGACAAGGTTGGAGTACCTTTCATTACAGAAATAGAGGGCGCGAAGGCAAATTTTTGGCTGAATGCTTTATTAATGCCCAATCTGGAAGAGCGTAATACTTTTCTTAAAATGGCCAATGATAATCAGGTTATGTGCAGACCAATCTGGCGACTGATGAATAAATTGCCCATGTATCAGCATTGCCAGACAGATTCCCTGGAAAATGCGGGATGGCTGGAAGAAAGGGTGGTGAATATTCCTAGCAGTGTAAGATTTTAATTACAGTACACATGGAAAAAAAAGAACTGATACTAATTGGAGGAGGTGGGCATTGTAAATCATGCATTGAGGTGATAGAATCAGTTGAGGGTTTTGTTATAAAAGGAATTCTTGATGTGAAGGAAAAAGTAGGAACAAAGTTAAGTGGGTACGATATATTAGGCACAGATGAAGAGATATCTTTTTTTGTCAATGATAAGACAATGTTTCTAATCACAGTTGGACAAATTAAGGATGCGAAAGCACGCATGAATATTGCTAAAAAGGTCAGGGATTGCAAAGGTAAACTGGCAACCATTATTTCTCCGCTTGCCATTCTTTCAAAAAGAAGTAGCATAGGAGAGGGTACTATTCTTATGAATGGTGTAAACGTAAATGCTGATGTAATTATTGGCACCAACGCAATAATTAATACCAACGCTAATATAGAGCATGACGCCGAAATAGGAGACTTTGTTCATGTCTCTACCAGCGCAGTGGTAAATGGTGGATGCCGGGTGGGAGCCGAAACTTTTATTGGGAGTGGCAGCATATTGGTAAATGGAATTTCAATTTGTAACAACGTTTTAATTGGTGCCGGGACGATAGTTAATCGCACAATAGAGACTTCAGGAACATACGTAGGGAATCCGTGCCATCAAATAAAAAGATGAATATGAAAAGGAAAGTTATCATAATTGCTGAAGCCGGAGTTAATCATAATGGCAGCCTGCACAACGCCAAACTGCTTATTGATGAAGCATTGAATGCTGGAGTGGACTATATTAAATTCCAGACATTTCAAGCAAATAAAATAGCCAGCAAATTTGCGGGAAAAGCAGATTACCAGAAACAAACCACTTCCAGCGCTGAAAGTCAACAGGACATGCTGAAGAAGCTGGAACTGGATGAAGCTGCGCACATAGAGTTGATAGCTTACGCTCAAAGTAAAGGCATTAATTTCTTGTCTACAGCATTTGACCTGGATAGCATTGATCTTTTATACAAGTTGGGAATTAAATTAGGTAAAATACCATCTGGTGAAATTACCAATCTTCCCTATCTCCGGAAAATGGCAGTTGCATTTCCTAAAATCATTATGTCTACGGGCATGGCTGATATGGAAGACATAGAGAATGCTATTAAAGCATTAACAGGAGCCGGCACAAAAAAAGAAGATATAACAGTATTGCATTGTAACACGGAATATCCAACTCCTATGCAGGATGTTAATTTACTGGCAATGTTGGAAATAAAAAACCGGTTGGGTGTTGAAATCGGATATTCTGATCATACGCTAGGTATTGAAGTCCCGGTAGCAGCCGTTAGTCTTGGTGCCACTATCATAGAAAAGCATTTTACACTTGATAAAACAATGGAGGGGCCTGATCACAAATCTTCCCTGGAGCCTGCAGAGCTGAAGGCAATGGTTTCAGCGATCAGGAATATAGAGCTTGCATTAGGAAATGGAGTTAAGGCAGCTTCCGCATCAGAACTTAAAAATAAAGCGGTTGCGAGAAAAAGTATTGTTGCTGCAAAAAGTATAAAAACCGGAGAAATTTTTACGGAAGAGAATCTTACTGTAAAAAGACCTGGAACAGGAATTAGCCCTATGTTATGGGATCAGGTAATAGGTGGAAAAGCAAGCCGGAACTATGAAGAGGATGAATTGATAGTTTTTTAAAAAGGTTTCATTAGATTATAAATGGGCAAAATAAAAGTAATCAGATCAGCCGTAAGCTCTCTGCCTTCAGCAGGAATAATAAAGTTATTGCAGGAGAATGATTTTTACGTAATAGGAAGTGATATTACAGAGAAAAGTGCGGGACGTTTACTGGTTGACGATTTTTTTATTGTTGACAAGGCAGTCGATGCAAACAAAGCAACTGTTTGTGAACAGTATCTGGAAAATATTCAGAAAACAAAGGCTAAATGGATTATATCAGGCCCTGAAAATGAGATTGTTTTATTGTCATCCTTTGAGCAGCAATTGCTTTCAGTCGGATGCAGATTGTTTCACCCTGGTCAGGACACGTTAGAAAAAATAACAGATAAATATATACTCAATAATGCACTCAAAGGAAAAGTTCCATTGAAGCCATTGTGTATGTTAGAGGAATATTCAGTAAATAAAGATAGTTTCGAAGGACAAAAACTGGTTGTTAAACCTCGTAAAGGAAGGGGCAGTAACGGTGTACATATCCTGCAGAAGAATAGTGAAGATATGCGGCGTTTGCAGGAAAGCCTTCCTCCGAACGAGTACATTGTACAGGAATTCATACCCGGACAGGAATATTCTGTCGACTGTCTTTTTGATAATCAGGGAGGATTGCTGAATGCAGTGGTGCGGGAGAGACTAGCAGTAGACTCCGGGGTAGTAATTATTTCCAGAACTATAAGGAAGGAAAGAATCCTGGAATATATATCTGGAATATCTTCTGTGTTTTCTTTCAGAGGATTCAACTGTATACAGTTCAGAGAGCATGAGGGCGATTATTTCCTTACAGACATTAATCCAAGGATCGGAGGAGGGTCAATACTTTCTCTCAGAGCCTCAGATTGTATGTTGTCCAATTTTATTAGCCTGCTTAGAAATGAAGATGATAAGTTAGTACATAATAATTTCGACGTGAAGGACAAAACAATGTACAGGTATTACGAAGAAATTTATGAGTAAAAAACAAATAAAAGTTGTTGCATTTGATCTGGACAATACCCTTTATAATGAGCATTTATATTATGAAGGCGTGTTGGATGAATTTTGTAAAAAAAATAACCTGGATCAACAAAAACTTATAAGGGATTACCGTTCCATTTCAAGGAGTAATCCTGATATTTTTGGAGAGTTGCTCCGGATAAATAATATGTATACGGCGCAGTTGCAGGAGGAGCTTTTTAGTATTTATAATAATATAAACATTACAATCACTCCTTATAATACAGCCCTTACGGTACTGGAATATTTGAAGAAGAAAGATATCCGTACTGCTATAGTAACAAATGGACATGTGAGCGTTCAGGAAAACAAGATTAGATGTCTTGGCATAGCTGATTTATTTGATCTGATTGTTTATGCGAGAACATGGGGGAAAGCATTTGAAAAACCAGCCCCGAAAGCATATGAGTTCCTCTTATCAAATTTCATCTGTTCACCTGCCGAGGTATTATTTGTTGGGGATAAAGTAGAAACTGATATTCGGGGAGCACGTGATATAGGTATGCCAAGCTTGAGGGTTTATGAAGAATCGGATTTAATTACCATCATAAATCAAATCTAGAAAAATAGATAAGTAAAGGATAGCGTTCGGGCGTTCATCGGTGAATGGGGATATTGAAAAATGGAGTAGAGCGGCGCATAAATTATTATGACATGCAAAAAAAGAAGGTACTTGTAGTAACAGGAATTAGGAGTGAGTATGATATCGTTTATCCTGTTTTATCTCATTTATCCAGGAGAAGTGAGTTTGAAGTAAAGGTAGTAGTATCCTCAGCTCATCTTTCAGATTGGCATGGCTATACTGTGCAAAGAATTGAAGAAGACGGATTTGTGATTGCAGACAGGATCGATTCTCTTTTTATGACAAACAGAGAAACGCAGCGGCCAAAGGGAGTGGGTATTCTGACTTATGCATTAGCGCAGACAGTAGAGAGGGAGGCGCCTGATTTTCTTTTGGTAGTAGGAGACAGGGAAGAGAGTATTGCAACTGCTATTGTAGGTAACTATATGAATGTGCTGACAGTACATATCGGTGGTGGTGATCCTGTTTGGGGAAATGGAGATGATCCTGTAAGGGTAGCCGTTTCCAAGCTGGCACATATCCATTTCACCACAACACAAAATTACGCAGATAATCTTGTCAATCATTTGCATGAAGATGCATTCAGGGTATTGTTTACAGGTAATCCCGCCATGTCAAATATTCATAACACGCCGGCCATCTCACTACAGGAATTGTCTGCCTATATGAACTTTGATATAACGGACGGGAATTATATTGTTTTAGTTAAACATCCGTTATCCTCTGAAAAAGATATTGCAGCTGAACAAATGAAGATAGCTTTGGATAGCCTGGAAGTTTTTGCAAAAAAACATAATTATAAAGTAGTGGCATCTTATCCCAATACTGATCCCGGTGCCTATGACATCCTGAGTGTGATTAAGGAATTTGAATCCAAACCTTTTATACATTTTAATAAGACATTGCCCCGCCTGCAATTTGTTAATTTACTGCGTCATGCCAAAGCATTGGCAGGTAACTCTAGCATGGGTATCCTGGAGGCTCCCTCTTATAAACTTCCGGTGGTTAATATTGGAAGAAGACAACAGGGAAGGCTTACAGCAGGTAATGTTGTTTTTGTTGATTATCAGCAGGATGAAATTGTTCACTCGCTGGAAAAAGCCTGCTTCGATGAAACATACAGGTCCTATATATCCGGACTTCAGTCTCCATATGAAAATGGGGATGCAGCGTTGTTGATGGCTGATTTTTTAAGTAGTGTGGATCCTAAGGATAAGAAATTTTTAGTGAAGTCAAATTTATGCTAGCATGAAGAAGGTTATTGTCATATCTGCGCATCCTGATGATGAAGTACTCGGTGCAGGAGGAACTATGCTAAAGCACGTCGCAAATGGTGATGAGGTTCATTGGCTTATTGTCACTAATATTTTTATTGAACAGGGATTTAGTCAGGAACGTATAGACAGCCGGCAGGAAGAAATTACAAAAGTTGGGGAGTTGCTAAACGTTAAGAATACTTATAAATTAGACTATCCCACTATGTCTCTGACTTCGGGAAGTCTGTTAACATTGGTACCGGCTATATCAAAGATATTTCAGGAAGTGAAGCCTGAAATTATCTATTGCCTTAACCGTTCAGATGCGCATTCAGATCATCGTATTATATTTGATGCTGTTGCAGCCTGTACAAAATCATTCAGATATCCTTACATTAAACAATTCCTGATGTATGAATGTATTTCTGAAACAGAATTTGCACCGGCACTTCCTGAAAGGGTTTTTATTCCAAACTATTATGTTGACATTACGTCATATTTGGAGCAAAAACTGGAAATAATGAAGGTTTATGAATCAGAACTTGCTGAGCACCCTTTTCCCCGTAGTCTTGATAATATCAGCGCATTGGCTCATTTCAGGGGAGCATCAGTCGGAGTACATTATGCAGAAGCTTTTCAGTTAATTAAATTTATTGATAAGGAATAATGGATTTTCGTAAACATCTTATACTACAGAGAGACAGCATCAGAGATGCGTTGGCAAAGCTCAATATCTTAGGTATTGACGCAATTCTGTTTGTTGCCGATGAGGAAGATAAGTTAATCGGTTCTCTTACAGATGGAGATATCCGGAGAGGATTTGTAAAAGGATTAACTTTTGAAACGCCGATACTGGATTATATTCAACCCAATCCGGTGTTTATCTTTCAGAATGACTATGATGCTATAGAACAACTTGAATTGTTTCAGCGTAAAAGCCTGAAAATAATTCCTATTGTAGATAGGAATCATCGGATTGTTGATATTTTAAACTTGCGGCTAAAACGTTCGTTGCTACCGCTGGATACTGTATTAATGGCCGGAGGCAGAGGAGAGCGCTTATCGCCGCTTACAGACAATTGCCCCAAACCTTTATTGAAAGTTGGTGCAAAACCCATTATCGAACATAATGTTGACAGGTTGATTAATTATGGCATCAACCGTATTATTATATCAATCAGATATCTGGGTGATCAGATCAAAGCACATTTTAATAATGGAGCTGTAAAGGATATCAAAATAGAATATGTAGAAGAGGAAAATCCTTTGGGTACCTTCGGAGCCCTCAGCTTAGTGGATTCTTTTAACACAGATAACATCCTGTTAATGAATTCAGACTTACTCACAAATATAGATTTTGCAGATTTTTATAAATCTTACATAGAATCAGGAGCAGATTTAATGATTGCAAGTATACCATATCAGGTAAAGGTGCCTTATGCTGTTTTAGAAATTAATAACGGACAGGTGATTTCGTTTGATGAGAAGCCTACTTACAGTTACTATTCTAATGGTGGAATTTATCTTTTTAAAAAGAGTTTACTGGAGTTTATGCCCAGTAACACATTTTTTAATGCCACAGATTTCATGGAATTGCTGATCGCTAAAAAGAAAAAGGTAATTCACTACCCGATATTAGGCTACTGGCTGGATATTGGAAGACCTGATGATTTTGAAAAGGCACAAAATGATATCAAACATATTAAATTTTAAGATGAATATTTTAATTACCATTTGTGCAAGAGGAGGCTCTAAAGGTATACCAGGGAAGAATATACGCCCGCTGGCGGGTATTCCGCTCATTGGTTACACCATCAATGTTGCCCGGAAATTCGCAAAAGAGAAGAATTGTACTATTGGTCTGTCCACTGACTCAGCAGAAATCATAGCGGCGGCAAAGGAACTTGGACTGACTTCTGAATATAAAAGACCGGAATCTCTTGCTACAGATACCATTGGTAAAATGCCGGCCATTGTAGATGTTTTGAACTTTGAGGAAAAGAGCAGCAATACCCGGTTTGATTACCTGATAGACCTTGATGTTACGGCTCCTTTAAGGACAGTAGAAGATCTCAATAACGCTTTGGAAATGCTTATTGCAGATGATAAGGCACTCAATATTTTTTCAGTTAGCCCGGCGAATAGAAATCCATATTTTAATATGGTAGAGCAAGCGGAGGACGGATACTATAAATTATGTAAAAAGGGGAATTTTCTTACAAGACAATCTTCGCCCAAAGTATATGATATGAATGCTTCTTTTTACATTTATAAAAGAGCGTTCTTTGAAAAAAACTTCCCTTCAGCGCTGACCGACAAGTCACTGGTATACGTAGTTCCTCATGTTTGCTTTGATCTTGACCATGAGATCGATTTTAGTTTTATGGAATATTTGATGCGAAATAAAAAACTGGACTTTTTATTATGAATGTTCTCATAATTGGTTTAGGGTCTATTGCAAAAAAGCATATTCAGGCATTATTAACAATTAATAAGGATGTTAGTATTTATGCCTTGCGGTCAGGAGAACATCCATCTGAAGTGCTGCATGTCCATAATATTTCAAGTATTGGTGAGCCTGGTGTTTTGTTTGATTTTGCCATTATTTCAAACCCTACATTTGCCCACTATATCACTATAGAACAGTTGGTTCATCTGAAGATACCATTGTTCATTGAAAAACCGCTTTTTCATTCAGTACAGGGAGGAGAAGAACTGATTGCGCTTTGTAATAAAAACGAAATAAGGACTTATGTTGCCTGTAACTTAAGGTTTCATCCCTGCATCCTGTTTTTAAAAGAGCTTCTTTTAAAAGAGAAAAAGAAGGTCAATGAAGTAAATGTTTATTGTGGGTCATATTTGCCGGATTGGCGTCCCGGTACGGATTTCAGGAAGATATATAGTGCTAATAGCGATATGGGGGGCGGGGTTAATCTGGATTTAATCCATGAGCTGGATTACGTTTCCTGGTTATGGGGACAACCTGTATCAACCCAAAGAATACTTAGAAGTAATTCTTCCCTGAATATTAATGCAGTTGATTATGCAAATTATCTGCTTTCTTATGATCAATTTGCTGTTAACATCATTCTGAATTATTTCAGGGTAGATACAAAACGAACTTGTGAAATTGTACTGGAGGACAGGACCATTTTAGCTGATCTGATATCGCAAAAGGTATGGAGCAACGAGCAATTAATTTTTTCTTCTGATGTTCAGATACAATATACCTATGAGCAACAGATGATGTATTTTCTGTCTCTCCTGGATAATAAGTTATTGCCAAATATGAATAATATTGAAGAAGCTTTTCAGGTACTAAAAATTTGTTTGGGGGATGAATAATCTTGAGAATAAAGTAATCGCAGTAACAGGCGGCGAAGGCCAGCTGGGAAATGAATTTGTTAAATATTTGCGCAATGAAGGAGCAAAGGTAATTTCTATTGACAGATCATTAAAAAATGATCTGGATCTCGGCGTGCTATATGCCGACATTACAGATGTTAAATCTATCAAAGAGGTGCTGGATCTTATTCTTGATAGGTATGGGGTGATTGATGGATGGGTTAATAATGCTTATCCACGTACAGCGGATTGGGGAAAAGTTCCTTTTAGTGAAGAATCGATGGAATCATTTGAACAAAATGTATCCTGGCATTTGGTTGGATATGTGAAATGCTGCCAATTGGTGCTAAATCAGATGATGAAACAAAAGCAGGGAAGCCTTATTAATGTGGCTTCTATTTATGGTGTAACCGGCCCTGATTTTACAATCTATGAAGGCACGCCAATGGTTAATCCATCTGCATATGCAGCTATTAAAGGAGGATTAATTAATTTCACCAGGTATATGGCTGCATATTACGGTCCTTATAATGTAAGGGTAAATTGTGTTTCCCCCGGAGGCATTTTTAATCATCAGCCCGAAGCATTTGTTCAACAATATGAACATAAAGTTCCTTTGAAAAGATTAGGAATGCCGGATGATATTTCACCGTCTATAGGCTTTTTGCTGGGAGATGGTTCCAGATATATAACGGGGCATAATTTAATAGTGGATGGCGGTTGGACAGCTATTTGATAAAGTGCAATTGAAAATGTAATTCACAAAGCATCTGCGAGTATGTTAGGTAAGTATATTAAAATTTATTTGTGGCAGTTTATTTCTATCCTGCTGAATTTCGGGACGTTATTTGTAGTAACGCCGTTTTTGTCTTCAAATAGATCCTTATTTGGGATCTATACCATCATTGTTTCATTGAATATATTTCTTTCATATGCAGACTTTGGTTTTATCAGTGCTGGGTTAAAATATGCCAGTGAATCCTATGCAAGAAATGATCGCGAAGAGGAAGTAAAGATTGTAGGCTTTGTGGCATTTATTTTTACGGTATTTGTCGGATTGTTTATGGTCATGATGTTGGGGATTTCCTTGCACCCGGAGATGATTGTGAATGGCCTGAAGCCTGATGAAACGAAGATTGCAAGAGCATTGCTGGTGATGCTGGCTTTGTTTTCACCCACCTTCATTTTGCAGCGCATGTTGCAGGTGATCTTTGCAGTACGGCTGGAAGACTATCATTTCCAGCGATTGCTGATAGTAGCCAATGTATGTAAAATTGCTTCCACTTTTTATTTTTTTCATCCCGGAAATTATTCACTGGTTGGCTATTTCCTGTTCACCCAGTTATGTAATGCAGTAGCGATGCTGGCTGGTATATGGCAGGTAAAAAAGAGGCTGCATTATGATCTTGGCTTATTACTACGTTCGTTTAAATATTCAAAAGAACTGTTTGATAAAACAAAGAAGCTGGCATTCAGTTCCGTTATCTTAACAGTTTGCTGGATACTCTACTACCAGCTGGATCCTTTTGTCATTGGTAAAATGATAGGGGCCGAAGCAGTGGCAGTTTACGCGATAGGTCTGACCATGATCACCTATATCCGGTCTTTATTCGGGATATTGTTTTCTCCGTTCACTGCCAGATTCAATCACTATGTAGGTGCTAACGATATTGAAGGATTAAAAAAGGTCTTTGTGAATGTACTGGTGATCACACTACCGCTTACTGTTTTTCCTGTCATCTGTCTCGCGCTTACATCCGGCACATTGGTGATGAACTGGGTGGGCCCGGGCTATATGTCTTCCGTATATATTACACAACTGTTGATTTTGTGTTATCTATTCAGCTTTATTTCATCTCCTGCAGGGATACTCATCATGGCTTATGAACGTGTAAAGATGATCTATTACACCAGTGCTATGCTGCCTGTTATATTTTGGGTGGGGGTCGCTACTACCTATTCTTTCTGGGGACTTACCTCTTTTGCTGTATTTAAACTGGTATCATTTTTCCTGGCAGCGCTGGCCTACTTTCTGATGAGCTGTCAAATTCTGCACATCAGTATCGGCTCTTTTGTCAAAAAAATATTACTGCCTGCAGTGCTGCCTATCCTGGTGATAGTAGGCGCCTGCCTATTGGTGAGATCGCATATTCCTGTGGGGCATAGTAAAATAAATCTTTTCTGGTACCTGGTTGTAATAGGGGTGATATCAATGCTGGGACTAGTTGTATATTATATTACATCAGGAATTTTCAGGCAGTATGTATTGGGAATGTTACAGCAGCTAAGACCGAAATTGTTTTATAAATGAGGCTAAAAATGGAGCGAAAATATATCAGGATTCCTGAGAAGGATTTTAACCGGATATTTATTGTCGAAGACAGGGCTCATTGGGAAGCCTGCGCGGATGTTTTCAATAAAGCAACGGATCTTGTGTTAGCAATGGATCTTGGACTGGTGAAGTTGTTAGAGCAAGCGCAGGCCACAGTGTATTACCTGGATCATATCCTTGACCGCGATTACCTGGAAACAGTGAATTATGAGTTGCATCATTTTCTTAATCGCTGGTATCAGGATAAAGACGGCAATGATGTATTTACCTACCAGGGAGTTGCTGCAGGAAATGCTTTTTTGCTCAATATTCTCAATGATATTTCTTACAATGTACATTTCTTTATCAACCTGTATTCGTTGAGAAATATCCCTTACCAGGAAATCATTTGTGCCGGAACTGATCCGATACTCAGGAAATGGCTGGATATTTTATACCCCAGGGTAAAATGGCTTGATAAACCCAATAACAATAGTACAACAACTACTTATTATTTCCCCATCTCAAAGTGGATGGAATCCAAGATAGAGAACGATTCACTGGGTAAGAAGATCAGGCGTGCCGGTTTACGCATGTTTGATTATATTGGTATGTTCCGTGATTTCATAACAAAGAAAGGACGCCCGGCTGTTTATATGCAGCATTATTATCCTACAGCGCCTATCATTGATGAACTAAAAAAACAGGATGATGTGCGCATCATCATGGCTAATTATAGCAGCCCCCGGAATGTATTAAGTGAAAGAAGAATCTTCTACCGCGGGAAACGCGTACCTGCCGCCGCTATTGCTGCCAATCTCCGGTTATTTGAAGATATGCCGAAATATAAATGGGAGATAGATGGTTTTGATATTGCTGCGAGGCTGTATGAAATGATCCTGCCACGTTTACCTAAGCTGCTGCAGATTGCGTATTCGCGTATAGCGGACATCACTGCTTTTTTCAGCAATAAACAATTGAAGCTGATGGTACCTGTAACAGATCTTTGGATAGAAAACAGGTTGATCATGAACTACTGCAAGCGCAATAACATTCCTGTTTATATGATCATTAATGGTATTCTTGCAAATAATTTCGCCTATGATGCCAGGGATTCCGATTGGGTAAACAGCTATGGAGATCTGATCAGAGAAGATTATTTCGGAGGTGCTCAAAATGCAGTGTGCCTTGGAGATCCGAGAATGGATAATTATATCGGATTGCCTAAGAAAGAGATTAACCGGGAAGATCCTGTGATAGTGATTGGTGCAGGAGGCTACAATCCTGTAGATATGAATTCGTACCTGGCATATGAATTTGATTTCCTGTATGACCTGCTCGAAATATTAGATGAACTCCGCAAAGAAGGATATAAAAATAACATTATTCTGAAGGTAAGAGCTAATGGCTACGTATCTCAGTACACGCAGTTCCTCCAGGAGTATTTTCCCGGCATGAACATAACCGTTGAACAGCAAGCACCTTTTACCAAGGTGGTGCAATTGGCGGATCTGTACATTTCGTTTTATTCCCAAACATTATTTGAGGCATCTATATTAGGGATACCTGCATTGTATTATAAAAAAGACCAACATATAATTAACAGGCCTTTCGATGGAAATTCAGAACTGGTAATGGCCCGGAGCAGGGAAGAGCTAAAAGATAAGATCAAAGCATTCTATAATATTGATCCGGTGTATAACAATTTCCTGAACAAAACTGTATTGGAAAAGTATATTGGCCCGCTGGACGGAAAGAATACACAGCGCAATGTTGATTTTATTAACAGCTTTCTTAACTAACGCCTTTATCTATTATGTGGCTGACAATTTTCATCCGTAATTTTATCAGGTCTGTAACAGACCAGGTAAAGGATCGCTATAGGCTTGCTGTTGCGCAGCAACGCAATTCCACCTGCCGGTTCCATTATTCCGCAAAAATAGCTGCTGATGTATCGTTTGGTGGAGACAACGTGATATTTGAACAGGTAATCATCGGCCAGGCTACTATAGGAGCGCATACCTATATCCAGAGATATAGCGCTATATTCAATACTGTCATCGGAAATTTTTGTTCCATTGCCCCGGGGGTTTGTATCGGACCAGGTATGCATAACCTGGAAGGCGTGAGTACACATCCTGCTTTTTATTTAAAGAATACCCCGTTGGTAAGGGTTTTCAGTGCTGAAGATAAATTTGCAACTGGTGAAAAAGTAACAATAGGTCATGATGTGTGGATCGGACAGCACGTGGTTATACTCGATGGTGTGAAAGTAGGAAATGGAGCTGTTATTGCGGCAGGTGCCGTTGTAACCAAGGATGTTCCTGCCTATGCCATTGTAGGCGGGGTGCCGGCCAAATTTATAAAATACAGGTTTGAAGAAGATGTTTGCAGGCAGTTGGAGGAATCAGCCTGGTGGGATTATGGTAATGAAAGGCTGCAGCAGCTCTATCAGTCTTTTGAAAACCCGGGCCGGTTCCTGGAAGCAATCAGCAGGAAAGTGACATGAATATACCAGGCAGATAAATGTAGAATATAAAAATAATGATAATGTTTGTCAAAGAACTAAGAAACAGGCTGAAGTTCTGGAGAGATGCGGACCGGATCGGACCGGATATTCCGGGTACACACTGGAAGCTGCATTTTCAGTCAACCATGCTCAAATTGTGTAAACGGAAGTTTCTTTATTTTGCTGACACCGCATTATTCCGGCCTGGCGCATATGCTGTAGGCTGCTCTAAGATATCTATCGGGAAAAGAGTCGTTATAAGGCCCTGCAGCCATTTGCATGGTGCATCCGCTAATCTGGATGTAAGTATAACAATTGAAGATGATGTGTTGATAGGCAGTGGGGTGCATATCTACGTAACAAATCATAATTTCGATAATCCTGACATACCGATCTATGACCAGGGACATCATTTATCCAGGCCTGTTACATTGAAGAAAGGTTGCTGGATTGGAGCAAATGCCATCATCCTGCCGGGAGTAACTATCGGAGAGAATAGCGTGGTCGGGGCTGGATCGGTTGTAACCAAATCGATACCGGACAGGGTTGTTGCGGCAGGGAGTCCGGCAAAAGTAATAAAGTGGCTGGGAAGTGCTGATAATCAGCCATCCGGCAATCATGATACTAAAATCAAGTGACCAGCCTATGCGGTATTGGAATAAATTTACCAGGATTATTTATTACCTGCTTAATGCAAGGAATTATAAATATCTGGACTTTAAATCTGCTGTACTGTTTTCGGTGAGGGTAACAGGGAAGAAATATATTACCGTAAAAAGGAATTCCATGGTGCAACGCCAGGGATGGTTGCTAGCTGTGAAAATTGATGAGCATGAGCCGGAGATCATCATTGAAGAGAATTGCGCCATTGGCGATTTTTCACATATTGTTGCTGTCAGAAGCGTACACATTGAAAAAAGCGTACTGATGGCCAATAAGGTTTACATATCGGACAACCTGCATAGTTATGAAGATATCAGCAGACCGGTAATTGACCAGCCTGTTGTTTTTAAAGCAAAGGTGCGGATTGGCAGCGGAGCCTGGATAGGAGAAAATGTTTGTATAATTGGGGCAAGTATCGGAAAGAACAGTGTGATCGGCGCAAACTCGGTAGTCACTGCTGATATACCGGATTATTGCATAGCCGTTGGCTGCCCGGCAAGAGTGATAAAAAAATTTGATCAGGAACTTAATAAATGGGTATCCGTTAAATAAGCAATTATGGAAAAAGTTTTAATTACTGGAGGTGCTGGTTTCATTGGATCAAATATAGCCCGGAAATTGATTGGAATGGGCTATCAGGTAACCATTCTTGATAACTTTAATCCGCAGATCCACGGTGCTAAAAAAGAACTCCCGGCTGATCTCGCCGACGCTGTAAAGCTGATACACGGTGATGTTTCCGATAAAGCGCTTTTTTATGATTGCCTTCAAAAGAATGACAGTGTTATACACCTGGCCGCAGAAACAGGAACCGGACAATCTATGTATAACATTGCCCACTATACGAACATCAATATATTGGCTACGGCTTATTTGTGCGACTATATTGTGAACGAACCGCATCAGCTGAAAACTGTTATCGTAGCTTCTTCCAGGTCGATATACGGCGAAGGGAAATATAAATCACCGGAGCATGGAATTGTATACCCCGGAGCAAGAACAGCAGCCAGCATTAGTAACAACTTCGAAGTTGCTGATCCTGTAAGTGGCCGGCATGATCTTGAGATTTTAGCGACAGATGAATCTTCCAGGATACATCCTTCTTCTTTCTATGGTATTACCAAACAGGTGCAGGAACAAATGGTAATACTGGCCACAAGACTTAAAGGTATCAAAGGATTTGCCTTGCGTTACCAGAATGTATTTGGCCCGGGACAATCACTGAAGAACCCTTACACAGGAATCCTCTCTATATTTTCGCGCCTGGCACTCAGGAATGAGAAGATCAACATTTTTGAAGATGGGCTGGAAAGCCGTGACTTCGTTTATATAGCCGACGTGGTGAATGCTACTGTGAAGTGTCTTGATGACAGCATTAACGGACATCATATACTCAATGTAGGTAGTGGCGTTGCTACATCTGTTCACGAAGTAGCGGCAGAAATTGTGCATTACCTGAAAAGCAAATCGGAAATATTTATTTCAGGCGCTTTCCGCGAAGGTGATATAAGGCATAACTATGCAGACCTTACCATGTTAAAAGAAGTGCTCGGCTTTGAACCATCCTGGAGCTTTAACAAAGGACTTTATCAATTCCTGGATTGGGTACAGGCACAGGAAGATATACCGGATAATGTAGATGACTACAAACGCTCCCTGGGTGAACTGGAAGAAAGAGGACTATTAAAAAATAAAATTTAAGGAATGAATGAATTAGTAAGTGTGGTATTCACCAGTTATAACCATGTTGAATACCTAGAACAGGCGCTGAACAGCATATTGGAACAAACTTACAGCAATTTAGAATTGATAATAGTAGACGATTGCTCTACAGATGGCAGCCGCGATGTACTGAAGAAATACACTGATCATCCAAAAGTATCTTTGCACCTGTTGGAAAAAAATACAGGGAGTTATGTAAAAGCAAGTAACTATGGTGTTAAATACGCAAAAGGAACTTATCTACTGTTTGCCCAGTGTGATGATTTTGCTGCTCCTGCTCAAATAGAAAAGCTGGTAAATGCCATTACACAGCATAAAGGCCTGGGAGTAGCCTATTCTAAAAGTAATCTCGTTGATGAAAAAGGAGCCGTATTTGCAAATGACTACGATGGACGCGAAAAATCGTTTCGTGTCAAATGCAGCCAGGATAGTGTCATTACCGGACAGGAAATGACCGACTTTCTTTTTTACTCCTGCGTGATCCCCAATTTGAGTGCTGCCCTGATTAAGAGAGAATTGTATACCGGTGATGCCGTGCTTTCTGAAAAATACCTGGTAGCGGCGGATTGGTCATTGTGGCTGGAGATGGCGCAAAAAACGGATTTTTATTATCTCAATGAACCATTGAATAATTTTCGTCAGCATGCTACCACTATACGTAATCAGGTGAAGCTGACAACGCAGGTAATGGAAATCTATCAGATATTTTATAATTATGGTGCCAGGTATCCGCTTTCGGCCGGTAGCCGGCGTAAAATGAAATCAGGTGCTGGTGGTACCTGGGGCTGGTATTATTTCAACAGCCCGGGCATCTGGATAAAAAGTTTCGCATCACTGTTCAGGAAAACTTTTTCATTTGAAAAGATGAACCTGTTATTCCTCGCATCAGGCACGCTGAAGATCGTGAAAGAGCATTTCAGCCGGGGAAAGAAAAGCGCCGTAGCCACTAATGGTTAGTCGGTTGCATATATTTATTACCGGTTAATCTATCAGCATATTATGAAGCAGCAACAGGCAAATGTATCAGTAGTTTCGGCTAATTATAATAACGGCAAATACCTTAAGCAGTTTATTGATTCAATCATGAACTCATCTGTATTGCCGAAGGAAATTATTGTGGTGGATGATGGCTCTACAGATGATTCCGCTGCTATCCTGAAAAAATTATCCGAAGAAACAGATATCCTCAAACCTGTATTAATGCAGCAGAACCAGGGTTTTGCAAACGCACTCAATATAGGCTTAAAAGAAGTAACCGGTGCATATGTGCTGCGGCTTGATCCTGATGATTATGTACATCCGGAACGTATCAGGCTACAGTATGAGCTGCTTGAAGGTAATAAAGAATTGGATGTGGTAGGCAGCAATGCAGCGTATTTTGACAGTGACACCGGTAAAGTAATTTTTAAAAGCAATTTCCCCGCTTCATTTGAGGAGATAAAGAAAAGATACCATACAGCAATGCATGGTGTGTTGCATGGAACAGTAATGGGCAAAACAGCACTTTTTATTAAATACGGTTATCAACAGCAATACGTGCCTGCCGAGGATTATGCTATCTTTGCCAGGATGATTGCAGAAGGTGCCGTCATGCAAAATCTGCCGGAGCCACTTACTTATGTACGCGTACATGCAGGCAGTGTTTCAAATGATCTGAATTATAAGGCTATAAGTGAGCCTTACATAATTTGTAATGAATTGTTTCATACCAATTATGGTAAGCTCAAAACCAGGCTTACATTTTATCATCTTAAATTTTATCGCAGATTCCTCTTTCAGAAAAATCTGCTGAAACGGATGTGGTACCTTTTGTTGGCTGTAAGCCTTAATCCGGCTAAAATAGCAGCAAGAATAAAACGTTAGTATTAAGGGAGAACAAAATATGCAGCATTTAATTTCAGTCATAGTGCCGGTGTACAATGCGGAAGCTTTCGTTGGAGCCACTATTGATTCCGTATTGCAGCAAACTTATGCTAACTGGGAATTGTTGCTGGTGGATGATTGTTCAACAGATAACAGCGCTACAATTATCAGGGAATATGCAGAGAAAGACAGCCGGATTAAATACTTTAAACCTGCACAAAATTTTGGTGGCCCTGCAGGACCACGCAACATGGGTATCAGGGAATCATCAGGTGAGTATCTCGCATTTCTGGATGCTGATGATATATGGATGAAAGATAAACTGCAACGACAGTACCAGCTCATTACCACTGAACAGCTGGATGTGGTTGCCACTAATATTGTCTTCTTCGGAGACGGATTGAAGTCATGGTCGCCTAAGCTACCTGCTTCACCCACGCTCGATGCTATGCTGTTGCATAATAAGATCTGTACTTCATCTGTCTTACTTCGCAAAACAACTGATGTGCTGTTTGAGGAAGATAAAAGACTGATTAGTGTGGAAGATTATCATCTATGGTTAACTTTGTTTTTTAAAGGATACAAGGTTAAAATTATAACAGATCCATTGGTAAGGTATAGGGTAACCCCCAACTCTCTGATACATAAGAATGAATTTATTTCTATATTAAAAGCCAATTATGTAGTATCCCGGCTGGTGGTTGATTTTAAGTATATCAATTGGATATTGATGCGGGTATTTTTTCGGACAGTTAAGAATCTGGCCAAATTGAGGGTAAAAAAAATAGTTGGTAAATGAGTACAATTCAGGTGAATAAGGAGCTTACTGGTGGAATAGTCTGGACCAGGCAAAAACTGCGGGAAAAATTTCTGTTATCGTTGCTTACTTTTCAACTACTGTTGCCGGTAATTTGCCTCTTAGCATTCATCTACCTGGGGAAATTTCTGAACCCTTTCAGTGCCTATTTCTTAATTTCCGTTGCAGTTCTCTTATTCACATTTACCTGCCTTTTGCAAAAAGCCAGTCCTGCGGTGTATGCGTTCTTTCTGGCTTTTCTGGTATTGCAGGGGGTTACAGTCTTTGGTCATATTGTTGCTTTGGGCCCTTTGGGGGCTATTGAAGGATTAAGGACCATCTCGAACTTTTATTTCTACTGGTATCTCGGATATGCCTGCTATTTTACTTTTTACAGAACAGGAAGGATGGAAGTATTGCTCAGATGGGTGATAGGTGCCGGTGTATTTATATCTGTAGTTAACATCATCCATTTCTTTTTTAATACTGTACTAGGCAATTATGCTGCTGTAAAGGCTTATCTGGAAATACTCAACCAGAACCTTGCCGATTACCTGGATATGGAAGGTACCAATGGTTTCTTAAGACATGCAGGTTATTTTCTTGATACGCATAGCCAGTTTTACATTCCTCTTGCCACACTTATTATTCTGCAGATTGAAAAATTCCCGGTTAAATTTAAAGCTGTAAAAATCATTCTCATCGTAGTCTCCATATTACTATCAGGTGTAAAAACAGCATACCTGATCATGTTTATAATGTGGGCCATTATTCTGCTCAGAACCAACCTGAAGGCGGCTATTAACTTCTTTCTGCTGGTAGGCGTACTATGTGTTGGAGTCCTGCTTTTTTTTAATGAGATGGTAGTGAATATGGTTATCATGATATTTACACATGATATGGATATTTTGATCGAACATATTTATCATAACCCTGTAAGGCTGTTTAATGAATACACGGCCGTGTTTTTTATAGGAGGGGACGAGAGCCTTGTGGGAACGATCTACTCGGAGGTGTACCTGATTACTACGATGTACTACATAGGATTGGCAGGAGTCTTGCTATACTTGTCGCCATTGGTTGTTTTTCTGTTTAACAGGAAAGGAAAGTATTACTTGGGATTCATTATTTTTATTTATTTCATTTTTACTTTGTTGCATTATCCTGTGTTCAAAGTAGGTATTAATAATATCGTGAGTGCATTGCCCGTAGTATATCTCCTGGCTGCAATCAATGACTTTAAGTTAAGAAATGATAAAAATAGTTGAGTAAGATGAAGATAGCGATACTGGGTACAAGAGGTATCCCCAATAATTACGGAGGATTTGAGCAGTTTGCCGAATATATTTCAGTTGGACTCGTAGAATTGGGACACAATGTAACAGTCTATAATCCCCATTTTCATAGTTATCAGGAAGATACTTTCAAGGGGGTGAAAATTCAGAAGATTAAAAGCCCGGAACAGACGATCGGTTCAATGGGTAATTTCATCTATGATTACAGATCTCTCAAACATGCCCTGGCGCAGGATTTTGATCTTATCTATGAGGCAGGATATGGAACGGCATCGCCTTCCTATTTTTTGTTGAAAAACAGCACAGTGCCTGTGCTTACCAATATGGATGGGCTGGAATGGAAACGGTCCAAGTGGAATTTTATTACCCGTAGGCTGATGCGCTATTTTGAAAAGCTGGCTATAAAAAAATCTCATTACCTGATTGCAGATAACATAGGAATACAACAATACTATAAAGAGACCTTTAATGCAGATACCATTTATCTGCCATACGGGGCCGATGCAGTATTGGCCTATGATGAGCAAGCCCTCACAGAATTTAACCTGCAGATGAATGACTATTTTATTCTGATTGCACGGCTTGAACCTGAAAATAATATTACTATGATTCTGGACGCCTATCTTGATTCCGGGCATCCATCCCCGTTTATTGTTATTGGAAATCACCAAAGCAAATACGGGAAGTATTTACAAGCAAATTACCCGCATAAGAACATCCGCTTCCTGGGAGGGATATATGATAAGCAGAAGCTGGACTCACTCAGATATTATAGTAAAGCCTATATGCATGGGCATTCTGTGGGAGGAACCAATCCTTCCTTATTGGAAGCAATGGCATCTGACGCTTTTATATTTGCCCATGGCAATAATTTTAACAAGGGCGTGCTGGACAGTAATGCTATTTATTTCACCAGCAGGGAACAACTTGCTGCAGCCCTCTCGGATGCGGATGAGCTGGCAAACAAGCACAAAGCATCTTTTCTCCTTGGGAATAAGGATAAAATAAATAACAATTATAATTGGAATCGTGTTATTAAACTTCACGAAGAAGTTTTTGTCGATATATTGGAAGGAAATGGTAAAAAGCTATTTCCGGATAGTTAATATTTATAAAATTCATCATATGAAAGCCAAATATTACCAACTACTCCTCCTGTTTTTTTGCCTGTTAGTAACCGCCCCTGCTACAGCACAACACAAAAAAACAAAGCGGAAAAAGCCTAAAACAACTACAACAGTTCAATCCCAGCAACCTTTTAGAATCATAGGGTATTTTTCCAACTGGGGTCCTGTTTCCAAAATAAAATTCGAGAATATTACCTGTGTTAATTTCGCATTTCTTAAACCAATGCCAGACGGGACTATCTTAAATGAAAAAGCCAATGATAAGTTGTATGATATTGTAGCACAGGCTAAACCGTATCACGTAAAGGTAGTGGGTGCTCTTGGTGGGCAATATACTGATAAGACATTCACTAAAATTACCAGCAATGAAAGTCTGGAGAATACTTTTGTAGATAATGTAATGGCCGCTGTTGACAAATATCAGCTTGACGGAATAGACCTTGACTGGGAATATCCCCAGTTCAACTCAGATGAACCACAAAAGCTGGTAATATTGACAAAAAAATTATCTGATAGATTGCATCAGAAAGGAAAAATACTTTCCATAGCAATACATGCAAAGCCTAAATGGGGAGTTTTGGCGTTAAATGATTTATACCCATTGGCTGATTATTTTAATATTATGGCCTATGATGATATGGATCATCCTGCTCATTCCAGCTACGACTTTGCAGTGACCAGCCTCAATTACTGGATAGTAGACCGTCAACTTCCAAGAGAAAAAGCCAACCTGGGGCTGCCTACTTACGGCCGTAATCCCAAAGTGGTTCCTCCTTATTATAAAGACCTGATCAGCAAAGGTGCTGACCCTGATGCTGATCTCTTTAACGGTGTATATTACAACGGAAAAGGAACCATTAAAAAGAAAGTTGACCTGGCTTTGAGAAATGTTGGCGGTATTATGATATGGGAAATAAATGGAGATAGCGACGATGAGACTACCTCACTTATTAAGGCAATGAAAGACGAAACCAGGGATTATCAACGCTCACAAATAAAGAATATGGCAAATGTGAGATCGATTGAATAATAACAAAAATCTTATGAGTATTTTTGCCGGGAATTAATACTTATAATGAAAAAAGCGCTTATAACAGGGATCACTGGTCAGGATGGTGCTTATCTGGCCCAGTTGCTCCTGAAAAAAGGTTACGAAGTCCATGGTATCAAAAGAAGAAGCTCTCTCTTTAATACAGACAGGATAGATCATTTATATCAGGACCCCCATGAAAAGGAGGTGAGATTTAAGTTACATTATGGAGATCTCACCGACTCTACCAACCTGATTCGTATTATTCAGGAAGTTCAGCCGGATGAAATTTATAACCTGGGGGCTATGAGCCATGTCCAGGTTAGCTTTGAAGCCCCTGAATATACTGCTGATGCCGATGGCATAGGTACCCTGCGTATCCTGGAAGCTGTACGCCTGCTTGGTTTAACTCAGAAAACAAGGATTTACCAGGCTTCCACATCGGAGCTATATGGTATGGTCCAGGAAGTACCCCAATCTGAGAAGACACCTTTCTATCCCCGTTCTCCATATGCAGTAGCAAAAATGTATGCCTACTGGATCACTGTAAATTACCGGGAAGCTTATAATATGTTTGCCTGCAATGGTATCCTTTTTAACCACGAAAGTCCGTTAAGAGGTGAAACCTTTGTAACAAGGAAAATAACCAGAGGGGTCGCCAAGATGTCTCTCGGTATGCAGGATAAACTGTATATGGGTAACCTGGACGCCAAAAGGGACTGGGGACACGCAAAGGATTATGTAGAAGCGATGTACCTTATCCTGCAACAGGACAAGCCGGAAGACTTCGTAATTGCCACCGGCATTACTAATACTGTCCGTGATTTTATCAGCATGTCCTTTTCTGAAGTAGGTGTGGAACTGGAATTCAGGGGAACCGGCGTGGAGGAAAAAGGCATTGTTAAAAGTGTAGCCTCCTCCGACAGTATACTTAAACCCGGTCAGGAAGTAGTAGCCATTGACCCCCGTTATTTCAGACCCACAGAAGTGGAACTGCTGATAGGAGATCCATCAAAGGCCCGGCAGAAACTTAATTGGAAACCCAAATACGACCTGGCTGCCTTAGTAAAAGAGATGGTGGCTGCTGATGTGGAGCTATTCAATCGGGAGAAATTATTAAAGGATGCAGGGTATAAGGTATTAAACCAGTTTGAATAGCCAGATGGAAAAAGATAGTAAAATATACATTGCAGGGCATCGTGGAATGGTAGGTTCCGCAATTATGAGAAGATTGCAGCAGGGAGGATGGCATAACTTTATTACGCGCACCTCTTCAGAACTTGACTTACGTAACCAGGAAGCAGTAGCTGCTTTTTTTGAAACAGAGAAACCGGATTTCGTATTTCTTGCAGCAGCAAAGGTGGGCGGTATTGTAGCTAATAATACCTATCGGGGAGAATTTATCTATGATAACCTGATGATCCAGAGCAATGTGATCCACCACTCGTTTAAGGCGGGAGTAAAGAAACTGATGTTTCTCGGCTCTTCCTGTATTTATCCCAAAATGGCTCCACAGCCATTAAAGGAAGAGTATCTGCTCACTGGTCAATTAGAACCAACAAACGAACCTTATGCCATTGCAAAGATTGCCGGTATTGAAATGTGCGATGCTTATAGGGCGCAATACGGATGCAACTTTATTTCTGTAATGCCTACCAATTTGTATGGCCCAAATGATAATTATGATCTCAATAATTCACATGTACTGCCTGCACTTCTCCGCAAAATTCATGAAGCAGCCGTAACTAAAAATCCGGAAGTAAATATATGGGGAACGGGAACGCCTAAACGTGAATTTCTTCATGCCGATGATATGGCAGATGCCTGCGTATATCTCATGCAAAATTATAATGAAAAGGGACTGGTGAATATTGGCGTTGGTGAAGATATCAGCATCGGAGATCTGGCAAAATTGATATGCAGTATAGTGGGTTATGAAGGAAAGCTAACATTCGATCACTCAAAACCAGATGGTACCCCTCGTAAATTAATGGATGTAAGTAAACTGCATTCCTATGGCTGGAGTGCAACTATAGGATTGAAAGATGGTATAGATAGAATCTATAGACAACTTTTGGAAACAGATTGGTCAAAGTAATTCTTCACCGGTAATGTTTCCTGGTTACTATGGAAACATTACCGGAACTTATAACTATTGCAGAAAATATCGCACCTATTCCTATCTCAGCTGTTGCTTATACATATAGTGACTGTAACTTTTCTCTTCCTCCGCACGTTTAATCTTTTAATTGAATCTTAATGCCCTTTTAAGGGTCCCATATATAAAGAATTGTAATTTTGTGTGCTGCATCAAACAAAACCCGTATGTAAGATCTAAACGCAAAAAGATACATACCTCTTAAACAGAGCGATCTCTGTTATGCCTAGAATCTGATATATTTATGAATGTACTAATTACAAATTGCTACCTCTTTGTGTTCATTTTGTTGGCAGCTTGTAATGGAAGACCGGCAAGCATTCCAGCATCAGAACAGGTACAACATTATTATCTCGAACATCTTAAGCACACGGATAGTATAGTAAAGCAACTGAATGCAGCCGCCATGGGGAATATGTCATGTACCAGGCTCTGTCAGCTTTTTAAAGAAGCAAGACAGGAATACAAACATATAGAGTTTCTGACGGAATATTTGAATCCTGAGATGGCCAAAGTAATTAATGGTCCGGCTACTCCTGAGGTAGAAGAGGAAGATAATGTAAACACAGTTATTCCTCCTGAAGGCTTTCAAATGATAGAGGGGGTCCTTTTTCCTGCATGCAGGATTAAAGACAGTGTAATGTTAAGAAAGCTTACAAGTGGACTGGTAGCGAGTTTTACGCAAACGATCTCCATTTCAAGAAACAGGTTGTTGTCGGATTCTACAGTGTTTAAGGCGCTGAGAAAAGAATTACTCAGATTGTCTGTATTAGGCCTGGCAGGATATGATGCTCCTTTCAGTGGCCATGCAATAGAGGAAGCGGCTGCTGTCTGGTCATGTTTTAATGATATAACGGAAATTTATAAGGAGAGGCTTATTAAAGCAGCTCCTGTAGATTATGGAAGAATAAAGGGTTTGATAGATAGTGGATCAGCTTATCTGAAAAATAATCATGATTTTGATTCATTCGATCGTATGCATTTTCTGACAGTTTACGCAAATCCACTGAGTGGAGCCTTGCTACATGTCGCGCAAAAGTCAGGTATCGACCTCAGTGATTCATATGGCCCTGTTAAAGCCAGTGCCGGAAGCGTTTTTGATAAAGATGCATTTACACCTGACTTTTATACCAGTGATGTGGAAGAACATTCCAGCAAAGAAAAGGAACTGTTGGGTAGATACCTGTTCTTTGATCCGGCGCTTTCCGGCAATGGAAAACGTGCTTGTGCTTCTTGCCACCAGCCAGGGAAAGCGTTTGCAGACAGTTTTATGAAAAGCCCTGCTATTAATGGACGGTCGGTGATTCACAGAAATACAGTGACTATGTTGAATGCTGCTTTGCAACCGGCATTGTTTTATGATGGCAGAGTCACTTATCTTGAAGATCAGATAACAGACGTTTTATCAAATGCAGACGAAATGCATGGTTCCATTGCTAAATCAATAGTAATGCTGCGTAATAGCAAGGCATATATGGAACTTTTCAGTAAAGCATTTCCGCAATCAAGAGATCCGCTTACTCCTTATCACCTGCAAAATGTTATTGCCAGTTACATCCGGTCGTTGATCAGCCTGAACGCCCCTTTTGACCGCTATATGAGAGGAGATCATACGCAGATGAACAGTGAAGAAGTGAATGGATTCAATCTGTATATGGGAAAAGCTAAATGTGGAACCTGTCACTTTGCTCCGCTGTTTAATGGCGCGTTGCCTCCAAACTTCACCAAAACGGAAGTGGAGGTGATAGGAGTACCGCAGGCAGCCGGCTCCCGGAAAATAGATAGTGACAAAGGCAGGTATACACTGCATCCGGTAGCGCCCTATTTATACGCTTTTCGCACACCTACATTGAGAAATGTGGCACTTACCGCACCGTATATGCATAACGGTATCTATTATACGTTGGAAGAAGTTTTGGATTTTTATAATAATAGTGGAGGGATTGGGGTAGGTATTGCGTTAAGTAATCAAACACTTCCTGCAGAAAGATTAAATCTGACTGCAGAAGAAAAGAAAAATATAATATCTTTTTTAAGGAAACTGACAGATACGGCTGCTGCTCATCGTTTACCCGATGCTTTACCCGCTCTGGACAATGAAAAAGGGAAACCCAGAATGGTAAACGTATACAATTAGTACGCGTTTTAATCAGATTTCGTGGTCACCTATATCTATTAATATTATTTAACCTAATCGATTATTTTTTTATGTTTCGACTTAAATTTAATCAGACAGTCGTTCTTACTTTATTATCCATTGCAGCTATTATTTATTCCTGCAAAAAATCATCAGATATTCAAGTAGAACCGCCGCTGCCGCCGGGCGCCAGCCCTGCTATCAGGGATGCTGGTGTACTGAATGGTTATCCGGATAAAATGTCTTATTACCCTGGAGATAGTGCAGGATTATTTACATCAACAGATAGTACTTATCAGAACAGGTCTATTCGCGTGTATGATATGGAAGGTAAAGTTAGTTTTGTAATTAATGCTGAAAAGTCATACAATCAAAGCCCACAAGGGGAATCGCCGTCTGAAGAAGGGTTTAAGTACGAACACCCCATACGGTTTATGATCCCCGCCAATACTAAAACCGGTGTTTACCTGATTGCAAATAAGATTCCTTTTGTTGTTAAATCCAAAGAAGAGAATGTAGACTTTACAGTTGTGTATCCTTCCAATACCGAAAATGCTTACTGCGAATCGGGCCGCAGAAGCCTCTATACATTGCCGGTAGCAAAGATGGTATCTTTCCTGCGTCCTATCCGTTTTTCTGAATATGGTGGTCCGGGCTTTCTCAAATGGATGCTGAAACAGAATTATAACTACAATGTTATCTGCGATGAAGATCTCGAAGATTACAAGAATATAAAGGGCAAAATATTGATCATTATTGGTCATAGCGAATACTGGACAAGACCTGGCAGAAGAAATTTTGATAGGTTTGTCGCGGAAGGTCACCATGCATTGATTCTTTCTGGTAATGTTATGTGGTGGCAGGTTAGAATTGATGCTACCAAACGTCAACTGATCTGTTACAAAGGCCTGGGAGAGCCCCCGGTTGCTGATTCATTGAAAACAATATATTGGAAAGAATCTAAGCTGAAATACCCGATTATTTCAAGTATTGGATGTGATTTTGACGGTGGTGGTTATGGAACGATCGCGAAGAATGAAGGTTGGGAAGGATTTAAGATAACCAGTCCCAATTCACCACTTTTTGCGGGACTCCACCTGAAGAAAGGTGATATAATTCGTTGCCCAAGCAGAGAGTATGATGGAGCGCCTCTCACTGGCTATGATGCAGAAGGTGTTCCGGTCCTTAACACAAAAGCAATGAAATTCGAAAAAGTAGAATTGGTTGGTTTTGATTTTGCCTTCAGAACTGTGAAAACTGTTCCTACAGCTATAGTTTTCAAAAAGACAAAGACCTCTGGAATAGTAGTGAATTTCCCTACCACAGACTGGTGTACTAGCCATAATTTCTCATTGCCAAAAATTGCTGATATTACTGCTAATGCAATAAATGGATTACTAAAGGATCAGAATATGTTCTCTAATTAATCCTCTCTTGTTTAGAGAAAAAAGCAATCGGATAAATAAGCTTTATCCGATTGCTTTTTTTATTTAAGAGGATGCCGATTCTTCATACTAATTGAAGTCTATTTGATAAGAATTAAACGCAATGTGCTTAAAAGCATATATTTGTAACTGGCAAGCAAATTATTACTCATGTTACGAAAATGCTCAATTGTAGCCCTGTTGGTCCTAACCTTCACGGCTATATCTTTAACATCGTTTAGTCAAAGTGCAGGTAGACAATTTTCTCTGGGCTTCTACAAAGCCATGGCTGATTCTAACAACTATCATTCATCTCTGCGGGATTATATGATACAGCCAGAATTTGAATTACCAACAGGTGATACAACAAAGAAGAGAAGCTGGTTTCACCGAAAGTTGTTTTCAGAACATCTCCTTCAATATAATAGGGAGGACTACGATTTTTACGCAAGCTTTTTGCCGGATTTTTTAATTGGCAGAAGCTCTGATAATGGTACTACCTGGCTGAATACACGGGGCGTAATTGCCGGAGGTCGCTTGGGGAAAAATTTTACTTTCCGTACAGAGTTTTATGAAAATCAGGGTAAGTTTCCTGCTTATGTAGATGCTTACGGCCGTCGGACACAAATAGTACCAGGACAGGGAGAATGGAAAGATTATAGTCATGGTAAAGCATTCGATTTTGCATATTCTTCCGCCCTGCTGGACTATAAAGCAGGCAAGTATCTCGATTTTCAATTAGGATATGATAAAAATTTCATAGGAGATGGCTACCGTTCCATGCTGTTATCCGATAATTCATTCAATTATCCATTTCTGAAAGTGATTGCCACTGTTGGTAAGGTACAATACACAACCATGTGGGCACAGTTTATTGATATGAAATATCCGAGAGCAGATTATGATAATGGATATCGGAAAAAATGGGGCGTTTTCAATTACCTTGATTGGAACGTAACCAAGAAATTTTCAATAGGCTTGTTCGAATCTGTTATATGGCAAGATTCGGATTCTTCTGGTAAACGTGGATTTGATATGAGTTACGCAAACCCGATTGTGTTTTTGCGACCTGTTGAATTTTCCGTGGGCTCCCCTGATAATGCCTTAATGGGCCTGAATGTTAAATATGCTTTTTCTAATAATTCTACAGCATACGGCCAGTTTATACTGGATGAATTTAAGTTGAGTGAAATGACGGGTGGTAAAGGTTGGTGGGCGAATAAGTTTGGAGGGCAAATTGGCTTCCGCTCTAACAATATTTTTCAGGTAAACCATTTGAATATATTGACGGAAATTAATGCTGCCAGACCATATACTTATTCTCAGAGAACAACACTTAATAATTATGGGCACTATAATCAACCACTGGCCCATCCAATGGGAGCAAACTTTGTAGAATGGGTTAATCTGGCAGATTATCAATATAAACGCTGGTTCTTTAAGGGAGAGGTAATGCTTGCCAGGTACGGACTTGATACTGCAGGAATCAATTATGGTAAGGATATCTACAAATCCTATAATACACGCAACTCAGATTATGGCAATCATGTTGGGCAGGGACTCAAAACCGACCTGACTTATGTGCAGGGAACAGTAGCATTTTTATTAAATCCGAAAATTAATCTTCGTTTGGAACTTTCTGTTGCTGGTAGAAGAGAGAAAAATGCCTACTATGACAATAAGGAGCTAATCTTCCAATTTGGTCTGCGTAGTTCATTCCGGCAGCTTTATTACGACTTTTAGGAGATAAAAAGCTATAAAAATATTCAAGCCCTTCCGCATTTAGCGGAAGGGCTTTTTATTTTTAACGCAAAGAGGGGGAGGATAATGGACAAAGGGCCGATACAGCATTCGAAAAAGATGTTATCATTCGGTGCAGGGAAAACGCTATTATTCAAATCTCTCTTCCTACTTATCCTATATTGAATATACGAAAAATATCATAAATAAAATACATAATCCCGGATTCCGTAGAGTGTTGCCGATAATTTATAACTTCGCGGAATGCATTACGTTACAGTAGAAGGGCTTACCAAATCTTTTGGGACCAAACCATTATTTAAGGATATTTCTTTTCATATTGAAGAAGGGGATAAAATAGCGCTGGTGGCGCTTAACGGTACAGGTAAATCTACCTTATTACGTATTTTATGTGGAAAAGATGTACCCGATAGTGGTAAAGTGTGGATCCACAAAGATGTAACCGTAGTAATGCTGGAGCAGCATTCCGACTTTGATTTGTCAAAAACAGTGATCGAGAACATTTTTAATCACGATAACCCTGTTCTGAATGCTATCAAGGAATATGAGCTGTTAACCGAAGAAGGACATGAGCCGGATCTGGATAAATTATCCGAGTCTATTGGCAGAATGGATGAACTCAATGCCTGGCATTTTGATACGAAAGTAAAACAAATATTAGGAAAACTTAATATACATAACCTGGATCAACAGGTTGGTTCACTCTCCGGCGGACAACAAAAAAGGGTGGCCTTAGCCAAAGTACTGATTGAAATTGGCTTTGAACACAAGCATGTCCTGCTGATCATGGATGAGCCCACCAACCACCTGGACGTATCAATGATTGAGTGGCTGGAAAATTACCTGGACCAGGAACGTGTAACCCTCCTGTTGGTAACGCATGATCGTTATTTCCTGGATAGTGTGTGTAATGAAGTAATGGAGCTGGACCTGGAGCAGTTATTTATTTACAAAGGTGATTATGAGAATTACCTGGAAAAGAAAGCCGCCAGAGAGGATAGTGATAAATCCAGCGTAGATAAGGCCCGTAACCTGTACCGTAAAGAACTGGAGTGGATGCGTAAACAGCCTAAAGCACGTACCACCAAATCTAAATCCAGACAGGATGCCTTCTACGAAGTAAAAGAAAAAGCCAGCCAGCGTGTGGCAGATCAACAGCTGGAGCTGAATGTGAAGATGACCCGTTTGGGTGGAAAAATCCTGGAACTTAAAAAAGTATACAAAGCTTACGGTGATCACGTAATCCTGAAAGGAATGGATTATACCTTCAAAAAAGGAGAGCGTGTAGGTATTGTTGGTAAGAATGGAGTAGGGAAAACCACTTTCCTGAACATGCTATTGGGCAGCGAACAACCTGATTCCGGTAAAATTAACATAGGCGAAACCATTGTTTTTGGAAACTACTCCCAAACCGGGTTAGTGGTGAAAGAAGATGTACGGGTGATTGAATTTGTAAAGAACATTGCAGAAAACTTCCCCCTGGCAGATGGTACCAAAGTCAGTGCAGCACAGTTCCTGGAGCTGTTCCTGTTCCCGGCTGAAAAACAATACACTTATATATCCAAGTTAAGTGGAGGTGAAAAAAGAAGATTACATCTGCTCTCTATCCTCTTCCGTAATCCTAACTTCCTGGTATTGGATGAGCCAACCAACGACCTGGATTTGCCTACACTAAGCATTCTGGAAAGCTTCTTACAGGAGTTCCAGGGCTGTGTGATCATAGTGAGCCACGACCGTTATTTCATGGATAAGCTGGTAGAACACCTGTTTGTTTTTGAAGGAGCAGGTGAAATACGTGATTTCCCTGGGAACTACAGCCAGTATCGCGAATGGCAGAAGGAAGAAGACAAGAAAAAAATATTACCTAAAAAAGAGATACAAATAGAACCTGCGGTGGTAGCAGTTCCTGTGCAAGAGAACAAAGGACGTAAAATGTCTTTTAAAGAAAAGCGTGAGCTGGAATTGCTGGAACAGGAGATAGAAAAGCTGGAAGTAGAAAAGAAAACATTGGAAGCGAAATTATCCAGTGGAGAATTGTCTTTTGATAAGATGGAACCTATGACGCATCGCATAGGAGAAATCATTCAGTTGTTAGATGAGAAGGGAATGCGTTGGCTGGAGCTGAGTGAAATAAATGCATAAATTTTTATATAAACAGAAGGGGCAGCACTGTATAAGTGCTGCCCCTTCTGTTTATATGCAATATTGTATGTATTAAAAGAATTTACAAGAATTAGTGAAATAGCTATTTTAATTTTCTCTTTTAAAGAAAAGGTACATTTCACTTCCATGAGGATGTTTTTTCTTTTCTTTCCATTCCTGCTCACTGCGCCTGTTCACAGCGGCATAAAAGGGATAGGAGAACAGGGAGGGAATAAAATCTATAAGCAGCAGCGCATAATGTTTGAGGTTCTTAGCTCGCTTATTTTTGACTTTGTTGAAAATAATGGCTGGCAGCTGAATGAAATTGAGCAATAGTAATTTATTCCTCAAACGATTTATTTCCTTTCGTGCGGCCTTATTCTTCGCTTTGGCCGCATCTGTAAAGCTCCACACAAATTTTGGAGAACTTTGTGAGATCCATTTGATGGCGCCATGGTAATGATTGCCATAGTACGCTTTTGATAGTTGAAAATTATGCTGATTCATTAATTCAGCCGTTTGAGAGGAAGTAAGTCTTCTTACATGTCCGGGATCTTCAAAGAAAAATCTGTTTCCCATTGCTTCATTGATCCCATCACTTCTTAATAAAGATAAATGATGTTCAAAGCTGCCTTCATTGCCGCAAGGAAAAATAAGCAGGGCGGCTGCACCGGTCTTTAGAAAATCATTTATCTCGGCCATTGTTTTTTCAATATCAAAGACATGCTCTAACACATGATGCGAAAAGATAAAGTCGAATTTTTCATTCAAGGAATTACCCCTATCGTTATCAGATACAAAAAAAGTGCAATCCGGGAACCGGTTTTGTGCATGCGAAATGGCCACTTCACTGATATCACATCCGTAAACTTCCCAGTGGGGCAGCGCTTTTTTAAGTACTTCGGTGAAAACGCCGTTGCCACAACCAAAATCCAACAGTCGCCCTTTTTCGGGTAAATCCAATTCTCTTAGGATTTCAAAGACTCTTCGTTTTTTATTTATGTCCCAATCATCCATATATCCTTGTGTAAAGCGCTCTTCATAGAATTGCTTTGAGTCCTCTTTGGAATATAAGTTTTTGTTCATTTGGGTATTAGTTTTTGTAAATTATAAAGGGTTTCCTTTTTGTGGAGATAAGAATAAGATAGCCGGAACATGACATGTAAAAAGGGAAGCCTCTTTTTGCTAAATCTAAAGAAAATATTAATATTAATGAAATATCTGGGAGGCATTTTTTAATTGTAGCTAATTGGGCAAAAAAAAACGTAAACACCAGATGAAGTGTTTACGTTAATTAGGCAGAGCCTCGTCAAGAACGTTCGGTAGGCTTGCTGTTGTAGAACTTCCTGAAATGTTTGTTATATAATTCTTCGTACAATTTTTGAACCTGGAATATAGGCCCGTATACTTTACCCAGGTAACGCGAATCCTTCACTTTATTTGTTTATCATAATACCCCTGTATAGCTTCCCGGTGTTGAAAGTAGCCGTTAATTAAATACAGTTCGCCATTATGGCCGTATTTTATTTCCTTTAAGAATCATCATTGTGCCATAGGCGGAGGTTGCAAGTGCACACCCGGTGCTTATGATTGGTGTTGTCACATACGTTGGAAATCCTTTGCTGATTAACATAAATCCTACTATAGCAACCAGGCAAACAAATGCCCCCATAAAGTAATCAAACTTACGGTTAAACACTTTTGCTAAAGGAAAAAAATGCATGCCTACAATTAATGCAATGCTTGCGATGAACCAGTTATCGTGGCCGGTATTTGCCAATACATTTTTAATTACTAATATACCAACGCCCTCGGCTATAAAAATAATAGTGAACCTTTTGCTCTTTGCTTTCTCATCCCCATTAGCAACAACAGGTTCTTCGGGTAATTTTTTAGCCATAGAATGAAACTTTGCATAAAAAACTAAAAACGATAAAACGATCAGGGTAAACAAGGCCCCTATAAGCCAATAATCGCGACCATGTAATGTTACCTCGCCGATTATCACCCACACTATGGTAGATATAATCATAAGTGATAATCCGCCTAAAACACTTTCAAGCTGCTTTTTTGAACCATTAGCCGTAGCTGAGTAATTCATTGTGAGTGTTTAAATTGTTGACAAATGCGGTAAATATATTACTTATTTTTTCACTGCAAAAAAACGAATCATTAGGGAATGTGGGAGCAGTGTTAAAATCATATAAACCGAATACATCACATTTATCTGCTGTTTCATCCCATAATGAAAATTAGTAAACAGCAGGATAATATCTTGACTAAAGATGCCTGGTACAGAGATTCATCTCTGGCAATACCAGATCTAACAAATTGATAAAGGCATTCAATCCATGGTAACATCTTATAAAATTCAAATCAAGATGAAAAGAATATTTATATTTTTGATGTGCTTTTCAAATCTGTCATGCTTGGTTGCACAGGATATACAGAGGAAAATTGATACACTGGTGACAGCCTATGTTAATTTGAACAAATTCAGTGGTACAGTGCTGGTGGGATATCACGGTAATGTGATAATAAAAAAGGGTTATGGTTTCAGGGATGCCGAAAATGGGGAGTTAAACAATACAAATACTGTTTTCCAGATCGGTTCCATTACAAAGGAGTTCACATCAGCTGTCATTTTAAAACTGGTGGAACAGAAAAAATTATTCCTATCCGACAAATTGAATAGATTCTACCCCGATTTTCCCAAAGGAGATAGTATTACTATTGAAAGCCTCCTTACACATACTGCAGGTATTCATGATTCTACACGGAGACAAGGCTTTGTTAGCATAGCAGTGATGCCTGCTAACGAGCAAGGAATGCTGGATCAACTAAAGTGCAAGCCCCCGGAAGTTTCTCCGGATAAAACATTCATCTATAGTAATTCAGGATACGCATTACTGGGTTATATCATTGAGAAGGTGACGCATAAGCCCTATGAGCAGGTGGTGAGGGAGATGATTTTCGGTCCGCTAAACATGCGAAACAGCGGTTTTGATTTTACGGGTTTGAAAAATATCAATAAAGCCAGGGGCTACATGGCATTTTCCGCACTGGAACAAAAAGAATGCCCTGCAATAGATTCTTCGGAACTCTTTGCGGCGGGAGCAATGTACTCAACAGTTGAAGATTTATATAAATGGCACCAGGGTCTGCAATCCGGACTTATTATGAGTAAAACAATGTTAAACAGGGCTTATATACCGTTTAAAGGAAAGTATGGGTATGGCTGGAGAATTGATTCAGTATATAACAAAATGACCGTTGGCCATAGCGGGGGAATGCTGGGCTTCAGGGCTAAAATGCTCCGGATACCGGAAGATGACCTGTTCATCATGCTATTGAGTAATCGTTCTGATGATCCTTATCTGGAAGCCATTTCCCGGTCGATCCTTGCCATTATATATCAGCAGCCCTATGTTTTACCAGAACAGCCTGTCAGGTTGAGTGATAAGGCATTGAGAGCCTATGCCGGCATTTACGAATTTTCACACGATAGTTGGGTAGACATTATATTTGTAGATGGACATCTGATAGGCCATTCTCCCAAAAAGACATTGGAATTATTCCCGCGCAAACAGGACCTTTTTTATATAATGGAAAGGGAAGGAGAGGAAGGGAACATCGGGTTTGGAAGAGATGAAAAGGGAGAGGTGAATGAGATATATCTTATCAAAGGAGATAATAACAGATCGGTGGGTAGAAAGATCAGGTAGGTGGATATACCCCCTATTTAGTGTCATATAATGTCACATCATTTCTAGGAAAAATATACTATCACTTTTTATGTAGGTATCTGTTCTTTGCGTTGAAATACACGTCCAGTAAGTAAAAACGCCCGAACCTAGTAGAACTAAGATCGGGCGAATAAAGTATTTTGTAGCCTCGTCAAGAATCGAACTTGAATCTGGAGCTTCGGAAACTCTTATACTATCCATTGTACTACGAGGCCTGGAAGAACGCAAAACTACATTTTCTAAGGTAGAATCCCAAATTACATTAAAGATTGATGTTACTCTTGAATATTTTAACGGCTATAGCCAGCAGGATGACCCCGAAAAATTTACGTAATACCATCAGTCCGGCCTTTCCCAGCATGCGTTCTATAGTATTTAGGCTGCGTAATACAAGGTATACGATCACCAGGTTAAGGCAAATGCCTGCCAGGATGTTATACTGGCCAAAGTTGGCTTTTAACGACATAATAGTGGTAAGGGTGCCTGATCCGGCAATGAGCGGAAAGGCAATAGGAACCACACTACCGGCTTTGGCGTCTTTTTCACTTTTGAAAAACTCTATGCCCAGGATCATTTCCAGCCCGATTACGAAAATTACAATGGAACCCGCTACAGCAAAGGAATGCACGTCTACACTCAACAGCTTGAGAAACTGCTCTCCTACAAATAAGAACAAAATCATGAGGAAACCTGATGCCAGCGTGGCTTTCCCTGCATCTATATGTCCCAGTTTTTCTTTTAATGAAACCAATATGGGGATAGATCCTACAATATCAATGACCGCAAATAACGTAAAGGTAATAGCCAGAATTTGGTCGATACTGAACATAATGCGTGATTTGTGTAAATATAGGGAGAAAGATGAAGGTTTTATGCTTACCGCTTTCTACCTATATTTGTCTTAATACTATCTATATGACAGAGGATATCATTATTCAGATCAGTAATAAGATCAAAGAGAAACGGAAGTCAAAAGGCATTACCATTCAGGAACTGGCAGATAAAGCGCAGGTGAGCAAAGGCCTGATATCCCAGATCGAGAATAATAGAACCGTGCCGTCACTGCTGGTACTTATCAATATTATCAAAGCCCTGCAGCTGGATATGAATGAGTTCTTCAATGAAATAGACCAGCAAACACAGGGCGCTAAAGTGATCATCAAACAAAAAGCATCTTACCAGGTATTTGAAAAAGAACCGGCAAAAGGCTTTGTATATAAAAGAGTACTCACTAAAAATGTAAAGAATTTTCCGGTAGATATTGTACTGCTGGAATTAAAAAAAGGCGCACGACGCCCTCATATTGTAAGAACTGATGCCTACGAGTATAAATATATTATTAAAGGCAGCGTGGAATACCTGATTGACAATGAAAAATATATACTCGAAGAGGGCGACTCCCTTTTCTTCGATGGCCGCTTAGGGCATAAACCCGCTAATATAGGAACCGACAATGCATTAATACTGGTCGTCTATTTCTTCCTCGATAGCGACAAATAAGTATTTACAAATACTTAACATTAAATTTAGTATATCTTAACATTCTGATCATATTCGAGATGAACCTTTGCATGGTAAATAAAATAATACCAAACCTACATTTCCATGCAATCAAATCTACATCGAGCACTCAAAAAGCAGCTATGCGCTATGCTATTGCTGCTACTCATTGTAACATCCGTCCGCGCACAACAAGCGGTTACCGGAAAAGTAATCTCCGGTGATGACAACCAGCCTGTTATTGGCGCTACGGTTAAAGTAAAAGGTGCCAACCGTGGAGCAGTAACAGATGCCAACGGTGGATTCAGTATCTCTGCTGCAGGCACCGACGTGCTGCAGGTTAGTTTTATCGGATTTTTATCTGCACAATACCCTGTTAAAAATGCCACTAATATTACTATTACACTCCAGCCGGATAAAAAAGCACTGGATGAAGTAGTAGTAACGGCACTGGGTATACGAAAAGAAGTAAAACGCGTAGGATACGCTGTGCAGGAAGTAAAAGGGGCCGACCTCATCAAAGCCCGCGAACCTAACCCCATTAATGGTCTGGTAGGTAAAGTAGCTGGTCTCACAGTAGGCGCTTCTGCTGAACTGTTAGCTGCCCCGCTGGTATTATTACGTGGTAATAATATTAACCTCTATGTAGTGGATGGTGTACCCATCAACTCCGATACCTGGAATATTTCTCCGGACGATATTGAAAGCTACACAGTACTGAAAGGTGCTACTGCTTCTGCATTGTACGGCTCCCGTGGTCTGAATGGTGCTATCATGATCACCACTAAAAAAGGAACAAAAGATAACCGTGGTTTATCCATCGAGTTTAATTCCAGCACCATGTTTGAAAAAGGCTTTAATGCGCTGCCTAAAGTACAGGATGAATATGGTCCTGGTGATCACGGTAAATATGCATTTGGCGATGGTAAAGGCGGTGGGGTAAATGATGCCGACTATGATATCTGGGGCCCTAAATTTGAAGGTCAGGCAATACCACAATATGATAGCCCTGTTGATCCTGCTACTGGTAAACGTACCGGTACGCCATGGATTGCACGCGGTAAAAACAACCTGCAACGTTTTCTGCAAACAGGTATGTTGAGCACCAATAATATTGCGGTGTCATCACATACAGAAAAAGCCGATCTGCGCTTCTCCCTTTCAAACTCTTACCAGAAAGGTATTGTACCCAATACCTCATTGAACATCACTAATTTCAACATCTCCGCAGGGTATAATTTTTCTTCCCGTTTGCGTCTGGATGCTTATATGAACTACAACCGCCAGTCTTCCAATAATTTCCCGGATGTAACTTACGGTCCTAACAGTATTATTTATAACACCCTGATTTGGGCAGGCGCCGATTGGAGCATGGATGATATGCGCAATTACTGGCAGCCTGGTAAAGAAGGTATTCAATCCATTTATGCAGAATATCAACGCTACCATAACCCCTGGTTCATGACCTACGAATGGTTGCGCGGTCATTATAAAACAGATATCAACGGCTACGCCAAGCTGAATTACAAAATCACAGATAAGCTGGAGTTGCTGGCGCGTACACAGGTGACCACCTATGATATGATGAGAAATGAGAAGATGCCATTTTCTGCTCACCCATATGGTCGTGAAGAAGGAAAAGGAGATTACAGAGAAGACAAACGCTCGATGTATGAAAACAATACGGATGTATTGTTGTCTTACACCAATGTATTCCCACATAAGATCGGTGTACACGCCTCTGTAGGTGGTAACGCACGTTCTTATAAATATAATTCCAGTTACGTTTCTACCAATTACCTGAATGCACCAGGATGGTATGGATTTGGTAACTCCCGTGATCCATTGTTTGCTACCAATTATCAGGCATCCATGCTGGTGCTGAGTACCTATGGTTATGTAGATGTAGACCTGGGCAAATATGCCACTATATCACTGACAGACCGTTTGGATAAGTCTTCCAACCTGCCTACCATCAATAACACTTATTCTTACCCTTCTGTTTCAGTAAGTACAGTGGTATCTGATTATGTACATCTGCCGGAAGCCATCTCTTTCCTGAAATTCAGAGGTTCCTATGCTAACGTAAAAGGTGGCTTTACACAGGCTACCATTGGCGCTACACCATTGGCAACTTATCCGCTGGGTTATGGTAATGAATACCAGTCTGCTTACGACGGACCAATTTATAACTCTGCTGTTTATAATGTTACGCCGGTTTATCTCAATCAGGCAGGTGCTTTTTACACGCAAACAATTGCTAACCCTGACCTGAAACCTTTTGCCAGTAAGGTAACAGAGGCTGGTTTGGATATCCGTTTCCTCAAAAATCGTATAGGCGTTGACGCTACTTATTTTACCAGTCAGAATGGTCCTCAGATCTATGAAGTAGTGATTGCCAACTCTACGGGATATGCTAAAAACCGTATCAATGGTGTATATACACGTAAAACAGGTTACGAAGTTTCATTGACTGGTTCTCCATTGAAAAATCCTAATGGATTGAACTGGAATATCATGGCCAACTGGTCTACCTACCAGGCGAAATATACTAAGATATATGATGGAGAAAATAAGCTGAATGCTTATGTAGGAGTAGGAGATCGCGTAGATAAAATCTACGGAACAAAATTCGTAAGAACACCTGATGGTCAGATCATCAATGGATCAGATGGACGCCCTGTTGTAAATCCAACACAGCAATTCCTTGGTAATGCAAGCGCTGACTGGGTTTGGGGTATCAATAACAATTTCAGTTATAAAGGTATCAGCCTTAGCTTCCAGTTCGATGGTCGTGTAGGTGGTAGCATGATCGATTATATTCAGCAACAAACTTTCCGTGGCGGACGTAATATCTTAACTACGCAAGGTGCTATGGGTGATGCCCGTTACCAGGATTACAAAGGAGTGAAATCATGGCTGGGTGAAGGTGTTGTGGTAAGTAACAATACACCTATTCAGTACGATAATAATGGTAATGTAACCAATGCTGATAAATTGCAGTATGCACCTAACACTACCAAAACTTTCCTGCAGGATTATATCAGCGTATATTATAAAGCCAACGAAGCAAATGTGATCAGTAAAACATTCGCTAAACTGCGTGAAGTAACTATTGGGTACGCACTCCCGCAAACCTTGCTGAAAGGAACTTTCATCAGATCTGCCAATATATCTTTTGTAGGCAGGAACCTGCTTTACTTTGCAAAAAACAAAGATGTGGATCTTGATCAATATCCTGGTCCTGATCAGGGATCTTCAACCCTGCAAACACCTACTACAAAAAGGTATGGCTTTAACCTGAATCTTACATTCTGATCACTGACTAATTAAACACGCATTGTATGAAATCATTTAGAATAATAGCCTTCACTGCTTTAATAGGCGTCGCGATCAGCGGTTGTAATAAGAAGTATGAAGATTATGCAATAAACAATAATAAACCATCTAAGGTGCCGCCAAGTCTTGTGCTGGGTGGTGTTTTAGCCGACATGAACAACGATAAACCCTGGAGCAGTGTAATGCGCTGGAACCAGTTTGACTGCTGTAACTATAACTATTATGGTGATCAGCGCTACGATTGGAGCGGTGCCGATTTTGGCAGCTACTTCTCTATGACAAACGTGCAGCAGATGGAAGCAGAAGCTACCCGCCTGGGTGGTAAAACCGTCAATCCATATACTGCATTAGGTAAATTTTTCCGTGCCTTTTTCTTTTATCGCATGACTAACCTGGTAGGTGATTTACCATTAACAAGTGCATTACAAGGAAAGGCAGATCTGACACCAAAGTATGATGGGCAAAAAGCGGTATTTGTGCAGATCCTGCAATGGCTGGATGATGCAAATACACAGCTGGGCCAGCAGGTAACTAATCCGGATAAAAGTGCTACCGCCGATGGACAGATACTGAAAGGGGATTTCTATTTTGGTAATGACCTCAGCAAATGGCAACGTGCAGTAAATACTTTTCGCTTACGTGTACTCATTACATTGAGCCAGAAAACAGCAGATGCAGATCTGAAAGTAGCACAGCAATTTAAGGATATAGTAAGTAATCCTGCTAAATATCCACTGATCGAAACAATGGATCAGAACCTGCAGTTTACCTACAATAATATCAACAAATATCCGTCAAACCCCGATAACCTTGGTTTTGACGCTACACGCTATAACATGTCGGCCACGTACCTGAATACTTTGGTAGGCTTGAACGATCCGCGTGCATACGTAACAGCAGAACCAGCTACGCAGCAACTGAGCCAGTTGCATAAGCTGCCTTCAGATATCACGGCATATGTAGGCGCAGCATCCGGTGAAAGCCAGGATAATATGTCTTCCAAAATGTCCAGTGTTGATACTGCTGCATATTCTGTGCGCAGCAGAAGCCGTTACTACAGCAGTTATGCAGCAGAGCCTGGGGTAATCCTTGGTTTACCTGAACTGTGTTTTAATATGGCGGAAGCTACCAACCGTGGATGGATAGCTGGTGATGCAGAAGCATGGTATAAAAAAGGTATCAAAGCTTCGCTTAGCTTCTATGGTATTCCTTCAGAAGTAGCCGGTACAGTTACAAAAACGTATGCGGGTGTACGTTATGATATCCCGTTTGATTTTGAAAATACTTATTACAAACAGGCCGCCATCAAATATCAGGGAAATAATGCGCAGGGACTTGCACAGATCCTGACACAAAAATACCTGGCCTTCTTTGAAAATTCAGGTTGGGAAGCTTATATCAACTGGCGCAGAACCGGTGTACCTACCTTTAGTGTAGGCTCCGGTACCGGCAACAGTGGTGTGATTCCCAAACGCTTTAAATACCCTGACTCCGAAAGAGCTTCTAATACTACCAACTGGACGGCCTCTCTGCAGAGTCAGTTTGGTGGAACAACAGATGATATTAATGCGGGCATGTGGTTGTTGAAATAATCTGAACTGTGATTTTTGTGATTTTTATGATTCTCCTGATGAGCGAAGATCATAGCAAAGATTAAAACAAAATAAAGGGATGGCCTGCCTCGGCCATCCCTTTATTTTGTTAACGCAGTCAGAGAAATCTTTGCTCATCAGGAGAATCATAAAAATCATAAAAATCACAGTTCAGATTATCTTAATGTTCAATAATACTTAACATTAAGTTCAGTATTTGTTAACAATGGGTTTACATTGGAACCTCACCTTTGGCCCAAATCATTTGTTACGATGTTGAATATTCCGTGGATACAGAAACGACTGCAAAAGGCGCATCACCTTACATTCTCTTTATATGCTGCACTGGTAGCTTTCGGTACTTATTCCTGCATGTATGCCTTCCGTAAACCCTTTACATCCGGCATATTTGAAGGGATTACCTTTCTGGGAATAGATTATAAAATATGGCTGGTCATTACACAAACAATTGGTTATGCCTGCAGTAAATTTTACGGTATCCGTTTTATTGCGGAAATGAAAGGCCACAGCCGTGCGCGGAACATCATGATATTGATTCTGATTTCCTGGATCTCTTTGTTATGCTTCGCTATAGTGCCTTCTCCTTATAATATTATTTTTCTTTTCTTTAATGGTTTCCCGTTGGGCATGATTTGGGGACTGGTATTCAGTTACCTGGAAGGCAGGCGCAGCACGGAGTTCATGGGTGCTGTGTTATCTATCAGCTTTATTTTTTCTTCTGGTTTTGTAAAATCGGTAGGTAAGATGGCCGTAGTGAATTGGCATGTAACCGAGTTCTGGATGCCTTTTATAACCGGGTTGGTGTTTATTGTCCCTATACTTATTTTTATTCTGTTGCTGGAGCAAATACCACCGCCTTCGGTGGCTGATGAGCAGTTAAGGACCAAACGCGCACCTATGAATAAGCAGGACCGCAAAAGCTTTCTGCAAATGTTTTTGCCCGGTTTAATACTCCTGATTGCCAGCTATATATTACTTACTATGCTGCGGGATATGCGCGATAATTTTGCGGCAGATATCTGGAAAGACCTTGGTTATGGCGCCCAGGCAGGTATTTTCATGCAAACAGAAGTACCCGTTTCTATTGCGATTATTGCCATCATGAGTTTGCTGGTGTTTGTGAAAAATAATTTTCATGCATTCATGCTCAATCATTTAATTGTGATTGCGGGCTTTATGATAGCATTGGTGAGCACTTTATTATTTAAACAGCACCGCATAGATCCGGTGTGGTGGATGACGTTAACGGGCCTTGGTTTATATATGGGTTACATTCCGTTTAACTGTATTTTTTTCGAGAGATTGATTGCAGTATTTAAGTACGTGAGTAATGTGGGCTTTATTATTTATGTAGCCGATTCTTTCGGTTATCTGGGAAGTGTAGGGGTGATGTTGTTCAAAAATTTTAGCGGTGTATCGCTCTCCTGGAGCCAGTTTTTTATGGATGCTGTACTCAGTGTATCCGTTACCGGTATAGTGATGATGATCGCGTCTTCCTGGTATTTTAAAAAGAAATATGAAGCAGTGAACAATAAAAATGACGTAACAGTAAGTGGGGAAGTGCAGATGGCGGCATAGCTACTGCAAAAAAGAAATGGTAAACCGGAATGTAATATTCCCGGTTTACCATTTCTTTTTATAGCTAAAACTTAATTAGCTTTTTGCGTCAGACGCATCAGCTTTAGTATCTTTCTTTGATGGCTCATCTTTGGCATCTTTAAACTCACGTATGCCGCTACCCAAACCGCGCATTAATTCAGGTATCTTTTTACCACCAAACAATAACAATACTACCAGTGCTATCAGCAGTAATTCTTTGATACCTATTTCCTGCAAAAACAAAAGCGGGATATTCAAAAAAGATGTTGTCATTATATCAGATTTTATTGTGTTCTTTTATATACTGTATTTGGAAACATAAAGTTAGCACGAAATACGAGTTTTTTTGTTTTTTAAAGAGATATTTAAAAATTTTAACATAATTCGCTTGCCGGCAATAAGTTATAAATTAGAAAATATCACTTTTACCTCTCCGTTTTCTACCTTTAAATGTGATATCCGGCCATAATCAGCCTTAATATCAAAGGCATCTACCAATGCTGTATCGGTCACATGCGCCAATATACACCGGATCACTCCGCCATGGGTAACGATCACGGCATCCTGCTCCTTTGCGATCACTTCGTCCAGTAATTGTATGCTACGGGTATAGAGTTCTTCATAGCTTTCGCCACCGGGTATGTGTTCAAATACCACATTATCAGCCCACTTTCTGAGGGCAGTACGGCTGATATCATCCCATGGGAGCATCTCCCAGCTCCCAAAATTCATTTCCTTTAAGCGTGCATCTGTTGTATAGTTGCTGCCAAACAGCGCATTGGCCAGCTTCTCGCAGCGTTGCAGCGGGCTGGTATATACGTCATACGGCCGGGCAGGCAGCAGTGGCTTAATACGGGCGGCTTCTTCTTCAAAAGTATTGGCTACATCTATGTCAGATGCGCCGTAACAAATACCACTTTCGATAGCCGGTGTGGTATGTCTGATCAGGTATATTTCCATGTGAGAATACAAAAACATAAATAAATAACAGTCTCTGATACCTGCTGTACAGCCCCCAGGCAATCGCCGGTATAGCCGCCTATCCATTTGCGCATCAGTCGCGCCAGGTACCAGCGGGCCAGCCACAGGGCGGGAATGGTGAGCAGCAGGGTATAGTTCTGCAGGTAAATCATTGCTGCCAGGAAGGGTAACAGGCCAAAGGCAGCTGCAATAGATAAATCAGGTAAAGTGATGCCATTGGCAATAGGCTTTGCTTTACTGTCTTCATTTTCACGCACATAGGAGTGAGTATAAATAATCGTTACTGCTATAAACCGGCTCAATGGTTGTGCGGCTATAATAGCCAGCATTACTTTGTAAAATGAAAGTTCCCGCAGGCACAAAAATTTCAGTGTCATCAGCAGTAACAGCCCCAGCATACCATAAGTACCTATGCGGCTGTCTTTCATGATGTCCAGAATCTTTTCTTTGGTCCAGCCACCACCAAAACCATCGCACATATCGGCAAAACCATCTTCATGAAAAGCGCCTGTTACCCATACACCAATGATGATAGACAAAAAAATACTGATCATAGGCGGTGCAATGTGCCAGAGTACATATAGTACAGCTATCATAACAGCACTTGTTATCCAGCCTATCAGCGGCAGATAACGGGTAGCTTTACTGAGCATATCCGTGTTAAATGGTGTACTAACGGGAACGGGCAAACGAGTATAAAACATAATAGCGGTTAGCAAGAGCTGCCACTGTTTTTTCATATCGTACGATTTGATACCTGTGCACTGTTGAAACTGGCCATTTCTTCCAGGAAGGCCACTGCGCTCTGTATGAGTGGAATTGCCATGGCTGCGCCGGTACCTTCGCCCAGGCGCATATCCAGTTGTAACAGGGGTTGTACGCCCAGGTGTTGCAACATAGCCTTATGGCCTTTTTCTTCGGAGCAATGTGCAAAAATGCAATAGTCTTTTACTGCAGGTTGCATATTAGCGGCTACCAGCAAGGCAGAAGTAACAATGAAACCATCTATTACCACCAGCATTTGCAGTGCTGCTGCCTGTAATATTGCTCCGCAGATCATGGCTATTTCAAAGCCGCCAAAAGTAGCCAGCGCCTGTTCCGGCGACTGGGGGAAGGCGTGTTTTGCTATCACCTGTTGCAGCACAGCGCGCTTTTGTGCCAGCTGCTGTGCATTGCTGCCGGTGCCGGCACCTACACAATCCGCCAGCGGGATACCGGTAAAATGACTCATCAACAAGGCGGCGGCAGATGTATTGCCGATGCCCATCTCTCCAAAGCCTACAATATTGCTACCATTGGCGTGGAGTAATTTTACTTCTTCGGCACCGGCCTGCATAGCCAGTCTGCATTGATCCAAAGACATGGCCGGCATATGCAGAAAGTTCTGCGTGCCCATGCCCATCTTACGGTCTTTCAACAAAGGATGAGGCGCAAATGCATGATTCACCCCAGCATCTACTACAGTCAGCTGCAGGTGATGTTGCCTGCAAAATACATTGATAGCGGCACCGCCCTGCAAAAAATTATATACCATTTGGGCGGTAACAGCCTGTGGGAAAGGATTTACAAGTCCATCTGCGGCTATGCCATGATCACCCGCAAATACAATGATCGCGGGCTGCTTCAGCACCGGCGTCAGCGTATTTTGTACCATGCCTGCCTGCAGTGCAAGCCCTTCCAGCTTGCCCAGAGATCCGGGTGGTTTGGTTTTCTGATCTATCTTATCCTGCAATGCTGCTCTCAACGTTTGCGGCACAGGTGTTATCTGAATATTATTCATCATGACTGTTGATTTATAACGCGTCTTTTTTTATTACCACGGGTATACCGGAAACCATCAATACTACGGTGCCGGCTATACGTGCAATGTATTGGTTTACCCATCCCTGCAGGTCTGTAAACTTGCGCCCTACAGACGTTTCAGCGTGTACACCCATCCCTATTTCATTGGTAACAATGATAAAGGTGCCGGCTTTTTGCTGCAACGCATGTATTTCTTCCTGTATGGCTTGCAGTGCAGCGTCCATATCATATTCGTGATGTACAAAAAAATTGGTCAGCCAAAGTGTTACACAGTCGATCACAACGGTGTGTCCGTCCAGTGGCAGCCGGCTTACATGCAACTCTTCTTCGTAGTTAACCCACACCGGGCCACGTTCGTCTTTATGCCGTTGTATGCGCTGTGCAAAATCATCATCCCATACTTTGGCAGTAGCCACATACACGGGATGTGCACTTTGTGATAAAGCAAGTTCCTGTGCGTATTTACTTTTGCCGGACCTCGCGCCGCCTGTGATCAGATGAATCATATTATAGCTGTTAGCTGTTAGTGATTAGCTTTTAGCAATTAGCTTTCAGGTAACTACTAAAAGCTAATTGCTAAAAGCTAAAAACTGTTAATTAAATACTGGCATGGCCGGGAAGAAAAAGCCGGTATAATCAAAGCTTTTCTTAGCAGCGGCAGTAGATGCGTCGTAAATATAAAGTGTATTTACTTGTGCATCCTGTCCGTAGCCCGGTGATTTAATACCGGTGATTACCACGGTATTGTTATTGGAATTATATCTGATACCTGCGCTATACAATTGTTTGCCGGCAGGCAATGTAATAAAAGATGTTTGTAAAGAAGCAGGATTACCTGCTACATATCTGTAAATTTCATTGCCACCACCAAATGATAGGGTCTTAGCCAGGAAAACAACATTTTCTGCAGTGGAAGCTGTCAGCGAACCTGCGTTCCACCAACCCCACGTGCTGTAAATAGTAAATGGTACAGCTATTGTATCTGTTGTAAGTGTTTGCGGATTAATAGCATACAGCGAGTTGCCTCCGCTTGCCCATACTTTACCATCAAGCGTTTGGGTTAAACCTACATCTGCTTTTACAACTTTTTGCGCGATGCTGAAATCACCTGCGTTTAATACTACTACGCCATCAGCCTGGGAAATTACAAATACATAATTACCTGCTTTGAGCATGCCACCTATCTGTCCGTTTACACCAGCAATTTGAGTACCTACTGTGAGTGTTTGCAGGTTAAGTGGATAAAGGCCATTGGCAGTACCAATTAAACCGGTGTTATTGTCGATACCACAGAAAGATCTGCCATCAGCAGGTAATTGTGGTATGCGCCCAGTTTCTTTCATGGTAAAAGCATCTGCCACTACAAGCGGCCCCTGTTTGGAAACCAGGTACAGGTGTCCGTTAAATACAGCACCATATTGTGTAGTGGTACCTAATGTTTTACCGGGGTTCTCCCGCTGGAATACGTTCTGGTAAACGCTGTCTTCTCCGTTACGGTAAAAGTTTACATCACCGGGACCATGACCAAGCCAACCTTCGTTTACGATATAAAAACCATTATCATATTTACCTAATACTTTAATGCGGTAGTAGTAGGAAGCCATACTGTTACCCGAAAGTATTTTATAAGAAATCGTATAATCACCTCTGTTGGTAGGGGTAAAAGTAAAGATGGAGTCCGTGCTGGCTTGCACACCGTTTACCAGCCAAAGGAAAGTGGGATCTTTGGTGTTGGCTAATTGCGGACTCAATACCCTGCTGTCACCGAGATAAATGGTGTCCTGACCATTTTTCAACCCGGGGCTTACTATAGAAGGTACTGTTACAGTTGCTGCGTTATCTTTTTGACAAGAGGTGAAACCCAGTACAGATAGGGCTGCTGCAAAAAAGGAAATCTGAACTTTGCGCATGACTAGTAGTTTATTTACGTATGTCCGTTTTCGTAAGATATTACAGTTGGTTACTGTAACAATGGTGCTAAAGACAGCTGTACTACTTGCAAAAGAGCGTAATAATGGATATTCCTATAACAATTTAGAGATTTAGAGTAAGGCAAATGTTGGTCATCTGCTTATAGCTCTAAATCTCTAAATAAAAAATTTCAAAAATATTATTGGGCAAAATGCAATCTGCGTTTTACCAGTTCAAAGCTACCGAAGAAGATGGCACAATAGATCAGGTTTCCTGCCAGGCTAAACTTCATGTAAGGAATTGCCGCTACGTAGCAGCTGATAAGCCCGGACATGTCTTTGGTATAAAGTGTTCCGGACATCCATACACCAAAATCAGATACGATCCAGTGTGTAACTGCAGCAGCTACAGATGCTAAAACGATATTACCAACACTCGCTTTCTTAATCAACAACTGTCCTATCAGCACAATAAATACGAAGCTGAGGTAATTCCATATCCAACCTTTGTAAAGCAGGCCTTCTGCAAATTCTTTATGAAAAAACTGCATCAGGATAATATCACTGGCAAACATGGTTAATAAAGGGAAAGCATATGATTTCCACTTCTGGGAAAAAGAGGCACCGCCAAATAAGGCCATGGCTCCTACAGGCGTGAACATGGCTATCGGAGACATATTCGCATCAGCACCCAACACGACACGTATTACACCTGCCGCCAGAATAAAGAGCAGCAATACACCAAATCGCGGATTAAGATTCTTTAAAGACATTATGTTGGTTTTAGTGTTTACAAATTAAATACAATACCGGTGTTAAAATTAAACCGACGGGTATTATAACCGAGAATATCAAAATACTGATTATCCGTAATATTTCTAAACCCGGCGAAAATTTTAAGCAAGTTACCAAATTTATACTCACCGTATAAATCCAGGGTGTAATAATCGCCCATAGGTTTAACACCCTCATAGCGCTGCCCCATATATTTATAAGTGGCGCTGGCATAGAAGGCACGCGTTACCTGGTAACCCAAAGTGGCATTCAGTGCATGTCTGGGCACACGGTACAGGTTGTAATAGATAGAGTCTTTATTGTTCTGTTGACGTTGCGTGATACGGCCATCTACATACGTGTAATTTACCGTCAGTTCCAGTGCCCTGGTAATACTCCAGTTAGCCTCTATTTCTGCCCCGTATGCCTGTTGTTTGTCTGCGTTGCGGTATTGACTGAAATAGGTAGCAGGATCATAATAGAAAATGATCAGATCGCGGGTATCACGGGCAAAACCGGTAACCCGGAAATCAAGCGTATTATGCGCCACCGTAGCCTGGTAGCCAGCTTCATAGCTGGTGGTAGTTTCAGGTTTCAGCCCTTTATTGCCATAACCGGTAGCATATAACTGGTACAGTGTAGGTACCCGGTAAGCAGAAGATATATTGATAAATAATTTATGTTGCTGATTAATCAGGTAAGATGGATTAAAAGAGATCGTTTGGTTATTACCATAGAGGCTATGATAGTTGAAACGCCCACCCAGCTCCAGGTTAAAACTACCCATGTTATGCAATAGCAGGGAAGCATACAAACTGGTTTGATTAGTATTGGAGCTGTCAGGAGACAATATAGTAGTGGCTACCGTAGAACCGGGCCACAGGCTCAGCAGCCGGTCGTACTGATTTGTTTTGGACAGCGTAAAAGCTCCGCCACTGATGAGTCTTACCTGGTTGGTAACATCCCAGTTTACATAGGTTTCAAACTGGTGCGTATTGGAAATAAAAACAGAACTGTCGAATTTTGCGTAGGCATTTACCGGAACATCTATTGAATCATTGAGGATATCACGTTTATTACGCTGGTAGCTGTACAAAAAATGCCAGGAGCCCTTTTTGAACTTATACTCACTACTGAAGCCATTCAGGAGATACCTGGATTTACTGGTATAATCTTTATCATCTATGAACGCGCCTTCGTCCAGGTCATGATGATATTTACTCCAGTTAAGCAGGTATTGAAAATTCCAGCGGGAACCGGCTTGCAGCCCCATTTTGGCAAAAACACTGTTTTGTGAAAAGCCATCTTTATCAAAACCGGCTTTGCCGGTAGAATCGTAGGCTTCAGAAAACCCGGTTGTTTTTTCGTGTTTATAACCCAGCATATAGGAGAAGTGCCCCAGGTTGCCATGTACGTTTACATTGCTCTGGTAATCTCTGTAGCTGCCATAGCTGGCATTTACGCCTACACCAAATTTTTTATCACTGTTTTTGCGGGTAATAATATTGATCACTCCGGCCACAGCATTGGAGCCGTAGAGCGTAGATTGGCTACCGCGGAGGATTTCAATTCTTTCTACCTGATCCGGGGAAATAAAATTAAGATCAAATGTACCGGCTATCTGGGAGGCATCGTTTACCGGCAAGCCATCTACCAGGATAAGTGCGTTGCCATTTGTAGCACCGCGCATGTATACGTCGGGGACTGTACCCCGGTTATTTTCAGCCCCGTTTATTACCAGTCCGGCCTGTTGATTTAAGATGCTGGCAATTGTTTTGCCGCTGTTCTTTTGCAGGTACTCGTGGGTGAGGATGGTGACTACCTTACCCGTTTCACTGGCCTTTTGCGGCCCTTTGCTGGCGGTAACAGTAATTTCATTGAGTTGGCTAACCCGGTTAGAATCCTGCGCCATAGCTGCAGTATACCACCCAAGTATAGAAAATAAAGTGGCGTAAAATTTCATTTGCATCAACGAATAGTTTTAAAAAGAGCGATTAGCTTTCAGCAATTAGCTGTTAGTAAAAATGCAGCGAAGATAAAAGTATCATACTTCATCTCCACTGCATTTTTACTAACAGCTAATTGCTAACAGCTAAAAGCCAGTTGCTTATCCGGGCATCCGGGAAATATATTTGTCCATTTCTTTGATCTGGTTCACGATCTGCGCAGTGGTAGGCTTTTGTGCTTTAGCTCTGCGGAAGTATTCTTTGGCAGACTTGAAATCGCGGCGGCTCATGGCTATGGAAGACAGTGTTAACAAGGCCGCAGCCGTGTTTTCTTTGTCCGGAAGGCCTTTTTTCATCGCTATTTTCAGGTTCTGATCAGCCGTTTTAAGGTCATTTTTCTGGTAGGCAATGGTTCCAAGCTGGAAATATTGCATGCCTTCGTATTCCTTCATCGGGCTGCCGGAATTGATACTCTGGCGGATAGTAGACTCTGCTTTGTCCAGGTCATTGGAATACATGGCCATGTTGCTTTGCATAAAATAATATACAGAGCGGATAGGTTTGTACAGCAGTTTGGGGAACTTTACCTGGTTCATCAGCGCGGTAGCTCTTTCGATGTCACCGGCTTCCACGGCTTCCTGTACCATTCTCATGGGCCCGAACATCACATGTGTAACCAAACATACCAGTGCCAGTATCAGCACAATAGTAGCTTCCCACCAGCCAACAGTCAAGCCCAGTGTAATACCGCCTAATAATAACACGATACCTATCGGCAGACGATATAGAATAAAAAAATTAAATGCTTTCATGAAAAAACAGTTCGTAAATCACTAAGTTCTAATAGAGGGGGCAAAGATAAATAAAAAAAACACCTCATGGGTTTTAAATAGTACTCATTACCGGCGACCGTCGTTTCAGATTTGCCATGGCAATTGCACTTAATATGATCACTACCCCCAGTATTTGCAAGGCAGATACGGATTCGTGCAGGAAAATGGTGGCCGATAACATCGCCACCGGCAATTCGGCCGCGCTGAGGATAGCTCCCAGGGATACCCCCGTTTGCGGCATCCCCTTGGAAAACAGAAAAGGCGGCAATACCGTACCAAAAGCCGCCAATGGCAGCCCCCAGATCCATAAATCAGCGCCGGTAAAGCGTCCGTTAAAAAAATATACCGGTGGAAATATCAGGGTGATGATCAGAAATGCCCCGGTAACAATCCAGGCGCTTTTAAGCACAGGCTTTAAAGATGGTGCTACCCGGCCACTCACCACAATAAATACGGTATAACATAAAGCTGCCAGCAAACCAAAGCCGATGCCTTTCCAGTTGAGCTGTGCTGCTCCGCTATTTAATACACCACCGGCCAGCAGGGTGCCTGCCAATATACATATTACCGCTATCCACTGCACAACGGAAGGTCTCCTTTTATAGATGATCCATTCGGCCAACATACTCATCCAGGTAAACTGCATGAGCAGGATAATGGCCACACTGGCAGGAATATATTGTACACTCTGATAATAAGTAATGCTCACAAGACCGGTAGAACTGCCGAGTATAAAGGAAGTGCGGACATCCTTGTTTTTGAGCCCGTAAGTTTGAGCCCTGGATAAAAAATGAATTCCCCACAAAGCCAGCATGCCAAATCCTGCCTGTACACTACAAAGTTCACCTAATGTAAATCCTTGCTGATAGCCCAGTTTAACGATCGTTGATAATATCCCAAAGCTGCAAGCGCCCAGGAGCACAAGCAGTATGCCTTTCCACATAATAATTATTTTTTAGGGTGCGAAGATAAGACTGTGATTTATATGATTAATGTGATTATCCTGACTAGCGAAGATCAGTGCGGAAAATAAATCACGTTAATCTTCGCTAATCAGGATAATCACATTAATCATATAAATCATTGTTTCTTCTTCTCCAGATTCGGTAATAGTCCTGTCAGGAGTCCTATCAGTGGCAGATAAGCACATACCTGGTATACATGATTGATGCTGGTAGCATCTGCAAGCTTACCCAACAGGGCAGAACCTACACCGGCCATACCAAATGCCAGTCCGAAGAACAGGCCGGCAATCATGCCTACCTTGCCTGGTACCAGTTCCTGTGCGTATACCAGGATAGCGGAAAATGCAGAAGAAAGTATAACGCCGATGAATACACTGAGTACGGCTGTCCAGAATAAAGTAGCATGTGGTAGCAATAATGAAAATGGTGCTACCCCCAGGATAGAAATCCAGATCACATATTTACGGCCAATGCGGTCGCCAATAGGGCCACCAATGAAGGTTCCGGCTGCCACTGCAAATAGGAATATAAACAGGTATACCTGCGCACTTTGTACGGATAAATGGAAACGATCCATCAGGTAAAAAGTATAGTAGCTGGTCATACTTGCCATGTAAAAGTATTTGGAGAAGATAAGTGTCAGCAATATGCCAAGTGAAAATATCACTTTGGTATTGGAGAGTGTAGGCTTATCCAGTTGCTGCACCACCTTTTTGGGTTTAATACGATGTGTGTTGGCCAGATACCATTTGCTGATATTCAGCATCACCACAATAGCCAGCAATGCGGCAATAGAGAACCATATGATATGAAACTGTCCGAATGGTACAATTACCATGGCTGCCAGCAAAGGTCCCAATGAGCTGCCGGCATTGCCGCCCACCTGGAATAAGGATTGCGCCATACCATGTTTGCCTCCGGAAGCCATATAGGCCAGTCGCGATGCTTCCGGGTGGAATATAGCAGACCCGATACCTACCAGTCCTACAGATACAAGCACCATAGGGAAGGTATGTGCTAAAGACAAGCTAATCAATCCCAGTAAAGTAAAGCTCATACCAATAGCCAGTGAATAGGGCTGTGGTCTTTTATCGGTGAACAGGCCCACCAGTGGCTGCAATAGCGATGCGGACATCTGGAAGGTGAAGGTAATTAAACCTACCTGTGTAAAATTAAGTTTCAGTGTACCCTTTAGTACCGGGTACATAGCGGGTATCAGCGATTGCAACGTATCATTCAGGAAGTGAGTAAAACTCAGGGCCAGTAAGATGGAGAGCACTGTTTGCTGGGCTACTTGTTTGGCGTCGGTTTGGGTCTGTTCTGATAATGTTGTTTCCATTTCTGTTCTTTTAAGATCAGATCATCTGATGTTTTCAGGTAAAAAAATTATTTGGCAATGCCACTGATTTTGGTTGCCCAAACCAGTGCCTTTTTAGGGTCCTTGTCTATAATGCTTTGCAGTAAAGCATCATGCAGATGTTGTGATTCCGTAAATGAGTCTGTATTGCGGTAACGCAATGCAAAGGCTTTTTTCAAATGCTCCGCTACGGTTCTGTACAGGTCCCGCATGATTTCGTTTTTGGAGGCTTCCGCAATGGTATTATGGAAGTTGATATCCGCCTGTATGCAGGCTTCCAGCTGATTGGCGGCCGCGTACTCAAAACGTTTTTTCAGGAAACCTTTCATTTTTTCTATGTCCTTGCTCGTGCGGTGTACTGCTGCTTTTTCCCCAATTTTTACTTCCAGTAAAAGCCGCACTTCATTCAGGTCTTCAAAGTCTGCCCGCTGCAGTCGCTGCGACAAAGCTTCTCCGGATCCTGTTTGTGAGGCAACAAAAGTGCCCAGGCCCTGCTGTACACGCAGGAGTCCCCGATGTACCAGTATTTTTACAGCTTCGCGGATGCTGGAGCGCCCAACGGCAAACTGTAACATCAGTTCCGGTTCTGTAGGCAATTGTTGTCCTAAGGCATACTTGCCGGAGGTGATCAATCCCTGCAGTCTGTCTGCTACTTCCTCAGCCAGGCTGAGACGTTTTAATGGAGAGCTGTTTATATTCGTCATATCATCTGATGATTACAAAGATAACAGAAATTTTGATTGTTGATGATCCGATCATTTATTTTTTAACAGCGATCATTATCTGCATAAAATAATCAAATAGCTGAATTATTTTACCTTTAGCGAAGATGAACATCTTGCTTGAAATATTACGCGCACTACCTGCCTGGCTGCTATGGACTATCTTCCTGGCTGAAAATCTGCTGATTATGCTGGGCGTACTCGCATGGGGCAATGTATTGCAACGTAAACCACGCAGCAGGATGTTTTCGTATAGCCGCAAACAATGGAGCATTGCGCTGCTCACCTGTGTATTAAATACTATTGTCACCTATGTTGGGTACTGGCTCTGGAAGCAGGGCTACATCCATATTTCAACCGGTTTTTCCGGATGGATAATAATAGACGCGGTGTTTTTATTCCTGGCCATGGACTTGCTGATGTATATATTTCACTACTGCATCCATAAAACATTTGTCTACAAGCTGCTACACGGGCTACATCACGAATCTACAGATCCGGAGCCGATTGATCTTTTTATACTTCATCCACTGGAAACGCTGAGCTTCGGCGGATTGTGGCTCTTGTTACTGCTGGCATTCAGCATGAATATTTATGGTATCATCATTTACCTGGCTGTAAATGTATTGTTTGGTATGATGGGACATCTGGGGATGGAGCCGCTGCCTGAAAAAGTGCGCCAATGGCCGGTATTACGTTATCTGGGTACTTCTACCTTTCATCACGGGCATCATAAAAATGAGCAATACAACTTTGGGTTTTATACCAGCTTGTGGGACCGCCTCTTTCGTACATTTAATGAATCCCTTTAATATCACTCATCACTTTCCATTTTGTTCTCCGCAGCAATAAGTTTATTTTGGCCGGATACCTTGGTTACAGCTTATTAATTCAACCGCTATATGAGAAAACTGATTTTATCGTTATCCTTATTCATTACTTTTCGAACCTATGCCCAGGACGCGCTGAAATATCAGACGCCTCCGCAAAGTATTCTGGAACTAGCCATGGCAGCACCTTCGCCATCGGTAGATTTTAACAGCAAAGGAGATGTGATGCTGGTGATGGAACGCACCAGTTATCCTACTATTGAAGAATTATCGCAGCCGGAATACCGCCTGGCCGGAAACCGGATTAACCCGGCTAATTTTGGCCCCAGCAGGGGTGGTTATATTACCGCTATCCGTATTAAACTGGTAAATGGAAAAAAAGAGTATGCGGTTACAGGGCTCCCGGCTAATGCACGTATCAGCAACATACGCTGGTCGCCGGCACAAAAGAGTATAGCCTTCACCGTTACTAATAACAACAGCATCACTTTGTGGAAGGCTGATGTGGCCAGCGGTGTGGCTAAACAGCTAAGTACCCGCCGGTTGAATGATACCGGAGTACCGGCTTTTACCTGGATAGATGAAGAGCGTATCCTCGCGATGGCTGTTCCTGCCGGTATTGGCAATGCACCGGAAAAACCAGTAGCACCGGAAGGCCCTACAGTACAACAAACCAGCGGTAAAGCAGCTCCTGCGGCTACTTTTCAGGATATGCTAAAGAATCCTTATGATGAAAAATTATTCGATTACTATTTCCAGTCCGAACCGCTGATCATCAGTAACAGCGGCGAACAGGTAATCGGTAAACCTGCTATTTACAGTACCGCTGCACCATCTCCCGACAATCAATACCTGCTGATGGAAAGTTTGCATCGTCCATACTCTTACCTGGTAGGTGCCGGACGTTTTCCAACAGCAATAGAAATATGGAAAATGAATGGAGAGCTGGTGAAAAAACTGGCCAGCAATCCGCTGGATGAAGTAAGACCTAAAGGTTTTGATGCCACCAGCAACTATCCGCGCAATTTTGCATGGCGCAATGATGCCCCGGCTACTATCTGGTGGGTACAGGCCCTGGATGGCGGTGATCCTAAAAAAGAAGTGCCTTTCCGCGATGTAGTAAATACACTGGCAGCACCTTTTAATGGAGACCCCACACTACTGGTACAAACAACTAACCGCTTTGCTGGTATCTCCTGGGCTAATGCACAGCTGGCACTGGTGTCAGATGTCAATAACACACAACAAAAAGTAAAGGTAAGCCGCATAGATCCGTCTCATCCCGCACAGGCACCGGTAACCATTATTGACCGTTCCGAAAATGACCGCTATAATGATCCCGGAGAGCCGGTAATGGTGAAAAATCAATACAACAGATCTGTATTGTATGTATCGCCGTCTAATGAATTACTGATGACAGCACCCGGTGCATCTCCCGAAGGTGACCGTCCGTTCCTGTCTAAATTCAGTCTGAATGACGGCAAACAGAACATCCTGTGGCGTTCACAGGCTCCGTACTATGAGCAGGTAACCAATGTGATTGATCCGGCCAAACTGGTGGTAGTAGTGGCACGCGAGTCTGTAACATCTCCTGTGAACTATTATCTGCAGGACCTGAAAAAGAAAAACGCAGCGGTAACTTTAACCGCTTTCCCGCATCCACAGCCACAATTAGAAGGTGTTCAAAAACAACTGCTGAAATATAAACGCAAAGATGGAGTAGACCTCACGGCTATGTTATACCTGCCAAAAGGCTATGATCCCGCTAAAGACGGACGTTTACCGGTACTTATGTGGGCTTATCCACGCGAATATAAATCTGCCAGCGACGCTGCACAGGTACGCGGTTCCGCTTATAAATTCACGCGTGTAAATTATGGTTCTCCTATTTTCTGGGTTACCCGTGGCTTTGCTATCATGGATGCTACTGAAATGCCTATTGTAGGCGAAGGTGATAAAGAACCAAACGATTCTTTTATTGAGCAATTGGTGATGAATGCTGATGCGGCTGTAGACAAGATCACAACCATGGGTGTGGGAGATAAGAACCGCATTGCCGTTGGTGGTCACTCTTATGGCGCATTTATGACGTCTAACCTGCTTGCACATACGAATTTATTTAAAGCCGGTATATCCCGTAGCGGAGCCTATAACCGTACTTTAACGCCATTCGGATTCCAGAACGAACAACGTACTTACTGGCAGGCGCCGGATGTATACTATAAAATGTCTCCGTTTTCTTATGCAGATAAGATTAAAACGCCTATACTCATGATCCACGGCGAAGCAGACAATAACTCTGGCACCTTCCCGATCCAGAGCGAAAGATTATACAATGCCATCAAAGGAAATGGCGGCACTGCACGCCTGGTATTCCTGCCGCAGGAAAGCCATGGTTACGCTGCTAAGGAAAGTATCCTGCATATGCTGTGGGAAATGGATGAATGGCTGATGAAGTATGTCAAATAAACTGTGATTTATATGATTAATGTGATTATCCTGATGTGGGGAGATCAACGCGAATAATCTTCGCTGAAATCTTCCCACATCAGGATAATCACATTAATCGTATAAATCACAGTTCAGATATTTACAATAAGTAAAAAGTACCATTAAAGCCCCTAATTCCACAATCCGCTTTCCTTCCTCCGTATTACCTTTGTAACATCATGTCAAAGGCATTCATTCCTACATACGATATCTGTTCCCTGGCAATGGGAAGACCGGCATCAGAAGATATACTGGTCGCCAGATTCTCAGCGTATCTGGCTGTGCATAAGGATATTCATTTTCCGCACCGCCACTCTTTTTACCACCTGGTGTTTTTTACTGCCGGGGGAGGAAGCCATACTATTGACTTTGAACGTTTTCCTGTTAAGCCCGGTCAGCTTTACTTTATGATACCCGGACAGGTACATAGCTGGTTCTTTTCCGGAAAGACAGAGGGCTACGTGATGAATGTATCCGCTGATTTCTTTAACGCATTTTTACAGGACGCTGAATATGTAGAGCGATTTCCTTTTTTCAGCGGTGTGAGTGCTGAAGGCGTGGTACAGTTGCCCAAAGCAACCGCTCCTGTGGTAACACAGTTGTTTGAAGAGATGTTAAAAGAAATACGCGGTGAGCAGGTGTATAGTCAGGATCTCCTCCGGTTAAAGGTGCTGGAAATGTTTATACAGGTAAGCCGTGCCAGCAGACAGAAACATGCTAAACAGGAGCCTCCGCACAACTATGTACTGCTGCGTAATTTCCGTAAACTGGTGGATCAGCATTATATGCAGCTACACCTGCCCAAAGACTATGCTGCGCGTTTGTATGTAACACCTAATTATCTCAACGCTTTTTGCCGGCATATGCTGGGCAAATCGGCCGGGGAAATTATCCGTGACCGTGTGCTGTTGGAAGCAAAAAGATTATTGATCAATGCAGATATGAGTATCGCGTCTATTGCTTACCAGCTAAGCTTTGAAGACAACTCCTATTTTACTAAGTTCTTCAAAAAATATGCAGGTGTGACACCGGAAGAATTTCGTAAAAATATTTCCTGATAAAATTTAAAGCCTCCATATATGTGTGCAGATAAAAATCATGAAAAATCCGGTCTGCTGAAAAGCCTGCTGGGTAATAAATGCGCCCGTTGCAGACGGGGAGCTATTTATACAAGTAAGAATCCCTATGATCTTAAAAACTGTTTGAAGATGCCCGATACCTGCCCGGTATGCGGACAACAGGTAGAAGTGGAAGTAGGATTTTATTACGGTACCGGCTATGTTAGTTATGCCTTGTCTATTGCAATATGTGTAGCCAGTTTTATTGCCTGGTGGTTATTCATCGGGTTCTCTATATACGATAACCGTATTTTTTGGTGGTTGGGTGTAAACGCATTTATTCTGTTGGTGATGCAACCGCTTATTATGCGCTGGTCCCGTACCATCTGGATGGCATTTTTCGTGTATTATGATGAAAACTGGTACCAGGGGCCACCTGAAGGTAGTGGCAGGGCAAATGCAACGTTTAAAAATGCTATATAGATAATTACGAATTACAAATTGCGAATTACGGATATAAGCGATCTTCGCTTATATCCGTAATTCGCAATTTGTAATTCGTAATTTTTGAAGTGCCGTTGATGTATGAAGACGAATTATTCGTTATATTGTATTACTATTTAACCCCGTTCTATATCTGCAGATTTTACTAACATCAATGGTTATACGATGATGTTTTTCAGATGGCCCGGAACAATTTTACTCTTTTTTGTATTTTCCTTTTTGGTGAGTCCGCGACTGTTGGCGCAGGACAGCAGCGGCATAGCTTTGCCGGCTCAGTGGAGTTTGCAGGAGTGTTTTGATTATGCCCTGAAGAATAATATCCAGTTAAACAGTTTAAGATTAAGCCGGATGAGCAGTGAACAGGATCTGTTGTTATCCCGTGCTGCCCGGCTGCCTAACCTGAACGCTTCCGCTACACAATCACTGAATGGTGGTAAAACAATTAGTGCCGCTGGTAATTCGTCTTATGAGCTGTCTGCTGCTGGTAATTATGGCGTTAATTCAGCCCTCACCGTTTATCAGGGTGGATTTCTCAACTATGACATCAAACAAAAGAACCTGGCAATGCAGGTAGCAGGGCTGAATATAGCCCAACAGGTAAACGATATAACCGTACTCATTACACAGGCTTATCTGAACATCTTACTGGCCCGGGAGAATATTGTATATGTAAAGGATGTGGTAACTACCTCTGAAGCACAGGTAAAACAAGGACAGCAACAATATGATGCCGGCAGCATTGCATTGATTGGATTGGTGCAATTACAGTCGCAACTCGCTAATGACCGCTATCTGCTCACTATCGCAGAAAATCAGCACAGGCAGAATAAGCTTGTCTTAAAACAATTGTTGCAATTACCCGGTAGCTACAGCTTTGAAATAACAGCGCCGGATACACTCATCTCCAATACACATCTTGCTACGCTGCAGGAAGCGCAGGATTCTGCCCTGGCAAACCGGCCGGAAGTAAAGAGTGGTGAACTGGGTGTGCAGATATCTTCACTGGATCTGGCAAAAGCAAAATCCGGTTACCTGCCCACAATTACTGCAGGCGGGGCATTGGGGTCTTCCTATGGATCAAATTCAGGGAGTAGTTATTTTAAACAGATAGATAATAATTTTTATCAGCAGATAGGGTTAACACTGTCCGTACCCATTTTTACACGAAGGGTGGTTAAAACCAATGTAGAGAAATCAAAGATCGGGATAGATCAATCTAAACTAACATTGAAAGACACCAAAACCAATCTCTCCCAAACAATTGAACAGGCTTATATCAATGTGCAGAATGCACAGGCGCAGTACGATGCTGCGGTAGAGCAATTGAAATATTCACAGGAAGGCTATCGTATAGCCAGCGAGCAACTGAAAGTAGGAGCAGCCAATATTGTGGTTTTTCTGCAGCAGAAGAATTTATATATACAGGCTTTGCAATCTTATACACAGGCTAAATACAATGCTGCACTGAATATCAGGATATATGATTTTTACAGGGGCGTGCCGGTAAAACTATAAATGCAAAAGAGGTATGAGAAAGTATAAAGGAGTTATCATCACCGTGGTAATCATATTGGCGCTGATTGTTATCTGGTATCTTTTTATCCGGAAGAAACCGGTACCGATCTCATTTGAAACAGCGCAACCTGCATACGGACATATAGCCACTACCGTTACTGCCACCGGCACCATACAGCCTGTGGATACAGTTGCCGTGGGCACACAGGTTTCAGGCACACTTAAATATTTGTATGTTGATTTTAACAGCCATGTAAAAAAAGGACAACTACTGGCTGAACTGGACAAGGCCCTGTTTCAGGCCCAGGTAGATCAGTTCAGTGCCAATTTACTGGTGGCTAAAAGCAACCTGGAATACCAGCAGAATAACTTTCAGCGGCAGGACCTGTTATATAAAACCGGTGCTATCAGTAAAGCAGATCACGACCTGGCTACCAACCAGCTGGGTCAGGCCAAAGCCAATGTGGCCAGTGTAAATGCCCAGTTACAGTCAGCGTTGAAAAATTTCTCTTTCACTGAAATAACTTCACCCATAGAAGGAGTTGTGCTGAACAGGAACGTGAGCGTAGGACAAACCGTGGCCGCCAGTTTTAATACACCTACCTTATTCGTTATTGCAAAGGATATTACCAAGATGCAGGTAGAGTCGAGAGTGGATGAAGCAGACATTGGCACCGTTACAGACTCACAACGTGTAACCTTCACCGTAGATGCTTACCTGGAAGATGTGTTTGCGGGGCGTGTACAGGAAATCCGCCTGCAGCCTTCCGTTGCATCCAATGTAGTAACGTATAATACCATCATTAATGCCCCCAATGATAATATGAAACTAAAGCCGGGTATGACGGCTAACGTTACCATCGTCACCGCAGAAAAAGACAGTGCCTTGCTGTTGCCGGTAAAAGCGCTCAAATTCCGACCGGATTCTGTACAGCTGAAAGATTATGTAATACAAAGTGCGGTGCGCAAAAATGTAGGCCAGAAACGTGATTCCACCGCCGGTAAGTTAAAAAGCGGAACACGGTTAGGGTCCTCTAATTACGTATGGCTGCTCCGCGGCGATACGCTGATACAAAAACATATCAGAACAGGACTCAATGATAACACACATATAGAAGTACTCTCAGGAATAAACCAGGATGATGTGGTAATCATTAATATGAACACTGGCCCCACTGCAGTAGCAGCCGGAGCTGCTAAAAGCCCGTTCTTACCAAAAATGGGAGGAGGCCGCAAACGATGAACAACAAGATCCTGGAATTGCAGCATATCAAGCGTGAGTTCGTAATGGGCACAGAGATAGTGCGTGCATTAAAGGGCGTCACCTTTGACGTACATGCCGGTGAGTTTATTACTATTATGGGCAGCAGTGGCTCCGGTAAAACTACGTTGCTGAATATATTGGGTTGTCTGGATAAGCCTACGGATGGAGAATACCTGCTGGATAACGTGAATGTGAGTGGATTATCCCGCAACGAGCTGGCGCGATTGCGCAATCATAAAATAGGCTTTGTATTTCAGGCATACAATTTATTACCGCGTACTTCTGCACTGGAAAATGTGGAGTTACCGCTGTTCTATAATCCCGAACTAACGGCTAAGCAAAGAAAAGATAAAGCATTGGGTGCGCTGGAATCAGTAAAGCTGGCAGACCGGGGAGATCATACACCCAGCCAGCTTTCCGGCGGACAACAACAACGGGTAGCCATTGCAAGGGCATTGGTAAATCAGCCGGTGATGATATTGGCAGATGAAGCCACGGGCAACCTGGATACCCGCACTTCCTACGAGATAATGGCCCTCATGCAGGACCTGAATCAGCTGGAAGGCAAAACCATCGTATTTGTTACCCACGAACCGGATATCGCTGCTTTCAGCAGCAGAACGGTAATGCTGCGTGATGGCAAAGTGGTGAAAGATAGTAAGAATGAAAATGTACGTTCGGCAAAAGAGGCGCTGGAGGCTTTGCCACCGGCAGATGATTATTAACTAACAAACAGTAATGAGTGCAATCAACCTCATACGAATCGCATTAAGGGCTTTGCAGCGTAACAAACTGCGGGCTTTCCTGACCATGCTGGGCATCATCATTGGCGTGGCTGCTGTAATTGCTATGGTGGCCATAGGAGAGGGTTCTAAACAAAGCATTCAATCCCAGCTGAGTAGTATGGGTTCTAATATGATTACCATATTGCCCAGTAGTAATGTTACTGGTGGCGTGAGAATAGAAGGTGCCAGCTTCCAGTCATTAACCATTACAGATGTAAAGGCCATTGAGAATAATGCGGAATATGTGAGTGCGGTATCACCAGTATCATCTACAAAAGGGCAAGCGATTTACGGTGCCCTTAACTGGCCTACGTCGCTGCAGGGCGTAGCTCCTTCTTACTTTGATATCCGCAAGCTGACAGTGAATGAAGGCATTAGTTTTTCTGATGCCGATGTAGCTACCGCAGCAAAGGTGTGCCTGCTGGGGCAAACGGTTATCAATAACCTGTTTCCAAGTGGTGAAAGCCCCGTTGGGAAGGTCATCCGGCTCAATGCTATACCCTTGCAGGTGATAGGTACCCTGGTGGCTAAAGGACAAAGTTCTTTTGGTCAGGATCAGGATGATATTATCCTTACACCCTACACCACTGTACAGAAGCGCATTCTGGCTACTACTTATTTTCAAAGTATTTATGCATCAGCCATCAGTGAGGGGATGTCGGATAAAGCTACCAATGAAATAATAGATATCCTTAGAACAACGCATCGTCTGCGGCCGGCAGACGATAATAATTTCCAGGTAAGAACCATGGAAGAGCTTATTAAAACATTGAGCTCTACCAGTAGTTTGCTCACTATTCTATTGACGGCCATTGCTGGTATTTCACTGGTAATAGGTGGTATCGGTATCATGAACATTATGTATGTATCAGTAACGGAACGTACGCGGGAAATAGGATTGCGTATGGCTGTTGGTGCCAGGGGCATCGATATTTTATTGCAGTTCCTGGTAGAAGCTATCATCATCAGCATCACCGGCGGTTTAATTGGGGTAGTGCTGGGGATCACTTCTGCCAAAGTAATTACGCTCACATTGGGCTGGCCTACTATGGTGTCTGAATCTTCTATTATGCTATCATTTTTGGTATGTGCATTTACGGGGGTGTTTTTTGGCTACTATCCTGCGCAGGCGGCCTCCCGACTGGATCCTATCGAAGCACTGCGCTACGAATAGATGGTTATGTGTTGCAGTCGCACAATGTGGCAATACCTTCCGTAATCCATTCTTTAAAAGCGCTTTCTCTTTCAAACTGCAGCAGGTTAAGTGAGCGACCGGTAATGTCTTCCAGTGAAAAGCCATTAGCATGTGTCTCCACTATTTGCTGGGTAGCCATTTCCTGTTCACCGGAAGTAGCGCCTAATATTTTTTTCAATTCAAATACAACACTGTCGGAGGTGTCATTGGCGTGGATAACTGCTACAATGAATTCATATGCTCCAAATCGCTGCAGCAGCGGTGGGATGGCGCTGGCGTCTATTTTGTAGCAAGTGCCAGGTTTGAGTTGCATAGTCTTGCATTTTGTGTCAGTATGAATATACGTAACAATTTATGTATGCCAGCCTGCAGGAAGATTTTTTCAGCAACAAAAAAGCCGGTAGGTTTCCCTGCCCCGGCTTCTTTATTTCGACTTATAAATTAGTTTTTCTTTTTTTTCTTTTCATCCTTTTCATTCTTTTCATCGTGAATCTGTGATTTCTTCAGATATACTTTCTTTCCTTTTTCGTCTACAATGTATTTCTTATCTTTTTTGTTGATGTAAACGGTTTCTCCGTTCGGACCTTCTTTGCCTTTATAAACTTTATCTGTTATGGCAGAGGTTCCTTTTACAGCCAGAGAGGCTGTTTTGTGACCTATTTTTTTAACGGTGCTGTCGATGCCTTGTGCAAATGCATGTTGACCTGCGATAGACATTACAGCGCCTAATGCGGCAGCAAACAGGAACTTGGAAATGTGTCTTGGAGTTTTCATTTTGTTATCTTTTTTAATTTAATAATGATTGCTTTTGTTATCCTTTTAAATTTAAAAAATGATTGCCTGGTGACTAGATTATTTCAACAATGATGCCAGTCAGTTTGTTCACTGAAAAACAGATCCTTACAAATAGCTGTTTTAGCCGCTATTGTGGTAGTACCGGGAATTTTCCCACAAAAGGGTGTAATAAATTTTCGTATATTCATATCCGATAACCCGAACCTATGAAGTCAACGAAAGGTCTGTATCTATCTGTTCCTACACCTTGCGAGGAGAATTGGGGCCAAATGACCCACACTACAGCGGGGAAGCACTGTAGTAGTTGTAATAAAACCGTGATAGATTTCTCCTTATTAACGGATGTCGAGATGTTTGCTGTTATCAATAACAGTAAGGGAAGTGTATGCGGTCATTGGTTTTTCTGGAGATAAAGAAAAACCTTTCCGGCAGCCTGTTGCCAGAAAGGTTTACCCGTGTATTACCGCTGCGTTAATCATCTACCCCAGAAAGTATTTTCCTGCTGCACATCGGTGGCATATACTTTAGCCGCTACAATCTGGCCATCTTTTACCGTATATACGTCAACGTTATCTGTGTGCAATTCTGCCCCTGGCCTGGATGCTTTCCATGTTAATACAACAGAAGCCTGGTCACCGTTTACTGCAATCGTTTTGATATCTGTTAATGACATCGTATTCTGCGATACTTCAAACATGCCACCTACCATCTGGAATACTTCTCCGCTGGTTTTCTTAGTACCGGAGAAACGGTTGCTGCCAGGCTGTTCCCAGCTGATTTCAGGATGTAACAGTGCGCCTAATTTTTCGAGATTAACCTGTTGTACTGCGGTTACAAATTCAGTTACTACCTGTAATGTTTGCTTTTCCATTTTTATAATTTTTAGTTGTTGATGAATTGATAATGCAAAGCTACTTCGTCGACGATGTTTATCATTTACCTTAACACGACAATTACTTATCATTTAACGACAACTTGTTTTTTGTAATCTGATAGATGAATATCTTTATAGTATGAAACAATTGGTATTAAGTATGATTGCTTATGCGGTGCAGCGCGATATTGATGCTGCCCAGCTTTGCAAACTGGCAGGCATTGATTTACCTGCGCTGAAGAAAAAAACAGCCACACCCGTTACTGCACAACAACTGCAGGACCTGTGGTTGAATGCCAGCAGGTTAAGCAACGACCCGTTGTTTGGTTTACACTTTGCAGAATCATTGCAGCCCGCTGCATTAGGAATAGTAGGCGAAATTATTCAGAGCAGCGCTACCGCCGGGGAAGCGCTAACACACGCGGCTGCACTCACACACCTGGTAACGGATCAATGCAGAATGGAGCTTACCCGTACCAACAAAACATTTACCGTTAGGCTGATACCGGCTACTGATTATGGTGCTACACCACCCTATGCTTTCAGGCAACTGATAGACTTGCTGCTGGTAATGGTTATACACGAACTGGACGGTTTGCTGCTGGAAAAAATTGCTCCGTCGGCAGTGCGACTGGCATATACAGTACCTGATTTGCCGGAGTATGAGCGTGTTTTTCGTTGCAGGCCCTCAAAACGGGCAGGAGAATATGTGTTGGTGTTTGATATCAAATATTGGGACGAGCCGCTTTTAACGGCAAATTATGAGCTGCAAAACCTGTTGTTGCAAAAGGTGAGTACCCTGACCAACACAACAGCGCAACCACAAACCCTACAGTTGAGAATTTATAATTATCTGCTCGCCAATTCCTACCTGGGTGTTTCCTCGCTGGATGACATGGCGGCTAACTTTAATATAAGTCCCCGTAGTTTACAACGGAAACTGAAAGAAGAAGGCGTGAAATACCAGGACGTAGCAGATGCGGTGCGACGTTCTCTGGCAGTATATTATATCTCTTCCGGGAATTATCCGTTAAAAGACATCTCTTATATGCTGGGTTACAATGAGCTGAGTGCTTTTACACGTGCTTTTAAGCGGTGGACAGGCAGCACACCGGTCAGTTATCAATCGTTGTAATTCAGGAAAGTGTCTTTATGTACAATGCCCCATTTCTTAACAAATACATATTCTCCCTTTTCCAGGGCAATAATGTAGTTCCTGAGCCATTCTTCAAAAGAATTGGCCAGAATTTGCCGGTGCCCGTCATCGTGCCAGAGGGTGATTATCTGCCCATATCGCCCTTCCGGTGCGGGGTCCAGGTCAATACAGAGGTGGTTGCCGTAGCCATCGCTGGTAATGGGGATCCACAAAGGATTCCACCAGTCGTTTTTAATGCCCGTGTCGGGTGCAGACATGATGGGTTCGTCATTGTAGGTAAAAGTGCCGGCATCCAGTAAGTCCTTCCAATGATGCCACTGTGTAATGATATCCTCTACACCCAGTAATTGGTCGGCATCTACCAGCCCGGTTTTTACCCGATGCTGCCCGTTGTGGATAGCGTAAAATGCTTTGAAAGAGACCGGCATGGCTGCTCCGGTTAGTTTTTCAAGAGATTCAATGGCTTCAAAGGTTACTCCGGGATTGAGGATGTTAAGTAATTTTGGGGCATGCTGTTTCATCCAACTTTCCCACCTGATCCAGTATTGTTGCATATGGTATGGGTTTTAACGACTATAAAGATGTGAAATTTTATGAATAAATTCATTCATTCTCACAGTATGTTTTTTATTAGCTAATTATCAATAATTTTGTAATTCTTATTGAGAGAATCATTAAAAGTAAATAACTCATTATGGCACAGTTACCTAAATTTCTGATCGCAGACGATCCTGTAACAGATCCGGAAAATGAATATATTTTTCATACCGAGAAACCCCGCTTCTTCGCAAAACGTGTGGAAGAAGACGAAGAAACTGCTTACATCGATATCGTTCATGAAATCGATAATGTAGAAGAATTCTACAAAAACACGCCGGAAAAGAAACAGGAACTGCTGGAACAGCTGGAAGACTGGTACTACTCTTACATGGAGTGGCTGGAAGATGATGGGGATGAAGAGGAAGAAGAATAGTAACAACAATGAACTATAAAAAAGCGCTTCCGGCTAAGACGGGAGCGCTTTTTTATGTTTAATCAGTTAGTCTGCGATTGCAGCTCTTTTCTGAAGGAAGACGGATTAACGCCTTTATATTTTTTAAACATCCTGTTTAAATGACTTTCGTCTGTAAAGCCCAGCTCATCGGCAATTTCACCTACCCGCATACTGCTGTACTGTAACCGGGTTTCCACCAGTTTTAATTTGTATTGTGTAATATATTGCTGCAAACTATCACCATTATTGCGTTTAAAATATTCGCTGAGGTAGGTGGGAGAGATATTAAAGTGCGCTGCAATCTGCTCTGACCGCAGCTTTTCAGGTACATAAATATGCTCATGTATGTAATGCAAAATGTTTAACGACGCTTCGCTTTTACCCGGATGTTTAGGTTGTTCCGGTAGCTGTAATAAAATATTCCGGGCTATTACCGTGATGATCGTATTCACGATCTGCTGCGCCATTTCCTTGTGGTATGCCTGTTGATTTACCAGTTCTCTTATCAGGGCTTCTACCAATGATTTTACCAGCGGTTTGTCGTTCTTGTTTTTTAAGATACAGCCCGGCATATGATTGGTATGCTGGAAGATAAATTCCAATTGTTGAATCCAATCTTTTTGCTGATCTTTTAAGTAGATGTTATTGAAGCGGATAAAGAAAAATTTTGTATTTTCTTTTACATCAAATGAGTGACAATCCTGCGGCATTACCAGGAATAATTTACCCGCACTGTAAGGTAGCTGGTTCTTGTTAACACACTGTACACCATTGCCTTCTACGATATAAACCAGCTCAAAGAAATTGTGCTTATGCGGATCTATCGGGCATTCTGTGCATTCCCGGTATTCTATCTCAAAAGGCTGATATAAGTTTTCCTGTACCATACCTGCAAAAGTACAGAATGATCCAATAATTGTACAGCTATTTTAGTTTGCCGGAACTGATCTTTGACATATAAAACTATACTAATGGAAAATAATGCTATTGTATTTTTATTACTTCGTCTGGCCGTGGCTGCAAGTATGTTTGGGCACGGACTGGTAAGACTTCCCAAACTAAATGGCTTCAGTACCTGGATGGTGAAAAGTTTTGAAAAGTCGATGTTACCTGACTTCATGGTCGTACCTTTTAGTTACGCGCTACCCATTGCGGAATTTGTGATCGGCTTACTGCTCCTGGCAGGCTTATTTACGCGCATATCCTTAATAGGCGGGGGAATTGTAATGGTGATACTCATTTTTGGTACAGCCATGATAGAAAACTGGGATGCATTACCTTCTCAACTGATTCATGCTGCCTTCTTTGCGGTATTATTAGCATTTATCCGGTATAACACTATTGCCGTTGATCATCTCATAAAAAAATAATGGCTGCAGGAAAAGAATTCCTGAAAACAGCAGGCCTTATGCAGTTTGAAGCAGGCGGACAGCTAGACCGTGCAGAAAGCCCTTTTTCGCAAAAATAGCAGGAGAGGAGAAGTTCTCACTTCTCCTCTCCTTTTTTAGGGAAATTATTCTTCCAACATTGCTTCATAAATGATTTTGTATCTAATGGAGTCAATCGGTTTTTTTAAAATGGTAATCCTATCGCAAAAAAATTCATCATGATAGTCAAATGCAGATAAAGTTATTTTCTTAAAATCATTGTTGGGAATTGCTCTGGCAATAGTTAGATGCGGATTGATTTTCCTGCGCCTATTAAATTGAGCGAGGATCAACTGATGTATGGTAGCAATAGGAGTTGGATTATTAATTTTTATGAATAAAGTTTTTGAAGTGTTGTGGTTAAAAATGTCTGCTCCGTCCAGCTTTATACTAAACCTATGCTGATAAGAGATAGCCCTGTTTACTTTGTTAATAATAAAAAGATCATCATCGGGACAGCTCAGTTTTAACAAGGAAATATGTGCAATTGATTTTAAATTTATAGGAGATAGCCCAATCTTCTGATGTAATACCACCTTTAATAACGCAATGTCTTCTATGTTTTTTTTAGGAGGCGATATAACAATAGAATAAGATGGATACATATCTTCCAAATCAAATAAAGTCAGTTGTATATTATTTCCGCGACGCATCCCCACGAATATTACATGACTAATCAGTTGTATAATAGATAACAAAGTATTTTGAAAAGGGTTGACAAGGAAAGCTACAGCCTGATTAAAGCATCCTGTAGAGATTGTAAAGTTATCAAGATAGAAGTAACATGCGCTTTGTGCAAAAAAATATTATTTTTAACAGATAACTAATATAATACCTATGTCGTTTAGCAAATGATAAATCCGGGAATAACCAATTAAGCGTAATTAATAATAACTGCACACCGAATCAACATCAACCTGTTTATTGCCTATAAATATTTATCTATGAGAGCATTCTTTGCTAAGAGAATCTGTTTTTTAATTCCTGTTATTATTTTATTTTCCGGATGTGCGTCTATTGTATCCAAAAATAAATATCCTCTCAATATCAGGAGTACCCCCAAGAGTGCAAATGTTACTGTTGTTAACAAAAAAGGGATAGAAGTATTCAGTGGCATTACTCCGGCTGATATTATCCTGAAATCCAAAAATGGATTCTTTTCAAATGCAAGGTATAAAGTGAAGATCTCTATGGATGGTTATACAACAAAAGAGATCATCGTAAGTGCTAAACTTAATGGCTGGTATTTTGGAAACATCTTCTTTGGTGGCGTTATTGGTATGCTGATAGTAGATCCTTTAACCGGGGCCATGTGGAAGATCAGCGAACGTGCAGTTTATGCCTCTCTGGAACAGGTAGGGGCTACCAGCGTTACACCTGCTTTAACCATTATTGATATTAAAGATGTGCCGGAAACAATGAAAAAAGACCTGATAAGATTAAATTAATTTTTTATCATTACCGGAGTTTTCAGACTGTATGGTAGCCTATATAAGAAACAATGAAACGAGCAATTTTTCTTTACGCTGTAATAATGATTTGTGTGTTGACCAGCTGCAAAAAACATTCGGTAGCATCTCCTCCCTCAGCTGCGCAAGGACTTCCGGGTACTGTATTGGATTTGCACCCCTGGTATCTTATACTACCGGTCAATAGCAATAACCAGGAAGGTATAGGAAAAAAGGCTATTCAAATCTCCAATACGGCACTATTAGCGGGCTATACTTCTAAATATTTTCATAGCGCGGAAGGTGGCGGCGTGACTTTCTGGTGTCCTATCAACGGTGCTACTACTACGCCTGGAGCAGGATTTGGATCAGATCATCCGCGCACCGAACTAACAGAATCTTATAACTGGAATCTTGGTAAAACCGCAACACTGGAGGGAATAGTTGCAATTAATAAATATCCGGCTACAACAAAAACGATTATTATTGCTCAATTACACGGTGGTGGAAATTATAAAGCCGTCGCTTTTGTAATGCTTGTTGCAAGAGCCGGCACCATTACGGCTTACGTTAAGAACACTCCCCGCGGAGATGTGGGAATGCAACATATAGTGCTATTGCAAAATGTAGCAATGAATGCGAAAATTTCCTATTCTATTCATGCAGATGCACAGCGTATTAATTTCACTGTTACGGCACCGGGTGCTGGCTCTGAGCAATGGTCTGCCCCAATCCCAAGTGCCTGGGCGAAACAAACCGTTCATTTTTCTGCAGGAGATTACGTACAGGCTGTGGGAAATAGTAGTACTGACGGAGGAATGGTTACTTATTATAAGCTCAAAATATCCCATCTTTAACTGACCGGCTATTTATAAAAGCTAGTAGAAAGTGTTAGCATTGCTGCCCCAAAGGAAACTTTTTATTGCTAAATTTGGAAACGCGCTTTGCAGGTTAAGCGCATATCAGTCCAAAAAAAGCATATGCAAAAAAAGCCATCAGCAGAAAAATTGGTCTTCAACAAACTTCTGGATCAATACATTTATCTGGGATTGCCCATTGATAAGATAGATGTGAAAACTGAATTTACAATTCATAACCTGAAAGATATTCACGATACTTTACCTTATAAATCACCTATATACAGAACCAACTTTTTCTCCTTTGTTTTTGCAAAGAACGCCAAAGGGAAATATACAACAGATGAGCAATGCCCGAAAACCTGAATTTAGTATCAATGGTATCAAAATCAATTACCCGCTTATAGGTTTTTTGAAAGTCTCCTTGTTCCAGCAAGCGGTTGGTATTCGTTCCGATAGGTAGTATCGGAGTGTTTCATCCTCATAACTAATGTTAGCGAAAATGGTGTTTTCTGTGTCCTTCGGTCTTTTTAAATAAAATTTGATTTCCATTACGACAGAGCTAACAGGGTTAGTAAATAAAATTGCATTTTGGGGAAAGTAGCAGGTCTTTGCCGGTGGCAAAACCAATACAGTTTTACTTTGCTGGGGAAACTCTTGGGGAAAAATGGGAATGGTTTTGAGGATATTTCTGTTTAATTCCTCTTTACCTACTTTTCCCGTTCTTTCTTCTGAAACACACGTCCAGTAATGAAAAACGCCCAAGCCTAGTAAAACTAAGCTTGGGCGAGTAAACGTTTTTGTGGTCCCGACAGGGATCGAACCTGTATCTAAAGTTTAGGAAACTTCTATTCTATCCATTGAACTACGGGACCATTCCGGCACCCCAAATCGGGGATCGGGTGGCAAAAGTAAGGGTTTTAAATTAATATTTAAAGACTTTCTATATCTACTTTGCCATTGGCAGGGGCATAGATACCAGCAATTTCATTTTTGAATTTCTCCAGGATCACCTTACGCTTTGCTTTTAGTGTAGGGGTGAGTTCTCCGCCATCAACAGTCCATTCATGGGGGAGGAGGACAAATTTTTTCACTTGTTCAATGTGGCTGAAAAATTGGTTGTATTTATCTACTGCTTGTTTGAAGAGTTCTAATACTTCCGCATTTTTCAGCAGTTCTTCATTGGAATTGGCAGCAATGTCGTGTTTCTGGGCCCAGTTGCGCAAATTACCAAATGATGGAACTATCAGTGCTGCAGTAAATTTCCGGTCTTCACCCACAATCATGATCTGCTCAATAAAGGGTGATTCCTTGAATTTGTTTTCAATAGGTTGCGGCGCTACAAACTTGCCACCGGAAGTTTTGAATAATTCTTTTTTTCGATCTGTTATCTTCAGAAATTTATTATCTATCAGTACGCCTATGTCGCCGGTATGGAACCAGCCATCCTTAATGGCATCGGCAGTGAGATCCGGACGTTTATAGTAGCCAATGGTAACGTTAGGGCCTTTGCATAGGATTTCTCCATCTTCTGCCAGTTTTACCTGTACATTACTGATGATGGGTCCTACGGTGCCAAACATACGATCTTCCACTGTATAGCGGTTAACACTGATCACTGGCGACGTTTCCGTTAAGCCATACCCTTCCATGATAGGAATACCGCCGGCAGTGAATATCTTCAGGAGACGCACCTGGCAGGCTGCGGCACCATTAACGATGGCCTGGATATTACCACCCAATGCTGCGCGCCATTTGCTGAATACCAGCTTATTAGCCAGCTTGAGCTGCAGATTGTACCAGGCACCCTGGTCTTTGTTGATTTCATATCTTTTGCCAATGTCTACCGCCCAGAAAAACAAGGCCCGTTTAATGCCTTTGAGTTCAAGACCCGTAGTCATTATACGTTCATACACTTTTTCCAGTAGTCGTGGTACAGTGGTGAAAATAGTAGGCTTTACCTCTTTCAGGTTGTCGCCGATAGTATCCATACTTTCTGCATAGTAAATGGGCACGCCTGAAGTCAGGTACAGGTAGGTGACCATTCTCTCAAAGATGTGATTCAATGGCAGGAAACTGAGTGCTTTGGCGTCTTTGTTTACAGGCAGGTAAGGTTTACAGGCAAGTACATTGCTCATGATGTTATGATGACTGAGCATAACCCCTTTTGGAGTACCTGTTGTGCCTGAAGTATAAATAATAGTTACGAGTTCATCGGGAGAGATGTTTTTGCTGACTTCTTTTATCCTGACGAAATCTTCTTCCTGGGCCAGTTCCAGTACTTCAGTCCAATGCCGTGCGCCTTCTACCTTGTTAAAGGTGAATATTTCGCGGATGGTAGGAAATTTGTCGCGCATCGCCACTACTTTGTCCAGTAGCTCTTTATCACTTACAAAGAGGATACGTGCTTCTGCATCGTTGAGTACGTAGGCAAGTTCGTGTTCACTGATAGTAGGATAGATGGGAGTAAGCACAGCCCCCAGCTGCTGACAAGCCAGGTCAGTCAATAACCATTCTGGTCTGTTGGGAGATATAACAGCGATTTTATCTTTCTCTTCATTATGCGTAATACCCGCCCTGATACCCAGTTTTAGCAAACCAGAACTGAATTTAAGGGTGATGTCCGCTACTTCTTTTGTACTATATTTCTTCCATTGTCCGTTTTCCTTGCCGGCTAACATATCCTGTTTGGGGTAGTTTTCCAGTTGGTAGGTAATCACGTCAAATAGTCGCTGCGGTTGGTCCATCATGCTGCTGTAATTTTGTTTTGGCTCAAATACGGGTCTGTTGTTGCTCTTTTAGTTTTTCATATTCTTTCAGGGTATCACCGAACGGGTCTTTGTGATAAGCGCTGAAATATTGAAAAGCCAGTGCGATTCCCCAGCCCAATGCCGGCCATACCGGCCATGGTGTGCCATTGGTTTTATCGCTGTCTGTCAGAAACCATACGGCCCATAAGCCCATATTTATTACGAGGTATATGATAAGATGTGATTTGAATCCGGCTCTGGCTTTTGCAATACGCCAAAGTCGATCATCTCTTTCTTGAGTTGTTTCCATTGAAATCAGTTTTTTACGTGATAGAGGTTGTACTAAATTTAAAATATTTTATTGGCTTCACGTAGAAAAAAACGAAAAAAGCAGACTTATCGTTTTGCGCTGATATTGAATCCTATATTCACCTGTGAGTTGATGAGCTTGTCCTGTAGCGATTTGTCTGCCCGGTAGCTAATACCCCATTGGGTACGGTCAATGTTGAAGTTGGCCACAGCAGTGATGTTGTTATCACCAATGACAATTCTGGCGGGAAAGGAAATATTTTTGGTAATGGCTTTTAAGGTAAGATTGCCTTTAATAATATGGGTAGCACCTTTAAACGACACCTCTTCATCAACAGTAGGATGGAAAGGCATTACACTGGTTATTTCAAAAGTGGCAGTGGGATATTTTTTTACATAAAAGAACATATCGCCTTTCAGCTCATTCTCCAGTTTGTTTTTCATCGCAGTATCTGCTACCAGGTCAATATCCTGGAGAGAGTTCATGTTAAGGATGAACTCTCCGCCGGTGATCACACTGTCTTTTACATAGATGGCTCCGCCAGCCAGTTTCAGTGATCCATGATGTTTGCCGGTGGGTTTTGTCCCTACCCATTCTACCAGGCTTACAGCAGTATCCGGCAGATAGGCATTGCCGGTACCCGCGTGCACAGTTTGTGCATCGGTTACCTTGGCTTTGTCTGCCTTCGGAGCCTGCTCACATGCAGTGGCATAGCAGGTAAAAACGAATATGACCCATAGCAGTTTTCTCATAAATATACAGGTGCTTTATAAAGCAAGCGTCCCGTTAGGGCGGGACGCTTGCTGATATGTTAGACTATTCAACGAGCTCCCGGTTGCCTACCCATACAAATCGTTTTACAATAAATTCCTGGTTGGTAAAGCTGGCATTGCCTGCAGGATTGCCTCCCGTAACATGGAAGTCGGAAAATGCGGCGTGCTGATTTACCCATATAAAACCAGTCAGGTTAAATGAAACAGGTGTAAACACATTGTTCATCTCTTCTGCTATCTTTTCTTTAACGGCGGCATCTGTAGTATAAGCACCACAGGTGATGGCACCGTATTTTAATGCCATCTGTTTAGCCAGTTGTATGGTATGATCAGTATCCCTGGTCTTGATAATTAATACTACCGGACCAAAGAGTTCTTTCTCATAAATATTATTATCTGCACTGCTTACCTCTAATACAGTAGGAGCACATACCCTGGCGTTTCCATATTCTTCATTCACTACCGGCGTTCCTTCAAGTATTACTTTTCCACCCAGCTGATGTGCTTCTTTGGCGCGCGTGAGTGTATTTTCATTTTGTATGGCGCCTAATGTACCTGCTCCCATTTTAGGATGATTCACCAGGGCAACAATGGCATCTTTGAATTTTTGTACTACATCATTAAAGCTTACCTGTCCATTGTCAGTGGTTACGCCCTGTTCAGGAATGAAGAAGTTCTGTGGGGCAGTGCACATCTGACCGGAATACAGACTAACGGAAAATGCGAGGTTCTGAATAACGGCATCGAGGTCTTTTACACTGTCCAGTATCACAGAGTTCACGCCTGCTTTTTCCGTGAATACCGTTTTGCCGGGTAATGATTCTACATAATTTCCGAAGGTGCTGCCGCCGGTATAGTCTATCAGGCGTACATCAGGATGTTCACACAGTTCTTTGGCAATCAGTTGCTCAGAGCTGTCTGCTGCCAGCTGGCACAGGTTCGGATCGTATCCGTTGTCCTGTAATGTTTGCTGAATAGCACTAACGGCAATGGCTATAGGAAGAATTGCTTTCGGATGTGGTTTTACGATTACCGGGTTGCCGGTAATCAGGTCTGCGTATACACCCGGCAGGGTATTCCATACCGGAAAAGTAGAGCAGCCAATCACCACACCGGTGCCTTTAGGAATAGCTTTGAAGGTTTTCTCCAGCTTGATGCTGGTTTTACCCATTGGCTTTTCCCATAACAGTTGTGACGGATAACGCTTCAGCTCATGATAGCCGGTGGCAATGGCCTCCAGTGCCCTGTCGTTGGCATGCGGACCGGAAGCCTGAAAGCTCATCATAAAGCTTTGGCCGGTGGTATGCATGGTGGCATTGGCAATATCAAAAAAGAAGTCCTTAATGCGTTCCAGCGTTTCTGTTAATATACCAGCTCTTTCTGCTACGGGTGTGTTGGCCCAGCCTTTACCTGCTACCGCGGCTTTTTTCAGCAAATCATTTACAGTAAAGGAAGGATAAGTAACGCCCAGTACTTCGCGGGTATAGGGTGACACTTCTTCTCCGATCCAGCCGGTTTCACCGGTTTGCAGTAATTGTTTGAAGGGTTTGTTGAGCATTTGCTGATAGCTCTGCACGCCCTTCGCATGGGCGTCTTCACCGTAAGCCTTGGGATGCTCAGGGTATTGCGAATAGAAAGTTCTTTCGTGGTTCGCTTTTACAGCGTTGTCAATAGTGTTTTGGTGTTTAGTGACGAGCATATTCAGATTTTGAGATTTACGGATTCACAGTTGTAGCAATTTTGTTTCAATGAAAGATACATTACTGAAACGAAACCACTACAGCTGTAAATCAAAAAATTTCTAAATATTTAATATCCCGAATTAATCAGCGTAAACTTCCCGTCGTTATAATATTCATCAGGTCTCGGCTTCAATGGATGGTTACGTTGGAATTTCAGGAAAGTATCATAATCTTCTTTGTGTAATCCTACCCATGCTCTGTAATTGGCCTGGTTGGCCGCAGGGCCAAACAACCATTGATTGTAGGATTCAAACATGCCCTCCCGCAACAGGTTGCGTTGAAAATCGAAAAGGGCATACGGATATTTCGAATCGTAAAAATTAAACCAGTCCAGCAAAAAGCGTGTGCGTACCATAATCAGTACATCAGGATCAATGCCACCGGTAACTACGCTGATCTGTTTGCCCATGCTGGCTTTAAAAGCCTGTACAAAATCACTGTTACCGCTTTTACTTTTTTTGCTTCTCTTATCATCTTCCGGAACCATGCTTTCGAACAGCGACGGATCATTAAATAATTTCTTATAAGACTCCAGTAATATGTTCCTCACTTCTGCTGTACGCGTAGTGAAGCTTTCCATATTCATAAAAGTTTCGCCATATAAAATGCACCACAACGGGTTATTACTGAAATCGTAGGTTTTAACGGCATTGTAATAGTTACCTGGAAATCCGGGGTCCTGTTCAATACCTTTAATCCAGCTGCGTAACGCACCATCGTACATCTTAAAGTTCATCAGCAACGTACCGTTATCATTATACAGTTCACCGCTGTTGGGAAATTTTCTGATAGCACGCTCATACATGCGCTGTGCCGTTTTCCATTCCTCTCTCGCTACATAAATATTGCCGGCAATCTGAAATACCTGCACATCTGCTTCTTTGCTGCTTAGCAAAGGCTCTATCACACTTTTGGCTTTGTTAAGATCTCCTTTCAGATAATAAGTGAAGCCCAGCTGCTTTTTATACTCAAAATTATCCGGTTCCAGTTGCAAAGCCTGGTTCAGCACCAGTAACGCATTTGAATAGTCGCCACTGCGAATGAAGCCGGAGGCTGTATTGTACAGCTCCTTAGCATCCTGCGCTACTACCACCTGTGAAAATAAAACTCCCGCAACTAAAAATGTTTTCAATAAAGAAGACCTCATATGCATTCCTGTCTGTCGTTTGTTGTAAAAGTAAGGAAAATGAGGTTATGTCCCACAGATCAATCGATGAGTGCCGGGAGGAAATAAATAAAGGTTTTATATTAGTTAATTGTTTTATTTGAGAGAGCGGTATGTCTGGTGAAATAATATTGTAAATAGATAATGCCTGCCGCAAATATGAGCGTCATGGCTGCTACTATCAGTTTATAATCCAGGCTGTTATGGCAAAGGGGCGCTATGCTCAGGAATTGATCACCATTACTATACTGGAAAATAACCAATGCAGTAAGATTGAAAAGCATGCGGGTCAATATGCCGCCAGACACGGAACGCAGGTGATAATAGAGCCATCCCATAAAAATGGCAGTAAGGAAATTGGGTATAGCAATAGCGGGGGACATATACATAATCCCAATAATTAGTGAACTTTGAAGAATAGCTGAGAAAGTGTTTCTGTTTTTTAAGAGCCCGTCAAGTAAGACGCCCCTGAATATTACCTCCTCTACTACAGATGAAAATATCATTATAATACCAATATAAACCAGTGGATATTGCAAAGTACTTTTAAGGTAGTTGATGGCGTATTGGGGCATCTCAAAGGGAAGGATTTCGCTAAATGCCTGTAGAATTATATAGAATGCTGGTGTTATCACTATTAGTATCAGTACAACCGGAAGCGCTGGTAAACGGAATGATGGCCGGTAATCTGGCTCCGACCTGAGTTTCATGAAGTAGTAACTAAACAGTAAAAAAGTTATTTCACTACAAACTGTAATAAGAGAAAAGTTTATTACAAGTGAAGTCGCGGCTGCCTTCCAAAAAAAACTGCACATTAATCCCAATATTATTGCAAAGCTGACATTGATAATCAGCACGACAGGAATCCATAACCAGGCCTGTAACAGGTTTGGGTAGGATTTTTTTGTTTCAGGCAGCTCGTAGTTATCGAATATAGTTTCAGGTTGATCCTGTATTTGCATAAGATAGGGGAGATGATAGATTTAAAAGCAAAATAAATCCCCTGACTGCTGCATGCCAGGGGATCTGTAAATATTAAATAATATGTGTAATCAAACCATCACGCAGTTTGGGCTCAAACCAGGTGCTCTTGGGCGGCATTACATTGCCACTGTCTGCAATATCGAACAGCTGTTGAATAGTAACCGGATAAAGGGCAAAAGCAACCTGCATTTCGCCGCTGTCTACGCGTTTTACCAGTTCTCCTAATCCACGGATACCACCTACAAAGTCGATACGCTTATCGGTGCGTTGATCCTTGATACCGAGCAGTTTGTCCAGGATATTGTTGGAAAGGATGGTTACGTCCAGGATGCCGATAGGATCAGTGGTATAGGTGCCTTCCTTGGCCACGAGGCGATACCACTTGCCGTCCAGGTACATGCTGAATTCGTGTAACATGGATGGCTGTTGCGGTTGGTGGCCGGTTTCTTCTACTGTAAAGTCGTAATCCAGGCGGGATAACAACGCTGCTTTGCTCAGGCCGTTAAGGTCTTTTACAACACGGTTATAATCAAGGATAGCTAACTGGCTGGCCGGGAAAATGGTGGTGAGGAAGTAATTCACCGGATTTTCTACGGAAGTGATCTTTCCTGCTGCCTGGAATTCTTTTTGTACCAGGCTGGCGGAAGCAGCACGGTGATGCCCGTCTGCGATATATGTGCAGGGTACTTTTTCGGCAAACAGGGAAGTGATATCCTGTACTGCCGAAGGTGTATTTACCACCCAGATGGTATGTTGAATGCCATCTTCTGCAGTGAAATCATATACTGGTTTATTATGTTCCTGCCAGTGATCAATCAGGGCATTTACTTCCGGTACATCATTGTAAGCCAGGAATACGTTGCCTGTTTGGGCTTTGGTGGTTTTAATATGGTTGATGCGATCCAGTTCCTTGTCCGGGCGCGTAAACTCATGTTTCTTAATAATGCCGTTGTTGTAATCAGCTACAGATGAAACGCATACCAGGCCTGTTTGGGCACGGCCATTCATTACCAGTTTGTAGATATAATAAGAAGGTTGTACATCGGGAAACAAGGTGCCTTCCTGTACCAGGCGATGCAGGTTCTCTGCTGCCTTGTCATATACCTGTTGACTGTGTGTATCAATACCTTCCGGTAAATCTATTTCAGATTTTGACACACGATAATATGAATACGGATTCCCGGATGCAGCTGCTTTTGCTTCTTCCGAGCTGAGTACGTCATAAGGCCTTGCAGCTACTTTTGCCGCCAATTCTTCCTTGGGCCTTAGTCCATTAAAAGGTCTGATGATAGCCATGATAAAAATTGTGTGAGTGTGGGGTAAAAATATGAAAATAAGCTTTTAGCTGATATCTTTTAGCATATAGAAAAAGAAGATTGCCCTATTCAGTTACCCAAATAAAACAATCTTCTTTTTCTATATGCTAAAAGCTAACGGCTGATATTAATAATACAGCTCTTTATGCTTTCTTGAGGCTGAAATATTTCATGGCTTCCACCATTACTTCTACGCTTTCATAAGGCAGTGCATTATACATAGATACACGGAATCCGCCGGAAAGCCGGTGTCCTTTGATACCTACAATATCTTCTTTCTTACAGAACTTCAGGAACTCTTCTTCCATATCGGGTTTATCCATAATGAAGCAGGCGTTCATTTTGCTACGATCTTCCTTGGCCACCGTTCCACGGAACAGTGGATTGTGGTCAATTTCGTCGTACAGGAATGCTGCTTTCTTGTCATTGATTTTTTCAATGGCAGGAATACCTCCCTGGTCTTTGAGCCAGCGAAGCGTCAGCATGGAAATGTACACAGCAAATACAGGAGGGGTGTTCAACATAGAACCATTTTCTATATGATTCCTGTAGTCCAGTATGGATGGTATTTTGCGCGATACTTTACCTAACATGCTTTTGCGTATAGCTACCATGGTAGCACCTGCGGCGCCCATGTTTTTCTGTACACCGGCATATATCAGCGAGTACTTGTTAAAGTCCATGCTGCGGCTCATGATGTCACTGCTCATATCTGCTACCAGCGGAACGTCGGTTACGGGCGTCATATGCCACTGTGTACCATAGATGGTATTGTTAGTGGTAATGTGCAGGTAACTGGCCTGGGGCGGAATGGTAAATTGTTTAGGGATGTGGTTGTAGTTGCTTTCCTTGGAGCTTGCTACTACGTCTACGTAGCCAAACAATTTTGCTTCTTTGATGGCTTTGTTGGACCATACGCCGGTATCTGCATAAGCGGCAGTTTCACTGCTTTCCAGCAGATTCATCGGCACCTGCATAAACTGTGTGGTGGCTCCGCCATGTAAAAAGAGCACTTCAAAGTCGTCATCAAGCTGCATCAATTCCCTCACCAGGTTGCGCGCCTCATCCATTACCGCTATAAACGGTGCCGTTCTGTGGCCAATTTCCAGTATAGACATCCCCGAACCTTCAAAGTCGATCAGGGCTTTGCTGGCTTTGTACAATACCTCGTTGGGTAATACAGAAGGACCTGCGTTAAAATTATGCACCTTCATGTTGCGATTCAGATTAAATTCATTTTTTGATCTTTCCACTTTGTTTTGGTTTTTCTAAGGAAACGGAAAAAAAACGGCACGGGTGTTTTAAAACCAGTAAGGCGTGTGTGGTGTAGGACAGGTTAAAAGATGGTATGCGCAAAGATAAAATTTCTTTTCTAATTATTAAGTATTGCCATAAATATTTTAAGGGATTTACTCCTCTCTTCCCAACAGTTTGCCCTGTATCCACTGCTGTTGCAGCTTTTCAAATTCCTGTAACTCTGCCGGAGTAAGCGCTGTGTGGGTCAGGTCCTGTAAAGAAGGTTGTCCTGCATTCACCCATGCAGTATACCAGCATGCAGCCACTGCTTCAATAGCGTTTTTCATTCTCCGTTCTACCATATCACCCATAGATAAGCGATAGGCGTTCGTGTAACCATCTGCGTAGGTACGCACGAGTAAACCATTCCGGTTTTCATACGCAAACCGTTGGGCCGGAGGGAATTGGCTGCTTAGCCGCTTTTCATAAGTGAGCACAGTATCTGCTTCCATCCCGCTTATCGTAATAATTTGCCAGATGTATTTCCGGGGTTCGGCAATGTACATCGCCTTACCTGCCCAGTAATCAAATTCTCTGTCGGCTACCAGTTCCGGTATGCGCGACTCCCATAACGCATGGATCCCCTGCTGACCGGTAAATTGACCGTTATGATTGGAGCAGGCATGCAGCGGTACATGCGCATCTGCTATATAATGCCCTAACTCGGCAGATAGCTGTAATATGTGCTGCTGGTCTTTTTCCCGGAAAGCTTTGGTGAGCAATGCCAGCATCTTTTCCAGGTGCCAGGGCAGGATGCCGTTGCGGTTGAGCGAATCGGCGCTGTATTTGGTCAACGCATCCGTCCAGTTGCGCGGAATATGCTGGTAAGGTGGTTTGTCAAACAAGTCAATATCAATGAAATGCCGGGCACCTTCAGCCGCTACTGCATATCTTCTTTTGTCCGGATCAGTGGCATGTGTTGTAATGTATTCCAGGTGCGGTTTGTATAATAACATCATTTCCGGAGGCAAACAAAATACCGCCAGCCGGTTGATACGTTGATGCGCAAAAAATCCCCATGCATGGGCATCCGCATAAATCAGTATCATGAAAATAAAGGATACGGAAATTCGTATATGGGTTCGGGTTAACATGTCACTATATTTTTGGGAAGACGAATATAGTGATTTCTTATGTAGCTATTTTGATATTAAATGATCAATATGAAAATCAAGTATCAAAACAGCTACACGAATAAATAATTAATTAAATGTTGGTTACGCCACCACTCACTGCAAATTTCATCGCCTCTCCGGCAGAAATGTTCGTCAGGGCTTTAACCCTGTCTTTAGGCACCATAAACACTTTGCCGGTAATGGCATAAGCATGCGGCACATATACAGCCATATAACCTTCTAACCCAAAATTAGCAACATCTACCTGTGTAATAAATCCCATCTCCCAAACATCTACACCATAGATCTGTACTAATACCGGGTGATCAAATTTCTTTTTTTCTCCCACAAATGCATCAAATACATCCTTGATAGAAGTGTAAATATATTTGATAAAAGGAGTACGTTCCAGCAAGTGATCAAACAGATCAAAAATGCGCCCGATGATGAAGGATGAACTCAGATATCCTACCACAATTACTAATAATAATACCAACACAAATCCTACTCCTTTATATTTCAAAAAACTAAAGGCAGCATCAGCAGGAATTAATTCTTTAGGAATAATATTATCGATGGTCATAAAGGCCCAGTACAACGTGAGCGCGGTAATACCTATGGGTGCCAGTATCAGCAATCCCTGGAAGAAATACCGCAGTAAACGCGACATAAATACTTTAAATCTAAGTTTTGGAGACATGGTATATAGAAGAATGTGCAGCTGTGTTCCGGCATTTACCCGGATGCAGATATGCGAAGTTTAGAATCAAGTTTACGTTTCGGCATGCAAATTATACAATAAAGCTGACCTATACGAATGTTACCTCGCGCACGCTATTTCCCCCGGAATATCGATGTTGCCACATGCAAAAAAATATTACTGGAAACTTTGGAAGTTTGGAAAGTTTCCATAGTTTTGTGTCTCATAACCAAAGTTATTATTGCGGTAAATCTTATGGAAGTACAAGAACGCATAATGGACACGGCTTTCGGCCTGTTTCGTCAATATGGTACCAGATCCATTACCATGGACGACATCGCCGAACGAATGGGTATCTCCAAAAAAACATTGTATGCCCATTTCACCGATAAGGATGACATGGTATGTCAAACCATCACCCGGTTCATTGCCATCGTAAATGAAGAATGTATCACCGACCGCAATAAATCAAAAGATGCTATAGAGGAACTTTTCCTGGTAATGGAAATGCTGGACCGCCGGTTACGTAACATGAACCCCGTAATCATGCTGGACCTGCAAAAATTCCATTCCAAAGCATACCAGGTATTTCTCGATTACCAGAATAATATGCTCGCCACCATGATTCGTGAAAATATGGAACGCGGCATCAAAGAAGGATTATACCGGCCTGATCTGGATATCAGGATTTTGACGCAATACCGCATACATGCCTGCATGTTGTGTTTTCAGCAGGAACTTTTTCCGGGTACATTTGATATGAACAAAGTGCAGAGAGTGTTGCTGGAGAATTTTTTATATGGAGTGGCTTCGTCAAAAGGATACAAACTCATTGAAAAATATAAACAACTATCGCAAAATAAATAATACTATGCTATCAATCAAAAGGCTCACCAGCATGGCTTTAACGGTGTGGCTGCTATCATTGGCCACTACTATCCGCGCCCAGCAGCTTATCACACAGGAGCCAATACGCATGTCTGCCAAAGAAGCGGTAGACTACGCACTGGCCAACCAGAGCACAGTTAAAACTGCTAAACTGGACGAGCTGATCCAGTTGGCCAAAAACAAAGAGATCAGCGGGATGGCACTGCCTAATATTGCCGGAACAGGATCTTATCAGTATAACCCGATCACACAGAAACAAATGTTTAATATGAGGAACTTCGGCCTGCCGAAAGATTCCTTTACTACCGTTTCGTTTCAGTTGCCGCATAACATGGCCGGTGAACTAAGGCTCACACAAACACTCTTCGATCCCAGCGTACTCGTTGCTTTGCAGGCACGTAAAACACTGGAAGACCTGGTAGCCCAAAATGTTACCAAAACCCAGATAGATGTGAAGTCCAATGTGTACAAAGCGTACTACAACGTACTCTCTGCCAATAAAGCATTGAATATTCTCTCCGGTAACCTCAACTCGCTGGAAAAAATACTGCGCGAAACACAGGAAATATATAAAAACGGACTGGTGGAAAAACTGGATGTAGACAGGCTGATAGTACAATTCACCAATCTGCAGACAGAACAAACCAAACTTAAAAACCTGATAGAATTAGGCACCGCCTCTCTCAAGTACCAGATGGGTATGCCACTGAAACAGGTTATAACGTTAACGGATACACTATCTACCGAAAGGATTGCTGCTGATGTGCTGGACATGGATAAATTCGACTACTCCCAACGTATAGAATACCAATTGCTGCAAACACAGAAAAAAGCAAATGAATTTGATCTGAAAAGATATAAAATGAAAGCACTGCCTTCCCTGCAGTTATTTGGTGCTACCGGCGCACTCAGGGGCAGTAGTACATTTGATTATCTGCAAACCCAGATGTGGTACGGATATGTAAATACCGGGCTGAATTTATCTGTTCCCATTTTTTCCGGTATGCAGCGTAAACGTCAGGTAGATCAGGCTTTCCTGAACGTGAAGAAAAGTGAAGTCGCCATCGAAAATGCGAAACTGGGCATTGATCTGGAAAGAGAACAATCTGCCTCTACTTTCCGTAACAACGTGCTGACATTGGAATCGCAGGAAAAAAATATGGCACTGGCACAGGACGTATACAATACCACTCAAATTAAATACAGAGAAGGCGTAGGTTCCAGCCTGGAAATGACCACTGCGGAAAACGACCTGCTCACTGCACAGAATAATTATTTTACAGCACTGTTTAATGCCATCGTTGCTAAAATAGATTTGCTTAAATCATATGGCAAACTATAATGTAAATTTTTCCATTCACCATTCACTACTAATTATATGACTAAAAGATATTTCTTCCTTATTCCCGTCATCACTATTATCCTGGCCTCCTGCGGTGGCGGCGGCGGTAACAAAGCAGATCAGTTACAGAAACTTAAACAGGATAAGGTTAAGTACAATGAAGACATTGATAAAAAAATTGCTGCACTTGAAAAAGAAGTAGGTAAGAATGATAGTGTGGTAAAGATGAAAGATGTGACAGTAACAGAAGTAAGAGATACTTTATTTGAACATTATATTGATGTGCAGGGTAGCGTGGATGCCCGTGAAAATGTGAACGTATCTGCACGTGTACCAGGCGTTATTACAAATATTTTTGTGAAAGAAGGCCAGGCAGTAAGCCAGGGACAAACACTGGCGCAGGTAGATGACCAGGTACTGAAAGCTAATATGGCCGAACTCCGCACCCAGCTCGATCTCGCTAACACCTTATTCGAAAAACAAAAGAACCTCTGGTCACAGAAAATAGGGTCTGAACTGCAATACCTGAATGCTAAAAATCAAAAGGAAGGCCTGGAAAGGAAAGTAGCTACCCTGCAGGATCAACAGGCACAAACACGCATCATCGCACCTATCAGCGGCACCGTAGATGCGGTGATTGCCAAAGTGGGTGATAATGCAACACCAGGTACAGCGGCATTTCGTGTTGTAAATGCCAATAACCTGAAAGTTACGGCCAACGTTGCAGAAGCTTATGCCGGTTTACTCAAAGCAGGCGACGCTGTGATATTGTCTTTCCCAGATATAAACCGCGAAATACGCAGCAGCATTGGTTTTGCCTCCAGAACCATTGATCCGCTCAGCCGCACTATCAAAATAGAAGTACCACTGAAAGGAGATAATGCACTGCGTCCTAATATGATTGTACACATTAAAGTGATTGACTATACTTCAAAGAATGCAGTAGTTATTCCGGTGAGCGTTATCCAGTATTCTGCCGGTAAGCCTTATGTAATTGTAGCACAAGGCGCCAATGGCAAACTGGTGGCTCAACGTAAAGCAATAGAACTGGGTCGTACCTATAATGATAAAGCAGAAATCAAGGATGGTTTGGGGAAGGGTGATAAAATTATCACTACCGGTTTTCAGGGGCTGAACGATAACGACCTGATTAAATTATAAAGCTGACTGTAACAGCCAAAACCAAGTTTATGCAAGACAATATCCATAAAGAATTTAAGCCTACCAGTTGGGCCATTGATAATAAGGTGAGCATTTATGTGGCCACCGTTATCATTGCGCTCGCAGGTATACTTTCATATATCAGTCTGCCTAAGGAACAGTTTCCGGAGGTAGTGTTTCCACAGTTCTATATCAATACCATCAATGCTGGTACTTCGCCGGAAGATATGGAAACTACGGTGACCAAACCAATTGAAAAAGCATTGAACGGGATCTCTGGTGTAAAGAAGATCAAGAGTACTTCTATGCAGGATTTCTCTGCTATCACCATTGAATTTAATGCGAATGAAGATATAGAAGCAGCAAGACAAAGAGTGCGGGAGAAAGTAGATGATGCAAAGAAAGATCTGCCGCAAAACCTTACCCAGGAGCCGCAGATAATAAAGATCGACGTGTCGCAGATTCCTATCATGAACGTAAACCTCTCCGGTGACTTTGATTTGCCAACCCTGAAAAAGTATGCAGATGAAATGAAGGACCGCATTGAGGCACTGAATGAAATTACCCGTGTGGACCTGGTGGGTGAACTGGAACGTGAAATCCAGATCAACGTGGACAAATACAAAATGGATGCGGCTAAAATCAGTTTTGATGATATCATAGGCGCCATACAGGGAGAGAATATCACCATCTCTGGTGGTTTGGTTGCTATGGACGGACAAAAGCGCACCCTCAGTGTAAAAGGGGAATATAAAGATCCTTCCAGGATCGGTAATATCATTGTGCGTGGCCAATCCGGCGCTACCGTATATCTCAAGGATATAGCGAATGTGGTGGATGGTTTCCTGGAGCAGGAAAGTTATGCACGCCTGGCCGGAAAAAATGTAATCACGCTGAACGTTATTAAGCAGAGTGGTAAAAACCTGATTGATGCTTCTGATAAAATCCAGGCTATCACCAAAGATATGCAGGCCAACTATTTCCCGAAAGGCCTGAATGTAACCGTTACAGCGGATCAGTCAAAATCTACCCGCGTAACATTACATGATCTGATCAATACCATCATTATCGGATTCCTGCTGGTAACATTGATCCTCATGTTTTTTATGGGTGCAGTCAATGCCATCTTTGTGGCCTTGTCTGTACCAATATCCATGTTCATCGCATTCCTGCTGATGCCCACCTATGGGTTCACGCTGAATATGATGGTACTGTTTTCCTTCCTGCTGGCATTAGGTATTGTGGTAGATGATGCGATTGTGGTGATAGAAAATGTACACCGTATATATAATGAACGAAAGGAGCTGGGCATTGTGAAAGCAGCCAAGATAGCGGCAGGAGAGGTGTTTTTGCCGGTATTTTCAGGAACCCTGACGGTATTGGCGCCATTTGTACCATTGCTGTTCTGGCCTGGTGTGATCGGTAAATTCATGTTTTATTTACCGGTAACGTTGATCACTACACTGGGTGCTTCACTGATAGTGGCGTATATCATCAATCCTGTATTTGCAGTGGATTTCATGGATCGTCATGAAGGAGAAAATCATCCTAAACCTAAATTCGATAAAAAGTTTGCCATCCTGAGTGGAGTATTTGCATTCCTGGCGCTCATTGGTTATGCCAATGGCAGCAAGGGGGTAGGCAATTTTGTGATCTTCCTGTACCTTGTTATTGTACTGGAACGTTTCTGGTTAGGTGGCGTGGCACGCCGCTTCCAGCATGGGTTCTGGCCTAAAGTGCAGAACCGTTACAAACAAATGCTCAAATGGTGTTTGCTCGGCTGGCGTCCTGTATGGATTGTGTTGAGCACATTTGGATTGCTGATTTTCAGTATTGTATTAATAGGTATACGAAATCCAAAAGTCGTGTTCTTCCCGCAGGCAGATCCTAACTTCATCTATACATACATTGAATTACCAAACGGTACTGATCAGAAGTATACAGATTCTATCACACATATTGTAGAGAACCGCATTACCAAAGTGGTGGGTACCAACAATCCTATTGTGGAATCTATCATTTCCAATGTGGCCAAAGGTGCAGGAGATCCTTCTCAAATGGATTTGAGCGTACAGCCACAGAAAGGCAAAGTAACAGTAGCCTTTGTAGAATTTGGGGCGAGAAACGGACAGTCTACAGTACAGTATCTCGATAAAATCCGTGATGCAGTAAAAGGTATTCCCGGTACCAATATCACGGTAGAGCAGGAGCAGGGCGGCCCGCCAACAGGTAAGCCTGTTAATATCGAAATCACCGGTGATAATTTTGATGACCTCACTAACACTTCGTTTAGGCTTAAACGTTATCTGGATTCCTTACAGATAGGTGGTGTGGAAGAATTGAAAAGTGATTTTGAAGCTAACAAACCGGAAATCGTAGTAAGCATAGACCGGGAAAGAGCCAATAATGAAGGTATTTCTACCCGGCAGATTGGCGGCGCACTCCGCACCGCACTGTTTGGCTTTGAAGCTTCCAAGATCCGTGATGCGAAGGATGAATACAAGATCATGGTAAGATTAAGAGAGGATCAGCGTAATAATATTAACAACCTGATGAATCTTAACCTGGTATACCGTGATATGAATATGGGTGGCGCTATCCGTCAGGTACCGCTGTCGGCAGTGGCTGATATCCATTATTCCAACACCTATGCGGGTATTAAACGTATAGACCAGAAACGGGTGATCACACTGTATTCCAATGTGTTAACCGGTTTTAATGCCAATGAGGTAGTACAACATATAGAAACGGCGCTGCATGGTTTTGTACGTCCTGATGGGGTATTGATCAAAATGACCGGTGAGCAGGAAGACCAGCAGGAAACAATGAATTTCTTATTGATGGCCATGCTCGGTGCTTTTGGCTTAATTCTGATGATCATGGTTACCCAGTTTAACTCTATAGGGCGTCCGTTGATCATCTTCATGGAAATTTTATTCAGTATTATCGGTGTATTCCTTGGTTTTGCCATCTTCAAAATGAGCATTTCCATAGTAATGACTGGTGTGGGTATTATGGCGCTGGCAGGTATTGTGGTACGTAATGGTATCGTGCTGGTAGAGTTTACGGATTTGTTGATCCAGCAGAAAATGCCTGTGTATGAGGCTGTTGTAGAGGCAGGTAAAACACGTATGACGCCCGTAATCCTTACCGCTATTGCGGCTATATTGGGACTGATCCCGCTGGCAGTAGGCTTCAATATCGACTTTGCCTCCCTGTTCAGTGAGTTTAAAGCGCATATCTTCTTTGGGGGCGATAACGTGGCCTTCTGGGGACCACTGGCCTGGACCATGGTATTTGGGTTGGTGTTTGCCACCTTCCTCACCCTGATCCTGGTGCCGGTGATGTACGCCATGAACAAGCGTTCTATAGATGTGCTGGATAGGTATAATATGCCAAGAGGCTTGAAATACGTGCCTTTCCTGGTATTATTTATAAAAATATTTATGAAGAGAGAGGAGGTGAGAAAAATGCACGATCCTAAGTATTTATCTCCCAAAGCATATAATTTCTTCCCGGAACCAGAAGAATCAGAGGAGCAGGTACTGGCAAAGAAAGTAGAGGGAATCTCAGTTAATTAAGATTTTTTATTAATACAGTGTAACAGTTGTAGGTTAACAGTCTCCGTCCCGATTCTTCGGGACGGATTTTTTTTGTATATTGTCGTCAGAAATATCTTTTTTGCTCTCATTAACAAATTTTAACATTTGGAATGGCCGGCAATTGAATAGCCTTTATTACTTTTGAGTCATCAGACAGTTAACACGTTACTAGCCATATACAGCCTTAGCCTTATATGCCATATGAGAAAACAAGAAATAAGATATTAAAAGATACAGTCTGTTTAAACAGTTAGGCCCGCTTGTCTGTTTTATATTAAGAGGAGAACTAAGAATAAGATACAACTTGATAATACAGTAGAAATCCGCCATTAAAAGCTTACGAAGGCGCAAGATTGGAAGACCATGGAGTACGTAGCATCATTAGCGTTTGCTAAAGAGAGGGACCAACAGGATCCACTATATAAATTCAGAGATCAGTTTTATTTTCCACAGCGTAAAGGAAAGGATGCTATTTATTTATGTGGAAACTCACTCGGATTACAGCCTAAGAATGTGAAAGCAGCCATAGATCAGGAGTTAGCCGATTGGCAACAGTGTGCAGTGGAGGGTTATTGGGCAGCAAAGAACCCCTGGTTATATTATCAACAGTATTGCAGTAAGCCATTAACAGCTCTTTTAGGAGCCAGCCAGCAGGAGTTAACGGTAATGAATACACTAACCGTAAATCTGCACTTAATAATGTTGAGCTTTTACCGGCCAACTAAACAGCGGTTTAAGGTGTTAATGGAGGCAGGTGCCTTTCCCAGCGATCAGTATGCAGTAGAAACGCAGGTGAAAATGCATGGTTATGATCCGGAAAGCGCTATCATAGAGGTTTCCCCGCGAGTGGGAGAACATTTGATAAGATTGGAAGATATTTTAGAGATTATTAACAGAGAAAGTGATAGCTTAGCATTAGTTTTATTTGGAGGTATAAATTATTATACCGGACAGTTTTTTGATATACCCGCTATTACAGCAGCTGCACATGATGCAGGCGCTTACGCAGGTTTCGACCTGGCACACGTAGCTGGAAATATACCGGTAGAATTGCACAATTGGGAAGTAGATTTTGCCGTTTGGTGCTCATATAAGTACCTGAACGGTGGTCCCGGCGCGGTAGGTGGCGCATTTGTTCACGAAAAACATGCCGGCAACCGCGAATTTTTTCGCTTAGGTGGCTGGTGGGGTAACGAAGAGAGTGCTCGTTTTAAAATGGAAAAGGGGTTTGTGCCTAAAAAAGAAGCTGAAGGATGGCAACAAAGCACCGCTCAGGTGTTTAATATGGTAAGCCTGAAAGCATCCCTGGAATTATTTGAAGCAGCCGGTATCGGCGCTTTACGTAGCAAAAGCATTGGAATGACCAATTATCTAGAATTCCTGTTGCGACAGTTAAAAGGCATAAATTTCCAAATTATTACACCAGAAAATTGTAATGAACGTGGCGCTCAGTTATCTTTGCTCTTCCTAGGCAAAGGTAAAGAGATACATCAACGAATGACGGATGCCGGTATAATCGTTGACTGGAGAGAGCCCGGAGTTATAAGGGTTTCACCGGCACCCTTGTATAATTCCTATCAGGACGTATTTCATTTTTATGAAATCATAGCTAATATTGCTTCAAACGCTTAATTAAGTAAGATGAATTTTGAGAGAAACGAACGCCCCCGCAGGCCTTACTCTTCTGATACCAACAAAGAGAATGATCCCAATAAGGAGAAAGGCGATGACAAACCCAACTTAAATAACGAGCGGGAAGGCGGCAAACCCGACTACAACAGTGGAGGCTCATCAGAAAGCCGTCCAGGTTACAATCGTGAAGGCGGATATCGTCCGCGTACAGACTACAATCGTGATGGCGGCACAGGTGGCGGCTACAACCGTGAAGGCGGAAGTGGTGGTTACAACCGTGAAGGCGGAAGTGGTGGCTACAACCGTGATGGCGGTAGCAGCAGTTACAACCGTGACGGCGCAGGCGGCGGCTATAACGGCGGTGGTGGTAGTGGATACGATCGCGGCGGAAGCGGCGGTGGTGGCTATCGCGGCGGCAGTGGTGGCAGCGGCGGCTACGGCGGCGGAAGTGGCGGTGGTTACAACCGTGATGGCGGCAGTGGTGGCGGCTACAATCGTGGTGGCAGCGGCGGTGGTGGATACGATCGCGGCGGAAGCGGCGGTGGTGGATACGATCGCGGTGGTAGCGGCGGCGGTGGTTACAATCGTGGCGGCAGTGGCGGCGGCGGATACGATCGCGGTGGCAGCGGCGGCGGTGGATACGATCGCGGCAGTGGCGGCGGTGGTGGTTACAACCGTGGTGGCGGCAGTGGCGGTGGTGGATACGATCGCGGCGGTGGCGGCGGTGGTTACAACCGTGGCGGTAGCAGCGGCGGCGGTGGTTACGATCGTGGCGGTGGTGGCGGTGGCTACAACCGTGGCGGTGGCGGCGGCGGTGGATACCGCGGTGGCGGAAACCCAAGACAGGGTGGAAGACCTCAACGCTTTGAACCAAAACCTGATAACAAAATATACTTTATCGCTTTGCTGCCAACAGCTGAAGTAGGTAAAGAAATCATAAAAATCAAACAGGAATTTGCAGAATCATATGGTCCTATGTACGCACTGAAAGTGTTGCCGCATATTACCCTGCAAGTACCTTTCACGGCTGATCCGGCACTGGAAAAAGCTTTCTGCGATGAACTGACCGATTTTGCCAAAACACAGGCACCTTTCGAAGTTTCATTAAAAGGCTTCGGTACTTTCCCGAATAAACAAAACCGTGTACTGTTCATCAACGTGGAAAAAAGTGAAACCATGTCTGCAATGCACCGTCAGCTGATCAACTTCCTGCGTAAGGAATTTGGATTCAGCACCATGCTGGCACGCACAGGATTTACTCCACACGTTACCGTGGCTTTCAAAGACCTGGAAGACGATCAGTTTAACAAAGCATGGCCTGACTATGAAAACAAGGAATACGAGGCTACCTTTAAGGTAAACAACCTCTACTTCCTCCGTCACAACGGTAAATCATGGGAAGTACTGCAGAAATGTAAATTAGGTGGTGCTTAATTAAAGCCCTGCTTATAAAATAAATAAAAGGCCCTCGCAATAGCGGGGGCCTTTACTGTTAAAACCACAGACAGCATAACAGTGTAGACTATACGAAAATTTATGGCACTACAGTTTGATTAATTTCCCCGACCCTTTTATATCTGCATTTACTTTTGCAGCACCCGTGTACGTAATATTGCCACTACCGTAAATATTGGCATTGAGTGTTTTCGCAGCACATATCGAATGTTCACCGGAACCACGAATAGTAATGTTGGCATTTTGCACAGACATATCCAACGCTGCTATATTCCCACTACCATTAATATCGCTATCCAGCGTTACAGCACTGCCTTTCATAGTAATATTGCCCGATCCGTTAATAGTGGTGGTAAGATCTGTAGTAACCAGCAATAAAGATGCGTTGGCACTGCCGTTTAATTCATACTTAAACAACGAAGTATGTATGGTATCCTTACTTTCCAGAGAACCAGAACCATCAAAAGTTATACGCTGAAAAAGACGATTGTGCACATATATCCGGATAGGTAAATGATGCCGGATATTTACATGATTCCTGATGCGTACAAACAATCCGTTGTTGCTGACACCGGTTTCTATCACATCTATAATATTATCTTCAGCTTTTATTTCTACTGCAGCAGTATCCTCCTGCAAGAGGTGCACCTCAAATGGTCCGGATATATCCACATCTGCAAAAGTTGCTGTATTGCGGGTTTGCGACACTACATTGCCGGAACCGGAAATATTATCTTTGGTGCAACCGGAAAGTATAACGCTAAAGATAGCTACCATCAACAGCACCCATCCTAGACTTAAACTGGTATATGCAATAACAACTTGTTTCTTTGTCATCATCTTTTTAAAGGGGGTGTTTAAAGAATGACGGCTGCGGAAATATTTACCCCTATGATCGTGAAGGAAATAAGGCAAAAAAAGAAGCCGGCCGTACAGACGTACGGAACCGGCTTTTGATTAACCCCTATGAAAACAAACTATTGCTCTTGTTTAATATGCTAATTGAATCTCCCGCACATCAGTGGATTTTCTATTATCCACTTTAATAGCTGTAACAGTTGCAGGTTTAAATGATGCCTTTGTTTTTATGATAACGGTATATGCATCTGTTTTAGCGTGTGCTGCACTGTTATACTTTATATGCTTGGAAATGCATTATTGAAAACTATTTTTGCAATTACGGTGCCATTAAATGCAATCATCTTTTCTTTAACAATTTTTTTGGAAGACATTAACAAAATAAAAAAGCCGCCTCAATTTTTTGAGACGGCTTTTATGCATATAATTTTTGTTATTATTTTCTGTTCAATTTGCTCAACAGACGCAATATTTCCAGGTATAACCATACCAGGGTTACCATCAGACCAAAAGATGCGTACCACTCAAAATATTTGGGTGCACCTTGTGCAGCACCTTGTTCTATCATATCAAAATCAAGAATGAGGTTTAGTGCGGCAATGCTGACTACGACCAGTGAAAATATAATTCCAAAAGTACCACTGCTATGAATAAGTGGCATTTCTATATGGAACATACGCAGTGCAAGTGCAATGAGGTAAAAGATACCAATGCCAAGGGTAGCGGTAAAAACGATAGATTTAAAACGTTCTGTAGCGCGGATTACACCGGTACGATATAAAATCAGCATCGCTATGAAAGTGCCGAAAGTAAGTCCTACTGCCTGTAATACAATGCCCTGATACTGGCTGTTAAACATAGCAGAGATAGCGCCCAGAAATAAGCCCTCAGCAATAGCATAAGCAGGAGCAATGTATGGAGCCCATTCCTTTTTGAAGATAATTACCATAGCGAGGATAAAACCACCGATAGCGCCACCTATTGCCAGTGCCATCACACTGCTGCTACCTTTAGCGAACTCGCCCCAGGAATATACGGCCGCTGCCATTAACATGATCAGCAGAAAAGACATTTTGTTCACAGTACCACGGATGGTCATTGTTTCACCTGCAATATGCGGTGCTTTATCAAATACACTTTGTTTAAGTACAGGGTTGTTCGATTGAAATAGTGCCATAAAGTATAGTTTAAAATTTATGGGTTAAAAATACGATTTGATTTGATATCACGATATTTGCGGGATATAAATTGTAACAAAATTAGCATTTTATAGGCAATAACTTCCTGTTATCACCCATAACAAGAAGTAATAGGAATAACAGATTCCTGTAATAATAGTCTACCAAAGTTGTGTACTTTTGTATTCAAATCAGGATCAATCTTAATAGATGTGGGGTTACTACCTGCCGATTACCTAAATTTACACCTTTAAAAAGAATACCTTAAAAGAATATAGATGCCTAATACTTCGATTCAACAGCTGGAGGATGTAGTGATAAAATTTGCGGGTGACAGTGGAGACGGGATGCAGTTAACGGGTACCCAGTTTTCAAATAATACCGCTTTATTTGGCAATGACCTGAGCACATTCCCGGATTTCCCCGCAGAAATACGTGCCCCGATAGGTACACTGCCGGGCGTGAGCGGATTTCAGCTTCATTTTTCTTCTAACAGAATATTTACACCAGGAGATGCCTGTGACGTACTGGTAGTCATGAACGCTGCTGCTTTAAAAGCCAATCTGAAAGGGCTGAAAAGAGGCGGTATTATCCTGGCCAATACAGACGGCTTTGATGCAAAAAACCTGCGCCTGGCTAATTATCCGGAGGGTGTAAATCCCCTGGAAGATGGCTCACTGGTAGATTACCAGTTGCATACCATGGATGTTACCAAAATGACGCGCGAAGCGCTGAAAGACATCAACATGGGTATGAAAGAGAAAGACCGCGCAAAAAATATGTTTGTGCTCGGCTTCCTCTACTGGCTGTACGACCGTAACATGGAAAATACAGAAACTTTCCTGAAGGAGAAGTTTGGTAAAAAACCGGAAATACTGGAAAGTAACCTGAGAGTACTGCATGCCGGCTATAATTTTGCTGACACAGTGGAAGCTTTCACCACCCGCTATCGTGTGGAAAAAGCCAGGATGGAACCAGGTACCTACCGCAGCATTACGGGGAATACCGCGCTGTCGTACGGACTGGTAGCAGCTTCACAAAAGGCTAACCTGCCATTATTCCTCGGAACTTATCCTATTACACCGGCTTCCGATATTCTTCATGAACTAAGTCGCTTCAAAAACTTTGGCATACGTACCTTCCAGGCAGAAGATGAAATTGCTGGTATTACTTCCGCTATTGGTGCCTCTTACGGCGGCCATATGGGTATTACCACTACTTCCGGTCCGGGTATGGCGCTGAAAGGCGAAGCCATGGGATTGGCAGTAATGCTGGAAATTCCGTTACTGATCATCGATATTCAACGTGGTGGCCCTTCTACGGGCTTACCTACTAAAACGGAGCAGTCGGATCTGTTACAGGCATATTATGGCCGTAACGGGGAGTGCCCGATGCCAGTAATATCTGCCAGTACACCGGCGGATTGTTTCGAAGCTATATTTGAAGCATTCCGTATCTCAGTACAACACATGACACCGGTTATCTTCCTCAGCGACGGGTACATTGCCAATGGTGCTGAACCATGGCGTTTCCCTAAAGCAGCTGACCTGCCCGAAATTGAAGTGAAATTCAAAAAAGGACTGGAAGAAGGAGAGGAGAATTTCCTGCCTTATCACCGTGATGAAAACCTGGTGCGTCCATGGGCCGTTCCTGGTACACCTGGTCTGGAACACCGTATTGGTGGCCTGGAAAAACAGAATATCACCGGTAATGTCAGCTACGATCCGGAAAATCACCAGTTAATGGTGAAGATCCGCCAGGAGAAAGTAGATAAGATTGCTGATCATATTCCATTACAAAAAATTGAACTCGGTCCGGAAAAAGGAAAAATTCTGGTGCTGGGATGGGGATCTACCTATGGTTCTATAAAAAGTGCAGTACTGGAATTGTTGGCAGAAGGCCATGAAGTGGCACATGCACATATCCGTCACCTGCGTCCTTTCCCTAAAAACCTGGGCGAAATCCTGCACAGTTACGATAAAGTACTCATTCCGGAAATCAACAACGGACAGCTGATCAAAATCATACGTGATCAGTATCTGATTGATGCTCAGGGGTATCATAAAATTATGGGCGTACCTATTACCAAAGGAGAGCTGGTCACCAAGATCAGGGAAATGCTGGCATAAGTTGTGGCTATATAAATGATTTTACTGCACAATAAAAAATCCTGTCCTTCGTGACAGGATTTTTTGTATTTTCCTGCACGGAGGACTATTACAGCTACCTCCTCCATGTGAAATATTTTCAGTTTAAGTCAAAGAATATGAAGAGCCTTTTTCGTGTATTGTTTAGCGTTATAACGGCGGCTGTATTGTATCTGCCTTCGCATGCCCAGACGAATACTTTTGAAGTACGGATAGCCAACCATGCAGTAGGTACAATTGAAGCTAATCGTAAAGTGAGTGGTCAGGCTAAAAACATTGTTATTAAAACACGTATCCAGATAATGCTGTCTAAAATAAACAGTGATATCATTAATGAATACAATAATAATGTGCTTACTACAGCTAAATCTTCCCGTATATCAGGAAAGAACGGGGAAGATAAGGAAACAACCACGCGCCGCAACGGAAAGGAATATGCGGTAGTTGTTAATGGTGAAAAATCTGTTATTGATAACGCAGAAATAGAAGAATGTGTAGCAGACCTTTATTTTGTTGAACCTAAACAGGTCACCCGTGTATTTTCTGAAACATTAGGGCGTTTTTTGCCGCTTAAATCCATCGGTGGGGGTGTGTATGAACTGATCCTGCCGGAGGGGAAAAAGAACGTATTTAAATACGAAAACGGGACGTTAGTGCTGGTAGAGGTGAACCATACATTTGGGAAAGCTATTTTTGTAAAAGTCAGTTAGAACCAGGATTAAACGGATTGAATGGATTACCCTGATGGGTGCCGAAGATGTAAGCAGAGATATTTGCACATATCTACTTAATAAAATAAAACATTAAAACGTCCATCAGGGTAATCCATTCAATCCATTTAATCCTGGTTCAGGCATTATACGGTTTGCTCAATAATCTGCCCGGATACCTTATCCTTCAGTATCAGTTTCTTCACACCAAAATGCGTCATCTCTTCCTTCACCAGGTAGTATTGATCATTGTAGTCAGTCAGGGTTTTAGTTTTAGTAACACCTTCCTGTCCACGCCATACTTCCAGCTGTACCGGCTCCCATTGCTTGGTAGCTGCACTTTTGTAAGCTGCATCCAGAATAGCATTTACTACATAACCATCATAGAAGGTTTCCCGTGCTTCTTTACCATTTTCCATGGCATTGAACATGTCGGTAAACATATGATTGTACCCCAATTCATTGAGTTCATCGCCTACCGGAAACAGCCAGCCTGTGTTACTTTCCGCCTTTTCTGCTACATAGTCGGCCCCTTTGCCGGTAGTGAACATATCAAAGCCGGTACGTAAAAAACTATTGAGCCAGATGGTGCCTTCCGTACCCATTACTTCATCGCGCAAATCCAGGCCGCCACGGAAAGTCCAGCTTACCTCAAACTGGCCAATAGCCCCGTTTTCATACTTCACCAAACCAATAGCATGATCTTCTGCATCAATAGGTTTTACCTGCGTATCTGCCCAGCACATTACTTCTACCGGTCTGATATCTTTCCCGATAAAGTTGCGTCCGATTTCTACGCAATGACAGCCCAGATCCAGTATACAACCACCCCCGGCCTGTTCTTTATCCCAAAACCATTCGCTGTGCGGACCAGGATGGGTTTCTCTTGATTTGGCCCAGAGGATACGTCCCAATGCCCCGTCCTGCACACTTTGGAGTGCTTTCAGGAATTTAGGTGTGTACACCAGGTCTTCCAGGTAACCATGGAAAATGCCGGCTTTTTCAACCGCTTCCAGCATCCGTTTGGCTTCCTGTGCATTGCGCCCCAGCGGCTTGGTACAGATCACCGCTTTTTTATGTTTGCAACATAAATTTACCGCCGCTTCATGCAGGTTGTTGGGCAGCGATACACATACCACTTCTACTTCCGGATTAGATACGGCTGCTTCCATATCCAATGTCCAGTGGGCTACATTATAATCAGCCGCAAATTTCTTTGCACTTTCTTCCCGGCGGGAATACACACTCACAATTTTATCGCGACTACGCTGCCCCTGCAACGAATCTGAATAAAACCGCGCAATAAAGCCCGAACCAAGCATTGCTATCTTTGCCATACAAAATCAGGTTAATGTTTTACAACTGTATTTTTATCTACCTTATTATCTCTGAAAAATAACATAAACAATACCAGTACTGCTCCGGCAATTCCGGCAGGAATGAGCCAGATGGTTTGCCAGTTATGGCCACCGGAGGTTTTGTATGCTTCTACAATAGGTCCGGAAATAAGGAAACCTATGAGCATACCTACGCCATAAGTAGCCAGCGTAACAAAGCCCTGCGCAGAACTTTTAAATTCTTCTCCGGCAATTTTATCGGTATAGATCTGCCCTGTTACGAAGAAGAAATCGTAACAGATACCATGTAACACAATACCCACAATCAGCATCCAGTAGTTAGTATCGATATTGCCGTAAGCAAACAGGGTATAACGTATTACCCAGGCCAGCATACCTAATGCCAGCATCTTTTTTACGCCCAGCCTGGCAAAAAACAGCGGCATCACCAGCATGAACAGGAACTCAGACATTTGCCCCATAGATTGTTTGCCGGCAGCAGCGTCCATCCCTATTTCATTGAGGAAGGGATTGGTAAAGTTATAGTAGAATGCCAGTGGTATACAGATAGCAATGGAAGAGAGAAAGAACAGCAGATAGGAGCGGTTCTTCAACATGCGGATGGCGTCCAGTCCGAGGATTTCTCGAACAGATACTTTAGTGCCTTTCTTGGATGGTGGTGTTTTAGGCAGCGTAAAACTGAATACACCCAGCAGCAAAGAGGCTGCTGCAGCCATTTTAAAGGTCAGATCAAGACTGTTTGTTTTTTCCCAGTGCAGCCATCCTATCAGCAAACCGGCTATGATCCAGCCAACGGTACCAAATACACGGATAAAGGAAAATTCTTTGCTGGGATCACTCATCTGACGGAAAGAAATAGCGTTTACCAATGCCAGTGTAGGCATGTAAAGGATCATATAAACCAGTAGCACGGGATAGAAGCTGTCGAAGGTGGTCATGCCGGAACAAATCCATAACAGTGCTGTACCGATCAGGTGAATAACACCCAGTATCACCTGTGCAGCAATAAAACGGTCTGCTATTATACCCACAATAAAAGGTGCAATCACAGCACCGATAGACTGGGTGAGGAATGCTACGCTCACCTGTGTGGCGCTGGTGTCCTGCAGATTTTTTAATACGAATGTTCCTAATGTCACAAACCATGCTCCCCAGATGAAAAATTCAAGGAACATCATGAATGATAGTTGTACCCTAACAGCTGATTTCATAACGGCTAATGCTTTATTTATTGCATCTTAATGAATCATTTAAGATAATAAAATTTGCCAAATGCCTGTTGAAATTAATGATGGATAAAGGAAACTTTTGACGTTCACAGGGCGCTGCTGCGGATCTTCCGGCCGGGCATTACAGCAATCTCTGAACCCGCTGCCAGCAAAGCGCTGCGAGGATTTTGCTGCAACATGTTTTCAAAAGCGGCGCCACGATTGTAATATGGCAGGATCTGCTTCAAAATTAATCATCAGTAAATTTGTCCAGGCAGCAGTGAGGAAGGGACGCATATTTAATTGGCTTTAATCAGTTGTGCATAGTATTTACATGCTGGTCTGAGGCCGCATTCACCGCATTTGGGGCTACGTGCCACACAAGTATAACGGCCATGCAAAATAAGCCAGTGATGTGCAATATGTACTTTCTCTGTTGGAATGTTTTTCAGTAGCTGTAATTCTGTTTGCAGGGGTGTGGTTGCATTGGTAGTAAGACCAATACGCGCGGATACCCTGAATACATGTGTATCCACCGCCATGTTAGGCTGATGATGTACTACAGAGGTGATCACATTGGCCGTTTTGCGGCCTACGCCGGGCAGTTTTATCAGTTCCGGCACAGTAGCAGGTATTTCTCCGTTGAATTCCTCCACAACCAGCTGGGCCATGCCTATGAGGTGTTTTGTTTTGTTGTTGGGATAGCTGATACTGCGGATCAATGGGAAAAGGTCATCGAAGGTAGCCTTGCTCAGTGCATACACATCCGGGTACTGTGCAAAGATGGCCGGGGTGGTCATATTTACGCGTTTATCAGTGCATTGTGCAGACAAGATAACGGCTACCAGTAATTGGTATGGATTGTCGTAGATGAGTTCGGTTTCGGCATTGGGCGCATATGTCTCAAAGTAGTTGAGTACAAATGCATAACGCTCTTTTTTGGTCATGCCGTAAAGATAAGAAAAATGAAAAAGGAACCGCACCGCAAGGCACAGTACGCAATTGTTATTTTTCTTAATTATTCCTGCCCCTGCTTGTTAGCGGCGTAGTCAAAAATTACCTGAAGAGTAGCTGCTCTTGGGGCAAAGCGCACGGTGTTAAGGGCGGCTTTGGTATCCTCGAAGCATGCTTGTTCTTCCCGGGTCAACGAGAGTTCTTCCTGGTGATGTTTGAGATCGCTTTTTGTAACAAGACACAGGGTTGACAGGACAGAAAGTGTAAAATTACTCATGCATTATTATTTTAATACTAAGAATAGGTTCTTAATTATAACGACAGAATTGCTGTATCTATTGTTAATTTAAGATAAATTTTTAAGATATGCAAGGGGGGACATTAGGCTTATTGCTTAGGGGCCGGGGTGATAATAAAGAGGTCTTCGTTATCTTTTTTCATATAATATTTCTCGCGGGCAAATTTTTCCAGTTTTTCAGGGCTGGAAAGTAGCTCCTGTTGCTCTTCGCGGGTTTGTTTAATCTCTTTGAGAAAGAATTCCTTTTGGGTTTCCAGTTTGTTTACTTCCGACTGGAACTGGTATTGCAACATGAGATTGGTCTTGTCCAGAAACGCGATCCATACTATAAAAGCAGCAACAGCAATAAAGAACTTGTTCTTTAAATACTTAGGAACTTTTATGGACTTGAGCAATGACATGAGGCAATTTACAAAAAATAATTACGAATTACGACTATAAGCGAAGATCGCTTCGATCCGTAATTCGTAATTCGCAATTCGTAATTATTAAAATTGGTTTATTTTTTAACGCTAATTGAATTAGTAGGATATATTGCTACATCGCCCAATGCTTCTTCAATACGCAGTAACTGGTTGTATTTAGCCATACGATCCGTACGGGAAGCAGAACCGGTTTTGATCTGACCGCAGTTCAATGCTACCGCGAGATCAGCAATAGTGGTATCTTCTGTTTCGCCGGAACGGTGACTCATGATAGAAGTATAACCGGCTTTATGTGCCATGTTTACAGCATCAATAGTTTCTGTTACAGTACCGATCTGGTTTACTTTAACGAGGATGCTGTTGGCAATACCCTGATCAATACCTTGTTTCAGACGCAGTACATTGGTAACGAATAAATCATCGCCTACCAGCTGAACGCGGCTACCTACAGACTCGGTCAGTTTTTTCCAACCAGCCCAATCATCTTCAGCCATACCGTCTTCGATAGAAACGATAGGATATTTATTAACCCACTCTGTCCAGTAAGCAACCATTTCATCGCTGCTGATTACTTTCTGAGAGCTTTTATAGAATTTGTAAGTGTTGGTAGCATCATCGTACATTTCGCTGCTGGCGGCATCCAGGGCAATAGCAATTTGCTCGCCTGGTACATAACCTGCTGCTTTGATAGCTTCCAGTACAGTTTCGATAGCTTCTTCGTTGCTCTGAATTTCAGGAGCAAAGCCGCCTTCGTCACCTACGTTGGTGCTGTAACCTTTCTTTTTCAGTACGGATTTCAGGTGGTGGAATACTTCCACGCCCCAACGCAGACCTTCAGAGAAAGAAGCTGCACCTACCGGTACGATCATGAATTCCTGGAAATCAATTTTGTTATCAGCGTGCGCGCCACCATTGATGATGTTCATCAAAGGAATAGGCAGGGTGAATGCGTTTACGCCACCGAGGTAACGGTACAGCGGTTGATTGCATTCGTCAGCAGCAGCTTTAGCAACAGCCATGCTCACAGCCAGGGTAGCGTTAGCACCCAGCTTAGCTTTATTAGGAGTGCCATCCAGTTGGATCAGCAGTTTATCTATACCAGCCTGGTCTGTAACGTCCCAACCTACCAGTTCTTCAGCGATGATGTCGTTTACATTATTAACGGCCTGTAATACGCCTTTACCCATGTAAACACTCTTGTCATTATCACGGAGCTCTACTGCTTCATGTTTACCTGTAGAAGCACCGGAAGGTACTGCTGCACGACCAAAATGGCCATCTTCTGTGGTTACATCCACTTCAATTGTAGGATTACCGCGGCTATCCAGTATTTGCCTGGCATGGATTTCTGAAATAATACTCATAATACAAAAGTTATAATTGTTATTAGCTATTAGTGTTTATGGCCTGGCTTTTAGCTGCATGCTGATAGCAAAAAACTAAGCGCTTTTCGTTATTTCCCGGAAAATAGTCTCCAGGCTTTGTGAATTGCTCTGCAAAGAAAGTATGTTCCTGTTATTAATCAAAGCAAATTGTAAGAGGTTTTTTCTCACATCGTCAACCTGGCTGGTAAATAGTTGCCAGGTATTGCCTTCGCGGGCCACCACACGGGTTACACCGGCTATTCCCAACAGTTCAGCTTCGCTGGTAAGTTCCGCAAAGGTAACCTGTATGTAACCGTTGCCGGCATTGTTTTTCTGAAGTATTGATAATTTATCGTCAGCAACAATCTTTCCTTTGTTAATGATGATTACCCGGTCGCAGAGGGCCTCTACTTCCTGCATGATGTGGGTAGACAGGATCACTGTTTTATTAGCGCCCAATTCCTTAATCAGCTGGCGTATATCGGCCAACTGGTTGGGATCCAGGCCTGTGGTGGGTTCATCCAGTATCAACACTTCCGGATCATGAAGCAGCGCGTGAGCCAGGCCTACTCTTTGTTTGTAGCCGTTGGAAAGTGCGCCGATCTTTTTGTGGCGCTCCGGTTGCAGACCAGTAAGGTTGATTACTTCTGTAATCCGCTGTGAGCTTGCCTTTCCCAGCTGATGTATGCCAGCAATGAATTCCAGGAATTCTTTGATGTACATATCATAATACAACGGGTTGGATTCCGGCAGATAGCCCACCCGTTTACGTACTTCCAGCGATTGCTCCACAATGTCAAAACCACATACACTGGCCTTACCACTGGTAGGTGGTAAAAAACCGGTAATCATTTTCATGGTAGTGGATTTCCCGGCACCATTGGGCCCCAGGAAACCAGTGATTTCCCCCTTCTTTAATTCAAAGGAAATAGCATCCACGGCCCGCTGTTCGCCATATACTTTACTGAGTTCTGATACCTGGATAGACATGTATAATTGAACGTTTTGCGGGAACTAAAGTACTATAAAAAGAGCATGTTTTCTGCTTTCGGCTTTTTCCTACATTTGCATACTATGAAGAGAGTCATTGGTTTATTTTGCTTACTACCGCATTTGTTACAGGCGCAATCCATTCCGGTAAAGGACTACCCGCAAGGCTATTTCAGAAATCCGCTAAACGTTCCCATAGAGCTGGCAGGCAACTTTGGAGAACTGCGACCTAACCACTTTCACTCCGGCATGGATATAAAAACCCAGCAAAAGGAAAACCTGCCCGTGCATGCTGCTGCAGATGGCTATGTAAACCGTATCGGCGTTTCACATACCGGCTTTGGTAACGTACTCTATATTACTCACCCTAACGGCTACACGACGGTATATGCCCATCTGAACAGCTTTTTTCCGGCACTGCAGCAATATGTAAAACAACAGGAATACCAGGCAGAAAGCTGGGCCAGTGATCTGACTATTCCTCCCGGCATGTTTCCGGTAAAGAAAGGTGATTTTGTAGCCCTGAGTGGTAACACTGGCGGCTCTGCAGGTCCGCACCTGCACTTTGAAATCAGGAATACCCAAACCGAAAAGCCGCTAAACCCGCTACTCTTTGGTTTCAACATAGCAGATACCCGTGCTCCGGATGTATATCGCATCGCTGTTTACGATATGGAGAAAAGCATATATGAACAACAACCACTGATGCTACCCGTAAAAAAAGTAGGTGGGGAATATGTAACTACGCAACCCGTTATTAAAGTAAAGGCCGCTAAAGCAGGTGTGGGGCTTAACGCAGTAGATCGCATGAATAATGTACCTAACATCTACGGCATATACGAAGTAACGATGTTAAACAACGGCGTGCCTGATATAGACTTCCAGCTGGACAATATCGGCTACGAAGAAACCCGTTATATCAATGCACACATCGATTATAAAGTGAAGAAAGGCGGTGGTCCTTATCTGCAGCTGGTTTTCTCGCTTCCAGGTAATGAACTCGATATTTACCACGACCTCAAAGGGGATGGTACTATCAACCTGGCAGATGGAACTATACATGATGTGAAGTTGCTGGTGAAAGATGCATATGGCAATACTTCTACTGTGAAATTTGCATTACAACAGACCGGCTCAGATGCAGCAGATAAAACATGTGCTAATGCCATGTATCCTGATTCCCGCAATATATTTGAAAATAACCAGGTAGAATTTTATCTCGATGAACAGGCATTATACGATAAGATCTGTTTCAACTACCTGGAAACACCCGCTACCAGTGCAAAAGCGTATTCCAATACCTATCGTTTGCATACACCACTGGTGCCGGTGCATGATTTTTTTGCACTGCGTATGCGCCCGTCGAGAAATATACCTGATTATCTGCAGCCAAGAATAGTGATGGTAAGAGAAGGATTGGGCAGCAGTGTTTCCGGTACTACCCTGGAAAACGGTTGGTACAAAGGTACTTTCCGTGAATTTGGTAACTTCCACCTGGAAGTGGATACCACGGCGCCTAAAGTAACACCTTTAGGAATAAAGCCTGGCGCTAATCTGGCTAAAGCTACCAAATTGTTGTTTGCTATGAATGATGCCAGCGGTATTAAAAGCTACCGCGCGGAGCTGGATGGTAAATGGCTGATGTTCTCCCGTAAAAATAACGTACTCACTTACACGTTTGATGAGCATTGTCCGGCAGGTACGCACACGTTGGTGATGAAGGTAATGGACTTGGCAGGAAATGAAGGCACTTACAGATTAACTTTCAGACGTTAATTAGTTTGTCAGGTAATCAATAAAACACAATTCTAACAGTTAAAAGTTAATATATGGCACTCTTAAAAGAAGGCGATAAAGCGCCTGTTTTCAAAGGAAAAGATCAGCACGGCAAAACCGTATCACTGACAGACTTTAAAGGAAAGCGGGTGGTCCTGTATTTTTATCCCAAGGATATGACACCAGGATGTACTGCACAGGCCTGCAACTTGCGCGATAACTACCAGGCACTGACCAAAAAAGGATATGCCGTAGTAGGTGTAAGCACTGACAGCGAACAAAGTCACCAGAAATTTATAGAGAAATACGAACTGCCTTTTACATTACTTGCAGATGAAGACAAAGCTGTTGTTCATCAGTATGGCGTTTATGGTGAGAAACAAATGATGGGTAAAACCTATGATGGCATCTTTCGTACTACCTTCCTCATTGATGAGCATGGCGTAATTGCACACATCATCAAAAAGCCGGATACAAAGAATCACACAGAAGAAATTCTGGAACTCTGGAAATAAATTGTCTTACTCCCCGATTAGGCTGATTATGATGATTACCCCGATTTTGTTTTTTTGATTTTATAAGATTTAAAGAGATTAGCGAAGATCGAAGCGGGCATAGTCGCTTTTATCTTCGCTAATCTCTTTAAATCAAAAAAATAAAATCGGGGTAATCATCATAATCATCCTAATCAGCCTAATCGGGAGTAAGACAAAAAAAGCCCCCTGCCAAAGGCAGAGGGCTTCCTATAATTTAGGTTGTTATTATCTTTTCTGTCTTTGTTTCTTAAACAGGTTACCTGTTTTGAACTTGTTACCTTCCGGGCTACCTACGCGATCCATTGCGCAACGGAAACCTACAGTGTTAGTAGCCATATCTTCCTGCATGAAGCGACGGGTACCTGGTGAAAGCCAGTAAGCACGGTCGTTCCAGCTACCACCTTTAACTACGTGAGATTTATCATTGACCAGACTGGTGATGCCATAACCATATTCAACCTGTGAAAGGGAGTCACCATCCAGGTAGTTGATCACATCACCTTTCTGATAGTTCAGACGATTAGCACTTTCTTCATCAGTTACATCACGCATTTTCAGATGACCGAGGCTGTCTTTTTCAAACTCTTTATTTTCATTCTGATAAACAGTCTGGAATTTGTTACCACGGAAGTAGTTGAAGTCATCGCCATCAATCGGGGTTAGTGGTCTGTAAACGTCCAGTACCCATTCTGCTACGTTACCTGACATATTGTAGATACCGAAAGTATTAGGATAGAAGGAGCGGATAGGACCAGGGATAGAAGCGCGGTCATTCAAACCACCAGCCACACCCATGTTATCACCGGAACCACGTTTGAAGTTGGCCAGGAACTGACCCTGCATGGTACCGCGGCGGATATCACGTAAACCGCTGGTGTTGGTTCCCCAGGAGTACACCTGTTTGTTCATGATCAGCTCTTCCCCGTGTTTACCTTCTTTTTTGGAAGGACCGGGGTTCTGACCAATGTAACCCAGTGCTGCGTATTCCCATTCTGCTTCTGTTGGCAGGCGGTAGTTCGGTAACATAATACCATCTTCAAAAGCGGCGTTACGCGGTGTACCATCCGGGTTTTTGAACTGGTCTTTGGTACTTTTAGACATCTTGCCCGGTGTACCTTCATACAGGCCGGCCGTGTAGGATTTAGTATCAAAGGTGTTGTCGTCGGACTGGCTGGTAACATCTGCTTTGGAAAGCAGGCCTTTGTCCATCAACAGTTTTTCGTTTACACGGTTGGAACGCCATTTACAATAGTCAGTAGCCTGTTTCCAGGTAACACCAACTACCGGATAGTCGTTATATGCCGGATGACGGAAGTAATACTCTACCAGCGGTTCGTTGTATGCCAGCTCACTACGCCATACCAGGGTATCGGGTAATGCATTACGGTATACAGCAGGGAAGGACTCGCCATAAACACGGCCCAGCCAGTAAAGGTATTCACGATAATGTACGTTGGCTACTTCAGATTCATCAATGTAGAAAGAGGAAACTGTAATACGACGTGGAATGTTATTCCAGTCGCCCATTACATCCTGCTCTGTTGCTCCCATTGCAAAAGTACCACCTTGTACAAAGACAAGGCCCGGCCCGGTTTGCTGGTTTACATTTTTAGCTACGCTGAAACCACCCATTTTCTGGTCGTTATAGTTCCAGCCGGTAGCAGAAGAAGCTTGCTTCTTCTTGCCGAAAAGTCCCCCGCCGTCTTTATGACAGGCACTCATGGATAGCATTACGCTGGTACCTACGAGCAATGATAAAGAGGTTAATCTACGCATGCGATACAGCTTTAGTCTAGTATATTTACAGTAAACGCAAATGTACTCTTTTTTATTTTATGGCGAAAAAAATTAATTTGTAATTTGCTGCCATTCGTCCCCGCTGATCAAGGGTCTTTCTATATCAACCGGACCGAAAAACAGGGATTAAGATAATGAAACTCAATTATATTTTCCTAATACTACTCCTGATTTTTCCCTGGGGAAAACAGGGTGCTCATGCACAAAACGGCCAGCGGCACTATAAAAATAATTCTGTGCTGGCAAAAGGGAGCTGGTATAAACTGGCCATCACCGCGCCCGGCATCTATAAAATAGATATTCCTTTTCTTAATAACCTGGGCATTAATACCCAACAATTATTGTCCGCTAAAATCAGGCTGTTTGGCAACGGAGGACAGCTATTGGGGGAGCCTAACAGCACTCCCCGTTACGACGACCTGCCTGAGGTAGCACTATATGCAGCAGACGGGGGGGATGGGTACCTTAACGGGAATGACTATATGCTTTTTTATGCACCAGGTCCGCATCGCTGGGATTTTAACAGCACCTGGAAAACGTTTACGCATCAGTACAACCTATATAGCGATACCGCCTGGTATTATATTAATACAGATGAAGATGGTGTACGGGTACAAGCAGATAATAGTTTTCTGCAGCCTGGGGTTCCGGAATATACGTTTGATTACCACGCCTTCTATGAGCGGGATAGCCTTAATTTCCTGAACAGCGGTAAACAATGGTGGGGACAGGAATTTAGTAAAGTGTTGGGGCTTAGCCGTACCTATAATTTTACGTTGCCCGCAGCTCCGGTTGGCCCCGTGTCAGTAAGTATACGGGCTGCTGCCCGCAGCAGCAGCGGATGTAATTTTAATGTAACAGTCAATAATGCTGCCGCCGGTAACATATACCTGTTGCCGGTAACAGACAATATATTTGAAGGAGTGGCTACCGCCGCTGCTGCTACGGGTACTGCTGTTGCCAATCAATCGCAGTTAGTGATAGGAGTGGATTTTGCACAGGGAAACATCAACGACCACGGATGGCTGGACTACCTGGAAGTGCAGGCAAGGTGCCCGTTGGTAATGCCGGCTGCCGGTCCGCTGGATTTTCGTAGCAGCGTTTACGTGGGAAGCGGACAAAATACCAGTTATGTCATTCATAACGTACAGGCACAAACGAAAATATGGGATGTAACGGATGCTTTACATCCGGTAGCCGTAAACACAGTACTGCAGGGCGATTCCCTTTTGTTTACGGGTAAAAATGAGCAATTGCATGAATACCTGGCCTTTAACAGCAGTGATGCCGGAAGTCCCGCAGCCATAGGTAAAGTACCCAACCAGGACCTGCATGGAAGTAGCAGCGCCGATATGATCATCATTACTACCACAGCGCTGCGTTCACAGGCAGAAAGGCTCGCTGCCTGGCACCGGGCACAGGATCAGCTCACTGTACAGGTAACTACTATGGACCAGGTATATAATGAATTTGCTTCCGGCTCACCGGACCCCACTGCTATCCGCGATTACGTTAAAATGTTTTACGATCGTGGACCAGCACCCCGCTACCTGCTGCTGTTTGGCGCTGCCTCGTATGATTACCGGCAACGGGTAAAAAATAACACCAATGATGTTCCTTCCTGGCAAAGTGATGCATCACTGGACGCTATCCGTTCCTATGTATCAGACGATTACTTCGGAATATTGAATGATCAGGGAGATATTACCCGCACAGATATTCCCAACCTGCTGGACATTGGCATTGGGAGAATACCCGCACGCAACCTGGATGAAGCTACCCTGGCGGTAAATAAGATCATCCGTTACCGGCAGTCTGCTACTTTTGGTGCCTGGCGTAACCAGGTTACTTTTTTAGCAGATGATGGAGATAATAACCTGCACTTTAATGCGGCAGAGATGATGAGTAGTATTATCGAAAAAAATAATCATCTCCTGAATATTGATAAAATATACCTGGATGCTTATCCACAGGTAGTGGAGCCTACCGGTACCAGGTCGCCGGAAGTAAATAAAGCAATTGACAGCAGGATAGACAGAGGTACGTTGATATTGAATTACAGTGGTCATGGCAGCAACTCCCGGCTGGCAGAAGAAACGGTGATAGATGCCGGTAGCACAGCTGCATGGCATAACGAAAACAAACTTCCTTTGTTTATTACCGCCACCTGTGATTTTGCCCCTTTTGATGATCCTGGCATTACTTCGCTGGGCCATAAGGTATTGCTGCAAAACAATGGAGGCGCTATTGCGCTTATGACCACTACCCGTGCGGTATTTGCCTATTCTAACCAAGTGATGAATGCCAATTACCTGAAGACGGCCTTCACGCCACAGGCAGACAGCACCATGCCTGCTTTGGGCACCGCTGCACGGCTGGCGAAAAACATTACCTACAGTAGCTCCGGTGATGTGATCAATAACCGTAAGTTCCAGCTGTTGGGTGATCCTGCGCTAACACTTGCTTTCCCGCAATACCGGGTGATCACCGATACGATTAATGGAAGATCGGTATTAACGGGCAGGGATACACTAAAAGGGCTGGGACACTATACTATAAAGGGACATATAGCAGATGCGCAGGGTAATGCCGTAACAGATTACAATGGGACCCTGTTTACCACCGTATATGATCAGCCATCAGATCAGAAAACACGTGGCAATACCCCTCAGAGCCAGGTAGCTGCTTATTCCTTGCAACGCAATGCCCTGTTTCAGGGTACGCAAACGGTTACTAACGGACAGTTTACGGTTACTTTTGTAGTGCCCAAAGACCTTAACCCCGGAGAAGGGAATGGCAAAATCAGTTATTATACCAATAACGATACACAGGATGGTAATGGTTATTTTAATAATTTTACTACAGGTGGCTTAGCTGCTGAGGCTGTAGCAGACACTACCGGTCCGGCTATAGCAGCATGGCTGGATAAGCGTAATTTCAGGAGTGGGGATATTACTGGTCACGACCCCTTGCTGATAGTGGATTTGGCTGATAGTAGCGGTATTAATATTTCAGGAAACAGCGGTAGTTACCAGATAATAGCTATTCTGGACAACTCAGAATATTTTGTGTTAAATGATTATTTTGAAGCATCTTTGAATAGCTATCGAAGAGGAAGTATATTGTTTCCTTTACGTGGTTTGTCAACCGGAGAACATCAGATTACTATAAAAGCATGGGATACCTACAATAACGCTGCTGGCGCAACAATACATTTCAAAGTGGCAGAACCGGATATACTGGCTGTGGAGGAGGTAGGTAATTATCCCAATCCGTTTCATGATATAACACGTTTTACTTTTTTGCACAATCAGCAGGGAGTACAGCTACAGCTAACACTACAGGTGTTTGCTTTAGACGGAAGACTTGTCAAAACAATGCGTAGCACAATAATTTCAACGGCTGGCCGTTTTGATGGAATGCCCTGGGATGGTCGTGGTGACGCGGGAGCAAAATTGTCACCAGGACTATATATTTACAGACTAACTATTGCAGGTAACGGCAATACAAGGATAAAGGGTGGTAAATTAGTGTTATTATGACCTATGCATAAAAGATTAATTTTATCGTTGTCCCTAATAAACCCCCTGTTTCTGTATTATATTAATAAATAAGATTATTTTTACATCCTTATCAAATACGAATTCTGCATGATCCGAAAGGTAACAATGGGCCTTGTGTTCATTTACGGTTCTTTCACTAGTTTTGAAACCTCAGCTCAGATAAACACTGGCCAGATTGATGGTCGTACAAATACGATCAATACAGCTGTTCCGTTTCTACGAATCACGCCGGATGCGCGCAGTGGTGCCATGGGAGATGTGGGTTTAGCCATAGCACCGGATGCCTCTTCTATCTACTGGAACCTTTCTAAATTGCCTTTTGCAGAAAAAAATTCCAGCCTTGCAGTAACTTATACGCCCTGGTTGAAAGAACTGGTGAATGACGTATTCCTGGCTACCTTAAGTGGCTATACCAAACTGGATGAGCAGCAGGCTATATCAGGATCATTGCGCTATTTCTCTTTAGGTACTATCAATTTTACAGATGTTACCGGCCAGCCCAATGGCGATTTCCGGCCCCGTGAATTTGCACTGGACGCAGGTTACGCCCGTAAATTGTCTGATCACTTTTCCATAGGATTAACCGCACGGTATATTTATTCCAACCTGGCTGGTGGACAAACGGTTAATAGTACTGTTATTAAACCTGGTAAGGCTTTCGCAGCAGATATCTCCGGCTTTTATACCAAAGATTTTGAGAAAGATAACGGTCTGGTAAATAAACTCAACATAGGACTGGCTATTACCAATATCGGAACTAAGATTTCTTATACCAGTTCTGCACAGAATAAAGATTTTCTGCCTACCAATTTTGGAATTGGTACAGCATATACAACGTCATTGGATGAAGCCAATCAGCTGACCTTTTCCCTGGACATCAATAAATTGCTGGTGCCAACACCGGATTCTGCTGGTGATTATAAGAACAAAAGCGCTTTGGAAGGAATGTTTAGTTCCTTTGGAGATGCGCCGGGCGGCTTCAAGGAAGAAATGCAGGAACTGATGTACTCCATTGGTATGGAATACTGGTATAATCAGCAGTTTGCTGTGAGAGCTGGTTATTTCAATGAAAATAAATACAAAGGCAACCGTAAATATTTTACAGCAGGTATTGGTGTGAAGTACGATATTTTTGGCCTTAATTTCTCTTACCTCGTACCCTCCGGATCAGGGATTCAACGTAACCCGCTGTCTAATACCCTGCGGTTTACACTGACTTTTGATCTGGGTGCAAAAAATGAAGAAAGCCGTACTGGCTGGTAACTTATTTCACGCAAAGACGCAAAGTAGCAAAGACGCAAGGATTACTTTTAAATCTTCCTTGCGTCTTTGCTACTTTGCGTCTTTGCGTGAAATAAATATATGCCTTACCTTGCGGATTGGCAAAATGATAAAATTATTTCAGATATGAGCAGGATACGTATTGGATTGGGGGTAGATTTTCATCAGCTGGTAGAAGGCCGTGAATTTTGGCTGGGAGGCGTGCTGGTGCCACATCACAAAGGCGCACTGGGACATAGTGATGCCGATGTATTGTTACATGCTATCTGTGATGCTATGCTGGGTGCTTTGGCGCTGGGCGATATCGGTGTGCATTTTCCGGATACGGACAATGCTTACAAAAACATCGACAGTAAGATATTATTAGCCCGCTGCGCACAGCTGATAGGGGAAAAAGGTTACCAGGTAGTCAATGTAGATAGTACACTCTGTTTGCAGGCGCCTAAAATAAAGCCTTATGTAACCACTATGCAAGCCGTAATTGCAGAAACATTGCGCATCAGTGTGGAAGACGTGTCTGTAAAAGCTACTACTACAGAGCAGTTAGGCTTTGTAGGACGGGAAGAAGGCGTAACAGCACATGCAGTGGTATTATTAGAAAGCATCAATTAATAAAATTACGAATTACGAATTGGGAATTACGGTTATAAGCGAAGATCGCTCCGATCCGTAATTCGTAATTTAAATAAAATATCTTTGTTCAATGGCGGATATAATTGTGAAAATCATCAATAAGTCGGATAATGAATTACCGGCTTATGCAACGGCGGATGCGGCAGGAATGGACCTCCGCGCACATTTGGAAACAGCAATCACCCTGCAGCCCCTGGAAAGAACCCTGGTGCCTACAGGTTTATTTATGGAATTACCTTCCGGATACGAAGCGCAGATCCGCCCCCGTAGCGGCCTGGCCATCAAACAGGGACTTACCCTGCTCAATACGCCTGGCACGATAGATGCTGACTATCGGGGAGAGATCAAAATTATTATGATTAATTTATCTAACGAACCGCAAACCATACAACCCGCTGACCGTATCGCTCAAATGATCATTGCCCCGTTTGTACAGGTAGTGATGGAGCCGGTAGTTGTGTTAACTGACACAATACGTGGCGTCGGAGGTTTTGGACATACCGGTAAATCCTGATAAATGCGGATATACTTCACCGTTATAGGGCTGGCAGGTATTTTTTTAATGGGAGCATGCAGCGGTGCCAAACAATCAGCTACGCATAAAAATGCCACCGTTAAAGACCCCGCTGTGCTGGTACAACGGGCAGATAGCCTCTTTTTTGCGGCCCAGCGATCTAAAATGCTGGGCGATTACCGCACAGCTATCACTCAGTATTCCGATTATCTGCGGTTGAATAAAAATAACGCTACTGTTAATTATGAACTGGCCCGCCTGTATATAGAAGTACAGAACGCCGGCAATGCACTCAATTTTGCCCGTCGTGCAGTGGCTATAGACCCCGATAATCATTGGTTCCAGGTAACACTGGCCGATGCATACGCAATAAATCAAAAATTTGATAGCGCCGCTATCGTATTTGAAGGGCTTACCACTAAATATCCCGACAACGAAGACTATCTCTACAACAAAGGCGTATTGCTGGCCAAAGCCAACAAACCTGCATCTGCACTGGCCGTATTTAACCAGCTGGAAAGCAAAGCAGGCGTGGTAGAGGAACTCATCTACCAAAAACAAAAATTGCTGCTGAAAATGAGCATGGTGGATGAGGCAGCGGCGGAAATAATGAAACTCATCAGCCAGAACCCGCAGGAAATACGATACTATTACCTGCTGGCTGAAATATATGATGCCAATGACCGGATTAAGGAAGCTGCCGGAGTATACAAAACTATTCTGACAAAAGATGCGGACAATGCAAGGGCATTAATAGCGCTGGCATCTTATGCGAAAAAAAATAATGACAACGTTACATACTGGTCTTATCTCACCAAAGCCTTTGCTAACAAGAATTACAGTATTGATGAAAAAGTAGCTTACGTTTATCCGTACCTGCAAATGATGGAGGTAGATACCAGCAAATTGCAGGAAGGGCTTCAATTAACAGCACTGATCATAACAGCACACCCACAGGATGCCAAGGCATATGCTCTGCGCGGAGATATGTTTTCTCAGGCAGATATGCTGGACAGCGCTCAGATCAGCTACCAAAAAGCATTGGCGCTTGATACTACCCGTTTTTCTGTATGGTATCAGCTGATGTGGATCTACTCCCGTAAGGAAGACCCCAATGCGTTGCTGACACTGAGTAATACAGTGACCAATAAATTTCCGAAAGAATTCATGGGCTATTACTTTAAAGGTGTGGCCAGTTTCCTTTTGCAACAATATCCGAACGCTATTCAGTCGCTGAATGCTGCACTGGATGTAGGTAATGGAGAAAAGAGATTTATGGGTGATATCTATTCTCTGTTGGGAGATGCATACCACGCCACCGCACAGCATCAGCAGTCAGACAGCAGCTACGAACGCGCATTGCTGCTCCGGCCCAAAGATGCATTGATCATGAATAATTACAGTTATTATCTGTCATTGCGTGGCGAAAACCTGGAGAGAGCAGCTGAATTGTCGAAACTTTCCCTGGAAATTGAACCGGAAAGCCCTACCTACATGGATACCTACGCCTGGATTCTTTTCCGGCAGGATAAGTTCAATGAAGCAAAGCAGTGGATTGAAAAGGCATTGCAATATCCGGAAGCGCAGAAAAATCCGAATGTATTGGAACATTACGGAGATATTCTGTTTAATTTAAAAGATGTAACCAAAGCGGTGGAATACTGGCAAATGGCAAAAGACAAAGGTGCGTCTTCTGTTGACCTGGTACGGAAGATCGCTGAAAAAAGATATATTCAATAAGCTTTTAGCTTTTAGTTATTAGCCTTTAAATGCTAATCGGGAAATACTAAAAGCTAACTGCTAAAAGCTAATAGCTAAATGAAAAAAGCAGGACTAGTCACACTTTTAATAGCAACAATAAGTATGGGGATGATGGCGTGTCGCCATCCCAAAAAACTGGCACGTAACACTTTTCCTGCAGCAGATACCAACAAGGTAGTTGTTCCCAGAGACAGTGCTTCTACAGAAGAACTGGCAAAGTTTACCAACGGGATGTTGAAGGGGATTCGTGGCAATCATATAGAATTTAATACCTTTTCCGGCAAGATGAAACTGGCTTTTGAAACAGATAAAAAAAGTCATAATAACCTGAACGCTACTTTCCGGATGAAAAAAGATAGCATTATCTGGATCTCCATCTCTGCACCACTTGTAGACGAAGTAGTGAGAGCTGTGATCACGCCGGATAGTCTGAAAATGTATAACCGTTTGGATAAAGAATTATTCCTTCGGAAGATGTCTGATGCGGAAGAGTTACTGAATATTCCTTTTGATTTTAAAACGTTGCAGGACTTATTAATTGGTAATCCTGTATACCTGACAGACTCTGTGTTCCAGGTAGTAAAAACACCGTCTATCATTTCTTTCAGTTGTGAGCACGCTAAGTTTATTAGCTTGTTTAATGTGTTTGCGGATGATTACGGATTACAGCAAAGTAAGGTGATGGATAAGGACAGTTCAAACCCTAACAAGCGCTCGTGTGAACTTACTTATGGTGATTACACGAAAGTGGCCGATCGTAAGTTCCCCACTACACGACGCATTTTTGTGGAAGAGAAAAATGTGACGAAAGTAGCATTGGACTTTACCCGCTATGACTTTGATATACCACTCACTTTTCCGTTTAGTATGCCTTCCAGCTATAAACGTAAGTAAGGCAGTATTTCAGCAAATGTCATCTTCATTAAATTAATAAACGTTGTATATTTAGCGTTTATAAGTCTGGACCTGATATTTAATTTGCAGTTACTAAAAATAGTCATGTTGTATTTGAAGAAGATTATCCCGTTAATGTTGATGATATGGCTAATGCCAACCATGTTGGTGGCCCAGAGTACTGGCCAGCAACAGCAGCAATCGCGGGAAGAACTGGAGCGCAGGAAAAAAGATCTGCAAAGAGAAATTGATGAAGCAAATGAACAGCTGAAAGTAACTAAAAAATCTACCAAAGAGAGCCTGGGGCAGCTTCGTGCCTTACGTGATAAAATCACACTCCGTTCCCGGCTGATCAATAATATTAATGAAGAAATCAACTTTATCAACGGGGATATCAACACCGCTTACCGCGATGTAAAAACACTGCAGAAAGACCTGGATACCCTGAAAGCACAATATGCACAACTGGTAGTGTATGCTTATAAGAACCGTTCTTCTTATGATATGATGAACTTCGTTTTTTCTGCACAAAATTTTAATGATGCGGTAAAACGTTTCCAATATTTAAAGCAATATCGTGAATATCGTCGCAGACAAGCGGATAATATCCTCACTACGCAGGAACAGCTTAATCAAAAGATCCAGAACTTGGAATCCCAGCGTGTAAGGCGTTCCGACGCCCTGAAAACAGAGCAGGAGCAACGTGCTACACTGGAAACAGATAAGAAAGAGAAAGATGAAGTGTTGAGCAAGCTGAAAGGCCGTGAGAAAGAACTGGTGGCAGATATTAATCAGCGCAACAAAGATGCGCAGAAAGTACAGGCAGCCATCCGTGCGGTTATCCGTCGTGAAATAGAAGAGGCCCGCCGTAAAGCCATAGAAGAAGAAACAGCCCGCCGTAAAGCTGCGGAAGAAAAACGCAGACGGGATGAAGAAGCCCGTAAGGCCGCTGCATTAGCTGCTGCTGAAAAAGCCAGAGCTGCCGCTGCTGCAAACAATGCCAATAACAATAATACCGCCGCCAATACACCGGCACCCGAAAAAGCTGCACCGGTACCAGTAAAACCAGCTCCCGCGCCCGAACCTGAGAAAACAGTAAGCCGTACAGAAAGTGTGCTGGAAGCCACTCCGGAAGCGCTCGCGTTATCTGAAAGCTTTGAGGCCAATCGTGGTAAACTGCCATGGCCGGTAGATGCAGGTAATATCATTGAACACTTTGGTATTCACCAGCATGCGGTGATGGAGCATATCCAGGTACCATCCGATGGTATTGTAATCGCTACCAATAAAGGGGGTGCGGTGAAATCTATTTTTGAAGGAGAAGTGCGGTCTGTAGTAGTAATGCCAGGTTCCGGATATGTAATTATTATACGTCATGGACAATACTTTACTACCTATGTACGTTTGCAAACTACCCGCGTGAAGAAAGGCGATAACGTGAAAACAGGACAGGTAATAGGTACTGCCAGCGTCAACGATCTTGAAAATAGTGGTGAAGTAGAACTGCAGATCTGGAAAGGTAGCACCAAACAAAATCCTGAGCTGTGGATACGCAGAAGATAAATTAATACATAAGCGTAAAGCTTATATACTCATAAACCCAATGCTTTTTTTTTGAGAAAGTTGATCCCTCTTTTGATGGTTCTATGGCTGTTGCCTGCGCTGCTATATGCACAGCGGAGCAACAAACAATCGCGCGCAGCACTGGAAAACCGTAAGCAGGAACTGCTGAAAGAAATAGAAGAGGCCAACAAGTCCCTCGCAAAAATTCAGAAATCTGCCCGCGTAAATGTTGGTGTACAAAGGGAATTGCAACAAAAAATCATCAGCCGTACCGCACTGATTAAAGATATCAACCAGGAAATAAACTTAATTGAAGGGGATATCAGCAATACTAACGATAACGTACATACGCTGGAAAAGGAAGTAGATTCGTTAAGGGCGCGTTATGCTCAACTGGTAGTATATGCTTATAAAACACAGGGCTCTTATGATGTACTGAACTTCTTTTTCTCTGCTACCAGTTTCAATGATGCCATACGCCGTTACCAATATATGCGTCAATACCGCGACAGCAGGCGGCGGCAGGCAGAAAACCTGTTGTCAACAAAAGCATTGCTAAGCCAAAAGCTGGTAGTACTTCAGGAACAGCGTGCAAAAAAAGCAGACGTACTCCAAACGGAGCAGCAACAACGGGTCACTTTACTGGCTAATAAAAAAGAAACCGATCAGACCATTGCGCAGCTGAAAAACAAAGAACAGGAAGTACAGCAAAACATTACTCAGCGTAAAGCAGAAGCCCGGCAGATAGACCAGGCCATTCAGGATGCCATTCGCCGTGAAATAGCGGCGGCTCAGAAAAAAGCCGCAGCGCAGGCATTAGCACGTCAGAAGGCTGCTGCTGCAAAACGTGCAAAACGTCGTGAAGAGGCTGCTGCACGCAAAAGAGCAGCGCTGGCAGCAGCCAAAAAATCACATAAAAAAGTAGTCGTAAAACCGAAAGTGGAAGAAGAAGAAGAGGCAGATGATCCCCCACCAGCTAAAACTTCCAGTGAAGATGTACTGGTAGCTACGCCGGAAGCGCTTTCTTTATCGCGCGATTTTGAAGCTAACCGCGGCAGGCTGCCATGGCCGGTGGATGCAGGCCGTATTACCGGACATTTTGGAACAAGTACCGTAGGTAAGGTAGAAGTGGATCACAATGGAATCATTATCGCTACCGGCAAGGGAGCTGCTGTGAAAGCCATTTTCGACGGAGAGGTGATTATGGTATTTATGGTACCAGGCGCAGGATATATGGTTACCCTGCGCCATGGAAAATATTTTACCAACTATGTGAGATTACTGGATGTGCGTGTAAGAAAAGGAGTAGCTGTAAAACGTGGCCAAACACTGGGTGCTGCGGCTTCGGGGCCTGGCAGCAATACAGGTGAGATAGAATTACAGATCTACAGGAACACGTTACAACAGAATCCGGAAAGGTGGATTCGCACCCGTTAAAGCAGTTGTACCTGTTTTTGCAATACTTCTTCGTATAATGCTTCGTATTGAGGAATGATATTATCAATATGGAAGCGCTGTGCCTGTTCCCATGCGCCTTTGCGCACGCTGGCCAGCAACGTTTCATCCTGCAGTAATTTAATAGCATGAGCGGCCATACCATCTACGTCACCTACCTCACTCATATAACCGGTTAATCCTGGTATATTGATTTCAGGTAAGCCACCGGCGTTGGATGATATCACGGGTACCTGTGCAGCCATTGCTTCCAGCGCAGCTAACCCGAAACTTTCGTATTCAGATGGCAGCAGGAATAAATCACTGATAGACATTACATCTTCCAGTTGTTCCTGTTTACCAACAAATCGTACATCTTCACAAATACCTAATTCTCTGCATAAACATTCTATCGATGGTCTGTCTGGTCCATCACCTACCAGCAATAGTTTTGCGGGCATTTGTTCACGTACGCGGGCAAATATTTTTACCACATCAGGTACACGTTTCACTTTACGGAAGTTAGAAACGTGCAGCAGGATTTTTTCATCATTGGGCGCAATGGCCTTTCTGAAATGTGGTAACTCTCTGCGGCTGAAGCGCTGCGTGTCTACGAAGTTGTAGATCACTGATATTTCTTTCTCTATCGCAAAAGATTTATACGTTTCATCCCGCAGGTTTTCAGATACAGCGGTGATGGCGTCTGATTCATTGATAGAGAAGGTAACCACCGGTGCGTAAGTTTTATCTTTCCCTACCAGGGTGATATCTGTACCATGCAGGGTGGTAATAAAAGGTACCGTTCTGCCATGTTTTTTTACAATCTGTTTGGCCATATACGCGGTAGATGCATGTGGAATGGCATAGTGCACATGCAGCAGGTCCAGCTTCTGATTAATGATCACATCCACCATGGTGCTGCTAAGAGCAGACTCATAGGGGGGGAAGTCAAAAAGCGGATAGGTGGGAACCTGTACCTCGTGATAATATATGTTGGCGTGAAACGCGTTAAGCCTTACAGGCTGTTGATAAGTAATAAAGTGGACCATATGACCTTTATCTGCCAGGGCTTTCCCCAGCTCTGTGGCCAGTACCCCGCTACCACCGTAGGTAGGGTAACATACTATTCCTATGCGCATGAGTTATTTTTTTTGCATCCTGCAAAGGTAACCTTTTATGCTTTCAGCCATTTGTTATTTGTAAGAACAAGGTCAATTAATTAGTTTTATTGAAAATTAACCTGCTGCATGAAAAAATACCTTTTGCCAATTTTATTTGCCTGCTCTTTGCCCGTGGTGGCAGTAGCGCAGCAACAGGATTCAGTAGTACTAAGGCACTTAGCTGATGAAGTATTGACACACAGTACCGCGTATGAAAACCTCAGAACGTTAACAAAAACGATAGGAGGCCGGTTGGCCGGATCTCCGCAAATGCCAAAGGCGGAGCAGTGGGGGGTAAAAGCCTTGAAGGCTGCCGGTGCGGATACTGTATACCTGCAGGAATGCATGGTGCCACATTGGGTAAGAGGTGCTAAGGAAGAAGCCCGCATTATTTCCAAACGCCGCGATTTTGTGCCGCCTTTGAATATCCTGGCACTTGGCAATTCTGTAGGAAGCGGTCCTGCCGGCATAACGGCGCCAGTGCTGGAAGTGGCTTCCTTTGATGATCTGGAAGCTAAGAAAGACCAGGTAAAGGGAAAGATCGTTTTTTACAATTACCACTTTAATCCTACTTACGTTAAAACGTTCCATTCCTACCGCGATGCTGTTATGTATCGTGGGCGCGGTGCGAGTCGCGCTGCCAAATACGGCGCAGTGGCGGTAATTGTGCGCTCTATGTCCCATGGTGCAAATAATCTCCCGCATACCGGTGCTATGGCGTATGACAGTGCGTACCCCAAAATACCTGCAGTGGCTATCGGCCTGGAAGATGCAGACCGTTTGAGCCAGCGTATTAAGGATGATGAGAGTGCAAAAGTATTCCTGCGTACAAATTGTGTTATGCTGAAAGATACCATCGGACATAACGTGATTGGTGAGCTGAGAGGTAGTAAATATCCGGATCAGTACATCACCGTAGGCGGCCACCTGGATTCCTGGGACGTAGCAGAAGGTGCACATGATGATGGTGCCGGTTGCGTGCAGTCTATTGAGGTATTGCGTGCATTCAAAGGCGCGGGCATCCGGCCACAGCATACATTACGCGTGGTATTGTTTGCGAATGAAGAAAATGGTACCCGTGGTGGAACCAAGTATGCAGCGGTAGCCAAAGCCCGCAATGAAAAACATATCCTTGCGTTGGAAAGCGATGGTGGGGGCTTTACACCTCGTGGGTTCTCTTCCACTATGGATGCAGGTAAAAAGGCTAAAATGATGAGCTGGAGGCCTTTGTTTGAACCCTATGGTATATATGATTTTGAAGATGAAGGTGGCGGAACCGATGTAGGACAGCTCAATGCAGCACTGGGCACGCCTATGGCTGAACTTTCTCCTGACTCCCAACGTTATTTTGATATTCATCACGCAGCCAATGATGTGTTTGAAGCGGTAAATAAACGTGAGCTGGAACTGGGAGCTTTTGGTATGGCGGGTTTCCTTTATCTTGTAGATCTGAATTTCTGATCTTCATCAACTAAAATTTAAATATGGGTCGGTTTGTTTTTATCGTCGTGGCTATCATCTTAGTGATATTGGGCGGCACAGTATTCTACAAATTCTATTTTGTCTTCGGACAAGGCGTGAAGGCGGGTGAACTTAATTATTTTGTGCAGAAAGGTTATGTCTTTAAAACTTACGAAGGCAAATTAATCCAGACTGGCTACAAGGGCCAGGCGGCGGGTACTATTCAATCTAATGAGTTCCAGTTTTCTGTTACCAGTGAACGTATTGCACAGCAACTGATGACTTCCAGCGGAAAAACGGTGGAACTGCATTACAAGGAGTATCTGGGAGCTTTGCCCTGGAGAGGATACAGTACGTTTATTGTAGATAGTGTTATTTCTATGACAGAGATCAATAAGCAGGTGATACCTTAATAATTACGAATTACGAATTGCGAATTACGGATTGAAGTGATCTTTGCTTATAACCGTAATTCGCCATTCGTAATTTTTATTGCCCTGCATACAACAGGAAGATCGCCGGCCTTTTATGCAGCTCCGGCAATTGTTTCCTCCACTCTTTTACAGTTTTTGTTTTGATATATTCTGTGGGAGCAGTGATGTCTGCTGCAATGCAAACCTGCGTATGGTCTTTACAGTTATCCAGGATATCTTTCAATAACTGATTATTGCGGTAAGGGGTTTCAATAAAAAGCTGCGTTTGTTTTTTCCTTTCGGATTCCAGCTCTAATTCTTTGATCATTTTTGTTCTTTCCGGGGGTTTAATAGGCAGATAGCCTACGAACTGGAAATTCTGCCCGTTCATACCGGAGGCCATCAGGGCCAGCAGCATAGAATTGGGGCCGATCATCGGAATTATTCTTGCATCTACACTATGTGCTGCCTGCACTACAAGATGACCAGGATCTGCTATGGCAGGGCATCCGGCTTCGCTCAAAATACCAATATCCTTTCCTTCCAGTAACAGCTTTTTTGCCAGTGCTACATCCGGTGGCTGGTTTTCGTTCATGAGCAATAACTGCAGGGCATCTATATTAATATTTCTATCCAACGCTTTTAAATAGCGCCGGGCAGTACGTTCGTTTTCTACATAAAAAACAGTGAGTTGCTGCACGATGGCAGTAACATATGCGGGAATGCTGAATAAGGCATCGGCGCTCAACACGGTGGGAACAAGGTACACTTTGCCGGGAGTAGTCATTATATCAGTCTTTTATTTTGTAAATCAATGGTAGCCGCAATCACAGCATAGGAAGGTGCCAGCATCCAGCCCAGCACAGGGATGAGCATAAACAGGTAAAACACAATTCCATTGCCCAATGCCATGCCACGGTGCTGACGGATAAATTGTATGCTCTGCGACATATTTAACCGGTGACGCTCACAGCTATAGTCCATCATGGAAAATCCATAAAAATAGGATTCAATGAAAAAGCCTACCATAGGCGTTAGCCAGCCAATAACAGGTATAAAAGAAACCAGTAGCATGACCAGTATGGCAGCTGTCTGGTAAACAATATTGCGGCAAGACATTTTAATCCCTCTCAGTATGTCCTGTCCTAACTGTGACCAGCTGAAGGGGAAATCTTTGTGCTCAAGAATAGCCTCTGTTTTTTCCGACAGGTAGGAAAAAACCGGTGATGCTACAATCAGGAATAAATATTTGAAATAGGAGAAGTACCAGAACACAAATACAATGCGGACAGAAAACGCTACCAATATAAAAAGGAAACTTATCCAGCTGCTTTCCAGGTCCTGCACCCACTCCGTGATATGCATCAGTTTCGTAAGGTATTCCACAAAATCACCAGAGTAGCCCCAAACAAAGTAAAACCCTGTGAAAAATAACAGGCAATATATGACACCGGGTATCAGTATCCATTTCCACAATTTATGCTGCATTATGAACTGGTGGGCTTTTCCGTAAGACTGAATGGCCGACAGTACTTCTCTGAATGAAAACAACGCCTGAGTATTTTAGTGTAACTGAATTAGTTTTTGTTCCTGTTTATGAAAGAGCAACGAAACTAAGGCAAAAATTATTTTAAACTGTGATTAATATGATTTAAATGATTCGCCTGATGAGTGAAGATACTAACGGAGATCATATTCCGCTTTTATCTCCGCTCATCAGGCGAATCATTTAAATCATATTAATCATTGTCCTAGAAGCGGGGACAGAGTGTTTTATACTTATTATTTTCGTTGCGTGTATGAATGTAGATCAGCGATATTTCCAGGCCACCACGGTAGTTGGAGGCTGGCTTCAGACTGGATACGTTGGTATCGTAGGTTAGACCTACCTGGAAGCCCTTAATTTCCATTCCAACATAAGGAATGATCGCATCTTTCAAACGGTACCAGCTACCCAGGTAAAAGGTAGTAGGATTATCATCAGCGTCGCTGAGGGAGAAGCCATAAGCGCCGCCTAATGTAAACTCAGAGGCAGTGCTTTGTTTCATATAGAGGACACTGCCATGAAACCGATCTTTCCCATTTACCGGTACAGATCCGCCACCATGTACAGTCCAGCGATAGCTGAGCCTGTTTTGCGTGAGGTTCATAAACGATTCTGTAGGCTGGGTAATATGGTAATAGGATGCGCCCAGGTAAATATTTGATGATTGTCCGATTAACCCGTTATATAAAATACCGATGTTAGGATCGAAGTAAGATATTTTTGGGTTTACCAATGTTTCATTACTTGGAATTGCCGGATTGTATCCGTTATTATCTATCTGATTTTCAAACTGTAGTTTACTGTTATCAATTCTCTTCTGCACAATTGTTCCCTGTAAACCGATGGCCAGTGTGTGATTACCCTCAGGGTCCAATCCTTTATGGTAGGCCGTGCTGAAGGAAAGGTAGCTGGAAGTCAGCGCACCGCCACCGCTTCTGTCATACATCGCCATCATACCTACGCCCCAGATATCCGTGTAGGAAATCACATTTTTTAGTATCCCGAAATCAATAGCAGCGGTACCGGTTACAAAGGGCGTAGAAATGCTGCGCCATTGTGAACGATAGTTGCCTGATAAACGATAATCGCCTGAAAATAAACCTGTAAATGCCGGGTTAAGCGTTAGTGGTGATGCAAAAAACTGGGAAAAGTGCGGATCCTGTGCCCGCAACGGATTACAATAAAGCAATATGGTCAGGAATAGTAAAGCTCTTTTCATATAATAAAGCTTAAAGCATAGGGTATTATGCAATACGGGTGAAGGTACGTAAATTAAATCATATTTCAAATTAAATCAATGTATAAAAAATTATATCAAAAAAAACGAATAGCAGTGAATATCATTTTTAAAGATACTCCACTGCTATTCGTAAAACGATTATTGTTAATTATTGTTGCAATTTATTTCCAAAAGCCAGATCACCGGCGTCACCAAGCCCCGGCACTATGTAACCTTTTGCAGTGAGTTCGTCATCAATATCACCTGCCCAAATGGTAAGATTAGCTTTGGTGTTACGCAATACATATTCAATTCCAACGGTACAGGCAATAGCTACTACCAGGTGAATATGAACAGGTTTTCCAATTTCTTCCAGGTGCTCTATCGTTTTCACCAATGAAGCGCCGGTAGCCAACATGGGGTCGGAAAGAATCAGTACTTGTCCCTCAATGGAAGGACTGCTTACGTATTCCAGGCTGATATCGAAAGAACCATCATGGTTATGTTTGCGATAGGCAGATACAAAAGCATGATCGGCTTTATCAAAATAATGCAGCAGCCCCTGATGCAACGCTAGTCCGGCACGTAATATCGTAGCCAGTACCGGCTGAGTTTTCAGTACCCGGCAAGTAGCAATACCCATTGGGGTTGTTACTTCCGCATCTACATAGTCCAGTGTTTTACTGATTTCATATGCCGCTACTTCTCCCAGTCGTTCCATATTACGCCGGAAACGCATACGATCCTGTTGAATGTCAACATTCCTGATCTCGCTTAGCCATTCTCCCACCAACGAGTTGGTTTCACTTAAATTGATAATCATGTGCTTGCCCTTTGAGTGCGCAAATTACCGAAAATTAGTGTAACTACTCTTTGTCCAGCAGCTTCGCCTTTTTCACCAGCTGAATAAATTCCGCACGATAACCTTCCGGATCTTCTCCACGTGCTTTGCCGGCCCAGGCAAGTACCTGCTCATAGGTTGCCGTGCCTTTGAAAGCGGAGTTGCGCAACAGCTGGCCAAAAGCAGCCACGGCAACCGTCATACGGAAATCTTCCGGTACCTGTTCTATCTGCTGCCGGCTGTAAGGGAGTACTTTTTGCAGCAGCTGACTTTTATCTTCCTGTGGTTCTTTATAGCGCAACTTTACGGTCAGTACTTCTGCCTGGTTACCCATGATCTTTGCCTGTTGGTATTTCAGCGGATCTACCCAGTTTACGACAGGTGAATTTTTTCCGGTAGGTATAATCTCATACAACGCTGTTACGGTATGGCCTACACCCATATCTCCGGCGTCTTTTTTATCGTTGTTGAAGTCTTCGTTCTGCAACAGGCGATTTTCATAACCTACTAACCTATACGACTGTACGAATTGAGGATTAAATTCCACCTGCAGCTTTACATCTTTAGCCACAGTGAAGAGCGTGCCACCAAATTCTGTTACAAAAGTTCTGCGGGCTTCTTCAAAATTATCAATGTAGGCATAGTTCCCGTTTCCTTTATCTGCCAGTATTTCCAGCTTGTTATCTTTATAATTTCCCATACCAAAGCCCAGTACAGAGAGATAAATACCCTTTTGTCTTTCTTTCGTTATAATCCGTTCCAGTTCTCCATCGCTGGAAGGGCCAACGTTGAAATCACCGTCTGTAGCCAGTATTACGCGGTTGTTGCTGTTTTTTGTGATATGCTCAGCGGCAATGCGATAAGCCAGCTGTATGCCTTCTCCACCCGCAGTAGAGCCCCCGGCCTGCAATTCATCCACAGCGGCCAGGATCTTGCTCTTTTCACTGCCACCGGTAGAAGGCAGTACTACACCGGCAGCCCCGGCATACACTACAATGGCTACCTTATCCTGAGGACGCAGCTGTTCAATCAATACTTTGAACGCGCGCTTTACCAGTGGCAGCTTGTTTTCTTCATCCATAGAACCGGAAACATCAATCAGGAATACCAGGTTAGAAGGAGGCAGATCTTTGGTATCTACCTGTTTGCTTTTTAAGGCAATGCGTACCAGCTGATGACCAGTATTCCAGGGACATACTGCCATATCTGTATAAATAGCCACAGGGTCCTTGCCAGTAGGGGCTTTATATTGGTAATCAAAATAGTTGATCATCTCTTCTACTCTTACCGCGTCTGCAGGTGGCATTTGTCCATTATTCAGGAAGCGGCGCACATTACTGTAAGAGGCCCGGTCTACATCAATACTGAATGTACTGAGTGGTTGATCGGTGGCAGTATGAAAAATATTTTCATTAATAGGACTATAGTCTTCTGTATTGTTTTGGGGACTCGCTTTTATATGAATCCCGGAAGCGATACGTGGCGCAGCATAACCTGTCACCACAACCTCCGATAATCCTTTTTTGTCATCCATTATATACCGGTTCTTTTCGCTGTCTGTTATCAATGGTTGCAGCAGGTTCAGTGTAATGTGAACCGTAGTTTGTGAGGCACCTACCATAATTTCCTTTTGTTTAAAATGGGTAGCAATTGCTTCTACTGTAACCGCGCCGGCAGGGACTTTTAGCTTAAAATTGCCTTTTGCGTCCGTTGCTGTTAGAAAATCCGTGCCTTTTACACGTACCACCACATTGGGTATACCTGCATTACGGAGGCTGTCTTTAACGGTTCCTGTAATCAGCCGCAGCTGCTGCGCAGAGGCATTAAAGGCCAGCAAACAGGCAAGTACTAATAACGAAAGATATTTTTGCATAGCAGTGAAGTTTTCTTCCTGTAGGATGTGCCCCAATCATCCATTTCCATAAATCGTAAAAAAAATATTTTAAAACTACCTTTGCTGAAATTTTTAGTCGATGGTATATAACGTGATTGGCACCATGTCTGGTAGCTCATTAGATGGACTGGATATAGTTTTTGCAGAACTGACCGAGATACGCGGACAATGGACCTATGCTATCAAAGCATCTGAGAGCCTGCCTTATGAGCCGGAATGGCTGGAAAGACTGGCCACAGCTACCATGCTGCCAGCTCAGGAATACCTGTTGTTACACACCGCTTACGGACATTATACCGGCCAGCGCATCCTCTCTTTTATTGAAAATAATCAGCTGGATCATAAAGTACATTTTATAGCTTCTCACGGGCATACTACCTTTCATTTACCTGCGGGTAAAATGACTGCCCAGCTGGGCGATGGTGCTGCTATTGCAGCCGTTACCAACCTGCCGGTGATTACTGATCTGCGTGCAGTGGATGTGGCACTCGGCGGACAAGGAGCACCCATAGTACCTATCGGGGAAAAATATTTGTTTACAGGTTACCAGTATTGGCTTAACCTGGGCGGTATTGCCAACATTTCCGCACAACTACCGGAGCAGTTTGCCGCCTTTGATATTTGCCCGGCCAACCGTGTGCTGAATACACTTGCATCAGCACTGAACAAACCTTATGATGATGGCGGGGCGCTCGCTGCGGGCGGTGTATCAGATAAGGGTTTGCTGGAGCAACTGAATGCATTGCCTTACTATACAGCACCATGGCCTAAATCGCTGGCTAATGACTTTGGTACAGGCACCATATTACCTATGATTGACCCATTGCGTATATCTGTACAGGGCAAACTGCGCACCTATTCAGAACATATTGCTATTCAGATAGCTAAAGCGGCAGCAGCGCTGAAAGCGCAAATGCCGGAAGGACCGGCAAAAATGCTGATCACCGGTGGTGGTGCTTTTAATACTTTCCTGGTAAATAGTATACAGCAACAGCTGGCGCCATTAAACATTGTAGCAGAAGTGCCGGATGCAATCACCGTTAATTTCAAGGAAGCACTGGTAATGGCCCTGGTTGGCGCACTGCGCTGGAGACAGGAAAATAATGTGTTGTCTTCCGTTACCGGAGCATCAAGAGATTCTATTAATGGAGCACTCTGGACAAGCCATTAGGAGTTAGCTATTAGCTTTTAGCAAAATGCAGCGGAGATTGTAGCTCTCCGCTGCATTTTGCTAAAAGCTAACCGCTAAAAGCTAACCGCTAAAAGCTAACCGCTAAAAGCTGGAATGTGTCACCATCAAATAATCCCAGATCGCTGAGTTTTAAATGCGGGATCACCAGCAATGCCATAAATGACAATGTCATGAAAGGCGATGCCAGCGGTGATCCCAGCGCTTTGGCTGATTTATCCAGTGCACTGTATTGTGCTGCAATCGTATAGCCATCGAGGTTACTCATTAACCCTGCTACCGGCAATGGCAATACCTGCAATTCTTTATTGTTTACCACACTGATACCACCTTGTTGTGCAATCACCGTGTTGATAGCAGCAGAAAGACTTTCGTCGTCTGTTCCTACAGCAATAATATTATGACTGTCGTGCGCAACCGAGGAAGCGATCGCACCATGTTTTAGACCAAATCCATGAATAAATGCCAGTGCCACCGGCGCTTCGCGGTAACGGTTTACCACAGCCAGTTTCAGTATATCTCCGGTAGTGCTGCTGTGCAGTAATCCGTTTGTTACCGGAAGTTCGGCAGTAATAGCGTTGGTAATAAGCTGCCCTTCAAGTGCTTCAATAACTTTTACGTTTACGGTAGCCGCACTACTATCGTTAACGGACATACGAAAATCAGCTGCTGAAGTGTTATTGCACACAAAATTATTGACAGGAGAGGAGGGCACAGAATTAATCAGCGTATGGCCATTTTCTGCCACTTTCACTCCTGCTATATATGTTGCAAGAATGTTAAAGTTTTGAAGATCATCTACCACAATAAAATCGGCAGCATCATTTTCCCGCAGTAATCCATTATCCAGTTTGTAATGCAGTACCGGGTTTACACAGGCTGCACGTAATATTTTAAAGAGATCAATACCCTTTGCCAGCGCGCGTTTCACCAGCAGGTTGATATGGCCTTCCACCAGGTTATCCGGATGTTTATCATCGCTGCAAAACATAATATGCTCCGGATGATCCTGCAGGAGCGGAATGAGGGCTTCAAAATTTTTGGCAGCACTGCCTTCACGGATGAGGATATGCATGCCGTATTGCAGCTTTTCCAATCCTTCTTCCAGTGTAAAACATTCATGGTCTGTACTGATACCGGCAGCAATATAATCACGGGCAGCATCGCCGCGAAGGCCCGGTGCATGGCCATCTACAGGCTTTCCTGTTTTTTTTGCAGCTGTTATCTTTGCTAATACTTCCGGATCTTTGTGGAGCACACCGGGGAAGTTCATCATCTCTGTAAGATACCTGATATCATCCCGTTGCAGCAGCTGTTCAATATCTGCTACACTTACGGTGGCACCGGCTGTTTCAAAAACAGTGGCGGGTACGCAGGAAGGCGCGCCGAAGTTGAATTTGAAGGGCACCTGTTTACCATTTTCCAACATATATTCCACGCCCTTCACGCCCATTACATTGGCTATTTCGTGCGGATCGCTCACGGTGGCTACTGTACCATGTACTACCGCCAGTCTGGCAAATTCAGAAGGGATCAGCATGGAGCTTTCTATGTGCACATGTGCGTCTGTAAAGCCCGGCAGCAGATAGTTTGGGTATTTATTACCATTACGTTCAATCCTTCGGATATAACCACCTTCTATGTGAAGTGTGGCCGGATATATTTCCTGTTGCAGTATATCTACCAGGTTACCGGAAATCTGGAATGTATTCATGGGCGTAAAGCTAAGGAATAGAAGGCATTTTCAGCCCTGGCGTATTTTTTTGGGAAGATGCGGAGGGAGATGTTTTTTGGTTATCTTTATTTGCTATAAAAAAATATTACAAAAATTCTTTTATGAGAGGTATTAAGATTTATACACTGATGACCGGACTTTTAATTGCCGGCATCAGCACCTACGCACAAACGGTAGATGAAATAATCACTAAGAATACAGTAGCCATGGGAGGAGCGGATAAATTGAATGGGATTAAGTCGCAGTACATGGAGGGAACCATGGAAGTGCAGGGGCAAACAGTGCCTATTAAAAGATGGGTAAAGCAGGATGAGGGCATGCGTTTGGAATTTAGTATTATGGGAACCAATAATGTTCAGGTAGTTACACGTACTGCTGGCTGGAGTTTGATGCCTGTTATGCAACAAACGGAAGCGCAGGAAATGGATCCGCAAATGTTGAAATTGATGAAATCCCAGCTGGATTTGAGAGGGGAGCTATATGATTACAAAACCAAAGGCAAAAAAGTGGAATTGCAGGGAAAAGATACTGTGAATGGGGCTCCCGCGTATAAATTGAAAGTAGTGGCTGCTGATGGTGCTATCGGAACAGCTTACCTGGATGCTGTAACTTTTTTATTGGTGAAAGCTACTAATACACTGGCAGTACAGGGGCAGACGCTTGAGATGACCACATTGTTGTCTGATTACAGAAAAACACCGGAAGGCCTGTCTTATCCGGCTGTAACAGAACAAAATCCCGGTGGTGTAAAAATTAACGTCACTAAGGTAGAAACGAATCAGACATTAGCAGATAGTTTGTTTACGAAACCAGTAAATAAATAAATTACGAATTACGGACAAAAGCGAGTGATAACAGCGTATAATCTTCGCTGTTATCACTCGCTTTTGTCCGTAATTCGCAATTCGTAATTTATTTATATAGCGCTGCCATAGCCTTTGCTTCTTCGGCTACTTTCCGGGCCAGGTGGGCAGGTTGTAACACCTTTACCTGGGAGCCGTAGCTGAGCAGCGTCATGGTGAGTTCATGATTGATAACCACGTTAAGGGATATACGACATTCATCACTATTATCTTCCACTACCTCTTGTGAAGTATGAATGGGTTGTGATTTGATATACTTTCCCTGTCTGGGTGTAAAGCTCAGCAGCACATGTTCCGGCTCGCCATCATGTACTGTGATACCAATAGCATGTTGGAAATAGCTGGCATCATCAAAATTCTTTTCATCAAAATGTTTCATGGTAGGCCAGAGTTTTACTACTCTGTCCAGCGCAAACGTAATAACCACACCACCGCGGGTTTGCTGGCTTTTTCCAATCAGGTAAAAACGATGCTGGTATTCCCGCAGATGATAGGGTTCTACCCAATGTTCTTTAGGTTCATCCCGGTCAAAGCTCTGATATGCAATGCGTATTACTTCCAGGCTTTTGATAGCGTCTACTATTTCGGGAATATGTTCTGCTCCTTTGTACTGAGAGGTACGTGTAAATTTGATAAGTCCTCTGTGTTGCAGTGCTTCCCTGTTCATTTTCAGACTGGCAGCTATTTTTAAGATAGCATCTTCAAACTGCTGCACCACCGGCAAACTGCGGAATTGTTCCAGTATGCCGATAGCTATTTCCAGGCCTTGCAGGTCTGCTTCTTCGATGGGAGAATTACTGATGGAAAAACTTTCGTCTGAATAGCGGTATGTGCGACTGCTACGGTCATACACAATAGGCGCCATATAATTCAACTCAGGATCCTGACGCATATCCTGTATGTCTTTTTGTATAGTGCGCGTTGATATATCTGTACCCATTTTATCGGATACATACTCAATCAGGTTTTCCAGGGTGGGTTTAGGCTTTTGCTTGCTGCGCAGCCGCTCATCAATCCAGCGGTAGCGTGACACTGCATCCTTGTTTTTGGGCAAATGATAAAATTTAGGTAATAAAAATAAGCAATTCCCGCTTTTGCAAACAGGATTTAAAATTTTATAACCAAATGTTTACTACGCAAATCCCTTGCGTGCAGCACCGGTAGATTTGTAGTGTTATTAAAACCTGACGGTTATGAATAAGCTACATACAACAGCAATTACACAAATGCAGGCTATTTCAATTGGACAGATCATTATGGATGATTCCAATTACCTGACACTCTGGGGCCAGGTGCAACAGAATAATGTGTGGTATTCATGTGACTTTGTAACTACTTATGAGGTAATGAATACGATGTTGCGGTACAACCAGGAAAAACATCATCATGATGCGGTGCTGATGACAATTGTAAAGAAACTGGAAGACATGCGCCGTGTACCGGATATCATTGACCTGGAAGCTGAACTGGGAGATGCCGTCGTTTTTGATAACATGACCTTTCATATGAGAAGACCCTGTTTGCAGCAGGACAGTAATTGGGAGGCCTATGCAGATGAGGAATGTTACTACATAGAGCGGGTAATTCCCTTGCCTACTGTGCCTACCTTACCACCAGCTGCCCGTACAGATATAAGCGGAAAAATGGAGCAGTGTATACAATTGCTCGCAGATACCTATGACCTATACCTTGGATTTATTGAAATAGAACTGGAGGATGAAGCTGCCCGTGTGAAAGCCGGACTGGAAAACGATAAAAAGTTCAGTATGGCATATTATGCCTGGCAGCTACATACTTCAAATCTTAACGACTTGTAAACCATATTTTTATCCGTTGAATGAACCCTTTTTATCCATTTAAGTTAACCCTTATCTTTCCATGTAAGTTAGCCCCGCTATCCATTTAATGTTAACCCCGACGATCCATTTAAGTTAACCCTGGAAATCCGTTTTAAGTTAACCCCGCTCATCCATCTGAATGAAAACCCTGTTTATCCATTTTTATGAACCCCGTTAATACATTGTTTGTTAGCCCTAATAACCTATCTCCCAAAAAAAATGAGTAAAAAAGAGAAAAAAATCCCTTAAAGTCTATAAATTTTGTAGGAAAATGCTATTTTTGGACAAGTAAATCGTAAAACCATGAGTTTAAGACTGGGCGACGCTGCTCCTAATTTCAAAGCCAACACCACGCTAGGGGAAATAGATCTTTACGATTTCCTCGGCGATAGCTGGGGCGTATTATTCTCCCACCCTGCAGATTTTACACCGGTATGTACTACTGAACTAGGTAAAACAGCCCTGCTCAAAGACGAATTTGCTAAGCGCAACGTTAAAGTGCTGGCTGTCAGTGTAGATCCATTGGATAAACACCTGAGCTGGATAAACGATATTAACGAAACACAGCATTGTGACGTAACTTTTCCTATTATTGCAGATGAAAATAGAACGGTGGCGGATTTGTATGATATGATTCATCCAAATGCTTCTGAAACATTTACAGTAAGATCCTTGTTTGTAATAGGACCAGACAAAAAGATAAAACTGACGATTACATATCCGGCCTCTACCGGCAGGAATTTTCACGAAGTTTTACGCGTTATTGATTCCCTGCAGCTGACAGCTAAATACAGTGTAGCTACACCGGCAGACTGGAAGGATGGCGAAGATGTAATTGTTACGGCAGCAATAGCTACTGCAGATATCCCGGCACGTTTTCCGAAAGGGCATAAGATTATCAAGCCTTATCTGAGAACAACACCGCAGCCTAACAAATAATTTAAAAAGCACAGAAGCCGACATACTATAACCAGGTAACGGCTTTTCTCAATAAGAATTTTTAATGGTTGGTTTTTGATTTTTACGAAACGGGGATTTCTCCCCGTTTTTTTTGTGCCATAATGTAGCCTGCTATAAAACAAAAAGGATCGGGGATGTTAAAAAAGTAACAGGAGCTGTTATTCTATAGTCCAGCAGTTATATTGTACGCTTTAACTCTCTACAATAGCATAATGATGACACAAGGAAAGCACTAGAACAGCTATTTGTTGGCGGATTTTTAGTAGAAAGTTTAAATTTATTGAGAGAAGAGATTGTTATCAATAACCTGAAATTAGATCCCATGGCAAGGCTTCGTGATAATTTCCTTTTCACTGGTACTTTTTCCGGTTGCTGCATTTATAAAGTGGCAGGTAAACATTATTTGCGGGCAAAGAGTTCTCTTTCGGGTAAGCGGGTAAATGCCCTTAACTTCTCGACCTGATTCATAAAAAGCGAAGATCAAAACGGGTAATCTCGCTTTAATCTTCGCTTTATATTTTATAACAAAATGCAGGAGAATCATCTGACATAACACTGGAGAATCAGCATAATCATGAAAATCAGCCTAATCCTGTGTAAGATAATCGCTGGCAGCTGGCTGCCTATCCGCGGTGCTTTCTTAACTGCGTCAGCAACGCGCTCATATCTTTTGGTAGTGGAGCTTCTATTGTATGCTCTTGTCCGCTTTGGTCTTTAAATACCAGCATGGCGGCATGCAATGCCAATCTGCTAAGCATCGGACGTTCTTCTTCCGTGTGCTTTCCCAGCTTGAATTTCTTTTTAATAGAAGATAACATGACCGGTTGAGCACTACCATACAACTCATCTACTGCAATCGGGTGGCCCAGAAATTTCATATGTACCCTGATCTGGTGTGTACGGCCGGTATGGATCTGCATCCTTACTAAACTATATAAACCAAATTCTTCCAGTACTTCGTAATCTGTGGAGGATGGCTTGCCTTTACGGTTAGTCACCATCTTTCCTTTTTGCACCGGATGTTCCATGATACCTTCGCTGACATTGCCTTGTTTAGGCATCGGCTGACCACTTACGAGGCCGAGGTAATATTTTTTTACATCTCTGCTTTCAAAAAGCTGCGAGAAATATTTATGAGCTGCTTCATTGCGTGCAAACAGGATAATGCCACTGGTTTCACGATCCAGTCTGTGAACCGTGAAAATTTCCCCATATGCCTTTTTCATAATAGCGTTCAGCGAGGCTAACTCATTATCATGACGGTCGGGCAGGGTCAGCATTCCCGAAGGTTTGTTGATCACAACAAAATCAGGCGTTTCGAGTAAAATATGATCTACTAATCGCATCAGGTTATTCGGCAGTTATTTTTTAAAATGTTTCAGCAGGATGACCTCTTTTTCGCTGAGAAAGCGCCATTGGCCACGATTCAGCGTTTTTTTGGTAAGACCTGCATACATTACACGATCCAGTTTTTCTACCGTATACTCCAGGTGTTCAAAAATGCGACGTACAATGCGGTTCTTTCCACTGTGAATTTCGATACCTACCTGTTTTTTATCTTTAGGATCTACATATCCCAGCGCATCTACAAAAGCAACACCATCTTCCAGTGTAACACCTTCTACTATCTTCTCAAAATCACCTTTGGTAAGTGGTTTATCCAATTCTACCTGGTAGATCTTTTTGCATTTGTGTTTAGGATGCGACAGGTGTTGTGCAAGTTCACCATCATTGGTCAGCAACAACAAGCCGGATGTATTACGATCCAGACGTCCAACAGGATATACCCTTTCATTTTCCGTAGTAGCGTCCTGAATCAGGTCCATTACGGTTTTGCGGCCTTCAGGATCATCGGTAGTAGTGATGTATCCTTTAGGTTTGTTGAGCAGGATATAAACCAGGTTTTTAGTTAGATTAATTTTTTTTTCATGCATGGTCACCACGTCATCGCCGGTAACTTTGGTAGCCGGTTCGGTTACCACTTTACCATTCACGGTTACTTTACCTTCCTTGATAAGGTCTACCGCTTTTCTGCGTGAGCAAAGTCCGCAATGAGCCACATATTTGTTCAGCGGCATTTCACCGGGGCCAAAAATGCTTTCTTTGGATTCTTTATTGTTCGTGTGTTCGTTGTCGTTAGTATCTCTGGTTTTACCACCTTTTTTCCTGTCTTGTTTATCAGCAAAACGTTCGTTGGTTTTGTCAAAGAATTTCTTACGGTTAAAGCCGCTGGGAGTATCTCTTTGAGCGGACTTGTCGCCTTTACGGCCTTCTCCGTGGAAGTGAAATGCGCTGTTGTCGTCGCTTTTTTTACCGGGTCCTTTTCTGTCGCCACCAAAGGTGCGTTTACGCGGAGCTTTTTCGCCACCATTGTCTTCTTTATCGAAGCTGCGTGTACGTTCAGGGCGTTCTCCATCTCTTCTGAATGCGCTGAAAGCACGTTTGCCATCTGGTTTATCCTCACCGCGGCTGTCGTTGCCTGTGCTGCGTTTACGGAAGCCGGGCTTATCATCACTGTTCCTGTCGGCACCAAAAGAACGTTTACGTTCCGGCTTATCATCACCACCAAAACTACGCTTACGGAAAGCGGGTTTATCATCACTGTTTCTGTCTGCGTTTCTGTCACCGCCAAAAGAGCGTTTGTGTGCTGGTTTTACCTCACCACCGAAGCTGCGTTTGCGTTCCGGTTTATCATCGCTATTTTTGTCGCCGCCAAAAGTACGTTTAGCACGTACCGGTTTATCGTTGCCTAAGTTATCAGTGCCCGATCCACGTTTACGTTCCGGTTTACCATCAGCACCAAAGCTGCGTTTACGGAAGGCAGGCTTATCATCATTGTTTCTGTCGGCACCAAAAGTGCGTTTGCGTTCTGGTTTATCATCATCGCCGAAACTGCGTTTGCGTTCCGCTTTATCATCGCTGTTTCTGTCGGTACCAAAACTGCGTTTACGTTCCGGTTTATCATCACCACCAAAGGTGCGTTTACGGAAAGATGGTTTATCATCACCCGTTCTCTCGCCATCAAAGCGGGGTTTGCGGGAAGATGGTCTGTCATCTCCGGTGCGATTATCTTTTGCAGATGCTCTTCCTGGCCTTTCGCCGTCAGCGGAAGAGCGGTTGCGGTTGCCTGCTGGTTTGTCGCTTTTCCCGAATTTATTTTCTTTGAAAGGACGAGACCCTTTTTTAGCAGGTTGTTTTTTCTTCATAAATTATTATTGATTGATGATCATGCGTGCATGACCAATAGAAATATTATTTTTTAATGATTAGCCTTTATTGGCCAGTTGTCCACATGCTGCGTCAATATCCTTACCACGACTGCGGCGCAGCCTTGCATTCACCCGGTTTTTGGAAAGATATTCCATAAACTCTTCTGCTGTTTTCGCATCTGGTTTCTGGAACCGGGCCATATCGATAGGGTTGTATTCGATAATGTTTACCAGGTCTGCCGGTACCTGACGATATATCTTAATCAACTCATCAGCATCTTCTTTTGAGTCGTTAAAATCTTTGAAGAGGATATATTCGAAGGAAATTTCGTTCTGTGTAGCTTTATAGAAGTAGTTCAGCGCAGCTATCAATTCCGTCAGATTGTTGGAATCGTTGATAGGCATAATTTCGCTGCGTTTTTTATCATTGGCGGCATGTAAAGACAGCGCCAGGTTAAAACGTACTTTGTCGTCGCCCAGCTGCCGGATCATCTTTGCTACGCCGGCAGTAGAAACTGTAATACGTTTGGGAGACATCGCAAGACCATCAGGAGCGGTGATGCGCTCAATAGCCTGTAACACATTCTTGTAGTTGAGCAATGGTTCGCCCATTCCCATAAATACAATGTTACTGAGCTTTTTGCCGGATGTTTCCAGGGCTTGCTGATTGATCAGCGCCACTTCATCATAGATTTCGTCGTAATCGAGATTACGTTTGCGTTCCATGTAGCCGGTAGCACAAAACTTGCAACTCAGGCTACAGCCCACCTGTGAGGATACACAGGCTGTTTGTCTGCTATCAGTAGGGATTAGTACGCCTTCTACGAGATGATTATCGTGTAAACGGAACCTGCTTTTAATGGTGCCATCCGTACTTTGCTGTACGGTATCTATTTTTACGGCTGGCAGGGAAAAATGTTCCTCCAGTTTTTGCCGTAATTCTTTGGAGAGATTGGTCATCGCTTCAAAGCTATTGGCGTGACGCAGCCATAGCCACTCGTATACCTGCTTTGCGCGGAAAGGTTTTTCACCTATTGAACCAAAATATTCCTGTAATGCCGGTAAACTTAAATGCCGGATGTTTTTGTTGTCAGACTTCATTATTGACCATTAATTAAGCAAATGGCTGCCTTACGGCAGTCGAAAAGTAACGGCAAAGATACGTAATATTGAGTTACTGACAGAATGGCCTGTTAAAAGCAATGCCACGGCCATTCCGGGCCGTGGCACACTTATGAAGGGTATTCGGTCTATTTCATCCAAATGGCAGCAAACCGGGACGAATTATCATATCCCTGAATGCGATACAACTGGTATCCCTGGGCATTTAAGTCCTGGAATTTGGTCTGGTAATCGGCCGGAGTCATGTTCATATAAGAATAATATGCTTTGTTCCGCGGCCACCAGAGGCCACCTACATTATTCTGACTGCCATTTTCCTCTATGTTCACATTCACAGTCATCAGGCCGGCTTTGTTTAGCTCATCAAATTTTTTGGTAAAGTCGTTGGTATTCATGCCATAATACATATAAAAGCCACCAGGATTATTGCTCCCGAAGACACCTGCATGGTAGCGCTTGCCGCCTGCATAATATACCACATGCTCTGTTACCCGCATCTTTTGCTGATCTACACATGTTTTCCATTTAGCATTCCATACATCATCTGTGGCATTGTGTATGGCGGTGAAATTTTCATTGCCTCTTTGTTTCCATATAACGGTGAACAGCGGATTGCCGGAATTATCATTTGTAACTGCTATCTGGCGGGGAATGTAGCCCTTGGCATAATACTCATCAAAGTATTGCTGGTATTGCGCGGAGCTCATATTAATGCGGCAATACCACTGAGAAGACAGCCCGTATTGAAAAGATCCGGAAGCCAGATATTGATTACCGGATTTATGTACACTCAGTGTTTGCAATGCCATACCCATACCTGTATAATAGCCCCAGTAGCGGGTTATATACTCAACCGGCACATTATGAAAAGAAGGATAGAAGGGGGCAAAAAAACGATTAAAAGGACTGACAGCACCCACTTCGTAACAGCTGCTGTTATCTGCTGTAGCATATACACCGTAAGCATCTACTTCCATCCAGTTTACACCGGTGGCTGGATTGGGACTTGTTATCCACAACATAAAATGAAGATGATTGTTGCCGGTATTGGGGTCTATGGGGGTGCCATCCTGGTTGAGGCCCCATCCTGCGCCACCAAAGCCGGTGTTGCCACTCCAGGCTATCTGCTGACCGGCATACACCTGGTCTCCGGCTTTTACTTTCAGCTGCTGGTCATTGGTGCCCCACAATAGTTTGGAGGGGTTGGGCAGGTTGGCGAATTTTTTATACTTGGTATCCCGTGCATCTTTATTATTAGGATCTGCCACCGTGATATTTTTTGCGTTCTGCAAATCATGATCAAATCCGCCACGCAGATGAAAGTATCCTGTGCGGTATTGGGTGCCATCTGCAGCAGTATGCTCAATGATCACCACATTGCCGAAGAACTGGTCCCACATGGCAGTTACTACTTTACCGGGAGCGGAAGCATACACACCAAAAGTGGGATCTATACCTGCGCCGTAGGCATCGGCTGTTTTGAGAAAGTCTATGGAGCCATGTCCGCTACCGCCACTATAAATCCAGCCTCCCGAAGGAAAAACTTTGCTGTTAGTATATGGAAGATAAAAGGGAAGCTTTGGAGACAGGCTCTCCGCATACGTTCTGGCATCCGCTTCATTATTGAATATGGATGCAGGAGAGGCATAAAAAAGATTTTTATTTGCTACCTCATCTTTGATACTATAACCACAACAACCGATGGTAACGGTTGGTGTAGTGCAGAAAGCGGTCATATTGCCTTTCATGACCGTTACTTTGTCCCGCATTAACAGCCCGTTATCGATGCTGATCAGCTGTGCGTTACCAGTGACGGCACGATTCCATTTGGGGGCTGCCACCAGGCGCGTAATATTCATTGGGGCAGATGTACGGCCTGACGGTAGTTTTTGCTGAGAGGGCTCGTTACCTTCCATTACTTTAGCCGTAGGTTTAATAGGTCTGTACAGTAATTCAGAAAGGTTTGCTTCATTTTCTCCTGCCGGCTGTTGTGCCTTCGTAACAGTGGAGATGCTGAGCAGGCACGCCGATAGCAACAGGATGCTACATACATTTTTCATTTTGGGGCTATTTTGTTAAAAGTTAAAACAATCGTGGGCAAAGCTAATTAACTGTGCTTTTCAGCAAAGCAGCAATTAGCAATAGGTGGTAATGAGTTAATATCTGGCGGTTTATGTCGTTTATTTATCACAAAAGATGTTTTGTTGGCTGAGTTATAGGGATGTGTTTTATTTGCATATAAACTAAAACACCGACATGCAAGTTGCTTACATAGTAGATGCGGTACGTACGCCTATAGGCCGTTATGGTGGCGCTTTAAGTTCCATTCGTCCGGATGATATGCTGGCGCATCTGATTAAAGCATTATTAAAAAGGAATGCCTCGTTAGATCCTGCTGTAATTGAAGATGTGATTGCAGGAGCAGCTAACCAGGCAGGCGAGGATAACAGGGATGTAGCACGTATGGCTGCGCTGCTGGCTGGTTTACCGGTAACAGTAGCAGGTAATACTGTGAATCGTTTATGTGCTTCCGGTATGCAGGCCATAATGGATGCTGCCCGTGCGGTAATGTGTGGTGAAGGAGATGTATACCTGGCCGGTGGCGTGGAAAGTATGACCCGCGCACCTTTTGTAATGGGTAAATCAGATGGTGCTTTCAGCCGTAAAACAGAAATGTATGATTCCACTATAGGGTGGCGTTTTACCAATAAAAAATTGGCGGATATGTATTATCCATATTCAATGGGAGAAACCGCTGAAAATGTTGCCAGACAATGGAATATCGGCAGGGAAGAACAGGATCTTTTTGCCCTGCGTAGCCAGATCCAGTACAAACAAGCATTTGAAGCTGGTAAATGGCAGGATGAAATTATTCCGGTAGAGATCACTCCCAATAAAGAAGAACAGGTAATATTCTCCAAAGATGAACATCCCCGCGAAACCACGCTGGAAAAGCTCTCCGGGCTGCGTCCTGCTTTTGCAAAAGACGGCAGCGTAACGGCAGGTAACTCTTCCGGCATCAATGATGGTGCTGCGGCGGTATTGATAGTATCTGAAAAAGCATTGAAGCAATTTAATCTGCAGCCACTGGCCATGATAAAAAGTATGGCGGTAGCAGGAGTAGATCCTTCTATTATGGGTATTGGTCCTGTGCCGGCTTCCAGGAAGGCATTACAACGTGCAGGCTTAACAGCAGATCAACTGCACCTGGCAGAACTGAATGAAGCATTTGCCTCTCAGTCACTCGCCTGTATGCGTGATCTGGCATTGAATCCTGATATCGTGAATGTAAATGGTGGGGCTATTGCTATTGGTCATCCGCTGGGTTGTAGTGGTGCCCGTATTACAGCCACCCTGTTGCATGAAATGAAGCGCAGGCCCAATGCTAAATACGGCCTCGCTACCATGTGTGTAGGCGTAGGACAGGGAGCAGCAATGATCTTTGAACGATTGTAAATGATAGTAGGATTTGCCTAAAATAGCGAGCGGTCGGACATTACATCCGGCCGCTCGTTGCTGGCAAGCAAAAAAAAGGGTTCATCATAGACAGATTTGTTTCTCCGTCATCATTTTACGGAGATTGATCAGACCATATCGCATCCGACCTAATGCTGTATTGATACTCACTTGTGTGAGATCTGCAATTTCTTTAAAACTTAATTCTGCATAGTGACGAAGAATGATTACTTCACGTTGTTCCTCCGGTAACATGTCCAGCATTCTGCGAACACGGTCATGGCTCTGGCGTGTAATCATTTTTTCTTCAGCACAGCTATCACTGAATCCCAGTACATCAAAAATATCTTTATCATCACCGGTTCTGATCATTGGCGTACGCTTGATCTTGCGGAAATGATCCACACACAGATTATGCGCTATACGCATGGCCCACGGTAAAAATTTTCCTTTTTCCGTGTAGCGTCCAGCCCTGATGGTGTCAATAATTTTAATGAAAGTATCCTGGAATATATCTTCTGCTAAAAAAGAGTCTTTGACTAAGAGCAGGATAGAGGTAAACACCTTGTCTTTGTGACGGTGTACCAACTCTTCTAACGCGGAAGAATGGCCCTTTTTAAAGAGGGTAATTAACTGCTCATCGCACAATTTGTACATTATTTGCATAAACTTCTACAACTAGGCGGGTTAGTAAATAAATTACAGACTTTGCAGCCAGTTTGGTTGTTTTAATTACGTAGAGTTTAAGCTATAATAAGCAGTTTAGTGTTAGAGATAGTGTTGAAAATGCCAGCGAGATAGATCTGGCCCGTATGCAAATATAGAAGATTTATTCATTTAAACAAATAATAAGTTAGCCGTGGTTTTCAGACGTTTTTGCTTTCAGGTATTGACTTTTAGCTGATAAAACGAACGTGTTATATACGCTTAATTTTTTCAGAACTAAATCACTGATAGCTAACATCATTTCCCTTAAATTTGTTCTGACATGGCAACAAAAGTAAAGAAACAGGAAAGCATAATTGATCCTCAGGAAGTTAGCCCGCAGGACTATATTTTTATAAAAGGAGCCAGGGTACATAATCTCAAGAATGTGAGTGTATCCATACCGCGTAGTAAACTGGTCGTTGTAACAGGCGTTTCCGGATCGGGAAAGTCTTCGCTGACAATGGATACCTTGTATGCAGAAGGACAACGCAGATATGCCGAGAGCTTGAGCTCCTATGCCCGTCAGTTCCTCATGCGAATGAACAAACCGGATGTGGACTACATTAAGGGTATTTGTCCGGCTATTGCTATAGAGCAAAAGGTGATTACCCGTACTCCGAGGTCTACGGTGGGCTCTATGACGGAAATATATGATTACCTCCGCCTCTTGTTTGGGCGTGTAGGTAAAACATACTCTCCCGTATCCGGGCAGTTGGTAAAAAAGCATGAAGTAAGCGATGTGGTAGACTATATCATAAAGCTGAAAAAAGGTAGTAAAGTATTACTGCTGGTGCCTTTTCGCCGCCATGCCAAAAGAGAGGTGAAGGAAGAGCTGAATATCCTGATGCAGAAAGGCTTTTCCCGCTTATATACTCCTGGCAGCGAAGGAACCGGATTGGTACGCATTGAAGAATTGCTGGAAGAAAAGAAACCCGTTGTTGCCGCAGATGCCTGGGTACTCATAGATCGCCTGGTAGTGAAAGATTTTGAGGAAGATGATAAACATCGTATAGCCGATAGCGTGCAAACGGCCTTTTATGAAAGCGAAGGAGATTGTTATGTGGAGATAGATGGCAAACCGATGCAGCATTTTGCTAATCGTTTTGAATTAGATGGCCTTCAGTTCGAAGAACCCGTTCCCAATTTATTTTCTTTCAACAACCCATACGGCGCATGTCCCACCTGTGAAGGATTTGGACAAACGTTAGGAATTGATACCGACCTGGTAATACCGGACAAACGGTTAAGCGTTTTCGAAGGTGCGGTAGCACCGTGGAGAGGAGAGAAGATGGGCGAATACAAAGAAGCGCTCATCAAGGCTGCCCGCAAATTCGGATTCCCGGTACACAAACCTATCGCGGACCTTACAGATGAACAGGTGCAATTGCTGTGGACAGGCAACGAGCATTTCTATGGGCTGAATGAGTTCTTTAAAATGGTAGAACAAAACCTGTACAAGGTACAATACCGTGTGTTACAGGCGCGCTATCGTGGCCGCACCATCTGCCCGGAATGTGGAGGTGGCCGTTTACGCAAAGAAGCATTATACATCAAAATAGGTGGTCGGAATATTGCAGACCTGGTAGATATGCCGGTGGAGAACCTGAAAGTATGGTTTGATGAATTGCAATTGAATGAATATGAACAACAGGTGGGGAAACGTATCCTCATAGAAATAAACCATCGCCTAAAAACATTACTGGATGTAGGTCTTGGCTATCTTACGTTAAATCGTGTAGCCAATACATTGAGTGGCGGGGAAAGTCAGCGTATTCAGCTTACACGTACACTCGGCAGTAACCTCACCAACTCCATGTACATACTGGATGAACCCAGTATCGGTTTGCATGCACGTGATACACACCGTTTAATTGCCGTGTTAAAAGAACTGCGTGATTTAGGCAATACGGTAGTAGTAGTAGAGCATGATGAGCAGATGATGGAAGAGGCGGACTATATCATTGATATGGGGCCACTGGCAAGCCATCTGGGTGGTGAAGTAATTTTTGAAGGTACTTATCCGCAGATTTTGGAAGATGGTAAAAGTCTTACTGGTAAGTATCTCAGCGGTCAACTCACCATTGATCCACCACTGAAATTACGCAAATGGAAAAAGGCGATTACCCTGGAAGGCTGCCGTCAGCATAACCTGAAAGATATCACTGTTGATTTTCCGTTAGAAGTACTGACAGTTATAACGGGTGTGAGCGGATCAGGCAAAACCACGTTGGTAAAGCAAATTCTTTATCCTGCGCTGATGAAGCTGAAAGGGGAATTTGCAGAAAGAGTAGGTTATCACAAAGCCCTGAAAGGTGCTGTAGATGATATTACGCAGATAGAAATGATTGATCAGAATCCTATCGGTAAGTCTTCCCGCTCCAATCCGGTTACTTACATCAAGGCATACGATGAAATCAGGGATCTTTACTCCAAACAACCATTGAGTAAAATGCGTGGCTTCCAGCCGAAACATTTTTCTTTCAATGTGGATGGTGGCCGTTGTGATGCCTGTAAAGGAGAAGGAGAAGTAGTAGTAGAAATGCAGTTCCTGGCCGATGTACACCTTACCTGCGAAAGCTGCGGTGGTAAAAGGTTTAAAGATGAAGTACTGGAAGTAACCTATAAAGGGAAAAATATTTATGAGGTGCTGGATCTGGGTGTAGATGATGCACTGGACTTTTTCAAAGAAGAGAAAGATGTTTGCAACAAAATACGTCCGTTGAGCAGTGTGGGATTAGGATATGTAAAACTCGGACAAAGCAGCGATACCCTGAGTGGTGGCGAGGCTCAACGTGTAAAGCTGGCATCTTTTCTGGGTAAAGGAAAAGCACAGGGTCATATCATGTTTATCTTTGACGAGCCTACTACAGGTCTGCATTTCCACGACATCAAAAAATTATTGAACTCTTTTAATGCATTAATTGAACAGGGACATACCGTGTTGGTTATTGAACACAATCTCGACGTAATTCGCAGCGCTGACTGGGTAATTGACCTGGGGCCTGAAGGTGGTGCTGGTGGCGGTAATCTGCTGTATGCCGGTGTACCGGAAGGATTGAAGAAAGTGAAGGGAAGCTATACAGGAAAGTTTCTTTAAAGCGGAGGGAAGGCCTTCGGCCTTTGTCTTTTCTTTAGCAGGATTATGCTGATTATAATGATTATGCTGATTTTATTTTCTTCTGAAAGTTATCTCTATCGTTATTAAATATGCTTTAGAAAATCAGTAAGTATCTTTATAAAAAAGAAATGAAATCAGCATAATCATTATAATCAGCATAATCCTGCTAAAGAAAAGACAAAGGCCGAAGGCCTTCCTCGCAATTCTTTATCTAAGTCTGTCTAAAGACTTAATCAGCTTCTCATCTTTATAAATTCCTCTTGCTGCAAGGAATAAAAGAATAATAATAATGATGGGTAAAAAAGAAGCCAGCAGGTAAGAAGCAGAAACGATGGAAACCCCGCCGGAACTGAGCTTGTTAGCCGTTTGCTGTACTACATAATATTGGTAGGTCAATGCAGCTACTGCAAACAGAATATTGAAAACTGTTAAACGGAATTGCATTTTGCGCTTCTTAAAAAGAAAAATGCAGCCCCCAGCCACTAGAATAATGACGATATACAGTACAAATAACAGGTAATTGCTGGACGCATTTACATACGTTTCAGTGCCATTGCTAAGTTTGGCTTTCCATAGATTGTAACATAAAGCAGCGGCGCCTCCACCGGCAGCCAATAGCAGATAAAGACTCTGGATGCGTTGTATCATGATATTTACGAATGTTTAACGCCGTAAAAGTAAGTAATTTTAATGGTGTAAGTGCGCAATATCTGATAGGTATTAGACTATTTTGATAGACTGCTTACCGCAATACTTCGTATATTGCACGCCCAATAACAATCTTTATATTTATATGGCAAGAAAACTGAATAAGCAGGATGCATTGGACTATCATGCAATGGGCAGGCCGGGTAAAATTGAAGTAGTACCTACTAAAAACACTAAGACTCAATGGGATCTCTCTCTCGCCTACTCTCCTGGTGTGGCTGAGCCTTGTAAGGAAATTTTCAACGATGTAGAAAACGTTTACAAATATACAGCAAAGGGAAACCTCGTGGGCGTTATCAGCAATGGTACCGCTGTACTGGGTTTGGGCGATATAGGACCAGAAGCCGGCAAACCGGTGATGGAAGGTAAAGCCGTATTGTTCAAAATATTCGCGGATATTGATGTATTTGATATTGAGTTGAATGCAAAAGATCCGGACAGCTTTGTAGCAGCAGTAAAAGCCCTGGAGCCTACTTTTGGTGGTATCAATCTGGAAGATATCAAAAGCCCGGAGTGCTTCGAAATTGAAGAGCGGCTGCGCAAAGAGTTGAAAATCCCGGTAATGCATGATGATCAGCATGGTACGGCTATTATTTCTGCCGCAGCATTGCTCAATGCATTGGAACTGGTTAAAAAGAAAATAGAAAAAGTAAAACTGGTGGTAAATGGCGCAGGAGCTGCTGCCATGGCCTGTGTTAAGTTATATGTGGCACTGGGTGCCAAACCGGAAAACTTTATCATGTTTGATAAAGACGGTGTACTGAATAAAGACCGTACAGATCTTACCGACAGGCATATGCAATTTGCCACTTCCTCCAAAGTGAAAAACCTGTCGGAAGCAATGAAAGGCGCAGATGTATTCCTGGGTCTTTCTGTAGGAAATGTGGTTACATCGGAAATGGTTAAGAGCATGGCAAAACATCCGATTGTATTTGCGATGGCTAATCCTGATCCTGAAATTGCCTACGAAACAGCAATCGCTGCACGTCCGGATATCATTATGGCAACCGGCCGTTCCGATTATCCTAACCAGGTGAACAATGTACTGGGCTTCCCTTATATTTTCCGCGGAGCACTTGACGTTAGAGCTACCCAAATTAACGAAGCCATGAAACTGGCTGCGGTAAGAGCTTTGGCAGAAATGGCGAAATCCCCTGTGCCTGATATCGTGAACCTCGCTTATAACGAAAGAAGTATTTTCTTCGGACCTAAATATATTATTCCTAAACCGCTGGATCCCCGTTTATTAAGTACAGTGGCACCTGCGGTGGCGAAAGCTGCTATGGAAAGTGGGGTGGCACATCGGCCTATTACGGATTGGGATGCTTACAAACAGGAGCTGAACAGCCGCCTGGGACTGGATAATCAGCTCTTCAGGGTAATAGGTACCAAAGCGCGTCGCGATCCAAGGAAGGTGGTATTTGCGGAAGCAGATAACCTCAAAGTATTGAAAGCAGCACAGGTAGTGAATGACGAAGGGATTGCCCATCCTATTTTGTTAGGCAATGAAGCGCGTATCCGTCAGCTGATGCTGGAAAACTCCATCGAGATTGATGACGTTGTGATCATTGATCCGAAGAGTGATGAAATGCAGGATAAACGTCATCTTTTTGGCGATTTATTCTTTGAAAAGCGCAAGCGTAAAGGCTTTAATCTTTATGAAGCAAGAAAAGTAATGCGTGAGCGTAACTATTTTGGTTGTATGATGGTGGAAACAGGAGAGGCGGATGCGCTGATCTCTGGTCTTACCCGTAAATATCCTGATACCATCCGTCCTGCGCTGCAGGTGATTGGTATGGAAGAAGGTGTGAAGCGTGTAGCGGGTATGTACATCATCCAAACTAAACGCGGACCTCTATTCCTGGCTGATACCACGGTGAACTTCAACCCCACTGCGGAAGAGCTGGCAGACATCACCCTGATGGTAGCCAAGGAAGTGAAACATTTTAATATGACGCCGCGTATTGCGATGTTGTCGTACTCCAACTTTGGCAGCAGCCAAACCCCGGAAGCGCAACTGATGAGCAAGGCACGCGAAATCGTAAAACAGCGTGATCCATCACTGATCGTAGATGGTGAAATCCAGGCAGCGATGGCCTTTAACAAGGAGATCCTGAAAGATAACTATCCGTTTACAGAATTGATGGAAGAAGAAGTAAATACCCTCATCTTCCCTAATCTTGCTGCCGGTAATATTGCGTATAACCTGTTACAGGAAGTAGCAGGCTTTGATGCCATCGGACCAATCCTGTTGGGCATGAAAAAGCCGGTACATATTCTTCAACTAGGCAGTACCGTTAGACAGATTGTGAACATGGTAAATATCGCTGTGGTAGATGCGCAGGAGAAATGCTGCAGAGACATAGAAAACAAAGACAAGAAGAAAAAAAAGAAATAATTTTAAAGAGATAATAAAGTAGCAATGGTCCTGGCTTAGCCGGGACCATTTTTGTTTTATATTTATGTATGCAAAATATTTCCCGGAAGAAAATATTCTTTCCTATTAATGCTGCTTTCCGCAACTATCTCAAAATGTATGAGCGGGAAATAAAATTGCCGTTAACGTACCAGGAATTGCGTTATTATGATCAGTCTATATCGGTATATGATAAAGAAGGGAAAGATACTTTATGGGAAACAGTGTTTTATCCACAGAGTATGGTAGGCCCTATTCATGCTGGTTTAAAGCGTATATACTCCATACTTAAAGCGGGTGGCGACCAAACGGCAGAAGAACACCTGCATATTGAGCGCATCGACTATTGCACATTTGGTAATTCACATCCGTTCCGTATCAAAATAGTGAATAACTACAACGAAGTATATGACTATTTCTATATCAAAATAGCCGATGCATCCCGTATCTATGGCCTGGAGCTGGAACATATCCTGTCGCCTTACTGGATGAACTTCCTGGTGGATGGCAATACACTTGTGGAAGAACATATAGCCGGGGTACCAGGTGATCAGTTCATTCTGCATTACCTGGATCGCCTGGATTTTAATCCGAAACGTATCGCCAAAGAATTTGTAAAATTTAATGAGCGCTGCTTTGTACGGTTATTGGGAGATATGCGGTCCTATAATTTTGTTTTTGATATCACGCCGGATTTTGATGATGTACAGTTCCGTATACGTGCCATAGATTTTGATCAGCAGTTTTACGAAGGCAGACGTACTTTATATATGCCGCAGTATTTTAAAGAGAACCGCGTGTTTGTGGACCTGGCAATAAAACACCTGAATGCAGAAGTAGTAAAACAATATCAACAGGAAGAGCGTGCCGTTATTGCACGTCGTATAAAAGTGCAGCGTCACCGCATCAAAGACCTGCGGGACGTGATTATGACGGATCGGGTGTCTTTTCCTGAAAAGATCCAGCAGCTGGGAGATGAGCTGGCAGAATATTATCATGACACTGTTTTCTCCCGTTGTAAAACGATGGGTGAAATTATCGAGCGTAGTTTGAAACGTTTGTTGGTGAGTAGTTTGCGTTAAGCCCTTTATAAAATCTTAAATTAGGATATGATTGGCAAAATCCTTCCTATCTTTGGTCAGCTATGGAGTTCAAATTCTTCTATCATTTCGGAAACTTCCTGCTCATGCTTAAAGGCATGTTTTCCCGTCCGGAAAACATGAAGATGTACTGGAAGCAATTTATGCAGCAGTGTGTGGATATCGGCGTAGGCTCGTTCGGGATAGTGTTTATTATTTCCCTGTTTATGGGAGGTGTAACCACTTTACAAACAGCCTATCAGTTGGTGAGTCCTATTATACCCAAGAGTACCATCGCACAGGTGGTGCGGGATACTATTATCCTGGAGTTTGCACCTACCCTTACCTGTATTGTACTGGCGGGTGTAATTGGTTCAAAAATAGCATCGGAGCTGGGTAATATGCGTATCTCAGAACAAATTGATGCCCTGGAAATTATGGGTATCAATACAAAAGGATATCTCATTGCCCCTAAAATAATGGGCGCTGTATTGATGATACCTGTGCTGGTAGCTATCGCAGGATTCCTTGGTATATGGGGCGGTAAAGAAGCCGGTGTATTATCAGGGATCATTTCAGAAGAACAGTTTATGCAGGGGCTCCGACAAGAGTTTAAGGCTTACAACGTATTTTTTGCGATGGCCAAATCATATACTTTCGGATTTATCATTGCCAGTGTATCTGCTTATTATGGGTATAATGTAACGGGTGGCGCACTGGAAATAGGTAAAGCCAGCACCACTGCCGTAGTAGTAAGCTGCGTGCTGATATTATTCATGGACTACGCATTAACGGCAATATTACTGTAATCATGATTGAACTGCAAGACATAAAAAAAGGCTTTGCTGATAAGGAAATATTGAAGGGGGTATCGGCGGTAATGGAGTCAGGTAAAGTAAACCTGATCATTGGCGCCAGCGGCAGCGGCAAAACAGTGATGATGAAATGCATCGTGGGACTAATGGGAGTAGGCAGCGGTAAAATCCTGTATGACAATCAGGACTTCACGGCTATGGACGATAAAGAAAAGAAAGTAGTCCGCCAGGAAATTGGCATGTTGTTCCAGGGCTCCGCCTTATTCGATAGTATGACAGTGGAACAAAATGTAATGTTTCCCCTGGATATGTTTGGTAAAGGCACCCTGAGAGATAAGAAAAAGCGGGTAGCAGAATGCCTGGAACGTGTACAACTGATGGAAGCAGCTAAGAAATTCCCTGCAGAAATCAGCGGTGGTATGAAAAAGCGGGTAGGTATTGCCCGTGCTATTGTACTGAATCCAAAGTACCTGTTTTGTGATGAACCCAACTCCGGCCTTGACCCACAAACCTCCCTCCTTATAGATAAGCTCATTACTGAATTAACGAAGGAATATAACATTACAACCGTTATCAATACCCATGATATGAATACAGTAATGGAAAGCGGCGACCATATTGTATATATGTACCAGGGGCAGAAACAATGGGAGGGTAGTAACAAAGACATCATTTTCAGCAAAGACCAGAAACTGAATGACTTCATTTTTGCCTCCGAATTCTTACGGGAAGCCAAAGAAATGCGGCAGCTGGACATATTTAAAGACAACAAGTGGCGTGACCAGCTGAAGAATAAAGAGGGGAATGCCTCCGGTAAATAGAAATTTCCGGCTTAAATGATAGCTTTATCATAAAGGCACTAAATTGCAGAATTATAGAAATCGGCTTATTTTTGCCGTCCGGAGAATTAAACATATAATATAATAAACCAATAAAACAACCGCGATGAGTGTTTTAGTTAATAAGGATAGTAAAGTGATTGTTCAGGGATTTACTGGTACTGAAGGTACATTCCATGCTACACAGATGATTGAATACGGTACCCAGGTAGTGGGTGGTGTTACGCCGGGTAAAGGTGGCAGCACACATCTGGAGCGCCCTGTGTTCAATACAGTGGCCGATGCGGTGAAAGCAACCGGTGCAAATGTTTCCATCATTTTTGTACCTCCGGCTTTTGCAGCTGATGCAATCATGGAAGCTACTGAAGCAGGTATAGCCCTGGTGGTATGTATCACAGAAGGCATTCCTGTACAGGATATGATCAAAGCTAAACACTTCCTGCAGGGTACATCAACCCGCCTCATCGGGCCAAACTGCCCCGGCGTTATCACTGCTGATGAAGCTAAAATAGGTATCATGCCAGGTTTTATCTTCAAAAAAGGTAAAATCGGGATCGTATCTAAATCAGGTACCCTGACTTATGAAGCGGCCGACCAGGTTGTAAAAGCTGGTTTAGGTGTTTCTACAGCTATCGGTATCGGTGGAGATCCAATCATTGGTACCCCCACTAAGGATGCGGTAGAACTGCTGATGAATGATCCTGAAACAGAAGGTATCATCATGATCGGTGAAATTGGTGGTAGCATGGAAGCAGAAGCTGCTTACTGGATCAAAGCAAACGGTACTAAGCCTGTAGTAGGCTTCATTGCTGGTCAGACTGCGCCTCCGGGTCGTCGTATGGGCCACGCCGGTGCTATCATTGGTGGTGCAGAAGATACTGCTGCTGCAAAAATGAAGATCATGGCAGAATGTGGTGTTCACGTAGTAGACAGCCCTGCTAACATTGGTAAAACAATGGCGGAAGTGCTGAGCAAAAAAGTTGCGCTGGCATAGTAATCTGCTGACAAAATATTAAAAGTGAAAAGTGAAGCGGAATAATTCCATCACTTTTCACTTTTTTTTTACCCCCATTATGGAAACCCGGCTCTTACCTGCATCCTGTATAAAATAAGTATCTTACTTACAGTAAATAACGATCCTATATGCGTTTGTTCATCGGAATATTCATTGTTTTAATCTTTAGCAGCAATAAAATAATGGCCCAATATAATTACGACAATTCCTGGAAGAAAATAACAGGACTGGAAGCCAAAGGATTACCCAAATCGGCACTCGAAGTGGCAAATGAGATCTATGCACATGCTGTGAAAGACAAAGCTGAAGTACAACAGATTAAAGCACTTATCTTTCAGCTGAAGTATAATGCTGTTATTAACGACAGCAGTACTTTGCAGAACCTGACAAGAATTGATCAGGAAATTGCAGCTGCTACCGGCGGCGCCCGTGCATTATTGCAAAGTATAAAAGCAGAAATGCTGCTTCGTTATCTGCAAAATAACCGTTACAAATTCTACAACCGCACGGCTATTGCGAATGATGAAGGCAAAGACGTAAGCACCTGGGGCCTGGAGCGGCTCAACCAGGAAATTACGGCTGCCTACCAGTCTTCCTTATCAGAAAAGGCATTACTGGAAAAAATAAACATTGCCGCCTTTGACCCTATTATAGTGAAAGGGAAAAATACCCGCTCCTTACGGTCAACACTATACGATTTGCTGGCACATCGTGCACTGGATTATTTTAAGTCCGGAGAAGAGAATGTAAATAAACCTGAACATCAGTTTGAACTGGAAGATCCGGCTGCATTTGCGCCCGCTGCTACTTTTGCAGCGCACCACTTTGTAACTGCCGATTCTTCTTCCCTGCAATACCACGCCCTGCTAATATTACAGGAACTGATCCGGTTGCATGAAAATGAGAAAGCTGCTTTGCTGGATGTAGACCTGGAAAGAGTGCAGTATATGTACCAGGTAGCAGTAATGGAAAACAAGGAAACATTGTACCTGCAGGCGCTGGATCAACTGCTGCTGGCGTATGAAGGTCAGAAAGAAGTTACCGGTGTACTGCAATTACAGGCAAGTCACTACCTGCAAAAAGGCACATCTGAAGCAGCAGGGAACGGAGACGCCATGAAAAAAGCTAAAGCCCTTTGTGAAAAAGCGGTGCAGCTGGCTCCCAAATCCATTGGTGGCGCAGCATGCGCTGCTATGCTGGATCAGATCGCAGAAAAATCCCTGGAACTGGTTACCGAAAAGGTGAATGTGCCTTCACTGCCTTTCCGCACACTCGTAAGATATAAGAACATCAACAAGATCTACCTCCGCATAGTGAAGGTAGATGAAGATTTCCTGAGGGCTTTACGCAAAGCACAAAACAACTACCAGGATCAGGACAACGGCTATTGGAAAATGATACTTGACAAATCCGCCCTGAAAACGTGGGAACAGCCACTACCTGATCCACAGGATTACATTATCCATAAAACAGAAATTAAGATTGATGGATTACCGGTGGGGCATTATATGCTGTTATCCAGCGTGGATCCGGCCTTTCGCCTGGAGAATAACCCGGTATCGATGCAGCTGACCTGGGTGTCCAGTATCAGCTATATTGAAAATAATACTACTTATTATGCCCTGGATCGTACTAGCGGTAAGCCTTTGGAAGGCCTGCGGTTGAATGTAATGGCCAATGTCAGCAATAATGATGGGGAGAACTGGAAAGTACAGCAAACTGCCGTTACTGCAAAAGATGGTAGTGTGAACATTGTTCCGAATGATGACCGTGGCCGTAGTATACGGCTGCAGTGGAAAGGGGAGCAGGGTGAGCTGTATATGGATGAATACAAGTATTTCTACACAACAAATAATAACGATCATCCTGTTGTTGCTAAAACCTTCCTGTTTTCCGACAGAAGCATTTACAGGCCAGGTCAAACGATCTATTTTAAAGGGATTGTGCTCAAAAACCGGCTGCATGAGCCATTGAGTGATATACTGTCCGGTTACCAAACCACCCTGTACTTGTATGATACCAATGGCGAAAAGGTAGATTCCATGCAGGTGAAAACAAATGATTTTGGTGCGTATTCCGGAAAATTTGTACTGCCGGAAGGCCGCATGAACGGTAGTTTCAGCTTACGGGATCAAACGGCCAATGGATACCTGTCTTTCCAGGTAGAAGAATATAAACGCCCTAAATTTTATGTGGCGTTTGATACGGTGAAAAATAGTTATCGTATAGGCGACACTGTTACCACAACTGCAAAAGCACTGGCATATGCCGGTAATAATATAGACGGCGCCACTGTAAAATACAGGGTAGAGCGGAGAGTAAGATTCCCTTATCCATGGCTGTTTTGGAAGATATCTATGCCATATGGATCTTCCCGCGAAATTGTACATGGGGAAACTACTACAGATGCCAACGGTACTTTCACCGTTAAGTTCCCCGCATTAAATGATAAGACGGTAGATCCTGCTACCAAGCCCATTTTTACTTATGTGGTGCATGCAGATGTCACTGATTTGAATGGAGAAACACGTAGTGGAAATCAATCCGTCAGCGTTGGTTATCAATCCATGGAAATAACCCTGAATATGCCGGAACGGTTGGAGCAGAAAGACTTACAGCAGGTAGAGATCTTCACAAAAAACCTCAATGGTGCTTTTGAACAAACTACTTTATCTGTACAGTTAAAACCACTCGATCCTAACAAACGTTTACTGCGCCCACGTTATTGGGAAGTTGCGGATCAGTTTGTGATGAACGAGGCAGAATATATTAAAGTATTTCCGGTAGATATTTATAAAGATGAAGATGCACAGAAAAACTGGCCGCGAAAAGCTGCTGTTATGGAGGAAAGCTTTGCCAGCAGCCCTGCTGGTAAGGTAGCATTGAATGCTAAAAAACTGGCGCCGGGTTTCTATGAAATGGAGGTAAGTGCAAAAGATAAAAACGGCGTACTGGTTATTCAGAAAACTACTTTTGAACTGATAGACGTAGATGCGAAATCATTGTCTGCACCAGCATACCTGTGGCTCTATCAGCCAGAAGCCACTGCACAACCAGGAACTACTGCCAGCATATTATTTGGTACAGCTGCGAAAGACCTGAACGTATTGCAAACAATCGGACATGTTGAAAATAAAGAAAGTCGTACTAACCTGGATCTGTCATCTCTCAAAAAACTGGAATACCCGGTAACGGAAAATGACAGAGGTGGTATGCAGATCGGTTATGTATTTGTAAAAGATAACCGCCTCTTTACTGTACAGCAAAGTATTAGTGTACCATGGGATAACAAAACGCTGAATGTTAAACTGGGTACGCATCGCGACAAATTATTACCTGGCGAAAAAGAAAAATGGACCGCTCAGATATCTGGTTACAAAGGAGATAAGGTAGCTGCAGAAATGCTGGCTTCTATGTATGATGCGTCGCTGGATGCATTCAGACCACATTCCTGGGCTGTGCCATCTATCTATCCTTATATGTATGGGGTGTTGCGATTTAACGGAACGGGTAATTTCGGTATGGATGTATCAGAATTGCTGTATCTGAAGCACGATAAAGATTACGTAAGTAATGATAAATCATATGATGAACTGAACCTGTTTGGATGGATGATGGATGAAATCCGCAGAAGAGATGTGATGTATGAATCAGTTAAAGGTGGCGCACGGAAGCCTGCTCAGGCGCGTATGATGATGAAAAGTAATAAGGCAGATGCTGTAATGGCTTACGCTGCAGCTCCGGCACCAGCATCATTGCAAGGGAGGGTTGCCGGAGTGGCCCTGGATTCCGCTCCTCAAAAGGAAGAAGCCGTACCAAAAACAGATAATACCGATAACATCACCATCCGCAAAAACTTCCAGGAAACGGCTTTCTTTTTCCCGGATCTGCACACCGACAAAGAAGGCAATATTTCCTTTGAGTTTACTGTGCCGGAAGCCCTCACCAAATGGAACTTCCAGGGCCTTGCCCATACGAAGGACCTGTCATTTGGTGCTGTGAACACCAGCATTGTTACACAAAAAACGTTAATGGTGCAGCCTAATGCGCCCCGCTTTGTACGTGAAGGCGATAAAATTGAATTCACTGCTAAGGTGAGCAACCTGTCGGATACTTTGCTCATTGGACAGGCACACCTGGAACTGCTGGATGCTACTACCATGCAGCCGGTAGACGGATGGTTCCAGAACATTTTCCCGGTGCAGCACTTTACCGCCAAAGCCGGACAAAGTACCCTGGTTACTTTCCCATTGCAGATACCGCACGGGTTCCAGAGTGCGCTGATTTACCGCATTACTGCGCAGGCAGGGAGTTTCAGTGATGGAGAAGAAAACGCATTGCCGGTATTGATCAACTCCATGTTGGTAACAGAATCAATGCCATTGCCGGTTCGTGGAGATGGTAAACATAATTTTACTTTCGACAAATTATTGCATAGCGAGGCCTCGCAAACGTTGCGTCAGCATGCAGTAACGGTAGAATATACCAGCAATCCGGCCTGGTACGCTGTACAGGCGTTGCCATACCTGATGGAGTTCCCTTATGAATGTGCGGAACAGGTATTTAATCGTTACTACGCTAATGCACTGGCTACACATATTGTAGACGCCACACCTGGTATAAAAGCAGTGTTTGAAAAGTGGAAAATAACAGATACTGCTGCATTACAAAGTAATCTGCAAAAGAATGAAGAACTGAAATCGGTATTGCTCCAACAAACGCCATGGGTGCTGGAAGCAAAGAATGAAGCAGAACAGAAAAAGAATATTGCGCTGCTGTTTGACCTGCAACGTATGCAGCGGGAAAGAAAATCAGCATTGACGCAGTTAGCCGCTAAACAATTACCCAACGGTGCTTTCTCCTGGTTTACCGGTATGTGGGAAGATCGTTTTATCACGCAGTATATTTTAGCCGGCATCGGTCACCTGCAACAACTGGCTACCATTAAGGATCCGGAAGCCATGACAATTGCCAACAAGGCAATGGATTACCTGGATAGACAATTGGACAAAGACTATTATGCATTAATAAAGAGTAAGGCTAATCTGAAGGAACAACACCTCAGTGAGATACAGATTCATTACCTGTATGCACGTAGTTTCTTCAATCGCCCTGTACCTGCGGAGATGCACAAATCATTTGATTATTACAACGCGCAGCAGCAACAATTCTGGACCAAACAGAACCGTTATTCACAGGGTATGATAGCGTTGTCGCTCTTCAGAAAAGGAGACCAGGTAACACCAAAGGCTATATTAAAATCGCTGAAAGAAAATGCGATGAATAATAAAGAAATGGGGATGTACTGGAAAGATGTAACCGCTGGTTATGGCTGGCAGCAGGCTCCCATTGAAACGCAGGCATTGCTCATTGAAGCATTTGAAGTAGCAGGAAAAGAGGCAGATGCGGTAACTGATATGAAAACATGGTTGTTGAAAAACAAACAAACCAACAATTGGCACACCACCAAAGCCACTGCGGACGCTTGTTACGCTATGTTGCTGAATGGCAGCAACTGGTTGGCAGCTAATCCGGAGGTAACTATTCAACTGGGTAACAAAACAATCAAACCTGTTGCTACAGAAGCTGGTACCGGTTATTTCAAACAGCGTATTGATGGCAAAGATGTGAAACCTGATATGGGTAACATCAGCGTAACAATAAAGGATAGCAAAGGTCAGCCATCATGGGGCGCAGTGTACTGGCAGTACTTTGAAGAGCTGGATAAAATCACTTCCGCTAAAACACCACTGGTGCTGGAAAAAGAATTATTTAAAGAAGTGAATAGTGATAAAGGTCCGGAACTCACTAAAATAAACGAAGGCAATGAGCTGAAAGTGGGTGATAAAGTGAAAGTACGTATAGTACTGCGTGCCGATAGAACTATGGAATACATCCACCTGAAAGACATGCGGGCGGCTTGTTTTGAGCCAACGAATGTAATCAGTGCCAGCAAATGGCAGGATGGTTTAAGTTATTATGAAAGCACCAAAGATGCTTCTACCGACTTTTTCTTCAGTTACCTGCCTAAAGGCACCTATGTATTTGAGTATACATTGTTCGTTACGCATCAGGGTAAATTCTCTAACGGCATCAGCACTGCTCAGTGTATGTATGCACCGGAGTTCAGCGCACATAGCGAGGGGTTGAATGTGAAGGTGAGTGAGTAGCTTTTAGCAGTTAGCGATTAGCTCTTAGTAAAAATGCAGCGCAGATTATCTGCGCTGCATTTTTACTAAGAGCTAATCGCTAACTGCTAAAAGCTATATTTTCGCATTATCATGAAGAAAGTAGATTACCTCATAGTAGGACAGGGAATTGCGGGCACTATGCTAAGCTGGTTTTTACTACAGGCAGGGAAAAAAGTGATTGTAATAGATGATGCCAAAGCCAATAGCGCTTCCCGCGTGGCGGCGGGCATCATTAACCCGGTGTCGGGTCGCCGTTTTGAACCGGCGTGGTTATACGATACGCTTTATCCTTTTGCAAAAGCTACTTATCTGCAACTTTCGGCGTTACTGGAGGTGCCTGTTTTTACGGAGCGGGAACTATGGACGGTATTTCCCTCGCAGCAGATGCGGGATGCTTTTCTGACCAAAACTACCGGTGATGCCTATACGGAATTACCATCCGCATTAAAATACGAAGCTTTCCTTGATCAGCCGTATGGTGCTGCTATTGTAAAAGGGGCCACGGTGAATCTGCGTGCCTTGCTGCCGGCTTACCGCCGGTATTTACAGGAAAGGGAGTCCTTACTGGAGCAGCATCTTGATCTGACTTCCCTGGAGGTTACTGCTACTCATGTATTATATGGAGATGTCCAGGCAGATAAGATTATTTTTTGTGATGGGGTAGCTACTACTGGTAACCCCTTCTTCAGTAATATTAAATTTTTACCTAATAAGGGAGAGGTATTATTAGTTAAAGTTCCTGGCCTGGTTACCACAGACATTATTAAAAAAGGAATCACGCTTGTTCCACAGGAACCGGAATTATTCTGGGCAGGTTCTTCTTTCGTTTGGGATTATGAGAACGACCATCCTACTGCCAGGCAGCGGGAAATACTGGAAAAGAGCCTTCAACAGCTTTTAAAGCTCCCGTATGAGGTGCAGGACCAATTGGCGGCCGTTCGTCCTTCTGGTAATGACCGGCGTCCTATAGCCGGCCTTCATCCGGAATACCCAGCCATCGGCATATTTAACGGGCTGGGAACCAAAGGTTGCTCGCTGGCGCCCTTTATGGCGGCTCATTTTGTTGATGTGCTCGCTGCTAACGCCCTGCTGATGCCGGAAATAGACGTGCGCAGATATTTTAACATACTTCGGGGGTAAAATGCCCGATTCAAACCGTATCTTTGCCCCCCTTATGGTATAAGTGAACAACTGGATAGTGGTCATAAACAGCTGGCAGCTCATTCCGTATTTTCAACCATAAAACTAACTAAATCAATTATTTGCATGTATAGGACGCACACTTGCGGGGAATTACGAATGGAACAGGTGGGCCAGGAGGTAACTTTGGCCGGATGGGTACAGACAGTAAGAAAGTTTGGCAGCATCAATTTTTTTGATCTGCGCGACCGCTATGGTATTACTCAATTATTATTCGGGGAAAGCCTGAATACCAAACTGGATGCACAGCCGCTGGGCCGTGAATTTGTGATCCAGGTAAAAGGCACCGTAACCGAGCGTTCCAATAAAAATAAAAACATCCCTACTGGTGAGATCGAAATCACGGTGAGCGATTTTACCATCCTCAATGCGGCTAAAACACCGCCGTTTACTTTGCAGGATGATACTGACGGAGGTGACGAGCTGCGTATGAAATACCGCTACCTCGATCTCCGCCGCAATATTGTAAGACAAAACCTGGAACTGCGTTATAATGTAGGTCGTGCTGCACGCAACTATCTGCATACTGCCGGCTTCCTGGATATTGAAACGCCTTTCCTGATCAAGTCTACACCAGAAGGTGCACGCGACTTTGTGGTGCCTAGCCGTATGAACGCCAATGAGTTCTATGCACTGCCACAATCGCCGCAAACTTTCAAGCAATTGCTGATGGTGAGTGGATTTGATCGTTACTACCAGATCGTGAAGTGTTTCAGGGATGAGGATCTACGCGCAGACCGGCAGCCGGAGTTTACACAGATCGACTGTGAGATGAGTTTTGTAGAACAGGAAGATATTCTGAGAACTTTTGAAGATATGGTGAAACATATCTTCAGAGAAATAAAAGGAATTGAGTTTGCCGAATCCTTCCCGCGCATGACCTGGGAAGATGCCATGGAATTTTATGGTAACGACAAACCCGATATCCGCTTTGAAATGAAGCTGGTAAACCTGAACGATACCGTGAAGGAAAAAGGCTTCAAAGTGTTTGATGAGGCAGAGCTGGTGGTAGCAATTGCTGCCAAAGGCTGTGCTGAATACACACGTAAACAGCTGGATGAGCTGACAGAATGGGTTAAACGTCCGCAGATAGGTATGAGCGGACTCATCTATGTGAAGTATAATACAGACGGCACACTGAAGAGTTCGGTGGATAAGTTTTTTGATGAAGGACAGTTAAAATTATGGGCGCAAAAATGTCAGGCGCAACCCGGAGATCTGATCCTGGTGCTGGCCGGCAAGGAAGAGCGCACTCGTAAGGCTGCCAGCGAACTCCGTCTTGAGATGGGTGAACGCCTCGGTTTCCGCAACAAAAACGACTTTAAACCGTTGTGGGTAATAGACTTTCCGCTATTCGAGTACGCAGAAGAAGAAAACCGTTGGGTGGCACGTCACCATCCGTTCACCTCGCCCAAACCAGAGCAGATTGCCCTGATGGACGATCCTTCCCAATACGCTAAAATTAAGGCTAACGCCTACGATATAGTATTAAACGGCACAGAAGTAGGTGGTGGTTCTATCCGCATCTTCCAGCGCGATTTACAACAAAAAATGTTTGCTGCGCTTGGAATGAGTAAAGAAGAGGCAGAACATAAATTTGGCTTCCTGTTGGGTGCATTTGAATATGGTGCACCGCCACACGGAGGTATCGCCTTTGGATTTGACCGCCTGTGTTCGCTGTTAGGTGGCAGTGAGGGTATCCGCGACTTTATCGCCTTCCCGAAAAACAACTCCGGACGCGATGTAATGCTGGATGCGCCTGGTGAAATTGATCAGGTACAGCTGAATGAGTTAAAGATCAGCCTGGTAAAGTAGCTGTTAGCATTTAGCTGTTAGCGATTAGTTTAACTAAAAGCTAAATGCTAACAGCTGATTACCCGGCATAGTCTTTGCAAGTAGCGGGTGCTTTTGTAGCTAAATCCCCTTTGGTATGGCAAGTCGCCGCACCAAAGGGGATTGCCACAATTATAAGGTACAATATTTTTAACAAGAAATTAACGAGCGAGATAAGGATAGAGAAGAGACGTATTATCTAAATTTTTAAAGTAATATTGCGGTGTGATCATCGTCGATATGTGAGGTAAGAAATGATGCTGAAAACAAAGAAGAAACTATCACCTGATACTAAAAATACTACCATGAAGAGGTCAACATTCTTTAAGAGGCAAGTATGGTTATGTGCGGTGTTATTATTGCTAATGCTCAGCAATGTTGGGTTTGCACAGCAAACCACAAACAGTTATTTGAAAAAATACAAACCGGTATCTGTAGAATTAATGCAGGAAACAGGTATACCCGCGAGCGTAATTCTGGGTGTAGCTATGCTTGAATCAGGCACCGGAACCAGTAGAAATGCTAAATTATTGCATAACCATTTTGGCATAGTTGGAAGTAATAGCATGGCTAAGATCAAGCCTGGACACCATTCTGTGTACAAGCAATATGTAACTGATCTGGCTTCCTATGAGCATTTTGTAGAACTATTGGCCAAAAAGAAATGGTTTGGCCAGGTGAAAGGTAACCCACAATTCACTGTATGGCTCCAAAAAATGAATCATAGCGGTTATTCCTCTGCAGGTCATGAATGGATAAGAAGAGTAACATCTATTATTAACCGTTATAAACTGTATAAGCTGGACGCGGGCATGGATAGCGTGGCAACGGAATCATCTACATGGTTAACCGTGGGCATGCCGGCCAACGAACGGTGATGTGCTAACAGATTTTTAAAACTATGTCCGGCAAAAACAAGTCTGCCTATCCGTTCTATATTATAGTAGGTACATTAATCTGTCTGGTGGGGCTTTCACAGCTCAATTACACCTTTTCATATAAAGATTTTCAATTCCGGAAGCTGGACATGTTGTCAGATTTGAGAACATCATCCCCGGATAAACAAAAGCTTACTGCTGTTAAAGACAGCAGTAAGCTTTCTGGTTTAGACAGCACTGCCACTCCCGCTAAAAACAATATTCCAAACCCCGACAATACACATGATTTCATGTCGTATAGCGGCATCATGGAATATGCATCGCCTGTACCCGGCGATACAATTGTTGGGATGAAGCATTTCCTTGCCGTACTGAAAGAACTCAAAGAAGGTAAGCGCAGGAAAGTGCGTATTGCCTACTTTGGCGATTCCATGATTGAAGGAGATCTCATCACCGGTGATCTGCGCGACAGTCTGCAAAGCTTCTTTGGAGGAGCAGGCGTGGGCTTTGTGCCAGTAACCTCTGTGGTGGCTTCTTTCAGAACTACTATCACCCATACTTTTTCTACCGACTGGAAAGATTATCATTATAAAAATGCACCGCCGGCCAGTGTTACACTGGGTTTGTCTGGTCATACTTTTTTACCAGGTGGCAACAGCTGGGTGAAATATTCACCGGTGAAAAAGCCACGCCTGGACAAGTTCCGGGAGGTATCTGTATTATACGGTCCGGCTACTGCGGAAACTATCAATATTAACGATAAAGCCTATACGCTTTCAGGCAGCCAGCCTGTAAACAGATTGGATCTGGAACAGGACACTGCACAGCCTTCGCTGATGCTCAGGTATGCAGGTAATACTGCCATGCCTTTCTATGGCGTTTGTTTTGAAAGCGGCAATGGTGTTTATGTAGATAACTATTCTTTCAGAGGCATCAGTGGTGTGGAGCTGGGACACTTATCAGCAGATATGGTTCGTCGTATGCAGCAGGAACGCCCTTATGACCTGGTAGTGATGCACTACGGCGCCAATGTACTGTTTCGGCCTGAGCTGACAGACTACAGCTGGTACCAGCGCCCCATGAAAAAAGTAATGGATTCATTGCGTCAGGACCTGCCGGCAACCTCTTTCCTGATTATCGGAACTGCAGATAAATCTTACAGAAAAACCGACAAATACATAACAGCACCAGGTGTAGGAGCATTATTGAAAGTACAGCACGAACTGGCAGCAGATCACGGTACTGCCTACTGGAACCTCTTTGCTGCTATGGGTGGAGAAGGCTCTATGGTGAAATGGGTAGAAGGAGATACGGTACTGGCCAACAAAGATTATACACACTTTAACAGACAGGGAGCGGCCAGGGTGGGGGCGCTGCTGTATAAAGCTATTATGAATGAATACAGGCTGGCACAACAACCTTAAAAAGGGATTGGTAGCAGGGCTTGCGCTGTTACTCACCGGTATTACTACTTATGCACAACAGGTAAACGTTAACAACATTCAGCAGGACACTGCTTTATACACTGTTTTTCACGCTTTCTCTGCAGCAGATAGTAATGTAATATCCATTTTGCATTTGGGTGATTCACACGTACAGGCAGGCTATTTTCCGCTGAGCACCGGCACGCTGTTGCAGCAACAGTTTGGCTATGCGGGCAGAGGATATGTTTTTCCGTACAGCGTGGCTGGTACCAATGGCCCGGAGGATTTTAAGTGGAGCAGCACTGTGAGATGGCAGTCGGAACGGGTAGTTGATCGTAACAAATCAACTGTACTGGGCCCGGGCGCTATTACCATCAGCACCCAGAACAATGCGCCTGCGCTGTCTTTCAGCGGTAAGCCGGATGCGGGCATGGACAATAATTTCCGTAAAGTAAAGTTGCTGTACGATGCGGGTAATACCAACAGCACTGTGGTAGTACCTGATGCGGAAGTAACGGTAACGGCTACACCGTTTCCCGGTTCTTCTACCATAAGCATGGCTACACTGAACTTTCAGCAAACATCTTCCTCCTTCCAGGTAAGATGGGAAGGTACCGGCAGCGGACCATTCCGCTTTTACGGTGCAGTGATGGAAAATGGCCATAATGGTATATTGTACCATAGCATTGGTATCAACGGTGCCATGTATCAGCAGTACAATGAAGTAAATAACACTCTGCTGGCCCAGATGGCGGTATTACAACCCCAACTGGTGATCATCTCCCTGGGTACAAATGAAGCCTATGGCCGGTTAGACCCGCTGGCATTCAGGAATGAAATTGATAAAACAGTTCAACTCATCCGGCAGCAGAACCCATCCGTAAATATTTTACTGACTACACCACCGGATTGTATGCGCGTAGTGCATAAGGCTACCCGTAAAAAGATCGGTAAAAGGAAATACAGAACAATATATCATACCGCCTATTATCCTAATCCGTATATCTCCATGGTAACGCAACAGTTGATGGGATATGCAAAACAGCACGGCATTGCCTGCTGGAATTTTAATGCAGTAAATAAAGCGCAGAAAGATAGATTTGCAGGAGCCTGGGCGCCAGACCATATACATTTTAATGCGAGAGGATATCAGTTACAAGGACAATTATTATATGAAGCATTACAACAATCCTACTCACATTATTTAAAGCAAATAAAGAAAAATTCAGTTACTCCCGATGATCAACATTAATAAGCTGTTATCCGAGCTGTTGTACGATCCTAAAGATCCTGTGCTATTTAACAGCGCATTCTTTTTTTATTTCTTTGCCATGTTCCTGCTTTGTTATCTCGCCGTTAGCAAAAGCAAAACAGCCCGCGTATGGGTGTACACCGTTTTTTCGCTGTTCTTCTTTTATAAAGCTTGTGGCTATTATGTAGGACTGGTCATACTTTCAGCGATTGTGGATTTTAATTTATCCCGGTGGATTCATCGCACTCCCAGTAGAACGGTGAAGAAATCATTGCTCATATTCAGTATCCTGCTCAATATAGGATTACTGTTTTATTTCAAGTATACCGACTTCTTTATCGGTATTATCAACGATCTCTCTGCAGGACATATTTCTCCGTTACACCTGATGTTACCGATTGGTATCTCCTTCTATACATTTGAAAATCTGAGTTATACGATAGATGTTTACCGGGATGAAATAAAACCGGTGAATAATTTCATGGACTATCTCTTTTTCCTTTCTTTTTTCCCGAAACTGATGATGGGCCCCATTGTACGGGCGGCAGATTTTATTCCGCAGATATCAATGCCTTATCGCCTCAACTCCGAAGATATGGGCAAAGGCATGTACCTGATTATGGGTGGATTGTTTAAGAAGATAGTGATATCGGATTTTATCTATCAGAATTTTGTACAATTTATTTTTGATGATCCGAGCAAACATACTGGCCTGGAATGTCTCATTGGCGTTTATGGATATGCGCTGGTTATCTATTGTGATTTCTCCGGGTATTCTGATATGGCCCTGGGTATTGCGCGCTGGACCGGATTTAAGATTCCTGCCAACTTTGATTCTCCTTACCAAAGCTCGTCTATCACTGAGTTCTGGCGCCGCTGGCATATTTCCTTGTCCAGCTGGTTGCGTGATTACTTATACATTCCGCTGGGAGGCAACCGTAAAGGCAAAGTACGTCAGTTTATCAACCTGGCACTCACTATGCTCATAGGTGGTTTCTGGCATGGCGCCAGCTGGAACTTCATATTCTGGGGAGCATTACACGGCACCGCACTGGCTGTTGATAAAGTGCGTATAGACTGGCTAAAGAAGAAGAAAACTGTGATTACCGGTTGGAAAGCCACGCTGTTAAAGGTAGCGGGTGTATTGATAACCTTCCACTTTGTATGTTTCTGCTGGGTGTTTTTTAAGGCCTCCACTTTCCATGATGCATGGGCGCTGATACACCAGGTGATGTTCGACTTCCAGCCTGGTATTGCGATGGAGTTGTACAATGGTTATACTGCTGTGTTCTGGATAATAATCCTGGGTTTTGTACTACATTTCCTGCCGGCTAAAGCAGAATTTTCTATCGAAAGATTACTGGGACGTATACCCGTTGCCGGTAGTGTTGCCATCATGGTTACCTTCATATGGCTGCTGGTGCAGGTGAAGAGTACACAACCGATGATGCCGATATATTTCCAGTTTTAGCCTTTAGCTTTTAGTAAAAATGCAGCGGAGAAAGAAATCTCTTCGCTGCATTTTTACTAAAAGCTAAAAGCTAATCGCTAAAAGCTGCGCTTACCTCCTCTGCCAGGGGATGAAAATCTCACAATCATCCTGCCCTGTAAGAGATATAAAAAAATGATTGCTACTCATCTTGAAATAGCCTGCTCTGCAGCTGCTGTTAATAAATTCGTAAATCGGTAAACCGGCTGCGGCAAAACTCATAGGGGCTGCCAGTTTTTTAATAGGTGCCACCGGCTACTTGTTTGGTAAGCAGGCCAAAAGGCTCCTGGAAGCTCAGCTGTATCTGCAGATGAGCCATATCGTATGTTTGGGTTGCGGGTACGAGGATGCCTATATACATCAACATTCTGGCGTAAGAAGTAACGGGCACAATATCCAGTGTGCCGGTAATGACCATCGCACCGGGCAGCGACAGCGATGTTTTGATGGCTGTGAGTTGCTGCTGATAGAGGCCCATATATTCCAGGAGGCTTTTTATTGGATCATTATTGCGGGGAAGAATATTGTAGTACAGCATATAATCAGACAACCACACATCTTCCGTTTTGTCTGGGGTAAAGATTTTGTTTTGCTGATCTTCATGAGGAGCTGTGATTATCCTGTTTCATTGGGAATGATGTATCCTGTTGCGAAAAGAAGTTGGGGAGTCATTGAATAATTCCCGGAAAGCCTTGGAAAAACCGGCATTGGTGTAGCCGCAAAGTTCGCTGATTGTTCTGATACTGTAATCACTGTGCCGGAGATAGCCTGCACCCGCTTCCAGTCTGCGGCGTTTGGCAAAGTGCATGTAAGATTCCCCGCACATATCCACAAACTTATGGGAAAAATTGTCGGTAGATTCCTGAAGCAATGCCGCCACTGTTTTGAGATCCCGCTGCCCAAACGGATCATCATGTGATAAAGAAATATCCAGTTGGATCTTCTTTTCCCAATGATTAATAGTTGACAATTTCATGCTTAGGCCGATTTTGAGGATTGATTCTAATCTACTCAGATTGAAATTTTACAGATCCATTCTGATGCAAGTGAACGTGCATTAACAAATTGTTAACTAAATTAAATAGTTCTTTTGCGCAATAATTTTTTAGAGCTGATGCGAATAACCAAAATCTTTGTGATTGCCGTTTTGTTGTTGTGTTCTACGGTGGTGGCCCGTGCACAGTTTCTGATGGATATGATTGATACCACCACAGAATTGGGAAAGGGTATGATATCGATGTATCAGAAGTATGATGCCCTGCGTTTTAGCGGCTATATTCAACCACAATTTCAGATGGCGCAGGCAAGAGGAGCCAGCAGCTATGCCGGTGGTGATTTTCCTCCCGCTGTGGATAACCGTTTTATGCTGCGTCGTGGGCGTATACGGGTTGATTATGAGCGCTACAACAAGGATAATATGCCTCTTGTGCAGTTCGCCTTTCAGTTTGATGGTACAGAAAGGGGCGTTTTTATCCGTGACTTCTACGGTCGTTTTTTTGAAACTAAATTTAATGTGCTGTCATTGGCTGCTGGTATGTTTGCACGCCCTTTTGGCTATGAGGTAAATCTTTCCTCTGCCGATCGTGAAACACCGGAGCGTGGGCGTATGTCGCAAATCCTGATGAAAACGGAGCGCGACATGGGCGCTATGGTGTCTTTTGAACCCCGGCGTAAGGATCATCCACTCAGCTTCCTGAAGATAGACGCGGGGTTATTTAACGGGCAGGGATTAACCGGTCCCAATGATTTTGACAGCCACAAGGACTTCATAGGCCGCATTGCCATTAAACCCTGTAAGATCAGGGGCACCAACTACCTGTTGTCTGCCGGCGTATCCATTTTGTATGGTGGTATGGAGCAGTTTACCCAGTACATTAATACCATGGGCACTGTAAATGGGAAACCAGGATATACCGTGGATTCTGCTGCTGGCAATGTGGGCAAAATAGCGCCCCGTCATTATTTTGGAGCAGATATACAATTGAAGATACCCAATGGCCCCGGCAAGGGCAGTACCCAATTCCGGGCAGAATATATCCGTGGTAAGCAAACCGCTACAGCATTGACTACTGAAACGCCCGGCATCATTCCACTTACCCCACAAGGCAAGCCACAGCCTTTATATATCCGGAATTTTGATGGTGCTTATTTGTACTTTCTCCAGAACCTTGGCAGCGATAAACACCAGGTGGTAGTGAAATACGATTGGTATGACCCCAATAAAGACGTAAAAGGAAAAGATATCGGTATGCCTGGCGCGGGACTAACTGCTGCGGATATACGTTATAATACCCTCGGTGTAGGTTACCTGTATTATGCCAACGAACACCTCAAATTTATGTTCTACTACGACTGGGTAACCAACGAATCTACTGAACTGGAAGGGTATAAAAAAGATCTGAAAGACAATGTGTTGACGTGCAGGATCCAGTATAGGTTTTAAGCAATGTTTGTCTTTCCCGGGATTAGACTGATTATGCTGATTTTATTTTTGATTTAAAAAAGATTAGCGAAGATCGAAGCGGACATACTCGCTTTAATCTTCGCTAATCTTTTTAAATCTATCTAAATCAAAAAAATAAAATCAGCATAATCAGTCTAATCCTGGGAAAGACAATCTCTTTACTCTCTTCCGGACTCCATCGTAAATCCAAACGTACTGCCTATTTCCGGCTTACTACGTACTGTTATAGACTGATCATGCGCTTCCACAATATGTTTTACGATGGCCAGTCCCAAACCGGTACCGCCAATGTCACGACTGCGTGCACGATCTGTACGATAGAAGCGCTCAAATACGCGTGGCAGGTGGTCTTCAGACATTCCAATGCCGTCATCTGATATTTCTACCAATACACGTTTACCATCCATGCTGTAGATGCTGGCAATGGTGTGACCATCGGGTTTACCGTATTTGATAGAGTTATCTACCAGGTTGATAAGCACCTGCCGGATCTTTTCCTTATCGGCCAGTACTGGTTGTGGTGCTTCGCAACCCTTTTTGATATTGAATTTGATGCCTTTGGTATTGGCCTTCAGCGACAATGTATCAAATACATCTTTCACCAGGTCCTGTATGATAAATACTTCACTGTTGATCGTCATTTCTCCGCTTTCCAACTTGGATATTTCATCCAGGTCATCGATCAGGCGACATAAACGATCAATGTTTTTGGTAGCATTTTTCAGGAAAAGCTTATTTACAGTGGGGTCCTCCAATGCACCATCCAATAGTGTGTGGATGTAGCCCTGTACCGCAAAGATGGGCGTTTTAAGCTCATGCGAAAGGTTCAGCAGGAATTCCTTTCTGAACTCTTCATTGCGGCGGAGATTGTCCAGTTCCTCTTTCTTCTGACTGGCCCATTTCTCTACATCTTCACTTACCTCTTCAATCGTTTTTAAAGGAAGAATATTCTTCTGAAAGAACTCTTCTCTTTTCGATGCCTTGGTTTGATAAATGAATTTATAGATCAGCTTTATCTTCCTGTAAATAAAATTCTGCAGGGTGTAAAGATACAGGTAGTAGGACACAAGAAAGGTCAGCACAAACGCACCCACCACAACCTTCCAGTTGCCATCTACTACGAGGCTGCCCAATGCTATTATGGCTGATATTATCAGGGCTGTAAATCCCGCTAACTTCTGCGGGGATAGATTTTTTGCTTTAAACATACTCCAAAGTGAGTAATTAGTATAATAGTGGGAAATTACTTTAAATTTTTTACTTGCCATAAAAAAGCAGTTAGCTATTAGCTTTTAGCCATTAGCAAACTTATGTTTTGGTGGAAATTATGCAGAAAGGATACCGATCAGAAATGACTAACAGCTAAAGGCTAACAGCTACATTTCAAATTTATAACCTACTCCCTTCACCGTAGTGATCAGGTCGATGCCTATTTTCTGGCGGATCTTACGGATATGCACGTCAATGGTGCGGTCGCCCACAATTACTTCTGTGCCCCACACCTGGTTTAAAATTTCATTGCGCAGGAATACACGACCGGGTTTGGATGCGAGCAACTGCAACAATTCAAATTCTTTTTTAGCGAGAATGATTTCCTGGCCTTTGTAGGTAACCGTGTATTTTTCGCGGTCAATGATCAGGTCGCCCAGCGTTACACGTGTTTCTTCAGGTTTGTGCAGCCGGCGGAAGAGCGCATTGATCCTGCTTACCAGCAATTTGGGTTTAATGGGTTTGGCGATGTAATCATCAGCACCCATATTCAGGCCATCAACTTCTGATTTCTCATCATTGAGTGCTGTTAAAAATAACACCATAGTATCTTTGAACTCAGGGATTTTCCTGATTTCACGGCAGGTATCAATTCCGTTTTTATTCGGCATCATGATATCCAGCATAATCAGATCCGGTCTGAATATTTTTGCTTTCTGGATAGCCTCGCTGCCGTCTTTGGCGGTTACTGTATCGTAGCCCGCTGTTTTAAGGTTGTAGCTGATGATTTCTAAAATATCCAGCTCATCATCTACTACCAGTATTTTTCCTGCAACCGCTTGGTCTATCATAAATTTTGCTTTTAAAAAGACGGGACAAAATTATAAAGCCATTCCCGTGATTAATGTAAAATTAACATTATGAAATTGTTAATTCAATATCAGCCTAGTTTCCAGTGGTCTATGGCAAGTTACATCAAATAATAATTGAAGGCCGATATGTATATTATTCGCTATCCGTAGCCGGGTGATTGTTATGATGATGCCTCCATTCAAAATTTATTATCAAAACTGCTTTTATGACAGCTGTTTCCAGGAATAGATCACTTACAGAATAGAAATATTATATATATTTCGCCTTTAAAAAGAAAAGCTAACGTCGAAATCAGGGCAACATGGATATTTTGGTTGTAAATTTGCTATCTGGTCCACGTGAAATACACTTAGTATGAGAAGATTTTTTATAATGTTATTGCTGGTTGCTTTTTCAGTTAGTCTGGTACGGGCACAAAATAGTCACATACAAATTCCGATTACCAGGCAGGGATTTCATGACAACATCGACAAGGAGCAGGCAGCTGCCGATAAATTTGATGGTAAAGCAGATGATCTGGTAAAAGTATCAGAAGATCAAACGATCAATTTACAGGTAACCAACGCCTTACTCAAAGAAGTTGATGATATGCAGGTAGAAATTGAGCGCGATTCCGCGCTGGATCATCGGCTTAAAGTAAAATATCTCTCCGGCATCTATGTAATGCTGAAAGATTATAACCAGAAGCGTGCACACCACAATATTGACCCGGAAGAAGCTCCCGCTATGATACAGGCGTACCGCAATATGATGCATGCAGATGTTAAAGGACAAAGCATTTTGCCTTATATTCAGCACCTCTCATTTGATGCCTCCGAAAAAATCATTGAACTATTCAGAGATAACTCCGGCTACAAAGAGGCCAGGGGAGTGGTGTTTACCAAATATGCTTTCAGTAACCTCGAAACAGTGATGCCTAAATTGAGTCAATACCTGAATTATCCGGCTACAGATTCTATTATAGCAGCAGTGGCCCGTAAATATCCAAATCAGATCCTGACTTACGCTACTTCTTATACATCCATGGCTACTGCTATTAAGCGCAACCAGGACCCCATTGTGCAGCAGATTGTACGCATCGGACAGTCTGAGCAAAGCACTAAAATTCTTCCCTTTATAGACGAACTGCTGGCAGGTACCACTACCGTGGAAAAGCTGGAGAAGATTGTGGATAACGACTATCAGTATTACAAGCAGATGGTAAAGTCTACCATTGCCTTGCAGAAGCTGAAAAACGAAGGACAAAGTCCATATGGTCTGAAGGCCATGATGGAAAATATGCAGGCTAAATCACTGCTGTATATCCGCGATGTGAACGATCTGCATGAAGAGCCTGCCCCTGTACGTTTCGCCAGTGTAAAAAACTTTACCCCGGAAGAACTCTACTATCTCATTATCAATGGTCAGGAAGAATTATATACTTCCAGCTACACTAATCATAACAATGCCGGTTTATATGATCAGATGATGATCCGCATGAAACCGCCCCGGGGTGATAGTTTACTGATGATGGTGAACTTTGACCGGTTCAAGAAATTCATTGCTATGGCTGCCGGCTTCAATACGCTGGATAATTTCCTGAAGTCTATGGCACCGGAAAACTCCAACTACCTCATGCAGAAGTACGTGCAGAACCTGGAGAAAACAGAAGATCTGGAAGATGCGGTAGATGTGGCTAATTCCTTTGGCAGCATCCGTGATGAAAAGTTGCTGAACTTCCTTCGTGAAGAAGTAAAAAATAACCTGGCATATGTGAAAAAACATAAGGATACGCGTGGTACCGTAATTTACCAGTTGCTGAGTAGTTTGTTTGAAACAGCCTCCAAAGATGAAAACGATTCTTCCAAAGCATCAGATATGTCGGTCAAGTTCCAGTTGCCACCGGTTAACTACGTAGCTTACAATACGCTGGAAAGTGATAGTGGTAAGGTGTTTCAGCAAGTGTTTTTTTATGGGGATAAAGACGGACAGGAGTCTTTCTCCAGCTTTATGACCAACTTTCCGTCTTCTGAATGGAAGGTAAGCAAGAACAAGTACTGGGCTACTATTTCCTCTACAAAAGGCAAGCCGACTACTATTTATGCGAATTTGCCGATAGATGAACCGGGTGATAAGGAAGCTATCTCCAAACTGTCTGAATACCTGGATGAAAATGATATTCACCCTACGATCTTTATTCACCGTGGACACAGTTATCATATCAATACCACCCTGGATAACCTGCAAAGTTCTGCGAAAATAGTGTTGTTGGGCTCCTGCGGAGGTTATCATAACCTGTCTGTAGTACTGGGAAAATCGCCGGAAGCACATATCATTTCCTCCAAACAGGTGGGTACCCGTTTTGTAAATGAACCCATCATTCATAGCCTGGAAGATGTAGTTCGTTCCGGTAAAAATGTGGACTGGGTGATCATGTGGGCGCAGCTGACTAAAAGGTTTGCTCCTGATGCACGCAACAAGGAGCTTTTCAGTGATTATGTGCCACCGCATAAAAACCTCGGAGCCATATTCATCAAGGCTTACAAGCAGATCATAAAAGACGAAAAGAAATAATTACGAATTGCGAATTACGATTTACGAACAGAAGAGAGTGATAGCAGCGGATAACTTTCGCTAAAATCACTCGCTTCTGTTCGTAAATCGCAATTCGCAATTCGTAATTATTTTTACCGTAGGTTTGTTATGTAGTTTAAACCTGGCACATTGGAAAATCTGGCGGTAAAGAAAGTATTTGATTTTAGTTTATTACGGCGCATATTCTCGTTCGCTGCTCCCTACAAACGTTCCTTCTACATTTCCATGATATTAACGGTGGTATTGGCGGTGATATCGCCTATGCGGCCTTATCTTATCCAGGTAACTGTAGATAAGTACATCGCGAATCAGCTTATGCGAATGCTGCTGCTGGTTACTGTTGTGCAAATAGGATTGCTGGTACTGGAAACTATTGTACGTTTCTTCTTTTCTTATCTCACCAACTGGCTGGGACAATCGGTAGTAAAGGATTTGCGGGTAACTGTGTATAAGAAGGTAGTGCACCTGAACCTGGCTTTTTTTGATAAAACACCTATCGGTACGCTTACCACCAGAACGATCAATGATATTGAAGCCATCAATGATGTTTTTTCCGAAGGCATCATTTCCATTGTGGCAGATTTGCTGATGATCATCGCTATCCTGGTAGTGATGTTTATTGAAGACTGGCGCCTGACGTTGATCAGCTTGTCGCCTTTCCCCATCCTGATTTTTGCCACCTATATTTTTAAAGAGAGCGTAAACAAATCTTTTTACAGGGTACGTAATGCAGTATCCGCATTGAATGCCTTTGTGCAGGAGCATATTACCGGTATGGTGGTAGTGCAGGCTTTTACTTCCGAGAAAAGAGAATTTGCCCGTTTTAAGCATATCAACAAAGAACACCGTAAAGCCAATATCGACGCCATCTTCGCCTATTCTGTATTTTTTCCGGTAGTGGAAATTATACTGGCGATCTCACTGGGGCTAATGGTATGGTGGGGCGCCAATAAAGTATTGAATTACGAAGTAACCCAGGGGGTGATGATTGCTTTTATCATGTACCTGAATATGTTGTTTCGTCCGCTGCGTATGCTGGCAGATAAGTTTAATACCCTGCAAATGGGTATGGTGGCCAGTGAGCGCGTGTTCAAGGTACTGGATAACGAAGATTATATTCCCGACAGAGGTCATCAGCCGGCAAATAATATGCAGGGGGCGATCACTTTTGACCAGGTATATTTTGCGTATGTAGATGACCGTTATGTATTGAAAAATATCAGTTTTCATGCAAAGCCAGGAGATACCGTGGCTATTGTAGGGCATACCGGTTCGGGTAAAACCACCATCATCAGTATCCTTAACCGGTTGTATGAAATTCAGAAAGGGAGTATTAAGATTGATGATATTGAGTTGCCCGCCTATTCTCTGGAAGCTTTACGAAGCAAGATAGGCGTGGTATTGCAGGATGTATTCCTGTTTTCAGGTTCTATTTATGACAACATCACACTGCATAATAGTAATATCAGCAGGGCACAGGTAGAGGAAGCCTCCCGGCTGATAGGTATTCATGATTTTATTATGCAACTGCCAGGTGGCTACGATTACCAGGTAATGGAACGGGGCAGCACCTTATCGCTCGGGCAGCGGCAGCTGATTTCGTTTGTACGGGCATTGCTGTATAACCCGGCTATTCTGATCCTTGATGAGGCTACTTCGTCTGTAGATACAGAGTCGGAGATGATGATCCAACACGCCATTGATAAGCTGATTGCGGATCGTACAGCCATTATTATTGCCCACCGTTTGTCTACCATCAGTAAGGCAGATAAAATCATTGTGCTGGATAAGGGAGAGATAAAGGAGATGGGTACACACGAAGAATTACTGCGACTGGAAGGGTTTTATTATAGGTTGCATAGTATGCAATTTAACGTCAGCAAGGTGTAGTGCCTCGTTTTGTATTGTATAGCAGACACTTTAAAACTAATTGTAATAAATCTACTGCACCATCCACATTTAAGGAACTGGAAACTTTTTTTAACGGGATTATTAAAGCGGAGCAAAAATATCTTTCTTTCAAATGATGAAAATATTAATATGAGATAGTTACAAGAGGCGGTTGATTTCAACCGCCTTTTTATCCCTAAAAACGAATCTCGTTTTCATTATAAACAATTGATTATCAATATAATTACAATATATCCTTCTTTTTTTTCGAAGTCGCTTAATTTTGAAGATAAAAACGAGTATCTTTGCGCAAAATTTCAGAAAACGGTGATTTCTTTCAATTGGTTCAAACATAGAATGGTAGCTCTTGTGATGGTCTTAGGCCTTCACAGTTTTAGTAATTTTTCTTATGCGGAGGAACATGTAACAGGAGAGCCTGCTACAGCGCAGGCTTCTACCGCAGAAGAGCCAAAGAAATTTGATGTTAAAGAAGTGATTTTCGGTCACGTAAAGGATGCACATGACTGGCACCTGTTCAGTATAGGTGAAACACATGTAACAATTCCTTTACCTGTGATTATCTACAATCCTACCCGGGGTACTTCCGTATTTTCTTCTTCGGCGTTTCATCACGGACATGAATCTCATGATGGTTATCGCCTGATAAATGGCGACTATGTGAAGGAAAAAGGATTGGATCCTGCTAAATTTCCTGATCAGAAAGTGATTGCAGTAGATGCCAATGATAATCCTACCGGTGTGGAGATCTACGATCTTTCCATGACGAAGAACATTACATCCATGTTGATTGCCGCAATTTTGCTGGTGGTACTCATGCTGAATGTAGCGAAGGCTTACAAAATCCGTGGTGCTAAAAAAGCGCCTAAAGGTTTCCAGGGCCTGGTAGAGCCAGTGATTATTTTTATGCGTGATGAGGTAGTTAAACCTAACATTCCTGGTAAACACGCAGCGAGGTATACTCCTTTTATTCTGACTATATTCTTTTTTATACTTATCAATAACCTGCTTGGCTTGTTACCTGGTTCTGCCAACGTAACCGGTAACCTGGCTGTAACATCAGCACTGGCAATCATCAGCTTTATCGCTACGATGCTCAGTACCAACAAACATTTCTGGGGTCATATTTTTAATCCTCCTGTTCCATTAGGTGTTAAGTTTATCCTGGCGCCGGTAGAGTTGATCGGTGTGTTTACCAAACCGGTATCACTGATGATCAGGTTGTTTGCCAACATCCTGGCGGGCCACATTATCATTTTGAGTATTATATCCCTGGTGTTTATATTTGGTTCATTGAACAAGGTAGCTGGTTACGGCTTCCTGCCTGTTACTGTGCTGTTCAACATTGTAATGATGATGCTGGAATTGCTGGTAGCATTTATCCAGGCATTCATCTTTGCTAACCTGACCGCTGTATTTATTGGTCAGGCGATGGAAGGTGGTCATGACCATGATCATGAGCATGAAAAGGCACACCACTAAGCTTTGGTATTTTACAAAAAGCGGAATGCCCAACTTTTTTGATTAGAAATTTTTTATAATTCAAATACATATTCATTATGGCACTTTTGTCTATTTTATTGCAGGCTGCTGCTGCATCTGGCTTGGCTAAAGCTGGTGGTGCTGTTGGTGCTGGTATCGCTGCTATTGCTGCTGGTATTGGTGTAGGTAACATCGGTAAGAGCGCGCTGGAGTCTATCGCTCGTCAACCAGAAGCTGCTAACGACATCCGTGCAAACATGATCCTGGCTGCTGCGCTGGTAGAGGGTGTTGCCCTTTTCGGTGTAATCGCAGGTCTGTTGGCGGTAGTTCTGTAGGCCAAACTTCTTACTGCATCCGGCGCACAGGGCAATGGATGCAGTAATCTTTATTTTGGTGTTTTATTATTCAGAGATTTTTCATCATCTAATCTCTCAATAGCTTTCTTGAAATCAGTAATAACAAAATAATAAAATTCTAATTATATGGATCTGTTGCAACCCGCGTTAGGCTTGTTTCTTATTTCATTATTCATTTTCATCGTCGTTTTCCTCATCCTGAAAAAATTTGCATGGACTCCCATCCTCGCTGTTTTGAAAGAAAGGGAATCTTCTATCACAGAATCCATTGCTACTGCAGAAAGAGTGAAGGACGAAATGGCGCAGATGAAAGCAGAACATGAACATGTGCTGGCGGAAGCTAAAGCTGAAAGAAGCAAGATCCTGAAAGAAGCAAAAGACGCAAAAGACATGATCATCAGCGAAGCCAAGGTACAAGCCCAGGCAGAAGCTAAAAAGATCATCAGCGAAGCTTACACCGCTATCGAAAACCAGAAAATGGCTGCGTTAACGGATGTGAAAAACCAGGTAGGTAATCTCGTTATCGAAGTAGCAGAAAAAGTGCTCAGAAGAGAACTGGTTGATAAAACAGCACAGGAAAGTTTTGTGAAACAACTCGCAGGAGAAATCAAATTGAACTAAGATATTAGCTGTTAGTTATTAGCTGTGAGCAGCTAAAGGCTAAAGGCTAAAAGCTAAAAGCTTTTTTATTATGCAGAATCCCCGTTTAGCATCCCGGTATGCAAAATCATTGATAGATCTGGCTCAGGAACTGAACCAGCTGGAAGTGGTGCATACTGACATGCTGTTCTTACAACAGGTGATGAAAAGCAACCCCGATGTGGTGAGTTTGCTTAAAAGCCCGATCATTAAGGCAGATAAAAAGCAAAAGATATTGGCAGCAGTGCTGGCTGGTCGTGTAGGTACTACCTCCATCACTTTTTTGAACCTGTTGGTAAGCAAAGGCCGCGAAAGTGTGCTGCCTCAGATTGCCACTGAATTTTCACGCCAGTACATGGTGCTGAAAAATATCAGCCCGGTGAAAATCACTACCGCTGTTGCAATAGATGCTGCTACACTCGATGTTATTAAACAGAAAATAGCCAGCGAAAGCACACAACAAATCCAACTGGAAGCTGCTGTAAACGCAGATCTGATTGGTGGTTTTGTACTGGAAGCAAACGATCAGCTGTTTGATGCTTCTATATTGCGTGATCTGAAAGACATTAAACAACAGTTTAACAAGAATATTTACGTATCTGATATACGTTAATAAATACAGCAGCCGCTGCGTACACGCAAAGCTGTTGTCGTTATACTAAATTTATCTAACGACTTTTTTTAAAATCATAATTATGGTTGATATTAAACCTGATGAAATTTCGGCGATATTACGCCAGCAGTTAAGCAACTTCAATGCTTCTGCCGACCTGGAAGAGGTGGGTACTGTATTGCAGGTGGGTGATGGTATTGCCCGCATATACGGTTTAGGTAATGTGGGTTATGGTGAGCTAGTTGAATTTAGCAACGGTGTAAAAGCTATCGCACTGAACCTGGAAGAAGATAACGTGGGTGTGGTATTGATGGGTCAGTCAGCAGGTATTAAAGAAGGTGATAAAGTACGTCGTACCAAAAAGATCGCTTCCATTAACGTGGGCGAAGGTGTGGTAGGCCGTGTAATCAATACACTGGGTAATCCTATTGATGGTAAAGGTCCGATTAAAGGTGAACTGTATGAAATGCCACTGGAGCGTAAAGCGCCAGGTGTACTGTACCGTGAGCCGGTAAAGGAACCACTGCAAACAGGTGTAAAAGCGATCGATGCTATGATCCCTGTTGGTCGTGGTCAGCGTGAGCTGGTGATTGGTGACCGTCAGACTGGTAAAACAGCCATCTGCATTGACACTATCATCAACCAGAAAGAATTTTACGAAGCAGGTAAACCTGTTTATTGCATATACGTAGCGATTGGTCAGAAAGCATCCACTGTTGCCGGTGTAATGAAAACATTACAGGAAGCAGGTGCTATGGCTTATACTACTATCGTTGCTGCTAACGCTGCTGATCCTGCTCCATTGCAGTTCTACGCTCCGTTTGCCGGTGCTGCGATTGGTGAATTTTTCCGTGACTCAGGTCGCCCTGCACTGATCGTTTATGATGATCTGTCCAAACAGGCAGTTGCTTACCGTGAGGTATCCCTGTTGCTGAAACGTCCTCCGGGTCGTGAAGCATACCCTGGTGACGTATTCTACTTGCATAGCCGTTTACTCGAGCGTGCTGCAAAAATCATCAGCAATGATGCCATTGCACAGCAGATGAACGACTTACCAGAGTCTATCAGACACCTGGTAAAAGGTGGTGGTTCCCTGACAGCTTTGCCTATCATCGAAACACAGGCGAGTGACGTATCTGCTTACATTCCTACAAACGTGATCTCCATTACCGATGGTCAGATCTTCCTGGAAGGTAACCTGTTCAACGCTGGTATCCGTCCGGCGATCAACGTGGGTATCTCTGTAAGCCGTGTAGGTGGTAACGCACAGATCAAATCCATGAAAAAAGTTTCTGGTACCCTGAAACTCGATCAGGCACAATACCGTGAAATGGAGGCTTTCTCCAAATTCGGTGGTGACCTGGATGCTGCTACCAAAGCAGTTATCGACAAAGGTGCCCGTAACGTGGAGATCCTGAAACAAGCACAGTTCAGCCCGTACGCTGTAGAAAAACAGGTAGCCATGATTTACCTGGGTACTAATGGTTTGCTGCGTGATGTTCCTGTAAAACAAGTACGTGCTTTTGAAGAAGCGTTCCTGAATGAAATGCAGGTGCGTTTACCAGAAGTACTGGCTGAGTTCAAAAAAGGTAACCTGCCGGAAGATGGCATCAAGAAAATGGTTACACTGGCAAATGAACTGAAACCAAGATTTGCATAAGCAATTCCTTTATTGCTAAAAATATAGAAGGGCTTTACCAGTAAATGGTAAAGCCCTTTTTTTGTTTTATCCTTTTTGCAGATAACTGATTTTTATTTTATTATTATACTTTATAATATATAAGATTTTCAATCTGTGAGATATTTTTTCTTCATTATTTTGTTATTTATTTAACAGTCTGCTATACATTTGCTGAAGTTATAACCTCGCTCAACCGCATAAGGGTAATTTTAATCCTGTTCATAACCTTCTTCTTTTTAGTGAACATATCAGTCAGTTATTGTCTCTTATAATTGTTTCAGTTGTCATGTGCCCCTGACTTTGTGCCGGAATAGTACGCTATTGTTTTATACGTCTGTTTAGTTGTTAAAACCATTTTGCATGGGTGTAAGTTTACTCTCTGTTTCCGCAGTGAAATGCGTATGCAGGACTACTATCCTTATCGTTTGTTCCTGTTTTGTTTTTAATGTAGTCCACGCACAGTTTACGATTACGCAGGATTTTAAAAGTAATTCGCAGGGAAATACTACCCTGGGAGGGGCTGCCAAGCTTACTTCCGGTACTATAGATCCCGCGGGGCAGGGATGGCTGAGACTTACAGAAGATTTGAACAACCAGGTAGGCTATGCTTTTGTTAACCAGGGATTTCCATCTACATTAGGAGTCCTGATGGATTTTGAATATGTATCCTGGAGAGCTACTTCTGCTGCCGGCGCAGATGGTTTTTCTGTTTTTCTGTTTGATGATATAATAAACAGTACCACCTTCAGTCTTGGGGCAAGGGGAGGAAGTCTTGGATATGCACAATCTACCAGTACCAGCAATACAGGGCTGCGTGGTGGTTACGTTGGTGTGGGAATAGATGAATATGGTAACTACTCCAACTGTAGTGATGGAAAAAGTGGGGGACAGACTGCAAATTGCGGTACCCTGTTCACTAATTTTATTTCTGCCAGAGGTCCAGCACCCACCTATAGCTATATTGGCGGAACCAATGTAGGTACCTCTCTGGATTATGATGTAGCCACAACTGTAAGACCAACACCAACACAATTTTATCGCCGGGTGCAGATAATCCTTACCCCCAACGGACTCGGGCAATTTGTGTTAGTGGTAAAATCTACCACTACACCGGGAGGAGCACTCAGTACCTTGTTTGGCCCTATCACCATTACTTCTCCACCACCTGCCAGGCTTAAACTGGGATTTGCTGCTTCTACAGGTGGAGCTGTTAATAAACATGAAGTAAGAAATCTGATCATTACCACGCCTGGTAATATCAGGACCCAGAAGCTGGTAAACAAACCGGTAGCCAGGGTAGGAGACCAGCTTGTCTATACCGTTAATGTATACAATGAAACAGCATCTATAGTTAACGGACTACCACTGACAGATCTGTTTACACCAAACAATGGTTTTAATATCACCAATGTAGTTTTCAGCGGAACAGTAGGTAACTCCGCTACCGGCTATACAAGTACAAGTTTATCCAACGCTACTTTAGCCATGCAGGCTAACAGTGTTTCTACTTTTACAGTAACCGGAACGGTTACCGGCATGCCACCTAACGGGGTACTTACCAATACTGCTTATGTGAATCCCATTCCAACCGGTATAAGTGATGGAGATCCTACCAATGATACATCAAGGGTCAGTACACAGATTATAGCGCCGGATCTGGCCATTGCCAAAACGCATAGTGGCAAATTGAGGAAAGGATTGAGTGGTACTTATACGATCAGTGTGAACAATGTGGGGACTAATACCAAACCCATGTTGAGTACCGTAACAGTGCAGGATGTAGTGCCTGCCGGCCTCACAGCGGGTACTCCAACCGGTACCGGCTGGACATTCTCCGGCACCGGTAATAACATTACTGCCACCAGAACGGATTCACTGGCGCCGGGTGCTACGTATCCGCCCATCAATATCCCGGTCACAGTGGCATCCAATGCTCCCGACAGTATTACCAATACAGCTACTGTTACCAATGAATATGAGGCCAATACAGCCAATAATACCGCAAAAGATGCAATAGATACCCGCCGCAATATGGACCTGCAGGTGGTATCGCTTGTAATGCCACCAGGTAAACTCGGATGTTTGAATGTACCATACCAGGTACAGGTGAACATCCGGAATAATGGTCCTGATTCTGCTGTGAATGGTCGTTTTAATTTCAGTGTGCCAACTGCCCTGAATAATATTTCTCTCGTCAGCAGAACTATCACAGGGGGCTCAGGTTCCTTTGGTGCCGGCAGTTCTGTGAGTACTACCGGTTATGTTGATTCTGTAACGCTTACCAGCGGCAGTTCTGCCAGGTATATTTTTTCAGTGATAGTTACTTCACCTGCACCTGCTACGCTGGCCATTGCACAGGCGAGTTTGCTGCGTTCTGCCACAGACCTGGATATAGATGCCTCTGATCCTCTCATTTCCATACCAACTGATCCTCTACACGAATGTGATGCCCCTCCTTCAGGAGGCGGCTGTAATAACATTTTGCGGGACACTACTTTTGTGAGTGGAGGCGTATCTACTTCCAATGCAGGTCCTGACCAGATTTTGTGCGGAGTAACAAATGCCACATTAGCAGCTACTGCTCCAACATCAGGTACAGGTGCATGGACAGAAGTATCAGGCCCTAATACAGCTGTCATTAACAATGCAGCAGTAGCCAATACAGGTATCAGCGGCCTGATAGCCGGTACTTACACATTTGTATGGACCGTGAGTAACGGAGGATGTGCCCCCTCTACTGATACCATGCTCATTAAGCTGAGCGCATTGCCTACTGTAGCCAACGCGGGGCCGGATCAAAGTCCCTGTAACGTAACCACAGCTACGTTGGCCGGAAATACGCCTGTAACAGGCACTGGTGGCTGGCATCAGATCAGTGGGCCTAATAGCGCGGTGTTTGCAGATACAACATTGTCCAATACCGGTATCAGTGGGCTGGTAGCGGGTAGTTATAATTTTGTGTGGACGATTCGTAATGGTACCTGTCCACCCTTTATGGACACAGTACAGATAAATGTAAGCCCGGTGCCAACTGTTGCCAATGCAGGTCAGGATCAGCAATTGTGTAATGCTACCACAACCACACTGTCGGGCAATACACCTGCAGCAGGTACGGGTACCTGGTCGCAGATAGCAGGTCCCAATACACTTACGTTTGTAAATGCAGCATTGCCCAATACTGCTGTGCAGAACCTGGTACCAGGTATTTATTCCCTGGTATGGACTATCAGCAGTGGCACCTGCCCGGTATCAACAGATACTATGCAGCTCCAGGTATATGCCCAGCCGGATGCTGCTAATGCCGGTCCGGATCAGACGAAGAATAATAACGGGCAGTTTACAATGAATGCCAATGCGCCGGTAAGTGGTACAGGAACATGGGCGCAGGTGAGCGGCAGTGCAGTTATTGCTGCGCCTTCCAATCCTAATACGCTGGTTACATTGCAGCCCAATACAACAGCAGTACTTACCTGGACTATCTCCAATGGAAATTGTACTTCCAGTGTAGATACAGTGGTATTGAAATATGTACGGCAAGCCGATCTTAAAATCACTAAGTCAGATGCGGGCAACAGCTATAAGACTAATAGTCCGTTGAATTATACAATTACTGTTGAAAACCTGGGACCAACAGATGTATATGGTTTTACCCTGCAGGATGTATTACCCGCGCAGTTGGTGAATCCTTCCTGGTCATCTGTTGTAACCGGTACCAATGTGGCATTAAGGCCTGTATCCGGTACCGGTAGTACCATCAATGCAAATGGTGATATTCCTTTCGCTCCAGGCAACAAGATAGTGATCAATGTTACCGGTAATGTAGCTGCTACGGCTGTAGGAGGAACTAATATCAGTAATACAGCTACCGTCAGCACACCGGCAGATATTCCGGATCCTGTACAGGGAAATAATACTTCCTCAGTAACAGGGGTGGTGCCTAACAATCCACCGGTAGCAGTGAACGACAATTTTACCACGCTAAGAGATGTACCGGTAAGTGGTAATGTGTTGACGAATGATAGTGATCCGGAAAACCAGCCACTAACGGTAACGACTACACCGGTGACACCTCCTGCATTTGGAACAGTAGTGCAAAACGCTGATGGAACATTCACCTATACGCCGTCACCTGGTTTTATTGGTGGGGATTCCTATGTATACCAGGTGTGCGATAATCAGGGCGCCTGTTCCCAGGCAACGGTAAATATCACTATTACCCAGGGCAGGGCTGATCTTAATATTACCAAAATAGCTACGCCTGCTACCGCTACGGCAGGCGCTCCACTTACTTATACGCTTACAGTTACTAATAATGGGCCTTCTACCATACATGCTTCGGAAACATTTGTAGTAGTGGATACTTTGCCTAATGGCTTCGTTGCAAATACCTATACACCATCAGCAGGTACTTATGCGAGTGCAAGCGGTAACTGGACCGGCGTAAACCTCGCGCCCGGAGGTTCTGTCACACTGACCATTGCAGGTCAGGTAGCTGCGCAGTTTACCGGTACTAGCTTAACTAATGCTGCAAGTGCCACCCCTCCTGCCGCAGTGCCTGATCCTACACCGGCAACTACCACACTGGTAACTCCGGTAAACAAATCAGTAGAAGTGGTAGTCACTAAAACAGATAATACCACTACCTATACAGCGGGGACCAACACACAATACAAGATCACTATTATTAATAACGGGCCATCCTCGCTGACCGGCGCCACTTTCCTGGATCCGCTTCCGGCAGGGATTACTACTGCTTCCTGGACAGCTGCTACTCCTGGAGGAGGCCAGTCCAAGGATTCGGGTTCAGGACCTATTAACCAGCCAATGAATTTGCCGGCAGGTAGTCAGATCGTATATACCTTAACGTTAGCAATACCGTCAAACTATACCGGACCACTGACCAATACTGCCAGTATCGTTATTCCACCCGGATACAATAATATTAATCCTGCAGGCAATACAGCTACGGATACGGATACACCTAATCCGCAATCTGCTATTGTTATTACTAAAACAGGACCAGCAAGTGCAACAGCTGGTACACCTATCAGTTACCAGTTGAAAATTGTTAACAACGGGCCTTCGGATGTAACGGGTGTTACTATTGCTGATCAATTACCATCAGTAATACAAAACCCTGTATGGTCAGTTACCACTGCCGGCACTGCTACCGCCAGTGTTTCCAATGGCAACGGCGCTGTTAATTTCACGGCTGGTCTGCCGGCAGGTGCAGGCAATATCATCACCGTGAATATTAGCGGAACGATAGATCCTGCTGCTGTTGGTAGTTTGGCTAACACAGCGGCTGCTACAGTGACCGGACAGCCACCTGTTTTTTCCAATACCATTAATACTGTATTACAGAATACAACAGGTCTAACGCTGATCAAGCAGGGACCTGCTACCGGCCGTATTGCAGCTGGTCAGCCGATCAGTTATCTGCTTAAACTGACGAATGCCGGTCCTTCAAATGCCAATGGTATAATACTGTCAGATGTAGTGCCGGCTGCCATCACAAATACTACCTGGTCCTTAACAACAGCCGGAGGGGCTTCGCTGGGAACAGGTGCTCCTGCAAGCGGTACAGGTAATAATATCAGTACTGTTGTAAATATTCCGGCAGGACTGGCGAATGTAGTGACGGTGCAGATCAATGGTAGTGTTATTTCATCTGCAACAGATACTTTATTAAATACTGCTACAGCACAGCTGCCCGGAGATACTACCGTAACTGCATTCAATAAAACAGTGGTAGATAACCAGCCAGGTTTACAGATCGTGAAAGCAGGACCTGCTTCTGCTGATGCAGGCAGTAATATCACTTATACGATTACTGTTAATAACAGCGGCCCTTCAGATGCTTTGCAGGCGGTTATTTCAGATGTAGTGGGGCCAACCACGATGACAAATGTCAGCTGGATAGCCACTGCTGCTGGTAATGCTGTCATCAACAGTGGGGCTAACGGTAATGGCAATACGTTATCTGTTAACGCGAATATTCCAGCCGGCAGTAGCAATAGTGTTACTATTACAGTGCAGGGTACTATTCGTCCGGGTGCAGCAGGAAATATCCGTAATGTGGCATCTGTGGCGGTTAACGGACAACAGCCTGTTACTTCCAATGAGGTGATTACACAGATCAGAAATAATCCCGGACTGGCGCTGACCAAGAGTGGACCCGTGAATGGAACTGCCGGAGGTACTATGTTATATCTTATTAAGATTACCAATAGCGGACCATCAGATGCATTACATGCTTTATTACTGGACACAATTTCAACTGTTGTGCAGAACCCGGGAATCACAGCAATCCCTCATGGTAGTGCTACCGTTTCTTCTAGTCAGGTTGTTAACGGAGTGGCACAGGTAATAGGAGATATACCGGCGGGAGATTCCAATTCTATTGATGTTTTCATTGCAGGAAAAATAAATCCAACTTTCACGGGCCAGGTCAGGAACCAGGCGTTTATAAGTACAGATGGTGGTCCGGTAATCAGCTCCGGTGTTGTGATCACAAATATTGTTAGTACGCCTAAATTAATAGTAGATAAGAGCGGTCCGGATACAGCTGTAGCCGGACAAGAGATCACGTATACTGTAACAGCTAATAATATAGGATTATCTGATGCAATAAATGCGATTATACAGGATACTGTTGCTGCTAACTTATCAAATGTTAAATGGAGAGCAATTGCAGTAAGTGGTGCAAGCCTGGTGAGCGGTGCGAGTGGTAGCGGTAACATTATTACCGTAACAGGGAATATACCGGCAGGTAAACAACCGTATGTCATTATCTCCGTAACAGGTACTATTACCCCGGCTTTCACCGGAGATCTGACCAATTTTGCTACCGGTACCGTTAACGGCAGTACACCGGCAATATCAGATACAGTAATCACACATGTTATCAGCAAACCGGCATTGCAGATCACTAAAACAGCACCTGCTACTATTTCTGCCGGCGATCATATCCGGTATACATTACAGGTGACCAATGCAGGACCTTCTGATGCGGTGAATGTTAATATTATGGACAGTGTTAATGCCGTGGTGCAGGGAAGCAGCTGGACATCTCTTACAGCGGGAGGAGCTTCCATTATTTCCGGTGCTACAGGAAGCACCAATAATGTAACGGTTACAGCGAATATACCGGCGGGTACCGGAAGTGTTACCATTTTTGTAGATGGTACTGTAAACCCGGCCATATCCGGAACACTTAATAACCAGGCTACCGCAGCGGTTACCGGTGCACCAACGGTAACCGCCACCGCATCTACTATTATAACAAATGATCCGTTGATAAGTGTCAGCAAAACAGGACCAACACAGGCGAAGGCAGGAGATCAGATCAGTTATACGCTGGTAGTAACCAATTATGGCAAGTCGGATGCACATAATGTGCTCATACAGGATATTGTTCCATCGCAGATAACAAATGTTACGTGGTCTACCAACTTAATCGGTAATGGTAATATTATCAGTGGCGGAACGGGTACTGGTAATAATGTTTCCCTACATGCAAATCTGAATGCAAGTACCGCTAATCATATATTCGTTACCGTTACAGGCACAATAGCGCCGAACTTTACCGGTACGCTGATGAATACATCGGCTGCTTTTGTGAACAATAAGGATACCAGCCGCAGTGATACCGTAATAACGAATGTGATCAATGCACCGGGTATACAGGTAGTGAAATCCGCACCCGATACCTTGTTTGCCGGAAGTAATATTGTTTATACCATTACCACTACCAACATCGGACCTTCAGATGCTCCGAATGTTACCATTACTGATGCCATCCCTGCCTTCGTCAGGAATGTAACATGGTCGGCGGTAGCAACGGGATCAGCTACCGTACAGTCAGGAAGCGGTACCGGAAGTAATGTAATGCTTACCGGCGGTATTCCTGCCGGAGCCGGTAACGTGATTACGCTTACCATTACAGGAACAGTAGATCCATCCTTCACTGGTGATATTCCTAATGTGGCACTTGCTACAGCAGCCGGACAAACGCCGGTTACATCCAATCAAACGCTGACTCATATTATAAAGAAGACCGCATTATCGGTAATAAAATCAGCCCCTTCCCAGGAGGCGGCTGGTCAAAGTATTATCTATCTCATCAATTTAAGTAATAATGGGCCTTCTGATGCGCCGGGTGTGAACTTCACCGATACGGTTCCTGCGGCTATAAAGAATGTTACCTGGACGGCCGTTAAGCTTGGCGGAGCCACTGTTATCAGTGGAGGTTCCGGTAGCGGCAACCAGATTGCTGTTACAGGAAATATTCCTGCAGGCGTTAAGGTTAATAATATTATAGTAACTGTAAAAGGCGTGATAGATCCTGCCTTTACAGGCAGCTTACTGCAGAATATTGCTTATGCATCTTCCCCTGATCAGCCAATACCGGTAAAGGATACAGCAGTGACGAAGGTACTGGTTCAATCATTGCTGAAATTTAGTAAAAGTGGTCCTAGCAGACTGTTTGCCGGAGAGCCGGTTACATATACCATTCATTTGCAAAACGGCGGCCCATCCGATGCCCGTAACGTAACTATCGGGGATGTACTGGATCCGGCGATCCTGAATCCTGCATGGACGGCAGTAGCGACAGGTGTTGGTACCAGCGTTAATGTAAATAATGGCACCGGCAATGTGAGTGTAATTGGTAATATACCCGCAGGGCAGGGACATGATATTGATATAACGGTAACGGGTATACTTAGCCCTGATTTTACGGGTGATAGTATTTCGAATAGTGCTGTAGCGGGTATTCCGGGACAACAACCTGTGGTATCTACAGTTAATACCGTGGTAAGCCGCAGAGCCAATCTGCGTGTGGTAAAGAGCGGACCAGGTACTGCTGCTGCCGGTGAAAAAATCAGTTATACTATCACGGTCACCAATCAGGGCCCTTCCAATGTAAAAGGATTATCTGTTTCAGATATCATTCCGTCCAACATTCTGCAACCGGTATGGACTGCTGTTGCCAGTGGTACAAACAGTTCCGTATCTGCTGCAAGTGGTACCGGAAATATAAATCTGACAGGAAATCTTCCTGCCGGCTCAACTAACAATATCACTATTGTTGTGAATGGTACTATTGATCCGGCAACAGTAAATGGTTCCAATATTATTAATACTGTCACTGTTACACCGCCTGCTAACCTGGAAAACGGCAACCCTGTTACATCAACAGTGGTTACTGCTGTACATAAGGAAGCTGACCTGGTAATAGTGAAGTCCGGTCCAGCCAACATTGCAGCAGGACAAAATATTACTTACGAACTGTTGATCACCAACAGGGGAATTTCTGATGTAACCAATGCAGCTATCCATGATTCGGTACCGGCAAGTATTACTATCAATAATGTGAGTGTTACTTCCACTGGCAGCGCCAGTACAACAACACCGGTTGTTACAGGTAATAACATTGCGCTGAATGCTAATATTGCCGGAGGCCCCGGTAACAGCATTACGGTAACAATAACTGGCATGGTGGATCCTGCTGCTGCAACCGGTTCTATTACCAATACAGCTACTGTAACAGCACCTGTTGATGTAACGGAAACTGTTCCTGCCAATAATACCAGCAGTATAAGTACCAATATCACAACTGATCTTGGCCTGCAGATTTCCAAGTCCGGACCAGCCAGTGTTAATGTATTGGATAAGATTACATACAATATCGTATTAACGAATTCAGGTATTTCTGATGCGGGTGAAGTTACCATTACAGATGTAGTACCTGTTGATATCAGTGGCGTTGTATGGACAGCCTCCGCGACGGGTAATGCACAGGTATTTACAACAGGAGGAAGTGGTAATAATATCAGTTTAATAGCCAGGGTTGGAGGTAGCAATTCAGGTACCGTTACCATTACGGTTACCGGTACAGTACGGGTGAATGCAGCTAATACAATTGTGAATACAGTTGCAGCTGTGTCCGGAGGCACAAAGACCAGCACTGTAACGACTTCTGTAAATAAGTCTGTGGACCTGCGGATTAATAAAACAGCACCTGCCGCTATGGCTGCCGGTGAAGCAATCACGTATGTGGTAACAGTAAATAATGGCGGACCTGCAGATGCCACCGGCGCAACTATAAATGATGTAATCCCGGCAGATGTGCAGCAGGTTAGCTGGACAGCTACAGCGGCAAATGGAGCCACTGTTTTGCCAGCCAGTGGTAGTAGCAGTAATGTTTCATTAACAGCAGATATTCCTGCCAACACTGGTATCGTTACGCTTACAGTGAAAGGCATTGTGAATCCGGCTTTCAGTGGCACGCTTATCAATACAGCTACAGCGGTGCCGGCAATAGGAATAATAGATCCAAGACCTGCAACAGTAACGGTGAATACAGTCGTAACAGCCGTTCCGGGCCTGTCTGTGGTGAAGTCCGGACCTGCACAGGTAATTGCCGGTGATACGATGAGCTATATGCTGGAAATACGCAACAATGGTCCATCTGCTGCTACCGGTGTAAATATTAAAGACACCATTCCTGGTGCAATAAATACCACCACCTGGTCTGCCGTTGCCAACAATGCCATCATTACCAATCCTGGCACAGGTAGTGGAAATATAATAGCCATTATTGCTGACATACCGGTAGGTGGTGTTATTACAGTAAATGTAGCCGGTAAAACCGATCCTGCATTTGAAGGCAGCATGATCAACAGGGCGGTGATTAATGGAAACGGACAAACAGTTGTAAGTAATGACGTGCGCACATTGGTGCAAAATAAACCTGGTCTTACTATACATAAATCCGGTCCGGGGAAAGCAGCGGCCGGTGCACAGATTTCCTATGCTATTACACTTGGTAATAATGGTCTTTCTTCAGCAGCAGGGGTGACCGTAAGTGACCTGTTGCCGGTTGACCTGAAAAATGCAGTATGGTCTGCTACTGCCGGTGGTGGCGCTGTGATAACGGGCGGTAATATTGTTAACCGGCCGGGCAATGTGAGCTTCAAAGCAGATATACCCGCAGGAAGTGGTAATACTATTCTTGTCAATATAAATGGTACGGTGAATGCAGCAGCTATCGGTACCTTAACCAATGTGGCTACTGTTACACCTGTGAATGGTGCGCCAATGGCAGATACTGTAGTTACACAATTGACTACGCAAACAGGTCTGCGACTGGTGAAAGCTGCGCCGGACACTGCTGTAGCGGGAACTACCATTACCTATACCGTTGATGTGTATAATGATGGTCCTTCTGATGCAGTGAAGGTAAATATAGCTGATGTATTGCCTGCACAGCTGAAAGCAACAGTATGGTCTGCAACAGCAGCAGGTGCTGCTACTGTAGAAGGAGGAAATCTGCAACAACAATCAGGTAATGTCAGCTTCACCGGTAATATTCCTGCGGGCGCCGGAAATGTGATTCATGTAGTGATTACAGGTACCTTACTTCCATCATATACAGGACCTGTAAATAACCAGGCAACGGCTACTGCCGGAGGTACAAATTATGTATCCAATAAAGTAGTAACGCAGGTGGTTGGCAAACCGGGATTACGTCTTGTTAAATCCGGCCCTGCTACAGCTATTGCGGGAGGAACTATTAGTTACAGTATTATCTTAAGTAATGATGGTCCTTCAGATGCAGTGAATATTACAGTGAATGACCTGTTGCCGGCAGCATTGCAAAATACGCTGTGGTCAGCTAAGATGTCCGGCACAGCAATTATACCGGGTGGAAATATTACAGATCATCCGGGAAATGTAAATCTGATAGCCAGCGTTCCGGCAGGAGCAGGTAATCGTATAGTCATTGACGTGAGTGGTACCATTAACCCTGCCTTCTCAGGTAACATTACCAACATTGCCAGCTATACCATCAATAGTGTCACCACCAACACACCGCCAGTGGTTACAGTTGTTAATCAGCAGGCAGCATTGCATATCAGCAAATCTGCTCCTGATACTATATCTGCCGGCAGTACCATCAGGTATACTTTACTGGTATCCAATAATGGCCCATCAGATGCGAATAATATTACGATCGGTGATGTGGTACCGGCAACTATACAAAATGTAACATGGAATGCACAGCCTACCGGTGCTGTCATTAATGGTGCAAATAGCGGAACAGGTAATAACATTAGTATCAGTGCCAATATTCCGGCCGGTGAGCAGCATAATGTACTGGTAACGATTTCAGGCACTATTGCATCAGGTATTACCGGAGTTGTACAAAATAGTGCATCTGTAAGTTTCAATGGAAAGATAGTAGCCGGAGATTCTGTGAATACGCATATTATTAACAGACCTGGTGTGCAATTCTCCAAAGCTGGTCCGCGCAATGCTATAGCCGGTAGCATTATCAACTATACAATAAGTCTTGAAAATACAGGTCCGTCAGATCTTGTAAATGGAATGATATCAGACCAGGTGCCTGCGCAGATCCAGGATGTAAGCTGGACTATTACAACACAGGGTAGCGCTACATTGCCGACAGGTACACCTGTTTCCGGCATTGGTAACCAGATTGCCTTCAATGCAAATGTTCCGGCCGGACCAGGTAATGGAGTGGAAGTAGCTGTATCAGGAAGAATTGATCCTCAGTTCACAGGCAGCTTTACAAATATAGCACAAGCTAAAGATGAGAATGGAAAGGTATATACCTCCAGCGTAAACACTATCGTCAGCAATCAGTCTTTATTGACTGTGGAAAAAATTGGCCCTGACAGTGTGAACGCAGGCAATGGTATCAGTTATGTAATCACGGCCACTAACCAGGGACCTTCTGATGCAAATGGTATTACTATTACAGACCTGGTACCTGCCGGTGTAACAAAGGTAACCTGGACCGCAGTGACCTCAGGAAATGCACAGATAACAGGCCCCGTTTCCGGTGTGGGCAATAATATATCTGTTGGCGGAAATATTGCAGCTGGTACGCAGAATAAAATACAGATAACAATTAACGGAGTAGTCGCACCGGATGCCGCCGCTGGTGTGATAACTAATACGGCTACACTGAAAAAGACAGATGGAACTACAGTGACATCTCCACCGGTTAGTACAGTTATCCATAGTATTGCAGTACTTAATATAACGAAGGTAGCACCGGCAACAGCCAATGCAGGAGATAGTTTGCGTTATAATATCACATTGGCTAATAATGGCCCTTCGGATGCAAGGAACATACAGATCACCGACATCGTTTCTGATACGCTTGTGGGGGTAAGATGGACAGCCACTGCCGCCGGAGCAGCACAGATTATCGGATCATCTGAAGGTAATGGTAAAAATGTTACCCTGAAAGCTAATATCCCTGCGGGTTCAGGCAATGTAATCCAGCTGTGGATCATTGGTAAGATCAATCCTGATTTCGCGGGTACTATCACCAATACTGCCAGGGTAACAGATTCCAGTGGGAAGATATACAATGCAGCTGCTACTACAGCCGTAAGCAGCAAGCCATCGCTGAGCATTACTAAAACCAGTGTAGCCCAGGTGAATATGGGCGATACCATCCATTATGTAATCATCGCATCCAATGGTGGTCCGTCTGATGCCGCAGGGGTAAATATTACAGATATGGTGCCGGCTGTTATTGCCAATGTAAGCTGGACAGCTACCGCTAATGGTACTTCACAGATAGTGGGTGCATCAACAGGTACCGGTAATAATGTATTGGTGAAAAGTAATATCAATGCAGGAAGTGCAAACACTGTACAGGTAAATATCATGGGAGTGGTACCTGCCAATACTACCGCCACTTCCCTGACTAATATCGCTGTACTGAAACCAGGTACCGGAGATTCTATTCCGACTCCACCAGTCATCACAGTAGTAACGAAGAAACCATCTGTTCATATCGTGAAACAGGCCCCAGCAGTTGCTATTGCAGGTGATAGCCTGAAGTATACGATCACCGTTACTAACGACGGCCCATCTGATGCTACCGGTGTACAGATTCGTGATATGGTATCAGATACGCTTACAGGAGTAAGCTGGAGCGCTACAGCGAGTGGCAATGCACAGGTAACAGGACCTACTAACGGCAACGGCAATACGGTAACGCTGAGTGGCAACATTGCCGCAGGTGCAGGCAATGCGATTAACATACAGATCAGTGGTAAGATCAATCCAGGTTTCGCCGGCAGGATCACCAATACGGCCGGTGCAACGGATGCCAATAACAACACTGTTACTTCAACAGCCACTACGCAGGTAAGCAGCAAACCATTGCTGAGTATTACCAAAACCAGTTCCGGCCCGGTCAATGCCGGCGATACGATCCATTATGTCATCATCGCATCCAATGCGGGTCCATCTGATGCCGCAGGGGTAAATATTACAGATATGGTGCCGGCTGTTATTACCAATGTAAGCTGGACTGCTACCGCCAATGGTACCTCACAGATAGTGGGCGCGTCAACAGGTACCGGTAATAATGTATTGGTGAAGAGTAATATCAATGCAGGAAGTGGAAACACGGTACAGGTAAATATCACTGGTGTGGTACCTGCCAATGCTACCGTCACTTCCCTGACTAATATCGCTGTGCTGAAACCAGGCACCGGAGATTCAATTCCGACTCCACCAGTCATCACAGTAGTAACGAAGAAACCATCTGTTCATATCGTGAAACAGGCAGCAGCTACGGCTATTGCAGGTGATAGTCTGAAGTATATCATCACTGTTACTAACGACGGCCCTTCTGATGCCACAGATGTGGCGATCAATGACGTGGTGCCTGCTACACTCAGCGGTGTTAGCTGGGTGGCTACAACAGGCGGTAATGCACAAATAACAGGTGCTGCCAGCGGTAATGGAAATAATGTGACGTTGCATGCGAACATTCCAGCGGGCGCCAATAATACGGTGAACCTGCAGATCATCGGAAAAATAGATCCATCATTTACCGGAACAATTAACAACCAGGCCACCGCCATAACAAATGAGGTGAGTGTTTCCTCTAATACTACCGCCACCATTGTAAGCAGCAAACCATTGCTGAGCATTACTAAAACCAGTTTCGGCCCGGTCAATGCCGGCGATACGATCCATTATGTAATCATCGCATCCAATGCTGGCTCATCTGATGCCGCAGGGGTGAATATTACAGATATGGTGCCGGCAGTTATTACTAATGTAAGCTGGACAGCTACCGCTAACGGTACTTCACAGATAGTGGGCGCATCAACAGGTACCGGTAATAATGTATTGGTGAAAAGTAATATCAATGTAGGAAGTGGAAACACGGTACAGGTAAATATCACCGGTGTGGTACCTGCCAATACTACCGTCACTTCCCTGACTAATATCGCTGTGCTGAAACCAGGTACCGGAGATTCTATTCCGACTCCACCAGTCATCACAGTAGTAACGAAGAAACCATCTGTTCATATCGTAAAACAGGCCCCAGCTACGGCTATTGCAGGTGATAGTCTAAGGTATATCATCACCGTTACTAACGACGGGCCATCTGATGCCACAGATGTGGCGATCAGTGATGTGGTGCCTGCTACCCTCGCCGGCGTAAGCTGGATGGCTACTACAGGCGGTAATGCGCAAATAACAGGTGCTGCCAGTGGTACTGGAAATAATGTGATGTTACATGCGAACATTCCAGCGGGTGCCAATAATACGGTGAACCTGCAGATCACCGGAAAAATAGATCCATCATTTACCGGAACTATTAATAACCAGGCCACCGCCATAACAAATGAGGTGAGTGTTTCCTCCAATACTACCGCCACTATTGTAAGCAGTAAACCATCGCTGAGCATTACCAAAACCAGCTCCGGCCCGGTCAATGCCGGCGATACGATCCATTATGTCATCATCGCATCCAATGGTGGTCCGTCTGATGCCGCAGGGGTAAATATTACAGATATGGTGCCGGCAGTTATTACTAATGTAAGCTGGACTGCTACCGCTAATGGTACTTCACAGATAGTGGGTGCGTCAACAGGTACCGGTAACAATGTATTGGTGAAGAGTAATATCAATGCAGGAAGTGCAAACATTGTACAGGTAAACATCACTGGTGTGGTACCTGCCAATACTACCGCCACTTCCCTGACTAATATCGCTGTGCTGAAACCAGGCACCGGAGATTCAATTCCGACTCCACCAGTCATCACAGTAGTAACGAAGAAATCAATTTTACATATCGTAAAACAGGCACTAGCAGCAGCTATTGCAGGTGATAGCCTAAGGTATATCATCACTGTTACTAACGACGGGCCATCTGATGCCACAGATGTGGCGATCAATGATGTGGTACCTGCTACCCTCGCCGGTGTGAGCTGGATGGCTACAACAGGCGGTAATGCACAAATAACAGGTGCTGCCAGCGGTACTGGAAATAATGTGACGTTGCATGCGAACATTCCAGCGGGTGCCAATAATACGGTGAACCTGCAAATCACCGGCAAAATAGATCCGTCATTTACAGGAACTATTAATAACCAGGCCACCGCCATAACAAATGAGGTGAGTGTTTCCTCCAATACCACTACCACCACAATAACAAGAATGACCGATCTGCAAATCAGTAAAGCCGGTCCGTCTGAACTCAGTGACGGTGATTCTGTTACTTATGTACTCAATGCAAGTAATAACGGTCCTGCTAACGGAGATGGTGCTGTTATTACGGATGTACTGCCAGCTGGTATACAGGGCGCTTATGCAGTAGTATTATCTGCTACAGGTGGTGCTGCCGGAATACAGATGACCATAAATGGCAATACTGTGAAAATAACGGCGGGTGTCTTCCCGGCTGGTGCAGCAATACGTATAGGCATTACCGGTAGAGTATCAGGTGTTGGGCAATTAGTTAACCAGGCGCTTATTGAAGTGCCGGCTGGTGCAACAGATCCGGATCTTAGTAATAATAGCAGCGGGAAGGTGGTTACAAAGGTGAATGCAGGTCCTAATATTAAATCAGCGGATGTACAGCTCCGGAAAGCATTAACAACCACTACGCCGTTGCAGACAGGTGGTAAAGCAAATTTTGTTATCACCGTAAATAACGCCGGACCTGATACCGCCATGGCTGTTATGATCGTCGATACATTAAAAAATAACCTGGATGTAATAGGTGGTATAACCACCAGTATAGGCGCTGTACAGTATAATCCTGTTACCAGAATACTGGTATGGACCATTGATCAGCTCACCGTAACGCAAACGGCTACACTGAATATGACCACTCGCATCATCGCTAATGGTACGGTAGTAAATGCTGCCAGCGTAACGGCTGCTACCAGCGATCCTGATGCGTCTAATAACAGGGCTGTTACCAAAGAAGTGACGGTTACCGGAGATGATATTTTTATACCAAACGTCATCACACCAAACGGAGATGGTAAGAATGATAAGTTCGTAGTGCCCGGTATCTCCCAGCATCCGAACTCGTCTTTATTTATCTATAACCGTTGGGGTAACCAGGTATATCAATCTAAGAATTACCAGAATGAATGGGATGGAAGTGGTTTAAGTGAAGGGACTTATTACTATGTGTTAAAACTGCAAACAGCAGGCGGTGAAAAAATTTATAAGGGATGGATTGAATTGTTGAGATAGCAGAGATGTTGTACATAAATAAATGCATATCAGCGATGAAAAATTTTTTATCAATACTGTGTTGCTGCATTGCCTTACAGGCCAGTGCACAACAGAATGTGCAGTTCAGTCAGTACGTGTTTAATATGCTGAGTGTGAATCCTGCTTATGCCGGGTATAAAGGAGACTGGTACCTGAATGCGATTTACAGGCATCAATGGGTTGATTTTCCGGGTGCCCCTCAAACGGGCGGGGTTTCTATTGACGGCCTTACCAATGCACCTGATGAAAGGGTAGGTGTGGGGGCACAGGTGATGGTTGATAACCTGGGGCCGCAGCAAACATTGTCTGCTTACGGGTTTTACTCTTACCGCATTCCTTTGGGAGATGAAGGTACCAGGCGTTTGTGTATTGGTTTAGGTGGAGGTATCACCCAATACAGCATTGATGGTAATGCGCTGAAATATGTGGATGACCTGGACCAGGCTTTGCCATTGGGTAAAACTTCGCAGATAGTACCAGATGCACGTTTCGGTGTTTATTATTATACCCCTAAATTTTATTTAAGTGCATCTGTGATGGATCTTTTTTCGTTATACACATCTAATTTCCGTTACTACTGGGGAGGATATAATTATTCAACACTTCGTAAAACACAGCACTTATATGTAGGAGCGGGTTATTTGCTGGATCTGTCAGAGAACCTGAAATTAAAACCTTCGCTGATGATAAAGGAAGATTTTAAAGGGCCTACAAATGTAGATCTGACCGCCTTTTTACTTATAGCCGAAAAGTTATGGATAGGTGGTTCCTACAGAACGGGAGTGAAACTATGGAGCAAACCTGCACTGGCTAAAGACCTTGAACAACTGGATGCCGCCAGTGCAATGGTGGAATTTTACGCTACTCCGCAATTAAGGATTGGTTATTCCTATGATCTCTCTATTAATAAATTAGCAGGCTATCAGGCGGGCTCTCATGAAATATCAATCGGTTATCTGTTTAGTAAAAAGAAAACACGTATCAGCAGTCCCCGGTATTTCTAAATCCATTCGGGAAAGAAAATCAACCTTACCTACTGCGGGTGAGTTGGCTGCTTATTTTAAATTAAATTTGGTTTATAATATAAACTAGTTTAGTTTTATTTAAAATTTAACGCCCTACTATGTCGAAGTTCAACCTTTATCTATATCTCCTTATATTTTCACCTTTGCTGGCGTTGGCTCAGAGCAAAATCAGCGGTAAAGTGGTTGATAATAAAAAACGTCCTTTACCAGGTGTAAATGTATCTATAAAAGGTTCATACGATGGCGCCACTACAGCAGCTGATGGTAGCTTTTCCTTCACCACTGCCACCACTGGTGATCAGCTACTGACCACTGCTTTAATGGGATATCAAACACTGGAATTAAAGATCAATACAGCTACTGATCAGCAACTGAATATAGTAATGAAAGATGCCATGAACGCATTACGTGTGGTAACTATTTCTGCCGGCAGCTTTGAAGCCAGCGATGATAAAAAAGGTACGGTGCTGAAACCGCTGGATATTGTAACTACAGCCGGCGCCGGCGCAGATATTGCGAATGCTATCAAAACCCTGCCGGGAGCACAACAAACCAACGACCGCGAAGGTCTGTTTGTACGTGGAGGTACAGGCTATGAAACACAAACATTGATTGATGGTATGTTAGTCAGGAATCCTTTCTCCAGTAGCTTACCGGATATGCCAGGCCGCGGGCGCTTTTCCCCTTTCCTGTTTAAAGGTACTACTTTCAGCAGTGGCGGCTATTCTGCCCAATACGGACAGGCATTGTCTTCGGCCCTGATATTGGAATCACAGGATCTCCCGCAGCGTTCTTCTTCTTCTTTAGGTCTTTCGGTGATCGGTGTAAATGCAGGGGTGGATAATCTTTCAAGAGATAAAAGAACATCCTATGGAGTAGAAGCTGATTATACTAACCTGGCACCGTATTTTGACATCGCAAAGCCTAAAAGAGCACCTAATCTCGGGCCTGAAATTATTGGTACTTCTGTTAATTTCCGCAGAAAAACATCTGCCACCGGTATGATTAAATTTTACGGATATGGTAACTGGAGTAAGATGGGCTTTAATTCCAATAGCACTGAATATCCTGGTTATACAGAATCTTTTCAGCTGCGTAACAATAACGCCTATACGAACCTTACCTATCGTGAAAACATCGGGCACGACTGGCACCTGTACCTGGGTACTTCTTTCAGTTCCAACACAGATAATATTAAAGCAGATACACTGCTGAAAAATCCTGCACCCTCTCTCATTAAAGTACGCTCAGATCTGACCCAATCCCGTTTGATGTTTTACAAAAACCTGGGTCGTTTTTCAGTGCTTCGACTGGGAGCAGAATATCAATATGCAGTGGAGAAATCTGCACTTAATGAGAACAAAGCGAGCTATGTAGATAATTACACAGCTGCTTTTGCAGAGTCGGATATATATTTTACACCCAGCTTTGTAGGTCGTGTAGGTGGTCGTGCGGAATACTCTTCTGTATTAGGTAAAATGAATTTTGCCCCACGCGTATCGCTGGCATATAAGTTAGATAATTATAGTCAGTTCTCCGTAGCATATGGCGATTATTATCAGAAACCGGAACCGCAGTATGTACGCTTTGATAACGGTCTTGGCTATATGAAAGCAACGCACTATATCCTAAGCTATCAGCGCGTAGCTAGCGACTATACTTTCCGCACAGAACTGTTCTATAAAAAATATCATGACCTCATTAAAACGGTTCCCACTTTAAGCAATAACGGTGACGGCTATGCGCAAGGCGTAGAAGTTTTCTGGCGTGACCGAAAAACCTTTAAGAACGTGGACTACTGGATATCTTATTCTTATCTCGATACCAAACGTAATTACCTGAATTATCCTTACCAGGTGCAGCCTGATTTTGCATCCAGTCATACAGCAAGCCTTGTATACAAACATTTTTTTACCAAGCTTAAAACCAATCTGGGATTCACCTATACGTTTGCTACCGGCAGACCTTATTATGATCCTAATTTGCCGCTGAATAAATTTATGTCTGAGAAAACAATAGATTACAATGCCCTGGGACTTAGCGTAAGTTATCTTACCAGTATCCACAAAGCCTTCACCATATTTGTTTTATCGGTGAGTAATGTATTGGGTAACAAACAGGTATTTGGGTATCATTATTCTACTGACGGGTTGCGTCGTGATGAGGTAGTTCCTAATGTACCACGGTTTATTTTTGTGGGGATGTTCATGAATTTTGGAATTGACAGAAGACAAGATGTTATTAATAACCTCTAATTATTATAAATATGAAACGAATCTTTCTTTCTCTTTTTCTTACAGGTGGCGTGGCTATGGCTGCCATGGCACAAAGTGCGCAATACCAGGATGCAATGAGTAAACAAACTGCTGAACTGGATAGTAGCAGTACATTTACCCCTGATGGGTTGCAGCAAAAAGCAAACACCTTTGAACGCATCGCTGATGCCGAAAAGAATCAGTGGCTGCCTTACTATTATGCTGCATACGCAGAAGTAATGCAGACATTTATGCTAAAAGATAAGAGCCAGATTGATCCGCTGGCAGATAAGGCAGAAGCTAACCTGGACAAAGCAGAAGCACTGAGTCAAAAGAACTCTGAAATTGCCTGCATCCGTTCATTGGTAGCAACTGCAAGGCTCACTGTAGATCCAATGACGAGAGGTATGAAGTATGGAGCAGAAGCAGCTTCATTGCTGGAACAGGCCAAGGCCTACAATCCGGAAAATCCCCGCATCTATATGTTACAGGGACAATCATTATTATTTACACCGGAACAATTTGGTGGCAGTAAGTCAAGAGCTAAAACCACTTTTGAATTAGCATTGGAGAAGTTTGCAGCTTTTAAACCGGAGAGTAATATTGCACCACATTGGGGCGAACCATATACCCGTCAGCTGTTGGCAAAGGCGCAATAATTTAGTAAGGAATTTTTATTATTTAGATATTTAGTTATTTTGTTTCACTGGTAGATAACCCGTTGATTCAAAATAACTAAGTATTTAAGTAGCTAAATCAAAACTATATTCATGGACTTTAAAGATCTGGACCCGGTATTACATTCACAATTGCGGCTGGCTATTATGTCGTTGCTGATCAGTGAAAAGGAAGCAGAGTTTACTTCCCTGAAGGAAAAAACCAATGCAACTGCGGGCAATCTGAGTGTGCAGATCAATAAATTGCGTGATGCGGAGTACATTACGGTCGTGAAGCAGTTTAAAGAAAATTACCCGCAAACTATTTGTAAAATAACATCCACAGGCAAAAAAGCCTTTGAAAATTACGTTACTTCTATTCAATCATATCTGAATGCGGGCAAACGCTAATAGCTAATTGCTAAAGGCTACTCCGATGCCAGTTCTGTTTTCTTCAGGGGGTTTTTATTGTTTTCGGCATAACGTTCACGTTGTTCCAGAATTTCCAGGCAGGTAAAGATGGCTTGTCTGAAGGAGTCCGGATCTGCTACGTTTTTACCGGCAATGTCAAAGGCAGTGCCGTGGTCAGGAGAGGTGCGTACAACGGCCAGTCCTGCAGTATAGTTAATACCCTGGCCACTTGCCAGTGATTTAAATGGAATAAGTCCCTGATCGTGGTACATCGCTAATACACCATCGAATTGTTTAAACATTTCGCGGGCAAAAAATGCATCGGCGCTATAGGGGCCGAAACACAGGATACCATTGCCTTTGGCATGTTTGATCGCAGGGGCAATGTGGTCTATTTCTTCTCTTCCTATCAATCCATCATCACCGGCATGGGGGTTAAGACCCAATACAGCAATACGGGGTTGATCAATACCAAAATCTTTTACCAGGCTTTCTTTCATCAGCTGCAACTTGCCCAGGATGTTTTCTTTGGTCACATATTTTGCTACTTCCGCTACCGGCACATGTTCTGTGAGCAGGCCCACACGCATGTTATCCGCGGTCATGAACATCAGTACATCTTTAGCATTGAAGGATGCTTTAAGATAAGGTGTATGACCGGTATAGTTGAAGGTGGCGCTTTGTACATTATTTTTATGGATAGGAGCTGTTACCAGTCCTTGTATATAGCCATCTTTAATACATTGAATAGCTACTTCCAGTGCGCGTGCAGCGTATTTGCCGCCGGCTTCATTCAATACCCCCGGAGTGATCTGTACTTCTTCTTCCCAGCAGTTGTATACATTCACCTGTTTGTGATTAAGACGGGTGAAGTCTTTAATGCTTTGGTAGTTGAAATTATTCTCATTCATCAGCTTCCGGTAAAAGTTGATGGTTTTGTTAGATGCAAAAATCACCGGCGTACAGAATTCCATCATCCGTGGATCTATAAACGTTTTGATGATAATTTCCGCGCCAATGCTGTTGATATCACCAATGGTGATGCCTATAACCGGTTTGTTGATCTGGGTAGTACTCATGCTGTATTGCCTCAATGAGGGACAAATATAAAGCTTTTAGTGGTTAGCATTTAGCTTTTAGCTGGACTGCACACAAAAGCTACCTGGGTATTGTATATCCCTTTTTAAAATAGCTGACTATTCATCGCTGAGAGCTAACTGCTAAAAGCTAACCGCTAAAAGCTGATAATGCTTTATATTTGCGCTTCACACATGTATACAATAAAAAAATCACTCGGCCAGCATTTCCTCACAGATGAGAATATCTGCAGAAAAATCGTTGAGTCGTTACCTGTAATAGAAGGCCAGCAAGTGCTGGAAGTGGGCCCCGGTGCGGGCGCCATTACAAAGTATCTGATGCAGCTGCCGGGCATACAGTTCAAAGCCATAGAGCTTGATAGGGAAAAGGTGCAGTACCTGGAAAAAACCTACCCGGATATCCAGGGAAAGCTGATCAATGAAAGTATCCTGGATGCCACATTACCTTTTGAGGGTCAGTTTCACCTGATCGGTAATTTCCCGTATAATATTTCTACCCAGATTATGTTTAAGGTGCTGGAATGGCGCTCACACGTGGATGTAATAGTGGGGATGTTCCAGAAAGAAGTGGCACAGCGTATTGCAGCTCCTCATGGCAACAAGGAATATGGTATTCTCAGTGTGCTGTTACAGGCATTTTACAAAATAGAATATTTATTTGAAGTACATGAAAACTGCTTCAATCCGCCACCCAAAGTGAAATCAGGGGTGATCCGTCTTACAAGGCTGGAACAACCTGCTGATATTGCTTCTGAGCGTAAATTTTTTGTACTGGTGAAGACCGCTTTTGGTCAGCGTCGCAAGCAATTGCGCAATCCGTTGAAGACTATGTTTGATAAGGAGCTGATGTTACAGGACCCAATCTTTACCAAAAGAGCAGAAGAATTGAGTGTAGCTGATTTTGCAGCATTATCCCATAAGATGATATGAGCAGGAAAGTATTAATTACAGCGAAGACGCATCCGTATTTAGTTGATCAACTGGAAAACAAAGGCTTTGAAGTAATCTACCAGCCTTCTATTTCTCATGATGAAGTATACAGCACTATCAAGGATTGTATAGGGCTGATCGTTACTACCCGCATACGGGTAGACAAGCACATCATTGATCAGGCAAAAGGACTGCAATGGATAGGCCGTTTGGGTTCCGGCATGGAACTGATAGATGTGCCTTATGCGGAAAGCAAAGGTATTCACTGTGTAAGCAGCCCGGAAGGTAACCGGGATGCGGTAGGAGAGCAGGCGGTGGGTATGCTGCTGTGCCTGCTGAATAATGTGTTGAAAAGCAACCTGGAGCTGAGAACAGGTATCTGGGAGCGGGACGGCAACCGGGCTTATGAGCTGAACGGTAAAACGGTAGGCATTATAGGTTACGGTAACACCGGCAGTACCCTGGCGCATAAACTGCAGGGCTTTGATGTGAATATCCTGGCTTACGATAAATACAAAAAGGGCTTTGGCACAGCTGCTGTGAAAGAAGCCACCATGGAGCAGGTGTTTAATGAGGCAGATGTGGTGAGCCTTCATTTACCACTGACCGAAGAAACACGGCACCTGGCAAATGCTTCCTTTTTCAGCTCATTTGCCCGGCCGGTATGGTTCATGAATACGGCAAGGGGTAAGCTGGTGAATAACCGCGACCTGATAGCAGCGCTGCAAAGTGGTGTGCTGGCAGGTGCCTGTCTGGATGTATTAGAGAATGAAAAACTAGAAACATATAACAGCGAAGAGAAAGAGCAGCTGGCTTATTTACTGAAGGCTACCAATGTAGTAGTAACACCGCATATAGCGGGTTATTCACACGAAGCCAGCATTAAGATGGCGCGTATTGTATTAGAGAAATTAAACATTATATAAATCCCTCCCGGGGTTTATAAATCTGAGTTAAATAATTGATTATCAATTTATTTGACTCGGAAAAGACTATTCTTTTCTTTGTACAAAATTCATTATATTTGCAATAATACCAGTAACAACGCTTCTGTGCAAATGGAGGCGTTGATTTTTTTTTCTTATAACCAAAAAAACACAGCAGGTTATGTCTGGCATAAATTACGTTACGAAAGAAACCCTGGAGCAAATGATGAGTGAACTATCCATCCTGAAAACCAAGGGACGGGCAGAGATCGCACGCGCTATTGCAGAAGCAAGAGAAAAGGGTGACTTGAAGGAAAATGCCGAATATGATGCCGCCAAAGAAGCACAGGGTCTGCATGAAGCCCGGCTTGCAACACTGGAGAATGCCATTGCAGCTTCCCGTATAGTGGATGCTGATGCTATAGATACTTCCAAAGTATCTATCCTGTGTAAAGTAACCATTACTAATGTAGCCAATAAGAAAACGGTTACTTATCAGGTGGTGTCTGAAACGGAAGCCGATTTGAAACTGGGGAAAATATCTGTTACTTCTCCCATTGGCAGAGGCCTGCTTGGCAAACAAGTGGGTGATGTGGCGGAAGTACAGGCGCCCAACGGAGCTATTAAATTCAGGATTGATAACATTACTGTATAAGCGCCGGTGGCACTTTTTCACGATATTTGCTGGGGTTGCACTGAATGCAGCCCCTTTTTTATTGTCAAATAAATAATCTCAACATCCATATGACCATATTCACGAAAATTATCAAGGGCGAGATTCCCAGTTATAAAATTGCGGAGAACGAACACTTTTACGCTTTCCTGGATATTTTCCCGCTGGTAAAAGGGCATACGCTGGTGGTTCCCAAATCAGAAACGGATAAGTTCTTTGATGTATCTGATGAGCTGTTGCAGGAATGGTTGGTGTTTGCCAAACCTATTGCAAATGCGATAGAAAAAGTAGTGCCGTGTAATCGTATAGGGGTAAGTGTAGTGGGCCTGGAAGTGCCGCACGCGCATATGCACCTTATCCCGATCAATTCAGCGGATGACATGAATTTTACCCGCAGTAAACTGAAGTTGTCTGTAGAAGAATTTAAGGAGATACAAGCGCAGATAATAGCTGCTTTGTAAAGGATTATTTTGCCGGAATATTGAACCGGAACCCGACACCATGAACAGTTTCCAGTTTAATTTGGGGGTCCGACTTAAAATGTTTCCGGAGCTTGGTGATAAAAACATCCATACTGCGGCCAAGGAAATAATCATCTTTTCCCCATACATGAGAGAGGATGTCTTCTCTTTTCAATGTTTTATTGGGATTGTTACAGAGATATTTTAACAGGTCTGCTTCTTTTTGTGTAAGAGAAATAGATACTTCGCCGGTTTCGGAATAGAGACGCAAGTCTTCATAATCAAAGGTGAGTTTACCTATTGCGAAGAGATGGGACTTGTCTTTGCTCCGGCTCATGGTCCTTTTCAGAAATACTTCAATGCGCAGGATCAGTTCCTGCATGCTGAAAGGCTTGCTGATATAATCATCTGCGCCGGTTTGCAGGCCGGCGATTCTGTCTTCCCTTTCATTTTTGGAAGTGAGGAATAATATAGGAACGAGGTCGTTAAGTTCACGGATTTGCTGTGCCAGTTCCAGGCCGTCTTTTTTGGGCATTACTACATCCAGCAAACAAATATCGAATGAGCGTAACTGGAACTGTTCCCAGGCTGCCTGGCCATCAATACTGTGGACTACATCATAGCCCGCTTCCTCCAATCGTTTCTTTGTTACCGCACCAATATATTGATCATCTTCCACCAATAGGATTCTTGCTTTCATATCTGCCTGATGCTGATTAAAATAAAAAAGCTTGTTGTACAAATACGGTACAACAAATGATGGTCATTTTTCATAGTTTGCTATTGTCCGGACACACTGTCGGTTAGCTTTTTTAATGGGCCGATGAATTTCAACCAAAGTAACTACAATTTACGGAATTATGAAATAACCTTTTAGTGCCGGAGTTATTACTTTGAAATCCTTTCGGGGTGTTGTTGTAGGAACTTGTCCCAACCTTTTGCTTTAGAAATACCTGCAAGTGGACTGCCTTCCTGGTAAAAATGGCAAACGGCCACCGCCAGGGCATCTGTAGCATCAAAGTAATCAGGCCGTTCTGTAATCTGCAGTATGCGTTGAAGCATGAGCCATACCTGTTCTTTATCAGCGTTACCATTGCCGGTAACAGATTGTTTTACTTTTTTAGGGGAATACTCTGTTACGGGAAGACCTCCCTGCATCGCTGCAGCGATAGCCACACCCTGCGCCCGACCCAACTTCAGCATACTTTGCACGTTCTTGCCAAAAAAGGGAGCTTCAATGGCAAAACTATTGGGTTTATGCTGATGAATAAGTTCATGTACCCTGCTATGAATCAGCTGTAGTCTTTCGTAGTGATCTTTAAATTTAGATAGTTTTAGCACGTCCATGTCAATAAGACTAACTTTTTTTCCTTCTATAAGTATAAGCCCATAGCCCATTACGAGGGTACCGGGGTCAATGCCGAGAATTATTTTAGACTTGTTTGCCAACCACAGTTTATTTTTGCCAAAATCTTACTATCTGAACAAAAGTACCAAAATAATTCTCAATTACTTATTAGGGGCGGGGCTTTTTACATGGCTGGCATACTCTATTTATTCGCAATTGATTCATCGCGATAATCTGCAGCAGTCATTGTTGCAGATGGGTGATTCCCTGCAACAAAGAGGATGGATGGGCATCTTCATAGTATCGATCCTCATGCTTTTTAACTGGGGACTGGAAGCACGGAAATGGCAAAAGGTAGTTAAACCACTGGAGGAAGTATCTTTTTTACGGGCTTTCAGCGCTATTCTTTCGGGGGTATCGCTCTCTATTAACACACCAAATCGTGTAGGCGAATACGGTGGACGCATTCTTTACCTGAAAAATAAAAACAAGCTTAAAGCGATAGCTGCCACTATTGTGGGTAGTTTCAGTCAACTGATCGTGACTATTATCTTTGGGTTAATTGGCTTGATCTATTATGTCAATAACTTCACGCTGGTAAAGGATCATGCCTATACTACCACCACTTTCTGGCAAAAAATACTGTTAGGAACACTGGTAGTTATTTGTGCCCTGACGATATTGTTATATTTTCGGTTGCAAATTATTCTGTCTGTATTTGAAAAGATACCTTTCCTTCGTAAAGTAAAGGTGTTTGTGCAAATCATTGTGAAATACTCATCCGGCGATTTACGTTACCTGTTGCTACTTTCAGCCCTCCGGTACATGGTCTTCTCGGCACAGTATTTGATTTTGTTGGACGCACTGGGACTGGAATTTCTGTGGATACAAGCCTTTTTGTTGAACAGCATAATTTATCTTGTAATGGCGGTAGTACCTACCATTGCTATCGCTGAACTGGGAGTGCGCGGAAAGGTGAGTATTTTTTTTCTTGGGTTGCTCAGTTCCAATACAGCGGCTATTATAGCAGCAACTGTAGGGATATGGCTAATCAACCTTGTGCTGCCGGCCGTTTTAGGAAGCGTGCTGCTTTTAGGAGTAAAAATTTTTAAGGAAAAATAGCTTCCACCAATGAGGTATCTTCTACTCATAGTTCTAGTAATCACCTGTATTCAACCCGTTGAAGCCCAAAACGACTTCTGCTCTATCCGTAATTCCAGTTTTAATGCAGGAGAGACCATTACCTTCAAAGTGTATTATAACCTCGGTAAAATGTACGTAGGCGCAGGTGAAGCCATTTTTACCAGCGTCCTCGAACGTTTTGCCAACCGCGATGTATACCATGTAACCGGCGATGGGAAAACTTACCGCGCATACGACTGGATCTTTAAAGTACGCGATAAATACGAAAGCTTTATCGACACCGCCACCCTGCAGCCACTGAAATTTCTGCGCAATGTAAATGAAGGCGGATATAAGATCTATAACAATGTGGTATTTAACCAGGCTGGTCATCAGGCTATCAGCACCAACGGCACTTTTACGGTGCCACCTTGTGTGCAGGACGTGATCAGCGCTATCTATTACGCCCGCAATATCGATTTCAGCAAGTATAACGCCGGAGATAAGATCCCTTTCGCCATGTTCCTGGACGACCAGGTGTATAATATCTACATAAGATATATGGGAAAAGAGGAAGTGGATACCAAGTTCGGGAAATTCCGGGCTATTAAATTCAAACCCCTGCTGATTAAAGGAACCATCTTTGAAGGCGGAGAGAAAATGTCGGTATGGGTAAGCGATGACGCAAACAAAGTGCCATTACGCATAGAAAGCCCTATTTCTGTTGGAAATATTGTGGTAGATATGATTAACTATGGCCACCTCCGGCACCCCTTCACTTCCCTGTTGAGCAAGAAATAAGACGGATTACAGGCCCCGCCGGTAATAGTTTAACAATTCATTTGAGCTGACAAGCCCAAAATTTAACGACCTTTCCAGCCGCATAAAAAACTTTATATTTGTTATAATCAACCCTTTATGATTATGGAAGAACGTAAACCGAAAATATTACTGGCCGAAGATGATACCAATCTGGGTATGGTGTTAAAGAACTACCTGGAGCTGAATGATTATGATGTTGAATTGTGCCGCGATGGTATTCTGGCGCTGGCAGCCTTCCGCCGTGAAAAATTCGATATCTGTCTCCTGGACATCATGATGCCCAATATGGACGGCTTTAAACTGGCGGAAGAAATCAGAGATGTAGATCCTGATATTCCCCTTTTCTTTCTGTCGGCCAAAACCATGAAGGAAGATATTATTCAGGGCTACAAACTGGGCGCGGATGATTATATCTCCAAACCATTCGACAGCGAATTGCTGCTGCTGAAAATTAAAGCTATCCTGAAACGCAACCAGGAACTGAATAACAAGGAAGAAGAAATACATGAGTTCATCGTAGGTTCTTATGCATTCAACTCCCGCCTGCGCACACTGGCACATAATGGTGAAACACATACGTTGTCTCCAAAGGAAAACGAATTGTTGCACATGTTATGCGAACATAAAAATGATTTGTTACCGCGTGAACTGGCACTGAAGAAAATTTGGGGTAGCGATACTTATTTCAATGGTCGCAGTATGGACGTATATATCGCCAAGCTGCGCAAATACCTAAAAGATGATACCAATATTGAAATCGTGAACATTCACGGAAATGGTTTCCGGTTGGTAGTGAAAGAGTAATAAAGCCTTCGGCTTTTGTCTTTCCCAGGATTAGACTGATTCCCATGATTTTTTTGAATTAAAATAAAAAGATTAGCGAAGATCAGAGCGGATATAACCGCTTTGATCTTCGCTAATCTTTTTAAATCTATCTAAATCAAAAAAATAAAATCAGGAAAATCAGGATAATCAGTCTAATCCTGGGAAAGACAAAAGTTAAAACAACATATTGTTTCCCCCTCTGAAAGGTGTTTTCCCCAGGTGCGTATACGCTTTCTCCGTTACCTCTCTTCCTCTTGGGGTACGTTTAATAAAACCTTCCTGGATCAGGAATGGCTCATACACTTCTTCCAAAGTACCAGCTTCTTCCCCTACTGCAGTAGCAATAGTGGTGATGCCCACAGGCCCTCCTTTAAAGTTTTCGATAATAATATTTAAGATACGGTTATCCATTTCATCTAAACCGTATTCATCCACATTCAATGCTTTGAGGCTGTACTGCGCTATTTCCATGTCGATGATACCATTGCCTACTACCTGCGCAAAATCGCGTACCCGCCGTAACAAACCATTTGCAATACGCGGTGTACCACGGGATCGCCGGGCTATTTCATTGGCTGCATCAGAAGTGATCTTGGTATGGAGCAATCCTGCGGCACGCCACAGGATCTTTTGCAGCGTAGCAGCATTATAGTATTCCAGTCTCGACTTAATCCCGAAACGCGATAACAAAGGTGCTGTAAGCAGCCCTGAACGCGTGGTAGCGCCTATCAGTGTAAACGGATGTAAGTTGATTTGTATAGACCGTGCATTAGGACCCGTATCTATCATGATATCGATGCGGTAATCTTCCATGGCAGAATACAGGTATTCTTCCACCACAGTACTTAACCGGTGTATTTCATCAATAAATAGTACGTCTTTATCTTCCAGGTTGGTGAGCAAACCTGCGAGATCGCCGGGCTTTTCAATAACCGGACCGGAAGTTTCACGGATGTTTACCCCCAACTCATTGGCTACAATGCGCGACAGCGTTGTTTTACCCAAACCCGGAGGGCCATGGAACAACACATGATCAAGCGCTTCGTCACGCATTTTTGCCGCTTTGATAAATATCTTCAGGTTTTCGATAATCTGGTCCTGGCCCGAAAAATCAATGATCTCCCGCGGACGTATACTATTTTCAAACTCTTTCTCAGCGGCGCTGAGCTTATTCTCGTCTGGTCTTAAAGGCTGATTGGACATATATTGTATGTGCCCAAAAATACGCAAATAATCAAAGGAAGTGCGGAGATACTCAGCAGCTATTGTTTGTTCCTGTTTATATGACTATTTTCAGATATTAAAATCTGTTCCCCATTATGCCCAAATGCCACACCCTGATAGCAGCGCTGATACTCTCTCATGCCATCTCTGTATCAGCACAAACAAAATTCAGAAAAAATGAAACCAGGTTATACCAGCTTACCACTACCAGTAATGCCCTGGATGTTAATAGGTTCATAGAAAAGATCTACCGGGTTACTATTGGGGACACAGATAAAAAAGGTAATACCAGCGCCATGTGTATGCTCCAAAGTGTGAGGGAGAAAGCCAGCGGAAAATATCCCGTAAATTATTTCAGTGGAGATATCGCCACCTATAAACTGAATGGGGCTGCTATTTTAGATGGTATGGCTTTATTGTATCTGCCGATGAACATCACTATTTATGCGAACGATAGCATTTCGGATCCACAGAATTTAGATGTGCTCACCAGCAAAATTATAAAGGACTGGGCGTTGGAAACAGAAAATAGTCAGCGCCTGCCACAAAATTTACGTAACACTGTTCCGGCGGAATTGCGGTTACTCTTTCGCAGTTCACCGTTAAAGCAGGAGGGAGCTGAACAAAAGGTCACCTTGCTACCGGCAGATGCGCCAATACCCAAAGCAGATACCGCCTTGTTTAGTGCACTTGTACGCATGGGCTGGCCGAGCAATTACCTGAAAGTAAACGGAGAACAGGACTCCGCCAGGGTAGTTGATTTCCTGGCATTAAATGACCCGAAATACAGTAGTGATCCTTTGTATAGTGTTGCAAAACTGGATGTTTACCAGCGCAGCAGGAAACCCTCTATGTTTGGGCTATACAGTGCTGCATTGCAAAAAATACCATCCGCTTATATTGCCGACAATATGGCCCACCTATTTAATAAGCTGGGGGATACTTTCAGGCACAATCCTGATTCCGCCATGGTATTGATCAGAATGTTGATGAGCAATCCAAATTTGTTGGAGAGCTGGATGAATAATTTCTTTGCCCAGAGTTTACAAAAGGATCCGGCAGATGCCATGCAGAATGAAAGGAAATCGGCTGTAAAAGTATTGCAACTGATGATGCAGGATAAGGATCTTGACTTGCTGTTAAAGCTCAGGCCCATGTACCTTTGGAATACTGCAATGGAAACTACGGATACGGCTATACTAAAAAATATAGCAGCACAATTCAACCAGGTAAATGTGGATGAGATAGTGCTGGGTAAAGCAGCGCGGTATGAACTGCTGGTATATGAACTGTTAGAAAAAGCTAATCTTCATAAAGAGGCCAATGCCTTACTGGACAAGGCTATAGTGGATCTGAAAATGAACCAGGCGGATACAGCATATTGGAATGGAAAACCCAAATACTTCAAAGATAAAAAGCTGGCGAATAAATACATACTCTCGCATGCTTACTACCTCAGGTATAAACAAACATTGTTGACTGATAAAAAGGCTGCATTGGGCTACCTCAGTCAGGCTGCTGCGAATGCACCGAAAAACAATGAAGAAAAAGTATATGAAAGTTATTACGACCGGAGTGCGCTTGAAGGAGAAGAGAGCTACCAGTCTGTGTTTGCCCGGGAGCTGAATGCAATGGGTAAACCGGAGGAAGCCATGAAAGTATTATCCAAACAATTATCTGCGCAGCCGGAAACATTGGAAACGGTGAAGACATACTTCACTGAACATTTTCCTGGTAAATCATTTGCTGCTTATTTCCGTGAAGTGTTGATGGAGGAATGGGAAACAGCCCCCAACTTTGTTTTAACAGGACTAAAAAATGAGCAGATCCGATTATCCGATTATAAAGGTAAGTGGTTGCTGATTGATTTCTGGGGAACATGGTGCGTGCCCTGCCGGGAAGATTTTCCGGCGATGAATCAACTGGCGGCAGAAATAAATGCAGGCACTCATCCCAATACCGCTTTGCTGGCTATTTCCTGCGCGGAATCATTGAAGGTGGCGCAGGAGTTTATGACGCAGCATCAATACATTGTTCCGGGTGCGCATTCAGATGGAGTAGTAGAAAAATTATATAAAGTGAGAGGCTATCCTACCAAAGTGTTAGTGTCACCTCAGGGGAAAATGTTAGACTTGCAATTCGGGAGCAACTATGCAGCCATCCTGCAAGCATTTAATACTGTCTATTTTAAGAAAGATCAACAACAGCAACCAATAACCAATATAAACAACGAGAAAAAAGATTAAACGCTTATATGAGAAAATCACTGTTATTACTACTGGCTACCGGCTGTATTACTGTTGCCGGTTATGCACAACAAATTAAAGAAAAAGAAGTAGCACGTATTATTGGTACGCTTGCTGCAGATGATATGCAGGGACGTTTCCCCGGCACACCCGGTATTGAAAAGGCAGCGCAGTTTATCAGCGGAGAGTTTGAAAAAGCAGGACTGCAGCCATTACCAGGTGAAAAGGGGTTTCTGGAGGAGTTCAGCAAATATAGTCTGCAACAAAGCAGTGTATCCTTCACCGTTAGCGGGCAACAAAAAGACTGGCCCGTTATCCCTCTGGGAAATAGCCGCAGCTTTAACTGGGAAAAAGATACCAACTATGCTGTTGTGCACGTAAAAGATCCGGGAGAGCTGATAAAAATTTTGTACAGCGCAGATTCGGTGAAAAAGAATACGCTGGTATGGATGGACGCTTCTCTGGTAGGTTATCTGGGGAATATCAGGGCTTCTTTCTCTGAACATTCATATGATAGTATTGCTCAGTTAGAAAGAGTAGCTGTCAATGCACCAAAGAAACAGGTGATCCTGGCATTTGAAAAGGAACCGGTGGCAGATACCGCTTCCTGGTCTATTCATATCGACAGAACCATAAAAAGCACGCATTTCGCCAATGTGGGAGGTATGATCAAAGGCAGTACCAAACCGGATGAATACGTAGTATTTTCCGGTCACTATGATCACCTGGGTATATTGCCGGCAGTAGCAGGAGATAGCATTGCCAACGGCGCGGATGATGATGCTTCCGGTACTACGGCGGTGATTATGCTGTCAAAATATTTCAAACAATTACATCCGGCACGCTCTGTTATTTTTGTAGCTTTCACAGCAGAGGAATCAGGTGGTTATGGCTCCAGATATTTTTCAAAAAAGCAGGATCCTGATAAAGTGGTAGCGATGTTTAATATTGAGATGATTGGTAAGGAATCCAAATTTGGTAAGAACAGCGCCTTTATTACGGGCTTTGAGAAATCCGATTTCGGACCTATTCTTCAACGTAACCTGAAAGGCTCTACGTTTAATTTCTATCCTGATCCTTATCCGGAGCAGGGCTTGTTCTATCGCTCCGATAACGCCACCCTGGCCAGATTGGGCGTGCCTGCGCATACTATTTCCACTACGCAGATTGATAAAGATAAATTTTATCATACAGTAGGCGATGAAGTGAAAACATTGGACATTACAAATATTACAGATATTATTAAGGCGATCGCTGTAAGTTCCACCTCAATAGTAAATGGAACGGACACGCCTACACGAATTGCCAAAGAATCTTCCAAATAAACTGACACCATATAATGATCCGATTGGGCCCGACTCAATCGGATCATTCTTTTTTTATTAACACATGAACATTTTGTTTTCCCAAATTCTTTGTTAAATTTACGGCACGAATTTCCCCCATTAGTCATTAAAAACCATATCGATAATGAAAACCGGAATCCTACATTTCTGTGGTGCAGCTGTGCTCGCATCTATGTTGCTATCATCTTGTGCTAACAAGGACATGGCAACTCCTGATCAACAACCAATTAACGACAAGGATGTCGCTACAGTGAATTATGAAATTTCTGCAGTGAATCAAACGTCTACATTAACGCCGGATGCTTCTGGGCGCTTATCTGCTATCACTGGTGATGCAGCTATGGCCAAAGCAGCTCCCGGTGGTTTCGACATTACGTGGGATACTGCTACTGCACGTTTAAGAGAAATTCGCTTTGACGCAAAGCGCGGAAAAGATGAACTGGAATTTAAATTGAAAACAGATCGCCAGATAGATCTGAAACAAGCGGTTGCTGTACTGGGCGCCATCAAAATTCCTAAAGGCACTTACCAACAGGTAAAAGTGTACGCAAGAGTAGAAGGCGACAAAAAAGATCCGGCTGTAAGACTGAAAGGCTGGTTAACCTGGGCTGGTAAGAAAATTCCAATGGAAATCCTGCTGTCCGGCCAGATTGAGCTGATGGCTAAAGGAAAAGATGTGGTAGTAACAGACACCAAAATTGATTGGAAGGGTTCCCTGAAAATCTCTATGGACCTGATTCTCACCAAACTCCAGGTAGGTGATTTTACCGGTTCTTTTACCAGCGGTAAATTACAGATCAGTGTGGATGTAAACGGCAGCCTGCACAACAAGGTAGTGGGTGCGCTGGAAAACAGTATGTCAGTAGAACATATGCATGACTAATAAATTACGAATTACGAATTGCGAATTACGTATCAGAGCGATCTTCGCGCTTAACCGTAATTCGCAATTCGTAATTTATTTTATCGTAATCTCTGCGTACACTGCAAAGTGATCAGAGGCATATCTTCCGCCCCATGTTTCAGAAATACTTGCATGTTTTGATACCCCGAATTTTCCTTTCAGAAAAATATAATCAATCGGTTTGTCTTCCATCTCTGAAATTTGCCATCCGTTGAAAGTGCCCACAGGGCCGAAATGTGGCGTTTGACTAATTGTCTTGCTATCAGTTAAATGAAGTGGATTACCCGGTTGCATCACTATCTGAATAGGTTCGTCATCTGGTGTGGCGTTGAAGTCGCCGGTGATGATGGCAGGTATGGCACCTGCTATTGTATGTACCTGCTGCAACAGAAATTTAGCACTCTCTCTGCGGGCAATTTTTCCCATATGATCAAAGTGTGTATTAAAATGGAAGAACACTTTGTTTGTTTTTTTATCCCTGAATTTACCCCAGGTAACAATGCGTGTACAAGCACCATCCCAGCCTATACGGCCGGCAACGGCAGGTGTTTCAGACAACCAGAACGTTTCGCAATGCAGTAATTGCAGGCGGGTTGTGTCGTAAAATATAGCGGCATATTCCCCTTTTGTTTTACCATCTTCTCTGCCTACACCAACGGTTTTATATTGTGGTAATTGTTGTTGCAGATCCTGCATTTGCTCATAGAGCGCTTCCTGTACACCCAGGATGCTGGCACCATGGAACAGTACTTCCGAAGCCACCTTTTCCTTGCGGTGAGGCCAGGCATTGAGACTGTCGTCTGGTGTATTCATGCGTATGTTAAATGTCATCACTTGCAGCGGAGCTTGCGCAGCTACCGTACCCATGATCAGGCAACATACACCTGACAGCAATATTTTTCTCATACAATATCGATTTAGCGCATAAAAATAGTAAGTGCAGACGGAAATCCTAATTTATGGGGAACAACTTTATGATTTGATAATTTTCGTGTGGAAATCAGGCAGTAACTTAATGTGTATACTGGTTCAATTGCAGGATCACGTCGGGGTCCGGACAATTCAACAAATATTTCTCCCGCTCACTGTAACGGCATACACCCGGATAATCTCCCCGATAATGCTGCATATCTTCAATAAGCTGGAAATGCAGGTGTGGCGGCCAGCCGCCGTTTTCAGACGGTGTGCCGAAGTGCGCCAGCGGCTGTCCTGCGGTGACAGGCATATTTTCGTATAGCCCCTGCAGGTTAGATATACTGAGATGTCCGTATAAGGTATGAAATGTATGGCCATCCAATGTATGTTGTAAGATGATGGTGGCACCGTAATCCCCGAAACGATCATTGAAGCGGAAGCTGTGTACACGTGCATTCATAGGTGCATACAGCTGTGTACCTGCTTCTCCCCATACATCTACGCCCAGATGGAGCCGGCGCGGCTCTTCTCCGGCATCAAAATGCGGACTCACCGCGTAAATGGTGCGATGCTCTCCATACCCACCAATGCCCAGCCGGCAGCCGCTTTGCTCCAGGGTATTATCAATATACCTGCAAAATTTACTGATATCCTGTAACGTGTTTTTAGTCAGAGAAGTATTGTTAGCAGTAAAATCCATTACCAGCAATTGTTCGTTTTCCTCCAACAGGGGAATAACGGGCTTAAACGTTGATTGATACTTCTTTAATACCTCTTGTAACATAGTTTACGGGACTTGACTTTCATCTAAATATAAATATTAATTTGTGGATTAAATAATTGTAGCCCTTTGCAGTTCCCCGTATATATCTCTTTGTTCTCTTTACACTTTCCGTTACATGCCATAACAGAAACACTTGGCATGTTCATTGGCTTCCGGTATTTTTTGTACCTGCGTTTAAAACAGAGCGACCATATAGACAATAGTAACCGTATCTGGGTCATCCTTGGCGCCATTTTTGGCGCGCTGTTCGGCAGCCGTTTATTGGGCACATTGGAAAACCCACCGGGACTCCTGCATGCAGATAACCTGCTGTTTTACATCTACCAGAATAAAACAATTGTTGGTGGTCTGCTTGGCGGACTCATAGGCGTGGAACTGATTAAAAAAGGCATCGGGGAAAGCATGTCTACCGGCGACCTCTTTGTATATCCGCTTATACTGGCCATGATCATAGGACGCATCGGTTGTTTTACCATGGGCATATATGAAGAAACTTATGGCCTGCCCACCTCCCTTCCCTGGGGAATGAACCTGGGCGATGGTTTGCTGCGGCACCCGGTATCGCTCTACGAAATTGTTTTCCTGATTTTACTATGGCAAACACTGGCTTTTATCGGCCGTAGATATACACTGGTAAATGGCGCCAGGTTTAAGCTTTTCATGATTGCTTACCTGATATTCCGTTTTCTGTTAGACTTCATCAAGCCCGGTTATCGTTTCGCCTTTGGCCTGGGATCTATACAGCTGGCCTGTTTGGCCGGATTAATCTATTATCTACCAACCGTCGTTTTCCCATCACGACTAATTCAAAAACAATATGTCTGAAAAAAACTACACTTACTACGATTTTACGCTGAGCATTTGCAGTACCTGTTTACGACGTGTAGACGCGAAGGTTATATTTGAAGATGAAAAAGTTTTCATGGTTAAACACTGCCCGCATCATGGTAAAGAAAAAGTGTTGATTGCTACAGATATCGACTATTACAAAAACACACGCAACTATAACAAACCTTCTGAAGCACCTCAGAAAACCAATACCAACACGCATTATGGCTGCCCCTACGATTGCGGGTTATGCCAGGATCATGAACAGCATTCCTGTTTAACGGTAATAGAAGTAACGGATCGTTGTAACCTTACCTGTCCTACCTGTTATGCGATGTCATCTCCGCACTATGGCCGCCATCGCACATTGGAAGAGATAGAGCAGATGCTGGATATTATTGTAGCCAATGAAGGGCAACCTGATGTGATCCAGCTCAGCGGAGGAGAGCCTACTATTCATCCACAGTTCTTTGAAATACTTGATATTGCCAAAACCAAGCCTATCCGGCATTTGATGATAAACACCAATGGTGTGCGTATTGCAAAAGATAAAGCGTTTACTGCCAGGCTGGCTACATATATGCCCAACTTTGAAGTGTACCTGCAATTCGATTCCTTTAAGCCGGAAGTGCTGGAACGTATGCGTGGAAAGGATTTGACAGATGTACGCAGGCAGGCACTGGAAAATTTAAACGAAGTAAATTTAAGTACCACGCTGGTAGTTACTTTACAAAAAGGGCAGAACGATGATGAAATGGGTGCTATCATTGACTATGCCATCAAACAACCCTGTGTACGCGGTGTAACCTTTCAGCCGGTACAGGTAGCCGGTCGTACCGATGATTTTGATCCGGCTACAGATCGTATAACGTTAACGGAAGTACGACAACGCATCCTGGAACAATCGCCTATCTGGAATGCAAACGACATCATACCGGTGCCTTGTAACCCGGATTCATTGGCCATGGCCTATGCACTGAAAATAGACGGAGCTGTTTTCCCTTTAACACGTTTTGTAGATCCGGCAGTATTACTAAATAACTCAAAAAATACAATCGTATACGAACAGGACGAAAGGCTGCATCAGCATGTACTTAAAATATTCAGCACAGGTATCTCTACAGATGCGGCGGTAAATGATATGCAATCATTACTCTGTTGTTTGCCACAGGTACAGGCTCCGGGGCTGGATTACAATAATCTTTTCCGTATTGTGATCATGCGTTTTTTAGATGCTTACGATTTTGATGTGCGTGCCATTAAAAAATCCTGTGTTCACATTGTACACAAAGACGGCCGTATTATTCCTTTTGAAACCATGAATTTATTTTACAGAGATGATAAAGAAGAATATCTGAAACAACTGCAGAAGGAACGTGAATTTATTCCAATTTTATAATGATTTGATATGAATAAAACTTTCAAGGACCTGTTACTGGTAACATTAATCCCGTTGGGGGTCTTTCTGATAGCATGTCTTAGCGGATCTGAAGGGATTATCATGGCAGGTATATTATCAATGTTGCTAGTAGGGGCCTATTTTATTACAGGACTCATCCTGCTTATTCTCAAAAATAATCATTGGGGAAAAGTATTATTACTGTCAGCAGGCATTGTTTTGCTGGTAGGATTATCTACCTGCGGAATTATGATGAATGGGATGAGTTTTCATTAATTTGTCTTTCTCCCGATTAGACTGATTATGCTGATTACCCTGATTTTTTTATTTTGATTTTAAAAAGATTAGCGAAGACTAAAATGGATATTTCCGCTTCAATCTTCGCTAATCTTTTTAAATCTTTTATTAAAAAAATAAAATCAGGGTAATCAGCATAATCAGTCTAATCGGGAGAAAGACAAACTCCTATATCACCACATTGATCATTCTTCCCTTTACTATAATCACTTTCTTGGGTGGATTGCCTTCCAGCCATTTCTGCACTATTTCACTGGCCAGTACTTCCTTTTCAATGGCAGCGGTATCAGCATCTAGTGCAAAGCCCATTTCAGCGCGGGTTTTACCGTTGATGGCAACAGGGTAGTTGAAGGTGCTTTCTTTGGTATATTGTTCATTATATACCGGGTACAATGCATTCAGAATGCTCTCGTTGTTACCGATATATTGCCACAGTTCTTCGCACAGGTGCGGAGCATATGGTGTAAGCAATATCAGCAATGGCTCCAGTATGCTGCGTTTATGGCAACGCATGGTAGCGAGTTCATTTACACAAATCATAAACTGACTCACAGCTGTATTGTAAGAGAAACTGGAAGTATCCTGGTCTATCTTATGAATAGTTTTGTGTAATATTTTCATTTCTTCCGGTGTAGCCGCTTGTTCATTTACGAGGAGGCTTTTCTGTTCATCGGCAAACAGGCGCCACAGCTTTTTGAGAAAACGATGTACGCCTTCAATCCCTTTGGTATCCCATGGTTTGGACTGTTCTACGGGCCCCAGGAACATTTCGTACATGCGGAATGTATCAGCACCGTATTTCTCAACGAGTTCATTTGGATTAACGGTGTTGTACTTGCTCTTACTCATCTTCTCCACTTCTGTACCACAGATGTACTGGCCATCTTCGAGGATGAAAGTAGCTTCGTAATAGTCAGGTTTCCATTTCTTGAAGGCGGCTGTATTTAACGTTACCCCATCTACGAAATTAACATCTACATGCAGCTTATCTGTTTGGTAATTGTCCTTTAAACCGGCAGATACGAATTGATGTGTGCCATGGATACGATATACAAACCGGGAAGATCCCTGAATCATCCCCTGATTGATCAATGATTTAAACGGTTCATCAAAACCAATATGTCCAAGGTCAAACAATATTTTTGTCCACATACGGGAGTACAGCAGATGCCCTACAGCGTGTTCTGTACCGCCTACGTATACATCCACCTGGTTCCAGTAATCAGTGGCTTTACGGTCCGCAAAAGTGTGACTGTTGTGCGGGTCCATATAACGCAGGAAGTACCAGCTGCTACCGGCATAACCGGGCATGGTGTTGGTTTCGCGTTTAACACCGGGGGCTACATTTACCCAGTCGGTGATGTTGGCCAACGGGCCTTCGCCTTCTTCTCCTGGTTTATAGTTTTCTACATGAGGTAATTCCAGTGGCAGGTCTTTTTCGTCCATTCCATACGGAATACCATCTTTGTAGATGATCGGGAAAGGCTCCCCCCAGTAGCGCTGACGGCTAAAGCCTGCATCACGCATTTTATAATTGATCTGGCGCTTACCAATACCCAGTGCTTCCAGTTTGTTGATCACTACATCTGTGGCGGGTCTCATATCCATGCCATCGAGGAAACCGCTGTTTTGCAGTTTGGCATCTTTGGTAGGATTGGCTTCCTGGCCATTGAAGGCATCGCCAATAATGTTGGTGATAGGAATATTGAAATGTTTGGCAAAGCCAAAGTCGCGCTGGTCGCCGCAAGGCACCGCCATGATAGCGCCGGTACCGTAACCGGCCAGTACATATTCCGCAATCCATACCGGAATTTCACGACCATCAAACGGGTTGATGGCATAGGCGCCGGTAAAGCAACCGGTGATCTGTTTTACATCGGCCATACGCTCACGTTCAGAGCGACTTTTAACGTAATCCAGGTATTTATCAATATCAGCCTGTTGTGCCGGTGTAGTAATCTTTTGTACCAGGTCGTGCTCAGGAGCAACTACCATAAAGTCCACGCCAAAGATGGTATCCGGGCGTGTCGTGTATACATCCACGTGACTGGTGGAGTTTTTAACGGCAAATTTTATTTCAGCGCCCTGGCTCTTGCCGATCCAGTTGCGTTGCATTTCTTTCATGGCATCGCTGAAGGATACAGTTTCCAGTCCTTCCAGCAGGCGGTTCGCATATTCAGTAATACGCAGGAACCATTGGCGCATTTTCTTTTTCACTACAGGGTGGCCACCACGCTCGCTGACACCGTTGATCACCTCATCGTTTGCCAGTACAGTGCCTAAAGCAGCACACCAGTTCACTTCTGCATATGCCAGGAAGGCGAGGCGATACTGCATCAGTATATCGCGCTGTTCTTTTTCGCTGTAACCCTGCCATTGTGCGGCAGTGAATTGAATGGTACGGTCGCCCGGACAAATAAGCCCGGCATTCCCATCTTTCTCAAAAATGTTTACCAATCCGCTGATGGGCTCCGCTTTTTGGGTAGTTCTGTTGTACCAGCTTTCAAAAATCTGCAGGAAAATCCACTGGGTCCATTTGTAATAGCCAGGATCGCTGGTATTTATCTGGCGTTCCCAATCGTAGCAAAAGCCGATGTTATCCAGCTGTTTGCGAAAAGTTTTCATATTGGCTGCAGTGGTAACAGCAGGGTGCTGACCAGTTTCCATGGCATATTGTTCTGCCGGAAGGCCAAAAGCATCATAGCCCATGGTGTGCAGCACATTATAGCCTTTCAGTCTTTTATAGCGCGCATAAATGTCTGTGGCAATATATCCTAAAGGGTGCCCTACGTGAAGGCCAGCTCCTGAGGGGTAGGGGAACATGTCCAGTACATAACATTTAGGTTTGGGACCGTTATTGCTTACCCGGTAAGCGTGGGACTGATCCCATTGTTCCTGCCACTTTTTTTCGATTGCCCTGAAATTGTATTCCATATCAGTTGTAGATGAGCTGTAATTGGCCGGATATAAACAATACATCCGGGTATTACCGCGTTATCAGTTATAATTTAAAAATTCTATGATGCCTGTTCAGCAAAATAATGTTAAAATCATTAATACACCAATGTCATTCCCTAACATCTCTATATATTGCTGTTTTGTTACCCTGATCTGATGTATTACCTGATCGGGCTGGCAAAATTAAACACATAACTACTAATTTTTATTATTTTCGCCGATAAACTGCAGATTAATGGCGCAACCTGGGAAATCATCAGCAAAGAAGTCGAAACCATCCTACCTGTACTCCATCATTGGTGTGGCGCTGGTATTGTTTTTACTGGGCACATTGGGTCTGGTGGTAATACATGCAAATAAGCTGAGCGTGTATTTCAAGGAAAGCATTGAGGTTCAGGTGATCCTGAGAGATAATGTGAAAGAAAACCAGGCACTGGCCCTGCGCGACTCCATGGCGCATAAACCATATATCAAGTCAATTGAATATGTGTCCAAGGAGATGGCTGCACAACGTTTTAAGAAAGATTTTGGGGAGGATTTCATTACCCTGTTGCAATACAATCCGCTCTACAGCAGCATTAACATAAAGGCAAATGCCAATTATGTAAACAATGATAGTTTGAAGATCATTGAAAATAACCTGTCCCAACAGAGTATTGTTCGGGAGATCTCTTATCAGCGTACATTGGTGAGTAAACTGAACGAAAATGTGAATAAGATCGGTATGGTGATCCTGATCATCAGTGGCTTACTGGCCCTGGTGGTGATTTTCCTGATAGATAACACCATTCGTCTGGCTATGTTCAGCAACCGTTTCCTGATCAAAACCATGCAAATGGTAGGCGCTACCCGTTGGTTCATTGCCAAGCCGTTTGACCTGCGCAGCATTGCTAATGGTGCCATCAGTGCCGTAATTGCCATTGCTGGCCTGATCGGTATTATGTCGCTGGCAGATAAGGTATTGCCGGAATTGACCGGGCTGCGTGATAATCTCATGATCGCCTTATTATTTGCAGGCATGATCCTGATCGGTATTTGTATTTCCCTGGTGAGCACACATCGCTCAGTAATGAAATACCTGCGCTTAAAACTGGATGATCTGTATTAATTTAAAATCTTTAACTGAAGATATAATACCAAATATTATGGCTAAAATAAGCATAAAACCAGCTGTCAAAAAGGATGCACATGCTATTGAAGTAGCACTGGAAAACAGCCGCCCTATTTTCTCTAAAGAAAATTATAAATTCATGCTGGCTGGTGTAGTGGTGATTATACTGGGTTTCCTCCTGATGATGGGTGGCAATTCCGATGATCCCAATGTTTTTAAACCAGAAGAAGTATACAGCTTCCGCAGAATTACCCTGGCGCCAATTGTGATTGTGCTGGGACTGCTGATAGAGGTGTATGCTATTATGCGCCGTCCTAAAACGAAAGCATAATATTTACAGCATTAAAAATATTAATAGCGATGACTCCCTCATCGCTTTTTTTCACTTTTAACCATACTTAATTCAATGAACTTTGTACAGGCTATTATCATTGCCATTGTGGAAGGGTTAACGGAATTCCTGCCCATTTCTTCCACCGGCCATATGATTATTGTAAGCTCATTGCTGGGCATTAGCAAAGATGAATTCACCAAATTGTTTGAAGTGGTGATTCAACTGGGAGCCATTCTGGCGGTAGTTGTTTTCTACTGGAGGAAATTCCTGGTATTTGACAAAAACCGGTTTAATTTTTATCTGAAACTGTTTGTGGCGGTGATTCCTGCGCTGATCCTTGGATTTTTATTCAGTAAAAGAATTGATGCGCTGCTGGAAAGTCCGCTTACAGTGGGTATTATGCTGTTGCTGGGAGGTATTGTATTATTATTTGTAGATAACTGGTTTAAAGACCCCACTATTCTTACAGAAGAAAAGATTGATATTTTCACTGCCCTGCGTATCGGATTTTATCAGTGCCTGGCGCTGATTCCGGGAACCAGTCGTAGTGCTGCTTCCATCATTGGAGGTATGCAACAAAAACTTTCCCGCAGTGTGGCTGCCGAATTTTCCTTCTTCCTGGCAGTGCCTACCATGGCCGCTGCTACAGGTTACAAGCTCTTAAAAGGAAAGGAACTGCTGATGGCACATCCTGAAAATCTGAAACTCTTACTGGTAGGTAATATTGTGGCTTTCGTGGTAGCGTTGGGAGCCATCAAATTTTTTATCGGTGCTTTGAAAAAGTACGGATTTAAGATGTGGGGCTATTACCGTATTGTAGTAGGTGCTATTATTATTGGTGCTATCCTGATGGGATATACACTGGAGGTATAGCGGATTTTGTCTTTCTCCCGATTAAGCTGATTATACTGATTACCCTGATTTTCTTTTTTTTGATTTAAAAAGATTAGCGAAGATTAAAGCGAATATTCCCGCTTCGATCTTCGCTAATCTTTTTAAATCTTTATAAATAAAAAATAAAATCAGGGTAATCAGTATAATCAGCTTAATCGGGAGAAAGACAATTTACCCTTTCACCGCCAGTAACAGCTCCAGGTCAGTATATTTCAGTTTGAACTTCTCACTTAAATGGTAATTTGTCAGGGCCCCTTTATAGAGATAGATACCATTACGTACCCCGCGCTTGATCCATACCAGGTTCTCAAAACCACCGTCATCAGATGCTTCTATAAGCAGGGGCATCAACACATTGCTGATAGCTTCTGAGGCTGTACGTGCAAATCCGGATGGGATATTAGGCACACAATAATGTACTACATCGTATTTTTTAAACACCGGATTTTCATGGCTGGTAATCTCGGAGGTTTCAAAACAGCCGCCACGGTCAATACTCACATCTACGATCACAGAACCGGCTTTCATATTACTTACCATGGATTCGCTTACCACAATAGGTGTGCGGCCGCTCTGGGACGACAATGCTCCTACGGCTACGTCTGCATTGCGTAACTGCTCTGCCAGTACTTTAGGCTGAATAACGGAGGTGAATACACGAACCCCGATATTATTCTGCAGACGTTTTAATTTATAGATATTATTATCGAATACTTTTACGGAAGATCCCAGTGCCAGTGCGGTACGGGCGGCAAATTCGCCAACTATACCAGCGCCAATGATCACCACTTTGGTAGGCGGAATGCCGGTAATGCCACCCAGCAGGATGCCTTTACCTTTATTGCCATTGCTGAGATACTGACCGGCAATGAGCATACAGGCGCCCCCTGCAATTTCACTCATGGCCCTTACAATAGGATAAGTACCTGCGTCATCTTTCAGATTTTCGAAAGAGAGCAGCGTAATGCGTTTCTCCATCATCTTTTGTACCTGTGGAGCTTTCAGCGCCGCCAGGTGAATAGGGGAGATAATGATCTGGTGCGGGTGCAGTAATTCAATCTCTTCATCATTCAGCGGAGCTGACTTAACAATGATCTCCGCTTTAAAGACTTCTTTTTTATCATACACAATTTCCGCCCCGGCTTCAGAATAGTCGGTGTCGTAATAATGTGATCCATCGCCGGCTTTGTGTTCTACCACTATGTGATGTCCGTGTGCCGCTAAAATGCTGACCGCATCGGGCGTAAGGGCAATACGGTTTTCCTGGAAAGATGTCTCCTTAGGGATACCTATGAACAACTTGGAATTTTTTTGTGGAATATCCAACGTTTCTTCCAGTGGTGAATAGGAAAAGCCAGCACTTACAACAGGTTTTTGCCTTTGCTCCATATACGTGTTCCGTTTTTTTTAAATCGAAGTATTCAAAGATACATTATTTGGAAGATGCAATGATTTCGCGCAAGATCCTTTTTTGATCCGGCAGTACTTCCAGTTGAAGATGCACGGTATTAGGCGGCAACATATGTGCCACTACCCCGGGCCATTCCACAAAACAGATAGCATCCTGGTACAGGGTATCTTCCACACCTGCACTGATGGCGTCATCTTCATCCCGGAGGCGGTACAGGTCCAGGTGGTAAATACTATGGGGTTCCCCCTGTTTATCCTGGTAGGTATATTCATTAATGATGGAAAAAGTAGGGCTGGCAGTGGTGTCCTGCACGCCCATAGCAGCGCATAAAGCTTTTACCAGCGTGGTTTTACCTGCTCCCATAGGACCATCAAGCGTAAATACCTGTTTGTCAGTAAAATGTTCCCAGAACTGTTTGGCTGTTTTGGGTAATTGGTCCAGCGTAAATGTCCATTGCATCCTCAAAAATAAGCAGAAAGCTGCTTTCTGCTTCGCTGTTGCATTAATATTTTCATCCTGTAATTCACCAACAGGTAACTTTGTAACAAGGAGAAAATATGACAAATGACACCAATCAGTTGTAAGGTAGAAGGGATGCATTGCACCAATTGTGCACTCAGCGTTTCCAAATACCTGGAGAAAAAAGGTATGCAGGACGTAAGCGTTAGCTTCGCTACAGAGGAAGTTAGCTTTACGGCACCTGTTGGTGCGGATTCCAAAGAAGTGCTGCATGGCATTAATCAAATGGGTTACCGCGTGGTATTCCCGGAAGATAAACCGGCCAAACGAGCCATACATACCACCCTCACATTCAAATTTTTCTTTTGCCTCATATTTACAGCCCCCCTTTTACTGCATATGTGGGTAAACTGGCCATGGTTAAATCGTCCATGGGTGCAGTTCTGGCTTACACTGCCGGTATTTGCAGTGGGAATGTGGCATTTTGGACGCAGTGCCGTTCGCTCGCTGATGAACCGTATGGCCAACATGGACGTACTGGTGGCCCTGGGCGCTACGGCGGCCTTTGTTTATAGTTTTGTGGGTACAGTGATATATGCTAACCCCGACTATATGTTTTACGAAACTACTGCTGCCATCCTTACCCTCGTATTCCTGGGTAATATGCTGGAGGAAAAGTCTGTGAAACAAACAACCACGGCTATTGCTGAACTGGCTAAAATGCAGATCACCACTGCCCGCCTCATCAATACTGACCACGGCCATGAACATATCCATGAAGTAGATAACCGCACCTTACGCCCAGGCGATTGCGTGTTGGTCAATACCGGCGATAAAATACCTATGGATGGTACTATCTATTGGGGTAGTGGTCATGCCAACGAATCCATGATCACAGGCGAAAGTGCGCCGGTTGTTAAAAAAGAAAAGGATAAAGTAATAGGGGGCACCCTGCTGGAAGATGGTAGCATCAAAGTATATATCACCGCTACCGGCAAGGATACCGTGCTTTCATATATCATTGAGCTGGTGAAACAGGCCCAGGCCGATAAACCACCTATGCAAAAGCTGGCAGACCGCATCAGCGCTATATTTGTGCCGATGGTGCTGAGCATTGCAGTGATCACATTTTTAGGCTGGTATTTTATAGGCCATACTTCTGTTGCTACTGCCATGATGCGCAGTGTAGCCGTACTCGTTATTGCTTGTCCGTGTGCCATGGGATTGGCCACACCGGCGGCTGTAATGGTAGGACTGGGCCGCGCTGCCCGTAATGGTATCCTCATCAAAGGAGGACATACACTGGAGATGTTCAGGGACATCAAACAAGTGGTATTTGATAAAACAGGTACACTCACCACCGGTAAACTGCAGATGGGTGAATATCATTTTTTTGAGATGACGGAGCAGGATTTTAAACAGATCGTTTATAGCCTCGAAAAATATTCTTCTCACCCTATTGCCCGCTCTATCGCCGGCTTGTGGAAATCCGGCGGGGAACTGCCTTTGCAGCAGGTACGTGAACACAAAGGACTGGGAATGCGGGCAAAAGATGGGGAAGGTAATGAGTGGCAACTTGGTTCTTTCAGAATGGCAGATGGTGTTACGAAAGATGACAGCCATAACCTGTATCTCCTGAAAAACGGACTGCTGGCCGGCTGGATCGACTTTACAGACGAAATAAGACCCGAAGCCGCTACAGTTATTAAACAATTACAACAGGTAGGTATAAAATCAATTTTACTGAGTGGAGATACCACTCGCAAATGCCAGGAACTGGCCGCTAAGCTTGGTATCACAGAAGTATATGCTGAGCAATCGCCGGAACAAAAACTCCAGAAAATTGATGCATTCATGAAAACTGCTCCCACCGCTATGGTAGGAGATGGTATCAATGACGCACCGGCATTGGCAAAAGCGACTATCGGTATTTCTCTCAGCGATGCCACACAAGTGGCCATGCAAAGTGCAAACGTGGTATTGTTGAATAATAACCTGGGCTCCCTGCCACTGGCGCTGGGACTGGGAAAACATACTTATCTCACCATCAAACAAAATCTTTTCTGGGCGTTTATTTATAACGTAGTAGCGATACCAGTAGCCGCTCTCGGATTTTTAAATCCTATTGTGGGCGCCGGCGTAATGGGCCTTTCAGATGTAGTACTGGCCATCAACTCCGTTAGATTGCGCTATAAAAATGTACAACGCTAAAAAGGAGTTTGTCTTTCTCAGGATTAGGCTGATTATACTGATTACCCTGATTTTATTTTTGGATTTGGAAAGATTTTAAAAAGATTAGCGAGGATCTAAGCGGATATTGTCTGAACCAGGATTTTTAGGATTGAATGAATTACCCTGATGGATACTGAAGATCTAAGCGGAGATATTCGTTAATATCTTCCAGATAAAAAACAACATAACACCCATCAGGGTAATTCATTCAATCCTAAAAATCCTGGTTCAGACAATATCCGCTGAAATCTTCGCACATCAGGATAATCATACCAATCACAAAAATCACAGTTCAGACAATATCCACTGAAATCTTCGCTAATCTTTTTAAAATCTTTCTAAATCCAAAAAATAAAATCAGGGTAATCAGTATAATCAGCTTAATCCTGGGAAAGACAATCGTCAGCTGTATGGTTTATCCTATCTTCGCGTGAACCAGTTACAACTAATCATTTGAGTACGCCAGTAGCCATACTACAACAATATTGGGGATACGACCAGTTTCGACCGTTACAGGAAGATATAGTAAATACGATCTTGTCCGGACAGGATACACTGGCGCTGTTGCCTACCGGTGGTGGTAAATCTATTTGTTTCCAGGTGCCGGCTATGTTGAAACCGGGCTTGTGCCTGGTGATCACACCGCTTATTGCATTGATGAAAGATCAGGTGGCTAACCTCAAAAAAAGAGGTATCACCGCCTATTCCATTTACTCCGGTATGCAGTACAAAGAGGTGGAAAAAGTATTGGAATCCGCCCGCCGCGGAGGTTGTAAATTTTTGTATGTATCTCCTGAAAGACTCCAGAGCAAACTGTTTCAGACGTATTGTGATGGCCTGCCGGTAAATATTATTGCAGTAGATGAAGCGCACTGTATTTCTCAATGGGGCTATGATTTCCGTCCCGCCTACTTACAAATAGCGGATATACGCAGTTTTTTTCCGGATGTACCGGTATTGGCACTCACCGCTTCTGCTACGCCTAAAGTGCAAACAGACGTTTGTGATAAACTGCTGATGAAAGATGCGAAAGTGTTTACCAAAAGCTTCGCCCGCGCTAACCTTTCGTACAGTGTATTAGAGGAAACCACCAAAATAGATAAAGTAAAACATATACTGGATCGCGTGCCTGGCTGTGGTATTGTATACTGCCGCAACCGCAAGCGTACCAAAGAAATAGCCACATTATTGCAAATGCAGGGAATCCCTGCAAGCTACTACCATGCGGGCCTGCCACAGGCGGAACGTGCCGCCAGACAAGAAGCCTGGATCAATAATGAAACACGCATCATGGTTTGTACCAACGCATTTGGTATGGGCATCGATAAACCGGATGTACGCATAGTAGTACACTATGATATGCCTGATGGTCTGGAAGCCTACTACCAGGAGGCAGGGCGTGCCGGTCGTGATGAACAAAAAGCTTATGCGGTACTCCTCTACAATGAGGAGGAACTGGCGGATATGCACGAGCGCATAGCGCTGCAATTCCCTACACTGGAGCAGATCCGCGAGGTATATCAGGGTATTGTGAATTACCTGCAGGTGCCTGTGGGCAGCGCAGAAGGGATGTACTTTGATTTTGATATCAACGATTTTGCCCGCACTTTTCACCTGAACCTCACCATTGCCTATAGCGCGGTGCGACTGTTGGAACAGGAAGGCGTGCTGCAATTAAGTGAAAGCGTGTTCCTCCCTTCCCGTGCGGAGTTCGTAACAAATAAAGAGTCACTATACGAATTCGAAAGTGCCTACCCTGCACTGGAAGAAATCATCAAAACCCTTCTCCGTACATATGAAGGGATATTTGACAATCCCGTGCCCATCTACGAAAGACAAATAGGCAGGATCATGTTGATGGAAGATGATGATATCGCTGCACTGTTGCACCAATTGCATCAGTATGGCATTCTGCATTATCATGCGCGTCGTGATGAGCCACAGCTCTGCTTCCTGCAGGAACGTGTATCCGCACAGCAACTACGTATTAACATGGCGAGGGTGGAAGTACGTAAAAAAGTATATGCCGACCGGCTGGAAGCTATGTTTGCGTATGCCCGTAACCGTGATACATGCCGCACACAACAGGTGGTGGCCTATTTCGGAGAAAAGGAAAGCAAGCCTTGCGGGGTATGTGATAGCTGTTTGAAAAAGAAATCACTCCCCATGGATGCCGCTGCATTTAAACGTATATCCGATACCGTTATCTCCTTAATAAAAGAACAACCATTGTTATTTACAGTCCTGCAAATCAAAATGCCGGATGTAAAAAGAAATGATCTGATGGAAGTATTGCAGTTCCTGAATGAGGAGGGGTTGATTAAAAGAGATGAAGAGGGGAGATTGTCTTACTCATGATTAGGCTGATTATACTGATTACCCTGATTTTATTTTTGGATTTAAAAAGATTTTAAAAAGATTAGCGAAGATTAGAGCGAATAAATCCGCTTCGATCTTCGCTAATCTTTTTAAATCACAAAAAAAATCAGGGTAATCAGTATAATCAACCTAATCATGAGTAAGACAATTTATAAGTTCACCACCTTGCCTTCTTTACTGCTTTCAAATGCCGCTTCTATTACGCGGATCACTTTTATTGCATCCTGCGGTGGTACCGGGTTTGCAGCTTTGTTCACCAACGCTTCATAAATACCCTGGTAATAATCCATGTAATTACCATGACCACCAGGTATAAATTCCTTCACTACTTTGCCATCAATTTCGGTATGTAATAATCCCCATTCGTGTGGCGCTTCTGCACCCCAGTCAGGGCTATCAGGGAATAAGCCTCTTTGCAGCTGTGCTTCCTGAATATCTGACTTTGTTTTGATGAAGGAACCTTTGCGGCCATGTAATTGATAAGCAGGCAACGCTTCCCGCACCATGTAATTACATTTAACACGGGCACGCAGGTTATCGTAGTATAACACCAGTTCAAAATAGTCATCTACCACAGAATCCTTACGGATAATGCGGATATCAGCCCATACTGATTTGGGCATACCAAACAGCGTAAGGGCCTGATCTATGAGGTGGGAACCCAGATCGTACAGAGAGCCTGTGCCGGGGCCGCCAGCTTCTTTATGTTTTTTATAGCTGAGTTCTTCTTTAAAACGATCATAGTGGATCTCCGCTTCCAGTACATCTCCCAGGTGTCCGGAGTTGAGTACCTTTTTCACTACTTTGTAATCACTATCGTAACGACGGTTATGATACACACTGAGTAGCAAACCTTTTTCTGCTGCCAGGGCAGCCAGTATTTCGCCTTCCTTTGCGTGTACGGTGAAAGGTTTTTCCACAATTACATTTTTCCCTGCTTCCAGCGCTGCTTTCACATAATCGAAGTGGGTATAGTTGGGCGTGTTCACTACAATTAGTTCCAGTTCTTTATCTGCCAGCATATCCTCCACACTCGTATATACTTTAACGTTAGGATAGCGTTGTTGTGCCAGATGTTTACTTCTTTCTACCACGGCTGTAAATTCAAAGCCCGGATTCACATGCAGGAACGGTGCATGAAATATTTGCCCGGACATGCCATACGAGCATACGCCCGTTTTGATAATTTTACTCATAATCGATGTTATATAAATTTGAGCGGGCTGCCTGTTGCTGCCTTCGCATAATTAAAAACAGCTTTTACTTTTGCCGCTTTTGCCACCCAGTCCAAGTGCACCAAGCACGTAATATTTTTTATGAAGATAATAAAAAGCAAGCGGTTGTTTACCCCGTACATAAATGGGAGATGCGCAATGTGGGCACTGAACAAAATAAAAAAACCTGCCATATAATGGCAGGTTTTAAATAGCATAACTAGCAAATATGTTACAGGTCTTCTTCCCGTTCTAGCATTAATATAGCCCCTTGCGGCACTATATAATAGGTTTCTTCCTGGTAAACTACTTCGGTGGATCCACTCATCAGAAAGATGGCCAGATCGCCTTCTTTGACCTGTAATGGAATATATTTTACTTTCTCTTCTTCTGCTTTCCAGGCGTCATCTTCATCTGCCGGCACAGGAATGGCATAACCCGGACCTGTTTTAATTACATATCCACGTTGTACTTTTTCTTTCTCCTGTACACCAGGAGGAAGGTATAACCCGCTGTTAGTACGCTCGTGGGGCGTGGTTGGCTTTATCAGCACCCGGTCGCCCACAACAATTAGTTTTTTCAACTTATTATCCGGTGTTATTTGTATAGCCATAATGAGAGTGTAGCAAATATAGTGCAGCGCAATAAAGCGTGACAGACTGACAGTAATTACAGCTCGCTCAGCGCAAAAGCATTACCGGCACGAATGCCTTTTTCTGTTTGTTGCAATACACAACATTCTACTACCGGATCATGCTCAAAAAAGAGTACATATTGTTTTTCTGCTGCTTCCTGTAAAAAGCTCTTCTTTTCCACCAGTGTTTTTAAGGGAAAGATATCATATGCCATCACATAAGGAATGGGAATATGCCCGATGGAAGGCAGCAGGTCTGCCATGTATATAATAGTTTTCCCCTTATAGTTGATCTGCGGTAACATCATGGCATCCGTATGACCGTTTGCAAATCTTATGGAGATGTTATCCGCGAATGAAATGCCCTCGGCATGATCCAGGAATTTAAGCTGACCACTTTCCTGTATCGGCAGAATGTTTTCTTTCAGGAAAGATGCTTTTTCCCGGTCATTGGGTGCTGTAGCCCATTTCCAGTGATCTGCATTGCTCCAGTACACCGCATTTTTGAAAGCCGGTACCAATGTATCGCCTTGTCTTATGATGCTGCCACCACAATGATCAAAGTGCAGATGAGTTAAAAAAACATCTGTGATATCATCCCGGTGAAACCCGTGAGCTGCGAGGGATTTGTCCAGGGTTGCATCACCGTGCAGGTAATAGTGACTGAAAAATTTAGCATCCTGTTTATTGCCGATACCGTTGTCTATGAGAATAAGTCTTTTGCCATCTTCAATCAGCAGGCAGCGCATGGCCCAGGAGCATAAATTATTTTCGTCTGCCGGGTTTAGTTTGTTCCAGATGCCTTTAGGCACTACACCAAACATAGCGCCACCGTCCAGTTTGAAGAATCCTGTTTCTATGGTGTATAATTTCATATGTAGTTATTTAGTTATCGGGGTTAAAGCAGCATCGATCTCTTTTTGTTTGCGCAAAGCAGAAATGATCCATACCAATCCTATCACAAAAAACACCACCAGCGCCAATACAGAGTTACGCATATCTTCGGTAAGGTCATCTATATAAGCAAAAGAAAACATGCCTATCACAATAGACAGTTTTTCTGTAACATCATAATAACTGAAGAAAGAAGCTGTATCCTTGGTTTCGGGCATCAGCTTGGCATACGTAGAGCGGCTGAGCGATTGTATACCACCCATTACCAGTCCCACCGCAGTGGCCAGTAAATAGAAATGCATAGCGGTTTGCATCTTGTAACCTGCAATACAAATGCCTATCCATAGTATCACAACGCCAATCAAAACAGGAAGATTACCAAATATGCCGGAGAGCCTGGCCATACTCCATGCGCCTGCAATAGCTACTATCTGGATAATTACTACGGTAACAATCAGCATGGTTGCTTCCAGGTGTAATACTTTGCTGCCAAATATAGTGGCGGCCATCATAACGGTTTGTACGCCCATGCTGTAAAAGAAGAAGCCACGCAAAAATCTTTTCAGTACGGGCATCTGTTTTACCTGTGCATATACTTTGCGCAATTCGCTGAATCCCTCTGTCATAGCGCTGCCGGTATGCTTGGCTACTGTGCCTATACTGGCTGGGAGGCGTGCAAAAGTGATTTGAGCAAACCCCAGCCACCAAAGACCAACCAGTAAAAAAGTAATTTGTACAGGTTTGCTTTCATCCATGCCCAGTGGTTTAGCTGCCAGCACTAATCCAAAGCCTATCAATTGTAAAATAACACTGCCTATATAGCCCATACTAAAGCCCCTGGCACTAACGCGGTCCCTGTCTTCCGGTGCGGCAATTTCAGGCAGATAGGAATTATAGAATACGAGTCCGCCGCAATACCCCATGGTAGCCAGCATAAAGGAAACTACGCCCAGTATTAAATGATCTTTATTGAAGAAATAAAGGGCACTGCAGGAGAGGGCTCCCAGTGTGGTAAAGAAGCGCAGGAAGTTCTTTTTATTTCCCCTGGTATCAGCAATAGACGACAGGATGGGAGAGGCAATGGCTACCAGCAGGAAAGCCGCTGCCATGGTGTAATTGTAGAGTGCGGAGTTTACAAATTTCATTCCGAGGAAAGAAACATGTTCATCCGTCACGGCTAAAAAATAAATAGGAAAAAAGGTAGTAGTGATCACGAGGTTGTACACGGAGTTGGCCCAGTCATACATGGCCCAGCCATTAATCACTTTTTTACTGGCAGTTTGCATAATAGCTCTTAGCTTTTAGTTGTTAGCTTTTAGCGAAGATAATAAAAGCGCTTACAGCTAATAGCTAAATGCTAACAGCTAAACGCTATTTATAATCCGTAATATGAATACGATGTTCGCACATGAAGTATTCCTGTTCATCATTAGAACTAACAATGATCAGGCGGTTGCCTCCATAGTCTTTGATCAGTTGCTGATAAAGCGCTGTGCCGGCAGCATCGAGGTTGGTGCAGGGCTCATCCAGCAGGAGTACCGGAACATCGGATAAGATGGCAAGGGCCAGCTTGATACGTTGTTTCATGCCGGAAGAGAAGTTACGCAACTGTTTGTGGGCGGCCTTTTCCAGACCTACCAGTTGCATCGCCATCGCCGGTGTAATACCAGGAAGAAAATTTTTGAATTGGAGATGAAATGTGATGATCTCCGTAAGGGTAAGCTCTTCAATCAGCTCCAGGTAAGGCGCTGCAATAGCACAATACCGGAAAAACGCATCAGGAGCGATGGGTTTTTCCGGTGTGCCGGTGTTGTATAAAACGGTGCCTTCATTGTGTTGAATGGCACCGCTGATAACCTGTAATAATGTTGATTTGCCCGAACCATTGGGCCCCAGAATAGCATAACGTTGTCCTTCACTAAAGGTGAGGGTTACACGACGAAAAATCCAGTCGTAGTTAAAACGCTTACCTGTCTGGTTAAGAGATATCGTCATTGGTACGGGAAGTATAGCCTCTCATAATACCACGGCCGGATTCACGGATGAAGGATAGGATTTCATCTCTTTCATCAGTAGCAGGAAATTCTGCTTCAATGATGTTGATGGCCTTGGATAATTTATATCCCTTCACAAATATCACGCGGTATATATCCAGGATAGAGTTGATCTTTTCCAGTGAAAATCCTCTTCTCTTTAAACCTACAGAGTTCACACCTACATAGGAGAGGGGCTCACGTGCAGCTTTTACAAAAGGAGGAACATCTTTACGCACCATTGAACCGCCGGTTATAAAAGCATGGTCGCCAACTTTACAGAACTGTTGGATGGCTACCATTCCCGCCAGCACCACGTGATCGCCTACAGTGATATGTCCGGCAAGGGTGGTGTTGTTGGAGAATACACAGTGGTTACCTACTTCACAGTCGTGTGCAATATGGCTGTAAGCCATGATCAGGCAGTTGTCGCCGATAACGGTTTTCCATTTGTCTTTGGTACCACGATTAATAGTAACATACTCACGGATAGTGGTATTGTCACCTATTTCCACCGTTGTTTCTTCACCTGCATATTTTAAATCCTGAGGGATGGCAGAAATAACAGCGCCTGGAAATATGCGGCAATTTTTGCCGATACGGGCTCCTTCCATAATGGTTACGTTGGAACCAATCCAGGTGCCATCACCGATTTCTACGTTTTTATGTATAACGGTAAATGGATCAATTTTTACATTAGGCGCTACTTTGGCGTCCGGATGTATATATGTAAGCGGGTGGATCATTGCTATTATTTGCCTTCTCTTGTTTTTATAATTTGTGCTATCATGTCGGCTTCAGTAGCTACTTTGTTGCCGATAAATACTGTTCCCCGCATTTCTACAAGACCTCTTCTGATTGGGCTCAGCAATTCCATTTTCAGGATCATGGTATCACCCGGAACTACTTTCTGTTTAAACTTACAGTTGTCTATTTTCAGGAAATAAGTATCGTAATTTTCAGGATCCGGTACACGGTTCAGGGCGAGGATACCACCTACCTGTGCCAGTGCTTCCAGTTGCAGCACACCGGGCATTACCGGGTTGCCTGGGAAGTGACCCTGAAAGAAGTGTTCGTTGAAGGTAACGTTCTTGATACCTACTACTTTCTCTTCTGACAGCTCAATGATCTTATCTACCAGCAGCATCGGATAACGATGCGGCAATGTTCTTTCAATACGCGGGGTATCAAATACAGGTGGTTGATTAGGATCGTAAACAGGTACGTCTTTATTATGCTTGTTCTTTTTGATATACGCTTTGATCTTACGTGCAAACTCCACGTTAGATGCATGTCCCGGACGGTTAGCGATGATGTGTGCATTAATTGGGTAACCAATCAGTGCCAGATCACCTACTACATCCAGCAACTTGTGACGTGCCGGTTCGTTAGGGAAACGTAATTCTATATTATTCAGGATACCTTCTTTCTGTACAGAAATGGTATCACGGTTAAACACTTTCGCCAAACGGGCCAGCTCTTCCTCTGTTACAGGTTTGTCTACCACAACAATCGCGTTGTTGATATCACCACCTTTGATCAGGTTGAGCGACAGCTGGTATTCCAGTTCATGTAAAAAGCAGAAAGTACGGCAGGGAGCAATCTCTGTTCTGAATTCTTCTATTCCTTTCATCTTGGCGTGTTGCGTGCCCAGTACAGGAGAGTTGAAGTCGATCAGACAGGTGATACGGTAGTCAACAGCAGGCATCGCCACCATTTCTACCTTTTTCTTATCGTCGTAATAGCTGATGTTAGTATCTATAGTATAGTATACCTTTTTAGCATCCTGGTTTTGCAGGCCAATATTTTCGATGGCTTCGATAAAAGCATAGGCGCTGCCATCCATGATAGGAATTTCGCCGCCATCCAGCTCTACCAGTACGTTATCCACACCTGTTCCTGCCAAAGCAGCCATGATGTGTTCTACCGTGCTTACGCGTGCACCATTATGCTCCAGCGTTGTGCTGCGGGTTGTTTCTACTACATAATCCACATCGGCTTTAACGATGGGTTGTCCCGGCAGGTCTATACGTTGAAATTTGATCCCGTGCCCCGGTGTAGCGGGCTTAAGGGTCATATTAACATGGGCGCCTGTATGCAAACCAATACCCGACAGGGAAATCTCTCCCTTCAGGGTATGCTGGTATTGCAACTGTTGATTTTCCATAATAAGCGAACTAATATGTAACTATTTGACCAGTAATCAATTATACACCTGCCTTTTCTTGTAGCAGTTGTTTTACCATCTCTTCCAGCTCTTTTACGCGCTTTTCAAGATCCGGCAAATTTCTAAAAATTGCCTGACTTTTCAGCGAACTTTTATAATCGTACGCCGGGGAGCCGGTAAGAGAGGTGTTAGGTAAGGTGATGGATTTTGACAAACCACTCTGTGCGTTGATCTTGGTACCATCCGCAATATGGATATGTCCTACCATGCCTACCTGTCCACCTATAACACAGTTCTGGCCAATCTTGGTACTGCCGGAAACGCCTGTTTGTGCAGCGATTACGGTATTGGGTCCGATGTCTACATTATGCGCTACCTGGATCAGATTGTCCAGTTTAACACCCTTCTGGATCACGGTAGAACCCATGGTTGCCCTGTCAATGGTAGTATTGGCGCCAATTTCCACATCATCATGGATCACCACATTACCAATTTGGGGAACCTTTTTGTAAGCGCCATCAGGCTGTGGGGCAAAGCCAAAGCCGTCGCCACCAATCACACAACCGGCATGCAACATCACGCGGCTGCCTACAATACAGTTATCATATACCTTTACGCCAGGGTATAAGATGGCATCGTTATTCACGATCACATTATCGCCCAGGTATACACCAGGATATATTTTTACGTTATTGCCCAGCACTACGTTCTCTCCCAGGTACGCAAAAGCACCTACGAATACATTCTCACCCATCTTCACAGACTTGGGAATGTAAGACGGCTGCTGAATGCCCGACTTATTACCTGTCAGGTACCGGTATTGCTCCAGTAAAAGGGCAAAGCTGCTGTAAGCATCTTTCACCCGGATCAGGGTAGATTTGATCGGACGCTCTATCACCAGGCTCTCATTTACGATCAAAATGGACGCGTTGGTGGTATATATGAATTCTTCATACTTAGGATTGGCAATAAAACTGAGCATCCCCTCGCCAGCTTCTTCAATCTTGGCGATATTGCTCACCTTAACGTCCGGATTTCCCTCCAGCTTACCATCTAACATGGTAGCTAATTGTAATGCGCTAAACTGCATAATTTATAATTGTAATGTTTTCCAGGCTACACCGGATAGTATGAACTTATTCTTTAACATTTTATTCCGTATAAAACGTTGTTAGCCTAGATTTTTGGATGACAAATGTAGAATTTTTTTACCGGTATCGCCAGAGTATGGCTAATCAGTGCATTGTCTATGGAGGAAATGTCTTTTACAGTTCCGTCTTTAAATAGGATATTAATCTTCTCGTCATTCACATTATAGGCCCTCAGCGTGGCTGCACCGGAAAAAACAAAATAATCCAGATCCAACCCGGATATACCCCATTTTTGTGCCACCTGTTGTTTTAGCAAATCCTCTGCACTGCCGTCAAATGCCTCATTACTTAATACCACTTTGAACAAAGTTCTGTCTATCAACCATTTACATAAAAGTGATAACACTTTGTCGGAATGACTAGCCCAAACTTTTATAGCACCCATGATATCATAATCATCCAACATGCAAAAAAGTCGGAGACAATCCGGTTCCCGCTCAAAGTTATCTTTTGTAACCGTGTTATACAGAAAGTATTCCAATGCAGGTGAACAGAACAACTTTTGCCCGTCCTGTGCGAGCGCTTTCGCCCTGCAAAGTATTTTTACCAACATATTTTCCGCACTCAGTACCGTTTTGTGCAGATATACCTGCCAATACATGAGCCTGCGTGCTATAATAAACTTCTCTATAGAATAAATCCCTTTCTCCTCTACCATTAACTCACCATGGTGAACAATCAGCATTTTAATAATGCGGTCGTACCCGATGGTGCCTTCTGCCACACCCGTATAAAAGCTGTCGCGGTTCAGGTAATCCATTCTGTCTACATCCAACTGACTGGAAACCAACTGATGCAGAAATTGTTTATGATAACGTCCATTGAAGATATCCAGTGTGAGTGACAAGGCGCCATTCATCTCTTTATTCAGGTCTTCCATCAGCCACTGGGAAATCTCTTCATGTGACACTCCTTCAATAATACCGTTTTCCAGCGCATGGGAATATGGTCCATGGCCTATATCATGCAGCAAGATAGCCATTTTAGTGGCCACCTCTTCATCCGTACTAATGTCAGCCCCTTTGCTTCTTAGCTCCTGCAAGGCCATACTCATGAGGTGGTAGGCACCCATGCTGTGATGGAACCGCGTATGCATAGCACCGGGATATACCAGGTGAGCAAGGGCCATCTGGTGTATGCGGCGGAGCCGCTGGTAATATGGATGTGAAATGAGGTTAAGAATCAACGGGTGATCAATGGTAATAAAGCCATACACCGGATCATTAACAATTTTTCGCTTGCGTTCGGTCATTGCATTTAATTATACAATTTCAGATGGGTCATCTACACCTGAAATTCTAAGTGCCAGTATGCAAAACTACACCATGATTTAATTATATGTATTTTTTTTACTTATAATGACGTCCTCCGTCCACAAAACCCCTATTACAGTAAAAAAACAGTTGGTAGGTTACAGGTATGAAAAGTTATGGATGCGAAGGTAAATAACTTTATCAGCCTCCACGCTTTTTACTACTATCATTTTGCGCCGCACTCGCCTTTTTAACATATAATTACCGGCAAATGATATACGGGGAATGATATTTGCCAAAAAATTAGGGTAATTTTCTTTTTTTACCGGTACTTAAATCTTTCTATGAGCCAGATAAATATACTTTGGGTAGACGATGAAATAGAGTCTTTAAAATCACAGATAATTTTTTTGGAAAGCAAAGGGTATAAAGTTTCTGCCCTGACAAACGGATATGATGCACTGGAATTTCTGAAAGAGAAGGTAGTGGATGTGGTACTGTTGGATGAATCCATGCCAGGCATCACCGGACTGGAAACACTGGGTAAAATCAAGGAAATAGATCAGCAGATCCCGGTAGTCATGATCACCAAAAATGAGGCGGAAAACGTGATGGACGACGCTATCGGCTCCCAGATCACCGATTATCTCATCAAACCGGTAAATCCCAACCAGGTATTATTATCTCTCAAAAAAATAATTGATAACAAAAGGCTGGTAGCGGAAAAAACAACCACTGCCTACCAACAGGAGTTCCGTACACTGTTCATGGCCCTCAGTTCCAACCCGGATTACAATGAGTGGATGGACATCTACAAGAAACTCGTTTACTGGGAAATGGAAATGACCAAAGCCAACAGCCCCGAAATGCTGGAGGTATTTAATGCGCAGAAAGCCGAAGCCAACAACGAATTCTCCAAATTTATCAGCAGAAACTATGGCGAATGGCTACATCCCAAAGCTAAAGACGCCCCGGTGATGTCGCATACCCTGTTCCGCGATAAGGTAGTTCCTAACATGGACCCATCTGTGCCCAATGTGTTTTTACTGATAGATAACCTCCGCTACGACCAGTGGAAGGCGATCCTGCCCATTTTTCAGGAATCGTTCCGGTTGGTGGAAGAAGAATCGTTTTACAGTATTCTGCCTACCAGTACGCAATACAGCCGTAACGCCATCTTTGCCGGCATGTTGCCGATAGATATAGAACATAAATTTCCGCAGGAATGGAAAAATGACGATGAAGAAGGCGGGAAAAACCTGTACGAGGAACATTTCTTTGCCGCTCAGCTGAAGCAATTGAAAATGGATCCCCGTTTTTCCTACACCAAGGTCACCAACCATGCGGATGCGCAAACCATGCTCAATAATATTCATAATATGCTGGACTATCCGCTCAGCATCATTGTATATAATTTTGTTGATATGCTCAGCCACGCCCGTACAGAAATGGAAGTGCTCAAGGAACTGGCCGGTGATGAAGCCTCTTACCGCTCTATCACTAACAGCTGGTTTGAACACAGCCCGTTGCACCAGGCACTGAAACGTATCAGCGATAAAAAAATTAATCTTATCATCGCCACAGATCATGGCAGCGTGCGCGTGAAAACACCGGTAAAAGTGATCGGCGACAAACAAACAACTACCAACCTGCGTTATAAACACGGGCGCAACCTGAACTACGATCCTAAAGAGGTACTGGCTTTCAGAGATCCGCGGGAAGCTGGTTTACCCAAGCCCAACGTAAACTCATCTTACATTTTTGCCAAGGGAGATGGCTATCTCTGCTATCCTAATAACTACAATTATTTTGTAAACTATTACCGCAATACATTTCAGCATGGTGGCATTTCCCTGGAAGAAATGATTGTACCCTTTGCCAGGATGGTATCTAAATAGTTGTTAGCCGTTAGTTTTTAGTAAATGCAGCGAAGATAAAATCATATATTCTCGCTGCATTTACTAAAAGCTAACGGCTAACAGCTTTTTGCTATTTTTGCCACATGAATATCAAAATCACGCCTAATAACCTGACTAAGCTGGAAAAAATCTTTGATGAAGCCAAGTATGTGCTGCGCTTCGAAAAAGGTAGTTTTACCTCCGGCTATTGCGTACTGGAACATAAAAAGGTGGTGGTGATCAACAGATTCCTGAACCTGGAAGGACGCATTAATGCATTGATCGATATTTTAACTACCCTGCCGCTGGAGGAAGAATTGCTTACAACAGAATCACATAAGCTGTACAAGCAGATCCAGGCAAGCAAACCTGTTGCAGATGCCTCGTCAGATACGGCCGCCGAACAGGAAGGAACAGCAGAATAGGTTAAACAGACAAATGATTTTTGGATGAAAGTTACATTCTTAGGAACAGGCACATCGCAGGGAGTACCGGTAATAGCTTGTGGTTGCGAAGTTTGCTCGTCTTCCGACAAAAAAGATAAACGTTTAAGGAGCAGTATCCTCATCGCCTCACCTGCAGGTAATATTGTAGTGGATACCACACCCGACTTCCGTTACCAGATGCTGCGCGAAAAGGTAGGACACCTGGAAGCTGTACTCATCACACATTCTCATAAAGATCATATCGCCGGCATGGATGATATCCGCGCTTTTAATTTCTTTCAGAAAAGCTCTATAGATATTTTTGCAACTGAATTTTCGCAGAACATTATCATGCGTGAATTTGCCTATGCCTTTGCTGATTTTAAATACCCGGGTATTCCGGAGATAAATCTGAAAACGATTAGTGACGGGCCTTTCCAGATAAACGGACTAACGATCACGCCTATACAGGTAATGCATTATAAAATGCCGGTGATGGGTTTTCGTGTCCATGATTTTACCTATATCACCGATGCTAATTTTATTGCGCCGGAAGAAAAAGAAAAGATCCGCGGTTCAAAAGTACTGGTGCTGAATGCCCTGCGCAAAGAAAAACACATCTCGCATTTTACGCTGGAAGAAGCCATTGCACTGGGAAAGGAGCTGGAAGTACCTAACGTGTATTTTACGCATATCAGCCACCAGCTGGGATTGCATGAAGAAGTAACCAAGGAATTGCCCAATGGCATGGCGCTGGCGCATGATGGGCTCACCATAGAAATTTAAGACCATTTACTTTCCATTAACAAACTGCCGGTCCCGGTTAATTAATTTAGGGAGAAACTTTGTTACCCCATGTGGAAGTCTTTTGCCCGGGAATATCTCCGGTTTTCGCGAAAGGAACGTTCCGGTATACTGTTGCTGGTGGGCCTGATCCTGCTCACCTGCCAGATGCCGGATATACTTTTTCATTTTCAGCGTATACCCGTTACCGATACCAGTAATTTAAAATTAGCCGTAGCTGTATTTGAAGCGCAAATGCTCCCTGCATCCCTGCCAGATGAAAAAACGGCTGCTGCACCACTTTTTTATTTTGACCCCAATACCTTACCCGTGGCGGATTGGCTGCGATTGGGTGTTAGCGAACGTACTGCACAAACCATTCAGAAATACCTTTCCAAAGGCGGCCATTTCCGCCAGCCCGGTGATTTACAGAAGATCTATGGTATATCGCCTGCATTGTGCGCAAAGCTGTTACCGTTTGTAAGTATTGCAGGGGACAGGTTTAAGGGAGATGAAAAAACCTTTAACAGGGATACCGCTTACCGTAAGTCGTGGACCTTTAAGAGAGATACTGCATTTACCCGTTTTCGGGCAAAACCACCTGCCAGTATCATCGATATTAATACGTCGGATACCCTCGTCTGGCAAACGCTGCCCGGCATCGGAGCGGGCTTCGCCCGACGGATAGTAGCCTTCCGCGACAAGCTCGGCGGCTTTTATGCAGTAGCGCAGGTAAGTGAATGTTATGGTTTGCCAGACTCCACATTTCAAAAAATTCAACCGTTCTTACAGATCAGTAATAGTTCTCTAAAAAAAATGGACCTCAACAGCACAGATGAAAAATCTTTGGCAGCTCACCCATACATACGCTATAAACTGGCCCGTTTAATAGTGCAGTATCGTAGCGCCCACGCGGGTTTCAGGCAGGTAGATGAGCTTCGTGCCCTGCCGTTGGTGGATGAGATTATTTATCGTAAAATTGAACATTACATTGAGATCAAACTTTAAAGCCACACGTTTATGAACTTTGAGCCTACGGAAATGCAGCAACAGATTGCGCAAATGATCCGGGATTTCGGAAAGACAAATATTCAGCCTTACGTGTTGGAATGGGATGAAAAACAGGAATTTCCCGTACATGTATTCAAGAAACTGGGAGAACTGGGGCTGATGGGGGTGTTGGTGCCACAGGAATACGGTGGCAGTGGCCTGGGATACCTGGAGTATGTAACCGTGATCAGTGAGATTTCCCGTATTTGCGGGGCTATCGGACTAAGTGTAGCTGCACATAACTCTTTAGGCACTGGTCATATTTTACAATTCGGCAACGATGCACAGAAACAACGTTATCTTCCAAAACTGGCTACTGCAGAGTGGATTGGCGCATGGGGCTTAACAGAACCTAATACCGGCTCTGATGCCATGAATATGAAATGTGTAGCAAAAAAAGATGGCAACGACTGGGTGATTAATGGCACCAAATGCTGGATCACACACGGCAGGAGCTGCGATGTAGCTGTAGTGATAGTGCGCACCGGCGATGTGCGTGATAGTCATGGTATGAGCGCATTTGTAGTAGAAAAAGGTACACCGGGATTCAGCGGTGGCAAGAAAGAGAATAAACTGGGCATGCGTGCCTCTGAAACAGCCGAAATGATATTTGATAATTGCCGTATACCCGCAGAAAATATGCTGGGGGCAGAAGGGGATGGTTTTATACAATCCATGAAAGTGCTGGATGGTGGCCGTATCTCCATTGCTGCATTGTCGCTCGGTATTGCTAAGGGTGCTTGTGATGCAGCTATCAAATATTCTAAAGAACGCCACCAGTTTGATCAGCCGATTGCTAATTTCCAGGGCATCTCTTTTAAACTGGCCGATATGGCCACTGAAATTGAAGCAGCGGAATTACTCACTATGCAGGCAGCCGATATGAAGAACCGTAAGGTGAAGATGACGCAACAAGCTGCTATGGCTAAGTATTACGCATCTGAAGTAGCGGTAAGGGTAGCTAATGAAGCAGTACAGGTATTTGGGGGGTATGGGTATACAAAAGATTTTCCGGTGGAGAAATTTTATCGGGATGCAAAATTATGCACTATAGGGGAGGGAACCTCAGAAATTCAAAAGATCGTCATAGCACGCGAAGCCTTGAGATAACTATAACGATTTTGCTATTGATTTTGACAAGATTGGAGTAGATGTATTTTTTTAATTTAAAAAAAGAAAGGTTATAAGCCATTTATCATTTTTTCAAATTAATATAACATTACCCCTTTAGTGTTATTGAATATTGCAAAAGGAACGTTAAATTTGGGTTAATTCATCACTCTTTACCGTTTATCAACCTTAACACACAAAATCAAAGAAAGATTTGAAACACTTTTACGCAATGAAAAGCACCCTGTAACGGGTGCTTTTCTATACCGGAATCAAACAGATTTACGTGATTGTCTGAAAGAAGTTTTAAAAAAGATGTAGAACTTGTAATCCACGTTATGTTTTTCCTTCATTCAGTGTCTAAACTGAGGAGACATAACCTTTTATCCCTGGTACTTTTACCTAAAATAACGCTATCTGAAAACGCTATAAAACTAAAACACCCTTCCGTATTGTGCGGAAGGGTGTTTTGGTTTATTACCTGTTATGCATTACCAGTGGTTATGCACCTTTCTTATCTTTATTGAAGAAGTCGGATACTTTATCCTTTGCTTCTTCTGCCCAGTCTTCTGCTTTATCTTTCACGTTATCCAGGAAATCACTTGCCTGGTCCATCAGGCCGGCTTTTTTGCCTTCTGCTTTATCTGACATGCCCGCAAACCAATTGTCTACAGTGCCGGCAATAAAAGGAGGCAGCTTGCCTTTTACGTATTCTTTGATTACGTCTATGGATTGTGCGGCTTGTTCGGCCGTAAGACCCGCTTTTTCCTGCAATTGCTGAATGAGTTCCTGCATAAATAGTGGTTTTATAGTTAGAGATAAACGTTATGCAACTTTCAGTTTTATCAAGGTAGACTGCTCCAGTTTAGCCTGTGCATATTCTTTGCTCAGGATAAAGGTGGTTTCGTTAGCAGATGGCAGTTCATACATAGCATCGCTTAATACTACTTCACAGATGGAGCGGAGACCGCGTGCACCCAGTTTGTATTCCATAGCTTTATCTACGATGTATTCTATCGCATCATCTTCTACGTGGAGGTCTATGTTTTCTACTTTGAACAGTTTCTTGTATTGTTTTACTAACGCATTTTTAGGCTCGGTTAAGATAGCTTTCAATGTGTCTCTGTCGAGGGAGTTGAGGTAAGTAACCACCGGCAAACGACCCAGTAATTCCGGGATGAGGCCAAATGTTTTCAGGTCCTGTGAGTTGATGTAACGCAGGATCTGTTTTCTGTTCTCTTCTTCCTTTTCTTTGTTGACAGTAAAGCCAATAGAATGTGTTTGTATTCTTCTGCTGATGATTCTTTCCACGCCATCAAATGCGCCACCGCAGATGAACAGGATGTTTTGCGTGTTCAGTTTGATCAGTTTCTGTTCCGGGTGTTTACGACCACCCTGAGGAGGTACCAGTACTTCGGTGCCTTCCAGTAATTTCAGGAGGCCCTGTTGTACGCCTTCACCACTCACATCGCGGGTAATGGAAGGGTTATCGCTTTTACGGGCAATCTTATCTATTTCATCGATATATACGATACCACGTTCAGCAGCTTCCACATCGTAGTTACATACCTGTAACAGGCGGCTGAGGATACTTTCTACGTCTTCGCCTACGTAACCAGCTTCAGTAAATACGGTAGCATCTACAATAGCGAAAGGCACGTTTAATTGCTTGGCGATAGATTTAGCCAGCAGGGTTTTACCGGTGCCGGTTTCACCCACCATGATAATGTTTGATTTTTCGATCTCTACTTCATCATCTCCTACCTGTTGGTTGAGTCTTTTGTAGTGATTATATACAGCTACTGCCAGTATTTTCTTTGCATCATCCTGACCAATTACATACTCATCCAGGAACTTTTTCATGTCCTTTGGTTTGGACACTTTAGTCGCAAAGTGCGGAGCCACGGCAGCTGCTGCAGCTTTTTTACCGGGAGCAAATAACTCCTGGTCAATTATTTCCTGTGCATTAGCTACGCAGTTTTCACAGATATGTCCTTCCGCTCCCGCTATTAATATCTGCACTTCTTCCTTAGAGCGGCTGCAAAAAGAGCAACGAATTTTTGTTTCTTTCATTTCGGAATAGATTATTTTTCAACGAAACTATCATTGCCTGCAATCATATTACAGGGGTACAAATTTACACTAAAAAGCTGACTAAAAAGGTTAAAGCGCAGGCTGAGCTTATAAGCTATTAAAGCGAAGACATCAGCGGAATCTTTTAAATAACCCGCTAATATCTTCGCTTTAATTACTTTATGCGTTAAGCTTTTTATGCCTTACTGAGGCGTATCCAGATTTTTCTTAGGATTCTTCTGGAGTACGTCATCGATGATGCCGTATTCTTTAGCTTCGTCCGCAGTCATCCAGTAGTCACGATCAGAGTCCTTTTCCACTTTTTTCACTGCCTGTCCGCAATGGCTGGCAATGATTTCATTCAGCTCTTTTTTCAGTTTCACGAACTCACGTGCAGTGATCTCGATATCTGAAGTTTGACCTTCAGCACCGCCATGAGGCTGGTGGATCATTACACGGGCGTGTTTCAGGGCAGTACGTTTTCCTTTAGCACCTGCTACCAGCAGTACAGCACCAAAAGAGGCGGCCATACCGGTACAGATAGTAGCTATTTCAGGAGAAACAACCTGCATGGTATCATATATACCCAAACCAGCATATACACTGCCTCCGGGGCTGTTAATGTACATCTGGATATCGCGGGTACGGTCAGAAGACTCCAGGAACAAAAGCTGCGCGGTAATTACGTTAGCCACGTAGTCATTCACAGGATCTCCGAGGAAAATAATACGATCAGCCATCAACCTGGAGAAAACGTCCATCTGTTGCATATTCAACTGACGCTCTTCAAGGATGTAAGGAGTCAGACTGTTTAACTGGTGACTCTTAGCATAGCTATCTACTACCAGGCTGCTGATTCCACGATGCTGGATGGCATATTTTCTGAATTCGTTATTAATGTTCATGATGGTGATGTTTATGAGGTAAATTAACAAAATCTTCTGCTTTGATTTCCTCTTCTTTCACGTTCACCTTACTTTCAGCCCAGTCAAACAACTTGGCAGTGATCATTTCACGGTAAGTCTGGTCTACAAATTTCTCATCCTGTAACAGGCGATCCAGGTAGCTGTCTAACCATTCTGCTCCATCAGCAGCGGCGCCACCATAGTAACCCAATACTTTTTGTTTGGCATTTTCTTTCAGATCTTCGAAAGAAACTTCCAGTTTATTTTCTTTAACCAGTTTATCGCTGATCAGTGTCCAACGCAGTTGGTGGTCGAAACTTGGGAATTCTTTTTCGGCTTCTTCAGCGGTTTTGGGTTTTTCACCACCTACCTGCAGCCAGCGTTTGAGGAAATCCTTTGGTAAATCGATCGGCGTTTCATGCACCAGTACTTCGAACAGGTCGTTGTGCAGGTGATTACGGCTTTCGGAATCCCAGTATTTGCCGATTTCTTCTTTCAGTTTACCGCGGAAAGCTTCTTCTGTAGTGATGTTATCCGCAGGATAAATTTCTTTGAAGAATTCTTCGTTCAGTTCTCTTTTTTCAATCAAACCTACTTTAGTGATCGTCAGTTTGAAATATTTGTCTGCTGCTGCTTTATCCGTTGCTTCAAAGCCCAGATCCTTCAGGATCCAGCCCAGACGCTGTTCATCAAAAGAAGTAGCCAGTTGGAATACGATGCTGTCGTTGTTCTTTTTGCCTTGCAGTTCCTTTTGGATAGCAGGTGTAAAGTATTTAACGAGCAATGCGTTTTCTTTGGTGATACCACCTTCTACTACGTTGCCTTTTTTATCAGACTCATCGAAAGTAACATTGATAACGTTATCTTCTGAGGTAATGGTTTCAGGCTCGGTTGTTTTACCACCTTTCAGCTGCAGACGCTGAATTTCATCGTTTACCATTTCTTCGGTAACGGCTACTTTATATTTAGTAAGGGTGGTTTTGTTATTTTCCAGCGGTGTAATGTTGAAGGAAGGCTTGATACCTACTTCAAATTCGAAAGCGTATTCAGCTGGGTTGCTGAAATCCAGGTTTTTTGCCTGTTTGTCCAGAGACAGTGGCTGGCCGAAAAGGTCCAGTTTCTCTGCCTGTACATAACCCATCAGTTCTTTTTCTACAGTTTTCAGAATTTCATCACCAAAGATAGCCTGACCGTGCATCTTCTTAACCATACCTGCAGGTACCATTCCTTTACGGAATCCTGGTATGTTGGCATTTTTGCTGAATTGCTTTACTGCTTTGTCAAAATTAGGAAGGTAATCTTCCTGGCTCACTTTCACAGTGATCTTATCGTTCAATAAACCAATGTTTTCTCTCGTAACGGTTGCCATAATTGAATTGTATAAAGTGTTCTTTAAGAAGCAATAATGATTCCTTGTTTGTTTTTCTGCCATGAAGTCACAACGGCAAGTAGGAATGGCAGGAAACTTTTTTTGAATAAATTAAGTGAGAGTGTGTCTGGATAGGACAGAAGTGACAATGAAAGAGAGGGAAAGCATAACATTATCACGTTGCCATATTGACGCATTGCCACATAATATTATATGTGCGGGTGGAGGGACTCGAACCCCCATGCCGTGAAGCACCAGATCCTAAGTCTGGCATGTCTACCAATTTCATCACACCCGCAGGAAATAAAAGAACTTTTGTTTTAAGCGCCGGCCCGAGGCACCGCGCGAAAGTACATAAAAAGATCTGCCTTTTTGGCTAAAAAGGATTGCAAAGGTATTGTTTTTTGTGAATTAACAAAATCATTTATAAGAGAAGTTTTAAGCCCGGCCCGACAGTATTTGTTGGAATATCATCTCACAAGAGTGAAATATTAAAATTAAGCTGCTTAAATTGGAGATTCGTTATTGTAAAAAGATGATCTGTTTCCATGGCTAAAACCTTTTTTGAAGAATTAAACAGTGCCAATGTTACCGGAGTGGCCTATAAGAATTTCAACCTGAAGAAAGCCGCCCTCGCATATTTTGCTAATAAAGGCAACGCAACTATTGCTGATATGTGTAAGGAACTTGGCCTTAGTACCCCCAAAGTGGCTAACCTGGTAAATGATCTTATCAACGATGGTCTGGTCAGGGATTATGGCAAAATTGAATCTACCGGCGGACGAAAACCCAATCTTTATGGCCTTGTACCGGATTCTGCGTTCTTTATTGGCGTGGATGTAAAACAGGACCATCTTAACCTGGGCTTGTCCGATCTGAATAAAAACCTGGTAAAAACAGTGGAGGCATTGCCCTATGAACTGGATAATACTAAAGAATCACTGGAACAACTATGCGTCCTCATTAATAATTTTATAGATGACTTAACGGTGCCAAGAGAAAAGATCCTGGGCATCGGGATTAATATATCCGGCCGCATCAATTATGCTACCGGGTACAATTACAGCTTGTTTTATTTTGATGAGGAGCCATTGAGCAAGGTAATCGCTGCAAAAGTAGGCATCCGGGTTTTCCTGGAAAACGATTCCCGCGCTATGGCGTATGGAGAGTTTTGTTCGGATATCGTAAACGGTGAACGCGACGTTTTATTCCTCAACCTGGACTATGGAATAGGAATGGGTGTAGTGATAGATGGAAAATTATACTACGGTAAATCCGGCTATAGCGGGGAAGTTGGACATATTCCGCTCTTTGATAATGAAATCATTTGTCATTGTGGTAAGAAGGGCTGTATGGAAACGGAAGCTTCGGGATGGGCGCTGGTACGCATGTTCCGGCAAAAGCTGCAGGCAGGGTCATCTTCTATGCTTACACGTACCCATGCATCACCTGATGATATTCATCTTCACGATATTATCAACGCGGCTAATCATGATGATATGCTGGCTATAGAACTGATCGCTAAAATAGGGGAGAATCTGGGCCGTGGTGTTGCTTTATTAATAAATATTTTTAATCCGGAACTGGTAATACTGGGTGGTAGCCTGGCTGCTTCACAGGATCATATCCGGCTGCCCATTAAAAGTGCCATGAAAAAGTATTCGCTGAGCCTGGTGAGCAACGATACAAAGCTTAGAATGTCGCTGCTTGGAGAGCGTGCAGGTATTATTGGCGCCTGTTTGCTGGTGCGGCACAAGTTGTTGATTAGTTAGTTAAGTTTTGTAACTTCATTGTCCTGAATTCCAAATTTCCATCTTATCTTATCCAAAAAAATCTTCTTATGTCTACACTAAATGTGTATCTCGTTTTCGATGGCAACACCCGTGAAGCCATGACTTATTACAAAGAGGCTATTGGCGGTGATCTTAAAATTATGACCGTGGGAGAATCACCCATGAAAGACCATATGCCGCCAGAAATGCATGGTCAGGTGATGCATGCACTGTTACAAACACCATCGTTTACTTTAATGGCATCTGATGGTATGATGGGTAAGCCTCCTGTAAACGGAGATTCCGTTGCACTGGCATTTGGTGTTACCTCTAATGACGACGCAGAAAATGTATTTGCAAAACTTTCTGACGGAGGAAATGTGACGATGCCTATCCAGGAAACATTTTGGGCATATCGTTATGGACAGCTTACCGACAAATTCGGCATTAACTGGATGGTAAATTATAACAAGCCGATGCCATAGTTTTTTATGCAGCTATTTTGTTGCTGTATTAAATCTAATACAGCAACAAAATAGCTGCATCTTAAAAGAAAAAATGTTAAGATCATCATTTCTTTTTCCTGAAAAAAGAAAACAATCCCCCGCCTTTCAACTGATCTTTTTTATCTAACGCAGGCTGATATTTCGGATCATTCGCTACAATTAAATCAATAGTTTTCTTACACGCACTCATGTTTTCTTTTCCTTCGTAAGCCAATGCCATCGTATACCGGAAGGCAGAAGACTCTGCATCCCATGCCCAGTTTCTATCGGTGTACATGTTGGCACATTTGAAGCCATATTCCAAACTGAGATCATACGCTTTTTCACCGAGGTAAGCCTCCGCGAGATAAGCATATACACCAAAACGATTGTTGGGAGAATTATCGGAATCGTCGCCACCGGACATGATTTCAAGGGTTTGCAACATATCTGTAATGGCTGCGTTGTACCTGCCTAATTTTAATGCTGCTTTACCTCTGAAGTAGTAAATTTTCATTTGGGATACTACCGGCAATTTGCTGATACCACCAATAGAGATGCGGTTATTGACTGCACCAATACAATGCTCATACTGTGCATTATCAAAATAGAGATACATCAGGTTGAAGTAAGCATCACTGTCATCCGGTTTTTCAACAAGATGGTTTTCCAATGCCTGTATACGTTCCGACAGATCATCCGCACTGCCTGTTTTGATAAAAGCACGACCGGTTTTAATACGGTCTATGTTATACATGATCGTTTCACGGTCGTAGTCTTCCAGTTCTTCCATGTCTCTTGAAATCCAGCCATCGTATTCCGCGAGTATTTTTTCGTAGAGGTCTAATGCTTCTGTGTGCCGCTCCAGCGTGGTGAGGTCTTCTATGATACGCTCATGAATAGACACATAGTACATCAACGGTAATACAGTGGTGAAATGTTCCAGTATTATTTTACGGTCGGTAATGGCTTCTTCCAGTTTGCCCATGCTGTGATGTGCATCAGCTCTGGATTCCAGCTGTTCCCAGAAGGGGAACATATTGTATCCGATGGTATGTATGCGTACTGCTTCTTCAAATGCACCCTGTTCATACAATACAATACCATAGTTATTGCAGCACATAGCAAAATGGTGCGGATGGCCGGCCCAGGAGCTACCCGTGTTTTCAAACCAGTAGGGAAAGTATAGATCAAATGATTTTTTATAGAGAAATTTCTTCAGTGGTAATGACTGCTGTTTGGCCACAGCATTTTTTTCCAGTTGTATGATTTCACTGAAGATAACGCCCGCAGCGTACCAGTCGTACGGCAGGTTATATGCAGCATCCGGCCAGCTTGCCGGGAAGTGCCCGTTTATTTTATAGCTGGCATAATACCATCGTACAATGCTGGATGGATATGCCTGTATGGCCAGTGCTTTTTCATAATATGGCAGCGATTCGCTGTAGCTGCCTATATTAAAGAAAGCAGTGGCCGTGTAATGATAAAAGTATGCCTCCTCCGGATATTGGGCAATGAAGCGCTTGCCGGTGGATATCTGTTCCAGGGTGCCTTCGTCATCATCATCTCCATAAAACTGATGCCAGTAATCGGTAGTACCCCAGCAAAATTCCCTGGCCAGCAGGGCATGACGCAAGCCATCTTCCAACATTTGTTGTATATGCCTGAGCAGCTTGAGGAGGTCTTCTTCCTCCGTTTCGCCTGCTGTAATCATTACATGCATCATGCTGGCGGCAAAATCATAATCGGCCATATCCAATGCGAAATAAACAGTGGATAATAGCCGGTTATTATGCACCGTGCATACAAAGGCCTGTTTATAATAGTCCAGCGCCGCAGGTCTGTTGTCAATATGATAATACACATCTCCAATGCGGGTATAACATTGAAATTTTGCCACATTGAGCTGTGGTTGGTCATCTGCATACAGTGACTGATATACTTCGAGGCTTTGGCGCATATCTGCCAATGCCTTTTCTGTTTCATTTTTAATGATCCATACCTGGAAGCGATAAAGCAATGCTTTGGTTATCAGCTCTTCATCTCCTCCTGCTATCAGGATATTACAATCGTTAACAGCTTCGTCTCCTTTGTCTTCCATTACATTAGCGCCCATATAAGCGCGGTGTACACGCGCCTGTATATGAGTGGCATCTGTAGCTAATACTTTGCTGAAGGCTTCGTAAGCGACTTCGTATATGGTGATGGCCTCTTCCCGCGTTTCAGCAGTTTTGGCTATTTCCAGCTGACATAAGCCCAGCAAATGCCACCCCCGGATATCTTCCGGTTGCGTTAGTAAATATATTTCCAGTTGTGTTACTGCTTCCGTGTATGCCTGGTCGTTATACAGCCGTTCCAGCTCGTCTAAATACATATACCATTTATTAGGACGTGCAATTTATTAATATTGGATCACGATGATGAATAAATTATAATTATTACAGTTGAATATATATGTTTTAAGAGCCATTTAATACTGACCTAAAAGATAGATTCCTTTTCAAAAAGACAATTATCCTATCGTTGTTACTTTTCTGTAATATAACGTTATACGCACAGCATTATGATGGTAACCTGTTACCGGAGATGGCTAACAGGACAAGGGATTGATAATAAAGGTTTTGGACCGGATGTGAAAATGGATTTTGATAAAGCCGGATGGTTGGAAGAGGTGCCGGGGGAAATTGTAATTTCTTTTCCGTTAAGATTGAGTTTACAATTGGCTACATTTTAATGATCATCTTTACTCCGACAAATATTGTCTTCATGCTATTGTATGAAGTTCAATAAATTTATAGTAACAATGGTAGAAAAGCCGGCCTCACAAATCCTTGTGAGGCCTATTTTATTCAGATGATTTTTTTTTGCAGGATGTCTGAGAGTATATGTGTTAACTCGCGCAAGTTATTAGGCTTCGTTAAAAAGTAAGCTGCCCCCAGCTCCCTGGTTTCTTTTTTATCGTCTTCATGAGAAGAGGTGGTGTAAATAATAACAGGGATTTTTTTCAAATGATCCATCTGTTGTATTTCGGCCAGGAACTGCTTTCCGTCTACACGTGGCATATTAAGATCAAGGAAAATAAGATCGGGTATCAGGTGGTTATCCAGCTTTTCCAATGCATCCTCTCCGTTAATGGCCTCATGGTAAATAATATCCGGTGCCAGTTCTTTTAATACTTCACCAAATATCATCCTGTCATCTATGTCGTCATCAATTAAAAGTACGGAGGTATATTTACAGCTATTACCCATATCAATTTCGAATAGGGACAAATCTATGATTTTGTTGTTATTTTATTATCATTATAATACAGCTAACTTACCGTTCTGAAAGGGAGATCTATTTAAACCCGGTAAGGGCGTTATTTTCAGGATGTATTCTATGAAAAACTAAACAAGCTCAGGCAGATGAAAAAATATTTTATGCATCTTCCGTTACCCAGGAAGTTATTGCTGATAGCCATAATACCGCTTATTTGTCTTGTTTATTTTGGTGTTCAGATTTTCAATAAGCAAAACGAAGATATCCGCAGCATAGATATCCTGTTGCAACAGGTAGGTAATGCCACTAACATTATGAAGGTGGCGGATCAGATACATATGGAACGTCGTTACAGCGTAAATTATGTAATGCATACCGAGGGGATCAACGATCTGTTGACGCAACGTGCTAAAACAGATTTGGCTATTGATGCAGTGAAAAGTAAGCTGCTGGCAGATGACAGCCACTTCTTCCAATATTCATTACTCAACACACTACCTAAGAAAAGAATTGAAATCGATAAGAAGAGCATGCCGCAACAAGAGGTGTTGGACTATTATTCCAATCTTATCTTCCGGTTGAATAACCTGTCCAGGACCAATGCACCGAATATAACCATTCTGCGGACACTGCAACAGGAGCTGGATGCACAATACCTGCTGTCGCAAATGGCCGCTTACCAGGGCATGATTCGCATGGACATTTATTATTTTATGCTGAAGAAGGAGGTGTGGCCGGAAGATTTTTCCCGCGTGGAAAATAATAATGATATGTATGCATCACTGCGCACTGAATTTATGGATAAAGCATCTCCTGTTGCCACCAGGGAATTTGAGCAAATGGAGCACTCTAATGCGTATACCATCACTAATGATTTTATCGCGGGTACCATCAGCAACCATAAGATAGATACATTATTTAATGCAGACTCCTGGTGGGACAACTCTTCCAGCGCAGTGGACCAGCTGAAACAATTACAACGATCCATCTTAGAGCGGGCAAGCAGAGATGCGAAAGCGATTTCACAAAGAGAGAACGATCTTAAAACACGGTACCTGGTTTTCCTGGTGCTCATTATTGTATTAGTAGTTGTTTTTGTAACGATCACTATCAGCAGTATTACCGATAGCCTAGAATTATTAAGAGCTGCTGCTGTGAAAATTGCGAAAGGCATACCCGGCGCGGCTCCTGTGCTGCACACAAAAGATGCTGTTGGTAGCCTGGCCCGTTCATTTGTAACAATAGACGAAACAAACCAGGCATTGGCGAATGCAGCAGACAGTATTGGTCGCGGCAATTTTAATATCGATGTGCAGCCCCGCAGCAGTGAAGATTTGCTCGGAAATGCTGTTGTACATATGGCTGCAGAACTGAAAATATTCCGCCGCAGCAATGAGCAAAAGATATGGATACAATCGGGACTGAACCGCATCACTGAAACACTGCTGGGAGAAAAAGCAATGAATGAACTCAGCAAAGATGCACTCACTGATATTGTACAATATACCGGGGCACAAACCGGTATTTTATACATCAAACAATCCAATGAACTGCACTTTGCTGCAGGATATGCATTATCAGCCGATTATCCGGCACCACCGGTAATTGAAGTGGGGAAAACATTGCTGGGACAAGCAGTGCTGCAGCGGGAGCCTTTGTATTTAAAGGAAGCACCGGATAACTTTCTGCACATCGTTGGGGGTACTGCTGCCGCGCAGCCGGGTTATGTGCTTATTATTCCACTCATTCATGCCGGCATATCTGAAGGAGTAATGGAAATAGGCTCGCTGTTTCCGTTTACAGACAATGTAATAGATTTTACAAAACAGGCTGCTGTAAATATTGCAGTTGCTTTACAAACTACCAGGAGCCGTACCAAATTACAGGAACTGCTGGAAGAAACACAGGCACAGACCGAAGAGCTGCAAATACAGCACAGCGAGCTGGAAAGCCTCAATGTAGAACTGGAAGCACAAACAGAAAAACTACAGGTATCTGAAGAAGAACTGAAAGTGCAACAGGAAGAACTGATGCAGTCCAACGCAGAGTTGGAAGAAAGAAGCCGCCTGCTGGAAGATAAAAATCAGATCATCGTAGAACGTAACCTGGATATATATAAGAAGGCAGAAGAACTGGCACTCAGCACCCAATACAAATCAGAGTTCCTGGCGAATATGTCGCATGAACTACGTACACCGCTGAACTCTATCCTGTTGCTGTCACGCCTGTTGTCAGAGAATCATGATCATAATCTCAAGGGTGACCAGGTAGAATATGCACAGGTGATCAATAGCTCAGGTAAAGGTTTGCTTACGCTGATAGATGAAATACTGGATCTCTCAAAAATTGAGTCCGGAAAAATGGAGCTGGAATATAGTGATGTATCTGTTGACGATATCAGCGCTAGCATGCAGGCATTGTTTGAGCCAATGGCACGTGAAAAAGGACTTACACTAAAACTGCTTACTGCACCGGAAACACCGGTCACCATTGAAACAGATCAAAACAGGCTGGAACAGGTACTGAAAAATTTATTATCCAATGCACTGAAATTTACTGCCAGGGGATCAGTAACACTGGAGATAGCACCCGGCGAAACCCCTGATACTATTCGCTTTGCAGTGAAGGATACCGGCATCGGTATTCCGGTTGAAAAACAACAGATTATCTTTGAAGCCTTTCAACAGGCTGACGGCTCTACCCGCAGAAAGTATGGCGGAACGGGACTGGGATTGTCTATCAGTCGCGAGCTGGCTAAGTTATTAGGCGGACAAATAAACATCAGCAGCAAAAGCAACGAAGGCAGTGAGTTTTCTGTTACCATTCCTATAATGCATAAACCTTTTCCAGCACCCGATAATAACTTCGTACTGCCGTCACCGGTAGTAGAAGAGATCACCACTTTGCCACGTTATCTTTCTACTATCATACCAGCCGATATTTATGATGACCGCGGATTAATTGAACCCGGTGATCCGGTGATATTGATAGTGGAAGACGACACACATTTTGCCAAAGCACTACTGGACTTCACGCATACCCGCGGATACAAAGGCATTGTATCAGTGCGTGGTGATGAAGCGGCCCCCCTGGCCCGTAAATACAAACCCATTGGTATTCTATTGGATATACAACTACCTGTAAAAGATGGATGGCAGGTAATGGAAGAACTCAAAAATGATCCGCTAACCAGACCTATTCCGGTGCATATCATGTCATCTATGGAAATGAAAAAAGAAAGCCTGCTGAAAGGTGCGGTAGACTTTATCAACAAACCGGTGACCATAGAAAATATGCAGCTCATTTTTGAAAAGATGGAATTTGTACTGCAGCGTTCCACCGCTACCAAAAAAGTATTGATACTGGAGGAAAACGCCAAACACGCCAAAGCACTGGCATATTTCCTGAGCAACTACCAGGTGAGCGCTGAAATCAGCAATACAGTAGATGACGGTGTGAAATTGCTGCAACAAAAGGATGTGGACTGTGTTATACTGGATATGGGCATCCCTGATCAGCAGGCATATGAAGCACTCGAAATGGTGAAAGAAATAAAAGGTCTTGAAAATCTGCCGATCATCATCTTCACAGGTAAAAGTTTATCCAAAGCGGAAGAGCATCGCATCAAACAATACGCAGATTCTATTGTAGTGAAAACAGCGCATTCCTATCAGCGTATGCTGGATGAGGTATCGCTCTTTTTGCACCTGGTATCAGAAAATGCACCACCCGTATCCGCTGTGAATGGTAAAATGGCCATGCTCAACGAAGTGCTGAAAGATAAAACAGTACTGATCGCAGATGATGATGTGCGCAATATCTTCTCCTTAACAAAAGCACTGGAAAAACACCAGATGAAAGTGCTGCCGGCTATCGATGGGAAAGAAGCCCTGCAGCAGCTGAGGGAACATACTGCAGACATAGTACTCATGGATATGATGATGCCTGAAATGGACGGCTATGACGCCATTGCAGCCATCAGAAAACAACCCGATCTGAAAAACCTCCCGGTGATTGCTGTTACAGCCAAAGCCATGATGGGCGACAGAGAGAAGTGCCTGCAGGCAGGTGCATCTGATTATATTTCCAAACCGGTAGACGTAGACCAGTTAATCTCTTTATTACGGGTATGGCTATACGATAAAGGCATGAAATAATTTATGGAACAAAAAAACGTATTGATTATAGACGATGATACGCGCAACATTTACGCACTGAAGGCAGTGTTGCGTTCCCGGAATATTCCCTGCCAGAGCGCCAGTACAGCGGCTGAAGGACTGCAGCTATTATCGCAGGACCACCAGGTAGGAGTAGTGCTCATGGATATTATGATGCCGGATATGGATGGCTACGAAACCATTGTGGCATTACGTGCTATTCCCGGAAATAGTCAGTTGCCTGTTATTGCAGTCACCGCAAAAGCAATGGTAGGCGATCGCGAGAAGTGCCTGGAAGCCGGTGCGGATAATTATATTTCAAAACCTATTGATGTAGATGAGTTGCTGACGCAGATACACCAATATTTATCGGTGGAAAAGTGATCAGGAATCCTATAAGTGAACAGGAGGTAGCCATGTTGTTAAACGACGTGCTGGAAAGATATGGGTACGATTTTACTGAATATGCACCAGCTTCTATTAACAGAAGAGTGAATCATCTTTTTCGGATAGACCGCTTTCCGAGCTTTGCGGAATATCGATGCCGCATTATTTCAGATGAGGAATATGTATTGCGTTTTGTGGAGGAAATTACGGTGAACGTAACAGAGATGTTCCGTGATCCTGACTTCTACAGTGCGCTACGTACGGAGGTATTACCGGTATTGGCTACTTATCCGTTTATTCGCGTTTGGCATGCCGGCTGTTCTACAGGAGAGGAAGTATATTCATTTGCGATCCTGCTGAAAGAAGCTAACCTGTTGCATAAATCCGTGATCTACGCAACAGATATTAATACGCATGTGTTGGAGAAAGGCCGCAAGGGCATGTTTCGTCTTTCGCAGATGCAGCAATACTCCCGCAATTATATGGAGGCTGGTGGTCAGGAAGACTTCTCTTCATATTATACTGCCAATTATGATTATGCTAAATTTCGTGAATACCTGGGGGAGAAGATTATTTTTTCTCCGCACAACCTGGTTACAGACGGTTCTTTTAACGAATTTCAACTGATCATCTGTCGTAATGTGCTGATCTATTTTAATAAAAATTTGCAGGATAAAGTACTCACCTTATTTTCTGAGAGTATGGAGCAGCTTGGATTTCTGGCATTGGGTAGTAAGGAAACGCTTAACTTCACCAGTGTCATAAAAAAATTCAGGCAGCTTGGAAACAGAGAGAAGATCTGGCGAAAGATGCACCTGTAATGATGAAACTACAACCCTTATGACTGTTGCACCTCGTTTGATAGTAATTGGCGGTTCTGCCGGAGGCTTACAGGCTATCTTATCATTATTGCCAGATCTGGATGTGCAGCTGCAGTCTGCTGTTATTATTGTGCTGCACCGGCAAAGCCACTATGAGTCTGTGTTGACAGAGCTACTTTCTACCAAAACAAAGCTGCCTGTTAAGGAAGCCGAAGAAAAGGAGGCGTTGCTGTCCGGTGTTATTTACATTGCACCGGCAGATTATCATTTGTTGGTAGAAGCAGACCATACCCTGTCACTTGATTATTCAGAGAAGGTGAATTATAGCCGTCCGAGTATAGATGTTACATTTTCGTCCGCAGCGCCTGTCTATGGCGGCAATATGCTGGCATTGCTGCTTTCGGGTGCCAATACAGACGGGGCAGAAGGATTGATAGATGTACATGAAGCCGGCGGTGTGATTGCAGTACAGGATCCGCAAACGGCTGACGTGGATTATATGCCACGCCGGGCTATTCAGCTCGCGCCTGTTGATGTTATTTTGCGACCGGAAGAAATGGCTGCCTACATCAACGGATTTGCGGGGGTATGATTATTGAGCAGTATTGTTTAACTGAATATGCCGGGTTGAAATGCCGCCCTGTACAAAATGCTGACTGCTTAAATATATATGTTTTTGTATGATCCTGATTGTAGATGATAAGCCGGAAAACATACTGTCGATTAAAAAGACGCTCGAGCTGTATAAGTTTGAAGTAGACGCAGCTGCATCCGGTGAGGAAGCACTGAAGAAAATACTTAAGCATAATTATACGCTGATCATCCTGGATGTACAAATGCCCAGCATGGATGGATTTGAAGTAGCAGAGGCTATTTCAGGCTACAGTAAAGCCAGGGATATTCCTATCATTTTTTTATCTGCTGTTAATAAAGACAAAAGATTCATCGTAAAAGGATATGATTCCGGCGGTATTGATTATATCACTAAACCCGTAGATCCTGATATCCTGCTGATGAAAGTAAAAACCTTCTCCCGCCTTTATCAGCAATCGTTAGAGCTGAAGCAGATACATCAGTCGCTCAAAGAGGAAGTAGAAGTGCGTAAGCTGGCGCAGGAAGCGCTTATTGCGCATCAGCGGCAGGTGAATGAAATGCTGGAGCAGAAAGTAAAGGAAAGAACAGAAGAACTGAGGGAGATTAATAAATCACTCGAAGCCAGCAACCATGATCTGCAGCAATTTGCTTCAGTAGCCTCTCATGACCTGAAAGAACCATTGCGTAAAATACAACTGTTTGGGGCTATTTTAAGAGATAAATTCCTGCAGATGGACCCTAACGCTATGGCGTACATGGAACGTATTGTAGGGTCTTCAGAACGCATGGCAAGGCTGATAAACGACCTCTTGAACTACTCCCGCTTATCGGTGGCAAGCATATACGAAAAAACGGATCTGAACGTAGTGGTACAGGAAATTCTCAGCGACCTGGAATTGATGATTAGTGAGAAAGACGCTACCATACATGTGGAGAAAATGCCCCATATTGAAGCGGTTCCGGGGCAAATCCGACAGGTTTTTCAAAATATTATCAGTAATGCACTGAAGTTTTCCCGCAGTGATATATCGCCGCAAATAAATATTACTGCGGAACTGGTGGCAGACAATCACCCTCAAAGTGCCGCCCACCCCGACGGACACTATTGCCGTATCGTTATCCGCGATAATGGGATCGGATTCAATGAAAAATATCTCTCTAAAATATTCACCATCTTCCAGCGGCTGCATACGTCGGAGCTATATGAGGGTACAGGCATTGGGCTGGCCATCGCTAAAAAAGTAATCGATAAGCATCAGGGAATGATCACTGCTAGGAGTAAAGAAGGGGAGGGGACTTCCTTCATCATTGTATTGCCGGTGCAGCAGGTAAATAACGTAAATAACCTGGTAGCGTAATCACAAAAGATATAAAAAAGAAAAGGGCTTACAAATCTTATGATTTGTAAGCCCTTTAAGGGTGGAGGATATCGGACTCGAACCGATCACCTCAAACATGCCATGCTTGCGCTCTACCAGATGAGCTAATCCCCCATGTCAATTGAAGTTCCCCCTTTCGGGAGTGCAAAAATATATTTTTTCCTGTAAACGCCAACATTTTATAAAAAATCTTTGAAGATTCCTTCAATGGTTTCCTTTAAATCCTTTAGCAACAATGGTTTGCGCAGTAATTTTATTACCATCGGGTTGGCATTGGTACGGGTAATATCTCCATAATCAAGGGAAGAGGAGACCATAACGATATGGCATTGTGATTTAATTTTGTATGGATAGGCATCAAATGCATGCAGGAATTCAAACCCATCCATCTCCGGCATTTGTATATCCAGTAAGATAACAGTGGGCGGAATTTTAGGTAATGTAATGTTGGAAGATAAAAATTCCAGCGCCTTGTTAGCATTTGCAAATGAAAGTACCGTTCTGCTGATTTGTTGAAAGCTGATCAACTTTTCATGCAGCAATAAATCAATCTCGTTGTCATCTATCAATATGACGCGCAGGTCAGGTATCGAATTCATTTCTATTGGGGATGCTAATTTCAAATTGTGTGCCTTCACCGTATTTGGATGCTACATTAATAGTCCCGCCAATTTTACTCAGCGCTTCTTTTACAATGTAAAGACCAATACCACTACCAGGTTTGTTATTATTTTTAGACCTGAAAAACATTTTGAAGATATTATTCAGATGCTCGCTTAATATACCAATTCCATTATCCCGAATGCATATAGTAGCCTTGTGAGGCTCTACTTTAACAGACAGGTTCACCATGGGATTGGTTTCATCTGGTTTTTGGTACTTAACAGCGTTAGAAATAAGATTGTTTAAAATTACACTGATGCGGAAAGTATCTCCCCTGAAGTCCAGGGCTTGCTCTACCTGCGTTTGAAAGCGGATATCTGTATTCTGTGGTTTAAATGCTGTGATGCAATCGTTCAGCAGATTGATGAAATCAATTTTTTCATATTCTATTTCCAGGCGGGAATTGCGGTAATATTCAATAATCTTCTGTATAAAGTCGTCCAGCTTTAGTACACAGGATTCTACCATCACCATATAACCGTTGGGGTCCACCACTGAATTATCCAGTCGCGATAAATTGATGATACCCAGTACAGACATCAACGGAGAACGAAGATCATGGGAGGTGGAATAAATAAAACGATTGAGTTCATCATTCGTTTTTTCCAGCTCTTCTATCTTTTCCTTTAACTGTTTGCGGGTACGGTATATCTCATAAGCATTATTGATGGTTTTATGCAGCTCATGCTCATCCCAGGGTTTCTTGATATAGGAATAGATATGCCCTTTGTTAATAGCATCAATGATATCATCAACATCCGTATAACCAGTGAGCAAAATACGCATCGGGTCAGGGAGCGTATCTTTTATCTCATTAAAAAATTCTACACCGGTAGATACGGGCATTTTCTGATCCGCTATTATAATCTGCACCATAATCTCTTTCAGCAGTAGCTTTCCCTCCTGCGCAGAGCTGGCGGTATAGATTTCATAACTTCTGCGAAAACTGGCTTTAAAGGCGTTTAGATTATGAATTTCATCATCTATATATAATATTCTTATGCGGTTTTCTTTCATTAAAAGATCTTATGGTTAATTACGATAAATGATTTGTTATATCGAGGGGTAAATATATAATAAATTCCGCTCCTTCTCCGGGGGCCGAATTGACAATGATCTTACCCTTGTGCTTTTCTATGATGCTGAATACAATAGATAATCCCAGGCCAGTGCCTTCTCCTACGTCTTTGGTGGTGAAGAAAGGATCAAAAATCTTTTCCCTTACTGCTTCTGTCATACCAATACCGGTATCTTTTATGGTGATGATTATAAACTTATCTTCCTGTCGTGTAGAAATGGAGATAAACTCATTATTATGATGTTCTTTTTTGGTTTTGATGGCATTCAGTGAATTGGAGAAAATATTCATGAACACCTGGTTAATTTTACCGGCGTAGCATTCTATTTTCGGCAGTTCTGCATAATCCTTAATGATATTTACATCCGGTGGTATGCCATTGCGAAGCAATACCAGCGTGGAGTCCAGCCCTTCATGTATATCAATGGACTTTACTTCACTTTCATCCAAACGGCTGAAAGTACGTAAGCCTTTTACTATTTCGGCGGTGCGTGCTGCTCCATCTTCTATACCTTTTATAAGCGATGAAATTTCTTCATGGATATAATCAATATCAATTTCTTTTTTGAATAACTCAATATCTGCCAGTTCTTTTTGTATATCCGGGTTGGTGGCCAGCTGATCATAGCGACTCAGTAAGCTTCTCAGGTCCGCAATATCCAGTTTCAGTGGTTTGATGTTGGAAGTAACAAAGTTGATAGGATTGTTGATTTCATGGGCAATACCGGCTGTAAGCTGACCAAGCGATGCCATCTTTTCTTTTTCTACCAGCCTGGTTTGTGTGTCCTTCAAATTATTCAGGGCATTATTCAATTCCAGGTTAGTCGCCTGCAGGTCTTCCGTTCTGTCCTTTACTTTACTTTCCAGTATGATATTTTGTTCTCTTACCAGTCGCTCATTTTCCAGGGAGATGGTCAGTGCCAGTTGCTGGGAAGCTTCTTTTTCCGCTTTGAACATATTTATTTTATGTGCCAGCGCAAATGATAATAACAACACTTCCAGCCCGGAGCCTATCTGTAAGGCGTAATAGGTAAAGTTGTTGTAAGGCAGCATATTGAAGTTGCGCAACACAAACACAAAAATGCTGATCAGGAAGATAGACCAGGCCACCAGGAAGAACCTGGCCGCACTCACTCCTTTAAGACTGATACGGTAGGCTACAACAAATGCAATCACTGCAGCAAGGAAAGCATCCATCTGCACCATGATCTGCGCATAATTATACATGTCCAGGAACATGGGAATAAAACACAACAGGTACAAGACAAAGGCTGCATACAACAGTTTGTGTCCTAAAGGATAATTCTGTTTGGTATGCAGAAAATTTTGAATGAACGCCAACGCTGTAAGCCCGTTTAGTATAGGCACAAACACCGTGGCATGCATAGCCAGCCAGGAATTGTTGGGCCACAGGAACCGGAAGGCATAACCTTGCAGTGTGACCTGTGTAAGACCCACACAAATAATATAGCTTACATAAATAAGGTAACTGTTATCCCTGGTAGAAATATAAATGAACAGGTTATAGCATGCCATGGCCAGGATAACACCAATATAGATACCGAATATGAGTTCGCGCCTGTTGTTTTTTTCAAAGATGAGTTCCGGTGTGCTCAGATAAACGGGCAGCTGCAGCTGTTCTCCGGCTTTCACCCTCAGATAATATTCTCTGGTGGCATTGGTTGGAATACTGATGGCAAACTGATAATTCTGATGATCATAACCACGGGTTTTAAAAGCGGTATACTCACCCAGCCTGGTACTTTTAGTACTGCCATCGGGCAAACTTTCATACAAAGTAATATCATCAATAATCGGGTATTCTATTTCCAGTATTAATTGATTTTCATCAGACAGATTCTGGATAGAGAACCTGGCCCATTGTGTATAAGGTGTGATCTGCAGGTTGGGAACATCCTGTGTGGAAGCCAGAAAGGGCTGTTGTTTTACCGCATCAAAAGTTAATTTGTTGCTTTTGTCGGTATAAAGCGCAAGATGGCCGCCTATTTGCAACAACTGGTGACCGTTTTTATATACAACGGGTTGCGCAGTTATTGTAAATAAGGTAGACAAAGTAAAAATTGACCACAAAACAACAATCTTAGACAACATCCGGAAGAAATTATATTAGAATTGAATTTATATATTTTTTTTGTAATTGCGGTCAGCTTACTGGCAAAGATCAGGGTTTCGTTGTAGCCAAATGAACATTTGAAGGAATTTTGAGATGATAATTAACCTCATAAGTCCCTTTGGGCCCAACTTCTACTTTAGATTGAATAGGATTTTCACGTAAATCTGCAATCAGTAATTTTTCTTTTGGATCTGCGTAATCCAGGTTGTAACAATCATTGATTACCATAGCCGTGGCCAGGAAGTCATCTTTAGGATAAAAGAAAGTGCCTTTATTTCCTAATGATTCATCAATTACAAAACCAACGCGCTTGCCTACACGAGTAGTAATAGGTGCACATAGTACATGAAATGTTTCGATGGGCAGCTGTGCTGCCAGCACTACACCAACCCTTGCCAGTACCTGGCTGCCGATTCCCATTCCGGCTACTTCCTTGGAATTCCACATGCCACAGATCTCTGCACTTCCTTTTTTTACATAAGAGTATATCTTGGGATCATATTTACCGATAGCTGTTTCGATAGGTAATGGTAATATACCGTCTGCTATTTGTACACGTGCCCCTCCATATGTTTTGGTACGCGTTTCATCTTCCACAATAATCACGATTGTATTGTCGTGTTGCATCCAATCTACACTGCCAGAGGTCACCTGGGCGATGCCAAAATAAATCTCCAGCAGCCTCATGTGACCAGTATAAAATCTTAAACAAGCCTCAGGATCAGCCGGTGCCCTAAATACCCTTACATTAATCATGACATTGCGGAATAGCGCTTATACAAGGCATAAGTTTGTTAAACAATCAACTGCTCAAAATCTATGTAATACCTGCCTGAACTCTTCAATTGATTCAGTGATATCCGGCGGCAAGTATCTGCTACAAGTGCGCCACCCAATACTACAGAAGATGCGAGTTGTGGCCAGGTGGTGATAGTTTTACCAATTTCGCCCAGAGAAAATTTCATTCTGGCCGAAGCGTTCTCTAATGCCAGCATAGGACTGAAGATAGGCAGCTTTTCCGCATCTGTGAGCCCTTTCAGTGTGGATATCTCCACTTCAGGAATCAGTCCATGCAGCAGGGGCCTGTCCGGCTCCAGATCAAAGCGCTCAATATCTATCATGCCTCTGTCGTTCATTTCCATCACCACAGGTATCTTTAACTGTTTAGCCTTTATTCTGCTCAATATCTTTATATCTACCCCATCACATTCTTCTACGAAAATATCCAGTTGACCATCAGCACTAAAAAAGTCGTCCATGTTACTTTCAGTCATGCCATCCGGATAACACTTCACTTTTATATAAGGATCCAGTTCTGCTATTTCACGGGCAGCTATCACTACTTTGGATACCTGTATATTATGCACACCACAACGAATCCTGTTCATGTTAGTCAGTTCCAGCTTATCAAAGTCTGCCAGCCTGAGCTCACCACATAAACGTTCCATCACCAGTGTTAATGCGATCGATTGCCCAACTGATAAACCCACGATGCCAATCTTCTTTTTCGACAGGATTGCTATTTCTTCATCAGTAATTTTATGTTTATTGCGACTGGTACGTAATTCAATAAAATCTGCCTCATCTACAATGTGTACCAAATGATCACTCCAGGGATAATATACCCATACGCCAACATGATCTGCGGGTAATGCTCCGATATATTCCCGGATCTTTTTTTCGGATTCTTCGTGAGTAAGTGGTTTAGTAGGATTCCTGATTTTCATCAGTTCACGTAACTGGGAATATAAATTATCGTTGATGCGTATATGTGGTCGGGATTTCAGTAAGGTGGCCAATCCCTGCTGGTCTTGCTCTCTGTTTAAATTGTAAAAAACAGGTTTATAGTCATTAGATTCGTCCTGTTGTTTCCTGAGGTGTTCTCGTATCATGTTTCCTGCTTTATCGAGGTAGTGCTTAATAAATTGTTGGCCTTAACTACATTATAATATCGTTGTGAAAAAATAATATCGTTGTGAAAAAGCAACTCCTGTTACTTCAAAGTTATTTGCTTGTATCTTGTATAAGGCAATCGGTTATTTTATGTTGGCTAATTGGCGGGTTAATAAACAGGGACATCTTTATGCCTGTTGAGCCCGGGATAAATAAGTTTGGCAATCATAAATTAATCACAATTATCAGGTGTAATCATCACATGAATGTAAGGTAAAATAATAATTTAATATCAAAATAAAGGAAAACTTTTCCGTTATTTTGGTATTAAATTACTCCTTTTGCTGTTTAAACTAGTGTTATAATATCACTTTTCCCGTTCTTTCGCTAAATTAGATTGGTGTAATATTTGCCGTTTTTTTGCGCTTAACTTCGATCTTTATTACTCTTTAATGTATATTAAAAAATAGAAATATGGACAAGAGAGAATTTCTCAAACTAACCAGCCTTGCAGGTGCCGCTGTATTAAGCGCCCCATTAAGCAGTCTGGCCGCTCCAGCTTTTACCGGCAAACCATCCTTTGCCGATCCTAAGGCCCCTTTTGTACTCCCCGCATTGCCTTATGCATATGATGCCCTGGAGCCCAATATTGATAAGCTGACAATGGAAATACACCATGATAAGCACCATGCAGCCTACGTGAAAAATCTGAACGATGCTTTGACAGGTACTGCTTTTGCAGCGCTTTCACTGGAAGACATCCTGAATAAGGTAACGGAGAAAGATAAAGCTATCCGCAATAACGGTGGCGGACACTACAACCACTCGCTGTTCTGGACCCTGCTCTCACCAAAAGAATCCAATATCTCTGCCGGCTTAAAAAGTGATCTTACTTCCGCTTTTGGTACCTGGGAGAGTTTTCAGACTAAATTCAACGATGCAGCGAAAACTGTTTTCGGTTCCGGCTGGGCATGGTTGATAGTAACCCCAGGGAAGAAACTGGCTATTATCAATACTCCTAATCAGGATAACCCGTTGATGCACAATATTGTAAAAGATAAAGGAACGCCAATTCTGGCACTGGATGTATGGGAACATGCCTACTACCTGAAGCATCAGAACAAGCGTCCTGACTATATCAATGCATTCTGGAAGGCCATCAACTGGGAAGAAGTAGAGAAGAGATATAAAGCAGCAATGGCATAGATTGTCTTACTCCGATTAGACTGATTATGCTGATTACCCCGATTTTATTTTTTTGATTAAGATAGATTGTAAAAAGATTAGCGAAGATCGAAGCGGATATACTCGCTTTAATCTTCGCTAATCTTTTTATAATCAAAAAAATAAAATCGGGGTAATCAGCATAATCAGTCTAATCGGGAGTAAGACAGTCCTATTTACGCTTTAAGAACACAAAACCATTCTTCTCCCCAATCACTTCCAGGTTAGGAAGGTGCCGGTACTGTTCACTATCTGTAATACGGCAAATGAAATAAGCTGGTTTATCTATTTGCCCGTTCAGCAACCATTCAGTATCGTAATAATTCTTATTGGCATGCGGCAGCTCTCTCGAATAATAATGTTGCGCATAACTATGATAACCTAACGCTTTCACGTATACGTCTTTTCCTTGCAGGGAAATAAAGAAGTCGATAGCCGCCCCTTGTGAATAACGTTCTATTTTAGGTACAAAATGCACTACCGTTACCTGAATTACAAGAATAGAGCTGATAAACAAACACAGTAAGCCTTTGGTTGTTTTATGACGCATCAGCAAAACAGCACTCACGATCACCAGGATTATATAGCCGATTCCGTAAGCGGCTTCCATCGCTGACCATGATACCTGTGCCTGCAGGTTAGCTACGGCAAACTTATCACCAATGTAAGGGATGAGCATATCTTTATACACACCTACCAATGGCAATACGGCAATGGCTATACCCAGTACAATACCTATAAACATGATCAGTGCTATATTCCAGCCACGCAGCCGCTGTTTGCCTTCGGCCAGTCTGTATACCTGCCAGGCCGCCAGGAAGGAAAGCGGGAAATAACAGAGCGAAGAATAATGCACAATCTTGGTTTTCACAATGGAAAACAGGATCAGCACCACCCAGAACAACACCCACATCCATACCTTAAAGTCTTTTAACTCAATAGCAGCAGGAGTGGAGTAGATCGTTTTTTTCTTTCCCTGTAAATAAGTGAACAGGAAAGTACTGGCTGGAAAACATCCGATCAGCAACACTATCCAGTGGTAAAAGAACGGACCACCATGGCCGGCATCTTCTGTTGTAAGCAAACGGATCTGGTAAGCAATGAATTCATTCACAAACCACCAGCCGTGTGCAGCTATTTCATAACCAAACCACAACAGTGTGGTAAGGCAGGCAAACAAAGCAATTAATCCGAGATGTGAAAACCGGATACTTATTTTTCCTTTATTCCAGATCCAGTATACCAGCAGGGTAAGCAAAGCTACCAGGATGGCTACCGGGCCTTTGGTTAATACCGCCAACCCCAGGCACAGACCACTGAAAATAGCCATGCGTAAAGGTTTGCTGTTATAGCCAATACGATAGGCGTAATAAATAGAAAGGAAAATGAAGAAGTTGAAAGTAGGATCAATGATACCTGACTTGAAATAGAAATGTGGTAACCAGGAACCTGCGTATACCAATGCCCACCAAAAGCCGAATTTCTCATCTGCCAGCTTTTTGCCAATGGCAAATACACTTACGATAGTGGCAATCCCAATAATCGCATTGGGAAGACGGGCGGCAAAATCATTTATCCCGAATAACATCATACTGCCGGCCTGCATCCAGATAAACAAAGGTGGTTTTTCCCAGAAAGGCCGGAAGTCGATCTGCACCTGGCTGAAGTTGTGGCTTACAATCATTTCCCGGGCCGCTTCCGCAAAGTTGATTTCGTCCCAGTCAAATAAGTGTACAGCTCCCAGAAAAGGTATGAATAGCAACGCAGCCACCAGGGCAATCAATAGGTACTTCATTCAAACTATTTAAAAAATTAGCATTACGGATTATAAATTGCGCATTACAACGTTGTGAAGGATATATCAGAAGATCTTCAGTAAAATCTCCCCACAACACCATAATTCGCAATTTGTAATCCGTAATTTTTATGCAGATGCGTTCGCATTCGAATTCCCTTGCAGTAAGGCTTCTGCACATGCTTCCGGAGATGAAGTAGTATCCCGGAATTTAAAGAAGCCATATACTACAATAGTACTAAGCGTGCCCACAATACTGCCTACATATACATCTGCAAAAAAATGTTGTGCCAGATATATACGGGAATAGGCTGCACTAAGTGCCATACCTATAAACAGCAATCCCAGTTTTTTATTGCGCGATATAACAGCCAGAAAGCTGAACATACCAAACGCAGCAGCGGAATGGCCGGAAGGGAAACTGCACGTACTATGTACGGTTACCCATTTTACAGTATGTACCAGTGTGGCTGTTTCATCACCAAAATAGCTGATGGGCCTTGGCGCATTAAAATAATGTTTCGCTACCTGCACTATGATGGTAACCAGTAGTAATACTGCCAGTCCGATGAAAAATAATCTGAACCGTTGCGTTACCAGCATCAGGAACAAAACTATTCCAAACATAATACCATCACCCAGGTACGTTAAACCAGTGACAATCACATCTCCCCACTGAGAATGTTCTCCATTAATATCGAGGAACAATTCTCTTTGGCTGTAGGTTGCCAGCATCACACCTCCTACTATTATCCACAGTAGAAAGGGCAAAAAGAAGTAAATATTCTTTCTGAACAGTGTAAACAGCATTTTCAAGTCTGTACGTTTTTAAATTGTAGGTTGTTTCTTTCGTCGTTCTAAGAACTTTCTTATCTTTTGAATACTGCGAAAATAGTATTCTTTATTAAAAAGCTGCGAATCATTCATGGCTTTAACAATCAAAAATCCGGCAATTGGCAGCAGTACCATATTGGAGAGCCACATGCCCGACCAGGTGTACATCACGCCACTTCTCGCCATCTTTTCACCAATCATGAAAAATACGTTAAAGATCACAAAGAATATCACTGCAAATACCAGCGGTGTACCTAAGCCGCCTTTTCGTATAATAGACCCCAGCGGGGCGCCAATCAGGAACATTACTATGCAGGCTGCTGCGAGTGTGAATTTACGTTGCCATTCTACTTTATGCATTACAATGGTACCGTGTTTGTCTTCGTATTCCTGTGTTGGTTGTTCCAGCGCACTCTGTGTTTCCCGCGTAGTTTGTTCTGCTCTTTCCAATACAGAGCGGCGGTTCTTCAACGGAATGATTTCTTCAAAATCCTTCACTTTCAAAGGAGGTGCAGCAGCTGCCCAGGCAGTATCTTTCCATTTAAAGAACGGGTAACGCACCGTAACATAGGCGTTCACCGTTTTACTAAACTGGTTTTCTACTTTCTGGAGGGAATCAATAGCTACATCCAGCTGCCGTACATTCAGCATCTGCTGGTTGGAGGCAAAAAGGTCCATGTTCAGCCGGTTAAATGCAAAAGAGCTCAGATCAAATGCCTTGCTGTATTTTTTAAACCCCAGCCTGATCATATCTCCGGGTACGGTGTAACCACGGTTGCCTCTTTCTTCATAGCGCCAGCCATTATCCAGGATGAAGTACAAAAAGCGTTTGTTGGCCGTTAGTACCATCTGGCCTTTTTCAGCCAGGATAATTTTGTCGCCCCCACCACTTTGGTGATCAAAGATCATTACCTGGTGAATAGTTTGATTGTCTTTATCCTTTTGGGCTACTTTGATGGTGTAGCCGGGAATATCTTTATAAAATACGCCTGCCTTGATATTAAACGCAGGTTTTGAGTTTGTAATATCGTAGAGTAAAGATTTTGCCTGGAGATTAGCCACCGGAATAACATAATTGGCAAATAAAAATGCCAGGATGCCAATGATGGTACACACAAACAGCAACGGACGGATAAAGCGTAACAGGGAAATACCGGAAGACTTTAATGCCACTAACTCAAAACTTTCACCCAGATTACCAAAGGTCATGATAGACGACAATAACACCGCCAGGGGCAGGGCCAGCGTAACCAATGTAGCACTGGTGTAAGCAATGAGCTGGATGATAACACCTGTATCCAGGCCTTTACCTACCAGGTCATCCACATACTTCCAGAGAAACTGCATCACCAGCACAAATAAGGTTACGAAGAAGGTGGCAACGAAGGGACCCAAAAAAGTTTTTATAATTAGTTTGTCGAGTTTTTTCACTGATAATGCTATATTAAAAAATGGGAATCCCGATATTCGTATTCATAATCTCAGGATAATACTAAACGGTAAAGTTAGCACGATTTCACAAAGGAGTGTTAATGGCTGCCCGAAAATACCGTTAAATTATATGGAAAATTTTGATTTAACACCGGAAGAGGCTTCCCTTGTTGGCAGCCCGCACTTTATTCGGTTGAAAAACAGCGCAATAGACAAGGTAATGGGGCTGATGGGCAGATTACAGGAGGCGCTGGCAGCATATGACCGGAACACGGATTTCCCGTTTCAGCCGGAATGGCTGTTGCAGGGAGGTAAAATTTCAAAAGGGGAGCAGTATAAACAACTGCCCTGGGTAATGCTGGATTATCCGCGGTATTTCAGTAAAACTGATGTATTTGCGCTTAGAACGATGTTCTGGTGGGGGCATTACTTCAGCTGTACCCTGCACCTTGGGGGTGCGGTAAAAGAACATTTCAGGGAAGCTTTAGTGTATGGCTATACGAACCTGACCGAAGCCGGATTTCAGGTATATCTGCAGGAAAATCCCTGGGAGCATGATTTCGAAAATGGAAATTATTGTCTCATAGCTGACTTAAGTTTTGACGATTGGAAGACGCTGCTTAGCCGGCATAGTTTTATTAAACTGGCGAAACCCTTTGCAATCGGGCGTTGGGGCGAAATAATTACTGATGTAGTGGCGGCTTATGCTACCCTACTCAATGTACTTAACAATAAAGGGTGAGCTTAGCTGCCGATGCGGTGGAAGAGGTCTTTCACCTGGTATTCCCAAAGTTGACTCTGGTCCTTAATTTCTTTCTTATCAGCGAAATCTTTTACTATCAGGATAGTTTCATTCGTTACTTCAGAAATCTGTATGCGGAACTCAAAATATTCTTCCTTGGGTGCATGCGTCCAGTGCATCCGGATGTACTCGTCTTCCTCCTGGTCCAGTACTTCTGCTTCTTCAGCAGTACCGTTCCATGAAAAGGAAAAAACATTATCTCTGAAATCAACCCTATCTGCAAACCACTCTTGTAATCCAGCGGGTGTAGATAAGAATTCATACAGGATACCGGGTGAGCACCGTACCGGAAATTCTAACTCGTAAAGCACTTTCTTAGACATCTCTCAAATAATTAGTAAATCAATATCATCCAGTTGCAATTATAGAAAATATTTTACTCTGTCAAAATAATTTACGGTTTTTTTTTATAGAATCACAGAAAACTTTATACACTTTAGTAATAATATAACTATTATTATTTTTAATAATATTAAATATCCTTATATGAAAACCGTCATTGTTTCCCCCGTATAGTGGCGAATTTCCATGAAATTAGCAAGCCCTTAAAGATCAATCGATTTTATTTGGAAATGATTTAAAAACAATAGATTTTTTTTGGTGGCTATCTAAAAAAAGTTATTTTTGTCAGGCATTCATCAAATCTTAACTTTTTATTAACCTGTAACTGTTCCGACTCTATGTCAATGCGCCAACTTAAAATCACTAAATCCATTACCAACAGGGAGTCTCAATCCCTGGAAAAGTATTTACAGGAGATTGGGAAAGTGGATTTAATTACGCCGGAAGAAGAGGTAAACCTGGCTATCCGGATCAAGCAGGGCGATCAGAGAGCATTGGAGAAGCTTACTAAAGCCAACCTTCGCTTTGTGGTATCCGTTGCGAAACAGTATCAGAACCAGGGTCTGTCACTCAGTGATCTGATCAACGAGGGCAACCTGGGGTTAATTAAAGCTGCTCAACGTTTTGATGAAACGCGCGGTTTTAAATTCATCTCCTACGCTGTATGGTGGATTCGCCAATCGATCCTGCAGGCACTGGCAGAACAATCCAGGATTGTTCGCCTCCCGCTTAACAAAGTGGGCCTGAGCAACAAGATCAGCAAAGCGTATTCCCAGCTGGAACAGGAATATGAAAGAGAGCCATCTCCCGACGAACTGGCTACCATCCTGGAAATTAATACGGAAGAAGTAGAAGCCACCCTTGGTGTTGCTGCCCGTCACGTATCCATGGATGCTCCATTTATCGACGGGGAAGATAATTCCCTGCTGGATGTGCTCGCAAACCCGAACGCCGTTAGCGCTGATGAGGAACTGGATCACCATGATTCCCTCCGCACCGAAATTGAGCGCTCCCTCTCTACATTAACAGATCGTCAGAAAGACGTGATCATGCTGTACTTCGGCATCGCCGTAGAACATCCCATGTCACTGGAAGATATCGGCGAAAAATTTGGCCTGACCCGCGAACGCGTTCGTCAGATCAAAGACAAAGCCATCACAAAATTGAGAACTACTTCACGTAGTAAGTTGCTGAGGAACTATCTGGGGTAATGCAAATCTTGTCTTTCCCAGGATTAGACTGATTATGCTGATTACGCTGATTATTTCTTTAAGATTTAAAAAAGATTAGCGAAGATCGAAGCGAAGGTAATACCCGCTTTGATCTTCGCTAATCTTTTTTAAATCCTTATAAATCAAAAAATAAAATCAGGGTAATCAGTATAATCAGCCTAATCAGGAGAAAGATAAAACCCGCATCCGTCGCTTCCACTTTTTCCTTTCAGCCAAAAAATATACTTTTGCAGTCCGTTTAAAATACCAACAATGTTTGAATCATTATCAGAGAGGCTCGATTCCGCGTTTAAGCAGCTTAAAGGGGAAGGCCGCATTTCCGAAATAAATATAGCCACCACCGTAAAAGAAATCCGTCGTGCACTGGTGGATGCGGATGTGAACTATAAAATTGCCAAGGAATTTACTGATAAGGTAAAGGATAAAGCCCTGGGTGAAAAAGTACTGACGTCTATTTCTCCCGGTCAGCTGATGGTAAAGATCGTGAAAGACGAGCTGGCAGAGCTGATGGGCGGCACCGAAGCCGAATTTGACATTAAAACTAATCCTACCATCGTACTGGTAGCAGGTTTACAGGGTTCAGGTAAAACTACCTTCTCCGGTAAACTGGCTAACTTTCTCAAAACCAAAAAAGGTAAGAAACCTTTGCTGGTAGCAGCAGATATCTATCGCCCTGCGGCGATTGATCAGCTGAAAGTGCTGGGAGAACAGATCGGCGTAGAAGTATACAACGAACCGGATAATAAAAGTGCGGTTCAGATCGCTGAAAATGCGCTTAAACACGCCAAAGCTAATGGTTTCAATATCATCATCATCGATACTGCCGGCCGTTTGGCGGTGGATGAAATGATGATGACCGAGGTTGCCAACATAAAAGCAGCGGTAAAACCACAGGAAATCCTGTTTGTGGTAGATTCCATGACCGGCCAGGATGCGGTAAATACCGCTAAAGCGTTTAATGAGCGCCTGGACTTTACCGGTGTGGTACTCACCAAGCTGGATGGCGATACACGCGGTGGTGCGGCCCTTACTATCCAATACACGGTAGAAAAGCCCATCAAGTTTGTGAGCATGGGCGAAAAACTGGATACCCTCGATGTATTTTACCCCGAGCGTATGGCACAGCGTATCCTGGGCATGGGTGATATCACCACCCTGGTAGAACGCGCGCAGGCACAGTTTGACGAAGAGCAGGCCAAAAAGCTGGAAAAGAAGATCCGTCAGAACCAGTTTGATTTTGATGACTTTAAGGAACAACTGCAACAGATCAAAAAAATGGGTAACCTGAAAGATCTGATGGGCATGATTCCTGGTGTTGGGAAGGCTGTGAAGGACCTGGATATCAGCGACGATGCTTTTAAGGGCATTGAGGCGATGATCAACTCCATGACCAGGGCAGAGCGTGCTGACCCGGATATGATCGACGGAAGCCGCCGCAAACGCATCGCAAAAGGATCCGGAAAAGAGATCCAGGACGTAAATCAGTTCATGAAACAGTTTGAGCAGATGCGGCAGATGATGAAGATGATGAATAAATTTGGCGCTGGTGGCAAGGGTTTGAAAGGAATGGTGAGATAAATAGCGCGACTTTACATAAATTTTTTTTGCAAATATCAACTTACTGATTACATTTGCATCCCTAATTAAACAATATTTCCTAACTCGCAAAAAATAACTCGACTTATTTATGCCAGTAAAAATCAGACTGCAGAGACATGGCGCGAAGAAAAGGCCTTTCTACTTTATCGTAGTAGCTGACGCACGCGCACCAAGAGATGGTAAATTCATCCAGAAAATCGGTACTTACAATCCTTTAACAGTTCCGGCTTCAATCAACATTGATACTGAAAAAGCATTGCGTTGGTTGCAGAAAGGTGCACAACCTACTGACACTGTTAGAAGAATCCTGTCTTTCAAAGGTGTATTGTATTTGAAACACCTGTTAAGAGGTGTTACATTGAACCTGTTCGACGAGCCTACTGCTTACCAAAAGTTCGCACAATGGCAAGCTGAACACGAACAAAAAGTTTCTGCCCGCCGCGATGGTCACAAGAAAGCGAGAATCGCTGCTCCGATCATCAGAAAGGTAGAAGATACTCCTGTTGCTCCAGCTCCAACTACTGAAGCTCCAGCAGAAGGAGAAGGTACAGAAGCATAAAACGGTAACGTTTTAACAATACCTGAAAAAGGAAATATTTGCAACCGCAAATATTTCCTTTTTTAATTTCTGTGTGACACCAGCTTTTAGCTTTTAGCGGTTAGCTATTAGCAAATTACTGGCTAATCGTTAAAAGCTAATCGCTACTATGAGCAATTATTTCAGTATTGGTAAACTCGCATCGGCGCATGGATTGCAGGGAGACCTGCTTTTAAGGCATAGCCTTGGCAAGAAATCCGCATTGAAAGGGGTAAGTGTCATTTTCCTGGAAGAGCGAAAAAACAGCTTTATTCCCTACTTTATTCAGCAGGTAACTGTGAGAGATGCAGAGAGCGTTTATATCAAACTGGAAGGTATTGATACAAAAGAAGCTGCTCATAAGCTGATGCCGGCACAGGTATATCTGCAGGAAGAAGATTTTAAACAACAAACCGCTTCCTCTGCTCCCCTGGCAATGCTGGGTTTTGCAGTGGAAGACGAACAACACGGCCTTCTGGGCACTATCGACGAGGTAATTGAAATGCCCATGCAGGTGCTGGTAAAAGTGATGATAAAGGGCAAAGAAGCTCTCCTGCCTATCAATGAACAGTCACTCATAAAAGTGGATAAAAAGAAACAGGTGGTATACCTGAATCTCCCGGATGGGTTGATAGAATTGTACACCAGTTAAGGCTGGAGCAGGGTTATTTACTGGTGAAACAGGGGCGCAACTGTATAACGGGCGCAGTAAAGCATGCGAATAGATATAATCACAGTATTGCCGGAGTTACTGGAAAGCCCGCTCTCTCATTCTATCATGAAAAGGGCGCAGGCTAAAGGGCTGCTGGAAGTACACCTGCATCCACTCAGGGACTATTCCGTCCTGAAGCACAACCAGGTGGATGACTATCAGTTTGGCGGCGGCGCAGGTATGGTGATGATGCTGGAGCCTATTGTCAATGCTATTGAAGCGCTTCAGGCAAAAGTGCAATATGATGAAATCATCTATCTGACACCTGATGGCGAAACGCTGAACCAGAAAATGGCCAACCAGCTCTCGCTAAAGGGAAACCTGCTGATGCTGTGCGGGCATTACAAGGGCATCGACCAGCGTATCCGGGATCATTTTATCACCAAAGAGATATCTATTGGTGATTACGTGCTTTCAGGAGGAGAATTGGGTGCAGCTGTATTGGTAGACGCCATCGGCCGCCTGTTGCCTGGTGTGCTGAACGATGAAACCAGCGCCTTATTCGACTCTTTTCAGGATAATTTGCTGGCTCCGCCGGTATATACCCGCCCTGTAGAATTCCGTGGCTGGAAGGTGCCGGATATCCTGCTAAGCGGTGATCATAAAAAAATTGATGACTGGCGCCATCAGGAGGCGTTGGACAGAACAAAAGAACGCAGACCTGATCTTTTATAACGTAATGATTTATAGGTCATATAGGCAAGATTACTATTTGAAGTGGAGAATTATTCTTTTTTTAATTTGGTAAATGCTATTTCTTGACTTACTTTTGCACTCCCATAAATATTTGAAAGATGAACGCAATTTCGTTTGTTCACGAACAACTGACAGCTAAGAAACAGTACCCGAAGTTTAAAGCAGGCGACAACGTCACTGTCAATTATAAAATCGTGGAAGGTAATAAAGAAAGGATTCAGTCCTTTAAAGGTGATGTGATGAAAATCCAGGGTACAGGATCTACAGCATCTTTCACTGTTAGAAAGATTTCTGATGGCATTGGTGTGGAAAGACTGTTTCCGCTTTACTCTCCTCATATCGATGGTATCGTGTTGAACAAGGTGGGTAAGGTAAGAAGAGCAAAACTTTACTACCTGCGCGAACGTGCTGGTAAGAAAGCCCGTATCAAAGAAAAAAGGGTTTAGTATAAATACAGGGAAATTTGTTAAAGGCGGAACCTTACCGGTTCCGCCTTTTTCGTATGCTTAAAATGGAATTAAAACTCAGGTAAAAGCGGATTGTAGCGGTGAAAAAGCCGATTATATCATCTATCTTTGTCCGCTGAACAATATAAACATTTGAGAAAATGACCACTGTTTTTGTAAAATCATCATTCTTAATTCTTCAGGATATCGGTATGTCCGAGCTGCTTTTAATCGCTGTAGTGGTTTTGTTGCTGTTTGGAGGTAAAAAAATACCGGAATTGATGCGTGGCCTTGGTAAAGGTATCCGTGAGTTCAATGACGCCAAAAACAATGTGCGCCAGGAAATTGAAGAAGGTATGAGAGAAAAGCCTGTTCAATCTGCTGTACCTGCTACTACAGACACACCGTATGCCACGGATGCTGTAAAGCCAGAAGCTCCACATGCCATAGACATTACAAAGCCGGAAGCGCCGCAACATAACGCGTAGCCTATAGCTGACTCCGGAAACGGAGTTTTTTTTTATCCTGATTTATTTAATTTTTAACTGGTTTAGTCTTGTCTGAATTCAGCAGTATAATTACTTTCCATAAAGCATTATACGCCGGCAGTACAAGCTGTACGGAGAGGGTGCGTTATTACCTCAATCGTATAGCACAGCTAAAACACTTAAATGCCTTCCTGGAAGTATATGAGGAGGAGGCCCTGGAAAAGGCACAGGAACTGGATACCCGTATTAAAAACGGGCAGCCTGTTGGTGCACTGGCAGGTGTGGTGGTTGGTATTAAAGATGTAATCTGCTATAAAGGGCATAATGTAAGCGCCGCTTCCCATATTTTGGAAGGGTTTACTTCTTTGTTTTCCGCTACGGCAATTGAAAGATTGCTGGCAGCAGATGCTATTATCATTGGTAATCTCAATTGCGATGAATTTGCAATGGGTTCTACCAATGAAAATTCTGCTTACGGCCCCACGCTGAATGCGCTGGATAATAGCCGGGTACCGGGCGGCTCTTCAGGAGGTTCTGCCGTAGCTGTGCAGGCAGATTTGTGCCAGGTGAGCCTGGGTAGTGATACAGGTGGTTCTGTTCGCCAACCGGCGGATTTTTGCGGTATAGTAGGGTTAAAGCCCACCTATGGCCGTATTTCCCGTTACGGATTGATCGCATATGCGTCATCTTTTGATCAGATCGGTATTTTTGGCAAGGATATTGCCGATGTGGCAGCTGTGCTACAAGTGATTGCTGGTCCGGATGAGTTTGATAGTACGGCTTCCCAACAGGAAGTTCCCGATTACCTAGAAAACCTCTCCAACAATAAATCCTTCAGATTTGCGTATTTAAGAGACGCGCAATATCATGACGGACTGGACACAGAAATGAAAGAGGGCTACATTGATTTCTTTGAAAGTTTGCAATCATTGGGCCACACCTTAACAGGTAAGAGTTTTGAATACCTGGACCACGTAGTACCAGCCTATTATGTGCTTACTACAGCAGAAGCATCCTCGAATCTTTCCCGTTACGATGGGGTAAAATATGGACACAGGACCGCTGAAGAAAACCTGGATTTGACCGAATTTTACAAAAAAAGTAGGTCAGAAGGGTTTGGTAAAGAGGTAAAACGTCGTATATTACTGGGGACTTTTGTGCTGAGTGCAGGCTACTATGATGCCTATTATACTAAGGCACAACAGGTTAGGCGGTTAGTGACAGATAAATTAAATGATATATTAGAAGAATACGACGCCATTTTAATGCCAACAGTGCCTTCCACGGCATTTAAACTAGGGGAAAAAACTGATGACCCTATAGCTATGTACCTGGCTGATATTTACACGGTACTGGCAAATCTGGCAGGGGTTCCGGCGATATCCGTTCCTCTGTACCGGCATTCAAACGGAATGCCATATGGTGTACAGATCATCACAAAGAAGTTTAGCGAAGCGAACTTGTTACGTATAGCTCATCAATTGATGGCTAAGGAGCAGGTTACGGTTGTTTAAAATAAATTGTATGACAAAAATCTTTTTACTACTGCTGTTGCCGGCACTGAGTTTAGGAAGTGTGAATGTGATGGGTAGCAATAGCAATCCTAAAGAGACGGTGTTTCCAATCGGAGCGCCTGACACGACTGTACTGAAATTGAATCACAAGGTACGTTTGCCGAAGGATACAGCTGTACAGGCTTCACCTACCTCCGTGGCGGTAAAAAAAGCAGCTCAAAGTCTGCCTAATACTATTCGCAGCGCGAAAGTATATGAACAGATCAACAATAACCTGGTAGCAGGTTATGTTAATAACTATGCTACCCGTTACAGTGGACACCTGCAGGCGATGATTGACAGAGGACAGCCTTATTTCAATATGATTGAAAAGGTGTTCCGTGAAAATGGTATCCCTGAGGAAATGAAATACCTCGCGGTAATAGAATCCAGCTTTAATACCAATGCACGTTCAAGAGTAGGAGCGGTAGGCGCCTGGCAGTTTATGGCCGGTACTGCCCGTATCTTCGGTTTGAGCGTAGGTAAAAAATTAGACGAAAGAAAAGATTTCTATAAATCTACCCTGGCAGCTGCTCAGTTCCTGAATCAGCTGTATGCTCAGTTTGGTGATTGGTTACTGGTAGTAGCAGCTTATAACTGTGGTGCAGGTGGTGTACAACGTGCCATCAACGCGAGTGGCCGTACAGATTTCTGGGGCATGCAGTATTTCCTGCCGGCTGAATCACGTAACCACGTATACAAATTCATTGCTACTGGCTATATCCTCGATCGTTTCAATAACTTCTTTGGTGTAAGTGACGATAATACAGTGGTATTAGCACAACCTGCTGAAAATCTGACTGCGGCTCCTGTTGCCAGAGGCCCATTAACAGAAGAAGAAATTTACAGCACTGTAGAAATCAATGTAACCGGCAAATACCGTCTGGAGGCAATTGCAAAGAAACTGGATATGCAGGTGGCTGAACTGGACCGCTTCAACCCGGGTTTCTCTAAAGCAATGGCCAGTGCAGAGAACAGCTATGACCTTCGTATTCCGAAAGATAAAATGAAGCTGTTCATGGCGGAAAAGGAAGAGATGCTGAAAGAATCAGTACAGCTTACACTGGATGATAAAGCGGTTGGTGTGGATAAATCTAAGTTTCCAACACCAGTTAAGATGGCCGACAAGAGTACAGTAGCTAAGAAAGCAACTACCTCAACATCAGCTAAAAGACACCACACTTCTAAGAAACATCACCACCATGGTGCTAAAAAGCATACTACTGCTAAAAAGCATACTACTGCTAAAAAGAAGAAAGGTGCTGCCAAAAAGAAATAATCTATAAAAGTTATAAAAAGAAATCCCGTTCCGGCTTAGCGGAACGGGATTTCTTTTTATAGTATCATCTGAAACTACGCTGTCATCAATCCTTTCCGCCGTTCACTATACACCACCAGGTCAAGCAAAGGACCGGTCATGAAAGTTGTTGCCAGCGCCATCAGCACCATCATAGCAAATATTTCGGGAGATAAAATGCCGAGATCGAAACCAATATTAAGCACCACCAGTTCCATCAGACCCCGCGTATTCATAAGGGCGCCAATAGAAACGGATTGTCGCCAGGACTGCCCCATTAAGCGGGCAGTGATAGTGCTGCCACCAAATTTACCTACTACAGCTACCAGCATGATCATGCCGCATACCAGCCACAGATCTCCCTGATTTAACAAACCGATATGTGTTCTCAAACCCGTATAAACAAAGAAGATCGGCAGCAGGAGCAAAACGCTTACATCTTCTAATTTATCTGTCAGCAGTTGTTTGATATTTGTTTCTGCAGGCATGATAACACCCGCCAGGAATGCACCAAACAAAGCATGTATACCTATTACTTCCGCCAGCCAGGCAGCTATCAGGAGAGTAAAGAAAACCAGTGAAACAGCTGCTTTCTGGTGTCCTTTGGCCATTTGCGCCTGCATGGTTTTAGCCAGCCATGGCCGTACTATCATGAGCATGGCAAATACAAAAACGATTGCCAATAATATAGTAATTACCGCGCTCAGTACACCGCCCGCGTTTACAATGGCTACTACTACAGCCAGTATACACCAGGCTGTGATATCATCTGCCGCAGCACAGGTGATGGCCATAATACCCAGTGGCGTATGCGTCAATTTTCTTTCCTGTACAATGCGCGCCAACACCGGAAAAGCGGTGATGCTCATAGCAATGCCCATAAATAATGCGAAGGAGATAAAGCTTACGTTAGCAGGGGCAAAGCGGGTAAACAGGAAATACGCCAGCCATACCCCCAGAAAAAAAGGTACAATTATGCTGGCATGACTGATCATCACCGCATCATGTGCTTTATTCCTGATCTTGTTGATGTCCAGCTCCATGCCTACAATAAACATGAAAAACGCCAATCCTATCTGGCTGAGGAATTGCAGATTTTTTAATGATTCTGCAGGAAAAAGAAACGCAGAAAAAGAGGGGGTAACCCAGCCCAGCAAGGATGGCCCCAGTAATACGCCCGCAATAATTTCACCTACTACAGCAGGCTGTTTTATTTTATTGGCCAGTATTCCAAACAGGCGGGCAGTCAGCATAATCATAATGATTTGCAGCAACAATAAGCCCAGCGGGTGTTTCAGGTTATCCAGGTAATGAGTATCAGTAGCAGTGGCAACTGTTGTCTTAGGTATAATAGTATGCTGGGTAACAGACAGTGATTGTCCCTTCTGAAGAATTACCCATATCAGCGCAGCAAAAATGCCGATGATTACAGGATACCAGAGAAAGCGTTTGTTCATGATGGAAAAATTAATAGTTGCTGCAAGATATAAAAAAGAGAAGGTTGTCTGAACCAGTAAATATATGGTTCAAACAACCTCAGTTGTGCATAATGCATTTTATAGCTTAGCTGATAGCTGCAATTCCCGGCAATTCTTTTCCTTCAAAGAATTCCAGCAAAGCGCCACCACCAGTAGATACATAACTTACTTTATCAGCTATACCGAACTGATTTACAGCTGCAACAGAATCACCACCACCTACAAGTGAAAAGGCGCCTTTGGCTGTAGCTGTAACAATGGCGTCTGCAACACCTTTGGTGCCACCCTGGAAAGGTTTCATTTCAAATACACCCATCGGGCCGTTCCATAAAATGGTTTTGGATGCAGCGATGGTTTCGCCAAACAGTGTGATGGATTTAGGGCCAATATCCAGTCCCATCCAGCCTGCCGGAATATTATCATTGGAAACTGTCTGTGTATTTGCATCTTCTGCAAATTTATCAGCCGCAATAGAATCCACCGGGAGCAATAGTTGTACGCCTTTTGCTTTTGCTTTTGCTACCAGTTCATTCGCCAGATCCAGTTTGTCGTTTTCACAGAGGGAGTTACCAATTTCTTTGCCCTGTGCTTTCAGGAAAGTGTAAGCCATACCACCACCAATAATGATGTTGTTGGCGCGATCCATCAACGTTTCGATGATCAGGATTTTATCACTCACCTTAGCACCTCCTAAAATGGCTGTAAATGGGGCTTCTGCCTCGTTGAGTACTTTTTGTGCGCTGCTTACTTCTGCATTCATCAGCAAACCAAACATGCGGTCGGCTGGTGCAAAGTATTGCGCAATCACTGCTGTAGAAGCGTGTGCACGGTGAGCGGTACCGAATGCATCATTTACATATACATTGCCCAGTTTAGACAGTTGTTCTGCAAAAACAGCATCTCCTCTTTCTTCCGCTTTATGGAAACGCAGGTTTTCCAGCAGCAGTACTTCACCCATTTGCAGGTCGGCAGCGGCTTTTTCGGCAACAGGGCCTACGCAATCTGCTGCAAACTTAACGGTAACACCGTCCAGTAAAGAGATAAGGTGATATACAAGATGTTTTAAAGAGTATTTATCAGTAGGACCATCTTTGGGACGACCTAAGTGAGACATCAGTATTACTGCACCGCCATCTTTCAGTATTTTTTTGATGGTAGGCACGGCAGCACGCATACGGGTATCGTCGGTAATTTCTAATTTATCATTCAACGGTACGTTGAAATCTACACGTATCAAGGCTTTGCGGCCGTTGAAGTTATAGTCGGAGAATTTGCTCATATGTATCAATTTAAGAGAACAGAAAGAGATATCAATAAAAAAACCGCGGTACCAACAGCACAAAGCGAATATTCAACCAAGAAAAAAATCTGGCATATTGCTGCTATGGTGTAGTCCCGCGGAATTTAACAACTCCCGGCTAACACCGGGAGTGTTTGGTATAATTATTTGCTGATCAGACCGGCGAAGTACTTAACAGTACGAACCAGTTGTGATGCATAGCTCATTTCGTTATCGTACCAGGATACGGTTTTAACCATCTGGTGCTCACCTACAGTGATTACTTTAGTTTGAGTAGCATCAAACAGGGAACCGAAGTGGATACCGATGACATCAGAGCTTACAATTTCATCTTCAGTGTAACCGAAAGATTCGTTGGAAGCGGCTTTCATAGCTGCATTAACTTCATCAACAGTTACTTTTTTATGGAGGATGGTAGTCAGCTCAGTTAAAGAACCTGTGATAGTAGGAACGCGTTGTGCATTACCATCCAGCTTACCTTTCAGCTCAGGAAGTACCAGGCCGATTGCTTTAGCAGCACCAGTGCTGTTAGGCACAATGTTAGCAGCAGCAGCACGTGCGCGGCGCAGGTCACCTTTTGGATGTGGTGCATCCAGGGTGTTCTGGTCGTTGGTGTAAGCGTGTACAGTGGTCATTAAACCGGTAGCGATGCCGTATTTATCTTGCAGTACTTTAGCCATAGGAGCAAGGCAGTTGGTAGTGCAGGAAGCGCAGGAGATAACAGTTTCGCTGCCATCCAGGATTTCGTGGTTAACGTTGAAAACGATTGTCTTCAGATCACCGGTAGCGGGAGCGGAAATTACAACACGTTTAGCACCAGCAGTAATGTGTGCAGCAGCTTTGTCTCTGTCAGCAAAGAAACCTGTACACTCGATTACTACATCGATCTGGTGTTCTTTCCATGGAATCTGAGAAGGATCTTTCTGTGCATATATCTTCACATCTTCACCGTTCACATTGATTGCGTTTTCGGAATGCTTAACGTCTGCATCGAATCTACCCTGTGCTGAGTCGTATTTCAGCAAATGCGCCAGCACGTTAGGGCTGGTGAGGTCATTGATAGCTACCACATCAATGCCGGGCATTTTGTAAATCTGGCGGTATACCAAGCGGCCAATGCGACCGAAACCATTAATACCAATTTTGAGAGTAGTTCCCATTTTACATCGTGATTTGAGTATGAAAAAATCGAGAGCGAATTTACAATCTATACCCTTATTAATCAATATAAATTTAGGTTAACGAAGTTTTTTTTGGAAATATAAAATAAGATACTACATTTGCAATCCGAAAATGATGCGCCGCGTTGGTCAAGGGGTTAAGACGCCTCCCTTTCACGGAGGAGTCACGGGTTCGATTCCCGTACGTGGTACACAGGCCTCGATCTCACGATCGGGGCTTTTTTATTTTTGCCACCTCTCAGCGCTGTCCATTCAGCCATTCATTTCACATATCAGTCTCCCTGGCAAAACCTGATTGCCTCCGGCGATCCGGATACTCCTGCGAGGGGTTTAGTTACACACCGTTCAAAAATTGTAAAAAATAAAACCCACTATGTGTCAGTGGGTTGAACGCGATGTAGTCCCGGTGAAAGCCAGAGCGATATATCGGGGTATCTTTTTACTGCCAGCTATGATTATGTCTATTTCAAAAAGTCATTCAGGTAATCTAAAATTATTTTTGTTTGCATCATCAGGCTCACATGTCCTTGCGAAGGAACAATAGCCAAATGCGATTTTGGCATTGGTTGCAGGTCTGAGGCCAAACCACCGCCCAACAATTGATATGTTTTCATCAACTCAATTTTATCCAGTCCGTCATTGTCACCCGATATAATTAGTACAGGCGCAGCAATTTTCGCAATATTCGAGTCACCCACGTTGAATGGAACTTTAACGAAGTCAAGCATCTGCTTTAAGAAGTTCGTCCATTTTGTTTTATCAGGCGCCACTGCATCGTATCCGGTTTTTAAAGGCGTATTATCAAAAAATTCGGGTTTAAAATTTTCAAACGCGCTGTTTACTATGGGTAACCAACCATCTGTTTTATAAGTGGAAGAAATGATCACTAATTTTCTTAAGCGTTTAGGGCTTTGTACAGCAAACTGGTAAGCTACAGAGCCGCCCATACTATATCCTGCTACATCAGCACTGTCAATTTTCAGGTAATCCATCACACCCTCCACATCTTTTGCCAAAGTAGTAATCGATAATTTTCTATCTGAAAAGGGAGTATGCCCATGTCCTTGAAATTCAATGGCAATTACTTTCCTGGTTTTTGACAGATCAGGGATTAATTGGCTCCAGTTCATATCGATCGTGTAAAAGGCTCCGTGTAGTAAAATGATTGGCCTACCCTCGCCATATACTTCGTAATAAACTTTGATGCCATTAACGGGTGCGTAACCACTGTTGGAAGGTTTGATTTGTTGCCCGTTTGATCGGGATGCTGTCAATATAATGACTACAATTAGCAGTATTGATCTAAGTGGATTATTCGTTTTGAGTAGATTTTTCATAACGTGATTTAGCTTTTGTTTGAATTTTATTGACAAGACAAACCGATGTTAGGCGTTCGTTTTTTTCATTTATATTTTTCCATTATTTTTTCCGGTCATATTCCACGATCCATTCAATGCCGTATTTGTCTCTAAAACAACCAAAATATGAACCCCAGGGACTGTCACCAATAGGCCCTTCTATTTGTCCTCCTACTGAAAGCCCATTAAATAATTTGTCTGCTTCTTCTTTACTTTCCGCAGTTATTACAATTTTACTTCTGTTCTCATTTTCGTTTGTTCTTCCCATACTTTCCGGAACATCATTTGCCATCAACATATTGCATTTACCGATAGGTAAAGCAATATGCATAATTTTATTTTCTTCTTTTTTCGCTATCGGGAATTCAGGGCTTGCAAGGTCTTTGAAACGAATAACTTTTGCAAACTCTCCGCCAAATACTGATTTGTAAAAGGTAAATGCTTCTTCGGCATTTCCGTTGAAATTAATGTGAGGATTGATTAGTGCCATAGTTATTATTTTTTAGCTTATTAAATTGTTTGTTCTATTAAAAGTTTATTCAAAATATTTCCAACAGAAATCATTTCCCGGATAACGTTGCCAACAGATCTGCTAAAGTGTTCATTGACATCGTAAATCCTTCTTGGAAGCCCATTTCAATCATCTTCTCCATGCGGGCAAGAGATTCATTATAAATAGCAATCCGCACGGTTGTCTTTCCGTTTTGTTCGCTAAAGGTGTGATCCCAATCAGAACCGGGTAATTCAGGGTTTTCATCTTTGTCCGCAAAAGCATTAAACAATTTGAAATTGGTTTTTGGGCTAATTGAAGTGTATTTCTGAATTGCCCAACGCTCTTGTCCTTCAGGGCTTACCATCGCATAAAATCTTCGTCCACCAACCTTGAAGTCCATAAATTTTGTCCTTGACGTCCATGGTTTAGCTGCCACCCATTGGTCAAGAATTTCTGGTTTGGTAAAAGCATCCCATACCAGTGAAAGGTCGGCATCAAACTCTCTGGTTATGAATACCGTTTTTGTTGCTTTGTCTACGGTAAAATCAAATAGCAAACTGTTTGTCATTTTTTCTTATTTTTAATTGTTGATAATACCTCATCAAGTTGATTAAATTGAGTTTCCCAACTTTTCTTGAATTGGGCTAACCAATCGTCAAATTCCTGCATTTTCTTTGGATTAAAATGATAGTAGATCTCTCTACCAGACGGCTCAGGTTTAATCAATTCGCATTCCTGTAATACCTTAATATGCTTTGATACCGCTTGTCGGCTCATATCAAATTTTTCCGCCATTGCATTTGGCGTTAATGATTGAATAGCAATTAAAGTTAAAATAGCCCTTCGTGTTGGGTCAGCTATGGCTTGGAATATGTCTTGTTTCATTTTTCAATACTTAATTACGCAACCTTCAGGTTGCAAATATATATGCAACTTTTGAGTTGCGCAAATTTATGTGCAATTATTTTTGTCGAGGTAAAATGTCGGGAAGTTTTAGTTGTTGCCGGAGGAAAGCACTTTCGGGACATGTGGCACATTGTGGCACGTTTTCCAGCCCCCACTTGCTAAAGATTTCCTGAAATTGAAGGTATTATGAATCCCCTGATATAGGTAATTTGTTGCACAAACCGCTCGAAATGTTCGAACCAATTCCCGGACACGGTACACGATAAGAAGGTTGCTCATATGAGTAACCTTCTTTATTTCCATTTACTCCTACCAGCCATTCCTCTAATTTATTAATGGGCAGATTTTTTGTTTAGAAACATTTCTTCCCAAATATCCAAATCAATTGCTGTTTCTTCCTTTTCATCATCGAAGACAATCCAACACCCACATTTCCGAGCTAAAGACCACAACTGGTTAATTTCTTCCTGCGTAAGAACATGATATCCATAACGTTTATCACCTCCATTTATAATACGCCAAAGGTCGAATGCTAAGCCCGACATCCAACCAGCGTCAAAACCCTTTTCAGAAATCTGACTCATCAATTCTTCTAATAGCAATTGATCTTTATTCAAATCCTTTAACATGAATTAAAAATATAAAATTTCCTAATCATAGGTTCTCCTTTACTCAATCAAGTAATATTTAAGCCATCAACATTTGTCCGCCCCGCGGTATGCGAAAAAGGGAACAATACAGATGTATTGTTCCCTCTTTTTATTTTCTGCCAATACCCTTAAGCTTGATCTGATATACATCCTATGTGACCGAATTGTTTCACTACATGATGAAAATGGGACGTTCACTTAAAGTTAGAGATATTGTAAAAATGTCAGGAAGAGGGCGGTTTACATGCCTCAAAAATGGTATAGAAACACCACATCACCCGTGTAAGCCGGTTTTGCCTTACCCTTAATGTTGAGAGTGGCACCAATTATCACTTTCGTGACACCTCTTAAATCGACTATAGATTTGAGTTTCGCTTTCAATTGAACTTCGTCGTTCACAAGTACCGCCTGGCCAAACTTAAACTGCTCTATACCGTAGTTTATTTCCATTTTAACATTGCGGATTTCTGCAATTTGCTTCCATAGATAGGGAATTAACGCCAACGTCAAATAACCATGGGCAATGGTGGTTTTGAAAGGCCCCTCATTTTTTGCTCTTTCCTCATCGCAATGGATCCACTGATGATCAAGCGTTGCATCCGCAAATTTATTGATCTGTTCCTGATCTATTTTATGCCATTCCGAACTGCCTATTTCTTTACCCTCGTATGCTTGATATTCTGCGAAACTATTGACGATTACCATAATTTTCCCGTTTATTATTTATAAGTTACAAAAACCTGGCGATACAAAGTACGTCACCAGGGTAAGCTAATTTATAACCTACTGCTATTTTTTTATGTATCCAAACATTATTCCATTTTCATTTATGCCGGAGCTTACATATCCTTTCAAAATCCCTACCCAATAGTTCGACATTTGTCCGGTCCGTGGTGCTTTATAAAGGGCTGTTCTGAAAAGAGCATTCTTTTAACTTTTGAAACCGGAGCTGGCTTTGATGCTGTTTTGTCTCAATACGCTCAATATAAAGACCGCTTTGATCTGTGGTGTGGCCTGTATTATACAGGCTATGATCTACGTAATTTTCTTGCTTTAATGCAAGCGTAATTCAACAGAATTGTCTGCGAAAGATTAAACTGTTGTATGTTTAAAGCGAAAATGCTGATTTTTGTTTTACATGTTTACTTTCTCTATTTCTTATTTCTTTATCGTGAATCAGCTCATATGCTTTCTCTTTTTCAATTAGTTTAAACCACATAATAGCAGGAAAGCTCTTATTGGAATGGATTTCTAATCTGATAATAAGTTTTTCTGTAGGCGCTCTGTGTTTATTAATGATCTGGCTCAATTCGGTTGGGTCAATATCAATTTCAGATGCGAACTCTTTATTTTTTTTTTCCAGGCGTTCAATGTATTCTTTTAGAAAGAAACCAAAGTGCTGACTTTTATTAAATACTTCTGTATTAATGTAATCTTCGATCTGAAATTTCAGTTGAAGTAATTGTGCTATTATCTTATCTTTTTCAGTTCGTTTCGCATCTGCTTTTTGCCGGAACTGTTGAAAGGCTTCGAGTTTTGCTTCTTTTTTCCCTGATGTATCAGGGAAAACAAATGATTGAGCAATTTCCTCCGGCTTGTATTTTTTTGCGATTTCTTTATACGATTTCATAATCTGCGATTTTTAGTAGTTTTATAAACTACGGAAGCAATATCAGGCAAAGGTCTCTTAGTCTAAATATTTTCGAACGAGTCGCTGTGATATGATAGGCTGTGCCACCATAACGCCTTCTAATTTGGTGCCTAATGGTGGTGTGTAGGCTAATCCATAATGCGAAATATAATGTGGTATTAGATCTGTTTTAGGTGTCAAAAATACCCATCCCTCATGGCCTCTCTTGTATGACTCCCTACAGGCAAAAGCGATGAGGCAACCTGCTATGTTATCTAGTTTTTTTTTATCTCCCACATTATCATCTCCTACTTCAAGCAATTCAATTTCAATGGCATTGGTACCAGGATCTGTATGGTCAATAATGCACATCAGCCCCAGGATCGTTGCGTTATCCTTCAATCTGAGTTTATAAACTTCCTGTCCTTTATATTTATCCCAGTTAAACCATTTGTATTGAGCTTTATTCTTTTTCAGCGTTTTATAATCATTATCTTCTATAGGTTCAATAACTGCTTCAAGTTTTTCTTCTGTTTGAATATCTTTAATTAACATTCATTTTTCAGTTTCATCTAAGATAAATAATTATTTACTTATTTTGTAAATTATTTACAAAATAAGTAAATTGTAATACCCTGATTTTAATCATATATAAACAGGAACCTTCCATTGCTGCCAGATTACCGCAACTGTGTGAATACAGGAAGCTTCCAAAACCTTGTAAAGCCATCCTGTTTTTTATTGCCCCTAATACTCCTACCTTTAAAGCATAAGCTATATTAATATGAAAAATAAGAAAGCCGTTAAGCTGCTTGTCGGTATGCATCCATTGCAGCGGGTTTTGGTTAGTCTGAGTTTAACTTTAGTTGCCTTCCTAAGTTGCTTTTTCCTTAAAATAGCACTCCATCCGCTGATATTTTATATGTTGCTCTGGGATGTATTTTCGATTTCCTACATTACTACGGGCTGGATTGTTTTTTATAACCGTTCGGTGAATGAATTGCGTAAGTGGGCCAGGGTAGATGATGGCAGCCGTATTTTTGTTTCACTGATGATAGTAGTGGCTTCCTTTGCCAGTTTAGTTTTTGTTTTATTACTGATGTTGTCCAAAGAGGTATCGGAGACTGCTAAAATTATTTATTTACCGATAGCTATTACGGGCATGCTATCATCCTGGGTGATGGTACATACTACTTTGACTTTTCACTATGCTAACCTGTTTTACGATGATGATACAAAGGATAGTACGAAACATGCCGGTGGCCTGGATTTCCCGAATGAGAAATGCCCCGATTATCTGGACTTCGCCTATTTCTCCTTTGTGATTGGTATGACCTTCCAAGTATCTGATGTGCAGATCAATGCGCGGATAATCAGGCGTACGGCGTTGGCGCATGGCTTGCTTTCTTTTGCACTTAATACTTTTGTAGTAGCCCTGACGGTTAACCTGATCGCCGGTTTAAAACAATAACCGGATACTTCGTGTAGTCTTACAGGTTATAAAGGAGATGATAAATGCGCCTATTTTTTATCTCCCTGAAAAAATATTTATAATAAATAAATATAAACAGTTGAGTATAATTATCTGAAGGGGTGGAAACCTGCCTCATGCACGCCAGTAGGGCGGTGGAGGCAGGCAGGGCTCTCCCGGAAAGACAGTTTTATTACACACTAAACACATTTATTTTCTTACCTTTGAATAAGAAGTGAAAAAAAATTTTGGATTGTAAAACATTTTCCTATCTTTGCAATCCGAAACGAAAAATGCCGCGTTGGTCAAGGGGTTAAGACGCCTCCCTTTCACGGAGGAGTCACGGGTTCGATTCCCGTACGTGGTACACTAAAAAAGGATTTCTGCAAAGAGATCCTTTTTTTATTTCAGCAATTCTTCCCCTTCGCTGCATACACCAATTCCCCATCAGGTATTTATCTTGCCAGGCAGTATAGCCCGTGATAACGCAAAATAACAACAACATTTAGTACATTTATTCCTGTAGTGCTACTTCCCAAAACCATAATGATTCAACTGCACAGTAAGGCAACTGCACAACATTGGCAAAAGACAAGCGGGTATTTTTTTTACCTGCTGTGGATGATATTGTATATATCTCCCGTGAATGGGCAGGCCCCCGGCAATGTTTCATATAAATTTTCTCATTTAGATATCAACAGCGGATTAGCCAGCAATCACGTTTCTGCTATTTTGCAGGACCATAAAGGATTTATCTGGATTGCCAGTACTGCCCTTCAACGATACGATGGTACCAATCTTGTTACAGTGGCTAACTTCGACAGGGTACCAGGATCTATTTACTACGATGATATTTGTTTGTGTGAAGATAAGAAGGGACGCATATGGATGGGTACCCCGGATAATATTCGTGTATACGACCCCGTTACGGCCCTCGTGAAATCTTTGAGGGTAGATGGCAGGCCCGCACTCCCGGAAGGGCTGCAATGCAGCCAAATTGTGCAGGATCGCGATGGTGTGATATGGGCAACCACCCATGACGGATTGCTTCGCTTTGATGACAAGGAATTTAACTTTAAAAAAGCAGCGATCATACCGGAAGCCGACAGGCGGCAAATGGAAGATGCCATCATGGAAGACGAATCCGGTAACCTGTGGATCAGCGGCAAAAAAGGACTCTATATACTCGACAGGGAACGTAAACACTTATACAGTACTGCCAATAATCCCGAACAATTACCTGTACTGAATATCAACAACAGCTTCAAAAAAATATTTACTGATTATCAACACCGGATATGGCTGGCCGGCCGCCTGGGGCAGCTATACTGCTATGACACCGCATTACACAAACTGAATACCTATACCTTTGATGCTCCTTCAGATAAGCGGGTTCGTAGCCCCGGGGCCTGGGATGCTATCTTTGATGTAACCGCCGATGGCGAAAAAAGTATATGGGTAGCTACTGAAAAAGGTGGGATCTTCCGTTATAATAACCAAACAAGCAGCTTTGATCTTAATATCACAGCAGATAATACAGATGAACAGGGCTTCCATTTCAACTATGAGGCGAATTGTTTTTTAAGCGACCGCGAAGGCCATCTCTGGATTGGCACCGACCATGGTGTGAACATCCTCAGTTTACATAATAAATCCTTTCGCCGGCTGGATCACCGGACTACTTTCCCTAACACAAAAGAACAATTGCCGGCTACGGAAGTAACCGGAATTTATCAGGCTACCAACGGCAATGTATACGTAGGCTACTGGGGACGGGGTTTTAGCCGGTTAACTTCTCAGCTGGAGCTCCTCCGTAATTATGTACATAATGAAGGTGATCCGAATGTTACCTTGCCGGAAGAACGTGGACTGGTATGGAGTTTCGCGGAATTAAAAGATGGTACTATACTGGTAGGGCAGGAAAACGGAAACCTTTCGCTCTTCAATCCTGCTACAGGAAAATTCAGTAAACACCTTTCCTCTCCTGCATTATGCGAACAAACATTATTGCATCTGCAACCGCAAAACGATACAACTGTCTGGATAGGATTGTATAAAAGAGGATTGGCCAGCTGGAATCCACAACAAAACACCTTTCAACATTTTCATGAACTGACAGACTCGCTTAAACGGCCAATATCTGTGATGGACATTGTACCGCAAAACGATTCTTTGCTTTGGCTGGGAGCCAGCAGCGGTGGCCTGATACGCTTTAATGCCCACACCAGGAAAATAACTGCGAGAGCATCTTTTGCCTGGAAAACACATCTGTACAACAACATCACCTGCTTGCTTAAATACAACGATAGCATCCTGTTAGCCGGTACTGATCATGGTTTATGGATCTATAACGTCTTAAACAATACCTACGAGCCGCTTAAGATCAACAACCAGCTTTTTGATGAATGGGTGCTGAGTATGGAAGAAGATGTACCCGGAAAAATATGGTTTACCACCCAGTACGGATTCTATCGCTACAATTTACCAGCGGATACACTGGAAACATTTGTACAGGGAGATGATATTATCGATAACACCCGCAAAGTTCGTCGCCGTATTGTGACGCTGCAGGATGGCCGGTTACTGGTAGGCGGCTCGGAACATTTTGTATCCTTTGATCCGGCCAGTTTGCTCGTAGCACCACCACCGCCGGATGTTACCATTGTGAGCCTGAAAGCACTGGACAGCACCATCCTCATTGAAGCAGCATTGCGTGATAGTGTGCCGGTAACGTTAACGTATAAACAGAATTTTATCGGCATCGAATTTAAAAGCCTGCAATACCATCATGAAAAGATCCGCTACTATTATCAGCTGGAAGGTGTAGATGAAAACTGGGTAGGTGCGGAAGATATACTGGTGGCAAAGTATACCAATCTGCCACCAGGTAATTATATTTTCCGGGTGCGGGCAGTAAGTACGGCGGGTACTTACTCAGATCATATCAGCACGTTACAGCTATATATAAAACCGGCTTTCTGGCAAACAGGTTGGTTCCGTTTGTTATGCTTGCTGCTGGCTGTATCGCTGGCATATTTATATTTCAAATTGCGTATTGACGGTATCAAAAAGGAAGCAAAACAACGTGAAGCGATACAGCAGCAAATTGCTCAGCTGGAAATGAAAGCATTGCGCGCGCAAATGAATCCACACTTCATTTTTAATGCGCTCAACTCTATTCAAACCTTTATGATGAAAAGCGAAACAGAGCAGGCACTGGTTTATCTCAGCCGCTTTGCAAAGCTGATCCGCAACGTATTGGATAATTCACAACTCAATAATATTTCCGTTGCCAGGGAAGTGAACGTGTTGGAAAACTATATGGAGCTCGAAAAACTCCGCTTCGCAGATGAGTTTGAGTACAATATTATCATTGACCCCTTGCTGGATACCGAAATGGTGGAGATTCCCACCATGATTATTCAACCCTTTGTGGAAAATGCCATCTGGCACGGGTTACTGCACGAAAAAACCAAAGGTAAACTCACTATTACTTTCCGGTTGGTAAATGACCGCGTACTATGCACTATAGAAGATAACGGCATCGGAAGAGAAAAGTCAGCTGCCATGAAGCGGATGAATAAACCCCTGCATCAATCCCGCGGGCTACAGATTACGCGCGACCGGTTATCATTGTATAACAGCAGGTTTAATGTAGATGCCAGTTTTGATATTGAAGACCTGGTAGATGAAGATGGGAGAGGAATAGGGACGAGGGTTAATTTGTGGTTCCCACTGGTAGAAGAGTAAGCAGAAATTGTCTTTCTCCCGATTAGGCTGATTATACTGATTACCACGATTTTATTTTTTTGATTTTAAAAAGATTAGCGAAGATTAAAGCGAGTATTATTATTCGCTCTAATCTTCGCTAATCTTTTTAAATCTTTATAAAATAAAAAAAATAAAATCGTGGTAATCAGTATAATCAGCTTAATCGGGAGAAAGACAATTTAACTCAGCCCCAATTCAGAATGTCTTTCCGGGATTTCAATATCCAGGAATCCTTTTTTCAGCAGCCAGTTTCTAAATATCTGTTGTACATCGTATTCTCCATGTACCAGGAATAATTTCTTGATCGCTTTAGGGTCCTGACAGGCGAGCCACTGGCTCAGGTCTTCGTAGTCACCGTGCGCACTCATAGAACGTATTACACCCACTTCTGCATTCACCTCAAAACGGGTACCATAAATAGATACTTCTTTGGCACCATGCATCAGGCGGCCACCGAGCGATTGCGGTTCGCAATAACCTACAATGAGAATAGTGTTTTTTGCCTCGTCGATGTTATTGGCAATATGATGTTTTACGCGTCCTGCTTCTGCCATGCCGGATGCGGAAATGATGACGCATGGCTCTTTGCGGAAGTTCAACGCTTTGGATTCATCTACTGATTTGATGTAACGCAAACCCGGGAAATCAAACGGATCATCATCTCTTTTCAGGAGATCGGATACTTCTTTATTGAATACTTCCGGGTGTGCTTTAGTAACAGCAGTGGCTTCTGTAGATAAAGGGCTGTCTACAAAAATATCTACTTTAGGCAGGGTGCCTTTCAGTTGCGCATTGTTCAAAGCGTATAACAATTCCTGTGTACGGCCCACGCTGAATGCAGGGATGATCAGCTTACCTTTTTTGTCTACGCAGGTTTCTTTAATATAACGCAACAGCTCATCATCAGCCGGGGCGGCATCTGCATGTAATGTGCTGCCATAGGTAGATTCCATTAAGATGTAATCTGCCTGTGGATAAGTAGCCGGTGATTTCAGAATGGCATCATTGTAACGGCCGATATCACCACTGAAAGTGATCTGCTCAGTTTTACCGTTTTCAGTGATGCGAAGATGTACAGAAGCAGCACCTACAATGTGGCCGGCATCTGTAAACATCAGTTGTATATCCGGATCTATATTGGTCCAGGTGTTATAGCCCATTGGGCTCAGCGATTTAATGGCTATTTTGGCATCATCCACGCTGTACAGTGGCTGTACATAAGGAAGGCCTTCTTTCGCCATTTTTTTATTGGTGAATTTCACATCATCCTGTTGTATTTCCGCAGAATCCATCAGTAATATTTCTGTCATATCGCGGGTGGCTGGTGTGCAGAAGATATGACCATCGTAGCCCATTTTAACCAAACGGGGAATGAGCCCGGAGTGGTCAATGTGCGCGTGCGAGAGCACCATGTAGGTAATTTCCTGCGGATCAAATCCAAAGTCTCTGTTCAATGTATCCGTATCTTGTCCCATACCCTGGAACATACCACAATCCAATAAAATCTTTTTACCATTTTTTAGTGTGACCAGGTGTTTTGATCCTGTAACGGTGCGGGCTGCGCCATGAAATGCAATTTTCATATCAGTGTTTTAAGAGTGTATGGTGATCACCATTTTACGATTTGCTTTTAAACGACCACGTGATCGCGAAAGAGGCAATTAATATGCCGTCTTTATCTCTGCCTTCGCTGTTAAGAGTTATGGTTACGGCTTCTTCACTGCTGAGTGCCTTTTCTATAGCTGCTCTTAGCAACGGTAGTTCAGAACAGGTAAATGATGTGAGGCCGGTGGCCTTCTTAACAAAGGTGGATTGCATACCTGTAACGAGCATAGACACCCGCTTTGGGGCACTGCGCACATACATAATGGCGGGTAAGCCGGTGCTTAGTTCCGCCGCCATCGCCAAACAGGCAAAGTAAGTGGAACGAAAGGGGTTTTGTGATAACCAGCGAAAGGGTACGGAAGTTACACAGGTATCTGTTTCCAATGATCGTAACCGCACTCCCGAAATCCATGCTGAGGGGAGTTTCCAGAAGAGGTACGCCGAAAACTTCAACGGATGCCGCGCAAACTTTGTAAAAGATTGCACAGCATCCGTATTAAAAGTGGTAATGCCGTTATTCATGGCTATGTTATTCGTTGATGTAATGAGAAGGTAACAAAGCGTTAGGAGACCACTGCTTCAAAAACTCCTGCACTTTGGTTTTATCATAGGAATCAGCAGCTTCCAGTAAACCGGAGTTTTGTGTGTGCAACCGGTTACCTTTTGCATCCAGTACTACGAGTACCGGAAAACCGAAGCGCTGTGGAAATCCGAGCTCTTTCAGGACAGGCAGGTTCTTGTTTTCCTTGCTATAGTTAAGATGATATACTACGTAACTACTGTTCATCGCAGTTTTCAGCGCGGCATCATCTTCTATGAATTTATACAATCGCTTACACCAGATGCACCAGTTGCCACCTATCTGCAGTAATACATGTTTGTTTTCTCTGGCAGCCTGTTTTAATGCAGCATCCATATCTGCTTTGGCGTCGGCGGTGGGATTGTAAATATGTTCCAGGTCATGCGTTTGTGCATGCGCTGCGGGAATGGCAAAGGCAATACTTAATAACAATGCCCAAATGTATTTCTTCATAAATAATCGTTTAAATCACAATCTCTAATTTACATTATATTTTGCACATAGGCTTGGATGGCTTGCTGGGCATTGCTGCTGTCTTTTAGTTGCAGGGCAACAATGTCTTTGAGCTGCTGCTGCAATGCCGGTGAATATACCGGTACACACACTTCTATGCGGCGGTGCAGGTTACGGTTCATCCAGTCTGCTGAGCCCATGTATAACTCTTCCTGGCTGTTATTATGGAAGATGAATACCCGCGCATGTTCCAGGTAGCGGTCTACAATCCTGATAACACGGATGTTACTGCTTTCGGGTACATGCGGCACCAGGCAGTTAATGCTGCGCACAATCAGATCTATCTGTACGCCTGCCTGACTGGCTTCGTACAGTTTAACAATCATGGCTCTTTCCTGCAGGTTATTTATTTTGATGATGATGTGTGCCGGCCTTCCTTCCTTTGCATGGGTTATTTCCCGGTCTATCAGGCTGGTAAATCTATCTGCCATGTTAAACTGTGCTACCAGCAGGTGCTCAAAATTCAGGAAACTATAAGCAGCAGGCTGCTCGCGGCTTTGCAGATATAGGAACAATAATTCCATTTCGCGCGTGATACCTGCATGCGAGGTAAATAACACATGATCTGTATAAAAACGCGCGGTGCTTTCGTTGAAATTACCTGTGGCTATCAGCCCGGAATAATCCCAGTGATAACCACGCCTGCGCTTTACCAGCGCTGTTTTGGCATGTACCTTCATGCCGGGAATGCTGTATACTAATTTAACTCCTGCATCTTTCATTTTTTTAGACCAGCGTATATTGTTGGCCTCATCAAAGCGGGCTTTTAATTCCACAAACACGGTTACGCGCTTCCCATTCCTGGCTGCGCTGATCAGCGCCTGTGCTATCTGTGAACCGGAAGCAATGCGGTACAGCGTTACATATATTTCTTCTGCATCCGGGTCTATGGCTGCTTCGTTAAAAAATCGCAGGATGTGATCATAACGCTGATAGGGGAGATGTACCAACAAATCCTGTTGCTGGATAAGGTGCAGTAACCTGTCGGTATTAGCTGCAGTGTTATTGTCTGCCGGAATTGTTTTAGGATAAAATGCATTCGTTAAACCTGCCGGTACCGGCAGATCTGCCAGGTCTTTCAGGTTGTGATAGCGGCCACCCATCACCAGTTCATCGGACTGCACATCAAATTGTTGCGCCATAAAATGTAATAATGGTAAGGGGATAGCGGCATCATACAGGAACCGGGTAGGCACGCCTAATTCGCGTTTACGGATAAACGTTTCTACTTCTTCCAGTATATCGCCTTTTATCTCATCCATATCCATCTCCGCATTGCGCGTGAGTTTAACACTATGACAGCTATGGACGGTATATCCAGGGAAAACATAATCCAGGTGGGTGCGTATAATATCATCCAGGAACGCGATGTAATAGATGCCTTCCTGCGCGGGCAATGTCTGGAAGCGCGGTAATGCCGCCGGGATATTCACAATTACATATCGCTGCGTTTCCGGATTGTTCTGAGGAATTAATGTCACCGCGATATACAGCGCATTGTTCTCCAGGAATAATTTTTTGTGTTTCCCATCCAGCCATACCGGCTGTAAATAAGCGAGAATAGTAGTTAAGAAATAGTTTTTGGTAAATGTTTGGTGAGATGCCTGTAGCGGCTCATTATAATAAAGATGTACCTGTTGCTGTAATAGTACCGGGAGTATAGTGCCGGTAAATATTTGGCCATATTCCTGCTGTTGCCGGTTGATTTCCTGCAATACTTCGGATAAAGTTTCACTGGTAAGGGTTTCATCGCTGCCAGCGTCATTATCTTTTTCCAGCACTTTGTTGATAGCCAGAACGGCAGGCATTCTTACCCGGAAAAACTCATCCAGGTTAGAAGAAAAAATAGACAGGAATTTAATCCGTTCGTATAGTGGTACCTGTTGATCCGCTGCCATCTGTAACACCCGGTAATTAAACGACAACCAACTCAGATCGCGGTTATATAAAGGAACACCCATGAATCATTAAGCTTTTACCGGAAAAAAAATCGCTGCAATCATAAAGGCCATTACAGAAATGATCAGGCCAAACATAAAAATACTATAGGAAATACGCAGCAACTTGTATTTATGTCCGAGTACTACGCCGAGATAATATACATCTTTGGTCATGCTGCTATAGAGAAAGTCGGAATCATTCATCATTTTTTTCATCCCCCAATCATACTCCTCCAGTTTCATCTTATAGAAATTACCAAAGAACAAGAGGTTGGTATCTTTCTTTTCAATATCTGCTTTTGTAAATGTACCACTGGTTACATTAGGACGGGTGGCCAATACAGAAAAGATGACGGTTATAACGGAAGTGGTGAGGAAGATCACTGTTGGAATGATCATATTCGGATAATCTTCCAGCCGCTGCACCAGTACACTGAGTATAACGGAAATAATAATGGAATTAACCGAGATCATAATATGGGCTTTGCTGTCTGCCATAGAGCTAAGCCTGATATGATTGGTGGAGGTGAGCCTGAACATGGTTTCCACACCGCGTTCCGGCTTCTTTAGTTTTTCTTTCTTTACTTTTTCTCCATCCGGTTTCGACGTATCTGTTATGGCTGCCTGTTCTTGCTCTTCGCCTGATTTTTTTTCCAGCTTCTTTTTCAACTTTGCAATATTCTCTTCTTTCTGTTGTTTGAGCAGCGTTTGAGCGTAGTCTGTCCAGTAGTGGTGATCGTTTAAAAAAGTAATGCTGGTGGCCAGCCATTTTGCAGCGGGAATATCTTTTTGATAAGTGAGTGCTACTTCCTGTCGCAGTAATTTGTTGCGCTCCGGAAATTCTTTTGATCCCAGGTGAAAAAGGTCTGCATCACAAACGATCTGTTCTACCAGGCTATGCGGCGATTGTGGCATTTTAGTGGCCATGATAGCACCCTGCACCAATGTCTGCACATGTTCCGGCACCTGTTGTTGTTGTAAAAAGACCAATGCTTCTTTTGCGCCTTGTTCTTCATGTATGCTGGCGTCACCCAGCAAATAACCGGCATCATGGAACCAGGCTGCAACATATACTGCCAGTAATTCGTCATCCTGTAAACGGTAATGGGCGGCTATCTGCGCAGCTGCCTGAACTACCTGTTGTGTATGTACGAGATTATGGTATACCAGGTTCGGATGGGGATGTTGTTGATATTGAGCTAAAACATAATCCCTTGCTGCATCTATAATAGCGCTGTTTTGCATATTGTTAGTGTTAAATTATAATTACGAATTACGGATCGGAGCGATCTTCGCTCATAAACGTAATTCGCAATTCGTAATTCGTAATTCTTCATGGAAGTTACTGCATTTTTGAGTTAAATTTATGCTATAAAGTCGCACTATGAAGGTACGGATCTGGTTAATGTTTCCCCTCTTTTTCCTGTCATGCAACGCTTTCAGCGATAGAGAACAGAAAATATATTCATCTCCCCAAGGATATGATTTAAAAGAACCGGTTCGTTATCGGGTGCGGGAATCTATGCAGGAAATTTCAGGGATCGCATTGTTTCCGGATGAGCATAATATCTTTGCCATTAATGATGAAGAAGGAAGGATTTACCAGATAGATGTAAACACCACAAAAGCTTATCCTTCTTATAAGTTTGCTATGAACGGCGATTTTGAAGATATCTGCCATACAGACAGCGGCTGGTTTGTACTGAAAAGCAAAGGCTCACTATATGAAATCCATGATCTGCTTTCAGACAGCACTTCCAGCACACACTATAAAATGCCCAAACAAGGTAAACGTGAGTTTGAAACCATTTATTTTGATAGCCTGCAAAATAGGGTTGTCCTGATTTGTAAGAATTGTGAAGATGATAAAAAGAAAGGTATTACCAGTGCTTACAGCTTTGATCTGGCTACCAAAACATTTGATACCACTGCTATCTATCATTTCGATAGCCGTGAGATAGCCCGCCTGGCAGGTACTGATATGCGTTTCTTTAAACCTTCTGCTGCAGCTATCCATCCTATCGAAAAAAGATTATACATCGTTGCATCCGTAAACGGGCTGCTGGTTATTGCCGATTTACAAGGCCATGTACAGGAGGCTTATAACCTGAAACACCGCTTATTCCTGCAGCCGGAAGGGCTGTCCTTTGCGCCTAACGGCGACCTGTACATTTCCAATGAAGGCGGCTTCGATGGTACCGCCAGTATTCTTAAATTTACTTACAAGTCCAAATGAGCAAAATAGCAATCATCTATATAGCGGCATTATTGTTCTTATGCAATAGCATATACGCGCAATCCCCGGCCGTTATAAAACGTATCATCCTCATTGGCGATGCCGGCGAATTGCATAACAATGGCCGCAATCCCGTAGTGGATGCCATCCGCAAGACATTCGATCTTCAGGATAACAAAAACACCATACTCTTTCTGGGTGATAACGTATACCCGCATGGGTTACCTGACTCATTGGATAGTAAATACCCCACCGCCCGGGAAATCCTCGATTACCAGATCAACCTGGTACGCGGTACAAAAGCCCAGGGCTTCATTATTCCCGGTAACCACGACTGGGACAAAAGTAAACCCGATGGCTGGGATGTAATCCGTAACCAGCAACGTTATGTAGATTCACTCTACCTGGATAATGTACAGTTTTTACCGAAGGATGGTTGTCCTGGTCCGGTGGAAGTAAAACTGGCAGAAAATATCACGCTGATCATCATGGATAGTGAGTGGTGGGTGTTCCCCTATGCAAAGCCGGGTGCGGAATCTTCCTGCGACTGTAAAGACAGGAACGAAGTGCTCGCCAAACTGTCTGAAATAGTGGCATTGAACCGTAATAAGCTCATCATCTTTGCTACACATCATCCTTTTCGCAGTTACGGTATCCATGGCGGATACTATACCATCAAACAACATATTTTTCCGCTTACTGACCTGAACCCTGCACTGTATGTGCCTTTGCCGGTGATAGGATCTATATATCCCATTGCACGGGGCGTATTTGGTACACCCGAAGATATTCCCAATCCTAAGTACCAGGAAATGATCAAAGGTGTGGAACAGGCGTTAAAACCACATGGCCCTGTAGTGTTTGTATCCGGTCACGATCATACGTTACAGCTGATTAAAGATAATCAGAATGCTTACGTGGTAAGTGGCAGCGGAGCTAAGAATAGCCGGGTAAAAAAAGGTGCTAGGTCATTGTTTGCATCTACTGAAAGTGGCTTCAGCGTATTGGAATTGCTGGCCGACAGCACCGTGCGTGTACAGTATTATGCAGCGGATAATACATCGCAGCCGGTATTCAGCAACAACCTGCTGCGCCTGCAGGACTTGCCCCAACAGGGACTCGTTTATACCACACCTGCTGAATTACCGGCATACGTCAAGGATGTAGCAGATTCGCAGTATGTGCGTGTGAATAACTTTCATCGCTTTTTGCTGGGAGAAAATTACCGCAAAGTATGGAATGCACCACTGAATTTTCCGGTGATGAACCTGAAAACTGCAAAAGGGGGATTAACGGTTTTGCAACGTGGTGGTGGCAAACAAACACACTCGCTCCGCTTGGAAGACAGTACCGGTACAGAATACGCTATGCGTACCCTTAAAAAGTTCCCCACGGCAGCACTTCCTGAGCTATTACGTGAAACAGTAGCCCGCGAAGTAGTGCAGGATCAGATTTCCGCTGCTAATCCTTATGCACCGCTCGCAGTAAGTGTATTGGCGGAAGCAGCCGGCGTGCCGCATACCAATCCCACATTTGTATACCTGCCCACAGATACTGCGTTAGGTATTTATGCCAGTGATTTTGGTAATGAAGTATACCTGTTTGAAGAAAGGGAACCTGTTACCGGTAAAAATGATAAGACTTATAACACGCCTAAAGTATTAGGTAAAATATGGGGAGATAATGATGTACATGTAGATCAGAAATCCGTGCTGCGCGCAAGGATCCTGGATATGTACATCATGGACTTTGACCGCCACGATGATCAGTGGCGCTGGTACAAAGAAAAACACAAAGGAGAGGAATATTATTACCCGGTACCAAGAGATCGTGACCAGGCATTTTTTATCAATGAAGGTTTACTTCCCCGCATGATGTCTCGTCCGTGGCTGATTCCGGGCGTACAAGGCTTCCGTGATTACATTCCGGATATCAACGGCTTCAACTTCAGCAGTCGTTTTTTTGATCGTTCCTTTATGAATGAGCTGGATGAAAAAGACTGGAAGAAACAAACAGATAAGTTTTTAAAGAAGATGACCGACAGCGTAATACAGGCTGCTGTTAACGCTTTCCCGGATACGATAAAGTCGCTGGTAGGACCTGTGATGCTGCATCGTTTATCTGTGCGCAGAAATACCCTGGAAGCCAACGTAATGAAATACTATCGTTTCCTGGCAAAAAGAGTAGACGTTCCCGCAACAGAAAAGAACGAACTGATAACCGTGGAAAAGCTGGATGGTGGGGCTGTTGAGCTGAATATGTTCAAGATCAGTAAAAAAGGAGAAGTAAAACAAAACATCTACTCCCGTGTCTTTGATCCTAAAGTCACCAGGGAAGTAAATGTGTTTGGCTTAGGTGGAAAAGATCGTTTTGAAATAAAAGGAAATCACAGTACACCGATACGTATCCGCCTTATTGGCGGCGCTGACGCCGATACTTACATAGACAGCTCCACCGTAAAAGGGGGTAAACGTATCCGCATATATGATCAGCGAAGCGGAAAAGATTCCTTTGCACTAACCGGCAATGTGCAACGCCGTTTATCCGATGATCCGGATAACATTAAATACAATCGCACTGCATTTCAGTATGAGAAAACAATGCCGTTGGTAGCAGGTGCTTATAACCGCGATGATGGTTTACTGCTTGGAGTAGGGCTGCAACTCATTCGTCATTCTTTCCGGAAGGAGCCTTTCTCTGCCAAACATTTATTTACAATCAGTCACGCACTCGCTACAAGGGCCTGGAACTTCCGCTATGCCGGTGAATTGACGGACGTTATCGGAAAAACAGACCTCTTACTGTTTGCAAGCGCTAAAGCACCGAATAACACCATCAACTTTTTTGGTTATGGCAACGAAACGGTGTTTGATAAATCAAACCATCAAACCATTTCCTATTACCGTGCACGGTTTAATATTTACACCGCAGAAGCTTTGCTGAAGACCAGTTTTGGTGATCACCTGAGTATCTCCTATGGTCCAACGTTTAACAATTACGCGTTTAATAAAAGTGAAAATAATAACCGTTTCATCACCAACTTTAAAGCGAATGGTCTTGATTCTGCCAGCATCTACAGCAATAAATCATACGTAGGTGGCAAAATCGTAGCGTCAATAGATACCCGTAATAACAAGATTATCCCTACCCGCGGTATCCTGTGGAACACTACATTTACCGGCAATAAAGGTTTGAATAACAGCAGCAGTAACTTCTCACAGTTGCAATCGGACCTGAGTCTGTATATGAGTTTCCGCATTCCGGCCAACTTCGTAATCGTGAGCCGTTTCGGCGGCGGTAAGATATGGGGCACTTATGAATACTTTCAGGCACTCACGGTAGGAGGTACGCAAAACCTGCGTGGCTACCGCAACTACCGCTTTGCGGGCAGTGCATCCGCTTACAACAATACAGAAATACGTGTGAAGTTATTTGATCTTAAAACATACATCCTGCCTGCAGGAGTGGGACTGATCGCCTTTAATGATGTAGGCCGTGTATGGCAGGATAATGAAACATCGCATGTATGGCATGATGGCTATGGTGGCGGTATCTATGTAGCTCCCATCAACGCCTTAATTATTACAGCGGTGGTAGGGCATTCCAGGGAAGAAACAGTGCCTTATGTAACGTTTGGATTTAAGTTCTAAACTGTGATTAATGTGGATGTTGTCTGAACCAGGATTAGGCTGATTATACTGATTACCCTGATTTTATTTTTTTTGATTTAGAAAGATTATAAAAAGATTGGCGAAGATTAAAGCGAATAAATCCGCTTCGATCTTCGCTAATCTTTTTAAATCAAAAAAATAAAATCAGGGTAATCAGTATAATCAGCCTAATCCTGGTTCAGACAACATCCACAAAAATCACAGTTCAGACACTTCCATGTTCACCTTTACTCTCAGTGCTTTCAATCCACTTACGCCCTGTAACTCTTCCAGGTCCAGCATTTCAATATCCGGCAGTAATATCTTTTTGCTCTGGAGAAAGGAGATATATTTTTTGAATTCTTCCATCTCTCTGGCGAAGGAATACACCATAGCAATGGTACCGGGTTGCGTTAATCTTTCGCCGGTATCTTTTATATGAACTTTATCGATACGTTTTTTGATGATCTCATAGCGGATGTTATAAGCGCCTTCCACATCAAACCTGCGCTCATCGCTGCGGAAGCTGATAGTAATAGGGGCACTGTGCATGAGGATCATTTGTGTCGTTTCCAGCGGTATTTTTAGTTTCGGACTTAATTTATGTGTCAGCCTGGCAATGGTGGCCATAGATGAAAGTTGCCACAGACGGAGATTACGAAGGTAAAGCGGATCAAACTTTTTTTCCTGCGCAATAGACTGACCAATGTAGATAGTATATTCTACGCCATCTGTGCGGTACTTTTCAAAATAACAAGGGAAAGAGCTTTGAATGTAATGCTGCTCTTTTTCCAGGTATTTACTGATAGCCATATTGATGGCGGATAAACTTTCTTCGTATTCTCTCCGGTGATGAAATACATGTCCTTCTGTTTTATCCATCTTCGCAAAATAGTTCTGCAGCACGGGTTTCAGCGCCTCGTTACCTTCGCAGAGGTGTTCAAGAACGGGTTGTATTTCCTGGTCCATGAACTCATTCACTTTCAGGTCTTCGCCGGCCTGAAGGCTATCGCTCAGGTTATTTAAGATATCGTTGGTTTTGAATTGCAGTTCTTCGAGCAAAGGAAGATGTATTGTTTGCCCGATGGTTTCTAAAGTATCGCGTATGAGTTCCAGTTGTTCCTGCAGATCCTCACGGATGGCGTTGCCCTGTTGCACAGAAGAATTCCGTATATCAATGGCGCCGTAGAGCGGATATACTTCATCAAAGCTGATACTCTCTATATCTTTTCTTTCTTCCTGCGGGGTGAGCAGATAATTCCAGGCGGCGTCTACAAACTTCCATTCTACAGAGGGTTGCAGTGCTGTAAACTGATCTTTTATTACTTCATTAAGCCGGCTTTCCAGTATGTTCATACTGCGGTTCAGCATCAGCACCAGCAATGGATAGGTGTTTTGCAGCTGCCATAAAGGATTGGCATTGAGTTTATTGGGTATAGACGATGCCAGTTCCAGTACACCCAGTATTTCATTTTTATGTGTGATGGGAACAAGCACAAAGCTCTTGATATTCTTGATAGGAAGATATTTCAGGAAGCCATGGGCTGCAACAGTAGCATCATGTACGTCCGGAATGATCAATGGTGTGGGATGACTTTCCAGGTGATCCAGTAATAACTGAAAGAAATGCTGCTGTTGTTTTTTATTACCAACACCCAGAATGGGGTCTGTGTTGGAGAATTGTTCTTCCAGCACATTTTTGCCATTCACTTTGGGAAATGGCACCAGGTGCGCCGTTATATCTGGTATCCCCAATATAGACGGAATCATTTTTTCCAGCTTCTGATAGCTTTCAACTTCATTGCTGGTGCGCATGTTCATCACCAGTCCCTTAATATTATTGAGGGTTTCTGATTGGGTTACATCTTTTACAGTCCATATTACAAAGCCTTCCAGGGTAAATAAGTCTGTTGGCAGTAGTTGCTGTATCGTTTCCGGTGTTATCTGACGGGAGCAGAATTGATTGTAATCCAGCTGAGGCAGTTCTCCTTTTGCTTTTACATCTACAAACCGCGGGTCTATATTCACCTTTACATATCTTTTGCCGCCATCGGGTGTTTCGATGGTATGGATGATATCATTCTGATAGTTTACCGGGAAATGATAGATACGTTCCAGGATCAGTTTATAGAGCCAGGCAATCTTATCTTTTTTCACTTTCCCCAGAGAGATACCGTGTGGAATAGCTGTCAGTTCATTCCCATCTTCTGTAAAAAGTTTTTTAAACAGATCAGAATAATAGAAGATGGCAAATTTAAAGGGAACACCTATACCATAAATATCTTTACTGGAATCGGCAGTAACCGGGAATATAGCGGCTATCAGCAGGTCAAGATATTCTTTATAGGCAGACAGGTCAGCGTCTGGAGGAATGGACTTTAGCGTATCCGGGTTGTTCTCAAATTTCTGGATGATCAGGTTATAGAAAGAAGAGCGTGGGTCGTCCTCATGCTTGGCTTTTTCCTTTAAAAAATTTAAAAAGGGAACAAATGATATGTTTGACTCAATTATTTTATCATCGTTAAATACACCGGGGTGTGCAGTTAAAACTTTCATATAGCGGGTATATAATTATAACCAAAGACTGTCCTTTTAGTCAGCAAAAAAATATCGTATTACAATTTACAGTAAAAAACAGTGTAGGAATCACAGAGGGGAGTACTAATGTAGACGTAAAGGTAGGGGAGATATTTTAAATTGCGAATTGCAAATTGCGAATTACGTAGAGAAGCGAGTGATTAGCGTGAAGATTATACGCTTATATCACTCGCTTCTTTACGTAATTCGCAATTCGCAATTCGCAATTCGTAATTCTTTATAATTCAATCTGGTTTCTCAGCAGATCATCAATGGTATCACGTTTACGGATCAGGTTTGGTTTGCCGTCTATTACCAATACTTCCGCTGGTTTAAGGCGGGAGTTAAAGTTAGATGCCATTTCAAACCCATAGGCGCCGGCATTATAGAATACCAGGTAATCGCCTTCTCTTACCTCATTTATTTTTCTGTCCCAGCCAAAGGTGTCTGTTTCGCAGATATTACCTACTACAGTGTATATGCGCTCCGTGCCTTTAGGATTGGAGATATTGCGGATCAGGTGGAAAGCCTCATAAAACATAGGTCTGATCAGGTGATTGAAGCCTGAGTTAACACCTACAAATACATTGGCAGTAGTTTGTTTGATCACATTAGCTTTTACTACAAAGTAACCGCATTGGCTTACCAGGAACTTTCCTGGCTCAAACCACAGCTGCAACGGACGGGCATAAGAGGAAGCGAAGTTGTTAAAGGCTTCACTCAGTTTCTTGCCCAGCAGGTCGATATCCGTTTCAGGATCACCTTGTTGATAAGCTACTTTAAAGCCGCTGCCCAAATCAATAGATTCCAGGTCAGGGAAATGTTGCACCATTTCAAACATCACTTCCACGCCACGCAGGAATACATCTACATCCTTGATTTCAGAGCCGGTATGCATATGCAGACCAGTTACTTTCAGTTTGGTAGATTTTACGATACGTTCAATGTGGCGCATCTGATGAATAGAAATACCAAACTTGCTGTCGATATGCCCGGTGGATATCTTGAAGTTACCACCTGCCATGATATGCGGATTCAGGCGGATGCAGATAGGGTAGCTACCGCCGAATTTATTACCAAACTGCTCCAGGATGGAGAGGTTATCGATATTGATAATTACGCCCAGGTCCTTGGCTGCAATAATTTCCTGCAGATCCACACAGTTGGGGGTAAAGATGATATTTTTAGGATCAAACCCGGCTTTGAGGCCCAGTTGTACTTCCTGAATGGATACCGTATCCAGTCCGCAACCAATAGAATTGACGTACTTCAGGATGTTGATATTGGTCAATGCCTTGCAGGCGTAGAAAAAGCGGGTGTCAGCCTTATGAAATGCCTTTTGGAGCTTATCATATTGAGTCTTAATCTTTTCTGCATGGTAAATATATACCGGTGTGCCAAATTCTTCCGCTATTTTCACGAGGAAATCGGTAGCAAGTACGTCGCTTTGTTTAGGCATTGATGATCCTTGGTTTATGAATGAGTTGGCAAAATTACTACGCAAAAGTGAGAAATTGTAGAAAAAAGAGACGGGGCTATAAACAGGGTTTATAAATGAACCAGCCGAAAGGAATAATCATAGCTGATTTCCCCTTTTTTGTGGTTGTTATCTAACCAGGCTGTTTCCTCATGGCTTATTTTTATAATATCACTGGTAGATACATTTTTGAATTTCTTTAATACCATCTCCAGTGTCGTCAATTCTTCAGGGCTAAATACGGTGCTATCAAAGGCATGTTGATGATTAGCCGAAAATTGTTCTCCAATTCCCCCATTCGGAAATTCAGTGAAGGCAACATTTATAATTTCATTGGTACTCGCATATTCAAAAATGCTGCTGAAGTTTTTGGGTACCGGCCCCATTTGAATAGCCATGTATTCAGCGCCGGTAATGCTATAGCCAAATTGCTTATAATGGAAGAAATCGGTGTAGAACAGGAGTTTATTCAGTTTGGTTTTCCATGGTTTAATATGTGTAACAAAGTAAACAACCATTTCAATAAACTTTTTCAGGCTGGGTGTTTTATAGCCGGTATAAATACTTGCTCTTCCATTAGACATACCCGTCATCAGGTAATTAGGCAAATAGGAGAGATTAAAATTAGCCTGGTCAGATAACAGGATGTTAATCTTTTGCAGCACCTGTTCCAGTACATTTCCTTTCAATGCATTGGAGGCAAAGATGAGTTTCCGGAATTCAGCTGGATCTTTCGATAATTGTATCAGCCGGGCATTGGAGATACTAGGTACTTCCCCGCTTTCATAATGACGATATACATTTGTGCCAAAGCCAAATATATCAGCCATTTTAGCCGCGCTCAGGTCGTATTGCTCCCTGATCTCCCTGATCTCGTCAGGAAAGGGTAGGTTGTATTTGGCGCGGTATTGATTATATGCCTGATTCGTGTTGATGGTATCCAGTGCTTCGTCCGTAAATATTTCGTTGCTTTCTTCGCAGAAATAATAATTAAAAAGAATGGTAAAGGTTTCTTTTCTGAATACCAATTCCTCCTCTTTAACCATCCGTTTCATTTCCTTGCCGGTAATTGGACTTTTCATATGTTAATCATTTAAATTGATATACTATTGCTATTTCTGATTCATGAAAGGACAAACAGACCACAGGGGTACCTGTAAGCCCAATAGAAAATTTGATGTAGAGTTCTATATGTCTGAATGGTTTCCCAAATACTGATACACTTTTCCATGGATACTTTTCATCTTCTTCTGGTCCGCCGCAGTAATCTATTGCCGTTATGGAATCAATAATTTCTGTTTGCTGTCTGCCGGTTATCCCAAATTCGCTGAGCGTTTGTGCATTTTTATTCCTGCCATTCATAAATAAAAGGCCATCCTCTTTTATGCGTCGTTTGATTTCCCTTAATAGTTCTTCTACTTCGCATAATGTATTTAGTCTTTGCATAATTATACCTATAGTTATTAAGTTAACAACAACTTTAAAGTTTGAACTATAGGGTGATAATTATATTTATAAGGCTTTTTTGAGAGATTTACTTATTTATAACAACTTTAAAGTTGAATAAAGATAAACCTGTTTTTTGATAGGACAAAATTTTTTTGAATATTTTTTGAAGTAGATTTTGGAATGTATGGCCCCATATAAATTGATAAAACAGCCTTCAAAATCAAGACTTTTGCTGAATCTGATGCGGATAATGTTGATCTGACCTTATCTTTAAGTGAACGCTTGCGTCAGGCGTATTACCTTATCTCCAAGGCTTATGGTTTTGATGTGAATAACCCACCGAGAATGGATAAGACTGTTTTTCTTATAGAAAATTGAATAAGTAATAGGGTATATAATGAGAGCATTCATTTACTAACGAGTATTTTCTTTTTTGTCTTTCCCCAGGAAATCCCTTTATCCTTTCCACTCTTTAGATCAGCGGACCTTTTTTCAAGTTCATTAATAACATCAACATGCTCCCACCAGTTTATGATCTCGTTTGCTTCATCTTCCACGAGGGTAAAAATTGCTTTCACTTTTTTGTCATCAGCTACACGGATGTATTCGTATAATTTTTGTCTTATTGTTGCTGTTTTCATAAGGCATCCATTTATACGAATTTAATTTTTTACTTCTTATTCAAGATCAAAAAACACTCCCGGGTGTACATCCAATACCTTCGCAATTGCCTTTAATGTTGAGTAGGTTGGGTTGACCTGTCCTTGTAGTAATCGCCAAACCTGCGCAGTCCCAATCTCAGCTAAATCTGCAAAATCTCTATCACTAAGTCCCTTTGCCTCTTTTAGCTCCCTGATTTTTACACCAAGTTTTTTTAATATTATTTCATCCCGATTACTTGCCATTGGATGAAATTCAATCAAAACGATAAAAAAAGTGACCTCATTAATGAGGTTGTTTAAAAAAGATTTTATATCTTTGATATATCTACTGTTATAAAATCAGTTTGACTGCTTTATTGATTCTTTTGTGACCAGAGCATAGACAATGCAAAAGCAAAAAATCACAGGCAGCCCATCCAGTTTCAGATTTGTTAAACCTAAAACCATATAACATGCAAACAAAATCAATTGAGAAAAACCCTTTACGTGACCTGTTTTACGGCTTTTCTGAAAGCACCACAAAATTCAGGGAAAAAGTATGTGAGGAATGCAACTGGAGTCCATCTACTTTTTATAGAAAAATAAGGGAAGATGTGCGTCCTGACCCTAACCGTCCCGGCAAGATGATTAAGATTTTCAGTCCGGCAGAAAAGATCAAAGACCTGGCCTGGGAAATACAGCAGGAACTAAAAGACCGGCTCTGATTTAAAAAAACAAAAGGTGCCTCTGAAGTACAAAGAGGAACCTTTTAAAATAGCTTATTTACCTTCTCCTTCTATTACCTGCTAAAACAGGATACTTACAAGTCTAAACTGAATACTTACCAGACTAAACTGCGTACTTACAAGGCTTGACTGCGCGCTTACGAGGCTTGACTATGTACTTGCAAGACTTAATTGCATACTTACAAGGTTTAACTGAACACTCGCAAAGCTTAACTGAATACTTACAAGTCTTGATTAAATACTTACAAGACTAAAAGCTGCCTTTGAAATACAAAGACAGTTTATTTACCTTCTTCTTCCTCATCTCCCTCCATAAATCCTTCGATATTTCTGCGATCTTTCTTAGTAGGACGGCCAATCTTGCTTTGGCGTTTACCTGTCTGGAAAACGGAGGCTACAAAGGCGGGTGCCAGTTTATCATCTTCCGGTGTATTATCAATATAATATTTAACTGCTTCTGCGTAGGCGACCCTGTTGGATAACAATCCCACTACTTCAATCACCCATTTACGGCCTTCTGTTTTTATTTCAAATTTATCGCCAACAGATACGGGTTTAGATGCTTTAACGGAGTTGCCGTTCAGCTTTACTTTGCCACCATCACAGGCATCAGACGCCTGACTGCGGGTCTTAAACACCCTGATAGACCACAGATATTTATCTACACGTAACTTTTCAGAAGTACTCATAACTTAGCTTTTAGCAGTTAGCATTTAGCTTTTAGTGCTTAACCCGATAGGATTAATGGCTAAAAGCTAAATGCTAATAGCTCTTTTACTTGCTCATCTCCGCAAAAAATTTGTGGAAATAAGGAATGGTTTCAATGCCTTTGTAATAGTTAGCTAAACCGTACTTCTCGTTAGGAGAATGCAGGTTATCGCTATCCAGACCAAAGCCCATCAATACTGTTTTCAGGCCCAGTTCCTTTTCAAACAGCGCAACGATAGGAATACTACCACCACCGCGAACAGGAATAGGATCTTTACCAAACGTAGCGTTGATAGCTTTGTGTGCAGCCTTGAATGCAACAGAATCAATTGGTGTTACATAAGGGCTGCCACCGTGATGTTTCGTTACTTTCACCGTTACGCTCTTAGGCGCAATAGATTCGAAGTGTTTCGTAAACAGATCTGATATTTCGTGCCAGTCCTGATTAGGAACGAGGCGCATAGATATTTTAGCGAATGCTTTGGAAGGCAATACCGTCTTGGAACCTTCGCCGGTGTAACCACCCCAGATACCGTTCACTTCCAGGGTAGGACGGATACCGGTTCTTTCGATAGTGGAATAACCTTTTTCGCCCCAAACATCTGCTATGCCAAGGTCTTTTTTGTATTCTTCCTCATCAAAAGGAGCAGCGTTGAGGGCTGTTCTTTCTTCCGCGCTCAGTTCCTGTACGTTGTTGTAGAAACCTGGGATGGTGATGTGATTATTTTCATCGTGCAGAGAAGCAATCATTTTAGCGAGGATAGTAGCCGGGTTAGCTACTGCGCCACCATATACACCACTGTGCAGGTCGCGGTTAGGGCCGGTTACGGCTACTTCCATGTATGCCAGGCCACGCAGACCGGTATCAATGGAAGGATTTTCCAGGCTGATCATGGAAGTATCGGAAATCAATACAACATCTGCTTTCAGGCGTTCCTTATTTTCTTTCAGGAAGATGCCCAGGTTTGCAGAACCAACTTCTTCTTCTCCTTCAATCATAAATTTGATATTGCAGGGAATGGTGTTGGTTTTGTTCATGGTTTCAAAAGCCTTTACGTGCATGTAAAACTGGCCTTTGTCGTCTGCGCTGCCGCGGGCGAATATATTACCGTCTTTAATAACCGGTTCAAACGGGCCGCTGTGCCACAGATCCAAAGGATCAGCGGGCTGTACGTCGTAGTGACCATATACTAATACGGTTGGTAAGGAAGGATCTATGATCTTTTCTCCATAAACTATAGGGTGACCTGCCGTCTGGCACACTTCTACTTTATCCGCGCCAGCTTCCTGCAGACGTAGCTTTACAGCTTCTGCACATTGCTGGGTATCTCCATTATGACGGGAATCAGCACTCACAGAAGGAATGCGTAACAGCGCCAATAATTCATCCAGGAAACGATCTTTATTCTCTGCCTGGTAATCTTTCCAAACTTGCATATTCAGGAAATTAAGTTCACAATGTGGTGCAAGTTAAAGGAAAAACAACATTTAGAAATCCGGGATAACTGAGGATCGGGGTATTTTGTTGCAGATATTTATCTACCAGGAGTATCCGGACATAAAAATCTAAATTGCTCCGGGAGCAAAGACAATATCTCAAAATAACTAAATGAAAAATTCGAAAATGTTTAGGAGATAAGCTTTTGACGTACCAGGAACTCCAGCTTCTGGTTTACATCTAACAGTTTGGCGGTTAATTCTTTATTTTCCTTACGAAGGGAATATACTTCAAACGCTTTTTCAATATTGTGTCTGAGCTCTTCTTCATTCCATGGTTTGGAGAAATACTTATATACCTGTCCCTTATTGATGGCATCTACTACCGCGTTGATGTCCGCGTAGCCTGTTAGCAGCATACGTATAGGTTCGGGGTATTTTTCCAGTATAGATTCAAAAAACTCTATCCCGGTTGTTTTGGGCATACGCTGATCCGAGATAATGATGTGAAATTCCTGTTCTTGCAGGAGCTTCTCTGCTTCTTCAGCAGAGGTAGCGGTGACTACACTGTAAAGTCTTCTGAAAGAAGCTTTAAATGCATTCAGGTTGTGAATTTCATCATCAATATAAAGTATATGGATGTGTTGTGCACTCATTTAAGCAGACTTAGTTCCAAGTTAATGATAATAAATGAGTTAGAAACAATGAAACCCTCAATGTCAATTTTGTGTCCATTCTGCCCCATTCAACTTAATCGTATATCGTAAAACATGCAACGAATAATACGTGGTAAAGGTACATATAAACATACTGTTTTATAACGAATTTTTCAAGCATGAATGAACTTTTTTTAAAATTCGTGGTTTCCTTATGCAATAGCGATTTACTGCATTAGTTTACATATTTTCGTGTAGTCGGAAAAAGCGTGCGTTTACCGCTTTTTTTATAGCGTTCACCGGTGAAAACAACTACTTACACCGGTAAGCCTCAAAAGAGGAACACGTTTTGCACAATTGTGGACACTTAAAACTTAAATTTTAATTCAGATGAAAAAAGGAATCATTGTAATCATTGTTATCGTATTACTGGGTATGTTCGGTTGCGGAAAATACAATGGATTGGTGAAACAGGATGAAAATGTGAAAAATAAATGGGGTGTGGTACAGAGTAGCTATCAGCGCCGCGCTGACCTGATCCCTAACCTGGTTGCCACTGTTAAAGGTGCTGCCAACTTCGAAACAGAAACCCTGGAAAAAGTAATTCAGGCACGTGCAAGTGCTACTCAGATTAAAGTAGATGTGAATGACCTGAGCCCTGAAAAAATTCAACAATACCAGGCTGCTCAAGGTCAGCTGAGCCAGGCACTGGGTCGCTTACTCGCTGTATCTGAAAGCTATCCTGATCTGAAAGCAAATGCTAACTTCCAGAACCTCCAGGCACAACTGGAAGGCACTGAAAACAGGATCAACGTAGCCAGAAATGATTTTAATGAGTCTGTAAACGGATATAATAGCACTGTTCGTACTTTCCCTACCAATATCGTTGCAGGTATTGCCGGCTTTAAGGCGAAAGGCTATTTCGAAGCAGCAGCGGGCTCTCAGAACGCGCCACAGGTAAAATTCTAACCTAGCTGTTAGCCTTTAGCTATTAGCTTTTAGTAGTAACCGCTTTTCGCGGGCTAAGAGCTAACCGCTAAGGGCTAATAGCTCTCAATATAAGCTATGCGCATTTTCCCTTTTAAACGAAAAGAGATTTTTTCTGAAGAAGAAAAAAACAGATTAGTGCAGGCTATCCGGGTTGCAGAGCGGCTCACGTCCGGTGAAATCAGGTTGTTTGTTGAAAGCCATTGCAGTTATGTAAACCCCATGGACAGAGCTAAGGAAGCATTCTTATCCCTCGGCATGGAAAAAACAAAACAACGTAATGGTGTTTTGGTATATGTGGCCATTAAAGACCGGCAGTTTGCTATTCTGGGCGACCAGGGCATACATGATAAAGTAGGTGATGACTTCTGGATCAAAGCGGCAGAACTGTTGAGAAGCCACTTCCAGCGCACTCATATCGTTGAAGGTATTGAAGAATGCATCGGGGAAATAGGATCATCACTCCGTACTTTTTTCCCACACGAAGCTGACGATGACGTCAATCAACTGCCGGATGATATCGTCTTTGGCAGATAAAGGCCACTCTTTTTAAACGATTTTAGCTTAGATACAATGAGGATACTACGCTGGTTATTACCGGGATTATTAATGATGGTGGGGTTGCTGGCGAAAGCACAGAACATTCCACCCCGGCCTAATCCTCCGACTTTAGTAAATGATTTTGCCGGTGTTTTACTGAAAGGTGAGGATGATGCCCTGGAACATAAGCTGGTAGCTTATTATGATAGTACTTCCACCCAAATCGCGATTGTTACACTCAAATCTATCGGCGATTATGATGTAAGTCAGGTATCATTAAAAATATTGCGCGATTGGGGTATTGGTACCAAAGGCAAGAACAATGGAGTGCTGATTCTTGTTTCTATAGAAGACAGGAAGATCAGGATTGAAACGGGTTCCGGCATGGAAGGCTCCGTACCTGATGCTACCGCCAATGAAATTATTGCACAGATTATTAAGCCAGCTTTTCGCGAAGGCCACTATTATGAAGGATTAGATGGTGCAGTAGATGCTATTAAAAAAGCAGCTGTTGGAGAATATAAAGCCGATCCACGGCAAAGTAAGCCAGGAATAAGTGCGGGTGCTGTGTTTCTTATCATTATGGTGATCGTGGTAGTTGTGTCAATCATTAGTCGCGGTGGCGGCGGTGGTGGCGGCGGTGGAACCACCTATAACAGAAGAGGCGGATGGATATGGCCGGTAATCGGTGGTCTGGGAGGCTTTGGAAGTGGCGGCGGCGGTGGCTGGTCTGGTGGCGGAGGTTCCGGTGGTGGTGGCTTCGGCGGCTTCGGAGGAGGTTCCGGCGGCGGCGGCGGTGCCAGTGGCAGTTGGTAATAGCATGAAATTTATTTTATGTCATATGTGAATGTGTTAAATGGAGATGCTACCCTCGCCTTGTTTCGGCAAAGTGAGGTGCCTGGAGAAGTTGTAGTATGCCGGGAAATGATGTGCGAAGGGAAAGTAAAATATACAAAAGACCCGCTGCTACTCTTTGAAAGTCGGGCTAAACACCTGGAATTCCATTACGGAATAGATAAACAAACTTATTATACAAGTGTAGTACTGGAGCTGGAGAAGCTAAAGCAATCCGGCTCCTTTGATGAAGTAGTTCTTTGGTTTGAATATGATCTGTTTTGCCAGATAAACCAGTTGTTTATCCTGTATTACATCTCTAGCCAGATCAAAGAACCACCTCCCATCAGTATTGTTGACCTGCCACATCATCCCCCCATAGCCGATCTTCCCCAACTGTTTGAACAACGTATCCGCTTACAACCCGAAGATCTGCAAATGGCAGCAGATGCCTGGGATGCCTGGTGTTTGAGCACCCCACTGGCACTGGAAACGATGGCCAAACTGCCCACGGGTAACCTGAAACATCTGCCGGCCGCTATTATAGCACATCTGCAAAGATTCCCCAGTGTAGAGAACGGATTAAGTATTATAGAAAATTACTTCCTGCTACGATTAGTGTTAGGTAACTATCGCTGGTACGACCTGTATATGCTTTTTTGGGATGAGCTGGAGATATACGGCTTCACCAATTTTCAGCTGGATATCCTCATCAACCGGATGGAGCGTGCAGGTGTTGTTGTAGAAACTGATCAACTGGTAAAGATCACCAGCCTTGGAAAAGAGATACTGGAAGAAGAAGAAAATTACCTTGACTATGTTTCCCTTGAACATCGTTGGCTCGGTGGCGTTAGATTGGCAAAGAGCCCCTGGCGCTGGAGTTCAGCTACTAAAAGTTTGGTAGAGATTGTAGAGATCGAATGAATATTGTCTTTCCCAGGATTAGACTGATTAGGCTGATTACCCTGATTTTATTTTTTTGATTTTAGATAGATTTAAAAAGATTAGCGAAGATCGAAGCGGATATACTCGCTTTAATCTTCGCTAATCTTTTTAAATCAAAAAAATAAAATCAGGGTAATCAGCATAATCAGCCTAATCCTGGGAAAGACAAAACTACTCCTTAATCGTCTTCTTTATTTCTTCAGATGTTTTATGCATATAATCTGCCTGTTTAGTCAGTTCGTCTCTGTTTGCGCCGGTAACAGCAGTAGCTTCCTGGGCTTTATTCTTGCTTATTTCCTGCATCCAGTTGCTGATATAAGTGCTCACCTGTGAGTTGTTAAACTGTGCTGTCATGGCTTTCACCTGATCCACACCTTTTATTACTGCGGCTGTATTATTTATTTTTGATAAGAAGCCGAGGTAGTCAAAAGCTGCGTTCAGCTTATCCTGGCCACTGGTTTCATCAAACTTGGTGGCAACAAAAGAAACATCTGATGCATTGCCTTTTTTGGCATATACACCAGCAATAGCGCCTACCAGTTTACCTTTGGTATCACCTTCGAGTTGTTTGGCAATAGCGTAGGCTTTGCCCAGATCCTGTATGGAGAGGCCTTCCAGGCCCGCTGCTGCTACACCGTAGGATTTATCTTTGGTAGCGGCTTCAAACAACGAAACATATTGCGGATCTTTTAGTTCTACCAGCTGCTGTAAAGCCGCTGCACGCACCAGGGAATGAGGATCTTGTTTGGCCAGTTCCACAAGCGCAGGCAACGTAGCTGCTTTAACAGCTGCATTAGCAAGATTCAGTTTACTGATAGTATAAGAACGTAAACCATGGTATTTATCTTTCAACGCCAGCTGTAACAGCTTTACCGCTTCCGGATTGGTAGCCTGTGCTTCTGCGGCTTCGTCAATGGCAATATGGCGGTCCATGTAGTTAGGCGCATGGGCATATTGGAAAGCATAAGTGCTAAAGCTGCGGTGGTCATCTGTTTTGGCTAATATTACTTTATCAGCATCTACGTTTACGAGGTCAGGTTTGGTAGTGTAGGCAAACGTGAAAAAATCCACACGGTTGTACATGGTGATATTATGTCTGTCTGTTTTACCGCCGGCGTAAATGTCAATAGCCATCGGCAGTTGCCATACTTTGGGATCCTTTTGTATCTGTTGTAAAATAACGGTTACTGTTTTGGCAGCATCGTTATATTTATAACTGATATCCAGCTCAGGGAAGCCTTTGCCAAAATACCACTGATTAAAGAACCAGTTCATATCTCTGCCGGTTACTTCTTCAAAAGCCAGTCGCAGCTGATGTGCTTCAGTGGCTTTGAAAGCATTTGCTTTCAGGTATACATTCAAAGATTTGAAGAAAGCAGAATCACCTACTGCGTTGCGGAGCATGTTCAGTATACGGCCACCTTTCTGATAAGTAACCTGGTCAAACATATCTTCTTTATCGCGGTAGTGAAAGCGTACCAGGTCTTTGTCGCCGGCGTATTGCGTCATAGACATATAAGACTGCGCAGCTTCCAGACTGTGTTCATCAGCGGCGTCTTTACCATACTTATGTTCCAGCCAGAGATATTCGCTGTAGTCAGCAAAAGATTCATTGACAGTGAGGTTGCTCCAGGATTCTGCAGTAGCCAGGTCGCCAAACCAGTGGTGAAACAGTTCATGGGCGATTACACTTTCATTGTAGTTGTTATTATCCAGCAGTTCGCGATCTGTTTTCTGCATAAACTCACCGTGCAGGGTAGCAGTGGTGTTTTCCATAGCACCGGAAACATAGTCACGACCAGTGATCTGTGAATATTTCACCCATGGATAATCATATCCCAGTATTTTAGAATAGAAGGTGAGCATCTCCGGTGTATTACCAAAAATGTTCTTCGCATATTTCTCAAATGGTTTTTCTACATAATAATTTACTTCTTTCCCGCGCCAGGTATCTTTTACAATGGCGTAGTCGCCTACTGCCATCATAAACAGGTAAGGGGAGTGGGGCAGATCCATTTTCCAGGTATCGGTGCGGGTACCATCAGCATTGTTCTTTTGACTTACCAGCTTACCATTGGAAAGGGTTACATACTTTTTTTCCACCGTCATGCTGATCTCTTCCGTACATTTCTGGTTGGTTTTATCGATAGTAGGGAACCAGGCAGAAGCGGCTTCTGTTTCGCCCTGTGTCCATATCTGTGTAGGTTTGTTAGGATCTTTACCATCAGGGTTTATAAAATATAATCCTTTGGCATCTGAAATAGCTGCGCTACCCTTGACTTTCAGCTCATCGGGTTTAGCAGTATAACTTATGTAGATGATATAAGATGCCGAAGGCTGATATTTGTTATCCAGCTTGATATGCAGTTGCAGGCTATCATAACTGTATTTCAAAGGACTGTTTTTTCCGGCTTTTACGATAGCTACTTCATTAATGTCCATGCCTTTTGCATCCAGGGTCAGGGAATCGGTAGCATAGAAATGGGGTTTCAGGGTAATCCACGCTTTGCCGTAAAGATGTCTTTTGGCATAGTCGAAACGTACGTCCAGCTTGGTGTGGACAAGATCATTCACTTTGGTGGCGGAGGCGCGGTAAATCTTTAGTGCGGGGTCTTCCTGGGTTGCTTTGTCAGACTGTGCCATCAGGGGAGTGCTCATTCCCAGCCCGGCTATTCCTCCAATCAGCATTCCCAACAGTGATTGCTTCAGATGTTGATTCATGTAAAACTCGGTTTTAAACAAATGTATCGGCTTGCGATTTTAAAAAGAATCAAATTTAAACAAATGGGCCAAATATGAGGTAAGTGGTTAAAAATGCTATTTTTGTTAAGCTTACAGACCAATAAAACAGCATTATGATCAAAGCAATAGTGAATGGTAAAGCTACGTTTGCCATTAATAAAGACGTAACACTCACCTGCAACAATCAGGAAGTGGATTGGTCAGCAGCAAAGCTTCCCACAGGAGATTACAGTATTATAATGGATGGCCACAGCTACCAGGCACAGGTGCTGGGGATAGACAAAGACACTAAAACCGTGGTCCTTCAGATTAATCAGCAACAGTACGAAGTGGCTATTGAAGAACCAATTGATCAGCTATTGGCGTCTATGGGCATCAAAGATGCTCTGGCTAAAAAGATAAATGATATCAAGGCGCCGATGCCGGGATTGGTACTGAAAGTACTGGTTACACCCGGACAAGCCATCCGTAAAGGTGATCCGGTGCTGATTCTGGAAGCCATGAAAATGGAGAACGTATTCAAAGCAGGTTCAGATGCCATCGTAAAAGAAATTAAAGTAACAGAACGCACCGCCGTTGAAAAAGGTGAGGTGCTGATAGTGCTGGAATAATATTTGCACAAGGACAGTTTTATACCAATTTATAATATGCATCTCAAATACAGGACAGTAATATACGTTTGGGCATGCTTGTTACTTTGCGGCCGTTCATGGGCCCAGGAACAGCACCATTATGTATATATTCAGAGCGAAAAGGGACAACCATTTTATGTAAAGTGCAATGGCAAAGTGTTAAGCTCTACAGAAAGGGGATATATTATTCTGCCACAGGTGGACAATGGCACCACGCCCATTAAAGTAGGATTTCCTAAAAACGAATTTCCCGAACAGCAATTTTATTTGAAGATAGCTATGAAGGATCAGGGTTTTTTGTTGAAGAAAGCCGGTGAGTCCAGCTATACATTATATAACCTGCAAACATTTCAGCAGATCAAGGCAGATGGTGGAGCTCCTGTAGTAGCTGCTGCTGAGCCGGAAGTAGTGGCCGATACACAACAGGCAGCTCCCGCAGCAGATACCAGCAAAAAGGAAATGATGACGAATCTGCAAAAAGACCTGGAAACAACATTTGCCAACAAAGCAACTGTGACCGGTCCCGGCAAACCAGCTGCTAAAGCAGGTAATTCGTTTTCCTCCGCCCTGGATAAAGTTGTAGTAACGGGCGACGACAGAGATGTGCCTGTAGAAGAAGCGAAGCCGGCACCGGTACCCGCAGAAACACCGGTTGCTACAGAAACAGAAGCAAAGAAGCCACATGGCAAAAAACATAAAGGGGAAAAAGCGCCGTTAACAGAAGAAGAGCAGGCCATCCTGAGCGATGTACTGGCAGAAGAGAATAAAACTGCCGCCAGTGAAGCTGCAACAGCCGAAGCAGCTAAGGAAGTACCTGTAGAAGCTGCTGTTAAAAAGGAGAAGAAAAATAAAGCTAAAGCCGGGGATCCTGATTTCATAGAATTCCAGGATGATAAATCACAACCTGCGGCTACTACTACTACTACTGAAGCTGCGGTAGTAGCGCCACCGGTAATCGCCGATGCGCCGCCGATAGTGGCAGAAGAAGCTCCTGTTCGTCCAAAAAAGAAAAAGCGGAAACTGTTTGACGATACAGAGCATCCTGCTAATATCATTACTGATTCCAGTGGTTACGGCATCGCCGCTCCTACAGCCGATGAACCGGTAAAGAGCAGGAAGAAAAAGAAGAACAGCGAGGAGAGCATCAATGTTGATGCTGCAGGGGCACCAGTTGGCACCGATGCTGCTGTTGTTACTGAGGAAGCGGCAACAAAGAAAAAGAATGTAGCAGACAGCCGCCTGATTAATACCGATTGTGGTAATATGATGGATGAGGCTACCTTCCGCAAGGTATTGCGCAAGTTTGTTGCTGCTAAAAGTGATGATGGGATGATAGATGTATTTCGCAGGCAAACCCGTAACTATTGCCTGGAAACAGCCCAGGTAAGAACACTGGCGCAGTTGCTGACAGCAGATGATGCCCGTTACCGCCTGCTGGACCTGAGTTACTCTAAAACATATGATACTGAAAAGTACGGATCATTGGAGAGCTTACTAAATGATAGTTATTATAAAGGCAGATTCAAAGCCATGCTGCATAAATAAGTAATTAGCTTTTAGCTTTTAGTAAAAATGCAGCGAGGATCACCTGATCCTCGCTGCATTTTTACTAAAAGCTAAAAGCTAATGGCTAAAAGCTAATTCGTAATTCTCTATTTTCGCACCAATATGAGCAGGTACTTTATAGAAGTAGGATATAAGGGCGCGCAATACAGCGGGTTCCAGGTGCAGGATAATGCACATACCGTGCAGGCGGAGATAGACAGGGCTTTGAGCCTGTTGTTGCGTGAAACCATTGTGAGCACAGGCTCCAGCAGAACTGATGCTGGTGTTAATGCGCAGCAGAACTTCCTGCATTTTGATACGGAGCTGCCGCTGCATCCACAGTTTATGTATAAGATCAATGCTATTCTGCCGGATGATGTAGTATTAAGAGGTATATATAATGTACCACCAGATGCAAACTCCCGTTTTGCTGCGCTGAGTCGCTCTTATGAGTATATATTATATACACGCAAGGATCCTTTCATGAAGGACAGGGGTTACTTCTTTCCTTATAAGATGGATATAGCTGCACTGCAGGAAGCAGCGTCTATTATTAAAGAGTACAGCGACTTCACTACTTTTTCCAAGCGTAATACGCAGGTAAAGACCTTTATATGCGCCATAGCCGAGTCTTACTGGACAGTGGATGGAGAACGTATAGTCTATAACGTTACTGCCAACAGATTCCTCCGTGGCATGGTGCGCGGATTAGTAGGTACCATGCTGAGAGTGGGGCGTGGCAAGCTTTCACAGGACCAGTTGAGAAGCGCTATTGAGAGTAAGGATTGCACAAATGCTGATTTTGCAGTACCTCCTCAGGGTTTGTTTTTGATGAAAGTGAGATATCCTGATGGTTTTTTACAGCCAATTTCCTTTGATCGATAAGAAATTTAGATCGCTGTAATCCTTTGTCGTAAAGGATTACAGCGATTGGTGAAAAAATACTTTCATAAAATAGTTGGAAGTGTGAAAAATCCGCCTACCTTTGCGCTCCGCTTCGATAGAAAGCAGGCACACAAAAGCTCTTCACGACACTGTATTTTTACCATTTTTTCATAGTTGCTGTACAGCCGCTAATACCTGGTGGCAGCGCATTTGCGATCAGCGACAACGAAAAAATAAATTTTAAAAAAATCTTTAAAAAGATTTGGTAGAAATAAAAAGTTGCTTACCTTTGCAACCCCAACAACAACGGGGCAGCAAACGAAAAGCGAAAGTTGCGAAAAACGAAACGAAATTTGAAATAACAGATGTAGGCTGAGAGAGCCACAGAGATCAGATCTCACACATCGGCAATGACTAAACGCTAATGGCTAACAGCTATAAGCTAGTCGCAAGTTCTTTGAAAGATTGGAAACAACAGCACGAATCTAAGTAGTGATGCTTAGGTTCAAAAACAACAGGTAATGTACAGCTAAACATAATTAATAAGATCACCGATTGATTTCGAGAGAAATTAGTCAGTATCAAAACTTCTTTACAATGGAGAGTTTGATCCTGGCTCAGGATGAACGCTAGCGGCA